>NZ_FMAG01000004.1 GCF_900094585.1 Martinezella multihospitum
GGAACCACCGAATGCGCCGGCGATCCTGGATCGCAGCGCCCGTGCAGGCGAGGCGGCAGGGCTGGATCGCTCCGTCGCGGCAGCTGGCCGCGCATGGCTGCGACCACTTTGCAGATCGAATTGTCCGAGCAGCTCATTCAGGGCCGTCACCTCCTTGGCAAGGCTGTAGCTTGCCGCGGTGGATTCCTCGACCATGGCGGCATTCTGCTGTGTTCCCTGATCGATGCTGTTGACCGCCGTGCTGATCTCCTGCAGGCCGGTCGCCTGCTCGCGGGCGGCCTCGACGATCGCCCGCACGTTGCGGTCGATGTCTTCGACCTCCTTGACGATCTGCTGCAGCGAGTGCCCTGTCTTGGTAACGAGATCGACGCCGCTGTCGACCTGCTGTCCGGATGTGGAAATCAGCGCCTTGATCTCCTTGGCGGCCGTGGCGGAGCGCTGTGCCAACTCACGGACTTCCTGGGCGACGACGGCAAAGCCCTTGCCCGCTTCTCCCGCCCGCGCCGCCTCGACGCCCGCATTGAGCGCCAGCAGGTTCGTCTGGAAGGCGATATCGTCGATGACACCGATGATATTGCTGATTTCGCCCGAGGATTTCGAGATTGCCTCCATGGCGGCAATCGCTTCCTGCATGACTTCCCCGGATTTTTCGGCGCCGATGCGCGCGCGTCCGACCAGCGAGCTTGCTTCCTCGGCGCGCCGGGTGGAATCCTTGACGGTCGTGGTGATCTCCTCGAGTGCGGCCGCCGTCTCCTCGACGGAGGCTGCCTGTTGCTCGGTGCGCTTGGAAAGATCATCGGCTGCAGACCGGATCTGGCTGGCGCCGGCGGCAATGGCCTGACCTCCCTGGCCAACGGAGCGCAGCGTTTCCTCCAGCTTCGCCATCGAGGCATTGAAATCGGCCCTCAGACGGTCGAGGTGATCAACGAAGGGCTGCTCGATGCGATAGACCAGATTGCCGTTCGAAAGCTCGGCCAGACCGCTTGCCAGGCCATCGACGGCAAATTGCGTGTCCGCCGCATCCTTGGCCTTCTGCGCTTCGCGCTCCAGCCTTTCCTTCTCGGAGAGGCTGCGATTGGCGCTCGCCTCCTGTTCCAGTCTTATCCGCTCGATGGCATGGTCGCGGAAGATGGAGACGGCAGCAGCCATCTGGCCGACTTCGTCCTTGCGGCCAATGCCGGCGATCTGCTCATCGGTCTTGCCGTCCGCAAGCGATACCATGCGTGCCCGCAGCCGTTCGATCGGGGCGGCAATCCCGCGCGCCGAGACAAAGGCCGCGATTACGACCGCAGCCGCGAAAAGAACGCCAAGCGCGATCAGGGTGTCGGTGATGGTAGCTGCTGCATGGGCGCCCAATTCATCGCTCTTGGCGCTGATGTTCTGATTATTGGTCTCAACCCAATGCCGAATGGCAAGGGCTTCTTCGCCGATCAATTTATCTGCTTGCTTCAGCATGCTTGTTGCTGTGTCATTATCATCGAGTTTGCCAGCGGCTACGGCTTTGTCGGTTAGGACAAGAATATCTTTGGCCCTTGCCAAAAGCGGCTCTATCGCATCTGCTTGTTCAGGCAGGGATTGTTTGACATTTGCGAAGCGCTCCAGGAGTGCCTGCCTATTCTCCTCATAGCCGGTGAGGAAGCTAGCCATTTCCTGATCTTTCGAGCTGTAGACCAGGATTTGATAGGCATTATAGCTCAGCGCAGCCAATCTTTGATTGGCCATAGACATCTGGACCGCAGCAGCTTCATCTGTGGATATGAATTTGGAATAGCTGCCTACGGTGTCGCGATATTGCGATGATATGAGCAGCGCTCCGCCAATGCCGATCATGCAGATCGGGATGATCACTGATAGGATCTTAGTCCTGATCTTGACGTTCTGAAGAAATGACATGGCTTGGTCGCTCTCGGTAAAGAGTGGAGACCGCTAGTGCGACGGCATGGTTGCACGCCAGCGATGACCCGCTTCGGATGATAGGGACAGTACAGAGAAGGAGCTTCCTGCTCGCCGCCTATGGCGCTGCGTAACGATGAGAGCGCCCTCTACCTGACAAAGTGGTTAAGATTGCTGGAATATTGCATAAATTTAATGTTAAATATTATGCTGATTGCTGTGCCTTTATTTGCCTATTAACCGTTGATTGCAGCAAATTTCATTTCGTTTATATCAAGGCAACTAAAGCGAATATTTGCTGGTTATGCAATTAAAAGGCAAGCGATGATCATATCATCTCGACGGCAAGTATATTGTACGAATTTCGGAGCCCGACACATGCAAGGCGACCTGACTTGAGGCAAAACGTATCCGCACAAAAAGAGATGCGGTCGATGATCCGCGCAGCAGGACTGGCAGAAAATTGCCCTAAGCACGTCGCATCGCGACCGTTCAATTATCGGAGGTTGCTGGGGTTCTGTGGTTCAGTTCTCACCAAGTGCCGTAATTTCTTGGTTGTATGGTGGGTGGTCCATCATGAGAGGTCGCTTTGGCTTGGTGAAAGATCAGGTGCAACGGAAGGTTCAAACCGAGTAGGGCATCGGCAGATTCCATCCCGTTGAGAGGGTTGAGAATCCCAAGCGGTATTAGATGCCTCGATGTATAGTGTCGAGAGGGGTCTCTTTCCGGCAATCGATGCATGCAAACCGAACGCTCCGGTCGAGATTAGACGCGTAGGGAGGAATTGTTAGCGCGGAAGGTGCAGACGATTTAGTACTATTGGGGAGCTGGAAAACTGTCGCGTCGGTCGTAGACTTCTGATCCTGAGTTCGCAAGTCAGGGGAGATGCGGCCAGGAGCGCCGGTGCGCTCGTCGGTGAAAGTAAGCCGAAACAGGCGGTTCGACTCCGCGGCCGCAACCAAGCCTCTCGATGGTGTCACAAGCTGGTGGACAGAAAAACTGGAGTTGTAACTACTTTCGGCTCCGGAACCGCTCGAACGCTGTCAGACGCTGAACTGGCGGATCGGCATCCTCCCAGCGATAGCCTCGCTCTTTGAGCTGGTCCTTCAGGTCGAAGGGTGCGTTCGCCGCGAAGATGCGCGCGGGACCGCTGGCTTGTCTGATAAAGCTCGGCAAAAGGTGTTTGATCACTATCGCTCTGGGAGAGCACCAGCACCTCCAACAGCGCGAAACAATCATCGACAGCGCGGTGTCCGATATGAAAATAGCCACTCTGATTGACGAGATAGCCGAGTTTGGTTCCCTCATATCTTCTGGCACTCCAATCGATCTCAGAATTCGAGCAAGCCCAGGCCTTGCGGAGAAAAATGAGAAAAGGCCTCGCAAAAGGGACGATCGAAGCCGGCATTATGGGCAATGATGGGATCTTCGGGCTCGATGAGCGCCCGCACCGCCGGCATGTCGATCATCTGGCCGAGGACCATGGCGTCGGTGACATTTCCGATCTCGTCTTTCCTCGAATCGAGACCGGTGGTTTCTGTATCGAGAATGATGCCTCGGAGCGGATAGCCCTGGCTTTGGAGTAGTGCCGATCGCGCAAATTTGATGCCGACGTTTTGCGAACGGTCTGTGCATTCTGCGAAAACATGTCGAGCTGGGACGTCATTGGCCATCCAATCAATAGGATGGGAAGTCTAAAGAGCCGATCTCAAGGTGAAAAGCGTTCGGCTTCATGGGCACGTCGATACCCACCGATATTGTGTGCAAAAGATTGGATTGAAGGAGCAGAAAATTGCAATGGGAGATCGTCATCAGACCAAGGTCCAATGTTCAAGGCAGCTCTATTCAGATAGTGCATGACTGCCCCCGGTCGCCGACACCACTGCCACCCGTCGGCGGTCTGCCCTGTCACCGGATTAAACTCCGGTGACAGGGCGAACGATGCGCGCGCAAATCATTGAACTGCCATTGCAATACATGAGGGGCAATACATGAGGGACTAGGGTGTGTCCGCTGGGAGATGCAGGATCTTTCGACAATGCATCTCAAAGCTATGGAACATATCGTTGTGACGGATTTTATTGAGAAATGGTCTGCCAAGAAGGCGGATAGGCCTAAGGCCGGCGCGCGGAATGTCGTCGAAACGTTTCGCTTGCGGGTCGCAGAGCAGAAGGATTATCTGGAGGCATATGAGCGCGATCCTGCCGGCCCACGCCTCGAGTCAACCAAACAGGCTTGTCTCGCCTTGTAAAGGTACGAAAGCATCGGAAGCTCCGTGGACGATCAACGGATAGCCGCGAGGGTTGCGCACGAATGCTGCGCCTCGTGCAGGAGGGCCGGGTAACGGCTGTCGACGGGACAGATATCGCGATCGAGGCACAATCGATCTGTGTCCATGGTGATATCATTTGAACATTCCTTCCGTCGATATCCACCCGGTCGGCACAGGCGGAGGCATGATCGCCTCCGTGGACCGTGCGGGGCTTCTAAGAGCTGGACCGGAAGGCGCGGGCTTGACGCCTGGACCGGCATGTTACGGTCGTGGCGGCACGCGCCCGACCGTAAGCGATGCGCAGCCCGTGCTCGGGAGGCTCAAGCCGGGTCCATATGCGGGCGGGGTGATAATCTTGAGCCTGGAAAGGCTGTGGAAGCGATCGAGACGCATGTGGCAAAACCACTTGGCCTCGGCGTTAACCCCGCCGCCGGCATCATTCAACTCGTCGAGCAGAATATGATTGCTGCCAAAGAATAGTCTATTCCGATCGGCTTAATACCGTCCCACAGTGGACCTTTATCTGTCCATCATAGTCGGAAGCGATTGGGATTCCTTCGAGAGCTAGGCCACATGATGATAGAGCTTACTAGCTTTTGAGCCGTATTCCTTTGCCCTCCATTTCTGAGGCTACTTGGCCAAAAACATACTGCCTGCCCTGATATAAAAAGGGCCGAACGCGGCTCACTCCATGATTGGAGGTTAGTTTCGCCCATTCGATGTCTTCGCCAGCATCTCGCTCAGTGTTGCTGCGGAGAGCATGGCTTCGGCCAAAAGTTTCTTGAGCTTCTGATTTTCCTCCATCAGTGCTCTCATTCTTTTGGAATCGAGACCGGCATTTCCGAAATGAAGGGATTGCCACCGATAGAAGGTCGGTTCGCTGATGCCGTGCTTGTGGCAAACATCAGCAACCGTCACCCCAGCCTGGTGCTCTTTCAGAATGCCGGAAATCTGGTCGTCGTCGAATTTTCTCTTGCCCATCACCGCTTCAGTCCTCACGAAATGCTCTGTGGAAACTGTCGAGAAGTGGTCTGACAGCATAGAACGCCACGCTGCTTTTGCCCGTTTCGATCAGTGTCTGTGCGGGCATGCCTGCGACCAGTTCGACATCGCTCATCTTCGCCAACCGCTCGTCCGTTACTCGGATCGTCGCAGCAAAGTATGGTTGGCCGCTCTGCGCGTCGGTAAGACGGTCCGCCGATACATACTCGACCCGGCCTTTCAGCAATGGAACGCGCCGCTGATTGTATGGAAGGAGGTGAACCTGCGCCTCAAGTCCTGCACGGACGAGATTGATGTCTTCCGGTCTGACGTGGGCGGACACGATGAGACGATCGCTGCGCGGCACAAGATCGACGAGTGGCTCGCCCGCGCCGATCACTCCGCCGGCGGTGTGGATGCGCAGGTTCATGATTGTTCCATCTTCGGGAGCACGGATATCGGTCCTTGAAAGCTGGTCGTCGATCGCCCACAAGCGCTCGCGCAATTGCATGATCTGATTTTCCGTGTCGCGCATGCCTTGCGCGACTTCGCTCAGCCGGTCGCTCTCAAGCTTTGCAAGATCGGCCTGTGCCTCGCTGATCACCTGGTAGGCGCGCGAAATCTGCGCCTCCACCTGACCCTGCTGGCCGGCAAGGTCTGCTTTTTCCCGCTGTAGGTTGAGAACGGTATTCTTTCGTTCCAATCCCTTGGCGTTGAGGGTCGTAACCTGATCCAGTTCCTGCTGCGAGATTGCCGCTCTGTCGGTCAGTGCTGCCTTCTGTGCGCCAAGTCCGATGACTTCCTGGCGCACCTGCGCGATTTTCTCATTGGTGATACCAGCTTCCGCCTGCATGACCTGGCGACGCGCTTCGAAGATTTTCCGTTGTCCGGTCATAATCGCGCCGACCGAAGGATCTTTGTCCATTGCTGCCCTGAGGTCTTGCGGAAAGGCGATATGGTCAGCGCCCGTCTGCTCGGCAAGCAGGCGGGCGCGGCTTCCTTCGGCGTCCCAAAGTTGCCCTTGAATACTGTCACGCTCCGAGCGGGACTTCGTGTCGTCGAGTTCTATCACGACTTGTCCGGCCGTGACCGCATCGCCGTTTTTGACGAGTATCCGCCGCACGATGCCGCCTTCCAGGTGCTGAATGGTCTTGCGGCTGGACTCCGGTTCGATGACGCCCGATGCAACCGCTGCGCTTTTCAGCGGCGCCAGGACCGACCAGATTCCCAATCCGACTATGAAGATGCCGATCAACAGGTTCCCCGTCCACATTACGCCCCTGAGCCCCGGCATGGGCGAAGGGGGGGCGGGGCCGCGCTGTTTCGTCCCGAGCACTGGCGCGTAGACTGCCTGTTGCTTGACTGTCGCCATCGATCGTTCCGCAAAGCGCTGGCTCGCTCGTGACGAATTTGAAAATCTCGCCAGCGTAGCATCCAGTTGAACAAGGGTCATGACCGCGTCCCTCCCTACGTTCCTGTTCGAGATGGCGGTTGAAGATAAGTTTCGTAAATCCGCTCACTGTCGCCGAAGGCAGCCACAGTCCCGTTGCGCATAATGGCAATTTTGTTGGTAACTGGCAGGATACCCATCCGGTGAGTTATGATAACAACGGTCATGCCCCTCGATTTCATGCGCTCAATCGCCTTGTACAGCATGCGTTCGCCGTCATAGTCCAGGCTCGAGTTCGGATCGTCGAGAACGATGAGGGACGGATTCCCATAGGCCGCCCGTGCCAGTCCCAGCTGCTGGCGCTGAGCGCGAAGGAGCAGGCTTCCACCTTCGCCGATATCGGTCTCATAGCCCTTTGGCAGCCGCATGATCGCCTCGTGCAATCCAACCAGCTTCGCGGCATCGATCGCTTTGGCGGGATCTCCTCCATCCAGCCGGCCGATTACATCCTTGATAGCTCCGCCGAAGAGCTCGATGTCCTGCGGCAGATATCCGACGTGGTGGGTCCCTCCGCAAAGGCGCAGAGCCGAAATATCTACCCCACCAAGAAGAGCGCACCCGCTCGTTGCTTGCACAACGCCTGCTATGACGCGACCTAGCGTCGATTTTCCCGATCCCGACGGGCCGATGAGGGCGATGCAATCGCCAGGCGCCAGGTGCAATGTGATACCAGCCAATATCTGCCTGTTGGCGAATGGCTGAATATAGCCGACATTGTCGAGAACAAGGCCATTGGGTTCCGGTTGCGGCACCGTTCTGGCATCGCGTTCCGATGCAACGGCGATCAGCATTCGGTTCAGGCGATTGAAGGCATTGCGAGCAAACGTGAAGGAGCGCCATGCACCTATCGCGCCTTCGATCGGCGCGAGCCCGCGCCCGAGCAGCAGGCTCGCAACGAAGATGATGCCGGGGCTGCTGTTGCTCGCGAGCACCAGCCATGTGGCGGATCCCATCATCAGGATCTGCGCGAGTGTCCGGATCGATTTGGAGAAACCAAGAATGATCTCCGTCCGATGCATCGCGACGTCCTGTGCTCTTCTTGCCATTTCCGCATCGCGATAGACCAGCAGCGCTGCACCATACTGCATGCCCATTGCCCGGATGACCTCGATGTTTTTGAGCGCGTTCGCGAATCGCATATAGCTCCTCGAAAGGGCGAGATTGGCGCGGGTAAGCGGCTCTTGCGTCGCCAGTTCCGTGAGGAACGCAAACAGCAGAAGCGCCAGCGCGCTCAGAAGGCCGATCGCCCCGAGCAGCGGATGAACAAGAAAGAGCAGGAGCAGGAAGACCGGCGCCCAGGGGACGTCAAAAAACAGGGAGCTTGCCGGTGAATCGAGGAATTGGCGTAAGGTGGTAAGATCCCTGTAGCACTCCGTGGCGGCTCCTGCATCGGCGCGCGCGGCATATTCGAATGATGCGGTGAGCACCATGGGCCGCAGCCGGTGATCAAGCCAGCTGCCGATGCGCGAAAGAGCTGCCCTGCGCACGATATCCAGCGTTGCTCCGACTACCACGGCGATAGCGATGATCATTGTCAGCATCAGAAGCGTATCGGCGCTTCGGCTCGACAGGACCCTGTCATAGATCTGCAGGAGATAGACGGAAGGCGCTAGAAGAAAGAGATTGTAGCCGCAGCTATAGAGGAAAACCAACCCGAGGGCTCCGGCGCAAGCCCGAAGCGCGACAACGAGCTGTGTCTGTGGGCGCGATGGCGTTACAGAAGGCGTTGCCATTATCCGATCTCGCTCCACTTGATATTGACAAGACAAGGCTGCCGGTGGGTTTCGCAGCCTATGAGGGTCGCCAGCCGAAGCCGGCGACCCGCAGGGCCTGGGGTTCATGAGCCAAGATGGCTGAGATCGATATGGCCAAAGTCGTTCGAGAAATGATCGAGAGCATTGTTCACAGTCGTCGTTGACGGGTCCGTGTGAACCAACGCTGCCGAGATGTCACCGCCACGAGCCATGTTGCCGTTACCACCGTTGCCGCCGACACCGGCGAGGATGGTGGCATGCTGATCGGCTAGAAGCTGAGTGTATTGCGTCGCCGTGGTATCGGCGCTTACCGCTGCCGTGTCGCCGCCGCTCACGCTTCCTTGGCTGCCGTTGGAGTGAGAATCTCCGCCAGCGCCGCCGGCGCCGCTGTTCGTGACCGCCGCCAGGAAGCCATTCTGGGCTTGAGCAAAGCCGCCAGGTCCGCCGCTGCCCGCAGTCCAATCCGCCATCTGCCCGACATGGTCGCCGTTGTGCAGATCGGTAGATGCTCCTTCGACCGATTGCACATTGGCGACATACGCAACCGGATTGTAGTCAATATTGCCATGGCTAATGCCATCGCCGCCGTTGCCGGCGCTTCCGTCGCCGGCAACCGGGTCACTGAATTGAATCGTGTCCGATATTTGTGGAATAGGCATTGATATCCCTCCTTCAACTTCGTTTCGTCCGTGTGGGTTCTACGGCATAGGTATCCAGCATCTCACCGCCAGCAAATACAACCGCGGGTGAATATTACCTGCGGTTAAATCCGCGATCTATCTAGATATTCGGTGACGCTCCTTCAGGCGTATGCTTGGAAATGACGGAGCGCAGTTTGATCTCGGTGCGTAGCGATAGGCACCAGATGATATGGTCGTGATCAAGTCCGCGGCCTGATCGACGCACCTAGCCTTTCGAAGCAAAGGCGGTTCAAGCGAACAGGCTGGATTCCGGGGTTCTGAGGAGGGTTGGCTCGGAGCCGAAAACCGTTGCGAGAAAAGCAGGGCAACATGTCGGGTCTCTGCTCCAAGGGCGGCTTTGACGCCCTCAAATTCGCATGGCGGGGTGCTACATCCATGATAGCCAAATGGCTATGATACTAGCCGATAGGATGTAGACGAATTGCAGGCTCTGCTTTTCTCACGTTCAGATGCACAATGTCCGCAAAATTCTGGCTGCATAAGTTGCACGCTCCGTGGGACGTGCGGTTGATCGTGCAATGGAGATGGTTATGACGGAAATTCGTCCCCTATCGGAAGACTTGCTCAAAGCAGGTGCCGATCAGAACCTCACCTCCAATTTGGCTGCGGGGCATCTGGCTCTGGTGCCGACCTGGCTTCCATTGGATGTCTCTTCGGGTCCGAACTACAATTCAGCTGGCAGCGGCGGCGATGGGATAAGCGACGGCGTGATCGACAGCAACGCACTGGCCGTCTTCGTGCCCTCCAATGCGGCCATTGCGGGACCTCATTCGAGTGCAGACGCCTTCCAGGGTAACGATGCGCTGGTCAATCAGCATCCCACCGAAATGGCTGGGCTCGGCGGGAATGGCGGAAGCGGCAATGCTGCCATCGGCGGCGGCGGTGACGTCAATCATGCCGGCACCGGTGGCAACGGCCTCTTTTTTGGTGGGCTCGTAAGCTCCGATGTTGCCGTGTTTGCCCCTGTGAACACGGCTGTGGCGGTTGGCCCTGGCGCTGAGGCTCACGCCGATCAAACGAACAACGCCATGTTTCTGCAGGGGGCAACCCAGATGGGCGGCATCGGCGGCTCCGGCGGGGACCATAATGTCGCGATCCACGACTCGACGGCGAGCCCGGGAACCGCAGTTACATTTACCGGTGACAATTATGCGGGGCATGGCGGCAACGGAGTTTTCGTCGGCAGCATGGTCGATGTGAACGTAGCCATTTTCTCCCCGATCAACATCGCCGTAGGTGCTGCAGGCGGTTCGGCGGAAGCCCATCAGACAAACAATGCGATTTTCGATCAGGGCACGATGCAGATTGCCGGCATCGGCGGCAACGGCGGTGGCTTCAACATGTCATCGGGGACGATTTTTACCGGCAACCATGAAGCTGGCGGCGGTGGAGTTGGATCGTCGACCGGCAGCATGGTTGACGTCAATCTCGCCTATTTCCATCCCATCAATATCGCAGTTCCTGCCGGTGGGACGGCGGATGCCCAGCAGATCGACCATGTTCTCTACGATCAGCATGCACTTCAATTGGCCGGCGTCGGTGGCCATGGTGGCGGCGGCAACCTTACGGACGCCCATTCGGCTCTCGTAGATGACATTCTGGGCTTCGTACATACCTGACAGATAGTCTCCTTGCTGGCATTGTGAAGGCTCAACTTCATGAAGCCGTCTTCCACGCCATTAAAAACCATATGCTGGATTGCTTCATCCGTTTGGCCTTTGCCTCTCGGAGAGACATGGTGCGGAATGTCCGGTCACCGGGATGCAGAATATTCCGCCGTAACTCAATTTATGTTGCTATAGATCTCGACCGTTCGAGGCCGCTATGTCTGGCCGGCATCTATAGGTGCCGATTCGGTATTGCAGCTGCTTTAAGTTGAAAGCTGTGCCTAAAACGAAGCTGATCGACAGAGAATGACATCTAGCTGCTTTTCCTACATGTATTTGTAGAAGATCATATGTATTTTTAACACTATCGACAGCTTTGTTGACACGCTTTCTGTGTATGGTTTTAAGAATGGAATCGACGAAATATATCCTCGTGAATGAAGATTTCGATGCATTATACATGCAAAGGTTGACTGTCTTTGAGCAATTGCACTCTATGACAACTATCGTGAGAGATAAGACTATTGATATCGATAGTACCTCTTTTTTGTGTCATGACATGAAACGAGAGCGGGAATAATCTGGGTTGCGGTTGGGCTGCAAATATTCCGGGGAGCGGTCAATTGTCCAACAGTGCCAAAGCCAAGCGTCATATGGGGCGCAATATACCAACTATTGTCGTTATTCAGCATTCCACATTGGCGCGTACGACTGTGGTGAAGCTTCTTGAGCGTGAATTTGCCGGGTGGAATTTTGTCGACATGATCTCGACAGAGAGTCTCGATAGAGCTCTCGGAGCCGAGGTACGTTTGATTGCGCTAGATCTGGCCGGCAGAGATGTCGAGAGTACAAGCCTGCGTGACGATCTCGCGGCAATTGCCGCGCGGTTTCCTCAGGCTCCCATCACCTTGCTTCTAGGTACGGATGATGTCGACATAGTTCGTCAGGCGCTCAAAATGGGCATTCGCGGCTTCTTTTCGACGTCACTTCCCATTGATATCGCCCTTGCCGGCCTTCGTCTCGTTCTCGCGGGAGGAACATTCTGCCCTCAGCTGTTAGGCTTTGTTGCAGATGAATCAAACGAGCATGCTCCCGCCAGAAACGAGGCGGAGAAAAGTTTGGATGAAAGGACGCAGTATTGGACGATTGCCGATTTCACTCCCAGGGAGGCGGAGGTCCTCGCAGAGTTGCAATGCGGCTGCTCAAACAAGGTCATTGCAGGAAAACTCAATTTGTCAGGCCATACGGTGAAGATGCATCTGCAACACATAATGCGTAAGTTGCAGGCGCAGAACCGGACTGAGGTGGTCGCTCGCCTGGTTCGAAGAGCCGGGGGCGGGCATGACGCCTCCCCGAATTAGGTATCGCAAGTGCCAACATGGTCGATGCCGGAGCTGCGCAACAGACCAATTGCATGCAAAACCCCTATTATCTTGCTTGTTTTTGCGTGTGATCTGCGAATGCCGTCTCTGGATGATTACATTGAAAAAAAGCTTATGGCCGGGTTCTCGATATTCACCCGGGAAGAGGCTCTGGCGGCGCTACCGCTTAAACCCGACGGCTTCACCGCAGCTTTAACGCGGCAAATCTCCAAGAAGCGGTTAGCCAATCCGAGACATGGATTTTACATCATCCTACGGTCTAAGGACAGGATTGCCGGCGCGCTGGATCGATCCGTTGGAAGTATCTCGGTCTTGATTGCCGGATATCCCTCTTACGCGCCGCCGCGATGCACGGCTCGTCGCACCAGGCCGCCACTTGATAGGAGGGTCAGCGGTTCTTATCCTTTCAAGAGCAATCGGACTTCACCAGAGGCGCACGTGATCTTTAAACGGGAGCCCATGCCCAATGAACTGACTGGACATCCCGTGATTTCACCTAAGGCTTCTTTGAGCTGCTTCGGCCGGTGTGTTACTTGTCGTCATCAGATCTCGATATCATTATCAGCCGCGATCTCGGTTTCAATTCGAGCTTTCGCAGCGATAACCCACTATAGAGGTCGATGTCTACGCCTGGCGCTTTCAGGGTTATAAAAGCCGAGTAGCGCGTCT
Organism: Martinezella multihospitum; assembly: GCF_900094585.1. GTDB lineage: Bacteria > Pseudomonadota > Alphaproteobacteria > Rhizobiales > Rhizobiaceae > Rhizobium > Rhizobium multihospitium. Next base: position 12,710 of record NZ_FMAG01000004.1, read on the forward strand.
TGCGGTTGACTATCTCTTTTGATGCATGGTTATACGATCGTGCTCCGCTCGCGTATTGAGAACCGAAAGCCGACCACGGTGTTTTTTGCAGCGAGCCTCGATCAGCATGTCTTTGCGAACTTTGACAATGTCGATGGCCACCATCACCGCATTGACGGGTATAGGATCTGGACGGGTCATGGTTGGTCTCTCCGGTATGGGTTGTGAGCATTCACATTCTGGAGATACTTAGGCCGACCGTGGCCGCCTCAACTGGTGCGCATTCGCAGCGGAAAGCTGCGCGCCGCTGTTTCGGATGCTACTCCACGGTCCTTCCGCAGATGCTACGGCTCGTGCTTCGTCGCAAAGATATTAATCGCTGCTCATTGATATCGGCGTGAAGCCATGCTCGATGTCTGTCCGCAGCCCCATCATGAGGGAACGTAGCCAACCCAATAGGTTTTGGTTCATTACGAAATTTAGTGTTGGGCGGCGTTCGGATGCCCGCCGCCCGGTTTCTCAGAACGGATAGTGCTGCGCCGAATCCTCGATGGTGATCCATCTGAGATCGGTGAACTCGGCAATCGCCGCCTTGCCGCCGAAGCGGCCGTAGCCGCTGCCCTTAACACCGCCGAAGGGCATTTGCGCCTCGTCATTAAGGGTCGGGCCGTTGATGTGGCAAATGCCTGATTGAATTCGGCCGGCGACAGCGAGCGCCCGCTGCACGTCGCGGCTGAAGACGGCAGACGACAGGCCGTATTCCGTGTCATTGGCAACGCGCACTGCCTCGTCCTCGTCCGCCACACGGATGATCGGCTTTACCGGTCCGAAGGATTCTTCCGAATAGACGCGCATGTCGGGCGTGACAAAGTCGAGCAGTGTTGCTTCGACCACGGTGCGGTCACGCTTGCCGCCGGCCACCAGCTTGGCGCCCTTGGCCTGCGCGTCGGCGATCAGCTCTTCCATTTTCTTGGCCGCCTCGAGGCTGATCAGCGAGCCAAGGACGACATGGCCGCGCGGATCACCGGCGGACAGAGCTGCGGCACGCGCTGCAAGCTTGGTAACAAATGCATCGGCGATCGCCTGATGCACGATGATGCGCTCCGTTGACATGCAGATCTGGCCCTGATGCATGAAGGCGCCAAAGATGGCGGCGTTGACGGCACCATCGATATCCGCATCTTCAAGGACGACAAGCGGCGCCTTGCCGCCGAGCTCGAGCAGCGCCGGCTTCAGATGCTTGCCGCTCAATTCGGCAATGATCTTGCCGACCTTCGTCGAGCCGGTGAAATTGACGCGACGGACGGTGGGATGGGCAATCAGCGCTTCGACGATACCAGGCGCATCTTCCGGCGCGTTGGTGATGACGTTGATGACGCCAGCCGGCAGACCGGCTTCGGTCAACGCGGTCGCGATCAGCCGCTGCGTGCCCGGGCACTGTTCGGACGCCTTGAGGATCACGGTGTTGCCACAGGCAATCGGCATGGCAATGGCGCGCGTCGCCAGGATCACGGGCGCATTCCATGGCGCGATAGCCAGGCAAACGCCTGCCGCCTGACGCACGCCCATGGCGAGCGTGCCGGGCTTGTCGGACGGGATGATCTCGCCGCCGATCTGCGTCGTCATGGCGGCAGCTTCGCGCAAGATATTGGCCGCGAGCATGACGTTGAAGCCGGCCCAGGGCGCGGTCGCCCCCGTCTCTTCCATCATCAGCTTGGTAAACTCGCCGACCTTCGAGTCCATGATATCGGCAGCCTTGGCCAAGATCTTACGACGCTGGCCAGGCCCTGTGCTCGACCAGGCGGGAAAGGCGTTGGAGGCAGCCTCGATCGCGGCTGCGACATCCTCAGGCCCTGCCGCCGGTGCAGTGCTTGCCAGCTCTCCCGTAAAGGGATCGTGGCGGTCATATATGCGGCCGCTGGCCGCCGGCTTGTCGACGCCGTTGATGAGAAGGGAAATGTTCATCTCTTGTCTCCTGATGCGAATGGTATTTAGAAGCCGATCACGTCGGCATTGATGGAGGCTTCCAGTCCGCCGTCGACCGGAAGGTTGGCGCCGTTGATCCAGCGCGCACCGTCCGAGCAGAGGAACAGGATGGCAGGCGCGATATCGGCCGATGTACCGGCGCGGCCAACACGGGTGATATCGCTGTCGACGCGGGCATCGCCGAGCACGGCGCGGAACTGTTTCAGGATCGGCGTCTCCACAGGACCGGGGCTGACGGCATTGACGCGAATGCCGCGCTCCTTGAAGAGCGGCTGGTGCGCAGCCCGCATCGTCCAGAGCAGCAGCAATTCCTTGGAGAGCGGGTAGCCCTCCTCGTTCTTCAGTCCGTGTTCGCTGACCAGACGGGCGACATCCGGAAAGCCTTCAATGTCAGTCAAGGTCTTTGCCCGCTCCAGATTGGCGCGCCAGCCATAGCCGGCGATCGAGGCGACATTGACGATCGCCCCACCCTCGCGCAGCCGGGGTGCTGCAGCTTCCGAAAGCGCGCGCAGGCCGTAGAAATTCACAGCCAGTGTCGTCGTGACGCCGGTATTTCCGGAGAGACCGGCAACATTGGCGAGCGCGTCGATGCGATTGGGCAGCTGCTTGACGATGTCCTCGACACCGGCGGCGCTCGAAATATCCCCCTTGATGAAGGAGCCGGTGCCCGATGACGGTTCGCGGACGTCGACGCCGATGACATCGGCTCCCATCTGTCCTGCAAGCTCCGCGGCACGCGCGCCGATGCCCGAGGCAACCCCGGTAATGAGGATGGTTTTGCCAAAAAGCATGATTTCACCTTTCTAATGAAAAGCAGCGAAAGCTCGCCGCTACTGTTTATCCTTGAAGAGATCAGAAAAGGTCAGCCGGTAGCCGACGGGGAGGAGCTGCAGATCGAAGCGGCGTTCGATCTCGCCCCAGAGGCCGCGCGGCAGATAGAGCGAGAAGAGCACCGCGGTCGCGCCGAGGCCGACTAGATACCAGACGCCCGCTCCGCCGAAGACGGTCTCGATGACGAAGAAGAGGATGGCGCCGAGGATCGCGCCCTCGAACTTGCCGATGCCGCCGACCAGCACCATGAAGATCATGTAGGCGGTCCACTGCACACTGAAATAGGTCTTGGGCTGGAAGGTGACTGCGGTTGCCAGCCACAATCCTCCGGCAACGGCGATGCCAAAGGCGGCAAGAACGAAGAGCAGCCGTTTCGTCGCCGCAACGCGGACGCCGACAGAGGTTGCCGCATCCTCATTGTCGCGGATCGCCTGCATCGCGGCCCCTGCCCGGCTCCGCATGAGGGCAAAGAGCGCACCCAGCAGGCCGACCATGGCCGCCAGCGCCAGCCAATAGATCGCCACGCGTCGCATGCCACTATCGTAGACGTTTAAGGAGATCAGCGAGGTTCCGGTTTCGCCCTGAATGAGCCGGTCAAGATTGACGAGCAGATGGGCAAGCTCGGCAAGCACCCACATGCCGATGGCAAATTCGCCGCCCTTCAGCCGCAGCATGAGCCACGAGAGCGGTAACGATATCGCGCCGGTGACGACTGCGGCGGCAAGCAGCGATACGAAGGGATCGAGCCCCGCATCCGCCAGTCGGATGGTGAAATAGGCGCCGAGTCCGAAGAAGACCTGCTGGCCGACCGAGACCAGACCGCCGAAGCCCGCCAGCGCGTTCCACATGGCCGCCAGGATCACATAGATGAAGAGGACCGTCATACGGTCTGTGACGCCGGCACTCGATACGCTGGGCACGGCGGCGAGAAGGCCGATTGCCACCATCATGGCAGCCAGGGTCATCCGCGAGGATGCGGTCCAGCGCTCGACGGAAATTCCAGGTGCGATCGTGCTCATGATGGGCTCCGAAGAAGCGCGCGAACTTTACCGAGGCTCAGGAAGCCGAACTGGTGCAGCCGCACGAAGAGAACGAGAAGGAAGGCGACGTGGCCGCCAATCAGGAAGCCCTGCGGATGGATCTGGGCACCGATCGATTGCGACAATCCGAGCACGATGCCACCAGCCAAGGTTCCCCAGAGCGAACCGGCGCCACCGATGACGGCGGCCTCGAAGGCAAACAGCAGCTGCGGCCCGCCCGAATAAGGGTTGAAGGTTGCCCGCATGGCAAGGAAAGCGCCGGCGATACCGACCGTGACCATGGTGATCGCCGTCGCAACGGCATTGACGCGGCGTGCATCGATGCCGACGAGGCCGGCGGTATCCGGATCCTCCGCCGTAGCGCGAATGGAGCGGCCGAGCGCGAAGCGGCTCAAGAAAAACTGCAGCCCGCCGATAATGACGATCGCCGTCACCATCATCAGCACGGCAAGCTTGCCAACGAAGACGTGGCCGGGCAATTGCCAGGACGCATAGGAGAGATTGCCGATGAAGGGCGCCAGCGAGCGCGTATCCGCCCCGAATTGCTCGAACAGCAGGTTATCGATGACGATTGACAGGCCGAAGGTCGTGAGGATCGGCAGCAACGCCCCTCCCCGTGCGCTGCGCTCCAGAACGAAGCGCTGCAGAAGCCAGCCGAGGACAGCCATGACAGGCAATACGATCAGCAGGCCGGCGAAGGGCGGAATGCCGAGTTTTGCGGCCAGCAGCCAGAGGCCATAGGCGGCGACGACCGCAAGACTGCCATGCGCAAGATTGATGATGCGCATGACGGAGAACATGAAGGACAGGCCGCAGGCGATAACGGCATAGTAGCCGCCAAGCAGGATGCCTTGAATAAGGGTGTTGGTCACGACACACTCCTCTCGGCTGTCGCCCGATGCAGGCCGAAATAGGCTCGGGTCACTTCCTCGCGTGTGACGCCATTTGCCGGCCTGTCGAGCACGATATTCCCCTCCAACATGCAGATGACGCGGCTTGCCACGCCCATGGCGCGCGCCAGATCCTGCTCGACAAGCACGATGGTCGTGCCCGACGACAGAAGCCCCTGCAACTGCTCGTAGACGCGGTCGACGACGAGCGGCGACAGGCCGAGAGAGACCTCGTCGAGCAGCAGGATATCGGGATTGCTCATCAGCGCCCGGCCGATTGCGGTTGCCTGTTGCTCGCCGCCCGACAGATGGCCGGTCTTGGCGTGCCGACGCGGCTTCAGGTTAGGAAACGCATCGAAGATCCGCTCGATCGTCCAGTCGCCCTTGCGGCCGGCGCTGGTGCCGAGCTGCAGATTTTCTTCGACGGTCATTTGCGAAAACAGTCGCCGTCCTTCCGGCACAAGCGCAATGCCCCTGGCGATGCGCTTGTGCGAGGGAATGGCCGTGACGTCTTCGCCATCGAGCAGGATCTGGCCAGCCGCCGGCAGATGCGCGCCGGCGATTGAACGCAGTAAGGTCGTCTTGCCGGCGCCATTGGCGCCGACCAACGCCAGCACCTCTCCCTTGGCGAGATCGAAGCTGATGCCGCGCACCGCCTGCAGCAGGCCATGGCGGACATCGAGATTGCGAATGGACAGAATGCTCATGCGGGCGCTCCTCCAAGATAGGCGCGCACCACTTCGGCATCGCTCATGACGGCCTTCGGATCGCCATCGGCGATGATCTTGCCGGCATCCATGCAGATCAGCCGTTCGACGACCTGCAGCAGGATATGGACGATATGCTCGATCCAGACGATGCCGATACCACGCCGCCGCAGCTCCAAAATGGTGCCGACAAGCTCGCTTGCTTCGCCATCCGTCAGCCCGCCGCCGATTTCGTCGAGCAGCAGCAGACGCGGGCCGGTGGCAAGCGCGCGCGCCAGCTCCAGCCGCTTGCGATCGAGAAGACCAAGTGTGTCCGCGCGACGATTGGCGACCCCGAGCATGCCGCACAGCCGCAGCGAATCGACGACGCGCTCGTAGGCTTCGTCGCGGCTCGATGTCTTGCCGTGCGAAGCAGCGACGAAGACATTCTCGAATGTCGTCATGCCGCTGAAAGGTTTCGGGATCTGATGCGTCCTGACGAGGCCGGACCGGCAGCGATCGGCCGCAGTCAAAGCGGTCACATTTCGGCCGTCGAAGGTAATGGTTCCGGCACTCAGCGGAAAGGCGCCAGCCAGCGCGCTTAACAGCGTCGTCTTGCCGGCTCCGTTCGGGCCGACGATGCCGACCGCATCGCCGTCTCCCATCGAGAAATCAAGATTTTCGAGGACCACAAGCGCCCCGAAGCGCTTGTGGATCCCCTTGGCCGACAGGAAATCCTGCCCTGGCCTATGTCGTTCCTGTCCCTGCACGATAGCCTTACCCATTGTAAGCGATGAGCTTGGCCGCGACGGGCACGTTCGGATCGGTGGCGTGCTCGGTCACGACATAGTCGAGCGCGAATTTCGAACCGGCCGGCGCCTTGACCCATTGCGTACCGATGATCGGGCCGGGCGAAACATTGGCGACGGGGCCGCTGGTGAAATCCACCTTGCCGGCGATCGTCGTCGTCTTCAGCGTGCTCAGCGCCTTGGCAAGGGCCTCCTTGCTCTTTGCATCCGAGGCAGCTTTCAAGGCGTCGAAACCGGCATCGAGCAGCGACAGGCTCGCGCCGAGCTGCTGCGTCCACTGTTTGCCGCTTGCTGCCTCGTAGCCATCGGCAAGCTCGGCCCCCGAAACACCTGTCAGCGTCGACTTGTAGGGGAAGGCCTTGTGCCAGTAGGCGGCGCTGGCGATGTTGACGCCGAGGTCGCCAAGCGCCTCGATGTCGGACGGGAAGAGCCCGGTCTTGGCGACCTGGCAGATCTTGATCTGCTGGATGAGACCCTGCTGGGCAGCCTGACGCCAGAAGGCGGCGAAATCCGGCGGAATCGGGAAGCTGTTGAAGATCTCGACGCCCTCCTGGCGGAAGAGCGCGATCTGCGAGGAGAAGTCGGTCGTGCCGGTCTCATAAGCGCCGGGATCGACGATGGTGAAGCCCGCCTTGGCGAGTGCCGGCGCCAGATTGGCGCGGATGGCATTGCCGTCGGCATCGTTCGGATACATCACCCCAACCTTCTTGTTGGTTTCGATCAGGTTCCATTGCGAGATATAGGTCTTCAGGAATTCACCGACGCCAAAGCCGAAATGATAGGTCCACTTGAACGGCGAGGGAGCACCGGGCTTGGCGCCGCGGCCGAAATACCAGGCTTCCCACGGCATGACCGTCGACAGGCACGGCACGCCGGCGGCCTCGCAAGCATCAGCGACCGGATTGATGGTTTCCGGCGTCGAGACGGCCAGCATCAGATCGACCGCCTGGTTGTTGATCAGATCCTTTGCCAGTTGACCGGCACGCGACGGATCGGACTGCGTATCGCGGTCGAGGATTTCGACCTTCCATGTCTTGCCGCCGGCCTGCAGCCCATTGGTCAGCGCCTTGCGCGCGAGATCGAGCACGTAGCCATCCGTCTCGCCGAAGCCGCCAAGCGGCCCGGTGCGCGGGCTGATGAAGCCGACCTTCAGCGTGTCGTCGGCGGCAAAGGCCTTGCGCCCACCGAAGGCCAATGCGGTCGTGCCCGCTGCGGCGGTGGTTATAAAATCGCGCCGCGTCAGTCCGGCGCCCAAAATCCGTCCCTTGAAACCAGTCATGCCATTTCCTCCCTCTTTGGCGGAGCCCTCTTAACTCCGCGTTCCCCTGTGTCTTGCCGATCCGCAGCAATTCAGATCGGGTAGTTCCGCCGGCCCGAAGCAAGCGTGATCCAGCGTAGTTCCGTGAATTCGTCGATCGCCGCCCGGCCGCCGAAGCGGCCGTAGCCGCTCGATTTGACGCCGCCGAACGGCATTTGCGGCTCGTCCGCGACGGTTGCCTCGTTGATATGACAGATGCCCGTCTCGATTCGCCTGGCGACGGCAAGCGCCCGATTGATGTCGCGGCTGAACACGGCCGACGACAATCCGTACTCATTGTCATTGGCAACAGTCACGGCTTCGTCGATGCTGTCGACGCGGATGATCGCCGCCAGTGGCCCGAAGCTTTCCTCGCGGTAGATGCGCATGGCCGGCGTGACGTGATCGATGACGGTCGCATCGATCAACGTGCCGCGAGCGTGACCGCCGCAGACGACGACCGCGCCCTTCTGCGAGGCATCCTCGACCAGCGCGCGGACACGGCGTGCGGCTTCGGCCGTAATCATCGTCCCGAGCGGCGTGTTGCCGTCGCGCGGATTGCCGGCAACGAGCGCCTCGGCCTTAGCCCTGAGTTTTTCGACGAATTCATCGGCGATCTCATCCATGAGGATGATCCGCTCGGTCGACATGCAGATCTGGCCCTGGTTCATGAAGGCGCCGAAGGCGGCTGCACGAACGGCCTCATCGATATCGGCATCCGCAAGCACGATGAAGGGTGCCTTGCCGCCAAGCTCGAGCAGGCAGCGCTTGAGATGGCGCGCCGATGCCTCGGCAATCAGGCGGCCGACGCGGGTCGAGCCGGTGAAATTGATCCGGCGCACGGCCGGATGCGCGATCAGGGCTTCGACGATGGCCGCGGCATCCTTCGGCGCATTGGTGACGACATTGACGACCCCGGCCGGAAATCCGGCTTCGCGCATGATTTCGCCGATCAGGCAATGGGTCTTGGGGCAAAGCTCGGACGCCTTGAGAATGACCGTGTTGCCGCAGGCAAGCGGCATTGCGATCGCGCGCACGCCGAGAATGATCGGCGCATTCCAGGGCGCGATCCCCAGGCAGACGCCGGCGGCCTGGCGAACCGCCATGGCGAGACTTCCGGCCTCGCTGGATGGAATGATTTCGCCGGCAACCTGTGTCGTCATGGCTCCGGTTTCGCGCAGTATATCGATAGCAAGATCGCAATTGATCCGCGCCCAGAGCGCGGTCGCCCCGGTTTCGCCAACCATCGCCTCGACGAAGTCTGCCGTTCGGGCCGCCAGAATATTGGCGGCCTTGTTCAGCAGCGCCCGTCGTTGACTGGGGCCTATTTCGGACCATGCGGGAAAAGCGGCCGCGGCGGCATTGGCAGCGCTGGTCGCATCGGCCAGAGAGGCGGCCGGTGCGATCGTCGCGACATCGCCCGTTGCCGGATCGATGCATTCGAATGTCGACGCATCCGACGCGTCGAGCGCTTCGTCATTGATCAGCAGTCTCGCTACGAACATGGCGATCATCCGCTCTCTGGCAGGTCAGGCCTACAGTCATCTGATTGGGAAAAGATGCACACGGGTTCGCGCGGCCGGGATGCAGCCTCGTCGAGCATATGTTTCGTATGGAGACCTCCTCCCAAAGGCTCATGAGAAGAGATTACGTGGTTGCCGAGAGCTTTGAATGTGATTTTCTGGGTTAATATTGCAATTATCTGGCAATTATGTCACGTTTTCATCATGCCAAACCAAGGAGGATGCGTTGGTTTCCGATAGCGGCATCCATCTTCATGCGCGGGGAGAATGGCGCGAGCCATCCCTGACGCACCGCACGATCCGCTTCCAGAAAGGTCTCTACGTCCCCTTCCATCACGTCTTCCTGTTGCAGGCGGGCAGAGCGACGCTTGTGCTCGAAGCCGAAGACCAGAGAACCCTGCAGGGACCGACCATGGCTTATCTGCCGCCGCAGGCGCGCAGCGAGCTGCACATGGCGGCCGGCGCGGCGGGATTCCTCGTTGGCGCCTCGCCACAGATCATGGTTGATGCGATTGGCGACCGGGCCGAATCCTACGCGCTCAGAATTTTCAGCGAACGCCCCTGGTTCATGACCGAACGCAACATCGGCGCCGTCAATGAGGTGCAGCCGCTTGTCGCCGGCTTCGTTCGCGAGCTTGGTGACCCCACGCGCGCGTCATGGATGGCGATTTCGGCCTATATGCGGCTGATCCTTTTGACCCTTTGGCGGGCCGGAGGCGCGGAGACTTCGGAACAGCGCGGACGCGGCGGCAGTGCGTCGATCCTGCAACGATATCGGCAGCTGGTGGAAGCCTGGTTCCGGCAGCATCGGCCGATCACGGATTATGCGCGTGAACTTGGTGTTACCACCGACCGCCTGCACGCCATTTGCCAAAGCGCACTCGGGCGCTCCCCTGTGCAGTTGCTGCATGAACGGGTGGTACAGGAGGCGAAATTGCGACTGGAACGCTCGGCCCGTACCGTTCAGGAAATTTCCGACGGGCTCGGCTTTCGCGACCCCACCTATTTCAGCCACTTCTTCAAGAAGAAGACCGGCTTCTCACCGGCTGCCTATCGCGACGTTGCCCGTAGTAGCGAGGTCGCGGAAAGCACGCTTTCGTCGGACTATGCCGATTGGCCGTAATTTCGAGCGGGCAGGCTTTGCAGCTCAAACATCGGTAGGCTTGGATGCGGCCAACATCAAGGCATCCAGCGCCACTGCACCTTCGCCGTCGGGATAGATCACGACAGGATTGAGGTCTATTTCCCGGATCGCCGGCTCGGCCAGCAGCAGCTGGCCGAGCGCGGCGATGATGCGGGCGGCGGCATTCACGTCGAGCGGCGGCGAGCCGCGGAAACCGCGCAGCAGAGGCGCATTCTTCAGCCGGTGTAGCTCGCGGATGATAGCGTCATCGGGCAGATCGGGCGTCAGAATGCGGACGTCCCCAAGAATCTCCGCCGTAATGCCGCCGAAGCCTGCGAGGATCACAGGTCCCCAGTCAGGGTCGTTGCGCGCGCCGATGATCAGCTCGATGCCGCGTTTGCCCATGGCTTCGATCAGCACACCGTCGAGGGTCAGGCCTGGGCGGTGGCCCGCGATATTGGCATGCAGCTTGCCCCAGCCCTGCCGGAGGCTGGCTGCGTCCACCAATCCAATGACGACGCCACCCGCGTCGCTCTTGTGGCTGAGATCGGGCGATTGCGCCTTCAGCACCACCGGATACCCGATCGCGCCCGCCGCAGTGAGAGCTTGTTCGAGGGTTGTTGCCAGGCGGCCTTCAGGAAAGGGAATTCCAAGAGGCGCCAGGATTTGCTTGGCCTGATATTCGGGAATGACACCTCCTTGCGAGGGGAGGCCGGCAATCGCGACCGGAGCTGCGGTGCAGGTGGCAATGTCGCGAGCCGCGAACGCATCAATGCGCTTCAGCGCGCGGAAGGCCCGTTCGGTGGATGGGAAATAGACGATGCCGAGCGCCCGCAACTGCGCGATATAGTTCGCGGGGATGGGGGCACCCTCATCAAGCCCGGCAAAGATCAGCGGCTTTGCCGGTTTGCGTTCTCGCACGGCTTTCAGGATCGGCGGCAGTTTGATGGCTAAGGTGACAGGGTCGGTCTGGATGATGCAGGCGACAATGCTGGCGAAACGGGTATCGTCGAAGAGGGCGGTAAGCGTTCTGTCGTAAAGGTCCGGCTCCACGAGGCCCTGTGCCGTCAGATCCAGCGGATTGCTGACGCCGACGAAAGGCGGCAGAACAGCGCGCAGCGCTGGCGCCGTCTCATCGTTAATCGCAGGAAGATCGAGCCCAAGCTCCTCACACAGGTCGAGTGTCAACGCCTTGAACGCGCCGGATTCGCCAAGCACTGCGGGGCCTCCAGCCGGAAGGGCCGGGCATCGCAGGGCGATCTCGGCGATGTCACCAAGTTCCTCGAGCGTTTCAGCCAGGATAACGCCAGCACGGGTGACCTTGGCGCGCATGACCTGATAGTCACCGGCCATGGCGCCGGTGTGGGTTGCGGCAGATTCACGCGCCGAGCTGCTCCGGCCGGGATGAAGAAGGACGATCCGCTTTCCCCTCGCATATGCCTTGCGCGCTGCGGCAAGGAAACGGGCGGGCTTACGGAATTGTTCGACGATCATCGCGATGACCCGCGTGGAGGCATCCTCCACCAGAAATTCCACATAGTCCTCGACACCGCTTGCAGCTTCGTTGCCGGTGGAGACGGAATAGGAGAGGCCCAGATCGCGGCTGGCGAAGGTCACGCCGAGGACGGCGGCCATGGCGCCGCTCTGCGACACGATCGCGATACCCGGCCGATCGCCCAGTGCCTCTGAAGCGGTTTCGATAAAGGTCAGGGGGATGCGGTCAACATGGTTGATCATGCCGAGGCAATTCGGCCCCTCGATCACCATTCCGACTTCTGCCGCTATGCGGGTGATCTCGCGTTGTTCGGCCAATCCTTCCTCACCGCCCTCGGCAAAGCCCGCCGAAAAGATGACGGCGGCACCAACGCGGCGGCGGGCAAGCGCCTCGATAGAGGAAAGCACGGCTGCGCGCGGAACGGCAAGAACTGCCGCATCCACCCCATCCGGCAGGTCATCGATCGAAGCGAGGCAGGGCCGGTCGCCGATTTCGGTCCGTTTGGGGTTGATCAGATGAATGGCACCGGCATAGCCGCTGCGGTCGAGGTTGGAAAGCACCGAAGCGCCAAGTGCGCCGGGCTTGTCGGAGGCGCCGACGATCGCCACCGATCTCGGGCGCAGCAGCCGTTCCATCGAACCGCTGGGAAGAGCCGATGGGCGCGCGCTAGTGGTTTCGACCGTCATGTTAGGGCGCTCCTCAGGCCTGGTGCTTGGATCTGTCATAGGCACCAAGACCGGGCTTGTATGTCTTGTCGTCGATGAACTGCTTGATACCTTCCTTGCGTCCTTCGTTATCATAGCTGTTGGCCGCTTCCTGGGCGCGGACGAGGTAATCCTCGGCATTGTCGTAGGTCATCTCCCGCACGCGGCGAATGGCATCCTTGGTGGCCTTGAGCGCGACGGGGTTCTTTTGCAGCAGGATGTTGGCGACATCGGTCACGCGCTCCTTCAACTGCGCAAGCGGCAAGGACTCGTTGACGAAGCCCCATTCGGCCGCCTTTCTGCCGTCGATGTTCTCGCCGGTCAGCGCGTGGTACATCGCGTTGCGGAAGGATGTGAGTTCACTCGCCACCTTGGCGGCGCCACCGCCGGGCAGGATGCCCCAGTTGATTTCGCTCAGTCCGAATTTGGCTTCATCGGCGGCAAATGCGAGGTCGCAGGCAAAAAGAGGTCCGTAACCGCCGCCGAAGCACCAGCCGTTCACCATGGCGATGGTCGGTTTCTGATACCAGCGCAACCGGCGCCACCAGCCGTAGCTCTCACGCTGCGCCTTTCGCGTACCCTGTAGACCGTGAGCCTCGGTCTCGCGGAAATATTCCTTGAGATCCATGCCCGCGGACCAGGCTGTGCCCTCACCGGACAGAACCAGTACGCCGACATCGGCCCGAAACTCGAGTTCGTCCAGAACCTCCATCATGCGCCGGTTAAGCGTGGGGCTCATCGCGTTGCGTTTTTCCGGGCGGTTGAAGCTGACCCAGGCGATGCCGGCTTCAACGGTAAAGGCGACGGTATCTTTTTCGGGATGCTCGGTTGTCATGATGGTGTCCTTCTTGCCGCTAGGGCCTGCACATCAAAGGGAGCGGGCCGCAAGGAGGCGACCCGCATCGAATACGGTAGGCCGCACCGGGCCGTTTGGCCGCAGTGCAAGCGAAATGAAATTCCCTCTCATCTCCGCCGGCGCGAATGCGCGGCTAATGATGGGCGGGGCGAGCTGTTGCGTCGCTGATCAACGGATCACGGCGCTCCTGCTTATATTCTTCAAAAGAAAATTCCTCCAATACCGGCATCTGATCTCCTCGCCGACAATGTTATGTCTCATAGTATTGTTTGATTGTTATGTGCAATAGCATTATAGGTGAATTATGGATATCGACGCCCGCACATCAAAATTGAGCGACCCGCTCGAGGCTTTGCTTGGCTATCAGCTGAGGAGGGCATCCAACGTGATGATGGCCGACCTGGGCTCAAGGCTTCAGGCAATCGAACTCAGGCCGGTCGAAGCTTCCATTCTGACGCTGATCGATGCCAATCCCGGCTGTACCCAGAGCGATCTCGGCCGTAGCCTCGGCATCCAGCGTGCCAACATGGTTCCCCTGATGGTCGGGTTGACCAAGGCCGGGCTTGTCGACCGGGCTCCCGTCGGCGGCCGATCGCAGGCTCTTCGCCTGACCAGGACCGGCATGGCGAGACTGGAGGCGGTGCATGCCATCATTGAGGCACACGAGGCGCGGTTTCGGCGTCTTTTCGCACCCGAGCTGCGGGAGGCAGCGTTGGAAGTCCTGCGAAGCATCCGGCAAGAAGGCGAAGGCGTCTCGCGTCAGGATGATCAGGAACTGCCTGATGGTACTTAATCGGCTGGAGCCATGACAAATGGCCGTCACTGCGCTGCTCGGCTTATTCTGCTGCGGCAAGCTCACCGCGATAGCCGGTGTCGATGACGATCCGTCCGCCGCAGGCGCGCGAAACGCAGGCGCACATGCGTGAATTTTCCTGCCGCTCGGCTTCGGAAAAGAAGACATCTCTGTGGTCGATGACGCCATCCGCTTCCACGATGTTGACGGCACAGAGCCCACATTCTCCGCGGCGGCAATCGAAAACCATGCCGACGCCTGCCTCCAACAATACGTCGAGCATGGATTGATCGGCCCGGACCCGAACACGAGTACCGAGCTCCGCGACTTCGACATCGAAGGCCTGCTCTGCAAAGCGACCATTATCGCCGAAGACCTCGTAGCGCAGCCGGCTCATGGAGCGGCCGCCTCTCTGCCAAGCCTGCCGCGCCGCTTCCAGGAGGCCGAGCGGGCCGCAGATATAGGCCTCGCCATCCGGCGGCAGGGCTGCGAATTCGGCATCGAGATCCAGTGTTTCGCCGTCATCCTGAGCAAAAACCTGTAGCCGCTCGTCAAGCAGCGCGGCTAGCTCGTCGAGGAAGGCCATCTGCTGACGGCTCTTCGCGGCATAGGCTAGCCGGAGTGTTTTCCCCCGAGAGGCGAGTGCTTTCGCCATGCCATAGATCGGGGTAATCCCGATGCCACCGGCAATCAGGAGATAGCGGGAGGCGCGCCAGGAAAGCTCGAAGCGGTTTTCGGGTTCGGTCAGTTCCGTGTCATCACCCGGCTGCAGCTGCCAGATGAACGCCGAACCGCCACGGCTGTTCGGGTGAAGCTTTGCGGCTATGGAGAGCGTGCCCGGCTGTCCGGGTATGACGGTATAGGTGCGGATTGCCGGTTCGCCGTTGATCTGCACCTTGATATTGGTGTGCGAGCCGGGATCGAAACCAACAGATAAGCCTTCGACGGCAAAGGTTACCGCCCGCACATCCTCGGCGATCGTCCGCGTGTCAATGACCCGCGCCTTGCGCCATTCCAGTCTGGACCGCATGTTTTCCTCCCCTTGGTGAATCTCTATAGTCTGCCGGCCGTCCGCCGCACGGGCCTGCTCCGCACGGGCCCATTTCTGCTTCAGCCGGACATCAAAGCCAGTGCCAGCACTTTGCTGCGCAGGTCCGGCTGTTCTTCCGTGACGAAATCCAGGTTCTGACGCGCCAGTCGTGCATGTTCGCGCGCCAACGCTTCGGCGCGCGCGCCTTCGCGCAGTTCGATTGCGGAAATGATCGCCCTGTGCTGCGTCTGTGCGACCACCAGCGTACGTTGAAAGGCCGGCACGTCCGCCTCCGTGTTGACGAAGGCATTGGGGCTGGCAAATGGCAGGCCGGTGATCCGCTCGATCTCCCGGCTCAGGACTTCGCTGCCGCTCAGGGCCGCGAGCTGACGGTGGAAGTGCTCGTTCAGCATTTCATAGAGCCCGAAATCCATCGCGCCCGGCCCGGCCTCGACCACGCGGTCGAGACTTGCGACCACGTCGGAAATTGCCTTCAGCTTTACCGGCGGCACGCCGCGTTCAGCCGCCAGCCGGGCGGCGGTGCCCTCGAGAACGCCGCGAAGTTCTATGGCGTCGATCACGTCCTGGCGACTGAAGCTGCGGACCGCATAGCCGCCCGAGGGGATCATGACGACAAGCCCCTCCTGTTCCAGCCTCTGCAGGGCCGCACGCAAGGGCGTGCGGGATACATTGAGCCGGGCGGCGAGCGCCACCTCCGAGAGCCGCTCCCCAGGCAGCACCTCGCCTTTGAGCACGAGATCACGAAGACCGGTCAGGGCCTTTGCCGTCTGCTGTTTCGGCGCGTTGTCCCGCTCTGTCGCCATTTCCTACTCCGCCGCCATTGCGGCGGCCTTTCGCTCTGGGTCGATTTCCTTGTCGATCATCCGGTCGATAAGCTTGCGAGCCCACATCGTGCCGGCATCGATATTGAGATTATAGAATTGATGATCGGGATTGGCTTCGATCGCGATCTGCTGTGCTTGAAGCACCGCCTCATCCTCGCGGAAAACACCGGCGACGCCCTCGCGCAGCTCATGCGTACGGGCCTGGTTATGCAGGTCGTAGTTCCGGGCGAAAGCCCAGAAGTACAGACAGGTGTTCTCCGTCGATGGCGTGATCGTGTTCAGGACGTAGCCGTTCACGCCCTGCGAGCGGTCTCCCTGCTGCGCGCCGGTTCCGGCTGCCGCGACACCGACATCGATGGTGACCGTGCAGGGAGCCTCGAAGCGGATGATCTGCCAACGGTCCACCTTGCCCGGTTTGCCATATTGCTTGCGCCAGAAGGGCGGCGGGTCGATATCATGCATCCATCTGGTTACATAGGCGAAGTGATCGGAATGGTTGGCTTCGAAGGGAGATTCGGCCACGGCACGGTCGCCGATCGACGAGCCGTGTACGAAGGTTTCGTGGGTGAGATCCATCAGATTGTCGACGACCAGGCGATAGTCGCATTTCACCTCGATCAGCTTGCCGTCAGCGGCCCAATTGGGATCGTCGTTCCAATGCATGTCAGGGATGAGCGCCGGGTCGGCAAGTGCCGGCTCGCCCGGCCAGATCCAGACGAAGCGATGCTTCTCGGCCACCGGATAGGATTTGACACAGGCCGATGGATTAATGGTGTCCTGTGACGGCATGTATACACAACGGCCGGTCTCGTCATATTCGAGACCGTGATAGCCGCACACGACGTTGTCGCCATCGAGCCGACCGAACGAGAGCGGCACCAGCCGGTGCCAACAGGCATCCGCCAAGGCTGTGGGCGTGCCATTTTCCTTGCGATACAGCACGATCGGCTTGTTGCAGACGGTGCGTGGCAACAGCGCGCGCTTCAGCTCCACGTCATAGGCCGCAGCATACCAGGCATTCAGGGGAAAGGTTGGTCGCTTCATCTCATCCGTCCTCCTCAGATGGATTAGGAGCGCATGCTGTATACATTTTGTCAAGGAAGAGCGGCATAAATTCGAAAATATGGCGGTTGAAGCGGAATTTTCCTGATCGCTGTATACAGCCATCTCAATTCACAAGGCCAAGTTTTTTCAACCTGTATTCCAGTTTGGCGCGGGTAAGGCCAAGGCTGCGGGCGGTGGCCGAGACATTGCCGGCGGCGGCCCGCAACGCTTCCCGGTAAAGAGCGCTCTCGGCGGCGACTAGATCGCCGGGCGAGGCGATGGTGCCCGAATGCGGGACGGGGAGGGGCGTGTCCTTCGGCGTTATCCGCCCGTCTCGACGTAACGTCTGCGGAAACGTCGGCGAGGATTCGCCGCTGGTGAAGAGATGCTGGATATCGATCAGGCCTCCGGGCTCGGCAAAGATCACGCCGCGTTCGATCAGGTTCTGCAGTTCTCGGATATTGCCGGGGAAGTCATAGGCCAGCAGGGCATCGATCGCTCGTCGCGACAGGCCGATGACATCGCGGCGGTGACGTTCGCGGAAGGTACGCAGGAAATGATCGACCAGCATTGGAATATCGTCGCGCCTGTCGCGCAATGGAGGGATGACGATGGGGAAAACGCAGAGGCGGAAATAGAGATCCTGCCGAAAACGCCCGGCGCGCACTTCGCCTTCAAGGCTGACGTTGGATGCAGCCACCACCCGCACGTCGGCCGGAATGGTGCGGATGCCACCGACCCTCTCGATCTGCCGCTCCTGAATGGCGCGGAGCAGCTTTCCCTGAGCCGCGTAGGCGAGCGAGGCAATCTCGTCGAGGAATATGGTGCCCCCTGCAGCCCGCTCGAAATATCCCGGCCGGGACGCGACAGCGCCGGTAAAGGCTCCCTTTTCGACGCCGAAGAGCTCGGATTCTACCAGGTTTTCGGGGATTGCGGCGCAGTTGATCGGCACGAACGGGCCACCGGCCCGGCCGCTCAGCCGATGGAGCTGCTGCGAGAACAGCTCCTTGCCGACACCGGATTCGCCGATCAGCAGCACGGTAGCTTCGGTGTCGGCAACCTTTTCCACCATCAGCCGGGCGCGCAGGAAGCTTGCCGACACGCCGATGACCTGGCTGGAGCCGGTGACATCGGACGGACCGGCCTCTGCCGACGGTTCAGTTGGCTGCGATGCCGGCTCGGCGTTCCGGCGAGCGTTGCGGCGGGACCTTGGCCATTCAAGTCCGAGGTAGGCGCGCTCCGGCGCGTCGTCGCCCCACTCCTCGGCATTCTGGCCGATGACCTTGCAATGGGATGCACCCATTCCGGCGCACTCGACCTCGCGAAAGATGACGGGGCGTCCGAAGAGCGTGCTGGTGTAGCCACTGGGATAGCCGGTCTGCATCCAGCAGACCGGCGCGCTGGCAAGACCATGATGGGCGATGTGTTCGGCAGCCTCGGAAGAATCGTGCCAGTCGAACTCGCCGAAGTAGGTGCCCCGAGGGCTGTCGAATTCGAAATGCCGGGTGGTGACCTTGACGAAGCCCTCGAGGGTGTGGACCCGCGGCCCGGCCGCCAGCGCATGGGTCAGGTCCTCGTTCGGAAACCGCTTTTGGATCAACTCCGCATCGCGCACGCCCTGCATATAGCCGACCCGCATGAACATGGCCGTGGCGGTTTCGACCCCGAAGGCTTCGATGATCTCCTGCCTGAGCCGGCCCAGAACCTTAGACTGCATCAACACCATGCGTTGATCGTTCAACCAGATGCGGCCGTCCCCGAGCGCGAAGTGAAGCGCCTCGGTCAATTCGGTCAGTGTCGGGGATGCGCCGGTGTCGAGCTCGCTGTATGCGCCGCGCGACAGCATCTTGCCGGTCTGTTTGGATGCATCGGCCAGGGAGATCAGGTGCGGCGGGACTGTGCGCTTTGGCATGACCATCTTTCATGGAATTCTGAAAATAATGAAATTATTTATCATTTAATGAATTTCGGCAAGCTGCTTTCCGAGGCGGTTTTGATCTTCCGATCCCCAGAAAATCAAGTTGGTGGAGGCGTTTATCTGCCGCCACCATCATCCTGCTGAGCAAAAATGAAAACTGGCACGCGCCTTGCTGCGGAGGAAGTGACCGCTTGAGGAGCAGCGGCCGGGAGGATTGCAGCATTGACCATAGCTGACATCGGTCGAACTGTACGGACCGTGCAATGGTGAAGCGATGCCTTTCTCCCATGACAAGAGGATCTGAGGAGGCCCACAGCATGAACATCCAGACCCATAGCTTCATCGATGCCGAGCGCTGGACCGGCCGCGCCTTCTTCGGCGGCTGGGATCGGACCGAAACGGGGACGATCAATGTCACTGATCCCGCCAGCGGAACGGTTCTCACTTCCGTCGGGCTTGGTGGGCCAGCAGATATCGCTCGCGCCGCTGCCAAGGCTCGCGCTGCCCAGAAAGCCTGGGCGAAAATGCTCGGTAGCGAGCGTGCGCGTATCCTCAACAAGGCCGCGGACTTGCTAGAGGCAAATGGTGAGGAACTTGCCCAATGGATCATGAAGGAGTCCGGCTCGATCCGTCAGAAGGCGATGATCGAGATCGAGCACGGAGTGCTTTTCATTCGCCATGCGGCAACACTCGCCACGGCTCCCTCCGGCATGTTCCTTCCCGGCATGGATGATCGTCAAAACTATGCCCGGCGGGTGCCGCATGGCGTCGTCGGCGTCATCTCGCCGTTCAATTTTCCGCTCGTCCTTTCGGTTCGCTCCATTGCCGCGGCGCTGGCAGTCGGCAATGCGGTGGTGCACAAGCCCGATCCGCGCACGCCGATCTCCGGCGGTATCATCATCGCGCGTATTTTCGAGGAGGCGGGCTTGCCGGCAGGCATTCTGCATATCGTGCCCGGCGGCATAGATGCCGGCGAAGCCCTCTGCAGTGATCCGAACGTGGCGATGATCTCGTTTACCGGCTCTGCACGCGGCGGCGCCAAGGTTGGCGAGATCGCCGGCAGGAACCTGAAGCGTGTTCAGCTCGAACTTGGCGGCAAGAACGCACTGATCATTCTTGATGATGCCGATCCCGACATCGCCACCTCCAATGCCGCGTGGGGGGCCTTCCTTCACCAGGGTCAGATCTGCATGGCAACCGGCCTGGTTCTTATCGACGAGAAGATCGAACAGGCGGTGACCAAGCGTCTGGTCGCAAAGGCTGCGCATCTGCCGGTTGGCGATCCCTCGATCGACCAGGTGGCGCTCGGGCCGATCATTTCGGATGCCCAGGTGATGGCGATCCAGGCGGTCGTCGACGACGCCGTCACAAAGGGCGCCCAACTGCTCACCGGTGGCCGCAGCAAAGGGCGATTCTATCTGGCAACCGTTCTCTCCGGCGTGAAGCCCGGCATGCTCGCCTTCGAGGCGGAGATCTTCGGTCCTGTCGCCTGCATCGTCTCTTTCCGCAGCGACGAAGAGGCGATCGCGCTTGCCAATCGATCCGACTACGGCCTCGCCGCCGGGGTCATTTCCGCCGACGTCGGCCGGGCGATGGCAGTCGGACAAGAGCTTGAGGTTGGCCAACTGCACATCAACGACCAGACGGTCAATGGTGGGCCATATGCCCCGTTCGGCGGATGCGGCAAATCGGGTAACGGCACGCGGGTAGGCGGCCCGGCGGATATCGAGGAATTCACGCAGTGGCAGTGGGTTTCGGTCAAAAACGCCGCAACGCCTTATCCGTTCTGATCTGCCTGCTTTCTTACTCATTTTCCCGATCCAGCCGGGACTGCCTCGCAGCACGTGGCTCGATGGCTTTTAGAAAAAGGATGTCTCCTATGAACCTTCACGGAAAAACAATCGTCGTCACCGGCGCGTCCTCCGGCATTGGCGGCGAAGTCGCCCGCCTGGCGCGCTTTCATGGCGCACATGTTATCGGCCTTGATCGGAACGATCCGATGCTGACGCTTGATGGCTTCATCAAGGCCGACCTGAGTGATCCCTCCGCAATCGACATCGCTGTGCGCTCACTGCCCGGGCAGGTCGATGCGCTGATCAATGCGGCCGGCGTGCCCGGAACCGCCGATCCGGGTCTCGTTGCGAACGTCAATTACCTCGGGCTTCGCCACCTCACCGAAGCGCTGGTGACGCGGATGCCAAAGGGGGCATCGATCGTCAACTTCGCCTCCATTCTTGCCGCCGAATGGCCCAAACGTTTCGAGGCTCATCATGCACTCGCCGCGACGGAGAGTTTCGCCAAGGGACTGGCTTGGCTAAACGACAACCCGGTCGCGCAAGAGACCTGCTATCAGTATTTCAAGGAGGCGCTGATTGTCTGGACGCGCGTGCGTAGCTCGGACCTGTTCATGCGGCATGACATCCGCATGAATTCGGTGGCACCAGGGCCGGTCTTCACGCCGATCCTTGGCGATTTCGTCGCCATGCTGGGCGAAGAACGGGTGCAGCGAGACGCGGGCCTGATGAAGCGCCCCGCATTTGCCGACGAGATTGCCGGACCAACCCTATTTCTCTGCTCGGATGCCGCTCGCTGGGTGGTCGGCGTCAACCTGGCAGTCGATGGCGGCCTGGCCGCGACTGCTCTCTGATCAACCAAAGTCTTTGGTTCTTGGTCGCCTATCCGACGTCATCGACCTTGCCATAGGCGATGAGCTGCGAAAGCTCATGCCCGGCATGAGGACCCGCGTGTTTCGGCCTTAAAATATGGCACTCACTTTTCCTTGGTAAAAATTGACTCGGTCGTTCCCGGTTGGTTTCCCGAGCGCGGCAACCGGTGTCGAATGCTGACGGCGCCAGAGCGGTGCAACTCAGGCGGTCTGGCGAGCAAGCCAAGAACTGAATGCAGTTATTCGACGATCGGATAGCCGTCGCCCCGCACTTCGAAGTTCTTCCAAGGCGACAGGTTCAAAAAATCTTAGTCCGATCAAAAATGGACGGCGACAGTTAATGTGGATGGTCTTAGCGTCTCGGCAATTGACGGATCACGACGGCGAAAGCCAGTAGGGCGATTCGGTCCGCCCCATCTTTCAGTGTCGAAGGAATTTGTAACATGGCTGCCATTCACCCTGTCAATCGACCTGCACTGACCCTCTGCAGACGGGCTGCCGTTGCCCGCGGGTCGCAGAACAGTGCGATTGCGATTGAGTGCGTCATGCGACAGGCCCGAAACGACAAGGACAATGGTCAAAACGTCCTGAGAGTGATGGTACTCCGACATTCGCCAGCGGATCGAACAACGGCGACACGGAGACCTCGTTCACTGCTGATCCTTGCTTCGACGACGCCGTTGTCTCCCTTGGAAAGGACGCAACCTGCGTCGGCAACCGATACAATAAGCCCTACTTACAGATCATTGGCTAGGACGGCTACATCCAACAAAGGATTTGGCCTGCTCAGTCCCCGATGGTTGGCGGATCGCGGTTCAGTGCCACCCATGCATCCGGGCGAATTGGCGTGCCGATGAGTTCTTTCTAATATTTCCAGGTTTTCCTAGTATTATAAGTTGATTTCTAGCGCGTATTGGTAGTTAACATCACGTACATTCTCTGTTTGGTTGAATATTATTGTTGTTGCGATCATGCAACATGGATGTGGTCACTGTGAATAGTCCAAAAATAGTCAATAGATTTCTGCCGTGTAGGCTTGCGATCTCTGATATTAACTGTTTCAGGAGATTAAATGTGAATCTGTCTTACAAATAGACGTGATTTCGTCTACGAATTTAGATGAATAAGATTTATAAAATGTATCTATAAAGTATAGTTTGGGGAAGGGACGTAGTTTTGGCTTATAAGATGCGATTGAAGGCGGCAATCGGGATTTCGATGGCCATAAGTTCTCTATCAGGTGGTTCTGCTGGCGCTATGACATTGCAGCAGGCGATTGAAAAGACAATGAAAACCAACCCCCAGATCATGCAGGCTGCGCAGGATCGGGAAGCAACCGAGTTTCAATTGCGCCAGGCGCGGGGGCTTTACTTGCCCTCCGTCGACCTCGAGTCTGGCTACGGTCGTCGTAGATTGTCGGATGTTACGTCCGGAGCCCTGTCGCGTACCAATGATTACCTGAATCCCGCTGACGTAAGCTTGACTATTACGCAGACGTTATTTGACGGCGGCGACCGTAAGGCGCAGAAGGACAAGCAGGCGGCTCGTGTCGACGGTGCATCCTTTCGCGTCCAGCAGCGCTCGGAAGCTTTGGCGCTCGAAGTAACCCAGGATTATCTTGAATATCAGCTGCAGATGGAGATCGTCGCGGCTGCTGAAAAGAATGTCGCCTTCCATAAGCAGATGGTTGGCAACATCGAGGATAGCATCAAGGGCGGTGCCCTCACCGATGCCGATCGTCTTCAGGGCCGTGAACGCCTGCAGGCGGCCAATGCTCGCTTTCAGGAAGCAAAGAAGGAACTCGACGCGACGAAGATCCGCTTCCTTCAGGTCGTCGGCGAACCGATCAGCAATGCGAATCGCCCCGCCTCAGTGTCCCGCTACCTGCCGAAGACGTTGGACGACGCGGTCTTCATCGCGCAAAAGAACAATCCGCAGATTTCGTCGGCCAAGGCTGATGTCAATGCCGCAGACGCCGACGTCCGCGGTTCCAAGTCTGCATTCCTGCCGCGGCTCGACCTTGTCGGCAGCGCCCGCATCGGTGACGATGTCGACGGCAACAAGGGTAACACAAGCGACGTCCAGGTCGGGGTCGTTGCCAAGTGGAACCTCTATCATGGCGGCATCGATACCGCTCATCAACAGGAGCTGGTTCGTCGCGCCGCCGAGCAGCGGTTCGCGCTGAGCCAGACTTACCGTGAGGTCGATGAGTCCGTCCGCTCTGCTTGGAGCGAGCGTACCAATCAGGCTCAGTTAGCTCATATCCTGGACGGGCAGGAAAAGACAAACGCTCAGCTCGTCACGTCTTATCGGGAGCAGTTCAAGGTCGGTCAGCGCTCGTTGCTGGATCTATTGGATGCCCAGAACACCCGCTTCAACACGGAGGTTTTGGCCAAGACGGCGGAAGTCGCATCACTCTTCGCCGAATACAAGATCCTTGCAGCATCGGGCAGCCTGTTGTCGACGATGAAGCTGAAGCCGGTCGATCAGGCGACGCCTTATGCCCGTGATCAGTTCGCTGTTTCGTCGAATACGGCCGATCCCGGATATACCAAATACGACTCGCATCAGAAGCCCGGCCTGCCGATGGATCTGCTCGAGCCGATTCGTTAATCGTTACGATCCGAATTGGATAGTACTTCATGTTGAACGTAGCACCTGACGTGTCTGCGAGCGTATCGCTGCAGACTTTCAAGTCGGCATTCAAATCGGTCGCTGCGTTTTACGGTCGCCCGAACTCGGACACTGTGCTGTTTTCGGGCATTCCGGACGAAATTCTGGAAGCCATGGAGCTGGACGATGTCGAACGGCTTTCGGAACGCGTCGGTCTGCAAGTCCTGAAGCATACGGAACGTGATTGCCGGCTCGGCAATTTCGACTGTCCCGCCATCGTCACCTTTGCTGATGGCGGCGTTCTGCCACTGCTCGAAATGACCGAAAGCGGCTCTTACGTCACCGATATTGTATCGGTCGCGGGCACGGCAACCAGTTTGACGCGGGAGGAGCTCGCCGCGCTCAATCCGCAATCGGCATTTGCCTTCACGCTCTATTATCAGAACTCTTCGGAAGAAGAGCGCGTCGGTCATGCGATGGAGATCGAGAAACGGCACTGGCTGGCAACGGCGCTGGTGCCCTACTGGCGCACTTACGCCCGCGTCATGCTGGCGGCGCTGTTCATCAACGTCATCGCGCTGGCGTCGCCGCTTTTCACCATGAACGTCTACGATCGGGTCCTGCCGAACAAGGCGTTCCCCACGCTCTGGGTGCTGACCGCCGGCATCTCACTTGCCTATCTCTTCGATTTTCTGCTGAAGACAGCGCGCGCATCGCTGATCGACTATGCGGGTCGTAAGGCGGATCTGCGGCTGTCGCAGTTGATCTTCGACAAGATCCTCAATTCGACGCTGGCGTCCCGCCCGATGTCGACCGGCGAATATGCCAACCGCGTGACGCAATATGAATTCGTGCGCGAATTCTTCACGTCGAATACGATCGGCGTGCTGATCGACAGCCTCTTCGTGGTGATCTTCCTGATCGTCATCTATTTGATCGCCAGCTGGCTCGTGATCATTCCGGCCGTCGCTTTCGTCCTTTCAGTAACGATCGGCCTCGTGGCCCAGGCCCAGATCGGCAAGCGCATGGCGACCGCGACGAATGAGGCATCGCGCCGCCAATCGCTGCTCGTTGAGACCATTTCGACGATCGAGACATTGAAGAGCCTGCGCGCCGAGGCAACGATGCTGCGCCGCTGGCAGGAGCTGACGAAATATTCGAGCCGCACCAGCGAGGATATCAAACACATCTCGTCAAATGCCATGAACATGACGATGTTCATGCAGCAGATGGTCAGCGTGCTCATCGTCGTTGCGGGTACGTACGAATTTGCCGACGGAAAAATCGCGATGGGCGCGATCGTCGCAACCGTCATGCTGGCGAGCCGTGCGGGTGCGCCCTTCGGACAGATCGCCATGACGTTGGCGCGCTTCCGACAGGCCACCATGTCGCTGCGCATTCTCGACAAGATCATGGAGCAGCCTGATGATCGCCCGTCGACCGTCGGCTTCGTCAACCGGCAGATCAGCAACGGCGGATTCAGCTTCCAGAACGTTTCCTTCCAATATCCGGGCTCTGACCAGGCGGTCATCAATCAGCTGTCCTTCACGGTTGCGCCTGGCGAAAAGATCGGGATCATCGGCCGCATCGGTTCAGGCAAGACGACACTCGGTCGGCTTCTCGACGGGCTGTTTCAGCCGGCCAGCGGCCGCGTCCTGATCGATGGCGTCGATATACGCCAGTATCACGTGGCTGAGGTACGCGCCGCGGTGGCTGTCGCCGGCCAATCGTCCGACCTGTTCTCCGGCACAGTGAAGGAAAATCTGCTGCTCGGCCGGGCTGACGCCAGCGACGAGGAATTGCTGGCCGTCTCGCGCATGACCGGCGTCGAAGAGTTCGTTGCCCTTCACCCACGCGGTTTCGACATGCCGGTCGGCGAGCGCGGTGCGAACCTCTCGAACGGCCAAAAGCAGGCATTGACGATTGCCCGCCTGCTCCTGACCCGGCCGAAGATCGTCTTTCTTGACGAGCCGTCGGGGGCGATGGATCTGGCGAGCGAGCGTCATCTCATCAGCAGGCTGACCCACGCATTCGGCCCGCAAACGACGCTGCTGGTAGCAACCCATCGTCACAGCATGTTGGAGTTGGTCGACCGGCTGATCGTCATCGACAAGGGCCGCATCATCGCCGATGGGCCGAAAAACGCAGTCATCGAGGCGATGCAGCGCAAGGCGGTGCAATGATGGCTGCCTCTCACCGCAATATCCACGACAATCCCCCACTCTTCGCCCGGCTGATCCTTGGCCTCTGTGCCTTGATGATCGTTGCTTTCATCGCCTGGGCGGCCTTCGCCGATATCGATGAGATCGCGCGCGGCGAGGGGAAGGTGATACCGGTATCGAAGACGCAGATCGTACAATCGTCCGAGCCCGGTATCGTCCAGCAGATCAATGTCAATCTCGGACAGGTCGTCCACAAGGGCGATATTCTCGTCCAGCTCGACAACACAACGACGGCATCGACACTCGGCGAATCCGTTGCCAAGGCCCGCGCGCTCGGTGCCAAAGTTGAACGTCTGGCTCTGGAGGAGGCGGGTGCTTTCGACGCACAGTTCGTATGCCCGACCGATATACTTGCCACCGCAAAAGACGTCTGCGACAACGAGGAAAAGCTCTTCGAGGCGGATCGCGCTTCCTATAAGAACAAACTCGATGTTCTCGATCAGCGCCTGAAGCAACATCAGAACGAGCTGGACGAAGCCCACGCCAACATAGACCGCCTGACGCAGAATATCGCCGGTGCCCAGAAGCAATATGATCTGCTGAGGCCGCTCGGTGAGAAAAAGCTCGTTGCTCAAACGGAAGTTCTGAAAGTCCAGCGAGACCTTGTCGACCTGCAAGGACAGCTTAAAGTCTATGTCGAAAGCCTCGATCGCCTGCAGGCGGCCATCAAAGAGGCAACATTGCAGGCTACCGACCTTGGGCTGCAGCTGCGCCAGCAGGCCCTGACCGACAAGGGACAGGCACTGTCTGAACTTTCGGTCGTCGACGAGACGATCCGCGGGGCATCCGATCGGGTCAAGCATACGGATATCCGGTCCCCCGTCGACGGCATCGTCAATACGCTGGAGGTCAACACGATCGGCGCCTATGTCGACGCCGGCAAGGTCATCGCCGGTGTCGTTCCGACAGCTGACACTCTGCTGATCGAGGCGAAGATTTCGCCGCGCGACGTCGCTTTCGTGCGTATCGACCAGCCGGCGGTCATCAAGATCTCGGCCTATGATTTCTCGATCTTCGGTGCTCTGGACGGTAAGGTCGTCAACGTCTCCGCCGACAGCCTTGTCGAAAAGGACAAGAACGAGACCTATTACCTCGTACGCATCAAGACCGACAAATCGGCGCTGGAGCGCGACGGCAAGCACTATCCGATTATTCCGGGCATGGTGGCTTCGGCCGAGATCATGACCGGCCGCAAGACGATCCTGACCTATTTGATGAAGCCGATCAACAAGGCGCGCTCCGAAGCGTTGACGGAACGGTGAGGGCGGTCATGCGCAAGGGAGCCGGGAAAGACGAAGCCGCTGTGATAGTCCGAGAAGAGGCGTTGCCATCGGTCGATGGTGATGAGCTGGAGCCACGTTTCCGCGCCGTAACCGGCGGCGGCGAGCGTCGCGGCATTCGTCTGGAGCGTATTTATTGGGATGGTCTCGGGCGGATGTCGGAAGCCGGCGGCATCAGCATTGGTGACCTGGTTTCCAATACGGCGGCCGAAATGCCGGAAACCGGCAACCTCACATCCCTGCTGCGCGTGCTGAGCTTCAAATGGGCGCTGAATCGTCTTGATGCGGTCGAGCATGTCGCGTCGCTGACCAATCTCAACGCCGTGCTTCAGGCGTCGCCGACACCAGCAGTTGTGTTGACGCAAGAGCGCGGGATCAAGCTCTTCAACGATGCCTTCCTGAAGATGCTGCGCCATCGCCTGCCGCTGATCGATGATGTCCAGCAGACGGCGCGCACGTTACGCCTGTCGATTGACACCCAGATTCAGGAGGTACTCTCCGTCCTATCGGTCAATCGCGGCAAGACGCTGAACACCGGCTTCAAGATCGGCTTCGGTTCCCAATCGCTGACGGGCCAGATCAGTCTGGCGTTGGCGCCGACGCACGAGGCGTTGATGCTGATCGGTTATCTTTCCGTCTATTGAGAGCGCCATCGCTTTCGTTATGCGTCACGCTCGGTTCAGGAATAGCTGGGAGGCGGGTTCGGTTAGTGAACCTCGCCTTCGCCGGGAACCACCTTGGCGAGCGGCATTGCGGCGGCAACTGCTTGCGCACGGGGATCGCGCGAGCCATGCAGATAGCCGCGGCCAGCGACGATCGAATAGAGCGGCAGATATTCTGCAATGCGCTTGTCGGACAAAACCTCATCGCGCATGTTGTCGAGGATGAGGTTGTTGCCGTTGACGGAGACCGACAGGACGGCGTGGTAGAAATGCCGCTGCTGATCGAAGAGAACGACCAGCGCCATCTGGTCGAGATCGACGCCTGCATTGTAGAGTGCTGCCATCTTCAATATGGCATAGTCCTCGCAGTCGCCCTGCTGGTGCGACAGAGCCTCGCTCGGCTTCGCCCAGTAATCCGCCACGTGATAGGTTTCCATGTCGCTGGCGTAGCGGATGGCATGGTTGATCGTGTAATTGATGTTATTGATCTTGTCGCGGATCGAGGCGCCGGCAATCTTTGTTTCAGCCGCGGCTATGGCGGTTTCGGCTGCGTTGCATCCACCTGCACCGCAATCGAGCGATTTACCCGACCGGATTTCAGCGAGCGGGCCGGCGAAATTGTTAAGTGCGGCAAGATGTTTGAAGGGAATGGCGACGGTTCCGAATACCGAGTCGCCCAAAGGAACGTTGCTCGGCTTTGCGGGACGTGCCGGCTCGGATGCGGTCAGGTCATTATGCGGAAGGCCACCTGGCGCAACGACAAGGCTCTGGTTCAGCGTAGCGAGGTCGACGCCGCTGATCGCCTTTGCGGCGTTTCCGATGGTGGGTGCAAGGAGATCGATGGCCGTATCCACCAGCGGGTCCTGAAGCAGCTTGACGACGGGGCGGACGGTATCGCCGGTCGCCGCCATGCTAGCGGTCGATAGGCCGAGAGCGAAGGAAGCTGCAGCAAGTGCTGCAAGTATATTTTTTTTGTTCTTGCGTTTCATTGGTGCGCTATTCCCCTGTTTGAGAGAATAGTGCGCGATACTTCTGAATTTGACGTTCGGAAACGTAGATAAATTAAATATAAATTAGGCGATCAAATAAGTATAAAATTCTACAAGGTTCAATTGGAAAGTATTAAGGATAATGCAGCCAAGGGTGCCAAAGTGATCCAATCCCACGGTCGCGTCGGTGAAACGGCACTATCGTGATGGCGATAACGCGCCGCAACGACGCGCAATGCGCTCTGTGGGATTGTCCGGCTTCAGAACGACTGCGAGGGCTGTGTGGAAACCTTCAGTTTGCCGCCGTCGATCGTATTGATCACCATCTTGCGCTCCACTACACCGGAGGCGGTGAAGCGGAAAAGCCCGGTCGTACCGCGGAAACCGACCTTGTTCGTCAGGTTGGCGGCGGTGATGGCTTGCGGTCCCTGGGCGCGGATGAGGCCGGAGGCGATCGCCATAGAGTCGTAGCCATAGGAGCCGGAGGTCGTCAGCGGGTGATTGAAATGGCGCTGATAACGCTCGGCAATGAGCCCGCCGCTCTGCGTGTCGTCCGTCGCGACAAATGCGCCAGCCACAGCCGGCGTCGCATACACCGTTTGCGGCCAGTGGTTGGTGCCGACTAGCGCTTGACCGGGAATGGTGGCGCTGCGTACGGCACTTGCTGCCATGCCGACTTCCGACGTGTTTCCGAGAATGACCACGATTTCGGCTGACTGGATCAGCGGCCGGTTCTTGGTCAGGATATCGGCGGCCTGATCGCTTGCGCCGTAACGGCCAAGGCCCATGAACGTGTTGCCGCTATTCCAGATAGCGCTGCCCAATCTCGTTGTATCGGATTGAGAAAAATCGGCAGGCACCAGCGCCGAGACCTTCTTGTGACCTCCGGGACCGGCCGCCCTGACACCCTCGGTCACGCTGTCGATTTCGCCCGAGGCGAGGTTGAAGACGTCTCCGCCCGTCGTAGCGCTCGCGCTCGCAAGATTAAGCAACGGCGGGCGCTGGGCGGGCGGGATGGCAGCAATGGACGCAGTCTCGGCCGGCGGCAAATAGCTGACGATCAAAGCGGCATTTCGGCCTTTGGCCGCCGTGACCTGTGCGGCAACGCCAGCAAGACCCGGACCGACATCTTTGACGCGCAGCCGAACTTGATTGTTGCCGAGTTCGCCGACGCCAAGCACTGCCCCGTCGCGTATGTCGCGGGCTGGACCTTCGTAGAGGCCGGCCGCGCCCTTGCGCAGCAGCAGCGTAATTTCCGTGCCGCTTTCGCCACCATAGGTCTCTTCGATAGCGGTGGACGGCATTTTTATGTCGTCCTTCTTGCTGTTGTTCTCCAGTCCGACACCGTCCATTTGACAGCTGGCGAGGCCGGCACAGAGGATGAGGGCCGCACCGCGTGCTGGTCGCTGATGCAGTCTGCGCGGTAGCCGCTCGGTCAAAAAGTCCAACGAAAGGCTGATCGCAAACGGCACAACTACTCCCCCGATTCTCTATGGCAGGCCGCAACAGCCTATCGGGCCGCATTTGCACACCGCGGCCGACGTAAAGTCAAGCGGTATACTTAACGACTTGTTCTTTGGTTGAGTTAACCATCGGTAAAATAATTCTGCGATGCTGCATAACCGGCTATATCGGCGAGGTTAATGAAGTATTGCAATCGGCCCGCTCCCGTAATTGATTGCAGCAAATTACGAGACACCGGGAGCCAGACCCATGGAAGACTTGCGCATTTCGACCGTAGACCACGAAGCTGCTTCGCATGATTTCACTTCAAGCGGCCGGGACGAGGGCATTGCAGCCGATATCAGCGCCGATCATTCGCTGCCGTTGTCGCAGAATGCTGATGTTGCTGCATTCGAGGTGGCACAAGCCGAAGAGCAACAGGCGAATGGCAAGACGGGACGCCTTGCCGCCAATGAGCCGCAAAACACTGGCGCTCGTCAGCCGATCCAGATCGTGCCCGACAATGGCAATATCGTCCATCTGCCGCCGAACACCTCCATCGACGACATCCACGTCGAGGGGCGTAATCTTGTTCTCATCCAGGCCGACGGTACGCGCATCGTCATTATCAACGGAGCGCTGCACGTTCCAACCTTCCTGATCGGTGAAGTCACGCTGCCGCAGCAGGCCGTCGTTGCCGCGCTGCAGCAGCAGGGCATCAACGTCGCCGAAGGTCCCGATGGTTCGGTTCATGCCGGCAACAGCACGGATTCCGGCCACCAGTTCACGGACAGTCAGGCTGGGAATCCCCGCACGCCGCTAAATCTGCTTGGCCTTCTCGGTCCTGGCGACATAATCGGCGGAGGCAGCGGCAGCGATCTCTCCGGCACCCAGACCCGTGTTCCCTTCATCGATCCGCAGGCGACTGAAACGGCCTCGTTGGTCGAGCGCGGCAGCAGCACCGGCGCCTTCCTTACCTCAAGCAGCACCGGCCGCTTCGGCTTCGGCGGCAACAATGCCTCGATCACCACTGTCACGCTGGTTGGCGAGGCAGAAATCACTAGCAGCGGCACACAGCAGCTGTCGGGCCTGACCTCCGCCGGTGTTGCGGTTGTTGTCACCCAGAACGGCCAGACCGTCACCGGCGTCGCCAATGGCGTCACGGTCTTCACGCTGGTATTCAACGCCTCGACCGGCGAGTACACCTTCACCCAGCTGGCTGCCCTCGACCATCCACGCGGTGCCAATTCGGCCAGCGATGTGCTTGAACTGCAATTTCGCTACACGGTCTCCGACACGAGCGGCCACACAGTTTCGGCTGTCGCGAACGTCGACATCACGGACAGCGTACCGGTTGCGGCCGTCGGTACGGCGGGCTCGGTCACCGAGGCGGCGCTGGCTGCCGGCAACGCAGCCCTGACCCATGATACCGGCGCCGCGACGGCCACCGGCTCGCTCAATATCTCCTGGGGCGCTGACAGCGCAAACACCGATAAGGGCGGTCTCGGCGATCGCTCGGTCGCCTTTACCAATGCCACG
Source organism: Martinezella multihospitum (assembly GCF_900094585.1). GTDB lineage: Bacteria > Pseudomonadota > Alphaproteobacteria > Rhizobiales > Rhizobiaceae > Rhizobium > Rhizobium multihospitium. The sequence continues at coordinate 44,972 of NZ_FMAG01000004.1, forward strand.
GTTGCGGCGACGGGTGAAGACAATGGTGCACTGACCTCGCATGGCCTGGCCGTGCACACGGCAATTTTGGCCAATGGTACGCTGGTTGGTTACACCGGTGAGGCGGCTCCGACGGCAACCTCCGCATCCAACGTCGTCTTCTACGCCACGGTCTCCGACACCGACAATGGTCACTATAACTTCACGTTGGTCCAGTCGCTCGATGATGCTAAGGGTTCCGACGCGATCACCCTGACCTTCGGCTATACGGCCACCGATTCCGATGGCGATACGGCCACGAACAGCTTCACCGTCACGGTCGCCGACGACAAGCCCGTCGCCTCGACCGGCGATGTGGGCTCGGTCACCGAAGGTGCACTGGCAAGCGGCAATGAGAACCCGCATGTCGAAACCGATGCAACGACCACCGGCTCGCTCAACATCTCCTGGGGTGCTGATAACGCCAACACGGACAAGGGTGGCGCCGGCGACCGCTCCGTTGCCTTCACCGATGCCACGGTTGCGGTGACGGGTGAGGACAATGGCGCGCTGAGCTCACACGGTCTTGCCGTTCACACGGCACTGCTCGCCGACGGCACTTTGGTTGGCTACACCGGTGAGGTCGCTCCGACGGCAACTTCGGCATCCAATATCGTCTTCTATGCGACGGTCTCCGACACCGACAATGGCCATTATAACTTTACGCTGGTCCAGTCGCTTGACGATGCAAAGGGCTCTGATGCCATCACGCTGACCTTTGGCTACACGGCTACCGATTCCGATGGCGATACCGCCACGAACAGCTTCACCATCACTGTCGCCGATGACAAGCCTGTCGCGGCAACCGGTGATGCCGGCTCCGTCACTGAAGGTGCTTTGGCAAGCGGCAATGAGAACCCGCATGTCGAGAGTGATGCGACCGCCACCGGCTCGCTCAACATCTCCTGGGGTGCTGATAACGCCAACACCGACAAGGGCGGGGCGGGCGATCGGTCGGTTGCCTTTACCGATGCTACCGTCACGACGCAAGGCCAGGATGGTGAGGCGCTGAGCTCGCACGGCCTCGCCGTGCACACGGCGATTTTGGCCAATGGTACGCTGGTGGGTTATACCGGTGAGGCGGTTCCGACGGCAACCTCCGCATCGAACATCGTCTTCTATGCAACGGTCTCGGACACCGACAATGGCCATTATAATTTCACCCTGGTTCAGTCGCTCGATGATGCCAAGGGTTCCGATGCGATCACGCTGACTTTCGGCTATACGGCAACGGACTCTGACGGCGATACGGCCACGAACAGCTTCACCGTCACCGTTGCCGACGACAAGCCTGTCGCCGCCCTCGGCGATGCCGGCTCCGTCACTGAAGGTGCTTTGGCAAGTGGCAACGAGAACCCTCATGTCGTAACCGACGCGACCGCCACCGGCTCGCTCAACATCTCCTGGGGTGCCGACAATGCCAACACCGACCAGGGCGGAGCCGGCGACCGGTCTGTCGCCTTCACCAACGCCACCGTCGCGACCCAGGGCCAGGATGGCGAGGCACTGAGCTCGCATGGCCTCGCCGTTCATACGGTGCTGCTGGCCGATGGCACGCTGGTGGGTTACACCGGCGAGACTGCTCCGACGGCGGTTGCGGATGCCAAGGGCGCGGTTGGCTCGAACATCGTCTTTTACGCAACGGTCTCGGATACTGACACCGGCCACTACAACTTCACGCTTGTCCAGTCGCTCGACGATGCCAAGGGTTCCGATGCGATCACGCTGACCTTCGGCTATACGGCAACGGACTCTGACGGTGATACCGCCACGAGCAGCTTCACCGTCACCGTTGCCGACGACAAGCCTGTCGCCTCGACCGGCGATGCAGGCTCGGTCACCGAAGGTGCGCTGGCAAGCGGCAACGAGAATCCGCACGTCGCAAGCGATGCGAGTGCTTCCGGTTCACTGAACATCTCCTGGGGTGCCGACAACGCCAACACCGACCAGGGCGGAGTGGGTGATCGGTCTGTCGCCTTTACCAATGCCACGGTGACGACCCAGGGTCAGGACGGCGAAGCACTGAGCTCGCATGGTCTTGCTGTGCATATGGCGTTGCTCGCTGACGGCACTCTGGTCGGGTACACCGGCGAGACCGCTCCGACGGCAACTTCCGCATCCAACGTCGTCTTCTATGCGACGGTCTCCGATACCGACAACGGTCACTATAACTTCACGCTTGTCCAGTCGCTGGATGATGCCAAGGGTTCTGACACCGTTACGCTGACCTTCAGCTATACGGCAACGGACTCTGACGGCGATACGGCCACGAACAGCTTCACCATCACGGTCGCTGACGACAAGCCTGTCGCCTCGACCGGCGATGCGGGCTCGGTCACCGAAGGTGCACTGGCAAGCGGCAACGAAAACCCGCATGTCGAAACCGATGCCATCGCCACCGGCTCGCTCAACATCTCCTGGGGTGCCGATAACGCCAACACCGACAAGGGTGGCGCCGGCGATCGCTCGGTTGCCTTCACGGATGCCACGGTCACAACACAGGGCCAGGATGGCGAGGCACTGAGCTCGCATGGTCTTGCAGTTCATACGGCGCTGCTTGCTGACGGTACGCTGGTCGGTTACACCGGTAATGTTGCTCCGACGGCTGTCGCAGATGCGAAGGGTGTGATCGGTTCGAATATCGTCTTCTATGCGACGGTTTCCGACACCGACAACGGTCATTATAACTTCACGCTGGTTCAGTCGTTCGACGACGCCAAGGGCTCGGACGCCATCACGCTGACCTTCGGTTACACGGCCACGGATTCCGATGGCGATACCGCCACGAACAGCTTCACCGTCACTGTTGTCGACGACAAGCCTGTCGCCAGCGACGTCACGGTCGGCACAGGTAGCCTTTACGACACGACATCGACCGAGCAGACGCCGCTCCGCCCACTCGTCGAGTCGAGCGAGGGGTCAACCCCGTCGGAAGGTGCCACCGACAGCGTCAGCGGCGGATCGGGCAGCCTGTTCGCTGCCGGTGCTGACGGCTTCCAACAAATCAGCTTCACGGATCCGACCGGCCTAAAGGGCATCTATATTGATGCTAACGGAGTCGCTCACAAGGAAGGCCTGTCCTATAGCACAACGACGGACAATCTGGGCAACACCATCTACACCGCAACCGGCAAGGAATCGGGCCAGATTCTCTTCACTCTGAGCGTCGGTGCCGACGGCAGCTATACCTACGTGCAATCCGGCGCGTTCGCCGATGCCAAGGGCTCCGACAACGAGAATTTCAAGATCTCCTTTGAAGTCACCGACGGCGATGGCGACAAGGCGATAGGCTCGCTGACGCTCAACGTCGCCGACAGTCTTCCGGTCGCCAACAACGTGACGGTCGACTCGGGCAGCCTCCATGACACCACGTCGACGCCGTCAGAGACGAATCCATCTCCCGTCCGCCTGCTTGTCGAGCAGCCGAGCGAAGGCTCGACACCGTCGGATGGCGCCAAGAGCGGCTCCGTCAGCGGCGCAGTGGGCAGCCTGTTTACGACCGGCGCCGATGGCTTCGCGCGACTGACCTTCACCAATCCAACCGGTCTCAAGGCCATCAACATTGATGAAAACGGTGTCGCTCACAAGGAAGGTCTATCCTACAGCACCTCGAGGGACGCCTCCGGCGACACGATCTACACCGCGACCGGCAGGGATTCCGGCCACGTCATCTTCACGCTGACAGTCCACGCCGATGGCAGCTATACCTATGTGCAGTCCGGCGCGTTTGCCGATGCCAAGGGCTCTGACAATGAGAACTTCAAGATCGGCTTCGAGGTGACCGACGGTGACGGCGACAAGTCGACGGGCTCGCTGACGCTCAATGTCGCCGACAGCCTTGCGACCGCAAGCACCGTCACAGCCGAGCATCTCCTCAACGACGATATGTTCACGGGCGGCAACCCCGACAAGACCGATGAATATAACAGCGTCAGCGGCGCATCGGGCAGTCTGTTCAACACGGGCGCGGATGGCTTCAAGAAGGTCGCGATTGCTCATTCGGATCTGCCGACGCTGACCACGATCTACACCGATGCGGATGGCGTTGCGCATCAGGAAGCCGTGAGCTGGAGCAAGGCGCAGATCACTGATGGCAGCACCACCTGGGTTGCGAGCAGCGCACATCATGAGACCGTCGCCACCTTGATCATCAATGCCGATGGTTCCTACACGTTCTCGACCGGTGCGCCGCTTGCGCATCCGACCGCGCAAGCCGATGAAGAGACCTTGTCCCTGACCTTCAATTTCACCGTCACCGATGGCGACGGCGACAAGGCAACGGGCTCGCTGACGGTTGGCGTTAAGGATGACGTGCCGATCGCTCACACGGTTGACAATACTGCCTCATCGGTCAACGACGATGCGCAGACCGGCGGCAACCTGGACGGCAACGGCGCCGACACGAACAGCGTCTCGGGCGCTGCCGGCGCCCTGTTCAGCGCTGGCGCCGACGGTTTTTCCAGCGTCTCGATCGACCAGTCCAGCCTGCCGGCATTGAAGACGATCTATGTCGATGCCAATGGTTTCGCGCAGCAGGAAGACGTGACCTGGGGCAAGCCGACGGTTTCCGGAGGTGCGACGACTTGGGTTGCCTACAGCGCCAATCACGAGACCGTCGCCACGCTGACCATCAATGCAGACGGCTCCTATAGCTTCAGCACCAGTGCGCCGCTCGTGCATCCGACCACCGGAACGACGGAAGAAAGCTTGCCGCTGACCTTCACCTTCATGGTGACGGACGGCGACAACGACACGTCGACCGGCTCGCTGACCCTGCATGTTACGGACGATGTGCCGCTGGCAAGCACCGTCACCGTCACCAGCGTGACGTTGAACGACGATGCCCTGAAGGGCGGAAACCCGGACACGGTCGGTGTCGCCGCCACCGATAGCGTCAGTGGCACGAGCGGCACGCTCTTTACGGGCGGCGCGGACGGAGTTCATCAGGTAACGCTCGGAGCGACCACGGATTTCAGCGCTATCTATACCGGCAAGGACGGCTTTGCCCATGTCGAGTCGGTCGTCTGGGGCAGCCCGACGACGGCGGCGGGCGGCGAGACGATCTGGATCGCAACAGGCAAGGACAGCGGCCAGACGGTCGCGACGCTGACGATCGGCGCTGACGGTTCCTACAGCTTCACGCTGAGTGCGCCGGTCGCTCACGGCGCAAGCCAGACTGCGGAAAATACGCAGGATCTGACCTTCAACTTCACTGTTACCGATGGCGACAGCGATACGGCCAGCGGCGCGCTCACGGTCACCGTCAAGGACGACGCACCGATCGCCTATAAGGTTGATGTCACCTCGACGCCACTTAACGACGACGCACAGGCACATGGCAACCTCGACGGCGGCACCGCGGACGTCAACACGATCAACGGCAATGCAGGAGCCCTGTTCTCCGCTGGCGCCGATGGCGTCAAGAGCGTGTCGATGGACAGCCTCCCGACGCTGAAGGCGATCTATCTCGACAGCCACGGCATCGGTCATCAGGAGGCCGTCACCTGGACGTCGTCTGCGGCAAACGGTGTGACGACTTGGACGGCAACTGGCGCTTCCAGCCATGCCACCATCGCAGTTCTGACGATCGGTGCCGACGGGTCCTACAGCTTCACCGCGGATGCGCCGCTCGTTCATTCGACCTCGTCGACCACCGAAGATAGCCTGACGCTGAATTTCAGCTTCACCATCACGGACGGCGACGGCGATGCGGCGAAGGGTTCGCTGGCGATCGCCATCACCGACGACGTCCCGGTTGCTTCCGGCACGACCGTTGCGGTCAGGGCTGATGAAGGCGACATCCACAATCTCCTGTCGCATGGCAACAGCCCGCTCGATGGTACGCATGACGGATCGTCCTCGCAGCCGGCACTGTTTGGCCTCGGCTTCGCGGCGACGGTATCCGGCTCGCTAGCCTCCACCGTCTCCTTCGGTGCTGACGGCGCAGCGGTTGGCGGCGGCTTCAGCTTCACGGCCAATGCGACATCGACGCTTACCGCTCTGCATCTGACTTCGGGTGGCGAAGCGCTGTCCTATGCCGTCGTCAACAACGTGATCATCGGCTATGTCGATAACGACCACCACAGCGGCTACAATCCGCTTCTCGACCGTCCAGTCCTGTCATTGTCGCTATCTGGCGGCGGCAATTTCACCTTTCAGCAATACGATCAGCTCGACAATGTTGCCGGTCCTGGCAACGATCTGCGTTCGGGCAATGGCTCGATCTCGGCCATCGACTTCGGCTCGGTCATTCAGGCGACTGACGGTGACGGCGACCGCGTGACACTGACCGGTGCTTTGAAAGTCACGATCGTCGATGACACGCCGAGGGTCGATCTGGCCCTCACGGGCTCGATCACGATCGATGAGAGCGGCAGCGGCGACAACGACGTCAGCGCCAGCAATGCGGTCAAGAGCCTGTTTGCCGGCATCACCGGCGGCACCGATCCCTATATGTCGACGGTCTACGCTCAGCACAACGTCGTTTCGCCGTCGATCTCCATGGGCGCCGACGATGCGTCGGGTACGACGAGCAGCCTGACGCTTCATATCGACAATGCCGACTCCGGCTTGAAGACGACTGCTGGTCAGCCGATCACGCTCTCGCAGCTCGCGGACGGCACGGTTGTCGGCAAGATCGGCGACGGCGAAATCGCCTTTGCGATCCGCCTTGACAATAGCGGCAAGGTTAGCATCGCCCAGTACATGTCGCTCGCCAACCCGAACACGTCTAAGTCGGACGGGGACATGGTCGATCTTACCGGCAAGCTCTCGGCGGTGCTGAGCGCGACAGATAGCGACGGCGACACTGTCGCCAAGTCTGTTTCCATCGGCAGCAGCATTCGTTTCGATGATGACGGCCCGTCGATTGGCGGTACAGTCTCGACGAAGACGCTCGCCGAGCATGATCTTGTGACGAATTCGGGCTCGCTGTCGCCTTCAGGCATCAGCACTGGCGCGATCGCGCTTAATCTCGCCTTCGGCGCAGACGGCCCGGCCGCCCATGCCGTTACCTTCGTGGCACATTCGAACGGCAGCTATTTCACCGCAAGCTACGGTAACAACCAGACGCTTGACGCGACCAAGCTCAGCTCCGGCGGCCATGCGTTGTCCTACTCGGTCAGCAGTGACGGTATGACGCTGATCGCCTATACGGGCAGCAACGCTGCCGACCAGTCGAGCTGGGTCTTCAAGGTTGCCCTGTCTCAGGACAGCGGCCACGCCACCGGCGCCTACGACTTCACGCTTTACAAGTCGTTCGACGACGTCAACGATCAAACCAACCTCTCGGATATTAAGCTAACTTTCCAGGTTGCTGGACATGACGGCGACGGCGACACCACGACCGGCACGCAGAGCTTCTCCGTCGATGTGATCGATGATGTGCCGACGCTGGCTGATCATGCCTCGGTTTCCGCGACCGTCTCGGAAACGGCGATTAATGCTCCCGCAGTGACGACGGCATCTTACACGGTCGATTTCGACACGGTGAACCCTGCGGCTGCCAAACTGACGGTCAGCGAGGGCAGTGTCAGCGACGGCCATGTGGAATCGTCGTCCAAGGGGGGCGATATCGTGCTCGTGTCCAATACGGGAACGACCTTTGTCCTCACCCAGATGGATATAGGTGTGTTTGACCACAAAGGTGCGTCGTCCAAGACGGTCACGATCATCGGCACCGATGCCAATGGCAACACCTATTCAGTGACGACTACCGGTACGACCTTCTCTGCCGCCGGCACCGCCCTCGAAGGCAAACAACTGACGTCGCTCGAGATCGATCCGCATGACAATTCGCTGACGATCACGCTCGACAACATTCATGTTATCGACACGACGACGACGCCCACCAATGCCCCCGCTGAGACAATGCTGGATCTGACCTCGCTGGTTCACGCTGGCGCCGATAGCCCCCTGACCTGGTCGGTGAACGCCATCACCACTGGAACGTCGTCCGGCAGCCTGACGGGCGGTACCGGATTGACCTACAACGGCGCGGCCATCACGCTTGCCAGCGCGGATGGGCACACGATCACCGGCTCGGCCGGAGGCGTCACGGTCTTCACGTTGACCGTCGATCCTGCGACCGGTCACGCCACATTCGATCTCTACCATCCGATCGACGGCGGCAAGACGCTGCCGCTCGACTTCTCGAAATATCTGACAGCGACGGATTTCGACGGCGATTCCGTCACCTTGAGCGGCGGTTCCGCAACCATTGTCGTTCAGTCGGCGACGGACAGCCTTCCGACAATCTCTTCGGCGAGCCTGGTGTCAAGTGTCAGCGAAAGCGGCTTGCCAGGTGGCACGGGGACAGCCGGCGTCGCCAACGTCCATTCCGGCAGCATCGCGATCACCGCAGGCGATGCGCCCTCGATCGTGACGATCAATGGCCATACGTTCAACGTCGGCACCGCTATCGCCAACGGCGATACCAATGCCACCATTCAGGGCGCCCACGGAACGCTGCATATCCTCAGCGTCACTACGACGGCTATCAACTATACTTATACGCTGACCGGCGCGACGAGCGGCGCTGGCAATCATGACGACTTCTCCATTAAAATCAGCGATGCGCCGATTGATGGTGAAAGCCAGACAGCAACACTGACCTTCAACATCAGTGACGACAAGCCGATCGCCAGCACCCTTTCGCTGGGATCGATGTATGAGAACGACAGCAGCAGGATCTTCACGCTTTCTACCGGAACCATCGCCTTTGGTGCTGACGGAGCGGCCCAGAGCGGTGCGATCCATGTCGACAGCGTCAGTGCCGGCGGCCCTCTCGCGGGAACGACGCTGAGCACTTCCATCGTCACGATTGACGCCGGTCATGTGACCGTCACTCCAGGTGGCGTGTTCGACACTCTGCCGCTCGGCAAGTCCTCGGTCCTGTCGGTCGGCTATACGGTCACCGACGGGGATGGCAGCAAATCCAGCGGCACTTTCAACATTACCGTCTATGGCGTAAACCATGCGCCGACCACGGCGGATGGAAGCGTCTCTACCAGTGAAGATGCGGACTATTACTTCAAGTCGACGGATTTCGCCTTCAGCGACAGCGTCGACGGCAATAAGCTGAGCTACGTCACCATCAACAGCCTGCCGACCGATGGAGCGCTCTATCTCGGCTCGACACAAGTCACGGTCGGTCAGCATATCGCGGCGAGCGACCTTGCAACGCTCCGCTTTACGCCTTCGTCGGAGTTTGCCGGTTCGACAGAAACCGGGAGCTTCAGCTTCACTGTGCAGGATGATGGCGGCACTGCCAACGGTGGCGCGAATACGTCAACCGCCCATATGATGACGATCAACGTCACGGCCGTCGACGACGGCAAGGCCACGATCTCGATCGACGATCAGACCACGCATACAGGCAAGGCGATCGTCGCGGGCGACACGCTGAACGCAGCTATTGTGGCAGACGACCCGGATCACGGGCAGTCGGGCCTGACCTATGCGTGGAGCTGGGCGGACGACAGCTCGCATACCGTTCTTGGAACTGCATCGTCCTACACAGTGACGAGTGCCGATGTCGGGCATTCGCTGATCTTGACGGTGAGCTATACGGATGGTCAGGTCTTCAACGATGCCGTGACGCAGACAACCTCCACCGTCATCGCGCCGGTCGTCTTTGCTCCGACGATCGATACCACGCCGCTGTCGGAGGCCTATCTTGCGACCGGCTCCAATCCGCAGCCCGGTCAATTGACGGCCGCGGGGAGCATCGTCCTTGGGACATTCGACAATCCGCATATTACCAGCGTCACAGGCGCCGACAACAATGCCGTAACAGTCGATCAAACCGCCCCAGACAGCCAGACGACAACGATCCATGGCTCCTATGGTGATCTCATAATCGACGCGAATGGCGCATATACATACACGCTCACTCATCCGGGCTTGAATGTATCGGGAGATATGGATCAGTTCACCTACACGGTGACCGATATGAACGGCAGGACAAGTCAATCGACTCTGACGTTCAACATTGCCGATGATGCGCCTGAGTTGACCGGTGCAGGGATCTCCGCAACCGTTTCCGACGATGGCGTGGTGACGGCCGGTTCGCATTCCGCAGCGATGACGGCGGACCTGACTTCGCTGGTAATTCCCGGTGCCGACAGTCCATTGGCGTGGTCGCTGAATGCTGTGGCAGCCGGTACTTCTTCCAGTATCCTGACAGGCGGCACCGCGTTGACCTACAACGGTGTAGCCATCACGCTCGCAAGTACGGACGGGCATACGATTGTCGGCTCGGCGGGCGGCGATACGGTCTTCACGCTGACTGTCGATGGCGCCGGCCACGCTTCCTTTGTGCTGAACCAAACGTTCGACGGTGCCAAGGACCAGACACTCGACTTCTCGCAATATGTGAAGGCGACGGATGGTGACGGTGACTCCGTGACCTTGGGTACAGGTGCGTTCACCGTCGATGTCGACCACGCCAATCACGCGGCCGTGATCACCGGGGTCGATACCGGCACCGTCACGGAAGATTTGAATGTTGTCGCCGGCTATCTGCAGACAAGCGGCCAGTTGATCATCAACGATGCCGATCGGGGGGAAAGCAAGTTCCAGGCAACGACCATAAACGCGGATGGCACGCATCTCGGCACACTGACGATCGATGCGGACGGCAACTGGAGCTATAAGGTCGATGACAGCCTGTCGGCCGTTCAGGGCCTGGGTGCGAACCAGACCAAAACCGATACGTTTACGGTTTCTTCGGTTGATGGAACGACCCGTGACATCGTCGTGACGATCAACGGTGTAAATGATCCAGCCGTCATCACTGGTGACGTGGCGGCTATCGTGATGGAAGCCGGCGGCGTCAATAACGGGACGGTCGGGGTGCCTACGGCGAGCGGAGTGCTTTCGGCGACGGATGTCGACAGCGCCCCCTCGTTTACGGCGCAAAACAGCGTGGCGACGAGCTACGGTCATTTCACGATCGGCGCCGATGGTCATTGGAATTATGTGCTGGACGATAATAATAATGCCGTGCAGGCGCTGAACAGCACCGGCAGCAACACGACCCTGCACGATTTGATTACAGTGACGACTGCCGATGGCACACCGCAGCAGATCGATATCACAATCAATGGAGCGAACGACGCTGCCGTGATCACTGGCGATGTTGCCAAGAGCGTGACGGAGGCCGGTGGCGTCAACAACGGGACGGCCGGGGTACCGGTGGTGAGCGGCGTGCTTTCGGCGATAGACGTTGACAGCGATGCCTCGTTTACGGCGCAAAACAACGTGGCGACGAACTACGGTCACTTCACGATCGGCGCTAACGGTCATTGGAACTATGTGCTGGACAACAGCAATAATGCCGTCCAGGCGCTGAACAGCACCGGCAGCAACACGATGCTGCACGATCTGATCACCGTGACGACTGCCGATGGTACGCAGCAGCAGATCGACATCACGATCAACGGAGCGGATGATGCGCCCGTGCTGAGTGGCACTGCCTCGAGTGCCTCCTATACCATAGGAGGTGCGGCATCGGTTCTGTCGAGCACGACAACCGTAGCCGATATCGACAATACAACAATGGCGTCCGCCAAGGTTTCCATTTCGGACGGCTTTGTGAGCGGAGATCTATTGTCGGCGACGCTGACGGGGACGTCGATTACGGCAAGCTACAACGCCGCGACCGGCGTATTGACGCTGAGCGGCAATGATACGCTGGCGCATTATCAAGCGGTTTTGGACAGCGTGACCTTCTCGTCGACAAGTTCCAGCACGGCGACTCGGACGATCAGTTGGTCTGTCAATGACGGAGCGGTAAATAGCAGTGTGAGCACAACGACGCTTACGGTGACGCCGCACCAAAATGTGGCGCCGATACTGGATCTGGATACCGGAACTAGCGGAAACGATGCATCGTTCAGTTACAAAAGGCAGACCACCGTTAATCTGGCACCGCATGCTCTTGTGACGGATGCCGATTCGCCCAATTTCAACGGCGGGACTCTTACCATCGCCTCCACGGGTGCTTCAGATAAGTTGAGCATTCTGTATCAGGGAAGCTTGCCTGGCAAAATAGCTGTAGACGCAACCTCCGTGTATTATGGCGGGACGAAAATTGGAACTTATGCGTCCAGCAATGGAGGCGCGACGCTGACGATCGCGTTCAACAGTAGCGCTACACCTGACGCGGTAACGGCACTCCTAAAAGATATTCAACTGCTGTCGAATTCGAATTCGGGAGATGGCAGGACTGTCAAATTCACCATCACCGATGGAGATGGCGGATCATCCTCCGCGATTGTGACTCTGCAGCCTCCGAGCATGCCTGCCGGCGCCTCCGGTGAGGCCATCAACCTTGCGCTTGCGGATGCATCGCATCACGTTGGCGCGGTGACCTTGAGCGTCGCGGGCGTTCCGGCGGGCTGGGTGCTCAGCGAAGGCACGCATAATGCCGATGGTACCTGGACCGTGGTGACGAACGATCCGTCATCGCTGACGGTGACCTCGCCAAACGGTACTACCGGTGCGATGGTTCTTCAGATCACCGAAACCTGGACCAATGCGGATGGCTCGACCGGAATGGCAACGGTCGCCACCAACGTCGAAGCCTATGCCAAGGGTGCGCCGATCTTTGCCTGGTCGGGTGACGACACGCTGAGCGCTTCGAGCGGCAATGACACGCTGGTCTTTGCAAACACCATCGGCACCGATGTCGTGCACAAGTTCGATGTGGCGCATGACAAGATCGATCTGATCGGCTTTGCGGGCTTCAATAGCTTCGCGGATGTGCTGGCCCATCTATCGACCGACGCATCGGGCAATGCTGTCATCACGCTCGGCGAGGGCGAAACCATCACGCTGGCGGGCGTCAGCGCCGCGTCTCTGACGGCGAACGATTTCCTCTTTAACGAGGCGGTGGTGACCCATAACACTGGCGACATGGTGCTCTCTGACAGCTCGTTAATGCCGTTCAGCGGCACGCTCGACAATACCGGCAGCATCCACCTCGCCTCGACCGGCAACGAGACGGATTTCGAAATCGTGCAGCACGGCCTCACGCTGACCGGCGGCGGCTCGGTGGTTCTGTCTGACGATGCGCACAACGTCATCTTCGGCACCGGCGACGATGTGACGCTGACCAATGTTGACAACACCATTTCCGGCGCCGGCCAGCTCGGCGACGGTCACCTGACGCTGGTCAACGAGGGCACGATCATCGCCGACGGCAGCCACGCGCTCGTCATCGATACCGGTATCAACGCGGTGAACAACTCCGGCACGCTCGAGGCGACCGGCGCCGGCGGCCTCGACATACACAGCGACGTTGTCAACAACGGCGTGGTGTGGGCGAATGGCGGCAACGTCAACCTCGAGGGCAATGTCAGCGGCAGCGGCACCGTGCTGGTGTCGGGTCACGCCGGTCTTGAAATCGGTGGCTCGTTCAACGAGGCAATCACGCTTGGCAAGGACACTCAGGCTACGATCACGATCGACCACGCGGCCGCCTTCACCGGCACGATCGCCGGCCTCGATGACAATGACGCCTTGCGGTTCGGCGACATCTCCGCCGCGACCGCCAGCTTCTCCTATGCGGAGAACGCGGCAAAAACTGGCGGCGTGCTGACCGTCACCGATGGCAGCCATACCGCTTCGGTCGGCCTCACCGGCGAGTATTCGGCCAGTGACTTCTCGTTGGGTCACGACGGTCTGTCTGCCGAGATCGACTTCAGCGGGGGGATCGGCCATCTCTATGGGACAGACGGCAACGACACGCTGACGAGTGACGGCGGCTACACGATGACGGGCGGCGCTGGTGCGGATACCTTCGTTCTCGATGCCAAGGCCCTGCACAACCTCAACATGGCCGACGTCATCACCGACTTCAGCCCGAAGGGGGAGGGCGACAAGCTGGATGTCTCGAATCTGCTCAATGCACTGGTCGGGGAACATCCGGGCATGATCGAGGCGAGTGCGGTGGCGTCGATGACGGCGGCGGTAGATGCTGCAACCAACTCGACGAAGGTCAGTATCAATACCGGCTCCGAGACCCATGTGGTCGCCACGCTGCAGAACTACGCGCCGATGGGACACGACGCCGTGCATGTTCTGTTCAACAACCACGATGAGCAGCTTGCGACCCACACACAGACCGCTGGCGCCTGACGCCTTTCTGGCGGAATTCAAATCTCCAAGCGGCGCTTCTTGAAGGTGCCGCTTTTATTGGAGGTTGCTCCACCGTGAGGGCCTGCTGGCTGAGAAAGGCTGAAGGCTGTAAGTCCTAGTGCAGACACTCTAGGGCTTTGCGTTTCGGTCGGTGCCAGATGCTCTTCGCGGGGCCTTACTTCTCTTCGGGATCTGCACTTTGGCCCTCCCACCATGGCGGATTCAAGGACTTTTCGATCTCCACTACGCGAACCGCATCAAGTCGTCGATCGACTACCTCTCAGGCGTCGTGTTGTGATTTCAGGTGACGTTTTTGACCGATACCGAGAAGGCGCTCACCTAGGAAATGTTGGGCCATCGGTTCTGATCCTTTCAAGAGCGAGAGTATAATAGTGTTGCTTCAGCCTTGAAACAGGGATGGACAATCGGAGCGTATGGCGAACTCCGGATACTGACGTCAGCCTTCGATGTCGCCGCGCGGGCGGGACAAATGGTGTGATGGTGAAAACGCACGTGCGGCAGTAAGATGCCTGGTAACGCCGTGTTCTGAAATCTACCTCGCTAAGCAGCGCTATACGGGTAGTGGTGTCAGTAGCCGGCTTCTTTCTGATGCCGGAAAGCGAGGACAAACACGATATCGCCATCAGGCTCGTATCGGTAAAGCGCGATGTAGCCAGAGTCCCCAAAGGGGATAACCAGTTCACGCAATTGAGCGTCGTCCGGAAGCGGGCGGCCAATAAGAGGCGTTGATTCCAGCAACAGGAACTGGCGTTCGATAGCCTGGCCCGCCCGACTTGCGGCAGTCGGCGCCTTAGCCGCCAAAAATAGCCTGCAGCGTTCCAAGCCCTGTGCCGCGCCTTCGGTAACGATTACTCGTGGCACTCAGGCACCGACTTTTCCGCATTCGTGCCCCAGGTGCACAGCCAAGTGCGCACCTCCTGTCCGGTAAGATGTCGGCCGGTCTCCTGATAGGCCGCCCAGGACGCCCAAGCCTCCTGTCTGAAGTTTTCGCGCGCTTCCTCACGTTCAACATATTGCTGAATGGCTTCGAGCATGATCCAGTGAGCCGAGCGCCGTCGTTGGCTGGCGAGGTTCTGAACTCGGTTCTTTAGTTCGTCATCGATCTTGAGAGAAGTAGCCATGGCAGCCTCATATTACTAGGTATTACCTAGCGATAAAATAGGCGTCGTTTTGCTTTTTGTCCATGATCTTAGTTGATGGCGAACTCTACCCCAATTTGATTGTCGGAGGGTTCTTCCGACAAGCTTTTACTATGTGTTGCTAACGCCGAAGTACGCTAACGGCAAACGAGAACAAATCGAGCGCCAGCGGCGGCTTTTGTGCAGGCAGTTTTCCAAGCGCCCTTGGCCCGAACCAAGTATCAAGTTGTGGGCCAAGATTGGGTCTTTTCTAGTAGGAATCTGGTGGCTATCCAACGTCTTGCCGGCGGAGTTATTTGAACTTCAGGGTGCTATCGGTACATCCGGACCGTCCAGGACGAGGGCTGCCTTCAGTCCGAACTTTTGTCGCAGCTTTTCGGCGAGTTCAGTGTTGATGTCGCCTTGATCGTTGATTTCGATCCGAATGATTCCGTCGGCCAGAGCAGTGTCGAGCAGTCGCGCCACCTTGAACCTTGATATTCCAAGTTCATCGGCGATCTGAGATTTGGTCTGCTGCTCGATGTAAGAGCGGCGAGCGACGAGGGAGGCTTGTAGTTTTTGAAAAGGTCGTCGAGGCATATGAGATGATCTTCGCTCATTTGTTGCGTATATCGTCTATTTGCCTGATGGAGCGAAAATCGGTAATGCCGCCTTGGCAAGGCCAATGATTTGCATGTCAGAGTCGACGAAACTCGTTCGGAATAACGCTGTCATAAGATCAGCATTCCAACTGGAGCGATCAACGAGGGCGGACATATTATTGAGATCGTCGGTTCGATTCCTTTCAAGAGCTATCTACATCGGAGAACGTCAAAGATGATCTTAAAAGCGGGCAAGTTCCGGCGGCGACTTGAATAGTAAGGGAATAGGTTTTGCATCATGACTCACGGCCAGGTTCCGCAGCGCCGCCATTACATTCTCTCCAAACAAAACGATACTGATGGAGTGCTCGAGTCCAAAAAATTATCGGTCTCGACGCGAATAGTGCACACCGTCTTCATACCCTCGCGCAAGTGTCCTATCTGCGAGTTTGATGTGGATGTGACCTCCCTGGACGCTCCCGAGAGCGCAAAGTGCGTGATCTCGATAACTGCCCCTTTTTCAGGCGCGGCGTCCTACAAGAATGATGTTGCGACTTCCGGGAGTTCTTCCAGCGCGTGGGCTGCAAAGGCCAGCGCCCGCTCGACATTGGCGCGCGAGGCTGGTCCTCCGAGGCAAATCCTCACCGCTTCCGGAGGATTGCCCGTGACGGTAAAGGAATCGCTGGCGACCACGCCGATACCGGTTGCGCGCATGTGACCGATAAAGGCCGAACGGGTCCAGCCTTGGGGTAGCGGCAACCAGATATTGAAGCTGAACGGATCGCTCTTATAGCTCTCCGGCTTCAACGTCTGCCGGGCAATGAGCTGGCGCGCGGCGGCTTCGGTCTTTATGAAGCGCAGAATAGCGTCAGCGGTACCATCTTCGATCCAGCGGGTCGCAAGCGCAACTGTAAGAGGGGAAGCCATGACGGTGGCTGCGCGGACCGCGGCGGCGAAAGCCCATCCCGATCTGACATCCGGAGCTACGACGTAGGCTGTACGCATACCGGCTCCGATGCATTTGGCAAGGCCGGCGATATACCAAGTGATATCGGGCGCGACGGATGCGAGCGGTGCCGGGCCGTGCTGGGGAATGAAGCCGTAAGCATCGTCCTCAATGATCGGCACCCCCCAACGCCTGGCGATCACAGCAATCATCTCCCGGCGTTTTTCCGACATGGTCAATGTCGTCGGGTTCTGCAGCGTCGGATTGAGGTAGAGCGCCTTTGGCGACATTTTCGAACAGGCGGCCGCGAAGGCGTCGGGTTCGATGCCTTCATCGTCCATCGGCAGCCCGACGAGCGATAGATTGAGCTGGGCTGCAATCGACCGCACGCCGGGATAGGTAATCGCTTCGCTGAGGACGACCTGGCCAGGCTTTGCCAGTATGCCAAGGATGCCGATCAGGGCAGCGTGAGCGCCGGGCGCTATGAAGATGCGCTCCTGGGCCGGCACGACGGCACGCCGGCTGAGCCAGAGTGATGCAGCTTCCTTGTCGGAGACGCCACCGCCAAATCCCTGATAGCGCAATAGGGAGACAATATCCCGGCCCACCATTTCGAGGCCGGCCTGCATGCGCTCGATCAGATCAGGGTCATCCGGTTCGGGAGGAAGGTTCATCGACAGGTCGACGGCGTCCGTCCGTGGGCGAGGCGAAGGGGCAATCGACCGCGACGGTTTGGCCTGCGCAAGCACGAATGTTCCTTGGCCGGTGCGTGATTCCACGAGACCGCGCTTCTGGGCTTCCACATAACCGCGCGCTACGGTTGTAAAATCAACCCCGAGACGGGACGCGAGCTTGCGTTGGGGTGGCATGCGGTCGCCTACCGTCAGCTTGCCGCTCTTGATATCGGCGGCAATTCGGTCGGCGAGTGCTAGATAGCGGGGCTTGTCGGTGTTGGAGAGATCAGGTGTCCAGTCGTACATGAGATACAGTCATTCGAGATCGGAAAATTGATAGTATCGTGTTGCGTATCACGCCGCTAGCGCCCCAGGTAAAACTGATCCGAAAAAATCGACGGGGAAATTGACTGTAAATCGTTATGGTCGGAAGCGGAGGCAATCGCAAGGCGCGGCGGGTATTTTGATCTATTGCTGCTCTCGGTGGAACTCGGCAAAACGTGCGTTTTCGATGATGGCATAGGCATCGAGATGATAGTATAGGCATTGATATGCATATATTTTTGGCATAGCATATGCAAAATAGAATGCATCATTATTGGCAAAGTGTTGCAAATTAGATGTTTTATTGAATGGCATATCGCTTGCATATCTCTCCCCGCAAGCCGCGGCCACCGCTGCGGCCGTCAACTATCAGGAGAGGTGATTCAATATGCCAGCAGTGACCAAACCCGCCAATCAGAAGGGTGATTTTCTCGTCGATTACGAATCGAAGGTCTTTGAGGACGTCAAAGCTGCACCCGGAGAAAAGGCGCTCGTAACATTCCACACCGTCGCCTTCGAGGGCTCGATCGGGTTCGTCAACTTGCTGCAGGCGTCGCGCCTGATTCAGAAGGGCTTCGAGACATCGATCTTGCTTTACGGTCCGGGTGTCACGCTCGGCGTGCAGCGGGGGTTTCCCAGGTTGGGCGATGAGGCGTTTCCGGGGCACCTCAACTTCAACAACCGCATCGAAAAAATCATCGCCGACGGCGGCAAGGTCTATGCCTGCCGCTTTGCACTTCAGGCTCTCTATGGCCACGGCGAAGGCGCGCTGATCCCCGGCATCATACCAATCAGTCCGCTAGACGTGCTCGATATCGTCCTGCTGCACCGCAAGGAAAACGCTCTCATCCTCGACACCTGGACGCTCTGACCATTGGCCGAGTGCGTCGCAAGAGGTGGAGGTTTTTCTCCGCCTCTTCCACCCAATCGAAGGATTCCGACATGGACAAGAACAAGATCGTCCGGGCCGCAGCCGCGCAGATAGCGCCGGACCTGACCTCGCGTGAGAAGACGCTGGCACGCGTGCTGGAGACCATTCGTGAGGCGGCCGCCAGAGGTGCCGAGATCATCGTCTTTCCAGAGACTTTCGTTCCCTGGTATCCGTATTTTTCCTTCGTCCTGCCACCGGTGCTTTCGGGCCGTGAACATTTGCGCCTCTATGAAGAAGCCGTCTCGGTTCCCAGTGCGGCAACGGAGGCAGTGGCCGCGGCTGCCCGTGAATACGGTATCGTCGTGGCGCTCGGCGTCAACGAACGCGACCACGGCTCGCTCTACAATAGCCAGCTTCTCTTCGATGCCGATGGTGCGCTTGTTTTAAAGCGCCGCAAGATTACGCCGACCTTTCACGAGCGAATGATCTGGGGCCAGGGCGATGCCTCCGGCCTGACGGTGATCGACAGTTCCGTGGGCAGGCTTGGTGCCCTTGCCTGCTGGGAACACTATAATCCGCTCGCCCGCTATGCGCTGATGGTGCAGCACGAGGAAATCCATATCGCCCAATTTCCCGGTTCAATGGTCGGGCCGATCTTTGCCGAGCAAATCGAAGTGACGATACGCCACCATGCGCTCGAAAGCGGCTGCTTCGTCGTCAACGCCACGGGCTGGTTGACCGATGAGCAGATCACCTCCATCACGTCGGACCAAGGGCTGCAAAAGGCGCTCCGCGGCGGCTGCATGACGGCGATCGTCTCGCCCGAAGGGAAACACCTCGCTCCGCCGATCACCGAGGGCGAGGGCATCTTGATCGCCGATCTTGACATGAGCCTCATCACCAAGCGCAAGCGGATGATGGATTCGGTCGGCCACTATGCCCGACCCGAACTCCTGCACCTCGTCATCGACGGCCGCGCTACAGCGCCGATGGTCGCCTCCGCCAATTCTTTCGAAATGTCAGAAACAAGGACCAAGACCGATGGAGAATACGACCTTTCTTTCGACCGAGACTCTGATCAACGAGCTGCAGTCCTTCGGGGCCAGGCTCGTTGATCCCAAAGCCGGGCACGAAAGCCGCCGCGGTGGCGCCGGCCCATCTGATCACAAGGCGCTGACCGTCGACGGAATGACGGTCATGGTACCGGTGCACACCGCACCTGCCTTCGAGAGCCCCTACCTGGTGGAAAAGCCTGACGAGGCCGGCAGGAGCCGCGTCAGTCGCGACGGACGCGTGCTCGGCGAGGTTTCCTTTCCGCTACGCCCGCGCTTCTACGAGCGCACGACGGCTGACGGCATTCCCTATTCACAGATCGCCGTGCTGCACGGCAGAGATGTGCTGGCGACCACGGTACTGCAAACCTGCATCCGCTATCAGAGCCGCACGAAGACCTGTCAGTTTTGCGCGATCGGCCAGTCGCTGGCCGCCGGCCGCACCGTTGCTCACAAGACGCCGGAGCAGCTGGCGGAAGTTGCCAAAGCAGCCGTTGAGCTCGACGGTGTCAAGCACATGGTTATGACGACAGGTACGCCGAAGGGGCTGGATCGCGGTGCCTCGATCCTTGCTGACAGTGCCCGGGCCATCAAGGCAGCCGTCAATCTGCCGATCCAAGCGCAGTGCGAGCCGCCGGAAGACGACGTCTGGTTTTCCATCATGAAAGAAGCCGGCGTCGATGCACTCGGCATGCATCTTGAAGTGGTCACCCCTGGACTACGGGCCCGCATCATGCCCGGCAAGGCGCAGGTGTCGATCGAGAAATACATGGCCTCCTTCAGGGCGGCCGTCGATGTCTTCGGTCGCGGCCAAGTCTCGACCTATATCCTCGCCGGCCTTGGAGATACGCGTGAGGCGATTCTTGATATCTGCGAAAAGCTGATCGCCATCGGCGTCTATCCCTTCGTCGTCCCCTTTGTGCCGATTTCGGGAACTCCCCTTGAAAGCCATCCGGCGCCAAAGCCTGATTTCATGCATTCGATCCTCGGGCCGCTTTCAAGAATGCTGGTCGCCGGCGGATTGAAGGCCGTCGATATCAAGGCCGGCTGCGGCAAGTGTGGCGCATGCTCGGCCCTTTCGACCTATGAAAGGACGCTGACCAAATGATGCTCGAGCCGTTCGAACCCTATCGCGCTAGCGAATTCCAGGTGAAGTTCGCAACCTCCTGTTGGGAGCGGCAGGAAGCTCATGCGCTACGCCGCGCCGTCTTCTGCGAGGAACAGAAGATCTTCGAAAAGGACGACCGCGATGGGACGGACGACCACGCGATCCCGATCGTGGCGCTCTCGATGATGGGCATTGCCGCCGACAGGCTGGTCGGCACGGTGCGCATCCATCAGGAGGAACCAGGCCTTTGGTGGGGATCGCGGCTCGCGGTCCATGAGGATTTCCGCAAGATCGGCGCGCTTGGTGCAACCCTGATCCGGCTCGCAGTCTCCTCGGCCAATGCGATGGGCTGTCATACCTTCCTTGCCAATGTACAGGTTCAAAACGGACTGCTCTTCCGCCGATTGCACTGGGATATCGTCGAGGAGTTTGAGATCTACAGCAAGCCGCATCTAAGGATGAAGGCGGACCTTGCCTGGTATCCACCCTGCTCGACGCCGGAAGCGGGCTTTGTGGCGCTGGCAAAGAGGGCTGCGTGATGGGTGAGAGGATCGACATCCAGGCTCTGGCGGCAAGACTTTCGGTCGCCTCCGGCATCGCAGCCAAGGCCGATATCGGCACCATCGCAGCCAGCCTTAGCCTTGCCGACCAGAAGGTGGCGGTGGGGGACGATTGCGCAGTCTTGCCTGGTGGCGACGGCTACCTCCTGTTTGCCATCGAGGGCTTTATCAACGAGTTTGTCGCTGCTGATCCGTGGTTTGCCGGATGGTGCGGAGTGATGGTCAACATATCCGACGTCACCGCCATGGGAGGGCGGGCCGTTGCCGTCGTCGATGCCGTCTGGGCGAATGGTGAGGCAGGCGCTGCGCCGGTGCTGGCGGGAATGCGGGCAGCAGCACAGACCTTCGGCGTGCCGATTGTCGGCGGCCATACGAACATACGTACTGATCGCAGCCAGCTCTCGGTCGCCATTCTCGGCAGGGCAGAAAAGCTGCTGACGAGCTTCGATGCAAAGGCGGGTGATGTGCTGATAGCTGCGATCGATCACCGCGGTCGCTATCGCGAACCCTTCAACAACTGGGATGCGGCAACCGATGTGCTACCCGCACGGCTGCGTGCGGACTTGGACATCCTGCCTCAGATTGCCGAAGCGGGACTGGCAGTGGCCGCCAAGGACATCAGCCAGGGCGGTCTTGTCGGAACGGCAATCATGTTGGCGGAGTGCTCAGGGGTCAGCATCGATATCGATGTTTCAGCAATCCCGGTGCCTGAGGGCGTAGCACTCGAACGTTGGCTCGCCACCTTCCCAAGTTTCGGCTACCTGATCTCCACCCCGGCTGAGAACGCCGATGAGGTGATCCAACGCTTTGCCGCCCGCAATCTTAGCGCTGCGGCCATCGGCCGGGTCACCGCCGGCAGTGAAGTGGCAATCACGAACGGCACCCGGCGTGGCGTGATCCGCGACTATTTAGATACGCCGCTGCTGCAGCTTGGTCGGCGAGAGGATGCCGCATGAGCCGGTCGCTGCGCATTGCGATGCTCTCCCACTCCACAAATCCGCGCGGCGGCGTGATGCATGCCATGCAGCTTTCCGAAGCACTTACCAGCTTTGGCCATGAGGTCGTGCTGCATGCACCTGATGCCAAGGGGACCGGCTTTTTCCGCACACCCGCCTGCGGCATGGCGTGCATTCCAGTTGGGCCCGCCTCCGCCGGCATGACTGCGATGGTCGAGCAGCGGATCGCCGATTATGTCAGGCATTTCGCAAGTCCGGCTGCGCGTGATTTCGATATTTTCCACGCCCATGACGGTATTTCCGGCAATGCGCTGGCGACATTGAAGGAAAAAGGGCTGATCCCCGCCTTTGCACGGACCGTGCACCATATTGACCAGTTCGCCGATCCCAGGCTGATGGAGCTACAGGACCGTTCTATCAACCGTGCTGATCTGTTCTTCACTGTCAGTTCGATGTGGAGCAGGACGCTGACGGAGACTAGAGGCATCCGTTCCACCGTCGTCGGCAATGGCGTCGATACGACGCGTTTCTCGCCTTCCGTGGATGGGAGCGAACTGCGCCGCAGGCTTGATCTACCGGCTGGCCCCGTTTTTTTGTCCGTCGGCGGTATCGAGATGCGCAAGAACACAATCGCCATGCTCGAGGCCTTCCGGCAATTGCGCGCCGTTCGACCAGACGCGCAGTTCGTCATCGCCGGCGGGGCTTCCTTGCTCGATCATCACGGCTATCAGGCCGCGTTTCGCTCGGTTCTTGGCTCGCTCGGCGAACATGCGGCCGCAGTCCACATCCTTGGCGCCGTCGCCGATAAGGACATGCCGGCGCTCTATCGACTGGCCGATACGCTGGTCTTCGCCTCCGTCAAGGAAGGCTTCGGCTTGGTGGTGCTTGAGGCAATGGCAAGCGGTGTGCCGGTTGCCGTTTCATCTGTTCCGCCTTTTACCGAATATCTGATGCCCGATAATGCCATCTGGTGCGACCCCACTAGTGCGGCCTCGATCGCAGAAGCCATGGCGGTCTCGCTCATGCCGCCAGTGCGTCGGCGGTTGATCCCGCACGGACTGAAGCTCGCCGCTCGACATAGCTGGCACCATACTGCGGCCGCTCATCTCCAAGCTTACGAGACATTGAAGGAGCTTGCCCATGCCTGAAATGCGCTTCGTCATCGCTTGGCCCGATGGCCGCGAGGAGACCTGCTATTCGCCCTCGCTGATCATCCGCGACTTCTTCGAGGAGGGGGCGACATATCCAATCCGCGATTTCCTCGATCGCAGCCGCAAGGCTCTGATCATTGCCAGCGACCGTGTGGAGGCCAAATTCGGTTACCCGTGCTCGCTTGCCCGCAGCCAGCTCGCTCGCATCGAGTCGGCCGGTGCGCTCTTCCTCTCTGATGCTGACGCCCATGTGCGTTGCCAAAGCTTTATCCTCTGAAAGGAGCTTCCATGACCATTCTCCTCAAGCCGCACTACAGTACCGTCATCGTCGGTGGCGGACAGGCCGGGCTCTCGGCCAGCCATTACCTCAAAAAGCGAGGTATCGATCATGTGGTCTTCGAAAAGAAGACTGTCGCGCATAAGTGGAAGAACGAGCGTTGGGATGCTTTTTGCCTGGTTACCCCAAACTGGCAATGCCAGCTTCCGGACCATCCCTACGACGGCGACGACCCGCATGGCTTCATGGTCAAGGACGAGATTATTGCCTATGTCGACCGTTTCGTAAAAAAAGTTGATGCACCGGTTCTGGAAGGCACTGCCGTCACGTCGGTGGAGAAATCTGGTGATCTCTTCAAGATCGAGACCTGGGCGGGCAACGTAACCGCCGACAGCGTCATCATCGCAACCAGCCTCTACAGTGCGCCAGCCGTTCCCCGCGCCGCCGAGCGATTACCGGACGACATCCTGCAGATTCACACGGCGGACTACCGCAATCCCAGCCAACTGCCAGAAGGGGCGGTCGTCGTCGTCGGTTCAGGCCAGTCCGGTTGCCAAATTGCCGAGGATCTGCATCTGGCCGGTCGCAAGGTGCATATGGTCACCGGCAATGCACCGCGTTGCGCCCGCTTCTATCGCGGTCGCGATGTTGTCGACTGGCTTGCTGACGTCGGTCAGTACGACATTACCATCGAGCATGATGGCATGACCAAGAAGAAGCATGACACCAACCATTACCTCACCGGCCGCGACGGCGGGCGCGACATTGATCTGCGCAAATTCGCTCTGGAGGGCATGTCACTCTATGGCCGCATGGAGGGTGTTTCCGGTGGTAAGATGATTTTCGAGCCGAATCTGAAAGCCAATCTCGATAATGCCGACCGTGTTTATAACGGTATCAACGCTTTGATCGACCGTCACATTGCCGAAAAGGATATCAAGGCGCCAGCTGCGAGCGTGTACACGCCACTCTGGGAGCCTGAAATCGAGCCGGCGGAACTCGACCTTAAGGCTGACGGCGTCACTTCCGTCATCTGGGCGACCGGTTTTTCACCGGACTGGTCCTTCGTTGGCTTGCCGATCTTTGACGGCACCGGCTATCCGGTGCAGCGCCGCGGCGTGACCAGCGTGGACGGTGTTTATGTGCTCGGCCTGCCCTGGCTCTGGACCTGGGGCTCCGGCCGCTTCCTGGCCGTTGGCAAGGATGCCGAACATGTGGTGAACCACCTCATCGCCCATCTCGAGGCATCACGTCCGATGATGAAACAGGTGGTCAGCGCATGAACATGAGTGTCGCGATCCTCGACGTTCATCCGCCGGAACCCTCGGCGTACGAGCTCATGGGACAGGCACTTGCGCCGCATGTCCTGATTGGCATGCCGCATCTGACGCCGTCAGGTCTGTCGGAGACCTGGACAATGAAGGAGCTCGGGCATCGCCACTGGCTGATGCTTGCACACCATCTCGGCATGGAGAATGCCGACTTTCGCACGTCAGATGGCGGCGAGGCCTATGCGGCGATCTGTGCGACCGCGCTGGAACATGCCCGCTTCGGCGAGGTGCGTGCCAATGACGTCTTGACGATCCACTCCGCGCTCTCGCCCGTCTCGCGCATGCAGATCGCGACGCGCCACCGGCTATCGACACGGGGGAGACTGGTCGGCGAGGTAGAACTGCTCTCCACCTTCGTTAGCCGCATGCGGGAGGGCGACAACCACTCTATTGCCCGCGTTCCCCTGCCCGGCCTGACGGCGCCGGTTGCGGATAATGCCCTGGCAAGGACAGCCGCACTGCTGCGTGCCGGCACGCTGGAGACCCATTTCGGCTTGCCGGCCAAATCCGCTAAGGCCCTGTGCTACTTCCGCTTCGAGCCGGATGTGTTCCAGGAATTCAACGGTGCCGGGCTCTTCTACTTTGCCGAATTCCAGGCCCTTGCAGACCGTGCCTTCGGGCGATGGTTTTCGGAGCCTCCTCATGTTTCGAGGCGGGAACTCTTCTTTTCGGGGAATATCCGTGCTGGCGACGTCGTGCGCGTAGAATTAATGGGACTTTCTCCGGATCGACGGCGATCCTTCTGCCTGTTGCAGCGGGAGGAGGATGGCAAGGTGATCGGCAAGGCCTTCACCGAGTGGCACAGCCCACCCGCCAATTTGCGCTGAAAGTATTAACATTAGGCGGTATGTCACCCCGATTGAGACCGATTGTTGAGGCATCCATACCCTAGCGCTTCAAAGTCTCACCTTGTCGGCTGCAACCGTTCATGTTGATCTTATGACTGAGAAGAAAGGATCAACGCCGCCCTCCTGCACCACCATTTCGTGTTTTTGGGTGGTATAGCTTTACGCTGGTGCATTGGAGGAAATGTGCTAGGCTTTCGCGATAACAACGCGTCAGAAAATGCAATCATGATCTGGGAGGATTCATGGTCGAGATATTTTCGAAGCGGGACGGACCTCGTCGCGAGGACGTCCAGATTAAACGCCTCATCGAGCAGAACCGCGGCGTGATAACCAAGCTTGCCGACCAACTCAGCAATGGTCGTTATTCCCAATCCAAAAAGCCACGTTTGGCGCCCCAGGCACAGGGCCTGATCATCCATATCGGTCACACGCCCGCGGCAGAAGCCAAGCCGGAACCCCAGATCAGGGTGACGCCCAACGGCCGTGTGGTCGCCGTCGACCTACATTCCGGCCGGCAGCTTTGGCATTTCGGTGACATTCGCGAAACCGGTAGCAGCAAGACCTTCACACTCGCTGTTGCCGGCAATCGCTATGTCGCACCCCTCGACGATGAGACGGCCGCCGCGCTTGCCGATATGGATGGCGTGACTATCGGTTCGTCTTACGATGCAAAAGAGCTTGTGGCCGATATCGGGCGGCGCCTCGACATCGGCTCTGAAGCCTAATGGCAATGTGCCCGATAACGCCAATATCGACTGTGAGGCGCCAGATCCTTTCCGAGTGGGGGATGTGAGAGCTGCATGAAGCGGAATCTGCATGATATGAGCGACATTCCCTTGAGACGGTCACCGCAGGTGCCGGCATTTGTGCCAGGCGGTGCCTTGATACGGTCCGACTATGATGAGGTTGGCGTGACCCGCGCCTGGGAAAGCCTTTTGGAGGGTAGATATAAGACCAGGCGCCAATCTCTGCCGGTGCGCTCGACCATCCACGACTCTTGGTCACGCTGTGCCAAAGGCGGTATCGATGCGCAGCGCAACGAGGCGCCGATCGAGACAGACCGGGATGCTGTCGAGGCGCTGACGCGTGGTAGTTCGGAGCTGCTGGAAGCTGCCGCACATCCTTTTTCGACGATCGGCCGAATGCTCGACGGAACAGGCGCCATGCTTGTCCTGGCCGATAACGACGGTGTTCTGATTGATGTCATCGGCGACAAGAGAACCATTTTTGACGGCATGGACATCCATCTCGGTGTCGGCGGAAAATGGACCGAGGAGGTTGTCGGGACCAATGGCATCGGCACGGCCCTTTGGACCGGAGAGCCGGTCTTCGTCCACGCCGCTGAGCATTTCTGTGCGGGCATCAAGAGCTGGACCTGTGCCGGGGCACCGATCCGTGATCCTTTTGACGGCAAGATCATCGGTGTCGTCGATCTTTCGGGGCACCCAGATATTTTCCGCCCCCATAATATCGCACTGGTTGCGGCGGCGGCGCGCGAGATAGAAAGAGCACTGGCCGACTCGCAGATCACAGAACGAATGCGGCTGCTTGAGGCCTTCATTGCGTCCGCCAATAATTACCGTGCAACTGACGGCCTCTTGATCATCGACCGACAGGGCAGGGCAATCTACCACAACAACGTGCCGCTGCTCGAGGGCCGCCGATTTGGCGAAGGCAGTTTGAACTGTTGGTCGCCGGAGCTCACCGGCTCCGGCTTTCTCGACACGGTTGCGACGAGCCTTCCGGAGGCGATGCGCGACTGCGATGTCTGCCCGCTGGAACTTGACGGCGATATTCGCGGGGCGGCGGTGGTATTTTCGAAAAACGCGAGCAGGCGAATTGTATCGCTCAATAGCCGCGCTTCGGACCGACAGAAGGAGGCGTGTGCTCATATCGTCGGTGAAAGCGACAAACTTTGTGCGGCAGTCGACATAGCCTGCCGCGTTGCCGAGACGCAGGACGTGACGTCGCTGCTGATCGAAGGGGAGACCGGTGTCGGCAAGGAGCTTTTTGCACGCCTCATTCATGCCGGTAGCCGAAAGTCCGGCAGCAGCCCGTTCATCGCGCTCAATTGCGGTGCGGTGACAAAAGAATTGTTCGGCAGCGAGCTGTTTGGCCATGTGTCCGGCGCCTTCACCGGCGCGTCCCGCGAGGGTAAGGCAGGCGTCTTCGAACTCGCCGATGGCGGGGTGCTGAGCCTTGATGAAATTGGGGAAATGCCGCTGGATATCCAGCCATTTCTGCTGCGCGTGCTTGAGGAGCGTGTCGTGCATCGTCTTGGGGACAGTCGCTCAAGGCCAGTCGATGTAAGACTTGTTGCCTCCACCAATCGCGATCTCAAGCAGGAGGTCGCCGCCGGCCGTTTCCGGCGCGATCTGTACTACCGGATTAGCACCGTGACGATCCACGTACCGCCCTTGAGAGAGCGTGGGAACGACTGTCTGCTGCTGCTTGATCACTTCAACCACAAACTGGCCGAGCGAAGGGGCACATCTTCGCTGCGGTTCACGAACGAGGCACTCGATACGATGCTGGCCTATCGTTGGCCAGGTAATGTGCGAGAGCTGCGAAACCTTGTTGAACGTCTGCATCTTTTAGCCCGCCACCGCCTGGTCGGCGTCGATGATTTGCCGGCTGAAATGGTCATGCGGGCGCCGACCGGCAGCGACGCTTCCATTGAGGCCGGAAGCCAAGTGCTCAGCTTTGCCGCGGCCGAACGGCAGGCCATCATGAGTGCATTGTCGGTCGAACACGGCAATCTGAGCAAAGTCGCGCATCGACTCGGAATATCGCGACCCACCCTCTATCGGAAAATGGAGCAGTTCGGGATCAAGCGTAGCTACGCCTGAAACAAAAGGCCCGCATCGCCGAATAATGTCAGCAACTGCTAGTGCATGATGACGATTTGGAGAAAAGTCATCATGCTCCAGAGATCGACCGATCTTGACTTCAAGCGATGTCGAAGCGGTCGGCATTCATGACCTTGGTCCAGGCCGCGACGAAGTCCTGCACGAACTTCTTCTCGGCATCGGCCTGACCGTAGACTTCGGCGATCGCGCGCAGCTGCGAGTTGGAGCCGAAGACGAGATCGGCACGCGTCGCGGTCCACTTGACATCGCCGGTTGCCCGGTCACGGCCTTCGAAGACGTCCTTGGCGTCGGAGACGGCCTTCCACTCCGTGCCCATGTCGAGCAGGTTCACGAAGAAGTCGTTGGTCAGCGTTTCCGGATGCTTGGTGAAGACGCCGTGCTGGCTCTGGCCGACATTGGCGTTCAGCGCACGCAGACCACCGATGAGGGCGGTCATTTCCGGAGCCGTCAGCGTCAGCAGTTGCGCCTTGTCGATCAGCAGCTCTTCGGAAGAGACCGTGTAGTCCTGCCGCTGATAGTTGCGGAAGCCGTCGACGATCGGCTCGAGAACGGCGAAGGCCTCGACATCGGTCTGCTCCTGCGTCGCATCGGTACGGCCGGGAGCGAAGGGAACGGCCACGTCATGACCGGCCTTCTTCGCAGCCTGCTCGATGGCAACGGAGCCGCCGAGCACGATGAGGTCGGCAAACGATACCGTCTTGCCGCCGGTCTGGGCATCGTTGAACTTCTTCTGGATGCCTTCGAGCTTCTGCAGCACGGATGCGAGCTGGGCCGGCTGGTTGGCCTCCCAATCCTTCTGCGGTGCAAGACGGATGCGAGCGCCGTTTGCGCCGCCGCGTTTGTCGGAGCCGCGGAAGGTCGAGGCCGAAGCCCAGGCGGTGGAAACCAGCTGCGGGATGGTGAGACCCGATGCAGCGATCTCGGCCTTGAGAGCTGCGACATCGTTCACATCGATCGATGCGCGACCGGCAGCCGGGATCGGATCCTGCCAGATGAGCTCTTCGCTCGGCACTTCCGGACCGAGGTAGCGGACGCGCGGCCCCATGTCGCGATGGGTCAGCTTGAACCAGGCGCGGGCAAAGGCATCGGCGAACTCATCCGGGTTTTCGAAGAAGCGGCGAGAGATCTTCTCATAGGCCGGGTCGAAGCGGAGCGCGAGGTCGGTCGTCAGCATGGATGGAGCATGCCGCTTGGACTTGTCATGTGCATCCGGGATCGAGCCGGCGCCGGCGCCGTGCTTCGGTACCCACTGATGGGCGCCAGCCGGGCTCTTCGTCAGTTCCCATTCGTAACCGAACAGGTTCCAGAAGAAGTTGTTGCTCCACTTGGTCGGCGTCGAGGTCCAGGTGACTTCGAGACCGCTGCCGATCGCATCGCCGCCCTTGCCGCTGCCGAAGCTGTTCTTCCAGCCGAGGCCCTGTTCTTCGATGCCGGCTGCTTCCGGCTCGGGGCCGACATGGGCTGCATCACCCGCACCATGGGTCTTGCCGAAGGTGTGGCCGCCGGCAATGAGGGCGACGGTTTCTTCGTCGTTCATGGCCATGCGGGCGAAGGTTTCGCGGATGTCGCGAGCAGCAGCCAGCGGGTCCGGATTGCCGTTCGGTCCCTCAGGATTGACGTAGATGAGGCCCATCTGCACGGCGGCAAGCGGGTTTTCCAGATCGCGGTCGCCGGAGTAGCGCTTGTCGGCGAGCCAGGTGTCTTCCGCACCCCAGTAGATGTCTTCTTCGGGTTCCCAGACGTCTTCGCGACCGCCGCCGAAGCCGAAGGTCTTGAAGCCCATGGATTCCAGTGCGACGTTGCCGGTGAGGATCAGGAGGTCGGCCCAGGAGATGCTGTTGCCGTACTTCTGCTTGATCGGCCAGAGCAGGCGGCGAGCCTTGTCGAGGTTGACGTTATCCGGCCAGCTGTTGAGCGGCGCGAAACGCTGCGTGCCGGAGGAGGCGCCGCCGCGGCCGTCGCCGGTGCGGTAGGTGCCGGCGCTATGCCAGGCCATGCGGATGAAGAGCGGGCCGTAATGGCCGAAGTCGGCCGGCCACCATTCCTGCGAATCCGTCATAAGGGCGGTGAGGTCCTTCTTCAGGGCGTCCAGATCGAGCTTCCTGAATTCCTCGGCGTAGTTGAACGCCTTGCCCATCGGGCTGGATAGCGCCGTGTTCTGGTGAAGAATCCGAAGGTTCAGCTGATTCGGCCACCAGTCACGGTTCGAACGGGCCGAAACGCTCGTGTTCCCATGCGGAAACGGACACTTGCCTATGATGTCAGTTTTTTGGTCCATTACCTTCTCCTTGTCGTTTCAGAGTGCTATTCCTCGAAAGGCATCGTTGGGTCCTGTCGAGAAGCTTTACAGGCGGCTTGCCGCGTCGTGGGAGACGCAGATATCCTGCGACGTGTCAGCTGGCTGTGATCAGCCAGCTGGTTCATGATTGTGATCCCAATGTGCGGATGCGGCCGGGCGCCTCTCAGGACCGGCTGCGGTTAAGCTCGTCCCAGTCGCTCCGCCCCACCGCCCAGCGCAGGCCCGGCCGTCGGGTCCGGCTCACCCTCCTCGAGATCGCCGATCAGCGTTTCCGTCGTCAGAATGAGCTTCGCGACCGATGCTGCGTTGCGCAGCGCCGTATAGGTGACGCGCACCGGATCGATGATGCCGGCCTCGATCATGTTCTCATATTTGCCCGTCGAGGCGTTGTAGCCATGACCGCCGTTGACGCGGGTGACCTCTGCAATGATCGCCGCCGGATCGGCGCCAGCATTGATGGCAATGCGCGAAAGCGGCCGCGTCAATACGGATTTGACGAGGCGCACCCCTTCCGCCGCGTCGCCGCTGACCGTTTGCAGGACTTCGTCCAGAACCGAGGCGACCTGAGCGAGCGCCGAACCGCCCCCGGCGACGACGCCTTCCTCCACCGCTGCGCGCACGGCATGCAGGGAATCTTCGATGAGCTGGATGGTGCGCTTCTGCTCGACGGGTGTCACCCCGCCGGCATAGATCACCGCCGTACCGCCGGAAAGCTTGGCGAGCCGCTCGCGCAGCTTGTCCTGCTCGATATTGGGTGGTGCCACGTCGAACTGACGTTGAACCTGTGCTCGCCGCGCGGCAATCGCCGCCGGATCACCGCCGCCGCGGATGATCGTGGTGTAGGTGGAACTGGTTCTCACGCGCTCGGCCGAACCGAGATCTTTGGCGGCAATGTCTTCCAGGCGACCGCCGAGATCGCGCGCGATGACCCGGCCGCCCGTCAAGATCGCCAGATCCTCCATCAGCGCCTTCCGCCAATGGCCGTATTCCGGGGGATGTATGACCAGATATTTGCCGGCACCCTCCTTGCCCAGCAAGGTCACGATGGTTTCGGGTGACATCTCTTCTGCAAGGATCAGCAACGGCCGGTCCGCCGCATCGGCGATGCGGCGGGCGGCATCGAGGGAGGACGGGTCCTTGATCTTGAGATCGGTCATCAGAATGAGCGGGCGTTCCAGGACGGCCTCCATCTTCTCCTGATCCGTGACCATGTGATGCGAAAGGTAACCGCGATCGAATGACATTCCTTCGACCACGTCCAGCGTGGTGTCGGTCGTCACGCTGAAATCGGTGGTGATGACGCCCTCCGTACCTACCCGTTCGTACGCTTCGGCGACAAGTGCGCCGAGCTTTGGATCGGTGGCGGCGATATTGGCGACCGCTGACAGCACGCCATTGCCCTTGCCAGGCGTGGCCCTGTTTCTCAAAACCTCGACGATCTTCTCCACTGCAAGATCGATGCCCTTGCAGAGATCCACGGATTTTGCGCCTCGCTCATTGGCTGCTATTCCTTCCTGTACCAGCGCATTGGCGAGCACGATAGCAGTCGTCGTGCCGTCACCGGCGATCTCGTTCGTCTGCATAGAGACTTCTCGGACGACTTGTGCGCCCATGTTTTCGAACCGATCGGACAATTCGATTTCCGAGGCGATACTGACGCCGTCGCGCGTGACCAGCGGCGTGCCGATTGGACGGTCGATCATGGCGTTCATTCCCCGCGGTCCGAGCGTGGGCTCGACCGCGGCGGCCAGTCGTCCGACGCCCCGGGCAAGCGCGCGCCGTGCTTCGGAATTGTGTAGCATCAGTTTCGGCATGACTCCTCCTCCTTCCGCCTTGACGGCGGTTTCTCTCCCGGGTCTTTCCGGTAGGCTGTGATCTTAGTGGTCGGTCGTGGGCGATGGTGCGGTGGGCGCGGGAACGCGCCCGACGATGAAATCGACTAGCGTCGGCTCGCCGTTGACGATTTCCATCTCCTTGTATCGTGTCTGCTTCAGCCCGCGACAAAGCGCGCCGTTGAACTCCATGTTGATGCGCACGCTGCGCAGATCGGCAAGATGAGCGGCTAGCCCATCCGCTTCGACCGTTCTGCTGTCCCAATCGACGATCGCATTGTCATGTGAGCGCAAGTCGGGCCGGCGTGAGAGCAGAGCTTCGCGATAGCGGCGCCCGCGTTTGGCCGTCTCGTCGTCCCCTGCATAGAGGGCGTCCAGATCCGTAAGCCGCATGCCGACGATCTCCCTGTCGGAAAGTCCGGTAGCCCGAAGGTCGAGGATCACGGCCTCCTGCCGTCGCTTGAAGGCCTTCTGCCGGAATTTCTCCCTGACCTCTTCGAGACTGGTTTCATCGGCGAGAGACCTGAAAATCTCGGCAAAGTTCCGGCCGTCTGCAATGCCCTTGTTTACCTCCTCGGCGAACATGTGGTCATGCAGAGTGATGCGGTACGCTGGAGACCAGGACAGTGCCTCGAGTGCGATCTTGAGATCTTCCAGCATGAGGAAGGCAAAATTGGGCGAGCACCAATAGGTCGGCAGACGAAAATCCACCTCGACCCGACCATCGCCCAGAATTTCAGCTCGTTCGACGAAGCCCATCTCGGTCACGGGTTCGTCGAGCTCGGGGTCGTTGACCGTTCCTAGGCGCCGCCAGAGTTCCCCCTGGCGGCGTTCTGACAGAGTGGCGGAGGTCATGTCGCTTACTCCGCCGCTTCCAATTGCACTGGGGCCTTGGCAAAAGCGGCTTTTTTGGCCGCGACATCGATGTCGTAGAGCCGTGCGGCATTCAGGCCGAGGATCTTCTCCTTGGCCTCGTCCGTAAGCTGCACGCCGCGACCAGCGACAACATCCTCGGGGAGATGAAGCGCCCAGAGCCGCTCGACAAGCCAACGCGGCGTCCAGATGCCGTAGTCGGAGCCGAACAGGATTTTGTCGGGACCGATCCAGAACAACAGTTCCGTTATGATCTCGGCGAAATGCCGCGGGCGATTGTAGATCAGCGGCAATGCGACCGCGAGACCGCCATAGACATTGGTCTCCTGCGTGGCGATCCAGGTAAAATCATCAAGCCGCGGCAGGCCGCAATGTTCGATGATCCAATTCAGGTTCTGGAAGTCGGTCGCGGCGTAGTCGACGTCAGCGACGTCGAATGCGTCCTTGCTGAGCGGGATAATGGTCGGTCCCTTGTGGACGTGAATATTCTTGATGCCGAGCTTTTCGCACAGTTCGAAGCATCTGTAGGCATCCGGATCGGTGAGCTTCCAGCCCTTCGAGGACCCGTTCCACTCGGCGGTGTACATCTTCACGCCTTTGACGTCGTAGGTCTCCTTCATGAAATGGATGTATTCGAGGGCCTTTTCGCCATCACGGGGATCAAATGACCCGTTGACGATGAAGCGCTCCGGATAGCGTTTTGCCACCTCGGCATTACGTTCAATCGTATTGAAGCCGTTCTTGTAGAAGTCCTTGAGATAGGTGGACTGGATGATCGCGATATCGTCGGGCCCATCGATGAATAGATCATTATAGAGGTCATCCGCGCTGTACTTCTCGAATTTCTCCTTGGGCCAGATGTGTTCCTTCGGGCTAAAGCCCGTGTGGTAGCCGTAGAAACAGTCGATGAACTGTTTGCCGTGAATGTTGCTCTGGTTCTCGGGGCTGCCGTCCCAGAAATGCGTATGGCCGTCGATGACGAAAATCTCTTTGCCTTCGGGTGTGACGTACATGGTTTTCTCCTCCAAACTTGTCCTGTTCCGAGGCGCGCCCACAGACGGGCGGGCGCGCCAATCGCCGTTCCGGATGTCAGATATATTCGAACACCTCGTCCATATTGCCGAAGAGGATCACGGTGTTGTCATCGATTCGGACCATGCGGCCGTAATGCGTTGACGTGTTGACCTCGAAGATTTCGGCGGTCATTTCCCGCCCGAGATATTCGCTGATCTCGTCCATCTTGAAGATCAGCTTGCCATTGCCGTCGATGCGGATCATGGCCGGCTGGTAGGTGACGATCACGCCGGGCTTCTGGCTCATGAATTCGGCGATGGCGCGCGCCTCGACGGAATCGTTCATGGTGACGCCGCACTGGTGGGAAATCGTCTGCTCGAAGGTGATATCCTTCATGGACTTGAAGATGTTGTCGTGCGAATTGTTGCGTGCAACGGTTGACATGGAAAACACTCCTTCGATTAACGCTTGAGATCGAGTTCACCGAGAATCTTGCCGAGGCGTTCCTGGGACTGGGCTTGGACGTCGGCGAAGGAAACCGGCTTGGAATGCGGCATCGACCAGATCGGCTGAAGCCCCTGCGCGGCCTTGTCGGCCAGGGCGCCATGTTTGGCGAGCCAGCCCTGGAAGATCTTCTTGTTGTAGTCGCCGTAGGAATTGTCGTTGGCGAGCAGGTACATGAGGTCGATGGTATTGGCGAGATTGCGCTCGTAGTCGGCTTCGGCCGCGGAGATCACCGGCGGCGTGACGAAGTCGTGGTTGGCGGCGGCCACCTGCATCAGGAAGCCCGAGCGGAACAGTTCGCCGACGAGCGGCTCGAACACGATGTTGATCGCGAAATACTGCTCGAGATAGTCGCTCGCGCCCATGATGGTCTCGATCGCCTCACGGGCAGGCTGCCAGATGCTGTCCTCCAGCCAGGTCTTCTTGCCGAGCTCATCGTCCCAGCCGGCAATATCCATGCCGACCTCGGCGAGATAGAGGGTGATGTCCTGCGCCAGACGGAGCTTGTAGGACGAGTTGGTCAACGTGGCGTTGTTGATCATCTGGGTATAGCCGTAGCGCTGAGCTTGCATCAGCGAAGTGCCGAGCCCGAACTCCACATGCTTCCAGGCTCCCAGATGCGCTTGCAGGATCTTGGCCCATGCCTTGTCGAAGGTCTTGGGGGCACCGGCGCGACGCGCATTGGTGATGACGCTTTGCACCATGGTCTCGATCTTGGACTGGCGCTGATAATGGGTGCGTTCCCATTCCTGGTCCGGGGCACGGAAGGCGTGCCAGTTGGAGCTCTTGGCGGCGGTGTTGTCCTTGACGTAGGCGCCCTTGCCATTGGCGAAGGAAATGATCCAGTTCTGGATCAGGTAACGTTCCGGGTCCGGCTGGACGTCGACCGTGACGTCCTCGTAATGCGTGGCGCGCTGGCCCTTGGGCTCGAAATACCGATACTTACGGCTGTCGGAATCGGCGAAAATCGCTGCTCCCGCCGCACCTGACCCTACGGAACTCGATAATGCTGGCATGGTTCTCACTCCCGTGTTGCACTTTGGTTGATGCTCTTTGTTCTCCGTCCGGCTCTAGTGACCTGGAGCTGCCGAGGACGAAGTGGTGAAGCGGTCGAAGAAGATGCGTTCTGTTTCGAAGCCGTTCATGAAGAGGACCGGCTGCAGCGCATCGATCATGGGCGGCGGCCCGCAGGCATAGACGTCGCCTTCGCCGTCGATTCCGAGCTCCTTGAGCTTGGCGTCGACCGCTTCGTGCACGAAGCCGCGTTCACCCGACCAGTCGCTGCCTTCGTCGGCATGCGACAGCACCGGTATGAAGGTCACGTCCGGATGGCGCTCGACGAGCGCGACGATCCGGTCGAGATAGAAGAGATCGTCCGGCGTCCTTGCCCCGTAGAAGAAATAGACGGGACGGGTCTCGCCGCTCAGCACATGGTCGTTGAGGATCGACCAGACCGGCGACATGCCGGAGCCCGCTCCGACCAGGATCAGAGGTCCTTCCCGTTCTTCCCGTCGGAAGCAGGTTCCGTAAGGTCCGACGACGGTAACGTCGGCTCCGACGCGGATGCCTCCGGAATCAAGCTCTCCGGAGAATTTTCCCTGGGGATATTTTTTGATGATGAAGGAGAGTTTCTGGGTTTCGCGCGGCGTATTTGCCATGGAGAACGAACGTGTAATCGTCTCCCCTTTTTCCGTGGTGACCGTGATGTCGACATATTGCCCCGCCCAGAACTTCATCGGGGAACCAAGCTCGATCTGTATGCCTCTGATATCGTGGGTCAGCGCATCGACATGGGAGATATGTCCCTTGTAGGTCTTCACCGCGATCGCTTTCGATAGGACTTCCTCATCATAGTTGAGGAGCTCCACCTCCATGTCGGAATAGGCGATCGATCGGCACAGCAATATGTGTCCGGATTCCTTTTCCATGTCGTTCAGCGCGAAGGTCGAATATTTGAGCATGTCGACTTCGCCATCGAGAAGCACGCATTTGCAGGCGGAACATTGCCCCTCCTTGCAGCCGTGCGGCAGCGAGATGCCTTGCCGGAAGGCGGCGTTCAGGACCGTCTCCCCGTTCTCGACCTCGAATTCGACGCCGACCGGCTCGAGGCGGACCCTATGGGCCGCCACATGCGCTTTTTGAGCGTCAGCCATCTGGAATTCTCCCAATCTCCTCCCGCTCCCGATTTGCCGAAGAGCGGCCTCATCTTGAAATGCGGAAGCCGGATGACCGGCTTCCGCCTGGCGTCACGCGCTTAGTGGCAAGGATTGATGGTGAAGCCTGCGCGGTATTCGGCGAGGCTCTTTTCCCGATCCGCCGGGGACATTTCGCGAAGCAGCGTCAGCGGCGACAGCAGCGTATGGCCGCGAACGTGATCCAGCGTCCACATGTCCTTCGGGTCGAAGCGCAGATGCGGCTGCGGCACTAGCGTCTTGCCGTCGGAACGGACGAAGTTCAGGTCCTTGATCGCATCGGCAAGATCCCAGCCGTGATAGAGCGTTTCCCACTCGCGCTTGCCGCTGAAGCGGCCCATCGCGGGCGTGGGGCGGCCCTGATACTCGTCGGCGAAGGCCTCGACGGCGGTCCAGCGGTCGAGTTCGTGCGCGAAGGTGTAGATCTGTCCGTCGATCTCGTCGGTCACGATATCCTCGCGGATGAGGCAAGGGACGAGGCAGCTCCAGCAGCGGTGCGGATAGACATAGCCGGTTTCCGTGCTGAAGGTGATCGGCGTCTGGCCCGGACGGCTGAGCTTGTCGTACCATTTCCAGAACTCGCCGAATTCGGCGTACCAGCCCGGATACTTGTGCTCGAACCATTCGAAGTCGGCCTCACGCTGGGCCTCAATGCGCCAGAAATTGACTGGCCAGCCCACGGCGAAGAACTGTGCGACCTTATGGACGTAGCTCTTCTTGGTGATGCGGTTCCAGGCTTCGTGAACGTCGTCGTGGTGGATCTTGATGCCGTATTTTTCCAGCGGCAGCATGTAGGTGCGATAGTAGTCCTCGAAGATCCAGCGGTGCCACATTTCCGCATAGGACTCCTTGGCCTTGTCGCGGTTCGTGGTGCCGTATTCGATGAAGGTGCCGATGGCGGCATCGACGATCGCATGGTTCTGCCAGAAGGCATAACGCAAGTCGCGCTCCAGGAGCAGGTGGTTTTCCGGCTCCTTCAGGGCAGCCATCAGCAGCGAGTGGCCATTGCCGATATGCCGGCTCTCGTCGGACTGCACCGACAGGAACACGGTCGGCAGGGCGTAGTCGCCGTTGCGGGCGGCTTCCGATGGCATCGCGACGAAGAGCGTGTTGGTGAAGGCGGTCTCGGCGACGACGGTCAGGTAGAGGCAGGCCGACGTCATCACGTCGCCGGTGATGAAGCCTTCGCCGAACTGGCGGCCGATCGTCGTGGCATAGCACTTGCCGAAGGCTTCCTCGGTGATATCGAAGCCGGCCGGATCGATATAGTTCTCCATATACCATTTCTTCAGATTCATCTGAATGGTCGAATGCCGGAACTCGTCGACCATCTGCATGGTGAAGCCGGTACGCAGGTCTTCACCGGGCGCGATGCGGGCGACCATGGCCATGGAGCGGGCGGCGGAGATTTCCGGGAACGGAATGATCGCCAGGAAGAGCTTCATCCATTCCACCCAGCGCGGCTCGACATTGCGGAACATGTCGCCGCGCAGCGCTGCGTCGAGCGCACCGTAGACGCGATTGTCCTTTTCCTCCTGCATGGGGAAATAGGAGCGCAGCACCTGCTTCATCGGATCGCGCGGCGCCTTGGTGATCTTGTAGTCCGTCGGAAACGTCATCGCTTCCTGCACGTAGCTCGGATTCCAACCGAGATCGGAAATCCGCTTGGTCGCCTCGCCGACGGAAATGCCCCGCTGCGAGGTTATCTTATTGAGTGTCAAAGACGACATCGTCCTCAGCCTCCACTTTGTTGTGCCGCGGGCCTCAGGCCCCGGCTGGGACGGCGCCAGAAGCGCCGCGAGCGAAAGTTGGAAGGGCGCGACGACGGGATGCGCATGCGCGCGTCCCGGTGGGCCGGCCATTCATGTCGATCGAGGCAAAGGTCTTCGAGGAAGGTCCGGACTCCTCATCCGGATGACTAGCTGCTTCCCCAACTCCTTCGTTCTTCTGTCGCCGCTGTCAGCGCGATAGTTTTATGAGAGTAGACGATGCAAGGGGTGTGCCAAATAGAGTTTCCCAGCACTTTGCGGGTTTTTCGGACGGCGGGCGTGAAATAGTGTA
Source organism: Martinezella multihospitum (assembly GCF_900094585.1). Lineage (GTDB taxonomy): Bacteria > Pseudomonadota > Alphaproteobacteria > Rhizobiales > Rhizobiaceae > Rhizobium > Rhizobium multihospitium. The sequence continues at coordinate 84,616 of NZ_FMAG01000004.1, forward strand.
AAGTTATTTTACAATCGTAATTTACAGATGTAACTTTATTTATATTTGCAATGATTGCTTATAATCTTTTGCAATTGCGAAATAAACAATGATCGACATCATGATATTCATGGATTATATTTAACCTGAACGATGTTTATTTTGGATTTGGAAGAGGCTCATGGCAGGCAAGGACGAGCATCAATCGCCGCTCGGCCCGGTCGGAGGCGACATCACCAGTGAGCTCGCCCGGCTGATGCAGCGAGACCTCGTCTTCGTGATGCGCTTCCTGGGAGAAAGCCAGCACCTGATGCAAAGCCATTTCCAGCGGTTCATCCTGCGCGAACTTTCCGTCGCCGGCATTACCGACCAAACGCATCCGATGATCCATGCCTTCGCCGAAAGGCATGCGATCCTGCTGCGCGATTTCGTCTTTTCTGGCGTCTCGCTGTCGAAGCAGCTTCGCGTCGAGGAGGTCGAGCAACTGACGGGAGACACGATGATCCGTGTGGACGTATGGGATCAGCTTCGCAGCCATATCGATCTGGCGGAGCGGCAGTTCAGGACGCAGCTGCCAGATTTGCCCGCCATGCTCGAAGCCTGGAAAGCGCCGGGAGAGGCGACCCGATGAGCGGCCTCAATCAGCATCAATGGCGGATGCCGGCTGGATTCCAGCTGTCGAGAATCCGTCCAGGGTTTTCGCGCAGCAGCTTGTGTGCTTCGGCCATCAGCGCGCCCATGATCGTCGGATCGAGTGCGGCAAGCGCCTCCTGCGCAGCGGCGATTGCCGCCGGACCGGTATCGCGGGCCGCGGCGTCGAGCGCTTCGATACAGGGATGGTCACGCTCGAGATGGCGTTCGGCTGCCTGGCGCAGGGCCTGGAAGAACGTGCTGCCGATCGTTTCGAACATCTCGCGGCTCCTCTTGCTCAAATCCACGCGGCGCATGGGCGCCGGCACGACAGGCAGGATCTCATCATGAGCGATCAAGATCAACCGATCCAGGATCTGCTGCAGCGCCGACTTGATCTCGTGGCCGGTGTCTCGGCTCTCACCGCGAAAACACACAAGCTGATTCAGGAGATGTCGGGCACCGAGATGGAGATCCTGCGCCTGCAATTGGCGCTGGAACGGGATCACGCCAACAATGAGCTCGCTGAGGCATTGAACGAGGCCGAAGAACAAGCCTCCGGCATCCAATCGAGCCAAGCCGATTGCGTAGCGGAGATCGAAGCGGCAGAGGCGGCAATTGCTCATATCGATCGCCTGATCGCCGTTGCAAGGGGAGGATAATCATGAACCAGCAGGCCGCTTCCAACATCACTCTGTTCGACCTTCTCGCCCGCAGCTGGCAGCGGCCGGCTCCCGTTCGCCACATCTGTTTTAACGACGACGGGACATTGCTTGCCGTGGTCTGCGAGGACGGTTCGGTCGCCTTTGCGAGAATGGCGGACAATGAGCCGCCGGAATCCCGCATTGTGGTCGACAGGGGTCAGACGACGATAACGCCCCGACAGGGCAAGGCCGCGCCACTCATCGTCACGCGGGTCAAGGGCGCCGGGTCGGCCTGTGCCTGCGACGACGGCTGTTTTCTCGCCGCAGGGACAAAGGGCGATCTGGTGCGTCTCAGCCGCGCCGGCGAGATGGCGCAAACCGTCTTCTCTGGCGCTGAGCCGGTTCGGGCTTTCGATTACTGCCGGACGACGGGATCGACCGCGATTGCTGCCGGCAACATGCTTCATGTGCATTCAGCCGTAAGCGCATTCGCCCTGCAACGCGATCTTGGCGACGGGGCTGCCGAGCGGATCGCCTTTTCGGAGGATGGGACGATGCTGGCGGTTGCCGGCTCGGCAAGCCTCACCCTGCATCGGATCGCCGACGGTTTGCCGCCGTTCCTGGAAATTCCGCTCTCCTCCCGTCCCCTGTCGCTGACATGGAGCGGCGATGGCCGCTGGCTGGCCCTGGGCATCGAGGGGGCGGGACTATGTCTCGTCGATGTCGGTTCCGGCCGCCAGGTGCTCCTTGCCGATTTCCCCGGAGAGGTGCGCGCGGCGGCCTGGAGCGCGCAGGCAAATGCGCTTGTCGCCGCCGGCGCCTATCGCATCGCCGGCTGGTCGATGGACAACCCGCCGTTCAGCGACAGCGCTGCGGGTGCGCTGACGACAGGCCGCAAGGGCCTGGTCCTGGTCGAAACCGTTGCGGCCCAGCCGAACGGTCGCCTCGTGGCCGCCGGCTATGCTAACGGCCAGGTGGTGGTGGCGCCTCTGGGCGCACGCGAGGAGTTAGTCGTGCGGGCAACCGGTGGGCCGGTTACGACGCTTCAGTGGACCGCCGATGGCCGGCATCTCGCCATGGGCGATGCGCTCGGCACCATCGCTATCGTCACTTTCCCGGCGCAGCTTTTCAAATAATCGAACCATGAATGGAGGAAATCATGCAGGTCGAACTCTCCGACGAGGAAAAGAGCAAGGACGCCTTTTTTGAGAAGATCGCCAGGTTGTCACAGGAGATGGTCGCGATCCACGGCAGGGACTTCAGCATGGGCGCACTGGTCCTCGGCGCACGCTGGATCGCCGAAGGCAAGGCCGATGCCGGCAGCAAGGCCGCGCCACCCAAGGCATGAACATGTTTCTGGAGGCTGTTTCGGCGCGGCTTTCCATGCCGCGCCGAGGGCAACCACGCCCGGATCAGACCCCCCGCGGCTGTATCGCGGTCTGCGCATTGCGTTCCTGCAGGTAGAGCAGGCAGACGGTCCGCAGCATCGAGGCGAGATTGGGCATATTGCCATGTTGCTCCAAAGCCTCGTGGTAAAGTTCCGCGATCAGCTTCGATGTCGATAGCCCCTCGATGGCGGCCATATCCTCCAATGCATTCCAGAAGGCCGATTCCAGCCGCACGCTGGTCGAATGCCCGCCGATCCGGACCGAACGGTTGACCTTGGTGAACCGATCCTGGCCCTGATGGCTCAAGACTCTGCACATCATTTTTTCGTCCTCCCTCGCGCTGCAATTCGCTCACAACAAGGTTCTCCGGCCGGGATGTGGACGGAGAGCGCATGTCCTAGAGCAATTCCAGGAAAAGTGCGCAGCGGTTTTCCGTCCGGAATTGTGTCAGAATAATAAGATCGAGCGGTCCAATGATTCCGTGAAACATTGGACCGCTCTGGTGTCGGAGCCGATGTGCTCAAGGGATCAGCACGGCACGCCCATGGATCTTGCCGTTGTGCAGATCCTTGAGCGCCTGATTGGCGTCGGCGAGCCTGTATTCCACGGTCGTCAGATCGACCAGGCCGCGGTCGGCGAGCGCCATCAGCTCCACCAGTTCGGCCCAGGTTCCCACAAGGTTGCCGATGATGTTCTTCTCGGTGATGACCATGTCCACTGTCGGCACGCGAATATCCTCGCCATATCCGACGACATAATAGCTGCCCATCGGCCGGGTCATCGCGAGCCCCCTGGTGGTGGTGCCCTTTTCGCCGACGAAGTCGATGACGGCTTCGGCGCCCTGGCCCTGCGTCAACTGCAGCACGGCTTCGACCTCGTTGCCATCCGCCTTCACGAGCTTGTCGGCGCCGATATTGCGCGCGAGCGCCAGCGAATCGTCGGACATATCGACGACGATCACGTCAGCGGCGCACATCGCCTTGAGGCATTGGATGGCAATATGGCCGAGCCCGCCGGCACCGATGACGACGCAGTTTTCGCCGGGCAGCAGATGCCGCGTCGCCTTCTTTACGGCGCGATAGGCGGTCAGTCCCGCATCCGCATAGGGCGCGACGTCCTTGGGGGCCAGCGTCTTCGGCAGCGCAACGATATTGCGCTCCGAGGTGCAGAGATATTCGGAATAGCCGCCGTTGCAATCCAGGCCCGGAAACTTGCCGGGGCCATGCATGTCGAAGCCGCGCCGGCAGGCAAGGCAGGTGCCGCCGGAAATCTTCGGATGGACGATGACCGGATCGCCGACCTTGATACCCTCGACCTCTTTGCCGATAGCTTCCACCCAGCCGGCATTCTCATGGCCCATGATCAGAGGCAGGAGGCTATCGCCGTTCGGGTCCATATGCGGGCGCCACACGCCTTCGATGATGTGGAGGTCCGTACGGCAGACTCCCGCGCCGCCGATGCGGACGATGACATCGGTGGATTTCTTGATCTGGGGATCAGGGACCTCCTGTAGTGAGACCCACTGCTCCGCTTTCAGATCGTCGTCATATTTGTTCAGAACCTGTGCCTTCATGCTGATGTCTCCTCCATCGGCGGGATCGATGCCCGTTGCGGGATACACAGCTGCAATTGTTGTTCCAGATTGTATTTCCTAATCTTATCAACAAGATAATCCGACATCGCCGACTCCGCTTGTTCATCGGATGAACGCGGTGAACTGCGGAACTGTCCAGTTTCTGTCTATTGTCATCTCGCCGGCTGCTGTTATCCTCGATGTCATGGTGCATGAGGAGGAACCATGCAGCACCTTTCTGGAATGGACCGGGCACGCAAAGCACTGGAGAGGGGTGATCGTTTCCCGGTCGGTACCCTTCAGCCGATCGTCGCGGAGAGCTGGCAGCGGTGTCGCGAGGGCGGCCTCGATCCACGCGCCATGCCGCAGCACAGCGTCGTGCCATTTTCCGATGTCCGCGCGCGTCGCGAGGCCGCTGTCTCCATGCGCCGACTGGCGCTTGCAGAAATGCAGCTGCTGCATTCGCAGATTGCCGGATCGAACTTCATGATCGCGCTCGCGGATGCCGATGGCATCGTCCTCGATACGATCAGCGACCGAGAATTCGCCGATAGCGCCGCCGGACGTGCGATCATTCCGGGCAGTATGTGGAACGAGAGTGAGCGCGGCACAAATGCGCTGGGACTAGCCGCCATGATCGAGAAGCCGGTGGCTATCTATGGGCGAGAACATTATTTCGCCTGTCACGGCCATCTGAGCTGCATGGCTGCGCCGATCTTTAACTCGCATGGCGAGATCCTCGGTCTGCTCGATGCTTCCTGTGCCCACGAAGCGCGACAGGAGCACACGCATGCTCTCGTGCGTATGGCTGCGTCGCAGATCGAGAACGGCCTCGTATTTCAGGACTATTCCAGCAGCTTCGTCTTCGCCTTCCATCCGCGTGTGGAGTATCTGGACACCCTGTCCGCCGGCCTGATCTCGGTATCGCCGGCAGGTGACATTACCTCCATAAACCGTTCCGGAAGGGCATTGCTGGCCGGTCTGCCGACGACGCGCGGCAGCCACTTCGATGCGCTGTTCGAATCCGGTTTCGGAACAGCGATGGATGGGCTCCTCAACGGCGGCATCATCCGTATTCGCGATCGTGCGGGCAGCGGCGTCTTCATGGCCTGCCGCCAGATCGCCCAGGGCGGGAACAGCCTACCGGCGAGGCAAAGCGGCCCTGCCGTTCCCGCGCTACTGCCGAAAGAGGGCTTGCCGGACTTCGTCTGTGACGACAGCTCGATCCGACAGGCGCTTGCCAATCTCGCGGATGCCGTAGCGCTCAGGATGCCCGTGCACGTCACAGGGGAAACGGGAACTGGCAAGGAGCTGATGGCCCGGCATGTCCATCGCCTGAGCCAGCGGAAGGGCGAGTTCGTACCCGTCAACTGCGGCGCGGTGCCGGAAGATCTGTTCATCTCGGAAATATTCGGCCACGAGGGCGGTGCTTTCACCAATGCGCGCGCCAAGGGCGCGCTGGGGTTCGCCCGCGCCGCCGACCACGGCACCCTGTTTCTCGACGAGGTGGCGGACATACCGCTTGCGGCGCAGACTTCTCTCTTACGCTTCCTTGACAGCATGGAGGTCCGTGCGGTCGGTGCGCACAAGGCCGAGAAGGTAGATGTGCAGATCGTCTCGGCCACCAACCGTAATCTCGAGGAAATGGTGGCGCAGCGACTGTTTCGCGCGGATCTCTATTATCGGCTGAACGCCTTTGCCATTCATCTGCCGGCTCTGGGGGCGCGAATGGATTTTGCCGCGATCGTCCGCCAGGTTCTGGAAGAGATGGCGCCAGGAACGCCGATCACGGATGCGGCTGTCGCCGCGCTCTTTCGCAGAAAGTGGCCGGGCAACATCCGGGAATTGAGAACCGCGCTGCAGCGCGCATTGATCCATCGTCACGCCGATTACCTGGATGAGGATAGCTTCGACGATGGAAGCTCGATGGCCGGAAACCTTCAGGATTGTTGCGATGGATGCAGGGAACGTCCGCTCAGCCGAGCGAAATGTCAGGAGATCCGGGCCGTCTACCGCCGGACGGACGGTAATGTTTCGCAGACCGCGCGCCAGCTTCGCCTCTCGCGCACGACGGTCTACAAGCATGTCCTGTGACGGATCGACGAGCTGTTCAGAGATAGCGGCCGGCGCGCTGCAGGACTTCGATCTTGTAGCCGTCAGGATCGCTGACGAAGAAGAACCGGGCAAATGGCGCACCATCATGGTTGAAGTCCACGATCCTGCCCAGATCGAAGCCGAGTGCGAGGAGGCGCCCATGCTCCGCGGCGACATTGCCGACCGAGACGGCCAGATGGCCGTAACCGTCGCCGAGCGCATAGGGTTCGGTTCGGCCCTTGTTGACCGTCAGTTCAAGTTCGAAACCCGTATCGGAATTGCCGAGATAGATGAGAACGAAGGTGTCGAAATCCAGGCGATCAGCGACGGCAAGGCCAAAGGCCCGCCGATAGAACTCGACCGAGCGCTGCTCGTCCAGTACCCGGATCATGGAATGGATCATTTTAGCCATGCTTCGCCTCCCTTGTCATAAGAACGTGCACCAAATGCGGTTGCTTCCGGTGGTAGCGGAGGGCGACATCGAACGTTTGGCGTCGAACCGGGCGGAAATCCGTTTTGACGGATCTTGCCATCCCGGATTTCCTGATCGGATCGCACTTTCTCATTCCTCAGGAATGCATCGTGTCGCCCGGCAAATCAGTCCGCTTGGCGATATCGCTGTCAATCGGGTGGGGTTCTCAGGCGGCGCGGCACGAGGCATTTTTCTGTTGCCGAGAACTAGCACGGCACGTAAAGATCCACCGGTGTAGCTATAGGGGTATTTCCCGGAGTTGGACGCGCGAGCAATCATGTGGTCAAAGATCCGTCGCCGAGGGCTTCAATCGGCACCGACGTTGATCTTGGCGCTATTTATCGTCGTACTCCTGTCTGCCGAGCTGTGGCGAAGCTATCTGGCCGCGCGGCAAGATGGCGAAAGGACCGTTTTCAATCTGGTTCATGTCTTGTCCGAGCAAGCGGCCAGGACGGTGCAGTCAATTGATCTGAACATCCAGGATATTGTGAAAGAGTTGGCGGATAATCCGTCACTGCCCGTCAACAGCGCCGATTTCCGGGCCGAACTGCATAATAGGTTGAGCACGCTGCCCTATGTCCGGGCAATTTTTGTGATCGGGCCTGACGGGTACATCACCCATGATACGGACTATCCGACGACACCGCATGTCAGCCTTGCCGATCGGGCCTATTTCAAGGCGCATGCTCAAGATCCCTCGCCAGCCTTGCATATCGGCCCGCCGTTGAAGAGCCGATCGGTCGGCGTTTGGTTCATTAGCTTGACCCGGCGTATCGAAGGGAAGGACGGGCGCTTCGCGGGCGTCGTCGTTGCTGCAATGGAGCCGCGTTACTTCAAGGAATTCTACCAGAAGCTATGGGTGGGTGGCGGGACGATCGCGCTTCTGCTGGCCGATGGAACATTGTTGACGCGCTCTCCAAATGACGAAGAGGTCGTGGGCAAGTCCTTTGCGGATGCCGAACCGTTCAAAAGCCTCCTTGCCCAGGGCAATCGCGGCGTCCTGTGGTCTGATAGCCCGATTGACGGGGTCAAGCGCGTGGTCGGCTATCAGCGGCTGGATAGCGCTCCACTCGTCATGCTTGCCACCCTGAATGAAGATGACGTGATGGAGCCCTGGCGCTCGCATGCCATGATCGAAACGGCTGGCGCCGGAATACTTCTGCTTCTGCTGGCCACGCTGGAGTGGCTGGCATGGCGGTATCGCCGTCGCGAGGAACTGGCGCGACAGAGGCTGGAGCGGACACAGAGGCTTGAGTCGATCGGCCGTTTTGCCGGCGGCGTGGCCCACGATCTTGGAAACTTGTTGAGGGTCATCCGTTCATCCGTCCTCCTTCTTCGCCCAACTGTCAGCGATCGTCCGGAAGCGCTTGGCGTTCTGGACGAGCTGGACGTGTCGCTGGCGTCGGGTCGCGAGTTGGTCAACCAACTGCTCTCTTATGCCCGCGATAGACAGTTTCAGGCGGAGGCGACGGATTTGGGACTTCTTATCGATGACGTCCTGCCGATGTTGAGACAAGCCGCGGGACCCAGAATATCGCTTGTCAAGACATTTGCAGATGCCGTGGCCGTGTGCGTCCTCGATGGCACGCAATTTCGGGCCGCTATGGTCAATCTTGTTTTGAACGCCCGCGATGCGATGCCTGCCGGAGGCACCATCTTCATCGATCTTCGTCTGGTCGGGGAACAGAAAGCGGGCGACATTCCCCACTGGGCCGAGGTCACTGTTCGCGACGAGGGAACAGGGATGAGCGAACATGTGCGCAGGCAGGCATTCGATCCATTCTTCACGACAAAGGGGCAGGGCTTGGGCAATGGCTTGGGCCTTAATCAAGTATATGATTTCATTGAGAGATGCGGAGGTCAGGTCGAACTCTTCAGTGAAGAGGGAAAAGGAACGAGCCTAAAGCTTCGTTTTCCGCTGAGCGCGCCTGGCGGCGCATCGGATGCCGGAACCAGCTCCTTGCAATATTCTGCGAAAGCCGGAGACTTCACGTGAGTTTATGATCGCCTGATGGATGAACCGGAAAAGCGTATCGAGCTAGTGCTGAGAATTGAGGAATATGACGGCGCATATGTCTAAGATCATTATCGCAGATGACCACCCGATCGTTCGGGCGGGAATACGGGCTGCTCTCGCGCACCGGCCCGATTGGTGCATTTGCGCGGAGGCCGATGATGGGGAAGCAGCCGTTCAGCTCTCTCTCGAGCATGGCGCGGACATTATCATTCTCGATCATTGCCTGCCGATCATCAACGGACTTGAGGTAAGCCGGCAGCTATGCCGAAAGATGCCGAAAATCAGCGTTCTGGTCTATACGATGTACGAGGATCATGCGCTGGTGCGAGACATCATGAATGCGGGCGCGCGCGGCTATGTGCTCAAGACCGAAGAGGATGCCAGCCTTCTTGCGGCGGTGGAGGCATTGATAAGCGGCAAAATCTATATGTCCCGACAAGTGCAGCAAAGCATTGCCGACGCGGAGGAGAGTGCAGGGGGGCTCGATGATCGTGATTCCCTGACGCCGCGGGAGCGCGAAGTGGTACAGTTCGTCGCGGAAGGAAAGTCCAACAAAACTATTGCCGGGCTTTTGGGCGTGAGCATCAAAACCGTTGATTCCCATAGAACATCCTCGATGAGGAAATTGAAACTGCATACGGCGGTCGATCTTGCGCGATATGCGATACGAAACAAATTGATCAAGCTTTGAGATAGAAGGCGCAGGCTCGATTCGAATACAACTGCCTCTCAGTGCGGCAGGGCAGAGGCAAGCAGGGATTTCCAATTGATGACTCTACCTCTGATCATCACGCCCAAGAGTCCGAAGTGGAAGCCATCGACTGGAGAATATTATTCTACTGTTCGTTCTAATTTCCACTCTATCGCATCGAAATTCCGCGCTTTTCCCTGCTCTTATGCTCAAAAAACGCGGGATCGTTGCGCAACACAATAATTGCGGAATAGATTTCCACAAATTAGGCGGCCTCGAAATTCCTTGCAAACGGAGCCCACGCCGGCCTGCCTGTCAGGTCTATACCTGATGGCTCCGAGATTGACGCTGTGTTACCGATGGACCTGCTTCTTCGATTGGCTGGTTGAAACACGGTAGCAATGATTCAGCAGAGAGCGCAAAGGCGACCACAAAGCGTATATCGCGACAAGGTGCATATTGGTCGAAGTTTCATCAACTGTAGGTCAATCGACACCAAGCCATGGCCGGCACGCCTGTCGGCCCTATCGCCGGGGCCGCACTGTTTAAGAAAGTTCGGTCCTGGCGATAGACAATTTGAACTCCGGATCTGGGTATCAGGCCTTGCTTGATGCAATCAGTGGGATGCTGATGGTTCGTCAGCAGTAAGCACGTTCACAAAGAGGACATTCCTTACAGGAAACGTTGAGGCGCAAGATCACAATCCTAAAGGAGCTGATCCGTCTCATCTTCCAAAAAATGGTTCCAATTGGACCAAAGTTGGCAGATTCATTAGCGAGAACACCATTTGTCTGAAATTCACTCCCAGCTGCTCAGTTGCACCCGCAATATCATTTGCTCCTTTGTCGCAAATAATTTCATCGAATGTGACAAGGTTCCCGATCTTATCCAAGGGGTCTACGGAAGCTTGGCAGGTGTCCTTGATGTTAGGGCTAGCATTGTAACTCCCGAGAGGCAAAAGCCCGCTGTTCCCATCGCGAGTTCGGTGGCTCCCGATTACATCATATGCCTGGAGGACGGTCGAAAGTTCAAGTCGTTACGTCGTCATTTGCGCGTCAAATACAGCCTGACGCCCGATGAATATCGCACCAAATGGGGATTGCCCGACGACTACCCCATAATTGCGGAGAATTATGCTGCCGAACGCTCGAGGATAGCAAAGGAATTCCGTCCTGGCAGAGCATCTATTGTTCCGACAAGATAAGACTGGCGAATTAAGCCATCGTAACCAATGTGCGGGGGCACGAATAGGCAGGAAACTATACGCGACAGGCAATAAGTCTTCGTGATTGCCGCACTAACTAAATGGAATTGTAAATTAAAATGAAATTATGGATATCGTTACGAGCATCACTAAAGAATAGATCATGCTCTTGAGCGATGTTTTCGTAAACGCCAACTTGTTGACTGAAAACCATGTCAGATAGAACGCTACATTTAGTTCAAACCATGCAGGTCTATTTTGCGTTTAAGGACGAAATGAGGAGATTGAGGGAGCTCCTGGAGCAAGAGCGGCAAGCTTCCGGCGCAACGATCGCGGAATTCTACGACGCACGCAGGAATGCGCAATTTGCGATGGAGATTACCCGCTTCGTCGAATGCAGGAAGCAGATGGAGTATCGGCTGATAGAGGCGGAAAAAATAATCGAAGATCCGAATGCAGATTCAGATGTACTCACAAATACAAACTCAGAGACCACATATATCTCGTGAGGCAGACAAATGCCTTGAGGAAATGGAGCATCGGCAGGTGAAATATCTCAGCCATATTGCCGGGGCTGATCTCGGCAATTTGAAATCGTTGATCAGGCTGACGTTCGGGTTCAAGTCGAAGAAGATGGTCATGTCGTTTGGCACTTAAACGGGGTCCTCCTCACTTTCTGCGGTTAACAAATCGTTGGTAACTATGCCGCTATGGGCTGGCATGTGAACAAAATCGAAATGGTCTCCCGGTCCGGGCATTAAGGTACAAAGCGTCGCGTCTAATGGCGAAGGTGATTGGGTTGTGTCTGCGTGCGGACCATCCTCGGGCATATGCCCGGATTGCCGACATCAGAGCGGAAGTCGGCACGGTTGGTCGACCGCAGTCTCCAGGACCTGCCGATTCAGGGCAATGAAGTGACGGTCAAGCTTCAGTTAAGCCGCGGGCGTTGCAGATATCGGCAGTGCAAACGGCAAACATTCACCGACCCGGTCCCGGGGATTGCCTCGCCTTACGCACGCAGGACCAGGAGGGTCGCCGAAATGGTCGGCCTGCTGGGTCACAGCACTGGCGGACGGCCCGGAGAGCACTTGATGAGACGGCTTGGGATGCCGATCAGCGACGATACTATCCTGCGGCACTTGAAGCGAAATGCTTCACGGGTCGACGACGAACCCTCGGCACGGATCATCGGTATCGATGATTGGAGTTGGAGGAAATCATGGCGCTACGGCACGATCATCGTTGATCTCGAACGCCGGAAGGTCATGGACATTCTCGAAGACTGGAGTGTGGCAAGCGTTGCACGATGGTTGAAACAGCACCCGGCTATCGAAGTCGTCAGCCGAGATCGATGCGGGCTTTACGCGCAGGCTGCTCGCGAAGGTGCCCCGAAAGCGTCGCAAGTGGCGGACCACTTTCATCTCATCCAAAATCTGCGTCTTGCTATTGAGGAACAGATGAGCCTCTCAGGCCGGGCACTGCTGCCAGACGAGGATATCGAGAAGGACTGTGACGATCGGAATTTGCGTGAGCAGGCGCCTGAAACGCCGTTGCGCAATCAGCTTCGCCAGGCACATCGGCAGTCCCGGAAGGAGGTATTCGAGACGGTGCACACCTTGAGCAAAGAAGGCTTGACCTGCTCGGACATCGCGCGTCGCACGGGATATGGCCGCCGCAGCATCGCGAAGTGGCTGACATTCGAAAGTCCACCAGATCGACGAAGGAGTGCGCTACGGCCGACCTCTCCTCTATACTTCGAAGCTTTTCGAGCCCAATGTTGGAAGGATGGCAACCGCCGTGGGCGGCATTTGTTCCACGACATCAGGCGCCGCGGATATACCGACAGCTTTTCCAATCTCGAACGCCTCCTGGCAACATGGCGTCGCGCCGAGAGGCCGGAGCAGATTAAGGATGAGAGTGATACGGCGCCGGCTCGGATTGGGCCTGCCGACAGAACATATGACAATGCGCCTATACGTGACCCGCAAACCGGTCATCTGATCTCACCGGTTGTCGCGGCTGCTCTTTGCATAAAGCCGCGCGGCGCACTGACCAGCAATCAAGCGCGGAAAGCGGATGCGCTCAAACAGGGATCATATACGTTTGCTGCTTTGCGCAGCTTCTCCATGCGATTTCGCGGACTATTTCGTGGCAGAGATTCGACGAAGCTCGAAGGATGGCATCGATGATGCCATTGATTCCAGACTCACCTCCCTCGCCCGTTTCGCACGAGTCCTCCGCCGTGATATCGACGCCGTGCGCAACGCCATCGACTTGCCCTGGAGCAACGGTAAGGCGGAGGGTCAGATCAGCCGACTGAAGACGATCAAGCGTGCAATGTACGGCAGAGCGGGTTCGGAGCTTCTCAGAGCGCGGATGAGGCAAATTGATATCGCGAAGCTCCACACAAAGTGAGGAAGAACCCGGTTAAATGCAAAACCACAACCTGATCGCTGCCAACCCGCGAATGGCTCGTGAGCGGGAAGAGATTTCGCCGCCGGTCAGAATTCATCCTTTCAAAGCCCATCTTATTGTCTATCGGATTGAGGAGGATGGAGCAATTTTCGTGATCCGAATACGCTATGGACATGAAGATTGGGTCGGCGATTCCGTTTAGGCCTCGCTGAGCGGACTAATAAGTATCGTTGTGTCAGCGGCATTAAAGCGTGGCTGTGACGTGTGTTAGACTCTCTGACATTGCCTAGATAGGCGTATCCTGTGGATTTCATTGCGCGGAGCGTAGTTCTAATCCCTTCAAGAGCATTCGTTTTCGAAGTCTGTTGGCATTGACGCTTATGTTGCGAGCCGAACGCAAGTGCCAATATTTGGTGTGGAGATTTCCAGGCGCATGCCATGAAGCCTGGCGATTGCGGCTACTAGGCTCAAGCCCAATCCGTTGCCCGGGGAGTGACGGCTTCTCTCGGCTCGGTAAAAGCGCCGCAGCACGGCCTCGGCGTCTTCGGAGCGAATTCCAATGCCTGTATCCTCGACGGCCACGAACACTCCGCGCTCGGTGCCTTCGACGCGGACGGTTGCGCTCCCTCCCGGCGGTGTAAACTTGATCGCGTTGTCAATCAGATTGGCGATTGCTTCAAAGATCAGGCTCGGGTCGCCTGAGATGATCGCTGGCTGCTCCGTCCTCGACACATAGGCAAGAGTGACCGCGCACTCATCGGCTGCAGGCTCGAAGAAATCGACGGCATCGCGTGCGATCTCCTTCAGATCGATATCGACGAAGCCTGATCTGCGCAGGCCATCCTCCACCTCCGAAATACGCAGAAGCGCGCCAAACGTCTTGAGAATGCCGCGTATCTCGTCGAGCGCTTCGTCGATATAGCCATGATATTCGTCAATATTGGTCGCGCGCCGGCGCGCGCGCTCCAGGCTGCCCAGAAGGCGGGTGAGCGGCGTACGCATATCGTGAGCGATATTATCGCAAACGCCCTTCACCTCCTGCATCAGGCGCTCGATTTCGTCGAGCATTTCATTGACCACTTTGGCGAGACGATCGATGTCGCCACCGGCGCGGCCGGTCGGTAGTCGTTGTTTGAGGTCCCCCTTCATGATTTGTGCGGCCGCGTCAGATATGGCGTCGAGCCGACGAACCGCGCCGAAGCCGACGGCGATCGCGCCTGCAAGTCCGAGAATCGCTGTTGTCAATGACGCAAACAGCGTCGCATTTTCGAGACGCTCGCGAAATTCGCGTTGCTCATGCAGACTTTGCGCGACAAGGATGGAGCCGCCATCGGCACGCCGATGCAGCAACCCTCTGTAATGACCTTTTCTTGTCGCGCTGTGGTCGGCGAAATCGAAGGGAGTGTCGAAAATGGATCGTTCGGGATAGGCAAGCGGAATTCCGGCGACTAATTTGCCGTTCTGATCGAAAAGCGAAAAGGGGCGCTCAGTGTTCGTCAAATCCTGGCTTCGGGCGGATAGGCGTGAAACGATCGCGTCCGTGGGCAGGCTCTGAAGCGACTGCATTTCACGCCTCAGCCATTCGTCGCTTCTCTGGTCGAGAAAGCCCTGCATCTGCCAATCGACGAACAGAAACAGCGCGCTTGCCGCCGCGCCGAAGACGAGGAGGAAGGCAAGCGCCAATCGGAAACCGCTTGTCCTGAAAAGTTCAATTAGTCGCATCGAGAACATAGCCTGAGCCACGAAGCGTTCGAATCAAGGGCGTAAGGCCAGGCAGATCCAGCTTCTTGCGAAGTTTACTGATATGGACATCGATGACATTGGTCGCTTCGCCATAGCGATAGTGCCACACTTCTTCAAACATCATCGTACGTGTAACGATTTGGCCTGAATGCCGGGCGAGATATTCAAGCAATTGATACTCCCGCGGCAGAAGATCGATAATGTTGCCGGCCCGGCTGGCGGTATGTGTCAGAAGATTGATTTCAAGATCGGCGACCTTCAGAACCGTCTCCTGAGTCGTATTGGTTCGGCGGCGCATGAGGACATCCAGCCGCGCCGTCAATTCGAGCGCTTCAAACGGCTTTGTCAGATAGTCGTCGCCGCCTGCCTTGAGGCCGCGTACCCTCTCGTCAACCGCTGAAAGCGCGCTCAAAATCAGAACCGGGGTCTGCACCGAAGCTGCCCGTAAAGCAGCCAGCAATCCGAGCCCGTCGAGGGTGCCGGGGAGCATGCGATCCAGCACGATGGCGTCAAATGTGCCGGAAATCGCCTTGACCAGCCCGTCCCGGCCATCGGCCGATTGTGTTACGGCACAGCCGTGGTCCACAAGTGCCGCCTCGATTTCCGACGCCGTCCCCAGGTCGTCCTCGACCACGAGTATCTTCGACACATTTCCTCCAAGAATGCTGACTAGTTTCCGCGCATTATCTAGATAATCAATGTTGAATATTCGTTCGCCTGAACATGAAATCAATTTCATCTTCGCGAGCGCTTGGAACGACGTGCTGTCTTCAACGAGGATTGAATGCGCTTGCTGGTAGTTGAAGATGATGACCGAAGTGCGGCCTATCTGAAGCGCGGCCTCTCCGAATCCGGGCATGTCGTAGATGTCGCAGGCGATGGTGAACTCGGCCTCGTACTTGCAATGGAGCTGATTTACGACGGCCTGGTGGTAGATCGGCTTCTGCCCAAGCTTGACGGCATCGAGCTCGTCAGGCGCCTTCGCGAGATGAAGGTCAATGTGCCGGTGATCATGGTGAGCGCGCTGGCGAGCTCAATGGATCGTGTGGAGGGATTGCGTGCCGGCTGCGACGACTACCTCGCCAAGCCCTTCTTCTTCTCCGAACTCCTTGCCCGCATCGAAGCCATTACGAAGCACTTCGTAACGGAGGGCTGCGAGAACACGCTGGTCGTCGGCGATTTGTCGCTCGATCTTCGGCGGCGAATTGCGCGCAGGAAGGAACGCATCATTGATCTGCAGTTCAGGGAATTCCTCCTTCTGCAGGCTCTTATGCGCAACGCAGGTTCCGTCGTAACCCGTGCGATGCTGCTTGAGGCGGCGTGGGACTACGACTTCGATCCCCGCGGCAATATCGTCGACATGCATGTCCACCGTTTACGCAAGAAGATCGACATGGGCGCAACGACAAGCATGATTATCACGGTTCCAGGCGCCGGGTATCTCATCAAGCCATAATCCGCAGCTTCGGCGTAACATAAAAAATTTTTCATCCTGGCGCGAATTACCAGCCATTTGCGATCCGTCACATTTCTAAGCATCGCGTGACGGGTCTCCGTGTCCCTGCGCAATTAACGCTTTATGGAGTTTTGCAGTGGATCGTTCCCGTGCAGGGTCAAACAGTTCAGCTAGGCCATTTTATCTTCTGGGGATAGGCGCTTTGGCTGTAGCCGGAGCAGTAGCCGGGTATCTCGTCTATTGGCCGGGGGCCGGTCTTAGCAAAACCAAAGCATCGGCATCCGAACGCGCGCCGGTCCCGGTGCAGACCGCGACGGCAGCAATAAAAGATCTGCCTGTCGTGCGCAGTGGTCTCGGTGTGGTTTCCTCGTTGACCGCTGTAGATGTGAAGGTTCGCGTCGACGGCCAGCTCCAGCATATCGCCTTCGCCGAAGGACAGGATGTCAAGGCTGGAGATGTCCTTGCGACGATCGACCCACGTCCCTACGCGGCAGCCGTGGCACAGGCACAGGCGGACTACGACAAGGAACTGGCTCAGCTTGAGCAGGCCAGGATCGACGATGCCCGGGCACAGAAGCTCACGACCACGGGCAGCGGCACGACACAGGCGGCCCAGACAGCGGCCGCGCAAGTCAAGGTCATGGACGCCACGGCCGCATCCGGAAAGGCGGCGCTCGATACTGCGAAACTCAATCTGGAGTTCGCAACCATCACGGCGCCGATCGCCGGCAGAGTAGGCCTGCGCCAGCAGCAGGAGGGAGGTATCCTGCGTACAACCGATGCGACGGGCGTTGTGACCGTCACGCAGATGCGCCCCATCGCCGTCGAATTCACGCTGACACAGGATGATCTTCCCGATCTGGTTGCGGGACAGGCAAAGGGCCAACTGACCGTCTCGGCATATAGTCGCGACGGTGCCAAGCATCTGGCCGACGGAAAACTAAGCGCGATAGACAGCCAGGTGGATTCATCCACCGGCATGGTGAAGCTGAAGGCTGTGTTTGCAAACGACGAGCTGTCACTTTGGCCCGGAGAGTTGGTGACGGCAAACATAACGCTGCGCACCGATCCGAATTCGACGGTCGTGCCATCATCGGCGATACAGAACGGGCAGACAGGTCCGTATGTCTTCGTCGTAAAGCCGGGCAACAAGGTTTCCGCCGCCTCGGTGACCACCGGCATTGCTTACTCGGGCCTCACCGCAGTCACGCAAGGCGTCTCCAGCGGCGAGATTGTCGTCACCTCCGGTCAGTCCCGGCTTGCCGATGGAACCGTTATCTCCACGCAAGGCCCTGACGGTAAGAAGCTGGCCGTCGCCGGCGAGGGGGCAGTCCAATGAACCTTTCACAAATCTTCATCCAGCGTAGGGTCGGAACCTGCCTCCTGGCTGCCGGACTTTTGATCGTCGGCTCTATCGCCTATGGCTTGTTGCCTATCGCATCGCTGCCCCAGGTCGATTTTCCCACGATCCAGATTTCAAGCTCTCTTCCCGGCGCAAGCGCCGAAACAATGGCGACATCGGTTGCCACACCGCTGGAAAATCAACTTTCGACGATCTCGGGCGTATCCCAGATGACGTCGACGAGTTCGTCCGGGCGAACCTCGATTGCGCTGCAATTCGATCTCAACAGGGATATCAATGCCGCCGCGCAGGACGTTCAGGCCGCGATCAGCGCCGCCAGCGGTCAATTGCCCAAGGATCTGCCGGCCGCGCCCGATTTCCACAAGAGCAATCCGGCGGAAGCGACGATCCTGACGCTGGCGCTCACATCCGACCGCATTCCCACGACCGAACTCGATCATTATGCGGAAGACATCATCGCACAGCAGGTTTCGCAGATGAACGGTGTGGGCCTGGTGGATTACCATGGGCCCCAGCGGCCGGCGATCCGCATCCAGCTCGATCCGGACAAGGTTGCGGCGCGAGGGCTGACGCTGGAGGATATTCGAAGCGCCGTCGGCCTTCAGACCGTCAATCAGCCCAAGGGGCAGCTGGCCGGCAATGGACGGACCATCGTTCTCGATGCGACCGACCAGATCATGGACGTTCCGGCATTTCGTTCGATGGTGATCGCCTATAAGAACGGTTCGCCCATTCGCGCAGAAGATCTCGGGACGGTAGTGTCGGCTCCGGAGGACGTCAACCAGGCGGCCTGGCTGCAGGATACGCGGTCGGTGATGCTGGATGTCCATAAAATGGCCGGTTCAAACGTGCTTGATACCATTCAGGGCATCAAGGCGAAGCTGCCACAAATGGAGGCAGGGCTGCCGGCCGGCATCAAGCTGTCGGTTGTCGCCGACAGGTCGGGCATGATCCAGGCCTCGGTCGACGACGTCAAGGTGACGATCCTCATCACCATCGGCCTTGT
Organism: Martinezella multihospitum; assembly: GCF_900094585.1. Lineage (GTDB taxonomy): Bacteria > Pseudomonadota > Alphaproteobacteria > Rhizobiales > Rhizobiaceae > Rhizobium > Rhizobium multihospitium. The sequence goes on from NZ_FMAG01000004.1 coordinate 103,291, forward strand.
CGTACTGGTGATCTTCAGTTTTCTGCGAAATCTGTGGGCGACGATCATTCCGGCGGCAACCATTCCGCTGTCCTTGATCGGTACTTTTGCCGTCATGTACATCGCCGGCTACAGCCTCGATAATCTCTCGCTCATGGGATTGACCATCGCCGTCGGATTTGTCGTCGATGACGCCATCGTGGTCATCGAAAATGTGATGCGACATGTCGAAGAGGGAAAGTCCACTATCGAGGCCGCTGTCGAGGGATCGCGAGAGGTGGGCTTTACCATCGTTTCGATGACTGTCTCCCTGGTTGCCGTTTTCATTCCCATCCTGCTGATGAGCGGGATTGTCGGTCGCCTTTTCCGTGAGTTTGCCGTTACGATCAGCGTGGCGATCATGATATCGGGGCTCGTTTCGCTGACGGTCACCCCGATGATGTGCGCCTGGTTGATCAAGCATGATCACGACAAGCCGCACGGTGCGCTCTTCCGCTGGTCGGAGACGTTTTTCGAAAAATGCACGGCGGGGTATGGAAGAGCACTCGACGTCGTCCTTCGCAGCCGCATCATAGTCCTTATCGTTGCGGTCGCCACAATGGCGGTGACGGGCTGGCTTTACGTTTCCATCCAGAAGGGCTTCATCCCGCAACAGGATACGGGATGGGTTCAAGGGCAGGCGCAGGCGGCAACCGACATATCCTTTGCGGACATGTCGACGAAGATGCAGGAACTCGCGCACATCGTCATGGTCGACCCGGCCGTCGACAATGTTGCCTACTGGATCAACCCCAGTCCGTCGGCCAGCGTCGGCCAGCTTCAGATCAATCTGAAGCCGATCGGCACGCGAAGCCCGGCATCGGCAGTGCTGGCTCGTCTGCGAACTGCGACGGCGGGTTTGGAGGGGCTGACGGTCGGTCTGCAGGTTCGCCAGGATGTCCAGATCGGTGGACGGTCTTCCGCGTCGCAGTATCAATACACGCTTCAAGACCCAGATACGGCGGAGCTCGACAAATGGGCGGCGGCGATGACCAAGGTTTTGAAGGGCCTTCCTGAGTTGCAGGACGTGATTTCCGACAAGCAGAAGGCTGCGACCAGCCTCACGCTCGACATCGATCGTTTGACGGCATCCAGGCTCGGTGTCAGCGTTTCCCAGATCGATCAAACGCTTTACGATGCTTTCGGGCAGCGACAGATCGCTACGATGTACACGCAGGTCAGCCAGTACCACGTCGTGATGGAGCTTGCGCCGCAGTTCGCGCTGTCACCCGAGGCGCTGTCGCACCTTTACGTCAAGTCTTCCACCACCGGTAAGCTTGTTCCACTCAGCGTACTCGGATCGCTGAAGACAGGCGTTCTGCCGGTCTCCATAAATCACCAGGGGTCTATCCCGGCAACGACGATCTCCTTCAACCTGAGGCCGGGCAACGCCCTCAGCGACGCGGTGACGGCCATCAAGGCAGCGGAGACGAGCGCGGGCATGCCGGCCACCGTCATCGGCACCTTCCAAGGGACGGCGCAGGCATTCCAGGATTCGCTGCGAAGCCAGCCCTGGCTCATTCTGGCCGCCATCGTCGCGGTCTATATCGTGCTGGGTGTTCTCTATGAAAGCGCCGTTCATCCGCTGACGATCATCTCCACGCTGCCATCTGCGGGACTTGGAGCCTTGCTGGCCCTGAAATTGGCCAACCTGGACCTATCCATCATGGGGATGATCGGCATCATTCTTTTGATCGGCATCGTCAAGAAGAATGCGATCATGATGATCGACTTTGCTCTTGTTGCCGAACGAACGCAGAAGCTGGCGCCGCAAGATGCGATACGACAGGCCTGTATGCTGCGGTTCCGGCCCATCATGATGACGACGCTTGCTGCATTGTTCGGGGCGGTTCCACTGGCATTGGGAACCGGGCCTGGATCCGAATTGCGCGTTCCCCTTGGCATTGCGATCGTCGGTGGCCTGGTCGTCTCGCAAGCACTGACGCTGTTTACGACACCGGTCATCTATCTGGCATTCGATTGGCTGCGAGGACACCGTTCTAAGCAGCCGTCGCATTTGCAGGTCGTGCTCTCTGCGAGGCAACGATAAGTCTGCTGCGAACTCGCCTCCAGTAGTTTCTTCTAACACCACTTTCTTTGCGGACGTTTCTTCAGAGAGCGCTCTGTTGCTGAGGGAAAGGGGGATCGTTGGACTGATCAGTCGCTGCGGATATTGGACGCGCAAGCATGGCTAAGAAATTCGGGAACGAGGGAAATACCCGCGCGACGGAAACAGGCGGCAACTACGACAAGGTCGGACCGACTATTGTCATCGGTGTCGCATTTGATCTAGAGCACGGCCCAGCACAAGCGCATCCGACCGCAATAGTTATTCGTCGCTGAGAAAGGTGCTGCAGGTGGGGCTGTCAATTTTGCAACACCTACCAAGTGCTCTAGTTTTCGAGTTTCTTATGGATGGACAACTATCGGATTGCCGGTGTTATGGGACCGCAAGCTCCGTTTTGGTTGAAAGCGATGCGATTTATAGACTTCCGGCTCTTCTGGACAGTCAGATCGCGCAACCGTTGCCGCGCTGGGTGGGTTGTCGAATCTTACGAGCCCTGGGTCTATGACGCCTTCGATCGGTTCGAGCGGGAGACTGCCGCCAACAAAGCTTCCGCTCTCTTGTGATATCCTGGTGAGCAGTCAGGCCCCATGCGCATGTTCGGGGCAATCGGCGTCTAGAGAATGCTGGTGATAAAGCGATCGATACGCGTTTCAGGCTTGTAGAGGGTTTGGACGAGGATCGCTGCGAAGATCGCCGTCAGCGCGCCGCCCATGACGTCGCTGATGTAATGCGTGCCGATGTAGACGCGTGAAAAGGACACGAGAACTGCTGCCACAAGGAAGAAGAGTCCCCGTTTCGGCAGATTGTGGATCAGGAAAGCCGCGGCAATCGCAAAGCTCGCCGTCGCGTGATCGGATGGGAATGAAGGATCGGTACTGCGCTCGATCAGAAGCCGGGTGATCCCAGCATCATACGGGCGGATGCGATGGTCGAAGAGCAAGATGATCTGGTTGATCCCCAGTCCTATCAGAAAGGTCAATCCAGCGGCGACGAGGACGTGACGTGTATGTGCTCGTTCTGAGCCGCTCCACCATTGGCCGGCGACGGCCAGGATGAGCAGGGGAACACCGATGTTGGAGATAGTGATCAGGACCTGGTCCAGAAGGCCGTTTCCGGCCAAACTGTTGATCCATCCGGTGATGGCAGCGTCGAGTTTGTACATTTGGTCTCCTATCGTCTCGCGATGCGATGCCCGAAATGACTGACACCTACCTGAAGTCTCGAGGGTCGCGTCATGGCACGGGTAGGTATTCAACCTCTCTTGAGACGCTCTCGAAGAGAAACCAGGATCAGACCAGCCATGGAAGGATGAAGATATCCAGGCAAGCACGTTGCGAGCGAGCTCATCCCGGAGTGCCATCCGTAGCGCCTTACATTCGGTTGACAAGACGCTCAGTGGTCATTCCGAAACAACGGCGCTTGGCGCGGCAGAGAAGAAACTATCCTCACGATTTGAACTTGCCGTTTGGAGGGCACGCGCCCGGTTCAATCGTACTGGCCGAAATACTCCTGCAAATTCTGCAGGCTCTCGTCCATTGCGTATGTTTTCGACAAATAGGGGATGCCAATATGGCCATAGGTGATGGAAAGCTGCTCTGCGGCCGCCTTCGCACTCATGCCAGCAATTTTTTGGCTGTATATGACGGCGACAAGACCGGTTCTGTCAGCGCCTGCCTGACAGTGGATGAGGATGGGCTTTGGCGCAGAGCGCAGAATATCGACCAATTGATCGGCCCTGTCGGGCGTCATTATTTTCCGCGCTGACATTTTGAAGTCGATATGTTCGACTCCCAGGCGCTGCGCCGTTTTGACCTCCTGATTGTACCAATCATGTTTGAGGTTCTCGCCACGCAGATTGACGATCGAGCGAATGCCGTTCTCACGCACGTAAGTCTCGATCTGTGTCGGCGAAAGTTGAGCGGAGCGATAGAGCTCACCGGGGATGACGGCATGAAAATTGCCGTTCCACTGCAGCACGGCGAGATGGATACCGAACGCCGCGGCCGGAGCAGCCAGCATTGCGGTCAGAAGACCGGTTAGTTTCGCTTTGCGTGATCGTAGCCACTGCCATCTTGGAATCACTTTCGTTGTCGACTTGACAGCGGGATATTCCGGCGGTGAGAGAGCCGTGCCGATCGCATCCTTCGGATGGTTCCCAAGAGCAGTCGCCGAGGATGCCGAGGATGTTGGACAGCCGGAGCTGACGACCGTTCTGATGCGATTGGTCAGTTCGCCAAGGCCGAATGGCTTGATCAGATAGTCAGCCGCGGCGAGTTGGTGGCTCTTCTGTCTGTCATCGATGTGATTGCCGGCGGAGATAATGATCGCGGATGTCACGAATGAACGTGTCCGCAAATACTTCAGCAGCTCCAGCCCGCAGCCGTCAGGCAGGCCTGGATCTAGAAGGATTAACGAATAGGAGGCCGTGTCCACTGCATGCATAGCCGCGTGGAGATCGCCCACCCAGTCGATGTCCCAGCCTTCGGCCGCGACATGATCGCGCAAGGCATCTCCTAAGATCGCATCGTCCTCGATCAATAGTATTCGCACGTCGACCCCCGGCTAGCAGATCTGTGTGATTCGTGCCGCTTACAGCTGACATTCACCTGAACTAAAGATTTAATTATGCTATTCTAAAGTAACCAAAAGCTTACTTTTATAAGCGCTGAGCCGGACACGGCATAGGGGGCGGCGTTACCGTGAGCCGCCGGCAGGCGTGGCTCTCCGCCCATGCGGGTCTGGCCTATTCGGATGGCGATTAGCGTCCGGCGACCGCGCCAAAAAACTTTTGACAGTATTCTTTCCGATTCCGCCAATGGCATGCGTCCTGCCGGAGCGCGCCTTGTGGCGGCTGGATCTCCTCGGACCATGGCAGCACCAACAGCCTGCAATCCAGTAACAATGGGCTTATGTCAAAGTGGGCCTAGACGTTCTGTTTTGCGACAGCGACAAATATTCCAATGGCCTCATATAGGCTGTTGTCGTTACTCCATTTGACCTATCCCACGCCCATTTGCCGAATTGAGGCGAGGCATCGGCAATCTTAAAACCCATGTATGCAAAAGCTCTCGATCAACATGGCCCACAACTTTCTGCTGATCGCCGGGTTTCTGGCGGTGGTCGCGCTGGTCATGAACGTCCCACATGTCCACTCGGGGAAAGGTCATCATGAACTGACGTGGGGAGCGCCGCCAGCTGCGTCGACGGGTATTTCACGCGAGTGTGCCGGGAGCTATGGTGATGAAACGAAGCAGACGCGACACCCGCTTTACCTTTGTAAACGTTGCACTGCCGTTCATTCAATATTTGACGTCATTTGTCCGACCCTCTTCTTTTCATTCCTTTGGACTGGGCAGATGTATTTCGTGTTGCAGCGGCCACCGCTGTCTCCTGCCGATTCCCGACGCTTCCATCATCCTCCGTAGAGCGACTTCACGCGCGACACTTTGCGCTTGATTGGGCGGTGCTTCTTGTTTCCTGCGTGAACCAGGAAGCCGGCCCCGCACATTCGAAAATGGCGCAGCTCAGCTTCTCCGTTCCCGCCTGATTTACGTCGGCGACTGGTCTCTCGAGGAAAAGAGGAAAGTCAATGCCACGTTCGAAGGAGTTTTTGATGTCCACTATCATGACAGGTTCCAATTCTCTCCGTCAGACCCCCATTCGCCTTTGCCGCGCGCTGTGGGAGATCATTCCCAGTTCTGTCCGGCGGACACCACCCATGTTCCGCGTCGGGCGATATATCTATCGCAACTTCACCCGGTATACCGGGCGGTTCCAATCCCACTATACGCAATTTATGCGCAATCCGCCGCTATTGTCCCTGATCGGAACGCTCGCATCCCAGTATCCGCGCGACAGCAGACTCAAGATCGCGTCGATTGGCTGCAGCACCGGAGCGGAGTTGTATTCCGTACTTTATACGATCAGGAGCCTGAGGAACGACCTGCGCGTTGAAGCGTACGGAGCAGACATAGCCGATGTCGTAGTCGATGCGGCAAGGCGAGGCGTCTACCACCCGGACGTCCCGGCGGCTGAAGGAAGCTTATACGCCGCGGGCAGGGCTGAAATCGCAAGCGTCGACGTATCGTCGCTTCTCGGCATTCTGCAACCTCTTCCGGATGGATCGATGCAGGTGAGAGACTGGCTAAGGCAAGGTATCAGCTGGGTGACAGCGGATGCGACCGATGACCAGCTGCTGGAACTTCTCGGTCGACAGGATTTTCTGCTGGCAAATAATTTCATGGGACCAATGGAAGACGATGTAGCGGAGCGATGCCTCCGCAACATCACAAGGCTGGTCACGGCAGGCGGATATCTGGTCGTCGATGGAATCGATCTCGACGTTAAAACGAGGGTATTGAAGTCATCCGGATTTCGGCCCGTGCTGACGAACCAGGAAGAAATTTGGACCTGGGAGGGCCTGAAAGCCGGTTGGCCCTGGCTTCGTTGGGCGCGAGAGCCCATCGACCGCAGCGAGGTGGACTGGGATCTGCGATATTCGGTCATCTTCCGTCTTGAAGTCCGGTAATCCGTGAATATACGCCGGCCGCCAACGCTCGCCTTCGCGCGATCCGCGGCCGGTTCTTCCTTGATGGAACGTAGCCAATGCTTTTCCCGATCGAAAACGCGCAATCGCAGAGACATCCGGATCAGTCCCGCGCGGATGGAACGGCGCAACGGCGGCTCATGCCGATGATCGTCACTGGCGGAGTTTGGATCGTCGCAGCGAAGATCGTTTCGCAGCTCTCGCAAATCGCGACGTTCTTCGTCGCAGTACGAGTGCTGAGCCCAGCCGAATTCGGGTTGTTCGCGTTCGTTTCCGCCATTGCGATGCTGCTGGTGGTGGTGGCGGAAGGCGGCTGGGCGGAGTTCCTGATGAAAGCGCGGCATGAGGACGACTGCTTCGATGAGGTCGCCACGACCTCGCTTCTCAGTGGTGCCCTCTTCACCGCCCTCGGCGTGGCCGCCGCCGCCATCTTTTACGCGCTCACGAGAGATGAGATGCGGAGCCTGCTTCTTGCCTTGTTCAGTTGCTGGATGTTGCCCGCAGCGCTGACCGCGGCTTTTGATGGCCTGCTCGTGGCCGGCGGACGCTTACGGCAGCGCGCGATCGTCAGAGTGATGGGCGAGGTCTCGGGCTTGATCACCGCTGTGGTGCTGCTGCGGCTGTATGGGCATGCATCGGCACTGGCAGCAGCCAAAATAGTATGCCAGCTCATTCTGCTGATCGGATCGATACGTGCCACCAAGCGGCTGCCGCGGTTGCGCCTGACGAGGCCCATGTTTGCCGAGATCGCAACATTCTCGCGCCAGATCGTCGGAAATCGTCTGATCGTTTTTCTCGGCTCCTATTCGGGTACACTGGTCGTGGGAAGTTTTCTTGGAGTGGCGGATGCAGGATTCTACCGTGCGGCCGAACGTGTTGTTGCGGTTGTTTCGGAACTGTTGGGCGAGCCGGCACGATCGTTGAGTTGGGTGGTGTTTCGGCGCGCCCATCTGCATCCCGACGCGCCGGCGCGATCGGTCGGCTCCGCGGGTGTCAGATTCCTTGTTCTCCTCCTCGCCATTGCCGCGCCCATGTATCTCGGACTGGCGCAGCTGGCGGAGTCCGCCGTGCATCTGGTGCTTGGCGAGGTCTGGCTGCCGGCAGCTTCGATAGTCCCCTTTCTTTGTCTGCGGCAACTGCTGCTTTCGCCCGGATATATCAACGAGGCGTCGCTGTCTGTGGTTGGAGCGATCCGATACCGGCTGCCTGTCACTCTGTTGAACGTCTCCGTCTCGCTGGCTGTCATCGTTTTGGTTGCGCGGTTCGGGCTAAAGGAGCTGGCAATCGCCCAATGCTTCACGGCGGCATTTGCGCTGGCGACTTGCATCGGTTTGCAGACCAAGATCGCGAATGTAAATTGGCTGACGATTTCGAAAGGTGTCATCGTACTGATCCTGCCGCCGAGCCTGATAATGACCGCAACAGTGATACTGATCCGACAGAATTTCGCCCAGGATTTTTCTTGGCGGGTCGTTGTTTTCCTTCAGATCACTACAGGGGCGCTGATGTACGCCTCCGTGCTGATCGGTTTGCTTGGACTAAGCAGATGGTTGCGCTGGTTTAGGCTGGAGTGAAAGCGTCAGGCAGAGCTGAAGGATATCGATTGCCATGTCGCAGCTGTAAAGGTACGGTCAGCCCTTACCTTTCGTAACAGGTGAAGTTGCACGATCCTAGCCCTCGACGAATTGCGGTTAGCTCGTCGAGGCCGGCACAGGAAAGCAGGTGAGAGGATGCTCGCGGACGAGATTAAGATCCGTTTGGTCTCTTCTCTGGACCGAAAGGCTGGCAGATCATGCCACATACCGTTGGCTATCGTGTTTATTGCTCACACCTCAGCCCCGATTTTGCTCCGAACAGCCGAAAAGCGTAGGCAGGCGCGCAGCCCCGGTTTGTTGTCATCAAGCAGGGTGGAGGCGCCATGAAGGTCTGCAATAGCTTTCACGAGACTGAGCCCTAGCCCGTTGCCCGGCGTCGTTCGGCTTTTGTCCAGGCGATAAAGCCGCCTGAACACCAGCTCGCGTTCTTCGTCGGGAATACCGACGCCGTTATCGGCCACGCAGGCGCGATAATATTGCTCCTCAGGCATCAGCGACAGGGTAATGGTCGTACCGGGTGGGCAATGGGTGATGGCGTTTTCGACAAGATTGACGAAGAGCTGGGTGAGCAATTCCCAGTCGCCGTTTATCGTACATGGGCCGTGTGCTAATGGTACCAATGTCAGGCTTTGCCCGCTGTCTTCCGCGACGTTGGTATAGATTTCTCCGACCGCGGTCATGACGGCCCACAAATCGACCGGTTTGAAACGCGACTTTCGTGCGCCTGCTTCAATTTGCGAAATGCGAAGCAGGGCTTCGAAGGTTGCGTTGATCCGGGCTATTTCATCGCTGGCGTCAAGAAGCAGATCTGTCGCATCTTTCGACCGCTCCAGTCGCTGCAGCGCCTGTTCGATCGTCAATCCAAGCCGATTGAGAGGCGTCTTCAGATCGTGTGCGATATCGGTACTGACCTGCCGCATGCCTTCGACGAGCGCGGAGAGCCGGGCAAAAGCGTGGTTCATAAGTGTGGAGACGACATCGATATCGTCGCCATTGCCGCGGGTCGGAATTCGCCGAGCCAGATTCCCCGCCGAGACGTCGATCAGAGTTCGCTCGATCGCTTCCAAGCGGCGCTGCGTGCGCGTCGCAACCACGGTTCCACCCAGGACGATTGTCGCGATGATGATGACCGAGGCCCAGGCGAAGCTCATCAAAGCAATCTGCTCGATCCGGTCTGTTTCACGGTAGCTCTGGCCGACGACCAGGCTGTTGCCACCGACATTGCCGGCGACAAGACGCAGCGGATCGTCATCATCAAGTCCGAACAGGGTTGCAGGAACGGTCGCAAGTCCGGGTTTCACTGTTGCGGCGCGAACATTTCCGGCGAGCTTTTCTCCCTTGCTGTCGAGCAAGAGAAAGATCTGGTCTTCCGGGCGCTTGAGGATCGAATAGGTGTTCACCGCCGCGATGAGATCCTCCAGGTCGTTCGAGGAATAGGTCGAGGCCACGACCGAATAGGTATCCTTGATGGACACGTCGAGCGATCTCGCCAACTCGCGCGTCATCAGGCCATAGGCGAAGAAGCCGGCGATGAGGAAGGCGACGATGAAGAAGAGCCCGAAGGATATCGCCAGTCTGAACGGCGTGCTGCGTAGCAATCTATCGCGGTGCATGTATGCAATAGCCAGTGTTGCGAACTGTGTGGAGGAGGGGAACATCGAACGGCTTGTCGATCTTCGCGCGCAGCCGGCTGATATGGGTCTCCACAACGCTCGTCTTCGGATCGAAGTGAAAATCCCACACGCTTTCCAAAAGCATGGTGCGCGTCAGCACGCGGCCTTCGCCGCGCATGAGTGCCTCCAGCAAGGTGAATTCCCGCGGCTGCAGATCGATGGCAACCCCACGCCTATGCACCTGGCGCTTCACGATATCGAGTTCAAGATCGGCAATCTTGAGCACGGTCTTCCGGTCCTGGACCGGCGGCCGGCGTGCCAGGGCATTGACGCGCGCCAGAAGCTCGGAGAAGGCAAATGGCTTGGTCAGATAGTCGTCTCCGCCGGCTTCGAGCCCCTCGACCCTGTCGTCAATGCCGCTGACCGACGTCAGGAACATTGCCGGCGTTTTGACCTTTGCCGCTCTCGCAGCCTTCACCAGGGACAGGCCATCGAGCCCTGGAAGCATCCGATCGACGACCAGCACATCATATGGTTCCCTGGTGATCTGAAAGAGCGCATCAGTGCCGTCTGAGAGGATGTCACAGATATGGCCGGCCTCATTCAGTCCGCGAGAGATGTATTCCGCGGTCTTCTGATCATCTTCCACCACTAGGATCTTCATGCCCGTCCAGGCTCCATCAATGCGCGACACGATTGCTGCCTAGACATGCCTCAAGAAGGTGTCTGCAACCTGAACGGCTTCTTACAAATGCGTAAGGATGAGCGCATCGGCATTTCTTACGAAACGGTATTGTTGGAGCAAAGGCTCCGTAAAGGTGGGCACATAGAACATCGGGCGTCGGTCGCATCTGTGGTGTGGCCAACGATCAACCATCAACCATGCGGCAGTCCGGCCGCCTATCGGAGCCCCCCATGACCGAGCGCAATGTTTTCCGCCTCCTGAATGCCGCCCTTTTTTCCTGTCTGGTCACACTTCCCGTTGCCGGTTACGCGGCCGCTGCCCGCCCATGCGAAGATGTGCTCAAGGAGATGCGCACCGCGAAAGCATCAGCAAATTTGGCTCCCGATGCCAAATCGAAGGTCGATGCACTGGAGGTGAAGGCTGTCGAGCGCTGTAATGCAGACGATGACAAGCGCGCCGATGCCTTTCTGCAAGAGGCAATGACGCTGATGGGCAAGTAAAGCGGGGATATGTCATGAGCTCGCTGTCATATGTCATCGGAAGCAATGTCCTCAATCGGGTTCCGCGGATCACCGGCGACTTCTGGCTGATCAAGCTGCTTGCCGTCACGATGGGAGAGACGGCCGCCGATTATCTCGCCGTCAACATGGGCCTCGGGCTGACCGCAACATCCGCGATCATGACGGCGGTTCTGATCGGCGCGCTTGCCCTGCAGTTTCTGCAGGGACGCTACGTGCCCTGGGTCTATTGGACTGCCGTCGTCATGATCAGTATCGTCGGAACGCTTTTGACCGATAACCTGACGGACAATCTGGGAGTACCCCTGCAGGTATCGACTGTCGGCTTCACGATTGCTCTCGCGCTTACTTTCTTCATCTGGTGGAAGAAAGAGGGCACGCTGTCCATTCACTCGATCTTCACGGCAAGACGCGAGGCATTCTATTGGCTGGCGATCCTTTTTACCTTTGCATTGGGTACGGCAGTCGGCGATATGGTCGCGGAAGTCTTCGGCCTCGGATACATCATGACCGGGCTGATCTTCCTGGGCATCATTGCCGTCATTGCGATCGGCCATTTCAACTTCGGCATGAATGGCATTCTGGCTTTCTGGCTGGCTTACATCTTCACGCGGCCGCTCGGTGCATCTTTCGGAGACCTTCTTTCCCAGCCGCTGGAATATGGCGGTCTGGGATTCGGAACGATCTATACGAGCATCCTGTTTCTGGGTGGCATCATAGTGACTGTGATGTACATGACGGTCACCTACGAACCTGAAACTGCCCCGGAAGCTGAGCAGGATCACTTTTAGGGCGAGCTCGCAAGCCGCATCGTCGAAAGAGGGTGCGACCTGCATCTTTTCTGCTGTCAATGACATCCGGAGAGAAAAGCCTCCCGTCGTTTTCTATCCGCATGCCAGCGGGTCGTCGTCGGAGGTTTTCCCTCCGGAATTTTGCATTTCTTAAACGAGAGACATTGCTCGTCTTCTTCCAATGCCATTGGGCGACATGAAGCCGTTTATCTGCATCGGTTCCGTCTGACATTGAAGGTTCTCGCCGCGAAAACGTTTGTGCCGGCACGCTTTGCCCTGCTGATTTTAATTGAAAAATCATAGCTTTATCTGGTTGCAGCAAAATCGTCGTTGATGTCCGATTTGTAAGAACTCGGCAAAGTGCAGGGAAGGATCGCTACCTAGATTCCAAGTGGCTGGCGATAGCCGGTCAGACCACAAACGCTTGTAAATCAAAGGAGTGAATTATGTTGAAGAGATATTTTTCGGTCGGTGTCTTTGCGATCTCGATCCTGGCGGCGGGCATGGCGCTTGCTCGTGATGAGACCGCAACCATCACCAATATCGACGCGAAAGCGGACCAGATTACGTTGTCCACGGGAACGACGATCAACCTGCCTGAAAACATCGAAGTCGAGTCTTTCAAGGTCGGCGAGCGGGTTGCCGTCCATTACAGTGTCCAGAAGTCCGGCGCTGCTCTCGCGTCGAAAATAAGTCCCGTAAAATAGTGGTGATCTGGATTTGCCGGTCAAGACGGATATTCGTGCTAAGATGCCTGCGAATTCGTGGTGAAGCGATATTTCTGGTGTCATCTGGGCGGGCTGATGCCCGCCCGTCATCCGCTCCATTTTTCGGGCTGGAATCAGGCCCAGTAGCTAAGTAACGGCGTCGCCGTTCGACGAAAATGCTAATTTAGCCCTCACGCCCATCATACTGAAAGATTCGTTCCGTAAGGAAGGGGCTTCCCAGTTCAGAGGGTGATGTGATTGTTCGATTTGGATGGCCTTCGGTTCGATCCTTTTCAAGAGCTTTAAATCCTGCATGCATCCATCAGCAGGGTAACATCCTAAAATTCAAATGTGATGATGTGCATTCTTGAGAAGAGACATATCGGTAGCATGACCAGTATGCCTGCGGATAGCTGCATCCAAGCTTGAAAGTCGCCCAAGCCATCGCTGACAGATTGTATGGCAACCGCCATAGTTCACGGGGCGATGCGCACGATCAGCTTGCCGAAATTTCGTCCTTCGAGAAGACTAAGAAAAGCTGCAGGAGCGTTTTCAAGCCCATCTACGATGTCCTCCCTGTATCTGAGGCGTCCCTCGGCGATCCATTGTTGGGCCTCACGATAGAAATCGGGGCGCTGATCGGCAAATTCGCGCTGAATGAAACCTCGCACCGTCAGACTTTTCCGCAATATGGAACGCATCACCGCAGGCAAGTGATCAGGCCCGGACGAGGTGGAGGGACCTTCATTATAATGTGCGATTAGCCCGCAGACCGGGATACGCGCGAAATCATTCAGTAGCGGAAACACCGCGTCCCAGACATGCCCACCGACATTTTCGAAATAGACGTCGATACCATTTGGACAGGCCGATGTAAGCTGGGTTTGAAAGTCACGCGCGCGATGATCTATCGCCGCATCGAAGCCGAGCTCTTGGCGTATATAGCGGCATTTGTCTGCACCACCGGCAATCCCAACCACTCTTGCGCCGAAGATCTTCGCTATCTGGCCGACTGCCGAACCAACCGCGCCGCTTGCGGCCGCAACGACCAATGTTTCGCCCGCCTTGGGTCTCCCGATATTGCGCAGTCCCGCATAGGCGGTGAAACCGGGCATTCCAAGAATGCCGAGTGCCGTCGAGATCGGCGCCACATTGGGGTCGAGTTTGCGCAATCCATTGCCGTCCGAAATTGCATGGCTCTGCCAGCCGGAATGGGAGAGAACGATGTCTCCAGGCTTGAATGCCGAATTGCGCGAACTGATGACGCGCGCCACCGTCCCGCCTTCCATCACGCCATCAATTTTGACCGGGGCCGCATAGGACTTCTCATCATCCATGCGGCCCCGCATATAGGGATCGAGGGACAGATAAAGGATCTGAAGAAGGATTTCACCTTCGGTGATATCTCTCAGCGTTTCCTCCTCAAGCCGGAAGTTCGCAGCCACGGGCTTCCCAGAAGGGCGAGAGGCAAGCACGATGCGTCTAGTGATGGGTTGGTTGGCCATGCAAAATTCCTTTTCTCTTCTTACCCATTGCTATCGCCCGCAAACTCAGACCCTTCAAATTTACTCCTTGAACCACAGCGCAACGCCGTTAGCGGCTTCGGCGTCGACGAGCAAACCTTCCTCGAATGCGCGCGGAAAAAAGCTCCCTTGTACGAGGGCATCCGTGGCTATTTTAAGTGAACGTACCTTCAGGCCCAGAGCTATCTTTCTTTCGCTGCCTTCAAAGCTTCGCGGAACGGCGGACCCAAATCGGGAGGCTGCGTTCGCCGTTGACCCGTGCAATCAAGGCCGCGGTTCCCGCGGTTGAACCGAAATCGATCGATCCGGCGTTCAGGAATTCCAGCGCTTTGTTCGAACCGGCCGACTGCATCCAACGGATGCTGATATTATCCTTGGCGAATTCCTTTTCCAGAAGGCCTTCCTTCTTCAAAAGCAGGCCGACCGGATTATAGGTGGCCCAATCGATCCGGATTTCTGAAAGATCAGCTGCCTCAGCGGATGTCAGCCCCAGCCCCAAAACCACCGCGACACCCATCACAACCGAACGAAATAAGCGCATATTGATCCCCAAAGCTTTGGCATTGTCCTTGAGATGAAAAGGTAGCGTAGGGGGCAAGTGGTGGCGCGTGAAAGCCAAGCCATCTATTTCTATGGAATTTATAGAAATATTTTTCCCTTCGAACTGCGAAAATTCTCTTCAGCGAGTGTCTTCGATGTAACGCAGAAACGGTTCACCCAAACTCGTGTTAGTTGCCATCTTGATTTGACCCATTTATCCACTTTCATCTTCTCTACGTCAGCGAAGAAAATCAAAGTATTCCAAAAAGTTAGAGGTATCCGTATTAACCGGTGCGAAACGCGCAATTGGTCCGTTTTAGATAGAAATCAACACAGCATAACGCCGCGGAGCGAAACGGGTGCCCTGCTTGAACGTCAAGCGAGACGGCGGCCGACCTCCTCGGTTGACCATTATCGGAGGTCTTGAAGACGGCGTTATGCTTTGTTCTTGCGCACAGCGTCTGCGACCGTCACCTTCTTGGGGATGAGCTTGAGTTCGAAAAATGTGTCGGCGATGGCCTGCTGCTGCGCCACGACGGAGTCATCGAGGCTGCTGATGCCATAGGATTGACGCTCTAGCGCCTTGACAAGGATAGGTTCCGGGATGCCGACCGACGGCGATAGTTCCGCAGCCGCGGCCGCCGTGTCGGACTTGGTCCATGCGTCAACCTCCGAGATAGCCTCGATCAGGACGTCAACCGCCCCGGCGTGATTGTCGACCAGCGCGTTGGTGCCGAGATAGAATTGATAGTTGGGGACGATGCCCTCACCGTTTCTAAGCTCTCGCGCTTCGATAGCCACTTCCGCGGCGGCTTGAAAGGGATCCCAGATGACCCATGCGTCGACTGCGCCCCTCTCAAAGGCTGCGCGGCCGTCGGCTGGCGCAAGAAAGGATGGCTCCACATCCTCATAGGTCAAGCCAGCTTCCTCAAGGGCCTTCACGAGTAGATAATGTACGTTCGAGCCCTTGTTGAAGGCGACTTTTTTACCCTTCAAGTCTGCGACGGACTTTATCGGGCTATCTTTCGGGACGAGAATGGCTTCGCCGCGCGGGGCGGGCGGCTCATGTGCAATGTAGATAAGCGGAGCGTTCGCGGCCTGTGCGAAAATTGGTGGAGTTTCGCCGGTCGATCCGAAATCGACAGCACCCGCATTCAGCGCCTCGAGGAGCTGGGGACCGCCAGGAAACTCTGCCCACTCAACCCTATAGTTGATCGCCTCGAGTTTCTTCTCCAGCGTTCCCTTGCCCTTGAGGAGCACCAGCGTTCCATATTTCTGGTAGCCAATGCGTACGACCTTGTCGGCCGCCCTTGCAATTCGAATATCCGTCAGCGGCGCTGTGATGGCACCGGCCACGACCGCGGTGAAAGCTCGTCTTGTGATCTTCATCATACCCTCCGAAACAAGCCCGAGCCAAACTAAAGTATCTTTATATTTTTCCTAGAATGCATATTCTGCGAAGCTGGCTTCCCAGGGATTCACTTTTTCATTCCGTCGGAGGATAGGCAAAAAGAACTGCGTCTCATGCCGTGCTCGATTAGCCTCGGTAAGGCTACTTCCGTCGCGCAATGCCTAGGGGACATCAGGGCGGAACTATCTCTTCTTCCGGATCGGCACTTTGGCTCTTCCACCACGGCGGATATCACGGACTTTTCGATCTTCACTACGCGAACCGCACCTGGTCGCCGATCGACTCTCTCTCAGGCGTCGCGTTGTGATTTCAGGCGACGTTCTTGACCGATACCGAGAAGGCGCTCACCTGGGAATGTTGGGTCGTCGGTTCTGATCCTTTCAACTGCACAGTACTGGATTGCTTCTGGTTGAAATCTATTAGACTGGTGCATGACCCAAGATTTATTCGCGGGCGCGACCGGTACCTAAATTTATGACGCGACGAGCCACATATAAGCTGCAGCCGTCCAGGAGAAGCCAAGGCCGCCGCAGCCTTCCCCAGTGACCGGGTCGAAATATTCGGCAAAACCCTCCGCCTCGATCGCCGAGATGGTCGACTTGCGCAGCTTCTCGGCATCGTCCACGCGGCCATTGCGCTTCAGGCCGTCGATCAGCAGCCAGTTGATGATCGCCCAGGCCGGGCCGCGCCAGTAGCGTTTCGGCTCCCAGCTGTCGATGCCGGGCTTTACTGTCGGGAAGGCGACTTTCATCCCCTTGGACCATGCCTTCATTTCATCGACGAGAGCGCCGACGACCGCCTTGTCGAGATCGAGCGACAGAAGCGGGATGAAGCCCGCCTGTGTCGGTGCCACGATATCCTGGCCCGAAACGAGATCGCAGGATACGAAACGCGACAGATCGGGTCGCCACTGGGCGAGGATCGCGTTACGAGTTTTTTCATTGAGCGCGGCGATCTCGGACCCGTCTTCCATACGGCCGAATTCGTGGGCGAGTGCTTCGAGATCTTCGCCGGCCTTGAGCAGGATCGCGGTGGTCTGGATCTCGGCGACCTTGAAGGATGCCTTCGCCCACTGTCTGGCCGGCTCCCAGTCGCAGGCGGCATAGGTGTCAACCAGGTGGATGAAGCGCTGATAGTCCTCGTTGCGGGGACGCATCAAAGCGTTCACATGGCCGGTATCCTTGCGCACGACAGGCGTGTCGGTGGTGGTGGGAACGCGGGCGAGCGCGATGTCCCATGCGGGAGAATTGTCGCTGCCGCTTTCCCAGGGATGAAGCAGGGCAACGAGGCCGGTCCCTTCAGGGTCGCGGGCCGCATACCACCAGCGGTGCCATTTCAGGGCCGCCTCATAGAGCGGCAGGGTACGGGTCTTGTCACCGGTGGCTTCGTGCAGCTTGCGGAGCGCGATGGCGAAAACGGGCGGCTGGGTGATGCCGGAGGTGGGGATCGTGTGGCGGGTGCGCCAGACGTTCGGGCCTGGAAAATAGGTATCGCTCGGCTGGTGGAAGACGATATGCGGGATCATTCCGTCCGCCCACTGGCCCTCGACCAGCCGCTCCAGTTCGCGATAGGCGCGGTCCGTGTCATAGAGCGCGAAGCCCATGGCGACGAAGGCGGAATCCCAGTTCCATTGGAAGGGATAGAGCCGGTCCGTCGGCACCGTATAGCCGCCGCGGTCGTTGGCGACGAGAATGCGCTTGGCTTGATCGATATGGAGGTTCATGTCGGTACTCCGGTATTGGGGAGGGACGCCCCTAGGCCGTCACGGCCGGAAAGGATTGGCCGCTTTCGGGCGAAAGCCAGGTGATGCGCTTGCGATCGAGCTTCAGGCCGATCGTATCGCCGCTCCTGACGGTTTCGGAGGCAGGCAGGATGACGCGCACGGGCTGATCGTGGATCGAGCCGGTCAGGAGCAGGTGCGAACCCATCGGTTCGGCGACCCGCACTTTCATTTCGAGGCCCTCGGGCAGGCCCGCGAGCTCGACCGCCTCGCCGCGCAGGCCGAGGATGATTTCCCTGCCGGCTTCCTGCGGTGCATTCAGTTGCTCGATACCGGCAGAGACATGGCCGTTCAGGACGGGTACCTTGATGAAGTTCATCGGCGGATTGCCGATGAATCCGCCGACGAAGCGGGTTGCGGGATGATTGTAGACATCGACCGGCGAGCCGACCTGCTCGACGATCCCTCCGTGCATGACGGCGATGCGATCGGAAAGGCCCATTGCCTCCGTCTGGTCGTGCGTGACGTAGATCGTCGTCGTGCCGGCCGATTGCAGCACCGTCTTGAGTTCGGTGCGCATTTCGAGGCGAAGCAGCGCATCGAGGTTGGAGAGCGGTTCGTCCATGAGGAGTACCTTGGGCTCGACGGCAAGCGCGCGGGCAACGGCGACGCGCTGGCGCTGGCCGCCCGAAAGCTTGTTCGGATAACGGTCGAGATACTGCTCGATATGCAGCAGGCCGGCGGCCTTTTCGACCTGCGCCTTGATGCGCGCCTCGTCCGCCTTCTGCATGCGCAACCCAAAGGCGACGTTTTCGTAGACCGTCATATGCGGGAAGACCGCGTAGTTTTGGAAGACCATCGCGAGCCCGCGGTCCTTGGGAGCGAGCCCGAGGACCGACTTGTCGCCGATGCGGACATCGCCGCCGGATGCGGTTTCGAGACCGGCGATGATGCGCAGGAGCGTGGTCTTGCCGCAGCCGGACGGGCCGAGAAGCGAGACGAATTCACTGTCGTTGATCGTCAGCGAGACCTCTTTCAGGGCCTGGAATGCCCCGAAACTCTTGCGGACACGGTCGATGACAATATTGGCCATGGAATTGGTCCCGTTATTTGGAGGAAATGCCCCAGATCGCGAAAAGGTAGCGCCTGACCGCGAAGATGAAGACAACCGAGGGAAGGATGAGCATCAGGCCGCCGGCGAAGCGATAATGCATCGGGCTTTCGGAGAGCACCGTCAACAGATAGGCCGTTAGCGTGCGGTTGCGCACCGTCAGCACCGAGGCGGCGAAGACTTCGTTCCACGAGATGACGAACGCAAAGACTGCCGTTGCGACGATGCCCGGCAAGGCGAGCGGCGCCACGACCTTGAAAAAGGCCTGGATGCGGGTGCAGCCGAAAACCCATGCGGCTTCTTCCAGCTCCTTCGGGACGCCGAGGAAAATGCCTTGGGTCACTAGAGCCGCGAAGGGGAGCGCCAGGACCGTATGGATCAGGCCGACACCGACGATCGTATCGTAAAGGCCGAGCCGGATGAAGGAGACGGTGAGCGGCAGCGCCAGGATCGCCAGCGGGAAGGCGCGCGTCAGCAGAACCAACAGCCGGTAGCTGTCCTTGCCCGGAAAATTGTAGCGGGCGAGCGCATAACCGGCAGGCGCCCCGAGCAGGATGGAGAGGGCTACCGTGATGCCCGCGGCGCCCAGCGAATTGAGGAAGGAGCGGACGACCCCTTCCGTCTGCAGGAAGATGATGAAGGGTTCGAGCGAGATGCCGGTCGGCAGGCCGGTCTTCGGCCAGATGTAGACGCCCTGTCGCCCTCCGAGTGCGCCTAGCGCCACGAGATAGATCGGCACCAGAACCCAGGCGCAAAGTGCGGCGATACCGCTCCAGAGCAACCAACGGCGCGATGAAACGAAGCTTGCGGGATTGGCAGCGGCGGCTTCGGAACCGATGGCTTGCGTGTTCATGGCAGGCGCTCCGGATCGACCTTGAAGGCCTTGAGATAGACGAGGGTTGCGGCGAGCGAGATGATCATGATCAGAACCGCATAGGCGGCCGCGACGCTGTAATTCTGGTTCTGGTTCTGCCAGTTGTAGGCTTCGCCCACGAGGACCGGGAAATTACGGCCGCCCAGTGCGTATACGACTGCGAAGACCTCGAAGGCGAGCACGGTGCGCAGGATGAGGGCCGATTGCAGCGCCGGGCGGATCAACGGCAGGGTTATTTTCCAGAAACGCGTCCATGGACCGGCCCCGAAGATTTCGGCGGCTTCCTTGAACTCCTTCGGCACCTGGTTGAGGCCGGCGACGATGATGACCATGACGATCGCCGTGCCGCGCCAGATCTCCGCCACCGCGATGGCGATGAAAAGCGCAACCGGCGTCTGGTAGGAGAGCCAGCTCGCCTGGCGGCTGATCACGCCGAGGCTGAAGAGCAGCGAGTTGAAATAACCTGTATTCTGGAGGATCGACAGCCAGACGAGGCCGGCGGCGAGGTCCGAAATGCCGAGCGGGATCGTCCAAATCCACAGAATGGTCTCCCGCCCGCGGCCGATCTTGGCGACCATCGTGCCCATGGCGAGCGCGATGGCGATCTGGACCGGTACGACCACGATCGTCAGCAGGAACGTGTTTTGTACCGAATGGATGAAATTGATGTCCGTCACCATGCGCTGCATGTTTACAAGCGACGGCATGCCGTCATCCGAGACGGCCAGCCAGATCGTCTGCACCAGCGGCACGATGAAAAGCAGGCCGAGGAAAACGACGGATGGCAGGATCAGCAGATAGGGGATCCAGGGTCGGTTTTGGGTCATGGACTCCCGCCTCGAAAAGCAGGGTTGCAGGAAAGAATGGCCGGACATTCGCGTCCAGGCACCCTAGGGAGGATTATTGAACCGGGCAGGCGCCGTCACTCTTGGCATCCGGTGCCCAGCAGGGAGCCTTGGTATCGGTCATCAGCTTGGCCATGACGGCGCCCTGCTTGGCGAGCACGTCGCCGACGGGTTGGTTCTGCAGCACGATCAGCTGGAAGCTGTCCATATAGACCTTGTTGAACTCACCGCCCTTGTCGCCGAGGCCGACTGGGAGAAGCGAGATCACTGCATCCTTGGCCGACTGGGTCTTGGTGACGGCACCGGCGAGAAGTGCGACGCCCTTGTCGAGATCCGGCGGCAGCTGGACGTTCAGCGTCGGGAAGAAGCCGACCTTGGACGCGGTGAGCAGCTGGATCTTCTGGGTCGTCAGTGTTTCGATGATCTTCATCGCGCCCGCCGCATCCGGGGCACCCTTCGGGATCGAAAGGCCCGCGAGAACGGGCATGTATCCGCGCCCCTTCGGGCCGGCCGGAGACGGGAATACGACATAGTCGTCCGGCGAGGCGGAAATGGCATTCTTCAGTCGGGCGACATGGTCCCAGGCGACCATGACTTCACCGGCGGCCAGCGGCTCCTGCATGAAGTCGTAATTGGTCGAGTTGGGATTTACATAGGCCCAGAGCGCCTTGAGTTTCTCCCAGCCTGCCGCGGCATCGGCGTTCTTGAAGGTGCGCACTACGCCACCGGTGAAGGACGGGTAGAAATAACCCTGGAAGTAACGTGCCATCAGGCCCTTCGGGCCGGCCGGGAAGCCGATCTGCGGCTGGCCCGTCGCCTGCTGCATATTCTTGCCCCACTCGATCAGCTGATCGTAGGTGATGGCGTTGATATCGGCGCCCTTCGGCAGGTATTGCAGGGCTTCCTTCTTGGCGGCCATGACATAGGTTGCCTGCATCCACGGAATGTATTGCTGGGTGGATTTGCCGAGCTTGCCGAGATCGAGGAGCGATTGCGGCATGCCGCCGGCGGCGAGCTTCTTGGCGAGATTATCAAGCGGTTCGAGCTGATCCTTGTCGGCGAGTGGTGAAAGCTCACCGTGCAGCGCGCCGACCAGGCTGACGGTGTGCTTGCCGGCCTTGGCCTCGGCTTCCATGCGTACGGCGAACTGCGGCGGTTCCTCGACCACATAATCCACCTTGCCGGCATCCTTCAGCAGGTCCTGCCGCACCACGGTCGCCTCTTCGATCGGACGAAGCTGGGTGGATACGAAAACCGTCTGGGCAAGTACCGGCGAAGCAAAGGCCAGCACAGTGGAAGCCAGAATTCCGAATGACGTGATAGGTTTCATATTCTCTCCTCCTTCATTGTTTTTGTCTGTGATGCACTGTCTGCTCATGTCACCTTCATCGGACGGCGATGGCTGTCGCGATCGATGAATTCGATCGCGTGAAGCTCCTGCAATTCCTCCGCAGGCTCGCCGGCGATCGCCCGCAACAGCAGCGAGGCGAAGCTCGCACCGAGGTTTTCGCCGGTCATGCGCATGGTCGACAGGGAAGGGCTTGTGAAGGCGCCTGTCGGCAGGTCGTCGTGACCGACAATGCTGATCGCGTCGCCGCCGTCGATCTCGCGTAGTGCTCTGAGCGCTCCGATTGCCATTTCGTCCGTGGAGCAAACGAGCGCGGTGGGACGCGAAGGCTGCCGGAGCAATTCCAGTGCGGCGAGATAACCGCCCTGTTCCGTGGGCGCGCTTTCGGCGCAGAGATCGGCATTCAGACCTGCCTCGTCCATCGCGGCCTTCCAGCCCGTGCGGCGCACATGTGCGAAGTAATATTCCTGCGGCCCGGCAACATGGCCGATGCGGCGGTGACCGGCGGCTTGAAAACGGACCGTTGCCGCGTGGAACCCGGCAAAACCGTCGCCGTCGATATAGGGATGCGGCACGAGGCTTTCGGTGCGGCCGTTGGTAACGAAGGGAATGCCGCGCGACTGGAGAAATTCGACGCGTTCGTCCTGCCGCCTGGTGCGGACGAGAAGCATGGCGTCGACGCGGCGGCCATCAACGAAACGACGGCAGATGTCGAGTTCGCTTTCACCGCGTGGCACAGGCGCGATGACGAGATTGAGGCCAGCACTCGCAAGATGCTCAGCACAGCTGGAGAGCATGTCGAGGAAATGCGGCGGACCGATATGGCCGGGGTCGCTCGGCAGCGTGATGGCAACCAGTTCCGCACGTTGCTTCCTTAGCCTACGTGCCGATGCGTTCGGGCGGTAGCCAACTATTTCTGCAGCCTCTCTCACCCGCTTCCGGGTTGCGGCAGAGACATCGTCGTAACCGTCGAGTGCACGGGAAACCGTGGTGATCGACAGTCCGAGGGACTGTGCAAGCTGCTTGAGGTTTGCCAAGATCGTCCTCCAGAACGGCACAAAAGATTCTCCAAAACGTTTTGGGAGTCAAGTCAAAACGTTTTGGATTTCATCTTCCGCGATCAGGGTTGGCGAGCTTGCATGCCAACCCTGATCTGGCCCAGGCCGACTAGGCGTCGGCAGCTCGATGCGCTCGATCTGCGCAAAGCAGCTAAAAATCTTGGAGGAGGGCACTGAGCGGTGCGCTTCTACGTCGCCCCTTTTTTGGCGGTATATTCAGAGACAATATCGAGGAAACGCGCGGCGGGCGACGAAAGGTCCGGTGATAACCAGGTGGCGGCAATCGGCAAATCCGGCGGCTCCGGTTCGATCGAGTGGAACGCCACGCCGGGTCGTCCGACCGCCGCAATGCCATCGGTGACGAAACCCATGCCCACGCCTGCCGCGACAAGACCAGTGAGCGTCGTCATCGGTGTGACCTCCTGAACGATATCGCGATGGGCGGATGCAATATCCTCAGATTGATGCGACCGGCCAGCAAGGCCTGCTCCAATGCCGGTGAATTCATCTCGGTCAGTTCGACCGTTATGTCCGGATATCGGGCGCGAAAGGCATGCACGGCCTCAGGCAGCGTGCCATAGAAGGCTATGACAGTGAAACCGAGCCGCAGCCGCCCAATCTCGTCCTACACGGCGCGCAGCGCTCTCGTTTTCGCGAGGTTTGCGTTTGCCACGGCTGCGCGCGCGGGATCAAGAAATGCCGCTCCCGCTGCCGTTAATGCCACGCCACGGCGATCGCGTTCGAACAGTGTCGTGCCGACCTCTTCTTCCAGCACGCGAATGCGTTGACTGAGTGCGGGCTGGGTGAGGTTCAGCCTCTCGGCGGCCCTGCGAAAATGCAGGTCCTCGGCAACCGCGACGAAGCAGGCGAGCGAACGGATATCCATCCGATATTGATGCGATTTAATAATCACAGAGTCCAGTATTCCAATTGGATTCAAATCAGAATTGAGGCCAATGTCCCTTGAGACCGGAGTTGGCTGACGTGTGATTGCGCGGTCCATAAGGAGTTAAAAATGCATCTTGATATCTTGATCGGTTCGCTCGCCGTCACTCTGGGTTGCGCCGCCTCCCTGAACGCAGCCGCGACGGAGACGGCGGATCTGCTGCGTCGGATCTCGGCGGGAACCGTCGCCGCTATTTCCGACGGCGATTTCGTGGGGAAGACCTATGCGACGGGTCTGCTGGCTCCCGCCGATGGCGATTATCGCGATCTGCTGACGGTCCTCTCAATTGTGGACGGCAATGTCGTCACAGGAACCCTGCCTGTATCGAACTCCGTTACAGCCGCTCCGGAAATCCTTGCGCTCACATCCGGCGGGCGCACCGCCTTTGTGACCGAACGGTGTTCATTTGTGTCGCGATTTCACCCAGTTTTGCATTTCGCTGTGACCCTCTAACGATATCGATATAGCAAATTCCTCAATGGGTTCACGACGACTGAATGGATTAACGCCAAATGAAAAATACGGGTCAGAGCGTTGTGAAACTCGACGCATTGGCGTTTTCTATCGTTTGTCCCGTAGTAGACCACAGCTGACCTCTTAATCGTTTCACCGCGCGCTGTAGCCTCCGTCAGCCATGAGGATATGCCCGGTGACAAAGGACGCATGTGGGCTCGCAAGATATATGATCGCGTCTGCTATCTCGGCGGGTTCAGCCCATCGTCCCAGGGGGTGGGCACTCTTGATGGCTGCCTCTCCGGCTTTCGGATTTTCCAATCCTTCGAGGTATCGTGTCAGGAATGGCGTGTTGATCGAGCCGGCGCCCACGGCGTTGACGCGAATACCTTTCGGCGCATAGTCGATTGCCATCTGTCGAACGAGCTGCAACAGCGCGCCTTTGGCCGCACAGTATGCGGCTTGTTCGGGGAGGCCCACGACGCTTGAGATCGAGCCGGTTGCGACGATCGAGCCGGACTGCCTTTCGATCATGGAGGGGAGGGCTCGTCTCGCCATCAGGAAGAACGCCTTGGCATTCGCGTTCATGACGCTGTCCCATTCCTCCTCGCTGGTATCGTGTACCGATTTCGAGATGATGAAGCCTGCATTGTTGATCAGGACATCGACCGGGCCGAAAGCATTTTCCGCGCGGTTGAAAATTCGTTCGACATCATCCGCTCGCGTAACGTCCGCCGCGACGGTGACGATGCGGTCCGGCGCGAGGTTTTCGAGATCCTGCACCGATGATGTGATGTCGGTCGCGCAGATGCGCGCGCCTTGTTCCAGTAGTTTCACCACGACTTCGCGGCCGACACCGCCAGCGGCGCCTGAAACCACGACGACTTGTTCAGCGAAGGATGAGCTCATTTGTTTGGTTCCCTTAGTGAAGCTTACAGATTGGATGATCACGATCGAGATGGCCTAGGTCGCCGCCGGGCGAGCCATCGCCCTGGTTTGCAGGAAGACGGCATAGAGGCTCTGGGTCGCGCAGATGAACAGGCGGTTTTTCTTGGCGCCGCCGAAGACGACGTTGGCGGTCGTTTCCGGGATGCGGATCTTGCCTAGCAATTCCCCTTCGCTGCTCAGGCAATGAACACCGTCGCCCGCACCGACCCATATGTTTCCCTTTTCATCAAGGCGCATGCCGTCATAGATGCCCTGATCGCATGTCGCCAGGATCCGATGTTTACCCAGCGTCTTGCCGTCCGGTGCGACGTCGAATTCGCGAATATGTCTAGGACCATCAGCACTATGGGTAGCGCCGCTGTCGACAATGTAGATCTTCGACTCGTCATGATTGAAGGCAAGGCCGTTTGGTTTGGCCAAATCGTCTGCAATGATCGAGACGTGGCCGTCGGCGGGGTCGACGCGGTAGACGTTGGAGCTGCCGATCTCGGACGGGCTTCGATGTCCTTCATAGTCATTGTCGATGCCGTAGGTCGGGTCGCTGAACCAGATGGCGCCATCGGACTTTACCACGACGTCGTTCGGGGAATTCAGTCGTTTGCCTTGATAGTGCGATGCGAGGACGCTTAGAGAACCGTCGTGCTCGACACGCGAGACGCTGCGTGATCCATGTTCGCATGCGATCAGCCGGCCTTCGCGGTCGATGGTATGCCCATTCTGAAATCCGCAAGGACTCTCGAATATCGAAACGGAATTGTTCGTCTCGTCCCAGCGCATGAGCCGATCGTTGGGTATGTCCGCAAAAAGCAGGTAACGGCCTGCGGCGAAATATGCCGGCCCCTCGAGCCACCGCCCGCCGGTCCATAGTTTCTCGACATGAACGTTCGGAAGGATCAGGCTCCGAAAGCGGTCGTCATGAATTTCAAAAGCGTCGGAAAACATCTGTCCCTCCCAGGCTCATCGCAAGCGGCCGACTGCCTTGTCGTTTTCCCTCAATACTTCTCTCGGAGCATAATGCAGATTATCTACAATATGCAACCCATGCAGAGGGTTCGCCACAAGAGAGCTCGAGTGGTCCTTGCCTTGGAGGAACCGGAAGGAAACCTCAAAGCTAAACCTCTGCCACGGGGGAGGGGCGATCTCGGTACTGCGTGCGGAACCAGATTAATGGTCTTCGCGATTTGAAATTGTCTGCAGATGATCGCGCCAGATGTAATTTTATGAGTAAACTTAAATGGTTAAATACAAACTTCCCTCATCGCGGATTCGTGTGTTGACGGATTGTAGATAATCTGCAAACTTAAATGCACTTGAATGGGAGCATCCAATGCGCGACCAGAATGAAGAAAACTTCCGCCAATCCATGCGGCGCCTCGCGGCCACCGTTTGCGTCATTTCCTGCCAGAACGAGGGGATACGGCATGGCATCACCGTGACTTCGGTGACGTCGCTATGCTTCTCGCCGCTTTCGATCCTCGTGTGCATCAATCAGAAGGCTTCGGTGCTGGCGCCGCTGCACGACGAAAAGCGCTACTGCATCAATCTTCTGCAGGCATCGCAGGTCGAGATCTCGCGGCGTTTCAGCGGGGGTGTTCCCGCCAGCGAGCGTTTCCTCGATGGCAGTTGGGAGCTTGAGGGCGGAATTCCTTATCTCGCCGACGCTCAGGCCAATCTCTTCTGCGAGATCGACAGGGCCTACAGCTATTCAACACACGACATCATCATCGGCAGGGTCAGCAATTCGCGCTTCGCTGCCGAGGTTTCGCCACTGATCTACCAGGATGGGATCTACGCGGTCGGCGCTCCGATCCCTCTTTCGAACGCGGCTTGAATGGCCGGAGAGCATTGGCGCTCCAGCGCCTCGGAATGTTTTTTAGGAGAATGACATGCAACTCGGCTTATTCAGCCTTATGACCCTTCGCGACCATCCCGACGGTGCCGTCGGCGTCATGCGCGATACGAAGAAGATGGTCCAGACCGCCGAGGAATTGGACTTCGATATTGCCTGGTTTGCCGAGCACCACTTCGCCAACTATTCGAGTTCACCATCGCCGCTGATGATGTGCTCTTATGCGGCGGGCTGGACAAAGAAGATCAAGCTTGGGCCGGGGGTTATCGTGCTGCCGCTCTACAATCCCCTGCGCGTTGCCCAGGAGATCGCGGTTGCCGATACGCAAATGGAAGGGCGCCTGGTCGTCGGTATGGGAACCGGCTACCAGCAATATGAATTCGACCGCTATGGTGCGGCCATAGAAGACAAGGTCGACGTCTTCCTGGAATATTGGGACGTCATCGAGAAAGCATTGGTCGACGGGGAAGTCGAATATAAGGGCAAGTTCTTCAGTGTTCCCAAAACGAGCTTTGCGGTCAGTACACAACAGAAGCCGTTGCCGCCGATCTTCGTGACGTCGTCGCATCCCAAGCTGCTAGACAGATTCAAGAGGTGGAATGCGACACCGTTCATTGCGGCAAGTACCCTGGGCTCACCCGTATTGTACAAAATGGGAGACGGGCTCAATAAGGCTTGGGAATCCATCGGCGAGAATCCGCTGAAGAAGCCACTGGCGATCATGCAGTATGTCAACATCACCGACAGCCGTAGCGAAGCGCTCGCTGTCGGCGAACGCGCCCGTTATGTCGGTCGCATGGCTTACCATCTTCGACAGGCCGAGTTACCCGTCGACGACAAGGGCTACATCCGCGACGAACCTTATGACGGCGAGTATACACTCGATCAATA
The DNA here is from genome assembly GCF_900094585.1 of Martinezella multihospitum. Taxonomy (GTDB): domain Bacteria; phylum Pseudomonadota; class Alphaproteobacteria; order Rhizobiales; family Rhizobiaceae; genus Rhizobium; species Rhizobium multihospitium. Next base: position 131,349 of record NZ_FMAG01000004.1, read on the forward strand.
TGCAGACAACATGGTGGTCGGCGATCCGTATGTGGTTGCAGAAAAGATGATCGCCGATATCAAGCGGCTTAATCCTAGCAACTATACGTGCAACTTTTCCTTTGGATGTATGCCGATTGAAAAGGCGCACAATTCGATCATGCGGTTCAAAAAGGAGGTGGTGCCGCTGATTGAAAAAGAACTTGGCCCTCTCTCGGACATCGCAGTCGAGAATAAGCCAGTGAAGAAAGCGAGCTGATACGACTATAGGCAGTCTCGCAAATTAGTTCAACCAAGTAAGATAAAAAGGGGAACTTAACGTGAAGAACTATGTCAAAATATTGCTTGCCACGGCTATGTTTGCGGCCGGGATGATATCCCATGCCAATGCAGAATCTGCCCTGGACAAGATCATACAATCGAAGAAGTTGCGTTGCGGCACCATGTTGGACGATCCGCCAGCGGGCTTCCGAGACCAGAACAATCAGCCGGACGGTTATGACGTCACCTACTGCAAAGACATGGCTAAAGCACTGGGTGCAGAGGTGGAGATTGTCGAAACGCCATCGCCGGACCGGATCCCTGCTCTGGTTTCGAATCGCATTGACGTGTTGATTTCATCGACAACACCGACGGCTTCACGCGCGCTGACGGTGGGCTTTACGCAGCCGTACACCAACAATATCATGGTGGTCGTAACGCGGAAGGAGACGGGCATAACCCAATACTCCGATCTGAAATCCAAGAAACTTGGCAGCGTCGTGGGCGCGACACCCGAGCAGCTGTTCAAGCAAGAGCTTGCGAGTGGCTGGCAGAAAACCGGCGCCACGTACACAGGCTATGCGAGTGACGCCGAGTCATATCTGGCACTGCAGCAGGGCAAGCTTGATGCGATTGTGATTTCTGCAGGTGTGTTCCACGCCCTCGAGCAAAGTGGTCAGTTTCCAGAATTCATCCAGGCCGGCGTTGCTCCGTTGGCGGATTTCGGCTCCATCGCGGTTCATCGCGACGACCAGCAATTTTTGAACTGGGCACGGGTGTTCATTTTCCAACAGGAGACGAGCGGGCGTCGAGCTGAAGTCTACAAGAAGTATTACGGCGATGGTCCGCTACCCTCGTTGAACTCGAATGGCGTCAGTTTCTAAACGTAAGCCTCCTGCCGGCATGCAGCTTTGCCGGCAGGCGTTTGAGGTGCTTGAATGAACGGCTATCAGTTTTATTGGTCCATCGTCTGGGATGCGCTTCCGCTTCTTTTGGCTGGGGCTTGGGTGACTATTCAGATCACCATCCTCGCCTTCGTTATCGGCACGGTAATTGCCATGCCCATGGCCGTGGCGCGTCAACGTGGCGAGGGATGGATGTACCGCTTCTCGACCGCGTGGGTGGAGCTGTCGCGCAACACGCCGGCAGTCTTCCAGCTCTATCTTTTCTATTTTGGACTCGGCGCTTTCCACATCAATATTCCCAGCTATGTCGCCCTCCTGGTCTCGGTTTCCTTCAACAATGCGGGCTATATGACGGAAATCTTCAGGGGTGGGCTTGCCGCGATCCCGAGACAGCAGCTTTCCGCTTCACGCTCTCTGGGCATGACCAGCCCACAGAGCTTCATTCATGTGATCTTTCCGCAGATGTTCAAGGTCATTTTTCCCGCCTATGTCACGCAAGGCATCTGGGGCATGCTAAACACGTCGCTGGGCATGCTGGTCGGACTACAGGAGCTTTCAGGCGCCACGCAATATGCGCAGTCGACCTCCTTCCGGACATTCGAGTTCTTCCTCGTCACGGCGCTCATTTACTACCTCATCGCCAAGGCGCTGCAGTTTTCATCGCAGCTGGTCTTTCGGCTTATCTACAGGAGCTGAGCGTGCAGTTCTCTTTTGCAAATCAAGGCCTTGTATGGTCGGATGCCTATTTCCTGGCAGAGGGGCTGTTCAACACCATCCGGCTCGCCGCTTCAGCAACCTTTGTCGGCACTCTTGTGGGAATTGCCCTTGGCTGGTTGCGTACCGTGTCGTTGACCGCGAGAATTGTCACGGCTCCCTACATCGACATCCTCCGCAGTGTGCCGATGATTATCCAATTGATATTGGCCAACAGCTTCCTGTCGATCCTGGGCTTTGGCGCGTCACCTTTCTGGTTCGGCACTATTGCGCTTGGCGCCTGGATGTCGGCGGTAACCGCCGAGGTGGTTCGTGCGGGCCTCCTTTCGGTTCCCGTTCAGTATCGCAGAAGCGCTCGCTCGCTCGGAATGAATGGTCTCCAGGAGCTGTTGTACATATCGATGCCACTGGCGTTCAGGACGGCCCTTACCCCTTGGATCGGGCTTGTTCTCAGCCTGATCAAGGACAGCGCGCTCGCGGGTGTCGTCGGCTATGTCGAGTATATGCGCTCGACCCAGATACTCATCACCCGGACACATGAGACCTGGCTGCTTCTGATCGGAGCGGGACTTTTCTATTTCATTATCTGCTACCCGGTGTCGCGATATAGCCGCCGTCTCGAAGGAAGGATCGTCGTATGATTGAAATCAGGAACGTGCGAAAGATCTTTGGGCCGCTGACGGTTCTCAAAGGGATTAGTCTCGATGTGAGCAAGGGCGAGCTACTCTGCCTGATCGGTGCCAGCGGCTCGGGAAAGTCGACGCTGTTGCAGTGCATCAATGGACTTGAGCCGATACAGGGCGGCGAGATCGTTGTTGATGGAGTAAGCGTCCATGATCCGAAGACCAATATCAACAAGCTGCGCCGCAAGCTGGGCATAGTTTTCCAGCAATACAACGCATTTCCTCACTTAACGGCTCTGGAAAACGTTGCGCTGGCTCCAAGAGTGGTCGCAAAGCGCAGCCGCAAGGAAGCGAGAGCGCTCGCGCTGAAGCACCTTCAACATGTGGGCTTGGGAGATAAATCGGACAGCCTTCCGTCGCGCCTGTCCGGCGGTCAGCAGCAGCGCCTTGCCATTGCGCGTGCGCTCGCAATGGAGCCAAGCTACATGCTCTTCGACGAGGTTACGTCTGCTCTTGATCCCGAGCTTGTCGGTGAGGTGCTGGAGACCATGCGTCTGCTGAAGAGCGAAGGCATGACGATGGTCGTCGTCACCCACGACATCAACTTTGCTCGGGAATCCGCCGATCGCGTCGCGTTCCTTCATCAGGGAGAAGTTTGCGAAATTGGCACGGCGGAGGCGGTCATCGACAATCCTCAGCGCGAGCAAACTCAAAAGTTTCTGCGCCGCGAGAAGCGCCCGGCCGGTGACGGCTGCAAGATGTCGGCCGCCTAGCCCTCGCGCCACGTTAAACACAAAGGAGCATACACATGATTTCGTTCGACCTCTCCGGACGTACGGCCCTTATTACAGGCGGAGCATCCGGTATCGGCCTCGAAGCAGTGCGTCTCATCGCCAAGAGCGGTGCGACGGTTGCAATCAACTTTCTACCCGATGATCCGCGAGGACCGGTAGCCGTCAAAGCCTTGCAAGAAGAAGGTTTCAAGGTCGTCGCAGCACCCGGCGACGTCGGTAATGCCGAGAGTGCGAAGCAAATGGTGCTGAAGGCGATCGCCGATCTCGGCCGCCTCGATCTGCTCGTCAACAATGCGGGGACACCTGGAGTTCGTCATCCCATACCGATCACCGATCTGGATTCGATCACCGAAGAGCTGTGGGCAAATCTGCTGAACGTGAATTTCATGAGCGTCTTTCGCTGCTCCAAGGCGGCTGCACCGGCCTTGAAAGATGCGGGAGGGGCGATCGTCAATACGGCTTCCATCGCCGGACTCGGCGCCGTTGCGAGCACCATTGCCTATAGCGGTTCGAAAGCAGCCGTCATCAATCTCACGAAGAACCTCGCCCGTTCGCTTGCGCCTGATGTTCGCGTGAATTCGGTTGCACCAGGGGCGGTCGACAGTTCGTGGGGTATCGAATGGTCCGAAGAGCGCCGGCAGACGACGATCGCCGCGACGCCAATGAAACGTCTTGCCACTCCGGCCGAAGTCGCCGAACTCATCGTTTATCTCGGCTTCGCCGCAAAGATGACGACCGGTCAGACAATCGCGATCGACGGCGGCATCTCGATCTAAGCTCCCGGAATTCTACCGAATTTAAGCAAGGAAATCTTCAGTGACGGAAATCGTAAAGGTCAAGTCGGGCAGCATCCTGGAGGACAAGGAGGGCTATTCCCGTATCGTGGCGGTCGGGGACTGGATCTTCATGTCGTTGACCGCCGGACGCGACTATAAGACCCGGGCAATGCCAGACACCGCAGTCGAACAGGCCAGACAGGCGATGAAAAACGTCGAGGGCGCTCTTGATGCTGTCGGCGCCTCGCTCGCCGACATCGTCCGTCGGCGGATATTCATCCCGAGGCAGGAAGATGTCCCGGATGTCATGGCATATATGGGCGAAAAGTTTCGCGGTATCGATCCGGCCAGCTGCGTAAGCTGCGGGCCGCTTGGTGGCCCGGAATATCTGTTCGAAATCGAGATCACCGCCTATCGGGGCGCTGGCGCCAAGCCCGCAAAGCAAATTTCGATCTCGCTATGATCTTGCGGGCTGGCGCCATCTGTGCTGCGGATCGCGCCAGCCCAATGATCTACCGCTTCTTTGTATATGATCGACAAAAGCAAACAGGTAAAGTACGACGCTCTGCAATCATTACGAGGGCATCATGGCTAACACCGGTTCAGATTCGATCATCACTCCCATGAACAACATGGAGGCGACGCAGTTCGCCGCCGAACAGATCCGAAAGGCCATCATTGCCGGTCATTTCAGGCCGGGAGATCGCCTGATCGAACAGCAGCTAACGGAAATGCTTGATGTTTCCAGGCATCCCGTCCGAGAGGCGTTGAGATTGCTTGCGCGTGAGGGCTTTGTCGAGCTCAAGCGCAACAAGGGTGCCACCGTTAGCGCGGTGGAAGCTGCAAGCGTTACTGAGGTCTACAATATCCGCGTAGCTCTTGGGATGCTGGCGCTCGACTATCTCATGGCGGACGAGGATCGGTTGTCCGATAGCGATCTCAGGCGCCTGGAAAAATTGGCAAACAATGCGTTGCGATGCGCAGAACTGGAGAGCCAGGCGGAAACGGTCCAGAACGATCTTGAATTTCAGCAGGCCATCATCGACGCTACCGGCCTTCAGCGAACGATACGCTATTTTTCTGAACTCACAGGTGACGTTCGACGCTTCAACAACTTGTTGGGCGTCGTTTACACGGATCGGAAGGGCGATGCGGAGAACTATGTTGTGAAGCTTTTCGAAGCCATACGTGATCGAAATCTTCATGAGGCGCACTCGATTTGGCAGGCTAAATTTACGAAGGCGGCAGAACGCTATCTCTCAATCATTGAGCGTGGGAAATCGGATGGAGCGAGCAGAGCCATATAAGGCCGCTGTTTAGATGATGTCGCTTGGCACTTCAGGAGCAGCCGACGCGGTTGAAGTGTGATGCTGACATTAACGTCTGGCAGGAGCACTTCAATCCGCTGAAAATGCTTTGAAAGTACGGAGTGGGCAAAGCTCTTTGACAAAGCCAAGAGTTCTCGACCGATGACAAGACTTCGACATGCCTTTGTCCAGGGAAATCGCAGTCTTGATGGCCAGTCATGCTGGCCGTTCTCTCGTTCTGCTGAACTAAGACCCGGCATGATCCAGCTGCACGCACCGCTCATGGTTACGCTATCGAATCTATTGTCGTCAGATATATGAGGCATGGTACACTCCTTTGCCTGAGTTATAGACCAATATTTGCTCCGGACGTGGCTGCAGTGCCGAACAGCACTTTGATCATTTTTGCGGAGGTCGCGATAAGACTGGATTGAGGGATGCGTTCCGGAGCTTTAAGTTTAACCGATTGGTGGGCTCCTACCTCTGTGACAGTTTCTCGGTACGCTGCTCGTATTGAGGGGGCGGCAGAAATTTAATTAGATCGTCGTAGAGCGCACGAGGTATGTCCAGTCCTTCGGCCTCAGTCTTCTGCCGAGCTTCGTAGCGGCGCTGCGAGGGGAGCCTAGCGTTCTGGCCGGTGATCGCCTCGAATAGAAGCTCGGCTCGATTCATGTTCTGCTCGAGTGCCTTCCCGAGGAATGAAGCCGGATCGAAAATGATGATCAGTTCGCCGTGCAAGGGTGCCGCTCCTGCCTCATTGTCATGAGCCTTGGATTCAATGCTCAACATGTCGCCGATCAATGGACCGGCGAGGAGTTCTATCATGGCAGATAACGCCGAGCCCTTGTGGCCGCCGAAGGTGAGCATCGCCCCCTTTAGCGCTTCGGAAGGATCCGTCGTCGGTTCGCCGTCCAGGTCGATCGCGAGACCGGGAGCGATTGGTTTTCCGTGGCGCCTATGCAGTTCTATCTCGCCGCGTGCCGTGGCACTTGTCGCGAAGTCGAAGACAAAAGGTTGCCTTTTGGGGCGTGGCCATGCGAAGGCAAACGGATTCGTTCCGAATACCGGACGAATTCCACCAGCTGGCGCGACCCAGTTGTGGCTGGGGGTCAAGGCAATCGCAGCGAAGCCTCGTTCCGCCAGCGGCTCGACTTCCGGCCAAAGGGCTGAGAAATGATAGCAGTCGTTGATGGCCATGGCCGACAGCCCCTGAACGGTTGCTTTGTCGAGCGCAAGCTCGATACCGCGGCTATAGGCTAATGATGAGAAGCCATGGTCGGCATTGACCTTTACGATCGACGGAGCAACGTCTGTAACTACCGGCTCGGCGTTTTTGTTAACGCGTCCGATGTTGATCGAATGGGCACAGCCCAGCAGCCGATAGAGCCCATGCGAATGACATTCGTCCCTTTGTGCGCGGATGATGACGTCAGTCACGGCATCGCATTGGCTCTTGCTGAGTCCCGTATTGGCGAGAATATCAAGGCTGAGGGACGTCGCTTCCGCGAGCGAGAGGTTCACCGTATCAGTCATCGTCATCCCGGAATAGGGTGGCTCTTCAGGCCGAATGCATTGGTTGGAGCGGCCCGAAGTCTTTCAATGGATGAGTAAAGTCCGGACCGTTCCATGGAGTTGTCAGGCGAGGGTGACCCAGATTGTCTTCAGCTGCGTGTATTGATCGAATGCCTCGATGCCTTTGTCGTAGCCGCCGAAGCCAGAGGTCTTGTATCCGCCAAATGGGGTCGTGATATCACCTTCGCCGTAACCGTTGACTGCAACGGTCCCTGCTTGAACTTTGCGAGCCATTCGAACAGCCACGTTGATGTCGTTGGAGAACAACGTCGCGGCAAGCCCGTAGTTGGTGTCATTTGCAAGCCGTACAGCCTCCTCCTCCGTATCAAAGGTCATGACGGCAGCGACAGGTCCGAAAATTTCATTGCGCGCGATTGCCATGTCAGACGCAACGTCGCTGACGATCGTCGGCTCGACAAACCATCCGCCGGTTTCCTCGAGAACCCGATGGCCACCCGTTACGATCCGTGCTCCATCGGCTTTCGCTTGCTCGATGGCGCCGACGACGCGTTTCAAAGCGGACGCTTCTATCAGCGGACCAAGCTTTGTCGAGCGATCGGTCGGTTGGCCGACCGTCCAGCTCTTGGTCGCCTTCACCATGGCGTCGAGGAATTCATCCTTGATCGAAGACTGGACCAGAATCCGCGAGCCGCAGGTGCAGTTTTCGCCCATGTTCCAGAATGCTGCCCCTGCAAGGTTCTCGGCGATTCTCTCAAGTTGATCGGCTGTATCCGCCATGACGATTTGCGGGCTCTTGCCGCCGCATTCCAGCACGACCTTCTTGAGATTGCTGTCCGCGGAATAACGTAGAAACTGGCGACCGATTTCCGTCGAGCCCGTGAACGTCAGGACGTCTACATCGGGGTGAAGACCCAGCGCCTTCCCCGCCACGTGACCGAGACCGGGGACGACGTTGAATACGCCTGCGGGAATGCCTGCTTCAAGAGCAAGTTCAGCGATGCGAATGGTCGACAGGGATGCCAGTTCGGCCGGTTTCACAACGATGGAGTTGCCGGCTGCGAGTGCTGGAGAAATCTTCCAGGAAAGCGTGCCTGCCGGAAAATTCCAGGGAAGCACCATGCCGACGACGCCGACCGGTTCGCGGACGATCAGGCCAAGATTGCCTTCGCCGGTCGGCGAAATCTTGCCGAAAACCTTGTCGATGGCTTCAGCATACCAGCGGATGTTGTTGACGACATCGGGGAGGTCGAGTGTTTCGCAATCGGTCAGCGGCTTGCCGGCATCGATCGAATCCAGCAATGCAAGTTCGGAGGCGTTGGCTTCGATGATATTGGCGAAATCGAGCAGGATGCGCTTGCGTTCCCGCGGCTCCAGACGGCTCCAGGCGCCATCGTCGAAAGCCCTGCGGGCTGCCTTCACCGCCTTGTCGACGTCGGCTTCCGAACAGGCCGCAACTTGGTTCAGCAACTTGCCGGTCGCGGGATTGAGGTTGTCGAACTTTGCCGTGCCTTCGGCATCGATAAGCGCGCCGTCGATCAGAGCTTGGGTGCGAACGGTGGCGGGAAGGGATGTCATAAATTCTCCATTTAATGAACTAGAGCACCTTGCTCAGGAAGGCCTTGGCGCGATCGGTTTGGGTGTTGCTGAAGAGCTCGGTCGGGGTGCCTTCCTCGACGACGATACCGCCGTCCATGAAGACCACCTTGTCGCAAACCTCGCGAGCAAAGCCGAGTTCGTGGGTGACCACGACCATCGTCATGCCCTCCGCCGCCAGTTCGCGCATGACGTTGAGCACCTCGCCGACCAATTCAGGGTCGAGTGCGCTCGTCGGTTCGTCGAACAGCATGAGCTTCGGCTTCATCGCAAGCGCCCGTGCGATTGCCACACGCTGCTGTTGGCCGCCGGACAGCGTCCTTGGATAGGCATTGGCCTTGGCCGTCAGTCCGACCTTCGACAGAAGGATCATCGCTTCATCGATAGCCTGGGCCTTTGCGACCTTTTTCACCTTGGTTGGTGCTTCGATGATGTTTTGAAGTACCGTCATGTGCGGGAAGAGATTGAAATTCTGGAAGACCATTCCAATGTCGGCACGCTGGCGGGCGACCTCCGATTTTTTCATCTCATAGAGCTTGCCATTATGCTCGCGATAGCCGACCAGTTCGCCGCCGACCTGAAGGAAACCGCCATTGATGCGCTCCAGATGGTTCATGCACCGCAGGAAGGTACTCTTGCCCGAGCCGGATGGTCCCAGAATGCTGCAGACTTTTCCGTATTCGACGGTCAGGTTGACGCCTTGCAGAACATGTAGGGGACCGAAGAATTTCTGAACGCCACGGGCGTCGACAGCGAATTGTTTGGGAGAGGAGGAGAACGGTGTTGCGAGCATCTCAAACGGCCCCCGTATTCTGTTCTTCATTGTCCCGCGAGGCGGGGTCAGCCGTGTGCGACCGGCGGTCGCTTTTTCCGAAATGACGCTCGAGGAAGTGCTGGCCGATCGATAGCACCGTCGTCAGGGCGAGATACCAGAGGGACGCGACGATCAGCAGCGGAATGGTCTGGAAGTTGGCCGTGTAGATGAGTTGTGCGGAATAAAGCAGTTCCTGTAGGGCGATGACGCTGACCAGCGAGGTTGTCTTCAACATCCCGATCAGCTGGTTGCCTGTCGGCGGGATGATCACCCGCATGGCCTGGGGGAGAATGATCCGGCTCATCACGCGGAAGCTTGACATGCCGAGTGCTTCGCCCGCTTCGCGCTGTCCGACGGGCACCGAGTTCAGGCCGGAGCGGACGATTTCGGACATGTAGGCGCCCTCGTTCAGGCCAAGGCCAAGCAGGGCTGCGACGTAAACCGTGATATATGTATTGGCGTCGAAGGAGCCGAGGCTTGGTCCGAACGGAAAGCCGATCGTGATCCGCGGATAGAGCGCCGAAAGATTGAACCAGAAGATCAGTTGCACCAGCAGCGGTGTTCCACGGAAAATCCAGAGGTAGCCGGAGGCGATGCTGCCAAGAACCGGGTTCTGAGAAATGCGCATCAAGGCGATGATGGTACCGAGCACCATGCCGATCGCCATTGCTGCGATGGTCAGCCAGATCGTGGCGAGAAGCCCAGACAAAATCGCGCTGTTGAACAGATATTGCGAAACGACGTCCCATTGAAACCGTGAATTGGTCACCATCGAGACCACGAACCCGCCCAGGATCACGATCAGAAGCATGGCGGAGACCCAGCGTCCGTGATGTTTGAGCGGGACGACTGGCATCTGTTCATAGTCTCGGCTTGTCTGCCGGTCGATAAGCTGTGTCAATTTCGCGTTCCCCTGAACGTCTTGAAATTTAGCTATGGATGCCTCAAAGGCTTTCTGGTAATCGATAACCGATAGCCGTTTACATAGTGGCAACTGAATGTCATCGAGTCAAGTTCAGTTGCGGGCTAAAATTCGAGGAACCAAAAAATGAAGCAGAATTCCTGGACCAATTGGGGTGGCAATCAGCTGTTCGAAGCAGAGGCAATCGTCAGGCCGGAAACCGAGGATGAAGCGATTTCCGCTATTCAGGCCGCGGTGAAAGATGGCAAGCCTGTCCGGGTCGCAGCTGGAGGCCATTCCTTCACGCCGATCGTCGAGACCAGGGGTATCTTGCTCGACCTGGCGAAGCTGACCGGGGTTATTTCGGTCGATGCGGCGGCGAAGACGGCCCAGGTCTGGGCCGGATCGAGAATTGCCGATCTTGGTGAGCCCTTGTGGAATTCGGGGCTTTCGATCGCAAATCAGGGCGACATCGACGTCCAGTCCGTCGCAGGTGCTGTCGCGACCGGTACCAAAGGCTCCGGCCTTGGTTTTGGCTCGATGTCGTCGCGTGTGAACGGCATGCGGATCGTCAGCGGCAGGGGAGAGGTTGTAGATATCGATGCTACGATGCCTGAGCATCTGCTTGCGGCCCAGGTTGCTGTCGGAATGCTCGGACCCGTGCTGCGGATTGGCCTGGATCTCGTTCCCAAATATCGGTTGAAGGAAGAGAATGTCATTCTGCCGATGGCCGAGGTTCTTCGGCAATGGGATCATCTGCTCGCCGAGTACCGGCATTTTTCCTTCTGGTGGATGCCGACGGATCGATCGGCGCAGATGTACAAGCTAGGCGAGGTTCCTGCCGACCATTGCTTTGTAAAGTTGTTGCGAGAGGTCTCCACCGATCTGCCGGATGTTCCGGAGGGCGAGATCAACCGTAGGACCGACCGTGCCTATCGCATCTATCCCGACGGAACGACGGTCGCCGAATTCCACGAGCTCGAATATATGGTCGGCGCCGATCGGGCGCGAGAAGCCGTCGATATCATGCGCGGCCTCATGCTCAAGCGATTTCCGTACGAGATTTCGCCGCTGCAGGTCCGCTGGCAGAAGGCCGATCGGGGCTTTATCTCGCCGCAGAGCGGGCGGGACAGCACGTCGATATCGGTATCCGGCGAGATTGGGCGCAACTACGATCCGTTTCTGCGTGCCGTCGACGAGGCTCTGAGGCCGCTTGCTGCGCGGCCGCATTGGGGCAAGCTCCATTTCCTGGATCGGGAGCGGATCAGGGCCCTCTATCCGAACTATGACCGCTTCCAGAGCGTCCGCCATGAGATGGACCCACAGAACCTCTTCCTGAACCGGCATCTTGCGGAGCTCTTCGCCTAATCCAATGATGACGAGAGGCGGTCTTCAAAACAGCGAGCTCCTCGTGTTGACACATATCTGGTCGCATGTAATATATTACACGTTACCAATCACTGAGGCAGGAAAGTCGATGAAAATCGCCTCCATAGAAGTTTACGGCTATGAGCTGACCTACGCTCATGGCGAGTACGTCATGTCGAAGGGGAGGGCGGCGCAGAGCCAGGCATCCACACTCGTCCGCATTTTGACGGATGATGGTATCGAGGGATGGGGCGAAAGCAGCACGCTCGGCGGCACGTATCTGCCGGCCTTTGCCGAAGGCACACGCGAAGGAATTCGCGTCATGGCTCCCTCGCTGATCGGGCTGGACCCAACGAATCTCACGATCGTCCACGAAGCAATGGACGCTGTCCTGCTTGGTCAGAATAGCTCCAAGAGCGCGATCGACATCGCCTGCTGGGATATTCTGGGCAAGGTCGCAAACTTGCCGATCTCCCGGCTCATCGGCGGTATTGCCCAGGCGAGCTTCCCACTTTATGAAGCGGTCCCGCTGGCATCGCCCGAGGAGATGGCTGAATTTGTCCGCGTTCGCGGCAAAGCCGGTATCAATCGCTTCCAGGTCAAGGTCGGCAACGACCCATACGAGGATGCCGAGCGCACGCGCAGCGTCGTCAAGGCTTGCCCCGCTGACGCGGTCATCGTCGCCGATTCCAATGGCGGCTGGAATCTTCAGGCGGCAATCATCGCCGTCCGCGAGCTCGCCGGGCTGAACATCTATGTCGAACAGCCCTGCCGGGACACGATGGATTGCGCCATCGTTCAGAAGATGAGTTCGCTTCCCCTCGTGATGGACGAGTCGGTCGTCAACTCGGCAGAACTGTATCGCGCGAAATACGAGGCCGGGGCCGGATCGGTGAATATCAAGCTCGCCCGTGTTGGCGGCATCACGGGTGCTGTGCGCATGCGCAGCCAAGCCCAGGATCTCGGCATGACGATGTGTATTGAGGACGTCTGGGGCGGCGACGTCACGACAGCTGCGGTTTCTCACGTTGCAGCGAGCACACGCGCCGATGCGCTTCTCCACGCATCCTTCTTCAATGACTGGACCAAGGAACATGTCGCCGGATATGCGCCACGCTCCGAACAGGGGCGCGGCAAGGCACCGGAAGCACCGGGCCTCGGCATCACCATCGACCACAAGGCCCTGGGCCGTGCTCTTTTCGAGGTAGCGAGATAATGTCTGGCAGCCGTATCCTTCCGCAGGCAGCAATCAATTGGCTCAATCGTTCAAACCGACAGGAATTCCTGGCCGTCGATTCGCACACAGGCGGAAACCCGACCCGCATCGTATTGTCGGGGATCGACTTGCCAGCAGAGGTCGCGACGGTTGACGCCGTGCGCGCCTGGCTACGTGATAATGCCGATCATTGGCGTCGACGCTTGGTGCACGAGCCGCGCGGCGGGGGCCTGACCTGCGCAGTATTGCCAATCCCATCGAAGGAGGATGGATGCGATATCGGCGCGGTCATCCTCGAACCCGGCTCCTATCCGCCCATGTGCGGGCATTGCATGATCGGCTTCGCATCGGTGATCGTGGAGCTGGACATGCTCCCGAACCTTTGGCGCGATGATCCAAACCAGACCGAGTTCAGCATTCGCACGCCTGCCGGTCCGGTTGGTGTGACAGCGCGCCGCGACGGAGGAAAATTCACCACGATCACGCTGACGAACGTCGAATCCTTTGTCGTCTCGCGAGGAGATTGCGATGTCGACGGTCAACGGATGCCTGTCGAACTGCTCTATGGCGGCGACTACTACATTTCGGTAGATGCCAGAAGGATTGGGTTGTCTTTGGACCGTGGCAACGCGACCGAGGTCGTTCGTCTTGCGCGCCGTCTAAGGGATACCTACACAGCCAATGGTGTCTACGATCCGGTCTCCGGTGATCTTCTCGACGTCTACCAAGTGCTCTTCTACGAATACGATCCTGCAGCACCTCACCATGCCAAGATCGTCGTCGTCGCGCCTCCCGGCGTGATCGATCGCTCGCCCTGCGGCACCGGGACGAGCGCGCTGTTCGCCAAGCTGGTGACCGAGGGCAGCATCGAGCCAGACGATATGTTGACGACCCAAAGCATTATCGGCTCGACCTTTACCGTCACAGCCAAGCGCGTCCGAACGACGTCGGATCGCACGTTCGTGACGCCGGCCCTGACCGGCCGGGCCTACATCAATGGCTTTCTGATCATCGCCGCGGATGAGGACGACGTCCTCGCCGACGGCTTCGCCCCGCTCTAACAATTCCTCTTATCCGGAGATATCAGATGACCCTCAAGGGAGTACTTTCAGCTATCGTCACCCCGTTTACTGCCGACGGTGAGAAGATCGACGAAGCGGCGCTTCGCAAGTTGGTTGATCAGAACATTGCCGATGGCGTAGACGGCTTTGTCCCCGCCGGCGGCACTGGCGAATTCTCGGTCCTTTCGCACCAGGAACGGTTGCGTCTGATAGAAATCGTTGTCGAGCAGACGGCTGGCCGTGCTACCGTTCTTGCCCATACCGGCGCGACTTCATCTCGCGAAGCAATCGAGTTCTCCAAGCATGCCGAACGCGTCGGCGCGACCGCCATCATGCTGGCAACGCCCTATTACGAACCGATCGGCTTCGACGAGGCTTTTGCCTACTATGCTGCCGTGGCGGACGCCACCAGCCTGCCGATCTGCGCCTATAACTTTCCGCCCGCGACGGGGTTGCATCTTGACGTCGACTTCCTCCTGAAGCTTGCCCGTGAAATTCCCTCGGTCAAGTTCGTCAAGGATTCTTCAGCGAACATCTCGCAGATGAACACTCTCATTTCCGAGCATTCGCACGAGATCACTTTCTTCAACGGAGAAGATGTTCTGATGCTTCCGGCGCTCGCTCTGAAGGCGCCTGGCATGGTGATGGGGATCGCGAACTTCATGGCTCCGGTGTTGGCAAAGCTGCAGAAGGCGAGCGAAAGCGGCGACGATCAGACGCTCGTTTCGATCTGGCGTGAGATCAATCCGATTATCCGTCTGCTCGGCGACGGCCGCTACAACAGCGGCGTCAAGGCAGCCTGTGAAATACTCGGTCTTAAAGTTGGTCCCGTCCGCGCGCCCATTCCGCAATATACTACTGCCCAGAAGGAAGCGCTGAAGGTCGTGCTGTCGTCGGTCAATCCCGCCTATCTGACGGGAGCATCCCGGTAGTCATCAGAAACAATCCTACTCGAAGGCCGTCTCTCAGACATTTTGACTAGGCCGAAAGGAGACTGACGTGAAGTCCAGCATTTTCTCCGGGGTGATCCCGGCGCTCATGACCCCGTGCAAACCGGATCGCAGTCCTGACTTCGATGCGCTGGTGCGCAAGGGCAAGCAGCTGATCGCCGAGGGCATGTCGGCCGTCGTCTATTGCGGCTCGATGGGCGATTGGCCGCTGCTGACCGATGCGCAGCGCATGGAGGGCGTCGAGCGGCTGGCCAAGGCCGGCGTGCCCGTCATCGTCGGCACCGGCGCCGTCAATACAGCATCGGCCGTAGCCCATGCGGCACACGCGCAGAAGGTCGGTGCGAAGGGTCTGATGGTCATCCCGCGCGTGCTGTCGCGCGGCTCGGTGATCGCGGCCCAGAAGGCGCATTTCAAGGCGATCCTGTCGGCGGCACCCGATCTGCCGGCCGTCATCTACAACAGCCCCTATTATGGCTTTGCCACCCGCGCCGACCTGTTCTTCGCACTGCGCGCCGAACATTCCAACCTTGTCGGCTTCAAGGAGTTCGGCGGTCCGGCCGACATGCGCTATGCCGCCGAAAACATCACCAGCCGCGACGATGACGTCACGCTGATGATCGGTGTCGATACGGCCGTGTTCCACGGCTTCGTCAATTGCGGCGCGACGGGCGCCATCACCGGCATCGGCAACGTCCTGCCCAAGGAAGTCATCCATCTCTGCAACCTCGCGCAGGCTGCGGCCAAGGGCGATGTCGATGCACGCCAGCGCGCGCTTGAACTCGAGCAGGCGCTCGCCGTCCTGTCGTCCTTCGACGAAGGTCCGGATCTGGTTCTCTTCTTCAAGCACATGATGGTGCTGAAGGGAGACAAGGAATATGAGCTGCACTTCAACGAAAGCGACGTCCTGAACGACAGCCAGCGCGGCTATGTCGAGGCGCAGTTCAAGCTGTTCAACAGCTGGTATGCCGGGTGGAGCAAGCTTCCCGGCGCGGTGGAAAACTACAAGGCCTGAGGCGGCCGACAAAGATCACTGCTGAAATGAAAAGGGGCCTAATCGGCCCCTTTCTCGTAGTTCTGTAAAGCGTGCAGAAGAGCGTCTTCAGACAGCAACCCGCCTGCCTTCTGCTGCCGAACGATAGATTGCCTCGACGACTTTCACCGACAGCATTGCCCTCGGTCCGTCGGCTGGCAATCTATCGCTTTGAAGCTCATTTACGATTGCCTGGAGTTGAGCGCGTTGGCCGAGTGTCGGGAACTCCCGGGGATTCTGGACGTCACCGAAGGAGAAGTTCCCCGGTGTCGGGTGTGTCTCTCCTTCATCGACGGTCTGACGGAACAGAATCTCGTCATGTTCACCGTTGATGATGAGCGTTCCCTTGGTGCCACTTATCGTCAGCAGATGTCGTTGGCCGGGAAAGGCTGCAGTTGACGATGAAAATGAACCGAGGATGCCGGATTGGAATTTGAGAACCGCGACCGCTGCATCCTCCGTTTCGATATCGTGCAATGCGGTCGTTGTTTCGGCATAGACGGACACGATCGGTCCAAGCAAGAGTTGGGCAAGGTCAATTAGATGCGTCGATTGCGTAATGACACAGCCGCCGCCCTCGATCGCACGCGTGCCCCGCCAGGCGTCGCCTTCATAGTAGGATGGGCGGCGGAACTCGTTATCGATAATATTGACGAGGAATATCTGTCCCAGAGCCCCGCTTACGATGTCTGCCATTGCCCGGCGGGCGGCACGCGAGTGAGCTCGATGATAGATGACCGATAGCCCGACGCGTGATGTCGTGCATGCATCGATGATCCGGTCTGCCCTTTCGCAACTGATTTCCAGCGGTTTCTCTACGACTACATGTTTGCCCGCTCGTGCGGCTGCGATCGCATAGTCCAAGTGAAGTCCATTCGGCGTTGTCACGATGACCACGTCGAGGCATGCGTCCGCTAGGAAATCTTCGATGTCTGAAAAGCTTGCTGGGACCGAGAAGGCTGCGGCGAATGCCGCAGCCTTCTCCTGGTTTCGCGCAAAAACCGACACGAGCACTGCACCGGATATATTGCGAAGTTCGCGGGCATGGGTCTCCGCCGCGACGCCCGCGCCGATGATGCCGAAGCGAAGAGTTGTCACACCTCAGCTCCGGGATGCAACATTGGCCGAGCCAGTAGAGCTGACCACATGGAGCGAGGAAGAGCGATCCTGCCTGTCCATCAGGCGAGCGCGGGCACGTTTGGCCGCCTCATGCCCGGTGCCGGTCGCGATCTCCATGTTGCCAATCTCGGCGAAATAGTCACCCGCGAAGTGGATGTCGACGTCGTCCCGTTCGCAGTATGCAAGCATCGGGTCGAAGTTGAAGCCGGCCGGGCGATAAGTGTTGCCCGGCACCCACCGCTGAACGATCGTTTCTTTCACATGCCCCCTCAGCTCGGGGAACATTTTGTAGACGTCGGTCAGGTACTTGTCCCGGATCTGCTCGTCGGTGAGCTTCAGCATTTCGCGTGCGGGCGCACCACCAGAATAGACCATCAGGCTTCCACCCGGCTTTCTCGGTCCGGTGCGCAGGGGATTTGCATGGTTGAAGAACATGTCGAACGAGGCATCTGGCGTGGTGATGGCATAAATGTCGTCATATGGCATCGGGCCGGTTTCGTCGGTTATGATGCCCATCGTGGGGAAGGGGCCGTACTGGACCTTCCTGAGGACGGTGCGGACCTCTTCGGGAATGTCCTGAACGATCTCAGCGGCCTGATAGGCCGGGACCGCAATAATGACTTGCGATGCCGTGGCCGTATGTTCGATGCCGTCCGTCTCATACGCGACCGTGAGTAGGTCGCCCGTCTTCTTTACCGATTTTACAGTCGTATGGTAGCGAATCCGGTCGCCAAGCAATTCCATCATCCGTTCGCCGAAGCGGCCCGAGCCGCCGTTCAGGTTAAGTGCCATGGAATCGCCCTTGCCAGCCCAGACCGCCCCGAACAACGAGACGCCGACGCCGGCATGTTGATCCTCGGCCTCCGCGGCAGCGCGGCGGGACGCCGATTGGAAGAGATCTTCGAGGCGCTTTGGTATGCGACCGATAAAATCGCGGAAGGTCTGATTTGCCATGAAGCCGGCGACGCGAGCGCGGCGACGCTGATTGGTCTCGCCGTAGACCGGCACCATTTCCTTCTGCCAACCCTTCACGGCTTTCATGATGCGAAGGCCGAGGAAGGCCAGCGCGATGCGCTCGCGAAGGCTCATCCTCATGGTGAAGGGCAGCATGGAAACAGCTTTAGGTTTATAGACCTTGCCCCCCCACCAGATCGCGAACTTGTTGCCGGGGATGGTGATGATGTCGAGGCCGATCGAGTGGAGAATGTTGCGCATATGCGAGCCCGGCGGCGGGAAGAGATGACCTCCGAGGTTTAGCCAGTAGTCGCCGCGTGACATGGAGTAAAGGCGGCCGCCGCAACGATGCGTCTTTTCCAGAACAAGTAGGTTGCGTTCGCGTAGTTCCCACGCAGCAGAAAGTCCCGACGGTCCCCCACCGACAATAATGACGTCGTAATTCGGCTTATCCATTTGACAGCTCTCACCTCGATATTTTGATTTGTACAGTCGTGATCCCCAGCCGTTTCTTGCAATTTCTTGCCCAAGGGTTCGTTCTTGAAAAAGGCCCTTGCACTGCTGTCGATAAGCGGTAATATATCACCCGTAAGGTATTATTGTCAACGAGGCCGTTGCTATTGGATCGGTAGCCACCTCCACAAAACAAGGGGAATGAATGATGTTTACCAAGCGCAACATTCTGTCGGTGATGACCGCGACAATCTTGGGAGCCTTGTCGATGGTGCCGGCGCAGGCACAGGAAATTGCGAAGGCGGATACCGTCGCGGCCCTGCTTCCGAAGGCAATCAAAGATGCTGGAATCCTACGGATTGCTGTTCCGGATATCGGCAAGCCTCTCGCTTATAAGGATGGGAATGATCTCAAAGGCATGGATGTAGACCTCGCAAACGCTGTAGCGGCGACACTTGGTCTCAAGGCGGAAATCAGCCTGATTCCGTTCTCAGCGGCGCTCACGGGCCTGCAGGCAAACAAATACGACATCTCTTTCGGCGAATTCTATGTCACGGCCGAGCGCCTGAAGGTCGCTGACTTCGTGACGGACTGGCAGGATTACAGCTCTTTCCTGGTCACCACGGCCAAAGGGTACAAGCCGACGAAGCTGACCGACATCTGCGGCCATACGGTTGGAGCAATGGCCGGTTCGGCCGAACTCGAGACCTTGAAGACCGGCGCGGGAAAATGCGACAAGGCCCCGACGGTCAGTGCATTCCCGTCGATCAGCAATGCGATCCTTGCTCTCAACAGTGGCCGTGTTGACGGCGTTCTCATTAATCGTGGTGGCGCACAGGAATCAATCCGCATGAATCCGGGGCTCGACGCCTCCGGTGAAATTGGCGGCGGACCCTGTGCTACGGCTGTTGCCCGCAACGACAACTCCGAGCAGCTACTTGCAGCCCTGAAGGCAGCGTACGAACATCTGATGCAGACTGGCGCCTACGGCAAGATCCTCGACAAGAACGACACGGCTTACGGGGCAGCCAAGACAGCCGAGATATATAAGGCAGGTTCGACGCCGCCCAAATACGGCTTCTAATCCATAGGCCGGCCCTGTTTCGGCAGGGCCGTCCACTATTCAATATCTGACGATGTTGCAAACTGGCATGTACAGCGGACAATCCGCCGTGCTGCCGAGCATCAGGTTTTTCCGAGCCGCGATATCCCAGGCCTCAGCGCATATTCGACAAATCTCGATTGCAGCGAAAGAGGTGGTGATGCGGGCGGCATGGCGAATTTGCAAAAGCACATCTGCAGCATCGACCGCAGTGCTCAAGGATGCTATTCTCTAACTTTATTCGGAGCAGTAATTGCTCCAAACAAATGGCCAAGGCCTCGCCTTTATTGTGTTCAGGCCCAGTCTCCGACCAAGTGGCCAAGATGGCGGGTCATGAGCTCTGCGGTGAGCGGCCCGTTTCCTGACACTATCGCGTCCAAAATAGGTTGATGTTCTTCTGCCGATCTCACCAATCCACCGCGCTCCGAAAGGGCCTTCAAACCGTATTGTCGCGACTGGTCGCGCAGATTTTCGACGATTGACAGCAGTTGCTCATTCTCAAGCAATTCCAGCAGGCGCAGATGAAACTGGCGATCCATATCGAGGTAGCCGACGATATCGCCGTCTTTAGCGTATGCAACCATTCTGGTCGCGAATTCCGAAAGCTCAGCGCTGCGGACTGTGACAATATCCTTCATGGCACTGAGCTTGACCATGGACGGTATTTCCAGAAGCATCCGGAGCTCGTAAATATTGCGGCGTTCCTTCTCACTGAGCGGAACGACTCGAAAGCCGCGGTTCTTCACGGTCTCCATTAGACCTTGGTTCACAAGGGTGAGCATCGCCTCACGAACAGGACTATTGGACACGCCCAGCTCTGCAGCCAAAGCCGCGGCTGAATAAATTTGACCTGGCACAAGGTCCCCGGATATCAGTCTTAGTTTGAGGACCTGAAGCGCCTGGTCCCGCAGATTTGTCTGCTGAAGAATATTTTCCACGAAATGTCACAATCGGTTATCGGTTATATTTTATATATGTCATTCGAGCTTTTGTTGCAAGTTGAGCAGAATTGCCCGTTTCCCAGCCATCTGACTGGTATTCGCGGCACGGGGATGCTGGATCTTTCGAAGTTCAGGTCTGCGGATTGGTGTCGAAACACCCACACGCGCTGCCTGCCGACTGTAGAGCGACGTTTCGGCACGCAAAGACGGTAAATAATAATACAGTGGAAGCCTGCACCCAAATTGCGACACGGGCTAAAGCATGAGCGAACTTATTATTTGAGATGGCTTTCTCACGGAAGATCGCTTCGGGTGTTTAGGTCTGAGGCATGCCGATGACATCGATCGAGCTAATCAACCTTGCGTCCAACGATCAATGCTTGTTGCCGGCTGTTCGGAAGCCACTAGAGATCGATTGCGACCAATAACAAACCAGGCTGAACAATGTAGTACTAAGCTCAGTGCGTGCAACGATGAGCATTAATCGCTGGATAACCCCACGCCCAGCGAATTTGCAGGAAGAATTTCTATGGAGAAGTGAGGAACATAGTTCCGGAGGGGAGTTAGAGAAACTCCCAAAGTATCCGAGGGATTAGTATTGCATGCCAATTATACAAATATGATATGCGCAAACGCTGGCTAATTCCTAGCTTGCCTGCTTTGATATTGTCCCACTCCAATCTTCGATAAGCTGATATATATGACTCGTCATCAGCTCTGCCGCTTTTGGAGCATCGCCCGCAAG
Source organism: Martinezella multihospitum (assembly GCF_900094585.1). Classification (GTDB taxonomy): domain Bacteria; phylum Pseudomonadota; class Alphaproteobacteria; order Rhizobiales; family Rhizobiaceae; genus Rhizobium; species Rhizobium multihospitium. The sequence continues at coordinate 152,488 of NZ_FMAG01000004.1, forward strand.
AATGGCTTCGAGTATGTCTTCATGCTCAGTTGCGGAGCGCGAAAGGATCGTTTGAGCGGAGACGCCACCAACACCATATTGCCGGACCTGGTCGCGAAGGGTTTCTACCGTCGAAACCAAACATGGATTGTTGAGTATCCCTAGAAGCTGAAGGTGGAATCCCTTATCGACCGTCAAATACGCTACTATGTCATCCTGATCGGCATGCCGACGAAGATCAGCAAGCTTGGCGCGCAATTCAGGTTCCACTTTGCGCACCTCATCTGGAATAGTAGCCAGCTTCCGGATACTCGGTATTTCTAGCAGGAGCCGGACGCTATAGATATCCTCCAACTGTTTGCGCCGAATTGGGATAACACGAAACCCACGATTTCTGACGGTTTCCATCAGACCCTGATTTACCAGCGTTAGCATCGCCTCTCGTACCGGGCTATTCGAAACGCCGAGTTCGGCGGCCAGGGCTGCGGCCGAATAAATTTCACCCGATGCAAGCTTTCCTGAAATCAGTCGCGTCTTAAGAATCTCCAATACCTGCTGCCGGAGATTATGCTGCTGGATTTGAGGTTTCAAAGTGAGTCCCATGGATACTGATCGATTGCATATAACATAACACTCACCCAGTGCCGAGGGCAAACTGCTCGTGCCAAAATTTGAAGAGCTAGCTGATCTCAGCTTAAGCAAAGTGTAGAAAGAATTAAGGCTCCGCACCGATGAATTCTCTCGGCAGCAAGCCTAGCGCCGGAGACTGGTGGTTGGCCCGTGTGCGTCAACTACGGGCACGAGCACTGCTATACGATCCGGCGGCAGCGCATTACATGCCAGAGGTGCCGTCGACCCGATCGTGGTTCTGACTGCAGGCACCATCGCGATCGTCGCATCGCCTATTCTTAGTAACCGGTTCATCTTGAGGCGCCCTTATCCGATATGGATAGCGCGGGCTTATGGCGCGGCAGATTGGCTTCAGGAAGGCATCGACTATCAACATCGTCAATGGGATTCGCCGTTGGCTGAATCAAACTGTACACCAGCCTATCCCGACGCGAATAATGGCGATACTGTATCGCTCAGAAAGCTCAGCGACGATGCATTTTCCAGGTCGTCGGCCGAGGCTTCGAACTCGGCGAGCTCTATTCCCAAAATTCTCCCCTTCGGGATGGCTTCAAAAATAGCGCGCAGCGTTTCCGGCAGCAGGCCGTCGGCGATCGCGTAGGCCGCCGGCACGTGGCCCGGTTCAAGCACATCCCAGTCGACGTGTATCCACACCGGGGCATCCCCGATCAGCGACAAGATCGTTTCGGGCTTCGTTTCCGCCGGTGAAAGGATGCGCAGACCCGATCGTTGCAGCTGCTCTCCCTCAGCAGGATCGATGTCTCTTGCGCCGACGATCACAATTTGCGCGGGGTCAAGGCCACCGCCATGACCACTGTCCCAAAGCCCACATGCGGCCGCCAGAACCATGCCGCCGAGATATCCGCTCTGCGTGGTCTGCGGTGTGTTGAAGTCGCCATGCGCATCGATCCAGAGAACGACGGCATTGGGATGCACATGCGCGACGACGGGCAGAGTTGCCAGGCTCGCAGAACAGGTATTGGCGACCATGAGTAGCCTGTTGCCGCGCCCTAGAGTTCCGGCCGCGGCGTTCTGTAGAGCAGCCAGCGTTTCCCTTGCCTCGGGCAGGCTCCTTGACCAATCGTCTTCTTTCGCAAATGCGGGTGTTCCGATAAAGGTCGGCACCAGTCCGGTGAGTTCCTGGAGCGCTTTCGCTGTCAGTGCTGCGCCCGGTATGGCGCCGGGCGTCCTGTCGGCAATGCGGCCCTGGGATACGATGAATTCGAAGGTCAAAGGCTTGATCCGTTGTGTTGGAGCGGTTTCAGTGCCGAAAGGGATTTGCGTCGGCAAGTATCGCCAGCCCGTCGCCGAAGCCGGGATAAACGCGAGCGCCCAAGGCACGGAATCGTTCCGCCTTGTCGGCAAAGCCGATTCCGAGGAATTCCAGGCCCAGATTTTGCGCCGTTTTCAGATCCCAGATTCCATCGCCGATGGAGACGACCCTCTCGGTGCAGGCGATGCTGTATTTTTCCTTCGCCCGCAGGATCGCATGGGAGACGATTTCTTCTCTCGTCGGATACTCAGACGCCGTGACGAGCAGTTCTTCGTCGAAAGCAACATTGAGGGATGTCAGCTTCCGGAGCGCTCCGTGGCGGAGGCTGCCGGTAGCGAAGACCGGAATCCAGTCGGTTTGTCTGAGCGCAACCAAAAACTCGGCCGCGCCCGATATTGGAGCAACGGGATCGGTTTCTAGAACAGCATCGAACTCTAATCTGAAACGTTCCTCAAGCGCGGCATGGTCCGGTTGTTGGGACCAACCAGCCTCTTCCCAGGCTCCCTCGAAAGTTCCGCTGTCTGAATGATGCCGATAGACGGCCCAATCCGTCCGGAGTGCCGGAAATGCGAAGCTGCGAAGCGCCTTTTCAAAGGCTTTCTGGTGCTGTGCGACGCTATCGGTGAGCGTGCCGTCGATATCGAAGACGACGATGCTGTTTGTGGACATGGACTCTGTTCGGGGGCTGGTGTTTGGAAGGGATCGAATGCCGCCGCGAGTGTGATACCGGATATTACGGAGCGGCGCTCAACGACGATATGTTTTCATGGATATATCGATACTATATGACCATGGCAATTTCGAAGTTGCTATCTCGTTGGATCGGAAGGTGACGCATGTCTCAAAGCAACATCCATCTTTTCTCCTATGGCACGCTGCAACAGGAAAATATCCAGAAGGCGTCGTTCGGCCGGCTGCTGGCCAGGCGCCCTGATCCCATACTCTGATGTAAGAAAGAAATGGTCGAGGTCACCGATCCCAATGTGATCGCCAGGAGCGGTGAGAAATTTCATCCGATCGTCGTGCCGTCTTCCGATCTTGCAGCCCCGATCTCGGGCACGGTATTTCAGATAATTGCCGGTAACTTTCTATCGCCCTGGCAGAGAAGAAGCGATCGAATAATAGGCCCTTCGCAACTTGATCGAAGCGAGACCACCAGTGCGCCGATCAATACAGAGGGCATTTAACCGTTGGGGCCGGCAGCGCGTGCGACGCATCCAACGAATGGCGCGTGAGCCAAGACCAGCCGTACCGGCTCTAGGCAGAAAGATATCCTATCTCTCGCAGGACGCGCTCTGTCGTCCTTTCGAAAGCGAATATCTTGGCATCGGCTATGTCCGCTCGAAACCCGATGAAGAGCCTTCCGTTCTCGATATCAGGCGTGCAGGAGAGGGATTGGACCGTCCCTGCCGCCACATAGCGCCTGGCCATGGATGCAGGCAGAATGCCGGCACCGAGGGCTGCCGCAACAAGCTCGCCAATGACCGCGACACTATTGCAAATGATGATGCGCTCCGGTTTCAAGCCTTCGAGTGCAAACCAATGCATTACCTGCCGGTACATCGCGGATGGAGGTGGATTCGAAATGATCGGTCTGTCGGCCAGCACTTTTGGTGTGATCTCGCCCGGCAGGTGCCATGCCCTTGGAGCGACCCATTGCGTCGGCTGGGGGCCGAGCGGCCGCAGATCGAGCTTCTCATCACCCAGCGGATTCAACAGCACCGCCACATCCAGCCGGTTGTCGATCAGCATCCCCTCCAGGAGGGTGCTGGTCGTGACCGTCCACTCCGGCTCCAATGCAGGGTGATCGTCGGACAATCCGGCAAGCAGCGGCGCAAGGCAAGTGACGGCGAAACCTTCTGCAAGCCCCACCCGCAGCTGACCGACGACCTTCGGATCGAACTCCCGCTCCTTGATGCCGCGCATCTCGGCCATGATGGTTGCCGCGCGTGGCAACAGATCGCGCCCCTGCGCCGTGATTTCCAGCCCCCGGCTTCCCCTGTGAAACAAGTCGCTCGCGAGCGTCGTGCTCAACTCCTTGAGTCTCAGGGAAACCGTCGGTTGGGCAACGTGAAGCTGGTCCGCCGCCTTCTGGACTGAACCCAGCTGGGCTGTCCAATAGAAGGCCTCAATCTGGGCAAAGGTGATCCGCATTATTTAAAAAACCTATATCGGAAGCTCAGAAGAACAAATTTGCTCAGTAAAATCAATAATCCTATAGAAATATCTCAACGGTATGTGAATGGCCGATGGGGAGGAACAAGATCATGACTGAGCGTTCGGACATCATACTCAAAGTAAGGAAGAGGATCATTCCGATCCTGCTGCTGTGCTATTTTGCGGCCTTTCTGGACCGCGTGAATATCGGCTTTGCGGCGCTGACCATGAACGCTGATCTTGGCTTCAGCGCATCCGCTTTCGGCTTTGGCGCGGGAATATTCTTCCTCGGTTATGTTCTGTGCGAGCTGCCGAGCAACCTCATGCTTGCAAAGGTCGGGGCGCGGCTTTGGATTGCGCGCATATTGATCACATGGGGCGTTCTTTCGGCGCTCACCGCATTCGTCTGGTCGCCCGCCAGCTTCTATGTGGTCCGGGTGCTTCTCGGTGCCGCGGAAGCCGGCTTCTTTCCGGGCATCATCTTCTACATTACGCTTTGGTTTCCAAGAGCATATCGCGGCTCGACCTTCGCCCTCTTCAATGTCGCCGTTCCCTTGGCCTCGGTGATCGGTGCGCCGCTATCCGGATTGATTTTGCAGGGGTTCGACGGCGTGGCAGGCCTGCATGGCTGGCAGTGGATGTTCCTAATCGAGGGATTGCCCGCATTCATCATGGGCTTCGTGGTCCTCTTTACCTTGCCGGAATCACCTGAAACGGCGCAGTTCCTCACCCATGATGAACGGGGCTGGCTTGTCGACAGCCTGCGAAGCGATCGGCACATGCAGGAAGCGTCCGGACGTTTTTCCGCCGTGCAGGCGCTCGTCGATCCCAAGGTATTGTTGATGTGTCTGATTGCCGTCGGGCTGGTCATGGGCACAACCGGCATTGCCATCTGGATGCCGCAGTTCATCAAGCAATTCGGCCTCTCCAATCTGCAGACCAGCTTTGTTGCTGCTATTCCATCTGCCTTCATGGCAGTTGCAATGATCGTGGTGGGCCGGAGTTCGGATCGCAGGCGCGAGCGCGTCTGGCATACTGCCGGGCCATTTATCGTGAGCGCTCTCGGATTTCTGATCGCTGCCTTCTCGAGCAATCCGATTGTTTCGATGGCAGGCCTGACCTTAGGGGCGGCCGGAATTGGCGGCGCGTCGCCGACCATCTGGACATTCCCGTCGACGCTGCTGACGGGCACGGCCGCCGCCGCCGGGATCGCCCTCATCAATTCGGTCGGCAGTACCGGCGGTTTCTTTGGGCCCTCGATTATCGGCTGGGTTCGCGACGCGACGGGTGGCTTCCAGGGAGCGCTCATATTTCTGGCAATCGTCATGGCAGTGACCGCCAGTCTCATCCTCATTCTCGGTAGAAGCATGCGAGAGCTCCTTTCCCCGCTCGGTCGGGACGAGGCTCCGACAAAGGCATAATCATGAAGATCGACGAAATACGCCTTTATCATTTGGCTGCCATGTTGCCGGAGCCAATCGGCAACGCGCTGGTCTCCTTTCCGAAGCGGGAAACCTTGCTGGTGGAGATCGTGGCCGGTGACCTGGCGGGCTGGGGGGAGGCGTGGCTCTCACCCAGAACCGCGGCTGCCGCCATCGAATTCCAGCTGGCGGCACGGATACTCGGGCAGGATCCCTCCCACATATTGTCCGTGTGGCGGAATTTACGCCAGGCTGTCGAAGGAGAAACCGCCGCACCTGCCATCGCCGCTCTGGATATGGCGTTGCACGATTTGACCGCACGCGCCTACAAGATACCGGTGTCCACGCTTATCGGCGGTGCCAGGCGTCAACAGGTGACAGCCTATGCAAGCGGGCCTTTTTTCAAGCCTGGCGGACATCCTTACCGCGACTTTGAGCGGGAGATCGATGGATATCTGGAGGCGGGCTTTCGGGCCGTCAAGCTGAGAAGCGGATACAGGGTTGAAGACGATGCCAAGACGGTCCTTGCCGTTCGACGGCAAATCGGCGCTGATCGCGATCTGATGGTCGACTTCAATCAATCCTGCTCGGCCCGGCGCGCCATGCGAACCGCCGATCTCATGAAAGATGCCGATCTGCTGTGGATCGAAGAGCCGACTAAGCCGACGGATGCCGCCGGTTATCGCGCTTTCGCTGCTCATGCCGCAACCGCACTTGCCGGCGGAGAGACATTCACCAATGCGTCGGCATTCCTCCCGTTCCTGACGGGCGGATGCCTGGATATCCTGCAACCCGATATCGCGATCTGCGGTGGGCTGACCGGGGTCTCACAGGTAGGCGTACTCGCCGACCTTTACGATCGACCGCTCATACCGCATGTCTGGGGAAGCATCGTCAATTTTCATGCCGCCCTGCACTTCGCCTCGACATTGCCGGAACATAGAGGCGGTGGGCAAGCGCATTTTCCCTATCTGGAATTCGATGTCGGTCCCAATCCCTTACTCGAGCTGGTGCAAAGACCTGTCCTGAATGCCGATGGAACGATCAGCGTGCCGGACCTGCCAGGCCTCGGCGTGAACCTGAAGGCTGAAGACTTGCAACCCTATACCGCCGAATTCAGGAGGATCGCCTGATCGGACACTGCATGTCCGGTTTGCTCTTGCGCCTGGCACTTGGACGGCCTGACCAAACTTCTTCCATCTAGTTCGTTTTGCCGCCGAATAGATCGCAATGTCGCGATGCTCTATAGTCGCGCTCGGCAACGACTTCGGTAACTCCGCCAGCCTTGAAGATGATCCGTCTGGGTTCCTGTCCCTCAAAGGCTGGCCAATCACCGGCATTGGCGAAACCGGTTGGTGCGGTCAAGCTGCTCCAATAGCCCCGCATCAGCGAAGCGAGTTTCTCCTGTGACGCAGTCAGTCCGCCCGCGACGGTATCTTCGCCCCAGGCATAGGGCAGCTCTGCGCTATGCGGCACGCCTAGATCGAAGGAAGAGGGAACGTTTGCATAGGGTCTGATCGGTGCGCTCACATCGGCAAATTCATAAACATGCAGGGGTGTCCATTTCGCCAGAGCGGCGACGGCGATGCCCGTCGGGCAGATATATTTCTGTTCTGCATCCAGTTGTCCCAGTGCCAGTCCCGGATTGGTATCGGCGCCATCGCCATAGATCTTGAACGCGGCGTCGGCCTTGTTGCCCATTCGCGATCGCACTTCGGTTTCATATTGGGCCTTGTCTACGGGCTGATCGAGCAAATCGTTCGCCTCGTAGACGAACACGCGAGTCTCGTCGCGCGTATTGCCGACGATCATCGGCACATGATTGAATTCGCCTGTTTCAAATGCCTTCAGCGTTTCCAGCGGTTGTGCGTAGCCGCCATAAACCGTGCTGATGGTCATTTTGGACTTCGTCTGAGCATCCAGAATCTCGGCAGGGGATTTGGCGCGCAGGCAAGTCAACCGGTCTGTGGAAGCGGAGCAACCGATAGCTTCGACGAATTTCTCGCCCGATTTGACGGCCTCCTCGTTGGAAATGCTTGGGCAGTCCCGCCCGCTTTCGATGATGGCGCCCTGAAACAGCCCTTTGGCTTCCGGAGAGGCGACAGCGAAGCAGACACCTCTGGCGCCGGCGGATTGTCCGGCGATCGTCACGCGCCCCGGATCTCCGCCGAAGGCGGCGATATTTTCATGCACCCAGCGTAGAGCCTGGATCTTGTCGAGATCGCCGTAGTTTCCGCTGCTCTTGCCGTCCTTCGATTCCTTGTTGAGTTCCGGCAGTGCGAGGAAGCCTGCCGCGCCCAGGCGATAGTTGATCGTGACGACGATATTGCCCTCTTTGGCAAGTTCTTTGGGGTCCCAGTCCGTCTTGGCACCATTCACCGATCCGCCGCCGTGAAAGCCGACCATGACCGGCAGGCTCTTCCTGTCTGATGACGGCACGTAGATATTGAGGCTGAGACAATCCTCGTTCCAGCTCGCAGCCTTGCCCGGTCTCCAGTAAATGGCCTTCTGCATGCACTCATTGCCGGGCCGGTCTGCAGTGAAGGGCTGTTTGAATGGTTCGGCGGGCCGAGGTGCAGCCCAGCGCAGATCGCCAACAGGCGGCGCAGCATAGGGTATGCCTTGGAAGAGGGCGAGGCCATCGGATTGCGTGCCGATGATCTGCCCGACCGGAGCATAGACTGTCTGTGCCATCGCTGAGCTCGACAGAAAAATCAGCCTGGCGGCGCTCACGCAGGCGACAACGCTCAGATGACGGCGGCCGCAGGGCTTTCCGTTGATCATGTTTCACTCCTCAACGTTCAGGATCTGGATAGTTTGCCGAAGATGCCGCGTTTACCGGGGCAGGTCGGAACCGGAGAGATGCTGGGCTTCCATGACAGCCCGACGGTTGAGATCGTCCCGCTCCGGATAGGGGGTCTGGTTTGTGGCATGGGCATAGCCGTCGCGGAACCACATGAAGGCTCCGCCGGTGTCGGCCGACGTCTGAGGCCATTCGGGAAGACCGCCTCCGTTCGGGTTGCCCGTTTTGACGAAATTCGCCAGGTAGGACGACATGGTCTCCGCCATTCGACAATCGGCTACCGTCCATGCCCGCTGGCCCGGCACGTCCCGCATCGAATTCATGAAATACCAGAGGTCCGACGAATGGAACGAGCCATAGAATTCGGAATCGCGGCCAGGCGGCGCGTGGTTGAAATAGAAATCATAGACGTGCAGGTTCCGGTTTCTCGATTTCACCAGTTCCGAGGAGACCAGATAGTTCTGCAGATTGTAGTCGGCCCGGGCGCGCAGCCACATGCGATAGGCGTCGCGCGGATCGGACGGTCGATAGACCTTTTGCCAGTCATCGCCATAGCCGATCTTCTTCATGGCATCGTTGAATTCGGACTGGGACATGGTCTTGTCGGGACCGCCATTCAGCGAGCTATATTCGTTCGAAGTGCCGCCGATCATGATATCGAGGCCGTCAAGCGCGCCGGGACGCAGGAGATCGATGGACTCGCTGGTGAAGACATAGCCGTCGATGGCATGCTGGGCAGGAATATTGGTTGCCTTGTGCAGCGCTTCATAAAGCTGCGTCTTGCCGTCGGCGGCCATTTTGGAGATGAAGTCGTCCGTTGGAATTTGACGCAGATCGGCGAGCGTCATCGGCTTGCCGAATACCTGCTCGATGGCTTTTGCATTCGCTGTTTCCCGCTCGGCGAGCGGCATCATCGGCGAAGCGAAGAATCCCGTGAAGCCACTTTCGATGACTGCGCGGTGAAAGAGGCCCTTGGCCAGCGGCGAGCGCAGCAGCATGGTGGAATTGCGCGCTCCCGCGGATTGACCGCCGATGGTGACGTTGTCTGGATCGCCGCCGAAGCCGGCAATATTGTCCCGCACCCATTGCAGCGCCTTGATCTGATCCAGCATGGCATAGTTGCCGGAGACCTTCTGCGGGCTTTCCTGCGATAGTTCGGGAAGTGCCAGAAAGCCGAGTGCGCCGACGCGGTATTGGATCGCAACGACGATGATTCCCTTCGCCGCGAGTTTGGATGCGTAAAACTCCATCTCGGAAGCGTAGCCATGGTGGTTCGCGCCACCATGGATCCAGACATAGACCGGCAACTTGTCGGTCGTGCTGGCGGCAGGTGTCCAGACGTTGAGGTTGAGACCGTCTTCGCTGGCCTTGGGCATGAAAGCGGGGTCGAAATAGAATTCATCTCCCCAGAATTGGCCAACGGGATTTCCATGGATATCCTGAAGCGCTTGATCGCCCCAGTGGTCCGCCACCTTCACTCCATCCCATTTTTGCACCGGCTGCGGCGGCTTGAAGCGGTTTTCGCCTGCGGTCGGGCCGGCAAAGGGGACGCCTTTGAAAACCTGAACGCCCGGCACATCCGTCGCCACGCCTCGCAGAAGACCGCCATCCACCTTGACGACGTCGACGGGCGATCCAGCATTGGCCGCGCCAACAAGCGGCGTGATCGATAGGGCGATAGTTGTGGCCAAAAGCCGAACATAGTTCCCTATCGTCGACGTCAACACTGGCTGCATTGGCTGGATCCTCCTCTTGGGTCTTGGCCGAACCAACTTTAGACAGCGCCTGGCCGTGCTGCGTATTGGTTGGATGGTTTGCATTGCGGTCTTGAAAATGGCGCCCCGCCAGCTATGCGTTTCCTTAGGGAGCGGAGCAGCCATCCTGCGGCTGTTGTCGTCGGTCGTCATTCGCTTAAAAGAGCGCCTGCCGCCTGCAGCAGCTTTCGATCCGGGTCCTCGGCAACCCGGGATTGCCTGTCAAAGATCATGGTCGTACCGTGTCCGATCGTATAGGCGGGCCAGTCCGGCAGGCCTTCTGCGCTCGGCTTGCCGCTGCGGGCAAAATTGACCCATGCCTGGCTCATCTTGTCCGACAGGGCAATCGCATCTGGTCCGCCGCCGGTCGAGGTCTTGACCAGCGCGGCATTGGCAAAGACGTAAGGAAGCTCGGAGCAATGCCAGGCCATGGCTATGCCATCCATGACGGGCGACTCATAGGCGAACATATAGGAATAGACCGGCGCTCCGCCCTGCTTGGCCTTGAGATCGAGATCACGGATGGTGCCGGGCCGAAACCGAAGATCGACGAAGAAGGCATCGCCGAGCTTCTTTTCCGGATAGGCTTCGAGGAATGCCTTTCCGACGGCATCGGCCTTATCGCCGAAGCGCTGTGCGAGCTTGGCTCTGGCCTGCTCCTCGCTCCAATCGTTCTTGTTGTCGGCGAGAAGATCGGCAGGTTTGTTGCTGATTACGGTTTCGAACTCATTAAGGGTATTGCCGACCATCAGGGGAATGTCTCTGGCCTGATCGACCCATTTTGCTCCAACCGGATTTTCCGGAATGAAATCGCCGTCGAGGACCGGGGCCCAACGGGCATCCTTGGCCCCTTGGGCCGCCGCGTCCTTGATCGCCTTGTCAGAGGCCGCCAGGAGCTCGTAGTAGTCGACATCGGCAAGCTTATCGACGTCTTGGGGCTTCAGGCCCAGATTAGCCAAGGTGAGTTCGGCAATTTTGCGCGAGGATGCCTGATCGGTGACCGAGTCAACCCGCGACCCGCTTTCGACGATCGCCTTTTGGAACAGGCCTTTGCCCGAGGGGGTGCCCATCAAAGCGCGGACCTTGTAGCCGCCGCCCGACTGGCCGAAGATCGTCACGTTTGACGGGTCGCCGCCAAAGGCCTGGATGTTTTCGTGCACCCATTTCAGCGCCGCCACCAGATCCGTCATGCTGGCATTGCCGGAAAGCTTGTATTTCTCTCCGTAAGCCGACAGGTCGAGAAAGCCGAGAACGTTCAGCCGGTGGTTCAGGGTTACGACGACCACTCCTCCCTTTTTGCTGAGATTCTGCCCATCGTAGGAAGTAAGTTCGATTCCTGAGCCGTTGGTGAAGCCGCCGCCATGGATCCACACCATGACCGGCCGCTTGTTTCCGTCATTTACGCCTGGTGTCCAGATATTCAGGAATTGGCAGTTCTCGCTCATCGGCAGATAGCGATGTGGATTGAACAGTTCATCCCCGGCGACGGTTTTCATCGGCGGAATGAAGCAATTCTCGCCGTAGGTGACCGCAGGCCGTATCCCGTTCCACGGCTTGACCTCGGAGGCAGGCATGAAACGCTCGGCCTGCGCGTAGGGAACTCCAAGATAGCTGTAGATTCCGTCGCTGAGAGCACCGAGAAGGGCGCCCTGCTTGGTTTGCACCACAGTCTTGTCTTGCGAGGCGACAAATTCGTCTGCGTGAGGGGATGTCAATGTCAGACCAAGAAAAGCCGCGCAAAGCGCTAGCACCTTCAGATTTATTCCAAATTTCCGCTGCATCGAACACGATCCTCCCATTTTGATGTTCAGTTCAGCAGTTGTTTTTTCGAGCCACCGACAAATGAATTGTGACTGGAAACGCAATTATTGGCTTGTCAGCCTGGGCACCGGCCCTCTTGCCTTCGCTTGTCGGCCGAGTTTCCGCGCCTCACGCGGAAGTCGGCGTCAGACCAGACGAACAGAAGCTTGGATTGTGGTCGTTTAGGCTCGCTCCGTGTCCGCATGTCCGGCCGAGAGCCCATGCGAATGACAGAAATGAAGTAGATCCAAGGAAAGCTGGAAAGCCGGCAGCCTGTCGCAACGGAGAGGATGCCGAATTCATGCGCAATGGTGCATGGGCCATTGGAACGCCGTCGTCGGCCGACATGGCAGCCGGTGATCGTGGAAAAATCAGAAATCCGATAAGGCTGCGCGTCGTCATCATGGGTTCCTCCCGCCATGGTGCCTGAGGACGCATATTTAGGGCATCAGCCCGTATGTCTAATTGGAATTATCATGCAAAAACGCATAGGATTTTCCAATGAATGCTGTTCATTGCCGAGATCGGGCATTGGGAGGCCTTGGAGCCTGATCGTGGAGATCTCAGGGTAGCCATCCTTGCCCTATTTGTGAGAATTTCGGAAATTCTTGTGTAAGACGAAATTCTAGACTTCGAACACGCCGAATTTAAACATGCGAGCGGGGTCAACGTGCAACCAGTTTTACCGGATGGGATGCGGTCGAAGCGCATCATCGGCTGGAGGCTGGTTTAGGGGAAATTATCTTCGCGGCTTGATCCGCCTGCGCTCGGACAGAAAGCCGCAAGATCGTCATTCTTCGAAGTATTTCAACGACCTTGCAGTGTCCTCGATCACCGTGATCAAGGCGTTTGTCTGCATTTGATCCGAGGTAACCCTGTCGGCGACGAACACGCGCCCGTCCCGCAGGCTGGGATCGGTCCTTAGTTTGCGGAGGGCTCCTGGCAGGGGATAGGCGTCGATCACTTTGGTTGGGAAGATGCCGATGCCAAGGCCGGCGGCGACGAGCTGGAGGGCCGCATTCAAGCTTGAGCAAAGGCAGACATTCTCGGGCATGACCTTTTCTTCGGAGAACCAGCCCAGCGTTCCTCGATACATTGCCGTTGGTGGCGGAGTTGTAATGACGGGCAGTTTTGTAAGATCGCGAGGGCAGGCGCCGATCTCTGGAAAGGCTGCCGCCGACGCTGCCCAACTGTTAGCTTGGCGGCCGAGTGCGAACAGGCGCACCTCGCGTAGCCCGATCGGGTCGACAAGAATGGCAAGATCAAGCTCGCCGTCGGCGAGTTGCTGTTCGAGGCCAGCACTTGTCGCGATCGTCCATTCGGGCCTTAGCAATGGGAAGTCCCTCTGGAGGGCAGCAATAAGCGTTGCCATGCAGGCAACTGCAAATCCCTCGGCCATGCCGATCCGGAGTGTGCCCGAAATTTCCGGCACCCGGGATGCTCTCTTCAGGTCCTCATAGGCATCGAGCACGATCCTGGTGCGTGACAGGAACGCGTGTCCCTGACGTGTGAGGCGTAGCCTGCGTCCATATTTCTCGAACAGCGGAGCCGGAACTTCCGCTTCCAGTTGTTTCAGGCGAAGAGACAAGGAGGGCTGCGTCACGTTCAAGCGGTCCGCGGCCTTTTGAACGCTGCCGAGCTCAGCGGTCCAACGGAACGCTTCGAGTTGGCCAATGGAAAAGTTATTCATAGTATATACCTATGTATTAAGGCTAATTTTTCCAATTAGACATGTCAATCATATATGTGGCTATTTCCTCTCCGGGAGCAATAGGGAGGATCACATGAAGACGACTATGCAGGGTAATGGGCCTTCGCTATCGCGGCGAACGCTCCTGAAGAGCACCGCTATGCTCTCTGGTGCCGCCGTCGCCGGCGAGTTTTTTCCCGCTCCGGCCATTTCCGCGACCACGACGATCAATGTGCTTTCGCTCGGCGAAGGCATGTTCGGTCAGCCATTCGTCGATCTATCGCCGGAATTCACCAAGGCGACCGGGATCAAGATCAACAACATCACCATGGGCTACAACGAGGCAATCCAGAAACAGGTCGCCGCCTTTGCCGCTGGCAGCTCGTCCTACGACGTCGTCCAGGTGGATTCGATTTATCTCAAGGGCTATGCGAAGGCCGGCCATCTTCTGGCGCTGGATGATCTGATCCCGGCCGAGGAGCTGAAGGACTTCTTCTCTGATATCCCGCAGACGTTCAAGGACATGTACGGCGCCGATGGCAAGACCTATGGCATGGCAACGATCGGCAATTGCCAGCGCCTGATCTACAACAAGGCGCATCTCGATGCCGTCGGCCTCGACCTGCCGCAGACCTGGGACGACCTTCTCAAGGCATCGCAGAAGGTCGTAGATCCGAAGGTCTCCCGCTTCGGTTTCATTGCCGGCACCGAGCGTCTCGCCAAGGCCTTCGGTGTCTGGTTGCCGATCTACTGGGCGAATGGCGGCGTCCTGTTCGACGACAAGATGAAGCCGATTTTCGCCGATCAGAATGGTATCGATTCCCTGGCTTTCCTGCTGGAACTCGTCAAGACCATGCCGCCGGGAGGTGCAGCCTACACGGAAAGTGACGAAGTCAAGGCGATGGCAAGCGGCCTCGGTACGCTCGATCCGGTCGCGTGGATTCCAGATGCGCAAGTCACCGCGGATGCCAAGACGAAGCCGCAGTTGCAGAGTGCGGTGCCGCCGAAGGGCAAGGTCTGCAGTGCGCCCGTCATGGGTGGCCTTGGCCTTACCGTATCGAAATACTGCCAGGATCCGAAGCCGGCTGCCCAATATGTCGCCTGGTTCAACAGCCGCGATGTCCAGTCAAGCATGATCGTCCAGCATGGCGGTCAGCCCTGCCGCAATTCCGCCTGGGCTGCGAATGCGACCGCCAAGCCCTGGTTTTCGGCGGTTGCCGAGAGCCTCAAGCTGGCGAAGGTACGCCCGCAGATTCCGGAATGGAGCCAGGTCGACGGCGAGGTCGGCATACAGCTTAGCCGCGCCTTCGCCGGCGAGATATCGCCGAAGGAGGCATTGGAGACCGCGCAGAAATCCGTCGACCAGATCATGCGCGATGCGGGTTACTATTGATGCAGATGACGTCACGACGCGTCGCCTGCGCTTTCATCGCGCCCAGCCTTTTGTGCCTGCTCGGCATCATCGGCTGGCCGCTGGTGCAGGCCGTGTCGATCAGCCTCTATCGCTGGAACCTGATTTCCGGCGTCAAGCGCTGGAATGGACTTCAGAACTTCATCGATATTCTGACCTCCGCCGACACCTTGCGTGTTGTCGGTGTCACCGTCGTCTACACCGGTCTCTCCGTCCTTCTGGAACTCGTGCTGGGATTGGCGCTTGCACTGCTCATCAGGCATGGCCTGCAGAAGAACTGGTCGGGTTTTGCGGTTTTCCGCGTCGTGCTCTGCATCCCGATCATGATAGCGCCGCTGATCTGGGCCTTCTATTTCAAGAGCATGTACAGTCCGCAGTTCGGAATGTTCAACATCGTTCTTTCGTGGCTCGGCATCTCTCCGGTTGCCTGGGTCAACAGCCCGAGCATTGCCATTTACAGCCTGATCGTCGCCGATGCTTGGCAGTGGACGCCTTTCATGTTCGCAGTCCTGCTTGCTGGCCTGCTGACATTGCCGGAAGAGGTGATAGAAGCAGCGGTCATCGACGGGGCGACCCGCTTGCAGGTTCTTCGTCTTGTCGAGCTGCCGCTGCTGAAGCCGATCCTGATGGTCGCGCTGCTGCTTCGCCTCATCGATTCGTTGAAGAACATAGATCTGATCATCGTCATCACACAGGGCGGCCCCGGCACGAGCACCGAGATTCTGAACTACTACGCTTACAGTACCAGCTTCCAGGGCTTTCAGATGGGGTCCGGCGCGGCACTTGCTCTCATCGTCTTCGTCGTCATCATGGCGCTCGTGCTTGTCTTGATGGCAGCGCTCAACCGCACCGGCACAAAGGAAGCTCGGGCATGAAGACCAAGCTTCTCTATGCCTTGGCCTTGGTCGCCTGCGCCCTCACAATCCTCCCCCCGCTCTGGGCGCTGTTTGTCTCCTTCTCCGTACAGACGGATGCCGGCCCGGGGCTCGGCCTGGAAAACTATCGCGACGTCCTGTCCCAGGAGCAGTTCTGGGCGGCACTTTGGCATTCTTTCCTGACGGCAACCGCAAGCACGCTGGTTTCGATCGTGCTCGGGTCGATGGCTGCCTTCGGCATGACCCGTCTCGGAAGCAGGTTCGACCGTCTGGCGCTCGCCATTCTGGCAATGCGCATGATCCCCAGTATAGTGCTGGTCATTCCATTCTACCTGTTCTTCCGCAGCACGGGTCTCCTGGATTCAGTCTTCGGTCTGACCACAACCTATCTGACCTTTTCGCTGCCTTTTGCCATTTGGATGATCCAGGGTTTCTTTGCGGCTATCCCCGAGACGATCGATGAGGCGGCGCGGCTGGACGGAGCAAATTCCTGGACGATCCTCTGGCGGATCGTCCTGCCGATCGCCGCAGGGCCGATCCTGACCACCGCCGTCCTGATCTTCTGTTTTTGCTGGAACGAGTTCCTGTTCGCTTTGGTGCTGACCGATCGCAATGCGCTGACCTTCCTGCCGCTCCTGATGCGCTATGTGCCGCCTCAGGGGCCGCTTTACGGCCAGATCTTTGCGGGTTCGACGATCTATTTCATCGTGCCGATCGTGGCGCTCGCGTTGATCCGAAAGCAACTGGGAAGGGGCTTCGTCGCCGGAAGCGTGAAGTAGATGGGGATTGACCAGATGGGAGACGAGTCCATGAAGCTACTTGATAACAAGGTTTGCATCATCACCGGCGGTAGCGGCAGCCTTGGCCTGGCATCGGCACGCCTGTTTCTGCAGCATGGCGCCAAAGTTCTCCTGGTCGATCTCGATACGGATACGCTGCAGGCCGCGCGCTCGCAGCTGGGATCGCCAGATGTCGAGATTTTCACCGGCGACGTCTCGGAAGCGGAAACGGTGCAGGCCTATGTCGATGCCGCCGCCGCCAAATGGGGAGCAATCGACGTCCTCTTCAGCAACGCCGGCAACTATGGGGCAATCGGCAGGCTCGAAGACTACGACGAGGAAGCGTTCGATCGCACTTATCGCATCCACGTGAAGGGCGCTTTCCTTGCATGCAAGTATGGTCCCCGCAGGATGCGCGATGGTGGCAGCATTATCGTAACGTCGAGCATGGCCGGCACGAGAGGCGGGGAGGGGGCAGGCCAGAACATCGCCTATGTCACGGCCAAGCATGCGCAAACTGGGGTCGTGCGGGCCGCTGCGCGTGCTCTTGCCCCGCGGGGCATCCGGGTCAACTCGCTCAATCCAGGACCGATCGCCAATGGTTTCCAGCAGGAGATCGAAGACCGGATCGGTGCGCTCAACGGTGTGAACGTTACCCAGCAGATCGACCAGGAAATTCCCCTGGGGCGTCACGCCGATCCGGCCGAGGTCGCCAACGTGGCGCTCTATCTGGCCTCAGGGATGAGCAGCTTCGTCACCGGCCATATCCACGCAGTCGACGGCGGACTGGCATCGTGAACGAAGACGAATTTTGTGTGCGGGAGCAGGGAAGGGGAAGACATGCATCATAAACGGATCTGGATCGCCGCTCTGATTTTTTCGGCCGTCATCATCAACTACATCGACCGGATCGCGCTTTCGATCGCCTCGAAGCCGATAGCGGCCGAATACGGCTTCTCGCCGGTGCAGATGGGCTATCTCTTTTCCGGATTCCTCTGGACCTACGTGATCTGCCTTATTCCGCTGGGCCTGGTTCTGGAAAAGGTCGGCGTCAAGAAGATGATAGGTGGCGGCATCGCAATATGGTCGGCCGCGACCGCCTTGACCGCCGCCGCCAGCGGGTTTGCATCGATCCTGGCGGCACGCCTGGTCATGGGGGCGAGCGAGGCCACCTCCTATCCGGCATCGGGACGTGTGATCCGGGACTGGTTTCCCGAGCGCGAACGCGGCGTCGTGACCACGCTGTTCAACGGCGGCTCCACGGCCGGGCCTGCACTTGGGGCGATCATCACCGCAGGCCTGGTCGAATTCGTCGGCTGGCGAGTCTGTTTCGTGTTGCTCGGTATCCTTGGATTCGTCTGGCTCGGCGTCTGGCTGTATTGGTACAAGGCGCCCGAAGACGCACGGTGGCTGTCGGATGTCGAACGCGACACGATCCTGCGCGAACGTAACGGAGACGTGAGATCGATCGCATCCGCGTCGCCGTCGACGATCCGGCACCTGTTTGCCCAACGCAGCATCTGGGGCCTCGTCATCACGCAGGCCTGCCTGGTCTATACCGCCTATCTGTTCCTGACATGGCTGCCTACCTTCCTGCAGTCGACCCGCGAACTGTCGACCATGAATACAGGCTACCTCACCGCCATTCCCTATTTGATCACGGTCGTCCTCAGTCTCATCATTGCCCGCGCGAGTGATCGGCTATTGTCATCCGAAGCTGTCCGCAACGGCAAGCGGCGGAATTTCATCGCCGCCATGGCGGTCCTATCCCTTCTGATCGTCCTGGCGCCTTCGGTTGGAAATCTTACCGAACTGCTTGTCGTCCTGACGCTGGTGCTGACCGGGTCGACAACGGGTGCAGGGCTGAATTTCACGCTTGCCAGCGACCTCTTGAGCGATCCCCGCGATGTCTCGCGGGTCATTGCCATCACCGCGCTCGGCGGCAATCTTTTCGGACTGATCGCACCCATCATCACCGGTTACGTCGTTGCCGGAACGGGTAGCTACGACTGGGCGTTCGGTATCGCAGCGGCGTTGCTTCTCCTCGGTGCCGCGGCGACGCTCACCCTGACCAGGAAACCTATCCCACCGGAATTTCCCCTACCGGCGCCGATTGCGCCGCAAGCAAGCGAAACGGCCAAAGCATGACCTACCACTATCCGACATTGCGGCGTCCCATTACCGAGGCAACGAGAGCAAGCGTAATCGAAGACTTTCCCGAAATTGCCGAGATCGGCGATGCCGAAATCCGTGCGAAGGTAGTCGAGGCATGGAGCTACTCGCTCTGCTGTTCGGATTTCAGGCGCATCACGGATATTCCGCCCGACGGCAATCCCGGGGCGCCGGTCCTGATACAGGGCACGCAGGCCGATCATGTCCGCGGCGTGTTCCGCTACACGAACGCCATCGCGCGTGAGTTCGAGGAGACCTATCCCGAGGTCGCCATTGACTGGACCATACTGCTTGCCGGCGCGGCGTGCCACGATGTCGGCAAGCCTTACGAATTCGATCCTTCCAATAGAAAGCGCTGGGCTGCCTTTCCGGCGGATGCGGGACAGCCGACGTTTCGCCACTCCGTCTTCGGAATGTATGTCTGCCTGGTGACGGGCCTTCCCGAGGAGGTCGCCCACATTGCCGTCGGCCATTCGTTCGAGGGTAATCACATGGGGGTGAGCGCCGAATGCACGATCGTCCGGCAAGCAGACCATGGCTGGTGGCACGTGGCGGCTGCACTTGGCCTCGTCAGGCAAGAGACGATGGGAGGCCTTGCCAGCAACCTTCGCAGCCGTATGGGCAGAACGTGATGGCAAGCGGATCATCGGAACCGCTGACGCTGTCCCGAGCCCCATAGTCCATATCTTGGTCTATCCGACCTAATCGGTCACCGGCTCGCCGAGCGTATGCATCAAGCGGTTCGCCCAGCCGAAGATGGCTGACGACAGGACGAGGTCGAGGGATTCCAATTCAGAGAAGCCGACATCGGCCAATGCCTGCGCATCGGCTTTCGTGGCTTCGGGCGGCGTTGGCGAGAGGCGTGCGGAAAAGTCGAAGATCGCCTGCAGGTGCTCGTCGAGTTCCGCATCGAGGCCGTCCGCGAAGATTGCCTCGATCACGTCGGTTCTTTTGGTCTGGCTGATGAACCGAGAGGCGTGAACTGCGGCGCAGTAGACGCAGTGGTTGACAACGGATGCGGCCGTCGCGCCCAGTTCTCGTTCGCTCGAAGCGAGTCCGTCTTTTCCGTACATGATCAGATTGAACAGGGGAGAGCGGACCGTAAGCGATTCCGGATCGTGCGCAAGTGTCAGAACATAGGGTGAGATGCCCTTGTTGGACGGCGTCACCTGCATTGCCGCGCGCTGTTCCTCGGTCGCAGTCTCCAGGTCGACCGGAACGACATAGGGCTGCCAACGCGGAATTTT
This sequence comes from Martinezella multihospitum, assembly GCF_900094585.1. Lineage (GTDB taxonomy): Bacteria > Pseudomonadota > Alphaproteobacteria > Rhizobiales > Rhizobiaceae > Rhizobium > Rhizobium multihospitium. The sequence continues at coordinate 172,479 of NZ_FMAG01000004.1, forward strand.
GGTGGTGAAAGCGTGAACGACTTCACTCATTGTCTTGCTCCGATCAGTGCCAATCCCGCGATAACGCGCACCTGGTAGTTCACGAAGGCCGCCAGTTCGGAGAGCCGGACGATGTCGGCATCGGTCACGCCCCTGGCGCGCAACGCTTCTATGTCCGCGCGGGCTGCCTCCCTCGGTGCGACGGTCAGCCGGTCGGCGTGACGAACGATCTCGGCGACGCGTGCGTCCTCCGCCGTCGTGCCCGGTACGGAGAGGGGGGCAATCGCGGGTTCGCCCGCCCGTTCCACGAGAGCATCATAGTGGCGCGCCAGCGCTTCGTTGTGATTTTGCCGGGCCATGCGGGCGGCAAGTGCTGCCCGGAGTCCATGGGACAGGCCGCCGGGATCGCGCGGCAGCAGCACGGCGTCATGGGCTGCCTCGCTCAGGCGCAGGATCTCCGCGCGCTTTTCCATGGCTTCGGCGAGCGCGGAGCCAGGCTTCACGGAGACTAGGGTTTCGATGAGTGTCAAAACAGGCTCCTCGGTGCGTCTGTGGGGTAGCATCTAGGTAGGCGCGGCGTGTCATTATGTCAAATAATAATGATTAAGCGATTTTGATGCGGAATAATTATCTAATTCCGATCGTCAAGTGAGAATTCGTATGCTTTACTCACATTAATGGGAGTGTTTCATGTCATCTATGCATTCTAGCTCTTTCGATATTCGGCAACTTGAAGCCTTCGCAGCCGTGATTTCCGCAGGCAGCGTGACCGGGGCAGCGCGCCTGCTGGGCCGATCGCAACCGGCGGTCACCAGGCTCATCCAGGATCTGGAAGCCGATATCGGCTATGCGCTCCTGCATCGAAGCGGTCCGCGGATCACGCCGACCTCGCGGGGGGTGCTGTTTCATTCCGAGGTCGAGCGTCATCTCGCCAGCCTCACACATATCCGCGAGCGTGCCGAGGCGATCGGTCGTGATGAGCCCCCCACGCTGACAATCGCGGCCACACCGTCGCTTGCGGCGGGCGTTCTTCCGCAGGCGCTAGCAGCCGTTGCCCCGGATCTGATCCCACGTCATCTGCATGTGCAGGCGCTTGCGGCCGAAAACGTCGTTCAGGCAGTGCTCGCCCGTTCGGCGGATTTCGGGATCGCAAGCCTGCCGCTCGAACATCCGGGCCTCGAAATACACTGGATCGCGGAGGCGCCATGCGTTGTCGCGATTAGCGCGAGCGATCCGCTTGCCGACCGTGACGTGGTGCGCCTTGCCGATCTTGTCGACCGCCGCATCATCACTCTGGCAAACCCATATCGCTTGCGTCACCGGGTCGATGAGGCGCTGGAACGGGCAGGGATTTCGCCGAACCGGATCATCGACGTCAATGCTTCACTGACAGCGCTTTCGTTGGTTCGAGCCGGGCTTGGGGTTGGCATCGTCGAGCCGGCGACCGTCGTCGGCGTGCCGCTTGAAGGCGTCGTGATGCGCGTGCTCGATCACACCATCCCCTTCCTGTTCGGTGCCATATCGCCCGCCGCGCTGCCGCTCACGTCGACGATCACCGCCGTGATCGAGGCGGCGCGCGCGGTGGCTTTGGCGATGCCAGGCTGCCGTCTGTTCGACTCGAGCGGCGCAGAAGCGCTGGCCGATACCGTTTACGGGCAAACTCCGCGACCTGAGGGAGCGCCGGCATGAGCGATCTTTCCACCTTGCCGAACGGTCTCGATGCTCTTGAGGCGCGGCTGCGGCAGGATCTCGCCTGGCTGGAACTGCCGGCCAAATCCTGGGTGCCGCCGCGCGTGATCGACGGTCAGCCTGTCGTCGATGTCGTCATCATTGGCGCAGGCATGGCCGGGCTCGTCGCCTCCGCGATGCTGAAGAGGCTGGGTGTCGCCAACCATCTCGTTCTCGACAAGGCGCCTGCTGGTCAGGAAGGGCCGTGGGTCACTTTTGCCAGGATGCGTACCCTTCGTTCGCCAAAGCAACTCACCGGTCCGGCGATGGGGCTTCCGGCGCTTACCTTCCGGGCCTATTACGAAGCTCGTTATGGGCGTGAGGCATGGATCGCGCTCGACCGGGCTCCGCGCGAAATCTGGATGGAGTATCTGGTCTGGTACCGCAAAGTGCTCGAGCTTCCTGTCCGCAACGGTGTGACCGTCGATGCGATCCTGCCGCGCGAGGACGGAATGCTTGATCTTGTCTGCAGTCAGGACGGACAAGTGGAAACGATGGTCGCTCGCCATGTGGTGCTCGCGACCGGCCGTGATGGCCTTGGCGGGCCATTCGTGCCTGCAATCGCAGCTAACATAGACCGGAAATTCTGGGCGCATACCGCCGACGATATCGATTTCGCAGAGCTGCGCGGCAAGCGGATAGGCGTCGTTGGTGCAGGCGCATCGGCGATGGACAATGCCGCAACCGCTCTCGAAGCTGGTGCGTTCCGCCTCGACATGTTCGTGCGCCGCAAGGAGCTGCCGCGGATCAACAAGTTCACCGGCATCGGCAGCCAAGGCGTCGTGCATGGATTTGCCGGCCTCCCCGATGAGTGGAAGTGGCGCTTCCTCAATTATGCCATGGGCCAGCAGACACCGCCGCCACGGCCGAGCGTCTTGCGCGTCAGTTCCTTCCCGCAAGCCCATCTCCATCTTGAGAGCCCGATCAGCGGGCTGGAGCAGAACGGTGAACACGTCGTGGTGACGACGCCGAAGGACAGCTATCCCGTCGACTTCCTGATCTTTGGAACCGGCTTCAAGATCGAGCTGGCCAATCGGCCGGAACTGGCCGCCTTCGACCCGCACATCCGCCTCTGGCGCGACCGCTTCCCGACGCCCGCCGGTATGTCGAATGCGGAGCTCGAAGGCTCACCCGATCTCGGAGAAGCGTTCGAATTCCTCGAAAGGGAGCCGGGCTCGTGCCCAACGCTGGCAAGGATTCACTGCTTCAATTTTCCGGCGACACTCAGTCACGGCAAGCTTACCGGCGACATCCCCGCAATCAGCGAAGGTGCTGACCGCCTGGCGCGTGGCATTGTCCGCGCCCTTTTTGTCGCCGACCGCGAGAAGCACTTCGAAAACCTCCAGGCTTTCGACACGCCGGAACTCCTCGGTGACGAGTGGGCAGACGACGATACCAAAGAGCCTTCCGAACTATCTTCCGAAAGGACCTGACATCCGAAATGCTTGAGATCAAGAACCTAAAGCTGTCCTATGGAAGCACGCAAATTCTGAATGGCGTCGACCTGTCGGTGAAACGCGGCGACGTGGTGTCGATCATCGGCCCGAGCGGCACTGGCAAGACCACGCTTCTCAAGTGCATCAACCATCTGGCCAAGCCGTCTTCCGGCTCGATCGCGTTCGACGGCATCCGCATGGATTACGGACGCCCCGACAAGGCCGCCGTTCAAGCGATCCGTCTTCGCACGGCGATGGTCTTCCAGCAGTTCAACGTCTTCAAGAACATGACGGTCATCCAGAATGTGATGGACCCGCTTGTCGTCGTGCAGCGCAAGCCGAAGGAAGAAGCTCGCGCCATCGCCCTTAAGGAGCTTGAACGCGTCGGTCTTGCCGACAAGCTCGACAATTATCCCTCTCAACTCTCTGGCGGTCAGCTCCAGCGGACCGGCATCGCCCGCGCCCTGGCGGTCAAGCCGGACGTGATGCTGTTCGACGAGCCGACCTCGTCGCTCGATCCTGAACTCGTGAACGAGGTCCTAAAGGTGATCAAGGATGTGACATCCTCGGGCATCACCTCGCTCCTCGTTACCCACGAGATGCAGTTCGCCAAGAACATCTCAAACCGCATCGTCTTCATGGACCGGGGCGTCGTCGCGGCCGACGGCACTCCAGCCGAAATCTTCGAAACACCCTCCAACCCGCGCCTCGCTCAGTTTCTCAATTCCGAACGCGCGATCTAGTAGAAAGGATGCCTGAAATGACTTCCATGAGTTCAATCTCGCGCCGTGGCCTCGGTCTCGCCGTAGCAGGCGTCGCAATCGCCTTCGCAACCGCCTCGTTCGCCGAGGACGTTCGTACGATCAAGATCGCCACCGCGGCGGAATCGAAACCGCTCTCCTGGGGCGCGATCGGCGTCGAGCCGCAGGGCTACGAACCTGACGTGCTGAAGGCGATCAACGCCAAGCTGCCCCAGTACAAGTTCGTCATGGAAGGCGCTGCCGACATCGCGCAGGAAACTGGCCTTGCGACCGGCAAGTACGACATCGCGACGGGTGGCTATTATCGAGCACCTGCCCGCGAAAAGCAGTTCCTCATTCCTGACGCGCCGATCGGCGCGAGCCTGATCAAGATCTACAGCCGCAAGGACAGCGGCATCAACGAGATGAAGGATCTGATCGGCAAGAAGATCGTACCCGTCACCGCCGGCGGCGGCATCTACAAGTTCGCCACGGCATGGCAGGAGCAAAACCCGACCTACAAGATCGAAATCACTGCCTCAAGCGCTGGCGTTCCCTATCCGGACCGCCTGAAGGAAGTGCAGAACGGCAAGTACGATGCGCTCGTGCTGCCATCCAACCTTGGCGAGCAGACCGTGATCGACCAGCAGAAGCTCGACATCAAGACGAGCGAGCCGGTTGCGATCAATCAGACCTTTGTCCTGATCCATCGCTCCGAGGAGAACAAGGCCCTCTCCGATGGCATCGACAAGGCTCTGAAGGAGCTCAAGGCCGACGGCACGCTTGCCAAGCTCTCGCAGAAGTGGTTCGGCGAGGACATCACCACGTACATGAAGTAACGCCGCCCGTAGATCCCGGCGATCAGGCCAAAGACTGAAAGAAGGAGTGTTCCAAAGTGGACCTTTCCGTAATGATCCCAGAGCTGCTCTCGGCCTTGCCGCTGACGCTTGCGATCACGTTCACGGCCATGATCGCCGGCTTCGTGCTGGCCTTGCTTGCGACGACGTTTCGGGTTCGCAGGATCCCGGTGATCAGCCAATTGGCGGATCTCTACGTATCCTACGCCCGGAGCGTGCCCGTCGTTCTGCAATTGTTCGTCGCCTTTTATGGGCTTCCGGTGCTTGTGGGTGTGTTCGGCGTCGCGGACTTCATGTCTCCGACTATCGCCGCGATGCTGGGCTTGAGCCTCTATCACGGAGGCTATCTGTCCGAAGTCATGCGGCCGGCCTATCTCGCCGTCGAACGCGGCCAGCACGATGCTGCGGACAGCCTTGGCTATACGTTCCGCCAGAAACTCACACGCGTTCTCGGCCCGCAGGCGGTTCACATCGCGCTCCCCGGCTACGGCAACTCGATCATCTACCTGATCCACAACGTTGCGCTCGTCATGTATATCGGCGCGGCCGACGTCATGGCGACCGCTCACCTCGTCATGGAGCGTGACTACAACCAGTACCAGTTCGAAACCTACCTCGTGCTGGCGGTGCTCTATTCGCTGCTTTGCCTGGTCGCCTGGTCTGTCGTCCGCTTTTTCGAGCTTCGTTCCGCGAGATTTTCTCCAGGCGCCAAGCGCGGCAGAACCACGCTGATGGCAAGCGTCTGATCGAAGGAGTTGCTACATGTTCGATATCGACGTTCTTCTCCCCGATCTTTGGGATATTCTGGGTGCCGTACCCCTCACGCTCGCGATGGCGCTTGCGATCTTCGTCTTCTCGACGATCATGGGCAGCCTGTTCGCCATGGTCGAATATCGGCGGATTCCTGTCCTGCGCCAGCTTGTCGTCGCCTACAAGGTCGCGTTCAAGGGCGTGCCGATGGTCGTGGTGATCTTCCTCGCTTACTATGGTCTTCCCTCGACCCTGCAATTCCTGGCATCGCTGGTTGGTGTGAACTATAACGGCCATTCGACACCAAACTGGGTCACGCTCATCGTCGCTCTGACTGCCTGCGTCGCCGCCTTCCAGGCGGAGGTCGTCAAAGGCGCGTTGAACTCTTTCGACACTGGCCAGGCCGATGCAGCCTATTCGCTCGGCTACAAGAGGAGCCAGCTCTTCCGCCGGGTCATGCTTCCACAGGTCATCGTCGCGGCGATACCGGATCTTGCCAATTCCTTCATGGTCATCATGAAGGCGCTTTCCCTGGGGTTCGCCATCGAGGTGGTCGACATCTTCGCGCAATCGCAGCTGACCGCCGCGCTGAACTTCTACTATCTCGAGGCCTTCCTCGTCGCGGTCGTGATCTACATGGTGATAGCCTATGCCGTAACCCAGATCGCGGACAGGGCGGAGCGAGCGCTCAGGGTGCGGACTTGAGCTCGGCCCAACGCTTCCGACCCAGCAAGCCAAGATGGTCTCCATCGGCTGATCGCCTTTGAAAACTGCAGCGAGGGATGAGCGCCCGCTCTGTCCACTCTTTTCCCTCGCGATCCTCTTTTTTGGAAATTCATTTCTCCCCATTCTCATTAGTACACTTAATTTATAGACAAAGGTCTAATTGGAGAGAGTGGTAATGAGCATCGAAAAGTCCGATAGCGGTCTGGGAAGACGGGATCTGCTGAAATTATCCGCAGCGGCTGGAGTTGCCGTTGCCGGCGCGTCGTTGATCGGGCAAAAGCCCGCCTTCGCAGCCGGGGAAGAGCCGTCCCTGAAGGGTAAGCGCATCGCCATCAGCGCGACCGGAACCGACCACTTCTTCGACCTGCAGGCCTATAATGCCCAGATCGAAGAGGTGAAGCGCCTCGGCGGCGAGCCGATCGCCGTGGATGCAGGGCGCAATGACGGCAAGCTGGTCTCGCAGTTGCAGACGCTGATTGCCCAGAAGCCGGATGCCATCGTTCAGATCCTCGGCACGCTGAGCGTTATCGACCCCTGGCTGAAGAAGGCGCGCGACGCCGGCATTCCGGTCCTGACCGTCGACGTCGGCTCGACCAATTCGATCAACAACACCACCTCCGACAACTGGGGCATTGGCAAGGACCTAGCGCTGCAGCTCGTCTCCGATATCGGCGGCGAAGGCAATATCGTCGTCTTCAACGGCTTCTATGGCGTGACACCCTGCGCGATCCGCTACGACCAGCTGGTCAATGTCGTCAAATATTTCCCGAAGGTGAAGATCCTCCAGCCGGAACTGCGCGACGTCATCCCGAACACCGTACAGGACGCTTTCACCCAGATCACCGCGATTCTGAACAAATATCCGGAAAAGGGGTCGATCAAGGCGATCTGGTCGGCATGGGACATCCCGCAACTCGGCGCGACGCAGGCTCTTGCCGCTGCTGGCCGCACCGAAATCCGCACCTACGGCGTCGATGGTAGCCCCGAAGTGCTGCAGCTCATCGCCGATCCAAAGTCGCCGGCCGGCGCCGACGTCGCTCAACAGCCGGCAGAAATCGGCCGTACCGCCATCCGCAATGTCGCCAAGCTCCTTGCCGGCCAGACACTGCCGCGCGAAACCTACGTTCCCGCACTTCTGGCCAACAAGGCCAATGTCGGCGAGGTCACCAAGAAGCTCGGCATCGGCTGATAGTCCGCTCCGGGCGATGCTGCGACGGCCGGATCGCCCGGAATATGTCCGCTGGAGACCGAGATGACGACCATTTCTTTCCAACAGCCGGTGACGGCAAAAGACGACATCATCCGCTTCGAAGGCATCGTCAAGCGCTTCGGCGGAGCGCAGGCGCTGGCAGGTGCATCGCTGGGCATCAGACGTGGAACCATCCATGGTCTCGTCGGCCAGAATGGCGCTGGCAAATCGACACTGATCAAGCTGCTTGCCGGTCTTCATCAGCCGGATGACGGGAGGATCGAGATCGAAGGGCAAGCTTTCGATAGGCTGACCCCGCATCTCGCAGAAGAGCTCGGCATCCACTTCATTCATCAGGATCGGCTGCTCGTGCCGACTTTTACGGTCGGCGAGGCCCTGTTTCTCGGCCGGGAACCGCGCATACCAGGCACGCCATTTCTCGATCGCCGGCTGATGCAGCGCCGCGCATCCGATATCCTCAACGATTATTTCGGTGTCCGGTTGCCGAACACCGCCCTGGTCGGTGAATTGTCGACGGCCGAAAAGCAGATCGTCCAGATCACCCGCGCGCTTCTCAACCAGCCTAAGGTGCTTGTCTTCGACGAGCCGACGGCCGCATTGGTGCGTCGCGAGGCCGATATTCTCTTCCGCCTGATCCGTCGCCTGCGCGATGAAGGCGTGACCGTCATTTACATCTCGCATTACCTGAACGAAATCGAGGCGCTCTGCGACCACGTCACCGTGCTGCGCAACGGGCTGGACGTTGCTTCCGTGCCGATCGGGAATACATCGGCCGCAGCGATCGCGCGGCTTATGGTCGAGCGCGACATCAAGGAAATGTTTCCGAAGCCGGTGGTCGCACCCGGCGACGAAATCCTCAAGGTCGAACAGCTTTCGGCGCCAGGAAAATACGAGGATGTCAGCTTCACGCTACGCCGCGGCGAGGTGCTGGGTCTCACCGGTCTGCTCGGTTCCGGGGCAAAGGAGCTGGTCCGTGCTCTCTTCGGTCTGGATAGGCCGGCTTCCGGTCGCATCGAAATCGGCGGTAAGGCTGTCCGTCTCACCAATCCCACGCAGGCGGCAGGTCGCAAGATCGCCCTGGTGCCCGAAGACAGGCGTCGCCACGGCGTCGCGCTCGATCTCAGCGTTACGGAGAATACGAGCCTTTCCAGCCTCGGTCGCTTCACCCGCTTCGGCTTTCTGGACCGCAAAGGCGAACGGCGCGAAGTCGATGCGCTGATTGCGCGGCTGCAAGTGAAGACCAGCGGGCGCAATGCCTTGCTGCGCACGCTTTCAGGCGGCAATCAGCAGAAGGTGGCGATTGCCAAATGGCTCAGTCGCCATTCCGAGGTCTACCTCCTCGACGAGCCGACTGTCGGCGTCGATATCGGCTCCAAGGTTGAAATCTATACGCTGATCGGCGAACTCACGGCGCGGGGCGCCGGCGTCATAGTCCTGTCTTCCGACCTGCCGGAACTCATCGGCATCACCGATCGCATCCTTGTGCTCTTCCGTGGCCGCGTGGTGCGGGAATTCATATCGTCGGAGACGACGGCGGATGCCGTACTTGCCGAATCCACCGGATCATCGGAAGGACAGCGCCATGTCGGCTGAAGTTGAATTTGCGCCTTCCGGATTTCCGACCGTAGAACGGTCTGGTCGACCGACCGGCAATATCGCGGCCGCGGCATTGCGCTTCGGATCGCTCATCGCCTTTGCGGCCATTCTGATCGTCTTTTCGCTGACCGCACCTTATTTCCTCAGCATCGGTAATATCGGCAATGTGCTCGGTCAATCAGCCATCTCCGGCGTGCTTGCGATCGGACTGACGATCGTCCTGATCGCCGGCGGTTCCAATGTCGTCACCGGCGGCATCGACCTGTCGCTCGCCGCCAATATGGGCCTGAGCGCCGCCGTCTATGCCAGCCTGACGCAACTCGGCTATGGTGACGTCACGGCGATCATGGCATCGCTCCTGACTGGTACATTGATTGGCGCGGTCAATGCCATCGCCGTCGTCTATGCCGGCATCGTGCCGCTGCTCGCCACGCTTGCCGTCATGAACATCGTTGCCGGCCTGGAACTGGTGCTGACGGGGAATACCGTCCTTCCGGCCTCAACGCCTTTCCTCTCGGCGCTTTCTGCTTCGGACTCCCTCGGCATGCCGATCCTTGCCTATGTCCTCATCGGCTTCACGGCAATTGTAACGGCGATCGTGCAATATACGCCGCTTGGTCTGCGCCTTTATGCTGTTGGCGAGTTTCCGGATGCTGCGCGCGCCGCCGGCCTGCCGCTTCGTCGCCTGCTTGCTGGTTCATTCGTTGCCAGCGGCTTCTCCGGCGGCATCGCCGGTATTCTCTCGGTTTCCTACCTGAGCGGCAGCACGACGGGTTCCGGCGAGATGCTGTTGCCTGTTGTTGTCACCGCTTTGCTCGGCTCGGTCTTTTCACGCCGGCTGGTTCCTACCGTGACTGGAACGTTGCTTTCAGCTCTGCTGGTCGGCTTCCTCACCAATGGTTTCCAGCTGCTCAATATTTCGAGCACGCTGGTTAGCGGCGTTCAGGGCCTGCTCATTCTCATCGTGGTCTCCGCAACCACCCTGTTGCGCCGGCAGGAGGCCTGAACATGTCGCTCCATACTTCTGCACACGCCACGGCTGGCTTGCCGCGCCTGATTGCTGGCAGCCTCGTGCGCTACGGGCTGATCCTCGCCCTGGTTGCGGTCTTTGCCGCCTTTTCCCTGATCACGCCGACATTCCTGACCCTTGCCAACCTGCAGAGTATCCTGGTCAACAATTTCACGCTGCTTGCCATCGTTTCCATCGCCATGACCTTCGCCGTCGCGTCGGGCGGCATCGATCTTTCGGTGGGGACGGCGATGGATTTCGCGAGCTTTGCCTTCGTCTCGCTCGTCCTTGGCGGACAGCCGGTGGCAATTGCAGCATTGGCCGGCCTGGCGGCCGGGGCGCTCGTCGGCGCATTCAATGCGCTGCTGATTTCAGGGATCGGCGTCTCCCCGTTCCTTGCGACGCTCGGTACGCTGTTCATCGGCCGCAGCATCCAGCAACTGCTCACCAATGGCGGCAATCCCGTCTATCTGCCGCCAAACGGTGTACCGGAGGCCTTCCGTTTCCTTGGCCATGGCACGATCGGGGGTTTCCCCGTGCCGCTCGCAGTCGCCATCGTCATCATCGCGGCCGCTGCGGTTATTTTTGCCCGTACGCGCTTCGGCCGCATCGTCCTGTCGATCGGTATCCAGCCTGGCGTCGTACGCTATTCCGGCATTGCGGCTCCCGCCTATATCGCGGCCATCTTCGTATTGGTCGGGTTGATCGCAGCCGTCGCCGGCCTGATTCTGACTGCGACCGTCACCGTCTATATCCCGTCTTCCGGCAATGCATTTCTGCTGAATGCCATCGGCGCAACCTTCATCGGCACGACGCTCAGCCCGCTCGGGCGGCCGAACGTCGCTGGCACCGTCCTGGGCGTTCTGCTGCTCAGTATCGTGGCCAATGGGCTGTTACTGACCGATCTGAATTTCTATTGGCAGCAAGTCGGTACGGGAACACTGATCTTTGCCGTGCTCGCCCTGAGTTTCATCAATCGGAAAGCAGCTGGCCGCGCATAAGGCAAGCCGCTTTCCGACTGCTGTATCCGCGACATTCTTCTCGCCCTGTCCGATTCCGAACTCTACGCGCCGAGCCAAGCGCCAGCTATGTTCGCAGATCCACAGGCCTGGGTCGGGGCAGTGTTCAGCAACAGGCTTCGCCCGCCGGATCATACGAAAAAAGGGTCCCGGAGGACCCTTTTGACTACGTAGGCGGAAAATCAGCGCTGGAGATTGACCAGCACGTCCAGCAGGTCGGAGCCCGTCTGGAACACCTTGGAGTTGGCCGTATAGCTCTTCTGCGCCTGGATCATGTCGGTGAGCTGGCCCGCCAGATCGACGTTCGAAGCTTCCAGCGAGTTCGACTGGATGTAGCCGAGACCGTTGCTGTTGGCGAAGCTGGTGACGGTCACACCGGAGTCGGCATTGGCCTGATAGACGTTGCCGCTCATGAGCGTTAGCTTGTCCGGGCTTGCAACGGTTGCGAGCGGAATCTGGTAGATCGCCTTCGGATCCCCTTTCGCGTAGTTCGCGTAGACGACGCCGTTCTTGTCGATGGTGACGCCGGTGACTGCGGCTGCCGCCTGTCCGTTGGTCGAGCCGGTGGAAGCGAAATCCGAAGCCTTCTGCGTCATCTTGGTCAGATCCATTGCGATCGACCCACCGGTCGTTGGATCGGTGATCGTAAAGCTGCCACCGCTTGTCATGTTCCCGCTTGTATCGAACGTCAGCGTGCTAGTGGCGACGGGGCCAGATGAGTAGGGGAAGGACGAGCCGCTGCCCGTCGCCGCGTCGGCATTGCGATAGACGGCAACTTCCCACTGATCTGGCTTCGCCGCGACTGCAGCGACCGGCGGTGTAGCGGTGGGATCAGCAGCGACCGCAGGCGTGGCAGCCTGCGTTTTGGTATAATAGATGTCATACATGACGGTGTTGCCGAGCTTGTCGTAGCCGACCACCGAGCTTTTCTGGGTATTAGCGGTGGTCGTCGCTTTGTTGGCGCTCGGCAACGTCTCGGTTGAGCTGGGGACCACAACGGTCGCATTCGAATTGAGGTTGCCCGTAAAGCTGCCCGAAGTCGAGGGTGAGTTGGCAAGACCGCTCTGATTGACGTTGATCGGCACCAGGCCGTCGAAGCCGTTGACGACGACAGCCGGTGCTCCCGAAGCATAGGAGTAGCCCATCAGCGTATAGCCAGCGGAGTTGACGAGGTTACCGTTTGCGTCAGGCGTAAAGTCGCCCGCGCGCGTCAGAACGGTCTTGCCGTCGGCGCCCTGCACGACGAAGAAGCCGGCGCCCTGAATCGACAAGTCGCTGCTCGACGAGGTGGAGACCGTATCGCCCTGCTGCGTGACCGAATAGCTGACGTTGGTTTCGACGCTGCCGGAGTTATAGTTGCCGCCGCCCGAGGGCAGGATCAACGACGAAAAGCTGGTGCTTGCCGACTTGTAGCCCGTTGTATTGACGTTCGCGATGTTGTCCGACACGGTGCTAAGCTTATTTGCCTGCGCGTTCATGCCGGAAACTGCCGTTTTCATGCTACCAAAGATGCTCATTGGTTCCTCGCACGTTGCTGATGCAGGGATGGTAGCGATAATGACTTGTGTGAAGCTGGCTTTTTGGTGCGCGCCGCCGGTTTGAATCAGTTCAAAATATTCGACGATCCTTGAGCCGGCAAGTGCTCCACATTCTCAATTCGTGGGGGCGCAAGGCATGCAATCCGGATGTTCCTATCTTGCGCGGCGCGCTTCGCTTTCTGCGGAGGCTGCAATCGCGTCGATAGCCAGGGCCTCGAGCGGCAAGGCATCATGAGCAGCTCTCGAGTGTGGGAGATCAGTGCTTTGGCCCGTGTTGGGTATTCGAGCCAGTCGCAGCGGTGCCTTGCGTCGCCGTATCGAGATCGGCCCGGATGATATCGGCCGTTTTCCCATAATGGAGCTGCAGCAACCGCTCGGCTTCGACGGTATCCCGGTCGAGCACGGCTCTCAGGATACGCGCATGCTCGTCACTGACCTTGCGCACACGAAAGGCCTTGCGGATCGAGAGCGCGCGATAGCGGTAGAGCCTATCGGCAAGCTGCTCGCAAAAGCCTATCAACGGCTTCGATCCACACCCCCCGATCAGCAGTGCGTGAAAGGCGCGGTGAAGCCTTTCCCATTCCGGATTGTCTTCGAAGTGCTCCGGGTTGAGTGAGCGCGGGGTGCGCTCCAGCCGGTGATGGGCGACCAGAAGCGCCTCTTCCCAGCCGGGCGTTGCATTCGTCATCGATTCCCGCAGCGCCAGCGTCTCCACCCAGCAGCGCGTTTTCGTCAGCTCGTGCAGTTCATCCAGGCTGATGGGCTTGACGAAGAAGCCGCGCTGCTCCTTTCCGATGACGAGATCCTCTGTCGTCAATCGGTTCAGCGCCTCGCGCAACGGCGTCTGGCCGGCATCGTAGTGCTCGATCAGGAAGCGCAACTGCAGCTTTCGGCCGGGCTCCAGGCGCGTTGAGAGAATGTCGGCCTTCAGCCGCTCATAAATGCTGGTTGCCAATGTCGCGGGGCTTTCGGCCCCTTTCTTCAGCAAGTTGACGGTCATGGTGCTCTCTGGCTTGCAAATCGCTTTTTATATACACGAGGAAGCAGCGGCGAAAAATTTATAAATTTTATCTTTACGACAAAAAGTTTGTACATTATGAGAGATCTTAGTGAGGGAGGGTCTAATGAGCGGAACGGAAAAGCGAGCGCCAGGCGCCTTTGCGAACGGCTGCGCTTGTTGCGGCATTGATATCCACTGTCACGTGGTGCCCGCACGTTTTCCGCTTCCGACAGGGGATGTCCCGATCCGCGGCTGGCCCTCGATGGTTGCCGCAGATGCTTGCCACGCAACGGTCGTCATCGATGACAAGCCCTATCGCACGGTCAGCGATGCCTGCTGGGTGGCTGAGCGGCGGCTGGAGGAGATGGACAGGACCGGTATCCGCATCCAGGCTCTATCTCCCATGCCTGAACTCTTCGGCTACTGGATCGAAAAGACTGCGGCCCACGACCTTTCCCGATACGTCAACGATGCGATCGCCGCGATCGTTGCCGAAGGTGAGGGGCGTTTTGTCGGACTCGGCGGCCTTCCTCTTCAGGATATTGATCTTGCGATTTCCGAGTTGCATCGCATGGTTGGCGAACTCGGTTTTCGCGGTGTTGAGATCGGCAGCAATATCAATGGCGTGCCGATCGGCGATCCTTGTTTCCATCCATTCTTTGCGGAAGCCGAGAGGCTTGGCGCCGCAGTCTTCGTGCATGCAGTGCGCCCGACCGGCATGGACAGACTGCTGGGGCCGGCTCCGCTTCAGCAGGTGCTCGGCTACCCGACCGATGTCGGATTGGCAGCAGCCTCCGTGATTACCGGCGGGCTGCTGCAGAAATTCCCGAAGCTGCGGATAGCCTTCAGCCACGGCGGCGGCACGTTTGCCTCGCTGCTGCCGCGGCTCGAACAAGGCTATTCGGCTTTCCCTGCACTCAATGAAATCATGCAGGAGAGCCCTGCTGTGCAGGCGCGACGTCTCTATGTGGATTCGCTGGTCTTCGATGCAGACATGCTGCGCCACCTGGTCACCGTGTTCGGCGAGGAGCGCGTGCTGCTTGGAACCGACTATCCCTTCAATTTTCGGGAGAAAGCGCCTGTCTTTCGCATCGAGGAAGCGTTTGCGGATGCAAGTTTGCGCGCGCGCCTGACATTTGCGAACGCACGCGCCTTCCTGGGCTTGGATGAGGTTTGATCCTATGACTGAATTTCCTGTTATCGCTTTACGCAGCGTGGAACTGGGTACGCCTGATCTTGCAGCATCTGTCGATTTTTATACCCGCGTCTGGGGCCTGGATGTCGTCGGCGAAGTAGGAGCCAAGATTTTCTTGGCGGCAACGGGCGATGATTTTCATGTGCTGGAATTAAAGCAAAGCGACCGCGCGGAATTGCGCAAGATCAGTTTCCGCGTCGGCACGGCTGAGGCGCTAGCGTCGCTTTTTGCAAAAACGATTGCCGCGGGCTGCACAGTCCTGCGCGAAATTGGACGCGCCGATGGACCGGCGGGCGGCGAGCGTTTCGTTGTCCGGGAGCCACAAGGCTCGGTGCTGGAATTTGTCTATGGCGACCGCCGCAAGCAAGGGCGCGTGGTTCCCAACCGGCCGGGGCGCCTCGCTCATGTCAACATTAACAGCACTCAGATCGAGGCTCTTTCGGAATTCTATCGCGATGTCCTGGATTTCCGTCTGACAGACCGGTCGAAACTCATGGCCTTCCTGCGCTGCAACGACGATCATCACGCGGTTGTGCTGGCCGAAGCTCCGGTAAATGGACTGAACCATGTCGCCTTCCTCATGCCTGACCTTGAATCCGTCATGCGAGGTTCGGGCCGTGTCGTCGATCACGGCTATCCGATCGGCTGGGGTGTCGGCCGGCATGGGCCGGGCGACAACGTCTTTGCCTATTTTGTCGATCCGCAGGGTGTGGTGATCGAATACACCGCCGAAGTCCTGCAGGTGGACGACAGCTACCGCGCCCGAGGCCCTGAGGAATGGGTCTGGCCGCCCGGCCGGACCGACCACTGGGGCATTGCGCCTCCAAAGAGCGACGCCTGCAAGAAGGCGCAGATTTCCATCGGATTTTCCGGCGTCTGACGCGCCCAGTAGACATTTGCAGAGGCATGCCTGTGAAGAACGACAGTGATATTTCGAACCGTTATGACGTGCTGGTGGTCGGGTTCGGCCCGGCTGGAGCCGTGGCTGCCGGCATGCTCGGCGCGCGTGGCCATTCTACGCTCGTCGTTGATCGGCTGACCGGTATCTACGACAAGCCGCGCGCCATCGCGCTCGACCACGAAATCCTTCGTCATTTCGACAATATGGGTATTGCCGACCAGGTGCTTCCCCATATCGCACCGTTCACGGCATCTCAGCACTTCGGCGCAGAAGGGCAGCTCATCCGCCGTATCGACATGGTGCCCGAGCCCTATCCGCTCGGCTATACCCCGAGCATGGTGTTTACACAGCCTCCTGTCGAGGCCGTGTTGAGGTGCCATGCCGAGAGCTTCGACTGCGTGACGATAGAACTTGGCACGGAAATGATCGATCTCGATCCACGGGCGGATGAGGTGGTCGCGACGCTTCAGGATTCGTCCGGCAAGAGCCGAAGGATCGCGGCAAAATATGTGGTCGGCTGTGACGGTGCCTCAAGCCGCGTGCGCGAACTGTCCGGAATGAAGCTCGAAGATCTCGTCTTCGACGAGCCGTGGCTCGTCGTCGATGTGCAGGTTCACGAAACCGCACTTGGCAAGCTGCCACAGACTTCGGCCCAGTTCTGCAATCCGGCGCGTCCCACAAGCTACATCATGGGGCCGAAGAACCACCGCCGGTGGGAAATCATGCTTCTGCCGGGCGAAGACCCGCGCGAGATGGAAAAGCCCGACAATGTCTGGCGTTTGTTGTCGCCCTGGCTTGTGCCGGAAGACGGCGAGCTGTGGCGTGCCGCCGCCTATCGTTTTCATGCGCTGGTGGCCGACGAATGGCGGCGGGGCAGGGTACTGATCGCCGGCGATGCCGCCCATCAGCAGCCGCCTTTTATCGGGCAGGGCATGTGCCAGGGCCTGCGCGACGTTTCCAATCTCGTCTGGCGGCTCGACCGCATTCTGAAGGGACAGTCTTCCGACGCGCTGCTGGACACCTACACCGTGGAACGCAAGCGGCATGTGCAGTCGCTGACCGGCAAGATCAAGGCGATCGGCCAGACGATCTGCGAACGCGATCCGGAGGCTGCCGCCGCGCGTGATGCCCGCATTCTTGCCGAGGGTGGCGGTCGGCCGCTGACGATTACTCGCCAGGAAATCGTCCCGCCCATCGAGGATGGCCTGATCGCAGGGGAAGGCACGCCCGCGCGAGGGTTGCTGTTCCCGCAGCCGATCATCGTCGAGGAAGCGGATCAACGGCTGATGGATGCTTTCACCGGACCGGTCTGGCGACTTGTGCTCGACGGCCGCCGGATCGGGTCGGCGGAGGGACGGGCACTCGCGGAAGCGATCGACGGGATCGTGGTGAAGGCTGTTGTGCCCAAAGGCGCAGACGCAATCGATCCGTCGATACTCCGGGAGAAGGCCGGCGTGCTTTCGGCCTGGTTCGACCGCCATGATGCAGTCGCCGCGCTCGTGCGTCCTGACCATTATGTCTTCGGCGCTGCCCGGAGCATCGAGGCGCTTCGCCAACAGATCGCCGATCTAAGTACCCGTCTCGCCTGACGCAGCGTCGGCAATTGCAGATTTCTTTGAGGTTCTGGGAGGAACATATGTCCGAGTCAACCGCCGATACCGCCAGCAAATGGCAACCTTTTGCCGTCCTTATTCTGCTTTTCCTGTTCCAGACGCTGAACTTCTTCGACAAGCTCGTCTTCGGCCTCTCCGCCGTGTCGATCATGAAAGACCTCGGCATTTCGCCGCAGCAGTTCGGCCTGATCGGCAGCAGTTTCTTTCTCTTGTTCTCCATTTCTGGCGTTCTCGTCGGCCTTTTCGTGATCGGTCGCGTCCCCGTCAAATGGATCCTCGTCATACTCGCCGCAATCTGGTCGATCGCGCAGATTCCGATCTATTTCACCAGTTCGGTCACCGTTCTGGTCGCCTGCCGCATCCTGCTAGGCCTCGGCGAGGGACCCGGACTGCCGACGGCATTGCATGCCTGCCATAACTGGTTCAGCCCGCAAAAGCGCAGCGTCCCGAGCGCCGTCGTGTTGCAGGGCATCAGTGTCGGCCTGCTCGCCGGCGGGCCGATCCTCACCTATGTCATCGTCCACTACGGCTGGCGCTCGGGCTTCCTTTTCTGCGGGCTGATCGGCATCGCCTGGATCATCGCCTGGCTACTGATCGGCGGCGAGGGGCCGCATGCGGTCGCGGAGAATGAAAAGGCCCGTGCAGCGGTGGGAGAGACCCCGATTCCAGCCCGCAAGCTTTGGCTCGACCCGACCGTGATCGGCGTCATCATCATGTCGACCATGTCCTACTGGATCGTCGGCATGTCGGCCACGTGGCTGCCGCCCTTCCTGCAGCAGGGTCTCGGCTATTCGCAGACTGAGACCGGCTCGATCATTTCGGCTGTTTATATCTTCCAGTCGCCGCTGTTGCTCATCGGTTCGTGGATTGCTCAGCGCATGCTTCAGAAGGGTGTCAGCAAGCGTGCCGCCCTCGGCAGCGCCTCGGGCTATGCGCTTCTCGTCAGTGGATTGGCGCTGATTGCTTCGGTTCATGTCAGCGGTCCGCTGCAACTGGCGCTGATCGCGATCGCTTTTGCCGCTCCGAGTCTGACGACGATCTATGGCCCGATCACGCTCGGTAGCGTCGCGCCGGCGGTCCAGCGCGGCCGGCTGATCGTCGTGATCTATTCGGCAAATGCAGTGTCCGCACTCGCATCCAACGCCGTCACCGGCATGATCGTGCAGGCAGCCGGGCCTGATCATGTCGCGGCCGGTTATGCAAACGCCATGCTGTTCACGGCCGCAATCCTCATCATCGGCGCAATTTCCGCCTTCGCGCTGATCTTTCCGGATCGCACCATCGAGCGCTTTGGCAAGATGACGCGCTTCACCGATCAAATGCAGCGGGTGTGAAAGCGCCCACCGCCCAGTCTGACCCCCCACAGGAGCAAGAACCATGAGACTGTCCACCGTCAAGATCGCCGGCCGCACGACCTGGGGCGTTGTCGAGGATGATCGCTTCCTCGATGCTGGCGCGGCTCTCGCATCGCGCTATGCCGATCTCAAATCGGCTGTAGCAGCCGGTCTTGCCGGCGTTGCCGAAGCTGCCGCCTCTGCTGCTGCCACGCCACTCAGTGAAATCGAATGGCTGCCGGTCATTCCCAACCCCGACAAGATCCTCTGCGTTGGCCTGAACTATGAAATGCATCGCAAGGAGACGGGGCGTGCGGAGGTGGAAAACCCGACGATCTTTGCCCGCTATGCCAATAGCCAGACCGGCCATCTCGCCCCGATCGTGCGCCCGAAGGTCTCGACCGAGCTCGATTTCGAAGGTGAGTTGGCGGTCATCATCGGCAAGCCCGGCCGTTACATCTCGCGCGATGAGGCCATTGGATACGTTGCCGGCTATGCCTGCTACAACGACGGCAGCGTGCGTGATTTCCAGCGTCATACGCATCAGTTCACGCCGGGCAAGAATTTCCCTGACACCGGCGCCTTCGGGCCGTGGATGATGACGCCGGACGAGCTCGGTCCGCTACCCGATCTTCGCATTCAGACGCGTCTCAATGGGACAATCGTGCAGGACGCTATCTTCGGCCAGATGATCTTCGATATCGCCCGGCAGATCGAGTATTGCTCCAGCTTCACGCGGCTGGAACCGGGTGACGTCATTGTCAGCGGCACACCGGGCGGGGTTGGTGCCAAGCGACAGCCGCCGCTGTGGATGAAGCCGGGAGACGTCGTGGAGGTGGAGATCGGCAGGCTCGGCATTCTCAGCAATCCGATCGTTGATGAATTAGGTTAGTATATGCTTACAGTTCGCGGTTGCGAACTGACGGGGATCGGCGGGCCGACAAGGTCCGCCGAAACACATGAGGCGGCGCAGTCTGCGCCCCTTCAGTTAGCCGGGATCGATTGAAATTCTTTCGGGAGGGATGCCATGAAACAGTTCATTGCCTTGTGCGCGATCGGATCGCTGCTCGCTTCAACAGCTCTGTCGCAGGAGCAGCCGGCGCTTTCGGCTCGCGTCGCCAAGACGCTGACGATTGACGGCCTTTCCTTCAAGGATCTCAATCGCAATGGCAAACTTGATCCCTATGAGGATTGGCGCCTGCCGGCTGCCGAGCGGGCTGCCGATCTCGTCAAGCAGATGACGCTGGAGGAGAAGGCCGGTCTCATGATGCATGGCACGGCTCCGTCTATCGGCCCCGGCTCCGGCATGGGGGTCGGGACCGAATATGATCTTGCGCGTGCCAGGGATATGATCGACGGCCGCAAGGTCGTGACTTTCATAACGCGGTTGGCGGGTGATCCCGCCCTATTGGCCGAGCAGAACAACAAGCTTCAGGAGATCGCGGAAGCTGGCCGGCTTGGGATTCCGGCGACGATCAGTACAGATCCGCGCAATCATTTCCAGTTCGTACTCGGCGCAAGCGTTTCAGCCGGGGGATTCTCGAAATGGCCCGAGACCCTCGGGCTGGCGGCCATAGGCGATCCGTCGCTCGTTCGGCGCTTCGGCGACATTGTCCGCCAGGAATATCGCGCCGTCGGTATACAGGAAGCTTTGTCTCCGCAAGTGGATCTTGCCAGCGAGCCGCGCTGGCCGCGCACCAACGGTACGTTCGGTGAGGATGCGCAACTCGCCAAATCCATGGCGGAAGCCTATGTGGCCGGGTTCCAGAATGGCGAGAACGGCATCAACAAGGACAGTGTCGTTGCCGTGGCCAAGCACTGGGTCGGTTACGGTGCGGCAAAAGACGGTTACGATAGCCACAACGTCTATGGGCGCCACGCGACCTTTCCGGGCAATAATTTTGCAGAACATCTCATCCCGTTCGAGGGAGCTTTCAAGGCGAAGGTCGGCGGCGTAATGCCGACATATTCGATCCTGGATGGCGTTACCCTCGACGGCAAGCCGCTGGAGCCGGTCGGCGCGGGATACAGCAAGCAGCTTCTGACCGATCTGCTGCGCGGTCATTACGGCTTCGACGGTGTCGTTCTCAGCGACTGGCTGATCACCAACGACTGCAAGGGAACCTGCCTGGATGGCGAGAAGCCGGGTGTAAAGCCGACTTTGAACGAGGAAACCTTCGGCATGCCCTGGGGCGTGGAGGATTTGAGCCGTGTCGACCGCTTTGCCAAAGCCGTCAATGCCGGCGTCGATCAGTTCGGCGGTGTCACCTCTTCCGATCTTCTCGTTCAGGCGGTGAAGGAAGGAAAGATCAACGAGCGGCGCCTCGATCAATCTGCAACTCGTATCCTTGTCCAGAAATTCGAACAGGGCCTCTTTGAAAATCCCTATGTCGACCCGCAAAAGGCGCAGGCAATCGTTGGCAATGCGGCATTTGCTGCGGAGGCAACCGCTGCTCAAAGCCGCGCCATGGTCTTGCTCGACAACAAGGCCGGTCTGCTGCCGGCGACGTCAGGCAAAAAGGTGTTCCTCTACGGCGTCGATGCAAAAATCGTGTCGGCACGCGGCTTTACTGTGGTGGCGGACGCCAAGGATGCCGACTTTGCGGTGGTGCGTCTTAACGCGCCGTATCAGCAGCCACATATGAACTATTTCTTCGGTTCCCGTCAGCAGGAAGGCGATCTGGATTTCAAGGACGGCAGTGCCGATTTCGAGGCTTTCAAGGAGACGGCAAGGCAGGTTCCGACGATCGTCACCGTCTATCTGGCCCGTCCGGCGATCCTCACGGGAATACGCGAGCATGCCGCTGCGATCCTCGCCAATTTCGGCGCAAGCGACGCGGCCTTGTTCGATGTGATCGAGGGCAAGCAGAAGGCGGAAGGCAGACTGCCCTTCGAGCTTCCTGCATCGATGGACGAGGTGCGCGCTCAGAAATCCGACGTGCCGCACGACACGTCCCATCCGCTCTATCCGATCGGCTATCACATGCAATACTGATATCGGGCCTGTCCGACTTGGTTTGGTAAGTCAGCCCGATGGTCGTCTGCAGCCGTTCCCGGCCAAGCTGCTGATCGATCCGGCAATTGCAATGTCGAGTTTGCACATTGGTCTCCCATCGTGTTGCGATGGGATACACCAGCTCACTGATATCTGCCTGAAGCCATAGGCAGGCGAGCAGTTCAGGCCCTCTTGAGGCGCTCTCTGAAAGCAAGCAGGATCAGACCGGCCATGGACGCAAAAGCCGCGCCGGCGACAAAGGTGCTGTCAGGTCCGATCCATTCCCAGAGCCCGCCGGCAAGGATGCTGGCGCATAATAGGGCAATTCCGGAAACGAGATTGAAGACCCCGAAAGCCGTTCCCCGCAGATTGCTCGGAGAGGCGTCGGCGACCAGCGTTGCAAAGATCCCTTGCGTGAAGCCCATATGGAAGCCCCAGAGCAAGACTCCCAGAGCCAGGCCAGGTAGCCCGGGAACGAAAGCCAGCGTCAGATCAGCTGCGACCAGGAGCCCGACGCCGATCAAAAGCAAGGTGACGCGGTCGACCCGGTCGGCAAGAACTCCGACCGGGTATGCGGATAGCGAATAGATGAAATTCATGCCGATCAGCACGAGCGGAATTAGCATGACTGGCATGTCGAGACTCTGGGCATCGAGCAACAGAAAGGCTTCGCTGAAGCGCGCAAGCGTAAAAATCGCCGCTACCCCCGTCACAAGCCAGTATGTGCCTGGAAGACGTAAGAGATCGGATTTTCGTAACGGAAATCTCGCGCTTTTGTCGCTGGGCGCCTTTGAAGGCTCCTTGACGAAGAAAAGAATGAGGCCGACCGCTACGAAGGCAGGGATGACGGCGGTCCAGAAAACCGTACTGAACTGATCCGAAGTCCACCACATGAGAAGCAGCGCGAGCGCTGGGCCGAGGAAGGCGCCGACCGTATCCAAAGACTGCCGCAGTCCGAAGCTTGCGCCGCGCACTTCGGGAGGTGAAATATCTGCGATCAGGGCATCTCGCGGCGCACCGCGAATGCCCTTGCCGATACGGTCGATGAAACGCGCTGCTACAAGCCAGCCGATCGACGGCGCAATCGGAAAAATCGGTTTGGTCAGTGCGGCCATCCCATATCCCAGCAGGACCAGAAGCTTTCGCTTGCCGAGCCAATCGCTTATGGCTCCGGAGAATACTTTCGTGATCGCAGCGGTGGCTTCCGCGATGCCCTCGATGATGCCGACGGAAAGCGTCGAGGCTCCAAGAACGGTCACCATGTAGACAGGAAGCAGAGCGTGGATCATCTCGGAGGAGATGTCCATAAAAAGCGAGACGAAGCCCAGCGCCCAGACGCCACCGGGTATGGCTGGTGCCGGTCGCCGGCCTTTTGCGTTGACATCGACCACTGGTGGATCCTTTCGGCGCATCTTGTTCAGCCGCCTTTATTCTCTTCGTTGGCTTCGAAAACCTGGCGTGCATAATCGTCGAGCAGGGCTTCGCAGGCTTTGAGCTTTTCGGCGGCCGACCTTGCCAATTGCGCGCCGTAGAAATCGAGCTTCTTGATGCGCTCGAACCACTCCTGGAGCTTCCTCAGATCGGTGTCTTCTTCTTCGAGTTCGGCATAGGTGAACTTCTGCTTCGATATCTCCTTCGCGATTTCCTTTTCGAAATCGTCGCAGCGCCCGATGAATTCTTGGTAGAGCTCATCACGATCTGCATTGAAGCGTTCGATCACTTTGTTGAGTTGAGCATCGTCGAGAGGTGCTGAGTCCAGCAACACGGATTCGCCACCCATCTCGGAGATATCCAGTTCCGACATCTTCAGCCGTCGTAGGTTCTCGTCGGTGCGGGGGAGGAGGCAAACCCCGTTCTGAAGATAGATGGCGCCCAAGCCCTTGAGGCGCCGCCACAAAGCGACCCTTCGAGCTGCAGGCTCCGAAGGCACCTTGTAGGTGAGCAAAATCCATTGGCTCAAAACGTTTCTCTTTGCTGTTACGATCGTTACATTTCATACATACCACATCGGTCATGAAATGGAACCTTCAACTGAACTTTTGGAAGAACTATTCCGTAGAAGATGACGCCGTCGTCTCTGCCTACAACGGCTGCTGCCAAAAGGACCGCGAGTGAGACTGGCGGTGCGCATCTTCGGACCGGCGTGCGGCGAAGCTCGCAACGATCTCACACGCGGCATGCAAGAGAGCGCAGCGTCGTTTTCGAGATCAGAGGTTTGTACCCTCTCGGCTGCGATCTCGACATCGCTATCGTTGATGAAATCCGCCGCGATAGGCGCAAAATGACTGTCGGATCTGCAGGTGCAAAGCCTCAGATCGGCTTTGGAAACGGTCAATTTCCAGCGTTCGTGACAGTGTCGGATGTCCAATCAGGCAGCTTGCGCCACTATTGGATCGAGGTTGCTGACGCTGCTCTTGCGAGCCGCAGGGCAGCGTCAGCAAATGCGTCAATTCGCCAGCAGTACGGGAATGCTGCGAACGGCCTCTTTTCCAGCTCGCGTGACGGAAATGCGTGCGTAGACGGCGTCCTTGATCTTGCCCTCCACGATCAGAGCCTTGCCAGTGCCTGACGTTGCAGTCTTCAGATTGCGGATCTGATAGTCCTCGGCCCTGGGGCCGATGGCCTGGACGACGACTGCCTCGGCTTCGGGCGGCTCAATCGCCGCGCCACCCTTGATGAAAAAGAGCTCCCAGGTCGCCGGATCGATCGGCTTGACCTCCACCTTGAGATCGTCATCGAAGCCCGCCACCGAACCTCCATTCGGCCCGACGACCGCGTCGATTGGTGCTGCACCTGGCAGATAGGCCTCGCGCGTATGGAAGTGAGTGCCATGCCAGACACGGACACGGACGCGGTAGGCGCCTTCGACCCGTCCGCTGGCGACGACGGTCGAACCGTCGGGACCGGCGGAGATCGCTAGCGGGTGGATCTTTCCGGAAAGGTCGATCGCATCCGCTTCGATCTCATTGAGAGGCGGCGCCTTGTAGTCGGTTACGCCTGCCTCGCTGAAAGCGATCTCCCATTTGTCGGCGCCCTTGCCGACAATATCGACCATTTGGCCATGGCCCATATGAATCGAAGGCTGTTCGGACATTTGACATTCTCCTTCCGTGATTTGCCAGTCTGTGGCGGTTTGCATTGCATCGTTATGAGCCGATCGCACTCACGCCGTCGCGGGAGAATGGACTCGTCGGTAATCAAATGTGGCCGGGGCAGGCAGGGTGCTTGCCTCCGCAGCAATGATGGATGGCATGATCGGTCGATTTTGCCCGCGTTGCATTGGCCCCAGGAACCTTCCTCGTGACTGCTCCGGCGCCGAAGATCAGAAAAAGGGAGAAGGCGAGCACAGCGGCACCTCTCTCCATATATCCGACACTGTCGAGTTCCGCGGCGCCGATTGCCGCCAGCCAGCCCGGCAACAGCATGACGAGGCTCCAGACGACTGCTGAAGCTATGTTCGCAAGCTGGAATCGCCGATGGTCCATCGCCATCATGCCGGCCACCAGGGGAACCGTTGAACGAACGGGGCCGAGAAAGCGCCCGAAGAAGACCGAGGAAGCGCCATGTCTGCGAAAGAAAAGACGGGCTCTGGCCATGCCGGATTTGTACCGGGCGAGCGGCCACCGATCGGCAAGGCCCCGCCCCGCCCATCGACCGATCCAGTATGAAACAGCGTCTCCAAGAATAGCGCCAATGATCGTTGCAGTGACGATGGGTATGGGCTGAACTGCGCCGGCACCGATAAGTCCTCCGAGAATGACCATCAACGCGGTGGCAGGGATCGCAAACCCGATTATGACGAGCGATTCCCCGAACGCGATCAGACCTGCAGCCAGGAACGCATACGTCTGGTGGTATTCGATAAAGTCAGCGATATGCCCGGCGAGCTGTTCCATTGGGGATCCTTCAGCGAGTTTTGATCGCTCCGGTCGATGACCTTGTCGTGTCACGTGTCGATCCGGCTGGGGCCTTTCCGCCGACACGACCTGCATCGGCAGCTAGAGATACTTGGTGATCGCTTTGAACTCGTCTATCGGGCGGCGCTCCTCATGCGTCAGAGTTCCGACGACATCTTCCAGGCAATGATCGAGATGATCTTGTATGAGAGCTTTCTTAGCCTGCACGATCGCCTTTTCGACTGCGGAGAGCTGCTGGGCGATGTCGATGCATTCCCTTCCGCTATCGATCATCTGGACGACGGTATGAAGGTGCCCTTCGGCACGCCTCAACCGTTTGGCAATTGCTTCATGATGATGATGGATGCTGTGACCATTGTCAGCCTTGCCTGAATGTGCCGGCAAGGCATGTTCCGACAAGGATTCGGATGATGAGCCTGAACTTGTTCCTAATGCGATTTGGGAACGAACTGCAGTCTTCGAAGGCATATTCATCATTCCTTTGACGTGACTATCTCGAGTTTCGCCGGCCGATCGTGCCAAGACTCATCCTCCTTATTGAACGTTGGTTGCTGCACCTGCTCCGGACTGCAGGAGGCTGGCGGCGTTCTCTACCGGTTCGTGATGAGGGTTCATAATGCCGTTGACGCCGTGATAGCCCATGTAAAGTCCGACAAGCACGATGACGGCGCTGGAGAAATAGGGCGCGCGGGCAGCGGCGCTCGATAGCCACGAAAACTTCTGGGTCGCCTTGCGCACACCGATTGCGGCGGCGGCACCGACCATGACGAGCGTGATGGCCAGGCCAATCGAGAAACACAGGACGAGAACGGCACCCAGCGAAATCTCCTTGAGCTGCAGGCAGAGGAGGAGGACTGTAATTGCCGCGGGGCAGGGTATCAGGCCGCCGGTCAGTCCGAACAGGATGATCTGTCCGGTCGTGACCTGACGGTTGGCGAACCGCTTGCGGATGTCGTTCGCATGGGACAGGGCATGGGCATCCTGGTAGCCCTCGGTGGCGAGATTGACGCCGCCGTCGGATGTTTTGGCCTCTGCCGAATCCGTCAGGAAAGAGACGTCGTAGTCGTGTTCGTGGTCGCCGTGATCGAGGCTGAGGCGAGCCATGAAATCAATGGGTTCGGCGATGGTTTCGACGGACTCCATGTAGCCATTGCGGTCGACGAAGGAGAATTTCTGCTTCGTGCCATCGGGGCGTTCCGTGGTCAAGGTGACATACTCGGCCGTCCAGTTGTCGCCGCTGACGACCTGCAGGCGCCAGAAGGCCGGCCGTTCCTTCGAGATTTCCATCGACATGAACCCGTGGCCGGTATCGATGCGCTGCGCCGGAATTGTCTTGTCACGGGTCTGTTCCCACTCGGCGACGTCGCGTTCATATTGCTTGGCCGCGCGCTGCTCCTTCCATGTCTGCCGGAACATCCAGGTGGCAACACCGATGATGATGACGGCCGAGGCAATCTGGAAATACGGTTCTGCCGTTTCGGCATCGAGACCGGAAAAAAGATACATTCCGCCGAGCGCGATCGCCCAAACGACCAGTGTGTGGGAGAATGTCGCCGCCAGCCCGAGCAGGACCGACTGGACGACCGTTCCCCGTACGGCGACGATGAATGCGGCCATCATCGTCTTGGAGTGACCCGGTTCCAACCCGTGAAGGGCACCGAGGAGGATAGCGCTGGGGATATAGAGCCATGCCGCGCCGCTTCCCTGGGCGACCAAAGAACTGAAGGATTCCATAAGTTTCTCCAAGATGTGCTTCGAAGGAATGATTTCGTGATTGGTTTCACATGATCATCGGAGGGCGGTGGCCTGCACTGCCTTGCCGTTGATCAGCTTGTCGAAATGAATGGTCTCGCCGTCATCGGCGAGCGCGGCATATTGCCTGGATTTCCAAAAGCCGACGGTTGCGACTGCATCGGAACTTGCATGGAGGTACATGCGCTCATAGCCCTTGGCGAGCGCGTCGGACTCACAAAGCGCGGCAAGCTTCTTGCCCAGGCCGTGAGCGCGCTTGTCCTTCCGCACGTAGAGACGCCATAGAGAGGCTACATTCGTGCCGTCGCCATAAAGATCGGCGAAGAGTGCCGCGCAGTTCGGCTTCCATCCAAGGTGCCGGATCCCCGTCGTGGCGATAATCTCGCTAGTTTCGTCTTCGACGATCCAGAAGGCACCACGGTTGGCGCTACTGAAATGATTTCCGCCGGGCGGAAGCAGGAGCGAGTCGAGGTCGCCATGCCAATCCGGCCTATAGTCGAAACCATAGAATTCCTTGATGACGTCGAGGCAGAATTCGCGTGCGCGAGCTGCGGTCTTGCCCGCCTCGTCACTCAGTTGCGTCAGAAGAAGCTGATTTGGAAAATTCGGACTTGTCAAGTCAAGCATGGCAACGACCTATATGGGATATAGTCTGTATGTCCTGTCGATGATCGACTCTATATCCCCTCTAGGAGGATAGGATCAAGGTGTTTTTTACATCTTTGCCAATATTTCTATTGTTGACAATCCTACAATTGTGAATCCATCATGACGATATGCCCTCCGGGGGGATAGCTTCTAAATCTAAGATGGAATCCGAAGCGATGAAGCCTCTTCTTATCGGTCAGACACCTCCAGGAAGCCGACTGATGCGGGCAGGAGCCCGCTGCGAAGCGGATATCCTTCAGGCTGCATTCCATTGTAGCGGGCGAGGCGAGCGAACATGATGAAAATCCTGCTGCAGCGTCTTGCCTTCCTAACCGCCACGACATTCGTGGTTTCCATTCTCGCCTTCCTTGTTCCCTATGTGAGCGGCGGAGACCCTGTGCGGACCATCCTTCAGTCGCGCGTCGGCGACCTTGCGGTCGACCAGGACGCTGTAGACGCGCTGAGAATGAAATTGGGGCTCGATCGGCCGCTACACGAGCAATACGGGATTTGGCTCGCCGATGCGCTGCGAGGGGATCTGGGAATTTCGTTCGCCAACAAGATGCCCGTGGAAGGCGAAGTTGCACGTGCGCTGGGCGTTTCGGCAACCCTGGCGGCTGTTTCCCTGGCCTTCGCCCTTCTGTTGGCTTTTCCGCTCGGCACATTGAGCGCGATACGTCCCGGCGGGCGGTTCGATACCGCTGCGACTTTCGTGACGCAGACCTTCGTCGCGGTCCCGGAATACTGGATGGCTCCGATGGCCATCCTTCTCTTCTCCCTCCATCTTGGCGTTCTTCCGTCTGCGGGGTGGCGGGGTCCGTCCTCGGTAATCATGCCCGCTCTCGTGCTGTCATTGCGTCCCATGGCCTATTTCACACGGGTTACCCGCGCCGCCATGATCGACGTGCTGAGCGCACCCTACATCACGGCTGCCCTGTCGCGCGGATTGAACATGCGGCAGACCGTCTTGCATCACGGTGTGCGCAATGGGGTCATGCCCGTGCTGACACTTTTTGCAATGTGGCTGGCTGGTCTTCTCGGTGGTTCGGTGGTCGTCGAGGTGATCTTCTCGATCCCAGGTATGGGGCGTCTGCTCTACGAGGCGGTGATCAACAAGGACATTCCGATGCTGCAGGGCGGTTTCGTCTGCATCGTCATCTTGTCCGTGGTGATCACCACGGTCGCTGACCTCCTGCATATGTTCATCAACCCTGCCGTGAGGGCCGGCCATGTCCACTAGCCAAAATCCCAGCATGTCGACGGCGTGGACGGAAGACCAGGCGATATCGAAGCTGAAATTTCTCCGGCTCCTGGCACATTGGCACTGGACGCTCATAGCCGGCACGGCCATGTCCGCCATCATCGCGGTGCTGCTCGTCCTTGGTCCCTGGATTGCGCCGCATGATCCCGCGGCGCAGAGCCTGCTGAAGCGCCTGAAGCCGCCGAGCGCGACCTATTGGCTTGGAACGGACGAGCTTGGACGGGATCTGTTGAGCCGCATCCTCACCGGCGGCCAGTTCGCGGTTGCGATCTCGGCCCTGACGCTCCTCCTTTGTGTGGTAATCGGCCTGGCCGTGGGCATGATGAGCGCCCGTGCGGGAGGATGGCTTGACGAGCTCATGATGCGGATCGTCGATCTGATCCTGTCGTTTCCCGATGTCATAGTCGCGATGTTCATGGTTGCGATCTTCGGTTCCGGCTATGTCACGCTCATCGTATCGCTGACCGTTGTCGGATGGGCGCCGTTCGCGCGTCTCGCTCGCAGCCTCACGCTCACCATCAATACCCGCGAATATGTCGCTGCGGCGGAAGTGCTCGGCTGCCGGCCGAGCTTCATCCTGTTTCGCCATGTGCTGCCCAATATCATGAGACCCGTCGCGGCGATCACATTTCTGCGCTTCGGCCACAAGCTGATAACCGTCGGCGGGTTGTCCTACCTCGGTCTCGGCGTTCAGCCACCTCATGCCGACTGGGCCTTAATGATGGCCTCGTCGCAGAACTATTTCGATCGCGTGCCGCTTCTGATCATTGCTCCAGGGCTTGCGATCTTTCTCACCGCACTTTCGGTCACCTGGCTCGGTCAGGGTCTCGAAAGGTGGCACAGACATTGAAAGGGTCCAGGGAGATTAGCATGACGAAATTGAAGGAAGGCAACGCCAAGCTTCCGCGCTCCAATCTGGCGACGCAGGTCGCCCATGAAATTCGCAATGGCGTTCTAAACGGTACTTTCCCCTTAGGCTCGCAGTTGAACGAGGCCGAACTCGCCGAGCGTTTCGGCGTCAGCCGTGGCCCTGTCCGCGAAGCCCTCGCGCGGCTTGCGCAGGAGGGGATCGTCAACAGTCTGCCGCATCGCGGGGTCTTCGTGCCGGAACTGACGGAAAGCGATGTCATCGACATCTACCTCGTACGTCAGCCCTTGGAGCTTACCGCGATGGAAAAGATAATGGGCAGGGCGGAGAAGCGCATCGCCGTGCACAGGGAGCTCAGCGCCATCGCCGCCCGTATGGAGCGTGCCCGCCTCAGCCGCCATTGGTCGCTGATTGCCGAACTCGACATGCAGTTCCATCGAACCCTGGTCGACGCCGCCGAAAGCCCGCGGCTGTCGCGCGTCTATGCCACCGTACAGGCCGAGACAAAGCTATGCCTGCACAAGCTGATGGGCGGTTACAAGGGAAACGACGCCCTTGTGCAGGAACATCAGCTTCTCGCGGACCTGGTCTTGTCCGGCACATTGGACGCCGGGATTGCCGAGTTGCGCCGGCACTTTGGCAATCCTGTCGAGACGATGCGCAAGGCGATCCAGGCAAGGAAGGATGTCCCCTCGGCAGCGTGAATCCTTTGTTCCTCATATGGGAGAATGATCGCATGACATGCAAGGCCTGCGAAAGCACCGACCGATCTGCAGATATCATAGACCCAATCCTGTCCGTCCGCGATCTGACAGTACACTTCGCCGGACTGGATCAGCCGGTGCTGGACCGAGTGAGCTTCGACGTGCGTAGGGGCGAGGTCGTTGCGCTGGTAGGCGAATCGGGCTCCGGCAAGAGTGTGACAGCGCTATCGATCATGCGCTTGCTGCCTTCAGTGGCGAAGATGTCGGCATCTGCAATTGAATTCGATGGTCAGGACCTGCAGAAGCTTTCCTCCGCCGCGTTCAACCGCCTCAGAGGCGGCCGTCTTTCCATGCTGTTCCAGCAGCCGCAAGTCATGCTCGATCCGACATCGAAAGTCGGTGTTCAAGTGGGTGAGCCGCTCCTCTATCATAACGGCACCCATGGTCGCGAAAATCGCCGGCAGGTGGTCGGCCTTCTGGGGGAAGTGGGTATCCCGGACCCAGCGGCGCGGGTGGATTGCTACTCCTTCGAACTTTCAGGCGGTATGGCTCAAAGGGTCATGATGGCAGCAGCGCTCGGCGCCGGTCCCGAGTTGTTGATTGCCGACGAACCGACCACGGCGCTCGACGTGACCGTCCAGGCACAGATCCTGCGGCTCCTCGACGCCGAACGTCGCCGCCGCCGCCTTGCCGTGCTGTTGATCACCCATGATCTTGCCGTTGTTTCGGCGATCGCCGACCGCATTGTCGTGATGTATGCGGGGCGTGTCGTCGAGGAAGGACCGACGTCGCAGGTTCTGAAGAATCCTGCGCATCCCTATACCCAGGCCCTGATCCGCTGCTCGCTTCTTCAGGCCGACGCGGAGGGGCGGCTATTCTCGTTGCCGCATGGTGCTGTGCATGCAAGGGACCTGGCTGTCGGCTGCCGCTTTCATCCGCGTTGTCCCGTAGCACAGGCTCATGGCTGTCTGGAACGCTGTGTCATGGAGGAACCAAGCCTTCGAGACACCGATTGTGGGCGCAAGGCGCGATGCTGGACTGTCGTTGATCGCGAAGTCTCCGTCAGCGAAGGGGTTCCTGCATGAAGCCACGCGTCTCAAGCACTGATTTCGTGGTCGTGGAAGGCCTCACCAAGCATTATGCGCTGTCCGGGGGGAGGCTGGTACGTTCGGTCGACGGGGCCAGCTTTTCCATTCGGCATGGCGAAGTCTTGGGTCTCGTGGGTGAATCCGGCTGCGGCAAGAGCACCATCGCAAAGCTGCTCACGCGCCTGACGCCGCTCACGTCGGGGCGTGTCAAAGTCGACGGTCGTGATGTCCTGACCTTGCGTGGCGAGGCGCTGCGCAAGATGCGACGCACCATGCAACTCGTGTTCCAGGATCCCTATTCGGCCCTTGATCCTTCGATGACCATCGGCGAAAGCATGAAGGCACCGCTTTCGCAGCATGCGATGTACATGCCCGCCGACTGCAAGGGCAAGGTGATCGAAATGCTGCGCGAGGTCGGCCTTACGGAGGCTTTCTACGACCGCTATCCCAACCAGTGTTCCGGAGGGCAGCTTCAGCGCGTCGGGATCGGGCGCGCTCTTCTTCTGCAGCCAGAGTTTCTTATCTGCGATGAGCCAACCTCAGCTCTTGATTCCTCCATGCGCACGCAGATCCTCAATCTCCTGGCGGAACTGAGGGTGCGACGGCGCCTTACGATCCTGATGATCACGCACGACCTCAGGCTGGTGTCCCGCTTCTGCGACAGAATTGCCGTCATGTATCTCGGTCAGATCGTGGAGATCGCTCCTGCTGCCGATCTGTTCGCTTGCCCCCGGCATCCGTACACCCAGGCTCTGATCGCCTCGTCCTTGCTCGAGGTGCATGGCCTTGAGGAGACGATCGATACTCTGCGAGGAGAGCCGCCCAGTCCTCTCGCCCCGCCCGAGGGGTGCCGTCTGCGGACGCGCTGTGCGCATGCCGATAACCGTTGCGTACAGGCGCAGCCTCAGCTCCGCAGCATCACCGAGGACGACGGCGTTCGGCACTTCGTGAGCTGCCATCATTTCGAGCGGATCGAGGAAATCCGCGAGAAGCACCGCGGGCCTACGGCCGCAATCGCCTGAACATGCCAGAAAGTCCAAAAAATCATTAAAGGGGAATATGAGCATGAAGCTTTTCAAGAGAATCTCCATGCTGCCGCTGCTTCTGTTGGCAACGACAGCCCACGCTGAATCCTTAGTCGTCGGCGACTTCTGGAGCATAAAAAACAATTGGGCGATGACGTCGGATGATGTCTACGTCGGAACCGTGGCTGGCTGCTACGAGGGGCTTGCTCGCGTCAACTACGACGGCAAGCTCGAACCCTGGCTCGCCACTTCCTTCAAGCACGTCGAGCCGAACGTCTGGGAGGTCACTCTGCGGCAGGACGTGGCATTTCAGGATGGAACCCCGCTGGACGCAGATGCGGTCGCATTCGCGCTCGACAAGATCCTCCACGGCGAGGTAGCCGCGCGTGCCTTCTCGCCGAAGATATTCAAATCGGTGGAAGCGCTCGGCAAGGACAAGGTGCGAATAACGACGGTTCAGCCGCTTGCGATGCTGCCGGCCCATCTTGCCGCGCCGTCAACAAGCATCCTTTCGAAAGCCGCCTACAGACAAGACGGTACGATCGATCCCGTCAGCCACTGCACCGGACCATACGCGATCGTCTCCGTGGATCAGGCTCAGGGGCTCAAGGTGAAGGCGAATCCGACATATTGGGGCAAGAAGCCCACAGTTGGCGAAGGTGAGGTGAGGTTCGTCCTCGACGCCAATACGCGTGCAGTCCAGGCTCGCTCGGGAGAAGCGGATATTGCACGTCTGGTACCGCCTTCCAGCGTCAAGCAGATCAACGACTCGGGCGTTGCGACCGTGTCCGAGGCTTCCACGCCACGCACGACCATGCTCGTGATAAACAACAGGAAAAAGCCGTTCGACGACATACGCGTGCGAAGGGCGATACAGGCGGCGATCGACAATCAGGCAATTTCCGACGCGCTGTTCGAAGGCCTGATGCCGGCCGCAAACGACGTCTTCCGCCCCACCGATGCCTGGGCGCCGAAGGATCAGAAGCCGACCTATAATCCTGACCTTGCCAAGTCTCTGCTCAAGGAGGCTGGCATCACGTCAGGAAGCCTGAAGGTAGAGATGATTGCCTATGTGGAGCGGGCCGAATTCAAGGATATCGCCGCAGCCGTCCAGCAGATGCTTGCCGAGATTGGCATAGAGAGCACGATCAAGCAGGCTCAGTATAATGCCGTGGAACCGGATTTGCTGAAGGGCAATTTCGATCTCGCATTTCTGTCGCGCAACTATCTGACCGACGTTCTGGATCCTGCCGGGTTTTTGTCCTCCGATTTCTCCTGCGAGGGCAGCTATAATCTCGCGCACTATTGCTCGCCGGAGGTGGATGCCTGGATCAAGGATGCCCGCGCCAATGACAATGATGAGGAACGGTACGCGCTCTACCGCAAGATCGCCCAGAAGCTGCAAGACGACGCGGCCGTCGTCGATATCGTCCATGTGAACACGTTCGACGCGATCGGCAAACGTGTCCAGGGATTTCGGCCGCATCCGCTCAATAGCTATTATTTGACGCCCGATCTGTCTCTGAAGTGATTTCGGGGAAGATCCGCCTCGCGAGGTCCCCGACCCGAAACGGTGCAGCCGGTCCCGTCCGATTACCGGATGAGGTTCCGGCGACGATCTCGGAAAACTTTGCCGTTAGCGACACTTGGAGTTCCCCTTCGCTAACGGCGCTTTTTCTTCCGCGTCTTTAGCCCGCAGTGCTGAAACGATCGATTCCATCCATTGTTCTGCAGGTTCATCCTTGTCAGCCTCTTGTGAGGCCCGCACGGGAAGAGTTGCGCGGCAGCTGTCGGACGCACGCGCGTCCTCCGGTGTTCGTAATCCCCGGATTTTTCGTGAAATCGGGCTGGTATTGACAGTTATCCTCTCTGGGGGGATACAGGTCATCATGACAGAACACACACATGACACCCATCCCGAGATCGTCAAGCGGCTCAAGCGCGCCCACGGACACCTGAAGAGCGTCATCGCCATGATCGAGGATGGCAAGCCATGTCTCGACATCGCCCAGCAGCTATCAGCCGTCGAGAAGGCGATCGTCAACGCGAAGCGGACACTCATTCAGGATCATCTCGATCATTGCCTCGAGGAAACACTTGGCGCTCTCCCGCGCGACAAGCGCCAGTCCATAGACGAGTTCAAGACGATCACGAAGTATCTCTGAGGGTATGACCGATTTGTTTGCCTATTTCGGGCTGTTCGTGGCCGCCTTTGGTGCGGCAACGATCCTTCCGATGCAATCCGAGGCAGCGCTTGCAGGGCTTCTTCTGACCGAAAGGTATTCGGCGCTTTGGCTCGTCGTTGCCGCCAGCCTCGGCAATATTTTGGGCTCTGTCGTCAACTGGATGCTAGGCAGAGGGATCGAACGGTTTCGCGACCGCCGTTGGTTCCCGATCGGTAACGACGCGCTTGATCGCGCACGGGGATGGTATCGTCGTTATGGGCGATGGTCGTTGCTGGCAAGCTGGGTGCCAGTTATCGGCGATCCGATCACCGTTGTTGCCGGCGTCCTGCGAGAACCATTGTTGACCTTCCTACTGTTTGTGACGATCGCGAAGGTTGGACGTTACGTCGCTCTTGCGCTGGTGACGACCAGCCTGACGTGAAGTGCTGGAATCCCGCGGTGCGCGGTCAGCGCAGCCCCCAAGGCATCGGGCGCCTTGATGCTTGATTGTTGTCATCGGCGCCATTCTGGTGGCTCCGTGACTGACGCCTCGAACAAACATTCGAAACCAAGGTTTTTCAGCTTTACGTCAGTCAATGAGGCTATTTCCTAAAAACGACACGCTACGGCTGTATGCACGTGTTGGCAGTGTTGGAGAGTTGAATTTGAATCTTGTTCTTAGGCGCTCGTCTTCCGTGGCGCCGGTTTCCGGATACGAGCCTGGCGGCTTCACCTATCGCCGCGATATCGACGGCCTGCGCGCCCTGGCGATCATTCCGGTCGTTCTCTATCACGCCAGCATCCCGGGGTTTGGCGGCGGCTTCGTCGGCGTTGACATATTTTTCGTCATTTCCGGCTTCCTGATGGCATCGCTGATCTCCAAGGAAATCGCGAAGGGCGAATTCAGTCTCGTCCGATTCTATGAGCGCCGTATCCGGCGGATTTTTCCGGCATTGTTCGCTGTCCTGGCCACGTCTTCGGTTGCGGCATGGTTTCTGCTGATGCCAGCCGAATTTGCTTATTTCGCGCGCAGCTTGAAGGCGGCGGCCCTGTTCACATCGAATATTCAATTCGACAAGGAGAGCGGATACTTCGATATCGGCGCGCAGATGAAGCCGCTGCTGCACACATGGTCGCTGGCTGTCGAAGAGCAGTTCTACATTCTGTTTCCCTTGCTGCTACTGGTCCTCAACCGATTTGCGCAACGGTATATGGCGCCGATCTTGGCTGGATTGCTGGTCGTGTCTCTCGCGGCCAGCACATGGACGCTGTTCCGGTCGCAGCCTGACGCATTTTATCTGCTGCAATTTCGTGCTTGGGAGCTGCTCATTGGAGCACTGCTGGCCCTCGGTGTCCTACCGATGCCAAAGCAATCCAACGTGCGAGCCGGATTGGCCGCCGCCGGTGTGCTTTTGATCGCGATTGCCGTCTTCGGGTTTAGTGACCGGACACTCTTTCCCGGCCCGGCAGCTCTGCTACCCTGTCTTGGCGCGGCACTGGTGATCCACGCGCGCGACGAGCTCGGGCCAGCGAGCAGAGTTCTGCAGTCACGGCCGATGGTCTTCGTCGGGTTGATCTCCTACTCGCTTTATCTCTGGCATTGGCCGCTCATCGTCTTCAGCCGGGAGGTGACGGGGCGAGAGCTTTCGCCGATGCAGGGCGGCCTGATCGCGCTGGCGTCGCTCGCCATGGCCATCATCTCATGGCGCTTCATCGAGCGGCCGTTCCGTGGACGCGATAGTCTGATAAAGCGCTTGCCGTTATTTGCTGCGGCACTGACCGTCGTAATCGCCGCTGCCGGATTGGGAGACTATGTCGCCCATCACGGCGGCGTACCTGGTCGACTGCCGGCGGATGTGCAGCGGGTCTATGCTTCCACTTACGATCAGAGCCGCTTCAGTCTGCCGCCGTGCTTTGCCGAATTCGACGCGGCGGGGCGCTCGGCTGCGGATATTCGTGCAGGCAAACTTTGTCCGCTCGGGCCGGAGGACGCGGCGAAACCCACTTTTCTCGTTTGGGGCGATTCCCATTCCGGCGCCATGGCGCCGGCCATCGATGCGGCGGCGAAGCAGGTTGGGATCAGCGGTCTCTTCGCAGGCCATTCGTCGTGCCCGCCTTTGCCAGATGTTCAGCTCACGTCGCGCGGCGATACCGAACTCTGCAATGATTTCAACGGCGCGGTGCACGATCTGATTAAGGCCCGACATATTCCACTGGTTTTCCTGGTGGCCTATTGGCCCAAATATGTCCACGATGCCGAAATGCCCAATGAGGGACCGTACTTCGATCCTTCCGTACCGCCCCCGTTGGAGGATCGATCGGCGTCGGTCGTTCAAACGATGGACCGCCTGATTGCCGATCTGACCAAACAGGGCACCAAGGTCGTGCTGGTCTCGGATGTCCCCGAAATGGGACGCTACATGCCCGAGGCCGTTGCCAAGGCGATGATGCAAGGCATGTCAACGGAGGTTGCTCCCCCATTGGAATATATCAGGAAGAGGCAGGCGCTCTCGCATGTGATCCTGAGCCGTGTGGCCGCAAAATATGGTGCAACGATCATCGATCCGCTTCCAGCCATCTGCAGCACCGATCGTTGCGATGCCGTGCGAAACGGTTTGCCGCTCTATAAGGATGCCGATCATCTCACAGCGACCTTCGCGGCGACCCTGAGCTCGCTCTACGTTCCCGCGCTGTCCGAAGCTCGTCGATCGGCGGAACTGGCTCGGGATTCCTTCGGAAAGTGAGCGGACGAGAATGTATTTTGTTTCCACGGCCGGCTCTTATTGACGCCTACGGGGCAGGTGGGTCGATTGGTCGATCCGTATCGGCAGCCTCCCCCGAAAAAGGATTGGCTGCCGTAGTTGGCGATACATCGAAACCGCCGACATGGCGTTTTTCTAACTGTCTGATCTCGCAGCGCGCAACGCGAATGCGCAGACAGCCGAGAAGATAGCCATCAGTGCCATATAGACGGCGATGGGAGTGGTGTTTCCCGGATACTCTGCCATAAGCGTCGTTGCCAGCAGAGGCGAGAGGCCGCCGCCAAGGATCGGGCCGATCTGCTGGACCAGTGAAAGGCCGCTGTAGCGGATGCGGGCAGGAAACAGTTCGGAGAAGAAGGCGCCCTGGGCACCGAAGACCGAGCCGTGTCCGATCGCCAGGCCCAGCGCGATCGCGAGCCAGATGCTGCTCGTGTTGCCGCTATCCAGCAGGGCAAAGAAGACGGCGGCGAGCGCGACCTGAAAAAGCAGGCCGGCAATGTAAACCGCGCGCCGCCCGATCCGGTCGGAAAGCGCACCAAACAGAGGAAGCGTCAGGCATTCGAGCGCGCAGCCGACCAGCACGCCATTCAGGATCATTTGGCGCGGCAGGCCCAGCGAATTGACGCAATAGGTGATGGCGAAGACGGCATAGATGTTGAAGAGACCGCTTTCGGCAATCTTGGCGCCTATTCCAAGGATCACGTTGCGGCGATGGTCGCGGACGGCTTCGACGACGGGCAGGGCGGCCGTCTCCCCTTGTTCCCGGATGCGTTTGAAGGCGGGAGTTTCCGAGATCTGGAAGCGGATGAACAGGCCCAGGGCAACCAGCACGATGCTGAAAAGGAACGGCAGCCGCCAGCCCCAGGACAGGAAGGCTCCCTCGCTCATCTGTGTCGACAAAATGCCAAGCAGGGCGATCGGGATCAGGAAGCCGGCCGGGACGCCGATATGAACCAGGGAACTGTAGAAGCCCCGTTGTTCGGGCGACGCGTGTTCGACTGTCATCACCATGCCGCCGCCATACTCCCCGCCTATCCCGATCCCCTGGGCGAGACGCAGGAGAAGGAGGCTGATCGGAGCCCATATGCCGATGGTATCGTAGGAGGGTACGAGCCCGATGAGAAAAGTCCCGGCTCCCATGATGATCATCGTCAACAGCAGGGCCGTCTTGCGGCCGATGCGATCGCCGAAATGGCCGAACACGATGCCGCCGATCGGGCGCGCGCAATATCCGACGAAGAAGGTGGCGAACGCGGCGAGCGTTCCGATCAGGGGATTGTCGCTTGGAAAGAATATTTTGTTGAACACCAGCGCCGTTGCGGTCGCGTAGAGCGTGAAATCATAATATTCGATCGTATTGCCCACGGCGCTCGCCAATGCGACCTTGCGCATGTCCTTGGCGAGCGCTGGCCGCGAATTGGTTGCGCGGCTTTCGGTTGAAGAGATATTTTCTGGGACCGATGTTCTCACTGTTTCCTCCCGTTCAGATCGTTTGTTGTTTCCGTCTGCTCGTATCGCCTCCTTCAGCCAACCCACCCCACGCGGTGAGGCGAGTCGACTGACGACATGAGCCCGATCCGATGGATCGGGGTTGGCGGCAGGCCCCGCCCAATGCGGTGCCCGCCGCCGACGGTCTTACTTGTCTTCGTAGCGCAGCACGTTTCTGAGCTCGCGCTGGATGTTTTCGAGCTGCGCGGGCGTCGTTGCCGGCATCGGCATCCGCGGCAGGCCCGCCTCGGTGCCCTGAAGCGCGATCGCCGTCTTGATATTGGCCGGCAGATTGTCGGCATAGATCGCATTCCAGAAGCGCAGGAGCGCCTCGTGAATCTCCTTGGCGCGGGCATGGTCGCCGCGCTGCACCGCATTCCAAAGAGCGACGCAGACACTGGGGACAGCGGCGGGATTTGCCGCAATGGTGCCGTGGCAACCCAGCGCGAACGAGGGATAGAGCAAGGCGTCGACCGCCGTGTAGACCTTGCAGCCTTTTGGGATGCCAATCATCAGGTCGGCCATGAGCTTGAGATCGCCCGCGCTTTGCTTGACGGCCTGTACGCCGGGCAATTCCGTCATGAGGCGGATCAGCAGCGACGGGCTGAGATAGTTCCAGGGCACGACGTTATAAATGATGACCGGTATGTCGGTGGCCGCCGTCAGCGTCTTGAAATGCTCGAAAGTGGCGTTCTCGTCGGGCTTGAAGACATAATGGACCGGTGTTACCTGCAGGCCCTGGATCGGAAGATGGGAAATGGCTTTGGCACGACGCACGGCTTCGCGCGTTGAATTGGCGATGATGCCCGCCAGGACCGGAATCTGTCCGTTGACTTCCTCCACCGTGATTTCCATCAGGCGAACGAATTCCTCGAATGTCAGCGTATGGCCTTCACCGGAACTGCCGCCGACGCAGACGCCATGAACCCCGTTCTTCAGGTTGAATTTGACGATGTTGCGGAAGGCTGTCTCATCGATATCACCCTCCTTGGTGAAAGGGGTGACGATGGGTGGAATGATGCCGGAGACTTTGTCGAGATTCATGTTTGAAGTTCCTGTTTTGAGCGAGAGATGGCCGATGATCGGCCGATGACATCAGGGCGCAGGTCAGGGATCGCTTCCCCTGAGGAAGACGCCATGAAATCCGGGTTGTTCGAATGTCGGTTGTGGCGTTACGCCAGCGAAATCAGAGACTTGTCGCCAGCGCCTCCATCCAGATCGCGACTGCCGCTGCGCCACCGTCCTCGGTGCCGAGAGCTCTTTCGCCGAGATAGCTCGCGCGGCCGAGTTTCGGCACCATATCCGCCGTGCGGCGTGCGCCTTCGGCCGCGGCAGAGGCTGCGTGCTTCCAGGCCTCGGCGGCGGACACGTTGACGCCGGCTGCCTCGATCGCTCTCAAGGCCGGGTCGAGCGCGTCGAGCATGGTGCGGTCACCCGGCTTTGCTCCGCCGATTTCGCTGATGGCAGCGATACCGATCGCGAGGGCAGCGCGAAAATCGTCTGACGAGAAACGATTGTTCTGGCCGAGATGGCGCCCGGCCCGCGTCAATGCGATTGCATAGAAAGGCCCGGAGCTTCCGGCGATCGCCCGTCGCAGTGCATT
Source organism: Martinezella multihospitum (assembly GCF_900094585.1). Lineage (GTDB taxonomy): Bacteria > Pseudomonadota > Alphaproteobacteria > Rhizobiales > Rhizobiaceae > Rhizobium > Rhizobium multihospitium. Next base: position 213,386 of record NZ_FMAG01000004.1, read on the forward strand.
GCCGATTGCGACGAGAGCGTTGGCGGGGTTGATCCATGCACTTTCGGGCAAGGCGCGAATGGCCTCGGCGCCACGAAGCATGCTTGCACCGAGATCGCCGTCGCCTGCCTTGCTGTCGAGCTCTGTCAGATAGGCTTCGGCAGATTCCAGCGCATCACAGACGGCAAGACCGATGCGGCGCAGGTCGTGAGGATCGAACCGGCCTGCATCGCCGAGCGGGGCTTCGTTCTCCGGTATGTTCGGCACCCGCACGATATGGGGTGCTTCCGAGATCGCGCCGCCCCGCGGCCACGCGGTTGCAGGCGTCTCGGCATCCAGCCGTTCGATATCGCCCTCACCCAGATCCAGGAGTGAAATCGAGCAACCCGGCATTTCGAGCGCCGTCAGGAAATTGCCGCTCCAGGCCCGTTCGATCCCGAGACCGCGCGAACGCAGCGATGCGATCGCACAACGGGCGACGACTGCCAGCTCCATGGGCGGCGTTGCCCCGAGACCATTGATGAGCAATGCGACCCTGGAGCCTGACGCAAGCTGCATGTCCGTGACGATCTGCCCGATGATCCTGTCGGTGATGGCGTCCGCGGGCAGATGTTTCGTGCGCTCGACGCCCTTTTCGCCATGGATGCCGAGGCCAAGTTCGATCTCGTCATCGGCTAGCGTGAAACCGGCCTTGCCGGCGGCCGGTACGATGCAGGCGCCGAGGGCAACGCCCATCGTGCCAAGGCGCGATGCGGCCGACCGGGCGATGGCGGCAACCTCCTTCAAGTTCTTGCCGCTCGCCGCGGCTGCGCCAGCGATCTTGTGGACCAGCACCGTTCCGGCAATGCCGCGGCGGCGGTCACGCGGTACGAGACCGGAAAGCGCCACATCATCCGCCACGACAACCAGCTCGGTCGGGATGCCCTCGATGGCGGCGAGTTCTCCGGCAAGGCCGAAATTCAAGCGGTCGCCAGTATAGTTCTTCACGATCAGAAGTGCACCTGCGGGGCCGGCACTGGCGCGAATGGCAGCAAGCACGGCATCGACGCTCGGCGAGGTGAAGACCTCGCCGGTAACAGCCGCAGTCAACATGCCAGGTCCGACATATCCGGCATGGGCCGGTTCATGGCCGGCACCGCCGCCCGAGATCAGGGCGACCGGCCGGTCCGCGATCACGGGCAGGTCGGCGCGCAGCACGACATTCTCCGTGTCGAGCAGCGCAAGGCCGGGTGCGAGAGCGACAATGCCCTCCAGCATTTCCCGCACCACGTCAGCGGGTCGATTGATGAGCTTCTTCATTGTCCTTCATCCTATTGCTGCTTGCACAGAAACGCTTCCAGTCGCTTCGCGCCTTCCTCGATGAGCGCAGGATCAACGGCAAAACACACACGCAGGAATTCTTCCCCACCCGGGCCGAAAGCCGAGCCCGGAGCGACCCCCACGCCTGCCTCCTTCAGGATCCTGCGCGCCATATCATAGCCGCTATTCATGCCATGGACGGAGAAGAAGAAATAAAAAGTTCCGTCGGGCCAAAAGACGCGCACGTTCGGCAGCTTATCGAGTGTCGAGCAGATGATTTCGCGCCCGCGCGTCGATCGAGCGACGAGGGATTTGATGAATTCATCACCCTGATCGAGTGCCGCGATAGCGGCGTGCTGGACGAAGGTGGCGACGCTCGTCGTGTTGTATTGGCTGAGATTGTCGAAGATCTTTGACATCCCCTTCGGGTAGATGACCCAGCCAATGCGCCAGCCGGTCATGCACCAGTTCTTCGAAAAGGTATTGGTGACGATCAGCCGATCGGTAGGCTCCGTAATCTCCAGGAAGGAGGGGGCAAGAGCTCCGTTATAGGTGAAATGGGAATAGACCTCGTCGGATATGATCCAGAGGCCCTTGTCTCTGGCGAAGTCGCGTAGGGCCAGCATTTGCTCCTTCGGCATCACCCAGCCCGTCGGATTTGACGGGGAGTTGATGGCGATTACGCGGGTCTTAGACGTGACGGCGCCAAACAGATCGTCGAGATCGAGCGCGAAACCGCCGCCGGCAACGGTGCGGTAGGGTACCGGGACGACCTTGCCGCCGAGAATGCCAATGATCTCAATCAAATTCGGCCAGGCCGGCACCGGCACGATGACTTCGTCGCCCGGGTTCAGGACAGCCTGGATCGCCTGCATGATGGCCTGGACACCGCCCGCCGTTATGCTGAAGCGATCAGCGCCGATATCGACGTTGAAATGCCGCTTGTGATAGCGGTCCAGGGCTTCGCGCAGGGCCGGCACGCCCAGAGCGTAGGTATAGCGGGTCTGTCCTGCAGCCAATGCAGAGACTGCGGCCTCGCGTATGAATTGAGGTGTCGGCAGATCACCTTCGCCGATCCAGAGTTTGATTACGTCGGGATCTTCGCGCGCCAGATCGGCAATATCGCAGATCTGGTTGAGTTCGATTCCGTTGATGCGCGCTGGCGTGCCGGAAACCGGCCACTCGGTCGCCCGATAGTCCATAAAAATCATCTCCTCGCGCGGCCGTTGGACGGTCCGCTGCGCAGTTGGCATCGATCCGGCACCTGGCGGGCGGATCGCTGAAAAATCATCTTGATTGTGCCCGAGCGCCTCCCAGCGCAGCCGGCAGTTTAACGCATCATGTCCGCTCGATTTCCCAACTGTCCTCCCGATGCCGCCATTTGGCTATTATTCCGTATTGTGGAATATAAATTAGCGATACATCCACTTAAGTAAATATAATCAGAATAGTCAAGATATCCGTTGCAGTTAATTTTATTTTGTGCGCTTATGAGATTGTTGATAACTATTATTCCGCAATACGGAACAAAATAAAAGGGGAGTAGCGATGAAGAAGCTTGCAATGCTCGCAATGGGACTGGCGCTGGTGATGGGAGGCGTGGCATCGGCTGCCGATGATCCCAAGGGTACGCTCGGCGAGATCATGAAGGACAAGAAGATCGTCATCATGAACGATCTTTCGGCTGCTCCCTGGCAGTTCAGGGACGCAAACGGCAATGCCGCCGGCTTTTCCGTGGATCTCGACAGGCTTATCGCCTCAAAACTCGACGTCGATCTCGAAATGCGGAATGTCGAGTGGGCGGGGCTTATTCCCGGCCTTCTCAGCCGCAAGTCCGATATCCTGGCGACGAGCATGTCGACGACGTTCAAGCGTGCGCAGCAGATCCTTTTCACGACGGAGAGCTGGTATTCCACCGGCGTCGTGGCGATCGTCAAACCGGAAGACCAGGGCAAATCCTGGGAGGAGCTGAATGAGGCCGGCAAGCGCATCGCCGTCAAGGCGGGCACCAATGCCGTCGATGCTGCCAAGCAGTTCTTCCCGAAGGCGGAGCTGCAGACCTACCCGAATGACACGGATACCTACCAGGCATTGAAGACGGGCCGGGTCGATGCGGCACTCAATGATCTGGCCGTCCTGGGAGTGGTAAAATCGGAATATGGCTTCGAAGCCTTGAAACAACCGCGTGAACTGATCACGACCGACACCTGGGGCTTTGCCGTGCGTCCAGGCGACACCTACACCTGGCAATACCTCAATTTCTTCCTGGCGAAAATCAGGGAAAGCGGTGAACTGGCCGCGCTCAAGAAATACTGGGTCGATGGTGATACCTGGAAGAAGGACTTCCTGGAAAAGAACAACGGCGTTTCGGACGAGCGCAAGAAGCTTGTCGATCTGCTTGGCATCGGCGCCCATGCGCCGGAGAGCGGCAATGCCAGCCGCATGACATTGCAATAACGACGGATTTGGGAACGAGCGTCGGCCACTTGCCGACGCTCGGCATATCGTCTCTCGGCAAGGTCATGGAGGATCGCGATGGCATTCTTCGAAGCGCGCGACGTCAATTTGCATTTCAGGGATTTCCACGCCCTGCGCGGAATATCCATTCAGTTCGAGCGGTCGGATGTGCTCGTTGTGTGTGGTCCGTCCGGCTCAGGCAAGAGCACCTTCATCCGTGCCGTAAACAGGCTGGCTGGATCCTTGTCTGCCGGCCAGATCCTGCTCGGCGGCCAGGACATCGCCGCGATGCCGCGCCGCCAGCTGTATCGCAGGATCGGCATGGTCTTCCAGCGGTTCAACCTGTTTCAGCATCTCAGCGTGCTCGACAACATAGCCTTGCCTCAAAGGCGCGTGCTTGGTCGCAGCCGCAAGGATGCCGCCGCGCGGGCGATGGAGCTTCTGACGCGCGTTGGACTGGAAAGCAAGGCTGGCCGCTATCCGGCGCAATTGTCCGGCGGCCAGCAACAGCGCGTCGCCATCTGCCGCGCCTTGGCGATGGATCCCGAACTGCTGCTGTTCGATGAACCGACCTCGGCGCTCGATCCGGAAACGGTCGGGGAGGTGCTGCAGGTGATGCGTGAGCTGGCGGCATCCGGCATGACGATGATCGTCGTCACCCATGAAATGGGGTTTGCGCGGGAACTTGCCACCGAGGTCGCCTTTCTCGATGCCGGGCAATTGGTGGAAAAAGCACCTCCCCGCGAGTTCTTCTCGCAGCCGAAAGAAGCGCGCACGCGCGCCTTTCTCAATCAGATCCTTCGTCACTAGGCTGACCGCACATGATCTCGGATGCTTACGATATCTTCTGGCAGTATCGCGATACCTATCTCACCGGCATGCGCAATGCGCTCGTGGCTGCCCTCGTCGGGCTGCTGCTTGCGCTTTGCGTCGGCATGGTCGCCGGCATCGTACGATTTTCCTCGCGTGGCATTTTCAGCAGGATCATTGCCGTCTATGTCTCGCTGGTTCGCAATACGCCGCTGCTTGTGCAGGTCTATTTCATCTATTTCGGCCTGCCGACACTTGGCGTCACGCTGTCGGCCTTTTCGACGGGCGTGATTGCGCTCACCTTCAATTCGGGCGCCTATATCGCCGAAATGGTCCGTGGAGGGCTGAACGCCATTCCGCGGGGCCAGATCGAGGCGGCGCAGTCACTCGGTTTGAAATGGCGCATTCTTCTGCGTTACGTTCTCCTGCCTCAGGCAGCACCGACAATTCTACCGGCGATAACGGGGCAGTTCGTGCAGCTGGTAAAGGACACTTCGCTCCTCTACACGATTGCCGTCCTCGAAATTACCAAGGCTGCCGACGATGTCGGCAACGAAACATACCAGTTCCTGCCGGCCTATCTCGTAAGCTGTGTGATCTACATCGTCATCTGCGTCGTGCTCAATCTTCTTGTCGACGTCTATGAAAGCCGCGCCGGCTTTTCCAAACATAAGCGGGCCTGAGCCATGAGCACCATTATTGCCGTCGCCGGCGATGCCATTCAGCTTATTCTCACCGGGCTTCCCATCGTGCTCTTCCTGACCGCTGCGGCGTTCTTTCCCGCACTTGGCCTCGGTATTGTGGGGGGACTTCTCGCCTCGTCATCCTTCAGACCGATCCGCTTTCTGGTCGGCGCCTATGTCTATCTTTTTCGCAGCATGCCGTTCCTGATGTTCGTTTTCCTCGTCTATTACGGGCTGCCGCAATATGACATCGATATCGGTCCGGTTTTGACGGCGGTCATCGCCCTTTCGCTGTCGCACGGTGCGTACATGACCGAAATCATACGCGGCGGCTTGAAGGGGCTGGACAAGGGCCAGAACGAAGCTGCCATAGCCGTCGGCTTCAGCCTGTTCCAGCGCCTGCGCGATATCACCATCCCGCAGACGCTGATGGCGGTCATTCCCTCGCTCGTCGGTCAGGCCATATTGATCATCAAGGATACCTCATTGATATCGGTGGTCGGCATCAGCGAAATCACGAGGCTGGGGAGGGAGGTGGTTATTCGAACCAACCAACCCTTTATTGTATTTACACTATTGGCGCTAACCTACTTCGTGGTCTGCTTCTCTTTGGAATTTATTGCGCGTAAACTCGAAGCAAGAGCGAAGCGGATTATGGCCGGGCATTGAAATTGGAAAGAGATATGAAAACGCACTCCGTGATCAATGAAGCGGTTGTTGACGATGTTCCGGCAGGAACGGAAAGCAGGGATGCCGGCGCCAAATCGCTGCGCAAAATGGCGCGTGTGCTGGATACGTTTTCCCGCGCCAAGCCGAGCATGACGATCGCCGAACTTTCGGAAGCCACAGGTTTGCCGAAGACGACGGTCCATCGCATCGTCGCGTCCTTGCGGGAGGTCGGCCTGCTCGATCAGGATGGCAAGCGCCAGGGCTATCGGCTCGGCCTGAAGATGTTTCACTACGGCAGCAGCGTCCTGGCAAGCCTCGACACGCCGACGAGGGCGCATCCGCATATCGCCAAGCTGCAGCAGCTGACGGGCGAAATCATCCATTTCCACATGTTCGATGGAAGCCAGATGGTCTGCGTCGAGCGCGAGGAGATGATTGCGTCCAGCCTGACGACGTTGCAGGCGGCGCCGACCTACTGCACCAGCGTCGGTAAAGCTTTCCTGGCATTTCAGGACGAGGAGCTGATATTGCGGATTGCCCATGAGGGCCTGCATGCCTATACCGCAAATACGATCACGAAGCTCGACGGACTGCTCGATGAGCTCGGGCGCATCAGGGCCAAGGGGTTCGCGGTCGATAACGAGGAAATCGAAATCGGGGTGCGCTGCATTGGAGCGCCGGTGCGGGATTCCTCGGGGCGCGTCTTTGCTGCAGTGAGTGTTTCCGGGCCGAGCGAAAGAATGCCGGACGGACGCCTTGCAGGCCTCGCACCTGTCGTTGTCCAGACTGCGAACGATATTTCCCAAGCTCTAGCCGATTGATGAGTGAGTGGCTGGGAGATGCCTGCCGGAACTCGGCTTTCCCAAGGCGACGTTTCGCGTCAGCTGCCTGACCGGCAACGGGCGCACGCCTTGATTGATCTCTATTGTGCCAGCATGTCGGTGAGCGCATGCCGCATGGATTCGCTCGAAATGCCGAAGAGACCGCCATAGGGAAGATCAAGATCCAGGATGACAAACATGACGCTCGCCACCGAGATGATGGCGACGGCGACAATGGAACCGGTGAGCGGGTTTCTGGGAGCTTGAAGACCAAAGCTTAGGAATACCAGCATCAGCCAGAAGATCAGGACGCCGAGAAACGGTGCCGAAAGCGAGCCGTGCGCATCCTCGATCACGGTCCATCGCGCCGCCAGGAGATTGCTGAAGAGCTGATTGCAACGGGTCACGAGCACCTGATGCAAGGCATCGGTTGGCTGCTCGCGGGCGATGCCGAGGCCCATGTCGTTGAGAATTGCTCCAAGAGCGGGCGCTTCGCCAGTCAAAGGCAATTTTGATATGTCGGGATATGTCACCCCCGCTGGAACTGGCTCACCCGGCCATGTGCTGGCAATGACGGCGGTTGTGTAGCTGCGCAGGAGTTGTCGCTCATTATCCAATGCCGGGCCGTAGTTCCTCAGGCAGCGGTCCATCTCTGCCAGACCGGCGGCGTAGCGGTTGCGATCGTGAGAAGCCGTTGTGAATGCATTCAGTTCCGATGCCAGAAGTAAGCTCATGACGAGTGCGGCAAAGGTGACAAGAAGGGCCGTGACGACCCGGAGGAAGTCTATTGTCTCGTTGCCGCGATGCGGGGCAGGTAATCTCGCACGCAATATCGAACCGACTGCGGCGCTAAACACAAGGAGAACAAACAAAGCCAGCGTCCAGACCGCTTCGCGTTGCATCGAAAAAAGCTCCAGCTGCATATGGCCGTTGATTATGTCATGTATCTCGAGGAGGCGGGAGGATAAAAGCTCCACGATCATTTCAGGGCGTTCGCATAGCCCGGTAGGCCGGCATCCCTTGCGGCTGTGGAGTTTTGAAATCAGCTATCGTATGGAAGTCGGGCAGAACGGATCAGGTGCATACCGCGATGCAAACGGACAGCCAGATCAAGGCAACCCCCAAAGCCAACGCGCGCCTGGCACCGACAACTTTCTCTGCCTCTTCTTCCGCTACAGGGGTCGTTACGATCCAGGGCACGGAACCGAGAGCCGCAAATCCGATGATCGCTAAGGCCACCACAAAATAATCGGATATGCGCCAGGGCCCCTGGTCATACACGCCCCAGTAACCCAGAAAGGCCATTCCCACTGCAAACATCGTCGCGGACGCAGAGCAAAGCCCCGTAACGGAGCCCGCAGGTGCACGCATCTTGCTTTTTTCCGGTGTTGACCCGTTCATGACGCCATATCCGCGACGGCAAGCCGCCTTTCCGCATATATGTCAGGAATTGAACGGGACGTGAAGCGATTGATATCGCCAACGGCCGGATTGGAAGAATGGCGATGGCTGTCTTCGATCTCCAACCTACGGTTCGTCTACAGCGACTTCGATTCTGTAAAGCAGGATCCGCGGGCTGGTATCCTGCGCTTCCAGCGCAGCTTCTAACAGACCTGATTGGTCACGAACGGAAGGGGGCCTGAATCATTTCCAGCCCCCTTCCACTCTTTAATCCCCTTCACACCTTATCCGGATCAGGAGTGAGGGTGGGTGCGGACGGGACGTCGGCGCCCGCACCCTTCTCTTCGGCCGGTCTTTTGGTCCGGAGGAGGGACAGCACAAAGACGAAAAAGACCGGGACGAAGAAGACGGCGAGGATTGTCGCAGAGATCATGCCGCCGAGGACGCCTGTGCCAATCGCGTTCTGGCTGGCAGCACTAGGGCCTGTCGCGATGGCGAGCGGCACGACGCCGAGCGTAAAGGCGAGTGACGTCATCACGATCGGACGAAAGCGGACACGGGCTGCCTCGATCGCCGATTCGAATAGAGATCTGCCTTGAGCGTAATAATCCTTCGCGAACTCGATGATCAGGATGGCGTTCTTAGCCGACAGGCCGATGATTGCGATAAGCCCGACCTTGAAATAGAGGTCGTTCGGCATGTCGCGCAGGATCGCCGCCAGCACGCAGCCGATAATGCCGAGTGGGACGACAAGCATGACCGATAGCGGGATCGACCAGCTCTCATAGAGGCCTGCAAGCAGCAGGAAGACGAAGAGTATGCTGAAGGCGAAGAGGATCGGCGCCTGGCTGCCGGAGGCGATTTCCTCGCGCGACTGGCCGGACCACTCGTAGCCGAAGCCCTGCGGAAGTTCGGATGCGAGGCGTTCCATCTCGGCAATCGCAGCACCCGAAGACTTGCCCGCGGCTGCCTCGCCGGTGATGCGGATCGTGGGATAACCATTGTAGCCGACGATCTGCGGATCGCCCTTGCGCCAGTCGGCGGTCGTGAACGACGAGAGCGGCACCATTCCGCCGCTGGCGTTGCGGACGTTCAGCTTCATCATGTCCTCCACCTGCATACGGCTGCGGCCATCCGCCTGCACGATGACCTGCTGCATGCGGCCGGCGTTCGGATAGTCGTTGATATAGGAAGAGCCGAGGTTCGCGGTGATCGCATCGTTGATGTCGGAGAAGCCGACGCCGAAGGTATTTGCCTTCTCGCGGTCGATCGCAAGCATGATCTGCGCAGCCTCCTGCATCCCTTCGATGCGGACATTCGTCACCACGCTGCTCTTGGCCGCCTTCGCCATCAGCTCGTCTCCGGCCTGCTTCAGCGCCTTCTGTCCACGCCCGGAGCGATCCTGGAGCCGGAAGGAGAAACCGCTCGTCGTGCCGAAACCGTCGATCGGCGGCGGCGAGAGCGCATAGGAGGTGGCATCCTTCAATCCGGCGAACTGTGCGTTGACGCGCTCGGCGATTTCAGGCACCGAACTGCCGGCCGGCCGCACGCTCCAGTCCTTGAGCGTCACGAAGGCGATGGCCGAGTTCGGGCCGTTTCCTGAGAAGCTGAAACCCTGGACGGCGAAGATGTTCTCGACGGCCGGTTCTGCTCTGAAAATCGTTTCGATCTGCTTCAGCGATGCGATCGTGCGGTTGGCGCTTGCTTCCGGCGGCCCTTGAATGTCGACGATCAGGATGCCCTGGTCTTCCTCCGGCACGAAGGAACCGGGCAAGTTGACGAAAAGATAGCCGAGGCCGACGACGAGCGCGAGATAGACGCCCATCACGCGTCCCGACCGGCACGCAAGGCCGGCTGCGGTCTTGGTGTAGCCCGCCGTCATTCCGTCGAACTTGCGATTGAACCAGCCGCCGAGCCCTTTCTTCTGATGATGATTTCCGTCGATCGGCTTCAAGAAGGTGGCGCAGAGTGCCGGTGTCAGCGACAGCGCGAGGAAGGCCGAGAACATGATCGAGACGACCATGGTCAACGAGAACTGGCGGTAGATGATGCCGGAAGCTCCCGGAAAGAATGCCATTGGAATGAAGACGCAGGACAGCACCAATGTAATGCCGAGGATGGCGCCGGTGATCTGCTTCATCGCCTTTTGCGTCGCGGCTTTCGGCGGCAAACCCTCTTCGGCCATGATGCGCTCGACATTCTCGACCACGACGATCGCGTCGTCGACGAGGATGCCGATCGCCAGAACCATGGCAAACATGGTCAGCACGTTGATGGAGAATCCCGTCGCATACATGATGGCGCAGGTTCCGAGCAGAGCGACGGGCACGACGAGCGTCGGGATGACCGTGTAGCGGAAGTTCTGAAGGAAAACGAACATCACGATGAAGACGAGCACGATCGCCTCGATGAGCGTGTGCACGACCTTCTCGATCGAGGCATTGACGAAGGGGCTGGTATCATAAGGTATCGAATATTCGACGCCCTTCGGGAAGAACTTCGACAGCTCGTCCATCTTCGCCTTGACGGCCCCCGAGACGGCGACGGCATTGCCTGTCGAAGAAAGCTGGATGGCAAGGCCGGCGCTCGGATTGCCGTTGAGCCGGCTTGCAGTCGAATAGGTTTCCGCACCGTCCTCGACGCGGGCGACGTCGCGCAGGCGCACGGTCGAACCATCGGGATTGGCGCGGAGGATGATGTCGCCGAATTGCTTCGCACTGTTGAGCTGGCCTTCGACGATCACGGTCGCGGTCAGATCCTGGCTGACCGGATTGGGCGTGGCGCCGATCTGGCCGGCTGCGACCTGCGCATTCTGGGCGGCAATCGCCGTACTGATGTCGGTGGCCGTCAGATGCAGGCCGACCATCTTGTCGGGATCGATCCAGACGCGCAGCGCCCGCTGTGAGGCGAAGACCTGAGCCCGGCCCACGCCCGGCAAGCGGCGCAGCTCTCCAAGGATATTGCGGTTGATGTAATCGCCAAGCGCGATCTCGTCCATCTTGCCGTCGGTCGAAGTCAGGGCTGCGATCAGCAGGAAGCCGGCGCTTGCTTCTTCGACCTGAATGCCTTGCGTGCGGACCGCCTGCGGCAGCCGCGCCTCGACGCGTCGAACGGCGTTTTGGACGTCGACCGTCGCCTTGCCGATATCGGTCCCGGAGACGAAGGTCGCATTGATGCTCACCGAGCCGGAATTGTCGGAGGTCGACTCGAAATAGGCGATGCCATGGACGCCGTTCAGTTCCTCCTCGATCAGCCGGGTCACCCCCTGATAGATTTCCTGCGGGGAAGCGCCGGGGTAGGAGGCGGAAATGGAGAGCTGCGGCGGAGCGACGGCGGGATATTGCGCCACCGGCAGTACAGGGATTGTAATGATCCCCGCGATCATGATGAAGAAAGCAAAGACCCATGCGAGGACGGGTCGCCTGATAAAGAACTGTGCCATGATTTGATTACTTTGCGGCCTGGTCTGAGGTGTTCGGCTCGGCGTTTTGCGGCGTCCATGGCTCGGCGGCGACCTTGCCGCCGGGCGCGACCTTCTGGCCCCCTTCGGCAATGATGGTTTCGCCGTCATTCAGGCCGGAAACAACGATCCATTCGGTGCCAAGAGACCCACCGAGAACGATCTTGCGCACCTGCGCCGTCTGATCGGCAGAGAGAACGAAAATCTGGGGATTGCCTTCGGCGTCCCGCGTCACCGCCCTTTGCGGAATGGTGATGCCGCTCTTCTGGACGGCCTGTTCTATGCGCACGCGGACATACATGCCCGGCAGCAGATCGCCATCGGGATTGGGAAACTCCGCACGCAGCGTGACCTGTCCCGTATTGGGGTCCACATTCGCGTTCGAAAACAGCAGTTTGCCTGGCTTGGAATAGCTCTTTCCACCGTCGAACACGAGCTCGACGGATGCTTGTCCGGGCGCCGGGCTCTGTAGTTTGCCTTCGCTGACGGCGCGCTTCAGGGCCAGGAGGTCCTGCGCGGATTGCGTGAAATCGGCATAGACCGGATTGATCTGTTGGATGAGGGCGAGGTTGGAGGCGCCCTCGGCAGTCACGAGTGTACCCTCGGTTACGAGGGCGCCGCCGATGATGCCGGTGATGGGCGCTCGCACCTGCGTATAGTCGAGATTGATCTCAGCCTCGTCGAGTACCGCTTCCTGGGCTGCGACATCGGCGTCGGCCTGTGCAAGATTGACCGCGGCGGTATCGTAGTCGACGGCCGTCGAGACATTGCGCTCACGGAGCGAGCGCTGGCGTTCCAGTTGCTGCTTGGCATTGGCCTGCACGGCCCTTGCCTTCTGCAAGGCCGCCTTGGCGCTCGCCACCCGCACCTGGAACAGTTTCGGGTCGATCCGGTAAAGGACGTCGCCCTGATGGACGAGACTGCCTTGTTGAAAGATGCGCTCCTGGAGGATGCCTGAGACGCGAGCACGCACCTCGGAGATCCTGGTCGCGGCGATGCGTCCGGGGAGCTCGCTCATGACAGGCACCGGATGCGCCTTGATTTGCAGGACACCGACGGCGGGCGGGGGCATTTCGCCGCTCTCCTGCGCGTATGCGTGGCCGGAAACCAGCGCGAGCATCGCCGTTGCCGCCAATATTGCCTTCCAGCAAGGCAGTTCGAATGCAGATTGCATAGATGTATTCCCAATTGACCGTGACGCGCCGGGATCGTAGCTCCGCGTCTTGACGGCATGAACCTATCCGAAAGAGGCCGCTTCAACGCCGGGCGCGAGTGGCACTTTCGTCCGAGCCTAAGCAAACATTGGGATTGTTGTTCTTTGGTCGACGTTTTGTGGAGGTTTCATGGACGAGGGCAGAGGAATATTGACGTGCAGGCCTTGTCTGACGTTTCTTTCCGGTGAAGGAGCCCTGGATGGAAAATGCACTGATATTGATCGTCGAAGATGAGCCGGAAATCTCTGACATTCTCGAGCGTTATTTTGAACGCGAGGGATTTCGCGTGCTGACGGCCGCGGATGGAGAGATCGCGCTTTCTCATCATCAGCGGCTGAGGCCGGATCTCGTGGTTCTCGATATCAAGCTGCCGAAACTCGACGGTCACACGGTACTTGCCACCATTCGCCAAAGGGGCGATACGCCCGTCATCATGGTCACGGCACTTGCCGACGATCTCGACAAGCTGCATGGGCTGCGCTCCGGCGCCGACGATTATGTGGTGAAGCCGTTCAACCCGGTCGAAGTGGTCGCGCGGGCGCGGGCGATCTTGAGACGGGCGACGGGAAGCGCGACGAACAAGGTGCTGAGGGTCGGCCGGCTCGCCATAGATCCGGTTGCGCATATGGCTGTCGTCGAGGATGGCGAGAACCGTTTGCTGCTGAACCTGACGCGAACCGAATTCCGCATCCTCGAATACATGGCCGGCTTCCCGAACAGGGCCTTCGAACGCGGTGAAATCGTCGATGCCTGCCTTCCCGAAGGCGATGCGCTCGACCGCACCGTGGACAGCCACATGAGCAAACTTCGCCGCAAGCTGGATGCCGCCGGTGTCGGCGACCTTCTGAACGGCGTCAGGGGAGTGGGTTACCGCCTTGGCGACTTCGGTTAGCAACAGCCTTAACAGGCAAATTATCTGGTCGACGACGATCGTCGCCTTCGTCGCCCTGTCCGTCATGTTCTTCGGGTTCCTGATCTACGGCTACCTTTACGACTGGCTGTTCAAGAATTCCGGCTATTCGGACGACTGGGCCGTTAGCGATTTCGTCGTCCTCGGCATCAACGTAGCGATCGGCCAGGCGGTCGGTGCCTATGTCGGATGGCGGCTTGCCCGGCGCCTCGTCAAGCCTCTGACGGCGGTGACGGAGGCTGCGCGCCTCATTGCAGATGGAGACTTCGCCGGCCGGGCGACCGGCGAGGGCAATTTCGGCGAAGCCGACCGTCTGATCAACGATTTCAACCGGATGGCGGAGGAGCTGCAAAGAGCGGAAAAGGAGCTCCAATATTCGAATTCGGCGATCGCGCACGAATTGCGTACACCGCTGACGATCCTGCGCGGCCGCATGCAGGGGCTGGCGGATGGGGTGTTCGAACCGAGCCAGGAGGTGTTCCGGGGATTGATCGGACATATCGATGCGCTGACCCGTATCGTCGACGACCTCAGGACGCTTTCGCTGATGAATGCCGGACGCATGGAGCTGCAGCAATCGCGCTTCGACGTCGGAGAGGAAATCGGAGAGATCATCGCTTCCGTGATGCCGACGCTTTCCAACCTCAATATCAGGATCGAAACCGATTTGCAGAAGATGCCTGTCATTGCCGACCGGGCGCGCATGCGGCAGGCAGTGCTTGCGCTCATCGACAATGTCGTACGCTACGCTCCGGGCTCGACGCTACAGGCGACCTCGCAAGCAGTTGATAATCTGTGCGTCATCATGATCTCGGATGACGGTCCGGGCATGACGGCTGCGGAAAGTGAACGGGCCTTCGAGCGGTTCTGGAGAGCTGACGATGCCAGAACACGAAGAGGCGGCGGGTCGGGCCTCGGTCTTGCCGTTGTCAAGGCCATAGCCGAGGCGCATGGCGGCCATGCGACGATCGACAGCCGCAAGGGCGGCGGCACGACCGTCGTTCTCACGATTCCGCGCAGCTGAAACCGCGTGGAGGGCGGCAACCGGCCTGTTCCAGGCATGTGGAGACGGCCTTATGCGTTGAGAATCCGCTGCAACACCTCCGCCAGCTCGCTCCGGCCTTGACGGATTTCGCCGACATCTTTTTCAGCGTCTATTCGGCCGGCATTATGGGCAGTGTAAAGCTCGACGAGAAGTTGCGCGTAGTCTTCGGATAGGCCCGCCCGCGTGAGTGCGGCCTGCCACTCGGTCTCGGGAAGCGGCTGGGCAACGACATCATGACCGGTCAGCGAACCGATGGCGGCCGCAACGTCGTTCGGCGTATAGCGCCGGGGGCCTTCGGCATGGACGACCCTCAGAGCGGCGTCCTGCTTTTCCAGAAGCAGTTCGGCGGCGAGCGAGCCCACGTCGTAGGCGGAGATGGTCGGGAGAAGCTTGGTCAGCGGATGATAGAAGCTCGGCAATCGGCCGCTTTCTGCCGCCACCTTTGCCAGACGTGCCCAGTTTTCCATGTGCTCGGCCGACCGCAGCAGGATAAGTCTTCTGGCCTCCAGCTGACGCAGCCGTGCTTCGAGGGCGTGGAAGATCAAGGTGACGCCGGTGCCAGAGCTATGCTGTGCGCCATAGTCGGAAATGGCGAGAACGGTTTGCGGCTTGACGGCTGCCAGGGCCTCGCCAAGGCAATCGACCAGTCGTCTCATGCTGGAATTTGCCTGCGGGGCGCGAATATCGACCGGACAGATGATCTGGACGGCGCTAGCCCCTTTGAATGCGGTCGCCAGTGCCTGATGGTCATGTATATCGGCGATGGCGATCTCGCAGCCGAGATCCGAAAATTCCTGTGCTTTCGAGCCATTGCGCAGAATTGCGCGGACCGGAACGTCGGCCTTGCGCAGGGCGGCGATGGTCGTGCGGCCAACTTTGCCGTTGGCGCCCAGAATTGCGTGCATTGCATCTTCTCCTGTCGATTTTCCTGCAGCCTAGCCATCTATGCCTGCCGCATCGCACAGGTCCGGATGGTCAATTGCAGATTTGGACGACAATCGAAGTCATGAATGCATTCGGCTCAGCATGCCGGGGGTGAGGCCGAGGATGCGCCGCATCCAGTGCGTCATGTGGCTCTGATGGGCAAACCCCGTCGCCAAAGCGATTTCGGCAAGCGGTAGGTCGGTAGAGAGGATGAGCAATCTGGCGCGCTCGATCCGGCGCGTCAGCACATAGTGATGAACCGGCATGCCGAAAGTGGCGCGAAAGAGTGGCTTCAAATGCGATACACTGAGACCAACCGTTGCGGCGAGATCGGCAAGGGACAGCGACTGATCGATATGGGCCTCGATAAAATCCACCAGGCATCGCTGATGGCGGTTTATCAAAGTGGCGCCTGTCGCGGCTATACTGACCGAAGTCCGTTCGCCGTCTTCCACAAGGCGGATCGCCAGCGCCAATCCCAGCGCTTCCGCATAGGTTTTGTCCGACGGAACCGGCGATTCGATTTCGGCCTTGATCGCCCAGGCGATCGATTCGATCCGGGAATCCCGAAGCTGGAATTTTGGTGCCAGAGAAACGGTATCCGGATTTCTGCCGAGTGCTTCCGCGGCCGATTGAAGGAGTTCCTGCTGGATAGTCAGCCGCAGAATGGTGCAGTCACCATCATCCTCCCACCAGCCGTCCAGCCCGGCAGGGACGATATCGATATCGCCATGCGCCTGCCGACGCCGGTGCTGACGGCCGTCGCATTCACAAAAAGCATTCACGGCCCGCCCGAAATGAATGCCGAGCCGATGCGTCTGCGAACCAGGCACATGGGTGCGGCCAGCTTGAATACGAAGGAGGTTCGCCTCCAAGCCTTTCCAGCCACGATCTTTGCTGGAGAGAAGCGTCGTGGCGGCACTGTTGAACTGGTCCATGATTGCGTGCTTCTGCCAAATCTATCGCCCGGATTGGAGGCGACCTCGATCGGAGGATTATAGGGAGACCGGCGTCTCCGGTCGAGCCAATCCTCGGATCGGTGCCTATGCAGGCGGTTCGGCGTTTACTCAAAGTCGTCGCGGTTGACGGGAAGGCCAGCTACCGATCTTCCCTGGTGTGCCATAGCCTCAAGATGTAGATCGTCGACTGTTGAATTTCGTAGCGTATCTCGTAGTGGCCGACGAGGAGCCGCCGGACCTCGCGGGGCTCGAATTCGAACAGCCTTTCTCCAATTCGCGGATTGGCCAGCAGAATGGTCGGCGCCTTGGTCAGAGACTGCACCGCGCGAACAGCCGCCGGCTTGTTAACAGCGGCCAGAAATTCATACAGGCGAGTGAGGTCGGATAGTGCCTTGCTGGTCCATTTTGCTTCCATCAGCGTGGAGCCGGCAATGGATCGTGAGTGCTTAAACTATCGACCCATGCCTGCACGGCCTGATGGTCGATCACATTGCCATCGTCGACGTCGGAGAGAGCTTCGCGGGTCAGCCGCTCGCGCTCTTCCTCCTGGTCGAGCCACGCGGTCAGAGCCTGCTTCATGATCCAGCCGCGGGAACGCTCGAGCCTCTCGGCCATCAAATCGAGTTTTTCGGCCAGCGAAAGCGGTACATGTGCAGTCAAGACTTTGGTCGCCGAGTTTGCCACACGATCATCCTTTCTGAGAGGTTCGATTTATTTCTAATCATAGTGATTAATTTTGAATCGATCAACGGCACGCAAGGGACATTGCATCACTGCATATAGCGGTGACCGGACTTCCTTCACCGCGAGCCCCTGCCATCTCCAGATCTTGGATGAACAGGCAAAGGACGCGGCCTACTTATGAACCCGCGTCCATCGCTGCACATCGAACATCACTTCCAGCTCGTATAGTCCGAGGCGGTGCAGCCGAAGGGCGCCCGTTGATCACCGAAGCGCTTCTTCAACTGATCGCAGCCCCAGCGGTTGAGAGGTGCCGGCATCATATTGTTGAGATCCATGGCGGGCGAGGTGAACTGCGAGTCGGCGCTGGTCACATACCAGACCCAGTAGCCGAAAATGCCGGCGATGAAGAGAAGTATGACCAGGAAAACCCTGGCGAGCCGCGCCATGACGGACGGTCCTTTCTTCCCTTGGGCAACGAGCTCCAGCGGCTGTCCGCCAAGCTCTGCCGTCAGCGGGGCGAGAATGCTCGCGCGCTCTTGCGCGGTCATGTCGATCCGCTCCAGTCGGTTGTCCAAAAGTACCGGGAGAGCCGTATTTCCATGCCAGACGGCAAGCGCCACGGCCTTGCCGTCCTTTGCACCGACGACCAGAGGTTCCTGTCCCGGCTCGAAGTTCGTATGGGCGGCTCGCCCGGTTTTTCTGCCGGCAATCTTGTCGGTATAGGTCATCGTCAACCGCTTGCCTCGCCGCTGGAAAGCGGTGATTTCCACCGGGATCGGCTCGAGCTGAGCGGCCCGGTGCAATTGCCCACGGACACGCCAGACACGCAGGATCTGGAAGATCATGGCGATGCCGGCGCCACCAAGAAGGGCGACGAAGACGGCAAGCGTTATGATCCGGTTCCAGAGCATATCCAGCCCGAGGCTGAGGGTCGCCAAGTCCGGATGATCGCCGGAGATGACGAGGTCCGTGTCATAGTCGCCGGCATGGATGTCGACGAACATGATCTCGACATCCTTGTCATAGATTTGGCCATTGTAGGCGTAGTTGAGGTGCGCCTCGCAAGTGGTGAAGAAGCCCTTTCGGGTCGAGCATTTTCCATCGCGGATATCGCCGTTGATGAGCTTGACGGGATTTTGGCTGATCGTCCAATCCCTCAATATGCCCGGCGCTTCGGAGACAGCCATGAAAACGGTCAGGCCGATCAGGATCGGCAGGGAGAAATAGACGGCCTTTGGCATTGAAATAAGGTTCTGAGCAAGCGTCAGGGCTCTCTCGGGAAGTTTGATCGTCGGGAATGTCATTGTCTGCCTGGAACTCCGAGTGGTTGTGTAGGCATCCGCAAAGCAGGAAGCGAAGCGCGGCCTCGCAAAATCCTGGGGGGTCCGACTTTGCGCCCACATCTGCAGCGCGAGGAAATAGGCACTCTGCTCGACAGCTCAATACCCGGTTGTAGGCCATTCGACGATTTCATGATGATGCCGGCAGCAAACCCGGATGGGTGTGACCTTTTTGTATCGCAGCGTTGACCGGTGCGGACGAGCCCGTCCAGAGCGCGTTGTGATCTTGCAGATTCGCTTCTCGCTCTTGAGACTTTTGATCTTGCACATGTCGTGTCACAAAACCGCTGCACACTTTTGTGCGTCATGCTTTAGCTTTCGCGTCCATACGGGATTTCGAGATCGAAGAAGGATATCAATATGACCAATGCCGCCTGGCATGCGGAGCCGCTAAGCTGGGGTCATGGGCCTCGCATTTTCGAGGTTTTCCTGGAACCGACCTGCCCATTCTCGGTCAGGGCCTTCAATAAGCTTGATGCCTTTCTGACACAAGCCGGTGAGGATAGGGTCACCATTAGGATCCGCTTGCAGTCTCAACCCTGGCATATGTATTCGGGTGTTCTGGTGCGCTGCATCCTTGCCGCTTCGACGCTTGCTGGAGGCAGGGAAACCGCAAGGAAGGTGATGGCCGCGATCGGCGCGCACCGCGAAGAGTTCGAATTCGCCCATCACGCGGGCGGGCCGAATATGGATGTGACGCCGAATGAGCTGATCGAGCGGCTGGAGCGCTACAGCGGTGTCGCGTTGAAGGAGGCTTTTGCCATTCCGGATCTCGACCGCGAGACCAAGTGGCACTGCAAATATGCCCGGCAGAACGGCATTCACGTTTCCCCGACCTTTATGATCGACGGGCTGGTACAGGCCGACATGAGCAGCGGCGATGACGTCGAAGCCTGGGTGAGGAAAATCTCCGCCTCGTGAAAGGTAGACGGCAAGGCGACGATGTTTCCATTCACGGGCCTTGCCGTTCCAGAGTGCCCTCAATCCTCTACGTTCGGCAGCAGGATCGTCAAAAGTCCGATCAGCGGCAGGAAGGCACAGAGCTCGAAGACGAACTCGATGCTCGTATGATCGGCGAGCACGCCGAGCGCTGCAGCGCCGATACCGGCCATGCCGAAGGCGAAGCCGAAGAACAGGCCTGAGACCATGCCGACACGGCCGGGCAGCAGTTCCTGGGCGTAGACGACGATCGCCGAAAAGGCGGAAGCGATGACCGTGCCGATGATTGCGCTGAGGACGATCGTCGTTTCAAGATTGGCATGGGGCAGGACGACCGTGAAGGGCAGGATGCCGAGAATGGAACCCCAGATGACCTTCTTGCGGCCGATCCGGTCACCCACGGGGCCGCCGACCATCGTGCCGACGGCAACCGCGGCGAAGAACACGAACTGGCAGAGCTGAGCCGTCCGTTCCGTCACGCCGAACCGGGCCATCAGGTAGAAATTGTAGTAGCTGGTGAAGCTCGCAAGATAGAAGTATTTCGAGAAAATCAGGGCGATCAGGACGGCAATGGCAAGACCGACGCGGGCGCGTGACAGGCTCAGCGCCTTATGGGGCTTGCTGGATTTTGCCGGCGCACGCAGATGGCTGCCATTCAGCTGATACCAGCGGCCCAATCCGCCGAGGATGAGGATGCCGACGAATGCCAGGCTTGCAAGCGCTGCCATGCCATGCTGGCCATGCGGAAGAATGAAGAAGGCGGCGAGCAGCGGACCGAGCGAGGAGCCGAAATTGCCGCCGACCTGGAACACCGACTGGGCGAAGCCATGCTTGCCGCCCGATGCCAGGCGTGCGATCCGCGATGCTTCCGGGTGGAAGATTGAAGAGCCGAGGCCAAGCAGCATCGCCCCCATCAGCAGCATCGGGTAGTTCGAGGCCGTTCCAAGCGTGATCATGCCGGCGCAGCTGCACACCATGCCGAACGGCAATGAATAGGGTTGCGGCCGTCCATCCGTGTACCAGCCGACGAAGGGCTGCAGGATCGAGGCGGTGATCTGATAAACGAAGGTCAGCGCGCCGAGCTGAGAGAAGCTCAGGTCAAAGCCCGTCTTCAGCACCGGATAGCTTGCCGGCAGCAGGGCCTGGGTGACATCGTTGATGAAATGGCCGAGACTGGCCACCATCAGGACCGGATATATCGTCGTGGCCGCGCGGGGCGGGTTCATGACCTGGCTCATGGCTCTCACTTTTCAATGATCTGCCGTGCTGATATTGGAAAACACCATCGCCCGCTACCGCGACAAGGCGTAATTCTTACGAGACTGGGCCAGAATGGTCAGGAACAGCCGCATAGATCCGTTCATCGATGTCGACCGGCCTCTCATTGCCCTCGGCAATGAATATGGCGACGGCCACCGCGTCGAACCGCACCAGCATCGCCGCGCCCAGTTGCTATACGGCTTTTCCGGCGTAGTGGTCGTGACCACGCCTGACGGCACGCTCGTCATGCCGCCGGAGCGCGGCATGTGGATCCCTCCGGGCGTGATCCATAGCGTGCGCATGCTCGGCAAGGTCAGCATGCGCAGTCTCTACCTTGAGCCCGAAGCGATCAAGACGATGCCGGATCATTGCCAGGTGGTCGAAATCTCGCCCCTGCTTCGCACGCTCCTTGCCGAAGCCGTCGATATTCCGGTCGATTACGACGTGAATGATCGGGCCGGCGCCTTGATGGCATTGCTTCTGCACGAACTGGCAAGGTTGAGGCCGTTGCCATTGTCCCTGCCGATCCCGCGCAACAGGACGCTGGCTCAGAAGTGCCAGGACTTTCTCAGGCAGCCGACGACGCATGATACGATCGATCTATGGGCAAGCCACATGCGCATGAGCCGCCGCGCATTTACCCGCATGTTTCGCCTGGAGACGGGGCTGAGCTTCGTCAAATGGCGGGAGCAGGCCTGCCTGCATGCCGCGCTTCCGCGGCTTGTCGCCGGCGTGCCGGTGACGACGATCGCGATCGACCTTGGCTACAAGAACCCGGCAGCCTTCACGACCATGTTCAAGCGCGCCTTCGGTTATTCGCCGCGCGAAATGGCGCGCCAGCACGCGGGAAGCGATTCCGCCGGCGCAGGTCTGCAGCCGTGAACGTCATGTCGCGTCGAGATAGGGCTTCAACGGCATGTCGTCGTGCCTGGGTACCGTCTGCCGTTCGATCATATGGTGAATGACAGGCGGGCGGTCGCCGCGGTGCAATCTGTCCAGGCGTTCGGCGACCTCGACATCGGCATGCGTCTGGCGCTGGCTGTGGCGGACATAATCGATCCAGGTCGGCAGATGGTAGCTTTCCGTCCAGGTATTCGGCTTTTCCAGATCGCGTAACAGCGACCATTGCTTTGCCCCGTCGCGGATTCTCATCCGGCGGCGCTGGGCCATGACGGCTAGAAATTCCGCCACATCCTCCTGATCGATATCGTAATCCACCATGACCAGGATGGGGCCGCTTCTGGAACGCAGGTCGAGCTGGAGCTGTGGTTCACTAAAGGTGTTCGTCGGATCGAGATTGAGGGATTCGAAATCCGGCTGGCGCAGCAACAGGCCAAGCAGGCCGCCTATTGCCAGGCCGACGCTTGCGATGAAAAGCGCGCCCGTGACGCCATGGGAGTCCGCCAGTTCACCCCAGAGCCAGCTTCCGACCGCCATACCACCAAAGGTAGCGGTCTGATAGAGCGACAGGGCGCGGCCGACCACCCAGCGCGGCGTGGAAAGCTGAACCGTGACATTGAAGAGCGAGAAGGCTTGCACCCAGGCGACGCCGGCCGGCATGAGAATAAGACAGCTCAGCCATACCTGGTTGCTTAGGGCAAGTAAGAAACAACTCACCGCCAATGTGAGGAAGGCACCGCGGATCACCCATTCGTTGCTCAGAATATCGCGGATGCGGCCGATCAGCATCGCGCCGCAGATGGCGCCGAAGCCGAAGAAGCCGAGCATGATGCCGTAGGTGATCGCCGTGCCGTGGACATGATCGCGCGCCACGAGGGGCAGGAGCGCCAGGATGACGATCGCCGTCAAGCCGAAGACGAAACTGCGGCACATGACCTTGAGAAGGTTCGGCGACATCAGCACATAGCGAAAGCCCGCCGACATGGCACTGCCGAACGGCTCGCGCGGCAGCGTATTGCGAGCGGGCGCGGTCTTCCAGCGCCAAAGGGTGATGATGAGGGCGAAGTAACAGAAGACATTGAAGAGGAACGCGAAGGCCGCACCAGCGGCCGCGACGATGACGCCGCCGATCGCCGGCCCGATACTGCGCATGAGGTTGTAGCTCATGCTGTTGAGCGCGACCGCACCCGGCAGGTGCTCGCGTGGCACGACATCGCCCATCGACGCCTGCCATGACGGATTGTGGAGAGCGCCGCCGCAGCCGATCAGGAAGGTGAAGCAGAGCAAAAGCCACGGGGTCAATGCATTGCTGTAGGACAGGATCGCCAGCGTCGCCGAAACTGAGAGCATCAACGTCTGCGCAATCAGCATGATCCGCCTGCGGTCGTAATTGTCAGCCAGTGCTCCGGCCGCAAGCGAGAAGATCATGACGGGCAGGGTGGTGGAGGACTGAACCAGCGCCACCATGCCATGTGATGTCGCAAGGCTGGTCATCAACCACGCGGCACCGACGCCTTCGACCAATCCGCCGAGATTGGAGATGAGCGTTGCCGACCAGAGAGAGCGGAAAGTCTTCGACTGGAACGCGACGAGCGGAGAGGGTCTATTGGGCATGTCGGCTTTTCTTCGCAGGATTATCTTGCCCGGCGGCGCAGTGAGCTCGCTCAAAGCGTAAGCGCAGTCGAGTCGAAATCGAGCCTATAGTGATTTGCTAATTTCCGAAACGATTTTGGAATAATATTCTCGCCAATAAAGGCGGAATTCGGCAATTGCATGAGCGAAGCCTCGGACTGCAAAGAACGATTTTCACTCGAGCAACGTGCCAATTCGATCAGGGTCGGGAGAAACGAAGATGACCGCGGCCTTCCCGGAAACATCCTTGGCAGAAACGAATCCGTTTTCGCCGAACTGATCTGGAAAACGACTGTCGACAGAATTGTGCCTGTTGTCGCCAAGCACGAAATAATGACCCGCGGGCACTTCGAATGGACCTGCTTCATCCTGGCCGGCGATCGCTTGATCCGTCATTGCGGTCCGATATCGCCGGCCCTCCGACGTCGTCTCCTCGAGAATTCGAGCCGTATTGCCGAAGAGATCCGTCATCGTGCGATCCGTCGGCGCAGCCGCAAAGGCCTTGCCGTCGACGAAAACCGTACCGTCGTGCAATTCTACTTTTTCACCGGGAAGACCCATCAGTCGGCTGACGTACAAGACCGGCTTGTCCGGAGAGGCGTAATATTTGCTGAAGAACACGATGATGTCACCACGCTTGGGCGCCGTGTCTCTGTAAGGCTTCATCATCAAGACTTCCGTTTCCTGGATGCTCGGCGCCATGGAGGATGAAGGCATCGTTCGCATGGACATGCCGCAAAAATCGCGCTGGAAGCCGGCAGCGTCGCAATCAGCTGGGGCCACAGCCGATAGCGCCCTGGCTGCCTTGCTGGCCAGCTCCTGCATCTCGGCCGGATTTGTCTTCCACAGGCCTGCCTTCGCAAGAAGAAGCGGATAGGCTGGCCCGATAAATCGCATGAACTCTTGTTCGCGTGCGTCATCGGCCGCCATAGCCTCTCCCGCGATGAGGAGAACCGACAATCCCGCTACCAGCACTCTACCGCGAAAAGAGAAACTCACATTGTCCTCGCAGGTCACGAACCGAATATGAGGCGTCAAGATTGCGCGTAGGGCGGCAAAGACAAGTGCGAAATGATGTCGAGCGGGCGGTCATCAGCCTAGCTTCGAAAATAATTATTCTATTCGAAGACAATGAAGGCGCCGCCGGCCTTGCCGAACCTGCGATGGATCGGTGTAGCATCATCAACACAAAAGGATTGCCGCTGCCTATCCGCCTTCCAATCCAATTGGGTAGCTCACTTAAATCTACGGTAGATGCTAATATTCTAATTACCGGTCTGAATGCCACCCTCGGACCGGACAGTGCAGCGTCCGACGACTGCCCCCATCCTTCGTCGTCGGACGCACCCCTCGATATTGGCATCAGTTTTGAACGGCAGGTCGCTTTCTGCGAGAGCTCGTCACTCACCCGTCAGGTCAAGGCCGTGCAGTCGAGGATGGGCTAATATTGCCCGTCCGCAGAATCAGCGTCTGCAGCCTTCTCAGAACTTTTGTCTCTGCCAGGTTTGGGGCTTCGATCGTTTGAGGCTCCGCTGGTATCGCTGTTCTTCCGGCCGATCATGGCGCGGAATTCGGCTTCCGGGACAGGTGGGCTGAAGTAATAGCCCTGACTCTCCGAGCAACCGGCCTTGATGACCATGTCGAGCTGGGTCTGCGTCTCGACACCCTCCGCCGTGGTCAGCATCTTGAGATTGCGACCGAGCGTAGCGATGGATTGGACGATGGCAAAGCTGTCGGGCCGGTTTTCCAGGTCGCGTACGAAACTGCGATCGATTTTCAACTTATCGAAGGGGAAGCGCTGCAGATAGTTCAGCGAAGAATAGCCGGTGCCGAAATCGTCAAGCGCGATCGTCAAGCCGAGCGAACGCAGCCGGTTCAGTACCTCGATGTTCGCGGCATTGTCCCGTAAAAGTACCGACTCGGTGATTTCCAGCTCCAGCCGCCGCGCATCGAATTCGGTAAATTCCAGTACGCTCTTGACCATATCGACCAGATCCGTCTGACGGAACTGAACTGGAGAGAGGTTGACTGAAACGCGCACGTCCTCGGGCCAGTTAAGGGCGTCCTCGCATGCCTGTTGCAGCACCCATTTTCCGAGCGTGTCGATGAAGCCGGTTTCCTCGGCCAGCGGGATGAATTCGACGGGCGGGATCAGCCCGCGCTCAGGATGGCGCCAACGCACCAGCGCCTCGCTGGCAACGATCTTGCGGGTCTTGTGCGAAATCTGTGGTTGATAGTGAACCTCGAATTGCCCAAGCTTGATGCCGTGGCGCATATCCGCCTCCAGATTACGCCGGTTCTGGAGTTCCTCTTCCATCTGCGGGGAGAAGATGCGGTAGATTCCCTTACCATCGGCCTTGGCTTGGTATAGCGCCAGGTCGGCATTCTTCATCAGTTGGCCGGTATCACCGCCAGTGCGTGGTGCGACCGCGATGCCGATGCAGGTGCTGACAACGATCTCGTTGCCGTTGACGCGATAAGGCCGGCTGATGTTGGCAATGAGGCGCTCCGACAGGTCGCGGGCACTGTCGAGTGTGGAATCCAGACACCGATGCAGTACGGCAAATTCATCACCGCCCAATCGCGCCACGATGTCATGCTGTGACGCGGTGTTGCGCAGCCGCCTGGCGACCTTGCGCAGCAACACGTCGCCGACGGGGTGGCCCAGCGTGTCGTTGACTTCCTTGAAGCGGTCGAGATCGAGATAGAGTATGGTGAATAATTGGCCGCCGGCCGCCAATCCGCGCAGCGCGTGACCGACGCTTTCCCAGAATAGCAACCGATTGGGCATGTCGGTCAGCGCGTCGTGATGGGCCATATGCACCACACGATCCTGCGCGCGATGACGCTCGCTGACATCCTCGAAAGTGCAAACCCAGCCGCCTTCACCCGTCGGTTCGTGCGATACGGCCAGCACCATGCCGTTCGCGAGATGATGGATATGGTCGCTGAGCACGGCGATGTCGTTCCGGACACGGGCCTTATCGCCGGCAACGCCGCGCGGCCCGCTGGTTGATAATCCAGGAGGCAGCAATTCGGGCGCGATGAGATCAGCCAAGGGGGTGCCGATCCTCGCCCGGACTTCGTCCAGACCGAACAGGGCCAGGAAACGGGGATTGTGAACGATGACGCGATATTGGTCGTCGAGCAGGCAGAGACCGAGCGACATGGCCTCCATTGCCGCATCGAACCGGGCATTCTGGATCGCCAGGGTCTGCTCCTTGGCCTGGAGGATCTTCTGCGCCCGGCCTAGAAGGCCATTGTGAATAAGCAGCAGCAGAATCAGCAGGCAACCGCCGATGAGCATGCCGACAGTGACCCAGGTCAGGGCCAATTGCAGCCCGAGGAGGCCGCGCCGATCTTCGGCAATGCGTGCCGAATACCACATGTTGCTGTCGCTGGAGAGCCGAGCCAGTTTCGGATAGATCGGCTCCAGGATCGCAAGGATCCGCGCCGGTGTTCCAGGCACTGAAAGCTGGCTAAGTAGTGGCCGGGTCTGGTTGAGTGCCTCTTCGAGGTCGTCGAGGGTCTCGCCGATATGCGGGTTGGATTGTACGAACTTCTCGACCCCGTTGGAGCGAAGGGTCTTGAGGCGATTGACGACGATATCGAAGCGTAGCCTGACCTCATGGGCATCGACCTGGCCATCGTTCATGCCCATGGCACTGACGCGCTGTTCGAGCCTGGTGAACTCACTCGGAGCTTGGGCTATCGTCCAGGTGATATTGCCCAAGCCGACATCTTGCAGGGCGGTCTGGCGCTGGAAGACCAAGGCGGAAATATAGATCGCCGAGGTGATGAAACCCAGGATCACAATGATCAGCGCTGTGCGGAGGTAGCGCATGCGGCCCGGGGCTATTTCACGGAGATTGCCTTGACCTGCCAGACGGCACGACCGTGATAGGGCTGTCCCTGCAGGATGGGGTTGCTGTCGAATGGATACATCACAAAGAACGGACCCTGATCGTCGATAGGCATATATGCGCCATTGCGCTTGACGGCGAGGATCGTGCCGAACTTGGTGAAATCGCTGGTCGGGATATCGACGCTATAATCATTGAGGGCAATGACCGTGGCCGTCGCACCCTGGGCCTTGGCCTTTTCAAGCAACAGCGCCATTGGCACGCCTTCGAAGTTGACGACACCGTCATTCCAGGGCGTCGAAGTCTTGATCGACACGAGGCCCATCGCCTCAAGCTGATTGCGATCGAACGTCACCGAGCCCGAGGAGCCGGTAATCGTCACCGACGGCACGTCCTGCGCCAGGACGGGCGCGACGAACGCAGTAAGGACTGCGAAAATAATTGAGGCAAGAAGACGCATTGAGGGTCCGATGCTTTCGGGGTATGGGCCTTGCCCGTTCTATCTCCAGCCTGCACAACTGGCTGTTAAAGATCGGTTAAGTTCCACAGGGCAATGGAAACAAACTTAACAGCTCAAGATTGGGCGTAGCATTTGTCGGAACTCGCTGATCTATTTTCAGCTCGGTAAGATCCAGGTTACGTGCCACTGATCTGCACTTTTGCTATGAAGTCGACGGATGCCGATATGGATTTTCTCGGCAGCTTCGGCGGCTGTAAGGGCGTTGCGATTTCATCTCCCCATCAATCATACCGAAGACGTGCGGTGACCGGATCAAAAGTGACTGGCGCGACAGCGCGTTCTCTTTGCTACTCCTCGATAATGAGGAAGTGCAACAAATTCATGATAGATACGATCCCCGGCTTGCCCGCAGCGGTTGGCCTTGCCAGCAAGAAAAATAGTTCGGCTTTCTAATGAATTCATACGCTTTCTAACCGCGCCGCTCAATACAGAATGCGTCACGCCATCGGCAGCGTATTCTCCGAGTCGCTCGATTAGCAGGCGGCGATGATCTATTGCAGCAGGATCGCGCGGAAGTCGTTGACGTTCGTGCCGGTCGGGCCGCTGATGAAAAGGTCGTCGAGAGCGGCGAAGGCCGACCAGCTGTCGTTACGATCAAGGAATTCGGACGCATTTTTTTCGAGTTCGGCAAGCCGCGAAACCGTGGCGCCGTCGGCAAAGGCACCGGCATTGTCTTCGGAACCGTCGATGCCGTCCGTGTCGGCGGCGAGCGCTGAAATGCCTTTTTGGCCGGAAATGGCGCAGGCAAAGGACAGGAGGAACTCGCTGTTGCGGCCGCCTTTGCCCTTGCCCTTGAGCGTTACCGTGGTTTCCCCGCCAGACAGAAGGAGCATGGAGTCTTGCGACGCCAGACCCCGCTGCCGGATCTTGGCTACGATCGCCGCATGCTGGCGGCCGACCTCCGATGCTTCGCCTTCTATGGCATCGGAAAGCACGATGGTCTCGACGCCGGCCTTGCGGGCGACATCGGCAGCGGCATCCAGCGCGATGGCCGCCGAAGCAATGAGCTTCACCTCGTTGCGGGCGAAACGAGGGTCCGAGGGCAGGGGCGGTTCATCCCTGCCATCTTCGAGATGACGCATCACCGCGTCAGGCAAATCGAGACCATAATGTTCTATGATCGCAAGCGCGTTGGCGCGGGTCGTGCCGTCGGCAATGGTTGGGCCGGAGGCGACCAGGGCGGGGTTGTCGCCGGGGATATCGGAAACGACGAGAGAGACGACCTTTGCAGGATAGGCAAGGGCCGCCAGCCGTCCTCCTTTGATGCGCGAGACCTGCTTGCGCACGGCATTCATGGCGCCGATCGGCGCACCGGAGGCAAGCAAGGCCCGATTGACGGCGATTTCGTCGGCAAGAGTGAGATCGCCGGCCGGCGCGGGCAATAATGCCGAGCCGCCGCCGCAGATGAGGGCGACGACCAGATCGTCTTCCGTGAGACCGCTTACCACTGCCATCAATCGATCTGATGCGTGCAGGCCACTTTCGTCCGGCACAGGGTGAGCCGCTTCGAGAATCTCGATACGCTCACACGGTACGGCATAGCCGTAGCGCGTGACGACGACACCGGACAGCGGCGCATCCCAGAGACGCTCGAAGGCGCGTGCCATCTGCGCCGCCCCCTTGCCGGCGCCGACCACCACCGTCCGACCCCTCGGCTTTTCCGGCAGATGGGCGGCAAGCGCCTTGTCCGGATCGGCGGCAGCGACCGCCGCGTAGAACAGTTTTTCCAGAAAGGCGCGGGGATCGGCGATATCAGGCATCGGTTTCTCACATGTTAGGCAACGGGATGGTTCGCCATGCGCTCCAGCGCCTTGACGAGGCCGGAATGGTCGAGCCCGCTGTCCCCATTGGCGGCGCACTGGTTGAAGAGCTCCTGCGTCGCTGCGGTGTTCGGCAGCGAAACGCCGAGAGCCTTGGCGCCCTGCAGGGCCAGATTCAAATCCTTCTGATGCAGGGAGATGCGGAATCCGGGCTCGAAGGTACGCTTGACCATGCGTTCGCCATGCACCTCGAGGATGCGCGAGGAAGCAAAGCCGCCCATCAGGGCAGAGCGCACGCGGGCGGGATCGGCGCCGGCCTTGGAGGCGAAGACGAGGGCTTCGGACACCGCTTCGATCGTCAGCGCGACGATGATCTGGTTTGCGACCTTGGTGACTTGGCC
Source organism: Martinezella multihospitum (assembly GCF_900094585.1). Classification (GTDB taxonomy): domain Bacteria; phylum Pseudomonadota; class Alphaproteobacteria; order Rhizobiales; family Rhizobiaceae; genus Rhizobium; species Rhizobium multihospitium. Next base: position 243,316 of record NZ_FMAG01000004.1, read on the forward strand.
ATCGCCGCAATCGCCGACGAGGGTGATGTTCTTGCCCATCAGCTGGAAAAGTGGCAACGCCCGCTCGAAGCTGGCTTCAGAGCCGCCGGCCATGATGGAAAGCGAAGCGTTCTTGGCGCCGACTTCGCCGCCGGAGACGGGCGCATCGATATATTCGGCACCGGTCTCGCGAACCTTCCTGGCGAATTCCTTGGTCTCGATCGGCGAGATCGAGCTCATGTCGATGACGAGCTTGCCCTTGGACAGGCCGTAGGCAACGCCGTTCTCGCCAAAGAGCACGTCCTTGACCTCGGGCGTATCCGGCAGCATCAGAATGATGGTGTCGACGGTTTCGGCGAGCGCCTTCGGCGTTTCGACGAATTGCAGGCCGTTATCGAGCAGCTCCTGGCGCGGCGGAATGGAAAACTTTGAGGTGATGATGATGTGGCCGGCATCCTGCAGGTGACGCGCCATGGGGGTTCCCATGATGCCGAGGCCGATGAATCCGATATGTGCCATGGTTGTTAGCTCCTGATATTGAGAATGGCTGCGCCTTCGGCGTGGCGGCCGGCTGCGGCAAACCAGCCGAGCCCCGCCGCGGTCGTGGTGCGCGGCTTGTATTCGCAGCCGATCCAGCCGTCGTAGCCGAGCGCATCGAGCGCATCGAAGATGAAGGGATAGGCGATCTCGCCGGTACCCGGTTCGTTGCGTCCGGGATTGTCGGCAAGCTGCACATGGGCAATCTGCGCCTGGTGCTTCTTGAAGGTGCCGATCAGTTCGCCTTCGGTACGCTGCTGGTGATAGAGGTCGTACTGAATGAACAGATTGTCGCTGCCGACGTCGGCGATGATCGCGGCTGCCTGATCCGGCGTGTTGAGATAGAAGCCGGGAATATCGAAGCGATTGATCGGCTCGATCAGCAGGCGGATGTCATGCTTGCCGAGCTCTGTCACAGCATATTTGAGATTTGCGACGAAGGTGGTCCGCAGCACGTCGTCCGGCACGCCAGCTGGCGCAATGCCTGCAAGGCAGTTGACCTGGCTGCAGCCAAGTGCCGTCGCATAGTCGATGGCAGAGGCAACGCCACGGCGGAATTCGTCGATACGATCGGGCAGGACCGCGATGCCGCGCTCGCCGCCGGCCCAATTGCCGGCCGGCAGATTGTGCAGCACCTGCGTCAGGCCATGACGATCGAGTTCGGCGCGGAGCGCTTCCTTCGTAAAGTCATAGGGAAAGAGATATTCGACGCCCTCGAAACCGGCCTTGGCGGCAAGCGCGAAACGATCCAGAAACGGCGCCTCGGTGAAGAGCATGGTGAGATTGGCCGCAAATTTCGGCATTGTGTTCCTCCTTTGGAGCAATTCCAGGAAAAGTGCGCAGCGGTTTTCCGTCCGGAATTGCGTGAAAACAAAGAGATAGAGCGGTTCAGAGAGTCCCTGAAAAGCTGAACCGCTCTAGTCCAGCAGAGCGAGGATTGCCGTCGGCGCATCCTCGCCGCGCTCGGCAAGTTCCTCGAACTCGACGACGGCATTGATGTCGGCGCCCATGGCGATGTTGGTAACGCGTTCCAGAATGAACTCGATGACGACGGGAACCTGATGTTCCGCCATCAGCTGCTTTGCGGTCGTGAAGGCTTCCTGGAATTCGTTCGGGCTGCGCACCCGGATCGCCTTGCATCCGAGACCCTCGGCAACGGCGACGTGGTCGACGCCATAGCCCGGCTCCGCATCGCCGGATGCATTGATGTTTTCGAAAGCGAGGCTGACCTCGAAATCCATATTGAAGCCGCGCTGGGCCTGGCGGATGAGGCCGAGATAGGAATTGTTCACGACCACATGCAGGTAGGGAAGCTTGTGCTGCGCGCCAACGGCCAGTTCCTCGATGAGGAACTGGAAGTCGTAGTCGCCAGAGAGCGCGACGATCGGACGATCCGGATCGGCGGCGCGTACGCCAAGCGCTGCCGGCAGCGTCCAGCCGAGCGGGCCTGCCTGGCCGCAATTGATCCAGTTGCGCGGCTTGTAGACGTGCAGGAACTGCGCGCCGGCGATCTGGCTGAGCCCGATGGTCGAGACATAGCAGGTATCGCGGTCGAAGGCCTTGTTCATCTCCTCGTAAACGCGTTGCGGCTTCAGTGGCGTCTGATCGAAATGCGTCTTGCGCAGCATGGTGCGCTTGCGGTCGCGGCACTCCTCCGCCCATGTCGACCAGTCGCGCAGCTTGCCTTCGGTCTTCCACTCCGTCGCAACGTCGAGGAGGAGCTTTAGCGCCGCACCAGCATCCGAGACGATGCCGAAATCGGGGGCAAAGACGCGGCCGATCTGGGTCGGCTCGATATCGACATGCACGAAGGTCCGGCCTTCCGTATAGGTCGAAACATTGCCGGTATGACGGTTTGCCCAGCGATTGCCGATGCCGAAGACGAAATCGGAGGCAAGCAACGTCGCATTGCCGTAGCGATGCGAGGTCTGCAGCCCGCACATGCCGGCCATCAGCGGGTGATCGTCCGGGATCGTGCCCCAGCCCATCAGCGTCGGGATGACCGGAACGCCGGTGATTTCGGCAAATTCGACCAGCAGGTCGGAAGCATCGGCGTTGATGATGCCGCCGCCCGCGACGATCAGCGGCCGCTCGGCCGCGTTCAACATGGCAAGCGCCTTTTCGGCCTGCGCCCGCGTCGCCGACGGCCTGTAGGGTTCAAGCGGGGCATAGGTGTCGATGTCGAACTCGATCTCGGCGAGCTGGACATCAACAGGCAGGTCGATGAGGACCGGGCCGGGACGGCCGGAGCGCATCGTGTGGAACGCCTTCTGGAAGACGTAAGGAACGAGCGCCGGCTCCATGACGGTGACGGCCCATTTGGTGACGGGGGCTGCGATCTTGGCGATATCGACGGCCTGGAAATCCTCCTTGTCGAGGCGGGCGCGCGGCGCCTGGCCGGTGATGCAGAGGATCGGGATCGAATCGGCAGAGGCCGAGTAAAGGCCGGTGATCATGTCGGTGCCGGCCGGTCCCGACGTTCCGATGCAGACGCCGATATTGCCGGCGCGCGCCCGGGTATAGCCCTCGGCCATATGGCTTGCGCCCTCGACGTGGCGGGCAAGCACATGGCGGATCGACCCGCGTGCCTTCATTGCCGAATAGAAGGGGTTGATCGCAGCGCCGGGAACACCGAAGGCGCAATTGACGCCTTCCTTTTCCAGAACCAGCACTGCGGCATCGACTGCGCGCATCTTCGCCATGGGATTTCCTCCGTTTCTGTATCGAAGGTACCGCATGCGCCGATGAGTGCAATCTTAAAATGGAAATTAATCCCATCATATGGAAATAAACATTTTCAACGAATCTGGAACAATCACAGCGAAGCGGATATGTCATGAAGCCAAACAGGTCGCGCCGAATTGCGCGACGCGCGTTCGGTCTAAAGTGAGCGTCATGGCGGAGAATCGGGAAAAGACGAGGGGCAGGCCGGGCCGGAAGCCGGCCGAGAATGCAGCGGCTTCATCCGTGCAGGTGCTCGATCGCAGTTTAAAGTTGTTGGAGTTGGTGGCCGAAGCCGACGGCGCCGTCTTGACCGATCTTGCCGACAGATCGGCCATGGCGCCTTCCACTGTGCACCGGCTGCTGACCTCTCTTGCCCAGCACGGCATGGTGGCGCATGACGATGAGACCGGCGCCTGGACGATCGGGGTGAAAGCCTTCGAGATCGGAACTGCCTACTTGCGCTTCCGCAAGCTCGGCACGATCAGCCGGCCGTTCTTGAAGCGGTTGATGGAAGAGTCCGGCGAGACCGCCAACATCGCGATCGAAGAGGATGGCGATGTGGTCTTCATCTCTCAGGCGGAAAGCCATGCGCCGATGCGCGCCTTTTTCCGCCCCGGCCGCCGCGGGCCGATCCATGCCTCCGGCATCGGCAAGGCGATCCTTTCCACCTGGGCGGATAGCCAGATCGAAGCTTTGCTTGCGGGGCGTTCGCTGCAGCATTTTACCGACAAAACCCGCGATACGCTGCCCAAGTTGCTGACGGATATGGCCGAGATCCGGTCGCGCGGCTGGTCGATCGACGACGAGGAGCACACGCTCGGCATGCGATGCGTTGCCGCGCCGATCTTCGATGAATATGGCGAGGCCGTTGCCGGTATTTCGATTTCCGGGCCGGCCGTGCGGCTGCCGGATGACAAGGTTGCCGCGCTCGGCCCGGTGGTGCGGGCCGCAGCTGGAGAATTAACGAAGGCAATGGGTGGAAAATCGAAGCGGGCCTAAAAACGCCTTCGCCATCGTCTCTCCTCCAGAGACGATGGCGTCGACGGCCCGCCGCATAAGGGGTCAGGCGAACTGTAGTTGTTCGCGCGCGGTCGCTTCCGGCTTTCTATCGCTCTTTGTCTTCATCGACTTGCCGGCAACATAGACTTCGGCCACGCAGCGATCGTCGCCCATGGTCTGCAGGATGAAGAGCTCTTCGGCGAGTGTCGTCGCGGTACGCAGGCGGAATTCCATCGCCGACTTGGCACTCGAATCGAGCACGACGATATCGGCATTTGCGCCCGGCTGCAGCGAACCGATCTGCGTTTCCAAGCCGAGCGCCAAAGCGTTGCCGCGTGTCATGCGATAGAAGGAGTTGAACGGCGTCAGCCGTTGACCCTGCAGATGCAACACCTTGTAGGCTTCATCCATCGTTTCGAGCATGGAGAAGCTGGTTCCGGCACCGACATCGGTTGCAACCGACCAGCGCGCGCCAAGCCGATCGAACTGGCCGGCGTTGAAGAGCCCGGAGCCGAGGAAGAGGTTCGATGTCGGGCAGAAGACACCGACCGCGCCGCTCTCGGCGAGCACTGCGACTTCCCTTTCGCTCATATGGATGCAATGGCCGAGCAGCATGCGCTCGTTGAGCAGGCCGTAACGGGCATAGATATCCGTATAGTCCTTGGCTTCCGGGTAAAGAGACGTCGCGAAGGCGATCTCGTCCCGATTTTCGGAGAGATGCGTCTGGACGTAGCAGTCGGGGTGTTCGGCGACGAGTGCCCGGCTCATTTCCATCTGCTCGGGTGTCGAGGTGATCGCAAAGCGCGGGCTGATCGCATAAAGCGCGCGGCCGCGACCATGCCATTTGTCGATCAGCCGCTTGGTCTCGTCATAGCCGCGCTGTGGCGTATCGCGCAGTGCCTCCGGCGCGTTGCGATCCATCATCACCTTGCCGCCGATCATGCCCATGCCGCGCGCTTCAGCCGCCGCGAAATAGGCATCGACGCTTTCGGGATGTACCGAGCAATAGGCAACGGCCGTCGTCGTGCCGTTGGATAGCAGCTCGTCCATGAAGCGGTCGGCGACCTCGGCCGCATGGGCGGCGCGGGCGAATTTCTGTTCCTCGACGAAAATGTAGGTGTTCAGCCATTCGAGCAGCTGCGCGCCATAGGAGGCGATCGCCTGTGTCTGCGGGAAATGCAGGTGCGTGTCGATAAAGCCGGGGAGGATGAGGTTCGGACGATGATCGGCAATCTTGATGCCGGCATCCGCCAGCTTACGAATGTCGCCATAGGTGCCGATTTCCACGATCTTGCCGTCGCGCACGAAGACCGCGCCGTCCTCGATATAGCTATAGGAGGCGGTGTCATCGATGCCTTTCGGCTCGGCAAGGAAGGTCAGCACGCGGCCACGGATCAGGACTTCGTTCATTGGGTCTTCTCCCCATTGATGGCACTTTCGTACCAGGAGACGAGCAGGCGACGCTCCTCGTCGGTAATGTGCGAGGCGTTGGCCGGCGGCATGGCGTGGCTGCGGCCGGCCTGCAGGTAGATCTCGCGGGCATGGGCGGCGATATCGCGATCGGTTTCGAACATCACACCCTTCGGCGGTGCGATGATGCCCTCCCAGCTCGGTTCCTTCGCATGGCACATGGAGCAGCGACCCATGACGGTATCGCGGACTTTCGGGAAATCCTGCGCCGTGATGAAGGGCTGCCGGATAGCCGAAATCTTCGTAGTCGGTTCGCCCGTCAGGATCTTTGGTACCGTGGAAAGCCACATGATGATGATGAAGAGGACGACGGTGACGAGCCAGGTCCAGGTCGGCTTGCCGGCATCGGCATGACGGGTGTTGAACCAGTGGCGGATCGTGACGCCCATCAGGAAGACGAGCGAGGCGATGATCCAGTTGAACTGCGTGCCGAAGGCCAGCGGATAGTGGTTCGACAGCATTAGGAACAGGACAGGCAGCGTCAGGTAGTTGTTATGCGTCGAGCGCTGCTTGGCGATCCTGCCGTATTTCGGATCGGGCGTGCGGCCGGCGATAAGATCTGCGACGACGATCTTCTGGTTCGGAATGATGATGAAGAACACGTTGGCCGACATGATTGTCGCGGTGAAGGCGCCGAGATGCAGGAAGGCGGCACGGCCGGTAAAGAGATGCGTGTAGCCCCAGGCGACCGCCACCAGAATGAAATAGAGCGCCACCATCAGCCGGGTATTGTCGTTGCCGAAGGGCGACTTGCAGATCAGGTCGTACATGATCCAGCCGCCCGCGATCGTGCCGAGCGAAATGGCGATCGCCACCGGCTTGGAGACGTCGAGCACGGCGGGGTCGATCATGTAGAGGTCGGCGCCGGCGTAATAAACGAGACAGAGCATGCCGAAGCCCGATAGCCAGGTGACGTAGCTTTCCCATTTGAACCAGACGAGATGGTTCGGCATGTTGGCCGGCGCGACGAGATACTTCTGGATATGGTAGAAGCCGCCGCCATGGACCTGCCACTCCTCACCGTACGCTCCCGGCGGCAGCGCCGGATGCTTCTTGAGGCCGAGGTCGAGTGCGACGAAATAGAATGACGAACCAATCCAGGCGATTGCCGTGATGACGTGCAGCCAGCGGACGGCAAAGGTTAGCCAATCCCAGGCGATGGCATATTCATACATGGGAACTCCCTCCCGATCTTTATGGGACTGTTTGCCATCATGCGATTTTCTCGAAAATCCCGGTGAATCCGCAACACTTTCAAAAAAATCTATAAGATGAACCCTGGTTTGTTCCGCGCGCCAATGTGGTAGAACGGTGCCATGTCCTATCTTGATAATGTCCGTGTCTTCGTTCGCGTGGTCGAACTCGGTACTCTTTCGGCAGCGGGGCGCGACCAGCGCGTCACACCCGCGGTTGCGAGCAATCGCATCAAGGAGCTGGAGCGCCATCTCGGCGTGCGCCTCTTCAACCGCACGACGCGTAAGCTCTCGCCGACCGAGCACGGCCGCGTCTTCTACGAAAAGGCCGTGAAGATCATCGAGGCCGTCAACGAGGCGGAAGCGGCGATCGCCGATCTCTCACGTAATCCCAAGGGGGCGCTGAGGATCACGGCGCCGCTCGGTATCGGCCGGCGGCTGATCGCCTCGGGCATTCCGGAGTTTCATGACAAATATCCGGATATCGAGGTGCGTGTGCGCCTGTCGGATCATAATGTAGATATCCTTGCCGAAGGCGTGGACGTTGCCTTCAAGCTCGGCGTTTTGGAAGATTCCAATCTGCGTATGCGCGGCATCCTCAATTGCGAGCGGGTGCTGTGCGCTTCGCCGGCCTATCTTGCGAGCCGCGGCGTGCCGGCGACCGCCGACTCTCTGATTGCCGACAAGCATGACTGTCTCTTGCTGCGCTATCCCGGCTCCAAGGAATATTACTGGACGCTGGTCACGGCGGAAGGCCTTCGCAAGTTCGAGGTGGCCGGCCCCTACGACAGCGACGACGGCGATGTGCTCACCCAATGGGCATTGGAAGACCGCGGCATCATCAACAAGCCGCTGTTCGAGGTGAAGGCTTATCTCAGGGAAGGCCGGCTGGTCGAAATCCTCAAGGAGAGCCCGCCCGCTCCGGTTCAGCTCGCCGCCATCTATCCGCACAAGCGCTTCCAGGACCCGAAGGTTCGCCTGATGATCGATTTCATGGCAGAGCGCTGTCAGCGGCTGATCGGCAAGCTGCTCGAAGACGAGTCGGCGGCTGCGGCGTCTAGCGGCTGACGGCTCCAACCAGTTTTGCGTGGTCACTCGCCCAGGTCAGCGCGGCCGTCATGATCTCGGCGGCGGCAAGTGTTGCGATGACGCTTGGACGTTTGTCCTTGACCGCCGTGCCGCCGATCGGGCAGACGAGGCGGTCGAAAAGTTCCGCCTGGCCGGTTTCTCGCGACAGCCAGTTGCGGAAGGTGGCACGCTTGGTCTTGGAGCCGATCATGCCGACATAGGCGGCATCCGCGCGCTTGAGCGCCTCGGCCGCAATCAGGAAATCGAGCGCGTGGTCATGGGTTAATATCACGAAACTGCTGCCGGCAGGTGCGTCGCGCACCACGGCTTCCGGCATGGCCGTCAGGCAGGTTTCGATGCGCGGCACGGCACTGGCAACAAGCTCTTCCTCCCGCGTATCGACAAGTACGACGCGCAACGGCGCCAGCGAAAGCGCCATGGTGAGGGCATCGCCGACATGGCCGGCGCCGAAAACATAAACATGCGGGCGTGCGGCCATTTCGCGATCGCTCCGAGCTATGAGATCATTCGCAAGCCTGGGGTTGACGGCGGTGAAGGCAAGGCCCACCCGGCCGCCGCAGCACTGGCCGATCTCCGGGCCGAGCGGCACGTTCATCGGCTCTGCCGTAAGGCCGGAACGCAGCGCCCGCCGCGCCTGGTCGATGGCCATATATTCAAGCGCCCCGCCGCCGATCGTCGCAAAGATTGCCCGCTCCGACACCAGCATCCAGGCGTCCGCATCCCGCGGCGCCGAACCTGCGACCCCCGTCACCTCGACGAGCATCGATGCCGGTTCGCGCCGCAGGAAATCCCGGATATCTTCACGGGCGGCAGGCATGATCTTACTCCTTGTTCGCCGCCTTGAGACGCTCGATCGCCATCAGCACCCGTTCGGGTGTTGCCGGCGCGTCGAGACGCGGGCAGATCTTGTGATCGGCGGCGCTCGCCACCGCGTCCGAAAGCGCATGCAGGACGGCAAGGCCGAGCGGCAGCGGCGGCTCGCCGACCGCCTTGGAACGATGGATCGTCGGCTCATAGGCTTCCGACCAATCGGTCAGTGCCACATTGAAAATCTTCGGGCGGTCGGATGCAAGCGGGATCTTGTAGGTGGAGGGCGCGTGCGTTCTAAGACGCCCCTTGCCGTCCCACCAGAGCTCTTCCGTCGTCAGCCATCCCATGCCCTGGACGAAGCCGCCCTCGACTTGGCCGATATCGATTGCCTTGTTCAGCGAACGGCCGGTATCGTGCAGGATATCGGTGCGCTCCACCACATATTCCCCCGTCAGCGTGTCGATCGACACTTCCGAGCACGCCGCGCCATAGGCATAGTAGTAGAAGGCGTGGCCACGACCGGCCTTGCGGTCCCAATGGATCTTCGGCGTCTTGTAGAAGCCGGCCGCCGAAAGCTGGACGCGGGCCATATAGGCCTTCTTGACGAGATCGTCGAACGGCATCTCGATGTCGCCGATGCGCACCCGGTTGGGCAGGAAGAGAACCTTATCGCGCTGCACCTGATGGCTTTCTGCCGCAAAGGCGATCAGCCGTTCCTTGATCTGGCGCGCGGCGTTCTGGGCTGCCATGCCGTTGAGATCGGCACCGGAAGAGGCTGCGGTCGGCGATGTATTCGGCACCTTGGCCGTCGTCGTCGCCGTGATCTTCACCCGGTCGAGATCGATCTGGAATTCTTCCGCTACCACTTGGGCGACCTTGAGGTGCAGGCCTTGCCCCATCTCGGTGCCGCCGTGGTTCATGTGCACGGAGCCGTCGCTATAGACATGCACCAGCGCGCCGGCCTGGTTCGATTCCGTCTTGGTGAAGGAAATGCCGAATTTCACCGGCGTCAGCGCGATGCCGCGCTTGACGATGCGGCTCTTGGCATTGAACTCTGAGATCGCCTTGCGGCGGCCGGCATAATCCGCACTTTCTTCCAGTTCGGCGACGATGCGCTGGATGATGCAATCCTCGACCTTCTGGTGATAGGGAGTGAGGTTGCGTTCGCCCTGGACGCCCATAGCATCGTAGAAATTCAGCTTGCGGATCTCGAGCGGATCCTTGCCGACGGCGAAGGCCACTTCATCGATGACACGCTCAGCACCGACCATGCCCTGCGGGCCGCCGAAGCCGCGGAAGGCCGTGTTGGAGACGGTATTGGTATAGAGCGGTGCCGACTTCGCATGAACATGCGGAAAGAAATAGGCGTTGTCGCAATGGAACAGCGCGCGGTCGCCGACCGGGCCGGAAAGATCGGCTGAGAAACCGGCGCGCAGCGCGAAGGTGTAGTCGATGCCGAGGATGCGGCCCTCATCGTCGAAGCCGACATCGTAGTCGATGGCAAAATCATGCCGCTTGCCGGTCGCTACCATATCTTCATCGCGGTCGAGCCGGACCTTGACGGCGCGCTTCAGCTTCTTGGCCGCGATCGCGGCGATCGCCGCGCATTGGTTCGCCTGCGTTTCCTTGCCGCCAAAGCCGCCGCCCATGCGGCGAACCTCGATCGTGACCGCATTGCTCGGCACGCCGAGCGCATGGGCGACCATATGCTGCGTCTCGCTCGGACCCTGGGTGGAGCAATGGACGACGACCTCGTCATCCTCGCCAGGGATGGCAAGCGAGACCTGGCCTTCGAGATAGAAGTGATCCTGGCCGCCGAGCCGCATCCGACCGGTTACGCGCCGCGGAGCGCTTGCGAGTGCGGCTGCCGCATCGCCGCGCTTCAGCGTCAGCGGCGTTACCACCTGTCGATGGGTCGAGACATCGAGATCCCATATGTCGATATCAGCAGGCAATTCCTCGTACTCGATCTTTGCCAGCCTTGCGGCGCGGCGGGCCTGTTCGCGCGTTTCGGCGATCACGCAGAAGATCGGCTGGCCGTGAAACTCGACCTTGCCGGCGGCAAGCACCGGGTCGTCGTGCATGTAGGAAGGCGAGATATCGTTGACGCCAGGCACGTCCTCATGGGTGAGGACGGTGACGACACCGGGGGCTGCCCGCACCGCTGAGAGATCGACGGATTTCACGATGCCGTGCGCCACGGTGGACAGGCCGAGGCCGGCGTGAAGCGTGCCCGTGGGTTCGGTGATGTCGTCGATATAGACGGCGGCGCCGGAGACATGCTTGTGGGCGGAATCGTGCCGCGGGCTGGAATGAACGCCGCCAATAATGGTTTCGGGCTTGAGATCCGGAGTGTGCTTGTTCATGGCTTATGCGGCCTCGTATCTTGATACCTGCGCCGGCGCCGCGCTGGACGTCGTTTCCAGGTAGAAGCGCAGCAGGAGGTTTTTTGCCGCCAGCGCCCGGTATTCTGCCGTCGCGCGCATGTCGGTCAGAGGCGCATAATCCTCGGCATATTTCTCCATTGCCGTCTCCACCGTCTCTTCATGCCAGGGTTGGCCGAGCAGCGCCTTTTCGACGGCGAAGGCCCGCTTCGGCGTTGCCGCCATGCCTCCATAGGCGATCCGGATTTCTGCCACTGTACCATCGGGGGCAAGGGCCAGACGAAAGGCGCCGAGCGTGGCGGTGATATCCTCGTCCCGGCGCTTGGTCACCTTGTAGATGACGAATTTTTCCGCAGCGGCGGGAACCGGAATATGTATGGATTCCACGAATTCGCCGGGCTGACGATCCTGCTTGCCATAGGCGATGAAAAAGTCTTCAAGCGCGATGGTGCGCCGGACAGCGCCCTTGCGCAAGGTCAGTGATGCCTTGAGCGCGATCAGCGCCGGCGGCGTATCGCCGATCGGCGAGCCGTTGGCGATGTTGCCGCCGATCGTGCCCATGTTGCGCACCTGCTGGCCGCCGATACGCGTGATCAGTGGCCCGAGCGCCGGGATATGCTGCGACAGCGTCGCGATCGCCTCCGAATAGGTGACACCGGCGCCGATGGTGATGAGGCCGTCTTTGACCGAGATCGACTTCAACTCCTGCAGCCCGGCGATGAACACGACCGGCGTGATGTCGCGCATGTGCTTGGTGACCCACAGGCCGACATCGGTCGAGCCGGCGACGACGGTCGCCGTTGGCGAGGCTTCGAGAACCGAGGCGAAGTCATCGAGGTTCGCAGGTACCACCAGCCGATGGCGATCGTCGCCGATTTCGACACGGGCGCCGTCGCGAAGAGCCTGCAGGCGCGCGATCATCGTTTCGCGCTCGACAAGCAGCGGGTCGTCCTGCGTTCCGCCATAGCTGGAGATGGAACGGGCAGCGCGCAGGATCGGCTCATAGCCGGTGCAGCGACAGAGATTGCCCTGGAGCGCCGTTTCGATCTGTTGATCCGTCGGATTCGGCGCCTGCATCCAAAGCCCGTAGAGCGACATGACAAAGCCGGGCGTGCAGAAGCCGCATTGCGATCCGTGAAAGTCGATCATCGCTTGCTGCACCGGATGCAGGTGATCGTCGCTAGGAGCGAGATGTTCGACGGTAACCACATGACAGCCGTCCAGCGAGCCGAGGAAGCGGATGCAGGCGTTGACGCCTTCATAGACGAGGCCACCGGCAGGCGTCAGCCGTCCCACAAGCACGGTGCAGGCGCCGCAATCGCCTTCGGCGCAGCCTTCCTTGGTGCCCTTCAACGAGCGGGAAAGGCGCAGCCAGTCGAGCAGCGTCTGGTCCGGCGCTATGTCGGTAAGAACGATGTCCTGGCCGTTGAGAATGAAACGCAGTTCGGAGCGGATCGTCGTCGGTGTCATCGCTCAGCTCCCGCGGTAGGTGGAATAGCTATAGGGCGAGAGCAGGAGCGGCACATGGTAATGTGCGGTTTCATCGGCGAGACCGAAACGGATCGGGATGATGTCGAGAAACATCGGGCCTTCCGATGTGCGGCCGAGATAGTCACCGGCATGAAAGCGCAGCTCGTAGGTGGCGGCCTTCATGGTTTCGCCTGATAGCAGCGGTGCATCGCAGCGGCCGTCGTCGTTGGTCTCGGTGGACTTCAGAAGGTGCAGCACGTCGCCATCAACACGGAAAAGGTCAATGCGCAGGCCCTGGGCGGGTTTCCCGAGCGCCGTATCCAACACGTGGGTCGTGAGCCGTCCGGCTCCTGGCGAATGAGACTGCATGTTTTTCTCCCGAACGTAGCGCTCCTGTTTTCACTATCCGCCAAGCCGGTACCACTGAAAAGCAGCGGTATCGTTCGAGACTTTCAAATTTTCCAAGGGGAATGGTGTGCGCGATTTGCGGTTAGAAATTGATGATCGGATACGTTTGGAGGGACGTTTCGTGCGCTGTCGGCGCGACATGCTTGGACATGATCGACAGCCTTTGGCAGTTCGCTGAAAAGGTGAAACAGGCTTCGGAATAGAAATCTGCCCTGAATGACGAAGAAGCCGGCGACGGCTGCCGGCTCTCGCGAGCACTGGCCGCAACGCCCCACTTGCCCGTCAACCATGCACTGACAGTGCTTACCAGGAATAGACTTTACGGCTCCTGGGATCAGTGTCCGTAACGACTGTCTTACGGAAATAATGCGGCTAGGTTGGTCGGACGGAGTGCGATTGGCACTCCGGGCGGACGCGGCTGCCCTGCCGCAGGCCACGCATCGAACTTCACAACACCTATCGCCAATCCAGACTGAGGTGACTTCGAGGAATGAAAACGGGAGATAATGGATGAAAGTAATCGAAATTCAGCCGCTGACCAGAGCCGCATTCGCCCCTTTTGGCGACGTGATCGAGATGGAAGGCGCACACAGCTATCCCATCAATGCGGGCAAATGCACCCGTTATCACGACCTCGCGAAGGTCGAAGCGATCGGCGAGGAGGCGAAGACGATGATCAGCTGGCTGCGCGGAGAGCCCTACGCGCTGCCGCTGGAGCTGAAGATGGTCGAGCGCCATCCCCTCGGCAGCCAGGCCTTCGTGCCGCTGTCCAATCATCCGTTCCTCGTCGTTGCGGCTCCCGAGACAGACAGTGGGCCGGGCGAGCCGGTGGCGTTCCGCACCAGACCCGGCCAAGGCGTCAATATATGGCGCAATGTCTGGCATGGCATCCTGACACCACTCGATGGCATCTCCGACTTCGTGGTCATCGATCGCGGCGGCAAGGGCGTCAATCTGGAGGAACATTTCTATAACGAGACGTTCCTGATCCGCTGATCGGATATCGATCGGTGCAGACAAAATAAGGGGCGCTGTGGTTGCAGCGCCCCTTATTTTGCCAAAGCGATTCCCATTTCCTGCAGAATGCCAAGAGGCCGGGTCATTCCAGCGAATGGCCCGGCCTTGAATTCATTCCGCCGTCAATCCGCGAAGAAGGCGAAGCGTACGACGAACAGGGCTGCGACGATCTGGGTTGCCGGATGTAGCATCGACCAGCGGCCGGTGAAGACTTTCACGGCGACATAGGTGATGAAGCCGAAGGCAAGGCCGTTGGCGATCGAGTAGGTGAAGGGCATGGCAAGCGCGGTGATTGCTGCGGGTGCCGCTTCGGTCAGGTCATCCCATTCGATCTCGGTCAGCTCGCGCATCATCAGGCCTGCGACGTAGAGCAGTGCCGGAGCCGTCGCATAGGCTGGCACGGAAGCTGCAAGCGGCGAGAAGAAGAGGGCCGCGATGAAGAGGGCGGCGATGGTAATTGCGGTCAGGCCTGTGCGTCCGCCGGCCTGGACGCCCGATGCGCTTTCGACGAAGGCCGTCGTACTGCTGGTGCCCATCAGCGAGCCGGCAACGATGGCGGCACTATCGGCAAGCAAGGCTCTGCTCAAGCGGTTCGGCTTTCCTTCCTGAATCAGGTTTGCGCGCTTGGCAATGCCGATCAGCGTCCCGGTGGCGTCGAATACTTCGACGAGCACGAAGACAAGGATGATGTGGACCAGGCCGCCATGGAGGGCGCCGACGATATCAAGCTGCAGGAAGGTCGGCATGATCGACGGCGGCGCCGAAACGATGCCATGGAACTGGCTGACGCCGAAGATCCAGGAGAGAACGGTGACAGCGAGAATGCCGATGAGGATCGAGCCTCTGACCTTCAGCGCGTCGAGAACGGCGATGACGAAGAAGCCGAAGATCGCGAGAAGGGGGCCGGTCTGTTTCAGGTCGCCGAGGCCAACGAGGGTTGCCTTGTTGGCGACGACGATGCCGGCGCTCTTGAGCGCGATGATCGCCAGGAAGAGACCGATACCGGCGGCAATCGCGCTTCTGAGCGAATGCGGGATGCCGGCGATCAGCCAGCTGCGGACGCCGGTCACCGTCAGCAAAACGAAGATGCAACCAGAGATGAAAACCGCTCCGAGCGCTTGCTGCCAGGTAAAGCCGAGTGCGGCAACGACGGTGAAGGCGAAGAAGGCATTGAGCCCCATGCCTGGCGCCATGCCGATCGGCCAATTGGCGACAAAGCCCATGACGATGGAACCGAGCGCGGCTGCGAGACAGGTGGCGACAAAGACCGCATTGCGGTCCATGCCAGTCGTCGACAGGATGTCAGGATTGACGAAGATGATATAGGACATCGTCAGGAACGTCGTCACGCCTGCGATGAGTTCGGTGCGCACGGACGTGCCGTGCTCACTCAATTTGAAAAGTCGTTCAAGCATTGTTCCTCCCTAAGCGTTCCCGACGCTCGTGAAATCATGGGGCTTGCCTGCATCTCCTCCGGATGCGGGCCGCAAGAAGCGGCTTTCAACGCTTCGTGGCGAGGGGGGATTGTGCGCTTTTAATGGCTTTACGCGCTAGAGCCGGATTTCCCCGCAATTCGCGAAAGACATTCTAATTTTTCAAGCTATTTCCGCGCGAATTTCTTCTGATTTCAGAGCCATTATTTGATGGTCGAAGACATCGCTCCGTCCTGCGCAATCGTTCGATGCAGCTCATGCAAGAGGATATGCCTGATACTTATAGCGGCAAGGTGACAAAGCCAAACTATTTCCGCCGGATGGTGAAACCCGCGCAGACCGCAGCCATGGAGGATTGGGGCGAGCCTCCATATCCAAAATGGAGGCCGACCGAAGATTGTGGACTCCAATCCGAATGCAGCGTCTGATCATATTTGTCCGGCGCGATATCGGTCGGCAATGTGCCTGCAGGCGCGGATGGTCAGGGCCATCACCGTCAGCGTGGTGCCGGCAATGCCGCTCCCCGGAAAGGCGGAAGCATCCGTCACGAGCAGGTTGGGGATGTCCCAGCTCTGATTGTGGGCATTGAGGACGGATTCCTTGCTCGACAGTCCCATGCGCGCACCGCCGGTTTCATGGATGGCGGCGCCCATGCACATGGTCTTGCGAAACCATGTGCGGAACATGAAGCGGCTGAACGGATCGGCATCGGGGAAGGCGCCGCGGCCCATTTCCCTGAGGCCAGTGGGCGAGCCGATGAATTCCAGTTCGCCGCCGACGCCACGCACCATGTCGATTAGCACCTCTTCCTGCCTGCGCAGCAGGGCATGTTCCTCCTCGCCCATGACGCATCGGATATGGGGCACAGGAATCCCCCAGGCATCCCTGCGCCCTGCACTGAGCGTGATGCGATTGTCGGCATAGGGCAGCATGCGGCCGAAGCCGAAGAAGGCGAGCCGGGAAGGCTCGTCATCCGGCGTCGGCGCCCGGCCGATGCTTCCCTGATAGTCGAAATCATCGCGGCCTGCGTCGCCCTCTCCAAAGCGCGGCACGAAGATGCCGCCGGAGGGATTGTAGAAGGGATCGACCGGAGCAGAATCATCGGCCGCCCATCCCTTCGCCTTGGAGAAGGAGCCGAAGGCAAGGCATGGAAGCTGGTCCATGAAATAGCGCCCGAGGGCGCCCGAGCTGTTGCCGAGCCCATCAGGATGGCGAGCGCTGGACGAATTGAGAAGCAGCCGCACGCTTTCGATCGGCGATGCGGAAAGCACGATGAGGGCCGCGCGCGCGGTTTCGACCTTGCCGGTCACGCGATCGATGAACTCGGCTCCCGTCGCTCGGCTGCCGCTATCGTCAGTGGTGATACGACGCACGATGGCATCATGGCGGATGGTCAGCCGTCCGGTCGCCAACGCTTCTCGCAGGGGTTTCGGCGTCCGCTCGGCGTCGGGCGCGATATAGCGCCAGGAAACGACATGCCGCTTCGGCCAGCGTCCTTCGACCTCCGTCTTGAAGGTCGTTTCGGCCGGCGTCAACTTTGCCGGATGCGCATAGACGCCATCGGGCAATGTCTCCACGCCATCCTCATTGCCATAGAGACCGAGGCTCGCTTCGACCTCGGCATAATAGGGTGCGAGCTCGTCATAGGAAAGCGGCCAGTCGACGCCCTTGCCGGTCTTCGAGCGGATCTTGAAATCATCGTCCGTCCAGCGCAGCAGCACCCGGCCGAAACTGTGCAGGCGGCCACCGCCCTGGCGGCCGCGTATCCACAGGAATGGCGCATCCTTCGGGGTGGTATAAGGGTTCTTGCGATCATTGACGAAGAAATGGCTGAAGCGCTCGGTAAAGAAGGCGGCGCGCGCCTGGATGGGCTGGCCCTTGAGCGTGGCGCGGGCGCGCTCCCAGATATTGATGCTGCTCGCCGGCGCCTTCTTGCGGTTCGGATCGAAATCCTTCTGGGTCACCGCCGGCCCGGCTTCGAGCAGCAGGACCGAAAGCCCTTGGGCAGTCAATTCCTTGGCAGCGAAGGAGCCGGCGGCGCCGGAGCCGATCACCAGCGCGTCATAGACAGTCTGAGACATGGATAACTTCCGTATGCTTTGGAGGTGATCTTAGAGGCGAGTGCCATCAGCGCCGAAAAGGGAGGCCTTGGCGATATCGAGGCCAGGTGTGATCGCCGTACCCGGCTGAAGGGCGGCATCTCCCATGATACGATAGGAGAGGCTTTGGCCTGCCCAGTCGAACCACAGCACGGTGTCGGCGCCCATCGGCTCGACGACCGAGACGGTGCCCGGAATGGTGGGCCAACCTACGTCCGCGCCATTCGGCGCTATATGCTCCGGCCGGATGCCAAGCGTCGCGGGACCTGCCTTGACGGTGCTCAGGAAGGGATAGCCGGTGAGGGTGATGGCAAGTCCGTTGCTTTCGAAGACAGGCGTATTCGCCTTCAAGACAATCTCGCCCTCGATGAAGTTCATAGCCGGCGCCCCGATGAAGCCGGCGACGAAGAGATTGGTTGGGCGATGGTAGATCTCGGATGGACTGGCGAGCTGTTGGATCACGCCGTCCTTCATGATGGCGATGCGATCGGCAAGGGTCAGTGCCTCGACCTGATCGTGCGTGACATAGATCATCGTGTTGCCGAGGCTCTGATGCAGCTTCTTGATCTCGACGCGCAACTCGTTGCGCAGCTTGGCATCGAGATTGGAGAGCGGTTCGTCGAACAGGAAGACGTTCACTTCGCGCACCAGCGCACGACCGATCGCGACGCGTTGGCGCTGGCCGCCCGACAGTTCCGAGGGGCGGCGGTCGAGCAGTTTGTCGAGGTGCAGAAGCGAAGCCGTGCGGGCGATGCGCGCCTCGATCTCGGCTTTAGGAAGACCCGCCACGCGCAGGCCGAAGGAGAGATTCTTGCGCACCGACATGCGGGGATAGAGCGCATAGGATTGGAAGACCATGCCGATGCCGCGATCCTTCGGTTCGGCCCACGTGACGTTCCTGTCCGATATCCAGATCTCGCCGTCGCTGATATCTTGCAGGCCGGCAATGGAGTTGAGAAGGGTCGACTTTCCGCAGCCGGACGGCCCGAGCAGCACGAGAAATTCGCGAGGCGCGATGTCGATCGACATCTTGTCGATGACGGTGTGATCGCCATAGGCGATCTTGAGATCCTTGACCGAGACGGCTGGCTGCATGGCGTTACCCCTTGACGGCGCCGGCGGCGACACCACGCAGGAACCAGCGGCCGGAGAAGAAATAGATAGCGAGCGGAACGACGGCGGTCAGGATGGTAGCAGCCATGTTCACATTATAGGCGCGCTCGCCCATGGTGGTATTGACGATATTGTTGAGCTGCACCGTCATCGGCAGGTTGTCCCGTCCGGCAAAGACCAGGCCGATCAGGAAGTCGTTCCAGATGCCGGTAAACTGGAAGATCGAGGCGACGACGATCATGGGTACAGACATGGGCAGCATGATCTCGAGGAAGATCCGCCAGAAGCCGGCGCCGTCGACGCGGGCCGCCTTGCAGAGTTCCTCGGGAATGGCGACGAAATAGTTGCGGAACAGCAGCGTCACCAGCGGCAGGCCGAAGATCACGTGAACGAGGACTACGCCCGCTACTGAGTTATAAAGGCTCAGATTGGCAAGCAGCCGCACCAGCGGGTAGAGGAAGATCTGGTATGGGATGAGGCCGCCGGCCATCAGGAGCCCGAACAGCAGGTTCGAGCCTCTCGGCCGCCAGAAGGAGAGGGCATAGCCGTTGATCGCGCCGATGAAGACGGAAATCGCCACGGCCGGCACGGTGATCCTGACCGAATTCCAGAAGCCGATGCGCACGCCCAGGCATTGGGTACCCATGCAGGCTCCCGACCAGGCCGTCTTCCATGCGTTGAAATCGATGGTGTCGGGCAATGCGAAGATGCGGCCCTGGCGGATTTCTTCCATCGACTTCAGCGAGGTGACCAGCATCGTATAGAGCGGCAGCAGGAAGAAGAGCGCCGAAAGGATGAGGAAGGCATAGAGCCCGATCTGACCTGCCGTAAGCCATGACGGTTTGGGGCCACGGGGATGAAGAGCCGCCATCAATGTGCTCCCCTTCTTCTGGCGCGCATGTGAAGCGCATAGCGAAACGGCGCGACGGCCATGACGACCGAAAGCACGAGCACGGTGGCGCCGGCGCTCGCAAGCCCGAGGTTCTGGCGCTCGAACAGATTGTCCATGATGAATTTTGCCGGCACCTCGGTCGAATAGCCGGGGCCGCCGCCAGTCTGTGCGACGATGAGGTCATAGGTCTTGATCACGCCCATGGAGAGCAGCATGCCCGATGCGGCAAGCGCCGGCCCAAGCTGCGGCAGGATGATCGAGGTATAGATGCGCCAGACCGGAATGCCGTCGATCTGCGCCGCTTTCCATTGCTCCTCGCCGATCCCGCGCATGCCTGACAGTGCGATGACCATGACGAGGCCCGCACCCTGCCAGACGCCGGCAAAGACCACCGTATAGATCGCCATGTCGCGATTGACGATCCAGTCGAAGACGAAGCTCTGCCAGCCGAGCGCCCTGACGGTCGCCTGAATGCCGAAGGTCGGGTTCAGCATCCACTGCCAGATGAGGCCGGTGACCACGAAGGACATGGCATAGGGATAAAGAAAGATGGTGCGAAATACGCTTTCGAAGCGAACCTTGCGATCGAGCGCTGCGGCGAGCACGAAGCCGAGAGCAAGGCATCCGGCGACATAGAGAACGCCGAAGATCAGCACGTTTTCCAGGGATGCGAGCCATCGCGATGTCCGGAACAGCTTGGCATATTGGGCAAAGCCGACATAGTTGGACGACGGGAAGATGGTCGAATCCGTGAAAGACAGGCGCACTGACCAGACCATCGTGCCGATATAGACGAAGATCGCAGCTATCCATGTCGGCAGCAGGGCAAAGGTCGCAGCAAGGGGACGTCTGCGCTTGGTTTGCATAGGCAAACTTTCTCGAAAGGATGGGTGGAGCCGATCGACAGGGAACTCCGACGATCGGCTCGCTGGAAGGCTATTCGAAGATCGCGAAGAACTTCTCTGCACCTGAGGCGCTATCCTCGGACGGGTTGGTCCAGAACTCGTCGACGAAGTCGTTGAGTGCGCCGGCCTGCTGCGGCGAGAGGATCAGAGCCTGATCCGGCACGATCTTGCCGGCGCTCATCAGCTCAAGGCCTTTTTGTGCACAGACATCGAGCTTCGTCTTGTCGACGTCGGTGCGCATCGGCACCGAGCCCTTCTTCAGCGAGAATTCGACCTGCACGGTCGGATCCATGGCGACCTCCGCAAGCAGGGTTTGGCCCTTTTGTGCGGCCGCATCAGCGATCTTCGGGAAGGAGAAGGAATCGGCGACATAGACCATTCCCGGAGATTGCGGCGCGAGCATGCAGCCATAATCCTTGCCCAGCTCCTTGCCGGCGGCGACGAATTCACCCTTGGCCCAATCGCCCATGAACTGCACGCCGGCCTTTCCGGTGATGACCATGGCGGTCGCGTCGTTCCAGTTGCGGCCGGCGGCCCCTTCATCGACATAGGCGCGCAGCTTGCCGAGAATATCCAGCGTCTTCTTCACGCCTGCCGTCGATGCGTCGCCCTTGTCCTTGTCGACATAGATCCTGAGAAAGCCGTCAATGCCGACCTGGGTCAGCAGGATCATGTTGAAGACCTTGGATTCCTGCCAGGATTGGCCACCCCAGGCGACCGGTTGAATACCGGCGGCCTTCAGCTTGTCGAGTGCGGCGAAGAATTCGTCCCAGCTCTTCGGCTCCTCGCTAAGGCCAATCTTGGCGAAGGCATCCTTGGAATAGAACACCCAGCTTTCGCCGTGGGCGCCGGTCGGGGAGAGGTAAACCTTGCCGTTATAGGAGATGAGGTCGTAGATCGATTTCGGCAGGACATCGGCCCATTTGCCGGCTTTCGCCACATCGTCGATCGGGTTCATAAGGCCCTGATTGACGAAATCGGCATTGGCAAGGCCGAGCACGGCCTGCTTGGCAGTCGGCGGGTCGCCCGCAACCAAACGGTTCTGGAAAGCCGCATCAGCCGCTCCGAAGCCGGCAATGGAAGAGTCCTTCCAGACGCCGCCGCGCTTTTCGAACTCCTGTTTGACGACGCCGAGGGCGGCGGCCTCGCTGCCGGAGGTCCAGGAAGTCATTACCTCGGCCTGCGGCTTGTCTTCCGCATGGGCAGGCAGGGAGGCCGTAATGAGTGCGGCCCCCATCAATAGCATTTTCACTGTATCTTTCATCGTTCCACCTCTTCAGGAAAGCCCTCTTGGCGGGGCTATTCGTTTTCGGATTGTTGGTATCAGCGATAGATCGGCAAGAGCGCCTGTCTGACGAGCGTCAGCCCGTTGGCGATATCGCCGGCCGGATCGGGCGCTGCATCCAGCTCGAGTATCGCCCAGCCTTCGTAGCCGCGGTCGCGCAGCAGCCTGGCCCAGCCCGGCCAATCGACCCGGCCAAGACCGAAGCCGCAGAAATACGGGCGATGGCGATCATGAATATGTTCGTTGATTACGGTGTCGGCCGGCATCGGGCCAAGCGCATCCTTCCAATGGGCGATGATGACGCGCTCATGGTGACGATCGACAAGCTGCAGCGGATCGGAGCCGGCGACGATAATATGCGCCGTATCCGGGCACATATGCACGTAGGCGGGATCGGTCAGCAGCATCAGCAGATCGACATCGCGCGCTGCCGCGAAGATCGAATGCGCCTCGGTGTGGAGAGCAAGCCGCACACCCTTGGCGTAGAGAGCGGCGCCGAGGCGATTGAGGAAATCGGCAATCTTGCGCGCCTGTTCGAAATCGAAGAACCGCGCCGGTTGAGCGCCGAGCGTCTGGCGAAGCGGCGCGCCGATGACCATGATGTCGCTGCCGCAAGCCTTGAGAAACTCGGCATATTTTTCGGCCTTGTCGATGATGGCGGCCTGCGCGGATGCCTCGGTGAAATCGCCGGCGGCTTCGAGTTCTGCGAAGAAGCCGCTCGCCAGCGTCAGCCCACGCCTGGAAAGCTCTGCGGCAAAGTTCTCGACCGAACCATAGGTCTTCGTCGCATCCTGCCAGTTGAAGGGCGAGAAGGTCAGCTCCACGCCGGTGACGCCGGAGGCTTGCACGGCATCCAGTATCTTGTCCCAGAAGGCGCGCGGCTCATTGCGCGATAGCGCGATGATGCCGTCATAATCCTCCACGCCCCAAAATCCGGGGTGGAAAAAGGTGACGAGATCGACACCAAAGCGCAGCCGTTCCGTTGAGGTCATGAGACTATCCATTCTTAAGGCATGAAAGATCGCTCGCGGAACCACGATCCACGGCAAATAATCCATAATGATTTCAATGCACTGCAATTGGCAAACGTTTGCCGTGCCTGAATAGTAGACAAGTCGTTTTTATATGCAAGTGATTTTTGGCAAACGTTTGCTAAACGGCTGGGATTGCCGTAGCATCCCGCGCAACAGGCATTGGGAAGGACGCCAAAAAGTGAAGAATAACAAGGATCTGCCGGCAGAAGAGCATTCCGGCCCTCTGATGGCGGATGTCGCGCGGCTGGCAGGCGTCGCAATCTCCACGGTGAGCCGGGCGCTCGCCAATCCCGGTCGTGTGAACGAGAAGACCCGCGTCAAGATCGATGCCGCTGCCAAGCAGCTCGGCTATACGCCCAATGCCATGGCGAGAGGGCTCCGTGTCGGCAAGTCCAATGTCGTCATGATCATTTTGCCGGGCTCGCTCTATTACGGTGTTTCGCAGGTCATTCCCCTGGTCTTGCAGGGGATAAACCGGTCGTTGAGCCAGAACGGCTATCATCTGATGATTGCCAACCTCGATCGCGACGAGGCTTCCGAGCGTCACATCCTCGATTTGGCTTTTGGCGGCACGGTGCGCGGTGCCATCATTCTTTCCTCGGATCTCCCTGTCGATGGTGGCCGCTCACTCAAGGATTCGGCCCTGCCGATCGTCTCCCTTTTGTTCGATATGAGCCACGCGGCCCTGCCGAGCGTCGTGACCAATGATCGACAGGCCGTTCGCGAGGCCACGGCCGAATTGCTTGCCCTTGGCCACCGGCGTTTCCTTTATCTTGCCGGTCCGCAGGGCAATTATCACGACAATGAACGCTATCTGGGTGCCGTTGAAGCGCTTGCCGCCGCGGGTCTGCCGGAGACCGCGATCGTCAGGTCCGGCGGTAGCCTCGACTATCAGCACGGTTTCCAGATCGGCGTCGCTGCCGCTACGGAATTTGCCGATCTCATCTTAAAGCCGACGGCCGTCATTGCCACGAGCGATGATATGGCGATTTCCTTCATGAGCTGCGTTCAACGCATGGGCTGGAAAATTCCGACAGATCTTTCCATTGTATCCTTCGACGGCGCTCCGGTCTGCGAATATTCGCTGCCGCCATTATCGACCATCGAACAGCCGGTAGAGGAAATGGGCCAGATGGCCGTAAACTTGCTGATGGAGCGGATCGATGCGCCGGATAAGGTGACGGCTCAGCGTCACGTCATCGAAAGCAAGCTCATTCGGCGCGAAAGCTTTGGCCCGGCGCCGTCAAATGTTTAGGGACGGCATTGCATCGCTCTCATCGGTGCCTCCATCCCGTCCGAGCGACGAACGGAACAGTCTCGGCGTCGTTCCCGTCCGCCGTTTGAAGATGTCGTAGAACCGGCTGCTGGAGCCGAAGCCGCAATCATAGGCGATCTGTAGGATCGGGCTGTTCGTTTCGGCGAGCTGCTGCATCGCCCGGGCCAGGCGATAACGCGTCAGATATTCGTTGACCGGGATGCCCAATACGCTGCGGAAGATCTTGTTGGCCGTGCTGGGATGGATGCCGGCGAGCTCCGCCAGCATCGGCAGGCTTACCGGTTCGCAATAGCGGGTATGGATAAGGTCGGTCAATGTTTCGGTGCGCTGCACCGCAATGCTGACGGCAGGTGTCGAGCGCCGTCGGGCGAAGTCATGATTGTCGTCAGGAGCATCGAGGACGAAACGCCGTATTCTGAGCTTGACTTCGTCGAGGATCAGCCGACGCCGAGCCGTGTCGCCATGCTCCCAGTCGGCCATCCATTGCGGCAGGAGCACAGCGTCGGCGGGGTAGGGGCGGGTATCGGCCGAAAACCGTCCCTGCATGATCGACTGCCGCACGTTGCGATCGATCGGCAAGCTCAGGAAATCGACGAGCGGAAGATAGATGCAGATGAGCGGAGCATTGGGAGTGACTGCAATCGTCCTGTGCGGAATGGCGGCCCAGAACAGCACCAGTCGTCCCGCTTCCACCTGCTCCTGCCTTCCGTTGAAAATATAGGTCATCTGCCCTTCCATGAGGAGGTTCAGCTCGACATGGTCGTGCCAATGCGCAGCGCTCATGGCGTCGGCGATGTGCTGCTCGATCAGAAAGCCGCCGGCGGATGTGATGAGCGCCTCGCGCTCGACGGAATTGCTGGGTTTGGACATGGGGCCTGCCTGGTGGCGCGAATCCGGGAATAATTTCATTGATAGCAGGAGGAAATTCCGAATTGAAAGAGGCATTGAGGTTCAAAGCCATTCCATGCGGAGATCCCTTCATGCCAAAGATCTGCCTGATCGGTGCCGGCAGCACCGTCTTTGCCCAGAATATTCTGGGCGACGTCCTTTCCAGTCAGAGCGGTGGCGACTATGCCATCAGCCTCTTCGACATCGATCCGGAACGCCTGAAAACATCCGAAATCGTTGCCCGTCGGCTCTGCGAGGCGCTGCATCTCGACAAGGTGCGCGTGGAGGCGACGCTTGATCGCCGGGAGGCGCTAAATGGCTCCGATTTCGTCATCCTGATGATGCAGGTCGGTGGCTACAAGCCGGCGACCGTGACGGATTTCGAGATCCCGAAGCGGCATGGCCTCCGGCAGACCATCGCCGACACGCTCGGGATCGGCGGCATTTTCCGCGGGCTTCGCACCATTCCCGTTCTCGAAGCGATCTGCCGCGACATGGAGGAGGTCTGCCCGAACGCATTGCTGATGCAATACGTCAACCCGATGGCGATCAATTGCTGGGCGATCAAGGAGATTGCTCCGAGCATCCGCACCGTGGGGCTTTGTCACAGCGTGCAGCACACGGCCGCCCATCTTGCCGATTGTCTCGGCGAAGACGTCGCCGATATCAACTATCTCTCGGCCGGCATCAACCATGTCGCCTTCTTTCTCAAATATGAAAAACTGCGCGCCGATGGCAGCCGCGAGGACTTCTATCCGCGTCTGCGCGCTCTGGCTGAAGAAGGACGCATTCCCGCTGACGATCGAGTGCGTTTCGACGTTCTGAAAAGGCTTGGCCACTTCGTCACGGAATCGAGCGAGCATTTTTCCGAGTATACGTCCTGGTACATCAAGGAAGGCCGGAACGACCTGATCGAGCGGCTCAATATTCCCCTGGACGAATATATCCGCCGTTGCGAGGTCCAGATCGCCGAGTGGCACGAGTTGCGCCGCGATCTTGAAGGGGGCAAGCCGATCGATGTTCGCCGGAGCAATGAATATGCGGCCGGCATCATTCATGCGGCAGTCACCGGCCAGCCCGCGCTGATCTATGGAAATGTCCCGAATAACGGCCTGATCCAGAATCTGCCGAACGAATGCATCGTCGAAGTTCCATGCCATGTCGATCACAACGGCATTCAGCCGATCCGCATCGGGCGGATACCTTCGCAGCTCGCAGCCGTCATGCGCTTAAGCGTTTCCGTGCAGGAGCTGACGGTCGAGGCGGCGCTGACGAAGAAACGGGATCGCATCTATCAGGCAGCGCTGCTTGATCCACACACCTCGGCGGAGCTGTCACCCGATCAAATATGGGCTCTTGTTGACGATCTGATCGAGCAACACGGCAGTCTTTTGCCCGCCTACCATTAGCCCCGCCATGTCTTGACCGACGGTAATTCACGAGCGCGGTCTCTTCGAGAGAGGAGGCCGCGCTTTTGCGTTTTTGGTTCGATGGCGATCATGAAATAGATCAAAAAAGATCAGAATTATGATTGACATTGATCTTATTGGGTGGAAGTCTGAGCGAAATAGAAATGATTGTGAAAGAGGGACCTTCGTTGAGCCAGGCCGGGGGAGTGAAAGTCGATCGTCTCGATGCTATTCGCAGCCATCTATACGCGAACGGATTTTCGACCATTCAGGCGCTCGCGGACGCCATCGGCGCTTCCCTGGCAACGGTGCGCAGGGACTTGCAGGTCCTTGAACGAGAAGGCGCTATCGACCGCGTGCATGGCGGCGCTCGCATCGCCGAGGGCTCCTCGGTGGAGCTTGCCTTTCAGGAGCGGGCCAAGCGGCATCTGTCGGCCAAACGTGCAATTGCAACAGCTGCCCACGATTTGCTGAGCCCGCGCACGGCAATCTTTCTCGACGCCGGAACCACCGTCTTGCAGCTCGCGCGTCTTATCCGCCTGAACCCGATGCCGCTGCGCATCTTCACCAATGGCCTGACGGTGGCACAGGAATTCCTCAACATCCCCAATCTGGAAGTCGTCTTGCTCGGCGGGCAGCTTCGCAGCGAAAATGCTTCGCTCGTCGGGCCGCAGGCCGAAGCGATGCTCGAGAGCATCTGGTTCGACCAGCTCTTCCTCGGCGCAAGCGCCATCAGCCCGGACGGCGCGATCTATAGCGTCGACAGCGCCGAAGCGAGCCTCAACAAATGCATGCTCAGCCGCTCGGCGCACCGCTTCGTGCTTGCTGATTCCTCGAAGTTCGGCACGATGGCGACCTATAAGGTCACTCCCCTGAGCGCTGCGAAGATGATTACCGATGCGGGTCTTTCCGCGCATTGGCGCAGCGAACTTGTCAATCTCGGCGTCGAGACGACGATTGCGGATCTCGGGGCACCGGAATGAGCGACGATCTGATCCTCGGCATCGATGGCGGCGGCAGCAAGGTGCTGGCGGCACTTGCCGACAGAGCCGGCAACGTGCTGCTCATGTCGCGCAGCGGCGGCGTCAATCCGATGGACAATCCGAACTGGCGGCGCGAACTGGATCTTGCCCTGCGCCCTTTCCTGGAGCGGGAGCAGCCGGCGGCCGTTGCTGCCGCGCTGCCGGCCTATGGTGAGGTCGCCCACCTGTCGGAACAGCAGCGCGAGGCGATCGAAAGCAGCTTCCCCAAAGCGAAGCGGTATATTCTCAACGATGTCGATGCGGCTCATCTCGGCGCCTTTGCCGGTCAGCCGGGTATTTTGATCTTATCCGGCACCGGTTCGATGGCCTGGGCACGCAACAGCGCTGGCGCGTCTGCGCGCGTCGGCGGCTGGGGTGATGTCATCGGCGACGAGGGCAGCAGCTATTGGATCGGGCGGGCAGCTCTCAGCTTCGTCAGTCAGAGCCTCGACGGGCGGGCACGTCCGACCGTGTTGGCGAAGGCCATGTTCGAATTCCTGAGTCTCGACAGCATCGACCCGGTCAATGCGCTGGGAGGATGGGTGAGCGAACTCGAAAACCCTCGCGCCGAGATCGCTTCCCTCTCGGTTCTCGTCGATCGCGTTGCTCGCGCTGGTGACGGAGTAGCGAAACAACTGATCGAACAGGCGGCATCCGAACTGGCAAAGCATGCCGAAGCCATAGCGCCGCATTGCGATCCGGGCGCCGACTGGACCCATGCCGGCGGAACATTTGCAAGCCGCGCCCTGCTTGCCGCACTCGAGCGGCGCATCGGCCGCCCGGCCGTGAGCCCGAAGCTTCCTCCCATTGGCGGCGCCCTTCTGGCGGCCGCTCGTCTTCTCGACTGGCCGGTGGATGACGGTTGGATCACGCAAATCGCCGCGACGGCAAAGACCACAGCGGTGCATTCAGGTGAAGCAGACCTCAATAACAAGGAAAGAAGGGAACATGCATAAATTTACTTTGCCATTCGTCGCTCTGGCGGCGCTCGTTGCCGCCGTTCCGGCTCTCGCTCAGGATGCGAAACCGCTTGCTGGCCAATCGATCACGGTGTTGATGCCTTCGCCGCAGGCGCCGAACATTCCCGGCGATTTCGAAGCCGAGACCGGTATCCACGTCAACATGCAAACCCTGTCCTGGGACGATATCCGCCCCAAACTCGTCACCTCGCTGATTGCAGGGACGGCTCCGGCCGATGTCACCGAGTTCGACTGGTCTTGGACCGGCCAGTTCAGCGCCGCAGACTGGTATCTGCCGCTCAACAACGTGATCGACGCCGATACGGTCAAGGATATCGGCGTCTCCAAGATCTTCACGGTCAATGGCAATTTGCTGGGCGTGCCCTATACCAACGACTTCCGCGTCATGCTGATCAACAAGAAGCATTTTGCCGATGCGGGCATCACCACAATGCCGAAGACACTCGACGAGCTTGTCGCCGCCGCCAAGCAAATCAAGGAAAAGAAGATCGCGACCTATCCGATCGGCCTGCCGCTTTCGCCGACCGAAGGCGCGTCGACGAGCTGGTATCTGCTGACGAAAGCCTTCGGCGGCGAGCTGTTCGACAAGGATTTCAAGCCGCTTTTCGTCTCGAAGGATTCCGCCGGCTACAAGGCGCTGGCCTTTGAATTGATGCTGCTGAAGGAAGGTCTCGTCGATCCCGCCTCCACCGGCCTCAAGGACAGCCAGATCAATGAGAGCATGTTTGCTCAAGGTGTGACTAGCATCATGATCTCGGGTGAGCCGGGCAGGATCGGCCAGATGAACGACCCGAAGCAATCGAAGGTGGCGGGCCAGGTAGAGGCGATCCTGGTGCCGACCGCAAGCGGCGAAACCCGCAGTTTCGGCCTTCCCGAAGCGCTCGCCATTCCCCGCGTTTCGCAGAACAGGGAAGCAGCCATCGCCTTCGTCAAATGGTTCACCAGCAAGGACTTCCAGAAGAAGAATGCGGCCAATGGCGCATTGCCGACCCGCACATCGGCGCTGTCAGAGCTCAATGCTGCCGGACAGCTGCTGAGTGGCGATACGCTGGTCGCGCAATCGAAGACGGTCGAGCCGCTGTTCCCGCAGGGCACGCCCCCCTGGTATCCGGAATTCTCCAGCGCGGTAAATACGGCCATCAATAGCGCCGCGAAGGGCCAGGTCAGCGTCGATCAGGCTATGCAGAACATCGCCGAAGCTGCAAAGCAGGCTATGGCGCAATGACCATTGCAATCTCTGCCGGTGGCAGGAGCAGGCGTGGTGCCGGCGTGAAGGCCGACACCATGCTGGGCATACTGCTTGTCTCGCCGATCCTGATCACGATGGCGGCCCTTGTCTTCTACCCGATCGGAAGAACGATGTGGGATAGTCTGCACAGGGTCAATCCGATGCAGGCGGGAACGCCTTTCGTCGGGCTGGAGAACTACACCCGCATGCTCTCCGACGCGGCGCTTGGCACGACCTGGATCAACACATTTCTCTATGTCGTGCTTGCGGTCGTTGCTGAAACGGTGTTCGGCGTGCTGGCTGCCGCTCTCATCAATCAGGTCAAGGTCGGCCGGCAATGGCTGCTTGCAGCAGTCGTGCTGCCCTGGGCACTTCCGGGCGTCGTCAATGCGGTGATCTGGCTTTGGATCTATCAACCCGGGGCGGGATTGCTGAACGGTATTCTGTCGGCCGTGGGGCTGCCATTCGAAAACCACGTCTGGTTCAACGATCGCACCAGCGCCATCATCGCGGTCACTGTGGTCCACGTTTGGCGCATGATGCCCCTGACCGTCGTGATCGTGCTTGCCGCCATGCAGAGCATTCCCGCCCATCTTTATGAGGCGGCGCGCATCGATGGCGCAACGCGCACACAGATGTTCGCCTTGGTCACGCTTCCGCTGGTGCGCAGCGCCATTGCGGTTGCCATGACCAACGCGACCGTCAACGCCTTTAACCTCTTCGACGAGGCTTGGGTGCTGGCAGGCTCCAGCCTTGAGACGCGACCCGTTCTCGTCCAGATCTATCTCGAGACCTTCCAGAACCTGCGCTTCTCCTATGGCATGGCGCTATCGCTCGTGATCACGCTGGTCTCGCTGCTGGTCTCACTCGTCTATGTCCTGCGCGTCTATCGCAACACCCGGTTTGACTGATGAAACAGAGCCTTTCCCATCGTTTGCTGATCTGGGCCGGCATTGCGGTTCTCCTTATCTGGTCTCTTGGGCCAATCTACTGGACGCTTGCCAGCTCGATCACACCGACTGAGGATTTTTCGGCGCGACCCATCCATTTCTTTCCGCAGCATTTCACGCTGGATCATTTCTCGCGCCTCTTCGGCATCGATATTGCACGGATCGGTGGTGTTCAGGTCTGGTCGCAGTTCCGCGCCGCACTCATCAATAGTATCGTGACTTCGGTGGCTGCAACGCTCCTTTGCGTCGCGATATCGGCACTCGGAGCCTATGCCTTCACGCGCATCCAGTTTCCGGGGCGAGGCTTCCTGTTTGCAGCTGTCGTCGCGACGCTCGCAATCCCCGGCTATGCGGTACTCATTCCGCTTTATCGGATCATGATCAGCCTGCATCTGGTCGACACCTATGTGGGCGTGGCGCTGATCTATGTGTCTGCCTACCTGCCCCTGTCACTCTGGCTGTTGCGCAGCGTCTTCGAGGCGTTGCCGATCGCACTTGAAGAGGCGGCACAGCTCGATGGCGCCGGCAGGCTCTACATCTTCTTCAACATTGTACTGCCGCTCGCCGGTCCCGGGCTGACGGCGGCAGCCATCCTGACCTTTCTTGGCGCATGGGGGCAGTATCTCGTTCCGCTCATCTTCTCGCCGCAGGCGACGAAGCCCCTGACGGTGCTGATCCCGGAATTCGTCACCAAGAACTTCATCGACTACGGGCTGATCACGGCAAGCGGATCGATTGCCATCATCATTCCCGCCCTGGTCGTCATCTTTCTCAATCGATACCTCGTCAGCGGTCTGCTGGCCGGATCGGTCAAGTAAATCGGAGCTAGCATGAATACGACGGAAAAGGTGATCTTTGAGCAATTCCCCTATTGGGAAAAGGCGATTGGACCGGTCTCCGCCCCGCATGATGCCGAACTGACGGTTTTTCTCGGCTGCGGCACATCCTACAATCTCGCTTTGTCGCTTGCGGCTCATGCCAATCTTGCCGGCTATCCGGCGATTGCCGCGCCGGGTGCGGAATGGCTGAACCGGCCGGCCGGCCTCTGGCCACGCTGGCAGAAGGTCCATCTGGTGGCCCTTTCGCGCAGCGGCGAAACGACGGAAACGGTTGCCGCCGCCAAGGCCAGCCGCAAAGCCGGTGTTTTCGTCACCGCCATCACGGTCGAGCCCGAAAGCTCGCTTGCCAAGAACTGCGACCGGCTGATCGAAGCGGCGACCCATGGCGATGAGGGCATCGTCATGACGGTCTCGGCGAGCCTGATGCTGCTTCTGGGCATGCAGATGGTCGGCGTAGAGATTCCGCCATCGATCGCCCAATCCGCACGCCGTCTGGCTGATCAGCTCGATGCGGCTCTCCCGAAGATCATCGAAGATCGGTCGCATTTCGTTTTCCTCGGCAGCGGCTCGCTCTACGGCATTGCCCTGGAAGGTGCCTTGAAGCTGATGGAAATGAGCCAGATCATCACTCAGGGCTTCCATCCCCTGGAATACCGCCATGGACCGATCAGCCTCGTCGATGGCAACACGGCGGTCGTCATGCTCTACAGCGCTGACCAGAAGGCGGCGGAAGCGCTGCTGGTCGAGGAGCTGCGGCAAAAGGGGGCGACCGTCATCGGCTTTGGCGGCCCCGGCGATCTGGAACTGACCGTCGATTGCGATCCGGCACTCGCGGGCCTCTGCGTGCTGCCGGCCCTGCAGATCCTCGGCGAACGCGCAGCGCAGTCGAAGGGTGTCGATACGGTATCGCCCCGTCATCTGACCAAGGTTGTGATGCTCGGATGAACGCCTTCGTCGAACACAATCGTAGCATTGCGCTGAAGAAGCTTCTCGGCGGTCGCGCCAAGGCACTGCCGCGCGGGATCACATCGGTCTGCTCCGCGCATCCGCTCGTTATTGAGGCGGCACTGAAGCGAGCAGCCTCCGACGACGCGGTCGCGCTTATCGAAGCGACCTGCAATCAGGTCAATCAGGAGGGCGGCTATACCGGTATGACGCCACGCGATTTCCGGCGTTTCGTCGAAGACATAGCCGCCGCAGTTGGCTTCCCCGTCGATCGCATCATCCTCGGAGGCGATCATCTCGGCCCGAACCCATGGCGGAAGCTGCCCGCAGAGGAAGCAATGGCGAAGGCCGAGGCAATGATTGCGGCCTATATCGAGGCGGGTTTCGAAAAGATCCATCTCGATACATCGATGGGCTGCGCGGGCGAGCCCGTGGCCTTGGCCGACGAGTTGACGGCGGAGCGTGCCGCGCGGCTCGCTCGCGTGGCGGAAGAGGCCGCTCTTCGCTCCGGCCGCCAGCCACCCGTCTATATTATCGGAACCGAGGTTCCGCCGCCGGGCGGCGCCACGCATGCCCTCGACGAGCTTGAGGTCACGCGACCCGAGGCGGCGCTGAACACGCTGGCAGTGCATCGTGCCGCCTTCGCCAAGGCCGGTGTCGAAAGCGCTCTGGAGCGGGTAATCGCCATCGTCGTTCAGCCGGGCGTCGAGTTCGGCAATGCCAATGTCGTCCTTTACAGACCGGATCGTGCGGATGGTTTGGTTGGCGCTCTCGACCAAATGCCTGGCCTGCTCTTCGAAGCGCATTCCACGGACTATCAGCCTGGGGACGCGCTCGCCGCCCTCGTGGAGGGCGGTTTCGCGATCCTCAAGGTCGGGCCAGGCCTGACCTTTGCCCTGCGCGAGGCGCTCTATGGCCTTGATGCCATCGCGTCGGTTCTCGCCGGAAGGGCTCTGCCCGATGCGATCTATGCGACGATGGAGGCTGTCATGCTCGAAAATCCGGGTCACTGGAATTCCCATTATGGCGGCTCGGCCGAGGAACAGCGCTTGCAGCGGCACTTCAGCTATAGCGACCGCATCCGTTATTATTGGCCGGATGAGAAGGCCGCTGCGGCAGTCGAGACCCTGCTTGCCCGCTTCGAGGGCGATATTCCGGAAACGCTCATCAGCCAGTATCTCGGCCGGATCTATCCGGTAGTGGTCGCAAAGAAGGTTCTGCCTCGGGCGCGCGATCTCTGCATTGCGGCGATCGATGCGGCTCTGGAACCTTATTCTGCAGCCACGATCGCATAGGGTCGCCTTGGCACGCTACCTGGCCCTGGTGGTCGGCAAGGGCGCTGGCGATCAGACACTCGCTTTTCTAATTGGAGATTATAATGGCATCGGTAAGCGTGACGAGTGTTCGCAAGAGCTACGGTCACTTCGAAGTTCTGCATGGGGTGGATATCGATATCGCGGATGGCGAATTCGTTATTCTCGTCGGCCCTTCGGGCTGCGGCAAGTCCACACTGCTTCGCATGATCGCCGGACTGGAGGAGATCAGCGGCGGTGACGTCGCGATCGGCGGCCGGGTGGTCAACGATGTCGAACCCAAGAGCCGCGACATCGCCATGGTCTTCCAATCCTACGCGCTCTATCCGCATATGACCGTAGAGGCGAATATGGGCTTTTCGCTTCGGCTGGCCAAGGCACCGAAGGAAGAGATCCGGCAGCGCGTGCGTGATGCAGCGCAGATCCTCGGCCTCGAAAACCTGCTCGACCGCTATCCGCGCAATCTGTCCGGCGGCCAGCGCCAGCGTGTCGCCATGGGCCGCGCGATCGTGCGTCAGCCGCAGGTATTTCTCTTTGACGAACCGTTGTCCAATCTGGACGCCAAACTGCGCGTGCAGATGCGCTCGGAAATCAAGCAGCTGCACCAACGTTTACGCACGACCACGATCTACGTCACCCATGACCAGATCGAAGCCATGACGATGGCGGACCGGATCGTCGTCATGCGCGACGGCTATGTCGAGCAGATCGGCTCGCCTCTGGAACTGTACGACCGACCCGCCAACCTCTTCGTTGCCGGCTTCATCGGTTCGCCGGGGATGAATCTCATCCGCGGCAAGATCAGCAGTGCCGGCCCGCTGGAATTCGTCGCCGATGGCGGAGCGCGCCTTCCGTTGCCTGCCGAGCTCGATGTCACGCGCGGCGCAGAGGTTGTCTACGGCATACGGCCCGAAAACATTGCCATAGGCGAGGGCGGCATCGATGCCGAAGTCGTCGTGGTCGAGCCTACCGGGGCAGAGACCTTGATCGTCTCCCGCATCGGGTCCGACGATCTCGTCATAGCGCTGCGCGAGCGGGTCGCCACGCGGGCTGGAGGCCGTCTTTCGTTGATACCTGATCTTGAGCGGCTGCATCTTTTCGACGGAACGACTGGCCGTAGGCTGGAGTAAGCTCATTCACCGTTGCTTGCCGCCTCCGACCTCAAATTCGATTTGCGGCTCAGCATCCGAGGGCAGGCGGCACGACCGGTAGCGAGGAAGCCCTGGTTTCAGTTGGCAGCCAGCCAGGCTTGAATCCCTGTGAGGCTATGAAAGTCGTCGACTGCACGTACTCTTATACCGGGTAGCGCAGGAGCTGCCATCTCCGCCAGAGCTCGACCCGGCCCCAGTTCGAGGATCGTCGTTACGCCACGTTCGGCCAGGGCTTCGATCACGTCCGCCCAATCGATTCTCTCGGCCAGTTGCCGCGCAAGCCCACCGCGAGCGCGTTCCGGATTGACGACAAGCGTGGCACCGATGGCAGTCATGAGGCGCAGCGTCGGGCGGCTCATGACTGCCGAGGCAAGGGCTTTGTCGAACGGCGCCACCGCACCGGTAAGCCGTGGTGTATGGGAGGCGACATGCACTGACATCGGCGCAGCACGTACCGCACCTTCTTCCAGTGCGGCGGTGCATAGCGCATCGATCGATTGTCTGGCACCGCCGAGGATGAACAGGAGATCGGGGTTCACAATGGCGATCGCACAGCCGAAGCGATCGGCAAGCTCCTGTACTGCCGCCTTTGGCAAACCACGCACATAGCCGAGTCCGTCATCCGGCCCGCCTGCAGCATCCATTGCTCGCGCACGCTGATCGACCAGCCTCAAAGTGTCCATGGGCGACCAGATGCCGGCCACCCCCCAAGCCGCCATTTCACCGACGCTGTAGCCAGCCACCATCGCTTCGCCTGGCGCGCCGGTCGGGAAAAGGGCGCAAGTAATCGCAAGCGCACGCGTCACGCACAGAATCTGACCTTCGCGGTTTGCATGCAATGCGGCTTCGGGCGCGGTCCGGCAGAAGTCCGCTGGGTGCGTCCCGAGCACGGCGGTCGCGGCTTCGAAAATGGGCTGCGCTTCGGGTTCCGCTGCCAGCAACCGGAACATTTCCCGATTCTGATGACCTTGACCCGAACACAGCAGCGCGAGGGTCACGATTCAAACACCTCGGTAAACAGCGCCATGGCAAGGAGATCGGCGCAACCGCCCGGGCTGAGATTGCGTGCCACGAACGCCTCGTGAATAGCCTTGGCATCCCAGCGCCAGTTCGCCCGTCCGACCCCGCCATCCGCCAGGAAAGCGCGGGCCTTGTCACGCGCGAAATTCAACCCCTCGGGGCCGGCGCGATAAAGCAGATTGCTATCGTCGACCACCGCGATCAGGGCCATGCACGCATGGACCCTCGCGGCTTCCTCGTCACCCATGGCCAGGCGACGCCCCTCGGCAAGCGCAGGGCGGGCAATATCGTAGACGGACGGCATGCCGGCGGCAGCCTCGGCCCGCGCGCCGCCGACCTGGTAGCGTCGCGCCACGATGCCGCCATGACTGTCGTGCTCCGGTGTCCTGTTGAGGATGTCGTGTCCCCAACGCTGTGCGACAAGGGCACCGAGCGGTGCCTGCCAGTCGCAGGTCGCCGCCAAGCCGGCCGCCGCCGCCAGCAGGCCGAGGCCGAAGATGGCGCCGCGATGGGTATTCACTCCCACGGTCGCATCCCGCATTGTCTTTTCCGCTTCCATGCCGATTTGCCGCAGGTGATCCATGCCCATGTCCGTGGCGCCTGCCTCGGCAAGCGCGATGAAGAATGGCTCCAGCGTCCGAGCGCTGCGGCGCAGGAGAGCAGCATCCATATCGGCATGAGCGCCGTTGTCGATGTGGCTGACCAATCCTGGCTTGGGCCAGGTCTCCACCTCCAGGATCAGCGCACGTACGGCATGCCGCCCGATCAGCGCGGGATCGCAATGTTTGACGGTAATCGGGCTTAATTCGGCCAGCAATGGAAACGTCATGCGAAGAGCGTCTCCCATGCAATTAGGGCCGATCCGGTATGGGATTTAACAAGGAGCTCCGGGTTTTCCGTCAACCATTCCCGCCACTGGACGGCTGTGCCGGATGGCGTGATCAATTCCGCGTCGATCCGCATTGGCGCGTGTTCGGCAACATCGGTCAGTAAAGCCGTCACTTGCCTTGCATCCGCGCCCGAGCGGCACTCGACCAGAAGATCGAGATCGGAAGTATCGGTCAGATAGGAAAGGCCGGTCAGGTATTGCCAAGCCAAACTTCCGAAGCAGCGACAAGAGGGTGCTGACTCCAGAAGCGTGCCAATGGTCGGACGCCATCGTGCCGGTGCAGCGGGCAGCACGTCCCTCAGCAGAGGAGGAGGTGTCGTCCGTATCACGGCAGCGGGCGGGCAGGCGAGAGCTAGCCGTTTGCGCCCCATGCCTGGAGGAAGGGGCAGCCCCAAGGGTACGATATCCGCTGGGTCGCTGCAGATTCGGCGGCGGAAGATTGCGGGTCGTCCCAATTCCGCCCATGCCAGCAGATCGGGCTCCATTTCGCCCTGGACTTGTCCCTGCAGCAAGCCCGGCCATGCTTCGGAGCGCACATAGGCAAGATCGTGGCGGCGGAGGGCGGCGACATCAACCATGGAGCAAAGCCAGTCGTTCTACTTCGGCCGCAATCATGGCAGCCTTCGGTCGGCCGCCCCGATCTGCGCCCCATTGCGCGCGCAGATCACGCGAAACAGGCTCGGCAAGAAGTGCGGAGAGCTGAGCGTTCAAGGAGGCGGCCGGATCCCAGACTTCCGCTATGGCGCCGGTTGCGAGAAGATTATCGAGGCCGGGCGCGAAGACGGGCGTTGTCTCGGCCTTTTCTTTCAGCGTAGCGAGCGGCAGCTTGGTTACTCGGGCCATGGATGGCAGGTCCATGACTTCGGGCCAGGCGGTGGGCAGGGCTGCCAGCGATCCGCAGGCCAGTGCGGTGGCAATGAAGGCGCCGGCAGCACTGCCGCCATAGAGAAGGCCGACCGTGCGGTGTCCTGCACGCTCCGCCTGCCACAGGGCCTTCGCCAGGTGCGCCAGTGCCTCGCTGAGACCCAGCAGTTCATCACGCCGGCTCATACGTTGGCTGCCGGAGTCGACCAGGAACAAAAGGGGTGAACTGTCCGGCCGCCGGGCGACTGACAGGATATGCCCGGCCAGTGCTATCGCCTCATCGACGCCGGGATAGGTCTTGTCGGCAACGCCGATCAGATCGATCCGGGTTTGTTGGTCCAACCGACCCCAGCCGGTAACAAGCCCGTCCGCCTGCGTTATCTCATAGCCGGCGGGAAAGAGTGAGGACAGGATATCAGCGAGCTGCATCGGCACTCTCCCGATGGATATTGGCCGTGGTGAGGAAAGTCCCCATGTCCTGCTCCGGTATTTGCCCGGGGTCCTCAATCTGCAGCCGCGCCCATATCTCGGTGGCATCATGGGCATCGCCAAAATGGCGCAATCGATCTTCGAGCCGCGCCTGTTCTGCTTGCAGCACCGTCAGGTCTAAAGTGGCTGGCCGTTGCAGCGCGGCAATCACACCGGCGCGGAAAGCGGCGATATCGTCCTCGACGAAGACATCAACCACGCCGATCAGGTAGCGATGCTTGCCGCCCATGGTTCGCCAGACCAGCGCCCGATCGCGAGAGTCGAACTCTTCCACGCCTTTGTTCGTCTCGATGACTTCCGGACCGGAAACGGATAAACGACCCTGCTCGGAGATGACGAGTGCCGAACAGCAGCCGGCAATCAGGCTGCCTCCGCCATAGCAGCCCGCCCGGCCGCCAAGAAGACCGATGACGCGCGCACCCTCGGATCGCGCCTCCAGCACGGCGCGCATGATTTCGGAGATGGCCAGCTCACCGGCATTGGCTTCCTGCAGGCGCACGCCGCCCGTATCGAAGAGAATGACGATATCCCGCCGCATCTTAGCTGCGGCATGCAGCAGGCCTGTCAGCTTGGCGCCATGCACCTCGCCGATGGCACCGCCCATGAAGCGTCCTTCCTGAGCGGCCACCAGTACGGGGCGGCCGTCGATGCGACCGGCTCCGACGATGATGCCGTCGTCGAACTGCCGGGGTAAATCGAAGAGTGAGAGGTGAGGGCTCGTCTCCCGTCGTTCCGGGCCTAGGAATTCGGTGAAGCTGTCGGCGTCGAGCAGATGCAGCAACCGGCCACGGGCAGATTCTTCATACCAGCTTCGGTGCAGCTTGTGAGGATCGGTCATTCTGGCTTCTCCATCAGCCGCACACCCTGGGCCAGGCGCAGCGCCACCATATCCGGCCGGGCGCCGCCGTCATTGATCGTGATGCGCAGACCGCCGGCCGCGGAGCGTGCAGCGAAATCTTCGGTAACCGCTGCCCACAGATCGGCGAAACCATGGGCCGGCGTCGCGATCTCGATGACGCACCGGTCGGGTGCCTCCCGCCGTTCAAGCAATACTTCGAGGTTGCCCGACGCGACGACGCCCACCAAAGCGACGGCGCGGGTCCCGCCGGTCTGCGTCGATTGCAGTTCATAGAGCAGATTTTCCATGGCGGTGGCCTACCAATTGCGGAACCGGGAAGGCGGCCTGTACAGGCCGCCGGAGGCAAGCATCAGATCTTTTATGGAATGCGCGGCCAGCAGACTGCGATCGGCATCCAAGGGATCAATTCCAAGGTCTTCGGGACGCTGGATGACTTTGCGCTCGCGCAGATGCTCCACCATCTTGCGGTCCCTGGCGCGGCCGACCTCGGTGTAACCGGCCACGCCCCGGATCGCCTGCTCCCGCTCGTCCCTGTCACGGCACAACAACAGATTGGCGATCCCCTCTTCCGTCACGATATGGGTCACGTCGTCACCGTAAACCATCACGGGAGCCAGATCGAGCTGCAGTCTGTCAGCCAGATCCAGGGCGGCCAGACGCTCGACGAACATCGGCACCATGCCGTCGCCGAAGGTCTCGCCGATCTGGACGACCAGTTTGCGGCCACGGCGCAGGGCGGGAGTGGCTGCCGTGGGGTCGGCTTCCCGACCGGCACGCAGCCAGGCTTCGCTCGGATGACGCCGACCTCGCGCGTCCGATCCCATATTGGGGGCGCCGCCGAAACCGGCGACCCTGCTGCCGGTCACGGTCGAACTGTTGCCGGCAAGATCGATCTGCAAGGTCGAGCCGATGAACATGTCGCAGGCATAGAGCCCGGCGGTCTGGCAGAAGGCGCGGTTGGAGCGCAGCGAGCCGTCAGGCCCGGTGAAGAAAATGTCGGGGCGAGCCCGCATATAGTCTTCCATGCCCACTTCGGACCCGAAGCAATGGATCTGCTCCACCCATCCGGCCTCGATGGCGGGGATCAAAGTGGGATGAGGGTTCAGTGCCCAATGCGTACAGACCTTGCCCTTCAATCCCAGCCGTTCACCGTAAGTCGGCAGCAGCAGCTCGATGGCCGCCGTGTTGAAGCCGATGCCATGGTTCAGGCGGCGCACGCCATAGGGCACATACAGCCCCTTGATCGCCAGCATTGCCGTCAGGATTTGCGTTTCGGTGATCGCCGCCGGATCGCGCGTGAACAGCGGCTCCACATAGAAGGGTCGCTTGGCGTCCACCACGAAATGAACCTGGTCGGCGGGAATGTCGACGCGCGGCACGCGATCAACGATCTCGCCCACCTGGGCGACGACCAGACCCTTGCCGAAGCTCGTCGCCTCGACGACCGTCGGCGTGTCTTCCGTATTCGGCCCGGTGTAGAGATTTCCCGCTTTGTCCGCGCTGACCGCGGCGATGAGCGCCACCTGTGGCGTCAGATCAATAAAGTAGCGAGCGAAGAGTTCCAGATAGGTGTGAACGGCACCCAGTTCGATCTGGCCGCCGAACATCATGCGCGCGATGCGGGCCGACTGCGGGCCGGAATAAGAAAAATCGAGCCGCCGGGCGACGCCGCTTTCGAAAATGTCGAGATGCTCCGGCAGGACCACACCCGACTGTACCATATGCAGATCGTGTATCCTGGTGACATCGACCTTGGATAGCGCCTTGGCCAACAGGTCGGCCTGCTTCTGGTTGTCGCCCTCAAGACAAACGCGATCTCCAGGCTTCAGGATCGCTTCCAGAAAAGCGACGAGCTGCTGCGGGTCGACGAGCTTGCCGGCAGAGAAACGCTGGCCGGCCTCGAGACGCGCCAGCCTGTCGCGACCTTTCGTATTCCAATCAAGCATTTGATTGCCCTTTGTATGCGCAAGAGCGTGTTTCTGGAAATATAATGTACACACAATTGCGAAAACTGCAACAACGTGTATTTTAAAATCGTCATGCGGTTTATCTGTATGCATTGGAGGAGGAAAAATGTTGAGTTTGTATTTCTATAGAAGCGCATGCGGGGAGGATCGCTCATGATGATCTCCGGTGTCGCAATGCTTGCCCTTTGCACCCTCTTGGGGAGCATCCTCGGTGATCTCCTGGGAGTGGCGCTTGGCGTGAAGGCGAATGTCGGCGGTGTCGGCATCGCCATGATCCTGCTCATCGCCACGCGGCTTTGGCTGAGTAGACGAGGTTTGTTGACGCTGCCGCTCAAACTCGGTGTCGAGTTTTGGGGTGCTCTTTATATTCCGATCGTCGTCGCCATGGCAGCGCAGCAAAACGTGCTGGTGGCTGCACGCAGCGGTCCGCTGGTGCTGATCGCCGGCATCGTGACGGTTTTCGTTTGCTTCGCAACTGTCGCCTTGATGAGCCGTGTCGGCGAGAGAGGCGACACGATGGACGAAATCGAAGCAAAGGCCAGGGGTGAGCTTGCCGCCTCCGGTAACCCGGGCTGAGGGAGGCTGCCATGGAGATCTTGAAACACGACCTGACTGCCAACAGCCTGCTTACCGCGTTTGCGATCGTCGGATTGGTCATGTGGCTGTCGAATGCCATTTCGAAACATGTCCTGTTCGGCCGCGTTCACGGCTCGGCCATCGCAATCGTTCTGGGGCTCGCTGCCGCCTTTACGGCCGGTCTGTGGACCGGAGGCGAGAAAGGGGTGGTGGATATTCCAATCCTCAGTGGCATCGGCCTGATGGGTGGAGCCATGCTGCGCGATTTCGCCATCGTTGCCACGGCCTTTGAAGTGGACGTTGCGCAGGCCCGCAAGGCTGGCCTTGTCGGAGCGCTTGCCCTGGGCCTCGGTACGCTGCTCCCGTTCATTGTCGGCTCGTTGCTCGCCGTCGCCTTCGGTTACACGGATGCCGTATCCATAACGACGATCGGTGCCGGTGCGGTTACCTACATCGTAGGTCCTGTGACGGGTGCCGCTCTGGGCGCAAGCTCGGCGGTGATTGCGCTGTCGATTGCGACCGGTGTTTTCAAGGCGGTCCTTGTCATGGTCGGAACCCCGATCGTGGCCAAGGCGATCGGTCTCGATAATCCTCGCAGTGCCATGGTGTTCGGTGGCCTGATGGGAACCGTCAGCGGCGTGTCGGGTGGCTTGGCGGCGACCGATCGCCGTCTCGTTCCCTATGGTGCGCTGACGGCGACGTTTCATACGGGGCTGGGCTGCCTCGTTGCGCCCTCGATCCTTTACCTTGCCGTGCGGGCGATTGCAGGGGGCTGAACCCACATGGGAAAGCCGGTCGAAACGGTGCAGGAGTAGGCCCTTAGACGCCTCATCCTGCACAGGATCGCCGAGGACGAGTTCTGCGTGCCTGGCGATACCTCGATGCTTGCCGCCGCCGCCGTCGATGATCTCCTCGCCAGCAGGCAAAACAAGCCGGACGCGCCTTGGTGCTTCATATAGATTGCTATCTGTCGAATTGGATGGTGTAAAACCGAACGGTTGCACGCCAAATCGGAAGCAAGGTTTGAAATGACGGAATTTGACGAAGCTGGATCGATCGGTCAGCGCATTAAGTTGGTGTTGATGGATGAGATTTCCTCCGGCGCCATAAGGCCTGGCACAAGTCTGGACGAAGCAACGCTCAGCAGCCGCTTCGGCGCTTCCCGCACGCCGGTGAGGGACGCTCTACGTCAGCTGGAAGCGATCGGCCTGGTCGAGATTCGCCCGCGACGCGGTGCGACTGTGCTGCCACTGACCTTGCCGCGGCTGATGGAGATGTTCGAAGTAACCGCCGAGATGGAATGCATGTGCGTCCGCCTTGCAACCCATCGGATAACAGGCGTGGAGCGTGCGGTTCTGACCGAAATTCACGAGCGTTCTGAACTTGCGGCGAAGGCAGACGACTTCGAACAGTATGACAAGCTCAATTTGTCCTTTCACGAAACGCTGTATCGCGGTGCGCATAACGAGTTTCTGTTTGATGAATTGATGAGGCTGCGGGCAAGACTGCTGCCATTCCGCAGGACTCAGCTGCGCCAACCGAAGCGATTGACAGCTTCATTCCTTGAGCACGAGGCGATCCTGCGCGCCATGATCCGGGGCGATGCGACGGAAGCGACCCTGGTCATGCGCGAGCACATGCTGAATGCGGCTTTGGCATTGGCGCGCTATATGGAAATCGACGAGGGAGCCGACTGAATAGCCAAACGATTCCACCGTCGCCCAAGTTGTCTGGTCTTGGGTTGTGCCGAACAAGGACGCGTGGCGAATTCGCCGGAAATTGGGATCGCCGCGGCTAGTTGATTTTGACGGGCTGCGCAGCGTCCGAACCACTTCCCAGTCTGCTTTGGCTCGTCGGCTTTCGAGGTATTTCGAGCGTAATGGTAAGGCCGCTGGCAGCAGGCAGTGACGCAAACACGCGGCCGCCATGACGCTCGATCGCCTGCCGGGTGATTGCAAGGCCAAGGCCGTATCCGTCTCCGGTCACGGCATCCTTGCCGCGTGAAAAGGGTTGAAAGATGCGCTCCAGCTCGTCTCGCCTGACGCCCGGCCCCTGATCGGCGACGCGAATATTGAGGACATCGTCCTTTATCTCGCAAAGCACGGCTATGTGTGAGTGGGCATCCGTGTATTTGACGGCGTTTCGCACGACGTTTTCCAGCGCCCTGTAGATCAGTTCTCCTTCGACTTTCGCCGGGAATGAACCGCTGATGCCGGTGGTGATTGAAACATCCCGTGCCTGCGCCTCGAATGCCGCGTCGCCCAGGATTTCGTTCAGGAGTTCGACGACATCGAGGGATTGGATTTTCAACGGCATGCTTGAGGTGGCGGTCAGCCGGGCAAGTGTCAGGACTTCACCCACCAGCACATCAAGGCGCTCGACCTCCCGGTCCATGCGGTCCAGCATGGCATCGAGTTTCGCCGGGCTTTGCCGCAGGACGCCCACGACGGCCTGCAGGCGGGACAATGGTGAGCGCAATTCGTGAGACACATCGTGAAACAGCTGCTGCTGCGCATCCTGAAGTTCCTGCAATCGCGCAGCACTGGCATCGAAGTCGTGCGCGAGCGCTGTGACTTCGTCCGTTCGTCCGGCCATCTTGTCGCCGATGCGGAAGTCGAAGCGGCCATTCGCAAGCGCGCTCAGGCCGTTTCGCAGATGCACGACAGGGCGGATGAGATATCGGGCGAGCGCACCTGCCGCGATCGTGCTCGAAATCAGGATCGTCAGCCATGGCAATATGGGAGCAAGGTTTTCAAAGGTGAAACTCATCGGCGTCGCCGCAAAAATTCGGTAGCAACTCCCGTCCTTCAAGACCGAACGTGCATCGGCCGCGTCCACTTGCGGGCATGCGTTGGTGTCCGAGGTCTTCGACAAGGAAAGACCAACCGGTTGTGTTTTTTCGCTCATGAACACGAAACGTCTGGCGGCGTCCTCGCCGTTCTCGAT
This sequence comes from Martinezella multihospitum, assembly GCF_900094585.1. GTDB lineage: Bacteria > Pseudomonadota > Alphaproteobacteria > Rhizobiales > Rhizobiaceae > Rhizobium > Rhizobium multihospitium. The sequence goes on from NZ_FMAG01000004.1 coordinate 287,768, forward strand.
CAGAATGTTTGCAGCGAGGTTGACGAGGAGTGTCCGCCGGTCCTGTTCCAGTTCATGCGCGAAGGGGACCGCCTGGATAAGCTTGACTATAATAATGACGACGCCGACGGTTGCTGCGAGCGTCAGCCAGATAATCGTGAAGAACTTCCAGAAGAGTTTTGGCATGGTCAATCCACGAGCAGTTGATAACCCAAGCCTCGTACGGACTGGATCCAGGATTGCCCGTCCTCTCGCAGGCCAAGTTTCTGACGAACGCTGCTGATATGAACATCGATGCGGCGATCAAAGGGCGTAAGCGGTTTTCCGAACGCCTGCTTGGAAATGTCCTGCTTTGACACCAGCTGACCGGCGTTGCGAGCCAGGACTTCCAGCAGGCCGAACTCCGTGCCGGTCAGCTCCAGCGGCTCGCCGCACCATTCGGCGCTTCTTTTGCCCGGATGGATCACGAGCCGACCAGCTTTTACGGCGTCAATTGATGCACCCGCCGGCTGGTGCGTCCGCCGCAAGATCGCCCGCAGCCTCGCTGCAAGTTCGCCTGGCGAACAGGGCTTCGGCACATAATCGTCGGCACCAAGGTTCAGGCCGGATATCCTGTCGATGTCGTCGCCTCTTGCCGTCAGCATCAGCACGGGGATCTGGCTGAGCTTGCGGATCCGCTGCAGAACCTCGATCCCGTTCATCCGGGGCATCATGATGTCTAGGACGATGATGTCGACCGTATTTGCGGCGGCGGCGGCAATGGCCGCCCGCCCATCCGTGTCGGTTGCGACGTCATATCCTTCCTCGGTGAGATATTCCTGCAAAAGCATCGTTAGCTCGACATCATCGTCGATGAGAAGAACCTTGCTCATTCACCCTGTCCATCATTCATATCGGCAACTCATACAATATAAAGGCGAAGCTCAGGCCAAGTTTTACATAACTTAACACTCACTTGACCGCACTTAACATTCGTCCGGCTACTGATTGATGCCGATGAGCTGTGATCGATTGCTCGATTGGAACCGCTCGCGCTCCTGTCAGGAACCGCAAGGAATGCATTGTTGAAAAAGCCGTCCGTAAGATTCGCAGCCGCGTTCGTCGCGGCTACGCTTCTCCTTTCCCTTCCCTTCCGAAATGCCGCGGCGGAACAGGCCGCAGCGCCTGCTCTTACCGTTTCCCTGGCCGCACCGGAGCTGCGGAGCTGGCCTGAAACCGTCCCGGCGAGCGGCTGGCTGAAGTCATGGCAGGACGCAATCATAGCCTCGGAAACGAGTGGCCTGCGCATCACCGACGTTCTGGTCGATGTCGGATCGGTGGTGAAGAAGGGACAGACGCTGGCGCGGCTATCGCAGGACAGTGTTCTGGCCGAGCTTCGCAAGCAGGAAGCTGCCGTGGCAACGGCCAAGGCCAGTCTTGCCAAAGCCACGGCCAACGCGGATCGGGCGCGGCAACTTCGCACCTCCGGTGCCTTGTCCGCCGAGAAGATCACCGAATATTTTGCTGACGAGCAGACCGCAACCGCAAGCCTCGCATCCGAGGAGGCGGCGCTCGACAGCGAAAAGATCAAGCTTGGGCAAACGACGATCACGGCCGTGGACGATGGCTTGATAACCTCGCGTTCAGCCGATCTTGGTGCGGTGGTCTCCACCGGCACCGAGCTGTTTCGCATGGTTCGCCAGCAGCGTGTTGAATGGCAGGCGGAAGTGTCGGCACGCTACCTTCCGAGCATTTCGGAAGGCTTGAAGGCGATCATCAACGGCCCTGACGGCCGTCGGATCGAGGGTAGGGTACGGCTGGTCGGGCCGTCGGTGAGTACGGATACCAGCCGCGCAATCATCTATGTCGCACTACCCACAGATATGCAGCCGCGGATCGGGTTCTACGTCACAGGCAGCATAGAGCTGCGGACGACGCCGGCCGTGACTGTTCCCGAAACGGCGATCGTTTTCCGCGATGGGCTCAATTACGTTTTCACGGTCGGCGACGACAGCCGGGTGCGACGGGTGCGGGTGGAAACAGGTCGCCGCAACAATGGCGAGGTCGAGATCGTGTCCGGCCTGGACCGGTCTGCAAAGGTCGTAACGTCGGGCGGTGCATTCCTGTCGGACAATGATCTTGTAAAGGTCGCGGAGACAAACTGATGAATTTCTCAGCATGGTCCATTCGCAATCCCGTGCCGGCGATTTTGCTGTTCGTGATGCTTGGCTTTGGTGGGCTCTGGGCATTCAAGCAGCTGGCGATCCAGAACTTCCCGGACATGGATCTTCCGACCATAAATATCTCCGCTACGCTCGATGGTGCTGCACCGACGCAGCTCGAGACGGAAGTCGCCCGCACCATCGAGGACAGTCTTGCCACGCTGAGCTATCTCGATCACATCACGACGACGATCACCGACGGCACCGTGTCGATCAAGGTCTCCTTCAAACTGGACAAGGATAGCGAGGCGGCTCTCAACGAGGTCCGCAATGCCGTCGATAGCGTCAAGGCCGATTTGCCGGCGCAAATGGAGACGCCGAGCGTCACAAAGAATACCGTCCAAAGCTCCGCGCTCGTCACCTATGCGGTCCGCTCGGCCAATCTTAACGAGACCGAGTTGTCCTGGTTCATCGACAACGATCTGACCAAGGCGCTGCTATCGGTGCCGGGTGTTGGTCAAGTCAACCGTATTGGTGGCGTCGATCGCGAGGTGCATGTCGATCTCGACCCATCGACCATGGCATCGCTCGGGGTTACTGCGGCGACCGTGTCATCGCAGCTCAAGGCCGTGCAGGCCGATACGTCGGGCGGTCTTGGCGAAATCGGGGAGGCGCGGCAGACCTTGCGCACCCTTGGAAATCTGCCCTCCGTCGAAGCGCTGAGGGCGCTTAGGATCCCGTTGGCAAACGGGCAAGCCGTGCGTCTCGACGATGTCGCATCGGTCAGGGACAGTTTTGCGTCCCGAACGTCGATGGCCTATCTCGATGGCAAACCGGTGGTGGCGGTCGAGATCAAGCGCTCGAAAGGCTTTTCCGATAGCGGGGTCGCTGCAGCTGTTGATGAGGCGATAAAGAAATTCGCCGCAGCTCATTCCAATGTGCAAATCGATCAGGCCTACAGCACGATCGGACCGATCATGGAGAATTACCACGGTTCGATGCATATGCTCTACGAAGGCGCCATTCTTGCAATCGTCGTTGTCTGGATCTTCCTTCGGGATTGGCGTGCGACGATTCTGTCGGCGGTAGCGCTGCCTTTGTCGGTAATCCCGACATTTCTCGCCATGTATTTTGCCGGTTTCAGTCTCAACATCATCACGCTGCTTGCCCTGTCATTGGTGGTCGGCATCCTCGTGGACGACGCCATCGTCGAAATCGAAAACATTGCCCGCCATCTGCAAATGGGCAAGCGACCGATCGATGCCGCGATGGAGGCGGCCAATGAAATTGGCCTCGCCGTCATCGCAACCACCTTTACGCTCGTTGCGGTCTTCCTGCCGACGGCTTTCATGGGTGGTATCCCGGGGCTTCTGTTCCGGCAGTTCGGGATTACCGCTGCGGTCGCAGTCCTTGCTTCTCTTGCCGTTGCTCGTCTGCTGACGCCTATGATGGCAGCCTATTTCATGAAGGCCCATCCGTCTGAGGAGAAGGACGGCCGCATCATGCGGACCTATATGAGGATCGCAAAGGCTGCCCTGAATTACAGGAAGACCACGGTTGCGATAACGGTTGTCATCGTCGGGCTTTCACTTTCCACCATTCCCTTCCTGAAGTCTGGCTTCCTGCCCGCCTCGGATGACGCTCGCACGCAGATCACGCTGACGATGCAACCCGGTTCCACCATCCAGCAGACCGCGGCAATGACCCGTAAGGCCGCCGATGTTGTTGGCGCGTTGCGTGACGTCACGCATGTCTTCTCCTCGGTTGGCTCTTCATCGTCCGGTGGCGGGATCGACAGCAGTTCCACGAGCGATGTTGCCTCCTCGACGATCGTGGTCGTCCTGACGCCGATCGGCGATCGGCATCGAAAGCAGTCGGAAATCGAGAACGATATCCGGCAGGCACTATCGGTCCTTCCGGGAGTGCGTGTGGAGGTCGGTAGTGGTGGTAATGGCACCAAGCTCGACATCACTCTTGCCGGTGATGACGCTGGCGTGCTCGACAGCGCAGGCACGGCGCTGGAGGAGCAGCTTCGCACGCTTCGGGGGATCGGGGCGGTCACATCGACGGCGGCCAGACAAGCACCTGAAATCCAGATCACGCCCGATTTTGCGCGCGCCGCGGCGCTCGGCATAACCTCGAACGCGATCGCCAGCGCCGTGCGTGTGGCGACGAACGGGGAATATTCCTCGGATCTGCCAAAGCTCACCTTGCCGCAGCGTCAGATCCCGATCGTCGTGCGCTTCTCGCCGGAAACGCGCACCAATCTCGACGATATCAGGAATATGCGTGTGGTGGGGACGAATGGCAGCGTCGATCTCGGATCGATAGCCGACATCCGCATCGGTGGCAGCCCCTCGGAGATCGACCGGATCGACCGCATGCGCAATGTCACCGTTTCCGTCGAGCTCAACGGCCGCATTCTCGGCGAAGTCAACCGTGAGGCGCAGGCGTTGCCGGCGCTCAAGCACCTGCCGCAGGGTGTCACGCTGGTGGAGCAGGGCGAATTGCAGCGCAGCTCGGAGCTGTTTCAGAGCTTCGGCCTGGCCATGGCGATCGGCATCTTCTGTATCTACGCCGTCCTCGTCCTGTTGTTCCACGATTTCCTGCAGCCGCTCACACTTCTGATGGCCCTGCCGCTCTCGCTCGGAGGTGCGCTGTTGCCGCTGGTACTGACGGGAACCAGCTTCTCGATGGCGGCTGTCATCGGGCTGCTTATGCTGATGGGTGTGGTGACGAAGAATTCCATCCTGCTGATCGAATATGCGATCATGTCGCGACGGCAAGGCATGTCCAGGTTCGACGCGCTTATCGACGCATGTCACAAGCGCGCGCGGCCGATCGTCATGACCACCATTGCCATGGCATCGGGCATGCTTCCGGTCGCCCTCAGCCTGACGGGCGGCGATTCAAGCTTCCGTCAGCCGATGGCCATCGTCGTGATCGGCGGCGTGACGATGTCGACGCTGCTCAGCCTCATCGTCATCCCCGTCATTTTCACCTTCGTCGATGACTTCGAAACAGTCCTGAAACGGCTCCTGCGTCGGATCGGCCTGTCCCCTGAAACTGCCGCGGAAGCTCCTGCGCCTGTGGACCGCGGAGCCGTTGCATTCCGGCCCGATCATGCACGGCGAGGACATGGTCATGGCTGACCGTCGCGTCCGGAGACGCGCAGCTTGAGCCGCGGTGTTCGTCAGTTCTTAGCGATCATCAGCTGAGCGCCGACAATGACCGCGATAACCGGATTGGCGATAGAGGATATTCATGAGTTTAACGATCGTCCCCGATATCTTGGTCGTTGATAACGACGACAGGATTCGCCACCTTCTGAGCGAACATCTTGGCGACCAAGGTTTTCGCGTCAGGACGGCAACCAATCTTCATGGCTGCCGGGAGATTCTCGCTCGGTGTCCCCCCGATCTCGTAATTTTGGAGGTCATGCTACCCGACGGATCGGGTCTCGACCTCTGCCGCGACTTGCAGAATCATCACAGTCGGGTTCCCGTCATCTTGTTGACCGTACTGAAGGACGATATCGATCGCATCCTCGGCCTCGAGATCGGCGCCGACGATTATCTCTGCAAGCCGTTCAATCCTCGCGAATTGACGGCGCGGATCCGTGCCGTCCTGCGTCGCATGAACTTTAGAACACCATCCGAGTCTCAGGCGAAGTGCTTTCGTTTTGCGGACATCACACTTGATCCACAGCGTAGCCGGATAACAAGGAGCAATGGCGAGCCGATCCCGCTGACTGGCGCCGAATTTGATCTTCTCAAGACGTTTCTCGAGCGCGCCGGCCGATTGCTGTCGCGTGATCAACTGCTGGACCTGACTCAAAGACGCGACCGCGATCCGGCCGACCGCTCGATCGATGTTCTCATCAGCCGGCTGCGCCGCAAGCTTGGCGAAACGGCTGAGGAACCGATATTCAGAACGATCCGCAATGGCGGTTATCAGTTGACGGTCGCGGTAACCGCGGTCGAGTCAGATTTTGAGCCTGAAGTTCTCGTTTGACACGCTTACCATGCTGGCCGCCGTTATCGCCTTTCGTGTGACTTCAGCCTCTTTCCCGAAGGGCATCGATGACGACAGAGAATGCGCGAAGATTCTGTCGGCGGCTGGGATAATAAAGGTAGTAGCCCGCGAATTTCGGACACCAGTCGTCTAGGACAAGCTGAAGCCGCCCCGCTTCCAGATGATGCTCGACGTAGCTTTCCGGAACGTAGGCAATTCCGTGTCCGTCTAGGGCGGCAGATATCATCTCGCGGTCTGTATTCAACGTGAGCTGGCCTTCGACCCTGACCCGGATCTCCTCTCCGTCCTTCTCGAACTCCCAGGCATAGAGACCGCCGATGCGGTCGAGGCGTCGACGAATGCAGTTGTGACGCATCAGTTCCTGTGGGGTCAGTGGTGCGGATCTGGTTCTAAAGTAGTCTGGCGAGCCGACGGCCACCAGCCTCCAGTCGGGGCCGATGCGTACCGCGATCATGTCCTTCTCGAGGCTTTCGCCAAGCCTGACGCCGGCATCGAACCCGTCTTCGACGATGTTGCGGAAGCTGCCATCGACGCTGAGCTCAAGCTTGATATCAGGATAATCGGCAAGGATGGACGATAATTTCGGCCACACGACGCTTTCCATGGCATGGTTGGAAAGGGTGATCCTGACGGTTCCGGCCGGCCGTTCCCGATAGACGGTCAACGCTTCGATGTCTGCCTCGATCTCCGCAATGCGGGGCGACAGGGACTGCTGCAGCCGTTCGCCCGCTTCGGTCAGCCCGACGCTTCTCGTCGTGCGCGTCAGCAGGCGCATGCCCAGGCGCTCTTCAAGTTTCTTCACGGCATGACTGAGCGTCGATTGGGATGTGCCCAGCTTCGCGGCCGCCTTCGTGAAGCTCCGCTCCTCGGCGACGGCCAGGAACACAAGCAGTTCGTTGAAATTTTCCCGTGGCATGATCTTGTCCTACCCCAAATTCGGGAGGCATATTAATATCAATTTTCGATAGGTTCATGCAAATTACCCTATCTAATCCGATTGATCGAGCAATGCTATCTGATCTCCCGATCACGAAACAGGCAGGCGCAATGCGCGCTGACGGGAGACCATGCCATGCTCGGAACAGTCCTTCATGCCCCCGGTGACATTCGTTGCGAGGAAGTTCCGGAACCGAAGATCCTCAAGCCGACCGATGCCATCATCAAGCTCTCGGCATCCTGTGTCTGCGGTTCCGATCTCTGGCCGTACCGCGGCATCCAGGCGGTGACAGGGCCGCAGCATATGGGGCACGAATATTGCGGGGTCGTCGTGGAGGTCGGCAGCGAGGTGAAAACGATCCGGCCGGGCCAATTCGTCGTCGGCTCGTTCTGTCTTTCGGACAACACATGCCCGCACTGCCGGTTTGGCTTTCAGTCTTCTTGCGAACATCGCGAGTTCATGTCTGCCGCCCAGGCACCCTATGCACGGATCGCGCTTGCCGACGGAACCCTGGTTGCGACCGACGCCATGCCGTCGGATGACTTGATCCCGAGCCTTCTTGCGGCCTCTGATGTTTTGGGCACGGGTTGGTATGCGGCGGATGCGGCACGCGTTACTCCGGGATGCACAGCGGTCGTGGTCGGCGACGGCGCTGTCGGGCTCATGGGCGTGCTCTCTGCCAAGCAGATGGGCGCTGGGCGCATTATCGCCATGAGCCGCCACAAGCAACGCCAGGAACTTGCGCTCGAATATGGCGCGACCGATATCGTCACCGAGCGTGGCGATGCGGGCGTGGCGAAGATCAATGAACTGACAGGAGGGATCGGAGCCGATTCCGTTCTTGAATGCGTCGGTACGCAGGAATCCATGCTGCAGGCGATCAATAGCGCCCGACCCGGCGGCTCGATCGGCTATGTCGGCGTTCCGCATGGCGTCGAGCTGGACGGGCAGATGCTGTTCTTCCAGCAGAAGAACCTGCTCGGCGGCCCAGCTCCTGTGCGTCGCTTCCTCCCCCACCTCATCGATCTCATCATGACGCGTCAAATCAATCCCGGAAAGGTCTTCGATCTGGCGGTTCCGCTTGCCGATGTCGCGCATGGCTACAAGGCCATGGACGAGCGCCGCGCCATCAAGGCGCTGCTCAGGATGTGAGGAACAGGCCATGAAGAGGAGGCAATTCATCGCCGCGGCGAGGGCCTCCGTCGCCATCGAGACTATCCGCTGAACAGCTCGTTTCGAGCAACTTTGGACAATTGATATGGAAACCACCTATGACCGCGCCGTCGAGCGTGCGGCCAGCCCATGGGCTGCAGTCATCTGCATGACGCTGATGACCTTCACCCTCGTCGCTTCCGAGTTTCTGCCCGTCAGCCTGCTAACCCCGATCGCCGAAGAGCTTGGCATTACCGCCGGCCAGGCGGGTCAGGCGATTTCCGTTTCCGGATTTTTCGCGGTCGTCACCAGCCTGTTCAGCAACACGGTGCTGTGGCGGCTGGATCGGCGAACGGTGGTCCTGTTCTATACGATCGTGATGGTGCTCTCGGGCCTGGCGATCACATTCGCGCCCAACTATCTCGTCTTCATGTTCGGCCGCGCGCTGATCGGCATCGCGATCGGCGGTTTCTGGTCACTGTCCACCTCCATCGTCGCGCGCATCGCTGCCGAACAGGACGTTCCAAAGGCTCTTGCCATGCTGCAGGGCGGCACTGCTCTGGCCACGGTCATCGCTCAGCCGCTGGGAAGCTTCCTCGGCGGATTGATAGGCTGGCGCGGTGCGTTCTTCATCGTCGTTCCGGTCGGCATCATCGCCTTTGTCTGGCAGATCTTCGCCTTGCCGCGAATGCCTGGGGGGTCGAAGACTGCCGGGAGCGGCCCGTTCGGGCTGCTGCGCAACCGCATCTTCGCAATCAGTATGGCGGCCATGTCCTTCTTCTTCATGGGCCAGTTCGCACTATCGACCTATCTTCGGCCGGTCCTTGGGGACGTGACGAGGCTCGATGTGAACGAACTGTCGGTTGTTCTCCTCGGCATCGGCCTCTTCGGCCTGCTGGGCACTTCCTTGATCGGTTTCCTGCTGCGAGCGCATCTGGATGCCGTCCTCGCCGGGTTCCCTGCGGCGCTCGCTGTAATCGCTCTCTTGCTGATCCCGCTGGCACCCTCGGGTATTGCGATTGCCGCACTCCTCTGCCTGTTCGGGTTCTTTGCCACGCCCATTCCCGTTGCCTGGAACACTTGGATGACCCGCACCATCCCCGACAAACTCGAGGCCGGCGGCGGATTGCTGGTGGCGCTGATCCAGGCGGCAATCACCGCGGGTGCCTTCACAGGCGGTGTGCTGTTCGACGGCGTCGGCTGGTGGAGCCCATTCGCCTATAGCGGTGTTCTGTTTCTGGCGGCCGCCATCATTCCGTTCATCGCAAGACGGACCGACTGACCTGGGACAGATGTCCAGGCCGTGACCGGCCTGCGACGTGCAATGGGATCACAAGCCCGGCCGACAGGTCCCGCCGGGCGCGTCTTCTGTTATTCAGGCTGTGGTCGATTTCAGCTATGTCTGCAAAATATGTCTGCGGGTCAGCTCCTTGAGCCTATCGACGTCGCGCTTCTCTATTGCGTCGATCATCTGCTGGTGCTCGCGGCCGGACTGCTCGATGCGGGCTCGGGTTCGCCATTGCGACACCGGCGCGGACGAGGTGCGTTGCCGGATTTCGGTGATGAGTTCGACAAGCTCCTGATTTCCTGCAAGTACCAGCAGGTACCGGTGAAAAGCGAGGTTGGCTTCGTAAAGTTCGAGCATGGTGCCATTGAGCACCAGATCGTCGAAGCGCGAAGCGAGCGCGCGCAAATTGGCAATATCCGCATCGCCGGCATTGGCGACGATACGGTCGCTGATCGCCACTTCGAGGATCACGCGGATATCGCTCACTTCCTGGGCGCGGCGCCCATCCTGCTCGTGCACGTGATAGCCGCGATTGGGAATGTGCTCGACAAGCCGCTTCTGTACGAGGCGGTCGAGCGCCCGCCGCACCTGCGGCCTCGTACAGTTGTAGCGACGCTCCAGATCGATCTGCTTCAACCATGTTCCGGGCGGGAGCCTGCCCGCGAGGATGTCCTGGAGAATGAGCTCGGTCACGTCGGGCATATCTTCGTGCGACGGCGCTGCCGCTTCAGCTTCCAGCGAGTTCATGCAGCTCTCCCAGACCTTCCCAAGTTGGCGATGACTATCATAGGTCCGCATTTTTCAACAACGACGCTCGTTATCGCTGCCGAAAAAATATCCATGCTCATCTCTTGCGCATCCGTTCTTATTGGCACATAAATTGGTACCAATTTAGTATCCATTATATGAGGCGGATGGCAAGTCCATGCAAAATTCTGATGCGGTCTGGGACATCGTCGAAAAGAAAAGCGCCGAATTCTTCGCGCTCAGCGATCGAATCTGGGACATTCCAGAAACGAATTACCTGGAATACCGATCCGCCGAAGAACATGCCGAGATGCTGGAGCGTCAGGGGTTTCGCGTCGAGCGCGGCATCGCCGGCCTGCCGACGGCTGTCATGGGCGAGGCGGGCGAGGATGGCCCGGTCATCGCGATCCTCGGCGAGTTCGATGCGCTGCCGGGATTGAGCCAGGAAGCCGGTATCGCGGAAGAGCGGCCGCTGATCGACGGCGGTAATGGCCATGGCTGCGGCCATAACATGCTGGGCGCCGGCTCGATGCTTGCCGCAGCCGCAGTCAAGGATTTCCTCGCGGAAAACGGCCTGAAGGGCAGGGTGCGCTATTACGGCTGCCCGGCCGAGGAGGGGGGCTCCTCCAAGGGCTTCATGGTCCGCGCCGGCGTTTTCGACGATGTCGATATCGCGATCTCCTGGCATCCAGCGGCCTTTGCTGGCGTCAACAATCCCATTTCGCTTGCCTGTAACGAGATCAATTTCCATTTTTCCGGCCGTGCCTCGCATGCCTCGGCCACACCTCATCTTGGCCGCAGCGCGCTGGATGCGGTCGAGCTGATGAATGTCGGCGTCAACTACATGCGCGAGCATATGCCGTCGACGGCGCGCATCCACTATGCCGTCACCGATACCGGCGGTGCGGCTCCCAATGTGGTGCAGGCGCGCGCCACTGTGCGTTATCTCGTGCGGGCACGGACCCTGCCGGAGCTTCTCTTGCTGGTCGCTCGCGTCAAGAAGGTTGCCGATGGTGCTGCCTTGATGACGGAGACGACGGTTCGCAGCGAGATCATTAGCGGCGATGCCAATCTTGTCGGCAATACACCGCTCGAGGAATGCATGTTCTCGCAGTTGGATCGGCTCGGGCCGCCCGTGTTTGACGACGCGGATCGCGAGACCGCGCTGAAGTTTCAGCGGACCTTCAGTGCAGAGGATATTGCCGCTTCCTACGGCCGGTTTGCGCTGAAGCCGAAGAAGGGTCAGGCGCTCTGCGAGGAAATCTTTCCGTTGAACGCCGGCGACGGCACGCTGGTCGGTTCGACCGATGTCGGCACGGTCAGCTGGGTCGTCCCAACCGTGCAGATGCGCGGCGCCACCTATGCGATCGGCACACCCGGCCACTCCTGGCAACTCGTCGCGCAGGGCAAGCTGCCCGTCGCTCACAAGGGCACCGAGCATGCCGCCAAGGTGATGGCGAGCACGGCCGCCGAACTCATCCGCAACCCTGCCCTCATCGCGGCCGCCAAGGAAGATCACAAGGCACGGCTTGAGGGGACGCCCTTCGTCAATCCGATCCCGGATGATGTCGAGCCGCCGCTGCCGGAGAAGGCCAATGGCTGAGGCCGGTCTGAAGCCCGATCGTGCGCGCTTGATGGCGCATATCGGCGAATTCGCGCGCCGCGTAAAGTTGTCGGGCACGGCCGAGGAGCTGGAGAGCTTCCGCTATCTCCAGGCCGAGATGGATGATTTTGGCTATCGCACGCAGCTTCTGTCGCACGATGCCTTCATCAGTTTGCCAGGTGCCGCCACGGTTGAGATCGATGGCTGGAACCTTCGTTGCATCACGCATTCCATGTCGGTCTCGACATCGGCTGCGGGGGTAACCGGCAATCTCATCCATGTCGGCGAGGGAACCAAAGCCGATTTCGCTGGCAAGGATGTCTCTGGCAAGATCGTTCTGGTCGACGGTATCGCGACCGAGGAAGTGGCCGCTCTTGCGAGTGCCTTCGGCGCGCTTGGCGAACTTCACATCAGCCCGAACGAGCATCTCTACGAGATGTGCGTCTCGCCGGTCTGGGGCAGCCCGTCGCAGCATACGCGCGACAAGCTGCCGACGACGGTCATCTGCTCGATTGCGAAGGATGACGGCGACCGCCTGCGCGAAAGGCTTGCGCGCGGAGAAGCCGTGACCGCGACGCTGTGCGCGGACGCAGATACGGGTTGGCGCAAGACGCCGCTCCTTGTTGCCGAGCTTCAGCCGAAAGGCGAAGATGCACCTTTCGTCCTGTTTTCCGGCCATCACGATACCTGGCATTTCGGGGTCATGGACAATGGCGGCGCCAACGCGACAATGCTCGAGGCGGCGCGCCTGCTCGCGCTTCGGGCCGCCGAATGGCGCCGGGGCTTGCGCATATGCTTCTGGTCCGGTCATTCCCATGGCCGCTATTCCGGCTCTGCCTGGTACGCGGACGAGTATTTCGACGAACTCGATCGCCGCTGCGCCGCCCATGTCAATGTCGATTCCACCGGCGGCGAGGGCGCGACCGTCCTCACCAATTCCGGCGTGATCGACGAACTCAGGCCTTTGGCTGCGGATGTGATCGAGCACGTGACCGGACAGAAGCATGCCGGAAGGCGTCATGGCCGCGCTGCGGATCAGTCCTTCTGGGGCATCGGTATCCCCTCGATGTTCGGCAGCCTCAGCCATCAGCCGCCAGGCCCCGTCAAGATGCTGACGGCGCTCGGATGGTGGTGGCATACGCCGCACGACACCGCGGAGCATATCGATCCAGACAATCTTTGCCGAGACACGGCGATTGTTCTCGAGGTTCTCTGGCGGCTGCTGACGTCACCTGTCCTGCCGCTGGATTACACGCAATATGCCGCCTCCCTCGACGAACAGATTGGGCAATTGCAGGCCGCGTTTGCCGGCCGTCTCGATATCTCCGGCCTGTGCCAGGCCATCGAAGACTTGCGCGTCAACGCAAATTCGCTTCTGCAGGTGAGGGATCCCTCGCCAGAAAGAGCGGCACGGATCGATGCCTCACTGATGCGTGCAGGACGGCATCTGGTGCCGCTGAACTATACGAGCGGTGAACGCTTCCATCCCGACTCCGCGCTGCCGCACGTCGCCTGGCCCTCTCTGGAAGGGCTGCGTGCGCTGGCGAGACTGGATGAGGGCTCGCCGGATACCGCCTTTTACGTCGTTCACGCGCGTCAGACGAGAAATCGCATCGCTCACGCGCTGCGGGAGGCCAATGCCGCCCTGCGAGCCGCTCTGGAAAACTGACGCCGAGAATACCGGATCTGAGAAAAGGCCGCTTAAGCGGCCGAAAAGGGGAACGAACATGAAAAATAGAAAAATGCTTGCCGCCGTATTCGGCATGATTGCCTTCCTTGCTCCGCTGACCGCCAGCGCCAAGGACTGGACCCAGGTGAAGGTCGGCATCGAAGGCGCATTCCCGCCGTGGAACCTGATGGATTCGAGCGGCAAGCTTGCCGGCTTCGACGTCGATCTCATCAATGATCTCTGCAAGCGCGCCAAGGTCGATTGCGAGCTGATCGCCGGCGAATGGAACGCGATGATCCCAAGCCTGAATGCCGGCAAATTTGATCTGGTGATGACGCTCGGCATCAACGAGAAGCGCAAGCAGGTGGTCGATTTTACCGTGCCCTATGCGAGCGGCGTCGCAAGCTTCCTGCTCGTGAAGGATGGATCGGTTTCACCCTTGCCGATGACGGGTGAGCGCCTGAATCTCAACGACAAGGCAAAGGCCGATCCGGTGATGGCGGAGATCGGCAAGGCTTTGAAGGGCAAGACGGTCGGCGTCGTCCAGTCGACCAGCCAGGAGCAATTGATCAATTCCTATTTCGGATCCGATGTGACGGTGCGTGCCTATAAGAGTTCCGGAGAGCGCGACCTTGATCTGAAGGCAGGCCGCATCGATGCCGGCTTCGACAGCGGCGTCTATGAAACCTCCGTGCTCGGTAAGCCCGGCAATGACGATCTGATGATGTCTGGTCCCCTGGTGAAGGGTGCGATGCTGGCAACGGAGGTCGCTCTCGGCATGCGTAAGGGCGAAACCGACCTGAAGGCGAAATTCGACGACGCCATCAAGCAGGCCGCCAAGGACGGTACGATCAAGCAGCTCTCGGAAAAATGGAGCAAGATCGACCTCACGCCGACCTTCGAGGCCAATTGAGCGCGTCCCGCAACCATCGTTCCTGGCCGAGGCTAAGACCATGACTTCCGTTGCCCAGATCCATTCTTTCAGGTCAGGCGCATGAACCAGCCAACCCTATTCGAGCTTGCCGGCTTTGGCCGGGATGGCTGGGGGCATGCTCTCCTGGCCGGCGCCTGGATGACCATTCTTGTCGCAATTGCCGGCTATGCAGTCGGCGCCTGCATCGGAACGCTAGGCGCATGGGGCAAGATCGCCGGCAATCGCTTTGCCCGCGCCACGGCGGACGCCTATACGACGGTTCTTCGCGGCATTCCCGATCTATTGGTGATCTATCTCTTCTATTTCGGCGGCAGCGCGGTCGTCACCGCCATCGGCAAGATGTTCGGAGCGGAAGGTTTTCTCGGCTTTCCGGGTTTCCTGGCCGGTTCCCTTGCTGTCGGCGTCACGTCCGGTGCGCAGTTCACCGAAGTGCTGCGCGGCGGGTTCAAGGCCGTGCATCCCGGCGAGATCGAGGCTGCCATCGCCTGCGGAATGCCGCGCTGGCTGCGGCTGCGCCGGATTATCGCGCCGCTGACCCTGCGGCATGCGCTGCCGGGGCTCGGCAACGTCTGGCAGGTCGTCCTCAAGGAGTCGGCGCTGGTCTCGATCACCGGCGTTGCCGAATTGCTGCGCCAGGCGCAGGTCGGCGCGGGCTCCACGGGACTGCCGTTCGATTTCTACCTGATCGCAGGGGTGATCTATCTGATGATCTCGACCCTTTCCAGCCTGATCATCCGGCAGGCCGAGCGTCATCTGTCGCGCGGTGTGAGGAAACGCTGATGGATTGGCAATTCCTTGAAGAGACTTTTGTGAGCCTTGTCGCGGCGATCCCGCTGACGATCGAACTTGCGGTGACGTCGATCTGCCTCGGCGCCATCCTCGCATTGCTTCTGGCGCTCGCTCGCCTGTCGGGTTTCACCGTCCTCGACTGGTTTGCCAGGCTCTATGTCTTCGTCTTTCGCGGTACGCCGCTGCTCGTCCAGATCTTCCTGATCTACTATGGCCTCGGTCAATTCCCCGCCATCCGCCACAGCATTTTCTGGCCGTTTCTGCGCGATCCCTACTGGTGCGCCGTCCTGGCGCTGACCTTGAATACCGCAGCCTATGCCAGTGAAATCATCCGTGGCGGTCTGCTCTCGGTGCCACATGGGCAGGTGGAGGCTGCGCGCGCCTGCGGCATGCATCGCTTTATGATGTTCCGGCGCATCATTCTGCCGCTCGCCATCCGCCAGGCGCTGCCGGGCTATGGCAACGAGATGATCTCGATGGTGAAGGCGACATCGCTCGCCTCGATCATCACGCTGATGGAAGTCACGGGCGTTGCGGCAAAGATCATTTCGGAGACCTACCGCGCCATCGAGGTCTTCGTCGTCTCAGGCGCCATCTATCTTGCGATCAACTTCGTGCTGACGCGCCTCATCCAGCTTGCCGAATATCGGCTTAGCCCGCATCTGCGCCCGCCCGCGCCGGTAATGCGCGATACCGCCGCTGTGGCGGCCCCCGTAGGAGATCCGCAATGACCGTCACGCCAATCGCACTCAGCGTGCGCGACATGCACAAGAGCTTTGGGCCGGTCGAGGTGCTCAAGGGTATCTCGCTCGATGCGCTGGAAGGCGATGTCGTCTCGATTCTCGGCTCGTCAGGTTCCGGAAAATCGACATTCCTGCGATGCATCAATTTGCTGGAGACGCCCGATTCCGGTGAAGTGACCGTGGCGGGCGAAACGATCCGCATGCAGCGCACCGCCCGCGGCGCCCATCGCCCGTCCGATGGAAGGCAGGTCGACCGTATCCGGGCCCAGCTTGGTATGGTGTTCCAGAGCTTCAATCTCTGGTCCCACAAGACGGTGCTGGAGAACGTGATCGAGGCGCCTGTCTACGTCCAGGGCCGTTCGCGCGCCGAATGCGTCGAGGAAGCGGAAGCGCTGCTCGCCAAGGTCGGCATCGCCGACAAGCGCAATTTCTATCCGGCTCATCTTTCGGGAGGCCAGCAACAGCGCGCAGCCATCGCGCGTGCGCTCGCCATGCATCCGAAGGTCATGCTGTTCGATGAGCCGACATCGGCGCTCGATCCCGAGCTTGTGGGCGAGGTCCTGAGGGTCATGCGCGCGCTCGCCGAGGAAGGACGCACCATGCTCGTCGTTACGCATGAGATGGGCTTTGCGCGGGATGTCTCGAGCCGCGTCATCTTCCTGCACAAGGGCGTCGTCGAGGAAGACGGCAAGCCGCAGGATGTCTTTGCCGGTTCGCGTTCCGAACGCTTCCGCCAGTTCATCAGCCAATAATTTTAAGCTCAATCACAATGGGGAACTCGATCATGAAATACCTGACCGGACTTCTGACTGCGATCATGATGGTCGTCACGCTCGCAACGGCGAGCGTCGTGCGCGCGGAGGACAAAAAGTGGACGCATGTCACCATCGCGACAGAGGGCGCTTTTCGTCCATGGAATTTCACCAAGGCGGATGGCAGTCTGGACGGATATGAGATCGAACTGATCAAATATCTCTGCGATCACATGAAGGTCGAATGCACGACCGTCATCCAGCCCTTCGACGGCATGATCCCGGCGCTCAATGCGGGGAAATTCGATGCGATCATTTCGGGCATGTCTGCAACCGCCAAGCGCGAGGAAGTGATTGCCTTCAGCGATTCTTACGGCACGACCGGCCAGACTTTCGCAACCCTGAAGGATTCCTCGCTTGTCGATCTTCCCATGAAGGGCCAGGTGTTTTCCCTCGCAACGGACGAAGCCGGGGCGGTCAAGGCGCTGAAGGAACTCGAACCAATGCTCAAGGGCAAGACGATCGGTGTGCAGACGGCATCGATCGCGGCAACCTTCCTCGACAAGTATCTGAAGGGCGTTGCCGATATTCGCGAGTATAAGACGACGGAGCAGCATGACCTCGACCTGAAGGCCGGCCGCGTCGATCTCATCATGGCGTCCATGGCCTATCTGTCGACGGCGGCGGCAAAGCCCGGCAATGAAGACATGACCGTGACTGGACCGCGCTTCCAAGGCGGCCTTCTCGGCCGCGGCAGTTCCGTCGGCCTGCGCAAGGACGACACCCAGCTGAAGGCGATGTTCAACGATGCGATCGCGGCGGCAAAGGCCGACGGCACGATCGCAAAGCTGTCTCAGAAATGGTTCGGCTTCGACGTGACCCCGAAGTAAATCCAGAACGAAGCCAAACAGACGCCTTCGCTGCACGGCCCTTGATCGTGCTGAGCAACGACAGCGAAATGCTCGTTCAAAGCTATCAGCCCGATGACGCGCAGGTCATCGGGCTGATCTGGATAGCCGGCTCAGGGGCATCGGTGAGATTTGCCCGAATGCCTGGGCGATTATCAGGCCGTCAGGCGGCGTTGTTGCTGCCGGATCGAGCCAGGCGTTCTCGATGGCCTTCCATTACCGTCATGATCTCGACCCGATGACAGTTTCGAGACTGTCTTTCGCGCTTAGGGAAGTGCGCTGACCGACGTGCCGTGACCCCGCATGCGGATATTCCTCCTCGCTTGTCCGGACTGGGATCGGCTGTGGCAGGTCGTGCGACAGGCCACACATTCGGCGTGTGGCTTTAGGGTCGTCACGGCGGGTAAGGCGCCTGCGATCATTTTCATTGCAACCATAAGCTTTTAAAGTATATTCGCATTAAATAAATTAAATCATTGCGATCTGGTTTCGGGAGGTAGTCATGAGTCAGCCTTCGAAATGGTGGTGGGGCCTGATCCCGCTTGCGATCCTCTGGATCCTCGCCACCCTCATTACCGGAAAGTCCATCAACGGCGATCTCAACAACAGGGCGACCTCGTCCCTGGGATCGACTGTTCTCAGTCCGGTGTTCAGCGTGGCGGGCCGGGACGTCGCTCTCACCGGGCTGGTGTTTTCTCCGGATGCTGCAAACCAGGTTGCCGCCTCGGTTGGTCAGGTTTGGGGTGTCCGCAAGGTTCTGGTCGATGCCAAGGAGCCCGAGGTCGCCAAGCCCTTCAACTGGGCCATCTCCCATGAAGGTTCGAGCGTCGTTCTGTCCGGCAGCGTGCCAAATCCCGATACGCGCGACAAGATTGTCGCCGCCGCGAAAGCGACCTTCGCCGGGGCCGATGTCAAGGATGAAATGCACTATGCCGGCGGCGCCCCGGCCAGCTATGCCGGCGCCGCACAGTTCGGCATCGACCAATTGGGCAAGCTGGCAAAGGGCAGCGCTTCGTTGTCCGATACGGGTCTGACGATTTCCGGCAATGCCGATACAAGCGATGCCTACGCTGCCATCACCACCGCGCTCAAAACGTTGCCGGAGGGCTTTACGCTCGCCAAATCAGACATTGCGGCACCCAAACCGGCATCTATCGCGCCGGTGACGCCCGGCACGGATACTTCAGCCGCGCCGGCCGTCGCAGCGGGGACATCCTCGACGGCCACCTCGGCTGCGGCTACCGCAACGGCTGCAGTGGCCACGACCGCGGCTGCCTACGGCTTCGATGCCGCAAGGGACACCGACAAGCTCATCCTTTCGGGCAACTATCCGGACGACGATACGCATGGCAAGATTCTTAATACGGCCAAGAGCCTCTTTCCGGGTGACGTCGTCAATGATCAGCTGACTGCCGCTCCCGGCGCACCGAATGGCTTTGCAAACGCTGCGCTTGCGGGGTTGAATGCTTTGTCGCGTCTCGCAAAGGGGACTTTTTCGCTCTCCGGCACGAATGCAACGCTCTCGGGCGAGGCGCTCTACGATGGTGCGGTGAGCAGTGTCCAAAGCGGATTTGCAGCCGCACTTCCCGATGGCTTCAAGGCGGCTCCCGCAACGATCACGGTCAGTGCGCCGGCGCCGGCCGTCGACGCCGTCAATTGCCAATCGATGCTCAACGGGATCGTGACCAAATCGAAGATCAACTTCGAAACGGGCAAGGCCCGGATTTCTCCCGTATCCTCCGGCCTTCTGGACACGATTGTCGCTACCATCAATCGTTGCCCGGGTTCAAACATCGAGGTGTCGGGCCATACGGATTCGAGCGGGGATGAGAAGGCGAACATTGCCCTTTCCGAACAGCGTGCCAAGGCGGTCGTCACCTATCTGACCGACGCAGGCGTGCAGTCGAGCCGGCTGACTGCGGTCGGTTTCGGTTCCTCCCACCCGCTCGCGTCCAATGATACCGAGGAAGGCAAGGCACTCAATCGGCGTATCGAATTCTCTGTCAAATAGGGGAAGCGGCAATGACCTATCTGTTGTCAACATACTGGTTGTGGATGCTGCTCGCATTGGTGCTCGGCGGCCTCGTCGGTTTCACCTCATTCCTGCGGTCGGCCAGTGGCTGGTGGCCGCAGTCCTGGCCTGGTTGGTTCAAGCTGTTGTGCCTCTTGTTCGTGGTCGGCCTCGTCGTGGCCGTGCTGCAGTGGCTTCCGGGCCTGGCGGGTCATTATCTGGAAACGGCATTGCTCTTCGTTGGCAGCTATATCGTCGGTTGCTTCCTTGGCAGCTGGCTCGCAAGCTTGCGTGCAACGCAGCCGCTGGAAGCGGATAGCAAGGCCGCCGCGCCAGCGCCACAGCCGTCGTCCATACCGGTGTCGACACCGGCGCCGTCACCAGCTCCAGCGCCAGTGCCGGCGTCGCCCGTATCGGCCTCCGTAGTGCCTGGCCCTGTTTCTGGCGAGCACGAACATCCCGGGAAGCGTCCCCCGGCTGCAGCAAGAGCGAGCATCGCGCCGGACGATCTGAAGCGCATTTCCGGCATCGGGCATGTCAATGAGGAGAAGCTCAACGAGCTCGGCATCTGGACCTTCGGCCAGATTGCAGCCTGGACGCATGAAAATGCCGAATGGGTCGGCAGTTACATGGCTTTCCCCGGACGCATCGAGCGCGAGGACTGGATCGGTCAGGCAGGGCAACTGGCAAGAGGGCAGGAAACCGAATTCTCGCGCCGGGTCGAACGCGGCGAAGTGCCCACATCATCAGACGACTCGACGTCCTCAGCGGTCGCCACTTCATCGGCACCAACTGCGGCGCCGACACTTGCATCCGTATCGCCGACTGCAACGGAAGCCGCCCCCGGCACGTCGCCGCCGGCAGCCTCCCCCATTGGCGATGATGGCCATCCCGGCAAACGCCCGCCGAGCGTCGCGAAACCGAGCGTCGCTCCGGATAATCTGAAACGCATTTCCGGCATCGGTCATGTCAACGAGGAGAAGCTCAACGCGCTCGGTATCTGGACCTTCCGTCAGGTCGCGGCCTGGACACATGAAAACGCCGAATGGGTCGGCAGTTACATGGCCTTTCCCGGACGCATCGAACGCGAGGACTGGATCGGTCAGGCAGGCAAACTCGCGCAGGGTATCGAGACGGAATTCTCGCGCCGGGTCGACCACGGCGACGTGCCTACTTCCTCGTAAATATTCCTCTCATGACAACGCCATGCTTCGCGGTCTACAAGGCCGCGCAGCTGTGCGATTCCTATAAATGCCGGCTGTGTGAAATCATTGTGCCATGACTCTGGCAATCGGATGGAAGTGACAATTCTGTCAGCGGCGCCCCCTGAAGGAAGCGCCATCGATGCCATAGCGCTGCAATCGGGCGTAGAGGCTTCGCCGGGGCAGCTTGAGCGCTTCGGCAGCCTCTCCGACGTCGCCTTGGGTGGAGTTGAGCGTCGCTTGTATGATGCCGATCTCGAAGCGATCCATCTGCTCGGATAGTGAGAGCTGGTCGCCCTCATATTCATCGGCGAGCCCTACGCCGAGCACGATCTGGGTCGCGAAGCTGCGCAGTTCGCGTACATTGCCTGTCCAGCTATCCGACATCAGCCGCGCCTTGATCGCTGCGTTGATGAGTGGGCGCGGGCGCCCGAATTGCCTGGCGGCTTCGCCGAGGAAGTAGGCAAAGAGCAAGCTGACATCCGCACGTCGCTCCCGCAAGGGCGGAATTCGCAGCCGCACCGTCTGCAGCCTGTAGAGGAGATCGGAACGAAAACGCCCATTTGCCACGGCGCCGGCAAGATGATCCTTCGCGGCAGCGACGATTCGCAAATCGATGACGCGTGGCTCGCCAGACGCCGAGGGCACTTCGCGTTCCTCGACGACCCGCAACAGCTTTCCCTGCAGAGCAGGGGACATGCTATCGATCTCGTCCAGGAAGAGTGTGCCACGGTCGGCTTCCGAGATGCGACCGCGCTGCAGCCGATTGCCGAACAGGACTTCGTCGGCCACGGCGTCCGGCAGCGCCGCGCAGTCCACCGCCACGAAATTGCGGGCATTCCTCATGCTCCAGCGATGAAGCAGGCGAGCGACGAGTTCCTTGCCGGTACCTGTCTCTCCTTCGATCAGCACGTCGACATTGACGCTCGCAAGCTCACGAATGGTCTCACGGAGCCGAACCATGACCGGTGTCTCGCCAAGCAGCGGCAAGCTATCTTCAGCCTCGGCCGCCGCCAGGCGCAGGCGTCGATTTTCCAATACCAGACGGCGCATTTCGAGCGCACGACGCACGCTGGCGATCATGTGGTCGGTGGCGAACGGCTTTGCGATGAAATCGAAAGCACCGCGTTTCAGCGCGGTCACCGCCGTGGCGATATCGCCGTGCCCGGTCATCAGGATGACGGGAAGCTCCGGATCGCGCGCCAATATCGTGTCGAGGACGCCATGTCCGTCAACACGGGGCATGCGGATATCGGTGACGAGAACCCCCGAGAAATCTGCCTGGAGGTTGGCCAAGGCCGAGTGCCCATCGCCATGGATTTCAACATCCAGTCCGGCGATTGCGAAGGAATCCGCCAGTGCGACGCGAAAGGTTGCGTCATCATCGACAATCATTACACGCAATGCCTCAGTCTGTGTCATGCACGTCTTACTCCGACAGCGAAAGCCGCACCCCCAAGGGGCGATGATATGATTTTCAGCGTGCCACCCAGATCGACAATGATGTCACGTGCAATGCCGAGCCCGAGTCCCAAACCGTCGGGTTTGCTGGTCACGAATGGCGAAAATATCTTTTCGCCCAACTCGGCATCAATGCCAGGACCGTTGTCGGCGACGATAAGGATGATCCACGCGTCATCATTGTCAACGCTCAGGACGACATGCGGATAAGGGTGTCCCGCCACGGCATCCAGCGCGTTCTGGAGCAGATTGACGAACACCTGTTCCAGCTGGACCCGATTGGCGACCACCTCGGGCTGGCCGCGCACCGGCAGGTCGAGCCGTACCGCCGCGTTGCGAAAGCGCTCGCCGATCAGGAGCAGTGTTCCTTCGATCACCTCATCAAGCGACATCCGGGTCGTCTCGCCGCCGCCACGCCGCGCAAAGCGCCGCATCTCCTGAGTGATCGCGCCGATTCGGGCCGTCAATTCGACCGTCGTCATCAGACTGGCTGCGACGCGATCGATGCGGGCATTTGCGAGATGATGTTGCGCATTTTCGGCAAGGGTACGGATGGTCGCGACCGGCTGATTGATTTCATGGGCCAGGCCGGCGGTAATCGAGCCAAGCGAGGCCAGCCGATTTGCTTGTGCGAGTTCTTCTCTCGCCTGACGAAAGCGGCGGTCCGCACGGGAACGTTCCGCCATCTCGGTGCTGAGTTCGGCGGTGCGCGTCTCCACCGCTGCTTCAAGTATCGCCCGATCGGCGGCGATCCGCGCCGCGCGGGTCATCCGCCAATAGATGGTGACGGCGAGGGCGCCCAGAACAATGGTTGTGGCAATGGAGATCAACCATGCGAGATTGCGCGCCTCACGCAGGGCCGGTGCGGTATCCACTGCATGGATCAGCCTCAAAGTCGTCTCCGCGATCGGTTCGTCGACGGGCATGAGCAGATCGCCCGATGGACCCTGCATCATCCCGTTGGCCTGAAATCGATGACGGCTCGGCTCCAGTGGTGCGTAGTTGAACTGGCCGTTTGCCGTCAGCTGTGCACGATCGGCGGCGGAAAGCGGTCGGAAGGTGCGCATTTCCTCCTGCGAATCCGTGGAAGCAAGCACGATGCCGCGTGGGTCGATCACGAATGTCTGACCAGAATCCTCCGCCCAGCTGTGAAGCAGCGTCTGGAACTCATATTTGATGACCACGACCCCCAGCGCTCCCGGCTGGTTGCCGACCCGCCGCGAAAAGAAGAAGCCCGGCCGCCCGCTAAGATCGCCAACGGCATAATATTCTCCAGAACCGGTCGATAATGCCTGAGTGAAGTAGGGACGAAACCCGTAGTTGCGACCGACAAAACTTTCGGGACTGCCGGCATTCGAAGCCGAGATGACCCGACCGTTACCGTCAAGAATATAGATGACCGGCGCGCCGGTCTGTGCCGCCAGGAACGCAAGCTTGTCGCTAAGGCGTGAAGCATCAGCGATCGAGCCGCTGGCCAATGCATCTTGCAGGTCGGTATATTCGCCAAGAGCCACGGGAAGCAGGCGATACTTGGCAAGTTCGCTGTCGATCAACCGGCTCTGTTGACGGGCGATAAGCTCGGCGTCGGCGCCCAGCCGGGCCAGCGCGTGTTTTACCATCCAGGATGTCGTCAAATGCCACAGTCCCGCCAATAGCAGCAGGCCCAGGACAGGCAGCGCAAATGTAATCTTGAGCGGAAAATGCTTCATTAGTGCAAGATAATGCAATCGCACGTATTGGCTATGCAAGTTTTTGCACGAAAAACCACTGCAGCAGCATAAAAATATCTGCTTATTTCATTTAAAACAATAGGTTAGCCAAAAACTCTCGCAGCAGCTAGCAACGATTGGCGATCTCGCGCAATGTGCGCGGAGCATCGAAGTGCCGGGCCTATTGGAGAAGAAGATGTCATGTTGACGGACAATCCAAGCGACTTCCGTACACTGACAACTCCTGTGAAAAGCGGAGTGAGAGTGGCTCTCCTTTCGCCGCCTGACCAGGTTCTCCTGCAGAATTCGTGGCTTGTCGAATCGCGCTGCACTGACCGTTGGCAGGACTTCTGATGCGCGATTTGGGCATTTCCTGGGCGCCGCCCCGGTCCGGCAAAGACTCCGAAAGCGATCGCGAGCTCGACGGCATCCCCGGCAGGTGCGGCCGCACCATTCATGTCCATCCGCTCTTCCGCCTCGGACCGAAGGATGATGCAGGACGGCACGTCATTCCCCGCGCTGGCATTGCGATCCTGGCAGCTGATGGCCCGGGTTTTGATGGCGAATTCTCGCACGAGATAAACCATCAAAAGTTGTTGCGTCTAGGCGCCGTGGCCAAGGCAGATCCAGGAAGGGACAGATCGACCGGATCCTCGCCGATGCCCACGAGATATCTCGTGCTGAAAGGTTTCAAAGTGGCAAGCGCGTTGAGCAAAGACCGGACGGTAATCTGGCGATACGGGAACAGCGCCACGGGAGAAGAATGTCCGATCGATGGACAGCTCGGCATCTAAGCGGTCTGAAGCAGCAACGCAAATGCGTTCTGTCCCCGCCGCCGTTCTCTGCAGCAAGGTCTTCAAAAGGGATAGGGGCTAAGATTTAACATGACTAGGAAGGAGAGAATTCTACCGATTTCTCCGGCGCAGGCCGGTATGTGGATCGGTGAGAAGGTCGGGGCGGCGGGCGTTATTTTCAACCTTGCCGAATCTGTCGAAATCCATGGGCCGGTTAACCCGGAGAATTTTCGGCGGGCATTGCGCCAGTTGACGGAGGAAATCGATGTCACCCGGCTTCGCATTCGCGAGATCGAAGGCCGGCCTCATCAGCTCATACTGGCGGAATTCGAGGGGGAGTTCAGCCTTCTCGATTTTTCCACCGCCGAGGAGCCGCGAAAGACGGCCGAAGCCTGGATGGCGGCTGAGGTGCTGGCTCCCCTCGATCTCGGACATGACCGGCTATGGGATAGTGCGTTGCTCAAACTTGCCAACGATCATTGGCTATGGTTTCAGCGGGCTCATCACATCGCCTTTGACGGTTTCACCGCCGGCCTGTCCTCGCGTCGCGTTGCAGAGATCTATACGGCGCTCGAGGAAGGGCGCGAGCCTGCTCCCGTCGACTACGGCGATCTCGAGGAGATGCTGGAGGCTGATCGCTCCTACCGGTCATCGCAGCATTTCGAGCGTGATCGCGCATATTGGTCGGAACAGCTCCAGCAGATGCCATCGCCGGCGACCCTGGCCAAGCGGCGCACGACGCAAGCCACCGGCCTGTTGCGCCACAGCACCTATCTGAGTGCAGAAAACGCCCATGTTCTCGGCAGGGTGGCGAAGGAACTGGGCGCCTCGGTTCCGCAGATGATGATCGCTCTTGTAGCAGCCTACTACGCTCGGGCGACAGACTACGAAGATCTGGTCATCCTGACGATGTTGACAGCGCGTATCAATCCGGCCATGCGCCGCATTCCCTGCATGATGGCCAATGCCGTTCCATTGCGTTTCAAGCTCTCGGCAGACCTGACATTGCAGGATCTCGTCAAGCAGGTATCGCAACAGATGATGCGAGCGCTGCGCTATCAGCGCTATCGCTATGAGGACATGCGGCGGGATTTCGGTCTTTTGCGCCATGATGAGCAGATCGCCTGGCTCGGTGTGAATATCGAGCCGTTCGACTATGATCTTCGCTTCGCCGGCCATCCGACGACGGTTCACAACCTGTCCAACGGCTCGATGAATGATCTGACGATCTTCGCCTATGATCGTGGTGACGGCAGCGAAATCCGTATCGATTTCGATGCTAATCCCGGCCTTTACAGCCTGGAGGAATTGCAGTCGCACGAGGCGCGCTTCACGCAGATGATGAATACGCTGCTGGCCGAGCCCGGGCAGATGTTGAGTTCCTTCAGCCTGCTCTCCGAGGAGGAGAAACGCAAGGTGCTGGTGGAATGGAATGACACGGCCCGTCCGATCCCCGATCTCACATGGCCGGAACTCTTCCGCCAGCAGGCGGCGCGCAGCCCCAATGCGGTTGCGGTTGCCTTCGGCGACAGGGAGCTGACCTATGCCGAGCTGGATGCCGCCTCGGACAACTGGGCCGGTCTTCTGGGCAAGCGCGGCGTCGCGCGCGGCGATCTGGTGGTGGTGGCGGTTCCTCGCTCCGAGCAGATGGTGGTCGGTCTGCTGGCCGTACTCAAGGCGGGTGCGGCCTACCTGCCGCTTGATCCCTCCGATCCGCCAAGCCGTATCAGCCTCATTCTCGAAGATGCCAAGCCGAGCGCTGTCGTCACCGTGAGCGAGGCTGCATCCAAGCTTCCGGCGGAGGCGATATCGACCATATTTCTCGATCATCCGGAGGATTGCCACCCGCATCTGGCGACCGGAACGCCGTCGCCCGACGATGCGGCCTATGTCATCTTCACCTCGGGCTCGACCGGACGTCCGAAGGGCGTGGAGATCCCGCATCGCGCGCTCACGAATTTCCTGTTCGCCATGCAAGATCTCCTGAAACTCACCGCGCAGGATCGTCTTCTTGCCGTCACCACCATCGCCTTCGATATTGCTGCGCTCGAGCTTTATCTGCCCCTCCTTGTCGGAGGGCGGACCATCATAGCGCCCCGTGAAACGGTGCGCGATCCGGCTGCCTTGGCGCAGCTGCTCAGGCAGTCGAAAACCAGCATCATGCAGGCGACACCATCGCTTTGGCGTGCGCTGCTGGAGGGGCACGGCAATGGAGTGCGAGGCCTGCGCCCCATAGTGGGCGGGGAAGCGCTTCCAGCGGATCTCGCCCATAAGATGGCAAGGCTCGATCATTCGGTGCTGAACGTCTACGGTCCCACCGAGACCACGATCTGGTCCACCGCCATGCCGCTCAAGGGCGGGGATCTCGACGCACCCCCGATCGGCCGGCCGATCTGGAATACCAGGCTTTACATTCTGGACCGCAACGGTGCGCCCTTGCCGCCCGGCTTTGCCGGAGAACTCTATATCGGCGGGGCAGGGGTTGCGAAGGGTTACCTCAATCGACCCGAACTGACCGGGGAGCGATTTCTGCCGGACCCCTTTTCCGACGATGGCAGCCATATGTATCGCACCGGCGACATGGCCTGCTGGCGCGGAGACGGCGTAGTGGAATATCTCGGCCGGAACGACCACCAGATCAAGATTCGCGGCTTCCGCGTGGAGCCGGGCGAAATCGAGGCGGCTTTGATCGCCCAGCCGGAAATCCGTCAGGCCGTCGTCATTCTTCGTGAGGATACGGGCCAGGACAAGCGGCTTGTCGCCTATCTGGTCATGACCCACGGTCATCCGGTCGATGAGGCCGATCTATCCGCCAGACTGGCGCACAGCTTGCCGAGCCACATGATTCCCTCGGCCTATGTGACGCTCGATTCCATACCGCTCAATGTGAACGGCAAGATCGACCGGCATGCGCTTCCGGCACCACGATGGCAGGTTCAGGAGGGGTTCGTTGCACCCCGTACCGAGACGGAAAAGATGATCGCCCGCATATGGTGCAAGACGCTCGGGCTCGATGAGGTCGGCATCCACGAGAGCTTTTTCAAGCTTGGCGGAGATTCGCTTGCGGCCGCCCGCATGATTACCGCCGTGCACTCGGAAATCAATGCCGTCATTCCGCTGAGAGCAATCTTCGAATCGCCGACCATTGCCAGTCTTGCGCTGCTGATCGGCAATCCCACCTCGAAGAGCGATGTCCTCGATCCGGTGCTTCCTATCCGCGAAAGAGGCAGTTCTGCGCCCCTGTTTTGCATTCATCCTGTGGCCGGCATGGGGTGGGCCTTTCACTCGCTTGCCGACCATATCGCGGAAGACATGCCGATCTACGCGCTGCAATCGGAGGGTCTGCGCGACCCGTCGGCCCTGCCGAGTTCCATTGAGGAAATGGCTGCGGACTATGTCAAGCGCATACGCAACATCCAGTCGAACGGCCCCTACCATATCCTGGGCTGGTCCTTCGGAGGGCTCGTCGCGCATGAAATGGCCCGGCAATTGCGGGAGCAGGACGAGGCCGTCGCCTTCCTTGGGCTGCTTGATTCTTATCCTTACCACCAGAAGGCCCGCGAGGCGGCGCCGGACGATATGACGCTAGTCCATGCGGCGCTCGGTTTTCTCGGTTTCGATATCGAGGTGGCGGAACACGATGCCGGCCGGCCGGCCTTGTCCATCCTGAACGACTATCTGTTCGACCGTTACGATATGGGCAACCATCCGCTGATCCATGAAATTCAGCGGCACGAACCCGACATCCTGGACAGGGCTCGCGCCGTCATCGTCCACCACCTCGGCCTTGCCCGCAAGTTCAAGCCGCGATTTGCTCCGCTGGACATGCACTTCTTTGCCGCCAACCGCGGCAAGGGAAAAGCCATCGACGATGTGATGAACTATCGCGCCGAGGCATGGCTTCAGCATGTCGGCGGACGGATCTACCGTCGCCACCTCGATTGCGCCCACGAGAAGATGCTTGATGCTGTGCCCGCTGCCGAAATCGGCGCGGCCGTTCAGGCGGAGGTGCTTCGCGAATTCCTGGTTCTGCGTGCACCGGATTATTCGGAAAGTGCCATGACGGCATAAGGGAAGGCGCGCTCATGCGGATCGTCATATTCACCATCGGGACGGAAGGCGATGTCCGTCCCCTGGTTGCTCTTGCACGGGGATTGCTGCAAGCGGGCCATCAGGTTCGCATTGCAACCGATGCAGGTTGCGCCGATCTCGTGCGGGAAAATGGCATCGACCATGCCGGGCTGAGCGGGGACTTCTTTGCCTGGATGCGAAGCGACCGGAGGACGATGGAGCGAGGGCTCGCATCGTTCTCGATCCTGGCGGAGGCACGCCGCCGGTTGCGGGCCATGGCGATCGACTGGCCCGAGCAGGGCCGTGCCGCAGCGCGAGACGCGGATCTCCTTATCGGCAATGGTATGGTCTACTACCTCGCAGCGTCACTTGGAGAGAGCCTCGGGCTGCCGGTCGTCGAAAGTCAGTTGATACCGACGCTGCCATCCCACATGCCTCCGCCTCTGCCGTTGCCACAACGGATGTATCGTCTTCCTGGCTTCGCCAACAAGGCGCTCGGCCACGCCACTCGCCTTATGGTCTGGAATACGCTACGCCCGGTCTATAACGAGATCGTCAGACCCGCACTGGGTCTGGCGCCATATCCGCTTCTTGCGCCTTTTCAGGCGGGATTTTTCGCTCATCTCCGGCTGTTCGGCTTCAGCCCCGTGTTGATCGAACCCTCTTCCAGCTGGCCGCAACAAACGGTCGTGACCGGACCATGGTGCCTGGAAAGCACGGAAAAGTGGCAACCGCCCGAAGCGTTGATAAAGTTCCTGGATCGCGGCCCGGTGCCCATCTACATCGGCTTCGGCAGCATGCTGCATCATGATGCGGCCGGGTTCACCGATAAGGTACTGAGTGCGGTGAAAGCGAGCGGCAAACGCGCCGTTCTGGCAACCGGATGGGGTGGGCTCAGCGAGACCTTGGATATCGATGCGAGTCAAGCATTCGTGCTTGAGCACGCCCCGCATGACTGGCTCTTGCCGCGTATGACGCTCGCCGTCCATCATGGCGGCGCAGGAACCACGGCGGCAGCTGTTAGGGCCGGCATTCCCTCTGTCGTCATCCCAGTATTTGGCGATCAGCCGTTCTGGGCAGCGAGGCTTGAACATCTGGGCGTTGCTCCGAAAGCGGTGCCCAGGGAAAGCGTGACAGCGGAAGCGCTGGCCGGGGCAATTCTGGCGGCCGACGCTCCGGAATTGCGATCAGCCGCCAAGAAACTCGGCGAAAAGCTGAGAGCGGAGCAGGGGGTTGAAAATGCCTTACATGCGCTGCGCACCTGGGGCCTAGTGCCGGGCAAATCTCACCTGGAAATCACGTCACCATGTTCTAGCGGATATTTCCCGCCCTCGGGCGGCGAAACGGATTACGCCGCTATCAACACATAGAGTCGCGCCCGCGGTCGCAGATGCCTGTTCCGAGTATGCGTCGACGATCCTATTGGCAACGTCGCGATCCTTGAGCCGCTTCGACCCGGTAAAGTCGAAATGCGCCAAAATGGGGTATCGACGACGAGGAAATTACCGCTGGCTTTGTGCCCGCGTGCTGCTCACGTCCGTTTTCATCGGTTGAAATCGAGGCGTAAGAACGCCACAGCCCCTTTTGGCACGAAGCCGCCACGGGGCCTTGTGCCGCTGTCGGGATTTTGAGATGGGAGGCTTACAACGGGGACACCGGTTCATATCCCTTCAAGAGCTGCGGGGGGCCACTTGGTGGCACAGCCGCGTGGGCCAAGCGCATTGCGCTTGAGATCCGCCGCTATTCCATAAGCGAGCAGGTTCATCACCGAGCCATTCGGCTTTGCTCCAGGTTTAACGTGAGCCCACGTTTGATCGAAGAAATATTATCGGAACGTGGGAGAGGTAGCCGTTCATGCCCGGTTCAGCCGTCCGGTTTCAGGATGACGACAATGACGGAGGTTTGCTATGAAAATCTTTAGAAGTTTGCTTGCATCGCTTCTGGCAATTGGTCTGTTGATTGGTGCGGGTGCTGCATCGGCAGCACCGATGATGAACATGACGAAGCCGGAGGTCCAGTCATCCGTTCAAACGGTTCGTTATCATCACCGTCGCCATTGGCATGGCCCGCGACATCACCGGCCTCACCACTGGGGATCGCATCGTGGCTATCGGAGTCACTATTGGCGCGGCCATCATCGTGGCTGGTACAAGCATCGTCACCACCACCATCATCATCGTTACTACCGCTACTGATCGGAGCCTGTTGTGCGGTGCGGTGACTTGACCAAGTTTTCCGCTTGGCGCTGACCCGACTGGAAGTTCGAACCCTCGACTTTTTCCCGAAGCCTTGCTCGATGCTGCGGGGGATTCAACGTGATGTTTCTGGATAGTGTCGGTGTAGCTGAATGAACTGCTTGTTTGACGGGAATGTCGCCGGAGGGTTGTTCACATGGTCGATGTGACAGCGCGAATTAGGTCTGTTGAGTTTCTGTGCTGATTTTCCGCCTGCTAAACGCAAGTTTCAGCGCGTCTGCGACTGCACGGATAGCGGGAACAGTTGTGACTTCGGAATGCACGACGAGCCAGACCTCCCGGGAAAGAAGAGGCTTATCGTCGATACGCTGCAGCCCTGCTAAGGTTTCCTGCGCGAAATCAGGCAGCATGACAACCCCACCGCCAGCTCTGGCTGCGGCTGCCTGATATTCCAGAACTGAAGACTTGATGGCGACGGGACGATCTCCGGCCACTTCCTGCAGACGAACCTGCTGCGGCGATGACTTCATGGAGTCGTCGTAGCCGATAAAAGTCCAGTCTTCCGGAGAAACGGTCCGCAGATAGTCCGGCGATGCGTAGAGGTTGAAGTTGATTACTCCGAGCTTGGCGATCGAATAATCACCTTCCTCCGGGCGCGACATTCGAATGGCGATGTCCGCTTCCCGTCGATTAAGGGAGGCAAAGCGCTTTTCGCCGACCAGGGTGACCTGAATTCCGGGAAAGTCCCTCCTGATATCGACGATCGGCTGTCCGAGGAGTGCTGTCGACAAAGCCGGCGGCGCGCTGATGCGTACGTGGCCTCGCGCCTCTGTCGGACTGCTGCGTCCCAATTGCTCGATCGCCATCATCTGGCTTGCAACAGGGGCGGCGAGACTTGCGACCTGCTCGCCATCCGGCGTGAGGACGATACGGCGTCCGCGTCGGTCAACCAGTTTTCGCCCCAGCTTTGCTTCCAGCGACGCGACCCGCCGGGAGACGGTCGCATGCTCGACGCCAAGGTTCTTTGCAGCGCCGAGCAAGGTTCCGACCGTTGCAAGCGCCAGAAAATGCCTGAGGTCATCCCAATCGGGTTGTGTGAATTCTTTCCCATTCATTGGGCGATAATAGGGAATTTTCAACCGATATACCATGGGGCACGATGCGGTAAATCAGGAGATGAACCAATGACAGACCAAGTCGTAATGCTCGTTGCCCCCGGTGACGTCACTCAGTTCCGTGTCGAGGGACAGTCGATCGCGCCGCCGGCGGCTGGCGAAGTCAGGGTTCGCCATCAGGCGATCGGTACGAACTTCCTTGATATCTACCACCGTAACGGCCTTTATCCGCTGCCGAGCTATCCGGCCGTGATCGGGGTTGAAGCTGCTGGTATGATCGAAGAGGTCGGATCTGGAGTCGAAGGTTTTAAAACAGGCGATCGCGTGGCTTACGCGGGGGGCCCAGTCGGAGCCTATTCTTCGGTCAGAAATATTGCCTCAGAGCGCTTGGTTCGCCTTCCGGATGGTATCTCGGCAAAGACTGCAGCCGCTTCGCTTTTGAAGGGTATGACAGCGCATATGCTTCTGCAAAAGGTCTGCCAGGTCGGCAGCGGCAATACCGTTCTCGTGCAGGCCGCCGCCGGCGGTCTCGGAAGTGTTCTTGTCCGCGGCGCGAAGTCTTTGGGCGCGACCGTGATCGGTACAGTCAGCTCGAAAGAGAAGGCCGATTTGGCGATGTCCTGCGGGGCTGATCACCTGATCGTCGGCCGCGATGCCGATGTCGTCGCCGAGGTCAAGCGATTGACCGACAATCGTGGCGTCGATGTTGCCTATGACGGGATCGGTGGTGACATGCTGCTCAAAAGCATTCGCTCGGTCAGGTCATGGGGGACGGCGATAACGATAGGGCAGGCTGCAGGCCCGATCCCACCCATTGCCGTCGAGGAGCTTCGCCCCGGAAAATCACTCTCGCATCCCAGCATCATGGCCTGGTGCGCCGACCTTGCCCGATATCAGGAAGCCGCTCGGGCTGCAGTGAGATGGATGGAGGCAGGCATCCGCTCACATATCGGTGGCGAGTACGCCTTGGCCGAAGTCGTCAAAGCGCATGAGGAGATGGAATCAGGTCGTTCGGCAGGAAGTATCCTCCTTCTTCCATAGGTCCTTCTTTTCGCTTGGGTGGCATGGAAGGCCGCATGCAGTTTTAGCGAGTAACTCAAGCTATGATTTAGCGGTCTTCAGTTTGATTCATGAAAGAAATCCAAACTGCAATTGTTTCTATGTACCTTAGGCGGGCATTATTAATTCTGTTTCAATAAAGCTTGGCTAGCTTCGTCTTTGATTGGACAGGGCATGATGGGCCTGTGGTCGGGCGGCGCCTCGACGGCTCACGGACTGCTTTTCTTCTAGAAATTTCACCACATGAGCTCCAGAAATACTGGTTTTGACGAAACGGGTTAGCGTCACGGCACCCCGAACGTAGGTGAGCAATTATGATTTTTTCTCTTCGCAATATACTTGTTGGAATTTTCCTTTTTCTCAGCATAGCTCTATGTATGCTGACGGGATCTTCGATGCTCGATGCTTATCGCGGTGAAAGCACCTATGCCGACGTCTCGAAATTCACCATGCTCGACCGTGCTCTCTTCCAAACACTTGCCAACTTTCGCAACGAGCGGGGTGACGGGTCGTCGCTCGCCAAACTTGAGCTTGGCGCGCAAGATGCAACGCTTGCCTTGCTGAAAACGGACAGAGGCATCGTCGACAAATATATGGCTGACGCAAAATCGGTCTATGCAACCATCGACGACCAGCCGCTCAAAACCCCGATTGCCGATGTCATGAACGCCTACGATCGGGTGGTCGCATTCCGCTCAAAGCTCGACAGCGAAGTCGCCAAGAAGCTTGCCGATCGCGACCCCACACTGCAGGCCACGACGCTGGACCTCGGTCAGCAGCTCCTGACCGCATTGGAGACAGGTTCGACTGTCATTGAAAGCCGGATCCGCACGAGTGATCCCTCAATGACGGCACTGATTCAGATCCGTGCACTGACATGGTACACCCGTGCAACAGCGGGTGCTGCAAACCTGCTGTACGTCAACACGCTCGCCTCTGGAGAGGCGATGAAGCCCGAAGACGTCAGTAAGATCCAGCAATTCGATTACGCGGCGAATTTCACCTGGGAACAGATCGGCACTCTGGTCAATCATCCCTCGACACCGCAGGTCGTCAAGGACGCCTATAAGGTCGGCACCACGACCTATTTCAGCGGCGACTTCGCAGCAAAACACAATGCGTTACTTGCGAGGTTCGCAGCCGGTGAGAAGAAGGTCATGTCTCTCGACGACTGGCGCCCGCTTGGCAACGCCGCGCTTCTGACCATTACGAACACCGCTGCGGCAGCTGCAGATGGCATGGTCGCCGAGGCAGCCGCCAGCCAGAATGATGCATTCGTCAGCCTGATCGCCTACGGGCTCACCTTCCTTGTTGCCGCGGTTCTGAGCATTACGGGTATCTGCGTCATCGTCTTTCGTGTCACCAAGCCTGTCGGGACGTTAACCCGTTCGATGACGGAGCTCGCCCATGGCAATCTCTCGGTCTTGATCGGTGGCGTCGAACGGCGTGACGAGATTGGTGCCATGGCACGTTCCGTACAGGTATTCCAGCAGTCAGCCTTGCGCAACAAGGCCCTCGAAGCCGAAGCCGCCGAGGCCCGCGTTACATCGGAGAATGAACGCGTCGAAGTCCAGCGCCGCGCCGAAGCAGAGGCCGAACAGAGGCTGCTGCAAGCGACGGGCTCGCTTGCGACAGGACTTCGTCATTTGGCATCCGGCGACTTGCGCTGCGAGATCGAAACGCCGCTGGCGGCGCAGTTCGAAGCTTTGCGTCACGACTTCAATTCATCGGTCAGCCAGCTGCGCGCTGCCATGTCCCAGGTCGGCCAGGCCGCGTCACTCGTAAACAGCGGCAGCTACGAGATTTCGCAGGCTTCCGATAACCTCTCCAAGCGTACCGAGCAGCAGGCCGCGTCGCTGGAAGAGACGGCGGCCGCACTGGAAGAGGTTACGGCCAACGTCCAATCGACCTCCAAGCGAACTGGCGATGCACGCGATCTGGTCCGCGGCGCCCGGTTGCGAGCAGAAAACTCCAGCCAAGTCGTCAACAATGCCGTCAATGCCATGGGTAGGATCGAGCATTCGTCCAAACAGATCAGCCAGATCATCAGCGTGATCGACGAGATCGCCTTTCAGACCAATCTGCTCGCGCTCAACGCCGGCGTCGAGGCGGCGCGTGCGGGTGAAGCCGGCAAAGGCTTTGCCGTCGTCGCCCAGGAAGTACGCGAGCTTGCCCAGCGCTCGGCCAATGCCGCCAAGGAGATCAAGGTTCTGATCGGCAATTCTGAAGTTGCTGTCGGCGAGGGCGTGAAACTCGTCAACGATACCGGCGAGGGCCTTGCTGTTATCGCTGACCTAGTCCTGCAGATCAATCAGCACATGGATGCGATCGCCACTGCCGCTCAGGAGCAGTCCATGGGTCTTTCGGAGATCAACAGCGCTGTTAATCATATGGACCAGGCGACACAGCAAAATGCTGCAATGGTCGAAGAGATGAACGCGGCTGGCGCTGGTTTGGCCGAAGAAAGCAAGCGTCTCGGAGAGCTCCTGAGCGCATTCCGCACAGGCCAAGCCGAGCGCATGCAACCACAGGCGAGGCCCGTGGCCCGACCTGTCTCAGCCCCGACGACGGGCCGGCCTGCCGCACGCGCTGCTCCCGTAACACAGGGCAATGCCGCACTTAAGCATCTCCAGCAGGAATGGTCGGAATTCTGATTAGTCTGATGTGAAGCCACGCAACGCAGTTTTGCTAGGATTCAAGAGAAGATTGCCCCGGACACATTGTGCGGGGCATTTTCGTTTACGCAGAATCCTGTCTGCACTCGGCTGCGGATTTGAGACGAGACCTACGTAGCATCGCTTAAGGAAAGGTGTTAGCACCCATATGCTGGTTCGATAGCCTCCCCTGTTTCATGCCGACTTGCAGGATTGCCAATGAGATTTGCAGCGCTTTTCCCTCTTGTGTCTCTAGGATTCATGGCATCCTGCGCGACCGGGCCGAATGAAGTTGTCAAAGACCTCTATTCGCCGAGCAAACACTATCATGTTGAGATACGAAAATGCCCGCAGGTCGGGTCACTTACGCGGGGCGAGGAAGTCCAGGCAAGCGTTCTGGAGGCTGGCAAGACAGGCATCTGTCACTCATCGGTAAATGTGATGGAACAGTTCAGCGTGAATTGGCCGGAAGATCAGCTTGAGCTCGAGTGGATCTCGGACACGCAGCTTAGGGCTTGGCACCCCAAATTCAGTCCCGCCTATGGACCGCAAACGCATGTTTTCGGCCAGAATAATCCGGTGGAAGTCATCTTCCGACCCCGAACATAGAGCTCTCGAAGCAAGGGCGATCTCACCCGCGGAACAGCGTGCCGAATCCCGATAAAATCGAGGGCTCGCGCTACGTTAAGAAAGATCGTGGCCCTTGTGTTTGCGATGTATCCGCAGAACCGTCGGCCCACGTCTGGCGAGGCATCTATCGGAGCAGGAGGCGCCGGTTGCGCTTTAAGGCAGCTAATGTCGATGGGCGAGAGATTCGGATTTCGAAATCGAACGGTAGTGCAGCTCTTATGGACGAACTTGCACAAGCAGCGTTAGATAATCGGTGCGCAGGGCTCTATTTTGGTCTTTGACCGATTCTGCCCGATCGGTGGATTGGGTCGAATTTTCACACGCCAACCTTTCAAGGCAACGAGAGTGCGATTGAGCAAGAACGCGTACGGACCCAGGCTTTTGATCTTATGGACGGTGGCCTT
Organism: Martinezella multihospitum; assembly: GCF_900094585.1. Taxonomy (GTDB): domain Bacteria; phylum Pseudomonadota; class Alphaproteobacteria; order Rhizobiales; family Rhizobiaceae; genus Rhizobium; species Rhizobium multihospitium. Next base: position 324,750 of record NZ_FMAG01000004.1, read on the forward strand.
CCATCCTGTCGGCGCGAATGCTGCCGACCAGGAGCATACATACGAGCGAGCAAGTGGCGATCTCGGAGGCGGCACCGTCAAGGTCAAGCTTCTTGATGAAAAAGCAGCGCGTGCCCGGTTAGTGGTGCAAGTCGGCGGCATTCCGAACGGGCAATCGACCTCAGGCGACTGCGGTTTCATCGCTGAAGGGAATCTCGTTGCGAATGTTTTCAATGGCACCGTGACCCGTACCAATGTTGTTGCCGATCTTGCTCCTAAGGGAGATCCGGCCGATACAGGATTTCCGCCGCTGGTGGCCGTCGTGAAGCAGGACGCACTGATCTTCAAGGCTATGGACGCAGCGGTGGGCAAGTTTTGCGGTGGGGATGGTTCCTCGCTCGGCGGCGTGTTTCGCCTGAAAGACTAACCGACTGGATATCGAAGCCGATGAGGAGAGCGATGTTCCAGTCTGTTCCGAATAGTCATTGCGGCAAGGCCTGATCGAATAGAAGAAGTTTCCGCGTTATGGTGATTTTGCGCGCTGGCGGCATGCGCGCTCAGCAGACAATCAGCTTTGAGAGCTGCGTGGCGGGCCGCCACGAGATACTGCGACTTTTGCCGGTCTGAGTGGACGGGTTCCTATGGCGTAGCCAGGTTCGACCACCATCGTGACAGTGCCACGGGGAACACTTGGATCTTCTGTTTCGAACATTGCTTCGTGAAAGTTTGGATCAAACGCCTCGCCAGCGGGATCGAGTTTGGTGACGCCGTGCTTTTCCAGTGTACGCAACAGCTCTTTTTCGGTTAGTTCGACGCCTTCTATCAGAGTCCGTACAGGCCCTTTGTCCCGACGAATTTCCTCCGGAATGCTGCTGATTGCGCGCGCGAGGTTATCGGCCACCCGCGTCATGTCGCCGGCGAATTGGGTAACGGCATATTGCCGTGCATCGCTCACGTCGCGTTCGGCTCGCCGGCGCACGTTTTCCGTCTCGGCCAAAGCGCGAAGCAGGCGATCTTGAAGGCTTTTGTTATCTGCCTCCAGGCTCTTCAGTTTTTCAGATAGGGCCATTTCGGAGGGGCGCTCGTCGATAGCAACCGCCTCCTGGCTGTTGTTTCCTTCGACAGGTTCGATCGGCGGATGCAGGCCCTCGACGGCCTTTGTCGATTTTTCGTGAGGCTGCCGTTTCTCGTTGCTCATCTCGATATCCTGTCACGATTTGTCATTGGAGGCTGGGAACGAAACCCGCGCCTCGAATGTAACGATGGGAGAACTCATGGTATTGTTCCGAGCCGGCAGGCAAAGCCGATGAGGGTCACGCCCTGGAATATCAGGTCGATCGCCAAAAGCAGGCCAAGGAGCCAGATGCTGTTGACCGGCCATCCGATCAGGAAAATCAATCCCGCAAGAGCCGTCACCGCACCGGATGCGATGATCCAGCCCCAGCCCTTCGTCGACCGGGCGCGAACGCCAATGAGCAGTCGGAGTACACCAGCCGACAGGGTCAACACCGCAAGCAATAGCGTGAGGATCACCGACGCGAGCGCTGGATTGGCGAAGGCGGTTAAACCGGCTATTGCATAGAATAAGCCACTGACGAGCCAGAGCAAAAAACCACCCCACGTCCTGACGCTGAAGGCGTGCAGAACCTGTAATGTCCCAGCCACGGTCATAAGGATGCCGACATAGAAGACAGCGGTAATCGTTGCATAGAACAGGTTGCCCGCAGCAATGGCGCCGAGGGCGATAAAGACGACACCGAGGAAGAGGAACCATCCCCACTTCCCGTGTGCATTGGCGAATGTCTCCCGCCGAGCGGGAATCACGTTGATCGACGTCATCTGCAGCCTCCTTTGCCCGACCGGGCGGCAAGGATTTCGAATCCGGCTTCGAGTTTGGCGAGCGGCTGCTCTTCCACGCTCATATTGGAAGGACGCAATGAATGTGCCAATTGGAATAACGTGTAAAAACAGTAGCTTGCTTTAGCGACAAAGAATGAAGCGGACATATTGTCCAAACCTGCCGGGACAACATGTCAGATACGCAAGTGGGAAAAAGCTCTCGGTTGCGAAGGAGAGATGGCTGATCTGCGCATCCCACCCCTATGGCGGCGTAGCTGAAAACAGATAATTGCCGAACCGTTTCCTACGAGCTCTTTCGAATTGCTCGAGCGTCTGCGGTTTGACAAACAATGCAACGACCTCGGGATGTGCTGAGCGGACCTTTTCCTCGATCGAAGCTACGCATTCTTCGATCTGCTCGGTAAATAGGGTAGGGTCGAATTCAATACTAAGCGCCACCATCGCCTGATCGGGAGCGAGTTGTGCCGTCAATGCGCTGTTTGCGTGCACCACGCCATGTTGTTCCTGGGCAATGGTACAGATGGCTTCGACAAGGGCAGGGGTTGCCCGTTCTCCGATCAACAGGCTTTTACTCTCAGCCGCCAGAAGGATCGCCGTTATCGCGAGAACGACGCCGATCAGGATCGAAGCTATGCCGTCCAGCACCGGCATTTGAAGCTGTTCGGCCGCGGCAATCCCGATCATGGCAATTGCAATGCCGATCAGGGCGGCGCTGTCTTCGAACAGCACCATGAATGCGGGCGGATCCTTGCTTTGGCGGAATGCTTTCCAGAAACCCAGGTTGCCACGCGCCTTTGCGAAGGCTCGCCAGCCGACAACCCAGGAGGCGCTCTCGAACATGAAAGAAAGAGTGAGAACGAGATAGCTGATCTGCGTGTCTTCAACAGGATGAGGAGCCAGCACATGCCGAACGCCCTGATAGATCGAAACGCCGGCGCCTAATGCAAACAGCAGCAATGCGACAATGAAACTCCAGAAATAGAGCTCACGGCCGAAGCCGAGGGGATGGACGAGGTCCGGCCTTCGAACGGCACGACGGTATCCGTAGAGAATGAGGCCTTCGTTGCCGCAGTCGACGACTGAGTGCACAGCCTCACTAAACATTGCCGCGCTGCCGGTGATGGCAGCAGCAGCGAGCTTCGTTATTGCGACGGCGATGTTGCCGGCCAATGCTGCATAGACGGCCGTTCGAGCGGAATGCCGTCCCTGTATGCGCGGATCGGAAATCGCTGTGGACACCGCCGTTTCCTATGAAAAAGTTGACGCCAGCAAAATCACATCAACCGATCGAATGACATTAATCCATGTCACGGAATGCATGTCCGGCCGTGGCCACCCCTTCGATGACACTCGGCGGCAGGAGGTCCGCTGCGTCGGTGCCGTCAAAAATCCATTCCTTTGGGTCGGCGAAGTCTGGGAGACTTGCTCCGGTACGCACGTAGAGACCGATGGCAGGCTTTTTTTCGTTGATGTAAAGATCATATTCTTGCACGATCAATCTCCTCTGCAGCCCAATTCAAAACCTATGCAAATCTGCTGCCGGGCCGAAGCTTGCCATTGGCAAAGGGCAGCGTAATAGTTGCAACGACATTGAAGCAACGGTCGTGCCAGTTCTAAAAGATCAGCGTAATCAATCGTCCATTGCTATGATGCATTTGACTTCCGACATTATGTCGGTGGGGTTTTGGACAAAATGTCCACTCCGGGGAGCACGTTTGCAAGATCCATTCCTGCTTATCTGGAGCATCGGGTCGGAAGCGGATCTCTTTTCCAATTCAATGTATGCATGGTATATTTGCCGCGACTGCAAGACGCTGCTGCAGGGCTAGTCGATGCAACGGCATATCTGTCAGCGTTGACAGAGCCTTCCATGAAAAATCCGGCGTGGCGCCGGACATTTTGTCCGATCGGCGCGGGACATCCTGTCTGAGAAATTCGACAAATCGCCTCTAAGCGATTGATATTCATGAATATCAAAAACTGGCACGGCTGTTGCTCTTCTCTTCGGCAATACCAGTTCGTCGCCCGATATCCTCACGGCGGCGGGGTCCGATCCGGATGACCGCCGTTGCTCCTTGAAGGATTGCGGCATGTGCGAGCTGGCAAAGGGGTGATCCCGGACGGACGGCTGTGCGGGGCGCGAACATCAATCCGCGAAGGAAACAGAGGAGTAATACGGTGAGTAAAGTTATCGGAATCGATCTGGGTACGACCAACTCCTGCGTTGCCGTGATGGACGGCAAGAACACGCGAATTATCGAGAACTCGGAAGGTGCGCGAACGACACCCTCGATCGTCGCCTTCACCAGCGACGGTGAACGTCTGGTCGGCCAGCCCGCGCGTAGACAAGCCGTCACCAACCCCACCAACACGATCTTTGCCGTGAAACGCCTCATTGGCCGCCGATACGACGATCCGACGGTCGAAAAGGATAAGGGTCTGGTCCCCTACAAAATCGTCAAGGCGGCCAATGGAGATGCCTGGGTCGAGGCGGAAGGCAAGACCTATTCGCCATCCCAGATCTCCGCCTTCATTCTTCAAAAGATGAAGGAAACGGCTGAGGCGAACCTGGGAGAGAAAGTAACGCAGGCGGTCATCACGGTTCCCGCCTACTTCAACGACGCCCAGCGCCAGGCAACCAAGGATGCCGGCAAGATCGCTGGACTTGAGGTTCTGCGTATCATCAACGAGCCGACGGCGGCAGCGCTGGCATATGGGCTTGAAAAGAAGAAGCAAGCGAAGATCGCTGTCTATGACCTCGGTGGCGGAACGTTCGACATTTCCATCCTCGACATCGGGGACGGCGTGTTCGAGGTGAAGTCGACGAATGGCGACACGTTCCTCGGCGGTGAGGATTTCGACATGCGCCTTGTCGAATACCTCTGCTCGGAATTCAAGAAGGAACAGGGTATCGACCTCAAAACCGATAAGCTCGCCCTCCAGCGCCTCAAAGAGGCTGCCGAAAAGGCGAAGATCGAGCTTTCGACAACAACTCAGACGGAAATCAACCTTCCCTTTATCACCGCCGACGCCACGGGACCGAAGCATCTGCAGGTCAAGATCACCCGGGCCAAATTCGAATCCCTGGTCGAGGATCTCGTGCAGCGGACGATCGAACCCTGTCTCAGCGCCTTGAAGGATGCTGGCCTGACCGCCAAGGAGGTGAGCGAGGTCGTGCTGGTCGGCGGCATGACCAGAATGCCGAAAATCCAGGAGGTCGTCGAAAAGATTTTTGGCAAAGAGCCTCACAAGGGTGTGAACCCTGATGAAGTGGTCGCCGTCGGCGCTGCGATCCAGGCGGGTGTATTGCAGGGCGACGTCAAGGATGTTCTGCTTCTCGACGTGACGCCTCTGTCGCTCGGATTGGAAACACTGGGCGGCGTCTTTACGCGCCTTATCGAACGCAACACGACCGTGCCGGCGCGCAAGAGCCAGACATTCTCCACCGCCGAGGACAACCAGAACGCAGTCACGATCCGCGTCTTCCAGGGCGAGCGTGAACTGGCGGCAGACAACAAGCTGCTCGGCCAGTTCGATCTGATGGGAATTCCGCCGGCGCCGCGCGGGACCCCGCAGATCGAGGTCACCTTCGATATCGATGCCAACGGCATCGTCAACGTCTCAGCCAAGGATAAGGGGACCGGCAAGGAACAGACCATCCAGATCCAGGCTTCGGGCGGCCTTTCTGAGGCCGATATCGACAGGATGATCAAGGATGCCGAAACCCATGCCTCCGAGGACAAGAAGCGAAGGGAAACCATCGAGGCCAAAAATGCCGGCGACGCCCTTATTCACGAAACGGAGAAGACTTTAGTCGAGCACGGCGCAAAGCTGGCGGATGCCGATCGCCGGACGATTGAAGATGCCGTGTCCAATCTCCGTGAGGCATTGAAAGGCAATGACGGCGACGCGATCACAGCCAAGGTCAATGCACTCCAGCAGGCGAGCATGAAATTGGCCGAAGCCGTCTATTCGCAATCTCAGCAGTCCGAACCCGCCGCACCGGCTTCCGGCAACGACGATGTCGTCGATGCGGAATTCACCGAACTCGACGACGACCAGAAGAAAGCGAATTGAGATCGATGGGGCGGAGCTTGGCAATCCGCCCCTCGATCGTCCCTCGTATAATTGCGGCGAGATCCAGCTATGAGGCGCTGCGCCTGGCTGGACTTGCAGTGATTGTCCCGGGGGATGAGTGGTCGGCTCTTCTTTATTCCTTTTCCCGTTTCGCGGAAGGAAGCTTAGAGGTCCGACGGAGCTCTCAGTCGAAAATTGGGTCACTTAATCATATCCGGAGTAAGACGTGAAAAATCCCTATGAGGTTCTTGGGGTCAGCCCGACCGCCTCCGCATCGGATATTCAGTCCGCATATCGCAAGCTTGCAAAAAAGCTGCATCCTGACCTGAATCCCGGTGATAAATCTGCGGAAGACAAGTTCAAGGAGGTTGCCGCCGCCTATGACCTTGTCGGTGATGCGGACAAGCGGAAACGCTTCGATGCCGGCGAGATCGATGAGACCGGTGCGGAACGATCGCAACATCACTATTACAGGGATTTCGCGCATTCCGACGGCGGTCATCCGTATATGGATACATCCGGCTTTGCGGATTTCATGGAGTCCGACGATGCCTTCGCGGACCTGCTCAGGCGTAGTCAGCGCAGCCGGGCAAACCGCCGCGGCGAAGACCTGCATTACACGCTGCCTATATCGTTCGTTGAATCGATCACCGGTGCCAACAAGCGTCTGACGCTGCCGGGCGGGGGCACTCTTGACGTCACCATCCCGGCCGGCCTCGTCGATGGCAAGATCCTTCGTCTCAAGGGCAAGGGGGCTCCCGGTGCGGGCAAGGGCGCGCCTGGCGACGCCCTTATTCAGGTCGAGGTTCTGCCCGACCCCCGCTTCCAGCGCGACGGTGACGACATATCGATAGAATTGCCGATTTCTCTCAATGAGGCCGTGCTTGGTGGAAAGATACGCGTGCCGACACCCACCGGCGACGTGTCCATGTCGATACCGAAAGGATCGAACACGGGTACGACGCTGCGCCTTCGCGGCAAGGGTGCCCCGCAGCGGGGAGGAGGACATGGCGACGAGTTCGTCAAGCTCAGGATTGTCCTGCCCAAGCACACTGATCCAGAGCTTGAGACCTTCGTGTCGAACTGGACGGCCGGAAGAGATTTCAACCCACGCGAGGACAGGTCATGATCATCACAAAGAAGGAGTTCCTCACTCAGTCGGGTCTCAAGGTGAAAACACTGGAATTATGGATCGAGCAAGAATGGGTCATCCCGCAGAACACACCGTCCGGGCCGGGTTTCTCGGATGCCGATATCGCCCGGGCGCATCTCATTCGCGAACTGACGGAAAAGGTGGGTGCGAACGATGCCGGGGTCGACATCATCCTGCATCTGCTCGACCAGCTACACGGCATGCGGCGTGCCTTCGAGCAGCTGCAATCTCATCTGGAGGATAAATTGCCTTAAGGCACCAGCTGAAACTGTTGACAGCATCTCCGAGGCGGGATGCTTTAGCAGCACGGCAATGCGCAATCGTCGATACAATAGCATCCAGGAGTGGCGGTGATGTCTGAGGAAGAGCCCAACGATATATCGGAACGCGTCAAGAATCCCGAATTCGGACCATGGCTCGCTCAAGCGTCGATCCTCGTCGTCGATGACGAACCGGGTATGCGAAACTTTCTGCTCAAGACCCTCGGTCCCCGCTGCAAGATTATCGAAGAGGCTGGGAATGCAGCCGAGGCGTCCCGCAAGCTCGATCAGCAGCATTTCGATGTCGTTATCCTCGACAACATCATGCCGAACATGAATGGTCTCGACTGGCTGGCGGAACAGCGCGCCACTGGTTTCTTCGCCGATGTCATCCTTATGACTGCTTATGCCGATCTCGACACGGCGATAAATGCGGTGCGCGTCGGCGTGGTCGATTTCGTTCTGAAGCCTTTCCGATCGAACCAGCTGTTAAATTCGATTGCTCGTTGCCTCGACCGTAGCCGGTTGCAGCGCGAGAATGACGTTTTGCGGCATCAACTGAATTTTTCGGCCCATCAGGTCTATCTTCGAAACAATATTATTGGGCAATCGCCTGCCATCGAGAAAGTTCGGGCGATGATTGCCCGTGTTGCTCCGATATCAACATCTGTTCTGCTGACCGGACCGTCCGGGACCGGCAAGGAAGTGGCTGCACGTTCCATACACTCTCTTTCGGATCGTGCCGACAAGCTGTTCGTGCCGATCAATTGCGGGGCAATCCCGGCCGACATGATCGAGAGCGAACTGTTCGGCCATCTGAAGGGAGCGTTTACAGGTGCCAACCGCACACGTGAGGGCCTGTTCCTGCATGCACAAGGCGGCACGATCTTCCTCGATGAAATCGCCGAGATGCCCTATTTGCTGCAGAGCAAGCTACTGCGGGTGCTGGAAGATCGGCGCGTTCGACCGATCGGTTCGGAGCGTGAGCTCCCGTTCGACGCCAGGTTTATCTTCGCAACAAATGCCGATCTGGAAGAACGCGTGGCAGCAGGGACCTTCCGCGCCGACCTTTATTTCCGGATCAATGTCGTCCAGATTCAACTGCCGCCGTTGAAAGACCGCGGCAATGACGTTTTGGAACTGGCAGGACTGTTCATGCGCGAAGTCGCACAGCAGGTTGGTATGCCGGCAGTGGAGATCGATGAACACATCCGCTCCTATCTTTTGCGATATGATTGGCCCGGCAACATAAGAGAGCTGCGGAATTTCATCGAAAGGGCTGTTATCCTCGGGAACTTTCCCGAGGAGGCGGAGAGGTCTCCCCTGGTTCCTGCACGAGCCGGCGGGCAGAGCTTGGCGGAAATCGAAAAGCGGCATATTCTTGCGGTGCTGCGAGAGGTTGGCGGCGATCGTGAGGAGGCCGCTCGGCGGCTCGGAATTTCTCGCAAAACGATCGACCGGAAATGTGTAAACTGGAATGCGTGAGGGAACGAGCGAGATTTCAAACCGCAAGGCATCGGTCCGTTATCGCCTTCTGGCAATCGCACTCGTGCCGATGCTCGTCATCCTGCCCATACTGCTAGGCATCACGATCTACCGCTGGAATGAGCGATTCGATGCGCTGGCGATATCCAAGGTCAACGATGATCTGACGATCGCCCATTTTTACATCGATAGAATGCTGGCGGTCACGGAAGAGCGTCTCGCCGCCGTCAGCCAATCCGCCCGCTTTCGAGATCTCACCGCCGGTGGACGTGTCGCGAGCGACGATCTTGATGCCTTCCTGAAGGAGACGGCCAGCGATCGCGGCCTGGATTTCCTTTATCTCATCGACGACTCGGGCAACGTCGTCGCCAGTAGCCGCCCGCTTGCCAGCGCTTTGCCTCGCTGGGACTGGCCCGTCGTAAAAGCGGCTCTTGATGGAAAGTCATCTGCCGGTTTCGATGTCTTTGACCAGAACGAGCTTTCCGCGCTGACACCGGACCTTGCAGAGCAGGCGCGGATTGCGCTTGTGCAACCGGGTTCGGATTCGCCTTCAGGCACTCAACAGGAAAGCCGGGGTCTTGTTCTTCATTCCGCTACTGTGGCGGCATGGGCGGATGGGAAACGTGGCGCATTGGTTGCCGGCGTGCTTCTGAACAAGAACACCTCGTTTGTCGATACCATCAACAGGTTGATTTACAACGAAGCCAGCCTGCCAGTCGACAGCCGCGGGACCGCAACCGTGTTCCTGTCGGATGTCCGGATCAGCACGAATGTGGATCTTTTCGAAGGAAGACGTGCAATCGGAACCCGCGTTTCGCCGGAGGTGGGCGAAGCGGTCCTCAAATATGGGAGGACCTGGAGAGAGCAGGCCTTTGTCGTCAATGACTGGTATATCTCCGCCTATCAACCGTTGCTGGATACCTACAATCGTCGCGTCGGAATGCTCTATGTCGGTTTCCTGCAGAAGCCATTTACCGATGCGAAAAGAGAAACGCTGATCGCGATCGTCATCGCTTTCGGGGTAGCAGTTGCCGCGACCGTACCTTTGTTTCTGGTTTGGGCGACCAACATCTTCCGACCGCTGGAACGCATGACACGGACGATCAGTGCCGTCGAAACGGGCGATCTTGCCGCGCGAACCGGCCTTCCTAAAATGGGAGACGAAATCGGCCAGGTCGCATCGGAATTGGACCGATTGCTCGACCAGGTTCAGGAGCGCGATGCGGAATTGCGGCTATGGAATACGGAACTCAATCAGCGTGTGGAAGAGCGGGCCCGCGCGTTACAGATGGCAAACGAGCAGCTCGAAACCACAACTAAACAGCTGATCATGTCGGAGAAGCTCGCGGCGATCGGTGAAATTACGGCCGGCGTCGCCCATGAGATCAACAATCCCATTGCCGTGATACAGGGCAATCTCGAGGTCATTCAGAGCATCGTCGGAGACGAAGCCGATAGGGCCAAAAGCGAGTTCAAGCTGATCGACCAGCAATTGATGCGCATCAGCGAGATGGTCACCAATCTCCTCAAGTTTTCGAAGCCTCAGGAATATGCCGGGGTTCTGGAACGATATAATCCCGCCGATGTCATCACCGACACTGTGCCGCTGGTGCGGCATCTTCTGAAGAAAACCACCGTTGAGATAGAGCGGGAGGACAATGCGACCCGGCTCATCGCGATGCCCCGCACCGAACTTCAGCAGGTGTTGATCAATCTGATTGTCAATGCGTTTCATGCCATGCCTCAAGGCGGTAAGCTGGCTCTCCGCACATTCGATTCGGAGGTGGATCGAACACCGGGGATAACGATCGAGGTCTCGGACACCGGCAGCGGCATGGAACCAGATGTCGCCACGAGAATTTTTGACGCATTTTTCACGACCAAGCGCCGCGAAGGCACGGGTTTGGGCCTTTCCATCTGCCAGATGCTCGTGACGCGCCAGGGCGGCAGTATTGCGGTTGCCAGCAAACCCGGTGAAGGAACAACCTTTACGGTCTGGCTTCCCGAAGCCACCTGAGACAGCCCTGCCAGGGACAAATAGTCCTGTGTCAGGCGACAGTTTGTCCGCGGCCTGTGCCACTCCGCTTAGCGAACCATTGAAAAGGCTTGAAAACGACAAGTGGCACGATTGTTGCGGCGCTATTGTGCGACCCGCCGATCAAGCTGTGCGACAGACAAGCGATCGGGCGGGTGACATTCAACGCAAACGGAACCCGGGAGGTCCTCAATGACCGCCGTATCGACCGAACAGCTTTCGAAAGATATGCAGGCCTCGGCACAAAAGCTCGAACAGGCCGGACTGATCCCGCAATCGCAGGACCAGCCGTTGAACGCAAATGACCTGCTCTTCTATTTGACGCAGACATCCATGCCTATGGCCGATCTTCTGCAGCAGCACGGTCTTTTTCTCGATGATCGCGGACTGAATTACGATCTCGCGCAATTCGACGCCATCGGCCAGATCGCTAACAAGGTGGTCATAGAACGACAGGCCGGCTACCTGGACGGCGTCTGGAAACAGCTTGATCTCTCGACCGACGAGGATATGGATTCCAACGGGACCTATATTCTGACAGCACTTGTGGCACTTGAAATCCTGTATGGCCCCAGCCGATCTCAGCAATAGACCTCGACGCAAAGACAATTTGTCCTGCCTGAGCCGACACATTGTCTTTGCCTGTGTTGCTTCATGAGGATAGGCAATTGATTTTGAAGGACTTTCCTATCTGGCACGATGGTTGCTCCAGTATTCCATACCTGAAGCCGAATGGTTTGGAACGAGGGAGAGAATTGTGTCCGATCTGATCGCTATCGTCTACCCGACCGAAGACAAAGCCGAGGCCATAAGGCAGAACCTCGTGAACCTTCAGAAGGAATATTTGATCGAGCTTTCCGACGCCGTGATCGCCGTCAAACAGGATAATGGCAGGGTCAAGCTCATTCAATTGATGAACACAACGGCTGTCGGCGCCATTTCCGGCGGTTTCTGGGGACTGTTGATCGGGTCCATTTTTCTCATGCCGCTCCTTGGCGCATCGATCGGTGCCGCTTCCGGCGCACTTGGCGGTGCATTGACCGATTACGGCATCAATGACGGCTTCATGAGGGAGCTCGCAAGAAATCTGAAGTCGGAGAACGCCGCGCTGTTCCTGCTGATCCGCAAGATGACCGCCGACAAGGTTCTCGATGAGCTCAAGGGCACCGGCGGAACGGTGCTTAGAACATCGCTGGATCACACCAAGGAACAGGCGCTGCGTGACGCGCTGGCGGCATCGCCCGGCTTCGGAAGCACGGCGCCTGCCGGGACCTCCTCGAACAACTGACGCTGACTTGTTCCAGCTTGTCTCAGTCGTCCAATCGCCGTTGTAGAAGGTGGCCAAAATGAACATCGAAAAATTCACGGACCGCGCGAAGGGCTTCATACAGTCGGCTCAATCGCTCGCCATGCGGGACGGAAATCCGCAATTTAACAGCCTGCATCTGCTGAAGGTATTGCTTGACGATAATGAGGGTCTCGTTTCCGGCCTTATCGATCGTTCCGGCGGCAATTCCCGCACGGTTCTCGGCGCGACCGAGGATGCGCTTCAAAAATTGCCGAAGGTCTCGGGCTCCGGGGCAGGGCAGGTCTATATGGCTTCCGAACTTGCCCGCCTATTCGACGCCGCGGAAAAGATCGCGGAAAAAGCCGGCGACAGCTTCGTGACTGTCGAGCGGCTGTTCCAGTCATTGGTCGAGGAGCGTAGCAGCGATGCGGGTAGGATCCTTTCCGATACCGGTGTGAACCTTCAAGCGATTACGGCGGCGATCAGCGCGCTACGCAAGGGGCGCACCGCCGACAATGCCTCGGCCGAGAATGCTTACGACGCTCTGAAGAAATATGCCCGCGACCTCACCAAGGCTGCGCGAGACGGAAAACTCGACCCTGTGATCGGCCGCGACGAGGAGATTCGGCGTACGGTCCAGGTTCTGTCGCGCCGGACCAAGAACAATCCTGTCCTGATCGGCGAGCCGGGTGTCGGCAAGACTGCGATCGTCGAGGGGCTGGCGCTTCGCATCGTCAATGGCGATGTACCCGAAAGCCTGCACAACAAGAAACTTCTGGCGCTCGACCTCGGTGCTCTCATTGCCGGTGCGAAATACAGGGGCGAGTTCGAGGAGCGGCTGAAGGCTGTACTGCAGGAGGTGACGTCTGCGGAAGGCGGCATCATCCTGTTCATCGATGAAATGCATACGCTGATCGGCGCGGGTAAGACCGATGGCGCCATGGATGCTTCCAATCTGCTGAAGCCGGCGCTGGCGCGGGGCGAATTGCACTGTGTCGGTGCGACCACGCTCGACGAATACCGCAAACACGTCGAGAAGGATCCGGCCCTGGCGCGGCGCTTCCAGCCAGTCTTCGTGCCGGAGCCGAGCGTGGAGGATACCATCTCGATCCTGCGCGGCCTGAAGGAAAAATACGAGCTGCATCATGGCGTGCGGATTTCGGATGCGGCGCTGGTGGCGGCGGCCACCTTGTCCAATCGATACATCACGGATCGCTTCCTGCCCGACAAGGCGATCGATCTCGTCGACGAAGCCGCCGCGCGCCTGAAGATGCAGGTCGATTCGAAGCCGGAAGAACTGGACACGATCGACCGCGATGTCATTCGTCTGAAGATCGAGCAGGAAGCGCTGAAAAAGGAGAATGACAAGGGATCGAAGACCCGGCTTCAGGCGCTGGAAAAAGAACTGGCCGATCTGGAAAAGAGATCGGCCGATCTCACATCTAAATGGCAGGCGGAAAAGGGCAAGCTTTCCGATGCGCAGAAGATAAAAAGCGAGCTTGAGCAGTATCGCACCGAGCTTGCGAATGCGCAGCGCAAAGGCGAGTTCCAGCGGGCGGGTGAGCTTTCCTACAGCACGATTCCGGAGCTGGAAAAGAAACTTGCCGCCATCGAGGCGAGCGAAACCTCCTCGATCAGCGAGACGGTGACCGCCGACAGCGTCGCCCAGGTCGTATCGCGGTGGACCGGCGTGCCGGTCACCAAGATGCTGGAGGGTGAAAAGGACAAGCTGCTCCACATGGAGGAAAAGCTTGGCGAGCGCGTCGTTGGCCAGGCGCAGGCCGTGCGCGCGGTGTCGACCGCCGTGCGCCGCGCCCGTGCCGGCCTGCAAGATCCCAATCGTCCGATCGGCTCCTTCATGTTCCTCGGGCCGACCGGCGTCGGCAAGACCGAACTCGCCAAGGCTCTTGCGGAATTTCTCTTCGATGACGAGACTGCGATGGTTCGCATCGATATGTCCGAATTCATGGAGAAACACTCGGTCTCGCGGCTGATCGGCGCACCTCCTGGTTATGTGGGCTATGACGAGGGCGGGGTATTGACCGAAGCCGTCCGCCGCCGGCCTTATCAGGTCGTTCTCTTCGACGAGATCGAGAAGGCGCATCCGGATGTCTTCAACGTGCTACTTCAGGTGCTCGACGATGGGCGCCTGACCGACGGTCAGGGCCGGACGGTCGATTTCCGCAACACGCTGATCATCATGACCTCGAATATCGGCGCCGAATATCTGGTCAACCAGCCGGAGGGTGAAAAGACGAGTGTGGTGCGCGAAGAGGTCATGGCGATGGTTCGCGTCCATTTCCGTCCGGAATTCCTCAATCGCATTGACGCGATCATCTTGTTTCATCGTCTCCAGAAGACCGAGATGGGCCGCATCGTCGATATTCAGTTCGGCCGCCTCAAGAAGCTTCTCAGCGATCGAAAAATCAATCTGACGCTCGATACGAAGGCACAGAACTGGCTTGCCGAGAAAGGCTGGGATCCAGCTTTTGGAGCGCGCCCGCTGAAGCGGACCATTCAACGCTACGTACAGGACCCTCTCGCCGAACTGCTTCTTGGAGGCGACGTTCATGATGACTCGACGGTGAAAATCTCGGTCGGGAAAGAGGGGCTTACCTTCAATGGGAAGGCCGTCAAGATCATGGATGACGAAGACGACTAAGGCGCCATGGGACCAGTGCTGCAATCCACATTGTCGGTCGAATATCATTGCTCCGCGCAATCGACCTCAGAATTTCAATCTGCCAGCAAAGGAGAAGAAAAGTGACGGATCATAAGATCAAAAAGGGAATGGAAGTGATCGGTGCCGATGGCGTCCATGTCGGGACAGTTGATGAACTGGAAGGCGATCGTATCAAGCTCATCAAAAGCGATAGTGGCGACGCGTTTCACAAGGGTCGGCATCACCATTACATTGAGCTCGGTTTTGTTGCGGGCGTCGAAGGCGACAAGGTTCGCCTTTCCGCCAATGCCGATATTGCGGTGACGCTCGAGGAAGAGCGGTCCGGCCGCCCTGTGCCGGAGAATGAGTGATCCAAGCTTAGGCCCGGCAGATTTGACCTTGTGTGAAGCGCTCGCTACCCGGCGCCTTCAGCAAAGTCGTTGCAATCGATCGGGGAGGGGTGTTCGATAGATGCTCCTGTTATCGAGCGGAGCGGGAAATGATGATACCCGAGCCGCTCGAAATTCAGGGGAGATCGCCATCGGCAAGGTCGAGCACGGCTGAGAATCGCTCGACGGCTTTAGGTCGTTTGGAAAGAGGAGACAGGAAATGGCCATCACCCGTAAGGAGGAGGAGCGGGCACTCAGCGCCGAGGAGCGCGAAGTCGTCACGCAGACCCGCCATCCAGAAGTGCAGGCATTACCCGACGACGCATTGAACAAGTTGCTGCGCCGGCTTCGCGACATGCGTGACCGCGCCAAATCGCAGGCGAACCAGCAGCGACGGGAAATGCGTGGAAAATCGGATCCAAAGGGTGCAGCACCGAAGAGCTCCGACGCAGGGTCCAGGCTCAAGGCTTCCGTTCTGGCCCTTAGCCTGAAGCGGCTGAATGCCGAGATCCAGCGGCGTGCTTCGATGTCGAAGAACCATTCCCTGGTCGAAAATGCGCGGCATGCTCTTGAGCTCAAATTGCAGGCTCAGAAAAATAACATCCCCTACAATACCCGACACGCAAATCAGGGGATGCGCGACATACCCGACAAAAAAGTCATTTCGCTCGTCAGACCGGCGGAGCGTGGCCGGTTGAGAAAGGCGGCAGCCGTGGCCCAGGCCAGACGGGACGCCAGCGATTGAATGGGTAGGGCGGAAGCAGGCCTCGTAGCAAATGTCATCCGTCGGAAGTCATGTGATGGCAACAATGCCCTGCGCACTCCGTCTCACCCAGTGAGAGAAGATCCGCCTGACCGTGGCCCGAGCAGGTCTGCTAATCCTCTCGGGCTGTCGCGCAGGGCGGTCTTGAAGTGACTGCGTCGATCAGCATTCCTCGATCGCCCTCCGGTGCGATCCCGAAAGAAGTCAACGGATAGATTATGGCAGCAGACGAAACAAAACCAACCCCGCAGCCTGTCGTCGCGCGCCTCACGCGCGCGGCGATTTTTCTTGTTCTGACTATCAAACCCGGCCGCGAGAGCGAGACGGCCGTCCGGTCGATGTGCGCCGATCTTGGCGGGCTGCTTCGGGCGGTCGGATTCCGCGATCTTGAGGGTCGTCTTTCCTGTGTCATGGCCTTCGGATCTGATATGTGGGACCGCCTGTTTGATGGGCCGAGGCCGAAAGACTTGCACCCTTTCAAGGAAATCCACGGTGTGCATCATGCGGTTTCCACACCGGGCGACGTGCTCTTTCACATTCGCGCGGCCCGCATGGATCTCTGTTTCGAGCTCGCGATGGAGATCATGTCGCGGCTTGGAGATGCGGTGGCGACCGCAGATCAGGTCCAGGGGTTCAACTATTTCGACGACCGCGATCTGATCGGTTTCGTCGACGGGACGGAAAATCCGGTCGATCAGGCAGCCGTCGACGCGGCGATCATCGACGACGAAGATCCAGCCTTTGCCGGCGGCAGCTATGTGATCGTCCAGAAATACCTGCACGACCTGAACAAATGGAACGCGATACCCGTCGAGGTGCAGGAGGGTATCGTTGGGCGCAAGAAATTCTCCAACGTCGAACTCGATGACAGCGTCAAGCCGAGCTTTGCGCATAATGCGCTGACGACGATCGTCGAGAACGGCGAGGAGCTCGATATCGTCAGAGACAATATGCCGTTCGGCGATGTCGGGAAGGGCGAATTCGGAACCTATTTCATCGGCTACGCCCGATCTCCGGCGCGTATGGAACAGATGCTCGTCAATATGTTCGTCGGCCGGCCGCCGGGGAACTACGATCGCCTGCTTGACGTCAGCCAGGCGATTACTGGCAGCCTTTTCTTCGTTCCATCGGCGACCTTTCTTGATGGTGTCGAACCCGATGCGGCCTCTTCACCGGTCGCCGAGGCTGAATCCGTCTCCACGGATCAATCGGATAATACGAACTCCGCTCCCCAGAATGAAAACACGGACGGCTCCCTCGGGATCGGTTCCTTAAAGAAAGAGGTTTGATATGGACAATCTTCACAGGAAACTCGCTCCGATCTCGAACAAGGCCTGGGAGCAGGTCGAGGAAGAGGCGAGAAGGACGCTCAAGCGTCACCTGGCCGCACGGCGTGTGGTGGATGTCGACGGTCCGAAGGGCGCCGAGTTTTCAGCCGCCGGCACCGGGCACCTTAAACAGGTTGCGGGCCTGGGCGACGGCGTACAGGCTTCCCTGCGCGATGTCAAAGCGGTTGTCGAGCTTCGTGTTCCCTTCGAACTTTCGCGATCTGCGATTGACGATGTCGAGCGCGGATCGGAGGATTCCGATTGGTCGCCGGTCAAGGAAGCCGCCCGCAAGCTAGCCTTCAGCGAAGACCGTGCCGTCTTCGACGGCTTTGCTGCAGCCGGGATCCAGGGAATTCGTGAGGCCAGCAGCAATCCCGCGTTGAACCTTCCCTCAAGCCTCAAGAACTATCCCGACGTTGTTGCGAAGGCTGTCAGCCAGTTGCGTCTCGCCGGCGTCCAAGGCCCCTATGCCCTGGTTCTCGGTGAAGAAGAATATACCGCCGCAAGCGGCGGCAGCGACGAAGGCTATCCGGTGTTCCATCATATCGAAAAGGTCGTCGATGGCAGGATCATCTGGGCGCCCGCGATCAAGGGCGGCTTCGTTCTGACGACCAGAGGTGGGGACTTCTCGCTCGACCTTGGTCAGGACATTTCCATCGGCTACCTCAGCCATTCGGCAACAACGGTCGAACTCTACTTCCAGGAGAGCTTTACCTTCCGGATGCTGACCGCCGAAGCGGCGATCGCCTTGCTGCCTGCGCAGGCTGCGGCTGACAAGAGCGCGTAGACGACTGTTTAAGGGCGGATGCGATCATGGACAGCGGCTTGCCTCGTCTCGGGTTTTGCGGGGTAAGCTATCCGTGCTCAATGGATTTTCGCGAGACAGAAAACGATGCCGACGCGCAAGCCGGATACGCCGGTCAGCATGGCTACTCCAAGCCATGCGAGGTGGTGTGCAGCCGCAGTCTTCGAGGGATCAGAGAAGGATCGATTCCACCGGCTTAGGCATTTCCGGGAGATCGTCCTCCCCTAAGGCCTCTCTCAAGGTAATCTCGATCGACTTGGCGATCGCAGCAATCGGCAGGTCATTGGGCATGGTTCCGAATGGCATCTCCAGCTCGTCGCCAAGCGCATCCAGCCCGAAAAACGTATAGGCAATGATGCCTGCGGCCAGCGGTGTAATCGGCCCGAGCATATTGGCGAGACCGAACGGCAAGAGAAAGCAGAAGAGGTAGGCGGTTCTGTGAAGCAGGAGCGTGTAACCGAACGGAACGGGCGTGTTGCGAAGACGCTCGCAGCCAGCGATGACTTCATTCATGCCCGAGATGGTGCGGTCGAGGATGCTGAACTCAATGTCGGTGACATAGCCTTTGGCAGAAAGGCCGGCGAGACATCCGCCCATCAATTGCAGGATATAGTTGGGCGAATTGGATGCCTTGAGAAGCCTGGCTCTTTCTTCATTCGAGAGCAGGGTTTCGACATTGTCGCCTAACCGATCTCCGTAACGCAGGTGGCGCACGAGATCCTCGACAAGGACGATGTTCAGCCGGATCAGCCTTTCGCGCTCTCTGATCGCCTGATCGCCGCTCTGCAGCAAAATGACTGTCTGGCGGGCAAGGTCGCGGCTATGCGCAAGAAGATGGCCCCAGAGCCTTCGCCCCTCCCACCAGCGATCGTAGCAGGCATTGTTGCGAAACCCGAGAAAAATGGAAAGCGTCAGGCCGATCAGGTAAAACGGCGCCCCGTCGACCAGCGGAACGAGCGTGGGGTGTCGCGTGTGTGCCCATACGACAATAGCCGACATGAACATGACGATCAGGACGCGGGGATAGATGCGTCTGATCACCGATCCTCGAATCTCAAGGAAGAGACGGAGCAGGTTCGGAGTTTCTCGGACGATCATGTCTTAACCTGATTGCAGTGGAATTGCGTGTTGCTGCGAAGAGGAATGACCTCACTGCAGCAAGGGCGAACGAGACTGCTTCATCTGGCCTCTCACTCCAGGTTCGCCCAGCAAGAACCGTACCATTTCTTGCGGATAGCATTGTCAAAGACTTAGCAAGAGAACTCGCCGCAAAACGGACAAATTGTCCGGCGGATTAGGACAAAATGTCCATGGAAAACAATGGGATAACGTGTTTTACTGATCGCACTGATACACTTGCGGAGTGCGGGTCATGAGTGACAAGAAAGCGCAGTATAAGAGCTATCACCATCCGGCCGGCGGATGGGGTGCCGCGGCCGCGACAGCGAAGGTGCTGCTGGAGCAAAGTGTCGTGACCAAGGGGTCGCGCGCGCTTCTTGCCATGAACCAGCCCGGTGGTTTCAAATGTCCAAGCTGCGCCTTCCCGGATGCCGACTGCAAGAAGACGCTCGAATTCTGTGAAAACGGCGCAAAGGCGCTGGCGCATGAGGCGACCAAATTTCGGGTCACGCGAGACTTCTTTGCCGCGCACACGGTCTCCGAGCTCATGGAGCAGTCGGACTACTGGCTGGAGATGCAAGGCCGTTTGACGGAGCCGATGCGCTACGACGCCGCGACAGACAAATATGTGCCCTGCGACTGGGATACCGCCTTCGCAACGATTGGCAAGCATCTGAGATCGCTTGAGAGCCCGCATCAGGCCGAATTTTATACCTCTGGGCGTACACCGAACGAAGCCGCTTTTCTCTACGCCATCTTCATCCGGGCGTTCGGCACCAACAATTTTCCCGACTGTTCCAACATGTGTCACGAGCCCACCAGCCGCGGTCTGCCACCATCGATCGGCGTCGGCAAAGGCACGGTGATCCTCGAGGATTTCGAACATGCCGAGGCGATCTTCGTCATCGGGCAGAACACCGGCACGAACTCGCCGCGCATGATGACGAATCTGGTTGAGGCGCGAAAGCGCGGCGTTCCGATCGTCGCCGTCAATCCCATGCCGGAACGTGCGCTGATACGCTTCACCGAACCGCAGGATATGATCCAGATGGCGACATTCGGCTCCACGCCGATCGCCAGCGAATTCGTCCATATGAAGATCGGCGGCGACCTCGCTTTTCTGAAAGGCATCATGCGGGTGATGTTCGAGCGCGAAGCCAAGGGCGAAACGATCCTCGACCATGACTTCATCGCGAAGCACACCGTTGGTCTCGATGCCATTCGCGACGAGGTTATGACCCATGATTGGCCCGAGCTTGTCGAGGCGTCTGGGCTGGATGAAGACCAGATCCGCCGCTGCGCCGAAATCTATATTCGTTCGCGAGCAACGATGATTTGTTACGGCATGGGCCTGACCCAGCATCAGGATGGGTCGCGCCTGTTGCAACAGGTTGCAAATCTGCTGTTGCTGAAGGGCAATTTCGGAAAGCCGGGAGCCGGTATTTCGCCTATCCGCGGACATTCGAACGTTCAGGGCGATCGCACGGTTGGGATCGATGAGAAGCCGACGCAGGATTATCTCGACCGCGTTCGGGACGTTTTCGGTTTCGAACCGCCTCGCGACCACGGCCATCATACGGTTGAATCCGTGGAGGCGATGGAGAACGGGACCGCCAAAGTCTTCATCGGCATGGGTGGAAACTTCGTTCGCGCGATCCCCGATACCGAGCGATCCTATGCGGCCATGAGCAAGCTTGCGCTCACCGTCGGGATTACCACCAAGCTCAATCGCGGCCACCTCGTTCACGGCAAGGAGGCGCTGATTCTTCCGGTGATTGCCAGGTCGGAATGGATATCTACGTCGGCCGGCGAACAGTTCGTAACGATCGAAGATTCCATGTCGAACGTCACGGCTTCGCGTGGCGTGCTGACGCCGGCCAGCGAGCATCTGAAGCCGGAGGTGGAGATCGTATGCCGCATGGCAATGGCGACGCTTCCCGATTGTAAGGTTCCGTGGGAGACCTATATCCACGACTACAACCTGATCCGTGACAAGATCGCGGCCGTCTATCCGGAAATCTACACGGACTTCAACGAAAAGATCAAAAATCCCAAGGGCTTCCACCTGGACGTTCCGCCGCGTCGGCTTGTCTGGCCCACATCGAATGGCAAGGCAAATTTTCTTCTATTGCCTGGCTTGGAAGTGAACGCACCGGTCGCGGACCCTGCCATGCTGCGGCTTGCGACCGTGCGCTCGCACGACCAGTTCAACACGACCATCTACAGCTACAACGATCGCTATCGCGGCGTCTACAACGACCGCATGGTCCTGTTCATGAACGAGGACGATCGAAAGCAACGCAATCTCGAAGCGGGCGCACGCATCTCCCTGGAGACGATTACCGACGACGGGGTTCAGCGCCGGGTCGATGGCCTCACCGTACTGGATTACCCGATGCCGCGCGGTTCGGTCGCCGGTTACTACCCTGAACTCAATCCGCTTCTGCCGCTCGAATATTACGACAAGATCAGCGGCACTCCGGCGGCGAAGTCCATCCCCGTCAGGGTACTAGCGGCATAGAAAAACACCAGGAGCGGTCACTTTCAACTCGATCTTTAGTGAGGGAGACGGACGTTGCTTGAGAACCTAGACCCGGTCATCCTAGCGAGAGCCCAGTTCGCATTCACTGTCTCGTTCCATTTCATGTTTCCGGCCTTTTCGATCGGGCTCGCCAGTTTCCTCATGGTGCTCGAAGCGCTCTGGCTGCGAACGGGGGACGGCGTCTACGCCAATCTCTATCGCTACTGGCTGAAAATCTTCGCGGTCGTTTTCGGCATGGGCGTCGTCTCCGGCGTGGTCATGTCCTATCAGTTCGGCACGAACTGGTCCGTATTCTCTCAAAAGGCGGGGCCTATCATCGGTCCGCTGATGGCCTACGAAGTGCTCACGGCATTCTTCCTCGAAGCCGGATTTTTGGGAGTGATGCTCTTTGGAATAAACAAGGTTGGCAAAGGCTTGCACTTCTTTGCCACTTGCATGGTGGCTCTCGGCACGCTCATTTCGGCAACATGGATCCTCTCGGTCAACAGTTGGATGCACACGCCGGCCGGCTTTGAGATCAATGCGAGCGGACAGTTCGTGCCGGGGGGATCATGGCTGCCGATCATATTCAACCCGAGTTTCCCTTATCGTCTGGTGCATACGGTCCTCGCGGCCTACCTGACGACGGCGTTTGTCGTTGGTGGTGTCGGAGCATGGCATCTGCTCAGAGACCATTCCAATCGCGGGGCTCGGAAGATGTTCTCGATGGCGATGTGGATGGCGGCGATCGTCACGCCGATCCAGATTTTCGCCGGCGACGCACATGGTCTCAACACGCTGGAACATCAGCCGGCCAAGATCCTCGCAATGGAAGGTCACTATGAAGCACATGCTGAAGGAGCGCCGCTGATCCTCTTCGGTCTGCCGAGCAATGAAGAAGCGCGGGTCCGCTATGAGATTGCCATACCGCATCTCGGGTCGTTGATCCTCAAGCATGATCCGTTCGCGCCGATGCAAGGACTGAACGACTTTCCCCGTGATCGGTGGCCGCCGGCGCCGATCATCTTCTGGTCGTTCCGCATCATGGTGGCGCTCGGATTTGCGATGCTTGGCATCGGCCTGTGGAGCCTTCTCGCCCGCCACAGACGAAAGCTTTATGAGTGGGCGTGGTTGCATCGCGCCGCCGTGTGCATGGGACCTGCGGGATTTGTCGCCGTGATCGCGGGATGGGTCACGACCGAAGTCGGCCGCCAGCCCTTCACGGTCTACGGACTATTGCGGACGGCGGAATCCCATTCGCCGCTTGCCGCTCCCGCCGTCGCAGTCTCGCTTCTGGCGTTTGTGATCGTTTACTTTTTTGCCTTCGGCTCGGGCATTTTCTATCTGCTGCGGCTGATGTCCAAGCCGCCGGAACCGCATGAAAGCGAGCCGCCCCAGGTCCCACAGCGTGCTGCCGGTATCACGCCCGCCCCAAGTCTCGGCGCCGCGCTGCCTTTGGAGGATTGATCATGACCGAATATCTGGATCTCACCATAGTCTGGGCCATGATCATCGGCTTTGCGGTATTTGCCTACGTCGTCATGGATGGTTTCGACCTTGGGATCGGCATATTGTTCCCGACTTTTGCCGTGGGCGATGAGCGCGATCAGGCGATGAACTCGATCGCGCCCGTCTGGGACGGCAACGAAACATGGCTTGTCCTTGGGGGCGGTGCACTCTTTGCGGCCTTCCCGCTCGCCTATGCGATCATTCTGCCCGCCACCTATCCGCTTGTCATCGCTATGCTGCTGGGATTGGTGTTCCGAGGTGTGGCCTTCGAGTTTCGTTGGCGCCATCCCCGGCACAGGGCATTCTGGGATGCTGCCTTTTCGCTTGGGTCCCTGGTGGCTGCATTCTCGCAGGGCATCATGCTGGGCGCGATCCTGCAGGGGGTCCATGTCGACAATCAGGCCTATGCCGGCGGGTGGCTCGACTGGTTGAGCCCCTTCAGTCTCCTCACCGGTGTCGCGCTGGTGATCGGATATGCGTTGCTCGGGGCTTCATGGCTGGTCTGGAAGACGGAAAGCACCAGCCTGGCCAATGCCCGCAAATTGGCCTTCTGGCTCGGTATCGCAACGCTTGTTTCTCTTGCGGCGGTGAGCATTGCCACTCCCTTTCTCACCTACGACTATTGGCGCCGCTGGTTCGCAATGCCGGGCGTGCTGCTGACGGCACAGGTTCCGCTTCTCGTCATGATCTCCGCCGCCCTGTTTTTCTGGAGCCTTAGGCGCGGCATGGAACGGGTGCCGTTCGTCATGGCGCTGGCAATATTCCTGCTGGGGTTTGCCGGGCTCGGTATCAGTATCTATCCCTATATCGTGCCGCGATCAGTAACGATATGGGATGCTGCCGCGCCGCCACAGAGCCAATGGTTCATGCTGGTCGGGGCGATGATTATCATCCCGATAATCCTGATCTACACAGCGTGGGCCTATTGGGTTTTCCGCGGTAAGGCGGGCGTGCATGGGTATCACTGATGCAGGCTGAAACCTCCTCGATCTGGAAGCGTCTGGGGTGGATGATCGCAATCTGGGCTGCCAGCGTGATGTCTCTGGCCGTCGTTGCGTTCCTGCTTCGGCTCATCCTGAAAATTGATAGCTAACCTGTGCGGTAGTCAGCCGGACTCTTGCGAAAGTGTTTGCGTGTGGATGACGATTTGAAGACCTATTTACGAAATTGCTCTGCCGGCGGCAGCGGCATGCCGATCAGCCCCGACATGGCCGCCGCCAGGGCAAGTGCTCTCGTCCTGCCAGTGATGAAATCGGAACGCCTCGAGCTCTTGGCCGCAATGGGTCGAATACTGGCGCGGGTGCCCGTAGCTGAAACCGCCGTGCCGCCGTTCGACAATTCCGCCATGGATGGTTATGCGATCAATGCCGGCGAACTGATCGGTACCGGTCCATGGACAGTGCCGATTATCGGCATAGCGGCCGCAGGAACAATTGTCCGACCAGAACCAGGCACCTGCCGGGCCATTCGCATCCTCACCGGAGCAGCCCTTCCATCAGGCTTCGACACGGTCATCATGCAAGAGCGGTGTGAGCGCAAGGGCGATACGGTGACCATCTTCGAGCGGCCTCGACCCGGGCAGAATGTCAAAAGGGCAGGGGAGGACGTTCAGGAGGGACAGGCTTTGCTCGAAATCGGTGACGTGTTGACACCGGAACGCCTGCCGCTTCTTGCCGGAGCCGGCGTTGCGAGTGTCGAGGTGTTTCGAAGAATTCGGGTGGCGGTCCTATGCACGGGATCCGAGCTAAGGTCTGCTGGCGAGCCGCTAGGGGCCGGCCAGATCTATAATTCGAACGGGATTCTTGTCAGCGCAATGTTGCGGGAACATGCTTGGATCGAGGTGGAAGAGCTGGGCATTGTCCGAGACAATCGACAACTGATAACGGAGATCATTCAAAAGGCTGCGCGGAACTATGACGTGACGATCACCACTGGAGGCGTCTCCGCGGGTGACGAGGATCATGTCGCAGCCGCGGTGATTGAAAGCGGCGGCTCGCTGGATGTCGTGAAGGTCGCGATGCGGCCCGGCAAACCGCTGAAGATCGGTCGCATCGGGATCAGCCTTTTTGCCGGCCTGCCTGGGAACCCGAATGCGGCACTGGTCTGCCTGCGATACATCGTTCTCCCTGCCTTGCGCAAAATGGCGGCCAAGAGCGAATTCGGTACAAAATGGTTTCCCGCGATCTCTGCCTCCACGTATCCCAAGAGGGCAGATCGAACTGAATTCGTGCCGTTTCGCACCGTGGGCCACAATCCGAATGGCCTTCCGCTTATTGTGTTCTTGGGACAAGGCTCATCCGCAAGCCTTTCGGCGATTGCAATGGCTGAAGGCATTGCCCGATTACCAAGCGAGCTCTCGACAATGGAGCCGGGTGTTCGGATTGATGTGGACTTTTTCAGACGCAGTTAGTGTGGCGATCGAAATCGAGCCTATGTGATTTCCTGATCGTTTTGATACCGAATGGTTCAACAATGGAACGTGCTTCGTCGATGATGCAATTCTTAAGTCCGGATCGAATTTCGGGCGCTCTCTTGCTGGCTGCGTTCTTCATCGCTCAGGGCCTGATCCTGTCCTGGCTTGTGCGAAAAGTCCTCCAGGCTGTGCTGCGTCATGATCAGACTGCCCGCGTCGATGAGATCACCCTCTCGTTCTTGAGCCATCTTGCGGTCCTGCTGATCTGGGTATTGCTGGCAACATCTTACGCCCATGTGATCCCTGCCTTGAACAAGCTCGGCACCGCCTTGCTGGCCGGTGTAAGTTTGGCGTCGGTGATCGTCGGCTTTGCTGCACAGGCTACCTTGGGAAATCTTGTTTCCGGGATCAGCCTTGTTCTTTACAAGCCGTTCCGGCGCGGCGATCGTCTGCAAATAAAGGCTCCGACGGGCCTCGAAGTGGGCGAGGTGGAGGATATCTCGCTCGGCTATACGATTCTTCGAACCGACGATCAGCGGCAGATCATCATCGCCAATTCGACCATGGCGCAACAAACGATGATCAAGTTGTCGCAAGCTTCTTCGGAGAGCTCCCCGAAAACTTGAGCATGCGAAAACGGAAACGAAGCCGGCGATGAGGTTCGGCTTTACGCGCAGCCATGCTTTTCCAGGAAGGAAGGTCGTGTCCGAAGATGACGACCGCCTGGGTTCTTGTGCCCAGGACATTTTGGCCGTGCCGGTTTCGATAAATTGTCCTTCGCAGATATTATGTACATCATAAGATATTGATTTATAACAATTAACATAATGGCACGCCATTTGCTTATGGAATGTTGCAGAGCTTTCGCCCCTTGGGAAGCCAACCGGGATTGATGTTGATCGACGCATCCAACGAGATGACAGCGCGCGGCATCGGCCCTTGCTTTCCGTTCGGCATCGTCGATGCGCAGCGGTCGCAATGATACTTCCGTCGCGGGAGCCCGCCCGTCTCCCGATCCCCATGATCGTCTGCTCGGGATGAAACTAAATTCGGCACAGAAAGGATGATACAATGTCCAAGGATCACGACAGAGCATCGCATGGATCGCAGGACGCCCGGCGTCATAAGATCGATCATCAAACGCGCGATCAATGGCTTGACAGAGATTCCGGTCTCCAGGCCGCGTGGCGTACCTCCAGGCTATCGCGTGATGAGTTCATCCGACGCAATGAAGGTCTGATCGACAAGGTTATTGCCGAAAGCCGCGATCAGGACTGATAGAGATATCGACCCTGATCCAAATCCGATACGCCACGAGATAACCTTCGCCGCCTGCGACGATCCAGGCAATGCCGATCGACAAGCGTGAAGCCAGCGGCGAAGATCGGCGATGTCATCAAAACAGCGAGTTGACCATTCGCGCTGCGTTTTCGCCAATCTTGCGAAACGGCGACCGTGTTTTCCAGGTCGCCAGATCCAGAACGTCTGACTTTTGCATATAACCTTGCTGGATGGCATCGACACGTTCAATGGAATCCGCGTCGTAAAGGAGCAGGCTGACTTCCTCGTTCAACTGAAAAGAACGCAGATCGACATTGCTCGATCCCACGATGGCGAGTGTACCGTCGATGCTGACATTCTTCGCATGCAATAGATAATCACGATAGAGGTGGATTTTGATGCCGGCGACAAGCAGATCCTCGTAATAGGAGCTCTGGGATAGTCTGACGAGCCGCTGGTCGACCACTTTCGACAGGATGATATCGACGGTTACACCGCGAACGACGGCCGTTCGTAGCGCTCCGAGAATATCTTCATCAGGAATGAAGTATGGCGTCACGAGGACGACGCGCTCCCGCGCCTGATGGATCTGCCAAACCAGCAAGGATTCAAATCCCTCCAGCCGATAATCCTCTCCGCTTGGCAGGAGCTGAGCCCGAGCTGACCCGGCCTGTTGAGGGCGAGCTTGGCTTTTCACGGGCAACACTCCCGTCTCCATACTCCAATCGCCTCTTACGACAGCGTCCATGGCCGCCACGACCGGCCCTTGCGACCGGACGACCAGTTCATGGTTCGTGATCCCCTTGCGAAAGTCTTTTGCGACCAGGTTCTGCGAGCCGGCGTATCCGATCTTGCCATCGATGACGAAAAGCTTGCGGTGATTGCGCATGTCGCCTCGAGAGCGAAACTTGATGAAGCGCAACGGAAGGGCTTCGCGAACCTGCACTCCCTGGGCATGAAGCATACGCAATGTGCCGAGCCGCCATCGATGCGATCCGACCGGATCGAACATGACCCTGACCTCGACACCGCGGACTTTCGCACGTCCGAGCGCATCTGCAATTCGCTGGCCGACGGTATCGTCTGCAAATATATAGACCAGCAAGTGAACGGAAGACGTCGAGGCATCGATATCCTCCACAAGCTTGTCTATCACCGCATCGTAATCGTCGATCAGTTCAACCCTGTTTCCGTCCACCGCGGGAAACCGGCCGAGAGCGGTTGCAAGTTCGGCGACCGGCTGCTTCGCCTCCAGAAATGCCTGGAAAGGTCGCACGGTATCGACCGTTGCGTCAAAGAATGGTTGGAGAGATTGAAACCGGGCCTTCCGCCATCCTGGAAAGCGATCGTTGCCGATAGCGAGGAACAGAATAAGTCCGGGGATAGGCAGAAAGAAAATCAGTAGTAGCCATGCTCGGGCAGACGAGGGAGAGCGGCGTTGCGGGATGACGACAAGCGCACCCAGACGCACTACCCATTCGGCACTCAAGAGCAGTAACTCGTAACTCAGCTTCATATGCGCCCCGTTGATACGGCGTTATATGCCGAGCCAGCGGCCCAGCGTGGAAGCAGACGTTCCACGATCGAATTTCTGCATAAATAGCTAGTAAAATCAAATAATTCGTCGAGGTTGAGCGTCGTTTCAATCGGACATTTTGGCCTGAAAATCGGGACACTTTGTCCGTGAGGACCAATGTCGATCAAGTAACTGTTTGATTTTCTGAACTTGCCGAAATGGCACGAGCGTTGCTCTATAAACAATGCGACACGAACGGAACGAAAATACAGTGGGAGATTGCTATGCGAATAGACCACGCTTTTCTTTTTGACCTCGACGGTACGCTGGTCGATAGCGTCTACCAACATGTCCTTGCATGGAAGGAGGCGCTCGATGAAGAGGGCATCGACCTTTCAGTCTGGCGGATTCATCGGAAAATCGGAATGAGCGGGGGATTGTTCACCAACCAGCTCCTTCGAGAGACTGGCATAGAGATTACGGACGAGCTGAACGAGCGGCTTCGACATCTCCATGCCGAGGCATATCGGCGACTGGGTCACAAAATCCGTCCCTTGCCAGGCGCCACCGAACTTTTGCGCTGGTTGGCGGATGCCGGGATTCCCTTTGCGATAGCGACCAGCGGTCGGATGGAGACCGCCGCTGTCAACATTGCCGCGCTCGGGGTGGACGCCTCGTCGTTTCCCGTCATCACCCGCGATATGGTCAAATATGCCAAGCCTGATCCGGACCTGTTCCTTGCAGCGGCGGACGCGCTCGGCGTCGATATTGGAAAAGCAGTCGTCGTCGGGGATAGCATCTGGGACATGCTTGCGGCCGTGCGCGCAAGGGCACTGGGCGTCGGTCTCTTGAGTGGCGGTTACGGGCGGGAAGAACTCCGGGATGCGGGTGCGATCCGTGTCTATGACGACCCGGCAGATCTCCTGCTCCATATTGACGAAGTCGGGGGGCGGCGATGAGTGCAGCCGAGGACCCAAGACTCTATCTCGACGCAGATGGGCTGATGTTGCCCATCGAGCCGGGTGATCTGGCGCTTCGTGACAAATACGAGGCACTGATCCGTGAGGATTACGCCCGTTGTCATCCCGGGGATACCTTGGAATGGCTTAAACATAGGGCGCGTTTCTCCAAGCAGGATCAAGGGTTGTTATATGATTGGATGGCCGTGGCTGCCCGAAAGGCACGGCAGATGGGTTGGGTGTCCTGAAGATTTATGCTGAGCGGCAAGCGGTTGCGAGCCATCATGTCGTGTTCGCAGCGGGACATTGCTCACTTGTCGTCTGCATTCGCACGTGGATCTAAGTGCCGACCAAACCTGCTCACCACTTGGGACGATCGGGGTCAGTTGTGTGGTGCATTGTACGGATATTTCGACTTATTGGCTAACCAGTTCAAAGGGTCGCAAGTCGTTATCATTTTGCATATTTTGATATCAAAGTCATCATTTCCTCAGAGGTGATATCAATGCCGGCGGTCACTATTCGAAATCTTTCTGACGAAACACACCGTGCGCCGTGCCTGCGGGCGGCTCATCATGGCCGAAGTACTGAGGCTGAGATCCGTGACATTATTGAGGCAGCTGTTCGTCCCCTGAACGTGTTAAGCTTGGCTCTTTGCTAGCGGCTATCGGTCGCGACGCTGAGCTTTCCGACCGAGACGTTGAAGCACTGCAGAAAGGTCGCGATAAGACACCTGCGGAACCGATGATCTTCGAATGATTTTGTTGGGTAACAATGTTATTTCCGAGCCGTGGAAACCGGTTCCTGATGAGGCGGTGGTTGCCTAGTTGGATGCCCAAGCTATCGAAACGCTGTTCATTTCCGCCATTACAATTGCTGAACTTCGCTTCGAGATCGCTGCTATGCCTTCAGGGAAACGGCAAACCATTCTCCGCGACCGCCTTGAGGGCGAGGTGTTGCCTCACTTTTCGGAGCGCATCCTGTCCTTCAATCTGGCGACTTCGCAGTCTTATTCAGAATTGATGGCACGCGCTCGAGTATCTGGAAAAGCGATTGGCACAGCTGATGGCTATATTGCTGCAACGGCAGCAGCTCATCGCCCCGCGATAGCAACTCGCGACACAAACCTGTTCGAGGCGGCTGGAATGAAAGTGATCAATCCCTGGCTTCGATAATGGCGGGGTAGATTTAGATGTCCCGGATTCATCTTGGTTCAAGAGCGTTAGGCCGCTACGCGGTGAAAGTTCGCTAGGTGAATGACGGAGTAGAGGGATCGACTCCGTCAACGACGATGTATTGTACGCTAAAGCGGGTGGAAAAATGATTTAGTTGAATAGGCTCGGCACTCCCAAAGCCGTTATTCCAATTGCTCTCGTGCAAAGGCGATCAAGCTTTCAACGTGACCGGCTACGGCAAGACGGGTTCGTTCGACATCGCCGCATTCCAATGCCTCAATTATCAGCAGATGTTCCGTCGAGTCCGGCTTGAGCCGGTCCTTCAACCGATCGATTTCGAACAGGCGTGTGGTAGCACGCAATTCCCGCAAGACCTTTGCCATCACGGCATTGGCGCAATGGTCGATGATGAGATTGTGCAGATTGTCGTCCGATACCCAATGGGCATCTGTGTGATAGGTCGTCGCGTCGAGAAGATCGCTGATTTCTCGCCTGACGACGATCAGCTGTCTGCGCGGGATGTTGGGGATTGCCAGCACGGCCGCTTCGGGCTCGATCAATAGTCTCAGTCGCAGGCTTTGCAGATATTCGCCGATATCGACACGGCGAACAATATAGTTGCGGCCGTCGCCCTTTCGCACCGAACCTTCGCCTTCCAGCCGCTGCAGGGCTTCGCGCAAGGGGGTGCGGGAAATACCCAGCGCCTCGGCGAGTTTGGCTTCTACGATGACCTGACCACCTTTCAGCCGACGGTGGCGGATCATATCCGACACCGCCTTATATGCGAGCGAGGCGAGATTGTGCTGTCCGCTGGTTGAAGTGGCATCCTGCATGGTTGAAATGTCGCTCACCTTTTCCTCGCTCTGCGCCTCACCGGCATCTTTGACAATGGCCGGCTTTCCTTGCCGCAATTGGTGTTACATATGATAGCTGAACTCGGGAAGAAGCAAAAAGGGGATGCATGGACGACCGGATGAACGATGCGGCTGAGGAAAGCCTGGCTGAGGAAACCTATCGGCTGCTTCTGGCGGAAATTCTCTCGGCCCGGCTTGCGGGTGGATCGGTGGTGCAGCAAAGGCGGCTGGCGACCCGATATGAGGTATCCCGGTCTCCGATGCGCCATGCTCTGGGTCGTCTTGAAGGCGAGGGACTGCTTGTTCGGAACGACAAGGGCGTATTGTGCGTGCGTGTCATTACGTTGAAGGATTATCTCGACAGTCTTGCTATGCGCATGTTGCTGGAACCCAGCGCGGCCGCGGTAGCGGCGGGGCGCATGCCGGCGGCGACATTGCATTCGCTGGAAGCGATGCTCGATACGATCGAGGCCGATGCCGAGCCGGATCCGGAATTTGTCTGGCAATTCGACGACGCCTTGCACATGTCGATTGCCGATGCGAGCGGCAACGGCTTCATGGCGGCAACGATCAGCGAGATGCGCCGCTATACCACGATCTTCGAGCGGCAGATGGCTGTCGTCCGGGCCAAGCCCGGCGTTGCCGAGCATCGCGGCATTCTTGCCGCCCTGGCGGGCAGCGATTCCGAGGCCGCGCGTCAAGCGATGATGCGTCATCTCGAGGCGGTTCGCCAAGGCGTTCTCACAAATTTCTGACGGCAATCGAGTCATCTCTTGCATCGATGGGAAAGTGTTGTATAAAACTGGGATCCCAGATGAATGCAAGTATCTGGGCATAACAAAAATAACTCCAGAGGTCAGCATGTTTCGGTTTTCAATGTCACGCGGCTTGCTTGCCGCTTCGCTTCTATCCTTGACGACGTCAGTCGCTCTTGCCCAGTCATGCACGCCGAAGGTCGCGGCAGGCGATCTGATAACGCCCGGCAAACTCGTCATGTCGACGAACCCGACGTTGCCACCCCTGCAATTCGTCGATTCCAGCGGCGACCTGAAGGGCATGCGCATCGAACTTGGCACCGAGATTGCCAAACGCCTTTGCCTTGAGCCCGAATATATTCGTATCGAGTTTTCGGCCATGGTGCCGGGTCTGCAATCCGGCCGCTGGGACATGATCGACACCGGCATCTTCTTTACCGAAGAGCGCGTCAAGATCATGCAGATGATCCCTTACGAGGACCAGGCGATCAGCGTGTCCGTCGCGCCGGGTTACGACAAGAAAATCACCGGCAAGGACGATTTGGCCGGCATGACGATCGGCGTGGAAATCGGCGGGTTTGAGGAAACCAAGACGCGTCTGCTTGACAAGGAACTGCGGGATGCGGGCAAGCCGGGCCTGACGATCCAGACCTTTGACAATTTCGCGCTCGCCTACCAGGCTCTTCGCGCCGGTCAGGTTCAAGGCGTGGTCTCGATCGATGCCGTTGCGAAAGACTATGATTCTCGCGGCGACTTCAAGCGTGCTTTGAGCGGCCTTTATCCAGCTCCCGTTGCCCTTGCCTTCAAGAGCTCCAAGCTTGCCGATGCCGTTTCGGCGACCTTGAAGGAGATGAAGGCCGACGGTTCGTTGAAGACGTTGTTTGATAAGTATGGCTTGCCCATGGTGGCGGGTGACTATTCCGTGAAGGGGCCTGGTCGCTGATCGGATTGATCGGTCCATTGGAACGGTTGCGCGCGGCCAGGCCGCGCGCTTCGAACGGAAGGTTACGCTCATGCAGCTTTGGAGCTGGTCGGGTTTCTTCGGATACCTCTTCAACCCCTTCATTCTCGGGGGTGTCTTCACCACCATATGGCTGACGGTCGTCTCGTTAAGTGCCGGCTTGATCCTCGGATTTACCTTGGCATTGATGCGGCGTTCGCGGGCACGCTTGGTTCAGCTGGTTGCCAAGGCCTATATCTGGTTGTTTCGCGGCACGCCGCTTCTGGTCCAGCTGATCGCCATCTATACGGCACTGCCGCAGTTCGGCATCCGCTTTTCCGTCATCGAGGCAGCGCTGATCGGGCTTGCGCTCAATGAGGCTGCCTACCTTGCGGAGATTATACGCGCAGGCATCGAAGCCGTTCCCGAAGGACAGGCGAGAGCCGCCAGGGCGCTCGGCATGACCGAGCGGCAGATCATGCGCCATATCGTCATGCCGCAGGCATTTAAGGTGATCATTCCGCCGCTCGGGAATTCGGTCAACGGTCTTCTCAAAACGACCTCGGTGACCTCGGTCATCTCCATGGAGGAGCTTCTGCGCCGCACCCAGGTCCTCATCCAGGAGCGCTTCATGGTGCTGGAGCTCTTCTCGGTAGCTGCCATCTACTACCTCCTTTTGACCACGCTCTGGGACTTTTTCCAGAGCCACATCGAGAAACGTTTCGGTCAGGCAGACTCCCGGCTGTCCATGACGGAAAAGCGCTAGAAGCAGGAAATCGACATGACCAAGAAATTTCGCGGCGTCTATACCGTGATGATCACGCCGCTGGACGAGCATGGCGCAGTAGACCTGAAAGAGCTTGCCGCCTTTACCGACTGGCAGGTTCGCCAGGGCATTCACGGGCTGATACCGTTGGGATCGACAGGAGAATTTCTCTCGCTTAGTGAGGACGAGCGCGATGGCGTCGCACGCACGGTGATCGAAACCGTGGCCGGCCGTGTTCCGGTCCTGATTGGTACCGGCGCGGAGGACACGCGCGAATGTGTTCGTCTGAGCCGCAAGGCGGAAACGATGGGCGCAGACGGAGTCATGATCATCCCGCCTTTTTATTCGACCCCGACCGACGACGAACTGGTGCACCACTATCGCACCGTTGCATCATCGATCTCCATTCCCATCATGGTCTACAACAATCCCGCGACGGCCAATGTCGACCTGAAGCCGGAGCTGGTCGAGCGGATCGCCGAAATCGACGGCTGTGACTATATCAAGGAGTCGACGCTGGAGGTGACGCGCGTGCGTGATATCATCCGGCTTGCCGGCGACAATATGACGGTTTTCGGCGGCATTCTCGGCTTCGAATCCTTCGTCATGGGCGCACAGGGCTGGGTGGCGGTCGCTTCCAACATCGCTCCTGGGCCGATGGCGCGCATTTTCGAACTGGTGGCCGACGAAAAGAAGATCGACGAGGCCCGCGCGCTTTATCTGCATTGGCTGCCGATCATTCAGGCCGTCGGCGGGCAGGCCTATGTCGCCGGTTCGAAGTCGCTGTTGCGGCATATGGGTTTTGGCGCTGGTGCGCCGCGCCCGCCGCGACTGCCTCTGCCCGCCGAACAGGATGCGGCCATGAAAAAACTGGTTCAGGATTTTGGCCTGAAATTCGACGCCTGAGGATGCCGTTCGTGTCGCCCGCACCTCGATCCACAGCAGAGTCGACCATCGAATTCGTCGTCGATGGCCATTCTCTTCATGCCGAGCCTGGCATGACGATTGCCGCGGCGATCGAGGCTAGTGGGCAGCACGGTTTCTCGCGCGGATTGAAGGGCGACGCGCGTGGGCTTTTTTGCGGCATGGGTGCTTGTCATGATTGTCTCGTGACAGTCGACGGCAAAGTCAGCCAGCGCGCCTGCATGACCTCCGTCGAGGCTGGTATGCATGTTCACAGACCATCTTCGCGGCCGGCTATTGCGTCCGGGGAAATTGCAGATCTCTGTGCCGTCCCCGCATTTATCGCAACCATCGAGATGGATTTGCTGGTCATCGGCGCAGGACCAGCCGGCCTTGCCGCTGCAGAAGCAGCTGCAAGCGCCGGTGCGAAGGTCACGATCGTTGATGAACGCAAGATCGCAGGCGGCCAATACTATAAGCAGCCTGCGACGTCGTCGGCCGTAGCGCGGCTGGAACACGACGCGCAAGCTCGCGAAGGACTGGATCTGATCCGAACTGCCGGAGAGGCCGGAGTGACCTTGATTGGCGAAACGGTCGTCTGGGGCGCTGAAAACGGCGAAGGTGGCGCCATCATTGCCTGCTACAACCCGTCAGGCACATTCTACTGCAAGCCTCGAATGATCGTGATTGCAACCGGTGCCTACGAGCGGCCATACCCTGTGCCGGGCTGGACACGCGCGGGCGTCATGACTACGGGGGCCGCGCAGACCCTCCTTAGAAGCTACGGCACAGTCCCCCGCGGCAGGATACTCATCGCCGGCAACGGCCCCCTTAATATCCAAGTGGCTAACGAGATCCACAGGGCGGGCGGCACGGTGGTCGCGCTTGTCGAAGCGGCGGCGTCGCCATGGTCGAAGCCTCTGGAAGCCTTGGGTTTACTGAGGCTTGGTGGCGGCCTCGCCGTTTACGGCGCCCGGCAGCTCGCGGCTTTGCGGGCGGCCGATATCCCGCTCCATTGGGAAAGCAAGATCACTTCAATCCATGGATCTGCCGGCGTCGAGTCCGCCACCATATCCGGCCCGAAGGGTGACAGGAAGCTGGATGCCGATACTGTCCTTATCGGTGGCGGCTTTGCTTCCTCGAACGAGCTCTCGCGCCTGCTCGGCTGCGGCCACGAGGTCGTTGGCGGCGAGCTGGTGGTTACGAGCAGTGATGATGGCGAGACCACGCTGTCCCATATTCATGTCGTTGGCGAAGCCGCGCGTTTCGGCGGCGCTCATATCGCCAGAGCGCAAGGCCGGCTGGCCGGGCTTGTGGTCGCGCGCAAACTGGGCCTTGGCGGTGCACCTGATCATGAATCCGAACGAAGGCTTGCCCGCCATCGCGCCTTCCAGGCCAGTCTCTGGATGGCTTTCAAGCCGGCAACCGTTGATCGAGGCGAGGTGCTTGCCGACGAGATGATCATATGTCGCTGTGAAGGCGTAACGGCCGGCACCCTAAAGGCGATTATTGCAAAAGGTGCTACGGATATCGCTACATTGAAGCGACTTTCGCGTGCTGGCATGGGGCGCTGCCAGAGCCGCTACTGCGGTCATACGCTGGCTGAGGTCGCAGGTGAGAGGCGCAGCAATGGAGAGACGCACGGGTTTCTGGCGCCGCAAATGCCGTTGCGGCCCATTCCCCTGGTCGCGCTTGCGGCCGAAAAGCCCGAATGGGGAGGACACAAGCGCGCAATGCTGCCCGAGAGGCAACCATTGCAATCGGCCGAGCCTTTGCCGTTCCGTGAAACATCGACATTGGTGATCGGGGCAGGGATCGCCGGCCTGTCGACGGCGCTTTTTCTGGCAAGCGAAGGTGAGGACGTTGTGGTTGTCGAACGCGCCTTTGCCAATTCGCTTGCCTCCGGCGGCAATGCCGGCAGCCTGCATGCACAGCTTTTATCCTTCGATCATGGCGTGCGCGCGGAAGGCGGCGGTGGGCCGGCTGCGCAAACACTGCCTCTGCAGCGGGATTCCATCGCACTTTGGGCTGCCTTGCAGCAGGAGCTTGGTCGCGATTTCGAGATGAAGGTAACCGGCGGTCTGATGGTGGCCGAGACCGATGCGCATATGCGTTTTCTCGCCGAAAAGGTCGCTGTCGAGCAGCGCGCCGGCATTGATTGCCGGCTGATCGGTCGCGAGGAATTGCGCACCCTGGAGCCGGGATTATCGCCGGCCTTCCTCGGCGCCGCCTATTGCCCGCAGGAGGGCAAGATCAATCCGCTCGTTGCGACCCAGCATATCCTCGAGGCCGCGCGCGCAAAAGGAGCCCGCATCATAGAGAAATGCGAGGTTGTCGCCATCGCGGCTGGCACGTCCGGCTACGAGGTACACACATCGCGCGGCATTATCAGGGCGAAACGCATCGTCAATGCGGCCGGCGCCTTTTCCTCGCGTATCGGCGCCATGCTGGGGCTCGACATCCCCGTGTTCGGCGCGCCGCTGCAGATGGTCGTGACCGAGGCGGCTGCCCCGCTGATAACCTGCCTCGTCGCTCATGCCGATCGCCATCTGACATTGAAGCAGGCAGCCAACGGCAACTTCATCATCGGCGGCGGCTGGACCGCCGGCCTTGATCCCGTGCATCAACATCCCCGACCGTTGCTGTCGAGTCTCGAGGGCAATCTTTGGGTGGCCCAGCATGTGGTTCCGGCGCTGCGCAAGCTGCATATCATCCGCAGCTGGGCCGCCATGAATATCAATATCGATGGCGCGCCAATCCTCGGCGAGCATCCCCAGCAACCCGGCTTCTTCAGCGCGGTGACCTCCAACGGCTACACGCTCGGTCCGCTTGTCGGTCAACTCACCGCACAGCTCATCCTGGGCCGGGAGACCGGACGGGCGCTGCAACCTTTTTCCATCACTCGTTTCGCGAAAGGCCGCTTATGATCGAGATCAATGGCGTCTCCAAATTCTACGGCACCTATCCGGTCCTGAAGAACTGTACCGTTCAGGTGGCGCGGGGCGAGATCGTAGTGGTCTGTGGACCATCTGGCTCAGGCAAGTCGACCTTGATCAAGTGCGTCAATGGTCTCGAACCCTTCCAGGAAGGTTCAATCCGTGTCCATGGGATAGAGGTGGGCGATCCGAAAACGGATCTGCCGAACTTGCGCACACGCGTCGGTATGGTCTTCCAGAATTTCGAGCTCTTTGCTCATCTCACCATCCTCGATAACATCATGCTGGCGCAGAAGATCGTGCTTGGGCGCAGCCCCGTCATGGCGGAAGCCAAGGCCATGCAACTGCTCGATCGAGTCGGTTTGACCGACCATGCAAAAAAATTTCCGAGCCAGCTTTCCGGTGGCCAGCAGCAGCGCGTGGCCATCGCGCGCGCTCTCGCCATGGATCCTCTTGCCATGCTGTTTGACGAGCCGACATCGGCGCTCGATCCGGAAATGGTGTCGGAAGTGCTTGATGTCATGACCGGCCTCGCGAGAGACGGAATGACCATGATGGTGGTAACGCATGAGATGGGCTTTGCCCGCCGCGTAGCCACACGCGTCATCTTCATCGACCAAGGAGAGATCGTGGAAGATCGGCCCAGCGAGGAGTTCTTCACCGGCAGTCACAATCCGAGGACAGAAGCCTTTCTTGGCAAGATTCTTCGGCATTGATGAAAGCTCGACGGCTGCGGGAAACGCACAAGTGCCCGCGCAACTGGATAAATCGAAATTTCAGACAACGACAAAAAAGAGAGAGTGGAATGAAACTGAGAATTACCGCCGGTCCCTTCGAATTCGATGCTGTGCTGGAAACGGCGAAAGCGCCAAAGACCTGCGAGGCGTTTCTGAAGGCGATGCCTTTCGAGGGCAAGATCGTTCATGTGCGCTGGTCGGGCGAGGGCGTATGGATTCCGCTCGGCGAACGCGATTTTGGCGTCCCTTACGAAAATCATACCAGCCATCCAGCTCCCGGCCATATTATCCTTTATCCAGGTGGCATCAGTGAAACGGAAATCCTACTTGCCTATGGCGGCGTCGATTTCTCGTCAAAGATGGGACAGCTCGCCGGAAACCACTTTATTACGCTGGCCTCCAATCTGGACCAGCTACCTGCGCTGGGGCAGTTGGTTCTCTGGGAAGGAGCGCAGGACATCAGGTTCGAAGCGGCCTATGCGTAACTTGAAGCAGGCGGCTATCGTTGTGACCAAATTGGCTTCGAGGCACTGATCTGCGATCATATATCGGGGCTGCAATTCGTGCAGATCTGCGTCGGCAGGCGGCCAACATCCTGCCCACGCGGATTTCCTACATGGTTGGAGCAAGGCCTTCGGCCGACCCACCTCCTGATGTCATTTGACAAGTTCTTCATGACCCTCCTCAATCAACTGACGAATTAAGCTGAAGGCGCGTTCGACCTTAATCTGTCGGATGCAGATGCCCACTTCAGGCGTCCTTGTGCGGCTCAACCCTGACGACAAGCAAGGTAAACAGTAATCCACCGCAGACGATGACGAGCGACCAGCCGAAGGCGTCGCCATTGCTTGCGTAGAAGGTATCCCCGGTACCAAGCGGTACCGCATCGACAAGATTGCCTTGGCCCTTTGCGGAAGAAGTCTCTGCTATGATCCGGCCTCTGCTGTCGCTTAACGTCAGTAAGCCCTGGCTGGCTGTGCGAGCGACCGCGAAGCCGTTTTCCACGCCCCGTACGATCGCCATCTTGCCATGCAGTTTTGCGTCTGCAATGAAGTCCCAGGCCGGTACAAGCAGCAGGCGAATGTGCCGGCTGCGGTAGGTTCGCAGGAACTGGGGAAAATCCATGTCCTTGCAAATCGCAATCCCGACGCGATCGACGCTCACCAAATCCTTGCCAGCAACATATTCACCTTCCAATCCTGGAATAAGGTAATGTTTGTCATACGTCAGGGCTGACAGATCGGGTCTCGTCAACTCTGCTGTATTGGAGCGTCGTCCATTGCCAAGTGGCCGGTCTATTCCGGCGACGATCCTCGTGTTCAACTTCACGGAAAGCTGGGCGAATTCAGGCGTCGGCAGGAACATCTTTTCCGGCATGACGATGTAGGCCGGCCTTTGGCTCGCAACCTGTTCGATGTTCTGACGGAAATCAGCGACAATTGCGTCGTTGCGATCCGGTTCATCGGTTGCGGCGCCAGCAAATTCGTCGTTACTTAGAAGCGCAACGCGAACAGCTTCACCGTCCGGCTGTGCCAATCGCCAATATCCGAATAGAAGAGCAGCGAGAACCGGCAGAATCCATGCCGAAGCGGCAAGATAATCGGTCGGTCGCCGGATCAACGTTGCAATACCGGCGGGTATGATGGCTGCGAGAAAGCTGAGACCGCTTAGGCCTGCTAGCGATGCGATCTGCAGCAAAGGAAGAACATCCACCAGCGCATAGCCAAGTGCGCCGAAGCTGCCATTCGGCGAAACGTATGAGTATAAGAGTTCAATTGCTCCTGTCGCGACCGCATAAGCGAAGACGGCAAGGGTTGGGCTTCGCGGATAG
This sequence comes from Martinezella multihospitum, assembly GCF_900094585.1. GTDB lineage: Bacteria > Pseudomonadota > Alphaproteobacteria > Rhizobiales > Rhizobiaceae > Rhizobium > Rhizobium multihospitium. The sequence goes on from NZ_FMAG01000004.1 coordinate 365,049, forward strand.
AAGATCCACATCAGGAGGACAGAAAGGGCAAAAAACAAGGCCAGCAGCGCTACGATCCCATAAACCATGGGAATGATACCGCCATAGAAGTAAAGCGGACCGGCCTCGGCCATCAGCCCAACCAGATAGGCTAGCACGAATGTATTCAGCGCCCGCCGCTCGCCTAAAACGTGGAGGAAAAGCGGAATCGGGCCGACTAAAACCAGAAAGCCCAAATGGCCTGTATCGCGGCTCACCGCAAGAACCGCGCCGGAAACAAGCGCGGCAATCACTCCTCCCATTTTCATCGGCTAGTCCTTGTTAATAATTCCGGCTAAGGCTCGAAGGCACATGTCGGTAAAATCTTCACGAGAAAGATTGAAACGGCCGGAACGATGCAATCCGATCAACCCTTGCAGCATCGCCCAGGAAAATATTGCGATTTCAAGCGTATCGCCTTCGCGCACCAAGCCGCGCCGCTGACCGTCTGCAAGGCGAACAGCAAACGCTCCGATCACAGGCGAGCGCTCCCCCTTGAAGTCCTGAGGATAAATACGTTCGGCGCGTGTCTTGAGCACGAAAGCCGCATCAAAGAGTGCCGGTGAATCGAGAGCGAGCTCTATGAATGCGCGGGTGACAGCATCAATCCAGCCACGGAGATCCACATCTTGAATATGCTCGACGCGTGCTTGCCATTGCGAGAGAGCATGGTCGCCAAGCGCATGCAGCAAGTCCGCCTTATCCCGGAAGTGCCGGTAGACCGCCATGGGCGTCATTCCCGCCCGTTTCCCGACAGCACGCAAACTGAGCTTGTCCAGGCCGGCAGCCTGCAATTCATCGAGTGCGCAATTTAGTATGACGATGCGAGTGCTCATGTATACGGTGTATACTTGCGCCAGCTCATCGTCAAGAATGGGGTTCGGTGGCTCGGTAGATTGTCAATTGGCCCGAACATTGGCCCCATTTGGGGAGTGATCCCTTCGGACTGGACCACGAGACTTCATGCGAACTTCGTAGCCGTTTTTCGATGGAGAGTATTTAGGAGGCTTATCGGGATGAGCCATATTCGGGGTTAGATCCCAGATTTGATGTCGGCCACCACCGCCTGCCAGCCACGAGCGACAGCTCCGGCGCATGCATCTTCGATGCGATCAAGCATGGCATGTAGCGCCTCGCGCTCCCGAACCGATAAGCTTTCGAGAATGCGTGCTTCCATTGCCTGCCCAATGGACACGATCTCCTCGAGTACCTTGTAGCCCTCAGGTGTGAGTTCGATCGCTGAAAACCGCCGGTCACCGGCACCAGCATTGCGCCGGGCAAAGCCTAGCGAGACCAATTGCGCAATACCGCGGCTTACGGCGAATTGATCGAGCGCTCCGGCATGACAGATTTCCTTGCTCGAAAGCCCTGGGCGGCTGCCGGCGATGGCGAGAATTCGCCATGACGCCTGGGACAGGCCGTATCGTGGCCCGTAGTAGGACGCCAGCAACTCAGCAGTGCTGCTTGCCACCAGAAACATGCGATAGGGCACCCAGCGATCGAGCCGAAAGGCTGGCTTCACCGCCGTCCCATCCTCGCGTTCCTCTGCCCTATTATCAGTTTGATCGTTTTTTAATTGCATATTGCAGATATATTCCAGCGAAGTTGCGAAAACAAGCGACGGGTGGTAGTGGTAGCAATCAAACGAGCAACAGCCTGTCTTCGGCAATTTCGCCGCCGCTTACCGCTCCGAACAGGGCAATCAGGTCCGGCACATCGTAGCCAGTCCGTTCATCGCCTGCGACATCGAGCACGATGCGGCCACCGCTCATCATGATCGTGCGCTCGCCATAATCGAGAGCATGGCGCATGCTGTGCGTGACCATCAGCGTGGTGAGATGCTGACGTTCGCTGATCTCCGCCGAGAGCGCCAGGATGCGCGACGCCGCCTTGGGATCGAGCGCTGCCGTATGTTCGTCGAGAAGAAGTAGCTTCATCGGCAGCAATGTCGCCATCAACAAGCTTACCGCCTGTCGTTGGCCGCCGGAAAGTGTGCCGATTCGTGCCCTGAGCTTCGTTTCAAGTCCGAGACCAAGAGCGGCGAGCTGCTCTTCGAACCGAGTGCGTCCACTCCGTCTGCCGAGCGCAAGGGACAGCCCGCGCCGCCCGGCGCGGGCGGAAGCGAGCGCAAGATTTTCCTCGACGGTCAGAGCCTCGCAGGTTCCGATCCGAGGATCCTGAAATACGCGGCCGATGAATGTTGCCCGGCCCTGGGTAGACAACCGCGTGACATCGACACCATCCACGACGATTCGGCCACGATCGGGCGCGATTGCGCCGGCAATGGCCGAAAGCATGGTCGACTTCCCGGCGCCGTTGCTGCCGATGACGGTCACGAACTGCCCTTCTGGGATCGCCAGGGATATGCCGCGCAGCGCAGCGACTTCGAGGGCGGTCCCAGGATTGAACGTGACCGAGATCGTATCGAGATTCAACATCATCGAGCCGCTCCTTCCGCTTTCGGCCGCTCCGACAGGCGGGTGCGCCTGATGGTGGGCAGTTTTTTCAGCCGCGCTTTCGATGCCATGACGGCGGCGGCAACCACGACGGCGGTTACCAGATTGAGATCCTGTGCCTGGATGCCGATCACGCCACCGTCCAGCGCCAGCGCAATGACCAGCCGATAGATCAAGGCGCCGAGGATGCAGCCGAGCGTGGCTCGCGCGACCGACCCCGCGCCGACGATTGTTTCGCCGATAATGACGGCGGCAAGACCGGTGACGATCGTGCCGATACCCATCGAGACATCGGCAACGCCCTGGCTCTCGGCATAAAGCGCCCCGGCAAGTCCGACGAGGCCGTTGGCGAGGGCCATGCCGAGCATGACCATGCGGCTATTATCGACGGCCTGTGCCTCGGCCATCCTCGGGTTGGCGCCGGTTGCGCGCAAGGCCAATCCCATTTGCGTGGCAAGGAACCAGTCCACGAACACCTTTGCGGCCAATACGATGCAGAGAAGCAATACCGTATTCGCCCAGACTCCGAGCGCCGCGATCCCGTCGATCCAGGAAAATATGGTGTCGGTCCCATAAAGCGAAATATTCGGCTTACCCATGACGCGCAGATTGATCGAGAATAATGCGACCATGGTCAGGATCCCTGCGAGCAGGTTCATGATCTTCAGCCGGAGCGACAGGAATGCCGTGAGGAAGCCCGCGGAGGCGCCCGCGACAAATCCGAGGAGCGTTGCGACAATGGGCGGTACGCCCGCCATGATCGTCGACGCCGCGACCGACGCGCCGAGCGGGAAACTGCCGTCGACAGTTAGATCCGGAAAATCGAGCACCCGGAACGAGAGATAGACGCCAAGGGCAACGAGGGCAAACAGCAGGCCTGCTTCGCAGGCTCCGGAAAGGGCAATCATGCTCATTGGTCGATCACCTTCGCTGCGCTCTGTGTCATCGCCTCGGAGAGAGTGACGCCCATCTTCTTGGCCGAGGCGAGATTGAGGTAGAGATCCTCGCTGTCCAGCGTTCCGACAGGAATGTCGCCCGGCTTCGCGCCGTTCAGAACCTTGGCGGCAATCTCGCCCGTCAGCCGTCCCAGCTTGTAATAATTGAATCCGAGTGCAGCCATCGCACCCCGTTCGACCGAATTGGTGTCGCTGGCATAGACCGGGATCTTCGCGTCGACGCCGACCTTGACGACGCTTTCAACAGCGGAAACCACCGTGCTGTCGGTCGGCAGGAGGATCACATCGGCCTTGCCGACAAGGCTGCGGGCGGCGTCCGGCACCGCAGCCGACTGTGCCGCCGTCGCCTCGACGATACTCATGCCGATCTTCGCCGCCTCGATCTTCATCTCAGCCACTTGTGCGACGGAATTGGCCTCGCCGGCATTGTAGAGGACGCCGATCTTCGTTGCCGTCGGCGTCAGTTTATGGATCAGTTCGAAGGTCAGGTTCAGAGGTTGTCTGTCGCTGGTTCCGGTCAGCGTGCCGTCCGGTTGAGTGAAGCTCTTGACCAGTTTGGCGGCAACGGGATCCGTCACGGCCGAGAACACGATTGGGATCGCTCCTTTGGCTGCGGCCTGGCAGGCCTGGGCGGACGGTGTGGAGATGGCGACGATCACGTCGGGCGATTTGCCGGCAAATGTCTTCGCGATCTGCGTCTGTGTCGGCATGCTCCCTTGAGCGCTTGCAATGTCGAGCGTGATGGTCTTGCCGTCGATGAAGCCGGCATCGGCCAGTGCATCGACGATCCCTTTGCGGGCCGCGTCGATAGCCGGATGCTCGACAATATAGGTCAGCGCTACCGTCTTGTTCGCCGCGGTGGTGACCGTGGCGGAGAAAGACAGGAGTAGGGCCGAGAGGGCCAGTGCGTGTACGAAAGCGGTTCTGCGTTTCACTGGAGCAATCTCCTCGTAGGGGTTTGGCAATGAGGGATCAGGCGGCAAATGGTGACTGCGGGCGCGGAGACATGGGTTCACGAGCGGAAACGTGCTCGGGCCGCAACAGCAGTGGAGGAAGGCGAAGCATGGAAGGTCGAAGATCGGCAATGGTGGGCGCGCCCATCATTGCCTGAGCGACATCGAGTTCGGCGGCGATGATGGCAAGGGCTCTGAACACGGCGTTCTCGCCGCCACTCGCCAGGGCATAGAGTGTCGCTCGTCCGACCTGCACGGCCGTTGCTCCAAGCGCCAGCGCCTTGGCAACGTCGGTGCCGCTGCGAAATCCACTGTCGACCAGGATCGCCAGCTTGCCCCCGACAGCACTGACAAATTCCGGCAGGATGTCGATACTCGCGACGGCTCCATCGAGTTGCCGTCCGCCGTGATTGCTGACCACGATACCGTCTAGCCCAAGCTCGGCTGCCCGGCTGCCCTGCCTCGGATTGAGCAATCCCTTGAGGATCAGTGGCCCCTTCCAGCGATCCCGTATGAAGGCGATATCGTCCCAGGACACGGTTGGGTCGAGCTGTTGTTCCATCACCTCGGCAATCGTTCCCGCAGATTTGAGATCGAACTCGGCTTCCATGACTTCCAGACGCGGAGCGCCGGCCTTGGCCATCCGCAAGGCCCATCCGGGATGAGCCGCAAGGCTCAGGAGCTTCCGGGGTGTCCAGCGGAACGGCAGCGAAAAGCCATTGCGGGCATCGCGCAACCGTCTGCCGGGAATAGCGTTGTCGACCGTTATCTCGATTGCTTCGAAGCCCAGTGCTTCGGCCTGTTTCAGCAGCCTGAGGCTCACCTCGCGGTCTCGGAACAGGTAGAGCTGAAACCACTTTCTGCCTTCGCCGGCAGCTGCCACGGCCTCCATGGTCGCGCTGGCTGCCGAGCTCATGACAAAGGGGATCCCCGCTCGTCCGGCGGCCCTGGCCAACGCCTGGTCGCCCGCGGGCCATGCCGCGCCTGCCAGCCCGGTAGGTCCGATGATGACCGGCATTGTGAGCGGCTCGCCGAAGAGCGAGATCGCAGCCGAGCGATGTCCGACGTCGACCGGCGCGGAGCCGACGAGACGGATCCGGTCCAGTGCCACACGGTTTTCGAGCAGCGTCAGCTCCGAGCCGGCGCCGCCATCGAAGAAGTCAAAGACCATTTTCGGCAATGCTCGCCGCGCGGCGATTCTGTAGTCGGCGATCGATGCCGGGCCATGCTGCTTGGACATAAATTCTCACTACCTCCCTGGTTTACGGATCTCGCTCAATTGAAAGGCGGCGCCTCGGCGAGATTGAAAATCTTGCCCGGATTCATGATGTTGTGGGGATCGATGGCGCGTTTGATCGCGGCCATGACCCGGATGGCCGGACCATGCTCCGCGACAAGCGCTGCTATTTTGCCGTGGCCTATCCCATGCTCGCCGGTCGACGTCCCTTGCAGGGCGATGGCGCGGGCCGCGAGACGTTTGGTCAGCGCCTCGACGCGCTGACGCTCGTCGGCGTCTGCGGGATCGAAAAGGACGCAAAGATGGAAATTGCCGTCGCCAACATGGCCGCAGATCGGGGCGAGGAGACCAAGATCTCGCACGTCATCCTTGGCGGCAAGTATGGCCTCGACAAGCCGCGACACCGGCACGCAGCTATCCGTGGGAAGGGCACTTGCGCCCGGGCGCAACGCAAGATTGGCCCACCAGATATCGTGGCGCGCCTGCCAGAGCCTGCCTCTGGCCTCCGCCGATACGGCCGTATCAAACCGGCTGGCGCCGGCTGCACGTGCCTCCTCCTCGATGAACGGCAAGGCGGCGTCGACCGCCCCGCGGCTGCCATGCAGTTCGATAAAAAGCGTCGGCTCGACCGGCAAAGAGAGTTTTGAATAGCTATTGACGGCCTCGACCTGCAGTTCATCGAGCAGTTCGATCCGTGCCAAGGTGTCGGTGAGCCTCGTCGCGACAAGCACGAACCCGACCGCTTGTTCCAGCGTGGAGAAACTCGCCGAAATCGCGACGACGTGGTCTGGAATTGGATGCAGCTTGACGGTCACGTCGGTCACGATGCCGAGCGTGCCTTCCGATCCCACCCAGAGACGTGTCAGATCGTATCCGGCAGCCGACTTGCGAGCGTGGCTTGCTGTGCGAATCCGATCACCATTGGGCAGAACGACACCGAGTGAAATGACGTTGTCCTTCATCGTGCCATAACGCATGGCGTTCGTGCCGGAGGCGCGCGTCGAGGCCATCCCGCCAAGTGAGGCGTCCGCGCCGGGATCGACGGGAAAGAACAGCCCGGTGTCGCGCAGTTCGGCGTTGAGGCGCTTGCGGGTAACTCCTGCCTCGACCGTCGCCGTCATGTCGTCCGGTTGAATCGTCAAAATCCGATCCAGCCGTGAGAGATCGATACATATTCCACCCTTAAGGGCGGCAACATGTCCCTCGCAGGAGGTGCCGGTTCCAAACGGGATCACCGGTACGTCAAAGGCGTGGCAGGTCGCGACGATGCGCGATACCTCATCCGCCGTATCAGGGAAAATGACTGCGTCCGGCGGATAGGAGGGATGCCAGCTTACGTCATGGCCATGCTGATCACGCACGGCCGCCGCCGTCGTCAGCCGATCGCCAAAATGCAGCTTCAATTTCACGATTGCGGCGTCGACGAGATCGCCATGGCGTCCGTAGCGGTTGACCGCGGTCGTCATCGCTCGACCTCCTCTTGGCCATCGGACCATCGAAAGGCGGCTGGAGGCTTGCTTCCCCAAGAGCGGAGATTTTCCTCACTGCGGTTGCGCAGATGGCGGCTCGCCATCGGAAACGTGCCGAGCACGACCAGCTCGCGAGCATGGCGGGCGAGAATATCGAGCGCATCAGCCACCTCGGGCGTGGCTGGATCGCCCTCGAACTCGCAGAGGAAGCGGGACGGCACGAATTGCCCGCCGACCAGATAGCTTTCGATCTTGGTCATGTTGATGCCGTTTTCGGCAAATCCGGCAATGGCGTGGTAAAGGCAGCCCGGCCGGTTCTGGGTGCGGAAGACGATGGTCGTCAGAAGCTGTGTCTTTTGCTCGACCGCTTGAGGCTCGGCAGACAGCACGTAAAATCGCGTCGTGTTATGCGGATCGTCTTCGACATTGCGTTTGAGGATATCCAATCCGTAGAGGTCGGCTGCAAGATCGGAGGCAATTGCAGCCTCGCTCGGATCCTCGCAAGAGGCCACCAGCTCGGCGGCGTGCGATGTCGTCGGAGCGGCGATGGCCTCGAGATCGAGTGCGGCGATAAGCCGGCTGACCTGGCCAAGTGCCACGGGATGCGAACGCACGCGTCTGATGCTCGCAAGCGATGCGCCTGCCGGCGCCATGAGGCAATGTTCGACGCGTTGAAAATGCTCTCCGACGATATGCAGACCACTATCGGGCACGATCCTGTGCACATCCGGCACGCGTCCAACCAGGCTGTTTTCGCATGGCAGGAGGATCCGGTCGACTTCACCGCGGACGGTGCTGGCGATCGTGGTCTCCAAGCTCGGCATGGCGATGCGATCCGCGGATGGGAACGCCATCCTGCAGGCAACATCTGCAAATGCGCCGGGCCGACCATTATAGCCGACTTTATGGACTGTGGTCTCCGAGCCGAGTTTCCTGGCGCCCGGAACCAATGAACCTGCATCGAAAGGGGCTTCGGGGGGAGGGGCCGTGGATCCACGGTTTGCTGTGGTCGATGTCATAGGCGATCTCCGAAGGAAATTTGTGCACGCCAGGTCTCGCCGCGGGCAGATTTGTCCCGTCGCGCGTCAAGCGCCTGTCATCGGTCATCCATGATTAATTTGCGGGCGGCAGCCTTGTCGTTTCCATTACCGTCATCGGCCAAAGCAGGGCGATGCCGTTGCCGTCAGAAACGACGTCAAGATGACGTTCCGCTGCAGCAAGGCAGTCGGCGTCGGTGAAGATCTCGGTTGCCGAGAACAGCAATAGCAGAAAATGTCCGAGATCTGCCTTGGTGTCGAAACGCCAGCGGGTGGTGACATCGGTAAATTGAGGTTTGTCCCATCCGGTCAGAGCGCACAGGCTCGTTGCAAATTCCCGCGAGAGGAAGGAGACCTCGTGGCCGGTACAGCAGCTCAGTGCGATGAAATCGTCGAAATAGGCGGCAAGCCGCGTTCCGGCGAAGATGTCGGCAATCACCAGCTTGCCGCCGGGCCGCATATGGGTTGCGATCGCCTTCCAGGCGGCAGTCTTGTCGGAAATATGGTGCACGGCGCCGCGCGACCAGGCCATGTCAAAATCACGGATCGGCAGGTCGAGCATGTGCGCTGCCTGACCGAAGACCCTGATCCGGCCGCCACTTTCGACTTCGAGATCCTCAAGTTGTTCAGTGGACGGGTCGGTCGCGACCAATAAGCCGGCAGGGCCAATATCTTCGGCGATCGCCCGGCTGAAATGACCGTTGCCGGCGCCGATTTCCAAGACGCGTCGGCCGTCGACCGGCTGCAGGAAACGGCGCATGGCGGCAATGTCATCAAGCCAGGCATCGGGAAAGAGGTGGAGTGCATCGCGGTAGGTCGCCGAGCGGCGGCCGGAGAAGACGACGTCAGATTCGATCGGTGTCGAGGACATATACATGAACATATGCCTTCCAAAATTGTTGCGGTTCGGACATCTCCCTAGATTCTAGTTTTACGGGCAATCGCGATGCGATTTACCTCTTATGATTAAAACTACAACATAGATTTGATAGGAAATCAATTGCTATTTGCAAGTAATTTAGACATGCATAAGCTTTGTGCAATCGATCTTATTTAAGGCAGTTTTAGCGGAGCCAATAGCCATTCAATGGATGTTCTTCGTGAGTATTCGCGTTTTTTCGACTATAGGATCGGTCGCCAAACAGCTCCCAAGCTATGACCGCGACACACTGGCCTGCACGAATTGCCGGGATTATTAAGTCTTGCCGGAAGTACTTGAATCGCCGGAATCGCGGGCGAACACGGACAGGATGCTGATTGCAGAATCCTCGGTTGATTGTTCCGCCTCAGGCATTGAGAACGAGGATATTGCCAAGAAGGATCGTCGCGCCGCCGAAGGCAAGACGGGTATCGATGTGCAGGCCTTCGAAGATGACCGAGATCGTTATGGCGACAATCGGAACAACGGTTAGCGCATAGGCCGCTCGTGCAGGGCCGACCTTCTCGATGAGCGTAAAATACATGAGAAACGTAACGCAGGAAGCGACAATTGCCAGGTAGGCGAGCTGCGCCAGATAGCCAACGGTGACAGGTATCGAGAGAGACGTGCCGACTACCACAGCCCAGGCGACCCCGAAGCCGCATCCACACAATGCGCCCCAACCCATGAGCACCGGGATCGGCAGGCCGCGCCGCTGGTTGCGCGCAGCAATCGCGGTCCCCGCACCTGTCGCCATCGCCGCAACGCCTGCCCAGATGAAGCCCGTCACAGTTTGCGGGTTGAGATGCAGTGCGAAGATCTGTGGGGCGGCGACGATGGCAAGACCCAGAAGACCACAAACTATGCCAATCGTCGCGCGGCGGCTTATCCGCAGATTCAGCAGCAAACGGCTGGCGATGGCAGCAAACAGCGAGGAACTCGATAGCACCAGGGCTGCAATCCCGCTCGGGATACCCTTGGTCGCCTTATAAAAGGCGATGAACGCAAGTCCGAAAAACAATATGCCTTGCATCATCACCCAAAGACGATCGCTGCGGGCGATCGTAATCGGTTTGCCAGTGGCGATCGAAAATCCGAGCATGCTCAATCCAACAAGAAACATGCGGATCGCGACCGACAGCTCGGGAGCGGAAGCGCTTGCCTGGAGAGATGTCACGATCGCGCCCGAACCCCAGAAAAGCACGGTCGCGAGAAAGAGGGCTGCGGTCATCCTCACATCCTTTGCTGCCAGTTAAAAGCCGACTATACCGCCCGCATTGCTGTGCTTCTGGATCGGATTCATAATTCACTATTTAATTGCAAAGTGCAAATAATTTAAAAAAATTTTACCGCTTGCCCGTATGATTGTTGCGATTTCAAGGCACATTTATGAGGCTAAATTTTACAACGATATTCTAATGAGCGCAGGCTGTCTTCGGCTCTACCGTCCCAAAATCAACTGAAACGACCTCGGCATCGTTGTGCAAATCCGTCGTCGATAAAGATGCGGCCTCCTTCCACATTTCGAGGGTGCGATCCTAAATTTGCCCCGCCGTAAATTCGGCGGAGGTCTTTGGCTCCAGGCAATTGCAGATGCTGGGCTGTCAGAGGCCTGACCGCTGAGGTATCCATCGCCTTGCGTTGCCGTTTCCTAATGAAAACACATTCGGCTCGATGAACGTCGAAAGAACCGCGTGACGACGGAGAACATGGAACCTCCTCGACAACCGGAATATTTGCAAGAGAACCTCCCATTCCTCTCCGGCTGGTAGGCGCTTACGGCGTGACTTCCACTACGACACGCCCCTGGATTTTTCCGGCGAGGATATCCTCTGCCAAGCGCGGGAGTTCAGACATTCGCTCGATCCGAGCTAGCGCACCGATCGTGTCGGTTTTCAGGTGCGTGGCGAGCGTCTGCCATGCACGGATACGCTTTGGCATCGGCGCCATAACGGAATCGATGCCTAGGAGCGCGACGCCACGCAGGATGTGCGGCAGAACGGTCCCAGGTAGGTCCGCACCCGCCGCAAGGCCACAGGCTGCCACCGCGCCACCGTAAACGGTTTGCGCAAGTACGTTGGCCAGCGTTGTCGAGCCGACGGAATCGATAGCACCAGCCCATCGTTCCTGCTGCAGCGGCCCGGCTTTCTCCGAAAGTGATGTCCGGTCGATGAAGCCGGTCGCGCCTAGCGATGCTAGATAATCATGAGTTTCGCGGCGGCCCGTTGATGCCGACACCCTGTACCCTTTGTTGGCTAGAAGGCTGATGGCAACCGAGCCGACGCCACCTGCGGCTCCGGTCACGAGAATTTCGCGGTCGTCCTTGCCGATGGTACCCCAATCTTCTAGCGCATTGACGCACAGGGCCGCGGTATAGCCGGCAGTTCCGATCGCCATCGCGTCAGTCAGGCTGAAGGTGTCGGGCAACGCCATCAACCATTCCGGCTTGAGACGCTGAAATCGGCTATAGCCACCCCACTCGGTCTCGGACAGGCCAAAGCCGTTGACGATGACCTTGTTGCCGGGTGCCCATTTTTCCGACCGTGATTCCACCACGACGCCCGCGAGATCAATGCCGCCCACCATGGGAGTGCGTCGAGCTATGCGCCCCTTGCCGGTCAGGGCCAGGCCGTCCTTGTAGTTGACGTTCGAATAATGCACTTCGACCAAAACATCGTGATCCGGGAGGTCGGATTGCCCAAGTCGGCGGAAGGCTGCCTGCGGCTTGCCATCGACCATGTCGATGACCATTGCTTGAAATGTATCGGACATGAGTCCCCCTTTTTTATGCTTGAATGAGGCCTCCGCACGTTCAGGTCTGGGGCGAAGCCTTCATTTTGTCGCGTGCGTCCATCGCGGTGGCGTAGCTGTTGCGGACGTATGCAAGCAGGTCTGTCAGAGCCTTGGTTGCAGAGTCAGTGTCGCGCTTGGTGACAGCATCCATGATCTGGCGATGGAAGCCTGCAACCTTGCGGCGCTCGCGCACGCGAAACACGATCATGTTGGTGATCGGGATGAAGGACTCGATCACCGTGTACATCATCAGCTTCAACGGGCCATTGCAGGTGGAATCCACCAGTGCCCGGTGAAAGCGCACGTCGGATGCACAGAAGTCCTCGTCGCTGATCGTCTCATCGCGCTGGATTTCGATCTCGGTAGCCATTGCCTCCAGATCGGCCTCGCAGTGATTGTGGCAGGCGAGGCGGCAACAGATCGTCTCCGTCTCAAGGCGGGCCGTGATGATCTCGTCGATATCGAAAGCACCGATGCCGACTAGTAAGGTCGCCGCTGCGGTGATCGCCTTTGAAAGTCCTTCCGGATCCGGCCTCTTGACGAAGTTTCCGCCGAGCGGTCCCCTTCGCGAGTGGATGAGGTTTTGTGCGGCCAGTCGTTTCAGCGCCTCGCGCACGGTGGGTCGTGAGATGCCGAAGCTCCTGGCCAGATCCTCTTCAGTCGGAAGTCGCTCGTCGATCTTCAAACGGCCATCCATGATCGCGGATTTTATGTTTTCCGCAACCTGCTTGGCGATGCCAGCCCTTACAACCTCATCAAATTTCAACGTCATGGAATGTCGTCCTTGCCTCGATTTCATTGATGCCATGCCCGTTTTGAAAACGCTACTGAAAATTGAATATAGGTTTGACAAATATCGGATAGACGATAACCTGACCTCGATCCAGATAACCAAGGGGAACGAAATTGGGCGGATCGATTGATCGGGCGGAGACCGCCTACGATGCCTCCACGCCTGTTGGCCGGCATGCAGAATTGCTGCGCCGTCTGGATGGAAGGATCGACAGGAAGGCAATGCTTGCCGGTGACGATGTCGGTGACGGCTATCGTGGCGACGCGACGGACGAGCGTGGCGAGCGCCCGCTGATTGTTTTCCGGCCCAGTAGCGCGACCGAGGTTTCCGCTATTCTGGCGGAATGCAATCGATTGGGGCAGCCTGTCGTAGTGCAGGGCGGAAGGACCGGCCTTGCCGGGGGCGCGAGACCGCGTGCCGGCGAGGTTTCGCTCTCATTGGAGCGTATGACTAACCTGTCGGCCGTGGACGGGGACACGGCTACCGTTGTCGCGGAAGCCGGCGTCACGCTTCAGTCTGTGCAGGAGGCGGCGGCAAGCCGTGGGTTGCTTTTCGGCGTGGACATCGGCGCGCGCGGCACGTCGACCGTCGGCGGGAATGCCGCCACCAATGCCGGTGGCATTCGTGTACTGCGCTATGGCATGTACCGGTCGCAAGTTCTGGGGCTCGAGGCAGTGCTGGCGGATGGATCCATCCTCACCAGTCTGAAGGGGCTGCCCAAGGATAATTCCGGTTTCGATCTCAATCAGATATTTGTCGGCAGCGAAGGCGCGCTTGGTGTCGTCACGCGCGCTTGCCTGCGGTTGCATCCAGCACCGCGGTCGCAGGCGAATGCTTTTTGCGGATTGCCGTCGCTGGCGGCCGCCGTTGCCCTTCTCAAGCATTTGCGCGCTGCGCTTGGCCCGTCGCTCTCGGCGTTCGAGGTGATCTTTCCGAATGTCTATGACGGGGTTCTTTCTCTCACCGGTGCACAGCCACCCGTTGCAGCCAGTGCCGGCATGTATGCACTTGTCGAGATGCAGGGACAAGACGAGGCGCGTGATCAGGAATGCTTTTCCGAAGCGTTGATGGCTTGCTACCAAAGCGGCATCGTGACCGATGTGGCTGTGTCCGGCTCTCTGCGCGAATATCATGCGATCTGGAAACTCCGCGAAGCTGCAAGCGAGTTCATCTTTTCAATGGACCATGTATCTGGCTTCGATGTCAGCCTGCCTTTGTCGAACATGCAGGCCTTTCTGGACAGCGCCGACGGAGAAATCGCCGCCGCCGATCCGGATGCCGCAATCTACATCTTCGGCCATCTTGGCGACGGCAACCTGCATTTCCTTGTTCGCACCCACCATCATGAGCGGATAGCAGACATCGTCCTTGCAGTCGTCATCCGCAGCAATGGTGCGATTTCCGCTGAGCACGGAATTGGCCTTGACAAAAAGAAGTGGCTGCCTCTTTGCCGAAGCGCTGCGGAGATGCGCGCCATGCGCCGCCTGAAGACCGCTTTCGACCCCAACAATATTCTCAATCCCGGCCGGGTCTTCGACATGCCGTCGCCGGTTGCGTCGGAGCGTGCGTAGATGCGGGACCTTTCAGACGCTGCAAGACCACCTGCGACAAGCCCCCGTCTCGACGATCGATATACAGTAGAGCAGGGAAAGATCCTCGTTTCAGGCACGCAGGCGCTGGTGCGCCTGCCTATGATCCAGCGGCAGCGCGATCTGGCGCGCGGCCTCAACACTGCGGGCTACGTGTCCGGCTATCGCGGATCGCCACTTGCCAGCTTCGACCGGGAGATGGCGCGCGCCAAGACCTATCTCGACCGGAACCATATCCGTTTTCAGCCCGGCCTTAACGAGGATATGGCGGCGACGGCCGTGTGGGGCACGCAACAGACAGCGATGTTCTCCGGTGCCCGCTACGACGGTGTCTTCTCGATGTGGTATGGCAAGGGGCCGGGCGTCGATCGCACTATGGATGTGATCCGGCATGCCAATGCCGTCGGCACCAATCCGAATGGCGGGGTTCTGCTGCTTGTCGGCGACGATCACGGGGCGGTCTCGTCGACCTTGCCGCATCAGAGCGAGCACAATCTGATCTCGGCCATGGTGCCATTGCTTTCGCCGGCGGGCGTCGGTGAATATATCGACTATGGTCTGCTGGGCTGGGCGCTCAGCCGCTACTCCGGTGCTTGGATCGGCTTCAAGTGTCAGACCGAAATTGTCGAATGCACAGCAACCGTCGATCTTGATCCGGCCCGTCCCGCGATCGTCTATCCCGATGCGCAGGGCAATCTGTCGCTTCGCTGGCCAGATGGCCCGCATGCGATGGAGCGGCGACTGGAAGACAAGCTCATTGCCGTCCATGCATTTGCCCGCGATAACGGGCTCGACCGAACGGTGTGGCAGGGGCCGGGCGCGAAGGCGCGGCTGGGCATCGTCTCGACTGGTAAATCCTGGCTCGACCTGATGGGAGCCCTGTTGCGTCTCGGAATCGATGAACGACGTGCCGGTGAACTCGGCATCCGTCTCTATAAGATAGGCCTTGCTTGGCCGATCGAGCCGGAGGGGATCGCGCGGTTCGCCGCCGATGTCGAAACCGTGCTGGTCGTCGAGGAAAAGCGGCCGGTCATCGAAGATCAGATCAAGGCACTGCTCTTCAACATGCCATCCGATCGGCGCCCGAGGGTGTTCGGCAAATTTGGGCCGGACGGGGCATTGCTCCTGTCTGCCGTCGGCGAGATCGACGCTGTCGCGGTCAGCCGAGCCATCCTTTCGATGCTGGGGCCGCAGGCGAACGAGTTCGATATGCGCTCGCGCGAGATGGAAGCGATCGTCTCTGCCAGCGCGACGGAAAGCCCGGCGCTGCGGCGCGACCCGTATTTTTGCTCAGGCTGTCCGCACAGTGTCTCGACCAGGCTGCCCGAAGGAAGCCGTGCCTCGACGGGCATCGGCTGCCATATGATGGTGATCGGACTTGAGGACCGCAATACATCGACCTTCACCCAGATGGGAGGCGAGGGCGGCGCCTGGATCGGACTTTCGCAGTTCACTGACGAGAAACATATCTTCGTCAACATGGGCGACGGTACCTATTTCCATTCTGGCCTCCTGGCGATCCGGGCAGCCATCGCTGCAAAGGTCAATGCCACCTACAAGATCCTCTACAACGATGCCGTCGCCATGACCGGCGGACAGAAGCACGACGGCGAGGTGTCGGTTCCCGGTATCGTCGGCCAGATGCTGGCCGAAGGTGCCGCTCGCGTGGCCGTCGTCGCCGAACTTCCGGAAATCTGGCAAGGCAGGTTGCCCCGCAATGTCACCGTCAACCATCGTGACGAGCTTGACGAGGTGCAGCGAGAGTTGCGCGAGATCAGCGGCGTGACGGTGCTGATTTACGATCAGGTGTGCGCGGCCGAGAAGCGCAGGCGGCGCAAGCGCGGCGCGCTTGCCGTGTCGGACAAGCGGGCTTTCATCAACGAACTGGTCTGCGAGGGTTGTGGCGATTGCTCGGCCGTCTCCAACTGCATCTCGATCGAGCCGCAGGAAACGGAGTTCGGTCGCAAGCGCAAGATCAACCAGTCGAGCTGTAACACTGACCTTTCCTGCATAAAGGGCTTCTGTCCCAGTTTTGTCACGGTGGAGGGCGGCAGGATCCGTAAGCCGGTCGCAGCGGCTCAGGCAGCGACGTTCGACGATCTGCCGCTGCCCGTAACGAAGACGATGGGTGCCCAACCTTACAACATGCTGCTTGCCGGTATCGGCGGGACGGGCGTGATTACCGTCAGCGCGGTCTTGTCCATGGCGGCGCATCTCGACGGGCTTTTCGTGCAGACGCTGGATCAGACAGGGCTTGCCCAGAAGAATGGTGCGGTGATTTCCCATCTGCGCGTAGCGCCAGCGGCGGAGGCGTTGTCGTCGGTTCGCATCGGCGCCGGCGAGAGCGATCTGGTACTCGGCTTCGATATTGTGGTGTCGGCCGGTCGCAACGCACTTTCGACCTTCGGTGCCGGTCGCACGCAAGCGGTTCTCGACAATCATTTAGCGCCGACGGCGTCTTTCGTGCAGAACACCGCGATCGATTTCCAGCAGGAAGCGACGTTGAAGACGCTTCGCCGCGCAGCCGGCGAGGATGCGGTTCATCTTGTCTCAGCGAGCAGGCTGGGTGCGGCGCTGATGGGCGATGCGATTGCCGCAAACATGTTTCTGCTCGGATATGCGTGGCAGCGCGGCCTCGTGCCGATCAGCCTTGCTTCCATCGATCAGGCGATTGCCCTGAACGGTGCCGGCGTTGCCATGAACCGCGCTGCCTTCGGCTGGGGCCGCCGCTCGGTGGTATCACCGGAAACCGTCTCTCGCGCCGCTGGAGCCGATCTTGTGGAGGCAAAGTCCGTGGAGACGCTGGACAGTCTCATCGAAAGACGCGAGGCGTTTCTCGTTGAGTATCAGAACGCCGCCTATGCACGCCGTTATCGCGCGCTGGTCGATGCTGCACGAAAGGCCGAGCGCGGGCTCGATCTCGGAGAAGACTTTACCGTCGTCGTTGCGAAAAATGCCTTCAAGCTGATGGCCTACAAAGACGAGTACGAAGTGGCGCGTCTGCATCGCGACCGTAGCTTCAAGGCTGCGATCGAAGCGCAGTTCGAGGGCGATTTTACCATCAGGCATCACCTCGCGCCGCCGCTCCTGTCGCGGCGGCTCGACAAGCGTACGGGCAACCCGGCGAAGATCGCCGTCGCCCAAAGCCTGATCGCGCCGGTATTCGGCCTTCTGGAAAAGCTGCGCTTCCTGCGCGGCACGGCGCTTGACCCATTCGGTTACACTGAAGAGCGCCGAATGGAGCGCCGCCTGATGGCGGACTATCAGGCAATGATCGAGGATCTCACCCGAAATCTTGCGGCCGCAACGCACAGCCGGGCAGTCGAGCTTGCCCGGCTGCCGGAGCAGATCAAAGGGTTCGGGCCGGTCAAAATGGCGTCAATCAAACGCTTCGAAAAGAACAGAGCGGCGTTGCTGGCAGCGCCGGCCAATGACGAGAAACGAAAACTGGTGTCCGGTCAGGACGCGGAAAAAAGGAAAAGCATATGAGCACTTCCGAGACGTTCGAAACAATCCTTTACGAGAAAGACGCTCGGGACAAGTTTGCGACGATTACCATCAATCGCCCGGAAAAGCTCAACGCCATGAACAAGACGACCGTGCGTGAAATCGACCGCGCCGTTGCCATGGCCGTTGCCGACAAAGACGTCAACGCGCTTGTCATCACCGGGGCGGGACGAGCCTTTTCGTCCGGCTATGACCTTCAGGGCGCCGATTACGACGTCGATATCGAGGACTGGCACGCAGATATGTCCGAGAACGCGCAGGCGCTTCTCAACATCTGGAAGGCGCCGATCCCGGTTATTGCCTCGGTCAATGGTTATGCGCTTGCCGGCGCGTTGGAACTCGTCATGGCCTGCGACCTGACGATCGCCAGCGACAGCGCCAAGTTCGGCGAACCGGAAGTGCGGCACAATTCGGGCCCGCCGGCGCTTTTCATGCCCTGGCTGCTCGCCACTCGCGACGTTCGCTGGTTGATGTATACCGGCGATGTGGTCGACGCCGATGAGGCGCTGCGCATGCACTTGATCAACAGAATCGTACCCGCCGACCAATTGAAGGAGAAGACCGAGAACCTAGCGCGCAAGTTGGCACGCATGCCGGTGCCGGCGATCAAATTCGCCAAGTCCTCAATCAACAATCAGCAGATTGCCGCGGGCCTGATGACATCCTTCGATTTCAACGTCCACGCCATCGCTGCCCTGCATGTCAGCCGCGACGGACGGGAGTGGATGCGCAACCTGCAGAAAATGTCTCTCAAGGAATATCTCGAGTTTCGCGATGCCCCCTTCAAGGGGCTCGACTGACGCGTTTCGCGTCATCGTCCGGCGGCGTGGTGCCGGCGGGTGCCACAGTCATTCAATCAAGGAGGTCCCACGATGCAGACTGTCCCATTGCCGGGAGAAGATGAGGACGGCATTCCCGTCATCGATATCTCGCCTTTTATCGACGGTGCGGACGCTGGCCGGTCCGTCGTGGCGGCCATCGAGGATGCCTGCCGCAGAACCGGCTTCTTCCTGGTGACGGGCCATGGTGTCAGTGTCGAGGCCACCGCTCGCCTTTACAACCTCGCCCGGAGTTTCTTTGATGAGCCGCAGGAGTGGAAGGTTAAGCAGGGGCGGGCCGCCGCGGTCGAAGGCGGTGTCGCCTTCTCTCCGATCGCCGACGAGGCGCTGGCTGCGACCCTCGGCATCAAGACGCCGGGCGACTACAAGGAAAGCCTGAATTTCGGCCCGCTTCTTTCCGGTGATCGGTGGCCGGAGCGACCGGTTGGGCTCGAGCGAGCCTTCGCGGACTACTTTGCCGAGATGGAAAAACTCGCCAGCCATCTGCGGCGGGCCTTCTGTGAAGCGATCGGGCTCCCGTCGGATTACTTCGAACCGGCGTTCGAAAACCACCTTTCGGCGCTGCGGGTCATCAATTATCCGGAACAGCGGGAAAGCCCGCTTCCCGGGCAACTGCGCGCCGGCGTCCATACCGATTACGGCTTTATGACCATTCTGCGGTCGGAGGCCTCGCCGGGTGGGCTTCAGGTCAAGAACCGGGCGGGCGACTGGCTGGATGTACCCAATGTCGAGGGTGCCTATGTCATCAACATCGGCGATGCCTTCATGCGCTGGTCGAACGACGAATGGTTGTCGACGCCGCATCGGGTGGCCAACCCGCCGGGCGCTTTCAAGGGCACGACGCGTCGCCAGTCCATTCCGTTCTTTCTCAATCCATCGAAAGACACGGTCATCGAGTGCCTTGCACCCTTCGCGGCCAGAGCAACCGCCAAATACGAGCCGATCACCTATGGAGACTACATTGCACTGAAGACCAGACAGGCCTTCGGCAAACACTGATGGCAAGAAGCGGAATGCCGCCTGCCCAACGATGCATCGACCAAGTCGGAACCAGTTTGAGGGAACGTTAATGATGAACATGAACAGGCGGCAGGTTATTGCCGGAATGGGTGGGATTGCCGCAGCGGCCATAGCAGGTCTGCCGGTCCGGGCGCAGGCGAAGACGCTCGTGGTGCCGACGCTCGGTGGCGCCTGGGAGCAGTTTTGGCGCCAGACGCTGGCGCCGGCCTTTACCCAGAAGAGTGGTGCACAGGTAACGCTCGACGCCGGCAACGGACGTGTTTGGAGCGCCAACCTGCGGGCCGCGGGACCGCAAAAGCCGCCATATTCGATCCTCATGACCAACGAGGCTTTCGCGTCGAGCCTGCGCAAGGAGGGCTTTTTCGAAAAGCTCGATCTGACGAAGTTGCCGAACTACAACGACCTTTATCCCCTCGCCAAAAAGACGGATGGCTGGGGCGCTGTTGCCATGGTTTCCCCCATCGGCCTCGCCTATCGTACCGACATGGTCCAGACCCCACCCAAGGGCTGGAAGGATCTGTGGGACAATCCCGAGTTCAAGGGGCGCATCGGTCTTTACAACTTTGCCAATACTGCCGGCAAGATGGAGCTGATGTTGGCCTCCAAGATCTTCGGCAAGGACCAGTATGACGTCGATGCCGGCTTCAGGGCGCTGGAAAAGCTCGGGCCGGTCATTCAGGCCGATTTCAATCTCTCGACCGGCATCGCATCCGGCGAGTTCGTCGTCGCGCCCTTCGATTTCGGCGAAGTGGCACGTCTGCGCAACCAGGGACTACCGATCGATGTCATCGTACCGGACGAAGGGTTGTTGATGTTCGACCAGACCATCAACATCCTTGCCAACGGCGCCGAGAAAGATCTTGCCTACCAATATGCGGACTTCCTTTTATCGCCAGAGAGCCAGTTGCCGTTGATGAAGCAGTTCTTCGTCTCGCCAACCAATGCCAAGGTCGTTGTCCCCGACGATCTGAAGAAAGATGTGCCGATTTCCGGCGAGGTGATGGACAAGATCCTCACCTGGGACTGGGACTTCATGAACGAGAAGCAGGCGGGCTTTGCCGAAACCTGGGCCAAGATCATGAAATGATCGCTGCCCTTTATGACACATTAACGGTTGGATCGCCCACCAAACGGCGATCCGACATTCTCTCCGACACAGTGATACCGCGGGTCGCCGCACGGACAATCTGGAAGATCGATCATGACCGAGGTGAGCATCGAAGGGCTGACCAAGCATTATGGCACGGTTCGCGCCGTCAACGGCATTTCCGTCAAGGTAGGACACGGCGAATTCATCTCGCTGCTTGGACCTTCCGGATGCGGCAAGACGACGACGCTGAAGATGATTGCCGGTTTCGAGGACGTAACATCCGGCGCTATCCGCTTCGACGGGCAGGACGTCTCGCATGTACCCGCCGAAAGGCGCGACATCGGCATGGTCTTCCAGAATTACGCGCTCTTCCCACATATGACGGTGGCACAGAACCTCGCCTTCGGACTCGAGATGCGCAAGATTTCCCGGTCCGAAATCGCCACGCGCACCGCCGGAGTGCTGGAGATGGTGCAACTCTCCGGTTACGCCGATCGCTATCCGCGCCAATTGTCCGGCGGGCAGCAGCAGCGCGTGGCGCTTGCCCGCGCGCTGGTCATCGAGCCGCGTATCCTGTTGCTTGACGAACCGCTCGCCAATCTCGATGCCAAGCTGCGCGACGAGATGCGGGTGTTTATCCGCGATCTGCAGAAGCGTGTCGGGATTACCACCGTCTACGTGACCCACGATCAGGCCGAAGCAATGACGATGTCGGACAGGATCGTGGTCATGTTCGGCGGGCAGATCGCTCAGTATGGGGCTCCGTCGGATGTCTACGACCGGCCCGCGAGTCTTGAGGTGGCGCAGTTCGTCGGGCAGGTGAATACGCTGCCGGGCCGGCTGGCCGGCAAGAATGCCGACGGATCTTCGGCAATCGAAACCGCGCTCGGAATGGCCAGCGTCAAGGGCAAGTTGCCGGCGGGCGACGGCCCTATTCACGTTCTGCTGCGGCCCGAGGCGATCGAGCTTGCGGCGGCGGGTCAGGGGAGTGAGGGCGTGGCGGCGACAGTTTCGCAAAGCTACTATTCCGGCAGCTTGATCGATTACCGGCTTACGCTGGAAAACGGCGAGACGATCAGCGTCCAGACCTTTCCGCGAAACCGTTTTGCACCAGGAGACCGCGTCCATGTTCAGGTCGATACCGAGCGTTTCTGGGTCCCGGGAATGATTGCATGACGCACCGTGTGAGATCGTTCTTTCCGCTGCTTCTAATCGCGCCGGCCGCCTTATTGCTGGGCCTCTTCCTCGTCCTGCCCTATGTCAACATCGTCGTCATGAGCCTGCGCAATCCGGCCAATGGTTCCCCTTATGCGCCAGGCTTTACGCTTGGGAACTATCTGAGGCTTTTTGCCGACTCTTTCTATATGCAGCAGGTGGCCAATACGCTTCTGATCGGTCTCGTCACGACGCTTGCCTGCCTAATCCTCGGCTTCCCGGTCGCGTGGCAATTGTCACGGGAAAAGATGCGGTTCCGTGGCCTTGCCTATGGCCTTGTCCTGTCGCCTCTTCTGGTGGGGATCGTCATCCGCAGTTACGGATGGACAATCCTGCTCGGCAATAACGGCATCATCAACAAAACCCTCATGACCATAGGTGTCATCGATCGGCCGGTCGGGCTGATGTACAATGCCCTGGGCATCGTTATCGCGCTCGTACATGTCTTCTTGCCGTTCATGATCCTGCCGCTGATGAGCGCCTTACAGGGGATCGATCCATCACTGAAGTCGGCTGCCCGCTCGCTCGGGGCGGGCGGGCTGACGGTCTTCCGGCGTATTATCCTGCCGCTTGCGATGCCGGGCATCCAGGCAGGCTGCATACTGGTATTCGTCCTTTCCCTGAGTGCCTATGTGACGCCAGCCCTGATTGGCGGTCTCAGGGTCAAGACCATGGCCGTCAGCGTGGTCGATGCGCTCATCGATACTTTCCAGTGGCCGTTCGGATCTGCCATGGCGCTGATATTGTCCCTGACCGGCGCCGTGATCGTCGTGATCTTCGCGCATCTGACACGCATGAAATGGAAGACGGGCTGATGTCCAAACACGTGTTGAACGGCTATTGCTTCATCATCTACGCTTTTTTGCTGTTGCCGATCATGGTGGTCGTAGGCGCGTCTTTCAATGCAGGAGCATTCCTGACCTTTCCGCCGCAGGGATTGTCTTTCCGATGGTACGTCGTGTTCTTTCATAACGACGTCTTCTGGCGGGCTATCCGGACCTCGCTCTGGATTGCCGCGGTATCCACTCTGATCTCCGGCATCATCGGCATGATGGCGGCAGTATTCTATGTCCAGCATGCGGGGCGCTGGAAGGAGAGCATCCGGCTTGCCATGCTCCTGCCGCTTCTTTTGCCGGAAGTGCTGACGGCCATCTCGCTTCTGTTTTTCGTCTATGCGATCGGAATCGGCACCACCACTATGGCCGGCATGCTGATCGGGCATGTGCTGATGACGCTGCCTTTCGTCTTCATCAACGTGTCGGCGGCTATGGAGGCCTACGAACCGTCGTGGAGCCTCGCGGCGAAAAGCCTCGGGGCGGGGCCATTCACGCGCTTCAGGCGGATCATGCTGCCGCTCATCAAGCCCGGCGTGATCGGCGGCTGCCTGTTCGCGTTCATCATTTCCTTCGATCTCTTCACCATTTCGTTCATGCTGAAGAATGTCGGCACGGCTACACTTCCGATCCAAATTTACGACTATCTTAGGACGAATTTCACACCAGAGGCCGCTGCTGTATCGACCATGTCGATCGTCCTAACCGTTGTCGTCGTCGTTGTGTCGGAGAAGGTGTTCGGCTTGCGAATTCACCGGTTTTGAATTTTCTTCCGGATATGGTGCGTGGCAAGCAATGGGCATAGAGGATTCGGCGCCATGGGCCGAATGTGCTTCACTGGGTCGATGGTTCTAACCCCCCCAAGAACATGTATTTATGGTTTAGTCAGATTTGCCGGCGCAATGCAATGATAGGTCTGAGGCTCAGGGTCGACCGATGCGAAGTATTCATGACCACCCCGTGGTTATGGTTGCAGCCCGGAGATGTCATAAATTCGCTAGAGCGGTTCTATCCCACCCAATTCGTGATCCAGTAGGCTGTTGCAGAGATAGCAGCTGCCGCGGGCAGGGTGATTACCCATGCGATGACGATATTGCCTGCCAATCCCCATCGAACCGCGGAGACCCGCCGGGCAGCGCCGACGCCGACGATTGCGCCCGTGATCGTATGCGTCGTCGAGACTGGGATGCCGAGCCATGTCGCGGCAAACAAGGTCAACGCGCCACCTGTCTCGGCGCAGAAGCCCTGCATTGGATTGAGCCTGGTGATCTTCGAGCCCATCGTGTGCACGATCCGCCAGCCGCCAAACAGTGTCCCGAGCGCCATTGCAGACTGACAGGATAACACGACCCACAGGGGTACATGGAACTCCGCTCCGGTATGACCTTGAGAGTAGAGCAGTACGGCGATGATGCCCATCGTCTTCTGAGCGTCGTTTCCGCCATGGCCAAGGGAGTAGAGGGACGCGGAGACGAATTGCAGGACGCGGAAGGTGCTGTCGACGGCGAAAGGCGTCTGGCGAACGAATATCCATGTCACGCATAGGACGAGGAAGAGCGCGAGTACGAAGCCAAGCAGTGGCGACATGACGATGGCGCCGGCCGTCTTCAGCAGGCCGGACCAAACAATGGCATCCATGCCGATCTTGGCCAGGCCTGCGCCGACGAGGCCACCGACCAGAGCATGCGACGAGCTTGATGGAATGCCGAGTATCCAGGTCACGATATTCCAGATAATCGCGCCCATCAGTGCGGCGAAGATGACCTGTGGCGTGACGATGTTGGGATCGATAATGCCGGTGCCGAGGGTTTCGGCGACGTGGAGCCCGAAGAACAGGAAAGCGATGAAATTGAAGAATGCGGCCCATAATACGGCATATTGCGGTCGCAGGACGCGGGTCGAGACGATGGTGGCAATTGAGTTGGCGGCATCGTGCAGCCCATTCAAAAAATCGAAGAACAATGCCACTGCGATGAGGCCCACCAGCAATGGGAAAGCGAGAGTGGCTTCCATCAGACGTTCTCGATGACGATGCCGCTGATTTCATTGGCGACATCCTCGAAACGGTCGACGACCTTCTCCAATTCGCCAAAGATCTCGCTGCCGATAATGTAGGCCATTGGGTTGGTGCTGCCATATCGGCGAAAGAGATCTTTTAGACCTTGATCGTGTAGTTCATCGGAGCGACCCTCGACTTTCACGACCTCTTCGGTGAGCGTGCTGAGGCGAGAAGAATTGGCACTCATGCGATCAAGGAGGGGGATTGCCTCGGCTACCAGTTTTGCAGCCTCGACGATCGCTTTGCCCATTTCCTGCATGCCGGGATCAAAACTATTCTGCTCGAACAGCCGGATCGTCTTGACCGTCTTGTGCATCATGTCGATCGCATCGTCCATTGACATGATGAGATCCTTGATGTCGCCACGGTCAAAGGGCGTAATGAAACTGCGCCGGGTGGCAAGCAGAACTTCACGCGTGATGTCATCGGCCTCGTTCTCGAGCTCGATGATGCGCTGGGAGTGCCGCTCGGTGTCTTTGCCGGCCAGCAATTCGTTCAGAGCTTCCGCCGCGCTGACGATCGTGCGCGAATGTCGAGAGAAAAGATCAAAAAATCGGTCTTCTCTCGGCATCAGTCTACGAAACCAGTTCACTTTCGGCACTCCAAACAGCTGTTGTCATAAATCCGTCATAAATGACGGAGCCTGACATGGAAAGCCGAGGCATCCGCAA
This sequence comes from Martinezella multihospitum, assembly GCF_900094585.1. Lineage (GTDB taxonomy): Bacteria > Pseudomonadota > Alphaproteobacteria > Rhizobiales > Rhizobiaceae > Rhizobium > Rhizobium multihospitium. The sequence goes on from NZ_FMAG01000004.1 coordinate 390,503, forward strand.
AACAACGCTCTCTGACAGCGTCACCACAAGATTTGAACTACTTATACGAGGCCTAATCGGTTCCCTTGACCGTCGAAGAAATGCAGGCTTCCGGCGGACGCGGTAACCACGCATTCGGTGTCCATTGCGATCCGGGAGCGTCCCGAAACTCGAAAGACAATGGTTTGGCCGTCCGCCAGGGCACCGTAGACATAGCTTTCCGCCCCGACGAGCTCCACCGCCTGGATCCGCACTTTTGCGCTGAAGGCCGCATCGCTCGCGCCGTCGGCCAGGTGAAGATCTTCGGGCCGGATGCCGATCGTCGTGTCGGTGGCGCCAAGGCGGCGGCCGGGCGAAAGCGCAATGCCGCTGTTTTCGGTAGGTTTGAGAAGATTCATCGAAGGCGAGCCTATGAAGGTCGCGACGAAGGTCGTGGCGGGTCGCTCATAGAGCTCGATGGGCGTGCCGACCTGTTCGATGCGACCGTTATTCAGCACCACCAGCCGGTCTGCCAGCGTCATGGCTTCCATCTGGTCGTGCGTGACATAGACACTCGTGGTCGCCAGGGACCGTTGCAGCCGTTTGATCTCGACACGCATCTGAACTCGAAGCTTGGCATCGAGATTGGAAAGCGGCTCGTCGAACAGGAACGCCGCCGGCTCGCGAACGATAGCCCGACCCATGGCAACACGCTGACGCTGGCCGCCCGACAACTGACGCGGCTTGCGCTCCAGGAACTGCTCTATCTCCAGCGCGCGTGCCGTCACGCCGATCCGTCGATCGATCTCGTCCTTCGGCATGCCGCGGTTCTTGAGGCCATAGGCGAGGTTCTGGCGCACCGTCATATGCGGATAAAGCGCATAGTTTTGGAAGACCATGGCAATGTCGCGATCAGATGGTTCCAGTTGATTGACCACGCGGCCATTGATCGACACTGCGCCCGAGGTGATGCTTTCAAGGCCGGCAATCATGCGCAGGAGCGTGGACTTGCCGCAGCCGGAAGGTCCGACCAGGACCACAAGTTCGCCATCGGCGATATCGAGCGACACGCCCTTGATTGCATCGACGCCGCCACCATAGCTTTTGCGGACGTCCTTGAGGGTGATCCCAGCCATTATTTCTCCGTCTCTACAAGACCTTTGACGAACCAGCGCTGCATCAGCACCACGACGAGGATGGGCGGTATGATCGCGAGGATCGCCGTCACCATCACGAAATTCCAAGGCGTCGCCGCGTCGGCGAAATCCACCATCTTCCTCAGCCCGATGATGATCGTCGACATCTTTGCGTCATTGGTGACAAGCAGCGGCCACAAATATTGCGTCCAGCCATAGATGAAGAGGATCACGAACAGGGCGGCGATATTGGTCTTCGACAGCGGCAGCAGGATATCGCGCATGAAGCGGAAGGGGCCGGCATTGTCGATGCGCGCCGCCTCCAGCAACTCGCCAGGGATCGTCAGGAAGAATTGCCGGAACAGGAAGGTCGCCGTTGCGGATGCCATCAATGGCAGTGTGAGGCCGGCATAGGTGTCGATCATGCCGAGATCGACGATGACCTTGTAGGTCGGCAGGATGCGCACCTCCACCGGCAGCATCAGCGTCACGAAAATCATCCAGAAGAAGACCATCCGCAGCGGAAAGCGGAAGAAGACGATGGCGAAGGCCGATAGGAAGGAGATCGCGATCTTGCCGGCGGCGATGACGACAGCGACAACAAACGTATTCCACAGCATCCGTTCAAGGCTGACGCCGACCACGCGCTCGACACCGCCGTTCAGCGCCTCGCCATAATTCTCGATGAAATGGCCGCCCGGCAGCAACGAGATGGGCGGCCGCAGAATCTCGGCCGAAGTCATCGTCGAGGCAACGAAGGTGTAATAGATCGGGAAGGCGACGACGATGATGCCGAGGATCAGCATCAGATGGCCGATCAGATTGGCGATGGGACGTCTTTCGATCATCGCTCCACCTCACGCATAGTGCACGCGCTTCTCGACGAAGCGGAATTGGAAGGCGGTGAGGGCGATGACGATCACCATGAGGATGACGGACTGGGCGGCCGATGAACCGAGGTTGAGATTGACGAAGCCGTCATTATAGACCTTGTAGACGAGGGTCTCCGTCGCCTTTGCCGGCCCGCCGCCGGTGACGGCATGGATGATGCCGAAGGTGTCGAAGAAGGCGTAAACCGTGTTGACGACCAAAAGAAAGAAGGTCGTCGGCGCAAGCAGCGGAAACACGATCGTCCAGAAGCGCCGGTTGCCGCGTGCGCCGTCGATGGACGCGGCTTCGAGCAGCGATTTGGGGATTGCCTGCAGCCCGGCAACGAAAAACAGGAAATTATAGCTGATCTGCTTCCAGGCGGCGGCGATGATGACCAGCACCATGGCCTGATTGCCGTTCAGCAGAGGGTCCCAGGCAAATCCGTTGCGGCGCAGGATATAGGCCAAGGTGCCCATCGCCGGGTTGAACATGAAGAGCCAGAGCATGCCGGCGACGGCGGGTGCGACCGCATAGGGCCAGATCAGCAGGGTGCGATAGAGGGTCTGGCCACGCACCACCTTGTCGGCGGCGGTGGCAAGCGTGAGCGCGACGATCATCGACAGCAGTGCCGTCGCGATACTGAAGATCACCGTCACCTGAAGGGAATGCAGGTAGGTCTCGTCGGCCAGGATGGCGCGAAAATTCGCAAGCCCCACGAAGCCGCTCTTCAACCCGAAGGGGTCTTCGCGCTGCGTCGATTGATAAAGCGCCTGGCTCGCCGGCCAGAAAAAGAAGATGACCGTCAGGATGATCTGCGGAGCGACCAGGAAATAGGGAAGGATCTTGTTCGGAAAGACGACGCGCTGCACGGCGATCTCCTAGGACGGGAAAACTGCCCGCAGCCGTGACGGCCGCGGGCCAGACCACATCAGCACATCAATTGCCGATGGCCTGCTGGATGGCAGCGTTGCCGCGCTGGACGGCCTTGTCGAGCGCTGTCTTGGCATCTTCCTTGCCGGCCAGCATCGCCTCGAACTCCTCGTTCATGATGTCGCGCACCTGCGGCAGGTTGACGAGGCGCACGCCCTTGGAGTTGGCCGTCGGAGCCTTGCCGAGCATCTGAAGGATAGGCGTCTCACGGCCGGGGTTCTTTTCATAGAAGCCAGATTTCTTGGTTTCCTCGTAGGCGGCCATTGTCACCGGCAGGTAGCCGGACACCTGATGCAGGCGCGCCTGGATCTTGGTCTGCGACAGGAAATGGAAGAATTCGGCGATGCCCTTGTATTCGGTGTCGCTTTTGCCCGCGAAAACCCAAAGGCTGGCGCCGCCGGGGATGGTATTTTGCGGCCGGCCTTCACCTTCGTAGTAGGGGAGTTGGCCAATGCCATAGTTCATGCCGCTCTTGATGATGTCGCCGAGCCCTCCCGACGATTCCGTCAGGATACCGCATTCTCCGGAGGTGAAGAGTTGCTTGGCTTCCGACGTGCGGCCGCCATAGCGGAAGGTGCCGTCCTTGGCGAGATCGGCGATCGACTGGAAATGCTGGACGAAGAGAGGCGTATTGAACGCGAGCTTGACGTCGGTGCCTCCGAGACCGTTTTCGTTGGAGCCATAGCTGACATTGTTCCAGGCAGCGAAGTTCTCGGTCTGAATCCAGGTGAGCCATGTGGAGGTGAAGCCGCAGGCCGATGCACCGCTCGACTTGATCTTCTTGGCCGCTTCAAAGACATCAGGCCAGGTTTTCGGCGGGTTCTCCGGGTCGAGCCCGGCCTTCTTGAAGGTATCCTTGTTGTAATAGAGGATCGGCGAGGACGAATTATAGGGGAAGGACAGCATCGTGCCGTCAGGCTTGGAATAGTAGGAAACGATGCCGGGCAGATAGAGCGACTTGTCGAAAGTATAGCCGCCTTTTTTCAGAACTTCAGCCGCCGGCATGATCGCGCCTTCGGCACCCATCATCACGCCGCTGCCGGCGTCGAAGACCTGCAGGATCGCCGGCGCCTGCTTGGCGCGAAACGCGGCGATGCCGGCATTTAGCGCTTCCGGATAGGTGCCCTTGAACACGGGTACAATCTTGTAGTCCTTCTGGCCCTCGTTGAACTCCTTGGCCAGTTGCTCGACGACCTCGTTGTTGGCGCCCGACATGGCGTGCCACCATTGCAGCTCGGTCGCTGCAAACGCGTGCGATGTTCCTCCGAATGAAATTGCAGCCGCGACAAGGCAGCTCCACGCGAGGCGATTAGGCATTTTTCCTCCCATTATCATCCCTTCCACGAAACGATTGGCTGATCCTCCTCGATCAGCCAGTCCGCTTTGCGCCGCGTATCCGCCTGACTTGGCGGCCGACTTGCAAGCGTGTTCATTTAGACTAATGCTTACTCGACTGTTGTCTACCGTGAAAACTTATAAGCCAGCTATCTTTTTGAGATCATCGATCGCGCCCGGAGCGGCACCTAGAACGACCGACCCCTTGGTCAGACGTTCCCCCTCTGTCGGGAAGGGATGGTACCAACCCCCGGCTTCCTTCACGAGGCAATAGCCGGCCAGGCAATCCCAGGCATGCATATAGGGTTCGTAGTAGCCGACCAATCGACCAGCCGCCACATAGGCAAGCATCAGGGCACCTGAGCCGTTGCGGATAAAATTGCCTCCGGCTTCGAGCACTTGCTCGACCATCTTCGCGACGAAGGCCGGCGAGACATGATTGTTGGCGCCGATGCCGGTCACGGCGTTGCGGATATTGCGCGATGCGTCCAGCTTGAGGCTCCTGCCGTTCAGGGTGGCGCCTTTGCCGTGTGCGGCGACGTACAGCTCGTCGTGGCATGGCGCCGAGATGACGCCGATCACCGGAATGCCATTATGGAGTACGGCGATGGAAACGCACCAGTTGGGCATGCCGTTGACGAAGGGGCTGGTTCCGTCGATGGGGTCGATGACCCAAGTGTAGCCGGAGCTGCCTGTTTCCAGTCCGTATTCTTCGCCGAGAATGCTGTCTTGCGGGTGTGCCGCATGGATGCGGCCGCGAATGAGATTTTCGACCTCCCGGTCGGCGATCGATACGACATCCTGCAAGTCGCGCTTGGTTTCGATGATCAGTGTCTCGCGGCGCTTGAAATAGTCGAGGGCAAGCTTGCCGGCCTCGCGGGCCATGGCTTCGGCAAGCGCAAGACGTGTGTCGAGATCGGCAAGGGGAGCGGTTGTCATGCGATATGTCCTTAAACGGCTGATGTTGGGCGGCGCTTAGCCGCCGATGACGGCGATACCACGATCCTTGAAAGCGATCGTGACATCCGTATTCGCAGGGAGGGCGGAATCGACCGTGGCATCGACGACGAAGAGTGAGCCGCGGTCGGTCTGAACCTCATATTCGACATGGTCGCCGAGATAGGCCGAATGGATGATCTGACCGTTGAACGGGCCATCGCCCGTTCTCGGCGTCAGAATGATGGCGTTCGGCCGAACGGCGAGCTGGGCGGGGCCATGTTTGGCCGAACGGCCGCTGACCCTATGGCGAAGTCCTTCGACAGCGATCGTTATGCTGTCGCCGTCGGTCTCGACGACATCGCACGGCATGACGTTAGCCTCGCCCATGAAATCGGCAATGAAGGCGGAGGCCGGGGCGTCGTAGAGCTCCCGCGGCGCGCCTTGCTGTGCGATGCCGCCGTCTTTCATGACGATGATGCGATCGGAAACGGCAAGCGCCTCGTCCTGGTCATGGGTGACGTAGACGGCGGTGAAGCCGAGCCGCTGCTGCAATTCGCGAATATCCGTCCGGACGCGCCGGCGCAGCCGCGCATCGAGATTGGAAAGCGGCTCGTCAAGAAGCAGCACCTGCGGTTCGACCACGAGCGCACGTGCCACGGCGACCCGCTGCTGCTGGCCACCGGAGAGTTCGGCTGGAAGGCGCGAGCCCATGCCGGAAAGGCCAACAAGGTTGAGCGCGTCTTCCGCCTTCTCGCGTGCTGCCTTGCGTTTCATGCCGGAGGATTCCAGTCCATAGGCGACATTGTCGAGCGCCGTCATATGCGGAAACAAGGCATAGCTCTGGAAGACCATCGAGACGTCACGCTCGTTGGCCGGAAGCATGGTGACATCCTTGCCGCCGATGAGAATACGGCCGGAGGATGGGTGTTCCAGGCCTGCCAGCATCCGGAGCGTCGTCGTCTTGCCGCAGCCGGAAGGGCCGAGCAAAGTCACCAGTGTCCCCGGCTCAATGGTGAGCGACAGATCGGGAATGGCCGTGAACGCGCCAAAGGTTTTTCGAACATTCTCGAAGACGACGGAACCGGGAGCCTTCGGATTCATGCGGTTTTCTCCTGAGCAAGGGATGCGGGCGCGGTCGGCGACGGTGTTATTGCGACACGGTTTACGCGCCGCAGCCGCCTTTCTCCGACGAGCAGCTGGAACCCGGCAATGACTGATATCATGACGACGATGAGGGCGGAGGAATAAGCGATTGCGACGCCATACTCGCCGTTTTCGACGAGGCCAACGATATAGGCCGTGGACATGTTGTACTGGGCGCTGACGAGGAAGATGACGGCGCTGATCGACGTGATCGCCCGCACGAAGGAATAGACGAGCGCTGCGTTGATCGCCGGCCGCAGCAGCGGCAGGATCACCTTGCGGATGGTGCGCAAACTATCGGCCCGCAGCGTCAGCGATGCTTCGTCGAGACTCTTGTCGAGTTGGCTCATGGCGGCAACGCCGCCGCGAACGCCGACCGGCATGTTGCGGAACACGAAACAGGCAACCAGGATCAAAGCTGTTCCCGTCATCTCCAGCGGCGGCAGGTTGAAGGCCATGATGTAGCTGATGCCGATGACCGTGCCGGGGATGGCGAAGCTCATCATCAGCGCGAATTCGAACAGGCCGCGGCCGACGAATTTCTGTCGCACGATCAGATAGGCTGTCAGTAGGCCGACGGCAGCCGTCAAGGGTGCTGAGATCAGGGCGATCTCCATCGTCGTCCAGAAGGAGTTCCAGGCAACGCCGGTCCAGGCAAGGCCGCCATCGTCGCGCAGGCCGATCGAGAAGGCCTTGACGTAATGTTCCACCGTCAGCGTGTTGTCGAGACCCCAGGTGCGGACGAAGCCACCGAAGAGGATCATGACGTAGACGACGACAGTAAAGATCATCCAGGGAATGACAAGCGCATGGACGGCGATCGAGAGGCCGCGGGGCAGAGCGCTATGAGCGCCCGAATCGCCCTTGCCCGTCACCGTTGCAAAGCTCTTGCCCTGTAGCCAGAGGCGTTGCGCGAGGAAGGCGCTGAGTGTGAAGACGAGCAGGATCATGGCAAGGACTGCCGCGCGTGACGGATCGTTCTGTGCGCCGACGACACTGAAGAAGATCTCCGTCGACAGAACCCCGTGGCTGCCGCCCAGCACCATCGGATTGCCGAAATCTGCCATGCTTTCGATGAAGCCGATCAGGAAGGCGTTTGCGAGGCCCGGCTTCATCAGCGGCAGGGACACTCGCCAGAAGGTGCGCCAGCGATTGGCGCGTAAAGTTTGAGAAGCCTCTTCCATCGACGGGCTGACGCCTTCGACCACGCCGATGAGGACAAGAAAGGAAATCGGCGTGAAGGAGAGAACCTGCGCGATCCAGATACCCGTCAGGCCATAGAGCCAGCGGCTGGGTTCCGTTCCGAAGATCGAAGCCCCGGCCTGTGTCACGACACCGGCCCGTCCGAACAGCAGGGTCAGGGCGAGACCGACCACGAAGGGCGGCGTGATGATCGGCAGGATCGTCAGAAGCCTCAGTCCCTTCTTGAAGGGAAACCGTGTGCGGGTGGCGACAAGCGCAAAGCAGAGCCCGAGCAGGGTCGACCCGCTTGCCGTCAGGATGGCGAGCCAAAGCGTACGCCAGGCGACGCCGCAGCGATCGCCGCCGACAATGCAGCTGAGGCTCCAGATCGACGGGTCCTGGACGTTCGTCGTGAAGCCGCTGGGATCGAAGGATCCGTCGAACGATTGGAAGGCTCCGACAAACATGCTGCCGACAGGATAGAAGACGAAGATCGCGACAAGGACGATCAGCATGGTAATGGCACTGACGACGAAGGCATCGCCCTTCATTGCGCCGCGTTCGGCAAGGCCGAAGGAAAAGAGCAGGACGAAGACGATGCCAAGGATAATGGCGCCGGCGCCCATCGCAGGCTGGCCGTCCGCCAGCGCACCGAAGATGGTTTCGCTGATCGACCAGCTCCAGCCCGACGACGTGATCGCGAGTCCCTGCAGCGACAAAAAGGCAAAACCCAATGCCCCGGCAAGTGCCATGAGCGCGCCGCGCAACATCGGACTGGATATGAAGCGCGCGATGCCGCCGAGCAGGAAAAGCCCGGCGGCGATCGCGAGCCACCATCGGCCGTAACTGGCGATCTGCAGGATTCCAGGCGCTGTGGAGGGATCGCCGGGAAAGCTGCTCAGCCAGCCAAGGCCGAAGAAGCCGCCCTCTATGCGATACCATGGGAGTAGTATCAGGGCAGCGATGCCGAAGATCAGCGCAACATCCAGCCGGCGTTTGCTATTGGTCATGGTCGGATTCGCATCCCGTTCAGCAAAATTCAGAGATGAAGCAGGCCGGATGCACGAGGAACCGGCCTGCACGGGTAATCGAGAAAGACGATCAGTTGGCCTTGGCGCCGATTTCCTTGTCCCATCGGGCAAGCAGGGCCTTGCGGATCGTGGGATCGCCGTATTTCTTGAAGTCGTAGTCGATCAGCTTGATCTCCTCGAATTTCGGGGCCTCTTTCGGGACCTCGGCCGATTTGTTGGAGGGGAGCTGATAGGACTTGGCATCCTTCATGTGCGATTGTGCCTCGGCGCTGAGTGCCCAGTCGTACCATTTCTTGGCGTTCTCAAGATTTCTGGCGCCCTTGATGATCGACATGGAGCCGATTTCGTAACCCGTGCCTTCGCACGGTGCGACCGCCTTGATGGGAAAACCTTCGACCGTCTGGGCAACCGCGTCATGCATGAAAACGATGCCGATCGTCGATTCCCCGCGGGCCGCCGCTTTCACCGGGGCAGAGCCCGACTTGGTGTATTGCGAGACATTGGCATTGAGCTTCGAGAGATAATCGAAGGCCCTGTCCTCGCCCATGATCTGCACGAGTGTTGCCAACGTATTGTACGATGTTCCCGACGAGTTCGGATTGGCGATCTGGATCTCCCCCTTGTAGGAGGGGTCGAGAAGGTCGGCCCAGCATTTGGGCTCCTTGAGCCCCTTCTTTTTCAAGATATCGGTGTTGTACCCCCAGCCAAGCGCTCCCGCATAAACGCCGACCGTGCGGAAATTGGCACTTTCGGCTTGCTTCTTCGCCCAGTCCTGCAGTTGGTCGAAAAGCGGTGATTTATATTCCAGCGTCAGGCCCTCGGCTGCGGCCTGCAGGTGCGGGTCGCCGGTTCCCGCCCACCAGATGTCCGTCTTTGGATTGCGCGCCTCGGCGCGGATCTTGGCGTAGGTTTCTCCGGCCGAAAGCCGAACCATATTGACCTTGATGTCGCTCTGCTTCTCGAAGAGCCCTTTCATCAGGTCGCAGACTTCCGGATCTGCCGAGCAGATCACGTTCAGATCGCCTGCGGCATGCGCCGACCAGGCAATAAGCGATATTCCCGCGGCAAGGGCTGCCGCGGCCATGTTGACCAATCGCATGATGTCCTCCTGCTTTGCGGCGCCTCCACGCCGAGCGCTTTTTGCAAGCGTGTGCAAATGCTGCATTGGTTAGCTCACGCTGTCAACCACTGCTGTCATAAAAGTTTCACAAAACCGACGCGATCGACATATTGCACGCGATTGCAAACTGTGATGGAGTTTTGATGGAAGAGGAGAAGCGACGTGTCGCAACGAGATTTTGTCAGCGCTGAGGAAGTGGCGCAGCGGGCGGGTGTTTCACGCTCGGCGGTTTCTCGCGCATTCACGCCAGGGGCGAGCGTTTCCGAGGCCACCCGGCAAAAGGTTCTGCGGGCGGCGGAGGAGCTTGGATATCAGGTCAATCATCTCGCCCGCGGGCTGATGCGCAATGAGAGCGGGATCGTCTGTCTGATTGTCTCGGACGTGGCGACGCCTTACCGGTCCGCGTTGCTGCGCGAACTGACACAGCAACTGCAGATCGCCGGCAAGGTCGCCATGCTGGTCAATACCGACCGCTCCGATGGCAGCGTCGACCGTGCTCTTCAACAGGCGATCCGGTATAGGGCGGATGCGTCGATCATTCTCTCGGGCCTGCCCGACAAGTCGATCACGCAACTCTGCCTGAGAAACGGCCAGCGCCTCGTTCTGATCAACAGAGACGACGACCAGCCAGGACCCTTGCGGATCAATCTTGATGACCATGAGGCGGCAGGGCGTGTTGTGACCGCCTTCGTTCGAGCCGGTTGCACCAGGCTGGCATTCGCGAACTCGGAAGCCGGCACGCCAAGTTTGATGGCGCGTGAGGCCGGCTTTATCGCCGCCGCGAAAGCCCACGGATTGGATGTGATCGTTGAGCGACATGGCTGGACCGGATACGAGGCCGGCAAGGTCGTCGCGCAGCGGCTGCTGACCCGAAGAGAGCGACCGGACGCGGTGTTTTGTGCCACCGATCTGCTGGCCTGCGGTCTCATGGATGCGGCGCGGCACCAGTTTTCGCTTTCGATCCCGGATCAGCTCTGCGTCATCGGTTTTGACGACATCGAGCAGGCCTCATGGTCGTCCTATGATTTGACGACCTTTGCGCAGCCCGTCGTTTCAATTGCACGCCAGGCAGTGACATGGCTGGTCGACAGCCCCTCACCGAACAGGCTCGATGGCCACTCTTTAAAATTGCACGCTGAGTTGGTGTGGCGAGGCTCGGTCAGAGGAGGATAGGGCGCTGGACAATCTGACAAGTTGAATGGCATGAAGTCAAAAAAGGACGGCGGCAAGCCTGCATCCCCAAAATCGAAGCACCTGCTGCAGCAGCTGGCACGCACGCCGGAACAGCTGTTTTCCAACGCGTTTCGAAGCCAATATGGCGCGCTTTGTTTTCGCTACAAAGAGGGTGGTCACGAGATCGAAGTTCTGGTGATTACCTCGCGTGATAGCGGGCGCTGGATCGTGCCGAAAGGCTGGCCTATGAAAGGTAAGGAGCCTCACGAGGCAGCCGCAATCGAAGCGTGGGAAGAAGCTGGGGTTCGCGGCAAGGTGAGAAGAGCGCCGATCGGGCGGTATACCTACCTGAAAGAACTTGATGATGGCAAAGTCGTGCCATGCGTCGTTGACATGTTTCAAGTGGAAGTGAAAGAGATCGGGAATGAGTTCAAGGAGCGAGGCCAGCGTCGGCTCGATTGGGTCAGCCTCGACGAAGCGGCTAGACGAGTACGTGAAATTGAGCTCAAATCCCTGCTCGTCAACTTTAGGCCTCAGGGAAAATAAACGTAGGAAATCAGAAGCTTCAGGACTACAGATCCTAGCCGGCATCTGATCACCCGGCGGGTGCTGCTTCGCTGGGTTTTGAGATCGCCTGTCGGGCGAACAACTTTTTCTTGATATCGGCAATAGACTTCGGACTGTTCTCGCCCGCAATCAACCTGAACAACTTCCGTACTCCAGCTTCGCGGACATTGGCCTCAGCCTCCGCCGCCGGTCTGCCGATCCACAGTCACCTCAATTGCTTCGTTCTCGGTCTTGGCTTGTTTCTTTGGACTGTTTCTTAAGTGTTTCGATGAAATCCGCCAACGGATGAATCGATGGGGTCATTGCCAAGAGAGGTTCAAGAGCGGCAGCGACTGCCCGGCAATTGTCCGTGGAGAGAGACCGAAGGTTCGATGAAACTTTGTTATAGGCAGGTGTCCCACGCGAAGCGAAGGAGCGATTGATGACGAATTGTTCCAATTCTCCATCAAGTCGTTCCACAAACAACGCAAGTGATCCTCCGTCGGCAGCAGCAGCGCTATCAGAAACCGCTTTAAACATATATCCTCCATCCAGTGACTGTTGCGGTAGGGTGCCTAATTGCCGACGTCGACAATGTCTAAGAACACGAATTCGTATATCACTCGTGCGGGCCTCCAGAGAAATTTTCCCTTCTTACTGCGCATTCAACGGAATGCCGTGGAATTGTATCTGCGCGCAATTTGCGAGAGAGAAAATACGGTTTCCTATCAGTGTGATGTAAAAAGAGCACTGGAAGAATGGGCGGTGAGTTGAATTCGAGGAGGCGGGGAATGATTAAGCTCTTGTCAGCGACAAAGAGCCGCCTTGCCTGAGTTGATCGAGGAAACGCAGAAAAGAAGATAGGACCGGTAAAGCTTGGTCGTTCCGCCATGCGAAGCCTAGCTGATAAGGTATGGGCGTGCCGATACCATCGATCTGCCGAAAAATGACTCCCTCCCGTTTGGACGATAGGAATGCTTCAGGTACCAATGATACGCCGAGGCTCGCGGCAACCAGGCCGACTATCGTTTCCATCTGCACGGCGCGCTGGCCGACACGCGGTGAAAATCCTGCTTCGGCGCACGCCCGTATGATCGCTGAATGAAGCCCGGGACCCTCGCTTTCCGGAAATAGAACCCACGATTCCTCTGCCAAGGCAGCAAGTGGAAGCAACGGTGCCGATGCTGAAGGATGGCTGGCTGGAATCGCGGCGACGAGCTGGCTCTCCAGCAGAACGCTCGTCGATACACGCGTTTCCTCACCGGGAGGAATCGGCAGCGCTACAAGACCAATATCCATCCGATCTGCCATGATCGCCGCGATCTGCCGTGCGGATGTGGCCTCTTCCAGCTCCAGCGCGACCAGGGGATAGGCGTTTCGAAACTCGGCAACGATCCGCGGCACCAGATGATGGATGGCACTGGCGACAAAACCGATCCGCAACGTTCCGACGATGCCTTCGCCAGCACGTTTTGCCAAGGCCACTGCACGTTCGGCTTGAGCTATGGTCCGTCGCGCTTCTTCACGCAAGACCTCGCCTGCCGGGGTCAGACCGGTGATCCTGTTGGTACGCTCGAATAGGCGTACGCCGATTTCCTCTTCCATCAGGCGGATGGCGTTCGTCAGCGGCGGCTGCGCCATGTTGAGGCGTTCTGCCGCACGATGAAAGTTCATGGTTTCGGCAACTGCAAGAAATTGCTGGAATTGGCGAAGGCTAAGCATTCAATACATATATCATATCAAACGGCGCTACAAAGTGTATTCGACATATCGAATGGCCTGCCTCATCCTCCCTGAAATTGATGCGTGGAGGATGTGCCGAAATGACAGAAACACAGATTGCAATCGTGACCGGGGGTGCAAGCGGGATTGGATTTGGCATCGCCCAAGCACTGGTGAAAGCCGGCTATGCGGTGGTGGTCGTGGGACGTAACAAAGACCGGCTTGTGCAGGCTGCGGATCGTCTCGGCTCGCTCACGCAATGGCGTCGGGCCGATGTTGGCAATCGAAGCGAGGTGGAAAGCGCATTCGCGGATTTTAATCGCATAGACGTTCTCGTGAACGCCGCAGGCTTTGTTCTCCCCGTCAGCCTTGCGACCCAGGCTGATGAAGCAGAGCGGAATTGGGATGCTGTCGTCGATGCCAATTTGAAGGGGAGTTTCCTTGCCACCATGATCGCCGCGCCGAAGCTTGCCAGTCCGGGTGGCCGCGTCATCAACATCAGCTCGATCGGTGCTCAGACCGGCGGAAGTCGCGCCGGCGGGCTGGCCTATGCCGCCTCGAAGGCTGGTTTGCATGGTCTGACCTACGCTCTGGCGCGCGAACTTGCGCCGCGCACCATCACTGCCAACGCGATCGCGCCCGGCTTTATTGCAGGCACCGGCTTTACCGAGAATTGGCCGGATGATCGCGTGTCAGAGATCATTGCTGCAACTCCGATGGGCCGCGCGGGTAGCGCAGCGGACATTGCTGGCACCGTACTCTGGCTTGCGTCGGAGGCGGGATCATTCGTGACCGGAACCGTGATTTCGGTGAACGGAGGGTGGCGAATAGGGTGACCGCGGCGACGTGGTAGGTATCGGAAAAAGCGTCGCTTGTTGCCGTCTATTTGAGCGAAATAGTGCCCGAAGCGACATCCGGAAGGGCTGGTATGATCCCGCTCTTGGCGTACCATTCGGCCACTTTGGCGATCTGTTCGATGTCGGCTTTGGAGACCGCTGTGGTCGGTACGGCATTGTTCTCGCCAATTTTCTTCGCGAGATCGGCCGGCACATTCATTTCCTTGACCCAGATTGCTCCCGCTTCGGTCTTGTTGGCGACGGCCCAGGAGTTTTCCGACTTGATCACATCGAAAACGAGTTGCAGTTGGTCAGGCTTGGATTGGGCGAACGCCTTGCTCGCGACCAGGACGACGGCATTGTCCGAACGGATAGCGGCGCCATCGGCGACGACCTTGCCGTCATAGGCTTTCTCGGCGATCGTCAGGAACGGGTCCCAGGTGGCCCAGGCGTCGACATGACCTTGCGTGAAGCTCGGGCCGCTGTCGCTCGGGCTCAGATAGACACGCTCCACGCTCCTCGGGTCGACGCCGTTGGTCGCGAGGCCCTGCATGAGCAGATATTCGCCCGTGCCGCCGCGATTGACGGCAACTTTCTTGCCGGCAAGGTCTTTGATGGAGCTGATATTGGAATCCTTCTTGACGACGATGCCTTCCGAACCTGCGGCCATCTTCTGATAGGCGAAGACGACGAGCGGAACTTTGGCCGCGAGTGCCGTGATCGCCGATGTCGAGCTGCCGGCGGTGATGTCTATGCTGCCGGCGTTCAGGGCTTCGAAGGCGGGGGCTGCCGCAGGAAAGGGACCGGCCCATTCCACCTTGATGCCTTTTTCGGCGAGTGCTTTTTCAAGCGTGCCACGTGATTTGGTGAGCGTGATGTCATTCGGCCCGCGTAGCCAGCCGATGCGCACCACCTGATCCGCGGCATGGGCAGCGGGCGCGAGGTTCGCGATACCGGCTATCGCTGCCATGGCGATGAAGAATTGACGTTTCGTGATCATTTTCCTGTTCCGATCTGCCGGGATGGCGTGCTTGGTAGCGATAATGTCAGGCATGCGAGGGTTCGACGCCGAGTTCGGTCAAAAGCTCGGCTTCGATGCGGCTTGCTTCCGGGCTGCTGCGGCGACGGGGATGATCGAGGTGGACAACGATCTCCCTGGTGAAACGGCCGTTTTCGAGCACGAGAATGCGATCGGCGAGCGTGATGGCCTCGCCGATGTCGTGGGTGACGAGCAGGACAGCAGGCCTGTGTTTCCGCCAGAGATCGAACACCAGCCCGTGCATGCGCAGGCGCGTCAACGCATCGAGAGCGGCAAAGGGCTCGTCGAGCAGCAGGAGTTCGGGCTCGCGCACGAGCGCACGGGCGAGAGCCGCACGCTGCGCCTCGCCGCCGGAAAGGGTGAGGGGCCAGGCACTTTGTCGATGCGAAAGGCCGACATCCTCAAGCACCTGCACGGTAATGGAGCGCGCATCCTGCCGCTTGACGCCGAGTGTGACGTTGTCGATCACGGTCTTCCATGGCATCAGCCTCGGTTCCTGAAACACGACGGAGCGCCGTTGGGGAAGTTGCAATCGTCGGGCCGGCGCAGCATCGAGGCCGGCAAGCACGCGCAGAAGCGTGGACTTGCCGGAACCGCTGCGGCCGAGCAGGGCGACGAATTCGCCCTTGGCAATCGTCAGATCGATGTCGTTGAGGATTGCGGGACCGCCGAAGGAACGGGTGAGGCCACGAATATCGACGGGCGGCGTCATGCGATCACCTCCGGGCGCCAGCGCAGCGCATAGGCTTCGAGCAGCCGCACCAGACCGTCCGTCAGCAGTCCCATGATGGCGTAGACCATGAGGCAGACCACGATGACATCCGTCTGCAGGAAATCGCGGGCATAGGTGATGATGTAGCCGATGCCGCTGGACGCATTGATCTGTTCGCCGACCACGAGGCTGAGCCAGGCAACGCCGAGGCCGTATCGAACACCGACCAGAAGGGAGGGCAGTGCGCCGGGGATGATGATGTGGCGGATGATGCCTGCTGTATCGAGGCCAAGTGTTCGGCCGGCTTCCACGAGTTTTCTGTCAATGCCGCGAATACCGCCATGGAGTGTCAGATAGATCGGGAAAACCGTTCCGAACGCAACAAGGCCGACCTTCGGCGCTTCGCCAATCCCGAACCACAGGATGAAGAGAGGCAAGAGACCGAGAAAGGGCATGGCCTTCAGCATCTGAAGCGGCGGATCGATGGCGGATTCTCCGAGCCGGGAAAGACCCGCTGCAAGCGCCAGCGCGACGCCGACGACAAAGGCGATCGAGAAGCCGAACAGGACACGCAGGAAGGACACGGCAAGGCCCGTGATGAGCTCGCCCGACATGATCAATCGATCCGCTGCACCAAGGATTTCGCCGGGCGAGGCAAGAATGCGCGGCGACAGAACTCCCGTCATGCTGGCGATCTGCCAGGCTATGATGATTGCGACCGGCGAGACGAGACGGACCGCAAATCGCGCTAGTCTTTTGCCTGCCGGTCTCTGTGACGGCGAACTGCCGATATCGCCGGGGACGTTTCGATCCATGGTCGAAATTTCAGCCATGTGCGGGCTTTCCACCAAGATCGCGATCGAACAGCGTCGACCAGGTGAAGTGCCTGCGTTCCGGTGCAGCGCGCTCGACGGGCAGCCGCGGCAAAACGAGTTCGCCGAAGCGATAGGCTTCTTCCAGGAGCGGCATGCCGGACAGGATGAACGTGTCGACTCCGACCTTCTGATAGGCCTCCAGCGTGCGGATTACCGTGTCCGGCGAGCCGACAATGGCGGTACCCGGCCCAGGTCGTACGAGGCCGATCCCGGCCCATAGATTGGGGGAGATCTCAAGATCGCGCAGGTTGGCAGGCTTGATGCCGCCATGCATTGCGCTCATCCTTTGCTGGCCGACGGAATCCGTATTGGAAACGAAGCGCTGGTTGGCCGCGATCGCGGCGTCATCCATTTGCTCGTAGAGGTCCGCAGCCGCTTCCCAGGCTTTTTCGTCCGTCTGCCGGACGATGACGTAGAGCCGGATGCCGTAGCTCAGCGACCGGCCGTGCGCCTCGGCGCGAAGCTTCACCTTGGCAACCTTGTCACCCATCTGTTCCGGGGTTTCTCCCCAGGAGAGGTAGGTCTCGACATGCTTGGCAGCGACTTCGATCGCGCTGTCGGATGAACCGCCAAACCAGAGCGGAGGCGGCTTTATAGCCGATCCGGCCGGAAGCGCGAGCTTTGCGCCTTCGGTCTGGAAATATTTGCCCTTATGCGTAACGCTTTCTCCAGCCATCAGCCGATGGAAGATCGTCAGATATTCGTCCGCCATCTGATAACGCTCGTCATGCGGCAGCATCATGCCATAGGCGCCGAGCATCTTGGCATCCCCGGAGACGACGTTCAGCATCAGCCGACCGTTGGAGAACTCCTGGAAGGTCGCAGCCATTTTCGCCAGCAGCGTCGGCGCGATGAGCCCCGGATGGAATGCGATGAGGAATTTCATCCGCTCCGTATAGGGAAGGAGCGCGCCGGCAAGCGGCCAGACGTCATGGGCGCCGGTGGCAAACAACGCGCCGGTGAAGCCGAGGTGATCATAGGCTTGCGCGAGCTGCTTGTAATAGCCGTAGTCGATGGTGCGCGATCCCTCGGCTTTCCACGGATAGGCGCCGTCCGGAGCGCACATGTACCAGAGTACGTTCATTTCAGATCTCTTTGTCGCTTGTCGTCTCAATTGTCAGTCTGGCCAGCAGATCGCCATGCTCGAAAAGTGTGTCGGCTTCCGCTTGCTGCTCGCGGAGAAGTCTGGCGTCGACGGCACCCGCCTGCCAGTTCCGGCCCGAAACGACGCGCGTCCAGGCCCGCCGGTCCGTTTCGTCTCCATCTTTCGAAAGGAGGGAGGCCGCCTTTTCCGGGTCGGCTGTTATCTCCTTGCCGAGGCGTTCCAGCTCAGCGGCAAAATCGATCGCTACCCCCCTGGAGAGGCTTCGCTCATGGATGGTCCAGAACAGGGAGCGGTTCGGAATAAGATCGCCGCAATGGGCAAGCACGCGGAACTCGCCGCTGAGCAAAGACTGTTCGAGATGCGGCGCCATGGCAATCCAGGCGGCAACCGCCCCGTCCTTCAGCGCGTCACGCGATGGCCCGGGCGCCATGTCCCGGCGCCGGATGTCGGCCAGGGTCAAGTCGGATTCTTCGAGCTGTTTGGCAAGGAAATAAGTGAGAAAGGAACCGTCGACCAGTGCGATGGCTTCCCCCTTGAGATCGGCAATGCTTTCGATGTCGGAGGTTTTTCTGACCAGGATGGCGCCATTGGCCGGGCGGGGTGCCGATGCTGCGACATAGGAAACAGAAAGCCCCGATGCTGCGGCGAGGATGGGTGGGGTAGAGCCCGTTCCACCGATATCGAATTCGCCGCGAACAAGCTTTTCCGCTGTGTCGCGCCCTTCATGATAGAGGACGAATTCCGGGTTCATCGTGGCAAATGCCCCCGGCCAGAGGGATGCCAGATGAAGGTGCAGATTGTTCGGATGGTGGCCAATCCTGAAAGCCAAGAGATTTCCCTCGTTGCCAATTGTTATATAAATTTATATAATGAGTAGAGAATTGATGGCGAGAAATTCGACGCTGAAAATTTCGCGAGAAAGAGAAAACTATTCCCGTCAAATGCAGGGTCCGAAACAGATGACCAAGACTGAAGACGACAAAAGCCGCCAGCGCAGACCGCATGAGCCGAAGGTCAAATGTCGTGCGATCGGTGCGGCTTCGGATTTCATGAAAGCCATGGCAAACCCGGTTCGGCTGGCGATCTTGTGCGTGCTCATGGAGGGCACAAGGACGGTGAGTGAACTGGAGGAGATTCTCGACGTCCATCAGCCGACGCTTTCACAGCAGATCGGGGAGTTGCGAGACGCCGGCATCATTGTCGGAAGGCGCGTAGCGAAGGCCGTGGTCTATCGTCTGGCCGATCCTCGCGCGGGCCAGCTCATCGCTCATTTGCGATTGCTGTTTGCCGATTCCGAGGCCTCCGCCATATGGCGTGGAGCTCAATTTGAATCTGGCGCTACGGCAGAGATGGCTTAGGGGCGGCGGTCTCGGTCGAGAGGAAATCCGGACAAGCCTCTCCGATCTAGATATGCATCGTCACGCGGTCGGCGACCAGCCAAGGCTCGGGGCCACCGTCTGGGCGAGATCGGTCAGCAGCCTCACATTCTCCGCAAGACCGAAAGCGGGCGGCAGGAAGAGGACAATCTCGTCGGCCGCCGCCAGGCCGGGGTCCTTCAGCACCGCCTCGATCACTTGGTCGGGGGTGCCGTGGAAGACTGGAGAAATCTGGATGCCTGGAGGCTGAATGGCCGGCGCGGTTGGTTCGAGGGCGCCGCTGGGGCGGGAGGCTCCGATCCCTTTGGTTCGGCGCTCGAGGTCGTAAGCGGCGTATTTCTCCCGCAATTCGGTGGTGGTGCCGACCAGGATCGATGCTGCGACCGTGACGGGCGGCGGCTCGGTGCCCTGCTTCTGGCGCCATGTCGTGCGGAAAGCGTCGATGGCGCGTGCCTGATACTCCCCGAAGGTTTCGCCTTCGGCGTGGTCGTGCTGTACGGTTCCCGAGATGAGCCCGATCCCGAGCTCGGCAGCCTGCACAGCCGAGCGCAGGCTTGCCGAACCCTGCCGGATACGGGACCGTAGCGTCGGGCTGTGCGGCGTCACACGCAGCTCTGTGCCTTCCGGAGCACCCTGGCCCGGACCACCGACAGTATGGAGAACCTCACCGGCGATTGCCGCCAGAAAACGCGCCTGGCGGCGTCTTGCCTCCGTGCGGACATCGGTATCGACCGAACCGAATACCGCATCGAAAGCTGCGTTGGCGCCCGTGGAGATGGCAAGCTCGAGCCTTTCGCCGATGAGGAGGTCGGCGGTGCCGGCCGCTTCGGCAAGCAGGATCGGGTCCTGGTAACGCATCGGGATGACGGCCGAACCTAGCGTGATGTGACTTGTATGTTGGCCGGCGGCAGCGAAGAACGGGATCGGAGAGGACAAGTAGTGATCGAAGTGGCGCTGATAGGCCCAGCCCGACTGATATCCCAGCCGCTCGGCCGCCTTGAACAGTTCTATCCCGTCACGCAGTCCCTGCGCCGGGCCGGCCTCATCGTTGAACGACACCCGGGTGTTGAAACCGAGTCGCCGCTTGGGGCGGAACGTCGCGGGCAGGGTGCTCGCAGGCGCAGCGATACTCATGCGATCTTTTCCTGGCTAATGATCCGGCGGAATTGCGGCGGGGGTACCCGGGAAGCGCCGGCGCTCGGGATCGATTCCAGCAGCGACACAGTGTACGGCTCACGGGGGGTGTCGAAAATGTCCTTGACGCTGCCGTGTTCGACAATACGCCCACGCTGCATCACCGAGACGGTATGGGCGAGCTGGCGCACGAGAGCCAGATCGTGGGAGACGAATATGTAGGTCAGGCCAAGGCTCGCCTGCAGTGAAAGCAATACTTCGACAATGTCGGCCTGGACACTGACGTCGAGCGCGGACGTCGGTTCATCGAGCACGATCACATCCGGTTTCAAAACCAGTGATCGGGCAATTGCAACGCGTTGACGCTGACCGCCCGACAAGGCTTGCGGCTTGCGTGAAAGCAGGTGCTCATCCAGCCCGACATTGGAGAGCGCTTCGCGGACCCGCTCCGTCCGTTCCGCATGAGTTCCGATGCCGAACCTGTCGAGCGGCTCACGCACCAGCTGCTCGACTTTCCAGGTCGGATCGAGCGACGTGAAAGGATTTTGATAGACGAGCTGAAGGTGGCGCCATACCGAACGTAGCGACTGGTGTGATCGGCCGTTCAGCTTTTCTCCGGTGACCGAAATAGTCCCGCTGTCCGGTTGGTCGAGTCCGAGCAGCAGCCGGATTGTCGTCGTCTTGCCTGAACCCGACTCTCCGACCAGCGCGTGCGTCGTTCCTGCAGGCACCGAGAATGAAACGTCATCGACGGCCGTCAGGAGCTTGCCGTCGACCGTGAAGCTCTTGGTGATGCCGTTGACTTCGATCTTTGGTGCCTTGCCGGAGCCGACATCAAGCAAACGGAAGCCGGGATCTCGGAGCTTGTGGTATCGGTCGGGGTTGAGGGCCGGAACGTCCGCATGCAGCTCCTTTGCGTAGGTGGATGTTGGTGACGCGAAGACGGCCGCGGTGCTGCCGGCTTCCTGAACGGCACCATTCTTGAGCACCACCAGAGAATTTGCCCGTTCGGCTGCGATCGCGAGATCGTGGGTGATGAGCAGCAGACTGATGGAGAGATCCTGCTGCAACCGCGAGAGCAGGTCGAGAATTCGCTTCTGGATCGTGACGTCGAGCGCCGAGGTCGGCTCATCCGCCACCAGCAGCAGCGGCCGTGGTAGGACCGCAAGGCCGATCAGCACCCGTTGAAGCATGCCGCCGGACAGCTGGTGCGGGTAGGAATCATAGACGCGCTGTGGATTGTCGAGCCCGACTTGTGCAAACGTTTCAAGGACAAGTGCCTTGCGGATTGCCCTGCTTGGCTCGTCGATGAGTGCTGCTGCTTCCATTGCTTGCGCGCCGATTGTCCGCACCGGATTGAGTGCGTTTCCGGGGTCCTGCGGAACGAACCCGATGGCCCGCCCGCGCAGCTGGCGGAAGCGGCGCTCGGAGAGCTGCAATATGTCCTGACCCTCGAATGCGATGCGGCCTGTTGCTTGCCCCGTGCGAGGGAGCAACCGCAGCACTGCCCGAGCGATGGTCGACTTGCCCGAGCCCGATTCTCCGATCAGCGCGAGGCTCTTGCCGCGACCCAGTTCGAACCCGACATTGCCAACGACCTCGGTCGGCCCGTAGGAGATAGACAGGCCGTCGATCTGAAGCAGTGGTGTTGACCGCTGCGGCAGCAGCGCGTTTTCACCGACATGAATGTGTGCTGCGTTTAGTCTATTTTGCGAAGCCATCGGCTGATCCTATTCACAGAGAGGACGGTCGCGATCGTGATGAAGGCGGGCGCGTAGACCAGCCATGGCCATTTGAGGTAGTCCTTGCCGATCGAAATCAGCAAACCCCAATCGGATGCCGGTGGCGGATCGCCGTAACCGAGGAAGGCGAGACTGGCGATTACCAGGATCGAGTCCCCGAACTGCAGCACGGCGAGCGGCAGCACGGAACGCGATGCGTTCGGTAGCACATGCCGCCAAAGGATGTGCCAGCGCGAGCCCCCCGAAAGAAAAGAGGCCTCGATGAAGGTTGCCTGCCTGGTCTTGATGACCTCCGAGCGCATGACGCGGGCAAAGACGGCCACCGAGGAGATGCCCGTGGCGATGGCGGCGTTCGTGGTGTCGAAGCCGATGGCGGTGACGACGATGACGGCAAGCAGAAATTTCGGAACTGCAAGCAGGACGTCGACCAGGCGGGCGAGCACCGTGTCCACGCGGCCGCCAAAGAAACCGGCAAGCAGGCCGATGAGGCCGCCGGCGACGGCGCCGATGACGACGGCGATCAGCGCGCTCTTGACGGAGGAGGCCGAGCCATAGACGACGCGGGTGTAGAGATCGCGGCCCAGCTGGTCGGTACCGAACCAGTGCCCGGCACTGGGGCCGAGCAGCTTTTGAGCGGGAATGCCGACTGCAGGGTTATGGCTCGTAAACAGGCCAGGCGCGAGCGACCAGGCGATCACGATCGCTACGATCGCAAGCGAGAGTGCGACGGTCGCCGGCAATCGGAAACCGGCAAGTCGGCTGCCAACGGCAATGCGCGGGGAGGTGTTGGTGGAGACCAGGGTCATGATAGCACCGACTTGGAAATGCCGCTGGAGCCCTCGTCCGAGGCGACTGGGCGGCGCTCTGCATCACCAAGCAGTTTTACGCGCGGGTCGAGCAGCGGATAGACAAGATCGGCGACGAGATTGACCAGCACGAATACCACCGCTGCGAGTGACACGATGGCTTGCAGGACGGGCAGATCCTGGGTGCTGACTGAACGCTGGACCAGGCTGCCGACGCCGGTGCGCCCGAACACCGCTTCGGTGATGAGCGAGCCGCCGAGCAGCTCGCCGATCGTCAGAGCGACGACGGTAATGACGGGAAGCGACGACGGTTTGAGCAGGTGCCTGACAAACAAACGCATCTGTCCGAGGCCGCGGCTGCGCGCGACGGCAGCGTATTCCTGCCCCGACTCGTGATCGAGGTTGGCGATAAGCACCTCGGCGATCTGTGCTGATATCGGAATACCGAGCGCGACCGCTGCGAAAAAAGTTGCCCAGAAGCTATCGGGGTTAATCACGCGGAAGAGGCCGAGCTGGAAACCGAAGATGTGGATCAGCACGAGGCCAATTACGAAATTCGGCACCGACAGGAACAAGGAGGGGAAGCCCCGCAGCAAGCCCTGGCCGAACCTTTTTGGCAGGAACTGAGTGCCGTAGGAAATCAAGATTGCCAAAAGCAACGCGACGACGAGACCCGCAAAGGCGAGAACCAGCGTCGAGGGCAGCACCTCGGCGATCATGGTGGTCACGGGCCGGTTGGTCCGCATCGACATGCCGAAGTCACCGATGAGGAAATGAGACAGGGATGTCGACAATTGCACGAGAACCGGCTTGTCCAGCCCCTGGGCGGCGATGATTTCCTGGATCTCCGCCTCGCTGAAACCGTTTTGCGGGTTGCGCAGAACGTTGGTAATCGGGTCGCCCGGCAGGATGCTGACGACGATGAAGGTGAAGACGTAGGTCAGCAGGATGACGACGACGGCCTGCAGGAGGCGTTTTGTGGCGTAGCTCAGATAGGCATTGTTCATGCCGGTCACCTCGTCACGTTTCTCGGTTGCACGGCGCGTTACTCGCTTATCGAGGCTGTATAGTAATTGGCGTAGGCGACGCCGTTGTAGGTCTCGCCCTTGAGCTTCGGAGACTGGACATAGATGCGCTGGACCATCTGTGTGCGCGGAATGAAGTAGCCCTGCTCGAGGACATATTTCTGAAGCTCGTCCAGCAGCGGGTTTCTGATCTCGAGAGAACCGGCACCGGCAATCTTATCGCGCAAATCGTTGATCTTCTTGTCGCTCTCTCCGAGTGCGAACCAGTTCTCGCCGTTATTGGCGTCGGTGAGGATGCTGGCGACGGTACCGGCGTCGATGAAGCTGCGCGTCACCTCGTAGGCCGGCACGCCGGCGCCGCCGTACTGAACCTTCTGGCCGTACGTCACGACGTCGTAGGCCCGGATGTCGACCTTCCAGCCGATCTTGCCGAGCTGCTGAGCGATGAGTTCGTCGATCGACTTCGAGGTTACGAGATAGGGGTTGGAGTTGAGCGTCAACGACAGTTGCTTGCCGTCTTTGGCGCGTATGCCGTCGGCCCCCTTGATCCAGCCCGCTTCGTCGAGGAGTTTCTCGGCCCTGTCGGGATTATAGGCCAAAAGGTCGCTGTGATCGGTCGCGCCGGGCACGTTGCTCTGGATGAATGAGGTCGCGAGCTTCCAGTCTGGCGTGTAGACGGTATCGATGATTTCCTGACGGTTGACGCCGGCCTGCAGGGCTTGGCGCACCTTGACATCGTCGTAGGGCGCCAGCTTGGTGTTGATCGCCCAGCCGTTCACGAATCCGAGATAACGCGGCGTCGCGACGGTAAAGCCGTCCTGCTTGAGGGAGGTCAGTTCCTGCGGCGAGGCGTTATAGGCAATGTCGGCCTGGCCGGACTGGACGGCGGCCACGCGCAATGACGGTTCGGACACCAGCTTGTAGGTGATCGTATCGAGATAGGCCGGACCCGTATGACCAACGGCCGCTGGCCCCCAGTTGTAATCCTTGCGTTTGGTGAGCTTGACGAAGTCGCCTTCCTTCCAGGAATCGACCACATAAGGTCCGCTGCCGGAGGTCTTGCTGAGATCGGCCTGCTGCGCGGCCGGCTGTGCGATGGTCTTGGGGGAAATCAGGATCGAGCCGTGATAGCCAAGAGTTGGAATGAAGCCGAGCGTCGGCTTTTTGAAGAAGACCTTTACCGTGGTTGCGTCAACCGCCTCGGCGTGATCGTAAGTCTTCGGGAAGAGCCCAATCGGATTGATGCCCTCTTTCTTGCGTCCGGCATACCAGATGTCGAGATTGGTGACTGCGGCAGACGCATCAAGGGGGGTGCCATCAGAGAAGGTTACACCACTCTTGAGATGGAGGGTGAACTCCGTGGCATTGTCATTCTGCTCCCAACGCTCGGCGATCCACGGGCTGACTTTGCCGTCTGCGTCCACGTAAACGAGCTTGTCGGTTACGTGACCCCATATGTGACCCTGGAAACTGGAAATCGCACTGTTATTCGGTATCCAGGTGTCGCCCAATGAATCGATGAGGAAAGTGATGTCGCCGCCATTGGCTGAACCGTCGGCGCTATAAGCTGGAGTGAGGCCCGCCATCGCCACCAAGGCACCGGTCGCCACGGCAGAAGTGGTAATCAGCAGACGGCGCCGGGAAAGGGACAGCGAAAAAAGGCGTTCGGTCATAGAAAGATCCTGATGGTTCGGGTTCCGCGAATTCCTGAAACAGAGCCTATGCAGGCAGAACCAAAAGGAGAAAGACTGGTTGTTCTTTTTCTACTAATTTTATGGATTATTTTGTCCGGTTTTGGCTGATGTAGGGATCAGCATTTTTCGGGCCTGTCGGTGAGGGAATTGCGGGCTTAAAATCCTGCTTGCGATCAGCGTCTGCGTATCGATCTCATCGGGATCGATTTTGAGCCATAAGCCCTCGAACATCCTCGCCGGCAGCCGATCACCGATCAGTTACGATGTCCCGATGTCATGCGCGAGGACGTTCCATTTTCCAGATCGGCAGCAAAGATGGCGTGGCATTTGCCGTCTCCGACATGGCTAAAGAGTGGCTGCAGACTTCAGGCCTGTTCGGCTTGAAGTCTGCGGCACTATGTCAGGCCACCAGCTTTTCACCCGACAGATGACGTTCCAGGAAGGGGAGGCTATCCTGCCCCCAATAGAGTTCGCCTTCGTAGCGGAAGGTCGGAAGGCCGAAGACGCCAGCTTCCTTTGCAATGTCGCGATTGCTACTCCAGAGTTCGGAGATATCTGGAAGCGCCGCGCGCGCCTCGAGCGCTTCACCGTCAAAGCCCGCGGCGTTGGCAATCGCCTTTCGCACATCGGCGTTGCCGATATCCGCGGCAGTGCCCCAGAAAGCGTGTTGCAGCGCGCGGGCGAGGGCGACCCAATCCTGCCCTTCGAGCTGAGCCGCCAAAACGAGAAAGCCGGCGGGTGTCGGATCGGACAGCGCGGAGCGATTCGTAAGGTCGAGCCTCTTGCCGCGAAGCGCAGCCCAACGCTGGAGATCTTTCATCCAGTATGCGCGGCGGGCGTCGGGGCGATCGCGCGAATAGATCGCGCCATTTTCGACGATCAGCGGAATGAGGTAGGGGCGGATTTCAGCGCCGGATCGCGCTGCGACTTCGACAAACGCATCGAGGCCTATATAGGCCCACGGCGATCCGATCCCGAAGAAGTAATCAATGGTTTTGGTCATAAAGCTTTCCTCCAGAAGGGATGAATTGGCCAGTTGCCATATCGAAGACGGATAACGCACAATCGCGTGCCACGAGAACAGCATGGGGATCACGGCCGACAGCAACCGTCGCCAGTGCCCCTTCGTAAAGCAGTGACATGTGGGCGGCGGCCTGTTCGGTGGAACACCGGGCGGCAGACATGATGGAGCGAAAGATGTCGCGCACGGCATTCTTGTGCTCGCGGGCAATGGAGACGACGCGCTCGGAATCGCCGTGCTCGGCAACCGCCAA
Organism: Martinezella multihospitum; assembly: GCF_900094585.1. Taxonomy (GTDB): domain Bacteria; phylum Pseudomonadota; class Alphaproteobacteria; order Rhizobiales; family Rhizobiaceae; genus Rhizobium; species Rhizobium multihospitium. Next base: position 417,206 of record NZ_FMAG01000004.1, read on the forward strand.
CGCAAAGGCGCAGCCGCGAAATTCGGGGCTGTCGGCCTTTTCAAACAGGCGTTCGAAAATCAGGGCGATCTGGTCACGCGGCTGTAGCGTAGCCGCGGATGTGACTTCTTTGAGCTGGAGAAGGACGCGCTCGTGGCGCTCCGTCAAATAGGCCGCGACAAGATGATCCTTGGACGGAAAATGTCGATAGAGGGTGGCTTTGGCGACATTGGCTTCGTCGACGATGCGGTCGATGCCGACGGCACGAATGCCTTCCTTGTAGAAGAGGGTGCCAGCGGTGGTCAGGATATGCTCGGATATTTTCATTGCGTCGGTCCGGATGCCTTCACATGCGTTATTTCGGGACTAGCCCGTCTGATGTGCTTTCGGCCTCGAAGGAATAGGGGTGGAGAAAGACAGGTAGTTCTCGGCAAGCCGGCGCAGACTAGCGAAAGGAAGGAGCGCCGTGAAGCCACCTTGTTGTGCCGCCGATCCGGCAATTTCCTGGGCGGCACGGTTATAGGGCGTCGCTATCCCATGCAGACGCCCGAGAAGAGTGATTTCGCCGTTGAGGTAGTCGACTTCGCTTGAAGCGCCGCGGGTGAAACTCTGCCAGGTCGATTGCTGTCCGGGCCGAATGCCGGAATTCTCGGCGATCTTCCAGTGCGCTATGCTCACCGTGCGTTCCGAGGGAGATGCGAATGTGTAGCCCGCCGCCTCAAGAACGGTCTCAGCCTCCTCGACAAGGGCGGCACTGAACGCTGCTCGTGCGTCTTCCCCACCGTCGAAAAGCTCCAGCACATTGCGCACATTGTGAAGAAGCTTGGCTGCCTTCCATCGCTTGATATCGCTGGTCGTCTCGGCGATGTAATCCGACCGGCTAAGATCCAGGGCGACCTTGGCCGCCGTCTCGTCGGTGTCGTGCGGATAGCGACCGATGGTCACGATCGCCACCTGCGGGTCGCCTCCGACCACGACGTGGCCGGTTTCCGTAAAGCGTGCAGGCGTCAGGATGCTGGCGCCGTAGATATTCGGAAAAAGCCTGAGAGCTGCCGCCTCCGTTGCCAGGCCATTTTGAAACGTGACGATCGGCAGGGCGGAGGTAGTCAGTCCCTCCGAATGGCCGACTGGCCGCCAGGCCCAGAAGGCGAGGGCTTCGGCAGCATCTTGTGATTTTACGGTCAGCAGCAGGATATCGTCCCGGCGCAATGACGGTGGCTCCGCAGTGTCGAAGGCTTTCAGCCGGATCTGCCTTATGCCGGAGGGCCGATGGTAGACGAGGCCGTGCTCGATGACATGTCTGATCTGGGCGCCGCGTCCGACAAGGACGTAGTCTATACCTGACAGCTCAAATTGCGCGGCAAGGCTCGCGCCGACGGCGCCTGCTCCAATGATGATGTAGCGCGTCATGCCCGCCTTCCTGAAATGGCATTCAGAAGCTCTCTTGTGTCGCCTGCTTGCCGGGGCGCGGGGGGTGCCGGGTGTGCCTTTTCCCCCGAGAAAGGATGCAGCGGCTCTTCTGCCTTTGGGCTCCATCTGTCGCATGCCGCGCGACCGAGAATCGAAACCGAGGTGTCTTCCTGGGGCGCGTGAACAAGAACCGATTGGATATCGCGGAAATGCCGCTCGATCCCGAGATCGCCGTTCAGGCCGGGGTTGCCGAGCGTGCGAACGGCGAGCTGAACCGCGTCGCGTATGTTGCGAGCCGCAAGAAGGCGAGCCCTGATCAGCGCTGCCGGCTCATCCAGCGAATGGTCAAGCGCATTGAACAGGATCTGCCTTGCGCCGCCTACGAGCAGGTCGATCTCGCCGGCTGCGGAAATGAACCTTTCCGTTCTTGCGATCGGAACGCCGAGATTGGCGGGTATACGTTCATGGCCGAAGCGGATGAATGCCTCCTGGGCAGCTTCTGCGGCCCCGAGATATATGGCGGTCAGCGCGACGGAAGCGGCCGCGTGGGCGCGGTTGTCCTGCGTGCCGACGGAAACGTCGACCAGATCGAGGACGTCTTCGAGCGGCACCTCGACATCTTTGAACTCGACATCGTGCGAGCCGCTGGCCCGCATTCCCAGGCTCTTCCAGTTTTCGATCACTGTGATACCGGGAAGCTCAGATGGAACGACGAAAGTGCCGACCCGCTGCGGTGTTTCATCGGTGCGCGCCCAGACGAGGAAATGGGTCAGACCGAGTGCGCCGGTCACGAAACGCTTGCGCCCTGAGATCGACCATCCATCGGCCGTACGGCGCGCCAATGTGTCAGGAAGCCCGCCCCGTGCGGGAGAACCAAGGTCGGGCTCGACCCGTGCCGCGTTCAGCAGGATCGGGCGATCGCGTGCGTCGTCGAGCAAACGTCGATAAAGCGGCTCCGGCCACTTGCTGCCCGCTGCCTGTCCGAGATGGGTGAATATGGTCATCGCGCTAATCAGGGCGACCGAAGGATCGCCGCGCCCAAGAGCTGCAAGGATACGTCCGACATCGGCAATGCCCGCACCTTTCCCGCCGAACCGTGTTGCCACCGCACTTTCGAGAAGACCCGCGGCATGGACAGCTTCGATGCCAAGCCAGGGAAAGGCGCCCGATGCGTCTGCCGCGGGTGCTGCGGCAGCAAGCTTGCGGGTCACATCCGCCAGATCGATGGTGCTATAGGACACTTTGTATCAGCCTTTTTGAAGCAGCGACGGACGCCACGCGCGGGCTTTGCCGCGCGATGGCTGATTTTTGCAGGTGTAATCCGATGGTATTTGCTGGTGCGTGATGACAGCGGATCAGGCGACCGCTTGCCGCGGTGCTCCTCGTTCCGCCAGATCCGCCCTGACGAGCGGCAGAATATAGCGGCCGTAGTCGATGGCGTCGTTGAGGTTGTCGTAGCCTCGGATCGAGATCAGATCCGCGCCGAGATCAACGTAATCGAGAATGGAATCCGCAATCGTTCTTGGCGAGCCAACCAGGGCGGTGGAGGCACCACGCGCATTCGTCGCCGTCACGGTCGGGTACCAGAGAGCCCGATCATGCACATCGCCGCGCGAGGCGATCTCAAGCAGGCGCTGAGAGCCGGTATTCTGCGGGGAAGGAGCGGATGGCGGAACCTTGCCAAGGCCTTTTGCGCGATTTTCCTTCAAAAGGTCGAGGGTGCGATGCGCCTTGGCCCAGGCAAGCTCGTCCGTCTCCGCAACAATCGGACGGAACGTCACCCAGATCCGCGGGCGGTCCTTGCGACCGGCGCGCGCCGCTTCTGCATGGATCCGGTCGATTTGCTGCTTGGTTTCTGCCAGCGGCTCACCCCATAGGCCGAAGATATCAGCAAGCGCGCCGCCGATGCGATAGGCGTCGTCCGATGACCCGCCGACCGACACCGGGATGGTGCCATTCACTGGACGCACGCGGCTGTGGAACTGCTTGAATTGATAGTAGCGGCCATCGAAGTCAAAGGGTTCGCTCGACTGCCAGACGCGTCGGAGGATGCGGATATACTCCTCCTGCCGTTCGTAGCGCTGATGCTTGTCGAGGAAGTCGCCTTCCTTAGCCTGTTCTTCATCGCTCCCACCGGCAATGAAATGGACAACCACGCGCCCGCCGCTCAGCTGATCGAGCGTCGCCAGCGATTTGGCAGCGACCGTCGGATAGATCGTATTCGGGCGAAGGGCGATGATGATCTTGATGTTCTTCGTGTGCGCCGCCACGGTCGCGCCGATGGTAAAGGGGTCGAAGGACGCGCTGTCATAGGGGATGAGGGTGTAGTTGAAGCCGTAATCATCGAGCGAACGGGCATAGCGCTCGATGAATTGTGGGTCGAGGGCGGGATTTTCGAGAGGGTCGAGCTCGGTCGAGGCATTTGGAAAGGTGACGCTGATGAATTCGGTCGGCATGTCTATGTCCCTATGGTTTGCTTCACCGGATTGTGGACAGGATGCTAGCGTTACCGGAATGCCGCAGAAAGACAGGTCGTTCTTTTTCTACAAAATTTGTAGAATATTTATGCTTTGAATGCGGCCGACCGAGAAGCTGAGGTTCTTGTGAGGTTTCGACAGATAGCCGCCGTTAGAGATCCCGCACTGCTGGGGTTCGGGAAGCCCGTCGCGCGCGGCGCGGACTTTGCCACTCTCAATGAGCGCGTGAAGCGCACTGGAATGCGATCGTCGCGGCTGCCGACCCACGGATATGGCCTGTCTCGCAATAAGAGGATCGACGACCGCATGATCGAACGTTTCTCGGGCAGAGCTTTCGTCGCAGACGCGCCCTTTTGCAAAAACATTCCGCCGCTCTCGCCAAGATTGGGTACGGCTCTCTCCACAGTAGTGCAGTGAACAGTAGATTTACGGCATTAGATTTGAGGAACCAGAATGTCCCGTCAGGCTGCCAATATCATTGATTTTCAGGCCTATCGCGATATCCGCGAGAAAACCTCAGCAGTGGCGCCGTCTGTCGGCGCAACTTGGCCGGCCCAGCCGTTTCTGATGTGGGTGCCCTTCGTCGGTTTCATTCCTGTGGTGCCGTTCGGCAATCAAAGCTAATGATGCCAATTTTTTCGATTCTGTCATCCTAGCCTGGCTTGTAAGCGTGGCGGGCGAAAAAGCGATCCAGCTCCCGCTGCTGCGGAATCTGGCCGGTATAAATCGCGATATATTCCGGAATGCGCTTCATTCGGATGGCTATATCTTCCTGCGACTGCATCGAGATATAGCCGATCTGGACAAGATAGGTCGTTCGCGCACGAACATCGGCGGAAGCCGGCTCCAAACCGAACCTCATGAACATCCGCGAGAGCGCCTCCACCCGCCTCTGATCTGCCTCACGAACTTCCTTGAGGATATCCGGAGACTGCAAGGCCCAACTGCGCACTGCGAATTCGAACTGGGAATCGAACAAGTCCTTGTTCAGCCAGCAATCAAAGACATTGAACATGGCCTCGACAAGCGAGTCCGCATATGCCTCGGACTGCTTGACCAGATTCCCGGTATTCTTGTCCCGCCATTTTCCTACCAGGGCTTCGAGGAGTTCCTCGCGGTCTTTGAAGAACCAATAGAAGCTCGTTCGCGACAGTTTCAGCTTCTTCGCCAGCGGCAGGATTTTCACGGAATCGATACCGGAATCGATCAGCAACGAGTAGGCGGCTTCCAGCCACCCCTCCTGCGATCCCCGCCAGCCGCCGTCGTTTACACTCTGATCCATCGTCGTTTCCTAGCAAATCGGCAAAAGTCGCACAATGGAAATGTACAATAGTGTCTGGAAAAGCGACCTATGTGTTTTCCGACATTGACACATGTGTACATTACTGTTTAGCGTCCTGCTGCATTCCTAATCCGGAGCCCGGCATATGTCGAACGATCCTCTTCTCCAACCTTATCAACTCAAGCATCTGACGCTGCGCAACCGCATCATCGTCACGTCTCACGAACCTGCATATCCCGAAGAGGGCATGCCGAAGGAACGATATCGCGCATACACGTTGGAGAGAGCGAAGGGTGGCGTGGCCCTGACCATGACGGCGGGTTCAGCCGCCGTATCCAGGGACAGTCCGCCGGTATTCAACAACCTGCTCGCCTACAAGGACGAGATCGTTCCATGGATCCGGGAGATGACCGACGCAGTTCACGAGGCGGGAGCGGCAATCATGATCCAGCTGACGCATCTCGGCCGGCGCACGCGCTGGGACAAGGGAGACTGGCTGCCCGTGGTATCGCCATCCCATCACCGTGAACCGGCCCATCGCGCATTTCCAAAGAAGCTCGAAGACTGGGACATCGAACGCATCATCAAGGATTTTGCCGACGCCGCCGAGCGCATGAAGGCAGGCGGGATGGACGGCGTCGAACTTGAAGCCTACGGCCACCTCATAGACCAGTTTGCATCGCCGCTCACCAACGAACTCGACGGCCCCTATGGCGGCGGTTCTCTCGAAAACCGCATGCGCTTCTGTCTCGACGTCTTCAAGGCGATGCGGGAGAGGGTGGGGGACGACTTCATCCTCGGCGTCCGATACACGGCGGACGAATGTCTTCCCGGCGGTACCGGCAAGGCGGATGGCCTCGAGATATCAAAGCGTCTGCGCGACAGCGGATTGATTGATTACCTCAACGTCGTCCGTGGCCATATCGACACCGATCCCGGACTTACCGATGTGATTCCGATCCAGGGAATGGCCAATTCGCCACATCTCGATTTCGCAGGCGAGATTCGCGCCGCGACGAACTTTCCGACGTTTCATGCCGCCAAGATTCCCGATGTGGCAACCGCGCGTCACGCGATCGCCGCGGGAAAGGTCGACATGGTGGGCATGACGCGCGCCCACATGACCGACCCGCACATCGTCCGCAAGATCATCGAGAAGCGTGAAGAGGACATCCGTCCCTGCGTCGGCGCCAACTACTGTCTGGACCGCATCTATCAAGGCGGCATGGCGTTCTGCATTCACAATGCGGCGACCGGCCGCGAGCAGACGATGCCTCACATCATCGACAAGGCGGAGATCCGCAAGAAGGTGGTCGTTGTCGGTGCGGGGCCGGCGGGTCTTGAAGCCGCACGGGTAGCAGCCGAGCGCGGACACGACGTCGTCGTGTTCGAAGCGGCGAACGATCCCGGTGGTCAAATCCGTCTCACGGCGCAGAGCGAGCGCCGCCGAGAGATGATCAGCATCATCGATTGGCGCATGAGCCAATGCGAGAAGCTTGGCGTCACCTTTCATTTCAACACATGGGCTGAGGCCGAAACCATCACGGCTGAAAATCCCGACGTAGTCATTATCGCGACCGGCGGTCTGCCGCATACCGATGTGCTTTCGAAGGGAAACGAACTCGTGGTTTCGTCGTGGGATATCATCTCAGGAGACGTGAAACCGGGATCGAACGTACTCATATTCGACGATGCCGGCGATCACGCAGGTTTGCAGGCAGCAGAATTCCTGGCGAAGGCCGGAGCGAAGGTCGAGATCATGACGCCGGATCGATCCTTTGCTCCCGAAGTCATGGCCATGAACCTCGTTCCCTACATGCGTTCGCTGCAGAAGCTCGATGTAACTTTCACGGTGACGTTCCGGCTGGAATCGGCCGAAAAGAACGGCAATCAGATCGTCGCCAATGTCGGAAGCGACTATGGCGGCGTTTCCAAACAACGTGTCGTGGATCAGATCGTGGTCAATCACGGCACGATCCCGCTCGATGAATTGTACTTCGAGCTCAAGCCGCTTTCGCGAAATTTGGGCGAGACCTCCTACGACCAGCTTTTGACGGGCGAGCCACAGTCGGTCACCCGAAACAAGGAAGGCCGATTCCAGCTCTTCCGGATCGGCGATGCTGTGGCTGCACGCAATACGCATGCTGCGATCTACGATGGCCTGAGGATCGCAAAGGACATCTAGCGCGGAACTTCTTCTACCTTGGTGCCGATGAGGCTGCCCGGCGCAACTGTGACGCCGGTGCCTTCATTGAGGATGGTTGCGGACTTCCGGAGCTGTTGATGAACCAGGAAGCCTCCGAAGTATTCCTCGCAGACGGTTTACGGCCAACGGAACTCAAGAATGCTTGCGGGCCTGCAGGCATCAAGCTTAAATTGCGGATGCAGGAAGGCTGCGGCCATTCCTGCTTCTTCATGTCGACGTTCATGGACGATCATCTTCGCTGCCATGCTGGAAGGCTGGCGAAATGAGCGACTGCAGCTTGGCCGGAGCATTCCGCCCGGCCCAGGAGGGAGGAGAACATCTATGAGTAGCATCAATATCCATCCGGTCGTCGATTCCGGATATCGGGCGAGCGACGCCAGCTTTGCAGGCGGGACGCTCGTCTGCAACTGCGCAAGCAACCCTGTGAAGGTGAAGGTTAGCGACGATATCGCGCACAATCACGCTTGCGGCTGCACGAAGTGCTGGAAGCCTGCGGGTGCCAACTTCTCGGTCGTGGCGGTAGTTCCGACGGACAAGGTCGAAGTTCTGGAAAACGGCAACAAGCTCGCGGTGGTCGATCCGGCTGCCCTGATCCAGCGCCACGCCTGCAAGGAGTGCGGCGTCCACATGTACGGGCCGGTCGAACGCGAGCATCCATTCCAGGGCTTGTCGTTCATCCACCCCGAGCGCTTCGAAACCAAGGGCTGGGCGTATCCGGGCTTTGCGGCTTTCGTCTCCTCGATCATCGAAAGCGGTTTCGATCCTTCGAAGATGGATGAGGTCAGATCGAAGCTGAGATCTTCCGACCTTGAGCCCTATGATTGCCTGTCGCCTGGCCTGATGGACTATATCGCGACCTGGACGGCCAAGAAGAGCGGCGCTCTGCCTGCATAAAAGGTCAAAGGCGACGCCAGTTCGGTGGAAACCGTTCTGGCGCCGCCCAGGCTTTTGAGGCACTCACCGGGGCGTATTTGTCAGGTCGCCACAGGTTTGCGCCCCCGTGTCGTGTTCGAGCTGGGTCTTCGAAGGGCTCGGGACTGCCTTGAATCCTTCGATGAAACCCCCGGGTGCTATTTGCGCGGAACGACGTTCGCATGCGATACGCCGGAAAGACTGGGAGTGGCCAGCTATTTTGCGTCGGCACCAATGATATCGGGAGCGCGGTTTCCGCCACTCACGTCATGCCAATCAGCCCGTCCGCGTCAAGACTCTGTTCGGTATCGCGCGCCAGTCAGAACGCGCTCTTCACAACGCCGCCATCGACCCGCAGCGCCGCGCCATTGGTGGCCGAAGACAGCGGGCTTGCCACATAGGCGACCATGGTTGCGATTTCTTCGGGCGTGGTGAAGCGCTTGATCAGTGAAGTTGGTCGGATTTTCTCGAAGAATTCGGCCTCGAATTGCGCGAAGGTCTTTCCTTCGGATCCGGGTAATGCGGCGACAAAATCCACGACGCCGCGCGACTTCGTTGGACCGGGCAACACGCTGTTGACCGTGATCGCGGTGCCGGCAACGGATTCGGCGATACCGCGCGCTACTGCAATCTGGGCCGCCTTGGTCACGCCGTAATGCACCATCTCGGTGGGAATATGCACGCCGCTTTCGCTCGATATGAAGATGATGCGGCCCCAGTTACGCTGGCGCATCGACGGCAGATAAAGACGGGCGAGACGAACGCCTGAAAGCACGTTGACATCGAAGAAATGCCGCCAGTCGGCATCCGGGATCTCTTCGAATGGCTTGGGTTCGAAGATGCCGAGATTGTTGATCAGAATCTCGACATTTGGAAAGCGTTTCGTGACCGCATCGGCGGCGGCCTCAGTTCCGAGATCGCCGGCAAATCCTTCAACGCGGCCGCTTCCAATGGCGGCGAGTTCGGCGACGGCGCGATCGACCGCATCTTGGGTTCGTCCGTTGACGACGACATGGGCGCCTTCGCGAGCGAGAGTAGCTGCGATTGCATGACCGATGCCGGCGGTGCTGCCGGTGACGAGAGCCAGTTTGCCGTTGAGTTCGAGGTTCATGAGAAATCTCCAATGAAAGGCACAGCAGATGGAGTGAGCATAAGGAGCGCGTTATCTGGGAGGGGCAGCATCGCTGCATTTGGCGTCGCCACCCTACGGCAGATCCGGTTGGCGGGCCAGCCCACCTTTCTTGGTAACGATCGTTGATCCAGAAGGCTCGCGAGATATGACGATCAGCGCATCATCCGCGTGTGAAACGACCACACCGAATTCCCTCGACCGAAAGTGAGTTCATGCCGTCGCTATTTGTTGGTTACCGCTGGCTTCGATCAGATCGCGAGTGCTTTGCCGGCGCCAGCATCATACGCCGATGCTTAGCGCCAAGCTAAGCATTGCGAAATGAAAACGTAATTTTCTGTCCAGGGCAGGTGCACTACAGCTGCGATAAGAAACCGCACAAAGCCCGGAATTGGGAAAAGGACGCAGCTATGTCAGTTGAAATCGTGGACACTCTGGTTGTCGGCGCCGGCCAGGCTGGAGTTGCCATGAGCGAACATCTGAGCAAGGCTGGTGTCTCTCATCTTGTGCTTGAGCGCAGCCGGATTGCCGAGCGCTGGCGCTCGGAACGATGGGATTCTCTGGTTGCCAATGGTCCTGCGTGGCACGACCGCTTCCCTGGAATGGCGTTTCCCGATTTGGATCCAGATGGCTTTCCGTCAAAGGAAGCGATTGCCGATTACTTCGAAGCTTACGCAAAGCAGATCGATGCTCCTATTCGCTGTGGCGTAGACGTGAAAAGTGTCGAAAGACACGTTGGCCGCCCCGGCTTCCGTGTGGAAACGTCCGATGGTGTAATGGAGGCGCAGAACGTTGTCGCCGCGACCGGCGCTTTCCAGGTTCCTGTCGTTCCCGGTCTCATTACGAACGCGCCGGATATCGTGCAGATGCATTCGACGAAATATCGCAATCCGGACCAATTGCCAGCGGGTGCCGTTCTCGTTGTCGGCGCGGGTTCGTCGGGGACGCAGATTGCCGAAGAACTGCTTCTGGCGGGACGGCGCGTCTATTTGTCCGTCGGTCCGCACGATCGCCCGCCGCGCGCCTATCGCGGCCGCGATTTCTGCTGGTGGCTTGGAGTTCTCGGAAAATGGGATGCCGAAACACCTGGTCCTGGCACCGAACACGTGACGATTGCTGTAAGCGGCGCGCGCGGCGGCTACACGATCGACTTTCGCCGCCTGGCGGCGCAGGGAATGACCCTGCTCGGCCGCACGGTCTCCTGTGATGGGACCAGGTTGAACTTTTCTGATGATCTCCCCCAAAACCTGGCGCGGGGCGACGCCAACTATATGGCGCTTCTGGATGAAGCCGATGCATATGCGGTGCAAAACGGCATCGAGCTGCCGGCAGATCCGGAGGCCCGCAGGATCGAACCGGAGCCGGATTGCGTTGCCAACCCGATCCTCAGCCTCGATCTGGCGCAGGCCGGCATCCGCACGATCATCTGGGCGACTGGCTTCTCTGCGGATTATAGCTGGCTCAAGATGGATGTCTTCGACGAACGTGGCCGTCCGAAGCACCAGCGTGGCGTATCGCCCGAGCGTGGTATCTACTTCCTCGGTCTCCCATGGCAGTCGCGCAGGGGATCGAGCTTCATCTGGGGTGTCTGGCACGATGCCAAGCATCTCGCGGATCGCATCTCGACCCAGCGCAAGTATGACGAATACCGCCCCTCTGGCCACAAGGTCGGCTGACAGCCGGCCTCAGCAAGACGTTCTGCATTCGCCTCAAGCCACCGTAGCAAGAAGCAACGTTTCTCAATTCCGGGGAATTCGAACATGTCCCATACCCGCATTCGCAAGTTCAATACGAAAGACACCTATCCAGAGCAAAAGCTGGACAATGACCTTTGCCAGACGGTTGTCGCCAAGGGCACGATGGTCTTCGTGCGCGGCCAGATCGGTCAGGATCTCGATAGCTCCGCCAGCGTCGCCATCGGCGACGTCACGGGCCAGACGGAACAGGCCATGGCCAATATCAAGATGCTGCTGGAAGAAGCCGGCTCGTCGCTCGATCACGTCTGCAAGATCACCATCTATATTGTGGACCCGCGCTATCGCGAGGCCGTCTACCGTGTCGTCGGCAAATGGCTGAAGGGCGTCTTCCCGGTCTCGACCGGCATCGTTGTCTCGGCGCTCGCCCGTCCCGAGTGGCTGGTGGAAGTCGACGCCATCGCCGTCATTCCCGAGTAAAGGTATCGCGACCCCATGACCTTCTCCATCGCCGCCCGCTGCGCCGACACCGGCATGTTCGGTATAGCCATCTCCTCCTCCTCGCCGGCTGTGGCAGCGCGCTGCTCGCATACCCGCGCCGGCGCGGGCGTCGTAGCCAGCCAGAATATCACCGATCCGAGTCTGGGCATTTCGGGTCTGGAGATGCTGGCAGCGGGCGCAACGGCGGATGTGGCTCTGGCGCACCTCGTGGCGGCGACGCCTTTTGCCGCCTATCGGCAGCTGGCCATCGTCGATACACGCGGCAATGTTGCCGGTCATTCCGGCGAGCGGACGCTGGGTGTCCATGCGATGGCGAAGGGAACGGGCTGCATTGCCGCCGGCAATCTGCTGGCGAGCACCGATGTGCCACAAGGGATGATCGCGGCATTCGACGCTGCCAAGGGCGACCTGCCATCGCGGCTTATCCAAGCCCTCGTTGCTGGTCTTGAGGCGGGCGGAGAAGCGGGGCCGGTGCGCTCTGCCGGGCTGAAGGTCGTGCGCGATGTCGCCTGGCCGGTCGTCGATTTGCGTGTAGACTGGCATGATCAGCCGATCGCAGCCTTGCGGGATCTCTGGTCCGTCTATGAGCCGCAGATGGAAGATTATATCAGGCGCGCGCTCGATCCGAGTGCCGCTCCGTCCTTCGGCGTTCCCGGGGATGAATAACGCGCCGATCGTTGCTTGTTCTTTTGGCTAGCGGATTTATAAAGGTGCGATGAGATACACGCTCCGCCAGATCGAATATTTCATTGCGACTGCGGAGACGGGAAGTATCACGCTCGCATCGGAGCGGCTGAACATCTCCCAACCATCGATTTCGACGGCGATCACCCATCTGGAGACGGAGTTGCAAACGCAGCTCTTCGTGCGTCATCACGCGAAAGGGCTTTCGCTAACGCCGGCCGGGCGATTGATGCTGGTTGAGGCGAAGCGGCTCGTTGAGCAAGCGGAGAACATCTACACCGTCGCTTCTGAAGTGAACGATAAGATCAGAGGTCAGCTGTCGCTTGGCTGCATGGTCACACTGGCTTCGATGATCATGCCGGAGCTTTCGCACTCCTTCACGTCTGCCTTTCCTGAAACTCGCATCATTCAGACGGTCAGCGATCATGAGGAGCTGCTGGAAAAGTTGCAGCATGCCGAGATCGACGTCGCGTTGAGCTATGACCTTCTCATTCCCGAAGGGTTCGACTTCGTACCATTGGCGACGCTGCCGCCGCACATCCTTGTCGCGGAGGCGCACCCTTTCGCGCGTTATTCTTCCATCAGCCTTGACGAACTCGTCGATGCACCCTTGATCCTGCTGGATCTGCCCATCAGCCGTGAATATTTCCTCGGACTGTTTGCGAAATCGGGCGTCGAGCCGACTATTGTCATGCGTTCGGCGCATCAGGATATTATCCGCACCATGGTGGCAAACGGCTACGGCTACACCATCGCTAATGTCCGGCCCCGCTCGCAACTCGCGATGGACGGCCGGCCGGTGGTCCGTGTTCCAATCTCCGGTGGTCAGAAGCCAATGGTGATCGGAGTCATCACGCTTAATCAGAACCGCAAGTCACGGCTGATCGAAATGTTTCAGCAGCACTGCCAGTCCTTTGTGTCGGATGCCTATATCCCAGGAATGGTTGCGCCCACCATGGAGCGGCGCAAGGCGCCAGACTGATCCGACAGCCAAGTTTTTGACGAAGCGCCGCCTCGGAAAAAGATCATTTCTCTGCGCTCGGCCGGGTGCCATGATTGATTGCAACCGCTTTTGCGGTAATGGTCTGGCGGTCTTCCGTGGATTGCCTGTGCAGAGATATCTTGGAGACATGACGTGACTTCAGACAAGCTTATGAATGGTGACTTCGCGGCGCTGATCGCGGAAATGACGACCGAGGAAAAAGTCGCCCTTCTGGCTGGGCATCGCATGTGGAAGACCAAGGCGATCGAGCGTCTTGGCATTCCGAGCATCGTCATGACCGACGGCACCTACGGCGTGCGTTACTCGATCCATCAGATCGACAACGACCAGGCCGGCGGTGTCGACTTCTCCGCTTTCCTCAACGTCGTCGGCCAGCGGGCCAGCCATGTCGAAGTGGCATGGGGCGCGATGAAGCAGGCGACCTGCTTCCCGAACGGCTCCAGCCTCGGCTGCTCCTGGGATGTCGATCTTGCCCATGAACTTGGGACGGCGCTGGCCATGGAATGCCAGGAATTCGGCGTGCACCTGCTGCTCGGCCCGGGCATCAATATCCGCCGCACGCCGCTCGGCGGCCGTTCCTACGAATATTATGCCGAAGATCCGATCGTCAGCGGTGATTTCGCTGCCGGCGTCATCAACGGCTTGCAGGAAAATGGTGTCGGCGCCTCGCTGAAGCACTTCGCCTGCAACAACTCCGAAGTCGAACGTACATCGATGGATTCCGTCGTCGACGAGCGTGCGCTGCGCGAAATCTATCTGAAGGGCTTCCAGCGGGCGATTGCCAAGAGCAATCCCTGGACCGTCATGAGTTCCTACAACCGCCTGAACGGTGTTCAGGCCGCCGAGGATCATTGGCTGCTGACCAAGGTGCTGCGTGAAGAGTGGGGTTACGAGGGCCTGGTCGTGTCCGACTGGCACGGCATCAAGGATCGCCCCGCGTCGCTCAAGGCCGGTAACGACCTCGACATGCCGGAAAGCGAAACGCGCAAGAGCGATCTGCTGGAAGCCATAGAGGCAGGCAAGATCGATATGACGGTTATTGACGAGGCTTGCGCCCGCGTGCTGGCGCTGGTGCGCGCCGGCAAGCTCGGCGAACGTCGCGACACCGTGTTCGACCGCGATGCGCATCACAAGCTGGCCCGCCGCATGGCGGCGGAATCCATGGTCCTCCTAAAGAACGACGACCAGTTGCTGCCGATCACGCCTGCCAAGGTCAAACGGATGGTGGTGATTGGCGAAGGCGCCGGTGTTCCGGTCATCCAGGGCTCGGGCTGTGCGACCACGACGCCGACCCTCGTCGACGTGCCGATCGACGAGATCGTCAAGCTGGCCGGCGATGCGATCAAGGTTGATCAGTACCGCGGCACCAGCGAGGTGGAAGGCGAGCGTGCGGCGCTGATGGCGGAAGCCGTCGAGGGTGCGCGTGGCGCCGATGTCGTCGTCATCTTCGTCTGCACCGAAAACGGTTATGACGGCGAAGGTTCGGATCGCACAACTCTCGATCTTGCGCCGGGTCATGATGCGCTCGTCAGCGCGGTTGCCGCCGTCAATCCGAATGTCGTCGTTGCTATCGCCAGCCCGGACGCGGTGGTCATGCCGTGGATCCCGGAAGTGAAGTCGATCGTCGAGATGTTCTTCTCCGGCCAGGCGACGGGTGGCGGCATTGCCGATATTCTCTTCGGCGTGGTCAATCCGTCGGGCAAGCTGACCACCACCTTCCCGAAGCGCATGCAGGACATGCCTTCCTATCTCAGCTATCCCGGCGAGAATGGCCGTCATTACTACAGCGAAGGCATTCATGTCGGCTACCGTTGGTACGATGCCCGCGAGATCGAGCCGCAATATCCCTTCGGTTTTGGCCTCAGCTATACCAGCTTCGCCTATTCGGACCTGAAGCTGGACCGCTCGGAGCTGAACGCCGGTGAAGACGTTGTCGCGAGTTTCACGGTGACCAACACCGGCGCCGTTGCCGGGAAAGAAGCGGCGCAGCTCTATGTCAACTACAGCAAGCCGAGGCTGCAGCGGCCGAGGCATGAACTGAAATCCTTCGCCAAGGTTCATCTCGAGCCTGGTGAATCGAAGCGCGTGACGCTGGTCGTTCCGGCTGCCGACTTCGCTCTCTATGATTCCGGCAAGGGCCGCTGGGTCCTCGATGACGATGTCGTTCGCATCGAAATCGGCTCATCTTCGCGCGCCATTCACCTGGTAGCGCCACTGCAGATCCGTTCGCGCGCCTCGCGCCACCGGGAAGTGAAATGGGACACGCAACCGATCTTCGTGCTCGCCAACCCGATTGCGCGGGCGAAGTTCAACCAGTTCCTGCAGAAGCATCTGTCGATCGACGAAGAAGCCGCGGACCGGATGCTGGAGCATTGTGCCAACTCCTTCTTCGGCATGTTCACCACCTTCGACCGGCGCTTCCGCCAGGCCTTTCCGAAGACGGACATTGCTGCTCTGCTGGCCGACATCAACAAGACAATGGCCGACGAAGAGACGATGGTGAACTAGTGCGCCATTGAAGACAGACCATGATGGAGGGCTCGCAGTGAATGCGGGCCTTCCTCCTTTTGGGAGTATGCCTTGAATACGCTTGATCTGCTTGATCGCCTCGTCGCCTTCCCGACCGTCAGCGCCGACAGCAACCTGCCGCTGATCGATTTCGTGCGCGGCTATCTCAATGAGCGTGGCTTCGAGTGCCGCCTTGTTCATGACAGCAGCGGAGAAAAGGCGAACCTGTTTGCCACCATCGGGCCAAAACAGGACGATGGTATCGTCCTCTCCGGCCACGCAGACGTAGTTCCGGTTGCGACACAGGCGTGGACATCGGATCCTTTCAAGCTGACGCAGCGGGACACGCGGCTGTTTGGCCGCGGCTCCACCGACATGAAGGGCTTCCTCGCCAGCGTGCTTGCCGCCGCAGATCGCATAGATGCAAAGGCATTGAAGCGGCCGCTGCACATTGCCTTCTCTTATGACGAAGAGATCGGCTGCGTCGGCGTTCGGTCGCTGATCGATGTTTTGATGAAGGAGCAGTTCAAGGCGTCGCTTTGCATCGTTGGCGAGCCGACGTCCATGTCGATTGCTCTCGGCCATAAGGGGAAGCTGGCGGCGCAGGCCCGCTTTCGTGGCGAGGCCGGTCATTCTTCGCTGGCGCCGCGTTTCGTTAATGCCATCCATCTCGCCTGCGATTTTGTCGGCATGCTTCGTGCAGCGCAAAGGGAGATCGCTGAAGCCGGTTGGCAAGACGCGGACTATGACATCCCCTACACGACCGTTCATGCGGGTAAGATCGCCGGTGGTGAGGTTCTCAATATCGTTGCCGAAAGGGCCTCGGTCGATTTCGAGATCCGCCATCTCGCGGAGGATAATATCGAGGACATCCTGTCCCGCATCCGCGCCTCAGCAGGTGCCAAGAGCGAAATCGAGGTTCTCAATGCTTATCCGGGACTTGCAACCTCAGACGCCAGCCCTGCCGCTTCCTTCGGAAGGCGCCTGCTGGGTGAGGCGCCCACGACTAAGGTGTCATTCGGGACGGAAGCCGGATTGTTCGCGACAGGACTAGGTCTGGAAACCGTAGTGATCGGCCCCGGCAACATGAACCAGGGGCATCAGCCGGACGAATATATTGAAGAGGCGGAGCTGCAGCGCTGTGATGCCATGATGGACCGGCTGATTGAGCAGCTTTGCTGAGAATGAGGATGCAATCGCTGCATTCGGCGACTGGGCAGGCAGCACCTGGAGTGGTTCAGCGCTTCACGGGATCGCTGAACCACTCTATCCTTTGTTTTTACGCAATTCCGGACGGAAAACCGCTCCACACTTTTCCTGGAATTGCTTTAGAGGCGCTGCTCGCTTTCCTTCGAGAAGATCGAGGCTGTGGCCGGATTGAATGCCAGGCGTGCCTCGCCCGACAGCCGGCGCGCCTTTGCGGCGGGCAGGCGAACCGACAGCTTCTGTTCGGCGAGGGTAAACCAGACAAGTGTGTCCGCGCCCATCGGCTCGACGAAGGTGATCGGCGCTGGAAGCACCGGCAGCGTTGCCCGCTCGTCGGCGAGCTGGATGTCTTCGGGTCTAAAGCCGATGACGATCTCCTGACCATCGACGGCCGGCTGCCGGAAGGGATAGGCGTCGATCGGTAACAGGTGATCGCCAATGGCAGCCATAGGCTCGCCGTCCTCGATCCGGATACGAGCGGAGAGCAGATTCATGCTCGGTGAACCGACAAAGCCGGCGACGAACAGGGTCTCGGGCTTCTCGTAGAGTTCGTCCGGCGAGGCATATTGCTCGATCTTGCCGCTCTTCATGACGGCGACGCGGGTCGCCAGCGTCATCGCCTCGATCTGGTCGTGGGTGACGTAGACGATCGTGCTGCGCAATTCCTGGTGCAGCTTCTTGATCTCGAGCCGCATCTCGGTGCGCAGCTTGGCATCGAGGTTTGACAGGGGTTCGTCGAACAGGCAGATCGGGCTGCGGCGTACCAGTGCCCGGCCGATTGCCACACGCTGGCGCTGGCCGCCGGAAAGCTGCGATGGGCGGCGATCGAGGAGCGGCGTCAGCTGCAGCAGATTGGCTGCCCATTCGACGCGCGTGGCAATTTCGGCCTTCGGCACCTTGTTGACGCGCAGACCGAAGCCGAGGTTCTTGCGCACCGTCATCGTCGGGTAGAGCGCGTAGGACTGGAAGACCATCGACATGTTGCGGCGGCTGGAATCGACATTGGTCACATCCTGGTCGCCGGCGATGATCTTGCCGGTGTCGAGATCGTCAAGGCCGGCGATGACGTTGAGCAGCGTCGACTTTCCGCAGCCCGAAGAGCCGAGCAGGACGATGAATTCACCGCTGGCAACCGACAGGTTGATATCGCGAAGAATATGCTGCTGCCCGAAGGACTTGTTTGCGTCGATAACGGAGATCTGTGTCATTGCATTAGCCCTTCACCGCGCCGGCAGCGAGGCCGCGCGCAAAATAGCGTCCGGAAAGGATGTAGATGAGAAGCGGCGGCAGGGCGGTGAGGAAGGTCGCAGCCATGTTCACATTATATTCTTTCACGCCGGTTGTTGTATTGACGATGTTATTGAGCTGCACCGTGATCGGCAGGTGATCCCGCCCGGCGAAGATCAGGCCCAGCAGGAAGTCGTTCCAGATGCCCGTTGCCTGCATGATGATGGCGACGACGAGGACGTTGACCGACATCGGCAGCATGATCTCGAAGAAGATCGTGAAGAAGCCGGCGCCATCCATCTTCGCCGCCTTCGAAAGCTCCGGCGGTACGCCCTGGTAAAAATTGAAGAACAGCAGCGTCATATAGGGCAGGCCGAAGATGATATGGATCAGGATGATCCCCGGCAGCGTGCCGTAAAGGCCGACAGTGCTGAAGATTCGGACCAGCGGATAGAGAATGACCTGGTAGGGAATGAAGGCGCCGAGCATCAGCGACAGCAGGATGACGCGGCTTAGCTTCGACTGCCACTGCGACAGCGCGAAACCGGTAAGCGCGCCGAACAGGATCGAGAAAATCACGCTGGGTACGACAATCTCGACGGAGTTCCAGAAATTCCCGTGAATGCCGTTGCATTGAATGCCCGTGCAGGCCGTCAGCCATGCCTTCGTCCAGGCATCGAAATTCAGCCCCTGGGGCAGGGTGAAGATGTTGCCGATGCGCAGTTCGTCAGCCGTCTTCAGCGATGTGGAGATCACCAGCAGCAGCGGTATTGCGTAATAGACCAGCGCGAGCGAAAGGATGATGTAGAGAAGAATACGGCCGGGCTTTGTCTTGGCTGTGCGAGGCACGGCATGGACTACCAAAGCGCCGGATTGGACGAGAGGGGTCGCAGTCATCGCTTCTGCCTCTTCAGCTCGATATAGACATAGGGAGAAAGGCCGCAGATCACAGTCAGCAACATCAGGATCGCCGCGGCTGCCGCCGTGCTGATATTGGCGCGCTGGAACAGCAGGTCGACCACGAATTTTCCGGGCACATCGGTGCTGATGCCAGGCCCGCCGCCGGTCATGGCGACGACGAGGTCGTAGCTCTTCACCACCGCGGTTGCCAGCAGGATGACGCAGGTGAGGATCAGCGGGCGCAGCATGGGCAGCACAATGCTGATGTAGGAGCGCCAGACGGGAATGCCGTCGATCTTTGCGGCCCGCCAGATGTCGCTGTCGACACCGCGAAGGCCGGCGAGCATGATGGCCATGACAAGGCCCGAGGACTGCCAGATGGCGGCGATCGAAACGGCATAGATCGCCTTTTCCGGGCTCGCCAGCCAGTTGAACTGGAAGCTTTCCCAGCCGAAGCCGCGTACGAGGGCTTCAATACCGGTCGTTGGGTTCAGCAGCCATTGCCAGGCGAGGCCGGTCACGACGAAGGACATGGAAAGCGGATAGAGGAAGAAGACGCGGAAAAGCCCTTCGGCTTTGACGTTTCGATCGAGAAGTGCTGCCAGCGTCGTGCCGATAACGAGTGAGCCGACGATGAACAGACTGCCGAAGATCAGCATGTTGGCGAAGGCCGTGTGCCAGCGCGGCATGGACAGCAGCGCCGCATACTGACCGAACCCGTAGAACTTGTAGTTCGGCAGCATCGTCGAATGCGTGAGCGAAATATAAAGTGTCCAGAGGATTGTGCCGTAGAAGCACACGGCGATGACCACAGCACTGGGCACAAGCGTCAGCTTGGCCGCGAGGTTCTTTTTAAACATTGCTTGCCCCGTTCGTCGACATCGCAACTCATTTACAAAACTGCTCCGGCAACCATGCCGGAGCAGCAGACACCTAGAGCAATTCCAGGAAAAGTGCGCAGCGGTTTTTCGTCCGGAATTGCGTCTAAACAAAAAGTTAGAGCGCTTCAGCGATTCTATGAAGCGCTCTAACGGCAGGACCTAGTTCCGTGCAACGATGTCGGCATATTGCTTGGCGGCATCGGCAGGCGTCATCGACGGGTTGCTCCAGAACTGGGTTACCAGATCCTTGATGGCGCCGACGGTTTCGCTCGTGAAGGACAACTCGGCGTTCGGGGCAAGCGCGTTCGGGTCCTTGAGCAGTCCGGCAGCCTTCTGCGTGCAGATGTCGGCGTTTGCGAGGTTTACGTCGATACGGGGTGGCAAGGCGCCCTTGACTGCGTTGAAGGCAAGCTGGGTTTCCGGTGCGATCATCACGTCGACCAGCAGCTTGCGGGCCGCGACCTGTTCAGGCTTGTCGCCAACCGGGAAGACGAAGGTGTCGGAGACGATGTTCAGCACGCCATTCGTGCCCGGTGCCAACTCGCAGCCATATTCCTTGCCCGGCGTCATGCCGGCAGCCTGGAATTCGCCCTTGGCCCAGTCGCCCATGATCTGCATTGCAGCCTTGCCGGTGATGACCATGTTGGTGGCGTCGTTCCAGTTGCGATTGACGTTGCCGTCATCGACGTAGCCCCGCAGCTTGGCGAAGGTTTCGAAGGATTTCACCATCAGCGGCCCGCCGGCGGCATCGACGTCGTGCTTGGTGTAGACGTCGGTGTAGAACTTGTTGCCGCCGGTTGCGATCATGATCGAACGGAAGACGAGCGCTTCCTGCCAGGCCTGACCGCCGAAGGCGAGCGGCACATAGCCCTTGGCCTTGATTTTATCGGCTACGGCAAAGAATTCGCCCCAGGTTGTGGGCGGCTTGACGCCGACATCGTTCAGGACCTTGGTGGAGTACCACATCCAGTTGGCGGTGCCGATATCGACCGGAACGGCGTAGAGATGACCGTCGACGCTTGCCTTATCGACGACCAGCTTGGGCAGAAAGGTCTGCCAGCCCTTGGTGGAGGCGATGTCGTCGATCGGCGCCAGGATGCCCTGTTCGACCAGCGGCTTGATTTCGCCGAGATCGACGACCATCGAGGTGGGTGCGTCGCCGCCGGCAAGGCGGCTGAGAACGGCGGCGCGGGCAGCTTCGTAACCCGTGACCGGGCTGTCTTTCCAGGTTCCGCCCTTTTTCGCGACGTCATCGGCAATGACCTTGATCGCGGCGGCTTCGCTGCCGCTCGTCCAGTAGTGCATGACCTCGGCCGTCTGTGCAAAGGCCTGGTTCGACAGCAGTAAGGCGATCGCGGCGCCTGCGCCGGTCAATGAAAGTTTCATTCCCATTATGGTCCCCTTATTGGTTTCAGTTCCGGGACCGAGTTAATTTTGTCACCTCAAAAATAGCAATTTTGATTTTATGTGCCATTGCGTCGCCAAAACCGATTTACCGCGATGCTTATCCGGTCCGCCTAGTTCTTTCCAATCTGCGATCTCCCCATATTGGCGGGCATCGTCACACCCTTTGCCCCCGCGGATATCACCTGGCTTTCACCGACATGACTAGCCATGCGAACGTCAACGATCGCCGCCGAGAATACATCCGCGTGCGTCGATAGTGTCAATTCACTGTCGTGGGTGGCGTGGCCCCCGCAAAGTATGCGTCCACGTTTGCCACGACAAGCTTCCCCATGGCGAGACGGGTCTCATATGTCGCGCTGCCTTGGTGCGGCGTGAGAACGGTGTTTGGGGCTTTGCTGAATCCGGATCGGATGTTCGGCTCGTTTACGAAGACATCCAGACCCGCGCCACCAATCACTCCGTCGTTCAACGCGTCGAGAAGAGCAGTCTCGTCGACGACGTTGCCACGCGAGATATTGATCAGCACGCCATCTTTTCCGAGCGCACGCAGAACCGTGGCGTCTACAATGTCTTGCGTGGAAGAGGTCGCGGCAATGCAGACGACGAGGACGTCGCTGTTGGCCGCCAATGCCGCGGGGGAGGGGAACGAGTTCCAAATACAGTCTGTGAGGGGCGAGCGGTTCCAATAGCTGATCGTCATCCCAAATGCTTCGGCCCGCCTGCCGAAAGCCTTGCCGATCTGGCCTAAGCCGAGAATTCCGATCCGCTTTCCCTTGAGGCTTCTTCCAAGCGGAAACCCAGATTGAGGCCATCGACCGAGACGAACAAACTGGTCGCCTTCGGGAACGCGCCGTAGAAGTGCGAGCATTAGCCCAATTCCGATGTCAGCCACGTCGTCGGTTAGAACGCCGGGTGTCGTCGTCACGCCGATGTTGCGGCTTCTCGCAAATTTCAGGTCCACCTTGTCGGTGCCCACGCCATTGATGGCGATGACACCCAAGGCTGGCAGCTTGGATATCCAGTCGTTGGAAAGGCCGCTTCCACCGCCTGTTACTACCGCCTTGATATGGGACAAGGCTGCTTCGATCTCTACAGCGTCACTGGCGCGGTAGAGACGATGCAGCCTGTAATTCGCATCCAGAACATCTTCGATTTCGGGCATCAAGGGCTCGACGAGAAGGACATCAGGTTTCATCAGAGCATTCCTTTGGTCAAACGGAAGGGATGCGAAGTCGGTCTTCGCGTCGAGAAAGTATGGAGTTGCACGCCGATGGCTGGGCTAGATCTCGGTCATGCCCGAGAGGGAGCCCTCCCGGTGGAATCACGAACGACCAGGCTTGTTTCCATGATCGTCGTGGGCGCAATGGAGGAACCGTTCTGGATACTGTCCAGAACCAACATTGCAGCTCGTTCGCCGAGCTGGCGTGCGTGTGTGTCCACGGTGGTGAGAGGTGGCTGAACGAATTCCGCATCGGCTACATTGTCGAAGCCGACGACGGATACATCCCGGCCGACTTTGAGACCCATTCGTTCCAGCGTCGCCATGGCGCCGATCGCCACGACATCGTTGAAGCAGATCAATGCCGTCGGCCGGTTCTGCTTGTCGAAGAGTTCCCGTACCTTGTCGGCCGCGGCGGACCGTCGAAGCGCGCATGGCACGTGCTTTGGTTCTAGTCCGTGGGACCGCATGGACGACATGTATCCTTCATAGCGCTCGGTGGCTGCTGAATACGCCCGATCGCCCCCAAGGAGGACGATATCGGTGTGGCCGAGTTCGAAGAGGTGGTCAACCGCGAGCGCCACGCCATGGGAATAATCGATCCCAAGATAGCTCGTATCCGCCTCAGTCCTGCGCAGGACTTGCAGCACACGCAGTCCAGACCGAGTGAGGTTTTCCGCAGCGGTATGGTCTGCCGCCGTCACGGGGCAGACGATAACGGCGTCGACGTTCTGCTCGTGCATCCGGCGCAGGATTTTCTCCTGGCTGGCTGGAGATTCCCACGAGTTGCCAAGAAGAGAAATCCACCCGCTATCGTTCAGGATTTGGTCGACGCCCGCGGTGAGTTCCGAATAAAACGGGTTCGTCAGGTCGGGAATAATGATGCCGACAAGATAGCTGTGGCGGGCTCTGATAGCGGCGGTGCGATTGTATACGTATCCTAATCGCTCTGCGGCCTCGCGGACCGCAATGTTTGTCCGCTCCGAGACAAGCCCGCTATTCCGCAGCACGAGCGACACGGTCGAACGCGACACTCCTGCCACTTTGGCGACGTCGTCGATCGTCAGACGGCGTTCGGTCTCTTCGTTCATTTGATCGCCTTCCTTCCGTCGTGAAAATCACGCATCGATAACGCCTGAATAGCCCGGCCCCCCGGCGGCAAGATATCCACCGCTCTTGCCGTCGGTCGAGCGGCTGACCCAGAACGCGTAGAGGTGTGTCCTCTCAAGGAGGAAGCGGAAGCTCACTGGGCGGCCGGCGAACGCGCTCAGATCGCCACCCCGCCATCTGACGCCATGCGTTACCTTGTCGACAGTGATCGCCTCACAGTCGTCTTCGCCATAGCCGGGGATCGTGTATCCATGCTCGTCAAGGACAGCGACCCGCATCCGGCCATCAGCGCAGTCAGCGTTGACGAAGAAGTTTCCGCCGGGGAAGACCAGTGGTTTGGTTGTCATCTCGCCAGTCTCTTTGGCGTAAAGCGAGACGAAGCCGTCCCTGCGCAAGGTTACCAGACCAACCGATCCACCGGCGTAGGAGTGCGTGCCCAACATCGGTGAATGACCTGAGAAACCCGAGACGTAGAAATAGAGTTCATCGCCAACGACAAGGCAAACGCCACCTGTTGCATGGAGATATCCTCTGTTCCAGCTTCCTGGCACTTTCGATGGCGCCAGAAATGGTTCACCACGGTTCGGGCGGACCCAGTCCAGCCCGTCGCGGCTGAAGCCGATCTCGAGATCGGTGATCTTCGGCACTCCGCGGTAAAAGGTCTCGGGATTCTGCGGCCCGCGGAACATTCCGTATATGCCGAGCATGACGCCTTCATAGGCAACAGCGTCGAAATTATAGATTTCCGAAGGTACTTCTCCCAAAGGGTTCGAATGATCTATCTCGTCCGGAACGACAAGGTCCTTCCGGTCTTCCTTCTCCCATGCCCGACCTTCAACGAAATCATCATGTGCGACGTAGCTGCGCTGGCGACCGCGGTCTGCGTGCACGCGGAGCGAATAGTACCATTTCCCGTCGAAGGGATTGAAGTAGAAGTTGCTATTGTCGCCGCACTCGCCCGTCCGACCTCTCTGTGTCCAGTGAATAGCATCCGGTGATGTGTACACTTCGGCAAATTGCTCCTTCACGCCATCGAAGTCGTAATCTGTGTAAGGCATGCTCGGATGCGAGCCATGACGATAATAAACCATCATCTTGAAACGCTCGGAGCGATCTTTAGCGAAAGTGTCGAGCCAGAAGCCGCCGCCATCTCTCATCCGGGGATAGCTGATCGGGAGAATCCGATTGGTCATGCCATCGACGTCGAGGATCGGCCGTTCCCAGTGGATACCATCCTTGCTGGTGGCGAGCGCCGTGGAGGCGAACCAACCGGCGTGGTAGGTCATTTTGAAGAGCTGATCTTCGGCATCGAAGAACACGCCATCCTGGAAGGTGCAGGCAACAGGGCAGTATCCCCCGTTCATCTCAATCGGCGTCTCCGGCCGCAGCACCGGAGTGGCGGGATGCACCTTGGGCCTATGAAACACCCGCTCCAAGCTGTGCGTCGCAATCAGGTGGTCGTCGAACAGAAGTTGTCGTCCGATCCCGAGTTCAATCGGCTCATTTTGCGTTGCCATGGGTGTTCCTCCAGAATCTCATTTTGGATAATTTAGACCGGTCTAGCTGTCAATAAACAGCATAACTAAAAACAAGTTGACATTTTTAGACCGATCTAACAGTGATAAGAAATCGTTGGATCGGTCAAAATTCATATTTCAATTTATACCGGAAGGAGCCTCCAACGTACGAGATTGCGTAACAGTGTGGGAGGATACAAATGAAGCGCACTATTCGAATTCTGTCCGTCGCCTTCATGGCGGCGCTTTCGTCTGCCGCCCTTGCCCAGGAAAAGAAGCTGACGGTCGTCGGCGTGAATATCCACGAAGCCTCGATGCGAGGCGTTGGCGTCACGAACGGAAAGGACGCACTCGCCGATTTTGAGAAAGAGAAGAACGTCAAGGTCGCGGTGAACGTCGAAACCGGCCCAGGCATTCTCGAGGCTTTGCCGCGCCTGGGAACGCTAAACAAGTCTGCGGAAGACATCATCATGGTCTCGCAGTTGATGGCCAATCCAAGGCTCGCCGCTTTTCTTGAGCCGCTTGACAAATACATGGCCAAGAACGCCGTCGAAGGCTTTCCGAAGGACTGGGTGAAGGCTCCGGTAGAGGCCGGAACGATCGATAGCCAGCACTATCTGCTTCCCTTGCGCTGCGGTGTCTGGATCTTCTGGGGCAACAAGAAATATCTCGCGGACCAAGGCGTGACGCAGCCGCCGAAGACGCCGGATCAGCTTTACGACGCCGCGAAAAGGGCGACCTTTACAAAGGCCAACGGCGAGAAGGTCTATGGCTTCGCCGTACGCGGCATCAGCGACCAGGTTCCGTCCGGGTTTGCCACCATCGGAGCGATGTTTGGAGGATCAATCGTCGACGAAAAAGGAGCAGTCGTCGTCAACAGCCCCGCAATGGTGAAGGCGGCCGAGTTCCTGCACCGCCTCTATGCGGAAGGTATCATGCCTCCGAACTGGTCCAGCGTCGACGCCGATCAAATGTTCACGTCCGGACGTCTCTCCATGGTCGTCAGCAATGACAACTTCACCTCGCGCTTCGAATCCCAGCAGGCTCTTGGTCCTGGCGGGACGATTGCCTTCCACGTTCCGATCCTCGACGAACTTCGCAAGGGCGGCGTCGACTACGCAGGCAGCCAGTCGTTCTACTGGGGTGCAGGTATCCTGAAAGGCTCTCAGAACAAAGAGCAGGCTTATGAGCTTATCAAGTACCTTGCTGGTTCCGGACCCGAAGCGATGATGATGGCTAACGGCAATCAGCCCTGCCGCGCGGCACCTCTCGCCAAACTCGGCGAAACGGTCGCCGCTAACAAAGTCGGTATCGACACACTTGCAATCTCGAGGCCGCCGCTTCCGGGCAATCCTCGTCTGAGCGAGGCAAGCGACGCGATTGCGGTCGCGGTCCAAAACATCGTCGTGAACGGTGCTCCAGCTCAGGATACGCTCGATACGCTCGCCGATGACCTAAAGGGCATCTACGAGTAAACTCGACTGGCGCTGCCTTGGTCGTCAAGGCTCGGGGCCGCTCCGAGGGAAGCTCCGAGCCCAACGATCTTAAAGTCGCGCGTCAAAGTCGGCGCTTGCGCCCACGCAGGAAGATACGTTTTCACTGCCGTACCTTTAAATCGGATGACTAGCATGGCCACCACCAGCATCACCGCTGCGCCTGACGGGCGTCGGCGCAGAAGAAACAGGAATGCGGAGGACTACATCGCCATCGGAGTGGTGGCAGTGCCCATTCTGTTGCTGCTGTTGTTTATCGGAATCCCCGCGATCGCGTTGCTTGCGACCGCGTTCTCAGACTATTCACCTGGAATACCGACGAAGTTCGTCGGCTGGAAGAATTTCTCGACGCTGTTCAATAGCTCGGTGTTCTATACAATCCTCCTGCGCAACGTCGCATATGTCGTAGGCGTTGTCAGCTTGCAGCTGATCGTTGCGCTCGGCATCGCACTGCTCCTCGACAATGAGCTCCCATATCGCCGGATTTGGATGGCTCTTCTGATTGCGCCATTCGCGATCAGCCCGGTGGTCGGGGTCGTCATTTGGAAGAATTTGCTCGATCCCTCTTACGGCTTGATCAATTACGTTATCTCGTCCTTGGGACTACCTACGGTCCCATGGATGTCCACTCCGCTGACCTCTATGATCGCGGTCGTCATCGTGGCGGTCTGGCGAGGCTTTCCGTTCATCGCAATCATCCTTTTTGCGGCATTGCGCGGCATACCCGGTGAGGTCAAGGAAGCGGCTCGCATGGATGGCGCCAATGCTTTCCAAGTCTTCTGGTACGTCAAGCTCCCCTTCATCATGCCGGCGCTCTCCATCATGGCGCTGTTCGAAACCATCTTCGCCGTGCGTGAGTTCGACACCATCCAGACGATGACTGGCGGCGGACCGGGCACCTCCACCTCGCTTCTATCCCACTACTTATATCGCACCGCTTTTGGGACATTCCGTTTCGGGATGGGTGCTGCAGTCGGCTGGGTGATGCTTGCCCTGACGATGGCCATGGCGGCGCTGATCATCTGGCGCGCGTATCGCGACATGTTCCCGAAGGCAAAGGCTTGAGCAATGAACGGAAATCTGACCGGCCGAATCCTGATCTTCGTACTCCTTTGCATCGCAGTTGTCTGGGCGTTCTTCCCGATCGTCTTTATGATCAGCAGTTCGTTCAAGCCTGGGGAACTGATCTGGTCTTATCCGCCGACACTGGTGTCGGAGCCGACTGTCAGCAACTACCAGAACATCGCCAACCTGTTTCCGCGTTTCTGGCAGAGTCTGTTCAACAGCTTAATCGTAACCGCTCTGACGACAGTTCTGACGCTCGCTATGGCGATCGCTTCCGCATTCGTGTTCTCGCGGCTGCGTCAACCATGGCTGAAGCTACCCGCATTTCTCATGATCTTCGTTCGGATGTTTCCGTCGATCATCGTCGTTATCCCGCTATATCCCGTCTTCAACGAGTTGGGTTGGCTCGACACAATAACCCCGCTGGTCCTTTGCGGTGCGGCGTTCGCCGTTAGCATGGCGACACTTCTGATCAAGACTTTCGTCGACGATATTCCAATCGAACTCGAGGAGGCGGCCATGATCGACGGCTGCTCACGTGTCGGTGCCTTTGTTCGAATTACGCTGCCCTTGCTGAGACCGGCGATTGCCGCTGTGTCCCTCGTCGTGGCGATCGGTGCCTGGAACGAGTATCTCTTCCCGCTGGTATTCACATCCAACGATGCGCGCACAGCGCCGGTGATCATTTCCATCGCGATGAGCAACGAAGATGGCGTGGCGTGGGGCGGTGTCATGGCCATGGCGTCCGTCTACCTGGCGCCACCACTGTTGCTCGTGCTCATGCTCCATAAACAGATAACGAATGTAATGACCATGGGTGCGGTCAAGGGCTGACCCGAGACACGATCTTCAAGCATTACCGATGGTGGCCCGACGACGGCCGGGGACACATCTCGTGTGTTTGCGAGAGTGTCAAAGATTGCAAACTTTAGAGGAGGAAGGCATGACGCGCGTACAGATCAGGCAGGCGGGGAAGACCTTCGGAGCGCTCAATGTCCTGAAGGGCGTCTCGGTTGATATCGATGACGGGCAGTTCGTCGTGCTTGTCGGGCCGTCCGGCTGTGGGAAATCCACGCTCTTGCGGATGATCGCCGGCCTCGAGCAGATTTCTTTCGGAGAAATCGACATCGGTGGTCGTGTCGTCAACGATCTCCCGCCAAAGGACCGCGACATCGCCATGGTGTTTCAGAGTTATGCGCTCTATCCCCACATGACCGTTGCGCAGAACATGGGCTTTGCCCTTAAACTCAAAGGAACGCCCTCGGACGAAATCAAGGCAAAGGTGGATCGCGCCGCCGAAATTCTCAGCCTTTCTGCTCTCCTTGACAGGCTCCCGAAGCAGCTCTCCGGCGGACAGCGGCAGCGCGTTGCCATGGGGCGTGCTATCGTCCGTGATCCGGAAGTATTTCTTTTTGACGAGCCGCTTTCGAATCTTGACGCCAAGCTCCGAGTCCAAATGCGCGCAGAGATCAAGGAGCTTCACCAGCGGTTGAAGACCACCACGATCTACGTGACCCACGATCAAGTTGAGGCGATGACAATGGCCGACAAGATCGTGGTGATGCGCGATGGCTCGATCGAACAGGTCGGCGACCCGCTGGAGCTCTACGACCGGCCCTGCAACACGTTCGTAGCCGGATTCATCGGTTCACCATCGATGAACTTCATTCAAGGCGAGATGACGACTGCCGGGTTCACAACAAGTGATGGGATTATCTTGCCCACCCTCCCGAATGCACCTTCCGCCGCTAAGATCTATGGCATCAGGCCGGAACACTTCCACCTCGATGAAAACGGCATCTCGATCGAGGTAGCGGTAACAGAGCCGACTGGCGCGGAGACGATGGTTCTCGGTCGGCTGGGAAAACAGAACATCACTTGCGTCTTCCGGGAGCGGATAACCGCGACCGCAGGCTCAACGATCAAGGTAAGCCCCGATCTGCAAACGGTTCACCTTTTCAACAGCGAGGGATTGGCGATCCGTTGAGTTCACGCTGTGAGTTGGCCCAGATGCGGCCAGGGATCATATGATCTCATCCTATCGATCTCTATTCGTCCGCTAACATTGACAGGATGAGCGTTAGCGATCGACAGGGTGAGTTTTATCAAAAGACGAGTTGCACCTTGAGCGTTTGTTCAGGATGCTGCTCCACGAGATCAAAAGCGGCGCGCGCGTCCCTGGCGTCGAAGGTCTGTGTGATCATCGCCTCGGGTCGCAGGGCGCCGGTTTCCAGCCAGCGCACGACCTCCGGAATGAATCGGCGGTTGAGGCGCGACCCGACCAGCGTGAGTTCCTTGCGGACGATTTCCTGCTGGCTGACGTTGCAGGGAGCGGGAGAAAATCCAAGCAAACCGATGCGGCCGGCTGGAGCCGCAACCCGGCAAGCTTCTTCGAGCAGGCTGGGAATACCGGCGCCATCTATGACAACAGAAGGGCCGAGGCCATCGAGTTCGGATGCCACAATTTCCGCTACGGATTGTTGCCTTGAATTGACGACGACATCCGCGCCGAACTCTTTCGCGCGCTTGAGCCGGTCTGCATCGATGTCCGAGACGATGCAGCGCGCGCCGCGCATTTTCGCGACCTGGAGAACGGTGATGCCCACCGTTCCGGCACCATAGATGAGCACGACATCCTCATTCGTGCATTCGGTTCGCCAAAGCACATTTGCGGCAACGGCAAGCGGCTCGGCCAGTGCCGCCACGTCGAGCCCGAGCGACGGTGAGACTTTGATGGCATTGGCTTCTGGAACGACCGCCACAGAGCGGAAGCCGCCGTCCCGGTGAACGCCGATTACCTGGAGCTTCGAGCAGACGTTGGAGCGTCCGACCCGGCACGGATAGCAGGTGCCGCAGGAAATCACCGGATCGGCGACGACATGATCGCCGATGGCAAGCGAGGAAACGCCGGCGCCCAGCGCCTCGACGACACCGGAGAACTCGTGGCCGATCACCCTGGGATAGACGGCGAAAGGATTGGAACCATGGAGGATGTGCATGTCGGATCCGCAGATGCCGGCACGCTTTACGCGGATAGCAACGTCGCCAGGTCCCGGTTTCGGCGCGTCCCTGTCATCGACAACAAGTTTGTACGGTTCGCGAACGGAAATCGTCACCATGATCTTATCCCCTTGCAATTTTGGGTACGCGCATCGTTTCAGGCATTGCGCAAGGTCTGAAGTCGGGCTGTGACGAATGCTCGCCATGCCGTATTGTCTCGTAGGGTCGCCGGGAAAAGGCCGGTGATGTCGAAGAAGGGTGCGGATGAATGAGCTGATGCAGAGAGGGCGGCGGCCGCCTTCAACTCCGCGGCCCGCGGATCATCGAGGTGGCTGGTCGTGATCACATAGGCAAGCCATAGAGCAACGACGTCTGCGAAATCCGCAGCATCGCCGCCGGCTGCAAGTCGCTCCAAAGCTGGCGCGAAGATGCGCTGAGCCATCTTCTGGCTGCCATCCATCGCGATCTGCGCGGTTCGGTGTGCGATTGCGGGATTTGAGAACCGGGCAAGGAGCTGTTCGCAATAGGCTGTAAGATCTATTTCCGGCACAGGGTCCAGCGTCGGCAGAACCGCTTGCATGTGTTGGTGCACCCGTTCGGCGTGAGCAGGCACCCTCATCACATCGCGAACGTAATCCAGACCCTTAAGCTGGCCAAGATAGGCGATCAGCGAGTGGGAGCCGTTCAAAAGCCGCAGCTTCATTTTTTCATAGGCTTCGACATTTCGGACGAAGATCGCACCGCCAATCTCCCAGGCCGGACGGCCGGCTGAAAAATTATCCTCGATCACCCATTGGGAAAATGGCTCTGTTTCGAGCGCCAGGCGATCCTTGGCCCCGATGAGGGAAGCTGCAAGCGCCCGCGTCTGGTCGGTGGCGGCCGGTACGATGCGGTCGACCATGCTGGAAGGGAAACGGACTTCCCGCGCGATCCAGCGTGGCAGCTGCGGATCTCGCCGATCCGCCATCTCGATGACCAGGCGCTGGACGATATGGCCATTGCCCGGAAGGTTGTCGCAGCAGAGCACCGTCAACGGATTGCGGCCAAGCTGCATGCGTCGCGCGAGCGTTTCAACGAGAATGCCGATCACGCCGACCGGCTCTTCCGGGTGAGCGATGTCATGGGCGATGGCCGGATGAGAAAGATCGATTCCGCCGGAAACGGGATCGATCCCGTAGGCCTTTTCGCTCACGGTCAGCGTCACGATCTTCGTGTCGTTGTCCGTCAGGCGGCCGAGCAGTCGCCCGCGCTCTTCGCTCGCGGCGATAGCATCGATGATCGAGCCGACGATACGGGCCTGGTCGCCGGTCGCTCCGCGTGTCACCACACTGTAGCGATAGTCCTGTTCTTTGAGGTCGGCGACGATGTCCAAGGAACGCAAGCTCGCGCCGGCAATGCCCCAGTCAAGCGAACCAGCACCGAGAGCTAGATCGGTGTAGACTGCTTGATGAGCCCGATGGAAGGCGCCCAGTCCGAGATGGACGATACCGATCTTGAGTGCCGCGGGATCGAAGGAGGGGCGTTCGACATCACTTGAAAACGGAGTGTCCTTGTCGAGACGGTTCATTGCTCACATCATTCCGTAAGAGGGATGCATCAGTGTCTGCTCGATGCCGCGTAACTCGGCAAGACCTTTAAGCCGTCCGATGGCTGGATAACCCGGTTGGGCGCCGCGCGTCAGATCATCCAGGATTTCCTGCCCGTGGTCCGGACGCATGAAGATCTGGTGATCTTCGCGACCTATCGACTTGCGGCGGCGCTCCTCGGCCAGCAGTGCGGCGATGACTGCAACCATGTCGGTGTTACCGTCAAGGTGCTGATCCTCGAAGAACGAGCAAGGAAAGCCCTGGGTTTCGCGGGTGACATTGCGCAGATGGGCAAAATGAATTCGTGGCGCGAGGCGCTTCACCATGGCCGGCAGATCATTGTCCGGTCGGGCGCCCAGCGATCCCGTGCAGAAGGTGACGCCATTTGCGTTGCGGTCGACTGCGTCGAGCACCTTGATATAGTCCTGTTCGGTCGAAAGGATGCGCGGCAGACCGAGCAGCGGCCATGGCGGATCGTCTCCGTGGGCGCAAAGGCGCATATCGAGTTCTTCTGCGACCGGTACGACCTCGGAAAGAAAATCGATGAGGTTGCCGCGCAGTATGTCGGCGCTGATACCGTCATAGCGCGAAAGAGCGGCGCGCAACTCCGCGATGCTGTAGCCGTCCGCCGAACCCGGTAGCCCGGCGCCGATGTTGCTCGATAATCTTGCGATCTTCTCCTGCGACATTTCGGCAAATCGGCTCCTGGCAGCCTCGATCAGCGCCTCAGGATAGCCCTGTGCCGCAGCTGGCCGCTGAAGAATGTGAATATCGAAGGCGACAAAGTCGACGAGGTCGAAGCGCATGGCGCGCGCGCCTCCGGCCGTCTCCCAGCGCAGGTCCGTCCGTGTCCAGTCGAGCACCGGCATGAAATTGTAGCACACCGTGAAAATTCCGGCCTTTGCGAGCTGTCGCAGGCTTTCCTTCCATGCTTCAATATGGGTCTTCCAGTCGCCGGTCATGGTCTTGATGTCTTCGGAAACCGGAATGCTTTCCACGAGTTCCCATTCGAGACCGCCGGCGCGAACCTCGTTCTGCCGCTTGAGAATTTCGCCGGCAGTCCATGCAGTGCCTGTCGGTACATGATGCAGGGCGCTGACGATGCCTTGGGCGCCAGTCTGAGCCGCGTCACGCACGCTCACCCTGTCGACCGGTCCGAACCAGCGCCAAATATGTCTCATGCTGTCTTCCCCTTATTGGTCTGCTGGCCCGGCGGCTGAAACGGTTGCCGAAGAGCTATCCGATTTTCCCGTTGCCATCCCCTGGATCACCTCATGCCGACACCGGCACTCACAAAGGCTGCAGCTCCTCCGCCATATTTAATTTTGAAATACATACTACCATGGTAGAGTGTCAATGTGCGTTGTGGATTATTGGCGAATTATGTGCGATGCGACTATAACGGATGCAACGGAGGTCGGAGCAATATGGCGGCGAGACGAACGAACCAGGCGGGTGCCGAAGACTTGCGTCAAATTTCCGCGCAGCCGTCGCTGGAGCCGATCAATCCCCGCCAGCCGATCGCGGTCCAGGTCTATGAGCGGCTAAGACGCGCCATTACCACGCTCTCGATGCTGCCCTCCGAGGCGCTGAGCGAAAAGGAGCTTTCCTTGCAGCTCGGCGTCAGCCGGACACCCGTTCGCGAAGCGCTCATTCGATTGGCGGACGAAGGACTGATCGACATCCTGCCGCAAAGGGGCAGCTTTGTTGCCCCAATCCGCTTGCGCGACGTCGAAGAGGCTCAATTCATTCGAGAATCTCTGGAAGTTGCAGTCAGCAGGCGTCTCGCCGGCGGCTGTTCCAGGCGGTTTCTGACGGAAATCAAAAGTAATCTTTACGACCAGGAAAAAGCCGTCAATACAGAGGCTTTGGATCTCTTCCTGGATCTCGACGAAGCCTTCCACAGAAGTTTTTGCGAGGAGGCGGGCCTGTCGAAAAGCTGGCGTGTGATCCAGGCCGTCAAGCTGCAAATGGATCGGGTTCGCTATCTGAGCCTTCCTGATCTTGGCCATCTTCGCATCTTGCTAACGCAGCACCGCTCCATTGTCGATGCGATCGAAGCGGGGGATGTCGAGAAGGCGGGAAGCGATATGGCGGCACATTTGCGCGAAGTGCTCCGCACCGCCAGAAACCTGAGCGAGCAGCGGCGAGACCTTATAGAAAGCTGAAGCCCAGGGGACGCAGCATCTTTGCATGTCAATCGTTGACATAGTACCATGGTAGCATTACAAACTGGCCATGGAGCCTGCCGGAGAACCGATCGGTCTTGGGTGGCGAGAATACTGCTTCAGGGGAGGTCAGGAGAGAAGGCTGCGGGCAGCCTATCTTATGTGTGTGCTGGAAATCTTCGATGCTCTGTCGCAAGCGGTACCCGGCCTTCTCGGGATTCTGGCGGGAGAGAAGCGCGCCGACCGTAGTCTTAAATCCTGCACCCGGTGGCCCTTTTTGGCACTGAACAAACGACGTCTTCATTCTGAATATGATTGCAAATTCCAAGGGAGGAAACCATGAACATATCTCGCAGAACGTTTGGGGCGCTAACGGTTGGCGCTGCCGCCGGTCTCCTTTGCACTCCAGGTCTTTCGCGCGCGGCGGCGAAAATCAGGCTGCGCTACGGCACGGCGTTTCCGGCTGGTCATCCGGGCGTCATTCGGATCACCGAGGCGGCTAAGACGATTGGAGCGCGATCGGACGGCCTGATTGATCTTCAGGTTTATCCGAACAGCCAACTCGGCGGCGAGTCGGATATGTTCACTCAGGTCCGCGGCGGCGCTCTCGATCTCATGTCGACGTCCGGTGTCAACCAAACCGTCGTTCCGGTCGCCAGCATCAATGCGGTCGCCTTCGCTTTCCCGACCTACGACCATGTCTGGAAAGCAATGGATGGGGAGCTGGGTGATTACGTTCGGAAGGCGTTTCTGGGCGCCGGCCTTTTTGTTTTCCCGAAGATGCTCGACAACGGCTACCGCAACATCACGACCGGCAGCAAACCGATCGTCGCGCCGCAAGACTTGAAGGGGCTGAAGATTCGCGTTCCGGGCAACCAGCTTTGGGTCACGCTCTTCCAGACGCTCGGTGCCGCTCCCACGCCGCTGAACTTTGGCGAACTCTACGCGGCGCTGCAAACCCATGTCGTTGACGGGCAAGAAAATCCGCTGGCTCTGATCGAGAGTTCGAAGCTGTATGAAGTGCAGAAATATGTCTCGCTGACCGGCCATATCTGGGACGGCCATCACATTTTCTGCAACAACCGCCGGTGGGAAGCGATCCCCGCGGATGCGCGCAAGATCGTTCTGGAGGAATTGACGACTGCTGCGGTCAACGAGCGCGCCGACGTGAAGGCTTTGAACGAAAAAGCTATCAACGACATCAAGGCCGCCGGCGTCCAGTTCAACACGGTCGAAACGGCCCCGTTCCGGGACGCGCTCTCGAAGGCCGGGTTCTACTCCAAATGGAAGGAGAGCTTCGGGGCAGAGGCCTGGGGCCTTCTGGAAAAGGACGTCGGTACGCTTTGAGCCGAAAAGACTAGCGCGCACGCGTTTCGACGACGCGTGCGCCTTGTTGCCGGTAACTTGATGGCATCCTTCGGCATGCCATTCCGATTTTGACAGGTAAGCCGCGTCGCGCGGACAGGCGAATGATGGGGAGGTGGATTATGGAGGCGATTGCTAAAGCGGAGCCCGTTTCTCAAGGCGGAGCGTTTCAGCGTTTCGACAGTCTTCTCGGGCAAGCCGTCGAAGCGATCGCTGCCGCACTTGTGCTGGCGGAAATCATCCTGCTCGGTTGGGCGACCACCGCGAGATATGCACTTCACAGTCCACTTGTCTGGTCCGATGAAGTCGCCACAATTCTTTTCGTCTGGTTGTCGATGCTGGGGTCCGTCGTCGCGTTGCGACGCGGTCAGCACATGCGGTTGACCGCCTTCGTCCGCAAGTTTTCTCCCACATGGCAGGAGCGTGCGAATGCCTTGGCGATGATGATCGTTTCTGTGCTCCTGCTGGCAATGGTGTTGCCGGCATGGCAACATGTCGAGGAACGCATCATCAGCGTGACGCCGGTACTTCAGATCAGCGAAGCGTGGCGCGAGGCCGCCATGTTGGTCGGCATCGTCCTTATGTTGATCACAGCCGTCGACAAGATGATACGATCGAGCAAGCCCGCTCATATGGTCGCGAGCATCGTCCTTCTCGCGCTCATGTTCGGGGTGCTTCAGCTGGCGATGCCCTGGTTTGACGAGATCGGCAACTACAGTTTGCTGATCTTCTTTTTAGGGATCGTGCTGTTTGCCATCGTTCTCGGCGTGCCGATCGCCTTTGCTTTCGTTCTGGCCACAGCGGCCTATCTCAATTTCGCGAGCTGGGTGCCGATCTCCATCGTTCCTGGCCGAATGAGCGAAGGCATGTCGCCGATCATTCTCCTTGCCGTGCCCATGTTCGTCTTCCTGGGCGCCGTCATCGAAATGGCCGGTTTGGCGCAGGCCATGATTGCATTCCTGGTTTCCCTGATTGGTCATCTGCGCGGCGGCTTGCAATATGTGCTGCTCGCTGCGGTCTATCTCGTTTCGGGGATTTCCGGCGCCAAGGCGGCCGACATGGCCGCCGTCGCACCGGCATTGTTTCCGGAAATGAAAAAGCGCGGCAACCGCGAGAGCGATCTGGTTTCGCTATTGTCGGCTTCGGCGGTCATGTCCGAGACTATTCCGCCGTCGATCGTGCTGATCACGGTTGGTTCGGTTACCGGGGTTTCGATCGCCGCGCTCTTTACCGCCGGCCTCCTTCCGGCATTCGTCGGCTTGCTGGCCCTCTGCGTCGTCGTCTTCATCCAGACGCGGAACGAGGATATGAGCCACGCCCGTAAGGTCGGTAACGGATTGAAGCTGAAGCTTTTCCTGGTTGCGATCCCGGGTCTTGGCCTGCCGATCGTGATCCGAACAGCCGTCGTCGAGGGCGTGGCGACAGCGACCGAGGTCGCGACGATCGGCATCATCTACTCGCTCATCGTCGGCGTGCTCTTTTACCGGCGGATGGAATGGCGAAAGCTCTATCCCATGCTGGTCGATGCGGCCTCGCTGTCTGGCTCCATCTTGCTCGTCGTCGGTGCCGCGACCGCGATGGGCTGGGCGCTGACGCAATCCGGATTTTCACAATATCTTGTCGAGTTGATGCAGGGGGTTCCGGGCGGAAGGATCAGTTTCCTGCTGATATCAGCCCTGAGCTTCATCGTGCTGGGAAGCGTTCTCGAGGGTGTGCCGGCCATCGTCCTCTTCGGGCCACTTCTCTTTCCGATAGCAAAGCTGCTTGGGATCGATGAAGTGCACTACGCGATCGTTGCCGTATTCGCGATGGGTTTCGGGCTGTTTTCGCCGCCGTTCGGGGTTGGGTTCTACCTCGCCTGCGCGATCGGCCGCGTGTCACCGGACGATGTCATCGGCAAGGTTTGGCCACACCTTCTAGCGCTCTTCGCGGCATTGCTGCTCATTATATTCATCCCCTGGATTTCTGTCGGCTTCCTTTGAAAGGCCAAAGACGGCAACGAATAATCAAGTCAACGGCAGTTGGCTTGTTCATCGTTGCCGGTCGCGCGATTGGGCTGCGAAGGGAGTTGCCTTGCTCGGGGTGAGGGCGGTTCTCGCCCTGAATTTCGAGCGGATACACAGGTGGAATCTGATCGGTATGGGCATCCTGCCGCTGCGGCTGCCGGATGGCCTCGGTCCAGACGAGCTCGCGCTTGGATCGGGCGACGTTATCGAAATCGCCACGGATCCGGCTCGCGTCGATCCCCGTTGCGAGATATGGGTTGTCGTGAAGCGTAAAGATGGACAGCAGACGATTCTTGTCGCAACGGCGGCGATAGAGACCAATGCCGAGGTCGAGTTCTCCGAGCCGGTGGCATCCTGCCGCTGATCCTGAAAAAGGCCGTTCGAAAGGCTTCCACGGAACAAGCGGAGCGCGCGCCGATCCCGATGCGAGCCGGCCGCGTGAACAACATGCGTAAATGACATCAGCCGTCGTTCATCCGGTCGGCTTGGCCGTGGTGCGCCGTGGATCATGATGGTTTCATCCTCGATGTGCTGGTCCAGATCGGCCGCAACGCGAAGAGAGCTGACGAGGTGGCTGCCAGTAAATCTTCGTCGATACGGCAACCATCTTTGATGCTAGGGAGTTGATCCGCGATGGCTTGCCAAACGAAGACGATGTATGCGGCAACGGGTATGGGAGACCTAAGATGAGTTCCATAATGCATATTATCTGATTTGTGACTGTAGCCGGGCGGATTCCAATTTCAAAGTGCGACTTGCGAATGATTACAGCGGTATTTGCCGGATTTGTCGCAGCAGCGAGATGACCTTGACGAAACCTCTCCCAAGCATAGTTAGCTGGAGCATCGGAAGAATGGAGTTATCCCATGAGGGTTTCGCTATCCGCCCTGGCAATGATCATCATCGGCGGAATAGCGCCGCCTGTCGAAGCCGCCGGTACCGATTGTGCCAAGCCTGTTTCGGCAAGCGACCACGTGATTTGTCAGGACAAAGCGCTCCTCGCACAGGACAAGATGATGGGGGCTCTGTATGCCTCTGCCCTGAAGCGCGACGATGCAGACAAGATCCGCGAGAAGCAACAGCGCTGGATTGCGAAGGTACAGTCCTGCGGCGATGCCAGCTGTATCCGTCTGGCCGATGAGGACCAGGTCGGCTTTCTCTTGTATGCCAAGGGCGTGGCAAGCGCCTCGACGCATTTTACCTCGAAACGCACCGACGGTAACAAGAGCCGCCTTTCGATCTTCGGCCCGGTCGATGGCCTCGTCGCAGTTGGTCTCGACTCGATGTACTTTGGCCCGGACGCCGATGCCGGTGACATCAATTCGGATAGCATAACCGGCGCCGTTCCACTGACGAAGGAACATGCCGAGCTTTCCAGAGATAAGTGCAGAATCGGCCTCAATGGCCTCAATGCAAAGACCTGGCGCGTGTCGCAGACAGGCTCCTGCTTTTTTGCCGACGGCGTGACCTTTCGGGGCATCTACCGCAAACACTGACAGTCTGGCTTGCGAGCAAAAGCGCCACATCACTGCAATGCGCGTCACGGCGCCGCAAAGCAGCGATCAACCATGTCTCAGTGATCATCGCCCTTGATCAGTTCCTTATGGTTCAGCCAGGATGAGCGCCCGATAGATCATGTCGGTCACCCCCTATCCGGTCTTCCATGCAGCTGAATAAATTCGGCGGAATGTCTTTCAACAGCCCCTCGCCCCTATCCTTTTATATGGCGCCGCTGAGCGATGAAGGAGATGGTTCATGTTCGACGACTTGATGCGTCCCATATCAAGATAGCGAACCCACCCTCCTGCCATTCCGGAACCATGAGGCCATTTCATTCGCTATCTTTTTCGATAGTACGGCCGATGGTTGAAATGCGTGATGCATTCGCGTTACACATCAGGCGCGTATGGCCCGGATTCGGGTCAGGCCATGGATATGGTTTCCGACGGGACTCCGTTGGGCCGAATTGCAATCGACCCGCGCTAGACGCAATAAGGAACCGCGCATGCACATTCCCACAAGCTCATCCCCCTTGCCGCTCGATGGCCCGCAGTGGATCCGGTTCCGTCAGCAGGAAGAACTGCGAAAGGCAATGCTGGAGCGGCACTTCGATGAGGTTGAGCGTATAGTGGCCGAGCTTGAAGCGGCATGGTGGCAGGCCGGCGATGTTCCCGACGATCGCTATCTGCATCTTGCAACCAGTTCCGGCCTGTTTGACCACGCAAGTGTGGACGCCGCCCGGCGGCTTGAATTGCTGAATGACTGGGCCAGGTCCCACCCAGATTCCTATCATGCGCGCTATATTCTCGGTCATCATTATTTTCGTCGGGCCGGCGATATCCGCACTGCGGCCTGGGCATCGGACGTTGGTGAGGATCAATGGGTGGCGGCCCACATGGCTTGCGTCACCGCGGCCGAGCATCTGCTGAAAGCAATGGCACTCTCGCAGCGTCCGGCACTTGCCGCTGAAACCATGATGCAGATTTGCCAGTATCTCGGCCAGCCGGATTTCGTCGACGCGCTGTTTCGCGGGACGCCGCTTGAAAACACCATGCAGCGCGACGAGTTCGACCCCGACCTTTATGAAGCGGCCTGCGCCCAGCTCGCCAGATACGCATTGAAGCCACCAGGCATCGTCACTGCGGCACTTCCCTCCTCTCTTCCGCCCGTGCAGGAGGGAGACATCGAAAATCCCGGCTACTACTGGCTGCGTTATTGCCTTTCGCTTAGACCGCGATGGCCGGATATCCTGGCAGGCTACGCGCAGTATCTGAGCCCGAGATGGGGTGGCTCGGAAGGCGAAGTCGAAAAATTCGCCACCGGCCCCCTATGTGCACAATTGAACGAGCAGGAGCGCAATTCCGTCCGCTGGCCGGGCATTCACGACGCATTGACGCTTCCTGAGTATCCACAGCCGGGCGACGCGCGTGAGATCGCTGCCCGAGAGAAGATCTTTAAGAATTGGCTGGCGCGGGATCTCTCCGATCCCCTGCGTTTCATCTCTCTGGGACAATATGCCAATTTCACCCATTACTCGCTTGCTGACCGGAAGCTGGCGCATCAGCGTCATGTCGAATCCATCCGTTATTGCAAGCCGCCGCGGACCTATCCTGGGGTGGACGGCGCGTTCCGGGATTTCACCAACCTGATGCTGATCCAGCATTTCGAGGATGACGAAGGCGCCTACGCGAATGTGCTGCAAACCGCCGCACGCCGTTTCGACGAGCCGACGATGCTCACCATGGCGGCCTTCGCCTGGCAGTTCGGCATGTGGGGGATCGAGGCAGATCCAGCCGTCGCCACGCGGCTGATCGACCGGGCGGCCGAACTCGAGCCGTTCTATGAGCCCGATGAGTTCACGCCGATGCATGCCTGCCGCATGATATGGGACGGAGGCTTTCAGGAGGAGTCGGCCTATCTCACGCGCGAGTTTGCCGAGAGACGCGTCTACTCGGCAGCGGCCAGCATGTACGACATTACAACGGGCTACCGGCCGGATACCGAGCCCCGCTTTCTCGACGACAAGGAAGCGCATCACTGGCTCGAACGCTCGGTCGCAGAAGGTGAGCCTGTCTCCATGTTCAATTATGCCTGGCGCCTCGAAAAGGTTCACAAAATCGATCTGACGATCCGCGAAAATTATGAGCAGGTTCGCGGCTATTATTTCCGGGCTATGGAAGGCGGTGTAGGCCCTGCCATCATCCGGCTCGCAAGCGTCGATCGCCGGCACGGAACCGAGGACGAAAAGCAACGGGCCGTCGCTCACATGAAATCCCTCATTACCCATGAGGACGACCAGCTTGCCGGCGACGCATATGGCGAGGTCGTTCTGGCATACAAATTTGGCGACGGCGTTCCCAAAAGCGAGTTCATCGCCATGCAATGGTTCGATCGCTTCAAGCAGCTCTTCCCGGATCACTCGACGATGGAATGGATGGAAACGCAGGTCTATGGATCGACCGGATGGCAAATGGCCGGGCGGGCACTGCGGGCCTTCTTTCTTGGGAAGAAGCTTTCAAAAGAGCATTTGCCGCGGAAGTAAGCGCCGCGATGAGCAATTTTCTCCCGGCACCGCAGGAAGGCAGATGGCGAGCCCTGATCTGGCTTGCCTTCGGCGATGCCCTTCTGCTTTTTGCCGGCGTGTTGCTGGTAGTCTCGCCTCTCCTGTTGATCTTTTTTCTATCCTCGCCAATCCTGCTGGCGCTGCTCGCCTTGCCATCGCTGTCATGGTTTTTCTATGGGCTGATGGTCCTGCGCGCTCGCGCAGTACCGCCGCCACCGCCGGTTTCGAATGGGATATTGCTCGATCCCGACAAGGTTCCGGCTCTCGCCGCTGACCTTGAACGATTGCGCCTTGCCTGCGACGCGCCGGCATTCACGGCGGTCTACATCAATGGCGAGCTCAACGCATCTATCTGCCAGACCACGTCGCGATCCGGTCCGTCGAAGCATATCCTCGTGCTCGGCCTGCCGCTTCTTGCTCTCTTGACCAAGGATCAGGCCGCGGTGGTCATCGCCCACGAATACGCACATATCTCCCGCCAACACGGTCATTTCGCTCGCTGGGCCTATCTGGCGCGCCAGCGCTGGGCGGCGTTGGGCGATCTGCATGAACGCAACCATCGTTTGATCACCGCGCCGCTCAGGCTGTTTCTGTCCTGGTACGTGCCACGCATGATGCGAGAAACGCTGGAATTCTCACGCCGTTGCGAGATGTTCGCGGATGCGCAAGCCGTTCAGGTATGCGGCGCCGATCTCGCATTGGACGCCGAATTCGCACTGGCTCTAAGGCAGAAAGCCCTCTCCGACCGCTTCTGGCCGGGCATATTCGCGCGAGCTGGCGGGCAGGAGCTTACGCAGGTGCAGCCGTTCACGCAGCTTTTGGCGGAACCGGCGGAGAGCCGTCCGCGCGACGGCGCACAGGCGGCGGTCTGGCTGCACGAAGCTCTATGTCAAAGCCCGGATCCCCGCAGCACGCATCCCGCATTTTTCAAGCGCGCCGCATCGGCGGGATTCGACCCGAAAGCTCCGCTTCCCGATCGCTTGCCCTGGCGCCTTGAAAAGACGGCCGCGGCCGCGGATTGGCTGGGAAAGGAAGCGTCCGGCATAGCCGAGCAACTCGACACCAGCTGGCACGAGAATGCCGCGCAAGCCTGGCGGGATGCAGAGAGCTGGCACAGGCATCAGCATGATGAATTCACAAACCTGGTGCATCGTCGCAAACAGCAGGCGTTTGATGAACAGGACTGGTTATTTCTGGCGCAGCTGGCGGAAAAATTTGATCCGGAAAGCCCCTTGCGTCAGGAGGCAATTGCGCAGGGATTGCAGCATTCGCCCGATGATCCCCCGCTTCTTCAGCTTAGAGCCAGCAATTTGGAGCGGAATGGCGATGTTGGCGGAGCGATAGCCCTGTGGCATCGCATCGGCGAGAACTCGCCCGCTTCAGCCTATACCGCTCATCGCCGTCTTTGCGAACTCTGCCTGCAAGCGGGCGACAAAGTGACGGCAGAGCACTATCGGCATGTCGCCGACGAATTATGGACCGGCCAGGATGCGGGGCACTCCGTGCCCAAAGAACATTTTCCGCATGGGATGGAGGCATCCGAACTCGCGCTGCTGCACGGCGTACTGCAGCCGCTTTTTGCTCATGCGCGTTCCGTTTGGCTTTGCCGTGACACGCCGGCGAATCTGCCGGACACGCCCCGGTGGGTCCTCTATATCGAGGCCTATGATGGCTGGTTCATGCGGATGATCGGCAGATTGACCGGCGAAGAAGACGTCAACGCATCGGCCTGCAAAAGGCTGCTGGAACGCCTGCTGCCACGGTTGCATATCTATCCGGAGGTCGTATTTATCGGGCCGTCGGAGGATATTCTAGCCCATTGTTCGCCCGATAGTCTGATCGCCCATGCCGGCGGGGCCGTTTCGTCCACCGCACATGTTGACGCCGGGCGGGCAGGACCCAATTGATAGCTCATGCATATCGGTAAAAATCAGATGGCGCGATTGCAGGACTAAGCAAATGAACAGCCGAGTTATCATTCTGACTGCCGTCGCCTTGCTATGTACATCTGCTGCTGCATATTGCGAGCAGATTGCCGATCTGAAGATCGCTGCCTTTCGTTCTGAAGAACCTGAGCGGTGTCGCGAATCCGACGTCGCCTTATCCCCTGCGAAGGCTCGGGAATTCTTCACGCGCGCAAAACGGATCAATGCGCAGACCCTTCACGACGATTATGATCTCGCTCCCTGTTACATAGAGGGCACCTTAAAGTGGGACGGGAAAATCTGTGACTGGAACATCCGGGCAGGCGCCACCGGCCGTGTTCAATGTAACAGGCAGGAGATGTACTTTGCCTGTGAGGCTTGCGGCGATCTCTTCGGCCAAAAGTAAAAGCGGCAGTTTTGGCATCTCTTGCGCGTCAGATTGACGCCGACGGGCATCGGCTTTGCAGAGGTAGCCAGATCAATCACAATATCCGTTCGGTTGCCAATCCTGGGTATCAGGGAGACGGCTCCTTTCGATAGGAAACCTACCCCTCTACCTCGCATCGGCTGTAGAGTGATCTCAGTTTAGCCCGCTGGGTGCTCGACATGGTCTGGGAAAAGTCGCTCAATGCCCAAAATAGCGCGATCTTTTCCAGCTGGGTCGGATTGACCATTCCGTATCGAAACAGGTCGATCAGCGCGACGGCAAAGCCCTCGCGACTGTACTCAGCATCATCGAACCAGCTCTGTGTCGTAGCTAAGTCGAATACCTGCTTTATGACTTTGAGTTCGCTTTGCGACAAAGCGCCTTTTGCGAGGCGTTTCAACCTTTCCATCATCGTCTCCACCGCGAGACTGCTGGCAACCCCACGTAAGCCCGGCATGAGCAAAGACTGCCATGTGCCGGCCGAGTTTTCCTAGGTTCTTTCCACCGTTGACTGTGCCCATAGAGTTTGCGGGCGGAGCAGTACACTCGGTGGTATCAAGCAGCATGGGGTTGCGAGCCGATAGGCACGATAAACGATTGTCTTGCCGGCGTGTCTGGGTCA
Source organism: Martinezella multihospitum (assembly GCF_900094585.1). Classification (GTDB taxonomy): domain Bacteria; phylum Pseudomonadota; class Alphaproteobacteria; order Rhizobiales; family Rhizobiaceae; genus Rhizobium; species Rhizobium multihospitium. The sequence continues at coordinate 462,178 of NZ_FMAG01000004.1, forward strand.
CTTCACGATCCCTGTTCCACAGCCCTGGATCAGAACCAGTTCAGCGAACGGCAGATATTGTAGGCAATCGCAAGCCATGCAGTGATGATTGCTCCAAATATTATAAGCGCAACCCTCATATTCCCTTCTTTGAAATCCGCGACGACGCCTGCTGTATCGGTCGAGCTTACCTTTTTCACGGACCATCCCACTCTGGTTAGTACTCTTCTAAGCAAGCTGGATCTCTTGAAGTTTCTGTGCGTCAGCGCGACATCAAGTCGATGTAGCAATGATGATAAGAGAAGGACCAGAGCTTGCTAACAGTGACCATGCGCGTCGCTGACAAGCCCGTTCAGATGCTCGCCGGACAGCATCGGGAACTCGGTTTCTAAAATCGAGAGAAGAGCAGCTTGTGCTGCTTTTATGAGGAATACGGCCTGCGACGCGTCGAGCTCACTTGCTATTCCTCCAGCATACTGCATCATTTTTGCAAGCGCCAAAATCTCTCCCTGGCGTTCCTGTCCCTCAAAATCAGCCACTTTAAAGCCCCAACAAATGATATCGTTAGGGTAGATTGGCATATTTCGATTGATATGGTGCGTTGCAAAAGCGTTGCACACGCAGAGCCTGCATTTTAGAATCAATTACATACGGTAAAATTGTGGGAAAAGTTTACGCCACAGCGGAGTTGCATTGAAAGACCAGTCCGTCATGTGTGCCAGCAAAGGTGCCTCGGCAACCGCGCGCATAAGCTCCATGGCATCGTTGCGCTTCTGATCGGTCCATGCTTTTGCGACGAGCGCCCTCACCTGCCCTATGTCCATATCGGCGGCTTCGGCAAGACGTTTCCAGGTCCGATCCTTGAAGAATAGACGCCGTGCCGCCTGGGAGAGTCGCAGAGCCTCTTCCTTACCGATAATGGCTCGGTCAATCGCAGTTTCGATTGTCGCATCAACATTGACCAATGGCACCGACAAAGCGGGATAGCCCAATTCCGCTGGGCCATGAAGGAGAGCGACGTCTGCATCGTCCTCACGACGCCCGGAGGCATAATCGCCAAAGATCTTGCCAATACCGACCATACCGTAAGCCTGGCATTCAGCCGCGCGCAGCGCGCCCATGCTGGCTGCGCCCAACACCGGGACACCGCGGGATAGGGCAAAGAGCAGCTCTTTGTGCCAGACCGGTGCGGTGAATTCGAACTGACCGTCGATCAGGCCGATGGCGGTCGCACCCCCCTCAAGGGCTCTGGCGACGTCACCCTGGCATGCCGGCGGTCGTATGACCATCGAGCCGTCGGCGAACGCTTCGGCATCGGGCAGGCTCGGCCCCACGAAGATCACTTTCATGCGAAACTCGCCGAAAACGCCCGGCTGCCGAAACGCATTCGGCGATCCCCATCCGGATGTTCGAGTTGCGGCGCAAAGACCTTTGCGACCGATGCCGGCAGCCATTCGGGTGCCAGCTCGATTGCATAAAGCTGATCGATATCGTGCTGCAGGTGTGTTTTGACAAGCTGATCGAGCGCATCTGGCGCAGCCTTGGCCTGTAACATCGGCAATTCGTCGAGCTTCGTCGCGCATTGCACCCCGAAAGATTGCAAATGAGCGGGGTCGGCACGGCGTGAAAACAGCTCCGGAACAAGATCATCTCTGGCACCGGCAATGAACGTCATCCGTGATTGTACGGCCTCGGAAATTGCACGGGCCACAGCCACATCAGGGAGCAATGATGTGCCTGCGCCCATCGTCAAATCGACATATCTTAGCGAGCCGTCATCACCTCTCGGCCGTAGCAAAGCAACGACGGATGCAACGGATAGATCACTCGTGACATCGAAAAGCGCAAGATCGAAGTCGGCTGCGGAAATCTTCTCCAGCATCTCGCCGACTTCATCGTTTGCGATGCTGCGGGGATCTATCCGGCGTGCATACCGACGCTCCGGATCGCTAACACCCCAGAGGACACAAGCGTCCCGTTCTATCCGCTCCAGCAACCCGTGGAGGACCGCTTCGTGCCAAGTATTTCCCGACGCCAACCCATCCGATGAGACCCAAAAACGCGGGCTGACATGCGTTCGGTCGAGATGAATAGCCTCGAATGGTACGAATATCGAGGCGTTCTTCGCCAGATCGTAAGCTTCAGACCATTTGATCTGTTCGTTGGCCTCTATCGGTTGGGCGCCGGTCGCCAGCAGATCATCCAAGCAATCCGCCGCACGACTGCTGGAGTCTAGATCGTCTCGGCTTGCCATAAACGCTGAACAGTAAGGTCGGGTCGCGACCGATCGCTCGATCGCTTCCATCACCGCGGATGTCTTCGCGGAAATGTCATCCAGACCTTTACCCTGGGCGACGACGATCGCCTTTGAATTCGGAGCGTAGGCGCACCAAACGGGAATACCTATTCGATCGAGGCCCGTCTGGCGGCCAACGCGGGTTATGCCGAGCTGCCCCAAATATGGCCAAACCCTCGACAAGGTTTCGCCCGCAGAGCAGGCTCTAAAGCTGTTTGACACCGATCAACGAGCGCCTAGCCTTCATAAAGGCCCGACGCCGCGGAGTCCGCCGATCTTAACGCCACAGCGAAATCGACATCCTTTTCCACCCTGATCCCCTTAGCCCGCCACGATTCAGCCTTCCCCAAATCGCCTGTCAGCCGCCGCGTGTATCGAACGATGGTCCCCTTTTCGAGGTCAGCCAGCCAAAGTCCCTTTTCACCCTTAATCCCAATCAAAACTGCTCCTGCCACGATCTCTTCCTTTCAAAAACCGGCCTTCACCAGGCCTTCCCTGTAATGCTCTGTCTGCCACTGCTCTTTGTTTGGAATCATGGCGAGCCATGCTTCAAGATCGAAATTCGGATTGTCACGCAAAGCGCGTTGTCGATACGCCTTCGCCTTGGCAAGATCCCCAAGCATCGCCCAACTTGCCGCGGCAAGCCTGCTTGCTGGTCCCGGGTCTCTCATCCTGTCCAGATAGGACAATGCCTCGGTATATTCGCCAAGGAAATAGCTGGCCCCTGCGGCAGTCCAATAATAGTAGTCCGGGGCGAGTGGATTGAGATCGAGAGCCGTTGAAACCTTTACCAACGCCGCTTTCGGATTGGCGCCATGGGTGAGACTGTCAGCATGGCTACAAATAACATCGGCATAGTGTGGGCTAAGCTCCTCGGCATTCGACAAGGCCTCGAGACTGCCATCTATGTTTCCGCGATAGAGCCGGGCGACGCCGATTTCCTTGAAGCCTCCGGCAAACTGATTGTCGTCGCGGATTGCATCCGCCGCCATCTTTTCCGCCTGATGCAACAGATCGGCATCGCCGCGCGCCGTCAGAACCCATTCCATCGTCAGCGTTCTGGCGATGCCCGCCAGTGCCGCCGCAAAACCACGCTCATGCTCGAGCGCCTCCTTGAAGTGCTTGCGCGCACGGCGGACATTCTGAAGGCTCAAGCGGGACAAGCATTGCACGCCCTCAAGATAGGCAAAGTAAGCCCGAGGCTTGCAGCTAAAATCGGAAACTATGTGGTGGAAGGCGCCGACACGCTCGATGATGGACTTTTGGAGCGCTGCGGCGATCGCGTTGCGATGCTCCGTTATGGCTGCGTTGTCCAGTTTGACGCGCGTTGCCCAGACAATTTCGTCGCGTGGCATGAAAATCAGCTGAGCGAAAAGGCTGTCGTCCGTCCTCTTCGTGTCGAGCGCGTAGACCACATCATGTTGCCTGAGAAGCCCTGCCTTGTCGCTCGAGGCGCGGATCTGCTCGGCGGTGTAGGGAGCAACGACGGATACGCTTCGATCCACGCAAAGACTGATCGTCAGATCTTCGATAACAGCATTTGCAACCGATCCGGCTCGCTCCGAGTCCGCCAGCGTCTCTGGAGGAAGCAGGGCGATCCGTGGCATTTTGTTGTTGGCGGCGATTGGAATCGTATCTTGAGCCGGATGGCTCGAATTCGGCTCCTTCGCTTCGCCAATCACCTGGATGTAAGAGGTGATTTTCTCGCCAAGCGCTATCCTGACCTCATCATCGGTGTGATCCCAGTCCAGCAGCAGAATGGCTGCGCGCTTCAATTCCCCTCGATGTTGCGGCGAAGAGGATTCGTTCAATATCTTGAAGAATTCGGCCCGCAGCTCGCCTGCGAAGCGTGCCCGCACGTCGCGTACCCAGACAGATACAGCTGCAGAGCCGCTGCCATACGCGGGCAGAAAACTCTTGGCGACAGCATCGGCGAGCGCGCCAAGCCTGGCAACGCCGGACGTACCTTCGATTGTGTCCACGTCGCACCGCACTGCGTCGAAATTCAAAGCGATATTTGTCGCGACGACGCTGACCAGCGGCTGCGAGGATTCGGAGGTCGCGGTCGCCAAACGTAGGAGCGTCGACCTCAAATTAGCGCCGGCGGCCTCAAGATTGCCGGACCAGAGAAACGCCGCCAGATCCTTTCGTGGCATCGATTGTCGACGATAGTAGAGATAGGCAAGCATAAGCAGCGCCTGTCTCGGCACATTCACGCGGTCACCCTTGTCATCATAAAGGGCGCAGCTGCCGAGTGTCGTTAAATGAAATGTCATCTTGCCAGGTCAGCGCTCGTTGTCGGGTTCGGATGATTGCACAAAAGCGAGGATTTTCGCCCGCAACCGCTTGTCTTCGATCCCGGACAAGGCTGTCCGCAGAACGGCCTTATGATGCTTCGCAAGTCGAAAATCAGCCAGCGCCTCCTTGGAGGGAAAGGCGTCATCCGATGCACTTTCGAAGAAAAACATGACCGGTACAGCGAGGATTTCTGAAATGCGCAGAAGACGGCCAGCGCTGATTTTTTCGATGCCGCATTCGCATCTATCGAGCTGTTGAGGGCTTATGCGAAGCTTCTCAGCCAATACATCCTGCGCAATTGACAATTCCTCCCGACGCAATCGGATGCGTAATCCAACCTCGACATCGATCGCATCGGTTTTTTTGTCCATCAGGGAGCCGCCAGAAGAGAACCTGCTTTCATGTTCGCAGGTTTCCCTTGAATTCACAATCTTCCAGCAAGGTACTCAAAGTCAATTTTACACAGTGGCAGGAAGTTTCCGATCACCGTGTCAGGAACCTTACAAAATCGTTCTTTGCGGCTGCAACCGCATCGGCGATATCTCATCGGAGCGGTTTCCGGCTGCCGTGCGATGTCAGGCGTTGGCGAAAACATCGGCGCCGAGAATTCTCTTCAGCGATCCGATGGCCGAGGCCGGGGTATAAGAGCCGGTCACACCGCCGAGCGACTGCGATGTTACCGAAATATCCCATGCGAGACCCTTGCCGGAAACCGCAATATGGTGTCGCATCATTTTCGTATCGGGATCGGCGACAACGATGCTGCGGGTACGGTCAAAGCCGATGCCCGCAAAGGCAACGGCGGCATGGACATTAACGTTGCGCGGAAACCGCATGCAGGCCTCGCGGGTCGAACCATCGAAGAGCGTTCCCCTGGCATCGGCCGGCTGACCGAGGCTCGCGCCGCTTTTCGTTGTGGTTATCACTACTTCTTCGATTTGTTCGCGGCCATCGCGCAAGCCATCGAGACCGAGAACGGCACCGTGCGGGACAAAGAAGCGCCGTCCGCTTCTGATAGCGGCCGCATGCATCGCCGTTTCCGCAGCGCGATCCGCCAGCGCCGAGCAACTGAATCCGCAGAGGTCTGAATGGGCAAGGATATCCGGCCCTAGCCTACTCAAAAGAGCCGGTGTCGCGGATTCGAGTACAAGGTCCGCCTTCCGGTCGAGCGCGTGTTCGGCGTCATCCGTGACAAAGGCAGCCATGTCGGCATTCTGCGCGTGTTTGTTCTTGTCGGATACGAGAATATATGCGATCTCGACCCCATCCAGACTGCTGACATAGGCGAACAGGCTCCTGCCGATCACGCCTGCGCCTATAATTCCTATAGTTCTATATTTCATTGTTCCCTCCTACATGGATTTCAAGTTTTGGAGACCCCTTCACAGGCCTCGACAAAAGCCCGAATGGCCGCAATCCGCGGGCCGGAATTCGCCCACAGCACACCCATATTGCGAAGCTCGCCATCTACCATGCGATGTTTTTGCAGGTGCAGCCCCTCCGGCCACGGCGGAGCCCAGTCGGGAACAAGCGCGACGCCCAGTCCGCGATCGACCAATGCCGCAATGGCATCCAGCGCATCCAGTTCCGCCCATTCGCGCACGCTGATGGCATGACGGCGGAGATAACGGTCGACGATCTGGCCACCCCACTGATTGCGGTCATAACGAATGAAGGGCTGCTGCGTAAGTGCCAGATGAAAATCGCGAATTTCCAGGTCCGCAGGCGCCAGCAAGACCAAAGGTTCGCGCCGGATGGTCGACCAGCCGAATGCTTTCGGAATCGGGAATTGCGGCTCGATGATGAGAGCGGCGTCCAGCTCACCTGACAAAACCGCATGGTAGAGGTTCACAGACGAACCCGGCTGAAGGAAATAGTCGATCTGCCGAAAACGCTCGCTCAGGGTCGCGGTAATCTGAGGGATGAGGCCCGTCATGGCCGTCGCCGTCGCACCGAGGCGAAGTTGCCCGCTCGGAAGATCGCCTGCAGCTATTGCTCGCAGGTCTCTCGCCGTGCGCACAAGCGCCGGTCCGTGGCGCTGCACGGCAAGGCCCGCAGCAGTGGGCCGGACCGTGCGTCCGACGCGAGCAACCAATATCTGCCCGAGCTCCGTCTCCAGCGCCCTTATGCGCTGAGCGACTGCCGCCGGGGTCATATTCAGGCGCCGCGCGGCTTCGGCAACCGATCCGCATTCGGCGACAATGAGGAAGCTTTCAAGGAATTTCGTATCCATAAGATATATTTTCTATCTTCTGAAGAAACTGGCAAGCATATTTTATTGCTTTAAAACCAAGGTATCTTAGCTTTCCCGTCTTGCGGCCTCCCCGCCGATGAAAGGAGTTTCAATGACCATTCAAGCCAAGTTCGAGCGCATAGGCACCGACGCCGCGCCAGGCCAGGAAGTGCGGCAGCAGGCCGACGGTGTCGAGGCGCTGCTGCGCGGCGAACGGATCGCGGGACGTCAGGTCGATTTTTCCCATGGCGACGTCGATGCGTTTACGCCGACGCCGGGCTCTTTCGAAGTCTTCACCGCTGGGGTGGAGGCTGGTGGCAAGCAGGCCTATACCGAATACCGCGGCGATCTCTCGATCCGCGAGCAGCTTGCGCCTAGCCTTGCGAGCTTCACGGGCGCCCCGATCGACGCCGCCGATGGCATGATTCTGACGCCCGGCACGCAGGGTGCACTGTTCCTCGCCGTCGCCTCCACCGTCGCGCATGGCGACAAGGTTGCGGTGGTGCAGCCGGATTATTTCGCCAACCGCAAGCTGGTAGAATTCTGCGAGGGCCATATGATGCCCATTCGGATGGACTACCTGAATGCCGAGGGGCGTGCGGGTCTCGATCTTGGCCAGCTGGAAGATGCCTTCGCGGCTGGTGCGAAAGTTTTCCTGTTTTCCAACCCGAACAACCCGGCAGGTGTCGTTTATTCGCGTGAGGAGATCAAGACGATCGCGTCGCTGGCCAGCCGTTATGGCGCGACCGTCATCGTCGACCAGCTTTATTCGCGGCTGCTCTATTCCGGCGTCGACTATGCGCATCTGCGCGCGGAAGCCATCGATGCGGAAAACGTGATCACCATCATGGGGCCGTCGAAGACCGAGTCGCTGAGCGGTTACCGTTTGGGCGTTGCCTTCGGCTCGAAGGCGATCATCAACCGGATGGAAAAGCTGCAGGCGATCGTATCCCTGCGCGCCGGCGGCTATAGTCAGGCGGTGTTCCGCACTTGGTTCAACGAACCGCAAGGCTGGATGGACCAGCGCGTGCGCGAGCACGAGGCCATTCGCGACGACCTCCTCAAGCTATTCCGCGCGAGCAAGGACATCAAGGTTCGCACCACCGAGGCAGGAAGCTATATCTTCCCGCAATTGCCTCCTCTTGTGGTCGGCGGCAAGGATTTCGTGCGAATCCTCCGTTTGCAGGCAAGCGTCATCGTAACGCCCGGCACCGAGTTCAGCCCTTTCTGCGACGGCAGTGTGCGCTTGAACTTCTCGCAGGACCGCGCTGCCGCGGTAGCTGCCGTAGAGCGGCTCGTTTCGCTTGTCGATCGATATCGCGCATGAAACGGGGCTCCGCAACGCGGCTGCCTTGTGGTCTCATCCGAATTTTTCGGCGCAAAGAGCCATTACGGCAATGCGTTGCGGCAGATCAAATTGCTGGCTTCGGCGAAAAACTAGCCGCCTTGGGCCTGGACGACCTCAAACAACTTCCGCCGAGGATGCAAGGAGGCAGCACGTCGAGAGATTTCGAGAGCTTCTTTCTTGCTGATATCGAGTCAACAACACGAGCTGTCAGTCCCGTGGTCGAGATCAAAATCCGACCGTGCAGTTTTTAAATCGATCTTAAAAAATCGAGATGCGAAGCTAATCGATTTTAATTTGCGCATTAAAAAATTCTTGTTGCAGCGCGAAGAAAATCGCTCCTAATTGCCTTAGGCTATTCTGTCCGCTGTAGGAAACGCGCAATGACGATTTCATTTCCGCTTACAGACAAACGTACTGTCGATGAGCTGCTGAAGCATCTGAACGCACATAAGCTGTTCTGTCCTGGAAACTGCGCCATCACCGTCAAACCTCTCGCCGTGCACGTTTCGTCGTGCCTTTCATATGCGCTCGGCACCGCGCGGACCGCGTGGTAGACCTGATCGTTCTTCCGTTGAGACCATTCGAATTCGGGTATCCGAAACTTGCGTTCGGACGCCGTCGAAGGCTTTGACCTCGGCGCAGGCCTCATTGTGTGCCCATCAGCCTTGGCATCCACCGGGCATTGTTTGATTCCGTAACGATACACTCCCGCAGGAGAAAGACATTGATGACGACATTCGAAGCCTATCTCGATGCCCATAAGGGAACATTGTTGAATGAGGACATGGTCGCCATCCTTAGCAATATTGCCGAGGCTACCCGGCAGATTTCTGACAAGCTCAGAAGCTCGTCATTGTCAGGTCTGACAGGCGCAACCGATGCTATCAACGTTCAGGGCGAGACGCAGAAGCCGCTCGATATACTTTCCAACGAGATCATGCTCGAGGCATGCCGTAAATCGCCGGCAGTTGCTTTCGCGGTATCGGAAGAACTCGACGCCGAGGTGCTCATTCATTCCGATGGCGGATATGCGATGATCTTCGATCCGCTCGATGGATCGTCCAATCTCGATGTCAACGTAACGGTCGGAACGATCTTTTCCATCATCGAGGCCAGCTCCGCGGCTGAGATTCTGAAAAACGGCCGCAATCAGCTGGCCGCGGGTTACGCCGCTTACGGGCCGCAAACCAATCTGGTGCTTGCGATCGGAGATGGCGTACAGATTTTCACGCTCGACCAACACGGCGTCTACGTGATGACGACTGCGGATGCCAAGATCGCTCCGGAGACGAAGGAGTTTGCGATCAACGTGGCACGTCGTCCGTCCTGGGACGACGTCATTACCGAATATGTCGACAGGTCCATCAGAACTCCTGGGTACAATATGCGCTGGGTCGGTTCGATGGTTGCCGATACACATCGCATCTTCAACCGCGGGGGAATCTTTCTCTATCCCGCCGATCGAAGCAAGCCTGCTTCCGGCGGCCGCCTGCGTCTACTTTATGAGGCAAATCCGATCGGCTTTCTGGTCGAAGCAGCAGGCGGTTCCGCCATTGCGGGGAAGACCGCGATCCTCGACATCGAACCAACCTCTTTGCATCAGCGGGTTCCGGTGATTTTTGGCTCGCGCCAGGAGGTCGAAAAGATCAGTCGGGCGTACTGTGTCGAGCGGATGATCGAGACGGTGTAGCAACCGAACGGAATTCCGTTTGAATGGGCGAGGCCCTTCCCCGCTTCCCGCAAGAAGCCTTGATGGGCTCGCCTCGGCCTCGTGAATTGTGTATTTACGTCTGATGGAACGCCGAGGGCGATCGAGGCTTTATCGCGGTGCAATGCGATGATCGACGAAAAGAAGCTTGAAGAGCGCTTGGTCGTGGTCGAAACGGCCAAATCCTGGAGTCCGCGCGTTGTCGCGCGGCTGGAGACGCTGCTGCGCTCGGGCACGGACGAGGCGCTTTATCGCATCAATCCGATTGAGTTCGCCAAGGAAAAGTCGATTGCCGAGGCTGAAGGGATCGATCTTTTTCTCCATGCATGCATGGCCGGACTATTCGATATGGATTGGCTGCTTGTGTGTCCGATGTGCTCGGACGTTGTCGAGAGCTTCCGGAGCCTGCGCAAACTGCACACGCATTTTCATTGCCACCTCTGTCAAAGCGATTACGACGCCGCACTGGACGATTACATCACGGTGACATTTACCGTTTCGCCCGCTGTGCGCAGCATCCGCTTCCATCAACCGGATACGCTTTCGGCCTGGGATTATGTCTTCCACTATAAACTGACGTCCGGCGGTGTCCTGCCGGACGGCGTGCCATGGAGCGAGGCTGCCAAACAGCTGGTGCGGGTGCTCACCCGCATAGAGCCTGATACTACGGTCAATCTTGAAGTTGATGCCACCGAAGGCGCACTCCTGGGCCAGGATTTCGAAAGCGACGCTCAATTTTTCTTCCCCGTCGAAAAGGGAGCGGGTTTGACGCAACCCCATGTGCCGGTCACGCTTCACCACGGCAAATGCGTGGCCGCCGCGGCAAACATCACGCCCGGCAAGGTCGTGTTCGAAGTCCGCAACACTGGTAAACTACCCGTGGTATTCGGCATACTGCAGCTTCCATCGGCGACGTTTCAGCGCGAGAGACTTCAATTCGAGCCGTCCTTGTCCGGTAAGCGGCTGCTGACGACACAAACCTTTCGCGACTTCTTTCGCTCGGAAGTAATCAGTGCGACAGAGGGCATTGCGGTTCTCGACGTTACCCTCGTATTCACCGATCTCAAGGGCTCCACGGCGCTCTATGAGCGGATAGGCGACCTCAACGCCTACATTCAGGTGCAACGGCACTTTCAGCATCTTCTCGACGCCACCGTTCGGCACAATGGGGCCGTCACCAAGACGATCGGCGACGCGGTCATGGCGGCATTCTTGACTTCGGCCGATGCGGTGCAGGCAGCCCTCGATATGCGCGAGGCGGTCGATCAGCTCAACCGGGATCGCCTGCAACGTGATTTCATCCTCAAGATCGGCGTGCATCGGGGAGCCGCGATCGCGGTCACGCTCAACGAGCGGCTCGATTATTTTGGTCAGACGGTGAATATAGCGGCGCGGGTGCAGAACCTTGCCGATGGCGACGAGATTTGCATTACGGAAGACGTGTACCGCGCGCCGGCTGTGGCGGAAATTATTGCGCCCTACCCGCTCGCGAAAAACGAGGCGGAACTCAAGGGCGTCAGCAAGGCCATGTCGATCTATCATCTAGCTAGGATGGAATCCTAGCCTGTCAATCGGCAGAGAGCCATGCTGCTGACCATCATAAGCGATTGTTTTCGCTCAGATGATTGGGCAGCTGCGCAATGCGCATTCACCTGAATCGCTCAATGTTGACGGTGGCCTCAATAATGGGTGACCATGAACACCCTGGTCGCTGCGATGCCTTGTGCCGAAGAGGAACCAAAGACTTGATCAAAGATCAAGCTTGATCAGTTGCATCTGCATCGGCGCATTCCGACTTGTGGTCTGCCGATTCTGCTTTGGCAGCCTCAAGCCATGCCTCGAAATTCTGATAGGCGATATTGTCCCACGGGGATTTCTTGGGAGTGGCGTAATCAAAGATTCGCACTCGCGGCTCGCCGTGAACATCACTACCATCAAATAGGGCCAATGTGACATAGCCATCGTTATGGAAACCGGTCCTGTCGGCGATGATGGCAAATGGGATCAAAGGGAGCTGCTTGTATCGCTCCAGCATCGAACCATAATAGCTCAATGACCGCCCCATGTCTCCGGCCAGAAATTCCCATGGCTTGATGTCGGGCAACTCTCCATTTCGTACGAGGCCCGTATAGCTGTCAGGGAATCGGAAATCTTTCGGCAAAATTGGCAGATCGAACAAGAATACGCTCATATCACAAGATTTGCTTATTCTCACCTGTTCGTCCAGTCTCATCATCACGAGATATGATAATCCCGATCTTCTACACCTGCGGGATGTCTGAAGACGCTTTGTTGCCTACAAGGTTGATAATTCAGCGTAACGACCCGCCAGCCAATCATGAAACGCCCCTACCTCGTATCGACGCAGAGCCTTCGCAGATGCGACCACGTAATAGGCCCATTTCACTGGCCAGCGGATTTCCGGCATGAGATGGACGAGACGGCCGCTTTCCAATTCCTGGGCGACGAGTGCCTTGCGCACGAGAGCCACACCCCGCGCGGTCACGGCAGCCTGGATGACGGCCGCAGTCGAGTTGATCTTCAATCCGCCATCGGCCAGAGCTTGATTAGCTCCGGATCGAGCGAGCCATTCACTCCAGGTCGGAAAATCCCCGCCCGGGTGCGGCGTCCCATCGTGGATAAGGGTTTGCTCGGCGATCCATCCGGCCGTGACTTCCTGGTCCTGTGGCAGGAGCTTGTTATGGCAGACGGCGATGATCTCCTCCCCCATGAGGAAGGTGGACTTCACGCCCTTCCACGAGCCGAGCCCGCATCGGATACCGATATCGGCCTCTCCCTGCGACAGGTCGATCACCCGATCCGAGACGTCAAGCCGAACGTCGATGTTGGGATGGCCTGCCGAAAAATCCTCGAGCCTTGACAGAAGCCAGTTGGCGACGAGCGCCTGCGATGCCGTCACGACCACGACCGAACGAGCCTTTCGGCCCCGCAATTTGCGCAGCCCGGACTCAAGGAGGTCCAATCCCTGCGCGATATCGTCGAGTGCGTCCCGCGCCTCTTCGACGGGTGTCAGCCGTTCAGTGCCGGATCGGGTTCGTTTGAACAGGGGATAGCCGACCCAGTCTTCCAGGGAACGGACAAGCTGTCCAACAGCCGGGGGCGTAACATCGAGCTCGGTGGACGCTCCAACGAAACTTCCGTGTCTTGCGGCTGCTTCCAGTGCCTGCAGCGATTTCAATCTGGTGAGGTTTCTCATATTGGCCACGACAAAGATTTTCTTTCTTCCCGATATGGCGGCTTTTCCTCGTGATTGCAAATGCCGGGGTCTAGATATGGATCATTGAAGAGATGAGGATCGAGCTATGGTTCTTGAAGGAAAGAACGCCTTGGTGACTGGGGGATCGAGCGGAATAGGATTTGCCGCCGCCCACCTGTTGCAAGACAACGGCGCGCGTATCGCCATCACCGGACGCTCAGGAGAAAAGCTGAAGCAAGCAGTAGCGGAACTCGGTGGTAATGTCGTCGCGATCCAGGCAGATGTCACCTCGGCTGCCGATCTCGCCCGCATGAAAACCGAAGTCGAGCAGGCCTTCGGTTCCCTGGACATCCTGTTCGTCAATGCCGGCGTCGCACTCGGCACGCCTTTGGCGACCACAGACGAAGCGACCTACGACAAGATCATGGATGCCAACGTGAAGGGCGCATTCTTCACCGTGCAGGCTGCACTGCCGCTTATTCGCGAGGGTGGCTCGATCATTCTCAACACGTCTTGGCTAAACCAGGTGGGGACACCTGGCCGGGCGATCCTGTCCGCTTCGAAGGCGGCCGTCCGCTCTTTCGCGCGGACGATGTCGGCCGAGCTGCTCGATCGCAAAATCCGCGTCAATGCCGTTAGTCCCGGCTCGATCGAAACACCGATCCATCGTGGAAGTAACCAGACCGAGGAAGAGTTTCGCGCCTATGCGGATCGCGTCGGCGCGCAAGTGCCGGTCGGACGCATGGGACGACCGGAGGAGATCGCTGCTGCAGTCCTCTTCCTTGCCAGCGACGCCTCCAGCTACATGCTCGGCGCGGAGATGGTCCTCGATGGCGGCAGATCGGAGCTCTGACATGCTATTGAACGAAGAGCTCACCAGGCGCACACTCGTCCATGCCGCGACACTCGAATGGATGCCCAGCCCCGCCAAGGGTGTCGACCGGCGTATGCTGTTCCGGATCGGTGATGAGAGGGCCCGCGCCACGTCCGTCGTCCGCTACGCGCCAGAGAGCAGTTTCTTGCACCACCAGCACCCCGGCGGCGAGGAGTTTCTCGTCCTTGACGGCGTGTTCCAGGATGAGAGCGGCAATTTTCCGGCCGGCACCTATGTGCGCAATCCGCCCGGAACCGGACACGCCCCCAGGAGCGATGGCGGTTGTACCATCCTCGTCAAGCTCTGGCAGTTCAGGGCGGCCGACCGCGAACGCATCGTCAGACTGCCCGGTGAAGGTCAGATAGCCACTCTTCGCCCAGGCGTCATGTCGGCGATCGTCCTCTTTGAGGGATCGCACGAACGCGTCGTGATGGAGGAGTGGCAGGCAGGCGCCGATGTAGAGGTCGCCAACCCCGAGGGTTTGGAGCTGTTCGTCATCGATGGCGATTTCACCGAAAGCGGCGACACTCTCGATCCCTGGAGCTGGCTGCGCCTTCCAGCAGGACTGGAGTTTCACGCCAAGGCCGGCCCTCTGGGTACGCGCGTTTGGTACAAGTCCGCCCCGCTTCTGCACGAAGACGTCCAGGCGTTCGATGCACCGCTTCCGGAAGGGCCGAATAGATGAAGACCTTCAAGGTGGCCGTGATCGGCGCCGGGCTTTCGGGTCTCTATACGGCGCAAGCGCTTCATTCCGCCGGCGTCGATGTTATTCTCATCGAAGGCCGTGACCGGCTCGGCGGCCGGATCCTGACCGTTGGCGACGACGGGAAGCCATCGGAGGATGGCTTCGATCTCGGCCCGTCCTGGTACTGGCCCGTGATGCAGCCGGCGATGGCAACCCTCATCGGTGAGCTCGATCTGGGATCCTTCCCTCAATACAGTGCCGGCGACGTGGTTTTCGAGCGCATGTCGCGCGAAAAACCGCAAAGATATTCGCCCGCAACGCAGGATCAGCAGTCGATGCGGCTCGTCGGCGGCACGGGCGCCGCTGTGCGGGCGCTGGCAAGGCGGTTGCCCGCCGAGCGCATTCTTCTTGGAACCAAGGTGACGGCCATGGCGCTGAAAGGTGCTGGCGTCGAGCTGTCACTGCAAACGAATGACGGCAAGACAGAGAACCTCAAGGCCGATCGCGTGGTCGCCGCCCTGCCTCCGCGGCTCCTTGAGGCGAGCGTCATGTTCGCACCCCCTCAAGAGCCTGAGATTGCTGCCCGTTGGCGAGAGACTCCGACATGGATGGCCCCGCACGCGAAGTTCTTCGCCATCTACGACGAGGCGTTCTGGCGGACGAACGCACTTTCCGGAACAGCCCAGAGCATGGTTGGCCCCCTCGTCGAAATTCATGATGCGACTTCTGCCTCGGGCCGGCCCGCACTCTTCGGCTTTCTCGGCCTAGGCGCCGAAGCGCGGGCGACCATCGATAAGCAGACACTGGAACTTGCATGCATCGCGCAGTTCACGAGACTGTTCGGACCTGAAGCGCAGGCACCGCATGCCACCATCTTCAAGGACTGGGCGGCAGATCCGTTCACGGCCACCGACGCCGACCGAACGGGCGGCGCGCATCCCATGCCGGGAAGCCCGCGATGGGTCGCCGGCCCCTGGGAAGATCGTCTGCTGATGGCGGGAAGTGAAACCAGTCCCTCCGAACCAGGATATCTCGCAGGTGCTGTTATGGCCGCCAAACATGCTGTCGCCGACATCCTTTCGAGAATGGAATCGAAATGAACGTCGCATATAAGGAACCGGTCGATGCGAGCGCCGGCATGGGCAATGCATGGATCCTCACAGTGGCCCAGGCGTTCGGTGGAGCAAACGCCCCTATCGTCATTTCACTCGGAGGGCTCGTCGGGCAGCATCTATCCCCCGATCCTGGCCTCATCACCCTACCGGTGAGCCTACTCAATCTCGGCCTTGCACTCGGAACGTTGCCGGCCGCCTATGTCATGCGCCGGTTCGGGCGAAAGCGCGGATATCTTTTCGGAACGCTGATCGGAATGGTCTCAGGCCTGATCGCCGCGACGGGTATCATCCTATCGAATTTCGTTGTGTTCTGCCTCGGAACCTGCATGGCGGGCTTCTACTCTTCCTATGTCCAGAGCTACCGGTTTGCGGCGGCAGACAATGCGACTGGCGCGGAAGCGCAGAAGGCGATCGCCCGCGTCATGATCGGTGGCCTGATCGCTGCCATCATCGGCCCGCAGCTCGTCATCTGGACCAGGGACGCGGTTCCCGGCACGGAATTCGCCGGCAGCTTCATCAGCCAGGCGATGCTTGCCGCTTTGGCGTTTCCTGTCCTGTGGCACCTGCGCGCGTCATCCTCACAGAAATCGAAGGTCGAAACCGATGTCGCCGAGCGCGCCCTTCTTCGCATCCTGACCTCTCCCCGGTATCTGCTTGCGATCGCAACTGGGGTCGTCTCCTACGGTCTCATGACCTTCGTAATGACGGCGTCCCCAGTCGCCATGGTCGGACACGGCCACTCCATCGACCAGGCGGCGCTTGGAATCCAATGGCATATCCTTGCCATGTATGGCCCTTCATTCATCACCGGCCGCCTTATGGTCCGGTTTGGCAAGGAGCGCGTTGCTGCCGTCGGGCTTCTCTTGATCGGCTGCTCGGCCGCCGTCGCACTTTCCGGTTTCGACATCGCCCATTTCTGGGTCTCGCTGGTACTCCTGGGGATCGGCTGGAACTTCGGTTTCATCGGCGCAACGTCGATGGTCGCCGATTGCCATACGCACGCGGAACGGAGCAAGGTCCAGGGCGCAAACGACTTCCTCGTCTTCGGAACCGTCGCTTGCGCTTCTTTCTTCTCCGGATCGCTGCTTCACAGCTCCGGATGGGAGACGATCAACTGGATTGTTTTGCCGGCTGTCGTTCTGGTTTTGGTGCCTCTTGTCTGGCGCGGAGCAAGGGACGTGCGCCGTTGAACTAAAGCACGTCACGATCTTTCAGATTCGCTCCATGTACTTTAAGTTTTCGATCCTATGCATATCGTTATCGCAAATACCGGCGTCACTACGGTTTCATTGAAGCCAGCATTTCCCGCTCGATGACGGCCTCGGCGGCATTCCATGCTTTGGTCGCAATGGTCGGGTCATGAAAAGCGCGCGCATCGATCGTCGCGCCGTCCAGAAGTATCATGAGGATCGAAGCGATGTGTGCAGCTGCAGGTTCCGGCAAAAGCGTCTTCAGCATGTCGGCCATCCATGCCGTCATGGTCTTCTTGTATCGAATGGCGACGGTAGAGATGTTTGGATAGTCGGTGCCGAATTCGGCAAGTGCGCGCTCGAAAAGGCAGCCGGAAAATTGCGGGGTGCCGAACCATGTCTCGTGCCAGGCAAAAATAGCCCTCAATTGCTCCTTCGCCGAGACCATCGGCTCAACACATGCCCGAAGGCTGGCCATGATATCGTGATAGCGACGATCGAGCACGGCGGCAATCAGATCATCCTTGCCGGGAAAATGGTTGTAGAGTGTCATGCGGGCAACGCCGGCTTCAGCCAGAATGCGGTCTATGCCGACCGGATGAAAGCCGTGCCTTGAAAACAGGTCGGTCGCAATGAGGATAAGTTGCTCTTTTTTCGGGCTCATCGATGCCTCAAGCGAAATTCATCCTGCAATGGACAGATTATGCCTCGTTGTCCAGCAATTCCCATATGGACTTTCTATACTGACCGTTCTATCTAAATAGTCAATCGGCGCTGGCGGCGCCTTCTAGGTTCGCAGGATTCCATGAATGTAATGAGGAGCCATCTCGTCGCATTTCCCTGCCGCAAGGGTGCCGGACTAGATTTTGCACGAGCACGCAAAACGTTTGATCGCACACCCATTGTCGCATTCTCCGGTTGCTCTACCTATCGCTCAAAGGCCGCAGGCCTGGAAGTAGACAGTTCCCGTGGCCCAGATGCATTCAACCTTCATGTTCAATTTCTCAACGCTCGACTTTCCCGAAAAAGATCGGTTTCATGCTTGGGTCAGCGACAATCACTGCGATTGCATATTGCGTGACGAAGCTCCCATCGCGTTTGACGCTGAAGCAAGCGGTGCGGCTCTCGGTCCTCTTATCCTATCCGCCAGGCGGTGGCTCAATCAGGCTCGACCTTCTGCCTATGAGATCAATCGAACGGAACGGCATATACGGAGCGACGGCCAGGATTTCTTTCGTTTCACCTTGATGGTGAGCGGCCAATTCCTGTGCCGATGGACCACGGATCAACCCATAAAATCGGCTGGTGATCTTTTCGTTCTCGATGCTGCTCAAGTGAACCAAGGCATGGTTGCAGCCGGTGAAGTGATCTCTTTGGTGGTGCCGAGAGATCTCCTGCCGAGCCGTACCCAGCTTTTGCACGGGCTGACCCTCGCAGGTGGCGTTGGTCGTCTCCTTGGAGACCATCTCCTTTCATTGTCGCGAAATCTTGAAAGCCTGGGTGAGCATGAAGTCCCCTATGTCGTTCAATCGACCTTGCAGCTTCTGACCGCCGCGGTTTCGTTAACGCCGGATACCGTCATTGAAGCGGCCAGCCCGATAAGAGATGCGCTCTTCAATCGGATCCTGCGCTACATCGATGCGCATTTGCTGGATGCCAATCTTACGCCCGATCGCATTTGCCGGGACGTAGGCCTGTCGCGCGCAAAACTCTATCAACTGTTCGAAGGCAGCGGCGGCGTCATGCGGCAAATACAGCGCAGGAGACTGCATCGCGCTTACCAGATGCTGGGAGATCCCAATCGGCCGCAGCCTCATATCGCCGAGATCGCCTGGCGGCATGGTTTCTCCAACGAGAAATACTTCTACCGCCTATTCAAAGCCGAATTCGGTCACACTCCCGGTGACACTTTGGAAAATATTCGCGCCGGCTCCTCGCTGAAACACGCCGCTTCTCATCGCCGTCGAGAGCACGATAATCGGCCTTCGGGCTGGACCTTGCCTTTCGGCGTACCCGGCAATTGAAAACATCTGCTAGGCGACAGCCGACGCCATCCCCTCGTTTGCGGTGGCGTCGACGTCACAGATACTTATTTGCCGAACGGATTGGCCTTTCGATCCCATTCGAGCGGATTGCTGCCTGCCGGCTGTTGCGATGCAGCTGCGTTCTGCTGGTCGCCACTGCTGTCATCCGACTTCGGTTGGAATCTCGGCGAGAAATGCGGAAGCATCAACCGCGCCCAGGAACGATTGATCTTGGAAGCCTCGTCGGGGCAGCGGGCCGCCCGTTCTTTCGGCAGCATGCCATTGTCGACGATGGGGCTGTTGTTTGCCGGATCAAGGCCATAGACCATGCAGAGCAGATTGAAGTAGCGCTGTGCGTCAAGCGAATGCTCATCGGCAAACGAGGCTGTATCCGGCGTGCCCGACGACTGGCTGTTGACCTTGAACCAGACGGACGCGAGCTGGAGAACGCGCGCAATGTCATTCTTGGTTTCATTGTCGTCGACATGCGAGAGCAATAGGACCGCCGCGAGCTGGTCGACGGAATCCTCTTCGCGACCGACCGCAGGAATATCCAGCAGGTCAATCAATGCGTGGCCGGATTCGTGCAGCAGGATAAAGCGCAGGTTGTCCTTGACGAACTCGAGCGTCAACGCCTCCGGGTCCGATGCGCCTTTCGAGAGCGCCTTGCCCATCTGCAAGAGGCTGTCGATCATCTCATAGCAGAGAAAAACCGCGCCGTTCTTCTTGTTGTAAAATGCGTTGATCGTATCGCATTGACGCGTGACGTAGTGCAACGGACGCGGCGTCACGAAAAGTCCATCAAGACCGTCGATTTCGGGAATATTCAAAAAGAGGTGGGTATCGACGGCCCATTTGTAAGCGTAATTCAGCTTTGGGTCTTCCGGCGGAAAATAGTGATAGACGAAACGCAATCCCTTGCCGTCCGATGTCACCAACGAACCGTCCGAAGGTGGCGGCAGTGCGCCGTCCTTTTGTTCCGTAAGCCCGTCATCGCCACCAGCCTGCGCTGTCTGGCTGTCAGCGGAACCATTGCTCTGCTCCGACTGCGCCTGACCGTCGGTCGAACTGTCTGCCGAGCCATTGCCATTTGACGCAGATCCGCGGCTGCCGGCGCTTGCGATATCCGCAAGTTTCGTCAGTGTCGGGTAGCTTGGATCGCCGTCGGCCGGATTTTCCCCGAACGGATAAAAGCCGTTCGAGATCAACACGGAGATGTTTTCGACGATCTTGCTGTTCTTGTCGGCGTTCCAGCTGAGATCATAGCCGCGGATCTCATTGCCTCTCTGTTCGAAGCGCGAATAGAATTTTCGATCGCCGGTCGTGCCCGAGATGATGAACCAGTTTCGGCGCTTGAGCTGGTAGGTGATCGTGCTGCCCTGCTCGCTGGCAAGGTTTTGATAGACTGCATCGATATCGCCCGGGCCACTATTGGCAAAACGGGCCGTCTTCAGCGCGATGGCGCCATCCTCCGTCTGCAGGGTCTCGCCGCCGAGCTTGTTGCCCTGCCTTTGGGCCAACAGGCCCGCAGGATAGGAGATCGTCATGCCCGTCAGGGAATTGTCCAGTGCGCGCCATTGCAATTGCTTGCGCAGATCGAGCGCCGTTTTGCCCAGTTCAAGCGCGTCCGGGGCGGAAAGCCTGCCCGTGGCCGGACGGTTATGATCGCGCTGATAGCTTGCAATCGCGTTGCGGCCACTCGGTCCGAAGGAGCCGTCGGCAAAACCGTTATAGTAGCCGAGCAGAATGAGCCCTTCCTGCGTGAGCCGCTTCTCCCAAATGTTCAGCGCATCCTCGATCGAACCGGCGCTTTCGAGATCCGGCTGGGAGGCAGCCTGGTTTGAAGATTGCGCCAAGGCAGGCTGGATCGATACGGAGAATGGAAAGGCCAATAGAAGAGCCAGGGCGAAGAGGATTTTCCTGGAACAGCAAAGCCTCAAAGCGAAATTCATCATGAGCGAGCTCCGGTTCTCTGGATGGATTGTCATAAAATGGAACGTGTCTGACATCAGGAGGCGCTTGGACATGCCGGAAGATCACTGCTCGGAGACGGTTCGCAGCAGCAACACGTCGATGTCGCGGTCGGGCGCATAATTCTTGATATCCATCTCGAATTGCGTCGGAGAGATCTTCTTCACGCCGCTGCCGCAAAAGGAGACCAGCGTTTTGGGATCGCCCTTATCGACGATCAGCTTGAAATTACCGATTGGCCCGGCCCAGTTGCCGCCCGAGGTGATGACATAGGAAAGATATTGCTCGAAAGCTTGAACGCCTTTGGCGTTGTCGTCCGAAATTCGGCTGTAGAGAGAGCGGGCCGACTTCATGAAGGTTTCGTCGGTGCAGAACCTCTCGCGATAGGATTTGAGCTGATCCGCATCCATGTCCGGCGCGCCGATTGACAGCGTCGACTGACTGCCGACGATGGGCACATAGGTCTGCTGTACGACAATCTCCTTCCCTTTCGGAAAGGTCTGACTCCGCCAATATTTGGATCGCAGCGTCCAAAGCGGATAGAGCGCGGCCGGCTGTCCGTTATAATCGCCCTCGCCGCTATCGAAGATACCGGCATCCACCAACTCCTTGCGCTGCCCGTTCGTCAAGCGACCGATCGCCGCTTCGGTGGCCTCGACGGTCGGCACCAGGGAAATGTGCAATGTCTTGAGTTTACCAGTAATCTCCTCGTCTGGCTGACCGTCGGCTACGATGAAAGCGCGCTGTTCAAGCTGCGAGGCAACAGGCTGCCCATCGACCACAGTTTGGAATTTCATGAAATTGTCGCTTGCCGGGTCAGGAACGACGGTCGTGGAGTTGGATCCGCCGCCCGGGAATGCAGGCATCGGAAAGGCGATGGTGGTCGTATAGTCCGCGTTCGTCAGATTGCGGAAACGGTAGGAAATGCGAATGCCCGCGGCAGAAAGGTAGAGATCCTCGGAGAGGAGCGCGATCTTATCGGTTTTCTGAAGGATCAAGCCACCGGTTCCCAGTGTGGCCGAGCTATCGTCTGCGAGGGCATGGGTGGAAAAAAGTATCAAGGCGCCAAGGGCAAGGGGAATAAAACGCATCGCTAGATCTTTCAGAAGAAGGTTCCGCTAAGCCGGTTCTTTGGGTCGGCCGGAGCATCAGGATTTATTCTTGCGATCGGAAACGCCAGGCAGACACTGATCACAGATATCGCGGCCGTGAGCTGCGGTTTCCAGAGGTGCGCATTCCTCATCGGTTCGAGCATGCGAATTCAACGTCCAATAATGGTTTCATTCGTCACACGCCGGATATCTCCAGGCCTATTCTCAAGGGCCGTTGCCTATCGGATCGTCTCGGTTCGGTCGGCAATTATCAGAACGCTTGCGTTGCACCGATATCCCTGCGTCCGTTATAAGTGTAGATCCGTCTATATTTTCAAATCCCCATCCAGGCGGCTGGCCGGCAACTCCTGCGTGTCGTAAGGGTGCCGAAGCGAATTGCTGAGCGGGACTTTATATCCTGCTCTTTCGATCCGCTTATGCGGACGATCTGCTGATAACAATTTTGGCAGATTGAAAGCGCCATGAAACGCGTTGAGGCCCGAAGATCGTATTCATCCGCGGGCGAACGAGGGAGCCTGTCACTCTTCATGAATATGGATGATCAGCATTCTGGGTGGGGCGAAACATCGCTCCGTAAGCGCAACAAATCGCAGCGAGGTCTAGCCCCATCAACGTTCTATCTCGTTGAAAGGATGCCAGCATGAACATCTGGCACGGCGCCTCTTTTCATCTCCTACTGTCTGCTCTGGTGTTGTTTAGTCCGACATTTGTTGCCGCGGCCGAGCAGAGAATGGATTGCTATGGCTTCGAGGCAATGGACGACAATCCGCTCGCAGTTCGGCTTTATGAGATCAAGCCGGGAGACAGAGTAGAGTTTCAGTGCCCTGAAAAATCCGTGTTCTGCAAGAAAGGCGCATTTCTTCTACCGGGAGATCAGGTGGCTGTGAGCAGGGTCGATGGCAATCGTGCCTGCGCCGAATATCTGAGCCCCGCAAAACAGTCCTATGATGACAAAACCGCAGGATGGCTGCCATTGGCGCGGCTCGCCCAAATATCGCCTGCGCCAAATTGGCTCGGGCGGTGGGGAGACAGCGATACAGCAATCGTTGCCAAAGCTCAGGGCGACAAGATCCGCGTCGACGCCACGGCGAATCTACAATTCGGCAACGGTGAGCAGGGAGGCGCGTTTGCAGCTCTGATTGATGGCAGGCAGTCCCAAGTTGCGTTTGGCTATGAGCCGGGCGTTGACCGTCGGCCGGAGAAACTTCTTCCCTATCAGGATAAGAATGTCCCAGGTCTCTGCCAGGTCAGAATGGCCCAACTGGGACGCTATCTTGTCGTCGGCGACAATCATATGTGCGGCGGCATCAACGTAAGTTTTTCTCGAGTCTATCGCCGGACCGACGAGAAGGCCCCCGCCGAAAAAGCCGGAACGCCAAAATCAACCACGGTGCAGAAGCAGGCCGACGCAGTGCGTCCCTCTTATAAGGCCTGCCTCGACAAATCCGGAGGTGTTACCGTCACGATGCGGAACTGCGCAGGCGCGGAACTTGAATATCAAGACGATCGCCTCAATCGAGCCTATCGCACCCTGCGGGCGAAGCTGAAGCAGCCCAGCGCCATTCAGCTGCGTGACGAACAACGGGGCTGGATTGCCGAACGCGACCAGCAATGTGCCGTGGACAAAGACGGCGGCACGGCTGCTTTGGTCGTTGTCGACGATTGTTTGGTGCAAACGACATCCAAGCGGGCCACCGAGCTGGAAGGCCGGCTTCCCCGATAGCTAAGCTCAAAATTATTCCTGGGCGCCGGCTCTTTACGGGGCTGGCTCCATCGCCGGAAGATAGTAGCCGCGTAGAATTGTCCCATTAAAAGCAGCACCTTGACAACTTAAAGAATAGCGCTCCCAGGAAATGTTGGTGACGATCCGCTGCGTTTGCACGTCCATGGCCCGGTTTTGATAGTCAACCTCCGCCTCATAGACGGCCTGTTCACCGGGGCCTTGAGAGACACCCTTCGTCGAGACCAGGGTTTGACGTGTGCCGCCCGCCTGCATTGCCACAGGTTTTGGCATGGCCAAGGCCGTCTGCTCCTGATGCTTCTCCGTCAGGTAGGCCAGGCATGCGGCAAAGGTCGAAAAGGGGCCGGCCACGAGAGGTTCGGGCGGCAGAGATCCGCTGGCAAGTGCCGTGCGGGCGATAAGAAATACGCAAGCCGCTACGAGCCGTGAACCGACATGAAGCGATCGCCGGGCACTCGTCGTCTTGATCATAGGTTCATCTGGTAAAACAATACCCATTGGTTCTCCCGGTGATCGCGCCGGCCTTGCCCTTAATCGCGTCAAGCTGCCCTCATAGTGCCGGCGGATAGGTTGGGCTCGTCAGGCACTGGTCAAACCAGTCTGTATCCGTCGTTTCGAGCGGCCAGATGCCTTCGACATCGAGTTTGGCAAGGCCTGTCTTCGGTGATGGAAAATGTTGATCCGCATCGGGATTCAGCGTCCAGGTCGCATCCTTGCCGCCGCCGCAAATATCGCCCGATTGATCGCTGCACAAAGCTGCGGGTTTCGCATTGTCGCCCTCGATGGTGCTCACGGCGTGATATTCATAGAGGGACCAGCTGGCCCATTCCGTGCTGGCGCTGCAAAGGCGGGCCTTGTTCTGGACATGCATGGCGCCGCTGCATTGATAGGAATAGCTCGACCCATCCCTGTCGTTGGGAATGAACTCGCAACTCGTATCGAAGCCGGCAAGGGTGCCTCCGCTGTATTTCGCGAGAAAGCGGCGCTGCGCCTGAGCTTGCATGACCAATCCCTTGTCCGATTGATCACTAAGCTGTGCCGTGCGTTCTGCGATCGCTTGTCGCAGCTTTCCGGCTGGCATCGCCGAACCGTCCAAGCCGGTCTTCAATCCCTCGTTGCGCACCGCGATCCAGCGACGCTGGCTATTCACCAGCATCGAGCGGATTTCCGGATCTGGCGCCGATTTAAGGAGCGCGGCATAGGCTTGCCCCATGGCGGCATCCGCCGCCTTGAGGCTGGCGTTGCCGCAGATTCTCTTATCGATCGGATCGCTCGCCTTGGTGCAGTCGATTGCCCAGGAAGGAGTCGCAACACCCACCCCCATGATCGCCAGAAGGCCGGCGATCGTCAGTCGAACTCTTGCTATGGATTGATGACGACACATGGTGGCTTCTGTTCCTTTATTTCTTCTGCCTGATGATCCGGTTGGGTGATATCGCAATCTTGCTGATCGATACCGTCATCGAAAGCTCCGCCCCCCTTCTGCGATCAACGGCGCGTTCGATCAGACCGGAGCCGAAAAGAAAGCCGGGAGCTTCCATGTGCGGTTGTCAATTCGCCTTATGCCATTTGGACCGCTCGCAGGTCGCTTGATAGTCCGAAACCATTGGCTTGCCGTCGCCGAAGCTGGTGAGGCTCAGTTCCATGTCGCCCTTGTGATAATAGTAGCTGCAGGATGCCAGATCCGTGCCCGAGCAATCGGTCGCCTCGATGATCCCGCTCTTGCGAATATTGTCGCCGACGAAATCCTGATAGGCGGGGGCTGGACTGCGAAACGGCTCCCACCCTTCGGCAATGATCGCCGCGCGAGCCTCGGCGACGGGCTTGCCGTAAACATTCGGCACTACGGCCTGTCCGCCACAGACGGATTGTTCTTTCGCCAGAGGCCCGACTTCAATCGCACGACCGTCAACGAGCCGGACGTCACCAATAGGCGTTTGAACAAGGTCGCCATCGACAATGCGCAGGCTGTCCTTGGCCGCGATGATCCTGCCGATCGATAGCTTGCTGTTCTTATTTGCGTAGATGATGACGAAAAGCTGCGTGCCGCTGAAGAGCGCGATATTGCCCTGACTGATCTCGCAGGCACCGGCGGTCGAAGGTTCGAATTCGCCGGCAAAGCTCACTGCGTCATAGGATCCGAGCTTTGCTTCCCCCGTCACTCCCCAACCGAGAGCATCGGCCGCTTTTCCGCCCGCGCTCTTCGGAACGACCAGCGCGTCGCATTCTTCCCGGGATTGGGCCGAGGCAGGCGCTTTGGGCAATTGCGATAGAAGCGCGATTTCGAGCCCCGGAACCCGCGATCGTATGCTCGGCGCAACCTCTGCACTCTGGCCCGTCGCAATCGGACCGCCACCCAGAAGAAAGGCCAATATGAGCAAAGTGCGACCGGCAGAGCGTTGGAGAATGCGCTTGTAAATAATCAAGAGGGCCTCGAAGATGTGGACATCAGCGAAAAATATAGGGATGTCTATTCAACGGCTGTGTGCCGTTCAAGACGTGCGGACTTGACTGAGGTCTACTCCCCTCCATCTCGAGTGCACATCCGTCCAGAATTGCACGTTCGCGATCTCTCGCATCGAAACGGGAGGCTGCGAGCCCCGCACCGATTCATTTCGCGGCAATTGCTTTTCCAGACCGCAGCTGGAAATTGCTGGCCGCATCGCAAATCTGCCGAGCCGGCTTTGCATTCGGCGCCCGCGCAGTGCAGGATCATCCATAACAAGTGCACTTGCGTTCAGATTGCGGAAATCGGCTGTCATCGGCCACGCCGTCAGGCTATGCGGATACCGCGACTGCGATAGAGGTCCGTTCGAGGCGACGAGCCTCCCCTTTGTGATCCACTGTCGTGAGAGGACAAACACGGATTCATGCGTAAGTTCCTATTCATTCTTGCGATTGCTGGCATGGCGGGCATCGCCCACGCCGAGGACGTCAACTTTTATGATCTTCTGAAGGACCCGGTTCATGCCCGGTCATGGAAGGCCATGCTGTCATCTGCCAAGGGAACGCCTGCCTGGGTGCGCGACCAGAACAGGTTCATCGCAGAGCCGGTCAAGACCATCTCCATCGACTCGGTCGACTACTCGATCAGCATCCTTGCCAAGCAGCATGCGACAAATGACGGCCAGGCAGCAATCCTCTTTAATGCGGATGGCACGCAGGCATGGGCGGAGATCCAGGACGAGAAGAGTCCAAAGCTCTATTTGGGCAACCCTTCCGCAGCACAGAAGACCGCGTTGGACAAGGCCCTGGCGGAGTAATCACGTGCGCGTTGCGATGCGGTTGTCGGGCTTTCTGTGCTGTGCTCTTCTTGGAGTGCAGCTGGCGGCGACGTCGCGCGCTGATGCAAGCGATGTGCAAACAACTGAGTCCACAGGGACACAACAGTCAACGTCCGCTGACTCAGCGACCGCGCGAAACGACGATACATCCATATGTAAGACCTTATCGACTTGCCTCACCATTGCCCAGGACGATACGCAAACAAACACAGATCGATCATTTGCCTATAGCAGCGCCGGCTATATGAGCATTGACGGCAACGAGCTGGATCTGGCTGAAGAGTATTTCAGCCTGGCACTGGAACTCGATGCGAAATCAGATATCGCCTATGCAGGGCGAAGTGATGCCGAGTTTGCGAAAGGGGCTTATGAGAAGGCCATCGCTGACGCCAAGAAAGCGGTAGAGTTGAAGCCGGATAACCATCCCGACGCCTATCTCATCCTTGGTACCCTTGCCGATCGCGATGGCGATCATGAAGCAAGGATCGGCTATATGAACAAGGCCATCGCACTTGCACCGGACTTTGCGGAAGCCTATGCCGGACGCGGCAACGGCTATCTCGCGCAAAACAAATATGATCTGGCTCTCGCCGATTTCAATAAGGCCATCGCCCTCAAGCCCGAACTGTCAGCCATGCTGCAGCAGACTTTCGAGGTTACCTATGTCGAGCGGGGCGGCTTGTATGTAAAAGACGGCAATTACGGTGCAGCGATCGATGACTATACCCATGCATTGCAACTGAACCCTTCCGATACAAGAGCGCTCAACGATCGGGGTGACGCCTACAACATGACCGGCGACTTCGGCAGAGCGATTGCGGATTTCACGAAAGCCATAGAAAGCGATCCGTCCTATCCCTATGCCTACAGCAATCGCGGCCTTTCCTATTTCAAGATCGGCAGGAACGATCAGGCGCTCCCCGATCTCGACAAGGCTATCGAACTCAACGATCAATCGAGCTCGACCTACTTCGTGCGAGGCGAGGTTTATCGAAGCAAAGCGGACTTCAAGTCCGCATTGGCCGATTTTCAGAAGGCACTCGAATTGGCGCCGGCCGATGATCCCGGCCGCACCAATATGCTGTCGGCAATTGAATCGGTGAAAAGATGAACGCGATCGCCAGCTTCGCTGGGAATCGAGCCGCAGCACGCACCGCACGCGGGGTCGGTCACCGCGACTGTCCTACCCCTGCCCCATCGACCTATCGTCGTATTATCAACAGAGGACGTTTTCGCTTTGTATAAGACAGCTTTCTACGCTTTCGCGTTCGCCACCATCTCTCTCAGCTCCGCCGCTGCCAGCCCATGCTCGCAACACTATCAAAGCACCGGCGTTCCGCTCGTAACCGGCGTGACTTATAAGACCTGGATGGAATTCCCATCAGTCAGCCCAGCCGTCGCCTTTGATAAGGTGTCGCGGGCAGTTCTGGCCGAAGGCTTTGTGGATGTGAATGCCGAGAAACAACTCGGCACGCTAACTGCGCAACAGGAAACGACCGGTTCGGGTCGGCCTCAGACCCTGCGCGTCGTCGTCAGAAAGAGCGGCAAGGGCAGCCGGATTGATGCGCTTTTCATGGTGCCGCAGGGCCAAGTTGCTCCCAACATGAGCGACAATCTCTGCCGCGTCGTCAATTCTGTAGCCGACTAAGTCTCTCGCAATCCTACCGTGTGCGAGTGCTTAATCTCACCGCGTTTCGGCTGCTATTTGGGCCGGCCGCTACATGCGGCCGCGCTCTTCAATATCTATAGGTTTGACTCGATCCATTCTTGAGCAACGGGCTTCACGACCGTTGCTCAGTAGGAAATACGTCCATCGACGATGGGCGGGGAGCCGGGTGAAAGCTGCTGCTTCAGCACCTGTCTCGCATCATTGCTGATGATCGACATGGGCGCTGCGACAGCGACTTTTGCCGCGGAGCCCGCCAAGTCCGCAGTTCGCACAGCCGCCATGCCAACCCGATCTGCAAGCGAGGTTTGTCCGGTATCCAACGACTGTCCTGCCAGCCGCCGTCCAAGCAATTGGACCATATCCCGATTATCCGCAAACGTATTATGGCCCAGCGCATCGTCGGGTTTAACGGAACTCGTATCGACGACCGTGATTCCGAGCTTGGCCAAATCGGCGGCATAAGGTGTCGAATCGAAGCCGCCGACACGGTTGACGCCGCCGGAGAGCCATCGTGAGACCTGCAGAGCCTTGTCCCTTGTCGACGAAAAGATCGTGAAATGCGGGCGCTGCGGCCCCATTTCGATCATCTGCCGGCGAAATACGTCGATATCGATGTCGGGCGATGCCAGGATGACATTCTTCACCTTTGACGGAATTGTCTTGTTGCGCATCGCGACGCCGCGCAGAGCCTCGGCGGTCAGCCAGGACCCCATGGAATGGGCAAGAATGGTCACTTCCCCGACATCAGGACTTTTGGCGGATTGCAGGATCATATCTTCCAGTGCCCGCCGCGAGAAATTCGTGCTCTCCTTGTCGTAGAGATAGTCGAAGACATTGCCGCGCGAGGGCCAGGTGAAGAGGATCGGCGCGGCGTCGGTTCCGGAATCATGAATGATCTGTGCGAAGCGAAAGACCGCATCGGAATAGGTATTGTTGAAGCCGTGCACGAAAATGACGACCTGGCGCTTGGCATTGCGGTTCTTGCTGAACCATTCGAAAATATTGCGCTCGGACGCCACCCTTCCGACCTTCAGGACAGCGAACTCTTTTTCGGGATTGGCCGGCACATGTGATGGCCATTGCACTTCGCCGATCTTGCGGTTTCGATCGGGAGGAATGGAAACGACGATATCGTTGAGAGAAATCGCCGTTCCGCGTTCGCCGGAGTAAAGCTCGCCCGGTTTGTCGGTCGGCTGGCGCGTCGTCGCCACCATGATGTCCACGGTGCTGGTGCCCGGTCCCGCCGTTGCGACCGGCTGGAGAACATTCTCCAGCCGCCCCGCGCATCCGGCCAATATCGATAGGGCCATAAGGACAGAAAGACAGGGCCGCCTGGGGGCACAGGTTGCCTTTCGAATGTCTGACATTAGATCACCTCGTGCTGCGCGCCGTCACGGGGAATGCGAAACCAGGCGACATACAGGGCGGGAAGGAAGAGCAGCGTCAAAACCGTGCCGACGACGATGCCGCCCATCATCGCATAGGCCATCGGACCCCAGAATATCTCCCTGGAGATCGGGATAAGCGCAAGCGTTGCTGCAGCGGCCGTCAGCATGATGGGCCGCATTCGATGCTCCGTCGCCTCTATGACGGCTTGCCAGGCCGGCACGCCCTCGCTTCGAAGGTGCTCGATCTGCACGACAAGGATCACCGAGTTGCGGATCAGGATACCTATGAGGGCAAGCACGCCAAGGATTGCGACAAACCCCATCGGCGCGTTGCTGAAGAGAAGTGCGGCAACCACACCGATAAGCGCTGTCGGAGCGACAGCGAACACCAGAAAGAGCCTGCTGAAACTTTGCAGCTGGATCATCAGGATCGTCGCCATGATGAACAGCATCAGCGGCGCTACCGCCACGATCGGCCCCTGCGCCTTGGCGCTTTCCTCGACCGAGCCGCCGTCTACGATATGGTAGCCGCTTGGAAGCGTCTTGCGGAATTCATCGACTTTCGGCTGCAGTTCGTTGACGATCGTCGCCGGCTGCGTCGATCCGACGACTGCGGCCTTGATGGTGATGGTCGGTATGCGCGTTCGCCGCCAGATCGTCGGCTGCTCCAGCTCATAATGGAAATTCGCAACCGCGGACAACGGCACGGATTTGCCATTAGAGCCGGCCAGTTGGAGGTTCTGCAGCGTCTCGATCGAGCCGCGCTCGGCTGTCTGGGCTCTACCGATCACATCGATCAGATAGATGTCATCCCGAATATTCGTTGCGGCCGTTCCCTCGACAATGCCGTTGAGAGCCGTTGCGATATCTTGAGACGAGACGCCCAATTGCCGCGCCTTATCCTGCAGAACATCGACTTTGACGACGCGCGAAGGTTCATTCCAGTCGAAGGTCATGTTGGACAGCAAGGGATGCTGACCGACGATGCCTGCAAATTGCTGGGCGATGTCCCGGACCTTCTGAATATCGGGTCCACTGATCCGGTACTGCACCGGCTTGCCGACCGGAGGGCCGATGTCGAGCAGCTTCACGAAAGCATCGGTTCCGGGGAAGGTCTTCGTCAGATAATCCTGCAGTTCGGCTTTGACCTTGTCGCGAACGTCAAGCCCCTTGGTGACGATCACCGTCTGGCCGAACGAGACGTCGGGTGTCTGCACATCGAAGGACAGGATGAAACGAGGAGCACCCTGCCCGACATAGCTCGTCCAATGATCGATATCCTTGTTGTTTGCCAGCATCTCGCGTTCGAACCTGGCCATCTGCTTGTTCGTCTCGGAAATCGAGCTGTTTTGCGGCAGGTTCCAGTCGACGATCAGTTCGGGTCTGTCGGAGGAAGGGAAAAACTGTTGCTGCACCAGGCTCATCCCCCCGATGGAGAGGGCAAACGCGGCCACGGTCGCGCCGATGGTTATCCAGCGCCAACGCAGGGCAAGGCTTAGGAGCCAGGCAAAGACGCGCGCAAAGCGGCCTTTCTGATCATGGTGGGATTTCATGGTCTTCGGAAGGATCGTCACGCCCAGAAGTGGCGTGAACAACACCGCAACGATCCATGAGACCAGGAGCGAAACGGCAATGACCACGAAGAGAGTGAAGGTGAATTCGCCGGCCGCACTGGTGTTGAGGCCGACGGGGATAAAGCCCGCGACCGTCACAAGCGTGCCCGTCAGCATCGGGAAGGCCGTCGAGGTGTAGACGTAGGTCGCCGCCTTTCTCAGATCGTCGCCCACTTCCAGGCGGGCAACCATCATCTCGACGGCGATCATGGCATCGTCAACGAGCAGGCCAAGGGCGATGATCAGCGCTCCAAGCGAAATACGCTGCATGGAAATGCCGGTATAGGCCATGACGAGAAAGGTGATCGCCAGCACGAGCGGAATGGAGATGGCAACCACGAGTCCCGCCCGGACGCCAAGGCTGATGAAGCTGATCGCAAGCACGATGACGATGGCCTCGAACAGCGCGCGCGTGAAGCCCGACACGGCCTCGTCGACGACGGCGGGCTGATCGGACACGCGCTGGACGTCGACACCGATGGGAAGATCGGCCGTGACCTGCTCGATTTCCTTGTCGAGCGCCTTGCCGAACTCAAGCAGATTTGAGCCCGTCTTCATGCCGATGGCAAGCCCGATGGCCGGCTGCCCGTTAAATCTGAACAGCGATGAAGGAGGATCGACATAGCCGCGTTTGATCGTCGCAACGTCGGTCAGCGGAAAGAAGCGATCGTTGACGCGAAGATTGATCGATCTGAGGCTGTCCTCGGATGTAAACTGGCCGCTCACCCGCAAGGCGATGCGTTCAGGACCGGCATCGACGAAACCGGACTGCGTCACGGCGTTCTGCGCCTGAAGCGTGTCGATGACGGATTGCTGGTTAAGGCCGAGAGCGGCGATCTTCCGTGTGGAAAATTCGAGATAGATGGCCTCGTCCTGCGCGCCGATGATATCGACCTTGCCGATATTGGGGACCGTCAGCACTTTCGCGCGTGCATCCTCGACCAGATCCCGAAGCTGACGCTGCGTCAGCCCGTCGCCGGTGAAGGCATAGATATTGCCGTAAACGTCACCGAAGTTATCGTTGAAAAACGGTCCGACGACGCCGCTTGGAAAATCCCCCTTGATGTCGCCGATCATATTGCGGACCCGCATCCAGATGGCATTGACATCCTTGGCCTTGGTCGTCGGCAGAAGCTCGACGAAAATGGTCGTCTGGCCGGCAACCGTCTCGCTCTTCGTATAGTCGAGCGAATCCAGCTCCTCCAGCTTCTTTTCTATGCGGTCGGTGACCTGTTTGGTCACTTCCTCGGCCGATGCGCCGGGCCACTGCGCCTGAATGATCATGGTCTTGATGGTGAAGGCGGGATCTTCTTCGCGACCGAGACCGATATAGGAAAACGCGCCGGCCAGAATGAAGACGATCATGAAGTACCAGACGAGCGAACGATGTTCGAGCGCCCAGTCGGACAGATTGAATTTTTTCACGGGGATCTTTCCTTAGTCTACCCTGACGGCCTGGCCGTCTGCAAGCTTGTGAACTCCGGCAATGACGATGCGTTCGCCAGGGCTGATGCCTTCGGCGATCCTTACCGAACCGCCGTCGACAAGGTCCCCGTCGATCTTGATTGCCCGAATGGAGACTTTGCGAGCCGCGGTATCGACCACCCAGACGTTCGGCTTCCCGTCCTTCACCAGCACGGATGAGGACGGCAGCAGGATCATCGGATCCGCAATAACAGTCGCGGTCGCGGTGACGACAGAGCCAAGGCGAAATGCCGCCGGCGGATCGATGAGCGTGATTTTCGTGCGCCGCGTGCGGGTGGTGGCTTCGGCTTCCGGAGCGATCTCCCGGACGACACCGCTCGCGCGGATGGTCGGGTCGAGCTGGAGCGCCACTTCAAAGGGCGAGCCTACCTTGAGACCGTCGAAGCTTGCTACCGGTATGTCGATGATGGCATCGCGCTGGTCAGGGCGCGCGACGGTTGCGATGCTCTGGCCGGCGGAGACGACCTGGCCCACTTCGGCGGACGTTGCGGTCACGACACCATCGAATTCCGCGCGAAGCTGGGCATAGCCCAGCTGCTCCTCGGCCTTGTCCAAATTGGCCTGTGCCTTGGCAACCGCCGCACTCGCGCTCTTGCGGCCGAGTTCGGCCTCTTCGTAGGCCGCCTCGCTTCCCGATCGGCTTTCGAGCAAGGACCGTTGGCGCTCTTCCGTGGATGCGGCATTTGCCAGCTGCGCCTGGGCATTCGAAAGCTCGGACTGGGAACTCTTGACCGCAAGCTCGAGCGAAAGCGGATCGATGGCCGCAACGACATCGCCCTTCCTGACGACATCGCCGACGCTGACCTTGCGCGCTATGACCCGTCCCAGGACGCGAAATGCCAGTTGGGTCTCGATCTTGGCCTCGACCGTTCCCGGCAAGGTCAGCGCAGAAGCCGCGGTGGACTTGGCGACAACGGAAAGCACGGGACGCGGCGGCTCGTAGTGGGCTTCATCCTGTTTTTCGCAAGAAGTCAGCAGCAATGACCCGAGGATCGCAAGACCGGCTGTGATGCGGATATTCATTTTGCAGCTCCGTTGTCATATGTGACGGCCTGGCCCGATCGCAGAAATTTCGCGCCGTCGGCGACGACGATCTCGCCCGGCGACACGCCCGCCCGCACCGCAAAACGGCCGGTTTCATAGGCGGAGACATCGACCTGGCGAAGAGAGACGCTCGACGAGGCGGGATCGACGACCCAGACGGCCGGCTTGCCGCTCTTCGACGTCATTGCCGACCATGGCAATTCGATTGCGTCCCGCGCGGCGGACCGAAACAGACCGACGACCGGAGCGCCGAGCGGCATGTCCGGCGCCCCTTCGAGAGCCACCTTGACCCTGATCGTCCCGGTCGAGGAGTCAATCGTGGGCGAGATTTCACGGACGGAGGCCTCTATTCTGTGAGACGGCGCCGAAAGGAGGCTGACAGCGACCTTGTTCTCAAGATTGCGGCCCAGATAAAGGGACTCAAAGACGTTGAAGACCGCGTCCCGCGGACCGTCATGCGCAAGGGTGAAGACCAGCTGCGCCGCCTGCGCGACCTGGCCCACCTCTGCATTTCTAGCTGTAATCACACCGTCGGCATCAGCGCGCAGTTCCGTATAGGAAAGCGCATCCTGGGCGGTGTCGAGTTGCGCTTGCGCCGATTTCACGCTCCCCTGAGCGGTCAAGAGGGTTTCCTGAGCCTGATCAAGCGCCGCACGGGTCGTAACCTGCGTCTTGAAGAGGTTCTGCTGCCGGTCGAAGGCCAGCTGCGCCTGTGTTTGCTGGGCGAGCGCCGACTGCAGGTTCGCCGTGGCGACGCCGAGATCGGCCTTTTGCTCTTCGGCATCCATGCGCGCAAGCACCTGCCCCGCCTTCACCGACGAGCCGACATCGACGAGGCGTTCGACAATGCGCCCACTGACCCTGAAGGAAAGGTCGCTCTCGACCCGGGCACTGACTTCGCCGGTGATGGTGTTGTTTTCCACGACCGGCGTGACCTTCGCCACGACGGTCTCCACGTTCTTCGGCTTCGTCTCGCTCGCGCTTTGCTTTTCGCATGAGGCAAGCGCGACGGCACTGACACTGAGCCAGGCGACGACAAGGACAGCTTTCATGAATTTGACCTCTTGCATCCGTTCGGCAGACGAATATTATTGACTGACTAGGAAGTCAATGGAAATTGTCTTGACGCCAAACCACGAATAACGCTCAAGGTGGGATATGCCTGATACGAAAAAGCTGACGCGCGCGGAGCAGAAAGCCCGCCGCCCCGTTCAGATCCTGGATGCTGCGTTTGAAGAGTTCGTCGAACGCGGCTACGTCGCGACACGCGTCGAAGATATAGCCACCAGGATTGGAGTTACGAAGGGAACCGTCTACGTTTACTTCGAGGCCAAGGAGCAGCTTTTCGAGGCAATGATCCGGCACATTTCGACGCCCCTCGAAGATCTATTGATAAGCGGAAATGAGCTGAAGGGGACCGCTACGGAGCGGCTTCGAAAAAATATCGAGCTGATCTACGATCTCATAATCAATGATCGCAAATTGCGGGAATTGATGAGGTTCGTCATTGCCGAAGGTTCGCGGTTTCCACATATTGTCGACAGGCACCACGACATATTCATCGATCCTCTCGAGCGTCAAATGCAGTCGCTTATTGATGAAGGGGTAAAGCTCGGGGAGTTTCGAGCGGCGCCGGCCGCGTTCGCCGATGCCGTCGTTGCGCCCGCAATCGCCTTTCTGTTCTTCAAGCTGCTTTTCGATGAGCGGCGAGCTCTGGACAAAGCAAGCTATCTGAAGGCGCACATCGATCTTGTCTTGCACGGGCTGCTCCTGAAGGAGCCGCGCTAGCGCAGGTATCCGGTATCGAACGGCCAGCCTTGTTGCGAGAACGGCAAATTGCCGTTCTCGAAGATGCTGGAAATCGCAGCCCTACAGGGCCGGACCTCTGGATTTGCCGCAAAAGCAGCGTGACGGCCCATCCGCACGGTGAGAAGATGCGGCTTCTATCGTGCGCCCAAGGAGGCCACGCGATCGGCAGCCGCTGAAAAACCTTGCAGGGATACCTGGAAGCCGAGCGGGTTGCCGCCGTCGGCAACGACCTTGAGGTTCAGGCGCGACCCGGTTCGCAATTTGCCAAGTGTTGCAGCGTCGACCGGAAGCAAGGCGATGCAGCCGTTAGGCAGACAGGTGCGAAAACGCACCGGCTTCAAAGGCGGCTGATCATCGATATTCGGCGTCACGCCCGAGTCGAGGACAATTCCGAAAGGCAGCAGCAGCGTCGCGAGCGCGCCGCCGTCGGGACGTATCTGCATTTCGACGGCAAGCAGCCTCTGGCCGTTTTGCTGGGTTTGATCTTGCGAAATCGTGCATGCCGACGCTTTGTCGCGTTGACTGCAGGCAACGCGCCAGTCCTGGTAGGTCTCCTGCAGGCTCGAAGCGCCATTTGGCAGAGCCGATTGCGCAAAGGCCGAAGAAGCAAAGCCAGCACAGACAAAGGCAAGCACCGCAGAAGATATGCGGCCGACCGTTCGGGATGAAGTGAATGTGGAATTTGACAAGGGATAAGATCTCTCGACTTGAAATACGACCTTCCGCGGCCGGTTCCATTGGGAGCGAAGGCAGCGGGCTAAGGTCAAAGATGATCACCGCCGGGACGAGGTGCGTTGTTTATGATTGCCGTGACCGGGATAGGTCAGGTGCATACCCACTCCCGAACGGCGCAGCGAGAACCTGAGCGCTCACATGCCTTAAGCGCGAGATCTTCAGCTTCGCGGCGTGTCGGTGCCGAATTCGCGCTCCAAGGTGTGGCGCGCTCACGCTTTTCCTTGCCGATGGCAAGGGCGCCGCAATGATTGTAGGGAAAGCCGGTCTTGTCGTCGTCATCCCAGTGCCGATGATTGCGAAATACGCTGACCACGACACAGCTGCTGCCCTTATCCCGCTCGCAATGTTTGAGCGCGATATCCATGGCTTCCTGGCGTTTGTCGGCCCCCCAAAAGAAGCCGTATTTTTCATCGGGCGCGGAATAGGCGATGGCCGCCCATATGCCGCGTTCCTCAGGCGGAGGAACCGGCGCCTGCTCCGTCGTAAAAAGATCGGCGGCCCACGGGTGGCCGGCAGAGACAAACAGCATGCCTATTGCTGCCATGGCAGATCTCAATCTCATTTTGGGCTCCCTTGTTTTCCTGCTGCGGAAGCGACGGAAATGACGATGCAGCCGCTTCCGCTTGGCAAAAGCATCGCATCGCCACCATCGTTGCCGAGCTGGTAGACACCGACCTGATCGAGGTTGTTGACGAGCTTGCTTCCGTTCGGGAACTTGGCCGAGACTTCCGGGCAAGACGCTGTGAACGGCGCGACGCGAACCATTGATCCTTCGCAGCCGGATGCGACCGGTGCGGCAAATACGATGCCGGCGGCCGGACCGCTATAGCCCTGTGTGGCATAGTTCATACCGACCAGCGCCTGCACCGCGTGCTTGTCCGCGGCTTCATTGTTCCAGATCGACTGGACATTGTATTGGGTCCCGCTCGTCAGCAATTGCCCGAGAATCGGGAAAACGGTCGAGCAGGATTGCAGGCCAGCCTGTTTGGCGTGCTGCAGGAACGGCGTATCGGGCAGCGCTTGATTGGCGTCATTTGCCGCAGCAACCGCCGGCTGCGGCAAAAGACTGCCGACCACGTCGTATCGGACGGCGGCGTAGCCGATGGCGCCGGCGACCGCGATTGCGAGCACCGATAGGGAGGTCACTTTCCACCAGCTTCGCCTCGGCCTAGCTTGCTCGCCGGCTAAATTTTGAATTGCCGCGTCGTTCGCGTTTCGGGACATGATGCGATCGTGGATCGATTGTTGGCTCATTGAAAATCCGTCCGTCACTTTATTGCTTTAACAGCTGTGGAAAGGCCCTTGAGGTTTGCGGTCACGCTGATCGTGTTCCCATCCGTGGTTGGGTAGGAGACTGTTGGCGCCGTGTTTTTGGAAATCTGCTCGCGCATTGCGGGGCCGACCGGCAGCATGCCGACGCAAACCGTATTGTTGCACCCGTTGAACTGGACAAGGATCGGCTCCTTGCGACCTTCGAATTTCAGCGAGAAGTGGCCATCGTTCTTGGCGATCGGGGCGGCACGCAAGATCATATAGGGATCACCCTTTTTGGTGGCCGCGAGCGACCAGCTGAACGCGACCTGTCCCGCCTGGTTCTCGATGATCTGGGTGACGTTGCAAACTCGCTGGTGACTTTTCAAGTTTTCGTCGCAGATCAGCGTCCAGTTTTCGAACGGGCGAATGATCCTCTGATAGTCGCCGGCCTTCAACTCGGGGGGAACGACGACCTCGGAAGGTCTTATGCGATAGTTGGGAAGAGCAACCTCCTGTCCGGCTGCGGTCGAGCCGAACAGGAGCATGCAAGCCATGAAAGCCGGGACGCCGAAGAGCGCTCCTTTGAACATGGCAGGCTCAATTCAAGGTGAAGCTGAGACCAGCGCCGACACCCACTTGTCCGCCGGCTGCCGTACCTGACAGATTCGCCCGGACCCGTCCGTTCTCGCTGGTGTAACCGGCGCCGAAGGCCAAGGCGCCCTCACCTCGCCACACGCCGCCGCCGACGGCCACGCTCACCTTGCCCGGACGATCGTCATAGCGAAGCGATGCCGCGGCAAGCCCAATTGCAGCCGCCTGTCTCGCTTCCGACCGTACATCTCCGAGTTCTCGGTTCAATTGCCCGAACTTCTGGTCCGTATAGTTGTTGGCGGAAGCCAGCGTATTGGCAGCTGCCGTGTCCGTATAGGATTTGACCTGAGTGATGCTGTCACCCAATTGGGCGACGTTCACAGCATCCGTCGGGGCGACACCCTTGCCGACGTTGGAAATGACCACCGGCGCATTCACGTCACCGCCCTGCAGCGTGATGCTGTTCTTCTTGCTGCCATCGGGGTTGAGGTCATAGGTGACGGCGTTCTTGGTGATCGTTCCGACACCCGTCTGCAGACTGTCGATCGCCTGATTGGTCGCATAGAGCTGCGATCCGTTGATAGCGTCGGTGCTGTCGGAAGAAATACGGCCGGCAGCAACGTTCGTGATGGTTCTTTCAGCCCCTTGAGAACCCACACTCACCGTTCCGACAGGCGTGGTGCCGGCGAAGTCGTAGTGCTGACCCTGAATATCCGTGCCGGAGGTGCCGACGGCAGCCTGCGTTGACGAACCGGAGCCCAACGCCACATCATTGGCATTGTTGGCCTGTGCGCCCTGACCGAGGGCGACCGCGCCCTGCCCTGTCGCCGTAGATCCAAGTCCCGCTGCCAGGCTGCTTGTTCCGCTGGCTACACTCTGTGGACCGATCGCAACGCTGTCGGTGCCGCTGGCGGTGGAATCCGCCAGCGTCGAGTTGGCGTGGAAGTACTTGATGCCGCCGCCATTCATGATGTTGGTCAGTGAGTTGTCGACCGCACCGAAGGCATCATAGACCGTATTGTAATTGTTGCCCTGGATATTATAGGTCGGACCGGTGATCGATCCATCCGGATTGACCGTCGTGTTGCCGCCGATCAGGCTGGTAACGTTGGTGCCGAGCCCCTTGAGCTGGCTGACATTCACCGCGTCGGTGTCGGCCGAACCGGCAGCAAGGTTGGTCAGCTTGCGCTCCGATCCAGCCGAACCGATCGACACTTCGCCGACGGAAGTCTGCGGGCTCGTAAGCGCAAAGCCGGTATAGTTCGTCTGTGCACCCACGGTCGTTACGGATTGGGCACCCAGCGCAACGCTGTTGATGTTGTTGGCCTGCGCGCCGGCACCGAGCGCCACCGATTGGACGCCCGCAGCCAGCGAGTTCGTGCCAAGGGCAACGCCATCAGCCAGCATGACATGGGCATTCTGGCCGATAGCAGTGCCGCCCGGGGCAACCTGGTCGACGACCGCGCCATTGCCGATGCCTATGCCGTTGTCGCCGTTGACGACAGTTGTGGGTCCGACCGCAACCGACTCGGCACCGACTGCGAGGGAGTCACCCGCCGTCGAGTTGGCATGGAAGTATTTGCTTGGTGTTGCCGCCACCGAAGCAATGGCTCCCTGGAGCTGGCGAACCGTGACGGCATCCTGCGCGCTGCTACCGTCAGCCACATTGGTAATCTGGCGATAGGACGTGCTCGAACCGACCGAAACCGCGCCCAACAGGGTTTTGTCCGTCGTGTTGTATTGGATGAAGTTCGTTGGACCCGCCGGAAGTTGACCTGTGGCCGGAGCCAGGGCGCGATCGGCAACCGATCCCGAACCAAGGGCCACACCGCCGACGATGGTCGACTGGCTATTCATCCCAAGTGCAAGCGCATTGTCGGCGGTTGAGGTGGCGTTATAGCCGACCGCCGTGGAGCCGACGCCTTGGGCTGAGGAATCGCTGACAGCAAGCGTGCTGTCGTTTGTACGCACATATCGAATGCCCTTACCGTTTGCATCGGTATAGGTCGTCGATGTGTCGCCGGCGATGTTGTTGATCGTATTGCCGAGATTGGTCAGGTTGCCGCCGATCGTGGTGACCGTCGTGTTGAGACTGTCGACTGCCTGATTGGTGGCAAAGAGCTGCGAGCCGTTGACTGCATCCGTCGAGCCGCCGTTGAGCTGGCCGGCAGCAACATTCTGGATCTGACGCTCGGCACCGGCGGATCCCACAGAGAAGGCGCCCGCCGGGGTGGTGCCCGCGAAGGTGTAGGCGGTGCCTCCCACCGTGGCTCCCGAAACCGCCGTCGTCGCACCAGACTGAGAATTCAGGCCAATGGCCACGTCACCGGCATTGTTCGCCACCGCATTCGGACCGACGGCAACCGAATCCGTTCCGAGGGCTTGAGAATCCGGCAGTGTGGAATTGGCATGGAAATATTTGATGCCGCCGCCGGTGTTGATGTTGTTGACGATATTGCTGAGATTGGTGATGCCCGTCGTGTTCAGGTCAACCTGCTGGTTGGTCGCAAAAAGCTGTGAACCGTTGACGGCATCCGTCGAACCGTTGCTGAGCCTGCCTGCGGCTACGTTGGTGATGGTGCGCTCGGCACCCACCGCGCCGACGCTCACCGTCGAGGCCGGTGTCGTACCGGCAAAGTTATAGGTATTGCCGCCGATCGTCGCGCTGGCGGTACCGACTGCTACGTCGGTCACCGAGCCTGAGCCAAGTGCGACGTCGCCTGCGTTGGCGGCTGAAGAGAGAGCGCCCAGCGCCAGCGCGTTCTGAGCGCCGGCATTCGCGCCTGCGCCGAGAGCGCTCGCCTGAACACCGGTTGCAAACGCATTCTGGCCGATCGCGGTGCTGGAGGTGGCCGTAGCATTGGCATTGGGGCCGATCGCGGTGCTGTAGTCGCCGGTGGCCTTGGATATGTATCCTAATGCGGCTGCGTCGAGGCCGGAGGCGGTCGCATTGTTACCAGCCGCGATGGCATTCGCCCCTGCCGCGGTCGAGAGAGGTCCGATCGCAACGGATTCCGCACCCGTTGCCGATGAGTCCGCCGCCGTCGAATTGGCATGGAAATATTTGATACCAGCGCCGGTGTTGATGTTGTTAATCGCGGTCGTGTTCAGGTCAACCTGCTGGTTGGTCGCAAAGAGCTGCGAGCCGTTGACGGCATCAGTCGAACCGTTGTTGAGCCGGCCCGCCGCGACATTGGTGATGGTGCGCTCGGCACCCGGCGCGCCCACACTGACCGTCGACGCCGGTGTCGTGCCGGCAAAGTTATAGGTATTGCCGCCGATCGTGGCGCTGGCGGTACCGACCGCTGCAAGGGTCGACGAGCCGGAACCGAGCGCCACGTCGCCGGAACTCGCCGTCGCTGTTGCGCCGTTACCCAAGGCGATATTGCCGACGAAGCCGGAAGCGCCTGCGGTGGAACCATTGCCCAGCGCGACGGAGCCCTGGCCGATCGCCTTGTTGTTGTTGCCGATCGCGACCGCGCCGGCCGCCTGGTTGGCGGTGGTGGCGGTCGCCGTGCCATCGCTGTTGGCGATGTTGTTGGCACCGCCGGTGAAGGCGCCGGTGCCGCTCGCATAGCTCGGATCGCCGATCGCGACCGCGCCGTCGCCGTAAGCGGTGTTACCCGCACCGATGGCGACGGCTTGACCGCCATCGGCGATCGCGCCCGTGCCGATGGCGACGGAATCATCGCTGAGCGAGCCGGCGGCGGTGCCGACGGCGATCCCGTTCACGCCTTGTGCCACCGCGCCCGAACCGAGTGCGGTCGAGGCTGCTCCTGTCGCGACGGCCACCGTGCCAATGGCGGTAGAATCGTCCCCTCCGGCATTGGCGTTACGGCCACCCGCGAACGCACGGGCACCGGTAGCCTTGGCCGCCGATCCGATCGCGGTCGCGTAGTCGGCTCCACCGTTCGCGTTGATGCCCAAAGCGATCGCCTGAGCCCCGCTGGAAACCGACCCGCCGCCGATTGCGGTGCTGTTCACGCCACTGGCAGTGGAGGACTCGCCTAAAGCTAGGGTGTTTTGCTGGTTCGCGATCGCGTTCGGGCCTACAGCAACTGCATTGATGGCGGTAGCCTGTGCTACATAACCTACGGATACGGCCCCAGTCCCTGAGGCATTCGCGCCGGCGCCAACTGCGGCGGATAAATTGGCAGCAGAGTTTGCGTTGTTGCCGAGGGCGATGCCGGAGGTCGCACCGTTTGCGACAATCGCGCCCGAACCTATCGCAACGGCACCGCCACTGGCGATCGCTTGTGCCTGATTACCCAGAGCAACGCCGAAATCTCCCGATGCGACAGTAGTGGGACCGATAGCGAGCGAGTTGGTCCCCGAGGCGGCAGCTGTCGTGCCGAGGGCGATGGAATCGGTGTTGGAGGCATTGGCGAGATAGCCCATGGAGGAGGCTCTCAGGCCAGAAGCA
The DNA here is from genome assembly GCF_900094585.1 of Martinezella multihospitum. Lineage (GTDB taxonomy): Bacteria > Pseudomonadota > Alphaproteobacteria > Rhizobiales > Rhizobiaceae > Rhizobium > Rhizobium multihospitium. The sequence continues at coordinate 505,264 of NZ_FMAG01000004.1, forward strand.
GTCGCCCCATTCCCGATCGCCGTGGACTGGTCTGCCGACGCAGTGGCCGACGTGCCGAAAGCGCTGGATCCGGTTCCCGTCGCAGATGCGCTCGAACCCACGGCATTCGACCATGCGCCCGTGGCCGTCGCGGCGGAGCCTAACGCAACAGCCTCGAATGTGAAGCCGGCAGGAGCGGTGCCGCTTGCATTGGCATTTGTACCGATAGCAACGGGAGAACCGCCGCCCGTTCCAGCGTTAGCCTTGGAGCCGACCCCCATGGCAATGGCGGAGCCGTTTGAAGATGAGGCGTTGGAGGCCAATCCAATCGCTACCGAGGCGCCACCCGAAGCGCTGGCCGTCGAGCCGAGAGCGACGGCGTTCGCCCCATTTGCAGTAGTGTTGACACCAAAGGCTGAAGCTCCGTCTGCCAGTGCGCGGGCGTTTCCGCCCACGGCAAGAGCATTGACGCCGGTGGCGTTCGCGAAGACACCCATGCCTATGGCGTTGAGGCCATTGACACCCATCGAATAGCCGATGGCGATCGAAGCATCGCCTGTTGCGCTATTGGAAGTGCCCAACGCCACGCTGTTCGCGTTATTCGCGTTAGTAGCGTTACCGATGGCGACGGAGTTGGCGCCTGTCGCGGTTCCGCCGCCGGCGGCATACTGCGCCAGGGCCGGTGTGGCGATGCCCCCGAATGCGATTGCACCCATCGCCACTGCTCCACCAACACCCAGCATCCCGTGCCCCAGACGGCTCCGCTTGAAGCCGAGCACGCGAGATGCCATCCGCAGCACCGCCATCAGCCGCCGGCGAACCAGGCGATTGCCATCACCGCCCGAAATCCAGCTTCGTGCAAATCCGATACGCGATTTGGCCTGCAGATGTTTCCCAACGCACTCGCTCATGCTGCTTTCTCCTCGCTGCTATCTGGACGACCGAGCGCGCGTGAATCCGCATCTGCGGCTGTGTCGTCGTTGAAATTGTGCGCTTGCTGAAGCGCGCGACCCATTTTGGCGGCCTGGCTTTCGAGCTGTTCGCGGACGGTGTCGGCCCATGGCTGCGTCAGCTCCGGAACGGAATACAACGCGGCGTCAGCCCGATCTGGCGGGAGCTTCGTCGTCACCAGGGCGCGGCAGACATCGAAATGGAACAATGGCTCCCCTTCCCCGTAGGCCGGAGAGGTCAAACCGAAGACAAGGCAGGCAAATAGATAATCGACTTCCGGGCCGGTCAGGCGGCTGGCATATCGGTCTTGCAAGGCAGTCCAGGCTACCTCGATTTTCGGAGCAAAGATTTCAAATTCAGGGAATTGAATGTCCATAGAGCACCGGATGGTTACCACCACGAACATGGCCTTATTTCAGCGCAACGGTATTTTAGAAAATTCCGGAATTTTTTTAGGAAATTACGGTTTTTTGCTTAGCCGGTTGCAGGTGTAGCCACTTTGCCACACTTAACCTAAGGCTGTTCTGCATGAAGAGGCGAACCGCTAGGCGATCTGCGCCAAACGGTTCTTTCCATTTCGAAAAATCTCTTCTGCCGTGTGAGCAGAAAACGTTCCATCCCCGCCTACACCTTTCGATTGGCGCGCTGAAAATCACAGGTCTCGGAATATTCGAACTGGCTTAGGACAGACCCGGGCTTGCCTTCATGCCCGTGCGGCTATCGCATATATCGAAGCTCCGTCGGCGTCCGTCCACGGTATCTCTTCATCGTGGTCGCCAGATGGCTTTGATCCGAAAACCCCGCCATATACGCGATTTCCGCAATCGCGATTTCGCCTTCGGCGAGCAGCTTTTCCGCAAGGTCCAGGCGCAGATTTATCAGATACCGGTGTGGGGGCATGCCAAAGGTCTTGGCGAACCTCACGATGAAATGGTTTGGCGAAATGCCAGCGACCGCCGCAAGTTCAGCGACGTGAACCTTTTCGGTGAAATGTTCGTGAAGATACTCTTCCACGCGTCGAGCGCTTTTCGCGGAGAGCCCTCCCCTGGGCGACGGAAGCTGTCTCATATTGTTTGCATAGGTACGGAGAAGATGTGTACTGAACAACGTAACCAATGAATCCAGATAGAGTTCATTCGGAGCTGCTTTCCCGGTTAACTCGACGGAAATCCTCTGCGCTATGCCGAGGGCGATAGGATCGACGGTTCCAAATGCTGGAGGCTCGAGTTCTACATTGGCAAGATCAAACTCCTGCAGTGCCAGTTCGGACAGAATTTGGGGGGGAATCGCGACGACAAGATTTCTCCTGGTTTCCGACCAGGCAAGAGTGCTGTCGACATCGGCAGGATTGATGATGAGGCAACCGACAGGCGCGTCATATTGGGTGATCTTGTCGCTGCCGAGAGACGCTCGCAAGCCACGCATAGGAGCCAGTACGATCCCCATCGCATGTTCTTTGGCCAGGAACGTCTGTGATCCAGGCTCGCGAACGGAGCTGATGACGCTCCCCCGCATGGTGGCCTTTCTCGGACCCGCACTTTCGGGAATTATGTCGAACACATATCGATCGGTACGCTCGCGCACCTCACCCGCATAATCCATTCTTCATCGCCCCGCCCGAACGAAACCCTGCAAATGCTAACAAGCAGACGAGATCCCAACGTCATCTGAGATCTCATTTTCCCAACACTGCCCGCCGGATGCCGCCGCAAACCAGCTCATAGCGCAAGATTAAATAGTATAAATTACCGAGTTTGGAAGGGGAGATATGAGGATGGTAAAGAAAGTATAAGCCAGCAGGGCGCGTCACTTTCTGATCCGGTCGAACGGATCCTGCGGCCTTCGGCACCTGATCGTACGGGATATGGATGCCATTTCACGACGGAGCATGACCGCCGGCTGTCGACCATTGCGACCGCTAAAGATCGCCTCGGCGCTTTTCATACAAGTCCCAAGCGACATCCACCATCGCTAGAAGAACATCTTTCTGATTCCACCCGGCTGCAGCTGCGGCCCGGACGATTTCACTAACTATAGGCTGCAATTGGCGTTGGCACTCGTTTGAAATGTCGTCAGCACCGTTTCCTACAGGTGGTTCACTAAATTTGAATTCTACCATTCTCACTCTCGCAGCCTTAATATATGTCAGCTATCACATTCCCAACATAAAATAAATCCGTAAGGACGCCCCGAGATTTTCATAGCCCCGCACCTAGTCACACTATCGCTATGCTGTAATCAAGCCAAACTTCATTACAACCATTAACTCTATATCATTGGGCAACTCACCGAGTGAGCAGCTTGTGATACAAGAAGAACGGAAGTTATTCTGCCGCCCCGGCGGAAGAGCTGCAAGACGCTGCGGCAAATCTCCGAAGCTGATCGACAGGCGGAAATCGCCATCGAAGAGGCCTACGCCTTCGAAATCGCGAACATTGCGTGTCACAACGCTCAAAGCTGAACGAACGCAGTCGCATCGTCGACCGACAAGACGCGGCCGGCAAGCTCCGGTCCTTAGGCGATTCTCCGGCCAGGAACGCAGGCAAGCCTTCTGGATTTCGCAGAAATGGCAGGCGCACCAGCAGCGAGATAATATCGCGCGGTCTCCGGATTGCGGCGCCGGAGAGCTACGCCTTTTGCCTGCTATTGAACCTCGTGCACATAGCGATGGCTTCTGGTCGTCGCACGATGTTTTGCGACAAGAACTGGAACTGCGGATTGATCATAGGCCACTTCGTCGATCGTCAGCACGGCGCTGGGCATGCTCAACTGCAACAGCCGGCAATCCTCCTCTGTTGCCATGTCGGCGGCAATCTGCTCTCGCACGGCAGAAATGCGAATCCCATAGCGATCGAGAAGGAAGAGATAAAGAAGGGAGGGAATCTCCTCCTTCTTGTCGGGAAACTCCGGCAGCATCCTTGCCGGAAGTGCCATGACTTCATGCATGACCGGCTTGCCTCCGACGCTGCGCAGCCGGTGAATCGAGATGACTTCAGCCGCATCATCAAGCCGCAGTCCGGCCCGCTCTTCTTCGTTCGCCCTGCGGCGTTTCAGCGAAAGAATATCGGATGTCGAGTTTTGCAGCGAACCGTCGAGCCCATGCAGACGAAAATACTGGAAGAAAAAGCGCAGGCTGTGCTGCGGCGTGCGGCCGGTGACCACGGTTCCAGTCTTGCGCCGGCGGCTGAGCAGGCCTTCATTGGTCAGATCCTGCAGGGCGCGCCTGATCGTACCGACAGCAACCCCAAACTTTTGCGACAGTGCGATCTCGCTCGGCAGCACGGTCCCGGCCGACCATTTGCCCATCATGATCGCTTCCGTGATCTGACGTTTCACGACTTCGTAGAGCGGAACGGAGAGCTCGGATGCACGCGGCACATCTGCTGAAAATTTGGGCATTTCGCGCAATTATTTGCCTCTTATTTGGAGTTGACTCGGAGCCTGAGCGACAGCATCATTACTATATAGTTTATATAAATACGAGTGCAGAGCCTCCATGTGTTTCTGCGCGTCTTTTTCGGAATTAGAGCATGCGCGATCAAATCTTGTCATCTTTCGAGGAGCCATTTGCAAGCGCCTTGAAAATCATTGAAGAGAACGTCGAAAGCGCTGTCGGCGATCTCGCGCGAATGGTCGCGATCGATACCTCTTTTCCGCCCGGAGACGGCTATCCGGCTTTTGCGGAGCTGATGTCGAGCCTGCTGGAACCCATGGGCTTTCATTGCCGGCAGGTCATCCTGCCGGAAGAGCTGTGGCGGGTCGGCAATGGCCCGGCCCAAGGGGCGCGAGTCAATCTCATTGCCGAGCGATCCGGCAACAAGCCGGTTTGCGGGCTGTACTACCATGTCGATACGGTGCCGGCCGCCCCTGCCTGGCAACACGATCCGCTCTGTCTGCGCCGCGAAAGCGAACGCCTCTTCGGGCTAGGAGCTGCGGACATGAAAGGCACCATCGCGGCGACGCTGCTTGCGCTGCGTGCCGGCGATGCTTGTGGGGTCGAACTCGCCTACGATCCGATGCTGCTCCTTTGCACCGATGAGGAAGGTGGCCTCTATCCGGGAATCCGATATCTCGCCGAGCAGGGCATGCTCAGGGGACATATCGTCAATTTCAACGGTTCGGCGGCACCACGCATCTGGGCGGGCTGCTTCGGCGTCTTCAATCTTCAGATCACCGTTCGCGGTCACGCGGTTCACGCGGGCGAAGGCAACCGCACCGGCTCGGGCATCAATGCGATCGACGGCGCCCTTCCTCTTCTCAATGCCCTGTACGCCCTGAAGCCGCAAGTGGCCGCCTTCGCATCCGCCTTGCCGGCGCCGCCGCATGCGAGCGGACCGTTGCGGCCGCAGCTTTCCATCGCCGCCGTCAATGGCGGTACGTCGGGAGGACAGGTTCCCGCGGAGCTGAAAATCCTTGTCAGTCGCCGCTATGCACCCGAGGAGAGTTACGAAACGGCAAGGGCTGAGATCGAAGAGCTTGTCCGCACCGTCATGGCGAAATCGCCGGAGTTGCAAGTCGGGATCGACCTCGTCGGCCATCTCATCCCGACCTCGGATCCGGACGGCCCGCATTGGCCACGCTGGCAGAAGGCGCTCAGCCTCGGCTTCGGCTATCAGGATTCCGATTTCAGCAAATGGGGTGCCGCCAGCTGTTCGGACTTCGGCTACGTGCAGCAAACGGGCGTCATGCAGGAAGTCCTGCTCGGCGGTCTTGGACGTCCGGAGAGTTGCATCCATAGCCCCGACGAACATACGACGACCACGGATATCGTCGCGCTGGCGCAGAGCATCCTTGCCTATCTCGCCCGCGACTTTGAGACCGGCCTCATTCCAGAACACGCACCATCAAAATAAGGGAACATTGCAATGCTGAAGCTGAATCGACGTCATTTCCTGGCGAGCACCGCCGCCATTCTGGCAGCGCCTGCCATCGGCTTTGCCCAAGCCGCCGCTCCCGCCAAGGGCGGCACGTTGCGCATTTCCGTCGATCAGGCCGCAAGCGTGATCCATCCGCTGCTGACGCGCGTCAACCCGGAATATATGGTCACCGAGCTGCTCTACAGCAACCTGACCCGGCTGAATGTCGATATGTCGGTTGAGCCGGATCTTGCCGAAAGCTGGAGCGCCAACGATGCGCTGACGGAATGGACCTTCAAGCTTCGCAGCGGCGTCAAGTTCCATGATGGATCGCCGTTGACCGCCAATGATGTCGTCAAGACCTTCAAGGCGATCCTTGATCCGAAGAACGCGTCGCCAGCACTCAACAATGTCGGGCCGATCGCTGATGTGATCGCAGCCGATCCGCTGACCGCCGTCTTCAAGCTTTCGACCCCTTACGCCGACTTTCCCGTGGCGACAGCCTATACGGTCGCGCGTATCATCCCGGCTTCCATCGCGACTGGCGACTTCAAGAAACTGTCGACGACAGCCGTCGGCACCGGCCCGTTCAAACTTGTCTCCTACGAACCCGACCGTCTGATCGTCGTCGAACGCAATCCCGATTATTACGACCCTAAGCGCCCCTATCTCGATCGTGTCGAAATCCAGGTCTTTCCGGATACCTCGGCGCAGACCTCGGCCCTGCTTGCCGGCGATATCGACATTATTTCGACCGTGCAGCCGACCGAATATCTGCGGATGAAGGATGCCCAAGGCGTCAATCCGCTGCGCGTGCCCTCCGGCCAGTTCTGCAACATCAATTTCGGCTGTGACACCAAGCCCTTCAACGATGCCCGCGTCCGCCGCGCGCTGGCGCTCACCGTCGACCGGCAGGCGATGGTCGACTTCGTCACCGAGGGATTCGGCACGCCGGGCAACGATACTGCCCTTAATTCCTCCTATCGCTTCTACGCCGACCTGCCGTTGCGCCAGGCCAATATCGAGGAAGCCAAGAAGCTGCTTGCCGAGGCAGGTTATCCGAACGGCTTCGAGGCGACGCTGATTGCATCGGACAAGCCGAGCCAGCGCACCCAGCTCGCCGTCGCCTTGCGCGAAATGGCAAAGGAAGCCGGCATCAACATCAACGTCCAGACGATGCCGCATGCGACCTATCTCGAGCAAGTGTGGAAGAAAGGCAGCTTCTATGTCGGCTTCTACAACATGCAGCCGACGGCAGACGCAATCTTCAAGCTGCTCTACACATCCGATGCCGCCTGGAATGAAACGCGCTGGAACAATGCCGCCTTCGACAAGGTCGTCAACGAGGCGCGCGGCATCACCGACGAAGCCAAGCGCAAGGAGCTTTATGCCGAGGCGCAGAAGCTGATGAATGAAGAGGTTCCTTCCATCATTCCGGTCTTCTTCGATGTTCTCGCCGCCAAGCGGGATTGGATCGCCGGCTTCGAAGTCCATCCCCGCGCTTCCGTCTTCCGTCTCGATTACGTCTCCTTGACCGACAAGGCGCCGAAGCGGAGCTGATGGCACCTACGAGCTGAATGAGCGTCGCGAGGCCAACGACCTTCGCGACGCATCCCATAGCAAGAAGATCGGCGCGTATGTTGACGCGACCGGTCGCTCCAACGCCAGGGAACGGCCCTTGTCACCGAACTATCTCCTGAAGCGGCTTTTGATGATCGTCTATACGCTCTTCATCGTGTCGCTCGTCGTCTTCGCGATCACCCAGGTCCTGCCGGCGGATGCCGCCGTCATGATGCTTGGGGAGAACGCCACCGATCAGGCGCTAGAGGCGCTGCGCCAGCAGATGGGGCTCAACGACCCCGTCTGGCTGCAATATCTGCACTGGCTGGGTGGCATCCTGCATGGCGATTTCGGCCAGTCGCTGCGCACGGGCCAGCCTGTCGGCCCAGCCATGTTCCAGGCGCTCGGCCGTTCGCTTCTGCTTGCCGTGCTCTCCATCGCCCTGATGCTCGTGCTCGCCATACCGCTCGGTGTGCTTGCTGCGATCCGCCGCGGCAAGGTGGCAGATATGGTCGTCAGCCTCATCTCCTATGCCGGCGTATCGCTGCCGGAATTCGTGACGGCAACGCTCGCCGTACTCTTCGTCGCCGATTGGGCGAAGCTTTTGCCGCCGACGGGCTATGTGCCGCTGACCGAGAATTTTCTCGACGGCCTCGCTCATCTGGCGTTGCCGGTCTGCGTGGTGTCGATCATCCTCATTGCGCATGTCTCCCGCATGGTGCGTTCCGAACTCGTCGACGTGCTGCATACCGATTACATTCGTGCGGCACGGCTCAAGGGCCTTTCCACGTCGAGGGTGCTGTTCGGACACGCGCTGCGCAATGCCCTGCTGCCGACCATTACGGTCGTCGCGCTCGATGTCGGCTATCTCCTCGGCGGCATCATCGTCGTCGAGGAAATCTTCGCCCTCCCCGGCATCGGCAGGCAATTGATCGTCGCCATCCAGACGCGCGACCTTCCGGCGATCCAGGCCGGCGTGCTGTTGATGGCGGCAACCTATTCCATCGTCAATTTCGCCGCCGACATTCTCTACGCATGGCTCGACAAGAGGATCCAGTATGATTGAGCTTCTCAAACGGCTGCTGCGCACGCCGCAGGGCGCGGTCGGCCTTGTCCTGGTCCTCCTCGTCTTCATCGTCGTCGTCTTCGGTCCCTTTCTCGCACCGCGCGATCCGGAAGCCATGTCGATCCTTGCCCGCTACAAGGGGCCGAGCGCGAATTTCCTTCTCGGCACTGATCAATATGGCCGCGACATCCTGAGCCGCCTGTTGATCGGCGCGCGCTCGACCGTGACGATGGCAGTCTTCGCCACACTTGCAGGCACCTTTGCCGGAGCCTTCATCGGCACGGTATCCGCCTTCCTGGGTGGTCGCGCCGATGAATTCATCATGCGCACCATCGACGCGATCATGGCGATCCCGAACCTCCTGTTCGCGCTGCTGATCGTCAATCTGCTCGGGTCCAGCAGCATCAATGCACTGGTCGCGGTTGCCGCCGCCTTCGCGCCGGGCATGGCGCGCATCACCCGCAGCGTCGCGCTTTCCGTGCGCAAGCAGGACTATGTGAGCGCGGCGATCGCCCGTGGCGAGAGCTCCCGCTACATCATCCTCCGCGAAATGCTGCCGAATGTCGTCGCACCGATCGTGGTGGAAACGACGATCCGCGTTTCCTTCGCCGTCATGCTGTTCGCGACGCTGAGCTTCCTTGGACTGGGCGCCCAGCCGCCCGCCACCGAATGGGGGCTGATGGTCTCCGAAGCGAGACAATACATGCACATCAGCGCCGGCATCCTGATCTGGCCGAGCCTCGCGATCGCCATCGTCGCCATCGGCTTCAATCTTCTCGGCGATGGCCTGCGCGATGCGCTGAACCCGCGCACCGGAGGCTGAGATGACAGAAACAACAAACAATATCATTCTTCAGGTCCGCAATTATTCGCTCGACTATCTGACGGCGAATGGCGCGTTCCACGCGCTGAAGAATATCGATCTCGAAGTGGGTGCCGGCGAGATTCTCGGCCTCGTCGGCGAGTCCGGCTCCGGCAAGACCTCGATGGCCTGGTCGATCATGCGCTACCTGCCGGCAAACGCTCGCGAGATCGGCGGCGAAATCCGGCTTCGCGGCGAAGATCTGACGGCGAAATCGCCGGCCGAAGTCAATCGCATGCGGGGTAAGCGGATCAGCATGGTGTTCCAGGACCCCGGCACCTCGCTCAACCCGACGCTTTCGCTCGGTACGCAGCTCACGGAAACGCTGAGGCGCCATCGCGGCCTGACAGCAAGGCAAGCCTGGAGCGAAGGCGAAGCCATGCTGGATCGTGTTGGCCTCAAGAGCCCATCAGAAATGATGAAGCGGATGCCGCATGAGGCATCGGGCGGCGAGAAGCAGCGCGTGGTTATCGCCACCGCCTTCGCCTGCAATCCGGAATGCATCATCTTCGACGAGCCTACGACGGCGCTCGACGTCATCACCTCGCGTCAGATCCTTGACCTCTTCCTGGATCTGCAGGCCGAAACCGGCGTCGCCTCGCTCTATATCTCGCATGACCTCGCCTTGCTGTCGCGCACTGCAAAGCGGGTTGCCGTCATCCGCCGGGGCGAAATCGTCGAGCAGGGAGCGGTCGATGCGATCTTCAATGCGCCGCAGCACGATTATACGCGCCAACTGATTGCCGCCGTGCCCCGGCCGAGCGACCGCCTGACGCAGACGCGCCCGTCCTATCAAGACCAGCCGTTGATGCAGGTCGAGAATGTCAGCGTGCACTACGGCCGCAAGCCGTTCCTGTCGGCGCTGACCGGCCGGTCCTTCGAGCGCTTCGCGGGCAATCGTGCCGTCAGCCTCAGCGTGCAGCCGGGAGAGATCCTCGGCATCGTCGGGGAATCGGGCTCCGGCAAATCGACGCTTGCCAAGGCAATGACCGGGCTCAATCCCTTTGAGGGCCGGATGACCTTCGCCGGGCGGACGATTTCAGGCCTTGCCGACATGGACAAAACCTATCGCAAGAATGTCCAGATGATCTTCCAGCATCCGGACGCCTCGCTCAATCCGCGCCAGAAAATTCGCGAAATCCTGGCACGGCCGCTGAAGCTCTATGGCGAAGGTGAGAATGGGGCCATCGCCCAACGGATCGGCGACATGCTCGAGCAGGTGCGCCTGCCGCGTACCCATGCCGATCGCTATCCACATCAGCTCTCCGGCGGCGAAAAGCAGCGCGTCGCCATCGCCCGCGCCTTCGCATCCAGACCGAAGCTGGTGATCTGCGATGAGATCACCTCGGCGCTCGACGTCTCGGTGCAGGCCTCCATCATCGAGCTGCTGCTGGAACTGCATCGCGAGCATTCCACCGCCTTTCTCTTCATCACCCACGACCTCAACCTCATTCGTCAGATCGCCCACCGCATTGCGGTGATGTATCGCGGCGATCTCCTCGAGATCGTACCGGCGGAAGACATCACCAGCCCCGAGCGGGCCGACTATACGCGCCGGCTGCTTGCCGCAGTCCCGACGCCTGCCGGCGCCGCACCTACAGAACGAGACTTCTAAGGAGCATCACAAATGGACCCGAAATCGCTCATCGGAACAATCGATGAGAAGAGCTGCCTCGACTTCCTGTCGATGATGGTTCGCCAGAAGAGCCATTCCCAGACCGAAGGCGAACGCGAGCTTGCGCGCATCATGGCAAGCCAGATGGAGGCGATCGGACTTCAGTCCGAACTGCAACCCTTCGATAATGGCGAGCGTTTCAATGCGATCGGACGCCTGAAGGGAACCGGCGGCGGCAAGAGCCTGCTCTTCAACGGCCATCTCGACACAAACCCGGTTACCGAGGGCTGGACCGTCGACCCCTGGGGCGGCCTCGTCGACGACAAATTCATCTACGGTATCGGCGTCTCCAACATGAAAGCGGGGGATGCCGCCTACTTCTGCGCGGTCAAAACCTTGCTCGACGCCGGCGTCAAATTGAAGGGCGACGTGATCCTGACCTATGTCGTCGGCGAGCTTCAGGGCGGTGTCGGCACGCTCGCCGCCATCCGCAACGGCGTCAAGGCCGACTATTTCATCAACAGCGAGCCGAGCGATCTTGCAGCCGTGACGATGCATGCCGCAGCGCTGAGCTTCGTGATCGAGCTGACCGGCGACACGCGGCACCTGTCCAAACGCGAACAATCGGTCGACGCCATCGCCGCGGCCTGCGATCTCATCCCGCGCATCAACGCCATGACCTTCAGCGGCGCGAGAAGCGAAGTGCACCGCTCGATCAATCGCGGGCATGTCGGCGTCGTCCATGGTGCGCTCGGGCGTGAGCTGGAGGAATGGCGCCCGCCGCAGGTCGCCGATTTCGTCCGCATCCGAGGTTCGGCCCGCTATGCGCCCGGCCAGACGCAGGAAGGCGTCCTTGCCGATCTCGCGGCAGAATTGGTCGAGCTCGAAAAGCGCTTTCCCGGGCTGAAGGCCAAGCTGGTGCCGGAGATGATCGAAGGCCGTCCCCTGATGCCTCCTTTCGAAGTCTCGCCGACCTCACGCATCGTAACCTCGATCAATGCCGCCTATGAAACCGTCCGCGGCGAGACGCAGCCGACTGGCGCCATTACGCCCACGCGTTTTTACGGAACGGATGCCGGCCACCTTTACCATGAACTTGGTATGGAAGGCATCGTCTGCGGCCCAGGCGGCCGGTACAACACCATGCCGGACGAGCGCGTCGATATCGTCGACTATCTCGACATGATCCGCGTCTACATGCTCACCATTCTCGATATTTGCGAGGTTGCCTGAAGTCCGATGTTTCCTCGTGACGAATATGATTGGCGTATCGCCAAGGCACATGCCGCCATGGATGCCGCCGCTGTCGATCTGCTCCTGATCGACAGCGGCGAGCTCCTTGCGTGGCTTACCGGCTATACCGTTTCGGAAACCATGTATCGTGCCGCCTTTCTTCCGCGACACGGTGCGCCTTGGTTCGTTCTGCGCGAGCTCGACGAAGTGCCGTGCAGGGAAAAGACCTGGATTTCCGATATCATCGGATTTGCCGATACGATCAATCCGCACGAGGCCATCGCCGACAGCATCGGCGCTCGCGGTTTCGCCAACGCCCGTATCGGCGCAGACTTCGCCTCCTACAGTTTCAGCGCCGATACGGCGGCCAGGCTTCGGGCACATCTGCCCCAAGCGCAATTCGTCGCCCTTCCTGGTATCAGCGACAGCCTGCGATGGATCAAATCGGCCCGCGAGATTGCCGTTCTGACGCAGGCCGCCGGCATCGCAGATAAGGCCATGTTGGCAATAGCGCAGAGTACGCGGGCTGGTTCTTCGACCCGTACGGCTGCCGCAACCGCGGCAGCTACCTTCCTACTCGAAGGTGCCGACAGCGGCGAGACCGGTCCGATCGTCAAGGCCAGCGGCGATCACCAATTCCTGCACGGCTCTTTCAAGAGCGAATTGCTTGCTGCAGGCGATATTCTGCATGTGGAGCTTATTCCACGCGTAGGCGGTTATGGTGCCCGTCTCATGCGGCCGATCGTCATCGGCAGTGCGTCGGCAAGGCTTCAGGATATCGCCTCGCGCATCGTCGCATTGCAGGACCGGCAAATCGAAGCCATGAAGCCGGGCATTGTTGCTTGCGAGGTGGATGCCATCGTCCGCCAGGGTCTCATGTCGTCAGGACTGAGACAGCGTTACGATAACGTAACGGCCTATACGCTTGGTCTCTATACCCGCACGCCGCGCACCAGCGATTTCTCCCGGGTTTTCCTGCCGGATGCGAATTGGCCGCTGGAAGAAGGCATGGTTTTCCATGTCTATACGGCAGCCGCCAGACTTGGATTCAGCGAGACGGTGGTTGTTACGCCGGAGGGCGGAAGACGGCTGACGATGACGCCACGCCACCTCTTCGGCGCAGAGAAGTAAGAGCGTAGCGGCTTGGGGCCAACCGTGCAGATTACATCCCGCCAGCAGCGATCGTAATTTTCGGAAGCCCAGACCTTGCAGACCGCAGTTTACGTTTCATCTTATAGAAGCCCCAACGTTGGCAATAGGCATCGCCGGCAGAGCAAAGGTTCAGGTGAGATGAACGGATGTGACTGTTCATCCTTTTCTGAAGATCGAGTGAGGCCCCATTGATAAGGTCGAGTCGACACGCGCCGAAAGCCGGAACCAAGCGGTTTCAGAAATTCGCCTTCATTACCGCCTTCGCCATATTGACGGCGGTATCAGCCCTTCTCGACTGTCGCTTCGTTTGGCGTGCCGTTAGGGCAGGCGTCAATCGAGAGAAAACGATCGGCGTTGTTGTCGCGCTCGACCGCCGCGTGGAAATAGCAACGATGCAGAAAGCCTCGGTTATGAATCGGGGCTCTGACATCGTTACGAGCTACGCACCGATCGTCGTCTTTCACGGGGACGATGGGATGTCCTATCAGGTAAAGGGAGGGGTCTACTCGAGCTACAATCAGGCCAGGATTGGCGATCAGATCCCCGTCTATTATCGGCGTGACGATCCGCATGACGCGATCATCGCATCCTTCCAGGAAATATGGTTGCCGGTGATCGTCGGAAGCGGCATGGCTGCTGCTTTTGCGCTTGCCCTGTTCGGAACGATCTGGCTGACACGCGAAAGGCCTGCGCAGGGTGAGGCTGCGCCGAGGCCTTAACCGAGCGCCTGACTGGCAAGAGCATACCTAGCCACCATACCGGTGACAGCCCTGTTTCTATTGGAGGGATGATTGCCAAGCGACATGGTCAGAACGGTATCGTGGACGATCATGCCACTCTGGGAGACGTAAGATGCAAAGTCGCCGGTCTCCATATGGGTATCGAGACGGAGAAATTGGCCGGCATGGTTGCGCACATGCGGTGCGACCACGGCAATAGCGTCGGCGTCATTGGACGCAACGACCGGGCCGACGACATGGCTGCGTCCGAAGGGTCGGCACAACGCGAAAGCCTGCAGATCCGCGCCACGGAACAGACCATACCCGATCGATTGCTCATTGAGACGCCTGACCAGCTCCGAGCGGTCGACACCGAAGGCAATGGCATCAAGCCGAAGGATCGCAGCAAGATCGCCAGGGCCAAGCTGCCGCACCGTGCCTTCCGAAGTCAACGGTGCAAAATCCTTTGCGATCCGTGCCTCCCCCTGACATTGGTAGACCGTCTTTTCCGGCTTGAAATCCAGCGAAAGATACAGGCGGCGCGCCGCCTGGGTCGCACTGAGGCTAAGGCGGCGTCCCGCGACCTTGTCCAGGATCCGGCTCATCAGCCATTGGCCGGTGCCATTGGTCTGCAGCCGCGGCGAAGTAATCACCATCCCAACGGTGGCAAACTCGTCTCCGTGCGGAAACCACATGGCGGATCCCATGACGCGACCGATCTCGTCGAGTGCGACGATGCCGCTACCGGTCTGCCGCAGAAATTCCCAGTCTTCGGCTCGATGCGGCCACCGGACCGAGATCGACAACGCATGCAACTGATCGAGTTCCACGTCCTTGATGTCGCCGATATGCATGGAGAAAGCATCGACCCGTAAACTGTCTGATACCTTCACTGGACCACCTCAAAACTTGCTACCCATAGCCATACGCCAAAACAGAGGCGCTCCCCGCCGACAAGGATAGGCGACACCTGCCGATACAATTAGCTCGAATTGCCTGTGTCCGCGCAACAATCCACTGAAACATTTCGACATTCGGCATGCAATTATGAAAGCGGACGCCAATGCTATTGGGGAAATATCGGCAAATTGCTGCAGCCGCTGAGGAGCATATGGATACGGTTGAAATCCTCGCCCATCTTGTCGCCTTTCCGAGCGTCGTCGGCACGCCGAATGACGGCATCGTCGGCTGGATCCGGACATATCTGCAAGGTCTGGGAATCCACGTCGCCGTGATTCCAGGGCCTGAGGGCGACAGGTCCAACATCTTTGCCACGATCGGCCCCGGGGATATCGCAGGTTATATTCTGTCCGGACATATGGATGTCGTTCCCGCCGGAGAGCCGAGCTGGACCTCGGAACCTTTTTTGCTCAGGAAGGAGGCAGACCGGCTCTATGGGCGTGGTACGTCCGATATGAAAGGGTTTCTTGCCGCAGCACTTGCTGCAGCGCCGGAACTTGCCAGGGCAAATCTTGCCCGCCCTATTCATCTCGCATTCTCCTATGACGAAGAAGCGGGATGCCGGGGCGTGCCGCATCTACTGGCGCGGATGAAGGAACTTTGCGCACCTCCGCAAGGTGCTGTCATCGGCGAGCCGAGCCGCATGCAGGCCGTGCGCGCCCATAAGGGCAAGGCGGCAGCACGCGTCACCATCGGTGGACGGGCGGGCCACTCGTCTCGTCCGGACCTGGCGCTCAATGCCATTCATGCCATGTCGGAGGTGCTCAGCTCGGTTGTCGATGAAGCTCAGAGACTGACGCTTGGTCCGTTCGACCCCGCATTCGAGCCTCCTTACTCGACGCTTCAGGCTGGTATCATGTCCGGTGGACTGGCGTTGAACATCGTTCCCGACAATTGCCGGCTCGACCTCGAGGCACGTGCTATTGCCGGCGTGACCCCTGAGGAACTGCTTGCCCCGATCAGGCATAGCGCGGAGATTCTCACCGGACAGGGTTTTTCCGTGGATTGGACCCCGCTCAGTGCCTATCCCGCACTGTCGCTTGCGAAGGATGCGCCGCTTGCAGTCCTGTTGGAAGAAATCACCGGCAGGCCGTCGCTTGCCGCGGTCAGCTACGGGACCGAGGCCGGCCTATATCAGGCAGCCGGGATCGATGCGATCATCTGTGGGCCTGGCGACATCGAACGTGCCCACAAGCCCGACGAATACATTCTGGAGGACGAACTCGAGGAGTGCCGCCAAATGATATTGGCCCTGGCTGCGCGATGCGCACGGTCTTGAGGGAGCAATCGCCATGACATTTCTCTTCAATTCGGATGCCAAGCGCGGAGCGATCTTCGCGCGCGCCTTCGCCGAGGAACTGCCGGATCTGGCATTTTCCACGGATGCGGCGAGCGTCGATCCTGATGAGGTTCGCTTCCTCATCACTTGGACGGTGCCAGACGACCTCGCTCGCTATCGCAATTTGGAAATCCTGTTTTCGATCGGTGCCGGCGTCGACCAGTTCAAGACGGATCTCGTGCCCGAGCATGTGAAGATCGTCCGCATGGTCGAGGATGGCATCGTCAGGATGATGCAGGAATATGTGACGCTTGCCGTGCTCGCGCTGCATCGCGACCTCCTCTCCTATCTTACGCAGCAGCGCGTCGGGGAATGGCGCGGCCTGCCTCAGCGTCAGGCACATGAAAGACGGATCGGAGTTCTGGGATTGGGGGTTCTCGGAACAGCCGTGCTCGAGCGGTTGAAGCCCTTCGGCTTTCCGCTCGCCGGCTGGAGCAGATCGCCCCGGACGATCGAGGGTGTCGAGTGCCATCATGGTGAAACCGGCCTCAGAACCATGGTGGCGGCGACAGATATTCTCATTTGCCTGCTGCCTCTGACGCCGGAGACCACGGGGTTTCTGAACGACACGCTTCTTGGCGGCCTTCCGGCGGGGGCGATGCTCGTGCACGCCGGTCGCGGCCCGCAGCTCGATGCACATGCGCTGATCGAAGCGCTCGATAGCGGCCATCTGGCAGCGGCGGTAATCGATGTGACCGACCCTGAGCCCCTGCCCTCGGATCACCCCTTGTGGAGACATCCGAGAATCATGCTTACCCCGCATATCGCCAGCGTGACACAGCCCGATACCGCCGCACGCGCGGTGATCGACAACATCCGTCGTTATCGCGCAGGCCTGGATCCCATCGGGCTCGTCGATCGTCAGCGCGGATATTGAACCCATAGCAATGAAAGGCTCGACATGACCCTCCTCAAGACCGTTATAACCAATCCTGAGACGGCTCCGCGCGAATCCAAGGCCTTGCCGGAAAGGCTGATTGCCGGCGATCCATCGTTCAAGACCTGGGCACAGGATGAGGCAAAGGACGGTGCGGTGCGCACTGGCATCTGGGAGGCAACGCCCGGCGAGACCCGGTCGATCAAGGGCGAGACCTTCGAATTTTGCCATATACTGTCCGGTGTCGTTGAAATCACCCCTGATGGCGGAGAGCCGGCGGTCTACAGGGCTGGCGACAGCTTTGTGATGAAGCCGGGTTTCGTCGGTCGCTGGAAGACGATCGAGACCGTCCGCAAGATCTACGTGACCGTGGGATGAAGGCGGCTGGCTGCCGCAACAGAAATCACTGTTCGCCCTCGCTAAAACGCAAGATTCGTCGGCATGCCCGCCGGCATACGAAGCAAGCTGCTCGCAAGCCGGCGCTAGGCTTTGGCAAATGCCTCAGAAAGAGCTTCCCATGAGCTTGAGTTTCGATCCTGACACATTGCCATTGCCGATCGGCCATTTCATCGGCGGGGAACTCATTGAAGTTCCCGGCGAGATCGACATGAAAAGGCCCTCCGACGGCAAGCCCTATGCAGGCTGCCCGATCGCCAGTCCTGCCACGGTGGACAGGGCCGTCGAAACGGCCAAGGCGGCATTGAAGACCAGCAACTGGGGCGGCCTGCGGCCGCGCGAACGTGTCCGCGTAATGCATGCCTGGGCAGACCTGATCGAAGCGGAGGCGGAGACGCTCGCTCGAATGGAGGCTCTATCCTCCACCCGGTTGATCAGTCAGTTGGCGGCCGGCGACATAGCGGTCACCGCAGAACAGATCCGCTTCTTTGCCGAATTCGCCGACAAGGAAGGCGGCGATGTCGTCCCGACCGATGACAAGACTTTCGGCATGATCCTCAGCGAACCCTATGGCGTCGTCGGCGCGATCACGCCCTGGAACTTTCCGGTCTCCATGGCCGGCTGGAAACTAGGCCCCGCGCTTGCGGCCGGGAATGCCGTTGTTCTCAAACCCTCGGAGATGACACCGTTTTCTACGGTCTATCTGGCCGAGCTCGCCGTGAGAGCGGGATTGCCGGCCGGTCTCTTCAACGTGGTTCTCGGCGACGGGCTTTCCACCGGTACGGCGCTCACAGGCCATCTCGACATCGCCAAGGTCAGCTTCACCGGCTCGACGCGCGCCGGCTCGGCGATCATGGAGAATATCGCCCGTACCGGCATCAAGCCCGTGACCTTAGAGCTTGGCGGCAAGAGCCCGCAGATCGTCTTCCAAGATGCCGATCTCTCGAAAGCGGCCGATGCAATCGTCGGCAGCGTTCTCTTCAATGCCGGCCAGGCTTGCGTCGCCGCGACACGCGTGATCGTGGAGGCAAGCGTTGCCGGCCAATTTACGGAAGCCCTCATCGCGCGGATGGCGGATATCGGGCCTGGCCCCACCTGGGATGAGGCGACGCGCTATTCGCCGATCATTTCCGAGCGCCAGCGCGACCGGATCGACGCGATCGTCGCCGCCGCGATCAAAGAAGGCGGCCGCTGTATTGCCGGCGGCAAGCCCATGGACCGGTCAGGCTATTTTTACGAGCCGACGCTTTTGACCGATCTCGATCCGTCGTCTCCGGCCATTCTTGAGGAAATCTTCGGGCCGGTCCTGACGCTGCAGACCTTCGAGGACGAGGAGGAAGCGATGGCGCTTGCCGATCACCCGACCTATGGGCTTGCTGCGGGCCTGTTTACATCGGACCTGTCGCGCACCATCCGCCTCAGCCGGCAGATCCAGGCAGGTACAGTCTGGATCAATCGCTATAGCCGCTCGCGGGATCATATCTTGCCGACCGGCGGCTACAAGCGCTCCGGCATCGGCAAGGACCTGGGGCGCGAGGCCTATCTTGCCAATCGCAAAACGAAGAGCGTGCTCATCAGCCTTTGAGGGAGCCATACCATGAAGACCTACTCCATCGCTCTGATCCCAGGTGACGGCATCGGCACGGATGTGACGGACGCCGCCTGGTCGGTGCTGCAAGTTGCCGCCAAGGCTGGCGGCTTCGCACTGAATGGCACCGAATTTCCGTGGTCCTGCAAATTCTACAAGCAGACGGGACGGATGATGCCCGAAGACGGGATCGAGACGCTGAGGTCGTTCGATGCGATCCTGCTCGGGGCTGTCGGCTGGCCGGCCGAGGTGCCGGATTCGGTCTCGCTACACGGCCTGTTGCTGCCGATCCGCAAGGCCTTCGTGCAATATGCCAATATCCGGCCGCACCGGCTGCTGCCTGGAGTGCAGGGACCGCTGCGGGCGGAGACGTTCGACATTCTCTGCATCCGCGAAAATACAGAGGGTGAGTATTCGGGCGCCGGCGGCGGCGTCCATCAGGGCACGGCTGATGAAGTCGCGGTGGAGACCTCGATCTTTACCCGCACGGGTGTCGAACGCATCCTGCGCTTTGGCTTCGAGCAGGCGCGTGCGCGGCGCGGCAAGCTCGCTTCCGTCACCAAGTCCAATGCCCAGAAATATTCCATGGTGTTCTGGGACGAAATCACGGCCAGGCTTTCGGCCGAGTATCCCGATGTCGAAGTTACGAGCTATCACATCGATGCCATGGCCGCCCGCATGGTGATGGCGCCGGAAAGCCTCGATGTCGTCGTCGCCTCGAATCTGTTTGGCGACATCCTGACCGATCTTGGCGCCGCCATTCAGGGTGGGCTAGGATTTGCGGCCTCAGCCAATATCAATCCGCAGCGCAACGCGCCTTCGATGTTCGAGCCGGTTCACGGTTCGGCCCCGGATATTGCCGGGCGCGGTATCGCCAATCCGATTGCCGCTATCTGGTCGGGAGCAATGATGCTCGATCATCTGGGCGAGAAGGATGCGGCCACCCGCATCATCGCGGGCATGGAGGCCGCAACCGCGCGTGGCATCGGCACACTTCCGGGCAAGGATCGAACGGAAACCATCACCGCCGGCATCATCGCCGCGCTCTCCTGATTGCAGAGGACTTCATGTTGGATTTGAAAGACAAGCAGCTTTTCCGCGACAAGGGATTGATCGACGGGCTCTGGGTCGCAGCGACGTCCGGCGCAACCGTGGATGTTCACGACCCGTCCAAACAGGCTGCAATCGGCACCGTGCCCGATATGGGCGGCGTGGAGACACGCAATGCAATCGCGGCGGCTGAGTGCGCACAACGCCGCTGGAAGCGCAAGACCAACGCAGAGCGTGCCGCACTTCTCGAAGCCTGGCACGACCTTATGCTTGAAAACGTCGACGATCTCGCCCTCATTCTGACGACGGAACAGGGCAAGCCGCTCGATGAAGCCCGTGGCGAAATCCGCTACGGCGCCTCTTTCGTCAAGTGGTTCGCCGAGGAAGCCCGCCGCATCAACGGTCACACGATACCCTCCCCCACGCCGGATCGTCGCATCATCGTGCTCAAGGAGCCGGTCGGCGTCTGCGGTATCATCACGCCCTGGAATTTTCCGAACGCCATGATCACCCGCAAGGTCGCGCCGGCTCTTGCCGCCGGCTGCACCGTCGTCATCAAGCCCTCGGAATTCACCCCCTATTCCGCTCTTGCGCTCGGGGTGCTGGCCGAACGCGCCGGCATCCCGGCCGGCGTCATCAACATCGTCACCGGCATGCCGACGGAGATCGGCAATGAGATGATGCGCAATGAAACCGTGCGCAAGATCTCCTTCACCGGCTCGACCCGGGTCGGAGCGCTCCTGATGCGCGGCGCTGCCGACAGCATCAAACGCCTCAGCCTCGAACTCGGCGGCAACGCGCCCTTCATCGTCTTTGATGACGCCGATCTCGATCTGGCCGTCGAAGGCGCCCTCGCTTCCAAGTTCCGCAATGGCGGCCAGACCTGCGTCTGCGCCAACCGGCTCCTCGTGCAAGCAGGCGTCTATGACGCCTTCGCGGCGAAGCTGAAGGCAAAGGTCGATGCCATGAAGGTCGGCCCGGGCACGGAAGCCGGCGTATCGGTCGGCCCGATGATCAATCGGGCGGCAATCGAGAAAATCGACCGGCATGTCCGCGACGCGCTAGCGAAGGGTGCCAAGATCATCACGGCCGCTCGGCAGCTACCCGATGGCGAGCAATATACGTCGCCAATCGTTCTGACCGGGGCGACGACGGAGATGGAGCTTGCCGGCGAAGAGACCTTCGGGCCGGTGGCGCCGCTCTTCCGCTTCGAGACCGAAGACGAGGCGATCGCGATCGCCAACGGTACGCCCTTTGGCCTGGCTTCCTACTTCTATACCGATAATCTCAAGCGTGCCTGGCGCGTCGGCGAGGCTCTGGAATTCGGCATGGTGGGGCTCAATACCGGCTCCGTCTCCATGGAAGTCGCGCCCTTCGGCGGCGTCAAGCAATCCGGCATCGGCCGCGAGGGCGCACAGGCCGGTATCGAGGAATATCTCGAGATGAAGAGCTTTCACATGGGCGGGCTGAGCTAAAGCATTTCGAGGAAAATCGGAAATGCTCTAATCGGGTGCCAAAACAGCAGCGGGCCGATCTATTCGTGATCGGCCCGCTTTAAAGCTGGTAGCTGTGGTTACTGGAACCTGTCCAGCGTCTTATAGTAGAGGCCCACCAGCGGCAGGAACCACGGCTTGCCGAAATGGCCGGGTACAGCCGGCCAGTCGACATCCTTCATGGGATTGCGATCCTCGCGGCCGAGCATGGCGTCAGCCATGATCATGCCGAGATGCGTCGACAGTTGTGCGCCATGGCCGGAATAGCCCATCGCATACCAGCTTCCATCATGATAGCCGGCGCGCGGATAGCGATCCTTGGTCATGTCGACGAGACCGCCCCAGCAGTAATCGACATCGATGCCTGCGAGCTGAGGGAAGATTTCGGCGAGACCCGCCTTCAGGATTGCGCCGCTCTTGGCGTCGGAACGATGGTCGGAGGTAGCGGAAAATCGTGCCCGGCCGCCGAACAGCAACCGGTTATCGGGAGACAGGCGGAAATAATTGCCGATATTCATCGAGGTGACGCAGGTGCGGTTTCCCGGCATGACCGACGCGATCTCATCCGCCGTTAGCGGCCGGGTGGCAATCAGGAAGCTGCCGACCGAGATGATCCGCCGGCGGAAATAACCGAAATTCGGGGTCGTATAGGCGCCGGTCGCCACCAGCACATTGTCGGCCGTGATTTCGCCGCGCGGGGTCACCAACCGATGCTTACCCTTTTCCTGCAGCCTGTTCGTCACCGGCGCAGCCTCGTAAATTGCTGCGCCATGGCGAACCGCTGCATCCGCAAGGCCGACGGCATAACGGCCCATATGCATCATCGCGCTTTTCTTGAAGAGCATGGCTCCATGGAAAGGCGAGCCGACTTCCCGTTTGAGATCGTCCGGCGTAAGCAGCGCCGTATCCGGATCGACTTCGGCATGGACCTCTTCGAAATTGCGGGCAATCGGTCCGAAATGCTGTGGCTTCGATGCCAGCTTCAGCTTTCCGGCCCGGCGAAAATTGCAGTCGATTCCTTCTTCGGTGACAAGCGCCTCGATCGTGTCGATGGAAGCGTCGAGCGCCTTGTAGAGAGCGATCGCCCTCTCCTTGCCGAGCTCCGCTTTGGCGGCCGGATAACTGTGGGCGAGACCGTTGTTCAGATGACCGCCATTGCGGCCCGAGGCGCCCCAGCCGACACGCTCGGCTTCGAGAACGACGACCCTCGCACCGGCCTTGGCCAGTTGCCGGGCCGCAGACAATCCAGTGAAACCGGCTCCTATGACACAGGCGTCGTATCGCCCCTCGACTGGGCCTTGTCGGCCTCCGGCAAAGGCCGGCGCCGTATCGTGCCAATAGGAGACGAATTTCATGAGGCTGCCTTTCCCTTAAAGTCCGACGACGCCGGGCAGGCCGGATATGTCTGCGATCTCGACATAGCCATAATAGGGATTTGCCGGCTCATGGCCACGGTTGACCCAGACCTTGTTCTTGATGCCGAGATCATGTGCCGACATGAGGTCATAACGGAAAGAGGACGAGCAATGCAGAATATCCTCCGGCCCGCAGCCCAGCATGTCGAACATATATTCGAACGCCTTGAAGCGCGGCTTATAGGCATTGGCCTGCTCCGCTGTATAGACGGCATGGAAAGGCGCGCCGAGTTTCTCGACATTCGACATGATCTGGCTGTTCATCGCGTTGGAAAGGATGACCAGAGGGATCTCCTTGGCAACCTTCGCCAGTCCGGCCGGCACATCCGGATGCGGCCCCCAACCGGGTACGCGTTCATAGATCGTCTTGGCGTCTTCCGCGCGAAACCTGACGCCATTCGCGCGGCAGGTCCGCTCGACTGCGTTGTGAACGACTTCGGCATAAGGCTTCCAATCGCCGAGAACCTCGTCCAGCCGATAGGCGGCGAAGTTCTTTGTAAACTGCTGCATCTTCGCTGCATCGAGCTCGGAGCCATAGATGTCGCGCGCCGCCTCGGCCATCTCGAAATTGATGAGCGTGCCATAGCAATCGAAGGTGATGTATTTCGGCCGGAAAGGCGCCATGTCCGTTCGTCCTCTATCTAAAGGGCATCTGCGTTCTTTACTGAGACGATCATAGGCTGAAGTCTCGCGACGGACATGATCGAATTGGCGTCTCCGCAAAGCATATTGTTTCGTATGCGCGGCGTCCTTTGGCAGAGTGTTGCAGCGGATTTACGTCGCGGCGTTGTTTTTGGACCATTGCGGAGCGACCGAAAAGGCATCCTCAGCATAAGATGCGGCCAAGCGCGTCCGCTACGGCGAAAGATATCACGACGAACCGCGCCTTCAGATAATCTGCCGTGCGGCGATCGCCGAGACTTGGGGCAAGGAAAGGATGCCCCATGCGAACCGACAGCATAAATCTGGTCAGCTTCACACCGGAGCATATAGACGGCGCGCTCGCGCTCTCCCGTCAGGCCAAATGGCCTCATCGTGCCGAGGACTGGCGTCTGGCCTTGCGTTTGAGCCGAGGCGTAGCAGCCGTGGACGAGGGTCGTGTCGCGGGCACCATCCTGATGACCCCCTACAGGGATGATTGTGCGACGATCAATATGGTGATCGTCGACGAGAAACTGCGGGGCCACGGGCTTGGCCGCAAGCTCATGGATGCGGCAATGGCGCTTGCAGGCGACCGCCCTCTCAGGCTCATTGCGACCACGGACGGACTGCCGCTTTATCGCAAGCTCGGCTTTGTTGCCGAGGGCGAGATCTTTCAGCATCAGGGGCATCTTGCCGATCTCGCTCCGGCCGGGGATGTCGAGATCGCGACCGCCGATGATTTTTCCGCGATCAAAGCGCTCGATCACGCGGCCTTCGGTGCGGACCGCCGCACGTTGATCGACGCGCTCACAGACGTCGCGCAGGTGGTCGTCATTCGGCGACGTGGCCGTGTCGAGGCTTTTGGTGCGCTGCGCGCCTTTGGGCGCGGCGATGTGATCGGGCCTGTCGTCGCATCGAATGCCGAGGATGCGAAATCGCTGATAACGGCGCTTGCCCTTCGCAAGCCGAGCGGATTCCTGCGCGTCGATACGAACGAAAGCTCGGGGCTGACCGGCTGGCTGGCGGAAATCGGCCTCAACCATGTGGGTGGCGGTATCGCGATGCGACGTCCGGTCGGCGCTGGAGCCGTCAGCCGGGACGCGAGAATATTTGCATTGGCCAATCAGGCTCTCGGATAATCTGGAGATCATCATGCTCGCCAACTCGCTCATCGAACTCGATCGCGCGCACCTCATCCATCCGGTCTCATCCTATCGCGGCCATGAAAAGCTGGGCGTGCGGGTGTTGCGATCCGCAAAGGGCGCAACCGTCACCGATGCATCGGGCCATCAGCTTGTCGATGGATTTGCCGGACTCTGGTGCGTGAACGCCGGCTACGGGCATGAGAGCATCGTCGAAGCAGCAGCCCGCCAGATGCGTGAACTGCCCTACGCGACGGGCTATTTCGATATCGGTAGCGAGGCAGCTATTCGTCTTGCCGCCGAACTCGCCGACCGGGCGCCCGGCGACCTCAACCATGTCTTCTTCACGCTCGGCGGATCGGATGCCGTCGACAGCACGGTGCGTTTCGTCCGCTACTATTGGCATGCCAAGGGCAAGCCGGAGCGCGATCAATTCATCTCGATCGAGCAGGGCTACCACGGCTCCTCGACCGTCGGAGCCGGTTTGACGGCGTTGCCGGGATTTCACGCCGGCTTCGGCGTCCCCTTCGATTGGCAGCACAAGATCCCTTCGCCCTATCCGTACCGCAATCCGGTCGGCGAAGAAGCGGACGCGATCATTGCCGCCTCGATCGCGGACCTCAAATCAAAGATCGAAGCGATCGGCGCCGAGCGCGTGGCGGCATTTTATGCCGAACCTATCCAGGGATCGGGCGGCGTCATCGTGCCGCCGAAAGGCTGGCTGAAGGCAATCCGCGATCTCTGCAGCCAATATGACATTCTCTTCATCGCCGATGAGGTCATCACCGGCTTCGGCAGAACCGGTCCGCTGTTTGCCTGCTCGTATGACGAAATCGTTCCTGATTTCATGACGACGGCCAAGGGTCTGACCTCCGGCTACGTGCCTATGGGCGCGGTGTTCATGTCCGATCGTGTCTATGATGTCATCGCCGATGCTGCGGGCAGTGCAGCGGTCGGCCATGGCTACACCTATTCGGCCCATCCCGTCAGCGCCGCTGTCGGGCTCGAAGTGCTGAAGCTCTACGAGGGTGGCCTTCTCGAAAACGGCATCAAAGCCGGTGCGCGCCTGATGGAGGGGCTGGAAAGCCTGCGTGACCATCCGCTGGTCGGCGACGTCCGCGGCCGCGGGATGCTGGCCGCCGTCGAGCTGGTCGTCGACAAGATCAAGAAGACGCCATTGCCAAGTGCTGCCGCGCCGGCGCGCAGGATTTTCGATCGTGCCTGGGACAATGGCCTCGTCATCCGCGCATTCGCCCATGGCGTGCTTGGATACGCTCCGCCGCTTTGCTGCACGGATGGTGATATCGACGCGATCCTGGAGCGCACACAAAAAACCCTCGACCAGACTTTGGAAGATCCGGACGTTCGGGAAGCGATGCGTTGAAGCGGCATATGCCGTTCTTCATTGGTGAAATGTCGGACAGAGCCGGAAATTCGGAATTTTGTGCCGCGGCACGCCATCGATTCGGCGACTCCGCCGTTCAGGAACTGCCAAACTGCCTCCTAGAACGGCTGAAAGCCGGCTTTTCCGAGGCCTTGCCAGGGAGATTTCCGCCCTTTGGGCCAGAATTTTATGCTGCAAGCGGCTTGTCCGCAGCAGATCATGAAGGAGAGCATGACTTGGCCAAAGACTTTCAGGACTTCAAATATCTTACCTTCGATGTCGTCGGCACCCTCATCGACTTCGAAGGCGGCATAAAGGCCTGCCTCGCCGAGATTGCGGCGGAAGCTGGCACCTTCATCGACGGCGAAGAAGCGCTGAGGCTCTATCGCCAGGCGCGCTACAGCGAGGATGCGGATCTCTTTCCGGATGATCTGGTCCGCGTCTATATGGCTATCTCGCCCGCACTCGGCCTGCCGGCGGAAGATCGCTATGCGCGGCGGCTGCGTGATTCCGTCGCCAACTGGAACGCGTTCGACGACAGCACGGCAGCGCTTGCCGAACTTGGGAAAACACATCGCCTCATCGCGATGACGAACGCTCGCCGCTGGGCGCTCGATCACTTTGAAAAGAAGCTGGGTTCGCCGTTCTTCGCGAGCTTTACGGCCGACGATACCGGCACGGAAAAGCCAGATCCCGCCTTCTTCGAACAGGTATTCGAATTCGTCGCCGGCAAAGGGGCGAGCAAGAACGATATCCTGCATGTCGCTCAAAGCCAGTACCACGACATCGGCATTTCGCGAAAGCTTGGGCTGACCAATTGCTGGATCGAGCGCCGTCATGCGCAGGACGGCTATGGCGGCACGATAGAGCCAAAGAGCTTCACTCAACCCGACTACCACTTCACGTCGATGGCGGCCTTCGCCTCGGCGGTCAAGGAGAGGCTGACCGAAAGACAGTGACCCAACCCGGGAGAGCTTGCGATCAAGACGGGCATCCCATCAATCAACAGAAAAAGGGGAATGAGATGACTGACGGAATTACGAACTGGACCACCGCCGACGACGCAATGGTGGAGAACGCCATCCGGCGCGGCGCAACGCGGCGCGATCTTCTGAAACTGATGCTGGCGGGAGGCGTGGCGGTATCGTCAGCGGGCATCATTCTCGGCCGTGCCACGCAGGCCGTCGCAGCCACGCCGGTCTCGGGCGGCGCGTTCAAGGGGGCCGGCTGGTCTTCCTCGACCGCCGACACGCTGGATCCCGCAAAAGCGTCCTTGTCGACGGACTATGTGCGCTGCTGCTCGCTCTACAATCGCCTGACCTTCATCGACAAGGCCGGTGTGACGCAAATGGAGCTTGCCGAGAGCATCGAAAGCAAGGACGCCAAGACCTGGACGATCAAGCTGCGCAAGGGCGTGACCTTCCATGACGGCAAGGAACTGACGGCCGACGACGTCGTCTTCTCGCTGAAGCGCCATCTCGACCCCGGCGTCGGCTCCAAGGTTGCCAAGATTGCCGCCCAGATGACCGGCTTCAAGGCGGTCGACAAATCGACCGTCGAAATTACGCTTGCCGACCCGAATGCCGACTTGCCGACCATTCTGGCGCTGCATCACTTCATGATCGTTGCCAACGGCACGACCGACTTTTCGAAAGGCAATGGTACCGGCGCCTTCGTTCTCGAAACCTTCGATCCGGGCAACCGCTCGGTCGTCGTCAAAAACAAGAACTACTGGAAGTCAGGCCAACCCTATCTCGACTCCTTCGAGTTCTTCGCGATCAGCGATGACAATGCCCGCGTGAATGCCCTGCTCTCGGGCGACATTCATCTTGCTGCCGCCATCAATCCCCGCGCCGTGAAGCTGGTCGATGGCCAGTCCGGCTTTGCCCTGTCGAAAACGACAAGCGGCAACTACACCAACCTCAACATGCGCCTCGACATGACGCCGGGGAACAAGAAGGACTTCGTCGACGGGATGAAGTCCCTGGTCAACCGCGAGCAGATC
Source organism: Martinezella multihospitum (assembly GCF_900094585.1). Lineage (GTDB taxonomy): Bacteria > Pseudomonadota > Alphaproteobacteria > Rhizobiales > Rhizobiaceae > Rhizobium > Rhizobium multihospitium. The sequence goes on from NZ_FMAG01000004.1 coordinate 533,548, forward strand.
GTCAAATCGGCGTTGCGCGGCTTTGGCGAAGTGGCCAACGATCAACCGGTTTCTCCGGCGAACATCTACCATAACAATGATTTGAAGCCGAAGGCCTTCGATCCGGACAAGGCAAAGTTCCACTTTCAGAAAGCGGGTGTGCTCGGCCAATCCATTCCGGTGATCGCCTCCGACGCGGCAGGTTCGTCGATCGACATGGCAATGATCATTCAGGCGGCCGGCGCGAACATCGGCATGAAGCTCGATGTCCAGCGCGTTCCGTCCGATGGCTACTGGGACAATTACTGGCTGAAGGCGCCGATCCATTTCGGCAACATCAATCCGCGCCCGACGCCCGACATCCTGTTCTCGCTCCTCTATGCCTCCAACGCGCCATGGAACGAGAGCCAGTACAAGTCGGAGAAATTCGACAAGATGCTGATCGAAGCCCGCGGCTTGCTCGATCAGACCAAGCGCAAGCAGATCTACGACGAAATGCAGGTGATGATCGCCGACGAGGCGGGCACCATCATCCCTGCCTATATCTCGAATGTGGATGCCATTTCGAGCAAGGTACACGGATTGGAAGCCAATCCGCTCGGTGGCATGATGGGCTACGCGATGGCGGAATATCTCTGGCTCCAGGCCTGACCGCTGCTGGACATCTCTCCCGGGGACGGTTGAAGCCGTCACCGGGAGCCGTCCCGCGAACGCCATTCGTTTCGTAGAACGCCGCAGGAGCGATTTGTTTGAGATCCGAGGTTTCCATTCTTGTCCTGAACCGGCTTTTCATTGCGATCATCTCCTTGCTGATCGTGTCGTTCGCCGTCTTTTTCGCAACCAGCATGCTGCCGGGAGATACGGCTTCGATCCTGCTCGGCCAGGCGGCGACGCCCGAGGCGGTTGCGGGCTTGCGCAAGGCCATGCATCTCGACGAGCCGGCAATCCTGCGGTTCATGGGATGGCTTTTGGGTCTGATGAGGGGCGACCTCGGCATCTCCTATGCGAATAACATGCCTGTCGCGCAGCTGATCGGCGGTCGCCTGGTGGCGACGTTGGAGCTCGCTGCCATAACGACGCTCGTCTCGGTGCCGCTGGCACTGCTGCTCGGCATCACCTCCGCCATGCTTCGCGGCTCCTATTATGACCGGCTCGTAACCGTCATCTCGATCGGCGTGATATCGGTGCCCGAATTCATGGTCGCGACGCTCGCTGTTTTGCTGTTTGCCGTCTATCTGCGCTGGCTGCCGGCACTATCGTCGACGAGCGAGGCCCATACGCTCTTCGACCTCATGAAAATCTACGCCATGCCAGTCATCACGCTCACCTTCGTCATCTCCGCGCAAATGATCCGCATGACCCGGGCAGCGCTCATCGAAACGCTGAAGACCCCCTATGTCGAAATGGCCCTGCTCAAGGGCGCCTCGCGCAGCCGCATGGTGTTCAGGCATGCCTTGCCCAATGCTCTCGGGCCGATCGTCAATGCCATCGCGCTTTCGCTCTCCTACCTCGTCGGCGGTGTAATCATCGTTGAAACCATCTTTAACTATCCGGGCATCGCCAAGCTGATGGTGGACGCAGTCGCGACCCGCGATCTGCCGCTCATCCAGAGCTGCGCGATGATCTTCTGCCTTGGTTATCTCCTGTTGATCACCGCCGCCGATATCATTGCGATCCTGTCGAATCCGAGGTTGCGATGACCACGAAAAGCCTGGCTCCCCGCACCCCATCCATCCTTGGCTACAAGGTTAGTCCAGTTGGCGTCCTGACATTTACCATCATCCTCGGCTGGACGATCATCGCCCTCTTCGCGCCCTATATCATCCCCTATTCCGTCGGTGACATCGTCGACACGGACTACTTCGGGCCGATGAGCCCGCAATTGTGGCTTGGCTCCGACTATCTTGGCCGTGACATGCTTTCGCGCGTCCTGATGGGCGCGCGCTACACGGTCGGCATTTCCTTGGCTGCCGTGGCGCTCTGCTGCTTTTGCGGCGTGGCGCTCGGCATGACAGCGGCGGTCATTGGCGGTTGGTTCGACACGATTCTGAGCCGGTTTCTCGACGCCCTGAACTCGATCCCGAGCAAGCTTTTCGGCCTGGTCGTCGTTGCCGCCGTCGGCTCGTCCGTTCCGGTGCTGATCATCACGCTCGCCGTCATCTACACGCCCGGCGCCTATCGCTTTGCTCGCGCGCTCGCCGTCAATATCAACACGATGGATTTCATCACGGTTGCGCGTACCCGCGGCGAGAAGGTCGGCTACATCATCGCCTCCGAAATTCTACCGAACATTATTCGGCCGGTTCTGGCGGACTTCGGCCTGCGCTTCGTCTTTGTCGTACTCCTGCTCTCGGGTCTTTCCTTTCTCGGCCTCGGCCTGCAGCCGCCCTATGCCGATTGGGGAGCCCTGGTCCGCGAGAATATCGGCGGCCTGCCCTTCGCCGCCCCTGCCGTGATCGTGCCTTCCTTCGCCATTGCCAGCCTCACCATCAGCGTCAACCTGCTGATCGACAACCTGCCACGCAGGATCAGGGACAGGAGCGCATGACGATGACCAACCTCGTAGAAATCAAGAACTTGAAGGTCGAGGCCAGGACAGACTCCGGCCGCGTCATCGAGATTATCAAGGACGTCAGCTTCGACATCGCAAAGGGCGAAATTATCGCGCTCATCGGCGAAAGCGGCTCTGGCAAAACGACGATCGCGCTGACGCTCATGGGACATGCGCGGGAGGGCTGCCGCATCTCGGGCGGCAAGATTTACGTCGACGGTCAGGACATGGCCGCGCGCTCCGAAAGCGAGCGTGCAAAGGTCCGCGGCACGACGGTTGCCTATATCCCGCAAAGCGCGGCAGCCGCCTTCAACCCGGCCACGAAAATCATGGAGCAGGTGATCGAGGTCACCCGCATTCACCGGCTGATGCCTCCTGAACAAGCACGCCGGCGCGCGGTCGAGCTCTTCCGAGCACTCTCACTGCCGAACCCCGAAACGATCGGCGAACGATATCCACATCAGGTCTCTGGCGGCCAGCTGCAGCGGCTGGCCGCCGCCATGGCCCTGATCGGCGAACCCAAGCTCGTTATCTTTGACGAGCCGACCACCGCACTCGACGTGACGACGCAGATCGACGTGCTGAAGGCGTTCAAATCCGTCATCCGGGCCGGTGATATTGCCGGCGTCTATGTGTCGCATGATCTGGCGGTCGTCGCCCAGATCGCCGATCGCATTGCCGTGCTCAAGGGCGGCGAAATCCAGGAATTGGCGAGGACCGAGGCGATCCTGACGCGGCCGAGCCATCCCTATACGCGCGAGCTGCTGGCAGCCTTCGAGCCGAAGCAGGCCGTCCGCGACAGTCACATAAATGGATCGACTGCGCCCGTGCTGAGGATCGACAGTCTGATTGCAGGCTATGGCGATATCCAGGCCAACGGTCTGCCAGCGGTCTGCGCGGTTCAATCCGTGAGCCTTGCGGTGGAGAAAGGCAAGAATCTCGGCATCATCGGCGAATCCGGATGTGGAAAGTCCACGCTGGCGCGTGCAATCGCCGGAATACTGCCGGCCGTGTCAGGCACCATCGGCTTCAATGGCAGCGATATCCATCGCGCCGCCAAATCGCGCACGCGCGATCAATTGCGGGAAATGCAGATCGTCTTTCAATATGCCGACACCGCACTCAATCCGGCAAAGTCGATCGCCGACATCCTCGAGCGACCCCTGGCATTTTATCACGGGATGGATCGCAAGGCTCGGGAGGCGAGAGTCGATCAACTGCTTGACATGGTGCGATTGCCGCGCGCGCTTCGCTATCGCTATCCCTCGGAATTGTCAGGCGGACAGAAGCAGCGCGTGAATTTCGCCCGCGCGCTCGCGGCAGACCCGCGCCTGATCATCTGCGATGAGATCACCTCCGCCCTCGACACCGTCGTTGCCGCCGCGATCATCGATCTTCTCAAGGAACTGCAGCGTGAGCTGCATCTGTCCTACATCTTCATCAGTCATGATCTCTCGGTCGTCGAGGCAATCTGCGACGAGATCGTCGTGATGTATGGCGGCAAGAAGGTGGAGCAAATCACGCGCGAGACCACGAATGCGCCCCGTCACCCCTATTCGCAGCTGCTGTTCGGGTCCGTTCCGAAGCTCGATCCGACCTGGCTCGACAATCTCGTTCAGGATCCGGAGCTCAAGCGCGAATATGGCCATGGCTAGCCGCCGACCTAGCCTCAGAGGGCTTGTCACATGGGAAACAGGCTGGTCAGCGGCATGTGCGACTTGACGATCGGTGATTTGAGCACGACGAAGCTGAAATACTTGTCGATGCCGATATCCATGTCGGTCAGCCGTTCCATGATGGTCTGGTATTCGCCGATCCCGGCGGTGACGAACTTGATGAGATAATCGTAGCCGCCCGATACGAGATGGCACTCGATCACCTGGTCGATTTTCTCGACCACGTTGAGGAAGCGGGCAAAATCGATCTGCCTGTGATTCTTCAGGGTGATTTCGGTAAAGACGGTCAGCGTCTGGCCGAGCTTGGCGAGGTTGATCTGCGCTGAATAGCCTTCGATATATCCCTCCGCCTGCAGCCGCTTGACGCGCATCAGGCATGGGCTGGGGGAAAGAGCCACCAGTTCTGCCAGCTCGACATTGGTGATGCGGCCGTTTCTCTGAAGCTCGTAGAGGATTTTGATATCGATCCGATCCAGTTTCATGAGAGGCCCACCATTGAAAGAGTGCCGGGGAAAGACGGCACAAAATGCTGTTATCACGCAAAGCAGAGCGTAGCATATTGCCCGGTTATGTCTATCCGGAAGACAAATCTCCTTTGAAGCACAATAGTTTATAGAGTGCATCAATCACGGCATAAAATTTGGCAAGCCGGCGATCTCCGGCAACGTCTGGCGAAGCAATGAGGTAGATTTGGTTCGAACCTGGAGATCGCGCATGCCTGCACCGCTTTGCCTTGTCGAAAGCTCGCCGATATTGCCGAAGTCCGCCGATGTCGTCGTGATCGGCGGGGGGATTGTCGGTGTTTTCGCCGCATACTATCTCGCACGGTCGGGCCTGCGCGTCGCCCTTGTCGAAAAAGGCAGGATCGGCGCGGAGCAATCCAGCCGCAATTGGGGATGGTGCCGGCAGCAGAACCGCGACGGCCGAGAACTGCCGATCGCGACGAAAAGCCTCGATCTCTGGGAACGATTTGCCGCTGATAGCGGCGAGGACACAGGCTTCCGCCGCTGCGGCCTGTTCTATCTCAGCAATGACGAACAGGAGATCGCCGGTTGGGCGCGCTGGCACGACTTTGCCAGAACGGTCGGTGTCACGACGCATATGCTCGACAGCGCTGCGGCGAGCGAGCGTGGGCGTGCCACGGGGCGCATCTGGAAAGGCGGGGTCTTCTCGCCGACCGACGGTATTGCCGACCCAGCCAATGCGGCGCCGGCGGTTGCACGCGCGATCATGAAGCTCGGCAGCACGGTCCATCAGAGTTGCGCTGCCCGCGGCCTGGAAACGGAAGCGGGGCGCGTCAGCGGCGTGATCACCGAAAGCGGCGTGATCCGCACCAGGACCGCAATCCTTGCCGGTGGCGCCTGGGCGTCATCCTTTTGTCGACAGCTGGGCATCCGCTTTCCTCAAGCCTCCGTTCGTTCGTCCATTCTAGCCGTTTCGGCCGGTGCCGAAGGCTTGCCGGATGCCTTGCACACCAGCGGCGTCTCGGTCACGCGGCGTGGCGACGGCGGCTATACGCTGGCCATCAGCGGTCGCGGCCGGGTCGACGTGACGCCTCAACAATTGCGGTTCTCGTCGCAATTCGTTCCCATGTTCCTTAAGCGGCGAAAAAGCCTGTCACCCGGCGGTCTCGAAGGTTTTCGCTCCGGTCATGAATCACTGAAACGCTGGCGGCTCGACCGAACGACGCCGATGGAGCATAGGCGCGTTCTCGATCCAAGGCCGGACCATTCTACGATCGAACTGACGCATGCGAGGGCACTGGAACTCCTGCCAGAGCTTCACAAGACCAAGATCACGGCCGCCTGGGCCGGCTATATCGACAGCACGCCGGACGGTGTTCCCGGCATTGGGGAAATACAGAGCCTCCCCGGCTTCATCCTCGCCGCCGGATTTTCCGGCCATGGCTTCGGGATCGGACCCGGCGCCGGCCATTTGATTGCCGACATCGTGACCGGTGCTGCGCCTATCGTCGATCCACTGCCCTATCATCCAAGCCGCTTTGCCTCATCCGTTTGGGGTAAGGTCGCCGATTTCTGAGGCACAAAAAACACTGGTCTTCCGATTATTGAGCAAGCTCCGCAGACGGATGTTATCATCGGCAAGGGGCAACTGCCCCGGAAAGGCGATGGACATGCCTCTGCGCATCAAACGAATTTATGAACCCGCTGATGACGGCGACGGCAAGCGTATCCTCGTCGACCGTCTATGGCCTCGCGGCATCAGCAAGAACGACGCTCATATTGACGCCTGGCTGAAGGACATCGCCCCGAGCGCCGAGCTGCGACGCTGGTTCGATCATGATCCAAAAAAATGGGATGAATTTCGCCGGCGTTACCAGGATGAACTCAAGAAGAACTCGAAGGCGGTGGAAGAGCTTAGAGAGCAGATCGGGCCATCGACTGCCACGCTTCTTTATGGTGCGAGAGACACCGAACACAACAATGCTATCGTGCTCATGAACTTCATCACCGGGCAGTAGATCGTTGAGCCGCAGTTTATGGCGGTGAAGCTCTCAGCGCGTCCACTAACGCCTGTATGAGGGCGTTGCGAGCGCAGTTGGATTTGGGTTCAGCGCCACCCACTCGACTGCCAACTCACTTAGACGCCGCGTATCGCCATATTTTCGCTTCACTTCACCGATGATCGTTGCCGCCTCTTTCAATTCGGCCGGTGGCAATGGCTTACCAGAACTGAGATGCATCAGCAGCGCGTCAGCCATCTGTTCGAACTCTTTGTCCCAATTTATGCCACCATTACCGTCAAGCTCTCTGGCAATGCGCCCTGAAATACGAACGACTTCACCTTGTACTGTATTGGCTGCCCCGCTTGATGGCACCAATAGCCCCCACAATTCCTGATGGCGATCCTCCCACTTGGCTGCCTTCGCCACAATAGGCGACTTGCCATCGTGCATACTTCGGCGTGGTACAGGAACGACGCCGAACAAGACATAGAGCTTATCGAGCGCAGCACTGGTCGCCTCTCTGCTTTCCGGATTGAAGTTGCTACGATGGAATTCGAAATCCGTTCCAATACGCCGCACAAAGCCCTGTATTTCCGGAGAAATTCGATCATCATCCTTTTGCCCCCGTCCAAGCAAACGCGAGGCGAACGAGCGGATACCGCTCTGCTGGCGCGGCTGCATGGCCAGCAACAGTTCAGCCATTTCGGCAATCTGCCGGATTTTCGCGTTACTGCATTGCTGGAGGGCAAGCGCCAATGGGGTCAGACCGCTGTTGTTGGAAGCATCAACACGTGCGCCGCGTTCAAGCAGAATCCGAGCAGTTTGGATGTTGCCGACTGAAGCAGCCTTGTGAAGCGGGGTATCGCCCCTGCCATCGCTGCTATTCACATCCGCGCCCAGTTCCAGCAAGACATTGATCTTTCCCTGCCAGTGACCGGCACGATCATGCAGAGGGGTCTCGCCATAGCTGTTGGGTGCAGAAATGTCCGCGCCCCGATCGACCAGCCATCGTGCAACGTGGTCCGGAAGCTCGTTGAAGGCCAGAGCAGTTCTCTTGAAGGAACCACCACGTGCATTCACATCGCATATATCGAATACAGCCTTGATCACATCGGAATTACCCACCTTCAGCAATTCCTCGAAATTCTTCGGCAGCATCTTCTTCTTGGCTTTAGGCATCGAGTGCAGGCCTCGTTTCTTGGCTAAGGGTAAAATTATTCCAAAGTGATCCGCTACCGTCCCTGTTAAAATTGATCCGTCTCGGGCATCGATTGGCTCATGTAAATCAATGCGCTTCGAGAACAGGAAACAATATCGACCCGTACCGGAACCAATCCTATAAACTTCCAATTTGCGCACCAATTCGTCAAAGACAATTTCCACATGTCGATCAACAAGGATTTCAGGACGATGGCGGCCGCAAATGGGATCGCGGACGATAAGGCCTATAGTGCCATCACCCGCCGCGCCGTTGGCATCGGTGATGGGTTGCTCAGGGTCTCCGTCGGCCTGGAAGCTGAAGAGGATCTGCTGTCGGATTTCGCCGCAAGCCTCGGGTAGATCGAATTGACCGCCGCCCTCGTCCGAAGGCGAAAACGCTTCGGAACCTCCTTATCTACCTCGGGCGACCGCCAGCGCTGAGACATCCCCGGTCGGCAGAAGCCGTGCCATCGCGCTCAACAGATCCGTCTGCGATATCAGACCAAGGACACGCCAATCGGCATCAACGACGATGACCGCATGTGTGCGTCCGTCCGTCAGAACAGGCAGGAGCGAAAGAGCAGGATCGGCCGCATCGGCGACAGCCGGTTTCGATATGGCATGCGCGATGGTGTCGAGGCCGCCCGAGAGTTCGCGCAAGCCGACCGTGCCGATCAGGCGGCCCTCCCGATCCTTGACCGGCAACGTGCGAATATTGTGCTTCAGCAGAAGATGTCGCGCGTGATCCGGCTCGGCATCCTCGCCAATGGCGATGACATCACGCGACATGATGTCAGCACAGCTTATGTCTCCATGCGATCGCACCGCTGCCTGCAATTCGACCTGCCGCAAGAGGCGGCTAAGGTCTGCGCGATCGATATCGAAGGTCTCGTCGAGTACATCCAGGGCAGCATCGACGTCTTCTTCTCGAAAGCCCACCCGCAAGGGCGGCGGCAGATCACGTGTCTGATGGGTATTCTCGGCAGGCTTTGCAAGGACATGCGGATAATTGCGCCTGGAGAGCTTGTGAAACACAAGTCCGAGACCGACGAGTATGCAGGAGTTCAAGGCAACCGGCACGAACGGAAACAGGAAGCCCCAGCCCGCAACGACTGGGCCGCCAAGAACGGCGGTCAAGGCTGCAGCACCCCCCGGCGGATGCAGGCATCGCGTAAATGACATCGCTCCTATCGCAAGCGAGACTCCGACCCCGATTGCGATGATCGGATCGTGGATGAGATAGGCGGCGATGATACCCATCATGGCCGAAATGGTATTACCGCCGATAATCGACCAAGGCTGGGCAAGCGGGCTTGCCGGAACGGCGAAAAGCAGCACCGCGGACGCTCCCATCGGCGCGACGATGAGTGGAAGATGCGGTCCCTGCCCGAAGAGATAGCCGCTGATGATCCCGGTAAGGCCGATGCCGATCAAGGCGCCAAGACACGCGATCAGCCGCTCGCGCAGGGTCGCTCCGGCGAGGATCGGGGAAAACAGGCGAAACCGGCTGGCTCCCGCCTGGTGGGACTCTGGATGCTGCATGATGAAACCAGTTTTAGAGAAGGGTATTCCTTGGATGAACGGCAGGAGGCTGGCTAGTTCGGCGCTAGCGGCAGGCTCTTGCCCTTGGTGGCACCGAGAACTTCATGAAACGCATCGAACGAACTCGGGCGATTATTCTTGCGGGAGATAAGGATCGTGTCGACGGCAGCGAGCTGATGTGTCGCCGATGTCGACGGCCAGTGCATGAGATCGAGAACCGACTTTGGCATGACACCGGCTGCGTTGCCGGTCGCAACACTGGCCAGAATGGCATGATAGGAGCCAAGTTCGGTGGTCGGCAGAGAGCTCGACTTGCGTGCCCAGCCTTCTGCAATCCTGCGATAAGTGCATCCGGGCTCAAGGGCAGCAATCGATCCTACACGCAAATCGGCAGCCGATCGGATCGACGGATGCCCGGATGGCAGCAGGAGCAGCAGATCCTCGACAAATACCGGTTCGGCCTCGAGTTGTTTGAGCTCAGCCGCAAAACTTGGATCTTCATCCAGCATCGCTTTTGGCGGCCGGGCGATCAGCGCGCAGTCCAGAACATCGCGCAGAACATCTTGAGCAAGATCGCGGGAAGCGCCAAGCGTCAGCTGGAGCGATACATCCGGCCACATGTGGTTGAACCGGCTGAGCGCCGCAGGCAACCGGCTTGCCGCCGTGCTTTCCATCGTTCCCAGACGCAATGTGCCCGTTGGGCGCTGGGGCCTGACCGCCTGACGCGCCTCGAGCGCAAGCGCGGCGAGCCGATTGGCATAGAGGTGAAATGTCTCGCCTTCTTTCGTCAGCGTCATCTTCTTGCCGTCGCGGCTGAAGAGCAGGACGCCCAGATAGTCTTCCAACTGCTGGATACGCGTCGTCACATTCGACGGCACACGTCCCACGGCCTTCGCAGCCTTGGTCACGCTGCGGTCACTGGCCACGGCAAGGAAGATCTCGATTGATGAGAGGTCCAATGAAAAGATCTCGATTCAGGAATTAAGTTGTCTTATCATTCCCTATATAAAAATCATTGTCGCAGCTCAAGCATGTTTCGGCATCGAGCCAGGGGATGGAGTTCTGACCGGCGGATGGCAAAATCAGATCGACATCAAACCGACGAGGCAATCCGCGAATACGCGTCGCCTGCCTGCATGCTGCACGAGGTCGATCCGGCCTATAGCGGCATTTCGCCCGATGAGGACCAGATCTCTGATATTTTCAAATGGCGAAAGGCTGAGCGGCAAAGGCTGATCGGCGAGCGAAAGGCGCTGCCAATTGCAAAGCGTGAAGAATATGCAGGCGCAATTGCTGCCTATCTCGATCAGGTTGTCACCGATATCGACGGCAGACACATCAGCCTGTTCTGGCCCTTCTCGGGAGAGCCGGACCTGAGAGGATGGATGGCGGCCTTGACGGCCCGCGGCGCGAACTGCCTGTTGCCGGTCGTCGTGGCCAAGGCAACCCCCCTGATATTCCGATCATGGAAAACGGGGGAGCCGCTCGAACACGGGGTATGGAACATTCCCGTGCCGGCAGAGGGCAGGCAAGCGGTTCCGGATATCGTCATCGCGCCCCTGGTCGGCTTCGATTCACGTCATTACCGTCTTGGTTATGGAGGCGGATTTTTCGACAGAACCCTTGCGGCCCTGAAGCGCAAGCCCTTGGTCATCGGTGTCGGCTTCGAAACGCAGAGGATCGATACCATCCGCCCGCTCGCTCATGACATTCCGATGGACGTGATCGTCACGCAAGCAGGGCCGCGCTATCGATGAGCTCAATGCCCTTTTTCCTGCCGGGCTTTGAATCTGCCGCTTCCGATGGGATGCCAAATAGAGTGGCAGATCGCCGCCCAAACGGGCAGCGGTTCATGCCTGCGCTGCGATATACCCGGCCGGATCAACACCTGCACTTACTGGCACATGAATTGCGTCTTTACGATCGATCCATCGGAAGAGACGATATTTATGCTGTCCATTCTCCTGCCGCTACTTTTGAGCATTTCCCTCGGTTTGAGCTGGAATAGGTTTCTGCTCACCTTCGCAAGCCGCGGTGACAGTCTTCAAAACCAGATGCCGGTTACGATGGTCGCGGCGGCCGTCAGCCTGACCGCCCTTGCATTGTCCTTTGCCGATAAGGGGCCGTTGCTGGGAGGCGCCATCGTCCTACTCGGTCTGCTGCTCGCGGCCATCAGCAAGAACCTCTCCCAACCCATTGCCATTGTGGCGCTTTCCGCCGTCAGCCTTGCGGCCTATCTCCAGTTCACAGCGCACGCATTGAGCCACTGATATCCATTAAATCGGCATCCGATGCCGTGACGCCCCATGTCACCTAAAGGATTTCCATAAAATCCGCTCAGCTTTGACTGACCTGCCTTGAGCGCGGCGAATTAGCGACGAGGCCCCGCCGCGCTATTGCCAAATGGCAAGCCCGCACCACCGCTCGCCATCCACACGCCTCCGTCGGTGAAATCCGAGGCGCCGGATCAATTCCCTCTGACATCCGAGTGGCGATTTTTCGTGAAAAGCCTCGCCGCGACATATCGACCGCTGGAGGCCTGACGATCCTGACAGGGCTCGGCGTCGCCCCCGCACCACGTAATTGGCAGCAAAAACAGGATTGTATATTCTTACAACATCTATTGTGTACGCAGATTATACAATTTTATTGACTCGATGATCTGCCTGTGCGACCTTTCTCCCATCAGCAGGAACCGGCGGGTTCAGTTCCCTGCAAAATTCCAAGGAGGAGGTCGCAATGAAGGGCGGGAAGAGCAATCTTTACGACGATCTGAAGCGTCAAATTCTGACGATGGAGCTCGATCCCGATCAGGATTTGGACGAAGCAAGCCTCAGCGAGCAATACGGCCTCTCCCGCACACCCGTCCGGGAAATCTTTCGGCGCCTCGAAGGCGAAGGCTATATCGACATCCGGGCCAATCGCGGCGCGCGCGTCAGCCCGATGAACCATCAGACCCTCAGGCACTTCTTCCTGGTGGCGCCGATGATCTATGCCGCAATCGGCCGACTCGCGGTGCAGAACTTCAAGCCGAAGCAACTCGTGGATCTGAAGGAGACGCAGGATCGGTTCCGATCGGCAAGCAGCTCGGGCGATGCTCTCGCCATGGTGCTGGAGAACAATCGCTTCCACGAAATCATCGGCGAAATGTCGTTCAACGCCTATCTGCAGCCGAGCCTGGGCCGCCTGCTGATCGACCATGCACGGATCGGCCACACCTTTTTCCGGCCGAAGAACGACGACATGCGCGAACGGCTTCAACTCGCCGTGGAGCATCATGACGGCTTCATCGAGGCGATCGCGCGGCATGATGAAGACACCGTCGTGGACCTGGTCTTCGAACATTGGGAACTGTCGCGCGAGAACATGGAAATGTTCATCGCGCCGCAAGGAATGAAGGCGGATGCGCTCGTCGAAGTGCCCGTCACATCGATGGAGAAATCGTCTTGAATTTCGAAGGCATCTATACGCCGGCGATCACGCCGCATGGACCGGACGGCCAGATAGACAAGGCTGCATTCGCAGCCGTCCTGGAATCGCTCGTCGAGGCCAAGGTCCATGGCATCATCATCGGCGGCTCCACGGGCGAATATTATGCCCAATCCATGCAGGAACGGCTCGATCTTGCGGCGTACGCCAAGCAGGTCATCGCAAAGCGTCTGCCGCTGATCGTCGGCACCGGAGCGACCCGTACCGAGGACTCGGTCGCCTATGCCACGGCAGCAAAAGAGATCGGCGCGGATGCCATCCTCGTGACGTCGCCGCCCTATGCCCTGCCGACGGAGAAGGAAAATGCCATTCACGCATTGACGGTCGACCGCGCCGCCGATCTGCCGATCATGCTCTACAACTACCCTGCCCGCATGGGTGTGATGATGGGCGACGAATATTTCTCGCGCGTCGGCAAATCCAAGAATGTGAGAGCGATCAAGGAAAGTTCGGGAGAGATGGCGAACGTCCATCTGCTGGCACGGAAATTTCCTCACATCGCCCTGTCTTGCGGCTGGGATGACCAGGCGCTCGAATTCTTCGCCTGGGGGGCAAAAAGCTGGGTGTGCGCCGGCTCGAACTTCCTGCCGCGGGAACACGTCGCGCTCTACGAAGCCTGCGTGCTCGAGAAGAATTTCGACAAGGGCCGCGCTATCATGTCGGCGATGCTGCCGCTGATGGATTTTCTCGAAACCGGCAAGTTCGTGCAATCGATCAAGCATGGCTGCGAAATCATCGGCCTCAAGGCCGGCCCTGTCCGCGCGCCGCTGCGCGGAATGACCTCCGAGGAAAAAAGAACCCTCCAGACTGTCGTCGCCACCTTGAAGCGCACGGTCGCCCAGATCACGTCGGGAGCCAATCATGCATGAACCTTTGACCGCAGCCGAATACAAGGCGATTGCCGCTGGCCTCGATTTGCCGACGAACGCCTTTATCGACGGCTCCTTCCGTCCGGCCAATTCCGGTAAAACGTTCGAGACGACCAATCCGGCGACCGGCGAACGCCTGGCTAACATTGCCGCCTGTGATGTCAGCGACGTCGATTACGCCGTACTCAAGGCAAGAGAGGCCTTCGAGGATGGCCGCTGGCGCCAGCTATCGCCGGGCGAGCGCAAGGCAACGCTCATCAAGTTCGCCCGGCTGCTCGAAGAGAACCGTCACGAGTTGGCGGTCATGGAAAGTCTCGATAGCGGCAAGCCGGTTCGCGAATGCCAGACCGTCGACGTGCCCGATACCATCCACACCCTTCGTTGGCACGCCGAGGCGATCGACAAGCTCTATGACAACACCAATCCGGTCGGCCCGAATGCGCTGGCGATGGTGGTGCGCGAGCCGATCGGCGTCGTCGGCTGCGTGCTGCCCTGGAATTTCCCGTTGCTGATGCTTGCGTGGAAGATCGGCCCGGCGCTGGCTGCCGGTTGCTCCGTCGTCGTCAAGCCTGCGCAGGAGACGACGCTGACAACGCTGCGAGTTGCCGAACTTGCCTATGAAGCCGGCATCCCGGCCGGCGTCTTCAATGTCGTCACCGGCAGCGGCCGGGATGTCGGCGAACCGCTGGGCCTGCACATGGATGTCGACATGGTGGCCTTTACCGGCTCGACGCCGACCGGTCGCCGTTTCCTGCATTATTCCGCCGATTCCAACCTGAAGAAGGTCGTACTCGAATGCGGTGGCAAGAACCCGGCCGTGGTGCTGGAAGATGCCGAAGATCTCGATCTCGTCGCCGAGCAGATCGTCAACGGTGCCTTCTGGAACATGGGTGAAAACTGCAGCGCGAGTTCACGCCTCATCGTCCATGCCAAAATCAAGGACGAGCTGCTCAAGCGCATCGGTGCCTATATGCGCGAGTGGAAAACCGGTGATCCCCTTGATCCGGAAAACCGCGTCGGCGCACTGGTCAGCAAGAACCACTACGAGAAGGTCACATCCTTCCTCGACGACGTCAAAAGCGAGAAGCTGACGATCGCCCATGGCGGCGAAACGCATGGCGGCATCTTCGTCGAGCCGACGGTGGTTGACGGCGTTACCGCCGCCAGCCGGCTGTTCAAGGAGGAGATCTTCGGGCCGATCCTGTCGGTGACGACGTTCAACACGCTGGCCGAGGCCGTCGCACTTGCCAACGACACCAATTATGGCCTGACGGCATCGGTCTATACCGGCAGCCTGAAGAATGCGATCCGGCTGTCGCGCGATATCCGGGCCGGCCTCGTCACCGTCAATTGCTTCGGCGAAGGCGACGCGACGACACCGTTCGGCGGCTATAAGGAGTCGGGCTTCGGAGGACGCGACAAGTCGATCTTCGCGCACGACAATTATTGCGAATTGAAGACGATCTGGATCGATATCTCCGATCGCTCGGTGGACGAGACGATCCGATGATCACGACGTCCGTCAAGCGTTTGCCGGCAGAAAACGGCGCCTCGGGCTGGGAGGCGATCAGTCGACGTTCTCTCCCGGTCCGGAGCCTGGAAGGCAACGTGACCGCGGACTGGCTGATCATTGGTGCAGGCTTTGCCGGGCTCTCGGCGGCGCGCCGTCTTCTGCAGCTCCGGCCAGACGACAAAATCGTCGTGCTTGATGCAAGCGAAGTCGGCAAAGGCACATCGGGCCGCAATTCCGGCTTCATGATCGACGTCCCGCACAACCTTTCGTCGAGCGAATATTCGAGTGGCGGTCTGGACGCCACTCGCCTGGAGATGGCTCAGAACAGGGCTGCGATCGCCTTTGCCAAAGAAGCCGCGGACGAATACGACATGTCGCCCGAGACTTTCGATCCTGCGGGCAAGATCAACGCTGCAGCGACTGCGCGTGGAATGAAGCTAAACATCAGCTTCGGCCAGTCCTTGAGGAGCGCCGGTGAGAAACATATGTTTTTCGACGCTCGCGAGATGCGGGAAATTACAGGTTCCGACTATTATCTCGGTGGCCTCTTCACACCAGGCGCCGTCCTGATCCAGCCGGCTGACTATGTTCGCGCATTTGCCGCAGGGCTGTCGCACAGGCTGGACATCTTCGAGCGCTCGCCCGTTACTTCCTTGACGCGCGAGAATGGAACCTGGATCGCCGCCTCCACCCGAGGCAAGGTCACCGCTCCGAATGTTATCCTGGGTGTCAACGGTCACATCACGGACTTCGGCCACTTCGGCGGCCGTTTGATGCATATCTTTGCCTATGCCTCCATGACGGCTCCATTCCCAGCCGAAGACCTCGGCCGAAAGATTTCGGGACGGGATAAATGGGCTCTGCTTCCCGCCGATGCCATGGGCGCGACGGTGCGAAAGATCACCTCGGGCGGACAGTCGCGCATCGTCATTCGGACGAAATATACCTACGAGACGTCGATCACCGTTTCTGATCGGCGCATGGCCAAGATGGCCGAAGAGCACAGAAATTCGCTCGATGCGCGGTTTCCGGGGCTAAAGGACATCCCTTTCGAACACAGCTGGGCCGGGCGCCTTTGCCTCAGTCGGAACCATGTGCCGGCATTCGGCGCGCTTGACGAAGGGCTATACTCGGCATGCTGTGAAAATGGGCTCGGCACCGTCAAGAGCACATTGGCGGGCATCATGGCCGCCGAACTGGCAACCGGCACGAGCTCTCAGCATCTCGAACAATATATGGATCACGCCGCGCCATCCCGGTTGCCGCCGGAACCCTTCGCATGGCTCGGCATCAATTCGGTGATCCGTTTGCAGGAATTGCGCGCAGGCCGCGAGGGATGATCCGTCGCCGCGCAATATGAAGACTGAGCCGACCGCAGGTCTTCAATAAAATGGGAACGAAAACTAGGAGTTAAGAAAAATGAAGACTTTGTGGAAGGCGCTTTGCGCAGCCGCGATGGTCGGAATGACCGCATTTTCCGCCCATTCGGAAGAGAAGAGCATCACCGTGGGAACGATGTCGTGGGAAGACCTGACACCGATCACCGGGATTACCAAAAAGGTGCTGGAAGATGCCGGCTACACCGTGAAGGTCGTGCCGTTCTCCGAATGGGGCATCGCCTATGCAGCACTCAGCAAGGGTGACATCCAGATCCTCGCCTCTCAGACCGATTACGTCGCGCAGGACTATTGGGACAAGAACAAGAAGCGTCTCGAGAAGATCTCGCCCGTTTCTCACGGCCTGTTCCAGGGCGTCGCCGTACCGAAATACGTGCCGATCGACTCCATGGACCAGCTGAATGCCAATGCCGACAAATTCGGCGGCAAGATCGTCGGCATAGAGCCGGGCTCGGGCCTGATGCGCGATACCGCCAACGCGGTCAAAGGCTATGACCTGAAACTGCAGCTCGTCGAGGGCAGCACCGCAGCCATGACGGCCGCCCTGAAGTCGGCTGTCGACCGGAAGGAATGGATCGCCGTCACCATCTGGGAGCCGTCCTGGATGATGCAGAAATACGATGTGAAATTCCTCAAGGACCCCAAGGGTATCTTCCCGCCGCCGCAGAGCTACTACTGGATCGGCAAGAAAGGTTTCTCCGCCGATTATCCGCATGCTCGTGAAGTCATTGCCAGCGTCTACGTGCCGCTTGCCGACATCACCGCCATCAACAGCGCTGTGAATGACGGCAAGACGATGGACGATGCCGTCAAGGACTGGACCACCAGCCACGCCGACCTCCTGAAGCGGTGGGAGAATATCAAGAGCGAATGATCCCGACGGCGGGCCGCCGTCAGGGCGGCCCGCATCCCTCAACGAAGACGAACAGGCCGGCAATGGACCGGCCGCGCGGGGAAGAAAATGAACACTGTCATGGATAACACCGGCGAAGTCCTGGTCGATTGCCAGAACGTCTGGAAGATTTTCGGTGCGCGTGCGACCGCTGCCGTGAAGGCCGTTTCCGAGCGTGGCCTTTCCAAGAAGCAGGTGCTTCAGGAGTTCAACTGTGTCGTCGGTGTCTCCGATGCCCACCTCCAGGTCCGTCGCGGCGAGATTTTCTGCATCATGGGCCTCTCGGGAAGCGGAAAATCCACTCTGGTCCGCCTTCTCAACCGCCTTATCGAACCGAGTCTCGGCAGGATCACGATCAAGGGCAAGGAAATCGCCAGGCTGAATGCGGCCGAACTGCGCGATATGCGCGCCCGCAATATCGGCATGGTATTCCAGAGTGTGGCGCTGCTTCCAAATCGCACCGTTCTCGAGAATGCCGCCTTCGGATTGGAGGTCCGCGGCGTTGCGAAGGACGAGCGCAACGCGACCGCCCGCGCAGCACTCGACAAGGTCGGCCTCTCCGACTGGACCTCCAGATACCTCTCGGAGCTATCGGGCGGGATGCAGCAGCGCGTCGGCCTGGCCCGAGCTCTGGCGGCCGATCCCGAGATCATCCTCATGGACGAGCCGTTCAGCGCGCTTGACCCCCTTATTCGCCGCCAGCTGCAGGATGAGTTCCGGGAGCTGACGAAGTCGCTCGGCAAATCCGCAGTCTTCATCACGCATGATCTCGAAGAAGCCATCCGCATCGGTGACCGGATCGCCATCATGAAGGACGGCGTCATCGTTCAGGTAGGAACCGCAGAAGAGATCGTGACGAAGCCTGCCGACGACTATGTCGCCGACTTCGTCGCGGGCATATCAAGGATTCATCTCGTCAAGGCCCATTCGGTCATGCAGTCGATCGCGGAATACCGGAGCCTGCAGCCGCAGCATGACGTAGATGCGCTGCTGAAGACCTCTCCGGAAGCGGATATCGGCGAGCTCATAGACCTTACGATGAAGTCGGATCGCGATGCTGTGGCGGTGGTCGACAATGGTTCCATTGTCGGTGTCGTCACCACGCGCGGATTGCTTCGCGGCGTCGCCGGTTCCCCGGCGCAACAGCAAATGCCGGCGTAGAAGGACATAGGAAAATGGACATCTCGGTCATTGCGGATACCTTCGATGCCTGGACCGATGACGCGCTAGGCTGGATCAGCGACAACGGCGACTGGCTGTTCACTCCCTTGAGGGCGATCCTGGAGGGAACCTATAATGGCGTCCTCTGGCTGCTTCATTTGGCGCCCTTCTACGTCATCGTGGTCATCGTAGCACTTCTCGCGTGGCGCCTGATCAGCGCTTTGTCCGCCATACTGGCGGGACTGGGCCTGTTCTTCTGCGCAGTCATGGGATTGTGGAACGAAACCATGAGCACGCTTGCCCTCGTCACCACCGCCACCATACTCGCACTTGCCATCGGAATTCCGATCGGTATCGCCGCGGGCTTCATACGGTGGTTCGACAGGGCTCTGGAGCCGGTCCTCGACCTCATTCAGACATTGCCGCCATATATCTACCTTCTGCCGGCGATTGCCCTTCTTGGCTTCGGCCCCGCGACCGCGCTCGTTGCGACCTTCATCGTGGCGATGCCGCCCGCCATCCGCCTGACCTCGCTCGGTATCCGCATGACGCCGCCAGCCTTTATAGAATTAGGACAGGCGAGCGGCCTGACGCCATGGCAAATGTTCACGAAGATCAGGCTGCCATTTGCCATCCCAAGTGTCCTGGCGGGCATCAACCAGAGCCTGATGATGGCATTCGGCATGGTTGTGATCGCAGGCATCGTCGGCTCCGGCGGCCTCGGCGAAACCATCTACAGCGCTGTGCGCACGCTCGACATGGCGACGTCTATCAACGCCGCAATCGCAATCGTCATCCTGACGATGGTACTCGACAGATTGACGCAGAGCGCGGCCGGCCGCGCCAAGGCAGGTGCAAGATGAACCTCGATCTTCTCCGGTTTTCGCCCGGTACCTATCTGGCCCCCATTGTCGATTGGCTGAACACCAACTTTCATCCCGTCTTCGAAGGCATCACCTGGCTTATCGAAGCGGTGCTTGGTGGGATCGAATCGGCGCTTCTTTACCTGCCGCCCTATGCGGTGATTGCCATAGCCGTGCTTTTTGCAGCCTTTGTCATCAATATCAGAGTTGCGGCGGTGACGGCCGTCGCTCTCACCTTCTGTCTGCTCACCGGCTTCTGGGCTGCATCCATGCAGACCCTGGCTCTGGTAACGGTCGCAGTCGCCATCTCCGTCTCGATCGCCTTCCCGCTCGGCATTCTTGCGTCACGCTACAAGACCTTCGAGAAGGTTGTAAGGCCGTTGCTCGACATCATGCAGACCGTTCCGCCCTGGGTCTATCTCATACCGGCCGTCATGATCTTCAGTCTCGGCCGTGTTCCGGCGATCATCGCAACGATCGTCTATGGCGTGCCGCCGATGCTGCGTCTGACGACGCTGGCGTTCAACCAGGTGCCGAAAGACCTTCTCGAGCTTGGACAAGCCACAGGCGCGCCGCCGCGCTCGATCCTCTTCAAGATCGAGATTCCCTCCGCAATGCCTACCCTGCTCGTTGGCCTCAACCAGTGCATTCTTCTTTCGCTGGCCATGGTCGTGCTTGCCGGGCTCGTTGGAGCCGGCGGGCTTGGAGCCGAGGTGACGCGGGGCCTGACCCGGATGGAAATGGGACTTGGGCTGCGGGCCGGCCTTGCGATCGTCGCCATAGCCATCCTGCTCGACAGGTTGTCAAAGGGCGCGTTGCAGGATCACGCCCGGTCATCGGCAAAGCACGGCTAGAGCGGCTCAGCTTTTCGCGGAATCTCTGAAACGCTCTAGCTCATTGTTTTCATGCAATTCCGGACGGAAAGCCGCTGCGCACTTTTCCTGGAATTGCTCTAAGCGGAAAGATCATCGAATGCGCCACAGTTTCTTCTGCATCGATTCCCACACCTGCGGCAATCCGGTACGGCTTGTCGCAGGCGGCGGCCCCTTGCTCCCACATCTTCCGATCGCCGAGCGGCGCGAAATCTTCGTCCGCGATCATGATTGGATCCGCAAGGCTCTGATGTTCGAACCGCGCGGACATGACATCATGTCCGGCGCCATCATCTATCCCGCCTATCGTGAAGACTGCGACCTTGCCGTGATCTTCATCGAGGTCAGCGGATGCCTGCCCATGTGCGGAGCCGGCACAATCGGTCTGGTAACGGCGGCAATCGAAGAAGGCCTCGTCACGCCACGCATTCCCGGCAAACTGTCCATCGAGACGCCGGCGGGCCGCGTGGATATCGACTATGACAAGCCGGGCGAATTCGTCGAGGCCGTCCGCATGTTCAATGTCGCAAGCTACCTGCATGCGGCCGATGTCGAAGTCGATTTGCCGGGGCTCGGCGCCCTGACGATCGACGTCGCCTATGGCGGCAACTATTACGCCGTCGTCGAACCGCAAAGAAACTGGCCTGGATTGGACGGCATGTCGAGTGATGACATCGTCGACATCAGCAGGAAGCTGCGCGATGCCCTCGAGCCGATCTGCAATCCGGTTCATCCCGAGGATGAAAGGATAAGAGGCGTCCACCACGCCCTATGGTGCGACGCGCCGACAAGCGACAAAGCCGATGGGCGGGGCGCGGTTTTCTATGGCGACAAGGCGATAGATCGCTCCCCCGGCGGCACCGGCACCTCCGCCCGCCTTGCTCAACTGCATGGCAAGGGCCGACTGAAGGTCGGCGACACCTTTCGTCAGGAGAGCCTGATCGGCACGATATTCGAAGGATGTATCGAGTCGGAGGTTGAAGTCGGAGATTTCAGGGGTATCAGGCCGAGCGTCGAGGGCTGGGCGCGGATCATCGGCCACAACACGATCTTCGTCGACGATCGAGATCCTTTGGCCTATGGTTTCCAGATCAAATAGAAGAGGTCGGTCCCGCGAGGCATTGCATGAAATCCGTCAAACAAGAAGCTAAGCACGATCCCTTGAAGGTCGGGTTCATCCTCGCACGATCATTTACGCTTTCCGCCTTCGCTCTGTTCGTCGATACGCTGAGATTGGCGAGCGACGAGGCCGACAAATCGGGCAGAGTGCTAGCCGACTGGCAGGTCTTGGGTAGTACCCGGCATCTCATCACATCGAGCTGCGGTGTTCAGGTGGCACCGACATCGGACTTTATCGACCCAAAGGAATTCCACTACATTGTCGTCGTCGGCGGACTTTTGAATGCCGACATCACGATCGATCAACAGACTTCCGATTATCTGAAGAAGGCTGCGGCTCAGAAGATCCCGCTGATCGGGGTTTGCACCGGCACGTTCATCTTGGCACGCCTTGGCTTGATGAAGACACACCAGACCTGCGTCAGCTGGCTGCATTACCAGGCCTACCGGGAGCAATTCCCCGAAAACCCCGTTCGCTCCGATCGCCTGTTCAATCTCGACCGGAGCCGCGGATCATGCGCTGGTGGAAGCAGCGCTGCCGACATGGCGGCCTTTCTTGTCAGACGGCACATCAGCCGAGATGCCGAACGAAATGCGCTGGAAGTGCTGCAGATCGAGCGCGCCCGATCCGGGCTGGATATTCAGCCGCGCAAGCCGCTCGCGATCGAATGCCAGGATCCACGCCTGAAAGCCGTGCTGATTACCATGGAGAGCCATATCGAGGACGTGGTGCCGACCGAAGATCTTGCTGCATCGGTCGGGCTGTCCCGGCGGCAGCTCGAACGTCTGTTTACCGAGGAAATGAAAACCTCTCCCGGAGCCGTCTACACCCGCATTCGCATGGAACGTGCCAAGCAGCTCGTTCTCCAGACAGAGGCGCCGCTCATTGAAATCGCACTGGAGGTCGGCTTCGACAGCGCCTCCCATTTTGCAAGACTCTTTCGCCGGCTCTACGGACAATCTCCCACGGAGTTGCGGCGCGCACATGCCTGAAGCTGCGGTGGGGATCTGATGTGGCAATGACCGCCAGCTTCGCCAACGGCCCCCGATGGAGGACGAGCCGGGGTCCGACAGGTGGCCTCTTGGCGACACGGCGCGCATATGCGGATCATGCGCGCAGCGGCATCATTCAACATCCAGATCGAAGAAGTGCTGGGTCGCAAGGGCTGCGGCGCCCCGCGCCCAGGAGCCCGGCACCCAATCAGGAAGCAACTCCGGCGTATTCAAAAAGACGTATTTTGCCATCGAACGGCGGATCGGCTCGAGAATCGCCTCGCCAAACTGCATGGCTTCGCCGCCGGCAATGAGAACCTCGGGATCGAACAGGTTCACCAGATCCGCCACGTGACGTCCGATCAGTTCTCCCGCTTCCGCCATGACCTGGAGAGCCGCCGGATCGCCGCCATCGATCGCCGCTGCGAACTCGTCGCGATTGGTCTTTGCGCCGCGGCGCCGGCCCCATTCCTCGATCATCGCAGCCTCGGCTGCGTGAGCCTGAAGGCAGCCTCTTCTCCCGCATTCGCAAAGCCGGCCGCCGGGAATCGTGATGATATGACCAAGCTTTCCGGCCAAGCCATGGCTTCCATGATAGATTTCTCCACCCATAACGAGCGATGACCCGACGCCGGTACCGACTGCGATCGTTGCGAAATTGCTGTAGTTGCGGCCTGCACCGAAGAGCCGCTGTGCGACGGTGAAGGCGCTGATATCGTCATCGATCCAGACTGGAATATGAACCCGTTCGCGCAGCAATTCGGGAAAGGCGAGATTGCGCCAGCCGAAGCGTGGACTCTGGACGCAGATTCCGTTGACGGCATCCACCTCGCCGGGGATGGAAACGCCGACGCCCATGACCGGCGAACCGGTGCGGCCGGCATCGGCCAGCAGCTTCGGGATCGCCGTCGCGATGGCGTCGACCATCGTTCCGGGCAGCGTGTCGGGCACAGGCATATCGAAGGAGGCGATCGGAGTCGTGGCGAGATCAGTCAGGACACAATCGATGCTGTCGTGGCGAAGCTTGAATCCAACAGCCAGATGGCCGTCATAGTTGATATCGACCGGTACGGGCCGGCGCCCGGTTGCGCCCGTCTGCGCTTTTCCTTCGACGACGAGCCTCTCCTCGATCAGTTCCGTGACCACGAAGGTCACGGCCGCCGGGCTGAGACCCGTCACCGTGGCGATTTCGGCACGCGGCATTGCCCCACGGTTTCGCAGCAGGTTGAGGATGAGCCGCCGGTTGAGGGCTCGGGAGGTACTAGGGTTGCCGCGCACGGTGATCCTTTAAATTTATTTTGTAAATTAACTATTGTCGCTTCCCGGAAGATACGGTATGCAATAGCACATGGCAATGGAGGAATGTCCGCTTGTATCAACACGAGCGGCAATGCCGGTTTATTGCGTAATTTCTGAAGGTTAGCGGCTGCTCATATCGGTGGGCGGGCCAGGATTTGATGTGCCTCGGGAGGAAAAAGATGGCATCGAAGAACGAACTTTCACTCATCAATGCAATCAGGGCGTCTCGGCGCCAGTTCGTGATCGGCACGGGCGCTGCCCTGGCCGCTACGGCGCTTTATCGCCCGGCAATTGCCAATGGCGGCGAGGTGACGATCATTTCGGATATCGGCAATGCCGACCAGCGCGCCGTCCTCGAGCGCATTGCCGCCGACTTTACCAAGAAGACGGGAACGAAAGTCACCATCAACAATATGGATCACGAGGCCCACAAGACGGCTATCCGCAGCTACCTCGTCGTCGGCGCCCCTGATATCTGCTTCTGGTTCTCCGGCAACCGCATGAAGGCTTTCGTCGACCGCGGACTGTTCGACGACATTTCCGACCTGTTCGCCAAGGAAGGCTACAGAGACAAGCTGGGCGCCACCATGACGGCCGTCACCGTCAACGGCAAGCAATACGGCCTGCCGCTTGGCGGCATTCTCTGGGGCCTTTTCTACCGCAAGGACGTTTTCGCCGAGAAGGGCTGGACGGCACCGAAGAATTGGGACGAATTCCTGAAATTCGGCGAGGCGGCGAAGTCTGCCGGCATGACCCCCATCAGCATGGGCACGAAGGAACTGTGGCCGACGGGCGGCTGGTTCGACCACATGAACCTGCGCATCAACGGCCTTGAAAAGCATCTCGCCCTGATGGAAGGCAAGGTTCCCTATACCGACCCGATGCTGAAACCGGTCTTCGACAAATGGGAAGAGCTCATCAAGGCCAATTTCTTCTCCGCAAGCGGGCCGTCCTTCGGCTGGGAACAGGCGGGCGCGGCTCTCGCACAGAAGAAGGCCGCGATGATGGACCTCGGAGGCTTCATCAAGTCCGCCTTCCCGGCAGGCGACGAGGCCCAGATCGCCTTTGCCTCTTTCCCGGAAATCGTATCCGGTGTCGAACGCTATGAGGATTTCTCGGTCAACTCGGTGCATATCCCGGCCAAGGCGAAGAACCGGCAGGGCGCGCGTGATTTCCTTGCTTACTTTTATCAGCCGGAAAATCTCGGCGCATTCCTCGAAGCCGAAGGCACCATTCCGCCGCGCAACGACTGCCCTCCGAGCAAGGATCCCTTGGTCAACATCGCCGTGGAGTCGCTCAAGACCGTGAAGGGAACGTCGCAATATTATGACCGCGACACCGACCCGGACATGGCGCAGGACGGCATGAAGGGCTTCCAGGAATTCACGGTCAAGCCCGAGCGGCGCGACCAGATCCTGGCGCGTCTCGAAAAGACCCGCGCGCGCATTTTCAAATAGTCCTCCCGGACCAAGGCGCGGCGGGCATCGGCTTTAAGCCCTCACTCCGCCGCGCTGCCTTGAAAAACTCGCACCTTCCGACGTGCCTTGAATTATCGAACCAAGAAGTCTGAGCCATGTGGAAAAAACACAGGAACTGGCTGACGCCTGTCCTCTTCATTGTGCCGGGATGCATCCTGTTCGGTACGATCATCATCGCTTCCTCGGTGGAATCGATCTGGATATCGTTCTTCGATTGGGACGGTGTCGGGCAGAAGACCTGGGTGGGATTGGCAAACTATTCCGAACTCTTTGCCGATCCGCAATTCTACGTCTCGCTGAAGAACAACATTATCTGGCTCGTCATGTTCATGGCGGCGCCGCCGCTCGGATTGGCGCTGGCGCTGCTCGTCAATCAACAGATCGCCGGCATGCGGATCTTGAAGTCGCTCTTCTTCATCCCGCTCGTGCTTGCGACGGTCACGGTCGGCGTCGTGTTCGGCTGGGTCTATGACCCGAATTACGGGCTTCTTGCCCTCATCTTCAGTCTCTTCGGTGCAACGGCGCCTGCCCTGCTTGCCGACGAGCATTTCGTGACCTTCGCCGTGGTCGCCGCCGCGCTCTGGCCGCAGATCGCATTTTGCATGGTGCTCTTTCTTGCGGGCCTCAACAATCTGAGTTCCGACATCATCGGGGCCGGACGTGTCGATGGCGCACGCGGCTGGAACATGCTCTGGCACGTCGTGCTGCCGCAATTGCGCCAGGTGGGTTTCATCGCCCTGGCCGTGACCGTCGTCGGTGCATTGCGATCCTTCGACATGATTGCGGTGATGACATCGGGCGGCCCCTTCGGCTCGTCGGAGGTGCTGGCCTACCAGATGTACGAGCAGTCGATCTTCTCCTATCGCTTCGGCTACGGCGCGGCGATCGCCACCATCCTCTTTGCAATCATGATCGTTTTCATCACCTGGTATCTGCGCGTCATGGTGCGCATGGAACGGGAGACACGCTGATGTATCCTCGCCCCATCCCCGAAGAAAAGCCGGCGCTTCGCGGCCTTTATGCCGGCTTCGTCGGCCTGATCCTCATATTGTGGCTGCTGCCGCTCTTTGCGGTCATGTTGACCGCATCCAAGACAGCCGATGAAATCATGGCCGGCAAATACTGGACATGGCCCGAGCACTTCAATCTCGTTGAGAACTTCCAGTCCGTCTTCCAGCAGACGAATATGTGGGGCTATTTCATCAACAGCCTCATCATCACCTTGCCTTCTGTATTGCTGGTTCTCGTGTTCTCGACGCTGACCGGCTATGTGCTGGCGCGCTATAATTTCCGCGGCAACGCCCTGCTCTTCTCGCTCTTCGTCGGCGGCAACTTCCTGCCTGCACAGATCATGATGATCCCGGTGCGCGACCTCATGGTCTCGGTCGGCCTATACGACACCTATTTCGCGCTAATCATCTTCCATGTCGCCTTCCAGACCGGCTTTGCGACCCTATTCATGCGCAATTTCATCGCGGCGCTGCCCGATGAATTGTTCCAGGCGGCACGCGCGGAAGGCGCCTCCCCCTGGCAGACGATGCGCCACGTCGTCATACCGCTGATGCGGCCGGCGCTCGCAGCCCTTGCGATCCTGATCTTCACCTTCGTCTGGAACGATTATTTTTGGGCGATCGTACTCACCCAGAGCGATGTCGTGAAACCCGTGACGGCGGGCTTGAACAATCTCAGAGGCGAATGGACGTCTGCCTGGAATATCGTGGCGGCGGCAACATTGTTCGTCGCCGTCCCCCCGGTCCTGATGTTCTTCCTGATGCAGAAGCATTTCATCGCAGGCCTGACCATGGGCGCCGTCAAGGGCTGACGCTTTCCGCACCGCGCGAACCGATTTGGAGTATCACTCATGAGCCATGTACAGCTGATCGATATCGACAAACACTATGGCGGCTATCATGCCCTGCGTTCGGTCAATCTTTCCGTCGACAAGGGCGAGTTCATCGTCATGGTCGGCCCATCGGGCTGCGGCAAGTCCACCACGCTGAAGACGATTGCGGGGCTTGAAAACATCAGCTCCGGCGAGATCTGGATCAACGGCCGCAACGTCACGCGCGAGGAGCCAGGCGATCGCGGCATCGCGATGGTCTTCCAGTCCTACGCGCTTTATCCGCACATGACGGTCGCCGAGAACATGGGCTTCGGCCTGAAGATGGCCAAGCGCCCGCAAGCCGAGATCGACGCCGCCGTCAAGCGAGCGGCCGAAATCCTTAGAATATCCGACCAGCTCGACAAGCGCCCGAAGCAGCTTTCGGGCGGCCAGCGCCAGCGCGTCGCCATCGGCCGCGCCATCACCCGCTCGCCGGAGGTCTTCCTCTTCGACGAACCGCTCTCCAATCTCGATGCGGCGCTGCGCACGCAAATGCGCGTCGAGCTTTCAACGCTGCATCAGCAGCTCGGCTCGACGATGATCTATGTGACGCACGATCAGGTCGAGGCGATGACCATGGCGAGCCGGATCGTCGTGTTCAACAAGGGGATCATCGAGCAGGAAGGCGCGCCACTCAACCTCTATCACAATCCGGCAAACCAATTCGTCGCCGGCTTTCTCGGTGCGCCACGGATCAATTTCGTCAATGCAAAGCTTGTTTCCCTTCGCGACGGCATCGCTGAAGTCACGCTCGAAGGTAGCGGCACGACGGTCCGCGTTCCGGTGGGCGATGTCGGCGATCTTAAGGCTGAGTCCCATCTCACCCTGGGCATCCGGCCGGAATCGCTGAAGATCGGTCCCTCCGCCGAGGACGCCGCCATTTCATTCGACGGCAAGGTCCGGCTCGTCGAGCAGCTCGGCCGCGAAACCATTCTTTACGTCGACGCAGGCCCGCTCGCCACGATCGGCTCGGAAAGCGGCACACGCAATTTCACCGTTCAGCTCGGCAATGCCACCAGCTTTTCCGCCGGCGAGCAGATCAAGCTGTCCGCCTCGACATCCTCCCTCTATCTCTTCGGCCCGGATGGCAGAACCCTCAGCCGGCCGAAATCAATCATTGCCTCTCTGTAAAGAAAGCTTGTGATCTCATGAAAGTTTTGGAAAGAAAGCCGCTCTCGGTCTGGCGGACGCTCAATCTCGACGGCTTCATGGTCGGCGTGCCGCATTATCCCGAACATGTCGACGAGAGCTATTGGGACCGCGACGCCGAACGCATGGCGGCTGCCGGTTTCAACACCGTTCGCATGGCGGAATTCGCGTGGCACATCATGGAGCTGCATGAGGATCATTTCGATTTCTCGCTCTTCGACAAGGCGATCGTCGGCCTGGCCAAGCACGGCATCAAGACCATTCTCTGCACGCCGACGGCGACGCCGCCGCGCTGGCTGACGGCAAAGTACCCTGAAGTCCTGCGCGTCGATGCCAATGGCAGGCAGGCAAGCCATGGATCGCGCCAGCATTGCGACACGACGAGCCCGGTGCTGCGCCGGCACAGCCAGCGCATTACCCAGGTCATGGCCGAGCATTACCGGGACAATCCGCACGTGATCGGCTGGCAGACGGACAACGAGTTGAACACGACCACCTCCGAAAGCTACTCGCCCTCGGCACTCATCGAGTTCCAGAAGTTCTGCCGCGCAAAATACGGCACGATCGACGCACTGAATTTTGCCTGGGGCGGCGACTTCTGGGCAACGGCGTACCAGACCTTCGAGCAGATCGTCTTCCCGCAGCCAATGAATCCGTCCTTCTCCAGCCCCGGTCATGTGCAGGACTATCACCGCTTCCTCGCCTTCGCGACGGCCCTCTTCCAGCACGATCAGGTGGAGATTCTCAGAGCCATTAATCCGGCATGGTTCATCTTCCATAATCTCGGCAACCTTGCTGATATCGATTTCCGCGGCCAGTTCGGCCAGGATCTCGATTTCATCGGCTTCGACATCTACCCCTTCCTCTATGACGAGATGCGTCGCGGCGGCGGCCATGCGATCACGCAGGCTTTCCATCTCGACCAATGCCGCGCCTATTCCGGCAATTTCATCGTTCCAGAGCAAGCCTCCGGCCTCGGTAGCCAGCCGGGCTTTTCCTCCTCCGTGCCGGAGCCCGGCGAGATGCGCCGCATGGCGATGACCTCGGTGTCGCGCGGTGCGGACGGTCTGATGTTCTTCCGCTGGCGGCCGGCGCATTTCGGCGCCGAGATCTACTGGAACGGCATCATCGACCACGATGACGTCCCGCGCCGCCGTTATGAGGAAGCCAAGCAATTCGCGTCCGACATCCGCAAGATCGAGGACAAGCTGCTCGGCACGACCGTCCGTATGGATGTTGCCATCGCCGGGGCAGATTTCGACAACCAGGAAGCATACAAGACCTACGCGATCGGCCTGCCAAGCCCGATGCAGGATGCAGCCCATCTGCACCGCGCATGCTATGAGGCCGGCATTGCCTGCGGCTTCATCCATCCGGAAGACGATCTCTCACGCATCAAGGCCCTTTATGTTCCTCATTGGGTCATGTGGAAGGAGGAGTGGTCGCCAGCCGTGGAGAAGTTCGTCGCCGATGGCGGCACGCTCATCCTGTCGGCGATGACCGGAACTCGCGACGACAACAATCACATCATCCGCACTCAGGCACCGGGCAAGGCGCTCTCGGAGCTTTCGGGCGTGCGTGTCTATGAATTCGGTCCTGTTTCCGCGCCAGGGGCGGATGGACTGTTCACCGGTTTCCGCGAGGGCGGCATCGGTAGCCATCAACCGTCGCCACGTCCAGCGGCAACCTCCGCCTCGCGCAAATACGCTTATACGATCGGCAATCGTCAGCTCGAGGCCGGGCACCTTTACGAGAAGCTGGAAACAACGGCGGATACAGAGACCGTTGGCCGCTGGTCCGATCGCTTCCTGGAAGGCACGCCAATGTTGACGCGCCGCCGGCATGGCCACGGTCAGGTCTACTACCTCGGCACCTATCTTACCGCGCCGCTTGCAGAGGTCGTTCGCGAGCTTCTCGTCAGCAACGGTGTTGCCGCGCCGCTGGTGCAGGATCTGCCCGATGGCGTCGAAGTGTCACTGCGCGAGGGTGGCGGCAGGAGGCTGCTGTTCGTGCTCAATACCGAGCATGAAACGAAGATCGTCAATCTGCCGGCAGGTACCGACCTGCTGACGGGCAAAGCCATATCGGGCACGACCGAACTTGCCGGCTACGGCGTATTGGTGATCGAGCAATCGGTCTGATACCAGCTGTGACGTCTCCGGCGCCGAGGATGAAACTTCGGCGCCGGAGTTTTGGGATTGAGGCTCTTCAATCATTGATCGGCGTTTAGGCGCGCAGCGAATTGAAATGCTGCATCATACGCTCGGCCGCCGGGCGGATGCCGGTGAACAGTTCGAAAGCCTTTACGGCCTGGAATACCGCCATGCCGCCGCCGTCGAGAACACGGCACCCTGTCTGTCGGGCGCGTTTTACCAGCTCGGTCTCAATCGGGAAATAGACGATTTCCGCGACCCAAAGACGATCGGATAGGAGTTGCGCATCGAGCGGGAGCCCGGGATGAGCGGCCATGCCGGTCGGTGTTGCATGAACCAGACCATCAGCCGCATCCAGTGCCGCGGCAAGATCATGACCAATCGAGAAACGGCAAGTGGCATGCGCCGGCTGAAGCTGGTCGACAAGCGCCTGCGCGCGAGAAGGGTCGAGATCGAATATCTCTACGGAATGCGCGCCCATTTCAGCCACCGCATGCGCAACGGCAACGCCGGCACCGCCTGCGCCCAGCTGCACGACATGGTCGAGTGAAACCCCGGCCAGCCCGCGCCGGAAGCTTTCGGCAAATCCCCACCAATCGGTATTGTGGCCGATCCGGCGCTGCCCATCAAAAACGATCGTGTTGATGGATCGCAGCGCCTGGGCATCGGGCGAAAGCTTGTCCACCAACGCGACAGCCGCCTGCTTGCAAGGATGCGTGATATTGAGGCCGGCAAAGCCCTGCGCCTCGGCTTCGTCGACAAGAGCTGGCAGATCCGACACGGAAAGACCACGTGCATCCAGATCGATGAGATCGTAACGATAGGACAGGCCGCAATGCTCGCCTTCGCGCATATGCATGGCCGGCGTCAGCGAACGGCCTATCCCGGCACCGATTAATCCGACATGAAGTTGACGAGGGGCAATGGCGGCTTGAGTGTTCAATCTTTCCTCCCGAGCAGCAAAACAAAGCCGTGCCGCTGGCTTATTTGCAAAATGTACGAACTAGTACGTAAAGTCAATATGAGGCGTGATTGAGTGCAGTGGGAAGACGCCAAAGCCAATCCAATAACTCTGTCCCTCGTCAGGCCATTTCGGAGGAAGGATGTCTTAGAAATGCAAGGATCGCATCGACGATCAGAGATTTATGCCGCCTCTTCAAGGCTTCGGACGACAGGTCACGCTCGAAGATCGCCCCGAAAGTATGCCGATTGGAAACGCGAAAAAAGCACTGGGCGCTGATCATCATATGCAGATCGACCGGGTCTACTCGGCGAACAAAGCTGCCATCGGCGTAGCCCCGTTCCAGGATTTGCGTGATGATATCGATGATGGCGATGTTCATCTGCGACAGGACGACAGAACGCTTCATATGTTCGGCGCGATGGATGTTCTCGATGCTGACCAGCCGTACGAAATCCGGATTTTGGTCGTCATGATCGAAGGTACTTGCGATCAATTGCGCCATAGCCTGAACGGGCGGCATGTTTTCGAGATCAAGCTCGCTCTCCAGCGTGCGGATCTTCGTATAGGCCTGCTCGAGAACGGCAAGATAGAGCCCTTCCTTGCTGCCGAAATAATAGTAGATCATACGCTTGGACGTCTTGGTGCGCTCGGCGATCTCGTCTACGCGCGCGCCGGAAAAACCGGCTGCGACGAATTCCTCGGTGGCGATCTTCAGGATATTTTCCTTGGTCGCGTCTGGATCGTTCTTCCGCGTAAGACGCTCGATCTTGGCCGCTTGCGCTTTGGTCATGCCTTGCCCGTCTTCCTGGGTCTGTCTCTGCCCATCATTGAAGATCAAAGCTTTAACACAGGCTTCACGCCAATGGGGAGAGCCTAAAGTTTCGGCAGACCAATCGGTCGCAGATGCCGCCTCAGCGCTGCGATGCGAAAGATGGCGTTCGCCGCACCATAGC
This sequence comes from Martinezella multihospitum, assembly GCF_900094585.1. Taxonomy (GTDB): domain Bacteria; phylum Pseudomonadota; class Alphaproteobacteria; order Rhizobiales; family Rhizobiaceae; genus Rhizobium; species Rhizobium multihospitium. Next base: position 566,009 of record NZ_FMAG01000004.1, read on the forward strand.
CCCGATAGCCGCTGCGCTGGACGATTTCGAAGAAGAAGCCTTCGCCGTAAGTGGGGCTGTAAAGCTGGAAATATTCGCCGTGATCGTCGCGGTCATAGAGGATGTTGTGCGCCTTCAGGCGATCCGTGAAAGCCGGCTCCAGGCCAAATCTCGCTTCCAGATCGTCGTAATAGTTGGGCGAGATCATCAAGGTGGCAAAACCGTTCTCCGACAGGGCGGCTGCTGCTGCGAAAATATCATCGGTCGCAAAGGCCAGGTGCTGGATGCCGGAGCCAAAAGTCTCGGCGATGAAATGGCCGGCGAGCGTGTTCCGATTTTCCGCACCGTTCAGCGTGATGCGCAAGGTGCCTTTTTCGTTTTCGACGACCTGGCTGCGGACGACGCCGGCAGGATCGATAATGTCGACCATCGGCGTCTTATGCGCCTTCAATATCGCCGTGTAAAAGAGCAGCCATGTCAGCAGCTCCTCATATTTCATCGTTTGCGCGACATGGTCTATGCCCGTCAGCCCGACGAGCTGCAAATCGGTATTGTCGTTGACCGGATCGAATTCGATCTCCCATATGCGGCCGAGCGCGCTCCTGCGATCGAGGAAATACAGGATGCCGCCACCAATGCCCCTGACACCAGGCATTTCGATCTCGCCGGGTGCCAATGGCTGTTCGAAGCGTTCGGCGCCAAGGGCCACTGCCCGCGCAAGTGCGGCCTCGGCATCATCCACCCACAATCCCATCGCATAGGCCGACTGCCCATGCAAAGCATAGGAGGCGCTGGCAAATCCGTCCGGATCGGTATTGACGACCAGATTGATATCGCCTTGCCGGAACACATCGACGCGCTTGCTCTTGTGGCGCCCGACATGGCGAAAGCCAAGCGTGCGCAGCCGATCTGAAAGACCGGGCGCCTCGGCTTCGTCGACGGTAAATTCGACAAAGGCAACGCCATCAACCTCGGCACGTGCGGGCATCGGCGGCAAGGTGAGGCTGCTGCTTTCCGCACGATGAACCTGGTCGCCGAGATAGATGAGCGAGCGCCGGCCATCGACGGCGATGGCGGTCGGCGAACCGCCGCGAAACTGGTCGTTGAAAATCTCCAGCGAGAGATAGCCGTCGTAACCCGTTGCAGCGACAGCCTTCATGAATTCGAGCACGGGAAGGTCGCCCTCCCCCGGCATGTTGCGGAAATGGCGGCTCCAATAGAGCAGATCCATGTCGATCAACGGCGCGTCGGCAAGCTGGATGATGAAGATCTTCTCTTTCGGGATCGACCGGATCGAATTGACGTCGATCTTTCGCGAAAGCGTATGGAAGCTGTCGAGAATGAGACCGATATTCGGATGATCGGCCCGACGGACGATTTCCCAGGCATCGCGGTGGTCGTGAATGTGCCGCCCCCAGGCAAGCGCCTCATATCCGACCCGCAGGCCGCGTTTGGCCGCCCTCTCGCCGAGCTCGAAGAAGTCGGCTGCGGCACGATCAATACCGCCCAGCGCCGCGGACGAGACATTCGAACAAACGAGAACGAGGTCGGTCCCCATCTCCTGCATCAGGTCGAATTTGCGTTCGGCCCGGTCGAAGGTGCGGCTGCGCAGGGGTTCGGGCATGCCTTCAAAGTCGCGGAACGGCTGAAAGAGCGTGATCTCCAGCCCATGATCCCTGACCATCTGACCGACCTGGCGCGGTGATTCATCGAAGGCGAGAAAGTCGTTCTCAAAGATTTCGACACCATCGAAACCTGCCTTGGCAATGGCCTGAAGCTTTTCCTTGAGGTCACCGCTGATCGAAACGGTCGCAATCGAGGTTTTCATTGTTTCATCCCGTTACTTGACGATTTTCAACAAACTCATCCGCGATCGCGACACGTTATCGCCATCAAGATCAGACGCGACGACTAGACCGCGCGATCGGCATGGCGAACAGAGGCCGCTAAGCGTCGCTCATCCCTGCCGAGTTGATCGATCGGCATCCGGTAGGTCTCCGTTGCGGTTGCCGCCGAAATGGCAGCAATCAAGGCTGTGATCGAAGTAAACACCGCAACCGGCACCCAACCCATCGGTCCTGTGCCCATGACCGCCGCACTGATCGTTGGCGCAAAGCCGCCGAGCGCAAAGCCGATCTGGGTTCCGACCGCCATGCCTGACAGACGAACGCGCGTGTCGAACATCTCTGCATAGAGGGCCGGCCAGATGCCGTTCGATGCACTGTAGACCACGCCCGAAAGCAGGATGCCGAGGACGAAGACGAGCAGGAGGTTGTTCTGGCTGATGGCCCAGATATAGGGCCAGATCAGCACCGCGCAGCCGACGGCGCCAAAGATGAACACGGGCTTGCGGCCGATGCGGTCTGCGAGAATGGCCCATGCGGGAATCGCGCCCAGCGCCACGATATTGGCAAGCACCAGAACGGTCAGCATCGTCGAACGATCGATATGCATCGTGTTGACGGCATAGGACAGCGTGAAGACGCTGAAGATCGTGCTGACGACGGAAATCAATGCGGCAAAGATGATGCGCAGGACATCGGCCCAATAATTGGTGATAAGCGAGACGAGTGGCACTTTTACGACCTCGCCCTTCTTCGTTTCCTCCAGAAAGGCAGGTGTTTCGGCAAGCGTCCGGCGGACCCAGAAGCCGACGAGAACCACCACGAAGCTTAGAAAGAAGGGGATGCGCCAACCCCATGACATCAATGCGGCTTCATCGAGCTTTCCAAGCGGAATGAAGACCAATGTCGCAAGGATCAGCCCGGCCTGCGTTCCGCTCAGCGTGAAGCTGGTAAAGAAGGCCCGCCGATGCTCTGGCGCGTGCTCAAGCGTCATAGAGCTGGCGCCGGCCTGCTCGCCGGCGGCCGAAATGCCTTGCAGCAAGCGCGCCAGGACCAAAAGAATAGGCGCCAGGATGCCGGCCTGATTATAGGTTGGCAGGCAGCCGATGATGAAGGTCGAAACCCCCATAAGGAGCAGGGTGAAGGTCAGCACCTTCTTGCGGCCGAATTTGTCGCCGACGTGACCCAGGACGACTGCGCCCAACGGCCGCATGATATAGGCGACGCCAAAGGTCGCGAATGAGGCGATGGCCGCCGTTTGCGGGTCTTCCGCCGAAAAGAAGATCTTCGGGAAAATGAGCGCTGCCGCCGTACCGTAGACGAAGAAATCATAATATTCGACGGCGCTTCCCAACCAGCTCGCAAGAGCCGCGCGCTTGGGTGTTTTATGTTCGATTTGTGTTTTCATGGTCGTTCCTCCCCAGAGCATTCGGATGTCGAGGACATATCGCAACCGTGCGCATCCGGCCTCCGCCTGCACCCGCTTGCAAGGACATCCGAGATCATCCTCACAGTCATCAATGCTGCACGATGCAGCACCGTCACTCCTCGTCAGCAATAATGTACGAACTAGTTCGTTTTGTAAAGCGCCACCAACTTGCGATCACGCGGCGCGTTGTTGCGGGCAACAGAAACAATGCGTTGAAGCAGTTTGTTGCGTCGCAGTCTGAGGCGGTGAAGGCCTTGCGATCGGGCCGAGAACGCTGGCCGTCTTGCAACCAAACGACGCTTTCCGACCGTTGCCAGAGCCAATAGCTCAAAACGATTGCATGTCGAAAACGCAGCGAGCATAAGATGCCACGCGAACACGACACCTTCCTGATGGCGGACAATCCGCAGGATTTAACAAAAATCGGAGTTGCAAATGAATGCGAATGACCGCCAGGAGCTTTGGGCGAAAATCGATGACGCCAAACAGCGGCTCATCGAATTGAGCGACCGCGTTTGGGGGATGCCCGAGGTTTGCTATACAGAGGTGCGCTCCGCTGCGGAACATAAGGCCGAACTCCTGCATCAAGGCTTTCGCGTGAAGGAAGGCATAGCCGGAATTCCAACATCGCTTGTTGGAGAGATTGGCGAGAGCGGACCTGTCATCGCATTCCTCGGAGAATATGATGCGCTGCCAGGCCTCAGCCAGGAAGCGGGTATTGCCGAACACAAGCCTGTCGAGACGGGCGGTCACGGTCATGGTTGCGGCCACAACTTGCTCGGCTCCGGCGCCATGCTCGCCGCTGTCGGCTTGGCAAACTTCCTGAAGGAAAAAGCTATTCCGGCGCGTGTTCGCTATTATGGATGTCCGGCAGAAGAAGGCGGCGCTGCCAAGGCCTTCATGGTACGCGAAGGCGCTTTCGACGATGTCGATATCGCCATATCGTGGCATCCCAACAGCTTCTGGGAGGTGGCGCCACCATTATCATTGGCCAATACCCGCGCCGATTTCGTCTTCAAGGGCCGCGCCTCACATGCCGCAGCCACCCCACATCTGGGGCGCAGCGCATTGGATGCCGTTGAGCTGATGAGCGTCGGCGTCAACTATATGCGGGAACATATGCCGTCCGATGCCCGTGTCCATTCGGCCATACTGGACACCGGCGGCATCGCTCCCAACGTGGTTCAAGCCCATGCGCGTGTCCGATACTCGATACGCGCCATGGAATTGCAGGACATGCTCGAGCTGGTGCAACGCGTCTACAAGATTGCGCAGGGCGCTGCCCTGATGACCGAAACCAGCGTGGAAATGAAGGTCGTCAGTGCAGTCTCCAACACTTTGGGCAACAGGCCGCTCGAACAGGCTCTTTACAATGCGATGGACGAACTGGGCGTACCGTCTTTCGATGACGACGATCGCGCATTTGCCAGGAAAATTCAGGGCACTTTGTCGGATGCCGATATCACGGCCGAATACCAGGCCATCGGAATGCCCGTCACCGACGAACCGCTCGCGACCTTTCTCACCCCGCAAAACGCAAACCGCAAGCCATTGATCGGGTCGACGGATGTTGGCGACGTCAGCTGGGTCATCCCGACCGTTCAGGTTCACGCGCCGACGGTTGCGATCGGCACGCCGTTTCATACATGGCAGGTGGTGGCCCAGGGCAAGATGCCGGTGGCACACAAAGCGATGGTGCATGCAGCAAAAGCGATGGCAGCGACAGGGCTTGCCGCGATCACTGATCCGATTTTGATGGAAAGCGCAAAAGCCGCCCTGGCCGAACAAACCGCCCGCAAACCCTATGTCAGTCCGCTGCATGCAGATGTGATGCCGCCCCTGGATATGTCCAGAGGATAGTTCCTTCTCGTCTCGTTATATGCGGATGAGAGGCGGGCACGGCGTGCTCGCCAATCATTCTGCAATCCGCAGGTTATCGTCCGGCGTCGTTACCCTCTGCCAGCGGCACGAATAATCCGAGCTTGACGTCACGCAATACAACATTGGTGTGCATGCGCCGGATCTGCGGATTTTCCGCCATGATGACGGCGGCGATGTCGTCATAGTGCTCGACATCCCTGGCAGTGACGATGGCAATGAGGTCGACGGCACCAGTGACATAATAGACCTGCTGGATATGATCCTGCTTTTCCGCCCAAAGGCGGAACTTGGCAAGCGCATCGTAATTGTCCCGCTCGATCTCCATGCCGACGATGAACACCATTGGAGTTCCGGTCGCCTTGCGGTCGACGACCGCGATTTCAGCCTTGATGATGCCATCCTCGCGCAACCTTTTCAGGCGCCGCTGTACGGCGGATGTCGAAAGGCCGACCTCCTCTGCGATCGCTTCGGCAGTGAGTTGGCAATTGCGCTGAACGATATCGAGAATATCGCGATCAAATCGATCCAGGTTTTCCATTCCTACTCCTCTGATCGCTAATAAAATCACCTGACGATATCTCTATTCTATCACAAAAGATGCACAAGAAATACATTTTTGCATTTTTTATGCAAAATAATCTGAAATTGCGCGCAAATTCCGCCCTTCTTCGCGATATTCTCCGCAAATTGTTTTTCATCGGAATTATGTATGACAGAGCTGTCCTCCCAGGCGCTTTGCGTGGAAGATCTCCACAAGAGCTTTGGGTCACATCAGGTTCTCAAGGGCGTTTCAACCACCGCCAATCAAGGGGACGTGATTTCCATCATCGGCTCGTCCGGCTCCGGAAAAAGCACGTTTCTGCGCTGCATAAACCTGCTTGAAATGCCCGATCGCGGCCGCATCGTCGTCAACGGCGAGGAAGTCGCTCTCAAGCGGGGACGCCACGGACAGATGCAGCCGAAAAACTGGCGGCAGATCGAGCGGATACGTAGCGGGTTGGGCATGGTATTCCAGAGCTTCAATCTCTGGGCGCACATGACCGTTCTCGAAAACATCATCGAGGCTCCGGTGCATGTCCTCCGCGTTCCCCGTCGCGAGGCGATCGAGAAGGCGGAGGCTCTTCTCAATAAAGTCGGGCTTTACGACAAGCGCGATGCCTATCCGGCCTTTCTCTCTGGCGGTCAGCAGCAAAGAGCGGCAATCGCTCGCGCGCTTTGCATCGACCCGGCAGTGATGCTCTTCGACGAGCCGACATCGGCGCTCGATCCAGAACTGGTTGGCGAAGTCCTCAAGGTCATCCGGGATCTGGCCGAGGAAGGCCGGACCATGCTGCTGGTCACCCACGAGATGCGCTTTGCCCGCGATGTCTCTAACCACGTTCTCTTCCTGCATCAGGGACGGATCGAGGAGGAAGGGCCGCCCAGGCAGATCTTCGACGCCCCGGTCAGCGCTCGCTGTCGGGAGTTCACCGGCATGCTGACGTCCTGACCCTCATCCCATTCGCAGACAAAACCATTAGGAGAATCTCTTACATGAAACTGATTTCCACTCTATTTGCCGGGCTCGCCCTTACGCTCTCCGCCATGACGGCGCAGGCAGAAGTTCGCTTCGGCATCATGAACGAATCCTATCCACCATTCTTCGCCAAGGATGCCTCGGGCAAATGGCAGGGCTGGGAAATCGACATGATGGATGCCGTCTGCGAGCAGATGAAAGAGAAGTGCTCTATCGTCGAACTTTCCTGGGATGGCCTCATCCCGGCGCTTCAGAGCAAGAAGTTCGATGTGATCTGGTCATCCATGTCGAATACGGCCGAGCGCTCGAAGGTCATCGACTTCACCGACAAATATTACAATACGCCCAGCACGCTGATCGGCCCGAAGGAGCAGAAGCCGGGCGCGACGGCAGATGACGTCAAAGGCAAGACCATCGGCATTCAGGTGTCGACCATCCAGTCGGAATATTACAAGAAGTATTTTGCCAAGGTCGCCGACGAGAAGACCTACCAGACGCTCGACGAGGCGTTTCAGGATCTCTCCGCCGGCCGCATCGACTATGTCTTTGGCGATTCCCTTGCGCTCGATGCCTTCCTGAAAAGCGATGGCGGCAAGGATTGCTGCGCCAAGATGGGCGATGTCGCCGACGACAAGGAAATCCTCGGAGCCGGCGTTTCCGGCGGCCTTCGCAAGGAGGACACCGAGCTCAAGGCAAAGCTCAACGCCGCGATCGCTGCGGTCCGCGCCAGCGGCAAATACGACGAAATCACCAAGAAGTATTTTAGCTTCGACATCTACGGCGCCAAGTAAACGATCGCAGCGATGGCGACCTCCCAACAAGGCATTCTGGATCTGCTCTCCCCCTATCCGCCCGGATGGGGCGGGGTACTTTTGACCGGGGCTGCCTCCACGGTCGCCATCTCCGCCGGCGCATTTCTGATAGGCCTGCTGCTTGGTACCGGCGGCGCATTGGGCAAGCTTTCCGGCATCAGGCCGTTACGCCTTCTGCTTGAACTCTATACGACCGCCGTCCGTGCGGTCCCCGAACTGATCCTGATCGTCGGGCTCTATTATGCGGGCATGGACGGCCTCAATCGCCTCCTCGCCGTGCTCAATCTGCCCGCCTTCGAATTGAACGGCTTTGCGGTCGCAGTTGCCGTGCTCGGCTTCGTGCAGGGCGCCTATATGACGGAGGTGCTGCGCGGTGCGATCCTTGCGATTCCCGTCGGCCAGATCGAGGCGGCGAAGGCTTTCGGCATGGGGCCGCGCCTGCGTTTCCGCCGCATCATTCTGCCGGCTCTGCTGCCGAACGCCCTTCCTGGTCTTGCCAATCTGTGGATGTCGGTCACCAAGGACAGCGCGCTCGTCGCGGTCGTCGGTTATCAGGAACTGGCTCTCGCCACACGTCTCGCCGGTGCGAGCACCAAGCACTATTTCATCTTTTTCCTCGCCTCCGCGCTCATCTATCTCGCTCTGACACTCGTCTCGAATGTCCTATTTAACTTGGTCGAGCGGCGAGTGCGGCGCGGCCAGCCGAAGCTTGCGTGAGGAGTGCGGGCATGACCTTCTCATGGATATCATCCTATTCGCCGCTTTTGTTGACGGGAGCCGTGCAAACGCTGTCGCTGCTCGCGATTTCCGTCGTCTTCGGCTTCGTCATCGCAATCGGCCTCGCCTTCGCCCAGGTCAGTGGCGGCCCTTTTCTGCGAACCCTTGCGCGTGGCTATTGCACCTTCTTCCGGGGTACGCCGCTGCTGATACAGCTCTGGCTGCTCTATTACGGCGTCGGCTCTCTTCTGCCGATGATCCCGGGAATCCGCCAAAGCCTCTTCTGGCCGATCCTGCGCGAAGGATTCTTCTTTGCCGCTGTCAGTTTCACGCTGAATTATGCGGCTTACGAGGCGGAGGTTTTGCGCGGCGCGTTGCTGGCTGTCCCGAAAGGCGAGCTGGAAGCCGGCCGCGCGTTCGGCATGCGGCCCTTCACGCTGACCCGGCGCATCTGGCTGCCGCGCGCCATTCGCATCGCACTGCCGACGATCGGCGGCGAAATCGTCATGCAGCTGAAAGCGACCCCGCTCGCCTTCACCGTGACGGTGATGGATCTCTACGCCGTTGCCACCAAGGTTCGCCAGGACACGCTGCTCGTCTACGAGCCGCTGATCGTCGTAACCGTCTTCTATCTCATCCTTACAGCCATCATCGCGCGAAGCTTCCGTTTTCTGGAAGCTCAGGTGCCGGTGCGGCGCTAACCCCTGGCACGAAGGAGGGGCCAAACCTCTCCGCAGATGCGAGCCATTTTGGAGATTCCATTCATGAGCAAACTCTTGATCCTCGATGGCGGCATGAGCCGCGAACTGCTGCGTCTTGGCGCGGAACTGAAGCAGCCGGAATGGTCGGCGCTGGCGCTCGTCGATTCGCCTGCGATCGTCCGGCAGGTCCATGACGAATTCATCGCCGCCGGCTCGGACGTCATTACAACGAACAGCTACGCACTCGTCCCTTTCCACATTGGCGAGGAGCGGTTCTGGAAGGAAGGAGCCGATCTCATCGCCCTTTCCGGACGGCTGGCGCGCGACGCCGCGGATGCATGCAAGGATCGAAAAGTCCTGGTCGCCGGTTCGCTGCCACCCATCTTCGGCTCCTACGAGCCACAGAATTTCGATCCGTCAAGGGTACAGGACTATCTCAAGGTTCTGGTCGAGAACCTCGATCCTTATGTCGATGTCTGGCTCGGCGAAACCCTCAGCTTGATCGCGGAGGGAGAGGCGGTTCGGGCTGCGGTCGCTGAAACCGGCAAACCGTTCTGGATCTCCTTCACACTGGCGGATGACGCCGCCCAAAGGAATGGCGCTTCGCCCAAGCTTCGATCCGGCGAAACCGTCGAGGATGCGGCTCGGTGGGCCGCGTCATCTGGCGCCGAGGCGCTCCTGTTCAACTGCAGTAAACCGGAAGTCATGCGAGAGGCCGTCGATGCGGCAGCGGAGGTTTTCAAGCGGGGCAGCAGCAATCTGCAGATCGGCGTCTATGCCAATGCCTTTGAGGGAGAACAAGGCGAGTCCGCTGCCAATGAGGGCCTTCATGCGACCCGGGAGGATCTGAATGATGACGCCTATTCGCGCTTCGCCTGCTCATGGGTCGATGCCGGCGCGACGATGGTCGGCGGCTGCTGCGGGATTGGCGCCGGACATATCCATCAGCTGAAGAAGGCTCTCCTTCATCCTCAAGGAGCGCGGGAGAGCCTTGCATAATCATCAATCCGGTCAGGATCAGGATAGGCCGTATCAGAACGATCAGGCAGCCTTGAAGGGAGCGCTTGCAGCCCTGTAGGCAATCAGATCCTCGATCGTGACAAGATGGAGGCCATGCCGCTCGGCGAAAACTTCGAGCTCTGGAAGACGGGCCATCGTGCCGTCGTCGTTTGCCACTTCACAGATGACGCCGGCCGGCGAAAGGCCGGCAAGCCGGGCTAGATCCACGGCTGCTTCCGTGTGCCCCGGGCGCGACAGGACGCCGTTTGGATGCGCGCGAAGCGGAAAGATATGACCGGGCCGGGCAAATTCTTCCGGACGCGATCCGTCCCTGACGAGGGCCTGAACGGTTGCCGCCCGGTCTGCCGCGGATATGCCGGTCGTGGTTTCCGGGATGTAGTCGACAGAAACGGTGAAGGCGGTCTTGAGGACCTCCGTGTTGCGCGGCACCATCAACGGAATGTCGAGCTCGTCGAGCCTTTCGCCTTCCATCGGAACGCAGATGAGACCGCGGGCGTGGTTCATCATGAAGGCGATCGCCTGCGGTGTGACCGCTTCCGCAGCAATCACCAGATCGCCTTCGTTTTCGCGGTCACGATCATCGACAACCACGATGATCTCGCCCCGCGCAATTGCAGCGATCGCATCTTCAATTTTCGAAATTACCATTTTCCTGCCTTTCAAGGGTTGCCGTTTAAAACGGCGTGCATGGCCGGTCAAAGCCACCATCTTCCCTTGGGCGAACAAGCATGTGAACGCCACGGCGAAGCGGCGTCTCCTGCGTTGCTCTCTTCCATCCGGACTATGACCGTCGGCTCCGGCATCTCACCGGATCTGCTGACCCTTCCGAAAGCTCGGAAGGCGCTCGCGGGCTCGAGGAAACTCCCCATACCGCCGGTGGGGAATTGCACCCCGCCCTGAGAACAAGTGAAAGATACGGGATCAATGCCTCATTCCGCAAGAGGCTTTGATCGCCGAATTGTCGAGAATCCGATCCGTCCGATGAACGCACCGTTCCTCATTGTCGAACTACGACATGATCAGGCCGCCATCGACATTGATCGTCTGGCCGGTGATATAGGCCGCATCGTCACTGGCAAGGAAAGTGACGAGACCTGCAACGTCTTCGCCCGATCCGGCCCGTTTCATCGGAATGCCTGCGACCCATTCCTTCATGAGCTCGCCGGGGCCGTAGTTGCCGAGCAGCTTGCCCCAAGCCTGGTCGTTATAGGCCCACATGTCGGTTTCGATGATGCCGGGGCAAAAGGCGTTCACGGTAATGCCCTCGGTCGCGACTTCCTTTGCAAGGCTCTGGGTGATGCCGACCACGCCCATCTTCGATGCGGCATAATGCGGCGTGTAGATGAAGCCGTCGCGCGCCTGGCCGGAGGCGGTATTGATGATGCGGCCGCCGCGGCCATGCTTGCGCATGCGGGCAATCGCCTCCTGGGCGCAGAGGAAGACGCCCTTGGTATTGACCGCCATGACCTTGTCCCACTCATCCTCGGTCATATCCTCGACGCGGGCAATGGTGATGACGCCGGCATTCTGAATGGAAACATGGACGGCGCCGAAGGCTGCCTCGGCCGCATCGTAGAGCCCCTTCACACTGGCCTTGTCCGTCACATCTCCGACGAAAGAAATCGCCTTTCCGCCGTCAGCCTTGATCGCATCGGCGACCGTATGGACGGAATCCTCATTGGCCGAGACTACGAGATTGGCGCCCTCACGCGCGAACCGTTTGGCGATCGCGGCCCCGATGCCGCGGCTTGCGCCGGTGATGACGACAGTCTTGTTTTCGAAGCGTTGCATTCTCTATTCCTTTCGCGATGACAGCCACGCCAGGCGCCGGCTCAAGGGGCCGATCGCCCTGCCTGTTGCTGGCGATTTCAAGCGGCCGCCGTAATAATCCCGGCAAACTCCGATGCCTTCAGCGACGCGCCTCCGACGAGAGCGCCATCGACGTTGGAAACGCCGAAGATCGCCTTTGCATTCGACGCCTTGACCGAGCCGCCATAGAGGATTCTGACACCCTGCCCATTTTCTCCCAGCCGCTTTTCAAGTGCCTGGCGGATAGACGAATGTATCTCCTCGATCTGTTCCAGGGTCGGAACCAGTCCTGTTCCGATCGCCCATACTGGTTCATAGGCGATCGTCGTGTTCGAACTGGTTGCAGTGTTGGGAATTGATGCTTCTAGCTGGGCACGAACCACTTTGATCGCCCTGCCCTCGTCCCGTTCTTCTCGCGTCTCGCCGACACAAATGATGCTTACCAGCCCCGCCCCATGGACGGCGGCGGCCTTGCCTGCGACCACGGCATCCATCTCCTTGTAAGCCGAACGCCGTTCGGAATGTCCCAAGATTACAAAGCGAGCGCCGATTTCGGCGAGCATCTCGGCAGAAACATCTCCGGTATAGGCGCCTGAGGTCTGCGCGTGGCAATCCTGTGCCCCAATGGCAATCCCCGACCCTCGCGCCCGTTCGACTGCTTTCTCGACCAGCGTGAAGGGCGGGCAGACGACGATGTCACACGCCGCCTCGCCCGTTAGCCCCTTCAGCGCCTCGATCTCAGCCAGGGAGGAAGCGAGACCGTTCATTTTCCAGTTGCCGACAATCAGTTTCTTCATCACATCACCAGCAGCAGAAGCCACCGTCGACGAGCAGATCGACGCCCGTCACGAAGCTCGCGGCATTCGACAGCAGGAAGACGGCGGGGCCGACCATCTCATCGACCGTTGCCATGCGCTGCATCGGCGTCTGCTCTTCGAAAAGTTTGGTCTGGTGAACCATTTCCGGACGCGTGTTCATCGGCGTCGCCGTATATCCCGGCGAGATGGTGTTGACGCGGATGCCGCGACCGACCCACTCCATCGCCAGCGACTTCGACATGTGGATCACACCGGCTTTGGAGGCGTTGTAGTGGGCCTGGCTCAGGCCGCGATTGACGATGACGCCGGACATGGAGGCAATATTGACGATCGATCCGCGTCCATTTTTCAGCATGGCGCGCGCTTCTGCCTGGCAGGACAGGAAGACGCCTTTCAGGTTGATATCCATCAATGTCTGGTATTGGTCCTCTTCCATCTCCTCCGCAGGGTTGGCGTTGGCGATACCGGCGGCGTTGACGGCAAGCGTCAAGGCGCCAAGTTCCGCCTCTGTGCGGGCAACCGCATCCGCAAGAGAAGATTTGCTGGTGACATCAGCCGCGATCTGGATGGAACGGCGACCGGCCGCTTCGATATGCGAAGCCGTGTTCGCTAGACCATCGTCGGATCGACGGTCCAGAAGCGCGACGTTGGCGCCGCACTGCGCAAGGCCGATTGCGATGCGCTGCCCAATCCCGCTTCCAGCGCCGGTCACAAGCGCGACCTGTCCCTCAAGATCGAAAAGCTTCGGGGCGTTCAGAGTGATGTCGGACACCGCTCTTCCTTTCTGTTTGTCTAGATTGTCGCAAGTTCCATGACAGAGACATCATTGGCCTCGTCACGATTGAGAATGCCTGCCTGTTTGCCCTGTGCAAGCACGAGAATTCGGTTGGAGACACCAAGAACCTCCTCGAGATCGGAGCTGACGACGATGACGGCCACCCCCCGCTTTGCGAGGTTGACGATGATGTCGTAGATGCTGGCTCGCGCGCCGACATCGATGCCTCGGGTCGGCTCGTCGAGGACGACGACCTTGGGATCGCGCATCAGCCACTTTGCGATGACGACCTTTTGCTGGTTGCCGCCCGACAGGTCCGAGGCATATTGCTCGGCCCGGCCTTTGACGCCAAACTTCGCTACTGCCTTTTCGGCGAAAGCACGCTTGACGCGCGATGTGATCCAACGTCCGCCGAGCTTGTCGAGATTAGCATAGATGATGTTTTCGCTGATCCGATGACCGACGACGAGACCCTGCTCCTTGCGATCCTCGGGCACCATCACGATGCCCTTGGCGATCGCATCCGCCGGATCGCGAAGCTTGAGCTCTTCGCCCTCCAGCCTGATCGAACCGGCGCTGATCGGATCAACTCCGGAAATGGCGCGGACGAGTTCCGTGCGACCGGCACCAACCAGCCCGGCAATGCCGAGGATCTCGCCGGCCCGAACATCGAAGGTCACGTCCCGGAAAGAGTTATCAGGAGAGCTCAGCCCGCTGACCTGCAGAACGGGACGATCCGTCGGCTCGGGAAGCGTCGGGAACATCCGATCCAGCGAACGGCCGACCATGCTTTCGACGATCGTGCGAACAGGGGTGGCGCTATCGGCGAATTCCTGGACGCGCTCGCCGTCACGCAGGACAACGATGCGATCGGTGATCTGCTTGATCTCTTCCATGCGGTGGGAGATGTAGACAATGCCGACACCTTCAGACCGAAGCTTTCTCACCTGCTCGAACAGCGCTTCCGTCTCCGCGCCACCAAGTGCAGCCGTCGGTTCGTCGAGGATCAGCAGCTTGGCATTGAGCGCCAGCGCCTTGGCGATTTCGATGAGCTGCTGATTGGCCGTCGACAGGCCCGCGACCTTTCGCGTCGCTGGAATATGCAGGTTCAGGCGGGCAAGCTGTTCCTGCGCACGCCGAACCATCTGGGCGCGATCGACAGCCCCGTTCTTCATCGGCCATCGCCCGATAAAGACATTTTCAGCGATCGAAAGATGTGGCAGGAGCTGCAATTCCTGATGGATCAGGACGACGCCCTTGTCGATCGCCTCGCGTGGAGTGGCCGGGGCATAGGGCTGCCCCAGCCATGTCATCGTTCCCTCGGAAGGCGTGCGTGATCCGGCGATAATGCCCGACAATGTCGATTTGCCGGCGCCGTTTTCGCCGAGAAGCGCGACCACTTCACCCGGATAGACATCAAGGCTGACTTTCTTCAGCACCTGAAGCGGTCCGTAGCGCTTGGATATGCCCCTCAGGGAAAGAACGGGCTCAGTCACGGCACATCTCCTCAAGATTTCAGGACGATTACGGGTGGTTGGCGATGAAGCCTGCCACATTTTCCTTGGTCGTCAGCGTGGCGTCCATCAGCTGTACCGCCGGCACCTTCTCGCCGGCGACGAGCTTGACGGCGTTGGCGACCGCATCGCGGCCCATCTTCTGCGTCTGCTGCGTCGCGGTCACGTCGAAAACACCCTTGCTGAGCGCTTCCAAAGCTGCCGTATCGCCATCGAAGCCGCCAACAACGATCTTCTGGGATGGGTTCGCAACCTTGATCGCCTGTGCTGCGCCGAGTGCGAGCGCATCAGCCTGGGCAAACACGATCGAGACATCCGGATTTGCCTGCAGCATGTTCTGCATGATCTGGAAGCCCTCGTCCTGAGCCCACATGTTGGAATACTGCTCGGCCACCACCTTCACATCGGGATTTGCCTTCAGCGATTCGGCGCAACCCTTGCTGCGGTCGACCTCAGGCGTTGTGCCCTTCTGACCGTGGATGATCACCATCTTGCCCTTGCCGCCAGCCTGCTTGAGGATGTAGTCGCAAACGGCCTTGGCCGACGCGACGGAATCCGTCGCAAGGAAGGTGTCGCCAGGCGCGCCGTCGGCGTTGCGATCGACGTTGACGACCGGAATGCCGGCATTCTTGGCGAGCTTTACGGGAACGCTCGCGGCCGCAGCGCCGGCCGGAATATAGATCAAGGCATCGATGTTCTGGGTCAGCAGATCCTGGATCTGATTGATCTGGGTCGGACCATCGCCCTTGGCATCCACGGTCACGACCTGAATGCCACGCTTCTTGGCTTCATCCTCGACGGACTGCTTGATCTGGTTGAAGAAGTTTGCCTGCAGGTTTGCGACGGCAAGGCCGATCTTCTTGGTGTCTTTTGCCTGAACAGAGCCCAATGACATCGCCAGCACGGCGGCCGAGGCCAGAAGAATGCGCGCAAGTTTCATTTCATTTCCTCCTTTTTTAGTGAACCCTTGGGCATATCCTCCCCCTCGGGCAAATGATCCGCTCCAAACCTTTCGGAGAGGAAATCGCTAGGATCCGCCGGACGCGGATCCGAATATCAGGCCCGCCGCCTGCGGATCGTTTCCGCACCAACCGCAAGCACAATGACGATGCCGATGATGACCTGCTGCAGGAATGGCGAGACGTTGAGCAGATTGAGGCCGTTGCGCAGGACGCCGATGATCAGGACGCCGATCAGCGTGCCGCCGATACCGCCGGATCCACCGGAGAGCGAAGTGCCGCCAATGACGACGGCCGCAATCGTGTCGAGTTCGTATCCAAAGCCGCTGGATGGCTGAACGGAATCGAGGCGGGCCGCCAGCACGATACCGGCCAGACCGGCGAGCACTGCGCTTGCGACATAGACCGCAATCGTCACGAGCTGGACATTGATGCCGGCAAGACGAGCCACTTCGGGATTGCCCCCCACGGCATAGAGCATGCGGCCCTCGGAGCGGAAGTGAAGAAACACCCAGGCCACGGCGACGACCGCCAGCATCAGGAAGACCGTTGCTGTCAGCACACCGAAATGGCGATCGATCGCGAGCATCATGAACCAGTCGGGAAATCCGACGATCTGCTGTCCATCCGTGATCATGTTCGCGACGCCGCGCGCGGCTGACATCATCGCCAATGTCGCGATAAAGGCCGGAACCCTGAAAAGAGTGACGAGAAGTCCGACGATCAGTCCGCTCACCGCAGAGGCGACAAGTGCGACGGCGATCCCGGCTGCAAGCGGCAAGCCGGCAATATTTGCCGTCCAGCCCATGACCATCATGGACAGCGCAAGAACCGAGCCAATGGAAAGGTCGATGCCACCGATCAGGATGACGAAGGTCATGCCGACGGCCATGATCCCAAGCACGGTGATCTGATCGAGAATGTTGAGGCCATTGCGGAGCGAAAGAAACGCATCGGTGCTGATGCTCAGGAAAACGCAAAGAGCGAGCAATCCGACAAGTGGCCCGGTAGCGCCGGTGAGCTTTTTCAGCCACGCCACGGACGGACGGCTCTGTTCATTGACGTCGATCGCCACCATCATTCCTCCCAGGGACCTGAGGCTAGCGGCCATGCCTGGCGGCTAGGTTTTCAAAATAGAATATTTATTCACATATGCTGGAAAATTCATTACCAACTCACCTTGGCGCTGTCAACCGAGTCTTTTCGGCCTGTTTTGACGACAACTCATCCACGGGGGCTTGACTAACGATCTTCCTGTGCAAAAATATAAATAGATGAATATTTATTCACACGAGGAAATGATGGAGCCTTCCGAACTTGAACGCGTTGCTCGGCAGATACGTCTGCGAGACCTCCAGGCAGTCTACGAGGCAGGGGCCGGACATATCGGCGGCGAGATGTCCGTGATCGATCTCCTGACCGCGCTGTATTTCCGCGTGCTGCGCGTCTGGCCGGATCAGCCGAAACATCCCGATCGGGACAGGTTTGTGCTGTCGAAGGGACATACGGCATGCGCGCTTTACGTCACTCTGGCGAAACGCGGTTTCATTCCGGAAGACGAGATTTCAACGTTCCTGAAGCCGCATTCGCGGCTCAATGGCCACCCCAATTGCAACAAGGTGCCGGGCGTCGAAACCAATACCGGTCCTCTCGGACACGGCCTGCCGGTTGCGGTTGGCATGGCCAAGGCGGCGAAACTATCGGGCGCCGGCTACCATACCTACGTGATCACCGGCGATGGCGAGATGCAGGAGGGCTCCAACTGGGAGGCGATCATGGCCGCGGCGCAGTTCCGGCTTGATAACCTCACCCTGATTGTCGACCACAACCGTTTCCAGCAGGGTGCCGCGCTTTCGGATACGAACGACATAGCACCTCTTCGTCCTAAGCTCGAAGCCTTTGGCTGGGACGTTACCGAAATCGACGGCAACAACATGCATGAGGTCGTCCCGGCGCTCGAGCACCGAAGCGACCGTCCCCACTGCATTGTGGCCCACACCAACAAGGGACACGGAATCTCTTTCATGCAGGACCGTGTCGACTGGCACCACAAGGTTCCGAACAAGGAACAGTACGAAGTCGCATTGGCAGAATTGTCGGAGGCACTTTAATGAACGCACCCGTGAATGCACCCAAGCTCCATGACTGCCGAGACGCTTTCGCATCAACGCTCGAACGCCTTGCCGCCGAGAACGAAACGATCGTCGCAGTCTGCAACGATTCGGTCGGATCTTCGAAGCTCGGCGGCTTCAAGTCGAAGTTTCCCGACCGCCTGGTCAATGTCGGCATTGCCGAGCAGAACATGGTCGGCGTCGGCGCAGGCCTCGCCAATGGCGGACGCCTCCCCTATGTCTGCGGCGCCTCGCCATTCCTCACAGGTAGATCGCTAGAGCAGATCAAGGCCGACATCTCCTACTCGAATGCCAACGTCAAGCTCGTCGGTATTTCCTCTGGAATGGCCTATGGAGAGCTCGGCCCGACCCATCACTCCATCGAGGATTTCGCCTGGACGCGCGTTCTGCCCAACCTTCCCGTGATCGCGCCATGCGATCGCATCGAGACGGCGGCCGCGGTGGAATGGGCGGCAAACTATAATGGCCCGTGCTTCCTGCGCCTGTCGCGGGTCGGCGTGCCCGACCTTCTGACGGAAGGGCACAAGTTCGAACTTGGAAAGGCCAATCTCCTGCGTGAAGGTTCCGATGTCACGCTCATCGCAAACGGAACGCTGACCCATCGCATGATGAAGGCGGCCAATATTCTCGCGCAGCGCGGCATCAAGGCCAGGGTGCTCAATCTCGCCACGGTTCGTCCGATCGACGAGGATGCCATCATTGCGGCTGCCCGGGAAACCGGCGCGATCGTGACTGCGGAAGAACATTCGATCTTTGGCGGGCTGGGATCGGCTGTGGCCGAGGTTGTTGTCGACAACGTCCCCGTGCCGATGACGCGCCTCGGCGTTCCCGGCATCTATGCGCCGACCGGCTCGGCCGAATTCCTGCTCGACGAATTCGGCATGGCCCCATCGGCTATTGCGGACGCCGCGCAAGCGCTTATCAAGCGCAAATAGACGAACAGCACGCATTGGAACCGAGGCGGATTGCCGCCCGTCCCTGTCATTAGAGCCGGATGATTTTAGCTCGAATCGAGCTAAAATCTGAATCCGCTCTGAAATCAAAGAAGTAGAGCATGATGTCGTCCGAAAACCGCTCACACTTTTCGGCACCATGCTCCGGTGGAGGATATGATGCGGGCCATTCTGGCAATCGACCAGGGAACCACCAATTCTAAGGCGGTACTGGTCTCCGAGAGCGGAGACATCATTGCCAGAGGCTCGGCTCCGGTGGGCATCTCCTATCCGCAGCCTGGCTGGGTCGAACAGGATCCCGATCGGATTTACGCATCCGTCTGTGAAGCGATCGCACTATGCCTGCAAAGCGCGCCAGGCGCGACAATCGGAGCAATAGCGATCTCCAATCAGCGGGAATCCGTCACTATATGGGATGCCGAAACGGGCAAGGCGCTTGGGCCGGTTTTGAGCTGGCAATGCCGGCGCACGGCGCCGGATTGCGAGCGTCTCATCGCGGACGGACATCTCAAGCGCGTCGAGGCGTTGACCGGCCTCCCCCTTGATCCGATGTTTCCTGGCCCGAAGTTCCGATGGCTTCTCGATCGGGTCGCGCATGGGAAAAAGGTCCGCATCGGAACGATCGACAGCTGGCTCATTCACTGCCTTACCGACGGCCGCAAGCATGTCTGCGACGCCTCGAATGCCGCGCGAAGCCAGTTGTTCGACCTTGAGGCCCAAGCCTGGAGCGAGGAACTGGGCGCGATTTTCGGAGTCGATATCCGGCTCCTCCCCCAAGTGCTCGACAGCTCCGCGGATTTCGGAACAACGCGTGGTCTTGCCGGCGTTCCGGATGGCACACCGATCAGATCGGCCATCGGGGACAGCCACGCAGCATTGTTCGGCCACGGAGCCTTCAAGCCGGGCGACGGCAAGGCGACCTTCGGAACGGGGTCATCCATCATGACCACTCTTCCGCGCTTCATCGCACCGCGCAATGGCATCACCACAACGGTCGCCTGGCGCGTCGCCGGACAGCCAACCTTCGCATTCGAAGGCAATATTCTTGTTTGCGCCGCAAGCCTGCCATGGATGGCTGGCATCCTGGGTCTTCCCGATGTTGGCTCCCTTGTAGACCTAGCTGCAACCGCCGAGCCTGATGGCCCGGGCTTCGTGCCCGCCTTCGTCGGTCTGGGCGCCCCGTACTGGAATTCTGACGCCCGCGCCCTTTTCTCGCAGATCAACTTCAGCACAACCCGCGCGCAGATGGCGCGCTCGGTCACCGACTCGATCGCTTTCCAGGTTCATGATGTGATCACTGCGATGCGGGCACAGAGCGGTGGCGATCTCGGCATGCTTTACGTCGACGGCGGGCCGAGCCAGAACCGCTTTCTCATGCAGTGCGTATCAAACCTGGTAAAACACGCTGTCATCCAGTGCGAGGCACCGGAGGCGTCGGCGCTTGGAGCAGCCTATCTTGCAGGTCTTTCGATAGGCCTGTGGCCGGATCTCGATGCCATCGCGGCGCTTCCGAGAAACAATAAGGTCATCGAGCCGGAAAACATCGACGGCACTGGCCTCCTGAACAGGTGGAATGATGCGGTGGCCCGCTCGACGTTGCGCGCAACACCGGTTAAAGGTGAATAAAAATTCACCCCGGGATCAACGATGGCTCGCCTTAACGAACTCCGCCTCATCTCAAGAGTTGCCCAGATGTACCACATAGAGGGCAAGCGGCAGGCGGACATCGCGCAGCACCTTCGCCTGTCGCAGGCAACCGTGTCGCGAATGCTGAAGCGGGCCGA
The DNA here is from genome assembly GCF_900094585.1 of Martinezella multihospitum. Classification (GTDB taxonomy): domain Bacteria; phylum Pseudomonadota; class Alphaproteobacteria; order Rhizobiales; family Rhizobiaceae; genus Rhizobium; species Rhizobium multihospitium. The sequence continues at coordinate 586,652 of NZ_FMAG01000004.1, forward strand.
GGCGGAAGACATCGTGCGGACAAGCGTCATTCCGCCCGTCGGCACCTACAGCGAACTCGAAGGAGCGCTACGCGAGAAGTACGGTCTCCCCGAGGCGATCGTCGTCGAATGCACCGAGGACCGGGACGGCGCCATCATGGCCCGGATCGGCGAAGCTGCCGCGCATCTTCTGGAGGTGACGCTTGCGCCCGGCGAAATCATAGGTGTGTCGAGCTGGAGCCAGACGATCTTCAGGATGGTGGAAAACATTCATCCGCAGAAGAGCGCCCAGGCCAAATATGTCGTTCAGACGCTTGGCGGCATGGGCGACCCGTCGGTCCAGACGCATGCCACCCAGTTGACCACCCGCCTTGCCCGACTGACGGGTGCCGAGCCGAAGCTTCTTCCCGTGCAGGGCGTCACGACCTCACGCGAGGCCAAACTCCTGATGCAGGCGGATCCGTTCGTGCGGGAGACCATGGATCTTTTCGGCAGCATCACTCTCGCCATCGTCGGCATCGGGGCCGTGGAGCCGTCGGAACTGCTGGCGAGATCCGGCAATATCTTCTCGTCGCGGGAGCTTGCCGATCTCGCCGAGGCAGGTGCAGTCGGCGATATATCGCTGCGGTTCTTCAACAAGGACGGCAAGCCTGTCAAGACGCCGCTCGACGAGCGCGTCATCGGCTTCCCGCTTGAAGATCTCGAACGGGTCGATCGGGTCATCGCGCTTGCCGGCGGAGCGAAGAAGACCGCGGCAATCGCCGGAGCCCTCAGGATCGGAGTTATCGATACGCTGATAACGGATAAGTTCAGCGCCGAGCGCCTTATAGAGTCATAGGCGGCCACGGCAGCAACAATCTGTCGCCAATGGAATCGCCGCCTATGTGGCTGACCGTAGAGACTTCAAACGCCGGCCGCTCAGATACCTACGATGAGGCCTTTAGCCTTCAATACGGGCTCAAGCTTGCTGACTTCAATGACCGACTTGCCTTGTTTGTAGGCCTCGATGTATCCAGCTTCGGCCTCGTCGCGGGCCTGTGAGAGCCGCGCGACATCCTGCGCCTCCTCCTGGCGAACGATGACCAGTCCGTCGGCGTCGCCGATGACGATGTCGCCGGGATTGATGATCTCTCCACCAACGATGACCGGATCGTTGACCGCGGCGATCGTCTCCTTGACCGTGCCCTTGATGCAGACGCTCAGCGAGAAGACTGGAAATCCAAGTTCTCGCAGTTGCAGCGTGTCGCGCACGCCGGTATCGGTCACCAAGCCACCGATGCCCTTGGCAAGGCAGGCATTGGCCAGGACATCGCCGAAGGAGCCGGCTTCTTCATATTCGCCCGCGGAGACGACGATGATGTCGCCCGGCTTGGCGTAGTTAATCGCGAGCTGCAGCATGATGTTGTCGCGCGGCGCGCACTTGACCGTGAATGCCGGGCCGCAAAGCTTCATCCGGTAATCCACCGGCTTCAACCGCGAGGACAGCGCGCCGCGCCGGCCCTGGGCCTCATGGATCGTCGCGGGCGAGAATTTGGCGAGCGCCTCGATGTCGGCCTTGCTCGGGCGCTTGGCAATATCTTTGATGTGAGTCACGGAAACCTCCCATGGTTAAGCCGGCGGCGGGCGCGCCCACCGCCTGTTATCAATGACAATTTTGATGGATGGACTGGCCGGCCAAGCGGCCTGTCGTCAGGGGATAGGGTCGAACTTCAATTCGGTGATCGGGACGACCTTTTCGGTACGGGTCATTTTGTACTCGGTGTTCGGACCGAGCCATTTTTCCCAGATCTTGTTGATCTCGCCTTTGCCGTCGAGCGTGTGCAGGATTTCGTTGATCTTTGCGGTCAGAGCCGGCTGATCCTTTTGCATACCGATACCGACCGGCTCCAGCAGCATGGGTTCGTCGATCATGCGCATCTGCTTGCCCTTCGTCTTGGATTCGTTGACAAGCAGCGTCGTCGTCATGGTGTTGGCGACGAGACCGCGCGCCTTGCCCTGCTGAACGGCGAGATAGGCAGACCCGGTGTCCTGGAAGGTCAGCGGGTCGGATTTATTGAGCTTGATCGCCAGTTCCGACGTCGAGCCCTTGGTCGAGGCAAGACGTTTGCCCTCGAAATCGGCCTTCGTCTTGCCGGCATCATCTGCGGGAACGATGAGCATTTCCTTGGCGATGTAGTAGGGATCGCTGAACTGGATCTGTTCTGCGCGACTAAGCGTATAGGCAAGGTTGGCAACCGTGATATCGACGCGGCCAAGCTTGACTTCCGGGACGCGCGCCTCGACCGAGATCGGCTTGACCTCGGCCTTCACGCCGAGTTCGTTTGCGATCGCCCGGCATAGATCGACGTCGAAGCCGACCATTTCTCTGGTCTTTGGATCGGGCGAGGAAAACGGCGGCACGTCGGCATAGGTCGCGCAGCGCAGCGTCTTTGCCGACATGATGGTGTCGAGCTGATCCGCCCTGGCCGGCAGGGCAATGGCGATGCCGGAAAGCGCCAATGTCACGGTAAGATATTTCCAGTCCATAGCTGTTCTCCTTGTTATTGATTTCAGATGCCTAATGGCGCAGATCCGAAAGAAAGCGCTGAGCTCTCGGATGACGGGGGCTTTTGAAAAACTCCTCGGGAGGCGCGGTCTCCAGGATCTCGCCGGCGTCGATAAACCAGATCCGGTCGGCCACATCGCGGGCAAAGCCCATTTCATGCGTGACGCAGAGCATGGTCATTCCTTCGGCCGCCAGGCTTTTCATGACGCTGAGCACTTCGCCGACCATCTCGGGATCAAGCGCGCTCGTCGGCTCGTCGAAGAGCATGACCGGCGGCTCCATCGCGAGCGCGCGGGCAATGGCCACTCGCTGCTGCTGGCCGCCGGAAAGCTGGCCTGGATAGGCATTCGCCTTATCGGCAAGGCCGACGCGATCAAGTAACGCGAGCGCCTTGTCGCGCGCCACTTTCGCCGGCACGCCCTTGACCCGGATCGGTGACATCGAAACATTGTCGACGACCGACAAATGGGGAAACAGGTTGAAATTCTGAAAGACGAAGCCGATCCGGCTGCGCAGCCGATTGAGCTCACCGGCGCCCATCGCGGCATGAATATTCTTTCCCTCAAAATCTATCGAACCGCTATTGATCTCCTCCAGCCGATTGATCGTGCGGATCAGTGTCGACTTGCCGGAACCGGACGGACCGCAAATGACGACGACTTCGCCGCGGCTGACATCGGCATTGATGTTGTTCAACACCTGGTAATGACCGTAGCTCTTGCAGACCTCGCGAAGACGAATCTCCTGAGCGCCGTCCTGCGGCCCGGAAACTGGGGTGCTCATAGCTGCTCCGTGAATGTTTTTAGGGGGACGACATCGCTGCGCAGGCGTATCTTCCGTGGCCCGGCTCGTCGACGGGCAATTCGCCGTTCGACGCTGTTTGCGGCATGGGTCAGGCTCCAGCAGAGCACGTAGTAGACCACGGCGAGGATGAAGAAGACCTGGAAGGGTTGCGACAGAAGCTGGTTGTTCACCTGGCTTGCCGCGAAAGTCAGATCCGGCACATTGATGATATAACCGAGCGTCGTGTCCTTGATCGTCGAGACGAATGTCGAGATCATGCTCGGGATCATGTTGTAGAGCGCCTGCGGCAGGATCACGAAGCGCATCGCGCCGATGTAACTGTGGCCAAGCGCCCTGGCAGCATCCATTTGTCCCTGGCCAAGCGAGACGATGCCGGCCCGTACGACCTCGCTTAAGAATGCGCCCTCATAGATCACAAGCGTCACCAACATAATCAGAAAGCTCGGGACATCCGCCCCCGTCCATAGTGGAACGATGAAATAGCACCACAGGATCAGCATCAGCAGCGGAACGCCGCGGGTGATATAGACGAGGCCGGTAGCGGGCCATCTGAGGACTGCCCATTTGGAGAGGCGAGCCATGGCTAGCAATATGCTGACGGGAAACGCGAGTGCGATGGCAAGCGCTGAAAGGATCAGCGTGTTGGCAAGGCCGCCCAGCGGGCCATTGGGGTACTGGCCGATCAGCAGTAGCAGCCAATAATCATGGATGATCTTGATGATATCCTGGATCACGCGCGCGCCCTCCGTAGCGGATCGCTGCGCAGGGAGACATATGCGCCCAAGGCCATGATGATGAGGGAGAAGAACAGATAGATGACCGTACCGATCAGATAGATCTCAAAGGTGCGGAAACTGACATTGTCGATTTCCTTTACGGCATGCGTAAGTTCAGACGCACCTACGACAATCGCGAGACTGCTGTTCTTGAACAAGGAAACGCTGTGATTGATCAGCGGCGGCAGAGCATTGCGCACGCCCTGAGGCATGATCACGAACCGCATGGCGGAGATGTAGCCGTGCCCGAGCGCTTTGGCCGCTTCCATCTGTCCCGGGCTGACTGACCGCAGGCCGGAGCGCAAGTCCTCGCTGAAATAGGCGGCCTGGCATAATCCCAGGCCTATGATGGCGAAGATCGCCTCGGCATTGTGGTCGGCAAGCCAGTCGGTGACGCCCTGCGGCATCAGTGTATAGATCCCGAAATACCAGAACATCAGCTGCACCAGCGTCGGCACGTTGCGATGGTAAGAGACGTAGGCCTTCACGATCGGCTCGCCGATGCGAAGCGGCGAGACCCGGAGGGCAAAAAGCAGGATGGCCAGCGTCATCGCAAGGAGCCAAGAGCTGATATAGATGACGAAGGTCATCTCGATGCCCTGCAAGAGCATCGCGACGTAATCCGGATTCCTCAGGATGGCCGACAGATCGAACCCGCTCACCGCTTCGCACCTTCCGCATCATAGGTGGCGGCGGATGTCTCGGGCTTTGCCGTCTGCAGGCCGCCCATCACCTGCAATGTCGGGGTGATCTCCATATGACCGATATTGACCGCGACCGGCGCTGAAATCGCAAAGGCGATCGCATCTGCGATATCGGCCGCCTGCGGCAGCTCGAACCCGTCGATGAAGCGTTCGCGCACGCTCGGGTCATCACCATGGACGTGGTTGAAGATATCGGTCGCAACACGACCAGGGCAGATCTCGGTGACGCGGACCCGCTTGCCGAATGCATCGATGCGCAGCTGGTTCGACAGCATGGCGACGCCAGCCTTGACGGCATGATAGGTGGAGTTGCCACCGAAATTGTAGTTTCCGGCAATCGAGGAGATGTTGACGACATGCCCGCGGTCGCGAGCCACCATCCCCGGCACGACCAGACGGCAGATGTGCAGAACGGCGCGAAGATTGACGTCGATGAGGATATCGATGTCCTCTTCGTCCGCCTGAAGAAATTTCTTTGGCCGGTCAACGCCGGCATTATTGACCAGAATGTCGAACTCTACGCTGCTCGCAAGAGCGGCAATTGCGGCGCGATCCGTGACATCGATGACGTGTGCGATGCATCCCGTGCGCTCGGCCAGTTCTTTCAGGGCACCGGCACTGCGAGCGATCGCATGCACTTCGATGCCCTCGCGGCAAAGCCGCTCTACCACTGCGGCACCGATCCCGGAGGAAGCGCCGGTGACCAGCGCGGTCTTGTAATCGGAGAATGGCATTCTGATCCCCTTTTTGTTGGTGTGGACATTAGCGGAGCTTCAACTCCTTGCCTAAGACCGATTACTTTTGGAGTAATAAGCAAGTTTTATGGAGATGTGCGGGCCGCAAGCGAGCCGGTTAAAGCTGAGGGTCGTCTCCCTCACTTTTGCAGCGATGCGCAGGTTTTTCCGACATCGGCCCGCGTTGCAAAACAGATGCGTGTCTGCAAACATGCCCGGCAAAGACAGAACAGTACGAATGCCATGGATATCAGACGCTTCAAATCCTTCATCGCCATCGTCGATAGCGGCAGCATCACGCGCGCCGCCGATATCCTGCATCTCGCGCAGCCGGCTCTGAGCCAGCAATTGGCGGCGCTCGAGGAACATTTCGGCCAGAAGCTCCTGATCCGAAGCCAGCAGGGCGTCAGCATGACCGATGCCGGACACGCGGTCTATCGGCACGCGCAAATCATTCTGCGCCAGATGGAACAGGCGCAAGCCGATGCCGCCGCCGCCGGCAACTCGCTTGCTGGACGCGTCTCGGTCGGTCTCGTGCCCTTCAGCAGCGCCGCCACGCTTTCGGTCGACCTTCTGGCGGAGACAAGGAAGAGACACCCCGGAATTCTGCTTCATCTGACGGAAAGCGTCGGCCAGACCTATAGCCAGATGATCATGACCGGCCGGCTGGAAATGGCGCTGATCCACGGCACGGGGCCGATCAAGGGCGTGCGGTTCGAGCCGATCCTGAGGGAGGAATTCTACCTCGTTGCCCATCGCAATTTCGCGATCGATTCAGACCAGAAACCCGTGCCCGTCAGCGCACTGGATGGCATGCCAATGTTGTTGCCGCCGGCTTACAATTTCGTGCGCCGGGCCGTCGATGCCGCCTTCACACGCAGCCGCATCAATCTCAAGGTCGTGGCCGAAGTTGAGATCGTACGCACCCTGGCGCGCGCCGTCGGAAGCGGGCTTGGCGCGACCATCATGCCGAAAGCGATTGCCGACCGCATCGTCTCGGAATCGAGCGAGCCTCTCGTCTGCCGGCTGATTTCGCCGCGGATCGAGGAAACGCTGTCGCTTTGCACATCCGATCAGAACTCACTGTCGGAGCCGGCATTTGCCGTCAAGGACATCCTCGTCGAGCTGACCGAGCAGTTGAAGGTCTAGAGCTTAGAGGTGGACGCCAGTAGCCTCCGACCCGGAAACCGGATCGGAGGCGCGCGGGATTGCGGCTCAGCGCATATCGCGGCAGAACTCGGCAATACGGGCGCAGCCCTCGCCAAGCTTTTCCATGCTTGTCGCATAGGAGATGCGGAAATAAGGGCTCATGCCATAGGCGGAGCCTTGCACCGTCGCGACATGGTGCTCATCGACCAGCGCCATGACAAAATCGATGTCCGTCTCGATCTTGCGTCCACCCTTGGTGGTCTTGCCGATCAGGCCGGACATGTTGGGATAGATGTAGAAGGCGCCTTCCGGCTTGTGGCAGCGCAGCCCATCGACCTTCGACAGTTGGTCGAGGACAAAATCGCGTCTTTCCCTGTAGATTGCCGCCCGCTCCTTCAGGAGATCCTGCGGACCGTCCAGCGCCGCGATCGCGGCTGCCTGCGTGACGGTTGCGATGCCGCCGCTGTTCTGACCGTTGACGTTGCTGATAGCGGCAATCAATTCCTTCGATCCGCTGGCGCAATATCCCAAGCGCCAACCGGTCATCGCATAGGCCTTGGAGACGCCGTTCATCGTCAGGACCCGGTCGTAGAGCCTGGGTTCCGCATCGGCAATCGTGCAGAACTCGAACCCGTCATAGACCAGGTGTTCGTAGATATCATCGGTGAGTATCCATACATTCGGGTGACGTAGCATGACCTCGGCGATCGCGGCCATTTCCGCGCGCGAGCAGGCAGCACCTGTCGGATTGTTCGGGAAGTTCAGGAGAAGCCATTTGGTGCGCGGCGTGATCACCGCCTCCAGATCTTCCGGACGCAACTTGAACCCGGCCTGCTCGAAACAAGGGACGGCGACCGGGACGCCGCCGGCAAACTTGACGATGTCGGCGTAGCTGACCCACGACGGCGTGGGAATGACGACCTCGTCGCCGGGATTGCAGGTGGCAAGCATCGCGTTGAAGATCACCTGCTTGCCGCCGCCGGAAACGACGATCTGGCTTGCATCGTAATCGAGATTGTTGTCGCGCTTGAATTTTCGGCTGATCGCAGCCTTCAGTGCCGGCGTGCCATCCATCGGCGGATATTTGGTATCGCCGCTCAGTGCGGCAGCATGCGCCGCCTCGATCGCATGGGCCGGGGTCGGAAAATCCGGCTCCCCCGATGAAAGGCTGACGACCTTGATGCCTTTGGCGGCCAGTTCGCGGGCGCGCTGGGTCATGGCGGCGGAAGCGGAGATGGAAACGTTCTTCAGACGATCGGCTGTGGAGGGCATTGGCGTGCTCTTTCGATGGAAATGAAAAACTGACTACTGAAGGCAATCAGGATGCAAGTTCGGCCGCAGGCGCGAGGGTGGCGCCGGAAGCTTCGATTTCACTGCGGACGATACGGGCGAGCTCCAGCGAACCGGGCGTGTCGCTGTGGACAAGGATCGAACGGGCGGGCATCTGGATCGTGGTCCCGTCAATGGCCTCGACTGTCCCGCTGGTCAGGAAACGGCGCACTCGCGCCCGGACCGAAGCCTCGTCCTTGACCAGCGCGCCCGGCAGGCCGCGGGAAACGAGCCTGCCGCCGGCATCATAGGCGCGGTCGGCCAGAAACAGCGCCAGCGTCTTGAGCTTCGCGCGTTTTGCCGCCTTTTCGATTTCGCTGTCAGGCGTCACAAACACGACGAGATGCGGATCGACCGTGGCAATGGCATTCATCATCAGATCGGCGAGCGCCGGATCGCGATTGACCATATTGCCCATGGCCGCGTGAAAGCTGAAATGTCCGACGGTCATACCCTCGCTCCTGGCGATCGCAATCAGCGCGCCAAGCTGATAGAGCATCTGCTGCCTAAGCTCGTCCGGCTGGAACGGCATCTCGCGGCGGCCGAAGCCGGAGCGGTCCGGCAGACCCGGATGCGCGCCGATGCCCACCCCATGCTCCTTGGCGAGACGAACCATGCGCGCCATCGTCTCCGGATCACCGCCATGAAAACCACAGGCAATGTTGGCCGTTGAGACGATCTTCATCATCGCCTCGTCATCGCATAGCCGATAAGGACCGAAACCTTCGCCCATGTCGGAATTCAGATCGATCTTCATCGCTTCCTCCCCTGATCGTTGAAAATGCCGTCAAGCCATTGCCTTCAAAGCACGCTTGACCATCTGCGACGTCCGCCTGATATCCTCGACGTAGCGGGTCACGGCCTGCTCCACCGCGCGTGCCTCGGCATGCGTCGAACGGACGAACCGCAACCGGCTTCCGATCCGTGCCTGACCGAGCCGCCACAGATCGCATTCGATGACGCCGGCGATCTTGGGATAGCCGCCTGCGGTATTGGCATCGCTCATCTGAATGATCGGCTCGCCGCCGGGCGGGACCTGAACCACGCCAGGCACCACGCCATGAGAGCGCATCTCGACCGTCGCCATCGGCCTTATGGGTTCGCCGGAGAGTCGATAACCGGTGCGGTCGCTGCTTGACGATATGCGCCAGATCTGGCCCCAGAAGGCCTCACCTTCTGAGGCGAACAGCTCATGTTCGCCGGCAACGATCGCACGGATGGATAGCACGCCATCGACCGGAGCCGGAAAGATATCACGTAGCGCCACCGCCGGCTCGACCACAGCAAGACCAACTGCCGGCAAGGGGAGTTCATCCGCGGACGTGCCAAATTCAATCCGATCGCCCTTGACGAGCGCGCGACCGGCATTGCCGCCGAAGCCGCCGCGCAGGGACGTGCTGCGCGAGCCCATAAGAACCGGCACATCCAGTCCGCCACGGAAAACGATGTAAGCACGTGCGAACCTGGGCGGCTGCCTTAGCTCAAGGATCTGACCGGGTTCGGCAACGTGGGTGCACCAGGAAAGCAACTCCCGTCCGTCCAGTATTGGATTGCCGTCCGCGCCCGTGACGGCAAAGACCGCACGAGCCTCGAACCGCAGTTTGAACGGAAAGGTCTGGACCTCTATCGCAGCCGCGTCGTCATCATTGCCAATGAGGATATTGCCGATCCTCACCGCAAGAGGGTCCATCGCGCCGCTGGCTGTGACGCCGATGTCGCGATAGCCGGGGCGGCCGAGATCCTGAACCGTATTGAATGGGCCAGTTTCAATGATCTCGATCATAGCTCGATCCTTGCCGGCAGAAAGCGCACCGTATCGCCGGGCGCCATCAGGGCTGGCGTCGCGGAGGCCGGATCGAACATCTGCAGATCCGCATGGCCGAGCGAGTTCCACCCGTTCGGACCTGTCAGCATCGCAACACCTGTCTGCATCCCCCCGATCGTCACGCTACCCTTCTCCATCCTGAGCGACGGAACGGTCTTGCGCGGCATGTAGATGCGCGAATCGAGCCCGTGCAGGTAGCCGAAACCGGGGGCGCTTCCCAAGGCAAAGACGCGGTAACTCGCCTCATAGTGGATGCGCACGACCTCGCGGTCGCTCAAGCCGCAAAAATCGCAGATCGCGGGAAGGTCAATCGCATAGGGGCCGCCATAGTGAACGGGAATTTCGATGATCTTTCCCGCCAGATCGAGGCTCTCGGCCTTGTTCCATGCCTCAAGAAGCCGGCCCGTCACCAGTTCGGGGTCCTCGGGGATCTGCTTGAAGATCGCCAGAAGATTGGTCATGCCGGGGATCACTTCCGCTATATCAGTCCAGCCCTTCACCGTTTGCGCCAGAGCCCAGATCCACCGCTGTGCGGGCAGATCGAATTCGCCCGGCGCTTCGAGCAGGAAAGATCGGGCGCCGATGCAGGAGATCCTGGCCCGGCCCTTGGTGGCAGGAACGATTTCGCGCGACGATGTGACGGTGTTCGAGGTAGCGATCATGATAGCGGCTCGATTTCGAACAGGGGATCACCAAATCCGACCAGGGTTTCGGGCTCGACCAATTGCCTGGCCAGCAAACCGGACCTGCCGGCGGGAATGGGAAGCAGGACGGAACCGATGCGGATAAAGCCGATCACATCCTGGCTTGAGACAGCGCGGGGAAAATGCGCGGTTTCGTCGGAATCCGAAGGATGCAAGAGATAGAAGTGGCCCGCCATTGGCGCTTTGGCCACCGCCACCGGTATCGCCGGCTGAAGCTGCACATCTCCTGTCAGGCTGATTTGAGCATCCCCAGCCTTCGAAACCACGATGCGCAGATTGGCGCCCGGCCGCGAAATTTCCAGACCATCGACGCCTGCCGCCGTGAGCGCATCGGCCAGGGCTGCGATGGTCGAAGGGTCGCTAAAGTCGATCAAGCTCACGCCGCCCTCCTGTGCCGAAGCCATTGCTCCAGATAGTGGATATCCGTCTCGCCGTGGGCAAACCCTCCATCCTCGAACAATGCGCGCAGCAATGGCAGGTTGGTGGAAATCCCACCTATCCGGGTGGCGGCAAGTGCCTCGCGCATTCTTGTCATCGCGTCTGCCCGGGTGGGCGCATGAACGATCAACTTGGCGATGAGCGAGTCATAATAAGGCGAGACGCGATAGCCGGCATGAATATGGGTATCGACCCGGATACCCGGCCCTTCCGGCAGTGCCAGATCGGAGATCGTGCCTGCCGAAGGCAGGAAACTTTCGGGGTCCTCGGCATTGATGCGGCATTCGAACGAATGGCCGGCACATGCCACATCATCCTGACGCATTTCGAGGGAATTGCCCTGGGCGACCATTATCTGCGCCTGAACGATATCGATCCCGCTGGTCATCTCGGTGACGGGATGCTCGACCTGCAGGCGCGTGTTCATTTCGATGAAATAGAAGGCGCCGTTTTCGTAGAGGAATTCGAAGGTTCCGACGCCGCGGTAGCCGATCTGCCGACAGGCTTCCACGCAAGCCAGGCCGACGGGCTCGATCACTTCCGAAGAGATCCCGGGTGCCGGGGCCTCTTCCACCACCTTCTGATGCCGGCGCTGCATGGAGCAATCGCGATGCCCGAGCCAGACGGCATTACCATGGATATCGCAGAGCACCTGAATTTCGATGTGACGCGGATGCTGAAGGAACTTCTCCATGTAGAGCGCCGGAGAGCCGAAAGCCTGGCGAGCCTCTTCCCGTGTCAGGATGATGGCCTCGTGCAGCTCGCTTGCGTCCGGAACCACCCGCATCCCTCTGCCGCCTCCGCCGCCGGCGGCCTTGATGATCACGGGATAGCCGATCTCCTGGGCGATCTGCTCGACCGACGCCGGATCATCCGGAAGCGACGTATCCGGACCAGGCACGCAGGGCACACCGGCAGCAATCATTGCCCGTTTCGCCGATATCTTGTCGCCCATGATCGCGATCGAGGAAGCTTCCGGCCCAATGAATGCGAGGCCGGCTCTCTCGACGGCTTCGGAAAAGGCGGCATTCTCGGACAAAAAACCGTAGCCGGGATGGATCGCACCCGCTCCGGTCAGATGCGCGGCAAGAAGGATCGCATTTTGATTGAGATAACTGCCGGCTGCGTTCGCCGGACCGATGCACAGAAAGGTGTCGGCGGTCTTGCCGTAAGGCGCCTGCCTATCGGCTTCAGAGCAGATCGCGACCGTCTTCAAGCCGAGTTCGCGGCAGGCCTGCTGAATTCGCACAGCAATTTCGCCGCGATTGGCAATGAGGACCGTATCGAAACGTCGGCTTGCCAGTCCGGTCTTGTCGAGAGAATCCGCCATCATACGATCTCCGCCAGGACTTCGCCCGTCTCGACTTCACCGCCATCTATTTCGGTGAGGTGCCTGATGCGACCGGCCTGCGGGGCTGCGATCTTGTTGAAGACCTTCATCGCTTCGATGACGAAGAGCGTCTGCCCCTCCTCCACCATGTCGCCGATCTTAACGAAAGGCTCCTGCCCGGGTGCCGGCGCCCGGTGCAGGACGCCGAAGATCGGCGCCTTCACGGTGACGGCCGTGCCTTGTGATTTTCCGGAAACATCGCAGCCCTGTTGAGCGTGACCAGTTGCTGCGCTGGCGGCCACCTGCGCTGGCGCGAACGAATCCGTCGGATTGGGCGTTCGGAAGATCCGAACCGTGACATCTCTTTCCGTTACCGTGAGTTCGGTAACGTTGGATCGTCCAACAAAATCGATCAGTGTTTTTATCTTCGACAGATCCATGCGAGAACTCGGTATTTCGGAGCACCTCCCGCAATCCAATGGATAATGGCAGCGTTTGGCTGACTACTTCCCTACACGATGGCTCTCACGATGGGGTCAAAGGAACTTTTGATGGCGCAGCGCTGCGGCCGATAAGACAGCTGCAGCCAATGGACGTTTCGAACCCATATCGGCGTCCCGCATTCCGGCTCAGCCGTCCGCCAGACGGCTGAGATAGGTCTGTCTAGTCATGTGCAGTCACTACAACCGGTGGAGCCGGGCTCGGCGTCCGGCTCTGCAGGAGTTCGCCGCGCTCCTCCAGAACGGGATAAGCAGCTGCTGCGACCAGATGGGAATTGATCTGCTTGAGGTCGCGCAGAAGGTCGAGGTGAAGCGAGCTGGTCTCGGCGGTCTCGATCCCGCCCTGGCGCAAGCGCTGGAAATGGGCTTCCGTCCCCTCGCGCTCCGCTTTGCGGAAAATCACCTTCTCCTCTGCCAGCATGCGGGCGGCACTTTCATTCTGCGTCATGAACAGAGCAGCCGCCGTCTGGAGGTTCGACTGTAATCGGTCGAACAATCTTGCCAGTTCGAGCTGTCCTTCCTTCGAGAAACTCAAACCTCGGCGCAGGCGCTTTGCCAGGTGCGGCAGAAGGTTCTGGTCGAGCACGTCGCCGGCATGTTCCATATTCATCGAAAACAGCAGGATCTCGTTCAGACGCCGCCGGTCGGCTTCGCCGAGCTCATCGGGATCGATCGAGGTCAGATAGGTCTTTACCGCCGTGTTCAGGCTGTCGAGGATATTGTCCAGCGACCGCAATCGCGTCAGTGCCTTTCGATCCGTGTCCGATAAGGCAGACTTGGCGCCGCCGAGCATTTCCGAGAGCACATCGACCAGTCTCAGCGCCTCCCGCGCCGCGGCACCGAGAGCGACGACAGGTGTTTCCTTGGCCGCCGGATCGAGATATCTCGGGCGCGTCGGATCGGCCTCGTCGACTTTCTGCGGCAGCAATCTGGTCAATAGATCGGCATAGGGTCGCAACAGCGGCATGAAAATGAGAGCCAGGACGACATTGAAGGCGGTGTGAAAATTGGCCACGGCGCGGGCGCTGTCGCTATCGACCAGCGCCGACAACCGGGTAGCGGGCTCCAGCAGGCCGATCATCGCGGCGACGCCGACAATACGTGTCAGCATATTGCCGATGGGCAGTCGCTTGACGGACAGGTCGAAGCCCGATTGCCCTTCGATCAGGGGATTGATTGCAGTCCCGAGATTGGCACCGAGAACGAGCGCAAAGGCCTGATCGACATTGACGAGACCCTTGCTTGCAAGCGACATGATGAGCAGGACGACGGCGACGCTGGAATGGGCTGCCCATGTCAGAATGGCAGCCAGAAGCATGCTCAGCACCGGCGTCAAGGCTATCGCGTCAAGGACGTAGGCGAGCGCCTTCGATCCCTCATACTGCGTCATCAGGTCAAGGAGCTGATGCAGCGCCAGAAGCATGAAACCAAGCCCGATCATGACGCGCCCGAGATCGTGCACGCGCGAATTCGCAGTCCGGCGGAACATCAGCACGCCGATAAGGATAAGCGCAGGCGAGGCGGCGGCAACATCGAAGGACAGCACCTGAACGATCAGGGTCGTGCCGACATTGGCGCCCAGCATGACGGCAAGCGCCGGCACGAGATCCACCAGCCCGCCGGCGGCAAAGCCCGAGGCCATCAAGCCAGTCGCCGTGCTGCTCTGCAGGATGGCGGTGACGCCGATTCCGGCAAAAAATGCCTTCGTGCGATTGCTGAGCGCGCGGCCAAGAAAGGAGCGCAGATCAGGGCCGAAGGCGCGCTGGATACCGGTCTGGACCATGCGCGTGCCCCAGAGCAAAAGGGCGATGTGACCGGCCAGAGCGATGAGGCCGAAAATAAGCGCCATAGTGGTCCTCCATATGCCTACGATGCCGGGCATCAATATCGCGATTGTTTAAACTTTCATTAGCCGACTATGTTTCTTTGTCTTCGCGCCTTTTGCAAGGCCAGATTGTCATAAATCGATGAAATAAGAATTTTTACATTAAAAATCATAATGATAGGCTACCATGAATCCTATCATTATTCGTTAGGAATATCCATTTTTCCAGGAAAGGTCGGCCTGAAAGCGACGATTTTCTGTCTTCAACGAGATCGTCTGAGGGTTGTTGCGTCGCCTTTTTGCTTTGATCCGTCCAAGGTCTGGCCAATATAGCACAGAAGCCTCCACTTGCCGTGCGGCGGGTCCGTGGTCGCAGGTTGGAAAGGCAGACTGGCGGGGAGTTCGAAATGACGCATTTTATCTGCATCACATGCGGCACACAGTTCGATGAAGGCGACGGACCACCTCCGGCTTGCCCAATCTGCGAAGACGAACGCCAGTTCGTACCTCAATCGGGGCAGGAATGGACCGACATGGCAAGGCTCGGCCAGAAGCATGAGGTAATCTGGAACGAGGAAGCGGAAGGCGTCCACAGTCTGCAGATCTCGCCCCATTTCGGCATTGGCCAGCGCGCCTTTCTGATCGAAGGACCTGATGGCAATATCCTCTGGGACTGCCTCAGCCTTATCGACGAGACCAGCAAGGCACGGATCGTCGCCATGGGCGGCTTAAGCGCGATCGCGATCTCCCACCCTCATTTCTATTCGTCGATGACCGAATGGAGTGCCGCCCGTGGCGGAGTGCCGATCCATATCCACGCCGACGATGGTGAATGGGTGCAAAGGCGCGATGCGACGCTACGTCCATGGACAGGCGAGACGCTGTCGATTGGCCAGGCGACCATGATCCGCTGTGGCGGCCATTTCGACGGCAGTTCCGTGCTCCATTGCCCCTGGCTCGAAGGCGGCCGCGGCGCACTCTTCGTCGGCGACACGATGCAGGTGACCATGGACCGCAAGTTCGTCAGCTTCATGCGCAGTTACCCGAACCTCATTCCGCTCGATGCCAAGGCCGTGACGGCGATATCGGAAGCCGTCCGACCCTATCGTTTCGAAGCCATCTACGGCGCATTCCCCGGCCGAACGGTCGAGAGCGGCGGCAACCGCGTGGTGGAACGTTCTACGGAGAGATACCTGAAGGCGATCGTAAGTTGAGGTTTCAATGAGCTATGGATACCGTCTCCACTGCCCGCCCCTTCTGCAACGCCTGGGTCGATCATGATTAAATGCAACTTAACGCTTCTCAAGCATATCTGACCGCATGTCTCGTCAAGACATACGCGGCGCCATGACGGCATTTGCTGGAATGACCATGACGTTTGGCCATCCGGCGCGTCGGCTTCTTCAGTCATCGGCGCGCTGGATCACCGTAAAGGACCGATCCCGTGCAAACCCGTTTCAATTTGATGACGAAGATTTTGGTGGTGGCATCTCTGGTCGTCATCGCCGCCCTCTCTGGTTTTTCAATTTACATAGACAGCCTTCAGCGCACCGCCGCCAGCGAGGCGGTCAAGGGAGAGATCGAATCCTCCGGCCTTCAGGCGTCGCAGAGTATTTCGAACTGGCTGGGCGCACGCGTCATGCTGACCGAACTTGCCGCCAATGCCGCCGCCAAGGCTGGAAATCCGGCCGGCATCAGCAGCGCCTTCGACAATCCCGTTCTGCTGCGCGAATTCATGTCCACCTATGTCGGCGACGAGCAAGGTGTTTTCACCAGCGTTCCCAACCAGCCGCTTCCGGCGGATTACGACCCGCGCAAGCGGCCCTGGTACAAGGATGCCGTGAAAGCCGACAAGCTGGTCCTGACCGATCCCTATAATGACGCCTCGACGGGTAACCTCATCATCAGCGCCGCCATGCCGGTCAAGCACGACGGCAAGCTGTTCGGCGTTGCCGCCAGCGATTTCTCGCTCGGCTCGCTCGTCTCCATGATCAAGTCGGTCACCATGGGCGGCAAAGGTTCGGCATTCCTGGTAAAGAGCGATGGGACCATTCTTGTCCATCAGGATCAGCAGCTGGTCACCAAGAAGCTCGCTGATGCCTTTCCGCAGGCAACGCCCGTGATCGGCTCCGGCATTTCCGAAACGACCTTCAACGGCAAGCCCGTCCTTGTCAGCTTCCTGCCGGTTCAGGGCTTGCCGCGTGCCGACTGGTATCTCGGTGTGCAGATAGACCGCGATGCCGCATTTGCCGGTGTTTCCAAGTTCCGGATCGCTGCTGCCGCCGCAACCGTTATCGGCGTCATCGCTCTGATCGCCGTTTTGGCGGTGCTGCTATCAAGATTGGTGGTCCGCCCGGTCCTGCAGATGACGAGCGCCATGGGCACGCTTGCCGGCGGTGATGTCTCCGCCGAAATTCCGGGAACAGACCGCAGGGATGAGCTCGGACGCATGGCCGCGGCAGTTGCCGTCTTCAGGGACAACATGATCCAGCGCGGCCGCCTTGCGAAGGAGGCCGAAGATACGCGGATGCTGAGCGAGCAAGAGCGGCGCGACCGCGAAGCCCTCAAGGCCAGTGAGGAGGAGCAGATCGCTTCCGCCGTGCAGTCGCTCGCCGACGGGCTTGGCCGTCTTGCAAATGGCGATCTCGTCCACCGCATCAGCGTTCCCTTTGCCGGTGACCTCGACCGCCTACGGACCGACTTCAATACGTCGGTCGCACGGCTCCACGACGCCATGGCGACCGTCGGGCGCAATGCCCGGGCAATCGACACGGGTGCGGGAGAAATCCGTGCTGCTGCGGATAATCTTGCACGCCGCACCGAACAGCAGGCCGCTTCCGTCGAGGAGACTGCGGCAGCCCTCGAAGAAATCACGACAACGGTCAAGGATAGCGCCCGTCGAGCGGAAGAGGTCGGCCAGCTCGTCACGCGTGCTCGCGGCGGAGCGGAAAAATCCGGCGAGATCGTCGAAAAAGCGGTCGGCGCCATGAATATGATCGAAAAATCCTCCGGCGAAATCTCCAACATCATCGGCGTCATCGACGATATCGCCTTCCAGACCAATCTTCTGGCCCTGAATGCCGGTGTCGAAGCGGCACGTGCCGGCGAAGCGGGCAAGGGCTTTGCCGTGGTCGCGCAGGAAGTCCGCGAGCTCGCACAGCGCTCCGCACAGGCGGCCAAGGAGATCAAGTCCCTGATCACCGCCTCCGGCGAGCAGGTGAAGAACGGCGTTACCCTCGTCAACCAGACGGGCGAAGCGCTCGAGGTGATCGTGCGGGAGGTTCAGGAGATCAACCGCAACATCGAAGCGATCGTGCGAGCCTCGCGCGAACAGTCGACCGGACTGCAGGAGATCAACACGGCAGTCAACACCATGGATCAGGGCACGCAGCAGAATGCCGCCATGGTCGAGCAACAGACGGCCGCAAGCCACGGCCTGGCATCGGAAGCCGCGACCTTGAACGAGCTGCTCGCACAGTTTCGCATTGCCGAGCAGGCCGTTAACGAAACACGCACCCGCCGCGCTGCCTGAGGCGGCAAGATCCAAACTGCAATCCGTCCGCCTGCCTTGCGAAAGCAAGAAGGCGGGCGGCAATGCTTGAGCTGAATGTCGCGAACTAGTTTTCCAGCGCCGCCTGCTTGTCTTTGACCAACCGCGTCGGCAAAATGACGGTGACGGACAGACCCCCGAGGCTGGAGCGGGCGAGCGTCAGCTTGCCGTCATAGGCTTCAACCAGATCCTTGGCGATCGCCAGGCCGAAGCCGGTTCCGGCAATGCTTTCGTCCAACCGTCTGCCGCGCCGGATGAAAGCCATTTCCGCATCTTCGGGCAGACCCGGACCATCGTCCTCTATGCACAGTTCCACCCCCTCGGGCAACTGCGACAAGCGAACCTGGACCTTGCCGGCCGTCCATTTCCTGGCATTGTCGATCAGATTGCCGGTGATGTCGGCAAAATCCGCCTCGTCGATCGCCAGCCACATCTCGGGCGGCGCCATAAGTTCGAAATCGATTTTCCGCTCGGCCGAGAGACGCCGCATGACCGAGATGATCTTCTGGAGATCGGCGCTGGCATCCATGACGCCGACGGTATGGGCGGCGGCCAGGCTTGCGCGGGTTTGAGCAAGCGTTCGCTTGATCTGCGCCTCCATCCGGCTGACCTCCGTCTGGATCGCCGCAGCCCGCTCCGACATGCCCTCCTCGGAGAGAATGCGCGCCGTCGCCTCTAGCGCCGCGAGCGGGGTCTTCAGACCATGCGCCAGATCGCCAGCGCGGGCACGCGCCTGCGTCAACTGCGTCTCACGGGATGCGAGCAGGCCGTTCAGATCGTCCACGAGAGGCTGGACTTCTCGCGGAAACTGACCGGTGATCTTGCGCGCGGATCGCTCCTGCACTGCCATCAATGCTGCACGCAGGTCGTTGAGCGGCCGCAGCCCGTATCGCAGAAAGGCAATGACGGCCACGATGAGAGCGGCTGACAGCACTCCGAGGGATGGCGCCATGGCGTAGAAGAAACGCCAGCGCGCCGGCGCGAGCTCGCGATTGTCGAGCGCCATCAAGATATCGACCATCTGATCGCCCGTGGCCGAAGGGATGGAGATGGAACGTTCGACGGCAAGAAGATGACTGCCATTCGGTCCCTTCATATCCGTTGCCCGGCCGGCATCGCGAGGGCGGGAACGAAGCCAGGGCAGATTCTGCTCCCAGAGGGATTGCGAGCGCAGCTCCACATTGCCGTTGCGGCCGACCTGCCAATAGAAACCGCCATTCGGGATGCCGAAACGGGAATCCGTCGGCGTATCGTCGAGAAAGAGCTGGTTGGACGTATTGATATCCACCGCGGCCAAGAGAACGCGCAATTCCTCGTCTATCTCAGAGAGGGCAAGCGCCCTGACGGCCAAGCCGGAAATGGCATTGATGCCGACGCCTGCCAGAAAGGTTGCGACGATGATTGCCACCGCAGACCCCAGCAGCAACCGCCCCCGCAGCGAAAACGGCGTCATGATGGCGGCGCCTCGCGCGGAATGATATAGCCCTGGCCGCGCCGGGTCTCGATGACGGTACCATCAAACTTGCGGCGCAGGCGTGCGACGACGACTTCAAGCGCGTTCGACAGAAGCTCCGTCTCTTCGTCATAGATGCTGTCGGCGATCTGCGTTCGGGAAAGCACTGTGCCGGCATTGTGCATCAGATAGGCAAGAAGCCGGTATTCGAGCGCCGTCACCTGCACCGGCTGGCCGCGGAACGAAACGGTACGTTGGCGCGTGTCGAGTTCCAGCACGCCGTTGGAAAGGATCGGAGAGGATTGTCCGGCGGCGCGGCGCATCAGCGCGCGCACGCGGGCTAGAAGTTCTTCCATGCGGAAAGGCTTCGTCAGATAGTCGTCTGCACCCGCATCCATGCCGTCGACCTTGTCGCGCCAGCCGTCTCGCGCGGTCAATATGATGACAGGCATGCCGCGGCGTTCTGCACGCCAGCGTCGCAGCACCGTCAGGCCATCCAGCTTGGGAAGTCCGAGATCGAGGATGACAAGATCGAAATGCTCGATATCGCCGCGATACCAAGCCTCCTCGCCGTTGCTCACGGTCGAGACGACATAATGCTGATCCTCCAGGCAGCGGCGCATGTCCGCCACAATACTGGGC
Organism: Martinezella multihospitum; assembly: GCF_900094585.1. Classification (GTDB taxonomy): domain Bacteria; phylum Pseudomonadota; class Alphaproteobacteria; order Rhizobiales; family Rhizobiaceae; genus Rhizobium; species Rhizobium multihospitium. The sequence continues at coordinate 606,939 of NZ_FMAG01000004.1, forward strand.
TCATCCTCAGCAATCAGAATGCGCATTTTCAGCGTCTCTCGATCACGGCGAGTGTTGCACCGTCGAGCACTATGTCACCACGTTTGCCATCCGGCTTCAATACGCGCACGGCATAAGCCTGACGTCCAGCCCGGCGAACCCGCTTGATTCGCAGTACCTTTCCCGGCATTTCACGCGCGACGACCGCGTAAATCTCGCGCAGCGGCCGCAAGGTGCCGGCATCTTCGACCAGAACACTGCTATGCGAACGAGCTAATGCTTCCACACCTGGCGAAGTCAACAAAGCCGTCACCAAGAGAACGGACAGCCAGCGGGGCCAGCCGGCTCTTCGCCCGAATATGCGCAACGATATCAATCCTTCTTCCGAGATGGCACGCAGGGCTCGCCCCACGCCGATCCAAACATAGCTTTCCCAACATTACAATTCCCTGACAGCGCCCGTAAGAGAGCTGCAAATTGAAAGGTGTATAAGCATTGATAGATGGCACGCTGATTGTGCCGAGTTTCGTTTCGCAGAAGTTACCATGACTATCCAGATCTCGTCGATTACCCCAAATGCCAGCCTCTCGGTTTCCTCAGGCGGCATTCGGCCTGAGTTCGTCCGCAATGAAACCCTGGTGGACATATTCAAGGCAACGGTCGCCCGCAGCCCCGACAAGACGGCACTGACCCTGATCGGAACCGACCAGGCGATGACCTATGCCGAGCTCGACCGACTCTCCGATGAGGCCGCACGCGCGCTCAGCCGTCGCGGTATCGGCCCCGGCGATTTCGTCGGCCTTTGGTTCCAGCGCTCCCTCGAGCTACATGTCGCGCTTCTGGCGATTCTCAAGGCCGGAGCTGCCTATATTCCTTTCGATGCGTCTGCCCCTGCGGACCGCGTTGCCGTCAGCCTGGCCGATTGCGGCGCGACATGGCTGCTGACGCATGACGAGAAGGCCGCTCTTGCACCCGAATTCGATGGTCAGACGCTGCTCCTCAAGACGCTGCTCGCCGAAGATGACGATGGCATTGCGCCGCGTGTCGCCGCTCACGGCGATCCCGCCTATGCTATCTATACATCCGGCTCCACCGGCAAGCCGAAGGGCATCGTCATCACGCACCGGAACATCTGCCATTATCTGCGGGCGGGTAACGACGTCCTCGGCATGGTCGAATCGGATGTCGTCCTGCAGCAGGCTTCGGTCGCCTTCGACCTTTCGCTTGAAGAAATATTCGTTCCCTATCTGGTCGGCGCGACGCTGAAAGTGGCGACATCTGCTGTCATGGCGGAGCTCGACAGACTCGCCGACGTGCTGGAGGCGGAAAAGATCACGGTCATCGATACCGTGCCGACCCTGCTCACTATGCTGGAACGTGACGTCGAAAGCCTGCGCGTCATCATCGTCGGCGGGGAAGCCTGCCCTCCGGCAATCGTCAGCCGTTTCTCCAAGCCGGGTCGGCGCCTGATCAATACCTATGGCCCGACCGAGACGACGGTGGTTGCAACCTACGCCGAACTCGACCCTTCCCGACCCATCACGATCGGCTGCCCGATCGCCAACACCACGGCCTATGTCGTCGATGAAAACCAGCAGCTTGTCGCACGCGGCGATACCGGTGAATTGCTGATCGGCGGACCGGGTGTTGCTGCCGGATACAGAAACCTGCCGCAGTTGACCGCTGCCAAGTTCATCGCCAACCCCTTCGCAACCCATAACGATCCGGTGCTTTACCGCAGCGGCGACGCCGTGCTGATGGATGAAGAGGGCCAGCTCCATTTCCTCGGCCGCATCGACGATCAGGTGAAAATACGCGGCTATCGCATCGAGCTTGGCGAAATCGAGACCGTGGTCGGTGAGCTCGCGGATGTGAAAGCTGCTTCCGTAGTCGTGCATAGGCCGCCGGATGGCGAGGAGATGCTGGTCGCCCATGTGGTCACGACAGGCAGCAACTTCGATCGCGACAAGGCACGCGCCGTGCTCGCCGCCAAGCTGCCGCCCTATATGGTGCCTGCCGCCTGGCACAGCCATGTGTCGCTGCCGCGGCTTCCCTCCGGCAAGATCGACCGCAAGACGCTTGCCGCAATCCCGCTGGTGGCCGATCAGTCGGCTCAGACGCAGGAGCCGCCGCGCACATGGACCGAAGCGCAGCTGCTGAAGGCGGCGACCGAGGCGCTTCGGCTCCGCTCCATCAATTTCGAAGCCGATTTTTTCACCGAACTCGGCGGTCATTCCATGCTGGCGGCCCGCTTCGTTTCCGAAGTCCGCAAGATTCCGCTTCTCGCGGGTATCGCCCTGCGCGACGTCTATGCTGGCCGCACATTGCGCGGCATTGCCGCGATCCTGGAGCAGCGCGTGGAGCGCACCTCCAGCCAGGAGCGCAAGAGTTTCGAACCAGCTCCATGGCGCCGGCGCTTCCTTTGCGGTCTCGCTCAGGCCGTGGTGCTACCCTTCATCGTCGCGATCGCAACGCTGCAATGGATCGGCCTTCTGCTCGCCTCGATCCTGCTGATCGATGACGGTGCGTCGGTCTGGAATGAAATTCTCATTCTGGGCGGCGTCTATCTCGCTCTCAATCTCGGTGAGAAGCTTGTCGTCGTCGCCCTCAAATGGCTTGTCATCGGCCGCACAAAGCCCGGCGTCTATCCGCTCTGGGGCACTTATTATTTCCGCATCTGGCTGATGCAGCGCATCGTCCAGCTCACCGCTCCGAAATTCCTTAAAGGTTCGCCGCTTATCCGCGTCTATATGCGCGCACTCGGCGCCAAGGTCGGCAAGGATGCGATGATCGACGAGTTCGAGGAAGGCGCGATCGATCTTGTGCACATCGGCGCAAGATCCAGCCTCGGCGTCAAGATCAAGCTCGCCAATGTCGAAGTCATTGGCAATGAGATCCATGTCGGCACGATCGATATCGGCGAAGGCGTGCAGATCGGCAATGGCTCGGTCATCGGCCATAACGTCAAGATCGGCGACGGCGCCATCATCGGCGATCTGACGGCAATTGCCGCCGGCACCCATGTCGAGGCGCATACGCGCTGGGACGGCTCGCCCGCTCGCCAAACCGGCCACGCAGAACACGAAGAGATGCCTGCCCATCCGGAGCTTGGAACCGTCGGGCGCGTCTTCCAGTTCGCGGCCTATTTCGTCGCCTACAATCTCAGCCTCGTCGTCGGCCTGCTGCCGATCTTCCCGGCCTTCTATCTATTCTCCGCCGTGCAGCAGATCTACGCGCCCGGCTCCGACGAGGCCTTGTCCTGGGGGATGATCGCCGCGCTCTCCTGGCCGGCCGCCTTCCTGCTGATCGTCGTGTCCATGGCCGTCGTCGTGGCGCTCAGATGGGTGCTGCTACCCCGTGTCGTACCGGGTCGCTATTCCATCTTCGGCAATCTCTATTTCCGCAAATGGGTTGTCGGCCTGACCACCGAGGCCATGCTGGAAACCCTGAATTCGCTCTATGCCACCGTCTTCATGCGCAACTGGTACCGCCTGATGGGTGCCAAGATCGGCAAGGGTACGGAGATCTCGGCAAACTTCGCCGGTCGCTACGACCTGATCGAAATGGGCCGCGACAACTTCATCGGTGACGAGACCATCTTCGGCGACGAGGAAATCCAGAACGGCTGGATGATACTCAAGCGCCTGAAGACCGGCGACCGCTGCTTCTTTGGCAACTCTTCGGTCATCTCGCAGGGTGCCGTGATCGAAAGCGACTCGCTCGTCGGTATCAAGACGCGCCTGCCCGACTCCCTGCACGTCAAGGCAGGTGAAACCTGGTGCGGCAGCCCTGCCTTCCAGTTCCCGACGCGCGAGAGGCTGCAGGCAGCTGCGACCGCCACCTATGCGCCGCCTCTGCGCATGCGCCTTGTGCGCATCGTGTTCGAGGCCATGCATACCTCGCTACCGACCGCCATTCTCATCGTCATGGCGCTCGCAATGTCAGACATGTTGGCCAGCGAAATCGACAATGGTGCCTGGGGCAGCCTTTTCTGGACGCTGATGGCCGCCGGCCTGGCGACCTCGGCTATCCTGTATCTCGTCGCCGTCGCCTTCAAATGGGCGCTCATCGGCACCTACAAGCCGATGAACCGGCCGATGTGGTCCTGGTGGGCGATGCGTACCGAAGCCGTTGCGGTCTTCTACGGCGGGCTCGCCAGCAAGATGCTGCTCGACTATCTGCGCGGCACGCCGTTCCTGCCCTGGCTGCTCCGTCCCTTCGGCACCAAGATCGGCCAGGGTGCATGGATCAATAGCACCGACATTTGCGAGTTCGATTGCACCCATATCGGCGACCATGCCGTCCTCAATATGGGATCCTGCCCGCAGACCCACCTCTATGAAGACCGCATCATGAAGGTCGGCCGTATCACGATCGGCACAGGCGTCTCTATCGGCTCAGGCAGCACCGTCTTGTACGAGGCCAATGTGGGCGATTTTGCCGAGATCGGACCGCTGACACTGGTCATGAAGGGTGAGGCCATCCCGCAAGGAACGTCGTGGGTCGGTGCCCCCGCCCAGGCGGTTCAAGCCGAGCAGGAGCCGGCTCGGGTGGCTCAGAAAGAGGCCCTGCCCCCCGCCGCTGCGTGAGCGTGGGATGGCGACCCCTCGATTTGAGGTCGTCCTGACGGTCGCGGATGCGATCGCCATCCTCGTCCGCCCGATGCCCGGCGGACGAGCAGAGCGTGATCAGATCGCGCAAACAGCCTTGAGAACAGCCACACAGCGGGACGATCTTGCCATCTATCGCCGGCCGAGCGAGCGGCCGGCGCTGAGGCAGCCCTATCACGAGTTGGGTGTTTCGCTTTCACATCGCGCCGATCTGCTACTGGCGGGTTTTGCGCCTGACGGCGCTGTCGGCGTGGATATAGAGATCGAAGATGTCAACGGCTTCGAACCGGTGACCTTTGCCGCCGATCACTTTTCACCGAAGGAAGCGGCTGCGGTCGCCGCCCTCGATAGCGCGACGGCACTGGAGACTTGCTACCGCCTCTGGGTCGCCAAGGAGGCTGCGCTGAAGATCAGCGGTCGCGGCATATTCGACGGGCTGGACGAACCCGATCTGGCGACGCAACTGAACCTTCTCCGCACCGATGGCGCAACCATCCATCTTGGCGCCGGATCGCGGCTGCCGCCAATTGTACTCACCGTAACCCGGCTTGCCGGACCGGCCGGTCAGCCGGTCTATTGCGCCCTTGCCAGGGATATGAGCTGACCCCGTCGAGGCTGTGCGCGCACTTCAGGCCCGCATCAGGCGCGCGGCGGCGCGTCCGGGTCGTTACGTGAGGCAAACCAGTTTGCCAGGGTCGCGCCGGAAATATTGTGCCAGACGGAGAAGATCGCGCTCGGAACGGCGGCTATCGGTGAGAAATAGGCCGTCGCCAGTGCGGCACCCAGCCCTGAATTCTGCATCCCGACTTCAATCGCCAGCGCCTTGCGCTTGTAGAAATTAAGCCCGAGCACCTTCGACGCATAATAGCCAAAGAGGTAGCCGAGACCGTTGTGCAGCACGACGACGACGAAAATCAGCGGGCCGGACTGCACGATGGCCGCCTTCGAGGCACCGACGACGGCGGCAACGATCAGTACGATGCCGATGACGCTGACGAGAGGCAGAACAGGGATCGCCGCGCGAACCAGGCCGGGCACGGCCTTTTGCGCGATGAAGCCAAGCAGCAGCGGCACGATAATGACCTGCACGATGCTGATGAACATCGACCAGGCATTGACGGGCAGATATTGGCTCGCGAACATCCAGACGAGGAAGGGCGTGACGATCGGTGCGGCAAGCGTCGTCACACTCGTGCAGGCGACCGACAGCGCCACATCGCCACGGGCAAGATAGGTCATGACATTGCTCGAGGTGCCGCCTGGGCAGCAGCCAACCAGAATGACGCCGGCGGCGACCTCCGGCGGCATCGGAATGATTCGTGTCAAAAGCAGTGCCAGTGCGGGCATGATGCCAAAATGTGCGATGACGCCGATCGCAACCTCGTGGGGGCGACGCGCCAGCTCGCGGAAATCGTCTATGGATATGGTCAGCCCCATGCCGAACATGATGATGCCGAGAAGCACCACGATCCAGGGTGCAAACTGCTTGAAGAAAGCAGGAAAGAAGAAGCCGAGCACGGCGAACAAGATAACCCAAATGGAAAAGGTCTTGCCGACGAAGGCGGAAAAGGATGCCAGGAATTTCATGGAATCTCCGGGGGAAGGAGCATAATGATATTCGGCCGGTCTAAACCCGGCGCATCGCGTGTCAAGGCTTCGAACTGCCGGATCCGTCCGCTTCCATCATCTACGCAGCATAAATCCATCGAAGGGCGCGGCAAGTTTGCCTTGCAAGGAGCAAATGCATGACCGTTACCGAACCCGATCCCATATCCCGCACGGCCGCCATATCCTATGCGATCGGCCTGCCCTTGCTACTGCTTGTGCTTGTCTTCCTGCCTGCCGGCCGCCTCGACTGGCTGCCCGGATGGGTCTTCATCGCCTTTCTCGTGGTGAGCTATGCGATAGCGATCCTGATCATGCTGCGCGTCAACCCGGCGATCTTCCGAGCTCGCAATCGCTTCCAGGCCGGCACCAAACGCTGGGACATCATCCTGGTTTCGCTCATGTGCCTCGGCATGGTTTCCGAAATTCCGCTTGCGACGCTCGACGCTGGCAGAATGGCATGGTCTGTCATGCCGATCTCTATCATCGTCCTTGGTTATATCCTGCTCGGCGCCGGCATCGCTGTGGGAACCTGGGCTCAGGCGGTCAATCGCTTCTTCGAACCCGGCGTCCGCCTCCAGCGCGAGCGCGGCCAGCACGTCATCAGCAATGGCCCCTATGCCTTCGTGCGTCATCCCGGCTATGTCAGCGCGATCCTGGTGTTTGCCGGGCTTGCCCTATCGCTCGGCTCCTGGTGGGCCTTGATCCCAGCCGCGTGGGCAAGCGCCTTGCTGATCCTGCGCACGAGTTGGGAAGACGCGCTGCTGCACCAGGAGCTCGACGGCTATGCCGACTATGCCAAGCATGTCCGGTTTCGGCTGATGCCGGGCTTTTGGTAGGACTTCTCAGTCCTCTCCTGCGACATAACGAGCTGTGCAATCGATCGCATATTGACTGGCCCGACCTCGTTTGATCTGTTCGCCGAATATGGCAATGCCTGATGTCCACCGAGGCTGATGGACGTGCGGGAGGAACAGCAGAGCATGACGATGGAGGCTGTGCGGGCGGTCAGCCTGAAGCAGGTGGCGATTTCCTTTGAAATGGCCGGCAAGACGCGGTTCGACGCCGTAGCGGCCACCGATCTGGATGTTGGTGCACATGAATTCGTGGTCATCGTCGGCCCGACGGGATGCGGCAAATCCACACTTCTCAATGCAACAGCGGGCCTTTTGACGCCGGCGTCCGGTACGGTCGAAGTCTTCGGCCAACCCCTGAAATCCATCAATCGCCAGGCGGGCTATCTCTTCCAGCAGGATTCGCTCATGCCCTGGAAGACGGTGCTGGAAAATGTCGCGATCGGCCTCGATATCGCCGGGGCGAGCCATACCGAAGCCAGGAAGAGCGCTCGCGAATGGCTGGGGCGCGTCGGTCTTGCCGCTTTCGCGGATCGCTTTCCGCGCATGCTCTCGGGCGGCCAGCGCAAGCGTGTCGGTCTTGCGCAGGTGCTGATCCGCAATCCCAAGCTGTTGTTGATGGACGAGCCTTTCGGTCCGCTCGACGCGCAGACCCGCCTGATCATGGGCGATCTGCTACTGAAACTCTGGTCCGAGGACCGCAAGGCCGTGATGTTCGTGACACACGATCTCGACGAGGCGATTGCCCTTGCCGACCGTGTCGTCATCATGTCTGCCGGTCCGAAGTCCCGCATCATCGGCGACTTCAAGGTGCCGCTGGAACGGCCGCGCGAAATCGGCGAAATCCGGCACGATCCGGTCTTCAATCAGCTTCATCGCGATATCTGGCAGGCGCTCCGCGATGAAGTGATGACGGCATATCGCCAAAGCAGCGGGGAGATCGCATGAACCGCTCCCTCCTTCTCCTGCTGCAGATCCTGGTGGCGCTAGTCATTCTGGTCCTCTGGCATCTGGCGACGAATACCGGCCTCTTCGGCAATCCGAAGACCATATCCTTCTTCTTTGCCGATCCCCTCAAGGTGGCGCTGCGTGTCATCCAATGGTTTACGAGCGGATCGATCTGGTACCATCTCTGGATCACCTTGTCGGAATCGATCCTGGCCTTTCTGCTCGGGGCTTTCGGCGGCATCGTTTTCGGCTTCTGGTTCGCTCGCCGGCCGCTGGTCGCGGCGGTATTCGACCCTTATGTGAAGGCGGCGAATGCCCTGCCCCGCGTCGTGCTCGCGCCGATCTTCGCGCTGTGGTTCGGCCTTGGTATCTGGTCCAAGGTGGCGCTCGGCATCACGCTGGTCTTCTTCATCGTCTTTTTCAACGTCTATCAGGGCGTCAAGGAGGTCAGCCAGCCGGTGCTGTCCAATGCCCGCATGCTTGGCATGAACGAGCGTCAGCTGCTGCGCCATGTCTATCTGCCCTCCGCACTTTCCTGGGTGTTTTCCAGCCTGCATACCTCGGTGGGGTTTGCCGTCGTCGGCGCGGTCGTCGGCGAATATTTGGGCTCCGCCGCCGGTCTTGGCTATCTCATCCAGCAGGCCGAGGGTGTTTTTGATGTGACCGGCGTTTTTGCAGGCATGGTTGTGCTGACGGCCTTCGTTCTGCTGGTGGATTGGGTGATGACGATGGTTGAACGACGGCTGCTTGCCTGGCGCGGCCAGTAGCGAAAGAAAACAGTGACGTGGAGGAAAAACTATGGAACGCAGAACATTTCTGATCGGAACGGCAAGCGTCGGCATCGCCGCCTCGCTTGCGGGCATTCTGCCGGCGATGGCTCAGGACGCGAAGCCGGAAAAGCCGGATCTGCTGATCGGCGTCGGCGGCAAGCCGCTGCTCTACTACCTGCCGCTGACGATCGCCGAGCGGAAAGGCTTCTTCAAGGAAGAAGGGCTGAATGTCACCATCAATGATTTCGCCGGCGGTTCGAAGTCGCTCGAAGGCCTGATCGGCGGCTCGCTCGATGTCGTCGCCGGCGCCTACGAGCATACGATCCGCATGCAGAACAAGGGGCAGGATATCGTCGCGATCTGCAATCTCGGCCGTTATCCGGGGATTGTCATTGCCGTGCGCAAGGATCTGGCCGGCGAGATCAAGTCGATGGCCGACATGAAGGGCCGCAAGATCGGCGTGACTGCGCCGGGATCGTCGACGGCGCTGATGTTCCAATATGCCATGCTGAAGAACGGGCTGAAAACCGACGATGCATCGCTGATCGGCGTCGGAGGCGGGGCCGGCGCGGTAGCCGCGGTCAAGAGCGGTCAGATCGACGGCCTTTCCCATCTCGATCCAGTTATCGCGCAGTTGCAGTATGACGGCGACATCACGGTGCTTCTGGACACGCGCACCGAGGCCGGTACGCGTGCGCTTTTCGGCGGCCCGAACCCGGCCGCGACCGTCTACATCAAGCGCGAATTTGCCAAAGAGAACCCGATCACCACGCAAAAGACAGTCAATGCCTTCATGAAGGCCCTGAAATGGATCGCGACGGCAAGCCCCGAAGATGTCGCCGGCGTCGTTCCGGAAGAATATCTGCTCGGCAATCGCGATCTCTATATGCAGGCCTTCAAGAATTCCAAGGAAATGTATTCCCCGGACGGCATGGTCACGATGGAAGGCTATAATTCCATGATGGGCGTGTTGAAGACGCTCGATCCCGAGCTCGCCAATGCCGACGTACCCTTCGAGAAGACATTCGATCCGACTTTCGCCAAGGCCGCAAAGACCTGATCCAAGCAATAGGTATGCCCGGCGGTTGGCCGGGCACACCTGTCCCCCGTCGGCTCTCCGGGGCTATCGAACCGAAATCCCTATCAGATTGAGCAAGCGCCGACGAATCGGCGTGATGCTGTCGAAGAAAACTCTCGCCTTATCGATCCAGCTGGCTGCTGCCTTTGCACGTCACGCGATCATAACGGCAACTAAAAGCTCCCATCCCTCTCGAAAAAATCAACCGGAGGCCTAGATCACGCGTGGTAGTGTGATCTGAGGTGTTGCGAGGCTATGTTGCCCGTGCCTTTTGGCGGCTTCATTCGCCGTCAAACGCCGGAATTCAAGCGGAAACCTATGGAGTACCAACGGCATGGCTTCACTTGCCAAAGTGTTTCGAGCGCCCTTCCTAATTGCCTTGTTTATCCTTTCCTGTGCGCTCTCTGCTGCGTGGGCCGATGATGCCGGCCAATCATCAAGCGGGACTGGGCTCCCGCGGCCGACGAGCAGCTATACGGCGACCTCTGCGGATGGCGTACCGGTAAGATTGAACTACTTCTCTCCGCAAGACGGTATTTCGGTCGTCTTCGTCATCGGTGAAACAGGCCAACCACTGAAGACGCTTCCATCCATCGAAGAACAGGGAAAGCTCCTGGATGGCTTGCTGGGTCAGTTGGTCAGCGAACATAAGGACTTGCCGGCGACCTTTCCCCTCTTCCTGACGGGAACCAAGGATAGCTTGACGACGGAGCTGGCGGCCAAGCTGCATGAAAAGGACGCCAACTGGAATCCGAAGACCGGTCAACCCAAGCGCGGCCATTTCAACGAGGTTGTCACGGCCGAGCTAAACACGATCCTTCAGTCGTCACCCATCGCCCAGGCTTTCCAGTCCCATGGCTACAAGCTGGAGCTGACGGATATCGAAAAGATCGAAATGCAAGTTCCCGCCAAGAAAGGCGATGGAAAATATCCGCAATACATCAACTCAATGGATATAGACGCGACCAAAATGTCAACCGGAGGATGACGTGAGATGAATCAGCAGGTACGTTCTCATTTGAGACCCTCTTTCGATGATCTGGTAAAGAACTATCCCGATCCGCGAAGGGTCAAGTTGAAGCCCCTGAAGGAGATTATCGGCGGCGGTCTTACGACGGACTGGGCGATGAACAGCATCGGCGACAGCTGCACCCTTCGCATGAGCCGCGCGTTCAATTATGGTTCCAGCTATCAGATCCCAGCACATTTTCCGGGCTTGCGAACTTTGGCGGGCAAAGATGGATTGCGCTATGCCTATGCGGTTCAGGAATTTCACAAATGGCTGAAACAGCGCCTCGGCGCGCCTGACCTTATCGTGAAGGGCAAGCCCGTCAGCCGCGACAGTTTTGCCGGCAAGAAGGGGATTATCATTTTCGACATCGTCTTTGGGCCGAATCCGGATGGCACGCGTGCTCTTGGCCATGCCGATCTCTGGGACGGCCAGACCTTCTATGACGAGCTCGACGGCACCAGCAGACCGGACCGTGACTTCTTCACCATAGCCGATAGCGTCTCGCTCTGGATTTGCCCCGGAACGACGAATTTGGCTAGCCGCTGACAACGCCATTTGCTCGAAAAATAGTCCCGCCGATCAAAGAAAGCCGCCGCCGGGGAGAAGCGAAATCCCAGGCCCTTTATCTGGACGGCCTTACAAGAAGAGCGGCTTCCGTCGCCCGTGGAAGCCGCGAAGCGGATAAATTCACCCATGGGCTGGCGAGGCGAACCACTTTTCCTGGGTCCAGCTAGAGGCAATCCTCACCGACCTGGAAACGCCTGCGTTCAGGAGATTTTCCCGCAGCCAGCGGCAGCTGTGTTGGGCCGCTGCCCTGCCACCACGACTAGCCCGCAGTTCGTGGCTCCAGTTGCTGTTTCCGGATGCGAACCACAAGTCACCTCATTGGCTCCTGGCAGCGAAGAATTTTTTCAAATTGACCGACGGGTTTCGATCGCATGCACGTTCAAGCAGCGCAAGATCTGACGAGAACCTGAATGACAAGGCTTCTTGAGGTCGAGGCAGGCTGCGGTCCGATACTGGAGAATGAGAATGGTTGCATCATTCAAAACGCCAGCGGGCCAGAAGCGGATATATCCGGCAATGCTGCTCGGCATGTTGCTCGTCTTTGCCTTTCCCTTCGCCGCACGCGCGGAAGCCTGCACGGTCCCGCCGCCAATTTCTGCCATCGATCCACCCGGTTTCTACGATGATCCGGATGGTTATGGCAGGGCGATAAAGCCGTTGCATGCCTTTGTCGAAACGGTGAATAAGGCAGCCGATAGCGGCGACAAGGCGTGCCTGGTCGAGCTTCTGGACACTTGGGCGCGTGCGAATGCCTTGATGGCGCCGATCAAGGGCTATCAGGGATATTATGAGCGCTCATGGGCAGGAACTGATTTTGCTTTGGTCCTGCTCAGATTCTTTCCCCAATCAAAGGATGACGCTCCCGCCGTTGCGCCGCCTATCTCGAAATGGCTTATCGAGATAGCTGCCTCGACGCGGGATGCAAATGCTATCAACCGCCTCCACAACAATCTAGTTTACTGGGCAGGCCTGAATCTCACGGCAATAGGAACGCTGACGAAACGGTCCGACCTCATCGACGCCGGCATTGCCCGTGCGCGCGAAGGTATCAAGGATATCCAGCCGAACGGCACATTGGAGCGCGAGCTGAAACGCGGCGACCGAGCGCTTCACTATCATAATTTTGCGCTCATCCCGCTGGTCTTCACCGCGGAGCTGGCGCAAGCGCACCATGTTGACCTCTATTCAGAAAACAACGGAGCCATTCGACGCCTGGCAAATGTGGTGATCGATGCGGCGCTCGATGAAAGCAGCTTCTCAGCCTATACTTCGACACCGCAGCATCTTTTCCCTTGGACTTTTGCCGGCGACCTCGCCTGGATGGAGCCGTATCAGGCTCGCTTCCACGATCCACGATTGGCGACCCTGATTGCTCGGCGCCGCCCATTTATCAACCCGCGGCTCGGTGGCAACGTGACGGCCGCCTGGAGTGGACGCCCAACAACGGAGCGTCCCTAGTGGCGATATCCGGAACGACCCTATCGACCTGCGCTTCTGACCCATCTGAGATGGTCAATGGAGGACCAGTATGCATCTAACACGTCGGCAGTTTGCCGTTCTGGCTTGCGCTTTGACGGTTCCGGCAGGCCGAAGCGCCGCGGCAAGTGACGATAACGCAGTGTTCTGGCAAGCAAACCTGGCAGACCGATCAATCGCCATTTTCGGCTATGAACGCATCAGTGCCGCAATGGCATCCGACATCGTTCGCGATGGAGAGCGGATATCCGACCAGGCAACTTCGGTCTATACCGACATCGGCCCGAATGCTCCGCACTTGAAGTACTCGACGAATATAAAACAAATACCACCGGTTCTTTCCGATTTGGCACCGACGGATGCAGACGACCTGCGCCGCATCATGCCGGCTGCCGCAGGTTCCTCGGTCGATCGCCTTCCAGGATATGTGGTGGCCTTGTTGCTGATGGGCGAAGGGCAACACCCATGGGCGCCGACCGTCGAGGGGGTGATCATGGATCACGTTCGCTTCACTGGAAAGCAAATCTCCCCGCTGATAAGCGATGAGGACCTGATGTCGATATGGTCGCCACCCGATACTTTCACGCTGAAAGCGGTTGGCGCACATCAAATCAGCTATCTTCTCGAGAAGCGCCGTCAGCTGGGGCCTATCGGTGGCTATATGGAAACACTTTACAGGCAACGGCGCGTATCAGAGATCACGCAGTTGCGAGAGGAAATAGCCAAAGAAGGAGTGGTCAGTCCGCTTGGTTCTCTGGCAGGTCCGCAATTCAAGGCGTTACTCCTGAAGCAGGTCTTGAAAATTGAGTCGACGAAGAATTTTCTTCTTCTCCCGTTGGCTGTCTTACTGGGTAATGACGGCATCCTGGAACTCATGAAATCAAACGGCTTTCAGATAACGGCATTGGCATAGTGCTGCCGATGCTTGTGAAAGCCGCATGCTCCATCAAGTCATTTATCCCATTCGAGGACTATATGATATGTCAGCAATCATGAACCGCCGCGATCTCTGCCTGTATCTATCTGCATTAGCTACAGGTATGCTTGAGCCCAAATTCGCCTCTGCTCAAGAGAAGGCAAATGCGAACGGCACCTCAACGGCCTATTTGTATTTCTCCCAACCGATCGACGACAAATCGACGCTTAGTCTAACCAATGGATTGATCGACCTCAGGGCCAAGGGCTACAAAGTAATATATCTTATGCTGAATTCCAATGGCGGGAACATATCATCAGGCATTGCCCTGTATCACTTGCTATGCGCTATGGATATAACGATCAATACATACGCCATTTCCAATGTTGATTCAGCGGCAATTCTGTTGTTTTTGGCGGGAAAGGAAAGGGTCGCAAATAAAGAATCGCTATTTGCATTTCACTCCGCCAGAGAAGACTTCAGCAACGAAAAGCTTAATCCGGACGAGATCACCGAAAGATCAAATGTACTGGAGATCGACAATGATCGAATGAAGGAAATATTCAAGGAACGGCTTACAATCAACGACAAGCAATACGGCGATTTCTTCGGTCCGCAGCTCCGATTTGTAAGACCGCAGGAGGCATTGAGCATAGGCCTGGCAACGCGGATCGGTGAGATAAGCATGCAACCTCATGACGGCCTCTATTATGTTCAATCCCCCGCCAGCAAGCAGCTTTGATGAAACATGGCTCCGTTCGCGGCAATCAAGAGCACTGCCGCTATCGCACAGTGACAATCCGAACGCGACGCAGATCGACTCGTGCATCTTACGGAGATTGACCGACAATGAGTGGAAAGACGCATTCAATCCTGTCGATTTTCCGCCTTTTGTGGCAGGCCGCCGCTGTATTCGTTATGGTTTTTTCGGGCACCGCTCATTCTGAAGATCATGCGTTTGTCGGCTTTCAGGAGATAGCCCTTCCGAACGGCAGCGAGCCTCCATTGCACGCGGGTATCTGGTATCCGACGCTTGCCCGGCCCCAGGAAACACGTTTGGAGACCTTCAGCCAATTGGTGGCGACGGACGGTGCGATCGCCGGACGCGAGTTGCCGCTGGTCGTCATTTCTCACGGTGGGGCGGGATCGTTCGCCAGCCATTACGACACCGCCCTCGCGCTCGCCCATGCAGGCTTCATCGTTGCCGCGGTCGATCACGCGGGCGATACTTTCGACGATCAGCGACAGGTGCTGAAACTTTGGCGGCGGCCGATGCAGTTGAATCGCCTGATCACCTTCGTCCTCGACGATTGGCGAGATCATGCTCACGTTGACTCCAGACGGATTGGAGCTTTCGGTTTCTCGAATGGCGGTTTCACCGTACTCGTGGCTGCCGGAGGAAAACCCGACCTGAACCTGATCGACCCCTATTGCCGCGATCATCCCACTCATGATCTGTGCTCCACGCTTATGAAGGCCGGCGTCAGCTCCGTGGCCGCTTTACCGGTTCCTCCCGATCCCTGGGTGCGAGACCAGCGCATCAAGGCGATAGCCGTGGCCGCTCCGGCATTTGGGTTCACTTTCTCGACCGGCGGTTTGAACGATGTAACGGTTCCGGTCCAGCTGTGGCGCGCCGCCGATGACCACCGTCAACCCAATCCCTGGTACGATGAGGCGGTGCGCATCGCATTGCCTCATCCGCCCGAGATGCACATCGTGGCAGATGCAGGGCATTATGACTTTCTGCCGCCATGCAGTGCGGTGCTCGCCAAGCACGCGCCCGACATCTGCGCCGATCCGAATGGCTTCGATCGAGCAGCGTTTCACCACCGCATGAATGCGCAGTTGGTCAATTTCTTCCGGGCCAAGCTCCAATAAATCGCGGCTATGCCAGAGTCGTGAACCAATACGCCGTTCCGGCCGGCCAGCCTCGACGCACCGCGCAAGTTGAATTCCGCACCGCCCCTGACTGCCGCGGCCATCGGCAGCGCGACCGTTTGCATGCACCTAACGGTGGAATATCTCTACGTCAGGTATGATTAGTAATCTTATTGTCATATGACGATAGCGAAAAACTGATACGGCGTTGACAGGCGCTCCAGCCAACTATCCTATTCCGTTAAACAACACACGGGGGAAAAGTATGATCGGCACACGATATCAGATCAAGGCGGGCGATACGCTCTGGTCTATTGCCCACGAACATCTCGGCCATGGTGCGCAATGGCCGCGTATCTGGCGCTACAACAACCGCCGCGATGTCATCCGCGCCACCGGCCATGGAATTCCCGATCCGGATTTGATCCATGCCGGCAACACAATTCTGATCCCCGTTCTGCCGGGTCAACGCGAGCATGGCAGCAATGGTCATCACCATAAGCCGCATACTTCGCAGCATCATAATCCCTCGACGTCCGCCACCACGCCGGCACCGCATTCTGCCTCCCCGCAGCCGCTTCGCACCGACAACCCGGCTACGGAGCTGAAGAAGGAATTGCCGCACGTCTATTCGCCGATCTCGATCAAGTACCGCTTGAACGATCTGACGATGCCTGTCATTGAGACTCCGACGGCGACGATCGAGTTCCGCATGACCGGTGATGTCGTCCTGATGACGGACAAGCGCTACCCGGCAACCTACGTGAGCAACGGCGGACGGCTGGAGACACAGATCTCGCAGCAGGCCAACGTCGCCTTCGGCCAGCTCGTCGGCGACACGCGCTTCATCTATGATTCGAAGAAGAAAGAAGTGACGGTGCGTTCGATGCTGGTCAGCCAGAGCACAACGCCGAACGCGGCCGCTACCGCGGTTGGCGTCGAGTTCAGCTCCAGCAGCCCGATCCCGAAGCTGCGCGCCGAGGTCCGCTTCTCCAAGCTGCAAGGCAGGATCGGCCCCTTCCACTATGTCGCGATGAGCGTGGCCTTTGTGATCCTGATCACGCCCAAGGCACAGATTCCTCCGTCTGCGCCCTCGCCCCAAGCCGTGCGTGACGCGGTGCGTGTCCGCGAGCCCGAGGAAGGAACCAACTGGAGCCGTGTCATCGGCACCGGCCTGGTCATCGGCGCTGGCGTTATTGTCGTCGGCACCCTCGTCGAGGATTTCTTCTCCGGCGGCGTCGGTGTTGCCGATGATCCGGCCTCCTTCGCGGCCGCCGGCGCCTCGCTGACGCGGGGCCTCGCGATGCTTCGCGGTGCGGCCACCACAGCCCTGCCACGCGCAATGGTTCCGGCCGCCGTGCACGTCGGTGCCCGGGTCGGACTGGCGCATTGATTGTCTCACGGCGCCTTCTACTTGGCGCAGCGGTGGTTCTGGCCGGGAGCGGTTCCTACCTTCTCGGCCGGTCGACACCGGAAGAGGATGCCATTGCCGATCCTGATGCGTATGCAGCCAAGCTTGGGCGGCAGCAGGGTCTGACGATCGGCTTTGGCGATCCATCAACCTTCTACGTGCCGCCCTATCTACCCGCCGATGCGCCCGTAGAGGGCGTCGCGTTGAGTCCAGCCGACCGCACTGCCGTAAAGGACTCGCTGCACGGCATTGCCAGGGCTTTCGAAGCCTATCCGGAACAATGCCTTGGCCGGATCATCAAGGCGATCTTCATCGCCGGCAAGATCTTGATCGACGGCGCCGAAGCAGGCGGCACCTATGGGCTCGACTGGATTTTTCTCGCCGCACCCTCCAACGTATCGGCCGAAACGCGTCAGCTGACCGCGGAGCTTGGCGTGCACCACGAAACGAGCTCCTTCATCTGGCTGCGCAACGATGCCCTGCAACGCGCTTTCACCGCGCTCGAGCCGGCCGGTTGGCAATTTCAGAACAGTGCGACCGATCAGATCGCTCGCAATGGCCAGACTGCGCCGCCGGTGGAAACCGGCTTTCTCTCCGCCTATGGCGCAACGACCTCGGAGAATGACTTCAATACCTATGCAGAAATCGTGTTTTCCGATCCGAGGCGTCTGATAAAGCTGGCCGAAAGCGTACCGGTCATTGCGAAAAAACTCGCGCTGACACTCGATTCCTACGTCGCCATCGACGAGCGGCTGCGCGAGACCTTCGCTCGAAACGGCCTGCTGAAAGCAGCCGGGCGATAGACCGGCCGATCGCCTTACCGACATCGCGATGAAGAAGCCGGTCGATGCCGCGCCAGGATGCGGCACCTGGCGCGGCATCGACCTGGTATCACTCCACGTGGAGATCTCGTGCCGTCGTTTACTGCTGTGCAGGTGCGGCTTTCTGAATCTTGTCCTGGACTTTCTTGACGAGTGCCGGATCCTTCTTCGCAGCCGTTAGAATTGCGTTGTATTCGTCTACCGACATCCCCGGAGAAGTCTGAACAGCCTGCACCATCTGCTTGCTTGCCTCGGTCTGCAGCTGTTGTTTCGCGGTCGGATCCTGTGTTGCGCCGATCTTGGCCGAATATTCCTGCCTGATCTTGTCCACCTGGAGATAAGCGACCGCAAAAGCCTCTATTTTCTGATCACTGACTGTGGCAGCAGTAGCATTGCTAGCGGGCTGCTGCGCTTGGGCAGGCTGCTGCTCTTGTGTTGCTTGCTGTGCAAACGCTTGATTGCTGAGAACCATCAGGCTCAAGGCTGCAGCGGTCAACGATGCAGCGGGGATATGACGAATAATCATCTCAATTCCTCTTAGTCGTGCGGGGGGAACACCTCTTTGATGGCGTAGAGCGAAGGTTGGCATATCGTATTAGATTCAGCCGCCGGTTAGGGTTGAGGAACGATCCGGCGGCAATGTGGCCGTCAAACGTTTTCTGTAAGGCAATAGCGTGGCGATCCGCTGGCCATGGCGCGGCAGCTTCATGGCGATCGCTCATCGCGTGCTCATGACCGTCATTGGCCTAAGGAAGCGGTCGGTTTGACAATCGGACCGCTCAAAGCCGCAGGCCGTATCGATTAGGTATCGCCTCGGCCGCAATGGATTACACGCCCACTCGCCTCACCGCGAGACGAAGTGGCCGTGATCCCTGTTTATTTTCAGGGAAGAGTGACGATCTCGACCCAGTTCGCGCCGGCGTCGACGGGATAGCGGTTGATCGGCGTGAGCGCGCCGTTCGCCTGGTCGATGGCATAGACGGCGATCCTGTCGGATTTTTCGCCGGTCGCGATCAGGAAGCGGCCCGACGGATCGATGCGGATGCCGCGCGGCTGCTTCTCGGTCGGATAATTGGCAACGTAAGTGAGGTTGCCGCTCCCGTCCGCAACATGGAAGAGGGCGAGCTTGCTGGTGGTCCGCTCGGTCGTATAGAGGAATTTGCCGTTCGGAGTGATGCCGATATCGGCAGCCCAGACCTTCGGCTTGCCGTCATCGACGGGTGCGGCCGCCGGCGCCGTGGCGTTGAACGGCGGCGGAGACGGCGGGGCAATGCCCGGAGACAGGCCTGCATCGTCCGGAACGGACGCGACGCTTTCGATTTCGGTGAGCGTCCCCTTTGCCGGATCGAGGCTGTAGTGAATGACGTGGCCGGTGAGTTCGGTGACGACATAGACCGATTTGCCGCCCGGCGAGAAAATGATATGGCGCGGCCCGAAGCCCGGCTTGGTGGCGATCTCAGGCGGATTGTTCGGCTCCAGCATGCCGGTCTCGGGATTGAGCACGAACTGCAGCACGACGTCGGAACCGAGGTTGGTCGCAAAGACATATTTGCCTGTGGGGTCGCTGACGATCGAATGAGCATTGCGACCGGTCAGGATCATCTGGCGAGTGCCATCCGTCACGCGGCCATCCGGATCGATCGGCAGGACCGCGATCTTGTTTCCGCCATAGGACGAGGTAAAGAGCAGGCGTCCGGAGGGATCGGTCGAGACATAGGGCATGCTATCGGGCAAGGCCGCGACCGCCGCCTGTGTCAGATTTCCGGTTGCGGGATCGATCGCCAGCGTCAGCACCCGGTAAGGCTGCGAGCGCACGACGGCATAGAGATGCTTCTTGTCGGGGCCGACGGTCATCGGCATGACCATTTTGCCCGCATCGAAGGTCGCCGCCGGCGTCAGGGTGCCAGCCTTCTCGTCCATGCTGTAGCTGTCGATCTTCCCGTTCGTCGCCGCGGAGACATAGACGAATGTCCTGGCAAACACATCCTGTGTCGACGCAAGCATTGTCGAGGTCGCCATGATCGCGACAAAAATTCCAGATGATAATCTAACCACCAGTATCCTCCTCCCACAAAGAGCGATCGCCGGCATTGCCGACGATCATTTGCGTCCGCTTGGCTACGCTTTACGCAGCCTTGGCTGTCTCGATGATCTTTGCGAGCGCTGCCAACTCCTCCGGCGTCAGATCGGTTAGCGGCGGGCGCACCGGGCCGGGATCTTTGCCGAGAACGCGCAAACCGGCCTTGATGATCGAGACCGCATAGCCCTTCTTCCGATTGCGCAGGGCGACGAATGGGAAGAAAAAGCCCGTGAGGATTTCATCGACCGTTGCCTGGTCCCCGCTCCGCAACGCGCTGTAGAAACGCTGGGCAAGCGCGGGAATGAAATTGAAGACGGCGGAGGAATAGGTCGTGACACCGGCTGCGAAATAGGCCTGGGCGTAGACTTCATGTGTCGGCATGCCGCCGACATAGACGAGACGGTCCTTGAGGGTCGTGGTGATCTCGATCACCTTGTCGACATCGCCGACCCCGTCCTTGTAGCCGATGAGATTGGGGCACTCGTCGGCAAGCCGCGCGATGCTGTCGGCGCTGAGCACCGCATTGTCGCGGTTGTAGACGATGACGCCGATCCCGACGGATTGGCATACCGCCTTGACATGGGCGATCAGGCCGGCCTGTTCCGCAAACATGAGATAAGGCGGCAGGAGCAGCAGACCGTCGGCCCCCGCCTTCTCGGCCGCCTTGGCGATCTCGATGGCGAGCGACGTGCCGTAGCCCGCTCCGGAGATGATCGGCGTATTGCCCGCGGATGCCTTTGCCGCACGGACGACCTGCGGGATTTCGGCGGGATTGAGGGAGAAGAATTCGCCGGTTCCGCCGGCGGCAAAAAGAGCGGCGGCGTCATAGCCTGCCAGCCATTCGACATGGCGGCGGTACTTCGCCTCATCGAATTTGAGGTCGCTGTCGAAATGGGTGACGGGAAAGGACAGCAGACCGCTGCCAACCGCCTTTTTCAGTTCAATCGGGTTCATCTTGGAATCCTGTTATCGATCGGTATGGACAATGGGTCTCAGGCGCCTTCGAGCGACTGAATGAGGGCGGCGATATAGCCATAGCAGAAGGCGAATGCGACGCCGGTCGGGTCCCGGCCGCTGATGGTCGGCACATGATCGGGCATCAGCATGTATTGATAGCCGACTTCCTTGTAGACCTTCGCGGAGCGGACCATGTCCATGTCGCCCTCGTCCGGAAAAGTCTCCATGAAGGAGAGTTTGCCGCCGCGAATGTTGCGGAAATGAACGTTGAAGAGTTTGCCGCGCGTGCCGAACCAGCGGATGATGTCATCGATTTCCTCGCGCGGATTGTCGAGCATCTCGCCGACCGATCCCTGGCAAAAGTTCAGCCCGTGATAGGGGCTTTCGCGCATCAGCACGAACTTCTTCAAGCCTTCGACGGAGCCGAGCACGCGCGTGACGCCGCGATAACCCGGCGGCGTATAGGGATCGTGCGGATGGCAAGCGAGGCGGACGCGGTTGCTCTCCGCCACGGGCACGACCCGCTCCAGGAAATAGTCGATGCGCTCCCAGTTCTCATCTTCCGACAAGATGCCGGCGAGGCCGGGGGCCGCCTGGTGATCCGCCTTATCCCAGCGGAAGCTCGCATTCATCGAACCGCCGCGTCCAGCTTCTTCCGGCGTGCGTGGAATGCCGATGAGATTGAGGTTGTATTTCGCGGCGGGAATGCCGGCCGCCGCCACATCTTCGATGAGCTTGCAGACCGCATCGATCTGGCGATCACGATCCGGCCCGGCAAGCAGAATATCAGGATAGGATGCCTTTTCGATCGGCTGAGACGGCAAGGGAAGCTGGATCATATCCAGAATCAGTCCAAAACTCTCGACCTTGTCGCGGAGGCGCTCAAGATCGGACAGCGTCCAGCTCTCCGGCTTTCCCGGCGGGTCCGCACATATATGCTTCAGCCCCAATTGCGCGAAAACGCGATAATCGTCGTCGTCCCGCGCCTCGACCTGTGTTCCTACATACACCGAGCGTCTCTCCCGTATGATTGATCCATGTCATATGACATAATATGAATTTCGTGAAGTGTCGAGAGCTATTGCAACTCGGCGAGCAGGCGATAGCGTCGCTGGCTGGCCAGCATATGTGCCCGCATCGCCTGACGCGCTCGCTCAGGGTCCTGATCGGCAATCGCCGTCAGGATTTCCGCATGCTCGGCATGCACCTTCTCCAGATAGGCGCGATCATTCGCTTCAGGCAATGTCGGAAACTGTCTACGCGGAATGGTTCGGGCGCCGAAATGCCGGAGCACGTCGACATAGAAACGGTTGTTCGTGGCAGCGGCTATCGCCATGTGGAATTCATAATCCGCTTCGACGGTCGATAGCCCCTGCTCTATCAGCAGCGCCATCCTGCGGTTGGCGGCAGCTATCGCCGCTTCCTGTTCGGCCGTTCTGCGATAGGCAGCGATTGCCGCCGCCTCGCCTTCCGCAGCCATGCGGAATTCCAGCAGTTCCAGCGTCTCGGGAATGCTCTTGACCTCGACCGGCGTCAGCAGCAGGCCGGATCGTGCCGACGTTTCGGAAACGAATACGCCCTTGCCCTGAACAGGCTTGACGAGGCCTGCGGCACGAAGATCGGCAATCGCCTCGCGCACCACGGTCCGGCTGACATCGAAGGCCGCTTCGAGCTGCGGTTCCGTCGGAAGCTGGTCGCCTGCCTGAAGCTTGCCCGTCTCAATCTGCATGCGCAAGTCATCGATGACCCTTTGTGCCAGCCTTTGCCGGCTCCTGCTGAGTATCGTCATTCCCGCCCCGTTCATTTTCATCAAGCCGCCGGCATGGCCTTGCAAACCACGCCGATCTTCGATAAATCATAATATGACATGCGGATAACATCATACGTATTATATAGTATTCGAGGGAGGAAGCATAATGAAGCACTTTTCGAAAGCCATGTTTGTAGGCGTTACAATCGGCATGCTGACACTGGCTGCGCCGCAACTTCAGGCGGCCACGCCTAAAGATCAGTTGGTAATCGGCACGTCGCTCGCGCAGGTGCTGTCCCTCGATCCGCAGCAGGCCACCGAACCCAAAGCACTTGAAATCCTTGCCAATCTCTATGATCGGCTTGTCGCAACGACCACGGATGGCAAGATCGTACCGCAGCTGGCGGAAAGCTGGACGGATGACGGCAAGTCACTGACGCTGAAATTGCGGGATGCCACTTTCGCTTCAGGCAATCCAGTCACCGCCAATGATGTCGTCTTCTCCCTGACCCGGCTGATGAAGCTCAACCAGTCTGGTTCCTCCTATTTCAAGCGCATCGGTTATTCCACCGAAACCGTCGCCAATCAGATCCATGCGGTCGATGCCAAGACGGTGCGCATCGACCTGACGGACAAGGTGACGGCTGAAGGGCTGCTTTATCGGCTGGCGCTGGGCGTTTCGAGCGTCGTCGACAGTGTCGAGGTGCAAAAGCATGTTGCAAACGACGATTCAGGAAACGCCTGGCTGCGTACCCATTCGGCAGGTTCCGGGCCGTTCACGCTGAACAAATGGACCCCGAACGAGATCGTCATTCTGGATGCCAACAAGGCCTATGTCGGCGGCGCACCGAAAATGCGGCGCGTCATCATTCGCCACGTGCCGGAAAGCCAGGTCGAGCGGCTGATGCTCGACCGCGGCGATATCGATATCGGCAATGCGCTGTCCAAGTCCGATCTAGAAACCTTCGAGACCAAGAGCAATTTCGTCATCCAGCGCGTGCCCACCGGCGGTTTCTACGTACTGGCGATGAATGCGGGCAACCAATATCTCGCCAACCCCAAGGTTCGTGAAGCCATCGCCTATGGCATCGATTACAAAGGCATCGAGAAGACCATCATGGGTCCCTACGGCCGGGCACGAAACATTCCCGTTCCGGAAAACTTCGAATACGCGCTTCCGAATCCGGACTGGCATCTCGATGTCGCCAAGGCAAAGCAATTGCTCGCGGACGCGGGCTTCAAGGACGGCTTTTCGCTGACGCTGAAGACGATCTCGCAGACGCCGCGCATCGATCTGGCAACCGCCATTCAGGCCTCCCTCGGCCAGATCGGCATCAAGGTCGAAATACAGCAGGGCAACGGTTCCGAGATCATCGCCGCCCACCGCGCGCGCAACTTCGACCTGCTGCTGCCGCAGACGAGCGCGCTGATGCCCAACGTTCTCGGCTCGATGGATGATTTCGCCAACAATCCCGACAACCGGCTCGAGGCCAACAATGCCGGCAATTTTGCCTGGCGTTCGGCCTGGGATATCCCCGGATTGACGGCGCTCGCGGAAAAGACCTCGGTGGAGCCCGATGCCAAGAAGCGGGCCGAACTCTATACTCAGATGCAGCAGATGTTCGTCGATCTGAAGCCGGCGCTCCTGCCGCTTTTCGAACGGTTCGAACCCCTTGTTCTCTCTGCCAGGGTCAAAGGCTATCTCGGGCATCCCAACCAGATGACCCGCCTTGAAAACGTGACCAAGGCCGACGCCGAATAAGCAATCGAAGGCAGCCGATCATGAAGGAACTATCCGTAGCCGAATTCGGCCGACGCATCGCGCATCTGATCGTCAGCCTGTTCATCCTCCTGTTGGTCACCTTCGTGATCGGCCGCGTCCTGCCGGCCGATCCAGTGGGGGCGATCGTCGGCGAGCTGGCCGATCCCGCCGCCTACGCGGCGATGCGCCAGCGGCTCGGATTGGATCTGCCTGTTTACGAGCAGTTCTTCATCTATCTGAAGGGTCTCGCCCATGGCGATTTCGGCACGGCCATCCTGACGGGAAATCCCGTCTCAGCCGATCTTGCCCAGGCCTTTCCGGCAACGTTCGAGCTTGCGACGCTTGCTGTCATCATCTCGACCTTCGTCGGCGTGCCGCTCGGTCTGGTGGCAGCACTGTTTCGTGACCGGCTGATCGACAAGATCGCGCGTGTCATCTCTCTCGTCGGCCATTCCATTCCGGTCTTCTGGTTCGGGATCGTCGGGCTTGTCGTCTTCTATGCGGGCCTGAATTGGGTCGGCGGCCCTGGCCGGGTCGATGTCTATTATGAGGGTATCGTCACGCCGCAAACCGGCCTGCTGCTGGTGGACAGCCTCCTGCAGGGCGAGACGGACATTTTCTGGAATGCGCTGAGCCACATCATCCTGCCAGCCTTCATTCTCGCCTATGCGGCCGTTGCCTATATTACCCGCATGACCCGCAGTTTTACCCTGGAGCAGCTCAGCCAGGATTATGTGATTGCGGCCCGCGCCAAGGGCGTCGGTCCGGCGCGAACGATCATCGGCCATGTTCTCCCGAACATCGCCGTGCAGCTCATCACCATTCTCGCTATTTCCTATGGCGGGCTCCTCGAGGGTGCCGTGGTGACGGAAATCGTCTTCTCCTGGCCGGGTATCGGCCAATACATGACGAATGCCCTGATGATCGGCGATATGAATGCCATCCTTGCGGCGACCATCATCGTCGGATTCTTCTTCATGCTTTTGAATTTCCTAGCGGATATCGCCTATGCGGTCTTCGATCCGCGCACCAGGGAGGCCGTCCGATGAGCGACGCGATCCATGCGGACGTGACCGTCCGTCCACCGAATATCACGAGCCGCTTGATAGGCTCGCTGAAAAGCGCCGGCGGCAAGCTTGCCCATGAACCACTTGGCCTTGCGGGCTTCATCATCCTCGCCCTGCTATGCCTGATCGCGATCTTCGCGCCGCTTCTGGCGCCCTATGATCCGAACGTACAGGTGCTGTCGGACGCCTTGAAGCCACCGGGCCTAGCGCATCTCGCCGGAACGGACGAGTTCGGCCGCGATATTCTCAGCCGCCTGATCTTTGGCACGCGCATCACCATCCAGACGGTGCTGTCGATTTCGGTGATCGTCGGCCCGATCGGTCTGCTGATTGGTGTGGTCGCCGGCTTTTTCGGCGGACGTATCGACGCGCTCCTGATGCGCGCCACCGATATCGTGCTCTCCTTTCCGTCGTTGATCCTGGCGCTTGCCTTTGCCGCGGCACTCGGTGCCGGTCTGACGACGGCGATTATCGCCATCTCTCTGACGGCCTGGCCGCCGATTGCAAGATTGGCGCGCGCGGAAGCGCTCGTCGTCAGGAACACCGACTATGTCGCCGCCGCGAGGCTTTATGGAGCCTCGAGGCTGCGTATCCTCTTCTTCTACATCGCGCCGATGTGCGTCCCGTCGGTCATCGTGCGACTGACGCTCAACATGGCAGGCATCATCCTGACGGCGGCGTCCCTTGGCTTCCTCGGGCTAGGCGCCCAGCCGCCGGCGCCGGAATGGGGCGCGATGATTTCCAATGGACGCAAATACATGCTCGATTTCTGGTGGGTCGCCGTCATGCCCGGCATTGCGATTCTTCTGGCAAGTCTGGCCTTCAACATCGTCGGCGACACACTGCGCGATATTCTGGATCCCCGCCATGCAAGATCGTGATCCCCACCCCATCCTCTCCGTTCAGGGCCTGAACGTCCGGTTCGGTCGCAACTCGCTTGCGGCGGTCTCGGATGTCAGTTTCGATGTCGGGCGCGAGCGCGTCGGGATCGTCGGCGAATCCGGCTCCGGTAAATCCACGACGGGGCGTGCCGTCATGCGGCTGCTGCCGCCGAGCGCAAGCATCACGGCCGAACGCATGGCGCTCGACGGCGTCTCCCTGCTCGACAGGTCGGAGCGCCAAATGGGCGCCCTGCGCGGCAAGGATATCGCGCTGATCATGCAGGATCCGCGCTATTCCCTCAATCCGGTGCTGACCGTCGGCAAGCAGATCGCCGAAGCGGCCCGGTTGCATCTGGGCTTGCGCGGCGGCAAGGCGCGCGATGCGGCACGGGCCATGCTCGAGCGCGTCCGCATCAGCGATCCGGATCGCGTGATGGCGCTCTACCCGCACCAGATCTCTGGCGGCATGGGTCAGCGCGTCATGATCGCGATGATGCTCCTGGCAAAGCCGAAGCTTGTCATCGCCGACGAGCCGACATCCGCACTCGATGTCAGTGTGCGCAAGGACGTGCTCACCCTGCTCGACGAACTGGTGCGCGAGAACAATTCCGGGCTGCTGCTCATCAGCCACGATATCCGCATGGTCGCAGCCTTCTGCGAGCGCATCATCGTCATGTATTCCGGGCGCATCGTGGAGACGCTTACGCGTCTGGAAGATGCCCAGCATCCCTATACGCGCGGGCTGATGTCCGCATTGCCGGACCCGCACAAGCCGGTGCGCCGCCTGGCAGTGCTCGACAGGGCAAAGCTTGATCTGGAGACCAGCCGATGATTAGCGTTCGCGATCTTGATGTCGTCTTTACCTCCGGCAAGACGAAGAACCATGTCGTCAGAGGGGTAAGCTTCGATGTCGGCAAGGGGGAGACGCTCGGCATTGTCGGCGAGTCGGGATGCGGCAAGTCGACCGTGCTGCGTTGCCTCGCCGGCATGGAAAAAGGATGGTCCGGCGACATCGGCCTCGCCGGCAAGGCCGTCGGCAAGACCCGCACGCGAGATGAACTGCGCCATGCCCAGATGGTGTTTCAAGACCCCTATGGCTCGCTGCATCCTCGTCATCGTATCGGCACGGCGCTCGCCGAACCGCTGCGCGCCATGGGGCATGAGGACGTCTGGGTAAAGGTCGAAAAAGCACTGCGCCAGGTCGGCCTGCCGCCGGCCTTCGCCAACCGCTATCCGCACGAGCTTTCCGGGGGACAACGCCAGCGCGTCGCGATCGCCCGCGCCTTGATCCTTTCGCCGCCGATCCTGCTGCTCGACGAGCCGACCTCGGCGCTCGACGTGTCGATCCAGGCGGAAATCCTCAATCTGCTTGCCGACCAGCGTGACGAGCGCTCCCTGACCTATGTCCTCGTCAGCCACGATCTAGCCGTCATCGCCCATATGTGCGATCGCGTGCTGATCATGAAGGGCGGGATCTTCGTCGACGAGCTGACCAAGGCGGATTTGCAGGCCGGCACGACACACGACGCCTATACGCGCGAATTGTTCGAGGCGAGTTTCCTTTAAGTGCACATGGCCGATAGCCGATCGCTCCAGTCATCACGCGGAGGCAGATCGTTGTCCGATTCCCATCGGGATCACGATTGCGATTTTTGTGGCCATGGTTCCGGCACAACGGAATTCGGAAGGAAACCTCCTTGGACGTGTTGATGTATGGCCATTCGCCTGGTTTCGATATGGTCCACGATGCTGGTGGGCTTGCATTCATCATATGATCCTGTAATCGAAGACAGATGATGCACAAGTTTCTTGCTCTCCTCCTGATCGGTGTTGCGCTTTCTGCATGCGAGCAACGCGGCACCGAGGCTGTGGATTGCCCGTCGCAGGGACCCAACCTGGAAGCTCAGGGTCCCAATGGCATGTATGAGTTCCGCGAGGATTGTGAACCGGATGCCTTGACATGCATCGATCCCAGCAAGAAGGCGCGAACGGGTGACGGTACCGTCATCTGCAGGGTCCGGAAGCAATAGGCTCTGTTGCGGGCCTGCCGATCCTCACAAAAGGTCAGTTGGTGCGCGCCGCGTCATGTGCGGGTTTCTTCAAGGCGCCTTGGATCGGCAAACTCGCTTAGGCCAGCCGCATATGGATCGCAATACGGCGAAGCCAAAAGCCGGTTTGACCGCAGCGATGACCTCAGGTGCCGGGAATTGGCTCCCAAGCCGAATTACCGGTCCTGGAGAATTGAGGAATATGAGCGAGGCCCTGAATGAGGTCGCAATCGGATCCCAGCGTCTCGTGCCAGTCTCGAGCCTCGGTCAGGATAACGCCAATGCCGACAACTTCGGCTCCCGCCTTGCGCACCAGTTCCAGCGAACCCTTGAGGCTCGATCCCGAGGCGACCACGTCGTCCACGACAAGCACGCGCTTGCCCTTGAGAAAGGGGATCGCGGCGCGGTCCAGCAGCAGGCGCTGTTCGCCCTTGGAGGTGATGGAGGAGATGCGTTGTTCCAGCGCATTTGCCAAATGGATCTTCGGCGACTTCTGCAGAACCACGTAGTTGTCGAGGCCGAGCGCCCGCGTCACTTCAATGGCGACGGGAATGCCGAGTGTTGCCGTGCCGACCACAATGTCGGGCTTGAGCGATGCAAATTTGGCGGCAAGCTTGATGCCGACGTGCTCGCCGAATTTCACGCCGAGATCGATGACCATCATGAGAGAAATGGCAAAATCCGGTTTGATCGCCACGATCGGCAGCTCGACGGCATAGCCGGCGACGTCGACCTTCCAGTTCTGTCCGGTTCTCGGGTCCGCGGTCTCAGAGGTCATGGGTCTTTTCCTTCATGCTGAGGCGCTGCTCGACCATCAGGCCGACTTCTCGCCAGGTTGTTCGCTTGTGTTTCAGATCATACCCGTAAAGGGTGAGGGAAAACGATATGGCATGCGCCATGCGGATCGCTTGGACGAGCAGCGGAATGCCGCGTGCCAGTGCAAAACGCAATTTCGTCGGCAGGCTGACATCGTCGATCTCCATGCCGCGAGAACGCTGGGCGTCCGCAATGCGTTCGAAATCATCGCGCAACATCGGAATGACGCCGAAGGTCAGTGACAGAACGAGCGTGGCAATGGACGGCAGCCGCGCAGCGCTTGCCGCCGCCAATATTTCGCCCGGCGAGCTTGTCTCCATGACGAAATAGAAGGCGGCTGTCGTGGTCACCAGCCTGGCGGCCATCGCCGCCGCGACCGACAAGGCTTCTGGTGTCGAAAGACCCTGCAGCCAGAGATTTATCATCCAGCTCACCATGACCATGCCGGTCAGCAGCGTGGCGCCCTTGAGGTAGCCGCGGAGCCCGGGAACCCTCAAGCCCCATAGAAGGGCCAGGCAGATAAGCGCAAGGGGTACTCCGAACCGCCAGCCCGGGGCAAACCAGGCGGCCAGCATGATGATGAAGGCGATTCCCAGCTTGATGAAGAAATTGAGCTCATGAAGCCGCATCATGCCATGCTCCAGGCTGTGATATCGTAGGGTGCTTGCCAGCCGAGGGAACGGAAGGTGCCGCTTTCCCAGCCGTCTTCGGGTGCCCCCACGAACGCGATCCTGCCATTGTCGAGGATCATCAGGCGGGTAGCCAGATCGTCGACCAATTCCAGATCGTGCGAGATCAGCATGACCGCCCGCCCCGAAGACTGCATCGACGAGATGAAAAGCTCCAGCATTTGCCGGCCTTTGATGTCCCTGCTCAAAAGCGGCTCGTCGATGATAGCAACAAGCGCGCCGGTCGCGTCGGCGCAGGCGAGCCCCAGCAAGGCTTGCTGGCGGACCGAAAGAGCAAACGGATTGGCCTCCGCCAGGTCGGAAAGTGCGTAGCGCTCCAGCGCTGCCTTGGCGCGCGCAACGACGGCGGGGTCGCTCGACGATGCGCTAGACGCCGTAATGGCAAAGATCACCTCGCCGAGTACGGTCATGTTGAACAGGATATGGCGCATGTTCTGGGGAATGTAGGCGATCTTGCGCGCCCGCGCCGCGACAGACCAGTCATCGGCCTTTGTCCCGTCGAGAAGGATGGAACCCGAGGTGGTTTTCACCAGCCCGAGGATCGATTTGAACAGTGTCGTCTTGCCGGCACCGTTGCGCCCGATGAGCGCCAGCACTTCTCCAGCCCGGACATCGAAACTGACCTCCTTCAATACGGGGTTGCCGCGCGAGCGCGAAAGCTGGCTCGTCAGCCCCGAAACGGTCAACAGCGGACGACCCGGCTCAACGATCTGCCGCGCCGGCCGGGCGCGCATCGGCGGCAAAATGCCAGCGTCGATCCAGGCGGCATCCTGCCCAAGCACCGTCTGCGGCGGCATGCTCGGAGAGACACCGCCGCGACGCAACAGGGCAATGCTGTCTATTACGGAGCGGAGTGCCAAAGGGTCCTGCTCCGAGATCAGCAACGTCGGGGTGCTGTCCAGCACTTTCAGCAGGATATTGGACAACCGCACACGCGCGGCCGGATCGAGCCCGGTCGTCGGTTCGTCCAGCACCAGGATCGATGGGCTCGAGACGATCGCCGCAGCAATGGTGACCATTCGCCGTTCACCCCCCGAAAGGGTCAGAACCCGACGGCCGCTCAAGGCCTGCAGCTCGAATTCGGCCATCAGTTCGGTCAGCCGATCTCGGATCGCGTTTCGCTCGACACCCTTGTTTTCCAGCGGAAAGGCGATGACATCCTCGACGCAGATATCCCAAAGCTGATCTTCGCTATTTTGCGACACGAAGCCAATCGTGCCGAACAGCTCCTTTTTTGTGAAGGAAAGCAGCGGGCGGCCAGCAAGCTCCACCTGCCCGGAGAATTCGGCAACTGGAATAAGGCGCGGAATCAGGCCCGCGGCAGCGCCGAGCAAGGTCGACTTGCCGCTGCCGGCTTCGCCACAGACGAGGAGCCGTTGCCCCTCGTCAAGCATAAAATTGGTTTCGGCAAGCACCGGTGCGGCGCCGCCGAAACCGATCGTCAGATTGGCAATATTGAGCACTTGTTGATCCAGATCGGGTTCAGAAGCGCTTGAAACCGGCGGGATGCGCACTCTTCAGAATTTTCAGGGCCGGGATGATCAGAAGTGGCGTGCCGACGACCATCGGGACGATGTCGGACAGGCCGAGATAGCCAAAACCCCACCAGAACGGGAAAATGCCGAGATAGGCAAGGCTTGCAGACACCGCCGCCACCATAACGAGCCCGACGATAAGGCAAACCACGGCAATCTTGATCAGCGCGTTGCGATCGAAGACCGTCTTGGCCGGATCGAAGAGCAGCCCGGGCACAAGGCCGGTCAGGCCGACCATGATGCCATCAACGAGAAGCGAATGCGCAGGTATGAAGGTGCCAGCCAGCAGCGACCAGACGATGGTGCCGAGATAGCCGCAAATCAAGCCGCTGCGCCAGCCGAGCAGAATGCCGATCACGGATGGCAGAAAGGCGAAAATGCGCCACTGAATGACGCCGGGCACGAGCTGGATTGGATTGGCATAAGCCCAAAGCACACCAGTCGCGGCAGCTGCCACGATCGAGAGCACGATGGGAAAGAGTGTATTGCCGTCGGTTTGTGAAACGGTCGCTGGTTGCATGATCTTGGTCCCTCTAAAAAGTAATTTGCGGAAATTCTCGGAAAACCCAGTGAAATGGCTCTCCGCGATCATTCAGGCGCAGTTTCGCGCTCTCTTATTGACGCATCCGATTACTCAGATCCAGAACTCCATCCAATCACGAACGGAGGCCAGGACATCACACTCTACAGACCCTCGGGGTCCCCCATAGGCTGCTGCTTCAGCCCCCTAAAACTCACAGGGGCGATGGAGAAAAGGCCAGCGTAACGCGCAGATTGGAATTGCAATAGCGATGAATTGCCCGCTCACGGAAGTTCTCTCCAACATTCAAACGAGGTATAGGAAATTCAAATCATAAAACCACCCATGATTGCATATGGAACCTGATCTAGCACACGCAGCATTGGCAGGCCAATCCAATCATGCGCACGGCGCCCGACGAGTGCGGCAAAGATAGCTCAGCAAATCGCCGGCGCCATGCTTATATCCGCGCGCCGTCTTTCTGGGCCACGGAACGTTTCCGCCGGATCTGCCCGATAGGCTTGCTGACCGAAGCGCGATCTTCCGCCCAAGCATCCTTTTCGGTCGCGGCATCCGGCGTCGCCACTCCGTCGACAATATCGAACTGCGGAATGTGGCCCAGACTGGTCACCAGCTTGGCGTCCTCTCCGAGCAGGTTCCGCCAAGAATGACCCTCGGTCAGAATGGCGCCCGCACCAATTATGTTTGCGCCGGCGCGACGCACGAGCCTGATTGCCGCCGCCATGCTGGAACCGGTGGCGATGACATCGTCGACAACGAGAACGCGCCTGCCTTGAAGCAGCTTTATCGACCGGCGATCCAGCAGAAGCCGCTGCGGCGTTGCGGTCGTGATGGAACGAACATCCTCGACCAAGGCATCCGCAAGGTGAAATTTGGGCGATTTCTGCAAGATTACATATCGGTCGATTCCAAGGCGCCGCGAGACCTCGATGGCGACGGGGACGCCCAAGGTAGCGCTGCCGACAACGATGTCAGGCCGCAACTGCACAAAATGACGGGCAAGGGCGTCGCCGACGAGATCTCCGAACCGGATACCCATGTCGATTACCATCAGCAATGCGATTGCTCGCCGATCGCTCAGCTGGACGATCGGCAGGCTGAAATTCTCGTTGGCAACCTGTACCTGATGGGTTTGCGGGGTCTCCAGATACATGCTGCGGCCTTCTTGGCACCATTGATTGCATTCAAATTATTGTCTTAATAGAAACTAGATCACACAATTTTTTACAACCAACAAAATTCGTCCGGTGTGTTTCCTTTTCTTCAACGAGGTATACCTTCCGAATGAGCAGACTTATGTTTTCTCGCTTCGCACATTACCTCGACGAGATCGCCAACCATGGCTCGATCAGAAAAGCTGCGGAAAAGCTGAATGTGTCGGCTTCGGCGATCAACAAGCAGCTCATCAGCGCCGAGGAGGAATTCGGTGTTGCCCTGTTCGAGCGCCTGCCGCGCGGCATGCGGCTGACATCGGCGGGCGAATTGCTCGTCAACGGCTACAGGGAATGGAATAAAGATCTTTCCCGAATCAAATCCGAGATCGAGGAATTGAAGGGACTACGCCGCGGCGAGGTGAAAATAGCAGCCTCTCAAGAAACCGTGCCCGACTTCCTGCCCGCGGTGATTGCGCGGTTCACCAAGGATCATCCTCGTATCCGCAATGCGATCGCAGTGGAGGATTCCGATCGTGTGCGACAGCTGGTAAGGGACGGAGGCGCGGATTTCGGACTGACCTTCAGCCCTCTGCCCCTACCGGGGGTCATTGTTACGCGCTCCGCCGACTTTCATCTCATCGCCATGCTGCCCGCAGATCCCGGCACAGAGCAGCCGGACAGCATCTCCATAGGAGAATTCTTCAAGAAGCCGACGATCGTTCCCGATACCAGCAGTCATCTGCGGGATGTCGTCGACATTGCCGCGGCGCGTATCGACATCCGCTTTCAGCCTGTCCTGACGACCAACAGCTTGTCGCTCATGCGGTCCATGGTCCGCGAGGGCTGCGGTTTCGGGGTTACGGCGATCGCTTCCGGAATGTCCCTCCCGCATGAGGACGGATTGCACTACTCTCGCATAGCCGACAGCGGCTTGCCGCCAATGGTACTTTCCCTGATCGTTGATCCCAGGCGCAACCTCTCGATGACATCCATCATTGCCCGCAGATATTTTGAGGAATATCTCGATGAGATCGCAGTTCGAGCTGGAAAGGCATCCGCCCTTTCATTGGAGTAGTCGATCTCCACCTGGACAGGATGCTCCTTGCTCGACGGCGCCATCCATCACGGCGCTACCTCGTCTCTGTCGACCCTTTATCAATCAAAGATAGCAGCCATCGCATTTTTTACTCTAGCTTGAGATGTCAACGCTCATGTCATTTTCATGAGCAGCAGGCCGGAGCGCCGGCGCGTAGCATTATCCATGCATTGCGGAAGTATTCCGAAGGCCGTTAAAGCAAGTGTGGCTCAATCTATTTGGATCGAAGGCGTCGGGGCACCTTGCCGTTGAAGAAAAGGCAACACACCGAACGAATTTTGATGCTTGCAAAAGTTGCACAAGCTCGCGCCTATAGAGCCAATATCTTCTGCTGCTAATTCTCGAGGTGGCAAGGGAATGGCGAATGATTATAGCCCATATGAATCCTATAGGAGAGCACGACCGGAGCTTCGCCTCGTTCGTGCGCAAGAACCACATTTCGTTGAATGGCAGACGGAAGAAATTCCCATGCCAGAAGCTAAGTCATATCTTTTAAGCACGGTCGACGGAACGATCCGGACGGTGATGCTTCCCGCCGGCAACCGGATCGAGCACATCCGTAAGTTGGTCGGCTCCAGCGGGATCGATGTCGTGCGCATCGCGGACTCCCATCTTCTCTATGCCGATAATAACGGCCTTATCGATGGGCTTTCCAGCATAGCGGATTTGAAGGGTCACCCCTCGCCGCTGGCCGGCAATCTCCTGATCGTCGGAAAGGATGAAAGCGGCAAAACCGCAAGCGTCAGTGCCGGCATCGACGATGTCGCTTCTTGGTTCACGATCATTCGTCCGGTTTTCCTGCCCGTTTTCGAAACTGTGCGCGAATCTCAAATGCTCAGCACGCGCGTCATCCGTCTGGATATTCGCATTGAACGCTCGATCCCGAACATCATCGAATAGGGCGCGAGAAGATGCACGATCTCACCGTGCCAATGATCTCACCGCGAACCTTGCTTTTTTCTTCGACTAAAGAGGCGGGGAAGGCCGCATAGTCCACCTTCCTTTGAAAAGGACAGGCCTCAAAGCATTACTGATGCAATAGCTCGTATGACAGCACGCTTCCGAAGAAGGTAAAACTGTCAGAAATCCTCCCACACTGGACTTGCCGCGGGCGAGGTCTTCCCGAAAGCGGAGCGCAGTCTTTCGCCCAACGCTCTCTGGCCGGAAAGCTCCGCACCCCCGTTGGAAGTTGCAGGTGCCTTGGCAGACGTTGCAGCTTTCTCCCGTGGAGAAGCCGCCAGCTGCACGACCTTTCCGGCCGCATGATCCAATTTGAACTGGGCAAGACGTGCGGACAGCGATGAAACCTCGCTCGCCAGCGTATGGGTCGCGGCGTTGGATTCCTCGACCATGGCAGCATTTTTCTGCGTTGCCTGGTCCATCTGATTGACGGCGGTGTTGATTTCCTGCAGCCCCGTCGATTGCTCTCTCGCCGATTGCACGATCGCCTGCACATTGCTGTCGATCGATTGCACCTCCTGAACGATCGCGCGAAGCGCCTCTCCCGTCTGGCCGACGAGGCTGACGCCCCTTTTGACCTGATCGCCCGACGAATGGATCAGGGCCTTGATTTCCTTTGCTGCCGTCGCGGAACGCTGCGCCAACTCCCTGACTTCCTGAGCAACGACCGCAAAGCCCTTGCCGGCCTCGCCCGCACGCGCGGCCTCGACGCCGGCATTCAGCGCCAGGAGATTGGTCTGGAAGGCGATGTCGTCGATGACGCCGATGATGTTGGAAATGGACTGGGAAGACTGCTCAATGCCGTTCATGGCCTCGACTGCGCTATGGACGATCTGACCCGATCTCTCGGCATTATCCTTGGTACGGCCGACCAGCGCTGCGACCTCTTCGGCACGCGTGGTGGAATCCTTGATGGAGGTCGTGATCTCTTCAAGCGCTGCGGCGGTCTCCTCGACCGAGGCTGCCTGCTGCTCCGTTCGCTTGGCCAGATCGTCCGCACCGGTGCGGATTTCCTCCGATCCGCACTGGATCACCGACGCGTTTTCGGAGAAGGAGATCATGGCGGCCTGCAGCTTCTCGACCGAGGCATTGA
Source organism: Martinezella multihospitum (assembly GCF_900094585.1). Classification (GTDB taxonomy): domain Bacteria; phylum Pseudomonadota; class Alphaproteobacteria; order Rhizobiales; family Rhizobiaceae; genus Rhizobium; species Rhizobium multihospitium. The sequence continues at coordinate 643,293 of NZ_FMAG01000004.1, forward strand.
AATTGCCGCGAATTTCATCAAGGGCCGAGGTGAAAGGCTGGTCGAGACGCACGGTCATGTTTCCGTCGGAAAGCTGCACGAGTCCCGTGGCCAACTCACCGACGGCGAATTTCACTTCCGCTTCCTGAGCGTCGCTGATACGGGCACGCTCCGCCTGCTCGGCCTCATGTGCGGCTCGGCTGGCTTCGGCCTCTGTTTCAAGCCGGACCTTTTCGCGATTGTTTTCCAGCAGGATGTGCAATGAGCGGGAGAGGTCGCCGATTTCGTCGCGGGCCTCTCGATCCCTGAGCGTGACATTCAGATCGCCATTGGCAATCTGGTCGGTTTCAGCGATGACATTCTCGATGCGGCGAATGAAGCGCCGGGCGATCAGCCAGCCGGCAAGACCGAGGAGAACGGTGGCGATCGAGGTCACCGCGATCGCATTTCTGACCACGCTGTTGACCTGCGCGAAAAGCGTGGCTTTCGGCACGGCAACGATCGCGTACCACGATATGGCCTCGGTCAGCTTTACGGGCTCTGCGATGGCAAAATAGGTGGTGCCGTCAGCGCTGGTGACTTCTCGCTCAGTACCGGGATTGGCGATCAGCCGGTCCCAACCGGCCGTCTCGGCACCACCGTCCTTTATGTTCTTTCCGATCAGCGCCGCGTCGGGGTGACTAATCATGCCGCCCCCAGCGGTAACCAGGCTCATGAAGCCGGTGCCCATCGGGTGAATGGCGGAAATCGCTTTCTGGGCATCGTCAAGGGCCATGTCCAGGCCGGCCACGCCCACAGGCTTTCCACCGATCATGATCGGCTGGGCAATGGAGGTCATCAGCACCTGCTTGCCGTCGATCGCATAGGAATAGGGCTCGATGACAACCGTCTTTTGCTGGGTAAAGGGTAGCTGATAATAGTCGCCAGCGCCGGATACGGTATAGTCCACGAGAGGCACATGGGTGATCTGACCGCCGCTTCGAACCCAGTAGGGAATATAGCGGCCGGTGGCATCATGGCCTTCCTTGCCGACGAAATCCTTGTCCTTTCCATCGAAGGCATTCGGCTCCCAGCCCGTCCAGACACCAAGCGCCATCGGGTTGCTCGCGAGCATATTCTTCAGGATCGCGTCGGCAGTTGCCCGGTTCGCATCACCCGCATCCTTCATGGTTGCAAGGATGGTCTCCAGCGAATTGACGACGGCAATCGCCGTGCCGAGGGTCTTTTCCGATCCGGCCGCGGTCGTGCTGGCAATCTGGCGCATCTGGTCGAGGCTCGATTGGCGAACGGTCGTATAGGCAGAATCAAACAGGATGGCGGAAGCGGCCACCGTTGCGATGACACCGCATGCGGCGACTGAGAAAATATTGCGGCTAGTTGCGGATTTCAGAATCATATCACCACCTTATTGGGTGGCGTTGCGATCGCGCGACGCGCCCCCCGCGTGCCTCTGACAGAAATAATATTCCGCAAGCGGCAAACAACGATCCAAGCCGCCTGTATCATCGTGAGACTAGATGTTCTTGATTAAAAATCGGTATCTCAAGGTATAGATGTCCTCATCAAAGCCTGTGTAACTTTTAGTCACCAATAAAACCCCGGGTCTATTTCTCAGAAATTAATGATTTTGTCAGAATGAATGCCGAAGATTTGGTATCGCAACGCAAAATTAGAAATATCTATTATATTTCATTTGCGTGATACCATCGCTCGTGGGGTATGGAGAGCATCGTTCGCAAACCTGTTTTGCGATGGCGAAACGCAGCCGCATAATAAGCACTGCCCTATGCGGCGGACAAAGAGCCTATTCAAGATCAGACAACGCCGAGCCAACAGCCGAATTCCGCGATGCACGCTTGTCAGCTCTGGTTCCGAGTGCCATTGGTCTGGAAGCGACAAGTGACGACAACAAGCAGCTTTCACATGAAACTTGATGCAATCGATCTGCGGATACTGGAGGCCATTCAGCGCGATGGCCGCATCACCAAGCTCGCGCTGGCCGATAAGGTGGGATTGTCGCCGACACCATGCTGGCTGCGCCTTCGAAAGCTGGAAAAGGCTGGAATTATCACCGGTTACCATGCACATCTGGCACTGCGTCGCCTCGCGCCGATCGCCAGCGTCATGGTCGAGGTCACGCTCGCCAATCATCGCCAGGCCGATTTCGAGCGCTTCGAACGAGTGATCGTGACGACGCCGGAGATCGTTGCCTGCTGGGCCGTCGGCGGCGGCGTCGATTACATCCTGAAGATCATGGCGGCAGATATCGATGCCTATCAGCGCCTGATCGACGACCTTCTTAATCGCGACCTCGGCATCGAACGCTATTTCACATATATCGTGACCAAGACTGTGAAGGAGGAGACGGTGCTTCCCGTGACCGACCTGCTTTCCCCGGATGCGCCTGGCGACGAATAGAGAGATTCTCTACAGACACCATTCACTTTAGGTCCTTTCTCTCTTCTAACTGCCAGCAATGGACAATCTCTCGCAGCGTTCCATGGCAGCATCGGGTATCTGGAAAGAGAGACCCGACCATGACCGCGCTCCACGCCCGCGCCACCTATCATGAAGCCCTTTCAAGGCTGAACGACCGCCATCTGCTGCGAGATCTTTCCTATGCTGCCGGCCGTTGGGTCGCCGGCAAGGCCAATCAGAGCTTCGAGGTCACCGACCCTGCATCGTCTGCGACGCTTGCCTGGGTTGCCGATCTTGGCAAAGACGAGACCGTCCGCGCCATCGACGCGGCGGCAACTGCCTTTGCCGCCTGGCGTTCGCTTCTGCCGCAGCAGCGATCGACGATCCTGCGCAAGTGGTATGAACTCATGCTGGAGGCACGCGGGGATCTGGCGCTCATCATGACGCTGGAACAAGGCAAGCCGCTCGCCGAATCTCGTGGCGAGATCGATTACGCCGCAGGCTTCATCGAATGGTATGCTGAGGAGTCAAAGCGCATCAATGCTGAGAGCGTGACCAGCCATCTGCCGGATGCCGAAATGATCGTGCGCAGGGAAGCGCTTGGCGTCGTCGGCATCGTCACGCCCTGGAATTTTCCGTCCGCCATGATCACGCGCAAGACGGCTGCAGCGCTTGCAGCAGGCTGCACAGTCGTCGCCCACCCGTCGTCCGAAACGCCGCTTTCGGCGCTGGCACTTGCCGAACTCGGCGAGCGCGCCGGGCTTCCGGCCGGCGTCTTCAATGTCATCACTGGCGATGCGGCAACCATTGTCGGCGCATTCTGCGACGATCCGCGGGTCAGGGCGCTGAGCTTCACCGGCTCGACCGGAATCGGCAAGATGATCGCCGGCCGGTGTGCAGGGACAATGAAGCGGCTTGTGATGGAACTTGGTGGCCATGCGCCGCTGATCGTCTTCGATGATGCCGATCTTAATCGCGCCGTCGATATCGCCATCAATGCGAAATTCGCGACCTCCGGGCAGGATTGCCTCGCCGCCAACCGCATCTTCGTCCAGCGCCCGATCATGGACACTTTCGTTACGGCGTTCGCCAAGCGCATCAAAGCCCTCAAGGTCGGAAACGGGTTGGACGGCGCCGTCAACATCGGACCGCTCATGCACGAACGCGCCGTCGCCAAGGTTGAGGAACAGGTCAGCGATGCCTTGAGGCATGGCGCAAGGCTTGTCACCGGCGGCAAGCGCCATCCGGCCAGCGCCCTCTTCTTCCAGCCGACCCTGCTTGTCGAGCCCTCGCCGGATGCCCTGATCATGCGCGAGGAAACCTTCGGACCGGTCGCAGCCGTCAGCGCCTTCGATAGCGAGGACGAGGTGGTCGCCCGGGCCAACGACACGGAATATGGCCTTGTCGCCTACGTTGTCACGGCCAACGGCGCGCGCCAGATGCGGCTCGGCCGGGCGCTAGACTACGGCATGATCGCCATCAACCGCGTGAAGATCACCGGCGGCCCGATCCCCTTTGGCGGCTGGAAGCAATCCGGCCTCGGCCGGGAAGGCTCTCGCCACGGCATCGAGGCCTTCACCGAGCTCAAATATCTCTGCGTCGACACGACAGCCTGACGAGCCCGCTACAAAGGAAGGAAGCATAATATGTTGGACAAGCGCAACGAACTGAACGCCTGGGACAGAGACCATTTCTTCCATCCCTCGACGCATATGGGCATGCACGCCCGCGGCGAGACGCCGACCCGCGTGATCTCTGGCGCCGAGGGCGTCTACATCACCGATACCACCGGCAAGAAGAGCCTCGACGCCTTCGCCGGCCTTTACTGCGTCAATGTCGGCTATGGCCGGCAGAAAATCGCCGATGCCATTGCCGAGCAGGCGAAGAACCTCGCCTACTACCACGCCTATGTCGGCCACGGCACGGAGGCGTCGATCACGCTTTCGAAGATGATCATCGACCGCGCGCCCGATGGCATGAGCCGTGTCTATTTCGGCCTCTCAGGCTCCGATGCCAACGAAACCAACATCAAGCTGATCTGGTACTACAACAATATTCTCGGCCGTCCGGAAAAGAAGAAGATCATTTCCCGCTGGCGCGGCTATCATGGCTCTGGCGTCATGACAGGCAGCCTCACCGGCCTCGAACTGTTCCACAAGGCCTTCGACCTGCCGCGCGCGCCGATCCTCCATACCGAGGCGCCCTATTTCTTTCGCCGGGCCGACCGGTCGATGAATGAGGAGCAGTTTGCGCAGCATTGCGCCGACAGACTGGAAGAGATGATCCTGGCGGAAGGTCCGGAGACGGTCGCAGCCTTCATCGGCGAGCCGATCCTCGGCACCGGCGGCATCGTTCCGCCGCCGAGGACCTATTGGCAAAAGATTCAGGCCGTTCTCGACAAATATGACGTCCTGCTCGTCGCCGACGAGGTCGTCACCGGCTTTGGCCGCCTCGGCACGATGTTCGGCTCCGACCACTACGGCATGAAGCCGGATCTGATCACCATCGCCAAGGGCCTGACATCTGCCTACGCGCCGCTTTCCGGCAGCATCGTTTCCGACAAGATGTGGCAGGTGCTTGTCCAGGGATCCGACCAGCTCGGCGCCATCGGGCATGGCTGGACCTATTCCGCCCATCCGATCTGCGCGGCCGCCGGTATCGCCAATCTCGAGCTGGTCGACGAACTCGGCATCGTTGAAAATGCGGGCTCGACCGGCGCCTATTTCCGCTCCGAACTTGCGAAGGCCGTCGGTGGCCACAGACATGTCGGCGAGGTTCGCGGCGACGGTCTGATGGCGGCCATCGAATTCGTCGAAGACAAGGATGATCGCAAATTCTTCGACCCCGCGCAGAAGATCGGCCCGCAGGTGGCCGCAGCGCTGCTTGAGCGCGGCGTCATCGGCCGCGCCATGCCGCAAGGTGATATTCTGGGATTTGCACCGCCGCTGTGCCTGACGCGAGAGGAAGCCGACACCGTCGTCAAGGCGGCGGCTGGCGCGATCGAAAGCGTGCTTTCTGGCCGCTGATCCAATCCTTACGAGGCGAGTCTACACATCCTACTCCTATGGCTCGGCCCGTTGTTGACAACGGGCCGAGCTTTTGCATTCGGTCGTCGCCATCCGGCGCTGAATAGTGTACATGGGTTTCTATAATTGTACCGGATCAATCCATGTATCGTCATGATTCAAAAAGCCAGGACAATGGCCCCTGGAAGCCCGTCCTTCAGCATCGCAAGGGCGTGACCAAACACAAGCTCCTCACCGACAAGATCATCTCCGACATCGATGATGGCATCCTGCCGGTGCATGCGCAGATGCCAACGCATCGCGATCTCGCCCATGCACTGGGAATTTCAGTCCAGACCGTGAGCCTGAGTTACAAGGAGGCGGAGCGGCGCGGTTACCTGCGCGGCGAGGTTGGGCGCGGTACCTTCGTGCGCAGCCGTGTGACCGAGCGCGCCGACAGCTTCATGCTGGATCGCGATCCGAGCGGCAGCGCCGATCTTTCGATCATCCGGGCTGTTTATACCGAGGCGCATGAGCGATCGGCCCGTGAACTGATGCAGGCGCTTGCCGAAAGCGACAATAGCAGCTTCATGCGACCCTGCCGGCCGATCGCCGGTCTCGATGCCCATCGCGCTGCGGCGCAGGTCTGGCTCGCCGGCCTGTCCGTCAAAACCGATCCCGATCGTATCCTCGTCACGAACGGTGCGGCGCATGGTCTATTTCTCGCCGTCGCCTCGGTCGTACGACCGGGCGAAGTGGTGCTGACCGAAAACCTGACCGATCACGGTATCATCGGACTTGCCAACGTCCTGGGTTTCACGCTGCGCGGCCTGCCGACCGATCAGGAGGGTATCCTGCCCGACGCTTTCGAGGCCGCCTGCGCTGTCGGCGACGTGTCGGCGCTTGTGATCGTCTCCTCGCTCGGCAATCCCACCAGCCATGTCATGGGGGCCGAACGCCGGCGCGAGATTGCCGATATAGCCCGCCGGCACAATATCTTCGTGATCGAAGACGAGGTCTATAAACCCATGCTGCGAGATCCCCTTCCCTCGATGGCAGATCTCATACCCGAGCTCGGATTCTTCGTAACCAGCTTCACCAAATCCGTGATGACGGGCTTGCGCATCGGCTATCTCGTCGTGCCGGCGCATTATTCGATCCGTGCCGCCTCCATCCTGCGCGTGACCGGATGGAGCGCAACCAATGTCGTTGCCGAAATGGCCTCTCGCTGGGTACTGGATGGGACGGCTCAAGCCCTGATTGCAGTCCAGAGAGGCGAGGCCGAAGCCCGGCAGGCGATCGTCTCCGAGGTGCTGGGGCCCTTGGTAGCCGGCAGTCACCCGCTATCGCTCTGCGCCTGGCTGTCAGTTCCCGAACGCTGGACCGAGGACGGGCTGGTGCGGGCACTGGCCCGCAAGGGTGTAGCGGTCACGCCGTCCGATCCCTTCGTCGCCGGAGGAGAGCGGCCGGTCGGCGGCATCCGCATCTGTCTTGGCGGCCGACTTTCACACGCCGCCCTTCGCTCCGCGCTCGAAACCGTTCGCGGCACCTTCGAGCAATTGCCGCCTGTCTTCGACGTCGGCTCCATCGTCTAGCCTTGCCGCAGGTCGATCTTTCAAAGGATCGAGCTTAGAAATTCCTTGGTGCGCTCTTCCCTGGGCGCGCTGAAGATCTCTTCCGGCTTGCCCTGCTCGCAGATGCGGCCCTTGTCGAAGAAGCAGACGCGATCGGACACCTCGCGGGCAAAGCGCATTTCGTGCGTGACCAGCAGCATGGTCAGATCATGCTCGTGAGCAAGGTCACGGATGACGCCGAGAACCTCGCCGACGAGCTGCGGATCGAGTGCGGATGTCGGCTCGTCGAACAGCAGGACCCTTGGGCGCATGGCGAGAGCGCGGGCGATGGCGACGCGCTGCTGCTGGCCACCGGAAAGCTGGCTCGGATAATGATCCTTCTTCTCCGAAAGTCCGACCATGCGCAACAGGTCAACCGCACGGCACTCGGCCTCCGCCCTTCCAAGTCCGAGTACGCGCGTAGGCGCTTCGACGACGTTGCGCAGCACCGTCATGTGCGGGAACAGATTGAAGCTCTGAAAGACCATACCGACATGGGTGCGGATCTGGCGCAGATGCGCCTCGCTTGCGAGGAAGCGGCCGCGACCATTTTCCTGGTGATAGGACATGCCGGCGAGGTGCAGGGTCCCTTCCTGGAAAGGTTCGAGCGTCATCAGGATGCGCAGGACCGTCGACTTTCCGGAGCCCGAAGGGCCGATCAACGTCACCTTCTCACCGGGTACGACGTCGAAGCAGAAATTGTCGAGGACGGTCAGATGGCCGTAGCGCTTGGTCACATCTTGGAAGCGGATCAGTGGTTGCGTCATTTGAGAGCGATTCCGTTTTTCGGCAACGCCTTTTCGAGCCAATGGATGGCCGCCGAGCAGACGAGCGTGAGGATGAGAAAGATCAGGCCGACGAGCGAGAGCGGCACCAGATACTCGAACGTCCGATCCCCGATAAGATTGGCAAGGTTGAGCATGTCGACCACCGTGACGACCGAAAGCACCGGCGTCTCCTTGAGCATGGAGACGAGATAATTGCCCATGGCCGGTATGATGCGAGGGATCGCTTGCGGAATGATGATGTCCCAATAGGTGCGACCATGGCCGAGATTAAGCGCCGTCGCCGCTTCCCATTGGCCGCGCGGCACGGCATCCAGACCGCCACGATAGACCTCCGACGTATAGGCCGAATATTGCAACCCAAGCGCCAGCGCACCCGTCAGGAAAGCCGGCAGGACGATGCCGTAGATCGGCAGCACGTAATAGAGGAAGAAGAGCTGGACGAGCAGCGGCGTATCGCGCAGGAACTCGATGACGAAGGCCGTCGGCCAGGAGATCGCGATGAAGCGGCTGCGCCTGAGCAGGGCGAAGACCAGGCCAAGAACAAGCGCGATCGCAAAACCGGCGGCCGCCGCTTCGAGTGTGACGATCAGACCGATACCGAGGATCGGCAGGATCGACCAGGCGAAGGACAGCGTCGTCGAGGTGTCCCAGGTGAAACCATACATCATGCCGGCGCCCTCCCGGGGAAGGCAACACCACGGCGAAGGATCATCTCCAGCCAGCGCATGACGGCAACGAGCATGAGTGCCATGATGAAGTATCCAATCAGCGTCAGCGAGTAGATCGTCACACTGTCGAGCGTGATGTTGCGCAATTGCTGCGCCTGGAAGGTCAGATCGCTGATCGAAATGAGCGACACCAATGCGGTGTCCTTCAGGTTCTGGACGGCAAGGTTGCCGAAAGCCGGCATCATTTCGACCACGGCCTGCGGCAAGACGATATGGAAAAGCGTCTGACCCTGCCCGAAATTCAGGGCGCGCGCGGCCTCATGCTGGGTATCTGGAACCGCCTGCAGGGCGCCGCGCACGACTTCTGCACCATAGGCGCCGATATTGAGTGCGAGTCCCGCAATGCCTGTGGTGATGGGATCGAAGGAGATGCCGATCAGCGGGAGCGCGTAATAAAGCCAGAAGAGCTGCACCAGAAGCGACGTGCCACGAAAGATCTCGATATAGACGATCGCGATTGAGGAGAGCAGCCGGCCTCCGGCAAAGCGCGCAAGGCCGGCGGCGAAGGCAAGTACGGCACCGAGCAGCATCGAGGCGATGGCGATGAGCGCCGTCACCTCCGCCCCCTTCAGCAATGCCGGCAGATAGTGTGTCCAACTCATATCCGGGTCACCTCCGTTCGAGGCCAGGAGCGGCGGAACGACCCGGCGATCGTCTACAGACGGCCGCCGGGTCGCTTTCGACTATCGATAGGATCACTTGCCCGCGCACAGATCTTCGGTGCTCTTGGTGCGTGCCGCCTCGACGCTTTCGGCGCTGAGACCATAGGACATCAGGATCTTCTTGTAGTCGTCCGTCTTCTTGAAGGCCTCCAGAGCGGTGTTGAAGGCCTTATAGAGCTCCTTGTCCTCGGGCCGGAAATCGAAACCGCCATAGCTTCTGACGGATTTTCCATTGATGACCGGATCGGTGAAGGGCTCGGCATGCTCGACATTCGTGCTGCCCTGAACGAGCTTGGCGACGGTCAGCTCGGTTGCCGCATAGGCGTCGGCGCGGCCGGTCTGGATCGTGGACAGCGCATCCGCATTCGCCTGGATCATGACGATCTGCGAGTCCGGAATACCCAGGCCATGGAAGAAGTCGAGCTGATCGGCACCGGATACGATCGCGACCTTGAGAGACGGATCCTTCTTGATGTCTTCATAGGAATGCAGCTTCTTCGGATTGCCCTTCGGCACCAGCAGCCCCTCGCCATAGCTCGAGTTCGGCGTCGTGAACTGCACCTGCTTGCAGCGTTCCGGCAGGATATTCTGCTCGGCGGCAACAAAATCGAAGCGCTTGGCCTTCAGGCCGGGGATCAGCGATCCGAATGGCGTCACCGTCCAGTCGACTTCCTTGACACCCATCGACTTCAACACCGCCGCTGCAACATCCGGACCGATGCCCTTGGCGGCACCGCTCTCGTCCATGAAGCTATAGGGGACTTCATTGGCGCTGGCGCCACGGATGTAGCCATCCTTCTTGATCTGCTCGAGGCTGGCGGCATGGGCGGATGCGGCGAAGCCAATGGCAAGAGCCGCGACGGCTGCGCTGCGGTAAAAATTCGTTCTCATGGTTCACTCCTCTGTGGTTGGATTCCGCTATTGGCGTCCGGTTTTCCGGATCTTGTCGTAGCGGGGTGGTGATCCGCGCCGCGCTGTCGCGGCGCGGCAATTCAGGGGCCTTCCGTCAAGGTCGCGACGACGGCCAGACAATCACCGGTCTTGATCAGGCCGGGGAAATGACGTGCGGCGAGAACACCATCCAGCGCCGCGCGATAGTCCGATGGTGCGGTTCCAGTGCGGCCGGTCGGATGGATGCGGGCAATGATTTCTCCACGCGAAACCTTCTCGCCCAGGTCCTTGAGCGGTTCCAAAAGGCCGTCGGCCTCGGAAAAGACGAAGCAGTCCGACGACGGCATATCGAGCCATTGCGTCGCCTCGATCTCTGGCGCACCGGAGACAATCCCCGCGTGCTTCAGCACATTCAGAACACCGCGCTTGGCAATGGAAGCCGTATGCGCCGATATGGTTCCACCGCCCGAAAGCTCGGTCGTCACGAAGACCTTGCCTATCTCCTCGGCCGTAGTGTCATACATGCCGACGGCATCGATCTCGATCATGCGCATGGAATAGGGGGCGGAGAACGCGGCAACGCCATCGAAACAGGCTTTCTCCTGTCCCTTGTCCGGCAACTCATGGGCCGCAGCATAGGGCAGGAAATCAAGCGTGCGGCCACCCGAATGGAAATCGAGCACGATATCGGCCAGCGGCAGCAAGTGACGTGTGAAATAGTCGGCGATCTTCTCGGTCACGCTACCGTCGGGGCGGCCGGGGAAACTCCGGTTGAGGTTTCCCTTGTCGATTGGGGAGGTGCGCGTTGCGGCCTGGAAAGCAGGATAGTTCATCGCCGGGACAATGATGACCCTGCCCTTGATCTCCTCCGGTTTCAGCGTCCGGGCAAGATCGAAGAGAGCGACAGGCCCCTCATATTCGTCGCCATGATTGGCGCCGGTCAAAAGTGCCGTCGGTCCTTCCCCGTTCCTGATGACGCAGATGGGGATCATGATCGAACCCCAGGCGGACTCGTCGCGCGACCAGGGCAGACGCAAATGGCCGTGCTGGATGCCATCTAGGTCGAAATCGACTGTCGGTGTGATCGGCGATGGACGTTTGGAAATACTCATGCTGTTCATCTCAGGCAATCACTTCACAACCAGCTGCCGCGGCACATTGGAGAGGCACTCGACGCCGCTTTCGGTGATGACGATGCTTTCGGTGATTTCCATCCCCATGGTTTCAAGCCAGAGACCGGTCATGAAATGGAAGGTCATTCCGGGTTGGAGCTCGGTGCGATCGCCGGGGCGCAGGCTCATGGTCCGCTCGCCCCAGTCCGGCGGATAGGAGAGACCGATCGAATATCCCGTGCGGTTATCCTTGACGATCCCGTATTTCTTCAGGACGGCGAAGAAGGCGTTGGCGATATCCTCGCAGACGTTGCCTGGCTTGGCGGCGGCAAGGCCGGCCTCCATGCCCTCGAGCGTCGCCTTCTCGGCGTCGAGGAACGCCTGCGTCGGCTTGCCGAGGAAAACCGTTCGCGACAGCGGGCAATGATAGCGGCGATAGCAGCCGGCGATCTCGAAGAAGGTGCCCTCGCCGTTCCTCATCGGCTTGTCGTCCCAGGTCAGGTGCGGGGCGGAAGCATCCGCACCCGACGGCAGCAGCGGAACGATGGCCGCGTAGTCACCGCCAAAGCCGTCGACGCCGCGAATGCCGGCATCATAGATTTCGGCGACGAGATCGGATTTGCGGATACCGGGCTCGACCTTTTCGACGATCCGCCGGTGCATGGCTTCGACGATGCTGCCGGCCTTGCGCATATAGTCGAGCTCGGTCTTGCTCTTGACGGCGCGCTGCCAGTTCACGAGCCCTCTCGCATCCTTGAAGCGGGCATTCGGCAGGTGCTTGACGAGCGACGCATAGGCCGCGGCCGTGAACCAGTAATTGTCCATCTCGACGGCGATAGAGGCATTGGCCCAGCCGCGTTCCTCGATGATCTTCGAGAGCAGATCCATCGGATGGCGCTCGTTGGACTGCACGTAATGATCGGGATAGCCGATGATGTTGTCATGGGCGAGATAGGCGGTGCGTTTGGCCCCGTTGGCATCCTGACCGCGCCCGTACCAGATCGGCTCGCCGGAGCCTGGCACCAGCACGCACTGGTGCACATAGAAAGACCAGCCATCATAGCCGGTCAACCAATGCATGTTGGAGGGGTCCGTCACGATGACGAGATCGACACCGGCTTTCTCCATGGCGCGGCGCGTCTTTGCGAGCCGCTCGGCATATTCGGCGCGGGTGAAATTGAGGGTCGGTTCGCTCACGCTGGGTCTCCTGATGCTTTGGTCGTTTCGATCGCCTGCCCCGCGCCGGCTAAGACCGCGCGGCGATGGGCAAGCGTGGCAATGGCGGTGTCCTGGACGCCGGTCCCGGTCAGATCGCAAAACGTGATCGCCTCGGGCGACCGGCGGCCCGGCATCTTGCCGGCGATAATGGCGCCCAGTTCGGGGAAATCAGCGCTCTCGCTGACAAGCCCCGCGGCGATGGCATGATGAAGCTCACCCAGCCGCCGGGTCTGCTTCAGGCTGTCGGCAACGTAAGGCGCGGCTTTCAAAACCAGGACCGGGTCGATCTCGTTCTTGTGTTCGGCGTCGGAGCCCATGGCGGTGACATGCTGGCCCGGCTGCAGCCAGGTGGCTTTGAGGATCGGCTTGTCCGAGGGCGTCGTCGTCACGATGATGTCAGCGCCGCGACAAGCCGCTTTGGCATCGGCTGCCGCCGTTACGGGAAGGCCGAGTTCGACCGTCAATTCCGAAGCAAGCCTTTCGGCCTTTTCCAGATCCCTCGCCCATATGAGTGCCGCCTCGATCGGTCGCACGAGCGTAAGCGCGCGCAATTGCAGACGGGCCTGCATGCCGGCGCCAAAAATCGCTGCGATCCGGCTATCCGGACGGGACAGGTATCGCGCGGCAACGGCACCTGCCGCGGCGGTGCGCACATCCGTCAGATAGCCGTTGTCGAGCAGGAGCGCCTCGACCAGACCGGTGCGGGCAGACAGGAGCATCATCAGCCCGTTGGTGCTTGGCAGACCGAGTGATGGATTGTTGAAAAAGCCGGGGCTCACCTTGATCGCGAAACTGTCGAGATCAGGAACATAGGCCGTCTTCACGTCGACCTCGCCGCGATGGGCGGGAATATCGAGCCGCATGATTGGCGGCATTTCCACGGCCTTCGTCGCCAGCGCCGTAAAAGCCTGCACAATGCAATCGACAGCATCACTATCGAGCTGAACGATCTTGCGAAGGTCGGTTTCCGTCAGGATCAGCACGCGGGTCATGGCACCACTCCCCTATCGAGACCGCTCACGATTGCCCGATGGGTCGCCGGATCGATGTTGCCTCCGGAAACGATAACAACCGTCGGACCATCGGGCTTGATCTTGCCAGCGAGCAGGGCCGATATCCCGACGGCACCCGCCCCTTCGACCGTCATGCCCTCGATCAAGGCCGCATAGCGAATGCCAGCGGCGATCTCCTCCTCGCTGACCAGGATGACATCATCGAGAAGCGCCCGGCACATTCGGAACGTCAGGCGGTTATCGAGCCCAATGCCGCCGCCCAGCGAATCCGCCAAGGTCTCCACCTCCTGCACATCCGTTGGACGACCGGCCGCAAAGCTTGCCGCCATCGCCGCGCCGCGCTCCATCGACACGCCGACCACCTTGGCAGCCGGTAGACGGCTCTTGATCGCGGCCGCAACACCCGAAGCCAGCCCGCCGCCCGACAGCGGTACGAGAACCAGCGCCGTTTCTGGCAAATCGTCTGCGACCTCGAGCCCGAGCGTGCCCTGACCGGCAATGACATCGGCGTCGTCGAAGGGCGGAATGAAACACATGCCCTCATCACGGACGAGGCGCTCGACTTCCAACATCGCATCATCCTGCGAGTGCCCGACAATACGAATGTCTGCCCCAAGGCTTCGGATTGCCTCGACCTTGTTGGTGGGAACAAGTGCCGACAGGCAGATGGTCGCGCGTGCACCCATCGCCTTGGCAGCATGGGCAACGGCCCTGCCGTGATTGCCGGTCGATGCCGTTACCAGCCCGCGCAAACGTGCATTTTCATCCAAACATAGAAGCGCATTCGTGGCACCGCGAAGCTTGAAACTGCCCGTATGCTGATGGTTTTCCAGCTTGAGATGGACCGGAACGCCCGTCCGCTGAGACAGCGCTTGCGAGAGCCGCAACGGCGTGCGCAGCACGTTTGGCGCAATGCGCCGACGCGCCGCTTCTATATCCTGCAGCGCCACCATCATTGTCATGGTGCACGCCGATGCCTTGCCGACGATGTAACCGGCGTCATCACGAATTTCATCTCTTTCTCGCGCTGGATGTTCACGACATCAGCGTGAAAGAGACAATGGATCATGTCAATCTGTATATTGTTTCATTACAATTATAAGTGCGCCTTTCAAAGCTGACAGCCAAGTGAGGTCATGTCAGCACGGCGTGTGCTTGGCGGATCGCCAGGCGCATGGGATTTCGTATTCGTGCTGGTGCTGGCTGCAGTTGCTGCGCGCTACGTTCAATAAGACTTCAAGATTTCAGCGCGTGCCTGACCCTCAGGATCGCGAGGGCAACCGCTCCGATCACCACGGGAATGGAGATCAGCATGTAGATCGGATTGATATGAAGACCGGCATGATCCGCCGTCTCGATCGCGACTTTGATCAGGCTCAGAAGGTAGTAGCTGATGGCGATGATCGAGAGACCCTCGACCGCCCGCTGAATTTTGACCTGGGTTTCGGCGCGCTCGGCCATGGCCTGGATCTGAACGGCGTTCTGGACCTCGATCTCCACCTGGATGCGGGTCTGGAGCAAGTCGATCAGATGCATGGTCGCATGCGACAATTGCTCCAGGCGCAATGCGGTCGCCTCACAACTCCTGACCGCCGGTTTGAAGCGGCGCGCCACGAAAACCCCGAAACGCTGGAAACCTGGTACGTGGGTCTCCCGCAGCTCGGCGATGCGTTCCTCGACGATCTTGGCATAGGCTGCCGTTGCGCCAAAGCGATTGCGCGTCTGCGCCGCCGCGGAGATCACCTCCGCGGAAAGCTGAGAAATCTCATCAAGCAGTCGCTTATGGTCTTCGGCCGAGGTCGATACGTGGCGATTGGTCAATTCGACAAGCTTCCGGTCGTAGCCGCCAAGAACAGGACCAAGCCGCCGTGCCTCCGGAAAGCCCAAAAGCGCCATGACGCGGTAAGTCTCGATTTCATAGATCCTGCGGACCATGCGGCCGAGCCGATAGGCGTTAAGGTCATGATTGAAAAGGATCGTGCGGCTGGTGCCGTTGTCTCCGACGCGAAAATCAGAGCAGACGAGTGCGGCTCCGCCACCAATCGCGGACGCCGCCGTATCGCCGAATTGAAGCGCCGAAAGGAGAGGTCCAAGTTCGCTCGGCGCCGATCCGCAAATGAGAATTTCCAATCGGCAAATGAAGGACCAGTCGATCAGGCCGGCGAGCCGCGCCGCCTCATCGATCGACAGGGAGCCCGCGGGCCAGGTCGAGGGATCGGCCTCAAGAGGCGTAACCCGGGTGACGGTGACGAACTCGGTATGAAACTCGACCTGTGTTCGAGGGCCTTCGATCGCGTCCTCGGCAACGACGACGCGGTGGCTCAGATCGGAGATCGAGAGTAATGTGCCTGACAGGGCTATATGCTCGACCAGCGCCGGACCCGAAAAATAGATCGACGGACGTGCGTGAAGTTCCGAATTGAAATCGACTGCCACCGTTTTCGCTCCCCCAAGCAAATGCCTGCTCTAATCGTATGCCGGCCATTGCGGCAATCGGCAATGCTTCGCTGCCTGCGACAGAGTGTCCCGAAGCTTTGAAATCAGCCCTGTTCGGCCGAAATCGGACGTAGGGTAAGCTCAACGCAACCAATATCGATCGCATGACTTGCGAACCGAGGTTTTCGGCAGAAAATAGCGGCGACCGCACGACCGGGCTCGCAGAGCCACGCAAGCGGCGGTTGGTCCTGGAACTGTTGAAGGGGAAACTTGCATGACAAATGCCGCAAGCCTGGGATTGCCTGGCCTCCTCGGTCAAGACCATACGGGCATCACCGTTCCCGATCTCGACGAAGCACTCGACTTTTTCGTCCGAATACTTGGTTGCAGGCATGCCTATACCTTCGGCCCGATCGGCGATGATGAGGGCGATTTCATGCGCCAGGCGTTGGGCACTCATCCACGCGCCCGCATCAGGCGTGCGGCGCTTATCCGCATCGGCCACGGCTCCAACCTGGAGCTCTTCGAATATGAGGCCCCGGACCAGCGCCACCTTGAACAAAAGAACAGCGACATTGGCGCCTTCCATGTCGGACTTTATGTCGAAGACATTCAGGCGGCCAAGGCCTACCTCGACGCACAAGGCATCACGACCCGCCTCGGACCGCTCCCCATCAGCGAGGGGCCGAATGCCGGACAGAGCATCCTCTATTTCCAGTCCCCCTGGGGCTTGCAACTGGAGGTCATCAGCTATCCGGAGGGCATGGCCTACGAAAAGACGGCCGAAACCATCCTTTGGTCACCGAAATCCCCGGAAAAATGACCATTGCCACCTGACACCGGCTCAGATGTGCAGGGCATGGCCAAGCGCCTTCAATGCAGCTTCCTGCAGGCTTTCGCTGCGGGTCGGATGAGCGTGGATCGTGCCCGCGATATCTTCCAGCCGCGCGCCCATCTCGAGCGCCAGCGAGAACGCGCTTGACAGTTCCGAGATGCCGGCACCGACCGCCTGCAGGCCAAGTACCAGATTGGTGTCTGCGCGCGCTACAGCCCGCACAAAACCGTCTTCCGACTGGGTCGTCATGGCACGCCCGTTGGCAGCGAAGGGGAAGAGACCGACGCGGATTTCATAGCCCTGAGCGCGCGCTTCATCTGGTGAAAGCCCCGCGGTGACGATCTCGGGATCGGTGAAGCAGACGGCGGGAATGGCACGTTTGTCCCAGACACGCTTGCGGCCGGCAACGATCTCAGCGACCATCTCTCCCTGCGCCATGGCGCGATGGGCAAGCATCGGCTCGCCCGTGACATCGCCGATCGCGTAGACGCCGCGCATGGAGGTGCGGCAGCGCTCATCGATGCGGATGAAACGGCCGGCGCGATCGAGATCGAGTTCTTCGAGACCCCAACCTTCCGTACGCGGTTTGCGCCCGACTGTGACGAGAACTTTGTCCGCGGCGATCCGCTCCTCTTCGCCGGCAGCGGTCTCGATCAGCAGCGCTTCTCCCGAATAGCCTTTCGCCTTCGCTCCGGTCAGCACACGCACGCCAAGCTCATGCAGGCGCTTGGCAACCGGCTTGACGAGCTCGGCGTCATATTGCGGCAGGATCTGCGCCATCGCCTCGACCACAGTGACCCGCGCACCCATCTTGGCAAAGGCGGTGCCGAGCTCCAGGCCGATATAGCCGCCGCCGACGACAGCAAGTGTATTGGGCACACTCGTCAGCGACAACGCCTCGGTGGACGAAAGGATCGCTCCGCCAAAGGGCAGCAGCGGCAGCTCGACCGGTTCGGAGCCTGTCGCAATGACAACCGTTTCGGCACGGATGACCTGAGTTCCGGTCTCAGTCTCGACCTCGACGGTCTTGCCGTCGCGGAACACCGCCTGCCCATGCACGATCTTGACCTTGGACTTGCGCAGGAGCCCGAGCACACCGCCGTTCAGCCGGCCGACGATGCCATCCTTCCAGCGTATGGTCTGCGCGAGATCAAGCTTCGGTGCCTCGACAGTGATGCCGAGCGCATTGGGACTGGTCATGTGGCTGACCTTTTCGAACTCCTCGGCCGCATGGATCAGCGCTTTGGAGGGGATGCAGCCGATATTCAGGCAGGTGCCGCCGGCCTTTGTGGATTCGACGATCACCGTATCGACGCCGAGCTGGCCGGCGCGGATGGCGCAGATATAGCCGCCGGGTCCGGCACCGATGACGAGGAGCTTGCAGACGATTTCTTTCATGTCATCAACCTTCGATGAAGATCAGCGCGGGGGTTTCCAGCAGTGCCTTGATCCGCTGGACGAAGACCGCCGCGTCCCAGCCGTCGACGATGCGATGGTCGAAGCTCGACGAAAGGTTCATGATCTTGCGCGGGATGAATTGGGTGCCGTCCCAGATGGGCCGGGTCATGATCTTGTTGACGCCGACGATCGCAACTTCCGGATGATTGATGATCGGCGTCGTGACGATGCCGCCAAGTGCGCCGAGCGAGCTGATGGTGATCGTGGAGCCGGACAGCTCCTCGCGCGCGGCGGTGCCATTGCGGGCGGCCTCGGCAAGACGCGCGAGCTCGGCGGCAACGTCCCAGATCGACCGGGCCTCCGCATGCCGCACGACCGGCACGGTCAGGCCCGACGGCGTCTGCGTGGCGATGCCGATATGAACGGCACTATAGCGGGTAATGACGCCGGCATCGTCGTCAAAGGTGACATTGACGCCCGGCTGCTCGCCGATCGTCTTGACCAGCGCCCGCATCAGGAAGGGCAGGATGGTCAGCTTCGGCTGATCGGGTTTGCGGCCGGCATTCATCGTCGCGCGCAGGTCTTCAAGGTCGGTGACATCGACCTCCTCGACATAGGTGATATGGGGAATGCGCGAGCTTGCAAGGCGCATCTTTTCGGCGATGCGGCGACGCAGGCCGGTCACCTTGATCTCTTCGGTGGCAGTCTTGCGGGCAAGCCCGGTTTGAGCAACGGGAGCGGGCTGAGCGCCCCGCGCAATGAACTGATCGAGATCTTCGTGGGTGATGCGACCGGCCGGGCCTGTACCGATCACCTGGCGCAGAGCGACACCAGCCTCCTGAGCCCGCAAGCGCACGGCAGGAGAAGCCAGTGGTCGCTCCACCGGCTCGCGAGCGGCAGGGCGCTCGGCAACTCTTTCTGGTTCAATGTTTTTCGCTTCGACGCTCGGTCTCGCCGGAGACGACGCCGTCGGCTTGGCTTCCACAGGCTTGCCTTGGACTGGCTCGATTTTCGCGGGCGGCTCGGCATCATGAGTCGGAGCCTTTTCGGCTGTATTCCCGCCCTCGCCGGCAATCTCGATGCGCAGCAGCGGCGCCTTGACGGCGACCGTATCGCCCACATCGGCACCAAGCCAGAGCACGATGCCTTCGACCGGCGAGGGAATCTCCACCGTCGCCTTATCGGTCATGACGGCAGCGAGGATCATGTCCTCACGCACCGGGTCGCCCGGTTTGACATGCCACTCGACCAGTTCGGCCTCGGCCACCCCTTCACCCACATCGGGCATCTTGATGACAAACTCGCCCATCCTCAGCCCTCCATCACTTCTTTGAGCGCCCGGCCGACACGGGCGGGACCGGGGAAATAATCCCATTCCTGTGCGTGCGGATAGGGCGTATCCCAGCCGGTCACGCGCACAATCGGCGCCTCGAGACTATAGAAGCAGTGCTCCTGAACCAGTGATGCGACTTCCGCGCCGAAACCGGAAGTGAGCGTCGCCTCGTGCACGACAACACAACGGCCGGTCTTCTTCACCGACTGGACGATGGTATCGAGGTCGAGCGGTAGCAGGCTGCGCAGGTCGACCACCTCGGCATCGATGCCCGTTTCCTCTGCTGCGGCGAGCGCCACGTGCACCATCGTGCCATAGGCAACGACGGTGACGGCACTGCCCGGCCGGCGGATTTCCGCCTTGCCGATCGGGATCGTATAGTGCCCTTCCGGCACTTCGCCGAGATCATGTTTCGACCAGGGTGTGACCGGCCGCTCGTGATGGCCGTCGAAGGGGCCGTTATAGAGCCGCTTCGGTTCGAGGAACATCACCGGGTCCGGGTCCTCGATCGCCGCGATCAGCAGGCCCTTGGCGTCGTAGGGATTGGACGGCACAATTACCTTCAGGCCGCAGACATGGGTAAACAGCGCTTCGGGGCTCTGGCTGTGCGTCTGGCCGCCGAAAATGCCGCCACCGGTCGGCATGCGCACGACGATCGGGCAGGTGAAGTCGCTGTTGGAACGGTAGCGGATGCGCGCCGCCTCCTGGGTGATCTGGTCATAGGCCGGATACATATAGTCGGCGAACTGGATTTCGACACAGGGCTTCAAGCCATAGGCCGCCATGCCGATTGCCGTGCCGAGAATGCCGGATTCGTTGATCGGCGCATCGAAGCAGCGGGTCTTGCCATACTTTGCCTGCAGTCCCTGCGTGGCGCGGAAGACACCGCCGAAATAACCGACGTCTTCACCGAAGACGACGACATCGTCATCCCGTCCCATCGAGACGTCCATGGCGCTGCGCACGGCCTCGATCATTGTCATTCTTGCCATGTCAGTATCCTGCCTTCTGCCGCTGGCGGCGGATATGCGGGGGCATTTCCGCATAGACGCCCTCGAAGATATCGCGCACCGACGGCTTGCCGCCGGCATGGAGCGTGCCATGGCTCTCGGCCTGTTTCTGCGCCTCGATCACTTCGTCGAGGATTTCGGCTTCCGCCTGGGCATGGCGCTCTTCCGACCAGACGCCGCGCACGATCAGATGCTTTTTCAGCCGCAGCACCGGATCGCCGAGCGGCCAGGCCTCGGATTCGGTTTTCGGCCGATAGGCGCTCGGGTCATCCGAGGTGGAATGAGCGCCAACGCGGTAGGTGACATATTCGATCAGCGTCGGGCCGAGATTGCGCCTTGCGCGCTCGGCCGCCCATTTGGCAACGGCGTAGACAGCCAGATAGTCATTGCCATCGACACGAAGCGCCGGGATACCGAAGCCGAGACCGCGGGCGGCGAAGGTGCCGGAGCCGCCGCGGGCAATGCCCTGGAAGGTCGAGATGGCCCATTGGTTGTTGACGATGTTGAGGATGACCGGCGCCTTGTAGGTGGAGGCGAAGACCAGCGCGGAGTGGAAATCGGATTCGGCCGTCGAACCGTCGCCGATCCATGCGGCGGCGATTTTCGTGTCGTTCTTGATGGCCGACGCCATGGCCCAGCCGACGGCCTGCACATATTGGGTGGCAAGATTGCCGGAGATAGTGAAGAAGCCGTGTTCCTTCGACGAATACATGATTGGCAGCTGCCGGCCACGCAGGGGATCTGCCTCGTTCGAGTAGATCTGGTTCATCATCTCGACCATCGGATAGTCGTCGGCGATCAGCAGTCCCGCTTGCCGATAGGTCGGGAAGTTCATGTCGCCCTTGTTCAGCGCCTTGCGGAAGGCGGAACTGACCGCTTCCTCGCCGAGATGCTGCATGTAGAAGGAGGTCTTTCCCTGCCGCTGCGCCATCAGCATGCGCGCGTCGAAAGCCCTGAGCTTCATCATGTTGCGCAGGCCCGTCAGCAATTCCTCGTCGGAGAGCAGCCCGGCCCAGGGACCGACCGCCTCGCCGTCGCGATTGAGAACACGGATGATGGAATAGGCGAGATCGCGGATCTCCTCCGGCGCCACATCGACCGCCGGCTTCGGCACGGCGCCGGCCTTGGCGATCTTGACGTTGGAGAAATCCGGCTGGCCGCCGGGCCGTACCGCCGGTTCGGGGACATGCAGGCTCAGATTTGGAACCTCGTTCATGCGTTATGATACCTCCCTTGTCGACCGTACCGCCTGTAACTCCCCAAGGCAGGCTCGATCGCAGACATCTCATGAAAACATACTATAAGTTGCGCGCGATAACGATGCGCTGGACGTCGCTCGTCCCCTCGTAAATCTGGCAGATGCGGACGTCACGGTAGATGCGCTCCACCGGATAGTCAGCCATATATCCGTAGCCGCCATGGATCTGGATCGCGTCGGAGCAGACCTTCTCAGCCATTTCCGAGGCAAACAGCTTGGCCATCGACGCTTCGGTGAGGCAGGGCTGCCCCTCCTCCTTCAACTGCGCTGCGTGCAGCACCATCTGGCGGGCAACCTCGATCTGCGTCGCCATGTCGGCAAGCCGGAAAGCAACCGCCTGATGATCGATGATCGGCGAGCCGAAGGCCGTGCGCTCGCGGGCATAGTCGCGCGCCGCCTCGAAAGCAGCTCTCGCCATGCCGACGGATTGCGAAGCGATGCCAATGCGCCCGCCCTCCAGGTTGGAGAGGGCAATCCTGTAGCCATCGCCTTCCTCACCGAGCCGATTATCGGCTGGGATGCGCATGCCGGTAAAGGCGATCTGGCAGGTGTCGGACGAGTGCAGTCCGAGCTTGTGTTCGACACGCACGACCTCGTAGCCGGGTGTGTCGGTCGGCACGATGAAGGCGGAAATTCCTCTCTTGCCGGCATCGGGGTCGGTGACGGCAAAGACGATGATGACATTGCCGTTTTTGCCCGAGGTGATGAACTGCTTGGCACCGTCGATGATATAATGATCACCGTCGCGGCGGGCACGAGTCTTGAGGTTCGAGGCGTCTGAGCCGGCCTGCGGCTCTGTCAAGGCAAAGCCGCCGATCCATTCGCCGCTTGCAAGTTTCGGCAGGAACCGCTGCTTCTGCTCTTCTGTTCCGTATTTCAGGATCGGCACGCAGCCGACAGAGCTGTGCACGCTCATGATGGTGGAGCAAGGCCCGTCACCTGCGGCGATCTCCTCAAGTGCCACGGCATAGACAATCACGCCCGTCTCCGAGCCGCCATAGGCTTCGGGTACGAGCATGCCGAGGAAGCCGAGCTCGCCCATCTCCTTCAATTCCTCGCGGGGAAAGAGGCTTTTCGCGTCGCGCTCGGCCGCGCCAGGCGCCAGGCGCTCACGGGCAAAATCACGCGCCATATCACGGATCTGGATCTGGTCTTCACTCAGGATCATGGTCCAGTCTCCTCCTTGAAACCGTTCAATTCAGTTCGACGGCCATGGCAGTCGCTTCGCCGCCGCCGATGCAGAGCGTCGCTATGCCGCGCTTCATGCCGTGGCGCTTCAGCGCTGCAAGCAGCGTGACCAGCACACGGGCACCGGATGCGCCGATCGGATGGCCAAGTGCGCAGGCGCCGCCATGAATATTGACCTTGTCATGCGGCAAATCGAGATCGCGCATCGCCGCCATGGCAACGACGGCAAAGGCTTCGTTGACCTCGAACAGATCGACATCCCTGAGGTTCCAGCCGGTGCGTTCGGAAAGCTTGCGCAGCGCGCCGATCGGCGCGGTTGCGAAGAGATTAGGTGCCTGCGAATGCGTTGAATGGCCGACGATGGTAGCAAGCGGCGCGATCCCCTCGCGCTCGGCCTTCGAGCGCCGCATCAGCACCAGAGCGGCAGCACCATCGGAGATGGACGACGCGTTTGCAGCGGTCACCGTGCCGTTTTCGCGGAAAGCAGGTTTGAGCGTCGGGATTTTCTCCGGCTTCGCCTTGCCCGGCTGCTCGTCGCGGCTGACGACCAGTTCGGCTCGCCCTGACTTGACGGTGACGGGCACGATCTCGCTATCGAAAGCCCCCTCCTCGATCGCATTGCGAGCGCGGGTCAGCGAGGTGACGGCGTAGTCATCCTGTGCCGCGCGGGTAAACTGATAGGCTTCGGCGCAATCCTCGGCAAAGGTGCCCATCAGGCGTCCCTTGTCATAGGCGTCTTCGAGCCCATCGAGGAACATGTGGTCGATGACGCGGCCATGCCCAAGCCGGTAGCCGCCCCGCGCCCGATCGAGCAGATAGGGGGCATTCGTCATGCTTTCCATACCGCCGGCGACGGAGATCGAAGCGCTGCCCGCGCCGATCAGATCATGCGCCAGCATGACGGCCTTCATTCCCGAACCGCACATCTTGTTGACGGTGGTCGCTCCCGTGGCAAAGGGCAGGCCAGCGCCGATCGCGGCCTGTCTCGCCGGTGCCTGGCCCTGCCCGGCCGGAAGTACGCAGCCGAAGACCGTCTCTTCAACCGCATCGGGGCGAACGCCGCTGCGCTCAAGTGCGGCGCGGATGGCGGCAGCACCGAGCTCCGGCGCCGTGCAGTCCTTAAGATCTCCCTGGAAGCCACCCATCGGAGTGCGGGCCGCGCCAACGATGACGATCGGATCCTCTCGCGTCATATCAAACCTCCCATAACGAGCCTGCCTCAGTGCGATGCCATGCGCAATGCGCCATCGAGGCGGATGACTTCGCCATTCAGCATGACGTTCTCACAGATGTGGCGTACCAATGCGGCGAATTCCACCGGCTTTCCGAAGCGCTGCGGAAAGGGCACGCTTTTGCTCAGCGAATCCTGCACCTCCTGCGGCATACCGGCCATCATCGGCGTCTCGAATATGCCCGGCGCGATGGCGACCACCCGAATGCCGCTGCGGGCCAGTTCGCGCGCGATCGGCAGTGTCATTGCGGCAACGCCGCCCTTGGAGGCCGCATAGGCGGCCTGGCCAATCTGCCCGTCGAAGGCGGCGACCGAAGCCGTGTTGACGATGACGCCGCGCTCGCCGTCCGCATCCGGCTCTTGCTTGGCGATTGCCACCGCGGCAAGCCGGATCATGTTGAAAGTGCCGATGAGATTGATGCCGATCGTGCGGGCAAAGCTGTCGAGTTTGTGCGGTCCGTTGCGGCCGATTATCTTCTCACCGGGCGCGACGCCGGCGCAATTGACCAGCCCGTGCAAATGGCCGAAGCGTTCTACCGCCGTGTCAATCGCGGCTTGGGCGTCCTTCTCCTGCGTGACATCCGTCCGGATGAAGGCGGCGTTGGTCCCGAGTTCACTGACGATGGCACCACCGGCGTCCACGTTAACGTCAGCGATGACGACATTGGCCCCCTCACCCGTCAGCATGCGCGCGACAGCAGCCCCAAGGCCCGAACCGCCACCGGTGACGACGAAGGTTTTTCCCTGAATCAACATGGTCGCTCTCCTCCAGCGCAGTCGATTTCAACCGAGGGCCTCCACGCTTCGTGCAGTCGCCCGCAGTATCGTATCCCCGGAAGAGCGCGATTCACCTTGCGCCTCGCCCAAGCTTATCGTCGCACGATATTGCATTCGATGACAAAAGCGTCTCAAATCAGCGGCCAGTTTTACCATATTTTGCAGGTCATGACGATGACGGAAACCGCACGGCGGATGATATCACCTTTCTTTGTGAAAGAGGCGATCGACTGCCTTCGGCGGCAGGGAAAATCCCCCGAACGATTGCTCGCGACGCTCGGCCTATCCACCCAGATCGACGCGCCGGTTTCAGCCGAAAGCTATGGCGCGCTCTGGCTGGCGATCGCGGCCGAAATCGACGACGAATTCTTCGGCATGGGCGGCAGGCCCATGCGCCGCGGCAGTTTCACGCTGCTCTGTCATTGCGTGCTCCACGCGAAAACCCTCGACCAGGCATTGCGGCGGGCACTGCGGTTTTTGAACATCGTGCTGGAGGACCCGGAGGGACATCTCGAAGTGGCGGACGGGTTGGCGCATATCGTACTGACCGACAGTGCGAGCGAACGCTCGGCCTTTGCCTATAGAACCTACTGGATTCTCCTGCACGGCATCGCCTGCTGGCTCATCGGGCGCCGTATCCCCCTGCGGATGGTCGATTTTCGCTGCGCCGAGCCGGAGCATGGCGCGGAGTACCGGCAATTTTTCGGGGCGCCCGTGCGCTTCTCGCAGCCGGCGAGCAGGCTTGCCTTCGATGCCTCCCTCCTTAAACTGGCGGTGACGCGCAGCGAGCAGGCCCTGAAGCAATTTCTGCGCAATGCGCCAGCCAATATCCTCGTGCGTTACCGCTATGACGCCGGCCTTGCGGCGAGCGTGCGCAAGCGGCTACGTCAATCGCCGCCCTCTTCGTGGAAGTCATTCGATGATTTGGCCGCGCAAATGCGTATGTCTCCTTCGACCCTGCGGCATCGCCTGCATGCCGAAGGCCAGAACTATGCCGCCATCAGAGATGAAATCCGCCGCGATCTTGCAATCGGGATGCTGCAAACGACCAAGTTCGGCGTCGGGGAGATCGCCACGCGCCTCGGCTTTTCCGAACCCAGCGCCTTCCATCGGGCATTCCAGAAGTGGACCGCAAGGAGCCCGGCTGCATTTCGGAAAGAGATGAACGCGCGAAACCGGTGACTATGCCCGGCGACTGTCTTCCAGCGGCCTGCGCAAGGGTCAAGCCGAAGGCAACCCGCTGCTTGTTTATCGCATCAGCGTCTGATTAATCGCGGCGATACCGCGTCTGAGGAAGGGGTCGGAGTGAATGTAGAAAAACTGCACACCTCTTTCGAGCCATCCCGGCAATTCGTCGGCGGTGACGAGAGTGCCGGCGACCTTGCCGGCAGAACGGATCTTTCTGACCGCTTCCGCCACCTTCTCTTGTACTTCGGTCGGCCGCTCCTCGCCGAATGGAGGAGCCGGTGGAAAGCCCATGTTCTGTGAGAGGTCACCTGGCCCGATAAAGAAGACGTCGATCCCCTCCACTCGGGCGATCGCGTCGAGATTATCGATCGCCTCGACGGTCTCGATCATTGCAATGACCAGGCGTTTTTCATGGTCCGACGGCAGTGCGTATCGGACCGCGTCGACGATGGCACACGCCTGGTCGGCATTATCCACCATCGGCACCATGATCCCGTCAGCACCGGCATTCAGATATCTGATGATGATCGGCCGCTCGTGAGAGTGAGGACGAATGATCGCGGCGCCGCCGACGGACCGGACGATCTGCGAGGTTTCGCGGACATCCTCGAAGCTCCACGTCCCGTGCTCGCAATCGACGAATACCGAGTCCGCCCCCAGCTCGACCAGGCGGGCGGCGAAGCCCGAGGAAGCGTGATGCGGCGTGAACATGGTTATGGGTTCGCCGGCCTGAAGGCGGGCGCGCAATTTTGCACCGTTCATGATGTGCTCCTCCTGATTACGTCTCTGGCATGTCCGGCGTATCGGCCGGCGCGCCTACCCAGCGGGCAACCTCGATGTCAGCCGAGGTGTCGCGCATGAAGGTCGGGCAAATGTGCAGCTCGGGGATGACCGCGCCTTTCTGCAGGCTGGCGCACAACGCGATTGCCCGGGCGACGTCATGCGGGCTCAGCATGATCGCACGTTCGCTGTCGAGCGGCGGTCGCGCCCTGTTGTTCATGATCGGCGTATCCGTTTCGCCGGGCAGGATGGTCGTCGCTCGAATACCCTGGTTTCGGTAGGTATTGTGCAGGAATGTCATGAAGTTCTTCACGCCGGCCTTCGCAGCACCATAGGCGGCGCCGCCAAGGAGGTTCGGGTTGAGCACTGCGAGCGACGAGACCGTGATGATCGTCCCCTCGCCTTTCGCGATCATGCCGGGAAGAACCGCCTGGGTCAGATTGAAGACCGCTGTCAGATTGACGTTGATGGTGGAATTCCATTCCTCTTCGCTGAGAAATCGTGCGTTCAACACCTTGCTGGCGCTGCCGGCATTGTTGACCAGCACATCGACCGGCCCGAGGCTTTCCTTTACCCATTCGACCGCGGCGAAAATGTCCGAGCGCGATTCGATGTCGAGAGATTTCGCAAACGCCTTGCCGCCTGCCGCCTCGACGAGGGCCGCGACCTCCTCCAGGGGGGCGATCCGCCTGCCGGTCAGGATGACGGTTGCGCCATCCTTCGCGAGAAGCAATGCCGCCTCCTTGCCGATCCCGGTGCCGGCTCCGGTAACGAGAGCGATTTTTCCCTCAAGCAAGCCCATTGTTCTCTCCTATTCTGCAGCGACCGCGCCGGCACCCTTATAGTCGTAAACGGTCTTCGCGGCCCGCGGACTAATCAGGCCCTCGGCAAGATCCTGCTCGATGAATGAGGCGGAACGTTCGCTCGCGCGACCCCAACCACCTCCTCCGGGTGTTTCGACCTCGAGCCGTTCTCCCGTCTTGAGAACGACCTTGCCCTTCGGGAACTGTGGCTGTCCATTCTTCATGACCTTACCTGCCATGCCGTTTTGGCCTTCGACCACGCCGAAGCATGGATGACGGACGCGTTCGGATGCGAGATAGATGTTCATCGGCGACTTGCCGAGGTTACGAAGAACAACGCGCTGGCCCAAACCGCCGCGATACTTGCCGGCACCGCCGGAGTCAGCGATCAATTCTTTGCATTCCGTCAGCGCGGGAACGGCGATCTCGAACATTTCGATCGCGGTGACCTTGCAGTTGGACGGGAAGCTCAGCGTATCCAGGCCGTCAAACTCGGCACGAGCGCCCTGCCCGCCATGAAAATTCTGAACCGAACCGTATTGCGTGCCGTCATCGCGACGGCCGACGCAGTTTGCAGCCCAGATCGGCGCACCGCCGCTGTCGCCCATGACCTTGTCAGGGACCACCCCTTCGAGGGCCTTGAAGATCAGCGAGGGAATGGCATGGCCGATGAGATTGCGCGAATTGCCGGCCGTCCACTGTTCGGGGTTCAGGATCGATCCCAGCGGCGCATCGTCGCTGATTGGCGTAATGCAGCCTTCATTGTTCGGCGTATCCGGATCGAGAAGGCATTTCAGCGCATAGACCGAATGGGCGTAACGATAGTTCGTGCGGCAGTTGATCGAATGCAGCACCTGCGGCGAGGTGCCGGCGTAGTCGACATGGATGGAATCATCGCTCACGACCACGGTCGCCTTGAGCTTGATGTCGATGTCATAGCCGTCGAGCAGCATTTCTGCCGAGTATTTGCCATTTGGCCACTGGCGGATCGCCTTGCGGGTTTGCGCTTCGGAGCGTGTGTGGATCGCGTCTGCCAGACCATCGACATCGTCGAGACCGTATTCATCCAGGAACTTGACAAGTTCTCGTCCCATGACGTTGTTCGCGGCGATCATGGATTCGAGATCGCCACGCACTTCGGTCGGCAGGCGAACGGACGCCTCGATGATGTCGAATACGTCCTTGTTTGGGACGCCCGCCTTGAGCAGCTTCACGATCGGGAAGCGTATGCCTTCCTCGAAGATATCGCTGGCTTCGGAGTGAAGCGGCGCGCCGCCGATGTCAGGGAGATGCGCAATGGATCCGGCATAGGCGACAACCTTGCCGTTCTTGAAGATCGGCGTGATCATGGTGACATCCGGAAGGTGCCCTGTTCCGATCTCGGGATCGTTGGTCGCAAGCACGTCGCCTTCCTCCAGCGCGTCGACCGGAAATTTCGGCAAAAAGAACTTCTGGGCTGCGGCCGGCAGCGACGTAATGAAGACCGGGATCGACCAGGTACACTGGGCGAGCGCTCGGCCCTTGCTGTCGAGGAGAACGGTTACATAGTCATGGTTTTCGCGCACGATCGGCGAGAATGCCGTCTTGCCGAGCACGTTGTCGGCCTGATCGGCGATGAAGATCAGGCGGTTCCACATGACCTGAAGGTTGATCGGATCGTTGAAATCGGTGACGGGCTTCGACATCGGATGTTCCCTTAGAGAATATTGATCACGAGATTGCCGCTGGCATCGACATGGAAGCTGCCGCTCGGCCCGACGACAGCAGTCGATTCACGCTGTTCGACAATGGCGGGTCCCCTGATCTCGTGGTTCACCGGAAGTTTGTAATGGTCGTAGACCGAGGTGTCCGCATAGGCGCCCCGCTCCTGGAAATAGACCTGGCGGCTACCCTTCCTGGCCTCTTCCGCCTGCGTCTCGTGAGGACGAGTGACCTGGTCCTTCTCGCCACTTGCGCGCAGGCGCCAAGTGATGACCTCGACGGCTGCGGCGACGGTCCGGCCAAAGAGCTCACGGTATAGCTTGAAGAAGTTGTCAGTGAGCTGCTTGAGAAATTCCTCCTTGGGAAGATTGCGATCCGGCAGCACAACGGTGATCTCGTGCCCCTGGCCGACATGCCGCATGTCGACGGTGAAGCGATTGGCGATCGTCTCCTTCGCCACTCCCGCGGCCGACACGACTTCCGCCCCCTGTACCGCCAGCTCGTCAAGGATACGGTTCATTTCACCGATATCCCAGGCGTTGACGGGCATCGGATGGCTCATCGAGAGATCGACCGCAACCGGCGCGATCAACAGACCGATAGCCGAGCTCACACCCGCACCGGTCGGGCAGATGATCCGCTTGATCCCAAGCTTGCGGGCGATGCCATAGGCGTGGACCGGGCCTGCGCCGCCGAAGGCAACCATCGGAAGGGATCGCGGGTCGACGCCAAGGTCCGTCGCATGCATGGCAGCCGCCTTGCTCATGGACTCGTTGACGAGATCATGAATGCCCCAGGCACAACGCTCCACCGAGACTTCGAGCGAGCTGGCGAGTTTTTCCATCGCCCCGCAAGCGGCATCTTTCGAAACCTTGAAGGAGCCGCCAACGAAGGATTCCGTCCCCATGTAGCCGAGCAGGATGTCGGCGTCCGTGACCGTCGGCTGGCTGCCGCCACGTTGATAGGCGGCAGGGCCTGGCATGGCGCCCGCCGAATGCGGACCGACATCGAGGAGGCCGAGCGGATTCTTGGCGGCGATCGAACCACCGCCCGCGCCGATCTCGATCATCTGGATCGACTGGATCTTCAGCGGAAAGCCGGAACCCTTGCGAAAGCGCTGATAATGGGCGACCTCGAGATCCGTGCCAACATTGGGCTCGCCATTCGGGATGAGGCAGAGTTTTGCCGTCGTTCCGCCCATGTCAAAGGACAGGACGCTCGTTTCGCCGGCAACCCGGCCGAACTCGGCAGCAGCAACGGCACCGGCCGCAGGTCCGGATTCGATCAGGCGGACCGGAAGCTCGGCGGCCCGGCGGCTCGGCACGAGACCGCCTGAAGACGTCATCCACAGAACCTGGCGATCGATGCCTTTCCCGGCGAACTCCCGCTCGAGATGCGCGACGTGACCCGCCATTTGCGGACGGGTATATGCGTTGACAACGGTGGTCGAGGCGCGATCGAACTCACGCATTTCCGGGCAGACCTCGGACGAGATCGAGACGAAGATATCCGGGTTCTCTTCACGAAGGAGGGCTGCCACGCGTTTTTCATGCTGCGGATACTTGTAGGCATGAAGCAGGCACACCGCCACTGAACGAACACCCTTCTCGCGCAGGCGGCCGGCAATCTCGCGCACGCTGTCTTCGCTGAGCTCGGTCATCACTTCGCCGTCGGCCGCGATGCGCTCCTCGGCACCGAAGCTATTGGCACGGGTTACGAGGGGATCCGGATATTTGATGTTGAGATCATAGAGATCGTAGCGGCCTTCGTTGCGGATGCGCAGCATGTCCTGGAAGCCGTTCGTAGTAACGAAGCCCGTTTCGGCGCCTTTGCGTTCGAGGACGGCATTGGTGACGACCGTTGTGGCGCCGAGGATCTGCAAGTTCTCGATGGCGATCGAGCCGGAGAACGTTTCAAGAAGCTCGGATACACCCTGCACAACGGCTTCCGCCGGGTTTTTCGGCGTGCTCAGCACCTTGTGGAGATGCAACTCGCCACGATCGTCAAGGAGCGCGAAATCCGTGAATGTGCCGCCAGTGTCGAAAGCCAGTTTTGCCATGTTTCCCTCGAAGCAGAAGCTTGGCGCGGGCCGCGCCTATGACCGCGGGTCCGAAGGTCGAACCCCTTATCTGCCACAAGGTTAGGTGAGTTCGGCGCCGATTGGCCAACACTACTACTGTCTGCCGCCATAGGGTTTGCTTATGGCGATGGCGGCGCTGCTGCATGGCGCCGCCATCGAGCAAACAATGTTCTGCGACGTTTTGCAGCGTGCGTTATACCGGACGAATCCCCGGATGATGCGTCGCCGTCATGTGCGCAACGATCTCGAGAAGCACCGCCCTTGCGGCCAGTGCAGGCTCGGACAACGGCAGATGGTCGGATACGCAGAGCGAAACGGTGGCGTCGATGACCGGCCTGGTCAGCGCGCGCACCTGTGCGCCTGCGAATGAGGAGGTCGCAGTCACCACCGAGGCCGGCAAAATAGTCGAACCGAGGCCGTCGAGGACGGCGGCGCTCAGGGCGGGGACGGATTCGATTTCCGAGAGAACTGCCGGTGCGGCGCGGGCACGCGCCAGCGCATCGTCAATCAAACGCCGCAACAAATGGTTCTTGCTCGGGAGCAGCAGCGGCATCTGTGCAAGCGCTCCCACGGCCAAGGCTTCGCCGGCCGCGCCAGGCAGGTTCTCGCCTGGCGGGGAAACGAGGAACATCTCCTCCTTGAAGAGCGGCTGAAGCGTCGTGCCCTTAATCGGATCGGACGCATAGATGAGCGCCATGTCCATCTTGCCGGTCATGATCAATTCGCTGAGGATCTGCCCGAAACTGTCATTGATGTGCACGACGATCTGAGGATGCCGGACCCTCATTTCACGCAATAGCGGAAGCGAGAGCGAACTCGATGTCGAATATGTCGCAAGACCGATCGAAACGCGCCCGGCAACGGACGCTGCCGCCTGATTGATGTCGATCTGCGCCTGGTCGATCTGTTTCAGCATCAGCTGGGCGTGCCGATAGAGAATAAGCCCGGCCTCCGTCGGCGTGATCCCGACATTGCTGCGGATCAGGAGCTTGTGCTTGAAATGCGCTTCCAGCGAGGCGATCTGCTGCGACAAGGCAGGCTGCGCCGTCCTCAGGATTGCAGCCGCACGAGACACGCTGCCGGTGTCGACGATCTTTACAAAGCTTCGCAGCTTGCGGAAATCTACGCTCATGGTTCCACGCTCTTTTTCGTGGACCCTAGTCTCTCGGGAAGGACACATGCAAGCCCCCTTCCCGACATTGGGGCGCTGCTCAGCGCAACGCCGCGACGGCGCGCTCGATGCGGTCGCAGGCTTCCTGGATCACCTCCATTGAGGTGGCGATCGAAAGGCGAAAATAGGGTGATAGCCCGTAGGCCGCTCCCTGCAGTGCAGCAACCCCGACACCGTCGAGGAGGTAGAGGACAAAGTCCAGGTCCGTTTCGATCACCTTGCCTTCCGGCGTCTTCCTCCCGATCACACCCGCGCAGTTCGGGAAGAGATAGAAGGCACCGTCCGGCACCTGGCAGGATAGTCCGTCGATGGCATTGAGGCGGCCACAGGCATAGTCGCGGCGTTCCCTGTAGACCCTTACGCTATCGCGGACGAAGGATTGATCGGCCGAAAGGGCATAGGCGGCTGCGGCCTGGCTGACCGAAGACGGGCACGAAGAGATTTGCGATTGCAGCTTGTTGATCGCGGCAACCAACGGTGCGGGGCCGGCGGCGTAGCCGATACGCCAGCCGGTCATCGCGTAGGATTTGGACACGCCGTTCGTCAGCAGGACCCGGTCCTTCAGCGCCGGAACCGCCGCGACCAGCGTTGTCATCGGCTCGTCGCGAAACCAGACCTGGTCGTAGATATCGTCTGACAGGACGAAAACATGCGGATGACGCAGCAAAACGTCCCCAAGGGCCTCTAATTCCCTGCGGCTATACGCAGCGCCCGTCGGATTTGACGGCGCATTCAGCACGAGCCACATGGTTCGTGGCGTGATCGCCGCCTCGAGGGCCTCCGGTGTCAACTTGAACCCCTGCTCCTGCGGGCATTCGACGATGATAGGCTTGCCCTCATTGGCGATCACCATGTCCGGATAGGATACCCAATAGGGCGCGGGGATGATGACCTCGGCATCGTTCTCGACGCTTGCCATCAGAGCCAGGAACAGGATCTGCTTGGCTCCACCTCCGACGCAGATCTCATTATCGGCATATTGCAGCGAGAGCCGGCGCTCGAAGTCGCCGATGATCGCCTTGCGCAGGGCAGGCGTACCGTTCACCGCCGTATATTTGGTTTCGCCCCGATCAATCGCCGCATGTGCCGCCGCCTTGACGCTCTCCGGCGTGTCAAAGTCCGGCTCGCCGACGGTCATGTCGACAATGTCCTTGCCGGCCGCCTTCAGTTCGCGGGCACGTGCCGCCGCTGCCGTGCTGGGCGAAATCTTGATGCGCGCCACGCGTGACGCGGCCACGAAATTGCTCATGATGTTTCCTCGGTGATATCGTCCATTTGGACGGTTGTGTTCAGTGTGCTGCCTCGGTTTCGCCGCGCATCTTCCCGGTCAGGAACAACTCGCCCAGCTCGTCGTGGGTGATCTGCTTGGGAAGTCCGTCCCAGATCACCTTGCCCAAGCGCAGGATGATCGCGCGCTCCGCGACCTCCATGGCCTTCTTGGTGTTCTGCTCGACAAGGAGAATGGTCATTCCAGCCGCATGAAGCCGCAGCAGCTCATCGAACACGACGCCGATCGCAGCCGGCGACAACCCGACGGATGGCTCATCGACGAGAAGCACTTTGGGACGCTGAAGCACCGCCATTGCGACTTCCAGAAGCTGCTGTTCGCCGCCGGACATGTTTCCGGCAAGGGTGTTGCGCCGCGTCTTCAAGATCGGGAAGAGATCATAGACATAGTCCCTGTCGGACTTCACCTTGGCGTCGCGCAGCGTATAGGCGGCCATTTGCAGGTTTTCGTCGATCGTCATGAGCGGAAAGTTGCAGCGCCCCTGTGGAACGAAGGAGATACCCTCTCCCAGGATCGCTCGCGATCTATATCCGGCAATGTCCTTTTCCCGCCACGATATGCTGCCGCCCTTGATGGTCGTCATGCCGTAGAGCGTCTTCAAAAGCGTCGACTTGCCTGCGCCATTCGGACCCATGAGCGCCACGAATTGACCTGATGGCACGTCCAGATCGACGCCGTTGAGAATGTCCAGATTGCCGTAGCCGGCTCGAAGACCTTGGATTGAAAGGTTGGAGTTAGCCGCCAAGGTAAGCCTCCCTCACACGCTGGTCCTGAATGATGTCATGCGGCAGCCCCTCGACGAGTTTCATGCCCTGGTCGAGGACGATGACCCGCTGGCAGATGCTGGTGACGACGTCGATATTGTGTTCGATTACGAGGAAGCTGACGCCGAGGCTCTTGTTCGCATAAAGGATCGTCTCGACCACGCGCTCGATGATCTTCGGATTGATGCCCGCCATCGGCTCGTCGAGAAGAATGAGCTTGGGTTCGGGCATCAGCATCGAGGCGAACTGGATCAGCTTCTGCTGGCCGCCCGACAGGTTTCCCGCCGGCTGGTGCCGCACATCCCAGAGACCCGCCATCTTGATGAGATCGCGCGCACGCTCCCTCAATCCCGCCACGCGGTTACGGGATTTGGTTCCCAGGCCGAAAGTGGACCAGATCGACGGAAACGTGAACATCTGACCGGCAATGATCAGGTTCTCTTCCACGTCCAGGGACCGGAACGTCACGGTCTTCTGGAAGGAGCGCAGCATCCGCCCCTCACGGGCAATCCTGTTCAGCGACCAGCCGGTAATATCCTGACCGTCGAGTGTGACGGTTCCGGAGTCGGGTTGGGCAAGACCGGTAGAGCAATCGAAGAAGGTCGACTTTCCCGATCCGTTAGGCCCGATGAGGCCGGCGATCTCGCCGCGCTCGATATGCATGCTGACGTCGTTGACAGCCTTTACGGCGCCATAGGACTTGCTGAGGTTCTTGATCTGCAGGATAGGAAGATGGGACGTCATTTCACACCTCCGATCACGTTCCAGAAGCGGTTGATCATCGGTGCAAAGCCCTTCTTGAACCAGAAGACAAGCACCAGCAGGCACAGACCGTAGACGATCATTCTCAATTCAGGCGCTATGCGGAGTGCCTCCGTCAGGCCGACGAAGAGCAGGCTGCCGATAACCGTACCGGAGATCGTTCCGGCGCCACCGCCGAGCACGATGATGAGCACGGTCGTCGAATAATACATCTGGAAGGTCAAGGGGCTGACGACGGTCAGATAATGGGCATAGAGGCTACCGCCCGCGCCGGCGAATGCCGCGCTGATCATGAAGACGATCAGCTTGTAGCGCCACGTTGGAATGCCGACCGATTCCGCAAGCGTTTCGTTTTCGCGGATTGCGACCATGTTTCTGCCCGCGGGAGACCGCACGATTGCCCAGACAAGCGCGGTCGCGAGCGCGGCGACCACCAGGGTCAGGTAGTAGAAGTTGGTCGTGCCGGACACCGTAAACGACCACGGCCCAAGAGTGAAATGCGGTTTCGGGATGCTCGAAAGCCCCATGTCGCCCCGGGTCAACGAGATCCAGTTCTTTGCAATGGCCTGCCCGATGATCACGAAGCCCAAAGTACACATCACGAAAGAGGTCGACCTCAATCGCAGGGCCGGAATGCCGAGCGGGAGAGCAAGCCCGCCCGCTATGACGGCGGCGGCAAGGATGTTCACATAGAAGGGAGTGCCGTAATAGACCGCGAGCAGGCCGGACGCGTAGGCACCGATGCCGAAGAAGGCAGCCTGGGCAAGCGACAATAGACCCGTGTAGCCGACCAGCAGGTTCAGTCCGTGTGCAGGCAGCATGAAGATCAGCGCGATGATCAAGGCATGCGTAACATAACGGCTGCCGATGAAGGGGGCTGCCACAGCAACAATGATCAGCAGGACGGCGAGCGGAATTCGCAAATCGCGCCGTTTCGGCTGTGTGGTGGTTTCGGTGAGAGACATGTCGTGTCCTCGATGTTCGAGAATGGACCTGCGGTGCGCTTAGAAGCGCGCCTGCGTGGAGAAGAGGCCGTGGGGACGCCACATCAGCATCAGGATCAGGGTCGCAAAACCGACCGTGTCGCGGAACTGCAGCCCGACATAGGTGGCAACCAGGCTCTCGGCGATCCCAAGGATCATCGCCGCAAAGAACGTGCCGCGAACGTTTCCGAGACCGCCCATGATGATGATGGGAAGTGTCTTGAAGGTGATGAGCTCACCCATGCCCCCGTAGACGCTGACGTTGACCGGTGCGGTCAGCACTCCCGAAAGAGCGGCGAGAGCAGCACCAAGGATGAACGTCCGCAGCACGACCTGCGAGACGTCAATGCCGACCACCTCGCAGCATTCGACGTTCTGCGAGACCGCCCGCATGGCCTTGCCCATGCGGCTGTAGGAAACCATCAGTTCCAGGCCGATGAAGACCAGGAGCGTCACGATCAGGATCAGGATTCGCTGCTCGGCGATACTGAAACCGAGGATCGACACCGGCTGGATATAGCCGCCCGAAAAGAATTTGTATCCGCCGCCGAAGACAAGGATGACCGTATTCTGCAGGACGAGAGCAATGCCGAGCGTGGCGAGCACCCCGGCCTCGGCCGGGGCACCGACCATGCGCCGCATGACGAAACGTCCGACGACATAGGCGATGACGATGGTCGACAGGACACCGACCACGATCGACGCCTCGTACGACAGGCCGAGATAGTCGATTGCGAACCACGCACCGAATGTTCCCAGCATGTAGTACTCGCCGTGAGCGAAGTTGATTGCCCGCAGGACTCCGAAGATCATCGTCATGCCGACAGCGACGATCGCGTAGACGGAACCGGTCACGATGCCGTTGACGACCTGCTCGAGAATAGTCGAGAACATGGGTAGCGCTCCTCCCGGCCAGGTTACTGGGTCGGGTATTTGATGTCCGCGGTGTAGGCTCCCTTTATGCTGGGCTTGCCGTTCTCGATCTGCAGAAGGATCATCGGCAAACGCGCCTGATTATGATCGTCAAAGGTAACCTCGCCCACGGGACTCTTATACTTGATCTTGGAAAGAGCATCGCGAACCTTTTCCTGATCGATACTGCCGGCCTCATGGATCGCTTCCGCGAGAAGATGCACCGTATCCCAGTGAACGTAGGCGTGGTTATTGGGCACCTCCTTGTAAGTCGTCGTGAACTTCTCGACGAATGCCTTGCTTTCGGGAGAATCCCAGGCGGGCAGCCAGGCCGCGGCTTCAACGGCCCCTTCGAGAGCGGTAGGGGCAGATTCTATCGTCTTTGCCGTATTGAATTCGCCGTTGCCGATCAGGGTTACCTTGCCGGCAAGACCAAGCTCGACCATCTGCCGAGCGACGATGGGTGTCGTATCGGCAAGGCCGTACATGATGATTGCCTGTGCACCATTGTCGCGAATTTTCGACAATACGCTACGAAAGTCGACCTCGCCTTCCTTGTAGTAGTCTTCGCTGAGGATTTCGCCCTTGAATTCGGGAAGGTATTTCTTGGTGAATTCGATCGCCGAGCGACCATAATCCGTATCGACGGACAGCACGGCAAACTTGGTGAAGCCGCGCTGTTCGGCCGCGTATTTCGCAACGATCAAAGCACGGTTTTCATCGGTCGGATAATTGCGGAAGGTCCATTTGTAGCCGCCGACGCCTGCTCCATAGGTGATCTTCGGGTTGGAGGACGCAGCGTTCAGAAGAAGGACGCCAGCATCTTCGACAACCGGCTGCATGGCCAAGGTGACAGAGCTGGAGACATCGCCGATGATGAAGCCGACCTCGTCTTCATCGATCAGACGGCGCGTCGCTGACACGCCTTCCACCGGTGTTCCTTGGCTGTCGGCATTGTAGAGTTCGATTTTGTGGCCATCGACGCCACCAGCCTCGTTAATTTCTTTGACCGCCAGTTCCGCACCATGCATCGAGAATGCACCGTAACGAGCATTCGGGCCGCTCATCGGCGCGACGATACCCAGCTTGATCGGATCTCCGTCCGCTCTCGCGGAAATCGAAAATCCTGGCACCGCGACAGCCAGCGTCAGGAGTGCAGTGGAGACAAAGAGAGCTCTGCGGCTAAGTGAATGGGTCATCTGTTCCGCTCCGTGTTAGGAAACCTTCTTATCAGTCCGTTCCGGACCGTTTACGCCGCTTAAGCGGTTCTTGAGAGCCGGCCTCAGCCGACGATCTCACAGTAAGTTCATGCATCAGAGCTTGGCCAACACAACTCTACTCTGCCGCCATAGTGTTTCGTTATGGCCAGCGACGGCGTTCGCGATCTCGACAAGCCTCATCCAGGTTGAATTCCGAAACTGGCCCTACCGCGTCAGCGCATTGGCAAGCCAGTTTGCGGCGTGTTCAGCGGCGAGCGTACGGCGCGGCCTCGCTGGAAGGAGAATGTGATATTGGTCGGCGGTCGACATCTCGGCCTCATCCAAGGCGACGAGCGTGCCATCCTCCAGAAAAGTCTGGACAAGAAGACGCCAGCCGAGCGCGATCCCCTGCCCCGCACGCGCGGCCGCGATCGCCTCCGTATAGTGGTTGAAGCGAAGATGCGGCTTTATTCGCAAAGCCCGGCCGGTTTCCTGAACCCATTGCGTCCAGGAGAGCCATGAGCGGTCATGAGCGTCTGTCTCTATGAACTCGTCGGCATCGGACATCTGCGCCGTCGGACGACGCCAAAAATAGTCGGGCGAGCATACGGGAACGACGACGTCCTCCTGCGAGGCGACCACCTTGGCGTCGGCAAATGGCGGCCTGCCGTATCGAATGGCGATATCGATACCACCGGCGTCCAGATCAATTCTTGCGTCCTGCGAGATGACCCTGATCTGTACGCCCGCATTCTCCCGCCGAAACTCTGCCAACCGCGGAAGCAGCCAGAAGGAGGAGAAGGCGACAGTCGCGCCGATCGTCACGACGTTCTGCTGGGAGGATCTGACTGCATCGACGGCGTCCGCGATGCTGGCGAAGCTTTGCGCAAGCGTCGTTCCCAGGGTGAGGCATACAGCAGTCGGTTCGATGGCGCGATGCTTGCGCACGAACATCGGTAGCCCGAGTTCCTCTTCCAATGTCGCGATCTGGCGGCTGACGGCTGCCTGAGTGACGCCAAGCTCGATCGCGGCCGCAGTAAAGCTCCGATGCCGCAGAACGGCCTCGAGAGTCATCAATGCGGTCAGGGATGGAATTCGCCGCCGAAAGTTCATTATGCATCCTTCGCATTACATAATGTTATGCATTCGTGAAAATTAATGCCGTTGAAGCATAACGGATGCAAGGGCAAACTGCAGATCATCGACGCATAAGAGGTTATCATGCTAAACAGGCTCCCATCTTCCATCTCTGCCCTCCTTGAAGCACGCGCCGATGGTTATTCCCTGCCTGCCGGCCTCTACATCCGTGAGGATGTCTTCGAGGCCGATATCGACGTCTTCTTCCACAAGCACTGGATCTGCGTCGGCCTCGACTGCGACGTGCCGGAACCAGGCGATGCCACGGTTGTCGATATCGGCAAGACCAGCCTGATCCTGCTTCGCGACGACGACGGCGAAATTCGCGTGCTTCACAACGTCTGTCGCCATCGCGGCTCGCGCCTGCTCGATGCCGGCAAGACGATCGTCTCGAAGCTCGTCTGTCCCTATCACACATGGACCTACGAACTGACCGGCGAGCTAAGCTACGCGCCACACATGGGCAAGGACCTGGACAAGCAGTGCCATAGCCTGAAGCCGGTGAACTTCAAGTCGATCGGCGGCCTGATCTATGTATGCCTCTCCGACAATCCACCGGAAGACATCGCAAGCCTCGAACAGGTGATGATCGAACGCCTTGCGCCCTACGACATTCGGAATGCCAAAGTCGCTCATCAGACCGACGTCATCGAGGACGGCAACTGGAAGCTGACGATGGAAAACAATCGCGAGTGCTACCACTGTTCCGCCAATCATCCCGAGCTCTGCGTCTCTTTCGTCGACCTCGACTTCGGCTTCGATCCTGAAACGCTGAACCCAGAGGACCGCGAGCAGGCGGCCGAGCACTTCCGGCTCTACGACGAGCGGACAAAAGCCTGGGAGGCGGATGGTTTCCCGTCGGCGGCAGTCGAACAGCTCGTCGACTGCGCCACGAACTTCCGCACCCAGCGTCTGATCATTGCCGGGGCCGGCGAATCCCAGACATATGACGCGACTGCGGCATCGTCGAAGCTGCTCGGTGAGATGACCCGCAAGGATCTCGGCGATACGCATCTCTGGGGCCACAATAGCTGGAACCACTTCATGGGCGATCACGCTGTCGTCGCGATCGTCATCCCGCTCTCTGCCGGCAAGACGCTGGTTCGAACCAAATGGCTGGTCCACAAGGACGCCGTCGAGGGCAAGGACTACGACCTCGACAAGCTCACAGACGTCTGGATCGCCACGACGGACCAGGATGCGGACCTCGTCGCCCGCTCGCATGCCGGCGCCCTCGATCC
The DNA here is from genome assembly GCF_900094585.1 of Martinezella multihospitum. Taxonomy (GTDB): domain Bacteria; phylum Pseudomonadota; class Alphaproteobacteria; order Rhizobiales; family Rhizobiaceae; genus Rhizobium; species Rhizobium multihospitium. The sequence goes on from NZ_FMAG01000004.1 coordinate 684,195, forward strand.
AGCCTACCAGCCCGGCCCCTATTCTCGCTTCTCGGAAGCCAACCTGGACAAGTTCGCGGCCTGGTATATCGATCGGATGCGCGCCCATGGGTATTGAGTTCGCTCAAATGCAGCGCGGCCAGACCGCTGTTTGGGATCCAGAGCACGACGAGACGCTTTTATGCATCGACGTGCATCAGGAGACGCATGACGTGAAGAGCTTCACGTTCGCGTCTCCGGAAGGCAAGCGCTTCAGCTTCGATGCCGGGCAGTACTTTCTGTTCGATTTCCCGATGGGTCCGGATAGTGAAGCGCGCTGCTACAGCATCTCGTCTTCGCCCCATCGCGGCAACGCATTCACCGTCACGGTCAAGCGCGTACCCGGCGGCAAAGTCTCGAACTGGCTGCACGACAACATGGCTGCCGGTATGACGGTCAAGGGCCAGGGACCGCTCGGTCACTTCATCCGTCCAAAGGGGGAGAAGACAAAACTGCTGCTGCTCTCGGGCGGCTCGGGCATCACGCCGGTCATGTCGATCACACGCGATCTGGCGGATCGATACGAACCCTCGGACATCGTTTTTCTTCACGCAGCGCGCACGCCCTCCGACCTCATCTTCCGCCACAACCTTTCCGGTCTCGCGACACGGATGAAAGGCCTGCGTCTCCAGTTCCTGCCGGAGACAGTGGCTGGCGAATCGGCTTGGCCGGGATTGACCGGCCGGATCTCGCTCGAGTACCTCAAGCTCGCGGTCCCTGACATCGCCGAGCGTGTCGTCATGTGCTGCGGTCCCGCCCCCTTCATGGCGGCGGCGCGTTCTATCACGGCGGCGTTGGGCGTTCCCGCGTCAAACTACATCGAAGAGAGTTTCGATGCGGCAGTCATCGACGAGCCGGGACTGGACGTCGAGCAACAGCCCGCCCAGAAGCTCTATCAGGTCGAATTTTCGAAGCAAAAGCGAACGCTGCAAGTCTCATCCGATCAAACGGTGCTCGCGGCTGCGAAGAAGGGCAGCATCAGGCTTCCTTCGTCCTGTTCGAACGGCATGTGCGGCACGTGCAAATCGAAGCTCGTCTCAGGCTCGGTCGAAATGAATCACAATGGCGGTATCCGTCAGCGGGAGATCGACGCCGGGATGTTCCTGCCTTGCTGCTCGAAGCCGCTTAGCGATCTTGTCGTTGATCGCTGACGAAGGGTTGATGGGAGAGGTATCGAATGCTGGGCAGGGAAGAGAATTCGCCGCCATCATCAAGCGCGCCCGTCTTCAAGGACGACCGCAAGCAAGCCTATCTCAATCCCAATGGCGCCGATCGTCCTCTGATCAGCCCGATCCCATCATCGACCCTGGGCAGTGCGAGACGCTACCGTCTCGGGCGTTTGCGGGCGAAGATGAAGGAATGGGACTGTCCGGCGCTGCTGCTCTACGATCCGGTCAACATCCGCTACGCCTTCGATTGCTCGAATATGAGCATCTGGACGATGCACAATCCATCCAGATATGCACTCATCCTCGCCGACGGGCCGGGGATCATGTTCGAATTCGAAGGATCGGAGCATGTAAACGACGGATTGCCCGGCATTGACGAGGTTCGAACGTCAAAATCCTTCCTTTTCTTCACGGCCGGCAATCTGGTCGAAGACCGGATGAAAGCATGGGCGGACGAGATCGCCGACGTCGTCAAGCCCCACTGCCGCAACGGCAGGATCGCCGTCGACAGGCTTGAACCGGCGCCCGCTCATGAATTGCAGAGCCGCGGCTTCACCTTGCTCGACGGCCAGGAGCTTGCGGAGCGCGCACGCTCGATCAAAAGTGCGGAAGAAATCGAGCTCATGCGCTGGACGATCCGCGTCTGTGAAGCCAGCATGGCGCGCATGTACGAGGTTTCCGAGCCCGGGCGTACCGAGCGGGAGATCTGGGCGGAACTCCATTTCGAGAATGCGCGCAGCGGCGGCGAATGGCTGGAGACCAAGCTCCTGACCGCAGGCCAACGCACAAATCCCTGGTATCAGGAATGCTCCGACTACATCATCAAACGCGGCGAGATGATCTCGTTCGACACCGATATGATCGGGCCTTACGGCTACTGTGCTGACCTTTCGCGTTCGTGGACTTGCGGGCACGTGGCGATGAATGCCCGACAGAAGGAACTTTATGCGGCAGCAAGAGACCAGATCGATCATAATCTTGCGATTATCCGGCCTGGCATGACCTTCCGCGAGTTCAACGAGAAGAGCTGGAGAATTCCAGAAAAATACCTCCCCTACCGCTATACTTTGGCCGCACACGGGACCGGCATGGCCGACGAATGGCCTGGAATTCCACTGCATCCTGACTTCGATGAGAACTTCAGCGGCGTCATAGAAGAAAACATGGTGCTCAATATCGAAAGCCTCATTGCCGAAGACGGCTCCGAAAGCATCAAGCTCGAAACACAGGCGCTTGTCACCGCTGCCGGAATCGAGCGTCTTGACACGTTTCCCTGGGAAGAGATCTGACCGCAAGAGGGCGATCGATCGCCTCCAATACCGGACTAATCGCATGACCGTGCGGGAAGGCTCCACTCACCAAACTGTTGGTCGATGCGCATCGATAGGCCATCTGCTCCCGTGCTTTAGCTGGCCAGCATTGCGCTGACCAGCTGGGCCGTGCGGGGCGCCAGGGTCAATCCGATGTGCCCATGTCCGAAGGCAAGGATGACGTCCCTGCCGCCTTTCGAAGGCCTGATGACCGGCACGGAATTGGGCATTGAAGGCCGAAACCCAAGCCAGGAACGACTTGGCGTTCCAAGTTCGGGGAAGAATCTGCGCGCATTCCTCACAAGGGCTTGCGTAAGCCGCGGGTTCCCCGGAGCCGTCAATCCGCCGAGTTCCACCAGGCCGGCAACACGCAGCCGCCCCTGCATCGGGCAAAAATAAAAGCCATGGGCGGTCGGGCAGACCGGCCGCTCGATCGGCAATCCCGGCATGTCATATTCAATATGATAGCCACGTTCGGTATCAAGCTGCACGGGATCGCCGAGCGATGCAGCCAGTTTGCGCGAGTGGGCGCCGGCAGCAATGACGACCGTGCGGGCGCGCAGCTCATAAGCCGAAGCTGTGATGCGCAGGCCGCTTCGCTCGCGCACGATGTCGGTCGCCGATGCCGGAACGAATTCCACGCCCGCCCGCTTCACGGCCGAAGTGAGAAGACGCATCACCTCGCCCGGATCGCTGAGATTGATGGCGCCCGGGAAGAAAACCCCGCCTTCGAATCCTGTGAAGCGGGGCTCGAGGCCGGTCACCTCGCCGGCCGAGAGAAGCTCTTGCGAAATGCCATAGCTGCGACGCAGCTCTATGTCCGCGCCAGCCGCTTTGAACGCCTTTCGCGTCTCATAGAGATAGAGACAACCCTTTGCGGACAGAAAATTCGACGCGTTTATCTCCGAGGCGAACTCCATCCAGGCGGAGGCGGCATCTGAAACAAGCTCGGCGATCCGGCCGGCATTTTCGCGATAGCGATGTGGGAGAGACTCGTAAGCAAACCGGGCGAGCCAAGGAAACAGGGTCGGCAACGCCGATGTTCGGACGGCCAAAGGACTATCCGGACTAAGGATAAGCGACAGAAAATTTCGAAGCACCGATGGCGTTCCTACCGGTATGATAGCGTAGTTCGCCACAGTCCCCGCATTCCCATAGGAGGCACCTGAACCGGGCTCATTCGGTTCAATGACGATGACGTCGCGCCCGTCGGCGCGAAGCCGGAGGGCGATCGCAAGACCAATGACGCCACCGCCCACGACGGCGATATCTGTCGAAATCCGTTTCATTTCATCCATATTTTTTCAGAGAAAAGCAGTCACCGGCGCAGTCGGAAACACCGGGCCGGCACGGTTGGAATCGCCACGCTCAACCTGGTTTTGCGTATCTTGCGACATAGGCAACGGTTCGAGGCTCCCTGGGATTGTCGAGCACGTCTGCAGCCGGACCCTGCTCGATAATCCGACCGCCGTCGATGAAGACGACCCAATCCGATACCTCCCGGGCAAATGGGAGTTCATGCGTGACGATGATCATCGTCATCCCATCCCTTGCAAGTTCGCGCATCACACGCAGCACTTCGCCGGTGGATTCCGGATCGAGTGCAGAGGTCGGCTCGTCAAACAGGAGCACGGTCGGCGAGAGCGCGAGAGCGCGCGCAATCGCAACGCGCTGCTGCTCACCGCCTGACATTTGCTCGGGATAAGCCAGTGCCCGGTGTACAAGACCAACCCGGGTCAGCAACCGCACGGCACGCTCCACCGCCTCACGCTCGCCAACTGCCGCCGCGTGCATCTGCGCGAGGACGACATTTTCCACCGCAGTCAGATGCGGAAACAGGTTGAAGCGCTGAAACACCATACCGACCCGCTGGCGCAGCTTTGCAAGGTCCTTGCAGGTCACCGTTCCATTTAAAAAGATCACTTCACCGTTTATTTCGATGGCGCCATCTTCGGGCTGCTCAAGCAAATTCACGCAGCGCATGAGCGTCGTCTTGCCACCGCCGCTCTGCCCGATGATGCTGACAATCCGGCCGCGTGGAACATCGAGGTCTATGCCATCGAGCACCAGCCTTCCGTCGAAGGACTTTCGAAGCCCCCTGATCTTGATCGCGGCGGTGTTGTCGGCCGTGGTCACATGGCGCTTTGCTTCGACTGCTATCTGAGCCATTCGTCTAGCCTCCCGTTTGAATCAAGGCTCTCGCCAGGCGGAGCCGCCGCCTGCGGCCAAACGACAAGGGTATGCCCGCATGTATGGTGCGCTCGAGCCAGAGAAGGCATTGCGAGACGGGATAGCAAACGGCGAAATAGATCATCGCAATCACCAGATAGACTTCAAGTGACCGAAACGTCTCCGAAGCAATCAGTTGCGCCCTGGTCATCAGCTCCGCCGCAGAGATGGTCACCAACAGTGACGTCGATTTCAGAAGGTCGACGAACATCGTATTGGTGCCCGGCAGTGCAAGGCGGAGTGCCTGCGGCAGGATCACATGACCGAACGTGGTGGCACGGCCAAGACCGAGTGCATGCGCCGCCTCGTTCTGGCCCGAATGAATGCCCGCAATGGCTGCTCGAAAGATCTCCGACAGATAGGCCGCATAGAACAGCACCAGGCTCAGCACACCGGCCACGAAAACACTGAATCTGATTCCGACCGAGGGCAAGCCGAAATAGGTGACGAAGATGATGGCAAGCAGGGGCACATTCTTGAAGACTTCCGTGTAGATGGTCGCCGGCAGGCGCACGACGCGCAACCGGTTGAGACGCATCAAGGCAAGCACAAGCCCCAAGATCGCCGCGCCGACGAAACTGGCCATCGTATAGGCAAGGGTCCGTAAAAGACCCTCGCCGAGATTGCCTGCATAGTCGCCCCAGGGAACTTGAAACAATTGAGCAAGAGATTGCCAAAAGCTCATGTCCGTTCCCCCCACTCAATCGGCGACGGATGGTGGTGACCAGGTCTGCGGACGGTCGACGCCGCGGCGCTGTGCCGCCATGTCCGGCGACGGAACCAGGAACTGCTTGGGATCGCCGCCCCATTTCGTGACAAGCGCGGCGAGCGAGCCGTCCTTATACATCGCATCGATCTGGTCGGAGATCGCCTGGGCAAGCTTCGGCGCCTGCTTGGGCAGATAGAAGCCGGTCATATAGGGCTGGAAATATTTATAGTCGGGATGAACAGTGACCTGCTCCGCGGTGGGCGCATTGAGGTAGGCAACCCGAAACTTCATGTCCGGTCGTTGCTGCTGCTGATAGATGATCAGCAGCGGGTCGAGAAAGCCGACGTCGAGCCTTCCCGATGAAAGATCCGAAAAGACGCTGTCGGCTGTCGGATAGGTGCGCGCATCGGCCTTCGGGACTTCGGCAATCGACTTGGCCCAGACATATCCGGTCACTGTGCCGAGTGCCTTGCCCTCCAGGCTCTTTACGTCGGGATAGGAAGCATCGCCATGCACGGCCATGGCCGGCGGCGAATAGTAGGGCGGGTCGGTGAACAAGCCGACCTTCTGACGCGCATCGGACCATGCGATGCCGCCGATGGTGATGTCGGCACGTTGGGACTGTACCGCGGCGAGCATGCCGGGGAAATCGGTCACCGTCGTCTCGATCTTGAGGCCAAGCTTCTTGGCGACGGCGTCGAGAATGTCGCTGTCGAGCCCGACCAGCTTTTCATCCTTCAATGCCGTGTAGGGCATATAGGGCTCTATCGCGACCTGCAATACGCCCGGCTTCAGCGTTTCCAGATCCGCGGCATTTACAACCGTGGATATGGCAATCATTCCAAGACCAAAGCCAAGGATTGCCGTCACCCCGCGTTTGAAGCGGGAATTCAGGAAAATATCGTTGCCAATCATGTTCACCCTCCTTATATTTTTGTAATATATTACAGAGTATATTATCGAAGTGCGTTGTCAAGTGATTCAATGGGAAGCGTTCCGGATCACTCTCAGGATGGAGACGAGGTGGATGGACACTTGGATGTCGGAGGAGATGCTCGACGACCCGGAGGTGTCGCTGACTTTGGCCGAACGCACCTATTTGCAGCTGCGCGAGGACATCATCACGGTGCAATTGGCACCGGGTACCATCCTTAAGGAAAATGACGTCATGCGGCGGCTCGATGTTGGCCGCACGCCCGTCCGCGAAGCCTTCCTGCGGCTGCAACGCGACGGTTTTGTCGATGTCAATGCGCGCCGCGGCACCTTCGTCAGCCGGATCGACATCAGCGACCTGACTGCAATCTACGAGGCAAGAGCACGGATCGAATCCTGGGCAACGCGGCTGGCCGCGGAGCGGCTGCGCGAGCCGGAGCGCCGCGAAGCCGGCGAACTGATTGAAGCGCTGAAGGCGCTTTCCCTCCCATCGGAATTGGACGCGCTGCTAGCTCTCGACCGGCGTATTCATCGGTTCATCTATCGATGTGCCAAGAACCGGTATCTCTTCGATACGCTCGACCACTACCACAATCTTTCGCTCAGAATCCTGCATGTCGCGATGCGGCGGTTTCCGGAGCTGGCCCCGGAACTCGATAAAGTCGTGCTGGAGCAGACCCTTATGCTCGAGGCCGTCTGCCGCGGAGATGCCGATACCGCTGAGCGGATCGCCTTGCACCATGTTCTCAGTTTCGAGCAGGAAGTCCGCAAGGTCATTTGACTGCGTCGAGGAGGCTGAGGCTTTCCACTTCGCCGCAACTTTGGCTCGACGGATTTCGACGATCGGCTCCGAATGCTCGTCCAATGACTATAGTCCGCCAATTTTCTTCGAGGCAATCTCGCTGTCAGTGTTCGCATGCTAACCAACCATCGCAATGTTAGAGGTCGCACCGGGTATTGAAGGGTACATTTGCCATATCAATCCTGGTGCAGACGATAGGCCGCACAGCTTTTACAAGAAAAAGATCTTCTTCCGATCAGGCCAACAAGCATGCATCCGAGGGTTGAGGCAATTGTTTATTGATTAACCGTCTGTGTTTCAAATAATGTAACAACATCTATGCCATGAATAGCGTCGTTACTCTATGAGCGGCGCTATGGAAATACTAAAAGCCACACAGAAATTTCAGCATTTTATGTCCATTCGATCCGATAATCCGGATTTGCTGAAAGCTCAGTACCGCGCTTTCACACGGCAGATGCCGATGATGTATCTGATCCTGATTTCGAGCACATGGGCGCTTTCTATCACCCATATGCAATCAGCGCCGACTTGGCTTACCGTTGGCATTCCTGCTCTTTTCACGCTCGGCTGCCTGCTTAGGATCACATTCTGGTGGAGAACACGCAATGTCGATCCTCAGCCCGAGGTGGCTTACGCAGCGCTCGTCCGCACCAATCGCCTGGCTATCGGGATCGCCACAGCATTCACTGTCTGGTCATTTTTGCTGGTGCCCTATGGCGATGCATATGCTCAGTCTCATGTCGCCTTCTACATGGCGATTACAGTCATTTCCTGCATCTTCTGCCTCATGTATGTTCGCTCGGCGGCATTCATAGTTACCGTGATCGTCAATGGCGCATTCGTTTTATTTTTCGTGGCCTCAAGGCAACCGACTTTTATTGCGATAGCCATCAATGTGGCACTGGTCTGTGCGGGGATGATGTCGATTCTCCTGACAAACTACCGCAATTTCGAGCGCATGGTTATCTCGCAGCAACGTACGGAGGCACTTAGCAATGAGAACCTCTTGCTTGCCAATGTCGACAGCCTGACGGAGCTACCCAATCGTCGCGCGTTCTTTACGCATCTGGAAGCCGAATTCGAGAGGGCCAAGGCCGAAAACACGCGGCTGGCCCTAGGCGTCATTGATCTCGATGGCTTTAAGCCGGTCAACGACCTTTACGGACACTCGGTTGGGGATCGGCTGCTGATCGACGTCAGCAGGCGCCTCACGAGCAGCTTGAAAGCCAGCCGGGCATTTCGTCTGGGTGGCGACGAGTTTGCAATCGTCGCCCCGATCGCGCCTGAAGATGCTCTGCTTGTCAAAAACGCGAATGCGATTTCCGAATGGCTCGGAGCGCCTTATCATCTGCCGGAAGGAACAGTGCACGTATCCGCATCGATGGGAATAGCAGTCTTCCCAAACCTCGCTTCCACTCTGGAGCAGCTTTTCGACAGGGCTGATTATGCCCTTTACCATGCCAAGAGAAACCGCCGCGGGGGTGCGGTTCTATTTGACGCCGAGCACGAAAAGCAGATCAACATAGAAGCGCGCATCGAGCACCTGCTCAGGCAAGCCAATTTGGAAGATGAGCTCTCGGTCATGTTTCAGCCGATCGTGAGCTTGGGGAATGACCAGACGGTTGGCTTCGAGGCCCTGGCCCGCTGGCACAGCCCGGTTCTTGGACATGTCTCGCCCGCACAATTCTTCCCGATTGCCGAACGGGCCGGTATCGTCAGCTCACTGACGCGGCCGCTGCTGAAAAAGGCGCTTGCCTTCGCATCCGAGTGGGAAGAACCTTTGCGCCTGTCGTTCAACCTGTCGGCCTACGACCTCAATTCCAGCGAAGGGGTGCTGTCGCTGGTTGGAATCATCGAGAGCAGCCGCTTTGACGCGAAGCGTCTTGATCTTGAAATTACCGAAACAGCCTTTGCGCACGATTTCGAGCAAATCAAATCGTCGGTCGAAATGCTGCGGCACCTTGGTTGCGGCATTTCCCTGGATGACTTCGGCACCGGTTATTCCAGCCTGACGCGGCTGCATGCTCTTCCTTTGACCAAGATCAAGATCGACCGCAGCTTCGTCACAGATTTGCACAAAAGGCCCGCCAGCTACAAAATAGTGAAATCTCTTCTCACTCTCAGCCGGGACATGGGGCTGGAATGCGTGGTTGAAGGCGTTGAAACACCCGAAGAACTTGTGGCCCTTCGGGGATTGGGAGGTACGCTGGTGCAAGGCTACCTCTATTCGCGGCCGCTGAGCGAAAAAGACGCTGCCGAATGGTGCTGCACCACCGCACGACAAGCAGGCTCATCAGCTAGCTGAACCGCAAGCGTCCCCGATACGTGCCGCAGATGGCATATTCTTGAACGGAAGGAACCGGCGACCCGTCACGCTTGAGAGATTATCCGCTCGACCGAAGCGCTGCGGTCAAGGGAAGCCGGCTGGCGGCGGTCGCCGGCAACGCGCCGCCCAGAATGCCGATTGCAAGTCCGAGCAGACCTGCCGTCGCCATGACATCGCCGGTTACGGAGAGCTGGAACGCCATGCGCGCGCCATTGGCACCAATGGTGTTTGCCTGCCAGCCATTGAAGGCCAGCCAGGATGCCAACAGTCCGAACGCCACGCCCAGTGCGGTAAGCACGATCGCCTCCACCCATGTGCCGAGAAACGCGGACATTCGGCTGAAGCCGAGTGCCCGGACCGTGGCGATCTCGACGGTACGGTCCGAGACGGAATTCATCATTGTGTTGAGCGCACCGGCGGTCGCTCCCACGGCCATCAACAGCGCGAGCGGCCAGCCGAACAGCCGGATGAGGTTGGCTGTACGGGCCGATTGCGCTGCATAGAGGTCGGCCTCGACAACGGCGCGCAACGGGGTCGTCCTTATTGTGTCGAGCTTGGCCTGAAGCCGTGGCAACAAGGCGGGGTTGGCAAGACGCAAACGCAGGCTCTGGACCTGCCCTTGCCGGTCGAAGGCCGATCGAACCGCGTCCAGATCGGCCCAGATCTCGGACTCGAATGCGCTGCCTCGCGCCGAAAACATACCGACCACTGTCCAGTCGACCGTGCCGAGCCGCACAATGCTGCCGATCGATATTCCGAACTGCTGAGCGAGGCGGTTCCCGACGACAATCTCGCGCGAGCCGGGCGTGAACAGACGGCCGGTCGATAGGGCAATATGGTCACGGATCGAAGAACCGGACTGATCCATGCCACGAAGAGCCAAGGTCCTGCCCTCATCCGACCCGTTCGATTTGGCATCGACGGCAACGACGATTTCGCGCGAGAAAATCGGCATGCCGTTGGCGTCTCGCGTCACGCCGATATCGTCGGTCATTGCGCTGAGGGTGCGAATGACCGAGGCGGGAACATCGGAGCCGGTCTCCTGGTTGGTGCCGCCGCCCAGGACGACCGCAACGGAGCTGGAGCCGGCACTTTGCAGAGCCGTCTCGAAGCCTCTTGCCATGGCCAGGAAGCCTGCGAGAACAGAGACGACGAGCGCCACGGAAAGAACCATGGAGGCGGAAATGGAGATGCGTCGCGGCAGGCTGAACAGGTTTGCCCTGATCATGACGAATGCTTGCTTGGCATTGGAGGACATGAATCTACCTCGTTCTGAATGCGGAGATTATCGGGATCCTGAGCGCGTTCAGGGCCGGAAGCGCACCGGTCACAAGCGCAAGCAAGGTGACCATTGCCAGGGCTTTCGCAAGAATTGCACCTGAAAAGACCAGGCCGATTGCAGGCCCCGTGATCACCGTCGCAAGCAGTGCAAGCATGAGGCCGATGGTGGCGCCGATCACGAATATGAAGAATGTTTCACCAAGGATCAGCGCCATGATCCAGGAGCCGGAAAAGCCCAAGGTCTTTAGCACACCGATTTCGAAGGTGCGCTCGCGAACGGCAAAGACCATGGTATTGCCGACGATCATGAGCAGCGTGACGAATGCCGCCCCGACCACCATGTTCACAATCAATCCGATGTCGGCATATTGGCGCAGGAACGCCTCGAGGAACTGCTTTTCCGACCGGGTCTGTGTCGGCGCCGCAGAATTGGCGAACAGCCGATCTATTTTCGAGGCAAGTCCCCCTGCCTGGACACCTGGCTGAGGTCTGACGATGAAGGCGTCGACAGTGTCCTTGTTGCGGGCCCTGAGCGCATTGACATAGTCATATTGGGCGACCACGAAATAGGTGTCGGTGGAGGCGTTTTCGCCACTGAAGATACCGGCGATTTCAAAGGGCCAGTCATGGCTGCCATCCTGCTTTGCCGTATCGAAGCTGGTGACGGTGATCTTCTGGCCGACTGTCCAGCCTTGTGCCTCGGCAATCGCTTGGCCGACGAGGACGGTGCTGCGGTCCTTGCCGAGTACGCTCATCAAATCCGGTGTCAGCCCAAGCTCCTTGCCGTTCGAGCTGAGGAGCCGAGCAGGATCGGCGGCACTTACGGGAATGATGTTCTTTTCGACCGTCGCAAAGCCGCGCAGGCGCGACATATAGCCGACGGCCGCTACACCCGGTTCGACGCCGATCCGGTTCAGATAGGAAATCGGCAGCGGCTGGGCGCGGCCGGCCGCACTCATGACCCCAAGAATATCCTCGCTGGCCGCTGACGAGCCCTGGCTACCGTCGATGAAGCTCGTCGTCAGACCATAGATGAGAAAGGCCGTGGCGACGCTGACTGTCAGCAATATTGTGCGCAGCGGCTTTCGCCACATACTTTTTCGCACGAGATCGAGGAACGTCATATGTCCGCCCTCCGCTCTTCGACGAACTGGCCCTTGTCGAGATGAAGCGTTCGGCTGGCATAGCTTGCGGCTTGCGGGTCGTGGGTCACCATGATGATGGTCTTGCCGAGTTCGCGGTTCAGAAAGCGCAGCATTTCCAGCACCTCATCCGCCGACCGCCGGTCAAGGTCGCCCGTGGGCTCGTCGCAGAGCAGCAATGCCGGGTCTGCGACGATCGCCCGTGCAATGCCGACGCGCTGCTGCTGGCCGCCTGACATCAGCTTTGGATACTGTTTCTGGCGACCCGAAAGCCCCACCAGATCCAGAACCTTGTCGACGCGGACGCGGCGCTCCCGTGACGAGAGCGGCTTCAGGAGAAGCGGCAGCTCGATGTTCTCGGCCGCGTTCAGCATCGGCAGGAGATTGTAGAACTGGAAGACGATCCCCATGTTATGGGCGCGCCAGGAGGAACGAGCCGCCTCTCCCATCTGGTCAAGATTGCTGACCCCGATACGCAGGTGGCCCTGATCCGGTTTGTCTATACCCGACAGCATGTTGAGCAGCGTCGACTTCCCTGATCCGGAAGGCCCCATGATCGCAACAAACTCACCGCGGGCGATTTGCAGGTCGAGATCGGAGAAGATCGGGACAGTCTCGGTCCCTATTCTATATCCCTTCTTGACGCTGTTGAGCACGATATACGGCTCGTTGTCTGTAGAAGAGGTCATTGACGGTTGTCTCCTGGCTGTTGTGCTGGAAGGCTCGAAATACGAATACGGGCTGCCATGTTCGGCATGATGCCGTCCGGCGCATTGTGAAGTGCGAGGCGAATGGTAATCGTGCCTTTTTCCGCCGAAGCGACCGGCCACAGCTGCAAGATCTCGATCGCGAAAGGCTCGTCCGGGAAACCATCAAGGACGGCTTCGCCGCGAAGGCCCGGACGAAGCTCGCCAATGTTGGTCTCGGCGACATCGGCGTCGATCACCAGGCTCTTGGTATCGGTGATCGTCACCAGGCTCTCATTCTCCTTGATGCTGTCCACCCGGGCCAGCACCCGGCCGCCAACATGGGCGTCGAGCCGCGTCACGGTGCCCGAGATCGGGGCCATGACGGTCAGCGCATCAACATGTTCCTGCGCGACCCTCACGCCGAGTTGGGCTCTGGCATAGCTTTGGCGTGCCTGATCGACCGCATTCAATGCCGTATCTCTGGCTGTTTGTGCCTCTTCGACGGACTGGATCGAGACAGCGCTCCTTGCAGAGAGTGCCGCATTGCGCTGCAGCGAGCTGTCGGCCTGCTTGAGCGCCAGGATCTTTCCGTCAAGGACAAGCTTGGCGGCATCGCTGTCGGCCTTGGCTTGTTCGAGTGAGAAGTCGGCGCTGACATCATCGATCCTGACGATGATCTGCCCAGCTTCGACATGATCGCCGACGCGCACGCCAACCGTTGCGATCTCCCCCTCATATTTGGAAAAGACCGTCACGATGCGAGGCGCAACGACGAAGCCGGATCCGGTTATCTCGGGCGCCGATGTCAATCTGCGCGAATTGGCGGAAGGGATGGGCGAACCGATACCGGACACCGCTCGATTGGACGTCGCGTTTGGTTCGTCACCGGTTTGCGCCGTACCGGGCGGCGGCGTGATTTCCGACTGCGATTCCAATACCGCTTTGAGGCGAGGCACAATATCCGGCCAGAAGAAAGCGACAGCGATCGTACTGACGCCAAGTGCAAGCAAGGCACTCGAGAGGACAAGCCGCCGATTCCTCGTAACTGGCGACCCCACTGTTTGAAACGAAGGCTCAAGGGACAATGACTTGAGCGTTTCGGCGAGTTTGCGAGTTTGTTCGGTGTTCGTGTTCATGCCGCCAACATGAACAGGACGCGCAAAAGCTCGACCTGAAACGCGTTCTGGCTCGTACTCGATCGCGATCTGGTACTTCTTTGCCCTCTACTGCCTCGAAACAGTCTTCTTGCGCCACTCCAGAGGCGTTATCTCCGTTACCCAGCGAAATTCACGATTGAAATTGGATTTCGTCTGAAAGCTCACCGCATACATGACCTCGATCATGGATTTTTCCGTTTCTCCGGTTTCGGATGGACCCCTTCCACGTAAACACCGCCCCCATCTGGCGCTCGGAACTGAACAGCGTTTCAGAAAAACGAAATTGCTCAACTGACATTCAGGGAAGATGGTTGTTGTCGGAGGCTCGGCCAATGCAATGGCTGAGTGCGGGTGATCTATGACCAGACGGGGAACCATCTCGCGGTCGAGGGGAGGCATATGGTGAGCGGCAGCAAAAGCGCCGGCACGACGAGCGGCGGTACGCCTAAGAAGCCCGTCAAGCTGAGCCAGGAAGCCGTTGTTGTCGGCATTTCAATCTTATTGTTTTTGATTTTCTCCATCGGCCTCAACAACTTTCTGTCGGAAGGCAACATCATCGCCCTGCTGAAGAATGTGTCGATCCTCGGCACGCTGGCAGTGGGCATGGGGTTTGTCGTGGTCGGACGCGGCATCGACCTGACCATGGTGGCCGTCATGGTCGTCGGCGTCGCATTCAGCATCTGGCTTTCGTCCTGGGGTATCGATTTCACGCTGGCGGTACTGATAGGCGCGGTGTTGGTCGCCTTGATCGGCCTATTTACCGGCATCATGATAGCCTTTGCCGACATCCCCCCGATCTTCGCGACGCTGGCCATAGCCTCCTCCGTCTATGGTTCGGGCCGGATCGTCTTCTCCTCCGATGTGCTCTATGCACCCAATAATGTCGCCTGGCTTAAATGGATCGGATCGGGAGCAATATTTGGGATCCCGGCTTCGGTCGTCATCTTCGGCGCGGTAACGGCGATCATGGGCCTCTTTCTCAGGAAGACGCGCTTCGGACGGCTGGTCTACGCGACCGGCGACAATCCGAGCGCGGCGCGCAACATGGGTCTGCCGACGCGGCCGATCATCGTGACGCAATATGTCATCAGCGCGCTGATTGCCTTTACCGCTGGCCTGATCATGACGGGCCTTGTCACCGGCATCAACACCCGCCTCTACAATTCCAGCCTGATTTATGACGTGCTTCTGGTGGTTGTGCTTGGCGGCATCGGCCTGTCCGGCGGGCAAGGCGGGGTGCGCAACGTCGTCGTCGGCACGATCCTGGTCGGCATTCTCACCAATGGTATGACGATCCTGAACTTCAGCTACACCAGCCAGAACCTCATCAAGAGCGTCATTCTGCTGAGTGCGCTTGCCATCGATGCGATCATCAATCCACGGGATGAGCAGACCTCGCAAAGTGGGGATATCTAAAATCTCGAGACGTCCAATAGGGAGGAAACTATGACGGTTCTCAAGAAAATACTGATGGTCGTCGGCCTGGGCGCCGCCGCACTCTTCACGGCTTCGACCATCGCATCGGCGCAGGAGACCGACCAGGTCGGCCGCCAAGCCTATATTGACTCGATAAAGGGCAAGAAGGTCATTTTCGTGCCGATCTCTCAAGGCTTCGATCTTAACCAGGCCTGGGTCGCCGTCTGGCAACGGCATGCCGCCCGCTACGGCTTCAAGCTTGAAGTGCGCGACCCTAATGGCGATACCAATGCCGGCATTCGCGCCATGCAGGGCGCAATCGCCGAAAAGCCTGACCTGCTCATCGTTCAAAATCCCGATGTGCAGACCTATGCTCGCCTGCTCAAGCAGGCGCAACAAGCCGGCATCAAGGTGCTGCAGGTCAACATGCAATCGGCAACCCAGACCGACAGCTATGTCGGCAATGACTGGATCGAAATGGGTAAGCTGGAGATGACGGAGCTCGCCAAGGCCTGCACCGGTCCGAAGGCGCCGTCGCACAAGGTCGTCTGGCTCGCAGGCGTGCAGACCGGAGCCGCCAACATCTTCATGCGCACCGGCATCGATGAGATTTTGAAGCAATATCCCGAACTTCAACTCGTCTCCGACCAGCCGGCCGATTATTCCAGCGAAAAGGCCCGCCAGATCACGGAGACCGTCTTGCAGCAGCATCCAGACCTCTGCGGGATCATGGGAATCTGGGACAATGCAGAGGTCGGCGCCGGAGCTGCGGTCGCCGCAGCCGGCAAGCAGGACCAGGTGACGATCGTCACCAACGGCGCCGGCAGCGACACGGGTTGCCAAAGCATCAAGAACGGCCTCCTGGACGTGATCTACAATTTCAACGCGCCGATCCAGGGAGAAATCGCCGCGCAGCAGATTTCCGAGCTTCTGCAGCATCCCGATCGCCAGGCCGGCAGTGAAAAGACGATCTTCTTCGGACCGATAACCCGCGTCGACAAAGCCAACGCAAGCGGCCGAAACTGCTGGAAGCTCGACGAGCTCAAGTAACGGAACGAACAGATGAGCATGGCTGAAAGCCTGATACGATTGCGCTATCGCGTCCTCCCCGACCATGTGGTCGGGGAAATCCTCGCGAAGAAATGGATCGACAGCGTCATTCCCTTTCTCGCGCTGATCCTGCTGTGTGCGATTTTCGGTTCGATCGTCCCAGGATTCTTCGACGTTACGACGTTGACCAATCTCAGCGGCCAGACCGCTGAACTGGGCCTGATCGTGCTCGGGCTGACGATCGTCATGATATCGGGAGGTATCGATCTCTCGATCGGATCGACCTTCGCTCTCACTGTGCTCGCCACGCTTTACGGCATGAATGTCGGTCAATGGAGCTTCGGTGTCGGGCTCGCCGCCACCTTGGCCGTGGGCGCTGCCTGCGGGGCGATCAACGCCTTCATGGTGGGCATTCTGCGGATGCGCGCCTTCCTGACCACACTCGTTACACTAATCATCTTTCGTTCGACCTTCGAAATCATCTTCCCGCACGTATCGACGGCGCTAGTGACGAGTTCCCCGGATTCGCCGCTCTACGATTATCTAGGCCTCGGCCACATCGGCGGTATTCCCATATCCTTCGCCTTCTTTGTTGTCGTCGCGATCATCGTGCACATCGTGCTATCGCGCGGCCGCTACGGCTGGCGGCTATTCGCCGTCGGCGGCGCTCGCCGATCGGCCTACAATGCCGGCATCAACGTGCGTTTGACCGTGTTCAGCGCCTATGTGGTCTGTTCCGTGTTCGTCGCGCTCGCCGCCTTCCTGTTCTGCGCCCGCATCGGAAGCGCTGCCTCCGATGTTGGCTCCGGCCTCGAGCTCCAGGCGCTGACGGCCACCGTCCTCGGCGGCATTTCTCTCGGCGGCGGCCGCGGCTCGGTGGCGAAGGCACTGATGGGGGTCGTTTTCGTCCTTGTCCTTTCCAACAGCCTGCTGACGCTTGCCGTACCCGGCCCGGTCAATGACCTGACCCTGGGCTTCGTACTGCTTGCCTCGGTCTTCCTCGATGTCCGGTGGGTCAAAAATCGCCATAAGATCCTGCGCAGCGTTTATATCTCGCCCACCTTTGCCAAGATGCCGGAGGCGATTTCGACCGCCGTTGGCATGCCGATGGCAGTCAATGATCGCCTGAAGGATGTCGGCGTGATCGGACTAGGCATCCTTGACGGCGCCGAGGACGTGATCTTCGACCGGGAAGACCGGCTCTATACCGGAAGCCGGCAAGGCGAGATTCTGCGCTTCTATCCGCCCGACTATACCCGCCGCGAAGTCTTTGCCCATATCGGCGGCGCACCGCTTGGCATGGCCTTCGATCGGCAGGGCAATCTCGTCGTCTGCGTCGCCGGCATGGGCCTTTACCAGGTGTCGCCGGCGGGTGAAGCAAAGCTTCTCACCGCCGAGACAAATCGTAGCCTGACATCGGTCGTCGACGACAGCACGATGAAGCTCGCCGACGATTGCGACATCCTTCCCGATGGGCGGATCGTGTTTTCCGAAGCGACCGTACGCTTTGAAATGCACGACTGGTATGCCGATGCGCTTGAAAGCCGCGGCAACGGCCGCATCATCGTTCATGACCCGGCAAGCGGCGTTACCGGGACGTTGATTTCCAACCTCGTATTCCCGAACGGCGTCTGCACGTCCTTTGACGGGCAATCGGTCCTTTTCGCCGAAAGCTGGGCGTGCCGGATCAACCGCTACTATTTTGCCGGACCCAAAGCCGGCAAGCTCGAACGGGTGATTGAAGGGCTGCCAGGCTATCCCGACAACATAAACCGCGCGTCCGACGGCACCTATTGGCTGGCATTGATGGGTATGCGGACACCGGCACTCGACCTGTCACTGGAAATGCCCGGCTTTCGCCGGCGGATGGCACGGCGCGTGTCCGAGGACGCCTGGCTGATGCCCAATCTCAACACCGGTTGCGTGCTGCGCTTTAGCGAAAAAGGCGAGATCCTCGAAAGCTTCTGGGATCAGACGGGCGAAAAGCATCCGATGATTACGTCAATGCGCGAGCATAAGGGCGTGCTTTATCTCTGCGGCATCTTCAATAACCGGATGGGCACGCTGCCGCTGCCGGGCGCCGACAAAACCTGGTTCAGTACCGATTCCTACTGGGGCAAACCGGCATGAAACCATTCGGAGAATTCCTCGATCGATTCCTGGGCCGCGGCGCCTGGGCCGTTACCGTCCCGACATTCGACGGGCCACTTTTGCCGAACCAGCGGCTGGAAGAGGCCGAGACGCTTGCGCTGCTCGAAGCCGCGGACAATTTGATATCGACGCCCAAGGGCATTCTCGCCTCAAGCGGTAGGCGCCTTCTGCGCATCCAGGCCGATGGTGGCATCGAGGAGGTTGCCAGCTTTCCCCAGGATATCACGGCGCTCGCCACGGCGCGCGGCATGACGGCGCTCGCACTCGACGGCGAAGGCATCGTTATCCGTGGCGGGGCCCACGATGGCGCAGCCTTCAAGAGCGCAGCCAATGTCAACCTCGGTTGCGTGACGGCGCTGACCTTCCTGAATAACGACACATTGCTCGTTGCCAACGGCTCGACAACATCTGGCGTCTGCGGCTGGCGACGTGATCTCATGCAAAAGGGTTGTTCCGGCAGCCTGCTGAAGATTGATCTCGCGGCGCGCAAGATCGAGCTCGTGAAATCAGATCTTGCCTGGCCGGCAGGCGTAGCAACAACCGGCTCCAACCGCATCTTCGTCAGCGAAGCATGGCGACATCGCGTCATATCGATCGATCTCGCTTCCGGACAGGTTGAAAACGCGCTTGAACACCTGCCCGCCTATCCAGCGCGCATCGCCCCGGCCTTCGATGCAGGCTATTGGCTGACTTTCTATTCGACGCGCAACCAGCTGGTGGAATTCATTTTACGCGAAGATCGCTATCGCGAACGCATGCTGGCGGAGGTTCCGGAGGCGTTTTGGGTGGCGCCGTCACTGAGTTCCTGGAGCTCTTACCAGGAGCCGATGCAGGGCAGCCAGCTCAAGCAGATGGGCGTCCTTAAACCCTATGCCGTGACCCGCTCCTACGGCCTTGTGGTCAATTGCGACTCGCAGATGCGGCCCTTGGCGAGCTTTCATTCGCGTGCCGACGGCAAGGCGCATGGAACTGTAGCGGCCTGCGAACATGGCGACGATCTGATCGTGGCTTCGCGCGGCGGCTCGAAGGTCCTCAGGCTCTCCGGGGCAGCGAACGGGCAGCGAGGCTGATATGGGCAATATCATCGAATTCAGGAAAGCGACCAAGACCTTCGGCGGTATAGCGGCCTTCCGCAATGTCGACTTCACGCTGGAGCCCGGTGAGATCCATGCGCTCCTTGGCGAAAACGGCGCGGGAAAGTCGACGCTGACCAAGGTGATGTCAGGGGTCTATCGCCTCAGCGAAGGTAAGCTCCTTTATGATGGCCGGGAGGTGGATTTCGGTTCGCCGTCGGAAGCCTTGAAGGCGGGCATCGCCATGGTGTTCCAGGAAACCAACCTGGTGCCGGCAATGACCGTAGCGCAAAACCTCTATCTGGGCGAGGAAAAGCTATTCAATCGTCTGCGCGGCCTCAATATCCAGGCCCGGCAGTTCCTCGTCGGCATGGGGTTTCAGGTCGATCCGACCGCACAGGTGGGCACGCTCGGCGCAGCTCACAAGCAGATGGTCGAAATCGCCCGCGCCGTGCATCACAAGGCGAAGGTCATTATTTTCGACGAGCCGACGGCGACACTGACACCTGAGGAAAAGCGCCATTTCTTCAATCTTGTCGGCCGGCTGGTCAAGGCCGGCGTGGCGATTGTCTTCATCACCCATGCGCTTGAGGAAGCACTGCAGGTCGCCAACCGCATCACGGTGATGCGCGACGGTGAAATCGTCGCCACCGGCAAGGCCGGAGACTTCAGCCGCAATTCCATCGTCCAGGCGATGGTCGGCCGCAACCTTTCCGAGACTCTGCACGGATCGGCAAAGCGCGTTCCGCGCAGCTATGGCGAGAAGGTCCTGTCGGTGGAAAACTTGTCCTGCGCCGGCCTGGTGCGGAACTCGTCCTTTTCCGTGTTTGCGGGCCAGGTGACAGGCATGTTCGGGCTTGTCGGCGCCGGCCGAACCGAAATGGCCAAAGTGATCTCCGGCGTGATGAAGCGGAACCTGTTTCATGGCGGCGAAATCCGGCTCTTCGGCAAGTCGGTGCGCTATCGCGTCCCTCGGCCGGCCATGCTCGACGGGATCGTCTATGTTACCGAGGACCGCAAGCTCGATGGCTTCTTCGAGACGATGACCGGCGGCGAGAACCTGCAGATCGGCGAATTGTCCAATGGCGTCAACCCGTTCTCGATCGTTTCACTGGCGCGGGCCAAGGAGCTGGTCGCCGATTGGGGCACACGCCTCCAGCTCAAGCAGATCAACGATCAGGCGCGGATGATCGAGCTATCGGGCGGCAATCAGCAAAAGGTGGTGATCGCCAAATCGCTGATCCAGAAACCGAAACTGATCATTTTCGACGAGCCGACACGCGGTGTCGATGTCGGCGCCATCGTCGAGATTCATCAGCTGATCAGCGATCTTGCCGACAATGGCATGGCCGTCGTCGTCATTTCCTCCTACCTGCCGGAAATCATGGCCGTTTCCGACCGCATTCTCGTGGTCAAGCGCGGCCGCGTTGTCGAAGAAATGATGGCATCGGATGCATCCGAAGAGAAAATCATGTTTGCAGCCGTTCATTGATCCCCTCCCAATTTAAGCTTCCCAGCAGGTCGCTTGCGCTGAGCATCGCAGGCGGCTTTTTTCTGTGGCCGATCTTGTCATGATCGCATGGCGGAATATGCTCACACTCGGAGGAGTCGATCGGCATCGATCGGCGCAAGTGAGACCATAACAACCATGCCGAATATCAATCTGAAATTGCTGCAAACCTTTCTTCTTGCAGCGGAATCCGGAAGCTTTCGCAAGGCTGCGGAAGAAAGCAACCGGTCACCCTCTGCGGTGAGCATGCAGATCAAGGACCTCGAGGAGCAGATCGGCATCAGCCTGTTCACACGGACGCCGCAGCGGGTCAACCTCACCAATGAGGGCCAGGCGCTGTTCGAGGAGATCGGGCGGGCCATGGCCGATGTGCAGGCAAGCCTGGACAAGCTGACAGAGCTGGCCGCCCGCCGCAAAGGGAAAATCCAGATCGCTTGCGCCCCGACCCTTGCTACCAGCCGGCTCGGCGACATCCTGTCGACCTTCAAGCTGCGCTATCCGCGCAGCGTGGTCGAAGTACAGGAAACTCCGCCACAGGCAGCGCTTGCCATGCTGCAGCAGCAAGAGGTCGAGTTCTACATCGGCCCGGAGGTGCCCAACCTCAACGACTTCCATTTCGAATCGATCATTGACGATCCGCTGGTCGCGTGCATTCCCGAAGAGCTATACACCGGTGAAAAGACGATCCGGCTGGACGCAATCACCCAGTTCCCGCTGATCATGCTCAATCGCAAGACCGCCGTTCGCGGCCTCGTCGATCGCCTGACGCGCGAGGAAGGCATCGAGCTCAATGTTCAATACGAAGTCGAAAGCGCGCAGACCGCCTTGGCCCTCGCCTCATCCGGACTTGGTGTATCGATCGTGCCGGGCATCGCGCTCGGTCGGAATGTCGACAGCCGCGTCCGCGTCGTGCCACTCGACAATCCCAACGCCCGGCGGGCTGTCGGCATCATCACAACCCGTGGCTACGTGCAGCAGCGCTATGCCGAGCAGCTTATCGCCCTCATCCGCACCAATCTGCGCGGCGAGGGCTGAACCGCTCTAGTCGGTTTGTATCCACACGGCCTTGGTTTCGAGATATTCGTGAAGGTGCTCTATCCCGCCTTCACGCCCGTAGCCAGACATCTTCATGCCACCGAAGGGCACCGCCGGGTCGAGCGCGTGATACATGTTGACCCAGACCGATCCCGCCTTGATGCGGCGCACCAACTTGTGAGCCATTCCAAGATTCTGGGTGAAGATGCCGGCCGCCAGCCCATAGGGCGATGCATTGGCGCGCTCGACCGCCTCCTCGATCGTGTCAAAGGGCATCGCTGAAATGACAGGCCCGAAGATCTCCTCGCGGGCGATCCTCATCTCGTCCTTGACATCGCCGAACACGGTCGGCGCGATGAAGTTTCCCTTATCGTAGAGAGCCCCCGAAAGGCGCGTGCCGCCCGCAACCAACGCGGCGCCTTCGCTCTGCCCGGATGCGATGAAGCTCTCGACGACCTGCGCCTGGCGGGCGGAAATCAGAGGCCCGATATCGGTATCGGCATCGATCCCGTGGCCGATCCGCAGCGAACGGGCAAAATCGGCGACTTTGGTGACGAACTCATCGTGGATTTCGCGCGCCACGAACAAGCGCGAGCCGGCGATGCAGATCTGCCCAGAATGCGCAAAGACCGCCATCGCGGCGACGGGCACGGCCCGGTCTATGTCCGCATCACGGCAGACAATCACCGGCGATTTGCCGCCGAGTTCTAGCGAGACCCGTTTCAAGTTGCCGACCGCGGCACGAGCAATCGATTGCCCGGTGGCAGTGGACCCCGTGAAGACGATCTTGTTGACGTCGGGATGTTCGGCCAGCCGGGCGCCGGCGACCGAACCCTTGCCGGTCACGATGTTGACCACCCCGTCCGGCACGCCGGCTTCCTGCATGAGTTTGGCGATCAGCAGCGGGGTGAGCGGTGCATCCTCCGAAGGTTTCAGTACCACCGTACAGCCTGTTGCCAGCGCTGGAGCGATCTTCCAGATCGATGCTGCGGTAGGCGCGTTCCAGGGGATAATCGCACCGACGACCCCGATCGGCTCCCGACGGGTGAAGGTCACGATCTCGCCGGGAATTGAATTGTCGATCACCTCGCCATGAAGCGCGGTCGCCATGCCGGCATAAAACCGCAGCATGCCGATGACCCGCCGCTTATTGGCAAGCGTGCGCATGATCGGCATGCCCATGTTCAGCGTGTCGGAAACCGAAAGGCGCTCCCAGTTCTCCTCGAACAAGTCCGCGATTTTCAGCAGCAGCGTCTGGCGCTCATAGGGTGAGAACCGGGACCACGGCCCTTCGAGAGCCCGACGCGCCGCGGCAACGGCGCGGTCGACATCGGCGGACGCGGCCAGCGGAACCGTTGCAAGGACCGCCCCTGTTGCCGGATTATAGCTCTCGCTGACTTCGCCGGATTGGGCGGCAACCCATTGGCCGCCGATGAACATCGGTCGGAAGCCGCCATCGTAAAGCTCAGCCGCCATCCGCTTGGCGTCGAAAGTCAATGTCATGGCGCAGCCTCCCAGTTTCATTCTGCAGTCGATATTCACTATCAGACCGCCACAACACAAATAAAGAAACCTAAAAAGGCGTTCAGATAATCGGACTGTGAAATCGCTCCGAGTTATCCGATGCTGGAACAAATGGAGGGCCTTGATATGCGTCTTATGGGTAAAGTGGCGATCGTCACCGGTGGCGGATCGGGTTTCGGAGAAGGAATCGTCCGGAAATTCGTCGAGGAAGGTGCGCGCATCGTGCTCGTCGACCGCGACCTCGCCGCCGCGGAACGGGTAGCGACGCAGCACGATGGATCGGTGGCGCCGCTTGCCGGCGATGTCGCCACCCTCGACAGCCTCGCCGCCGCACGAGATCTAGCACTGACGCGGTTCGGCGGTCTGCACATTCTCGTCAACAATGCTGGTATCGGGCAGCCACCGATGCCGATGGAGGATATGGACGAGGGCCTGTTCGAGCGCATCTTCAATGTCAACATCCGCTCGATCTACAATGGAGCGCGGGCGGTGCTGCCGCATTTCAAGGCCGAGCGGCAGGGCACGATTCTGAACATCGCCTCCACCGGCGGCGTCTCCCCTCGCCCCAATCTCACCTGGTACAATGCCTCGAAAGGCTGGGGCATCGCTGCCACCCGCGCCATGGCCGTGGAGCTTGCACCTTTTGGAATTCGCGTCAACGCGATCAATCCCGTCGCCGGCGATACGCCATTGCTCTCGACCTTCATCGGCTCCGACAGCGACGAAAGCCGGGCGCGGATTGTCGCCACCATTCCGATGGGGCGGCTTTCGACACCTGCGGACATGGGCAACGCCGCCGCTTTTCTCTGCTCGGACGAAGCGAGCATGATTACCGGTGTCGATCTGAATGTCGATGGCGGCAAGTGCATCTGAAGAGGCCGCGATGAAGGATATCTATGAGATTGCCGTGGTTCATGGCGACGGCATCGGTCCGGAGGTCTGCGCGGCCGCGGTCGAGGTGGTCAAGGCGGCTCTGGGCAATCGCTCACATCTCAATTTCCGGGAATATCCAGCCGGTGCGGAGCATTTCCTCAAGACGGGCGAGAGCTTTCCCGAACCGACCTTCAATGCCTGCCGGAATGCTGACGCGATCCTGCACGGCGCCGGCGGGATACCGGGTGTCGTCCATCCCGATGGAACGGAGGCTGGGCTCGATTTTACGCTCAGGCTGCGTTTCGAGCTTGATCTTTATGCCAATATCCGGCCGATCCGCCTTTTCGAAGGCGTTACCTGCCCGCTTTCAGGCGTAAAAGCGGGCGAGATCGATTACATCATCCTGCGCGAAAACAGTGAGGGGCTCTATGCTGCGCGCGGCGCCGGCGTGCAGCTGCGCGGCGAACTTGCCGTCGACAGCCTGGTTCAAACCCGCTCGGGTGTCGAGCGGATCGTGCGCAAGGCCTTCGAGCTTGCGCGTCAATCGAACGGCGCCCCCAGGGACGGAGTGAAACGCGTGACCTGCTGCGACAAGGCCAATGTGCTGCGCAGCTACGCTTTTTTCCGGTCGGTATTCGACCGTGTCGCGCCGGACTACCCCGACATCGAGACGGAATATGTGCTGATCGATGCCATGACCATGCATCTCGTCCTCCAGCCAGGCCACTTCAACGTGATCGTCACCGAAAACATGTTCGGCGACATTATTTCCGATCTCGGCGCGGCGACCATCGGCGGCATGGGGTTGGCGCCCTCAGCCGAACTCGGTGATCGAAACGGCTTCTTCCAGGCTGCGCATGGTTCGGCACCCGATATCGCCGGCAAGGGCATCGCCAATCCCTACGGAACGGTGCTCTCGGCAGCAGCGATGCTCGATTGGTTGGGCACAAAACATGCCGATCGCGTGTTGTGTGAGGCCGCGACCAACATCAGAAACGTGACGAATACGGCTCTGGCTTCCGGTTGTCTCAGCGCCGACCTCCACGGCAGCTGGAAATCGGCCGACATCACTCAGTTTCTATGCGAACGACTTGCCCGATTGCATTGAACCGCTGCCGGCAGTCGAGCAAATCCATCTGGTGTTTGCGCGGGTGCAAGCACGAATCGTTCTCGCATTTTCAGCGCCTATTCCGGCTGGCCAAGCCGCTTCAGGAACCGACGCCGATGGTCTTGCCCGCCGAAGAAGATGGCAAGTACTCGAAGAACTTGCCTCTCTTCGTCGAGGTCGAAATAAAAGATGGCCCGGTTCTTGGTAACCTGCTGCAAGCCTGGGGCTATGTCGGGCAGAAGCGTTCCCTGGTATGACGCTTGGGCAAGTGCTTCCATGTCGGCTTCGATCGCGTGAAGGCGCTCTGCAGCACGATCGAAGGCGTCAGTCAGCGGATCGCCAAGCGCAATATAGGATTCGATCAGATGATCTAAGATCAGGCCGAGATCCCGGTCGCTGTCAGCGGAATGCACGACTTTAAAGACCATGAGATGCCTTCTTGGAGGAGATCAGCTCCTGGGTCCGCCAGCGACTTTCCTCCAAAGTCAGAAAATCACCTGCCTGACGCTCGGAAATCAGAGCTTTCAAGGCCGCAAGCTCGGCCGCCCTCAGCTCGGCTTCTTCGCGAACGAGCTCAAGTCCATGCTGCACGACGGCACTCAGGCTTGAAAAGCGCCCCTCTTCGACCAGCTTTCTCGCAAAGACGTCCTGCTGGTCGGAAATTGAGACCGATGCTTTTACCGACATCTCATTTCACTCCTTACTGCCGAGTAATATACTACTCAGTAGTATAACCGCCGTCGATCCACCCGTCTGATGAAGCCGTCGATCTGGCAACCCCGAGAAAACGAATATAGGCCCGTCACCATGTTGACTTGCCGGAACAAGGCTCTTGTCTACCGAGCGAATTGAGTTTGTTCTTGCGCTGTCCATCGGATGGTCTAAGTCATGTCGTCGTGGCGGCGCGCGACGTCGGCCTAATCGAATTTGACTATCGAAGGTAATTCAATGACCGGACAACTTTCTCTTCCCCGTGATCGGATTTCCGTACTTCTGCTGGAAGGGATCAGTCAGAGTGCGGTGGACTATTTTGCATCATCCGGCTACGTCAATCTCACTCATTTGCCGAAGGCCCTCGATGACAAGGATCTCAAGAGCCATATAGCCGAGGCGCATATCATCGGCATTCGGTCGCGCACGCAGCTCACGGAAGAGATTTTCAGCTCCGCCAAGAAGCTGATGGCCGTCGGCTGTTTTTCCGTGGGAACAAATCAGGTCGATCTGGATGCAGCCCGCCGACGCGGGATCCCGGTGTTCAACGCCCCCTATTCGAATACGCGCTCGGTCGCCGAGCTCGTCATCGGCGAAATCATCATGCTGACCAGACGGATTTTCCCGCGTTCGGCTTCCGCTCATGAAGGCGGATGGGACAAATCCGCCGAAGGCAGTCGCGAAATGCGCGGGAAAACGCTTGGTATCGTCGGCTACGGCAATATCGGCTCGCAGCTGAGCGTTCTTGCGGAAAGCATGGGTATGAACGTTCGCTATTTTGATCCTTCGGACAAGCTTCGCCACGGCAATTCAGAATCCATGGCGTCGCTCGGCGAACTGCTGGAAATCTCAGATTTCGTGACGATGCATGTGCCCGAAACCAGCTCGACGCAAAACATGATAACTGAGGCCGAGCTGCGCAGAATGAAAAAGGGGGCCTTTTTCATCAATAATTCCCGCGGGACGGTGGTCGATCTTGACGCGCTTGCGAGGGTTTTGAAAGAGGGGCATCTCGCAGGTGCGGCAGTCGACGTGTTCCCCAAGGAGCCGGCATCGAACAAGGAGCGCTTCGAAACGCCGCTGCAAGGTTTGGACAATGTGATCCTGACCCCGCATATTGGCGGATCGACCGAAGAAGCTCAGGAACGTATCGGAAGGGAAGTTTCTAGGAAGCTTGTGGAATATTCCGATGTCGGGTCGACGCTCGGCGCGGTCAATTTCCCCCAGGTTCAATTGCCGCCGCGTCCAAACGGCACGCGTTTCATCCATGTTCACGAAAATCGCCCTGGTATCCTGAACAGTCTGAATACGATCTTTTCATCGCGCGGACTGAATATCGTCGGCGAGTTCCTGCAGACACATGGCGAAACGGGTTACGTGGTTATCGAAGTCGAAGGCGTTGGCCAAACGGCGAATGAGATACTTGACACGCTCCGCCAGATCCCGGGAACGATACGAGCGCGATTGGTTTACTGACGGACATTGCCCCAGACCTGCCCCGCCCCGGTGGATTTCCGCGACCGGCATGAGGTTTACTGCTGCCCGGTCTTAGCGCAGGATTTTCAACTGCTCTTGCCCTACCTCCTCTCCGGGCGAGATCCGGCGGCTTTTGGTAAGCCACTTGGAAAATCCATCGAGATAGAGGTAGACAACGGGCGTTGTGAGCAAGGTTAGCGCCTGGCTGACAGCCAGACCGCCAAACATCGCAAAGCCCAAAGGCTGGCGAAGTTCCGATCCGGTCCCATGACCAAGCATCAGCGGCACCGCCCCCAACATGGTTGCCATGGTGGTCATCATGATCGGCCGGAACCGGATCAATGCTGCCTTGCGTATCGCCTGCTCGCTCGTCAGTCCCTCGCTGCGTTCTCCCTCGATGGCGAAATCGACCATCATGATGCCGTTCTTCTTGACGATGCCGATCAGAAGAATGACGGCGATCAATGCGATCAGGCTGAAATCGTAGCCGAGCAGCATCAGCGTTGCCATTGCCCCGACGCCGGCGGATGGCAAGGTGGACAGGATGGTCAGGGGGTGAATGTAGCTCTCGTACAAGACGCCGAGGATCAGATAGACAACGACGAGTGCGCCGAGCAGCAAAAGCGGGATAGAGGACAGGGACTGCTGGAATGCCTGGGCGGTGCCCTCGAAGCTGGTATTGATCGATGCCGGCAGGTTCATCTGACGCAGAGCCGCATTGATCCTGTCCGTGGCGACGCCGATGGACGTGCCTGCCGCAAGGTTGAAGCTGATCGTGACGGAGGGGAACTGGCTTTCATGGCTGATCTGCAGCGGCTGCACCGGCACGGTGGTCCAGTGCGCCAAGACGGAGAGCGGGACATCAGGGCCACTTGCAGATTTCACATAGAGCTTGTCCAGCGTACTCACGTCGCTCTGCAGGTTTGGCAGCACCTCCATGATAACGTCATAACTCGACAGCTGGGTGAAATATTGCGCTATCTGACGCTGGCCAAAAGCGTCGTCCAGCGTGTTGTCGATCGCTTCCGGCTGAATGCCGTAGCGCTGTGCTTGCGCACGATCGATGGTCAGCGTGAGGGTCGAACCATTCGTCTGCTGGTCCGACGCGACACCCTCGAGGCCAGGTAGCGTCTGCATCTTGGCGAGCACCTTCGGCGACCAGCTGTTGAGGGCCTCGATATCGGCGCTGGTCATGCTCATCTGATACTGCGTGCGTGATGCGCGAGCGCCGACGCGCACATCCTGCGCCGCCTGAAGGAAGAGGCGCGCGCCCTCAACCGTCTCCAGCTTTGGCTGCAGACGCCGGATGATCTCGTCAGCAGTCGCCTGACGCTGGTCGCGCGGCTTCAGCGTTATGAAAACCCGGCCTGTGTTCAAGGGATTGCCGACGCCGCCGACGGCCATGGCGACGCTCGCCACATCCGGATCCGCTTGAACGATGGTTCCGAGCTGCCGTTGACGGTCAAGCATCTTGGTGAAGGAAATATCCTGTGCCGCTTCGGATTGTCCGGTGATCAACCCGGTGTCCTGCTGTGGAAAGAAGCCCTTGGGTATCCAGATGAAGAGCAGCACGGAAAGGACCAGCGACGCAAAGAAGACAGCAAGCGTGATCAGGCGGAACCTCAACGCAAGATCGAGCGCCCATTCATAGCCATTCGTCATCGCATCGAACCCGCGTTCGCTCAAGGCGTAAAGCCGGCCGTGACGCGCATGTTCGTTGTCGCGGAGAAAGCGCGATGCCAGCATCGGTATCAGTGTCAGCGACACGAAGGCCGATACGGCGATAGTCATTGCGAGTGTTAGCGAAAACTCCCGGAACAATCGCCCAATGATGCCGCTCATCAACAGCAGCGGCAATAGAACCGCAACAAGCGAGAGGCTGATCGACAGGATCGTGAAGCCGATCTCGCCGGCACCCGTCATCGCGGCCTCGAAACCGTCCATCCCCTCATCGATATGGCGCTGGATGTTTTCGAGGACAACGATCGCGTCGTCGACCACGAAGCCGACGGCAATAGTCAGTGCCATCAGCGAGAGATTGTCGAGCGTGAAGCCGGCAATCCACATCACCGCACAAGCCCCGAACAGGGCAAGCGGCACAGTCAGGCTTGGGATGAGTGTGGCCCGGACGCTGCGCAGGAACACGAAGATGACGGCAACAACGAGCACAACCGTGATCAGAAGCGTCGTGCGCACGTCGCTGACGGCCGCCCGGATTGTCTGCGTCCGATCGCTGAGGACGCCGATCTTGATACCCGGCTGCATCGACGCGGTCAGGCGCGGCAGTTCGGCGGTGATACTGTCGACCGTCTGGATCACGTTCGCGCCCGGCTGCTTGAAGATGATCAGGAAGATGCCACGCTTGCCATTGGCCCAGGCGGCTTGTTTGTTGTCCTGCGCCGCGGTGACGGCCTGGCCGATGTCGCGGATATAGAGCGGCGAGCCGTTCTGATAGGTGACGATGACATCGTTCCATTTCGATGCGTCGGTCAGCTGGCCGTTGGTGTAAATGGTATAGCTTCGCGACGGGCCGTCGATATTGCCGGTGGGATTGTTTTCGGTAACGCCATTCAGCTGCGTCCGCACGTCCTCCAGCGTCAAGCCCCTGACTGCCATCTTGCTCGGGTCCAGCTGCACGCGGATGGCCGGCTTTTGCTGTCCGCCGTAAAGCACTTGCGCGACACCGGGAAGCTGACTGATCTGCTGGCCGAGCTTCGTTTCGACCTCGTTGTCGACGGTGGTCAACGGCAGGGTATCCGATGTCGCGGAGAGAAGAAGGATCGGCGAATCGGCCGGGTTGACCTTGCGATAGGTCGGCGGGCTGGGCAGGTTCGTCGGGAGTTGGCCGCTGGCGGAATTGATGGCCGCCTGCACATCGTTGGCGGCACCGTCGATATCTCGATCCAGATCGAACTGCAAAGTGATTTGCGTCGAACCCAGCGAATTCAGCGACGTCATCTCGCTCACGCCGGCGATCGAGGCAAAGGCGGTCTCGAGCGGCTGCGCGACCGACGAGGCCATGATGGTGGGGCTTGCCCCGGGCAATTGCACGGAGACCTGGATGGTCGGAAAATCCACCTGCGGCAGCGGCGCAACGGGGAGCAGCGGGTATGCCACTATGCCGACGAGCAGGATTCCCGCCATGATGAGCGAGGTGGCAATCGGATGCCTGATGAATGGAGACGACAGGCCACTAGACTGAGCCATGCAAGCTTCTCACTCTTGTAATTCAGTTGCACCGGAAACAGCGATTGTCAGGTTTACTGGGCAGCCATTCTTGTCGCGGGCGGCGCGTCCGCGGCAATCTGCTGCTTGGCATCGGCGACAAGGCTGCCGGGCTGCACACGATAGGAGCCGTCGGTCACCACCATCTCGCCAGGCTTCACGCCATCGGTCACCACGACATTGCCGTCGCCGGTCTCGGAGACCTTTATCGGGCGAGCCTGTGCCTTTCGGTCCGATCCAACGATGTAGGCAAACAAGCCATCGGGGCCGTGCTGCACGGCGTCGAGCGGAATCTGCACCACATTCTTCAGCGTCGAGACGCCCAGCCTGACCGTGACCGACTGTCCCGGCCAAAGCTGGTTGTCCGTATTCGCAAAGGTCGCCTTGAGATTGATTGTGCCGGTCCCGACATTGATCTGGTTGTCGATATACGAAAGTGCGCCCTGCGACAGCACGGTCTTCCCATCCTCGCTTATCACTTGAACCGGCACTTCGCCGGAAGCGAGCGCCTTGTCGACCGCCTGCAACTGATCCTGCGGGGCTGGGAAAATAACGCTGATCGGCTGGACCTGCTCTATGGTAACGATGCCGGTCGTATCGGTAGGCTGTACCAGGTTGCCCACGTCGATCAGGCTGAAGCCCACCCGCCCTGTGAACGGTGCAGCGATCCGGCAATAGGCCAGATTGACGCTGGCAGACTGGACAGCGGCTTCGTCTGCCTGCACCGTTCCCTGATCCTGCGCGACAAGCGCCACCTGGTCGTCCAACGTTACTTGCGGAGTTGTGTGCTGCGCGACCAGCTTGCTATCCCGATCGAGATCCACCTGAGCGCCTTTGAGCAGGGCCTGATCGTGCGCAAGCTGCCCTTTTGCCTGCGCCAGCGCGGCCTCGTAGGTTTGCGTGTCGATCTCCACGAGTGGATCGCCCTTGTTCACCATATGCCCTTGCGTGAAATCGATCTTGGCTATGCGGCCGGTGATCTGCGAATGGATGGTGACGGTGTTTAGCGCCTGAACCGTTCCAAGCTCGCTCAGATTGACGAGGAAATCCTCCGATCGAGCGGGAGCAAGGGTGACCGGGACGCCAGCGGCTTGAGCCGGCTTGACGCCATCTTTGGCCGCGGAGTGGTCAAACGCCGTTAGCTCACGTTCCACATAGGCTCTCTCTATCCACCCCGCACTGATTGTTCCGACGATAAGAATGCAGGCTATCAACGCTTTTGGGCTCTTAAGCCGAGAAGAACGCTGCAATTCGGCCATGTTCATCATTCCCTGAACGCGGCGACCGGGATTGGACGTCGTGAGGCAGCAAAGACGCTGGGTGATGGCGAATGTTTGGCCGCCGGATTGCACTATTGCGTGATCGTCCGGTGAGCAAAGCTGGACGAAGCCGTCGTCAGGCACAAAAAAGAGCCGTGCGCGTCCCGACCTCGCTTCGCTGGGAATACTATCTCCGCGAGAACTCGCTCCTGTTTTCAGGATATTTTGTCGTAAGCCTTCAAATCACGGATTTCAGCCATTGTCGGGCAGTATGCGGCATTAAACCCAAACGCTCTTGAAGGGAGCTGAACTATGGACCGGCAGGTCACCACCTCACATCCGGTCATAAGCTGCGATGCCAACCTGCTTTAGGCGAGACCGGCACCTGAGTTTTCCGTAATAGTTCAGCCTACCTGCCGATCAGGCGATACGGCGAGCGGCAGCGATCTGGCTGGCGCCGATACTGGCGAGAGCGACGCTGAACAGGGTCGGGTTGGTGGCGGTCTTCGTGGGAATGACGCCATTGCCGGCGACATAGAGATTGTCGAAGCCCCAGACCTTGGAGTTCCTGTCGCAAACGCTGGTGCCATCGTCACGCTCGCCCATACGGATCGTGCCCTGATAATGCAGCGACGAACCGACGGGCTGCACGAAGGTGGCAAAACCGGGAGCTGGGCGACCGATAATGGCGGAAATTCGCTGGGCATGGCCCTTGGCCTCTTCGAGGCGCGTCTTGTCGCCCTCCGACTGACGCCAATGGATGGAAATAGCCGGCAGGCCGAGCCAGTCGCGGCTGGTGTCATCGAAGATGACGCGGTTGTCGGCGCTGATATCGGAAGGCACGAAAACGCCCATGCCGATCGGCTGGCCGCTCATGTCGCTGGCATGCGGCATCGAGTGCAGGCTGGCCGGCGCGATGGTGACCGAATAGGGAAAATCTTTGGTGGCCGGAATCCAGCTCATCGCGGTCATCGGCACATCGGTCTGCATCTCGGTAATCTGCGAGACGATATAGTGGTCGTTGATGTAGCGGCCGAGCGCTTCGGGACGGATGCCTGATGCGTAAAGCAGCTGTGGGGAGTGCAGCGAGTCACAAGCAACAACAACAGTGCCGGCGCCAACGATGAAGGTTTCTTCCGAGCCGGCACGAGCAAGTTCGACACCTGTGACCTGGCCATTCTCATGGATCACGCGGCGGCAGGCGGTTTCAGAGAGAATATCAAAGCGCTCCTCCGGCTCGTCGACAAGGTCGCCGAGCACGACGTCAGTGCCATGATAGCGCAGGCCATCGGGACCGGGCGTTGCAGCGAGCGGCATCGGCTGGACGAAGCGATCGGGCGAGCGACCAGGGTTGAAGACCTCGCCCAGGCGTTCGCGCATGGCGATGGCCGCAACATCGCCGGCGCGCGGGTCCTTGTTGGTGCCGAGCAATTTTGCCGATATGGCCAGAGCCGTGCGCATCTCATCGCTGGGGATGAACGGCACGAGTTCGATCTCGGACGGGACCGGCGTGCCGGTCGACCATTTGGTGCCCATGCCGCCGACATTGGCTGCCGAGAAGCCGGCAAAGAGGTTCTCATCCTGGGCATCGGCATCATTGGCGATGAAAAGCCCCGAGCGGCGCAGCAACGAATGATCAAAGCCACCAGCGCGGCGGGCCT
This sequence comes from Martinezella multihospitum, assembly GCF_900094585.1. Lineage (GTDB taxonomy): Bacteria > Pseudomonadota > Alphaproteobacteria > Rhizobiales > Rhizobiaceae > Rhizobium > Rhizobium multihospitium. The sequence continues at coordinate 718,035 of NZ_FMAG01000004.1, forward strand.
CCCATTCTTCCTTGTTGATCGGCAGGCGCGGGCTGCGGTCGCCGCCCTGGGCACGCACCTCGAAGGCAGCGCGTTCGCCAAGATCGAGAATATTGTCTAGATGTGCGCCCTTTTGCGGCAGAATCTGCGGGCCGGCTTCCACCATCAGAATACGCGCTTCCGGCCAGTTATTCCTGATGATCCGTGCATAGGCCGAGCCGGTCGGGCCACTTCCGATGATGACGACGTCGGCAGACTGACGAGACATTCCTGCTATTCCCCATTCTTAAATCAATTTGATTGCAAACAAAGATGTATCGTAGCCGAAGTCAACCGGGATTGTTAAGTTGCCGAACAAAGTTTTTATGAAAGCGCTCGAGGAGAGGCACGATGAAGGTAGGTCTGAGTTCATACAGTTTCCGTCCGTTGATGCAGAGCGGCGCCATGCAGATCGAGGATGTCTTTGCGTGGGTCGGCAAACATGGCGGCGATCATGTCGAGCTGGCGACGCTTTCCGTCGCGCCCGAAGGGCAGGATCTGCAATATGAACTCGCCGATGACGCGGAGATGCTGAAGCGGCTGACAGGCGCATCTCAGAAAAGCGGCATACCGCTTTCTGGCCTCTGCATGTCCGGCAATTTCATCGATGACGGCGAACGGGCATTCCAGCTTAACCGGCTGAAGCGCTATGTCGAGCTTTGTGACAAGCTCGGCGTCCGCTTCCTGCGCCACGATGTCGTGCCATGGTCGCTCCGCGCAACGGAGCCCGGCCAGTTCGAAGCGGCATTCCCGGCGATCGCCGACGCCACCCATGAGCTTGCCGCGCATGCCGGACGCTATGGCGTGACCACCAGCGTCGAGGATCACGGTTTCTTCATGAACTCGAGCGAGCGGATCAAGCGGCTTCTTCATGCCGTCAATCTGCCGAGCTTCAGGCTGACCGTCGATATCGGCAATTTCCTCTGCGTCGATGAAAATCCGCTCACGGGAACGCGTGCGTGCCTCCCTCATGCAAGTTTCGTCCACCTCAAGGATTTCTATGTGCGCCAGGTAGCACCTGGCGCGGACTGGCTGCAGACGGTCGGCGGCCAGGCAATCCGCGGCTCCGTCTTCGGCTATGGCGACCTGCCTGTTCAGTCGATCGTCGCGGACATCGTCGCTTCAGGCTACGACGGCTTCGTCTCGCTCGAATATGAAGGCAACGAGCCGACGCAATACGGTTGCGAAACCGGCCTGAAGAATGCGAAGGCGATGTTTGCAGCCGCTGCCGGCCGCTGACGATCGCCCGCTTGCAATCCAGCCATTAAAGCGCGGCGATCCGGTCGACGCGCTTCTTCAAATCGGCAAGGCGATGTCGGTCGCCTCCTGGCACCTCGATGGAAGCCCAGCCGGAATAACCGATATCAGACAGAGCCTTGTTGACCGCAGCCCAATCGCAGTCGCCCTCGCTCAGCTCGACATCGAAGCCCTTCCATGGGCCTTCGCTGTTCATCTTTTCGAGACTGTATTCCTTGATGTCGATTTTCAGGATGCGCTTGCCAAGCGCCTCGATCCAATGGGTCGGCCGTCCGTAGCGGAGCACGTTGCCGACATCGAAATACCAGCCGAGCTTCGGATGGTTGAAGCGATCGACCAAATCGGCCGCCTCCAGCGGGCTCAGCAGGAAGTCGTTCCACACGTTTTCGAGCGCAATCGATACGCCGCTCTCTTCCGCGGCAGGCAGGATTCTGGCGATTTCCTCGCCGGCTCTCGTGTAAGCGGTCTTGTAACTGGTGCCTGCATTGACGACGCCGGGCACAAGCAACACCGTCGTCGCGCCATAGAGCTTTGCATCATGGAGCGCCTTGACCATCGAATCGACGCAGGCTTGGCGCGCCGATGGATCGGGATCCGTCAGCGGACGCTTCCAGTGCACGGCATTGACGAGGCCGGGAATAGCGAGTCCGGTCTTGTCGCGGGCATTCAGAACTTCGTCGAGTGGCAGATCATTGGGCGAATCGAGCTCGACCCCGTCATAGCCGAGATCCCGCAGGAGCTGGAATTTTTCCAGGATGGAAAGCGAAGGCTCCTCGACCATACCCCATTTCAGGCTGATCTTGGCCAAGGGGCGAGCGGAAACGGGCGAAAACGAATTAGCGGCGGGTTCGGTCATCGATGGGTCTTTGCATGGCATGGTCGGATAGCGGCGGCACTATGTCAGCCAATCCAAAGCCGATCAATCGGTCATTGAAAGGCAAGTAGCGCCGCCCGCCATAGTGCCGTCCGGAAGATTTTCGGCCTCCATCAGACTAAAGTCTGGTTCGTGATCGGACCTAGGACCGAAGACGCAATCTTTGGTCCTAATGCCATGGATTGCCCCGACCTTTGCGCCAGTTGTTTTCCGCGATGGAAGCGGTCGGATACCCTGCCGCTGTCGCAGTGCATGCGGAGAAGGTCGATGAATGTGAACGGCGTCCTTGAAAGCGGCATCCCAGCCCCGGCACGTGCCGCAGCTGCCGACGGCGGCAACATCACGCTGTTAGCGGCGAGATAACCGTCATGCAGCAAACAAAGCGAATCCTGGTCACCGGCGGCGCAGGTTTTCTTGGCTCCTTCCTATGCGAACGGCTTTTGCAGGAAAAACACGAGGTTATCTGCGTAGATAACTTCTTTACAGGACGGAAAAGCAACGTCTCGCATCTGCTTGATAACAGATCTTTCGAAATCGTCCGCCACGACATTACCTTCCCCCTCTATGTGGAGGTCGACGAGATCTACAATCTTGCCTGTCCGGCGAGCCCGGTTCACTATCAGTTCGATCCGGTGCAGACGACCAAGACCAGCGTCCACGGCGCGATCAACATGCTCGGCCTCGCCAAACGGGTCGGCGCCAAGATTCTCCAGGCCTCGACGTCCGAAGTCTATGGCGATCCCGAGATCCATCCCCAACAGGAGGATTATTGGGGCCGGGTGAATCCGATAGGCCCGCGCTCCTGTTACGACGAGGGCAAACGCTGCGCCGAGACACTGTTCTTCGATTACTGGCGTCAGCACCGGCTACGGATCAAGGTGGCGCGCATCTTCAACACCTATGGTCCAAGGATGCGCCCCGATGACGGCCGCGTCGTCTCCAACTTCATCGTGCAGGCGCTGCAGAACAAGCCGATAACGGTTTATGGCAGCGGCCAGCAAACGCGCTCGTTCTGCTATGTCGACGATCTTATCGACGGCCTGGTTCGCCTGATGGGAACAAGGGACGAGATCACAGGCCCGATCAATCTCGGCAATCCTGCGGAGTTTACGATGCTGGAGCTCGCCAACCTCGCGATAGAACTGACTGGAAGCCGCTCGACGATAAAATACCTGCCGTTGCCTGAGGATGATCCCAGACAACGCCAGCCGGATATCGGGATCGCATCGCGCGAACTCGGCTGGAAGCCGAAGGTTCAGTTGAAAGCCGGGCTTGGCAAAACGATCGCTTATTTTGAGGAACTGCTTTCGTCTGGCCGTTCACACGCGATCGCCGCCGAATGAGGACGGTCCTTGTCACCGGCGGAGCCGGCTATATCGGATCGCATTGCTGTAAGGCCTTCGCCGAGGCCGGATGGTCGGTTGTCACCTACGACAATCTCTCCCGCGGCTGGCGTGACGCCGTGAAATGGGGGCCGCTGGTCGAGGGCGACATTGCCGACGCCGAGACGGTCGCGGCAACGTTGCGCCAATACCGCCCGGATGTGGTCGCCCATTTCGCGGCCTATGCCTATGTCGGCGAATCTGTCGAGTTTCCTGAGCTCTACTATCGGAACAACACATTCGGGACGCTGGTTCTCATCGAGGAAATGCTCAAAGCAGGCGTCAACCGACTGATCTTTTCAAGCACCTGCGCATCCTATGGCATTCCGACCCGTACTCCGATCGACGAGAGCCATCCGCAGTGGCCGATCAATCCCTATGGATGGTCGAAATTCATGATCGAGCGCATGGTGGAGGATTTCGCGCGCGCCCGCGGCCTCAATGCGGTGATGCTGCGATATTTCAATGCGGCCGGCTGTGATCCCGATGGCGAGATCGGCGAACGGCACGACCCCGAGACCCATGTCGTGCCGCTCGCCATAGAAGCGGCAATCAGACCGGGCCGAACCTTCACCATCAACGGCACCGATTTCGACACGCGCGACGGCACCGCCATCCGCGACTACATCCACGTCAGCGATCTCGCGCAGGCTCATGTCCTTGGCGGAGAGAAGCTGCTGCGGGATGAGGGGGCGCACGTCTATAACCTTGGCACCGGCAACGGCACGACCGTTAGGGAATTGGTCGATGCTGTCGGCCGCATTTCCGGACGCAGCCTTGCCCTGGCCTATGGTCCGCGCAGAGCCGGCGATCCACCGGCTCTCGTCGCTGCCGCCGATAAAGCCGAGCGCGAGCTTGGATGGGTGCCCAGACATTCCAGCATCGACAGGATTATCGAGACGGCGCTCGCCTGGCATCGTGACCGGATGTGATCCTTACCTGCGTGCCGTTGTCAGAAACTCATCGAGAGCGGCGCCAACCGCTTCGATGGAGAATTTTTCCATCACTCGCCGTCGGGCAGCTGCACCCAGTCGTGCGCGAAGAGCTCCATCACCTTTCAATCTTGCCAAGGCCCGCGCGATTTCCTCCGGCTGTTCCTGCGCGACCATCAGGCCGCCCGAGGCCTCGCCGTCGATGAGAATGTCCGGCAGGCCTTGTGCATCCGAAGCGATGATGGGAAGGCCGCAGGCCATGGCTTCCAATGGCGCAACCGGCATGCCCTCGACGCGCGAGGCTGTGACATAGACGTCCGCGGCCGATAGCCAGCGCCGGATCAAGGCTCGGTCCGTCATGTAGCCGGACAACCATTGCACGTTCGTCAGCTCGCTTTCGCGAACGAGCTTTGCGAAAGCGTCATTGTCCTGACCCGAGCCAATGATCACCAATCGGCAGGCGGAAGCATCGGCTAAGCGTTCCCAGGCTTCCAGAAGCACATCGAGCCCCTTGCGGCGGATATCGATGCGCCCGTGATTGAGGACGATGAAGCAATCCTGCGGCAGGCCGAGATTTGCTCGTGCCTCGCTGCGATCCATCGCTTGCCATTCCTGGGTAGCTAGCGGATTTGGGATATTCGCGATATTGAGAGCAATGCGTGGATAGGCCTTGGCAAGGCGCTCGCGCTCTGCGGAAGACGCAACGATCAGGCCACGGCACGCGCGCAGCGAAAGCCGTCGTGCAGCAGCCTCGATCCAGGACAGCGTGCGATCCCCTCCCTGAAAGGTGGCATAGAGAGGAAGGTTTAAACCCCGCGCCAGCCATGCCAATGCATCGAAGCGCGTGTATTCATATTCCTGGGCAAGCAGCAGATTGCATTTGGAGCGGGAAAGGATCTCGCGGAAGGCTGAAAGCGGCGTTGCAGACCAGCGCCGCAGGCTATAGGCGGAAGGAGAATGGCCCTGCCGCGGCCGCTTTGCCGGTGCGACCCAGATCGGCGTGCCCGTGCTAGGATGCTCGTAGCACTCAATCCTGTGCACCCGCTCGGATGCACAGACGATGATCGGTTTGTGGCCGGCCGAACTCAGTGCTGCCGCATAGCCGAACAGCCAGCCCCCCGTCATCCGCTCGACGAAATCCTGAAGTTCAAGCCCGATCGGATCGAGAAACTCTTCGATCACATCTCCCCATGGGAAAAGCGCGATCATCTTTGACGTCCGGTCACCTCTCATTTGCGCCAGGCAAAGGCCGTCTCGGTGCCACGCGTGGATGGCCGGTGCATCAGGTAACCGAGGAAGGTCACGGGCGCGGCCAGCGCATAGAGGACCTTGCGGCGACGGCGTCCGATGCGGGAAAACGAAACGTCGTGAAAAAACGCGGTGGCGGCATTGATGAAGGTGGCGCGCCGCTCCGGGCGTCTGTCGAAAAGGGCCGCAAGTTCCGGATCCCGGTATCCCCGCCTGACATGGCCCCATTCGCGCATCAGTTCGCTTTCATGCGGACAATGGCGTTTCATGACGCTGAAATAGGGATAATGCCAGTTGAGCTCAGGGGTGGAGATCAGGACATATCCGCCCGGCCGCACCACCCGCAGCGCTTCCTGCGCCGCGCGGCGATCATCCTCGATGTGCTCGAGCACGTCGAACATGGTGACGATGTCAAAGCTATCGTCTTCCATTGGCAGCGAGCAGGCATCGCCGCAAATGAAGGTCGATTTCGCCCAGGAAGGCTGATGGTCGGCCAGTTCGGGGTCGATGTCGAGCGTGACGATTTCGGCCTGCGGATAAAGGATGCTGGCAAGACCGCTGCGACCGCCGCCGATTTCCAGCACCCGTCCGGTGCCTCCCGTTTCAGGCGGCGCGACCCGATGGATGGCGCGCATCTTTTCGCGATAGAACAGCCCATCCGTCAAGCCATTCGGATAGGGGTTTCCGGACAGAAATTGGCCAAGCGCTGCTTTCTTGATCATCGCGATATTCCTTTTTCAGCCGTAGCAGCGCTCCCCGTCGGGGTTCGCCGCATTCTCCAGCCGAAGCGCAGGAGAAACTGCAGGCCGGCGAGCCAGCCCTCTACTTCGGCCGCCAAAATTCCGAGCCTACCCGGAGGCCCTTCGAAAAGCGCCTTGACGAAGGTCTTGGCAAAATAGACCGGCAGCTGCTTGCCGATGCGCACGATGTTGCCCCGATCGCCGAAATTGTCGTATTGCGTCACAAGGGCTGCAACGTGGCCTTTCATATAGGCTTTGATCTGCCGCTTGAGGCCGGGCCAGTCGCTGCGATGGTGGTGAAAGACAACGGCCCGGGGCTCGTAGAGGCACACCCCACCGGACGCCAGCAGCCGGTACCAAAGCTCTGAATCTTCAGAGCATCCTGCCGCCCCCGCGCCGAGGCGTTCGTCGAACAGGCCAACCCGCTCGAATACGGAGCGTCGAAAGGCCATGTTGGCACCAGCGCCGATCTTCCAGACATGCGCTCCGCTCGGCCGCGTCTCCTCAAAGAAACGCCTGTCGAAGGTGAGCGGCACGAAGGTCGAACCAAAGCCGCCCATGGTGAACTGAAAGGAGCATTGCGCCGCCGTATCGAGACGCGCGGGCAGCACGAGACCGGTAAACGCCTCAACGTCCCGTTCCGCAAAGATACGCGCGATCTCCGCGGTCCAGCCCCGATGCGCCTCGACATCGTCGTCGGTGAAAGCGACGATATCAAACCGGCTCGTTTGAATACCGGTGTTCCGGGCTCGGCTTAGACCGGCATGAGGCTCATGGACATAGCGAAAATCGGGGAATTGCCTGCAGATGTTCTTCGCATTCCCGTCCGGGGAATTGTCGACGACAACGACCTCACCCGGAGCGCTGCGTTGCGCTGCAAGGCTGGCCAGACATTTGCTCAGAGCCGGACCGCGATCGCGGGTGCAGATGACCACGGAAATATCCTGCGCCGAAGCGGAGGATGGGGCTGCGATCGCGTCGAGCGCCTCTACCAGATTTTGTGCATCGAGCGCCGCCTCCAGCGAGAGCGCAGGTTTTGGCTGTCCTTCATAGGTGGCACGCAACGGTGCGCCCAGCGCGATGCTGCGCGCTTGCAATTGCGCGGCCGCATGTTCGGCAGCAAGCTGACGCAATTGAGAAGCCCCGTAAGGTAGCTCGTCCTCCAGGGATGCCCGTGCCCCGAGTGGCAGATCTTTCCACCAGAAGATCGACAGCGCTGGCTCGCGAGCACTACCGATATCCGCGGCCGCAAGATCGATATGCCTCACCTCAAAACGTTCTGTCGTCATGAGTTGCGCTCCCGGATCGACCTGATACGGGCGCGCGAGCGATCGTATTCACCGGCAAGGCCGTAGATTCCACCCCACAGCTCCGCGATACCGAAACGCAGCTCATGGCCGCGCAGCCGCCTCGCAGCGCGGGCAAGCGCCTTCAACTGATCGAAGAACCACCAGCGGACCATGGCACGATGGCGCGCTCGCATCGCGCCATCGGTGCGATAGCTCTTGACGAGAAAGGCCATCATGCCGAGACCCCAGGTCCAGTATTGCCGCCTGAGCTGCGGAATGGTTTCGCGGTGCTCGTGATAGACCGCATATTCCGGCTCATAGATCATCGGGCGGCCGGAGCGCAGGACACGGTAGAAAATATCGAGATCCCCGCCTCCGGGCAGCGGCGCTCCCGTATCCAGCGCCTCATCGAAACCGCCGAGCTCGATCAGCAATGCACGGTCGAAGGCCATGTTGCAGCCGGCGCCGAGAATGCCGGCACCGACGGGATGCAGCGGATTGTCGAAGCGCGCCTTGTGAAACTCCCGTCGCGCAAAGCCGCGACCAAACCCTCCACGCCGCTCGAAAAAGATCTGCGCCTCGGTGTCGAGACGAAACGGTAGCACGAGGCCTGTGAAGCCGCCGACGCCAGGGTTGTCGCTGCACGCCTTGGCAAGGCCTGCGAGCCAGTTGCGGTCCACCACGACATCATCGTCCAGATAGGCGATGATATCGCCCCAAGCCGCCTGAAGGGCGGCATTTCGAGCGAAATCCAGCCCAGCCTTCGGTTCGAAAACGTAGCGGATATCGCGGAAACTCTCGACGGCTTCGCGCGTGGCCGTGTCCACCGAGGCATTGTCGACCACGATAATTTCGATGAATTGGAAGGGAGATTCATCCCGAACCTGATCGAGCGAGCGCAGCAACCGGGAAAGGCGCTGTGCACGATCCTTGGTGCAGATCGCGATGCTGAGACTGGGCAGCGCCGTCTCGGTCGCCGACAAGCGCGCCCTCAGCTCCTCGTCGAACTTGGCAACGAGGATGCGCTCCGCAAATCGCTCATCAGCAAGGGCTTTCAGGCTCTCGGCCGACAGCATAGAACCGGCGGACCGCTCGATCATTTCAAATGCGATCAGCCGGCCCTGCCATCGTGCGATCAAGCCGACACCGGTCTGCTCAGCCGAGAGCTCGATCGGCGCCAGGGGTTTCGATAACTCGATATCAATAAGCTTGTAACTCATCACCCAACTCCCGGCCGCTGCGGCGGCCGTGCTGAAATTCGTGGAGCCTGGAAAAATGTCCCTGCCGTTTGAAGAGCTCGTCCGGCGAACCGGCCTCGACCACGCGACCCTTTGTCATGACGATGATCTGATCGGCCGCCAGAACGGTCGAAAGCCGGTGAGCGATCACGACAACGGTGCGGTTATGCGAGTATTTATCGAGCGCCAGCTGAAACGCCTGTTCGGTTTCGGCATCGAGCGCGTTCGTCGCCTCATCCAGCAGCAGGATATCGGGATTTCGAAGGATCGTTCGGGCGAGCGCCACGCGCTGTCTTTGCCCGCCCGACAGGCGCATTCCCTGATCGCCGATCCGTGTCTCGTAGCCATCCGGAAGGAGGCGGATGAAATCGTCCGCCTTGGCAATTTCGGCAGCCTTGCGGATCTCGTCCGGCCCGGCATCCAGATCGCCATAGGCGATGTTGGCTGAAATCGTGTCGTTGAAGAGGTGGACCTCCTGCGACATCAGCGACAGGCGCTTGCGCCAGCTACGAAGATCGAATTCGGGAAGAGGCATGCCGTCTGCCACGATTGCGCCGGATGTCGGATCCATGAAGCGAAAGAGCAGCGCCATCACCGTGGACTTACCGGCCCCCGATTCGCCCACGATCGCAGTGGTTTTGCCGGCGGGAATGCTGAAGGAGATATCCTCCAGCACCAGCGGCTGTCCGGGCGCGTAGCGGAATGAGACATTGCGGAATTCGACGGCTTTCCTGAAGGCGGGCGCCTGCACGTGCCCCTGCGAGAGAAAAGGCTTCTCCGTTGTACGGAGGAAGTCATCGACATCGTCGAGGCTGCCGGCGAGCCCATCGAGCGCGATCTTCGATTGCAGCAATTCCCTGGTCGGACCTTGCAGACGATATAGCAACGAGAGAAACGCTGCCAGCGCCGCAATGCCCAGCCCCACCGATTGAGCAACGAGAACGAGCGCACCGATCAGGATTGTAATCGAGATTTCGGAGACTGGTCCCGGTGTCGCCCACAGCATATCGAGCTTCAGAAGGCGTCGCCGCACATTGTCGGAAGTCTTCCAGAAGCGATTGCGTTCATAGTCTTCCTGGGCAAAAGCGCGGATCAATTGCAGCGCATTGATGCTCTCCCACATCCTCAGGCCGAACTGCTTGTTTTCCTCGACGACGGCCTTGCCGGTCTCGTCTGCGCGCCGCGTGGCCAGGCGAATGGCCATGGCGCCTACGAGCAGGAACATCATCGAGAACAAGGTCAGCCGGACGGAAATCAGCAGCATCAGCAGCATGAAGACAGCGAAGGTGCAGAAGCAGATCATCAAACGGTAGGCGAGACTTAAGGCCTGACTGACTTTCCAGGTGTTGTTGGCGATCGTCGTGATGATATCGGAGCGTTTGTTTTCCACCCTGTAGTCGATGCACGAGCTTATCGTCTGGTCGAAAACCCTTGCTCTTAGCCGATGCGCAACGAGACCATCGATATACCGGGTCACCCAGATATTGACGAGATGGACGGCGTTCTTCAGAAGGATGCTGACGCACAGCACGCCCACTAGGAATGCCGTCAAATGGCTTTGCGGAACGGGCGCGAGAAGCCGGTCGAAAATTCGCTGCCATTCTCCCTGTTGCGCCGCTACGGCGCCGAGACTCTGAATGAGGGGAATGAAGAGAAAGAGGCCTGCCCCCTCGAGGACCGCAGCGGTCAGGCCGAGCCCGACGATGGTCGGCCCTGCCCAGGCAGGCGCCTCAGCCAGGCGGAAGAGGCGCTGCAGCCGCATGAGGAACGAACCGCCCGACCTCACGGGATCGTCTCCATATAGAGCGGCCGCAACTCCGCGTTTCTTTGCAACCCCCGCAAGCGGGCCTTGAGCCAATCGGGAACCAGCCTGGCGCGACAATATACGTCCAGTATGTTCGGCAGGCTCGAAATCGCCAGGCGCGGCTCCAATGCCAGAAATCGCCTCAACAGATCACAGCCATCGAAAAAACGGCCGCTGACAAAAGCTCTGACGACCAGCCAGTGGATCATGTCGACCAGATGCGCGTCGAGATCGCTGCCATACTGCGGATATTTTTGACGATATTCGGCGAGGACGATTTCGCACGAAGAGAGCATCCGCCTGACATCGCTCGACATATTCGTGTTCGTCATGCGGTAGCCGATCAGGTGCTGCTGTATGACGCGGAATTCGTAATTCTCCGCAATTCTGAGGCAGATCAGAAGATCCTCGCAACCCTGTGCGTTGCGTGCCCTTAAGGACGGGTCGAACTGCCCGGCCTTTTCGAATGCGGAACGACGCATGAGCATCGAGCTGCCATTGCCGACGAAATTGTTTCTGCACATGCGCTGGAGCACATGTCCTTCGTGGCTCGGCCGGTTATGCAGGGAAAATACGCGGCTATGTTCGTCGATGAGCGCATACCAGCAATAGGCCAATCCAACCGATGGTCCGCCCTCGTCAAGTGCTTGCCACTGAAGGGCGATCTTTGACGGAGCCCATAAATCGTCGGCATCGATAAATGCGAGAAACTCGGCGTCCGCCGCCGCCGCACCGGTGTTACGCGCGACGGCGACACCGCTATTGGCCTGCCGAAGGATCCGGATTCGCGGATCCTGCTTCGCGTATTCAGCCACGATGGATAGCGATCGATCCGAAGAACCGTCATCGACAATGATGATATCGAGCGCCTGATGCGTCTGACGACAGATGCTGGCCAGGGTCGCGCCGATCGTTCGTTCGGCGTTGAACATCGGTACGACGACCGCAACCGTGGTACTTCGCTTAGCTCCCACAGTCATTGCCACCTTTGGCGACGAAGCCGACAAACCCGATGATACTGCTGCCGACGGAAGCATTGGCACATGCCGGGGCTGGGATGCCGCTTTCACGGGCGCCGTTCACATTCATCGACCTTCTCCGCATGCACTACGACAGCGGCCGGGTGTCCAACCGCTTCCATCGCGGGAAACAACTGGCGCAAAGGTCGGGGCAATCCATGGCATTAGGACTAAAGATTGCGTCTTCGGCCCTAGGTCCGATCATGAACCAGACTTTAGTCTGATGGAGGTGGCTTCGTTGCCAAAATCAGCAGGACCAATGCCGGCTGCGATGGTTTTCAGCGAGACTTTTTATGAGCAATTCCAAGTGATCCCGCTGCGGGGGCGATGACTTTACGGCTGTATCCATCACTGCCGCCTACCCGTATTTCCATTTGGCGCCGATCCATTCAATGCGACATAGCTGAGGGCGCCAACTGGAGACGCCAGCAATTTCAAGGCACCGGCGCGCTCGTGGCTGCTGAATGGTGCGAGGCAACGGCTGTGATAACGCATTGTTGAAGTTTACCCCTCGACGATACCGGCGTACCATCTCCCAGCAGTTCCGTTGATGCGTCGATTTCCCCCGTCAGGCAGGATGGAAACATGCTCACTCTGAATATCAATGAGCAATTGCACGAGGTCGATGTCCCCGAGGACATGCCGCTTCTGTGGGTGCTGCGGGATCATCTCAATCTGGTCGGTACCAAATATGGCTGCGGCGTCGCCCAGTGCGGCGCGTGCACTGTCCACGTCGCCGGCAAGCCGGTGCGCTCCTGCCAGCTGACCGTTGGCGACGTCGGCACCCGCGCCGTGATCACCATTGAAGGAATCGGTAAGACGCCCAACGGCGCCAAGGTCCAGCAAGCCTGGATGGAAGCGTCCGTACCGCAATGCGGCTACTGCCAGGCCGGCCAGATCATGTCGGCGACGGCCTTGCTCAACATCAATCCCCAACCCGACGATTCCGACATCGATGCGGCCATGGCGGGCAATCTCTGTCGATGCGGGACCTACATCCGCATCCGCCGTGCGATCAAGAACGCCGCTGCCAAGCCGGCCTGATCATGAAGAAAATTATCGGCCTTCTCTTTGCGGTCATTGTCGTCATCGCCCTTGGCTTTGCGGGATGGTTGCTTCTTGGCCGCGATCCAACCTCTTTTGCGAGTGGTTCGACGGTAGCGCTTGGCGATTATCAGGCAGGCACCGTGAGCGGTGTTCCGGGGCAGCTTGCCAGTGCGGATATCGTGAAGCACGGCGAATATCTCGTCCATGCCGCGGACTGCCAGGCCTGTCATACGGCACACGGCGGCACTCCCTTTGCGGGCGGCTTCGCCTTCAACATGCCATTCGGCACCATCTATTCCACCAACATCACGCCAGACAAGGAGACGGGCATCGGCAACTATACCGACGCTCAGTTCCTGGCAGCCGTGCACCGAGGTATCCGTGCCGACGGCGAGAGGCTCTATCCCGCCATGCCCTATGCGTCCTACACCTATATGACGGACGCCGACGTGCTGGCGATCAAGGCCTATCTCTTCACGCTGGCGCCCGCCCATTCCCCGTCAAAGCCCAACCAGCTTTCATGGCCCTTCGATCAGCGCAGCCTGTTGTCGCTGTGGAGTGTTGTGTTCAACACAGACGAACGCTTCCGCCCCAACACGAGCCAGAGCCCACAGTGGAATCGCGGCGCCTACCTTGCCGAGGCGCTCGGACATTGCGGCGAGTGCCACACGCCGCGCAACCTTGCCTTTGCGCTCGACAATCACCACAAGTTCGCAGGCGCCGTCACCGCCGGCTGGCACGCCTATAATATCAGCAGCGACAAGGATTCCGGCATCGGCGACTGGAGCGACGAGGATATCTATCTCTATCTTTCGACGGGACACGCCAACGGACATGGCGGCGCGGCCGGTCCGATGGGTGAAGCCACCGACGACAGCCTCAGCTATCTGGTGCCGGACGACGTGCATGCCCTGGTGACCTATCTGCGCAGCGTACCGGCCCACGCAAGCGACCTGCCGCGCACCGTTACCACAGCCGCGCCGGCATCGCACAAGGAGGGCGTGGCGGATATCGACTCACGCGGCGAGAAGATCTTCGCCGGCGCTTGCGCCAGCTGTCACGACTGGACCGGCGTAAGTCCGGTCACCGGCTTTGCGACACTTACCGGTGTGCGCGCCGTCAACGATCCCAGCGCCACGAACGTGGCACAGACCGTTATCAACGGTGTCAACCGCACGACTGCTGACGGCAGGATCTTCATGCCTGCCTTCGGCCAGGGTTATTCGGACGACGACATAGCGGCGGTCGCCAACTATGTGACCGCCCGCTTCGGCGCCGAAGGCGCACATCTGACAGGCAAGGACGTGGCCAATCTGCGAAAGCAGGCGGCCCAGCAACCTCATCCCCCGGAGGCACACCATGGCTGATATCAGGACCGATTTCGCCGAGTCCGACGCCTATCTCTCGGCATTGATGCGCGAGGTTCGCTCACTGCCGGTGGCCACTACCACGCTGAGCATGGGACGGCGCAACTTTTTCAAGCTCGCCGGCGGGAGTGCTGCCGGGCTGATCCTGGGCTTCTATCTCGGCGACGAAGATTTTGCAGCAGAAGCAGCTGACCCCAAGGATCAGGCGATGAACGCGTTCATCCGGATCGCTCCGGACAACACCATTACCATCTATTCCAAATGTCCGGAGATCGGCCAGGGCATCAAGACCTCCTTCGGCGTCATCATTGCCGAAGAGCTCGATGCCGACTGGAGCCATGTCGTGATGGAGCAAGCCGACATCATCCCCAAGATCTATGGCAGCCAGGGCGCGGGAGGCTCGACCTCGATCCCGCGCGCCTGGGACCAGCTGCGTCAGGCCGGCGCCAGCGCCAAAGCAATGCTGATGGCCGCTGCCGCCCAGCAATGGGGAGTCAATCCCTCACAGATTACCGCGCAGGCCTCGGTCCTGACCCACACTGCCAGCGGCAGATCCGCAGCCTATGGATCGCTGGCAGCGGCGGCGGCAGGAATGCCTGTGCCCGATCCTCGCAGCCTGAAGCTGAAGACACGCGCCGAATATTGCCTGATCGGCAAGCGCTACCACGGCGTCGACGATCCGAAGGTCGTCAGGGGCGAACCGCTGTTCGGCATCGATGTCCAGCGTCCCGGCATGGTCTATGCCAACTACACCAAATGCCCGGCTGCCGGCGGCAAGGTCAGGTCCTTCAATATCGATGAGATCAAGGCCGAGCGCGGCGTGCTTGACGCCTTCGCCTTAGACGGGACCGGCCAGGCGGTCGAGGTGATGCCGGGTGTTGCCATCATCGCCAAGGATACCTGGAGCGCCTTCCAGGCGAAGAACAAGCTGAAAGTGGATTGGGACCTGAGCGAGGCCTCGACGGATTCCACCGCGAAATTCTCCGCCGAAGCCAGCAAGCTCGCAGCCCGCTTCCCGGAAAAATCGGATGACAATGTCGGTGACGTGGACAAATCCTTTGCCAATGCCGCGAAGACCGTCGAGGCCTATTACGAATATCCCTTCGCCGCGCACGTGCCGCTGGAGCCGATGAACACCACCGCGCATTGGCATGACGGGATGATGGAAATGTGGGTGCCCACCCAGCAGCCGGATCGCGGCTTGCCTGTCATTGCCAAGGCTGCCGGGATAGCGCCGGAAAAAATCGTGATGCACCAGACCCGCGTCGGCGGCGGCTTTGGCCGGCGGCTGGTCAATGATTATGCTTGCGAGGCGGCAGTCATCGCACGGAAGATCAACGCGCCGGTCAAGCTACAATGGACCCGGGAAGACGATTTCGGCCACGACTTCTATCGTCCCGCCGGCTACCATCAGTTCAAGGGGGCGATCGATAGGAATGGCAGGCTTGACGCCTGGCAGGAACATTTCATCACCTTCACCGCCGACGGCAAGAAGGAAGCCTCCGGTGCCGGCCTCACCGATAATCTGAGATACTCCATCAAGGCGCCCAACCTGCGCCGCGGCAAAACCATGTTCCCGCTGAAGATCCCGACCGGCGCCTGGCGGGCGCCGGGTGATAACGCCCAGGTCTTCGCCGCGCAGAGCTTCATGCACGAACTGTCGCTGGCGTCGGGCCGCGACCATGTCGAATTCCTCATCGCCGCCGTCAACCGAGACGTGCCGGAGCTCGCCCCGAAAGACAAGAGCGTCAACTTCAGCCCGAAGCGGGCGACCGATGTGATCAGGATGTGCGCCGACAAGGCTGGCTGGGGCAGGAAGATGCCTGATGGCAGCGGGCTGGGCCTCGCCTGGTGCTACTCTCACGCCGGCCATGTCGCGCAGGCTGTCGAGCTTCGCGTCGACGCCCGCAAGCAGATCAAGATCGATCGGATCGTCGCGGTATTGGATGTCGGGCCCATCATCGACATGGCGGGCTCCGAAGCACAGGCTCAAGGCGCCTCGACCGATGCTCTTTCCACGGCGATGGGCCTCAAAATCACCATTGAAAACGGCGAGATCCAGGAACAGAACTACAATGCCTATCCGATCCTGCGCCTGCCCTTCGCGCCGATGGCGATTGATGCCTATTTCATCCAGTCGGACAATCCGCCGACCGGCATGGGCGAACCCGCCTTCCCGGCACTCGCCCCTGCGCTGGGCAACGCCATCTTCGCGGCAACCGGAGAGCGGGTACGCCGCCTACCCTTGCGTGATCTGGGCTATTCGCTGGCAATCTGACATATCGCCTTCGCTCAGCCTTGGTCAGCTTAGGTCATTTCTAACGGTGTTCTCGCCCTCAAAATGGGGTCAGCCCTCCCCACTAGGTTCAGGTTGTTGATTTGCGTGTACAACGGGATTGCGACGACGGCGCGTAGATCGATCGGACAATGACCGGCTGGGCTTGATGCACGATCCTGTTCGACCATCTCAACCGTCTACCAGGCAATCTCGCCTTCGTCCGAAGATCATTCGTTCAGACGACCAGCCAATCGCTTCATGAGATCCACTCCTTCATGAAAAATCGCCACGATCAGGGCGGGCGCATTCTCGCGAAGCAGACAAAAGACATAGTGATGTTCACACCGTGCCATTCGTAACGCCGGATGAAGCGCGCTCATATCCTTGAAAGGACCTTCCCCCCGGCAAGATTCGCAATGCCTCGCTCCAAAGCCGAGATGTACCGGCGTACCTGAGCGGTACCCCATTGCGCATGTGTGTAGCGGATTACAGAACGTAGATCCGATTCCGCATCCGCGGTAAGAATGTAAGCCGTCAAGCACGATCCTCGGCGATCTCCTCATCGAAGATGTCACCTACGGCTTTAGTCGACAGTTTTCCGGCGAGCCCGTCATTGATGCGCGTATTCATCAACGTCTTCAACTCCTCCCAGGCTCGATCTCCATCTATGTCACCGGGGAAAAGGCGCTCGAGTGCATATTGTTTGATTGTCTTGCCCTGCAAAACGGCCATTGCCTTTAGGCTTTGATGTTGCTGGTCCGTTATGTCGATCGTCAAACGGCTCATCTAGCGTGCTCCTGAGTTGAGAAACCCACATTGGCACATATGTGGGTATGTGGCCATTGCCGCAAGGCCTGTCGAAGATCGTCGCCGATACCGCCCTCAAGCACCACAACCACTCATTGAATGCGCGAATTGCTTATGCGTATCGACGACCAAATGATGGCATTGCGCTTGAAAAATGGCGCTGCAGCAGTTGCCTCAGCTTACCTCCGCTATACCTTGTCGACAGATATGGACGTCTATCGTCATGGAGGAGAGCATCGTCATGCCAGGTAAACAATGGCTGATCGGTTTTGCAGATCAATCGAGACAGCAGTGCCACGAGCAACTCCGTCAGAAAATCGATGCGGCCGTGCAGGAGCTTCGGCAAGACGGATGGGAGCCTCAGTGCATAGCGGAAACGCTGCTCGAGATCGCCGACAACTATTTCGATACGGTCATTGGTGACATGGAGATGACGCCTTCGACGCCATTGCATTGATCCGGTATCGGCTGCTCCGTGTGGCGCTACAGGTTGTTAGCCCGCGGATTTTGTCCCACCACCTGCTCTGCATCGACGGGTACCTCAACCAGGATGGATGGGTGGCCGGGACGATAGCTTTCGCACATGATCTCAGCCAGATTGCTCAGATCCGGCATCAGCTTGCGGCTTGACCAGCCGCATGCGCGCGCCATCGATCCAAAGTCGATGCGGTGCAAATCACTATGGTAGCGATCGGATGAATAGTCGGGAATGACCACGGGCAGGCCCTGCACCATGATGCCGAGTGCGCCATTGTCCAGAACGAACAGGACAAGCCCCAATGATCGCGCTTCGGCAAGGCAACCGGCAATCAGCCGGAAGCATCCATCGCCCGTAAAAGCGAAGACCGTCGCGTCCGGCTTTGCAAGCTTTGCGCCGATTGCCGCGCCGAATGCTCCGCCCATTGCCGAACCGCGATAGAGCGAATGGAAGCGGACGTCCGGATGCGGGCGCTGCGTGACATACTGACGATCTTTGTAGGCAAGGCACACATCATCGAATGCAACGCTTCCCGGCTGCCAATGACGATCGAGCTCCTGATAAAATCGAGCGATATCGATCGTCCCGGGACGTGGCGGCATGATCTTGCGATCATTGAGATCGGCCGCGAAAGCCGGTGCCGGAGGGCGCGGCAGCCGAAGATCCTCGAGCCGCTCGATCGCTTGGCTCAGAACCTGATCGATCGGTCCTCGAACATCGAAATATTCGCCGCGCACACGATGCCGAAATTCGCCTCCAACGCTGCCGTATGGGGCAGCCAGGTTGGTGAAATTCCATGTCGTATGGGCAGGTATGTCAGAAAAATTAAGGGTATATTCGTCAGGGCAAAACCCGAGGGTGATGACAATATCGTCAGGGCCGAGGCTTCTCCAGAGCTGCATTGCGCGATCATTACCGCCGAAGCCCAGATAGCCGAAACCGAAGCTGTTGTCGCGCCCCACCGCATTCGCTCCGTTTATGCTCCAGACGATCGGCGCCTGCAATGCTTTGCACAAGCGTGTGGTTAGGGCCGGCATGTGCGGATACATGGCCGCCTCTTCCCCCGCGAGCACGATCACCCGACGCCCAACCGATCGCCGTGGGAACTCGGCCAAAAAATGGGCGAACGAGCCTTGGTCGATCCTGTTCGGTTTATGAATGCGGTCTCCGTCCCAAGGCCTATGGACCGGCTCGGGCACCGTCTTGCCGAGCGCTTCCGGCGGCATCAGAAGTGCGATGGGCGCGCCCTGATCGAGGTGTTTGCGGGCCTGCTCGAGTTGTTCTCCGATATGGTCCGGATCATTCAGGACGAATGTGCCTGATGGCAGCTCGGCCTTCAGCTGAGCCACGACGTCGGCACCCTCCGGGCTCGTATCCTGCAGCGGCGCACGGTATCGCGTATCTGCCGGACTGAGAGGAATGAGGTAGATTGCAGGAATATTGTGCAATTTCGCATCACTCAGGCCGCAGGTCAGCAGCCGTGTCGCAGCTCCCGTCGTTGCAATGGCTGCGCTGATTTTCCCGCTCGCGAGATAGTATCCCAACGGAATAAAGCCGGCGACATACTCTCCGATATTGAAGAAAACCGGAAATTCGGCACCGTCGTCGGGAGAGACCATCGGCTCGAGATGTTTGAGCAAATGGATGACCCCTCCCCCTGTGACGCCGGCATAATGGCGCACTTGCCAGGTCTTAAGCGTGTCGATCAGGAATTCATACCCTGTTTTCGGCTTGGCTACTCGAAGATCGCCTGCCGTTTCGACTGCAAGATCCATCGTCATTTGCTCGCTTCTCCACTGTGACCTTCGTTCCTGAATGCTGCAAAGTATTGACGTGCGTTCCCCCGGGGCCGGCCCAGGCCCGAAGCAGGCACGGTTCCGACACGCGGCCGATCCCGATTGCATGTTCTGGAAACAGAATTACGCGATGTGGCTTTCCCGGGAGAGGGCTTCCATACCCGCAACCGTCGCCAGAAGATCCTCATCACAAAGCGATGCCTTTTGATCGGCGATGTCCTTGAAACGGGAGAAAGCGCGATCGAGATCGGCATCGGAGCCGAACTCGATGCCCAGCGAGCGCATGCACATGCGAAAACCGTTGCGACCCGAATTCTTTCCGAGCACCAGCCGATACTCGTCGGCACCGACCTCCGCCGCCGTCATGATCTGATAGGTCAGCGGGTTCTTCAGCATACCATCCTGGTGAATGCCGGACTGATGCGAGAAGGCATTCCTGCCGACGATCGCTTTGTTGGGCTGCACAACGAAACCCGTGATCTCCGAGACGAGCCTGGATGCAGCCGTCAATCGACGGGTTTCAACGGACGTCTGGCATCGGAAAAAATCCGCGCGTGTATGCAGCGCCATGACGATCTCCTCGAGCGATGCATTGCCCGCCCGCTCACCGATACCGTTGATCGTGCATTCGATCTGGCGTGCGCCCTGCCGGGTCGCTTCCAGCGAGTTGGAAACAGCCATCCCCAGATCGTTGTGACAATGCGCAGAGAACACGGCCTTGTCGGCATTCGGCACGGTGTTGCGCAGATAGGTGAATAGCTTGCCGTATTCGTACGGCGTGGCGTAGCCGACCGTATCAGGCAGGCTGACCGTGGTCGCACCGGCCTTGATCACCAGTTCCACGAAACGGGCAAGAAACTCCGGCTCCGACCGGCTCGCATCCTCGCAGGAAAACTCGATATCCTCGGAATAGCGCCGTGCGTGGTGCACCGCGCGAACGGCATGTTCGAGCACGTTTTCCGGCGTCATCTGCAACTTGTATTTCATGTGAATGGGCGAGGTCGCCAGCACGATATGGATACGGGACGACGCTGCACCGGAAACGGCTTCCGCCGTCAGATCGATGTCGCGCTCGACCGCGCGGCTCAGGCTGCAAATCGTGCTGTCCTTGACGACGCGCGCCACGGCCTTGATCGCCTCGAACTCGCCTGGACTGGAGACGGCAAAACCAGCCTCGATCACGTCGACCTTCAGCCCTTCGAGCATAAGCGCGATTTCCACCTTTTCCCCGGCGTCAAGGTTGATGCCGGGGCTTTGTTCGCCGTCACGCAAAGTAGTGTCAAAGATAATGATTTTTTCAGTGTTCATGCGACTCTCCCGATCAATTGAAGCATCGGCATTGCCGAATTCCTAAGGCTGGCTGTATGGCACTACACACAAGTCATGGATGATCGATGCCTCAGGCGCGTTTCATGCCTGCGGCGAAATCCATCATCTGATGCAAGTCCCGTCAGATCCGATCCTGGCTGCCCCTGGCTTTGCTAGCATGCTGGAAACCGAGCAAAATGCTTCACGCTTGGGTCGGCATCCGCGCCTGCGTCGTCGTCGAAATTTTGTAACTCCTGAAGTACGCGTCCCATCCCGGTGCCCGGCTTTCGATCTGCTCTGATATCCGTGACCCCCGGCTGCGTCGGCTCCGGAGCGGAATGCAGTGCAACATGCGTGTGGTCGCAAGGGAGCTTCGTCCCCGCGCGGGCGCGGCGGGCATATAGATGATCGAGTTTCCAACCGGTCGGATGGCTCGCATATGGCCGTTGCAGGACAGCCCGGGCCACTTCGATTTTCGGAGCAAAAATTTCAAAACCTGGGAATTGAATGTCCATAGCGCACCGAATGGTTACCATGGCGAGGATGGCTGCATTCGAGGCGGCGGTATTTTAGAAAATTATGGACTATTTTTAGGAAATTACGGCTTTTTGCTTAGTCGCCGGCACGTGTCGCCACTTTGCCACACTTGCTTCTGCCAGCCAGCATTTCAGTGATATGACGAGGGGTAGCACCTACCCCGGCTGCTCTTCGGCAGTATCCCACACTTCGACGATTACCTGCATCTGGGTCCTATCGGCAGTTCTCCGGCAATCCCGGCAATCGCAGGAGCGCGCTCCCGCCTCCTGCGAGAAGAATGGTGCCCAGCCCCCGGTCGCGCACGGAACGAGCCATACAGGCGCTCGTCCCGCCGGCAGGTACAAGAGTGGGAGCACATCACCTTCGATCGCCCTGAACGAAACTTTCGTAATCTGATATATATTTCGTATAATTTCTATTTTCGCTTGACGTAAGACACTTTTCCTCCAGAGTTGCCGAGGGGAGAGGCAGGGACTGGAAGGTTCGTCGCTGCCTGAAGAGCCATCGTCTGAAGAGAAGACCCACACCTCGGTCCTTGCCGCGGCGGACGTCACGCGTGTCTCGGAACAGGCCGATGGCGTGGAATAGCCAAAGGGAGGAGACTATGAAAATATTCATAAGCGCTATCGCCGGATTCTGCATCGCATGTTTATTTCTGTCACCCGTTTCGGTTCGTGCTGAAATGTCTGAACGCGAGGCTCTGATTGCCAAGATGAATTCGACTGCCTCGCCGGCCCCATGGCCCGATCCATTGGTGAGCCGGGATGGCACGCGGATCACCGATGCTGCGACCTTTGTCGGCCGGCGCCAGCCGGAGATATTGCGCATGTTCGAGGATGAGGTCTTCGGGCGAACACCGCGTACAAAGCTGCCGATGACCGTGGAACAGGGCGATGAACAGCCGGCTCTCGATGGATTGGCACTGCGCAAGCAAATCAAGCTGGTTTTCCATGCCAACGGCATTGAGCGCACCGTTCCGCTATTGATCTACCGGCCGGCAAATGCCGACAAGCCGGTCCCGGTCATTATCGGACTGAATTTCTTCGGTAATCAGGCAGTGACGAACGATCCCGGCGCACCCCTCAACCCGCTTTGGATGCCGGACCCCGCATTGGATGGGACGCCGATCGCCAAGGAACTCTCGGGCCATATTCGTCGTGACGCCACCGATCAGAGCCGCGGCATCGAGACGATGTGGTGGGATGTTCCGCAAATTCTCAAGGCCGGCTACGCCGTCGTAACGGCCTATGCGGGAGATTTCGAACCCGATTTCTCCGCGGGCATAGGCTATGGCATCCGGCCGCTATTTATCGATCCGCAAGCCAAACTGGTCGACAGCAACGGATGGGGCGCCCTCGGGGCATGGGCTTGGGGGATGAGCCGCATGCTCGATTATGTCGAAACCGACAAGTCCCTGGATGCCAGCCGCGCTGTGGCCTATGGCTTTTCGCGGATGGGCAAGGCTGGATTGTGGGCGGCAGCCCAGGACAAGCGTTTTGTTCTGGTCATTTCAAGCGAATCCGGACAGGGCGGAGCCACGCTGTCCCATCGCGAAGTGGACGAACCCATCTCGCATATGAATATCGCCTTTCCCTACTGGATGTCGGCCCGTTATCATCGTTATACCGATCACCCGCAGGATCTGCCGGTCGACGGTCATCTGCTTCTGTCCTTGATCGCACCCCGTCCGATCTACGTGGGTTCGGCTGCCGGCGATCCCTACTCTGACCCCGCGGGCGAATTTCTATCTGCGCGAGCCGTGACGCCGGTCTATAGGCTGTTCGGCGAAGAGGGCATCGAAACGGACACTCTGCCGGAGTTCGGCGTCAGCGTCGGCGGGGACGTCGGATATCATATCCGCGATGGCGGACACTCCACGACACCGCTGGACTGGAAGCTTTATCTCGCCTTTTGCGATCGCCACCTTGGACGAAACTGACAAATGCCGCTGAAAAGGCGATGCGTGACAAATCCGACTGCCGTCCGCCACGCATCGCCACATGCCGGTCAGACCCCGATTGACCATCACAATGCGCCAATCGTCCCGAATACCAGCGTTCTTGCTGGCATATGAGTTTTGTCACGGGCTATGTAAGATAGCTCATCTGCGGACGAGACGGCGGTGACATACAGAAATCAGGATACCCCATACGCATGGCGATAGACGAGTTCGAAACCGAGCCAACGCTGAAAGACATTGCCGCCGCTACAGGCCTTTCGCTGGCTGCGGTCTCCAAGGTTCTGAACAATAGAGAGGGCGTCAGCCAGGCAAACCGCGAACGGGTTATGCGGACCATGACGGCGCTTGGCTATAGGAAGCGCAAAGGCCGCTCATCTATCGAACCCTTGCGTCAGGCCAGCGTTCTGACGCTTGGCCGATATGCCAGCAACGACAGCTTCTATGGCGAAATCTTGAACGGGATCATTGAGGCTGGCACCTCGGAAGGGATTGCCATCGATGTGAAGATCGCATCCGACGGCACGGGCTCCGGTTTGATCGAACATCTGTTTCCGTCCGGGCTGCCGAATGCGCTGCTGCTCGTCGGCATCGACAATCCAGCTCTGATCGAACAGATTGCCGACGCAGGCATAAGGAGCGTGCTGGTAAACGGCATGGACCGATGCATGCGTTTATCAAGCGTCTCACCCGACTATCATTTCGGCGGCTGGCTTGCCACATGGCACCTCATCGAACTCGGACATCGGGAAATTCTCCATGTCACTCATCCCTATCGCGAGTCGATCCGGCAGCGAATGGATGGTTTTCGAAATGCGATCCAGGAGACAGGTATCACCTTCGAGCCAGAACGACATGTCCTTGACCTTGGGACACCACAATTGATGACGATCGATGCGCGAGGCATCATCAGCGACTATCTGGCGACAACGGCTCGGCGGCCCACAGCGATCGTCTGCGTCAACGATATCGTCGCCATCGCAACAATCCAGGCGATCCAGTCGCATGGTCTTTCCGTGCCTGACGATATTTCCGTCATCGGTTTCGACGACCTGCCGGTTGGAGCGCATTCGTCTCCGCCGCTGACAACCATGCGCGTCGATCGAGAAGAGCTCGGCCGCAGCGCGGTGCGACTTCTTCAAACGGCAAGTAGCGCGTCAACGGTTCGACGGATGGCCTTGGGGACGACATTGGTCAAGCGAGGCTCGACCAGTGAGAAACCGTCGTTATAATCGATGCCGTTATGGACTGGATAACAGATAAAGGGTCAGCAAGCCGGCGCGCTTTGAGCGCTCATGATAGCTTGCCCCTGCGTACAACATACGAAATGAACCAGTTCAACTCCGACCCATATGGAATTGTCAGGTTTACCGAGTGGCTAATGACAGGCCTATGAGGCGGTGATGAGCAAGGATGCAATTGTTTTGGGGAATGTATTCGTTCGAGTGAACGGATTATCAAGCATCGCGGGGATCGTGCTCGCTATGAGCATTACCATCCCAGGGCTGGCCGGATCGGCAGCTCACCTTTGGTCGCAAGATCCGGTAAGCCACTGCGAGTTCGTCGCTCCTGCATCCCTGACGAATGGGCCTGCCTTCTGGACAGGCGCCTGTGCCGACGGGAAGGCCTCGGGCGCGGGCATGTTGCGGCGCCGCGACGGCAATCACGCCGGACCGGCTTTTTTTGGCCGAATGAAGAATGGCCTTCCCGAGATCGGCGTTGTCGATCTGGGCGATGGATATCGGGCCGGTACGTTCAGTGACGATGACATCGGCGGCGGAGCCGAGCTTGAGCCTCAGGTCAGGATTGACGCGTTTCGCATTGCGGCTGAGGCTGCAAGGAAGATTAGCGCCAAGTATGCCGCAGAGAAGAATTCAGCGTCGGCGCAACACTATGATGAGGTCGCAAAGACGCTCGAGCTTCAGATCGAATGACCGTCCACACAAGAGCCTTCACCTTGCAAAAGGCCCGTCACTTCAGGCGCAGCAAACCTGCCAGATGGTGAAACTGTTGCGCCCATAACGAAAGATCAATTGCGTCGGGCGAGAACAACGCGACCAGGCGGTCAAGGCGAGGCAAGATAAAGGCCACCCAGTTTTACCCGTATGGTTCCGCCATTATCTCCAAACACTTCGAAAAGCGCATTCGATCTTGTGCTGCATGGGCAGCCACCCCGCTCGTACGCACACAAGGTACTTTCGCCAGTTTCCATGCTAGGCTGCCCATTGATTTGGACCGGAACACCAAACTTGGTCGACGATCATCTCAAACGTTGCCGTTAAGAGAGGCTTACGAAGTGACGCAGACGCGGGAGTTGGTCGACTGGATCATAGCTGTGGGCCTGACCAGCGACAGCATCGAAGAGCTCCTGACCGGAGTTTCAGAACGGCTGACCAGGCTCGGCTATCCGCTCGTTAGGGCGTCGATAGCCATGCCGTCGATTGATCCGCTCCAGAGAGGCTCCTCGATTTCGTGGTCGCGGTCATCGAGCATCTCGCTCGAAATACAAGAGCACGGCGAAGCGGGTGACGCGATGTTTCGCCGCTCGCCTATCTCCTATCTTCTTTCACGAGACATCGATGTTGGGCGCTGGAGACTGCCGCCCGGCGGTGACGCAGCCGGGTTTCCGCTGCTAAACGAACTCTCCGATCTTGGGGCAACCGACTACCTGGTGAAGCTTGCGCGGTTTCCTGGGGGAACCGCCTTGGCCGGTATCGGCTTCTCATTGGCTGTCGATAGCCCGGAGGGGTTCTCCGACAGCCAGATTGCCGCCCTGGATGAATTTCTACCTGCTCTCGCCCTCGCCTGCTGCCGCATCGCGGCGATGCGTGTCGCGACCGACATGCTCGCCGTTTATACCGGAGCCCGCACGAGCGGCCGCATTCTCAGCGGCCAGACCCGGCGCGGCAATGGTGATGCTATCCATGCCGCCATTCTGCTTGCGGACCTGAAGAACTTTACGGCGCTAAACGAACGTTTTCCGCCGGAACGTATCGTCGGTTGGCTGAACGAGCATTTCGACGCGATCGGGGGGCCGGTTGAACGGTTCGGCGGTGAGATTCTCAAATTTATGGGCGATAGTCTGCTTGCTATCTTCCCGACCGATATTGAAGATCCGGCTAAGGCCTGTGAAAGGGCCTTAGCCGCTGCGAAGATGGCAATCGAGGCGAATGCAGCGGTCAACCGGGCACGCGTGGTTTCCGAGGAACCCGAGCTCCTCGTCGATATAGTCCTGCATATCGGAGACGTATTCTACGGAAACGTCGGAGCTGCCCGCAGACTTGATTTCACGGCAATCGGCAGAGCTGTCAACGAGGCAGCCCGAATGGAAAAATTGTGCGATACGGTCGAACGCAATCTGTTGGCCTCCGAACTATTCGCCTCGCACGTCCAAGACGGATTTGAACGGCTCGGGATTTTCACGTTGAAAGGCGTGAACCAGCCTGCCGCAGTTTACGGCTTATCGTGTGATCCAGACTGTTGACTATCGCCTCAATACGCCCCTTTCTGCCGTGTCCGTACGTTTCCATACCAACGCTTCGGCAACGATCCTCAGCTATTGCGAATTAGATCCGCCGGACGGGCCTTCTTCACATGTCGCTTTTCCACCGTCTTGGCTCCGCATGCCGGTGTGAACCTCTTGCTGCTTGGTATCCGGCAAAAAACCAGCCAGCAGCTGCGCAAGTCGTTCTTTCGACATCGGCGGGGCGGATAAGCGCATGACAAGCCTCCTTTTTTGCTCTCATGATCGTGCCAATGCACGCTCATGGGAGCAACGGCGGCGCAGGATCATCCCCAAATAATTTCACACGGGACTATTTTCAGTCGATCTAAATAGCGTGCAAATTCGGGGCTACCCGGTTCTGGTGCAGATGATGAAAGACGATTGACCGAGTTGCTTCCACATGCCGACCCGCTCAGTGCCAAGGTCTATACTCAACCGGCTCGTTGCTCCGCGTCCTCCACCGCCAATCTCGCGAGAGCGAGCGCTGCCTCTCGCGTTTTGGCGGCGGCGATAAAACGGCCGTTGTGGCAGAAACTGGCGCCCTCAATACCGGTCGCCATTTCAAGGTCGCGACCGCTCAACCCGGCCCAGTCCGCCGGAAGATCGGCGCGCAGTTCGAACCCTTCCTCCGCGCGGCGAATTCCCGTCAGGCACCAGTCAGCCTCGCGCGGATGGACCACGAACAGGAGGTGATCGGCGCCCGCTTTCACGATCGCCGGACGAAACGGCATGCCCATCGGCAGTTCGAGAACGCGGCTCCTCCCGGCGGACGCAATCGCCTGCAACACCAGAGCTTCGGCGCGCAGTTTCGCATGGATCCCGGCAATCTTCGCTTCGACGAAATTGCGGGCGATTGCAACCGCAGCATGGAATGCGCGGTCGGTCGCCTCCGGGTCCGCGTCGTCGAAGACGGGCTTCAATGTTTCGAGCAACGACGGCAAGGTCAATCCGGCCAGCAGGCCGGCGCTATCCGGGCTGAGCGCACCATTGTCGACCAGGTCGACCGGCAAGACGAAGCCGGCATCGAAAGCAGCATGCACGGTCTCGACAAAGGCGCTTGGGACCAAAAGGGCTGTCAGGTAGTCGCGACCGAAATGTTTCCAGATCAACCCGAACGAACTGAAGGGCTGACCATCGTCGCGCTGCGGTGCGCCGCGTTGGTGATGATCGAAAATCCCGGCGGCCGCATCATAAGCGCCGCCGACATCGTAGACGATGCGATCGACGCCGGGCGAGATCCATTCCGGCGCCCTGCTGCGAACCAGGCGCGCATCAGGGAAAAGCCGCGTGAGAATGACGCTGGACAACGCTTCGTCGGCATGGAAGCCGCCGGAATGGGTAACGAGGAAATTGGGAGCCATACGGCCAGGACCTTACTGTTCGCGAATTGGACGGACAGGCAGATAACCAGATTTGCGTGTCATCTCAACCGGCAAAGCGATTAGGGGATCCAATAATTGCATGGCCGCATTCGCACGGGAATGGCGCGATGATCGGCGAAAGAAGGTTCCCATTGCTTCATGGCGCCCGAGCGCGCGACCGATCTCTTTAATCGAGATCAACGTCGTTTACTTCGTCGCTCCAGCCGTTAGGCCTGTGATGAGTTTCCTCTGGAAGAACATATAGGCAAGAATGAGTGGCCCGATGACGATGACAGCGCCCGCCGTTAGCACCGGTGTATTGACGGTATAGCGTCCCTGAAAAAACAGCATGCCAATTGGCAGAGTACGATAGTTATCATCATTGACAAGGACAAGCGGGATAAGAAACTCGTTCCAGGTCCAAATGAACAAGAACAATGCCAGCGTGGACATCGACGGCAGCATCAAAGGTACGATAACTTTAGAAAGAATGTATCGTCTGGATGCCCCATCGAGAACGGCCGCTTCTATAATTTCCGATGGCAACTGTTGCATCGCGCTGGCCATGAACATGGTCGCAAAAGGCAGAGACATGGCAATTTGAGGGAGGATAAGCGCAGCATAGGTGTTTATGAGGCCGACATAACGCATTTCATAGTAGAGCGGAATAATGAAGGCTTCGGTCGGCACCATCATGCCAACAGTTAAAAGGACGAAAATGGTGCGTCTGAACGGAAAGGTCAGGAATGCGAACCCGAATCCCGTCAACGTGCCAAGTATGATGCTAACCGCTACAACGGGGAAAACAATCATGACCGAATTCAGGAAATAGACATTAAACCGGCCATCGATCCAAGCATTTGCATAGTTCTCGAAATGCGGATAGGCCGGCAATACGAATGCACCTTGTATGAGATCGGCGCGGCTCTTCAGAGACGTAAGTATAAGAAGGGCAAATGGAACTATCGCCAGGACTGCGAACAGCCAAAGAATGATACGCGAGGGCAGCACCGCGCCTATCCCACGAAAATCTCTGCTCACGATGCACTCCCTTCATTCACCGGCCGCACCAGCCGATGAACGGCATAGTTGATAGTAAAGACGAGAATCGCACCGATGATGGCGACGGCTGAGGCATATCCATAACGATTCAATTGGAAGCCAAGCTCGTACATATAAATAT
The DNA here is from genome assembly GCF_900094585.1 of Martinezella multihospitum. GTDB lineage: Bacteria > Pseudomonadota > Alphaproteobacteria > Rhizobiales > Rhizobiaceae > Rhizobium > Rhizobium multihospitium. Next base: position 747,460 of record NZ_FMAG01000004.1, read on the forward strand.
TGGGAACGAGGGTGGCATTGGCCGGTCCACCTCGAGTCATCGTAAAGATCAGATCAAAACTCTTGATCGAGGAAATGATCGTGAGAAGGAGCGCGATACGTATTTCGGGCAGGAGAAGCGGCAGTGTGATGAAAAAGAAAATTCTGCTTCCGCTGGCACCATCGACTCTTGCCGCTTCAAACAGCGAAGGATCAATCCGCTGGATGCCGGAAAGAAACAAGACCATGCAGAAGCCGAAGAAATACCAGCTCGCAACAATACCGACCGCCGGCAGGACAAACGTGAAATCGCCGAGCCATGGTAGAGCGATCGAACCCAGGCCAACCAGCTTCAAAGCCTGGTTGATGGGACCAAAGGCGGGATTATAAAGCCAGTGCCAAATGATGCCAAGGACAGCAGTGGGCATGATATAGGGCAAGAACAGCAATGTACGCAGCGCGAACTGTTCCCGCTGCCTGAACGTCCAGACCATCGCAGCAAGTGACAGGCCGACGACAATCGGGATGACGCAGTAAAATACCATGAAGAAAGCATTGTTTTTCAATGCCACATAGAAAGTTTCATCTGAAAACAATTTTGCATAATTGCCAAGGCCAATCCAGTTGGGCGGGCTGATCCCGTTCCATTCGGTAAAACTGATACCGATTGCCGCAACAATAGGACCAAGGATGAGAGCAAAATAAAGCAGCAAGCCAGGCAGAATGTAGATGAGATTTCTGCTGGCCTTTGCGTCAAGTGATGAGCGTTTCATGCACCGTCTCGGAAATATGCCAGAGGTCGAATTGCACCGCTCTGGCCGTGATCGGGATAGACGTACCGAAGTTTCCCGCCGCTACTTCTCTTCGATCGAGTAGCGCGGCGGGATCGGCGTATTCGGCGGCAATCACTTGCTCTTCATATAAGCGCTGTAGTCCGCGTCGAGCTTGCCGATCAGCTCTTCGGGCGTTTCCTTGTTCGCAAGCAGCAGTGGCGTGTTTTCATCAAACGTCTTGAGCATGGTTGGGCTCGCCCAATCGGGATAATGTCCAAGGGCATTGTTATCGTTCAGCGACTTCCAGATTGAGATGCCTTCTTTCAGAAGCGGGGAGGCGCTGCCCCCGGCATCTTCCGAAACAGGGGTTGCAGGCAGGTAGCCGGCGCGAACCCAGGTAACGGACGCTTCCTTGGAAACCATGTAGTTGATATACTCGCCTGCGAGATCCTTCATTTTGTCGCTCTTGGCCAGCCCCGTGATCGCCCAGGCAAGGTCGACACCGCCAACCGAAAGCGGGTGCTTGATGCCGGCGGGTGCCGGGATTGGCATGAAATGGATATCGGGATTGTTCTGCATATCGCCGAAGTACCAGGTTCCCGAAATCAGAAAGGCCCCTTGACCAGCGACAAAAAGCTGGACGGCATCATCACCCGAGATGCCCTGGTAACCATCGAAGAAGTACCCGTTTTTCGCCCAGTTCTGGACAAGACTGACCGATTCCAGATTACCGGGCGTATTCCAGGTTCCACCACGGCCATAAATCAGATCATCGAGCGCCTTTCGATCGGATGCATCGATATGCGCCTGGCTGATCCCGGCCAACATATGGAGCGCCAGGTGGCCCTTGGCCGTACCGATCGTCAGCGGTGCAGTGCCTCCGGCCTTGACCTTATCGAGGGCGGCAAGGAAATCGTCGAAGTTCTTGATCGGAAGTTCGACGCCAGCGGCTTTCAAAACTTTTTCATTGTAATAGAGGCCGACGATTTCGGCGAGCGACGAGATGCCATAGGTCTCACCGACACCGAACTCACCCTTGCTTGACCAGCGGTCACGCGCCAAGAGGCTATCGGACTGGTTTTTATCCCATCCATATTTCTTGAGGTAATTATCGACAGGAACGAGAAGGTTTTCCTTCACCATCGCGCCCATGGCGCCGGCTCCCTGGTTGACCTTGGTCACCACCGGACCATCGCCGGACGAAACGGCGAGCTTGAGCGTAAGATTGAGATCCTGGAAGTCGCGTACGGTATGGTCAAGCTTAACGTCGGGATGCGCCTTCTGGAAATTGGCGTTGAGCTCGGTCATCACGGCGGCTCTCGACTCCGAATCGTGGTCGTCCCATACCGTGAGCGTCTCGGCAAAGACAGTCGTTGATATGCCGAGCCCCACAAAAGTGGCGCCCGCCAAAATACCTGCCTTCTTCAGAATGGATGCTATGCTGATAGAAATGAAATCGCTAAACATTGATTGGTTCCCTCTAGCTGCGTTTTGGCAGTTTCTATCGATTCCAACCGGCTGATCTTACTAAGACGCGCCGAATGTCTTGCATTGTCAGGCCTTTACTGGACCGACGAATTTCCTTATTCTTTCCTAAAGATCTGCGGGTCCTTAGCCCTCAGATGCAGTCCCTCAACCTTCCCAGCTTTACCGCCGCCTGACGTCGGTTCGCACCGAGCAGCGGCCAGCAAATCGATGATGCTATGCCTCCTAAGATCGACGATTGTTTCATCCGTCCGGCCACAGAGAGCGACGTTGACGCCCTCTTTCACATTTGCCTGGTGACGGCTGACGCCGGAGCCGACGCGAGTGCGCTTTACAGTAATCCGCGCCTTCCCGGTTACGTATGGGCGGTGCCTTATCTCAAATTCGCTCCGGATTTTGCGTTCGTTCTTGCCAAACACGACAGTGTCATCGGCTATGTTGTCGGTACGCCGGATACCGCCGGTTTTGACGAAGCGCTCGACAGAAATTGGTGGCCGCTTGTTCGCCGCGAGATCACCGGTCTGATAGCCAGCACTGAAAAAGACGCCGATGTTCTGGAGCGAATAGCCAATCCTCACAGCGGCACGCCGGGTCTTGACATGACCTATCCCGCGCACCTTCACATCAATATTCTGCCTGAAGCCCAATCGGGCGGATGGGGACGGCTTATGATCGCAACCATGCTCGAAGCCCTCACGGAGTATGGCGCACCTGGCGTCCATCTTGGGGTCAGCCCCGCAAACGAGCGCGCCAAGGGATTTTACAGGCATCTCGGTTTCGAAGAACTCAGCCAAAACGGTCACCTCGCCTTCGTCATGAGATTGGGCAAGCCGGCAGTCTAAGGGAAATCCGGCCCATCCGCTCATCACCTATTCTCCGCGTTCGCAGCCTCTAGGCCATATTTGAGAACAACAGCCGCCGGCATCGCACTCCATCCCTGCAGCAGAGAGCCGCGTCCGTAGGGCGGCGAGAAATATTCCACCGCGCCTGCCCAGCCGTTAGCCAAGCAGGTTTCCCACCAGCGTATAAGCGCATAACGCGCTCCACCGAGGCCGTGGCGTATTCTTTCTTCCGCATAGACGCCGTCCCAATAGGGCCAATCCGATCCATTGTGATAGCGAAAGGGAAACGCGGTCTTCGATCTTACGTCACTTGCCCGTTTAAATGGTGGATACGCGCAAAGGACGCCCCAATCCCCATAGGGCTGTTTCGTATTGTTTCGAGTCTCCAGAGCCCCTTCCATCGCCTTCAGGAGACCAATCGCGCGCGTTTGCGAAATCGCCCCATAACGGGAGAGCGTCAGACTGTCGAGCACGAGATGGTCCTCGACAAATCCATCAGGAGTGACGAAATCGGCGTAACCGTTTCTGCTCGGGACAAAAAGCCTGTCCTCGATTTCGGCACGAGCGGACAGCGCTGTTTCGCTTGCTTTCTGTGCCAACGCGGGATCGTGTCCGGCTCCCAGTTTAGCCACCGCATCCAGTGCACCGACGAAAAGGCCGAGATTATAGGAGACGAGACCTTCCCGGTAGACATTGTCTGCCCAGTCCCTGTCGTTTCGCGGCTTGAGCGGCAGCACGCTGCCAGGACCTGCGAAACCCAGATATCGTTCGACGATAGCCGTGACGAGCGGCCAGTGCAGCAGCGCTTCCGCCGTATCTCCCGTGGTCTCCACATAGTCGGCTAGGAAGAGGGTGAAGAAAAGTGGGCTGTCAAAATGATCGCTCCACCAGTCCTCCGGGCGATTGTGATGCTCCGGAACGGCCTTCCCGTGATATTTCTCGGGATTGAGCTTGCAATCGAGAACGAAGCTCTGCCAGGCACGAGATTGCGCCGGTCCGGTCAATATCACGCCGCTTGGCGCCTCTCCGTCAGGCTGAATTCCCTTGGCCAAGAGTCGGATTTCATCGCGTACCGCTTCCGGCGCAAGCTTCAACAGCATTTGCATCGTCCAGTAGCCATCGCGATAATAGGTGCGCGCGGGCGCGCTATAGGCCTGCCCTGCAGCTAGGCCGGCAAACACACCGTTCTCGTCCAGCCGAATGCTGGAAAGCGCGGCATGCGCGCCTTGAATCACCATGCTGCGCATCACCGGATCGGCCTTGGGCGCGACGTCGCACCGGGCGACATAATTTGCGGCTTCTGCCACGATAGCGTCGCTGGCGAGGCTAAATGCGGCTTCAGCCTCCTCTTCAGAAGCTCCGGCCGCGACGCGGATATCTCCGTCACCGACCTCGACGATCATCACACCCCAGCCGCTCACGACGATACGGCGATTATTGCGCTTGATGATCTTGGCCCGCGGACTGTCCTTGTCCGTCTCATGCCACCAAGCACCACGACGAGCCGGATAGATTCCTTCCAGGCGGGCATTGCGGATCAGGAGGATGGGCTTTGATTGGGCGACAAAGATGCCGCCTGCTTCGGCAGTGATTCTGTTTGGACCGTAGACGTAAGGTCCGGCAAGCTTGGAAAAACGTATGCGTCCCAGACGACCGCTTCCCCAAAGAGCGAGATCAAGATACCCGTCAGGATGCGCGTCCGCCTGCAGTCGAGGCGCCATGATCGGCAGAATGACCGGGTGCCTGGTTATGATTTCGCCTTGGGACGTAGGGGTCATCATGGCAAATCGAGCACCCATCACTGTGCGCTATCGGGGATGAGTTTACGTGTGAAATCAAGGTTGCGGCACCTGGCATTCTCGCCGGAATGGAGCGCTATGAAGTCTGCGGCGAATGCAGGACTATCTTTCCCATCCTTTGACCTCGCTTTCATTACCCCTCCGCAATTTGCTCAGCCATTGGGCAAGTCTACAAATTGGGCGCTTAATTTGTCAATGACATGGACAAATTAAATGATTTGATTTAGCCAAATGATCGAGATTCACTTGAATTCCGGGATTTTTCACTTGAAGCTGGCACAGCCACAGCGCGAGATTGGATGAATTAGGAAAAGGTCCCGAACTAATTAGAGGCGGAACGCGAGCCAGCACTGATGCCAAATGCGACCCAGACGCCGATAGCGCGAAAAATTTCAACAAATTCCGTCATTCGGACCATACTTGCAAAAGGTCCTATTTCCCGCGCGGATATTGCCAAGCAAACCGGCTTGTCCAAGCAGACGATTTCCGACGTTGTTCGCAATTTGGAGAACAATGGTTGGTTGAAGCCGACCGGATATACCGATGGGCGCTTGGGGCGAACCGCAATAACCTACGAGCTCGATGCAAGTGCCGGTTTCGCTGCATCCATCGATCTAGGTGGAACCAAAATCGCGGCTGTCATCTGCGATCTGGTTGGCAATATCGTTGCCGAAACGAAAGTGCCAACAAGCTCGCGCGGCGGAGTTCATCTCGTTGATCAATTCCACGCCATTATACAGGACCTTGCCCGGGGCGCCTGCATCGATCTCTCCAAATTACGCGTCATAGCGCTGGCTACGCCAGGCGTGCTTGATCCGGCCACCGGACATATCAATGTCGCCCCGAACATTCCGGGAGTCGAAACAATTGACTTGCGCCGACTCTTGAGCGACCGGATGGCAATCCCGGTCATCATTGAGAACGACGTTAATCTTGCTGCGCAAGGAGAGCGATGGCGAGGGCACGGCTCCACATCGGATAATTTTGCCTTCGTGGCTGTAGGCACCGGTATCGGCATGGGCATTATTGCAAATGGTAGCCTCATGCGCGGTGCGCGCGGTGCCGCCGGGGAGATTGCCTATCTACCTCTCGGCGGTGAGCCATTTGATCCGGGCGGCTTTACCCTCGGCACTCTTGAAAGCGCCGTGGGTAGTGCGGCAATGGTGCGGCGCTATTCCGGATATGGTGGGCAAAGCGAGGCAACCGTAGCGGATCTTTTTTCGGCTCTGGTGGCTGGCGAGCCAGCCGCTGTTGCGGTGATCGAGGAAACTTCGCGATCGATTGCACTTGCCATTGCCGCGATCGGTGCAACGCTCGATCCAGAGCTGGTGATCATGGGCGGCAGTATCGGCGCGCGCCCCGAACTTGTTGAAGCCATTCGCAGGTATCTGCCACGTTGCACGCCTTACCCACCCCGCATCGAGATCAGCCAGTTTGGCAATCGGGCGGCTCTGGTCGGCGGCATCGGCATCGCAGTCGAGCACATGCATCAAGAGCTGTTCGGTGTTGATTTGCAAGATTCGTGAGATGGGCATCGTATCGCGCAAATGAATTGTTTGAAGACATGCGTCAGGCTGCCCGAGCCAATGTTAACCGTTGCGCAACTCGTGCCACGCGCTCGCCGTAGACGCGGGCGGTTTCCAGGTCGCCGATCGACATTTCGCTTGGGGCTGCGTCGGCATCGGACTGCGCCATGGGCGCGATGTACGACCCCATCCTGTTTGCATCGTCTCGCTTCGACGCCTTCACATTTGCAGGTTTCATCCCCAGACTGACCCAAAGACCGCCGTGCTGTCCCGCCAGAAGCACGAGGTATTCGAGGGTATTGAGCTTGTCGCCGTTTAAACTGGCGCTGTTGGTGAAGCCTCCGAAAACCTTGTCCTGCCATTTGTTGGTGAACCAAGCCTTCGAGGAAGTGTCCGCGAACTTCTTAAACTGCCAGCTCGGACCGCCCATGTAGGTTGGCGATCCGAAGATGATGGCGTCCGCGGCATCCAACGCGGCCCATCCGTCATCTGAAAGATTGCCGTCGGCGTCAATTGCGTAAAGCGCGCCGCCCGCACCTTCCGCAACGGCTTCCGCCATCCGCTGGGTGTGACCGTAGCCGGAATGATAGACGACGACCGTGCTTGCTGTAGGATTTGACATGATAATTCTGGCCTCCTTCGGGCCGTTGCATTGCGCTGTCCGGAGGCGATTGCGCTCCATCCGGCGTCTTCTTTCAGGAGGGATTGATGGCTGGAGCTCGGATGACGCCCAATGCCTTGGCAATGGAAAGCCCTATCCAGCCGGTTTCGCGCGGGCTCTCTGGATAAAGAGCCCTTTTTACTGGGAGATGCTCAAGCGTGGCCGCCGACGGTGACCAGTACCAGCAAGAGTAGGAACACCACTGGCGGTGGGAGTTCCCTATAGTTCCGGATACGGACAATGGCCGCAATTGCAGCGAGCATGATGCAGGCGCCCAATGCGACCCCGATGTATCGGACGCCGGCTGTGACCAACAACACTGCCGTCAAGAGTTCAAGCGCGGCCGTAACCCAGCACCACCAGGATGGAAATCCGAGCTGTACGAAGCCCGCGCGGATTTTTTGATGGCCACTCATGTTGACGATACCGCCGACGAAGAACGCCGCAGCAGCCAGCCAGACGAGGACGTTTTCGAGCACCGTTGCGCCCGTGAAAATTTGAATTGGAAGATTCATCGATTTTCTCTTCTGTAACGGCCAGTAGCGCCATAAATTCTCATATCATTATCATTTATTCTAGCAATGCTAGTTTGTCAACTGATGTTCTTTTTGATAGCCTTTGCGAAAGAGAAATCATGCGACCGAAAATAGAGGAACGACGTGGGCATCAGCGAACGCAAGATCCGGGAAAAGGACGAACGTCGCCGCAAGATCGTGGTTGCTGCAAGGACGATTGCAGAACGCGACGGCTGGGCTTCCGTCACCATCCGGCGCCTCGCTGACGAGATAGAATACAGCCAACCCGTTCTCTATTCGCATTTCCAAAATCGTGACGAAATCGTCGGAGCGGTCGCTCTTGAGGGCTTCGGCGAATTGGCTACGATACTCCGTGCCGCCATCAGACCATCCTCAACGCCAGAGGAGTCGGTGGAAGAGGTTGCGACCGCCTATCTCGATTTCGCTTTCGCCCGGCCCGCGATGTATGAGGCGATGTTCATCCTTCCGACGGGCCTCCGCTTCGCCAGGTCCGACACGCCGGCGCAGCTGCGTGAGGGTTTTGGAGCCATGGCGACGGTGATCGCGCCGTTCGCCCAGGATGTGGATACCGCGACTGAGACTTTCTGGGCTGGACTTCACGGATTGGCGGAGCTTGAGCGCCACGGCAGAATAAGACCCGCTTTCCGGTCTCGCCGCATCACCCTCATCACGCAGATGGTGTCGGGCCGGATCTGAGAGATTCTACGTCTAGGATTGTCGCAAGGCTTCGATGACGACCCTGAAGGCAGGTGAATTCTGCTTCCGACTGGGATAATAGAGATAATAGCCAGAAAAGGCTGGGGACCAGTCGTCGAGAACCTGCACCAAACGGCCGGATGTGATCTCGTGCGCGACGATGTCTTCCGGTACGTAGGCGATCCCGTACCCGTTCGCCGCTGCGTCTATCATCGCGTAACTGGTGCTGAAGGTAAGCTGTCCGTCGACACGAACTCGCAGTTCCCTTTCCCCTTTGGCGAACTCCCAGACATACAGGCCGCCTGAGCGCGACTGGCGATGATTGATGCAATCATGGTCGACGAGATCCTGCGGGATCTGCGGCGCTGGATGGGTGGCGAGATAATCAGGAGATGCAACAGCCACGAGACGCCAGTCCGGCCCTATCCTTACCGCGACCATGTCTTTGTCTATGCTCTCACCGAGGCGCACACCTGCATCGAACCGATCCTCGACGATATTGCGAAAACCATTGTCGGTATCGAGCTCCAATCTTAGGTCCGGATAGACCCGCAGAACCGGACGCAGCTTCGGCCAGACGACACTCTGCAATGCGTGATCCGACAGGGTGATCCTGACCGTCCCCGATGGCTTGTCCCTGATCTCCATAAGCTCGTCGATCTCGAGCTCAAGTTCCTTGATGCGGGGCGCCAGCGAGCGGATAAGGCGCTCTCCGGCTTCTGTCGGCGAGACGCTGCGCGTGGTGCGCGTCAACAGCCGCAGGCCCATGCGCACCTCGAGCTTCTTGATCGTATGGCTGATCGTTGATTGTGATGTGCCAAGCCTCGCTGCGGCCTTCGTGAAGCTGCGCTCTTCGGCAACAGCCAAGAACCATAGCATGTCGTTCAAATCTTCCCGCTTCATCGGCCGCGCCTCACATTCTGATCGATTAATGTCAGGAGTCGATAAGTTCGAACAAATTGCAATGGCTAATAATGGAAGTCGGCTCGATCTATGTTTCATGCATGACGCAACGAGACCTTACGCACCCGGATGTCCTGCAACCTTCACGCGCCGTTCTGGCGGCATGGGACGCCGTATCCGCAACAGCGCTGTGCGTGGCGGAATTCATGCCGGTCAGCTTCCTGTCGCCAATTGCCACTGATCTCGGCGTGACCGAAGGACGTATGGGCCAAGCTATTTCGATTTCCGGCACATTCGCCGTTTTGATCAGCCTCTCGGTGTCGAATCTGGCCCGTCTGATCGATCGATGTCTCGTTCTGTCGTCTTTCTCCCTGATACTTGTCGCCTCCGGCCTTTCCGAGGGAGCCGGCTGGCAGACCAGCTTCTCCTTTGCGGCCGCTGCCCTGGCGGGATCGTCGCTGCTCGCAGTCCTCGCCCGGCGTTCAATCCGGAGGAAACCGCATTGACGACCATCACAATCCACCGCCGAACGCTGCTCACAGGAATAGGTGCCTCCATGATTTTGCCGGGAATAGGTCGCGCCCAACAGGGGCGCGATCCGAACAGTCAGAAACCGACCGACCTCAGGATCAGGCTGACCTTCAATGACCTTGTCCTGACCGCGACCCTTTACGACAATCCGTCGGCGCGAGACCTCGTATCCATGTTGCCGCTCAACCTCAGGATCGAGGACTATGCAAACAACGAAAAAATCGTCCGCCTGCCTCGCAAGTTGACGGAGGATGGAAGCGGACCGTTCGGCAACGAGCGTCCAGGCGACCTCTGCTATTTCAAGCCATGGGGCAACCTGGCGCTGTTCTATGGCGACTACAAATGGGATGGGCTGATCCGGCTCGGGCGTTTTGAGGGCGGGTTCGAACCCCTGCGCGTTCGAGGTGAATACCCAGTGCACATCGAACGCATCTGAAGATCTGCCAGTCACTAAAATTTCGATCGCGCAGAGACCGGACGCCTGCGTGGATCGTCTCTCCCTGCGCTACGCGTCCACTACCATGGAGACCACGGATGACTGACCAGCATGAACATAAGATTCCCGCATTCGATCAGGGCATCGACCGACGCCAAATGCTGAAGCTGACAGGCATAAGCGTCGCGGCTCTCGGCGCTGCATCATTCTTCGACACTCAATTCGCAAAGGCACAGGATATGTCCAACGGTGCAAACAACTTCTACACCAGCGACAAGGTGACTCTTCAAAAAGTCACGTTCAGAACTCAATACCAGATGAATGTCGCGGGGAACCTCTTTCTTCCCAACGACCTCGACCGTGCGGCCAAGCACCCCGCAATCATCGTCGGCCACCCCATGGGTGCCGTGAAGGAGCAGAGCGCCAATCTTTATGCAACCAAGATGGCAGAGCAAGGATTCGTCGCAATGTCGATCGACCTGCCCTTCTGGGGATCGAGTGAAGGTCAATCCCGCAACCTCGTCTCGCCGGACATCTATGCTGAGGCGTTCAGCGCGGGCGTCGATTTCCTGGGCAGTCAGACTTACGTTGACCGTGGACGTATCGGCGGTATCGGTGTCTGCGGAAGTGGCAGCTTCATCATCAGCGCCGCAAAGATCGATCCCCGCATCAAGGCGATCGCCACCGTCAGCATGTACGATATGGGCGCGGCCTTCCGCGATGCGCTGAACAAGTCGCAGACCGTAGAGCAGCGCAAACAGTTCATCGCCACGGCGGCCGAGCAGCGCTGGTCGGAATTCGGCGGTGGCGACATCCAATATGTCGGCGGTACAACTCTTGAACTGACGGCCGACACAGATCCGGTGCAGCGCGAGTTCTATGATTTCTACCGCACTCCACGCGGCGAATTCACACCGGAGGGCGCAACCAGGCAAACCACGACGAAGCCGACGCTGACCAGCAGTGTGAAGTTCATGAACTTCTATCCATTCAACGACATCGAGACGATCTCCCCGCGTCCGATGCTGTTTGTCTCCGGCGATCGCGCTCACTCGAAAGAGTTCAGTCAGAACGCCTATGATCGTGCAGCAGAGCCGAAGGAACTGGTCTGGGTCGCTGGCGCCGGCCATGTCGATCTCTACGACAGGGTCGATCTGATCCCCTTCGAGAAGCTCGGCGACTTCTTCGGTCAGCATCTCGCTGTCTGATCGCGCATGCTCGGCCCAAGGTCATAACGGCTTTGGGCCGGGAGCGTTGGTGACACAGAAACGCCGACGTCGGCCATCCGACACCCCCCTCGGCTGCTCTTCAATCAGCTACCTTTTCGCGGTCTGCTTTCGTCCGCGGGTTGTCGTCCTTTCAGGCACGCTTCTCCCATACTCGTTCCACCACGCCGTCAGGGCTTCCATGGTCGGTCCGAGCCCTCTCGCCTTCGCGGTGATCTCGTACTCCACGCGAGGCGGAACTTCGGCGAAGACAGTGCGCGACACAAGGCCATCGGCCTCCAGCTCCCGCAATTGTGCGGTCAACATGTGCTGGGTGATGCCTGGGATCGCTTTGCGCAACTCATTAAACCGATAGACCCGTTGGTTAAGAAGCCACATGATTTCCAGCTTCCATTTTCCCGAAAGCAAAGCGAAGGCACGGCGCATCTCTTCATGCATGTTGATGTTTGCTGGTTCATTAGTCTGGTTTTTCATACTTACAGCACCGAATTCATCCTACTTGCGTACATTCATTTAATACCACATTTTCAATCCACGCACCGGAGAGATAGCGGATCGCTATTCCGGACATCGAAAATCTTCAACGGAGCAAGCTGCCGGAGCCATCCGGCGGCAACGGATATCCTATGTCTGAATTCTATATTTACTGGGCCGCGACGGCCTTGCTTATCTTATTGTACCTGGCCTCTGCCGTGACCTATGTCGTCAAGACCGAGTGGGTGCGGCAAACAATCCTCGAGTTCGGCTACCCCAGCTATCTTGTGCACTTTCTGACCTTCGTGAAACTCGCTGCCGTCGCCGCTATCGTCTTGCGGTTCAACGTTGCCGTCAGTGATCTGGCATATGCAGGCATGTTGTTTCACCTCCTGCTTTCCGGGCTTGCCCACATGGGCGCTCGCAAACCTCTGGGCGCATTGCCGGCCGTCATAGGACTGGCATTGCTCGTCGCCTCTTTCGCGACACAGAACGCGGGACGCCAAGTTCCCTCACCATATGCGTTCGCGCAGGCGCTCTAATTGCCTAACCCGAAAGGAAACCAAATGGGAAAGCTAACCGGAAAAGTGGCTATCGTCGCCGGTGCCGGCAGAGGCATCGGACGCGCCACGGCAGAACTCTTTGCTGCCGAAGGCGCGAAAGTGGCCGTATTGTCGCTCACCCGCGCCAACGTGAATGCGGTCGTCGATCATATTCAATCCAAGGGGGGCACCGCACTCGGCGTGGTCTGTGACCTGAGTGACGGCGGGCAGATTGCAGAAGCAGTGGCTAAGGTCGTGCAGACATTCGGCGGCATCGACATCCTTGTAAATGTCGCATTCGACCCGACCGTCGTTCAATCCTCTATCCGCGATCTCTCCATCGAACAGCTGCAGCGCAACTTCGATATGGGGCCGATTGCATACCTGCGGACCATGCAGGCCTGCCACCCATACCTGAAAGCCAGTGGGGAAGGCCGGGTGATCAACTTTGCGTCTCTGGCCGGCGTTCTCGGCATGTCGCCTTACGGGCCGTACAACCTTGCCAAAGAGGCCGTCCGCGCCCTAACGCGATCCGCCGCACGGGAATGGGGTCCGGACAAGATCACCGTCAACAACCTTCTGCCCGTGGCCGACACCTGGGGAGCAGGACCAGACACTCCCCCGCCGGCGAATGCTCTCGGCCGCTTTGGCTCGCCCGAAGACGACGTCGCTCCGGTCGCCCTGTTCCTCGCCAGCAGCGATTCGAAGTTCATCACGGGGTCAAGTCTGACGCCTGACGGCGGGCAGATCATCGACAGCGCCCGATAATTCCCATTGGAGCGCTTCGTAAATCTCAGCAAGAGATGTGCTGTCCTTTCTGATCATCGGTCGGCTGAAACGGTTCTAATTTGACCTTGTGACATCAGATGTCAGCATGCTGCGTTTATCGGTTGTATTGCGAAAAGATATGCACCCGATCTTCTGGGATTGCCATGAAGGCTTATTTCGAAGCGGCTCCCCGGCGCCGTTCGGCGGCCTGCATCATCTCGATGAACCGCGTGACCTTGGCTGGGCGAAAACGCGCGATCGGCAGCACCGCATGAATGCCGCCGGCAGGCAGCGTCCACTCCGGAACCAGTCGCTGCAGTCGCCCGGCCGCGATGTCGTCAACGACCATGTAGTCGGGAAAGACGGAAACGCCCATGCCAGCCTTTACGCAAGCATAGGCTGACGGTGTTTTGTCCGTCCGCACGGCGGAATGCATCTCGACGATCTCGGATTGGCGCCCTTCTCGAGAAAACACCCAGCGCAGCGGCTGGCGCAGGACCGCGTTCTCGATCCAGGGCAGCGCCGACACATCGGAGGGCTCGATGGCCTTGGGGAAGCTTGCCGCCAGTTTCGGTGTCGCTACCAGATATTGCTGGAACGTGCCCAGGCGCCGGGCTTTGTTGCTCATATCGTTCAGCCAGCCGACCCTGATCGCCAGATCCAGTTGACCACTGGCGAGATCAATGACGCTGTCATCGAAGATGAGATCGACGCGCATTTGCGGGAAGCGCTCCCGGTAGGCGACGACCACGGACGCAACGACCGCGGCGCCGTAGTCCAATGGTGCGGTCAGGGTCAGCGTACCGGCCGGTTCGCTCGCGTGAAGGGCCATTTCTCCGTAGGCGGCTTCCGCTTCCCGCAGGATGATCACGCAGCGGTCGTAAAATATTCGGCCCTCTTCCGTCGCATGCAACCGCCGCGTCGTCCGCATCAACAATGAAACGCCGAGTTCCTCCTCCAGGCGTGCTACCTGATGGCTGACCACGGCCTTGGCGACGCCAAGCCGCTCGCCGGCGGCGGTGAACGATCCGGTCTCCACGACGGAAGTGAAGAAAGCCAGCCTGTTGAGATTGAGGAGTTCGCTCATGTCATTGTCTGATTAATTCATACAGTCTGTATGATTGGCCGATATTTTTCTACAGAGCAAGAGCTGAGATGATCTGACTTCGTAAACAGAGGACACGATCCATGCAGGAACTATCAGCCACCTACCTCTTCGACCCCTTATGCGGCTGGTGCTATGGAGCAAGCCCGATGATCGAACGCCTGCTGTCGGCGAGCGTCGACGTCCGCCTCCTTCCGACGGGTCTGTTTTCCGGATCCGGCGCGCGCGAGATGGATGCGTCCTTCGCAGCCTATGCCTGGTCGAACGATCAGCGCATCGAGCGCCTGAGCGGTCAGCCATTCTCCGGGGACTATCGCTCCAATGTCTTGAACAAGCCGGGCTCGCTATTCGACTCGGGCGCGGCCACCCTCGCCATCACAGCAGCGGGCCATATGGATCATCGCAAGCGCTTCGATGCGCTGCGCCTCATCCAGCATGCCCGGTATGTGAAAGGGCTGGACATCACCAATGTGCCTGTCCTCGCCGAGGTGCTCTCTTCAGGAGGATTCGGAGAAGCAGCCAGCCTCTTGATCGAAGGCTCCGATGAATTGCTTGCCGGCAATCGCCAGCTCGTCGCGCAGGGCCAGGATCTATTCCGCCGACATGGCGCGAACGGAGTTCCGGCCCTGGTGATCGAAAGAAACGGGCATCAGCGCCTTTTGGATGCCAGTGCCCTCTTCAGCAGCTATGACAACCTCATGGCGCATCTGAAAGCCGCATGATCCTAAGAACGACAAAGGAACCAGCATGTTTACCAGACGCGACGCATTGAAACTTTCCCTGGCCGCCAGTGCCATCTCGATTATCCCCCTGGCCGCCGCCGGGGCCGCGGGCTCGAAACTCAACTGGCAATACTTCCAGGCGCCCGAGACTGGATTCCGCCGCACACCCGTGCTGCTCACCGGCAAGAAAGAGGCGATCCTCATCGACGGCGGCTTCACCCTTTCGGATGGTCGGGCGGTCGCTGACGCCATCAAATCGACGGGCAAGCGTCTCAGCACCATCTATGTGAGCTGTAACGATCCGGACTATTACTTCAGTCTCCGGCCGATTGTCGCCACCTTCCCCGATGCCAAGGTCATCGCCAAGCCGGTCACGGTTGCGGCTATCCATGCCAACGTCGAAGGCAAGCTTGCCACCTGGGGACCGCAACTGAAAGAAAACGGTCCGCAGACGTTGGCCGACGTCGTCATTCCGGCAGCGTCGGATCTGAAAGCGCTCGATCTCGACGGTGAGAAGATCGAAATCGTCGAAGTTTCCGACATGCACGATCGGCGCTATCTGTGGGTCCCGTCACTCAAGGCCGTCTTCGGCGGCGTCCTGGTGTCTTCGGGCATTCACGTCTGGATCGCCGACGAGGCCACCCCTGAAAAGCGGCGGGCGTGGATTAAGGCGCTCGACGAACTGGCAGCCCGCAAGCCGAAGATAGTGATCCCCGCCCACCAGACCGAAGGCGCACCGCAAGGTCTCGATGCCGTGAAGTTCACACGCGACTATCTGGTCGCCTTCCACGAAGAAGAAGAAAAGGCCAAGGATAGTGCGGCTTTGATCGCCGCGATGACCGAGCGATATCCCAATCTCGCCGACGTTGGTTCCCTCGAACTGGGTGCCAAGGTCGCAAAGGGTGAGATGAAATGGGGATGAGCGTCACTCACCGCGAGCAGTTCGGGTCTTCTCAAATGGCAGCCCTGTACTTCTGGCGCGCCTGATTGATCTCTTTTCGTAGGCGATGCCATTCGCCCGTGTAGACTATCGCCTCGCAGAGATGGAGGTCTAATCCAAAGGAGTCGGCCAGCCCGCGAAAGACCGTCAGGCTTCAAAATCAGGGAACGCGGTCACGCTGACCGCGTTCCTGTCATTCTGAATTAGCACTCGATCAGTTGCGGCAAGACCATCGCCGGATAGTTCGAGGATGACGCTTGCCGGGCCTCACCTAGCTGACGCCGTTGAACACCACCATCTTGTCGTCGGCCATCTCCTCCATGGTCCATGGAATACCCCCGACACCGTATCCCGACTGCCTGCGTCCGGCAAAAGGCATCCAGTCGGTTCGAAAGGCCGTATGATCGTTGACGAGCACCGCGGATGCATCGAGATGTCTTGCCGCCTTGAGTGCGACGGCTATATCGGTGGAAAACACGCTCGCCTGGAATGCGTAGGGCAGCGAGTTGGCTATACGGATCGCCTCGTCAACGTCGCTATAGCCATAGACACAGGTCAGCGGTCCGAAGACCTCGAGCCGCGACACCTTGGCATCTGCCGGCGGATCGAGCAGGACAGAGGGTAGGAGCGTGGTTTCGGACAGTCGCCCTCCTCCGAATTGCCTTGCTCCCGCATCGGTCGCTTCCTTGATCCAGCTTGCGACACGTTCCGTCTCGCGCGGCAGGATCAGCGGCCCGACCTCCGTCTCCTTCAACGTGGGATCGCCGACGCGGAGGCTTGCGACCTTGGCGGCGAGCGCGTCGGTGAAGTTGGCTAGAATGTCATTGTGCACGAAGAGGCGCTGCACCGACACGCAGACCTGCCCCGCGTGATAATATCCGCCTTTGACGATCGTCCCGACGATTGCGTCGATGCTGGCGCTGCGATCGACAATGACAGGTGCTGCTCCGCCATGTTCCAGCGCGCATCTCGTGCCTGGCGGCAGCTTGCTCTTCAGATACCAGCCGACCTTCGCCGAGCCGATGAAGCTCAGGAAGGCGACGCGCTGATCCCTGGCAAAGCTCTCGGCAAGCGCATTATCCTCCGTGATGAAGGTCTGGCACCAGCGCTCGTCCAGTCCCGCCTCCCAGAACAGCTTGACGATCTCGACGCAGGAAATCGGTGTCGTTGCCGCCGGCTTGACGATGACGGGGCAGCCAACGGCCACCGCGGGCGCAATCTGGTGGATGATGAGATTGAGGGGGTGGTTGAACGCCGATATCGCCGCCACGACGCCGATCGGCTCCTTGGTGGTGAAGGCCCATCGGTTGGTGCTGGCAGCAGTCAGGCCCATCGGGATTTCCTTGCCGCCAAAATTGCGCAACTCGTCTGCCGCGTTGACGAGACCATCGATCCCGCGCGTGACCTCAATGATCGCATCCGTCAGCGGCTTGCCACCTTCGCGGGCGATCATGATGGCAAAGCGGTCACGGTTCTCCGAGAGAAGCTCAGACACCCTTCTGAGGATAGCCATCCTGCGATGCGTCGGCAGCCAGGCGCTACGATCGGCATAGGCTTTCGCGGCAACGTCGAGCCTGTGCTCGAGAGCAGCGGCGTCATCGGCCGGGATTTCCGCAATGAGCGCGCGATCGAATGCCTGATAAACCTTCAGATTAAGCGTCATCTTGATCCTCCAGGATGGCGGGAAGCCGTTCGCGCAATTCCTTCACCAGCACACGTTCGTTTTCCGAATAATCGACCGGGACGTTCACCAGATGAACGCCGCCGCCGGAAAAGGCATCTTCGAGAGCTTGCTTGAACTGGCTGATGTCGTCGACCCTCGTTCCCTTGGCGCCGTAGGACTCGGCATATCTAACGAAATCCGGATTGCCGAACGTCATTCCGAAGTCCGGGAACTCGTCCACCGCCTGCTTCCAGCGGATCATGCCATAAGCGTCATCCTCGATGACGAGGATAACGAGGTTCAGTTTCAGCCGGACGGCCGTCTCGATCTCCTGCGAGTTCATCATGAAGCCGCCATCCCCGCAGACCGCCATGACACGCCGCTCGGGATAGAGCATCGAGGCGACCATGGCCGAAGGGAGCCCTGCGCCCATCGTTGCGAGGGCGTTGTCGAGCAGCAGCGTGTTCGCCATGCGCGTCCGATAGTTCCGTGCGAACCAGATCTTGTACATGCCGTTGTCAAGCGCCAGGATGCCGTCATGCGGCATGACTTCCCGGATGTCATGGACCAGCCGCTGCGGCGTGAAGCGATCCTCCGTCGCCCGAACGGCAATGCGCTCGAGGATGCGTTCCCTCAGGTGAAGAAGGGCTTGCGCGTTCGGCAGCTTGCCTTCGAGGCGATCCGCCAGCGCCTTCAACGATGGGCCGATGTCGCCGATGACTTCCGATTGCGGGAAATAGACCTGTTCGACCGTCGCCGGCTGATATCCGACATGGACGACGTTCGGACCGCCCTTGCCCATGATGAAGGGCGGCTTCTCGATCGTGTCATGGCCGATAGTGATGATGAGATCGGCCTGCTCGATCGCCTCATGGACATAGTCCCGTTCCGACAGTGCGGCGGTGCCCATGTAGAGCTCGGTTCCGCCCGGGACCGTTCCCTTGCCCATCTGGGTCGTGAAGAACGGGATACCGGTGCGGATGACGAACTGCGCGATATCCGACGTCGAGCGAGGACGCGAGGCTGCTGCCCCAAGCATGAGCAGCGGGCGTTTTGCCGCAGTGATGAGCGCGGCTGCCCGATCAAGGGCCGCGTCACTTGCGATCGGCAGCTCCAGCTGATGCGGCGCGACGAGAGCGACCGGCGCGCATTCTTCGGCAGCGATGTCCTCCGGAAGTTCGAGATGGACCGGCCCCGGCCGTTCCTCCTGCGCGATCCGGAAGGCTTCCCTGACCATCGTCGGGATCATCTGCGGCGAAACGATCTGTCTGGCAAGCTTGGTGAGCGGCTTCATCGACGCCACCACGTCGACCACCTGGAACCGGGCCTGCCGGGACGAAAGTATCCCTTTCTGTCCGGTGATCATCACCATCGGCATGGCGCCGAGCAGCGCGTATGCCGCACCCGTCGAAAGGTTCAAGGCGCCCGGCCCGAGCGTCGTCAGGCAGACGCCCGGTTTGCCGGTCAGGCGACCATAGGTCGCGGCCATGAACGCGGCCGCCTGCTCATGCCGGGTCAGCACCAGCTGAATGGACGATTTGCGGATAGACTCGACAACATCGAGATTTTCTTCGCCTGGAATACCGAAGATACGGTCGACACCCTCGTTTTCGAGTGCGGCCACCAGGAGATCGGAGCCTTTGGTCATGGATGGAGCTCGTGCTTGTTGGCAGATCGATTGATGCCTCCAAAACTGGGAGGCAGGCCGCAAGAATAGATCCTTTTGCAGGCTAGTCCATCACAGTTTGTATCAGATTCCGGTGACCGCCAATGACGTGCGTTGTGCGTGAATGCCCGATCAAGGCAGGCCTCATCGAAATCATGAGCGATAGAACCCTCTTGCTATAACTCACAAATATCGGCAAAACTGAGTTATAGAAGAAATGGCTATCGCTCATGCATTGGAATTGGACACAGCCCGGCTGGCCACACTTTATCTATGATCGTGAAGCGCTCGAACCATTCGAGCGACAATTCCTGCGGTCCTCAGGAGAGATCATCGGTGCCGTGCGTCACTTTGAGGAAGAGGACTGCAAGGTGCTTCGGATCGAGCTTTTGAGCGACGAAGCCGTCAAGACTTCCGAGATCGAGGGCGAGCTGCTCGACCGACTGAGCGTGCAGTCGTCCTTGCGCCGGCAGTTCGGCCTCGATGCCGACATCAGAGCAATCGGGCCGCAGGAGCGTGGAATCGCCGAGATGATGATCGACGTCTTCGAAACATGGTCTCAGCCGCTCGATCATGAAACCCTTTTCCGCTGGCATTCCATGCTGATGACCGGAAACCGCCATCTTGCCACGATCGGCGGCTATCGGACGCATGAGGATGCGATGCAAATCGTGTCTCGCCGCGTCGACAAGCCGATCGTTCACTTCGAGGCGCCGCCTTCGAGGCAAGTGTCGGTCGAGATGGACGCGTATGTGTCCTGGTTCAACAGATCGGCGCCGAAGAGCGAAAACCCTCTCCCCCCCCTGACGCGAGCCGCTATAGGTCATCTCTACTTCGAAAGCATACATCCCTTCGAAGATGGCAATGGTCGGATCGGCAGGGCGCTGGCGGAGAAGTCGCTCGCCCAAAATATCGGACAGCCAAGTCTGATCTCACTTGCTTATACGATCGGGAAGGGTCGCAAGACCTATTACGGAGAGCTCGAAAGAAGCCAGCGCACGCTCGATATAACCGAATGGCTTGTCTACTTTTCGCAAACCGTACTGGACGCACAGCAGGCAACCCTTGCCCGTGTCGCGTTTCATATCCGTAAGACGAAATTCTATGACCGGTTCCGTGGCCAGTTCAACGAACGCCAGGATAAAGTCGTCTCCCGCATCTTCCGCGAAGGCATTGAAGGCTTCAAAGGTGGCCTGAGCGCGGAAAACTACATCTCGATCACAGGGGCCTCCCGAGCGACGGCAACGCGCGACCTTCACGATATGGTCGGGAAGGGAGCGCTGAATCGGAGCGGTGAGCGCCGTCACACTCGGTACACATTGAACATGCCGGAGCCGGAGCGATAAAAGGTTCGCCTGCTGACTTCGCCCTTCACGCGGCGGGCGCCAAAGACTGGACAACTGGGCGCCTGTAGCAGATGTGCTTGATCTGACAGCAGTTGCCCGCTAGGTTGCCGCCGCGATCAACTGCAAAGACATGGGGATTTCATGCCAACTGGCACGGTTAAGTTTTTCAACACCGACAAGGGCTTTGGCTTCATTACGCCGGAAAGCGGAGGACCTGACGTTTTCGTTCACGTCTCCGCCCTGCAATACGGCAACGTGCTCAGGGAGGGACAATCCGTCTCCTACGATCTGGGTCAGGACCGGAAGACGGGCAAGTCAAAGGCGGAAAACGTCAGGCCTCTCTAATCATTATGGACACGTCACTACCCGAGATCTCGGGTAGTGCACTCGGGCGCAATGGAAATCATGTGAGCGCCCTGCCTCGCAGAGGGCATGGGCGGTAGCCCTTTGCCCGTTTCTGCCGGATCAGCGCGAGAAACAGTCTGACGGCATCCCTTTCATCTTCGAAATGATGCGCCATCGTCTGTCCGCTGAAGCCTATGCGGCCCCATCGTCGCGTAAGACACGTGTCGCCGAACAGGGTCGTCGATATCTCCAGTGCATAATAGCGGGCCATGTTCTTCGCGGCATTGGTGCGCTCGATATAGAGTTGATAGGGCTGAGTAAGCATTCCGGAAGAATCGTCGATCGCGCGGCTGCGGTCCAACGAGTGTTTTGAATCGGTCGGCCAGCTTCGATTCATTTCCGTTATGTATTCGGCGATCCGCCGAACAATCGTCAGCCGAATCGGGTGCGGCCTCCGGTCTGGCGATGCCTCAAGGCTCATGTGCTACGTTGACGACGGATCACCAGGGAACCGTTCGGCCGAGATAGTCCAGATATTCCAGGCCCCGCTTTCCCTGCTGGCCGAGAAGCACATTCACCAGGTTTGGAATGCTTTCCTCGATCGTCAGCCGCCCGTCGGGGCCGCCCAGATCGGTCTTGACCCAACCGGGAGCCATGAGCACCAATGTACGCGCATCATCCGCATGCCGGGCGGCATAGCTGCGCATCAACGTGTTCAAGGCCGCCTTGCTGCCGCGATAGACCTCCCGCATACCCGTCGTATTGTTGCTGACGCTCCCCTGCCCCGACGACATGACGCCGATCAGCCCCATGGGCGAAACGAGGTCCTGCAACCCTTCCACGGTCCGCATCGGGCTCAGCGCATTCGTCACCATGACGCGCACGAACTCATCCGTCGTCACCTCCGCGATCGTCTCGGTTGGGACATTCGTCGTTCCCGCATTGACGAACAGCATATCGAAGACGCGGCCGTCAAGGCGCTTCCGCAGCGAGGCGAGCTGTTCCGGCTCGTTGATATCGAGCGTTTCGATGGCGACGCGGCCATCGGAGCGGTCTGCCAGATCGTGCAGTTTCGTCCTCGCCGGCGAGGCCCGCACCGTGCCGACGACGGACCAGCCCTTCTTGAAGAATTCTTCGGCCATGGCATGGCCGAGGCCGCGTGATGCGCCGATGATCAGGATGCTGCCGGCGGACGGTGATGATGACGGCATGGGGCACGTCTCCTTTGTTTGCTGTGAGCCCAATATGAAAGCCCGGCCCGGATTTCTCCAGACGCACAGAACGCAAAGAATAGTTGCGCCATACGCTAGGCATATCGATCGATCTGGTCTACCCAATTGCCATGGAAGACATAGACCTCAATCTTCTCGTCGCCCTCGACGTCCTGCTTGCCGAAGGGAGCGTGACGGAAGCGGCAAAGCGTCTTGGCTTGAGCCCCTCCGCCATGAGCCGAACACTGTCGCGGCTGCGTGCCGTGACGGGTGATCCGTTGCTTGTCAGGGCAGGCAGATCCCTCGTGCCGACACGCTTTGCCGAGATCCTTCGGGATCGTGTTCATGCCGTCACACTGGATGCGCGCGCCATTCTTCGGCCTGCGGCCGGCGAACTCGATGTTACCACACTGGACGCCACATTTTCGATCCGCGTGAGTGAAGCCTTTCTCGAGCTCTTGTCTGCGCCCCTCGTCGCGGCCATCACGGAGGCGGCGCCCCGCGTTCGCATCCGCTTCGTGCTCAAGCGGGACAAGGAGCCGCATATGCTGCGGGAAGGACTGATCGATCTCGAAATCGGCGTCTTAGGCGTGCCTGCGCCGGAGCTGCGCACGCGACTTCTGCTTCGCGATCGGCTGGTTGGAGTGGCGCGGGAAGGCCATCCTCTGCTGACGGGCGGGGCGGTAACGGCGAAGCGCTATGCAGCCTGCAGTCACATCGCCGCTTCCAGAAAGGGAGAATTCGCCGAGACGATCGACGAGGCCTTGGAAAGGAAAAGTCTGAAGCGGGAAATCCGCGTTGTGGTGCCTGGTTTTCCGGATGCAATGAGGATCGCAGCTTCGACGGATTTCATCGCGGCTGTCCCCCTCTCCTGCCTCGGCAGGAGCAAGCTGAACGAACCGGTGGGTGAGTTTGGCATTCGAAGCTTTGAATTGCCGTTCGAAACGCCGGAAATACTCATTGCCGTCATATGGCATCCGCGCGTCGACGCCGACCCTGCCCATAGATGGCTGCGCAACATCATCACGCGCGTCTGCCGCGCGGCCTATCTATGAATTGATCGCAGGCAGTCGAGCTGCAAAATGGGGATCATTGGCCCAGGCCGTCCCCAGACCCTGGAAACTATCTCGAAAATGGAGTGTCGGATTCTCGTTCAGCCGATCGTCTTTAAGGCAGACAAAGCCATGGAGAGCAGCAATGACGATAACGATCACCGCCTTTGAAAAATCGCCGGATCGCGGCAGAGGTCTGGCGCGCGACATGCGCGTTCGCTGGGCGCTCGAAGAAGTCGGCCAGCCTTATGAAGTGCGCCTCCTCTCCTTCAAGGCGATGAAGGAGCCTGCGCATCTCGCCCTTCATCCCTTCGGGCAGATCCCGACCTATGAAGAGGACGGCCTTGCCTTGTTCGAATCGGGGTCGATCGTGTTCCATATCGCGGAGCGCCATGCCGGGCTACTGCCGGACGACGCCAAGGCGCGGGCACGGGCGATCACATGGATGTTTGCTGCGCTCTCCACAGTGGAACCGCCGATCATCGATCGCGCAATCGCAAGAATCCAGGAGCGCGATCAGAGCTGGTATCAGCAGCGCCTCTCCATGGTCGATGAGCGCATCCGCCAGCGGCTGAACGAACTTTCCGATCGCCTCGGCTGTGCCGCCTGGCTCGAGGATGCATTCAGTGCCGGCGATCTTCTGATGATATCAGTCCTGCTCAGGCTGAAGGACTCGGGCCTATTGCAGGAATATCCGAACCTTTCCGCCTATGTCGCCCGTGGGGAAGCGCGGCCTGCATACAAGCGGGCTTTCGAGGCTCAGCTGGCAGTCTTCACCGCCGCATCGGCCAACTAAGCGAACGACAGACCGATCAACCCTTCTCGACCCGCAAACCTTCAAGGAAGGTCCGAAATGCGCCGACCGTCCGTTTCGAGGTCGTCTCGGGATCGTCCGAATTGGCGATCCACTGCGCGGCACAGCTGCTTGCCGCATTGATGAGGCGAGCGCCGGCTTCCGCGTCGATATCAACGATGATACCCTCCTCACGAAGGCAACGAAGGCTTTCCGTGATCGTGGCGATACAACCGTTGGCGCTCGGCCATCCGGAGGGATCGCCGAGCACAGCCGGGCCGTCACGAAACATGATGCGCTGGATTTCCGGCTCCAGCGCCATCTCGACGTAACCGACATTCTCGTCGACGAATGCCTGCCAGCGCGACGGCGCTTTCGACGAGATCTGACAGAGCCTTGCGGTCATTTCCGCGTCGATCTGATTGACGACGGCCTGCAGCAGCCCCTTCTTGTCGCCGAAATGGTGGTAGAGTGCGCCCCGCGTCAGTCCGGCGGCCGCTGTAAAGTCATCCATCGATGCCTCGGCATAGCCGACGCTACCGAATGCCTTACGGCCGGCGGCGAGCAGCTTGGCTCGCGTCTCCGCAATCATTTCACTGCGAGGTTTGCGCATTGCGTCTCCGTCGATCACCCACATTAATTTGCATACGCTGCGTATATTAGTTGACATACGCGGCGTATGCAATTACTTCATTCACATACGCTGCGTATGTCTGCGGCCATTTCGTTCAATACAGGGAATGTTCCGATGTCCAATCCGTACAGAGAGATTTTCCGCGCACCGGGCGCCAAGAGCTTTTCGGCCGCAGCCTTCTTTGCTCGCCTTCCCCTTGCCATGGCTCCTATCGGCATCGTCGCCATGCTGTCGCAAACGCGTGGTGAATATTGGCTGGCCGGCGCCGTTTCGGCGACCTTTGCCCTGACCAATGCTTTCATCTCGCCGCAAATATCGCGCCTTGTCGACCGGCTCGGCCAGCGTGCGGTCGTTACGCCAACCACCATCGTCTCGGTCATCGCCTTCATCATTCTCGTCATCGCGACAAATCAGGTCTGGCCGGCCTGGACGCTGTTTGCCTCGGCTTTCTTCGCGGCCGCCATGCCGAGCATACCGGCCATGGTCCGCGCCCGCTGGACGGAGATCTTCCGAGACCGGCCCGAATTGAATACGGCCTTCGCCTTCGAATCCGCAGCCGACGAGCTCGTCTATATCATGGGCGCATCCCTTTCCGTCGGGCTCGCGGTCTCGCTGTTCCCGGAAGCCGGGATGGTCGCCAGCACCATCTTCCTGGCGCTTGGATCGGCAGCCTTCCTGATGCAGCGATCGACGGAACCGAAAGTGCGCGCGGCTGGCACCGAAGGCCCGCAGCACTCGGCGATCCGGCTGCGGCCGGTCCAGATCATCACGCTCGCCCTGATCTTCGTCGGCGCCACCTTCGCCACGGCGGAAGTGAGTGCCGTTGCCATCACCAAGCAGCTCGGCGAGCCGGGCGCCGCCAGCATCGTCATCGGCGTCTATGCACTCGGCTCCTTCGTCGTCGGTCTCATCATCGGAGCGCTGAACCTCAAGATGCCGTTGCAGCGCCAGTTGCTGGTGGCCGTCAGCGTTCTCGCCCTGACCTCCCTGCCGCTTCTTGTTGCCAGCACCTCCGTCGCTTTGCTTGCCTTTGCCGTCTTCCTCAGCGGCGTTGCCATCTCCCCCACCTTCATCACCGCCTTCGGATTGATCGAACGTCGCGTACCCGAAGCCATGCTGACCGAAGGCGTGACCTGGGTGATGACCGGCATCGGTATCGGCATGGCACTCGGTGCCTTCGTCTCCGGCTGGGTGGTGGACAATTTCGGGCCTGCAAACGGCTTCTGGGTTTCGGTCGCGGCAAGCATCACAACGGTCGTGGTCGTGGCGCTCGGCCAGACAAGCCTTTCCGGCACGCGCGCGCCCAGCTCAGCCGCCGTCACGCAACTGGCGGAATGAGCGGGCCGCCCAGTTCGAACAAGAGCCGCGCGGGGGCATATTGGTCAGTGACGAATTTGCCTTCGTGACAACATTGCCTATGCGCGCCGCATGGTCCGTTGCCTGGCACCGACCCAGTCGAGAAAAGTCAGCACTCCACCCAAAGCCAGCAGGGCCGATGCCAGGAACCCTATGTTCAGCAGGACAGCTTCAAGGCCGATATCGCGGACATCCAGGAATGGGTAAGGGTAGAAGCGCGAGATATACCCATGCGCAAGCGTATAGACGGAATAGGCCGCGGGAAAAGCCAGCCACCAGAGCACATCGCGCCAGGAAAGCTTGCCGCGCTCACTCAGAAAAATCCAATCCACGGCGTAGAGCAGCGGAACGCAATAATGAAGTATCTGGTCTCCTAGCAGTTGCCAACCGCGAGGATGCCAAACGTCCCTTAGCATCAAAACGTAAACGATGCCGGCAATCCCCACGTAAAGAAAAAGGGCGCTTCGCACAGACGGCTTGCTCGCCCACTGACCAATGGACGAGAGCGGCGCAATTTGCGCGCAAAGCAGTGCCATCGCGAGCAGGAGATTGGATTGTATGGTGAAATAGCTGAAGAAATTCAATGTCATCGTCAGCCGTGAAACGTGCGCGCCCGGTACGATGGCGGCATATGAGACCGCGATACCCGATAAAGCGAGCAGGGCAAGCAGGCAACGATAGACGCGGATCAAGCCTGCCATGAAGTTCCTCTGTCGAACTTGGCCGGGTTGTACTTCCTGCTGTGCTTGTTGCTTGAATGATGCACCGCATGTCGCAGAGCGACAAATCTCCATACTTTCTGCAAATCCAGCATTTTCATCTGAACCGATCTCCTATGAAGCTAGGCGTCATACCGCTTGAAAGCGAGGACCGCATTCAATCCGCCAAAGGCAAAGGAGTTGCTCAATGCCACACGGAGCGGCTGAAAGCGAGCCGTATTGGGTACGACGTCGAGATCGCATTCCGGGTCGGGCACGGTAAAATTGGCGGTCGGCGGTATTGTTTCGGTCCTTATGGCCAGCGCCGTGGCGATCGCCTCCAGCGCTCCGGCGGCACCAAGCGCATGGCCGTGCACCGCCTTTGTCGAGCTGACCGCGATCCGATCCGCGCGGCTGTCAAAAACGGTGCGGATGGCGCGGCATTCCATCGCGTCGTTCGTCGGCGTGCCGGTACCATGTGCATTGATGTAATCGACGGACGCCGGCTGGAGCACCGCATCCTTCAGAGCCGAGTGCATTGCCCTGACCGGCCCGTCCAGCTGCGGTTGGGTGAGATGATGCGCGTCGGCGGACATGCCGAAGCCAACGATTTCCGCATAGATTTTCGCTCCGCGCGCTATGGCGGTTTCAAGAGGCTCCAGCACCAGTATTGCGCCGGCCTCGCCGAGGTTCAGGCCTTCCCTGTCCTTGGAAAAAGGTCGGCAAGGCTCGGGATCGACGACCTGCAACGCATCCCATGCCTTCAGATAGCCGAAGCTGAAAGGCGCTTCGCTTCCCCCTGCGATGGCCAGATCGAGCGTGCCCTGGCGCACCATCCAGAAGGCCTGACCGATCGCATGGGCCGATGAAGCGCATGCCGTCGAAAGGGTGTAGGACGGCCCGGTCAGGCCGAAGTCCATCGAAATCGCAACCGTCGCGGCGCAAGGCATCACTTTCGGAATGGTGACCGGATTGACGGGCCGCGCCGTGCTGCCATAGAGCCTCAGAAAAGCTTCATCCTGGGTCGCCTGCCCGCCGATCGTCGAGCCGGTAATAACGCCCGTATTGCGCTTGAGCGTCTCGGTCCACTCAATCCCCGCATCCCCTATCGCCTCGTGAGCGGCCGACAACGCCAGTTGTGCGAAGCGATCGAGATAGCCGAGCTTCTTGCGATTGATCTGCTGGTCCGGCTGAAAATCACGCGCAACGGCGCCATGGCGGATATTGAGGCGGTTCTCGTCAAACCCCTCCAGCGGACCGAAGCAATGCCGCCCACTTTTGACGGCCTGCCAGAATGGCTCAACTCCATTGCCCGTTCCGGCGACGACGCCCATTCCGGTAATCACGACCCTGCGCATGCCATTCTCCTCAGCGTCTCGACATCGATATTTCAGCCCAGCTTAATCTTGCGATGGAATAACCGGCTTCCCGCAATCCAGTTTTTGTGGAGAGATAAATGACTGAGCCACATCCCGCCATCGCCGACAAGCTGCGCGATTTGATCGCGGATTTTCTCGGTGTTCCGCCTGCTGAATTGACGCCGGAGCGGCGGCTGGAAGAATTCAATGTCGACTCGTTCGATTTCATCGAAATTCTGTATCTCATTGAAGATAAGACAGGCCTTGAAATCTCCGCCAGCCCCACCGAACTCCGCGGCAAGATCGACTGTATTGGAGACATCTATCGTCTCGCAGAAGAATACGCGATTGCGGCAAATCAAAAGCAAGCATCGAACGGCTGAAAAATCCTTCGACTGAGGAGCGACGCCGAGCAGTGCGCAGCGTCATCGAGCGGCGAGCTATCGGCCTGCCGCCCTTCCCCGTCGGATGATGTGATGTTTTCGAGCTGGTTTTCTATGCCAGACGCGGCGGTCTCAGCCGAGCCCAGGGATCGGAATGCCGAAGGTCTGGAGAAGCAGGACCACGTTCAGGCATAGGATGACGATCGTTCCGACGATGGCGGCGATATCGGTCATCCGGCCGTTTGCGAAATCCCCCATGATGGCGCGATTACGCGTGAACATGACGAGCGCGATCATCGGAACCGGCAGCGCGAAGGACAAGACGACCTGGCTGTAGAGCAGGGCGTCGGTCGTGTTGACGCCGAAGAGGACGACCACGAAGGCCGGCAGCATCGTCACGAGACGGCGCACCCAGATCGGGATATGGAAGCCGACGAAGCCCTGCATGATCATCTGGCCGGCCATGGTGCCGACGGCCGATGACGAAATGCCTGACGCCATCAGCGACACGAGGAAGACGGCCGCAGCGGCACCGCCGAGAAGCGGTGTCAGCATGTGATAGGCGGTCTCGATCTCGGCGACTTCGGGATGGCCGGCATGAAAGGCGGCCGATGCCATGACCACCATGGCAATATTGACGGCACCGGCCACTGCCAACGCGATGATGCATTCCCAATTCGAAAAACGGACCAGCTTGCGCCGCTCGAAATCATTGCGGGCCGGCGCGCGATGCTGCGTGAGGCCGGAATGGAGATAGACGGCATGCGGCATGACCGTTGCACCGATAATACCGACGGAGATGGTCAGCGCAGTCATGTCAGGCATGGATGGGGTTACGAGCCCCAAGCCGACCTGTCCCCAGGCCACCGGCGCGATGAACATTTCGATGACATAGCAAAGGCCGATAACGGCCACCAACGCGCCGATGATGAGCTCCATCGGCCGGAAGCCGCGACCCTCGAACAAGAGGACGCCATAGGTGACGATGGCGGTCACCGCCATCCCTGCCAGAAGCGGCATCTGGAAGAGCAGCGATAGCCCGATGGCGCCCCCGAGGAACTCGGCAAGATCGGTCGCCATGGCCGCGACCTCGCTGACGATCCACATCGCGATGCGAACCGGCGCCGAAAACTGATCGTGGCATACCTCGGCAAGATTGCGGCCGGTGACGATGCCGAGCTTGGCCGACAGCGCCTGGAACAGCATGGCGATCAGATTCGCCATCAGCACCACCCATAGAAGCGAATAGCCATAGCTGGAGCCTGCCTGGATATTCGTCGCGAAGTTGCCGGGGTCCATGTAGGCGATGGAGGCGATCATGGCGGGGCCGGCAAAGAGCAGCATCGCACGCACGCCTCGCCGCCGTCCGGCCAGCACCTCTCGGATCTGCTCATCCGTCCGCTCCGACAATGTCGGCTGCCTCACTATTTCCGTCATCGCATTTCTCCAGCCTGGGGGTCCGCCGTAGATTTTTACTTGCAACTCATTCTTAATTGCAAGATATGGGAAATCGCGCGTGCGTCAACCATTTTTGCAAATCAGTATCAATTGCAAAGAGAACGGGACGTCCGATAGATGCAACTAGGTCTTAATATCAATCCGGAGGTAGTATGTTCGACAAGATGAGACGGTCTATCCTGGCCGGAATGGCGGGCGCATTTGCCGTCGTCCTGGCAGCGGCCCCAAGCGCTGCTCAAGAAAAATTCAAGGCGGTCACGACCTTCACGATCATCGCCGACATGGCAAGGAACGTTGCGGGCGATGCCGCAACCGTCGAATCCATCACCAAACCCGGCGCGGAGATCCACGAATATCAGCCGACGGCAGGAGATATCCAGCGGGCACAGGGAGCAAAGCTCATTTTCTCGAACGGCCTCAATCTGGAGCTCTGGTTCCAGAAATTCTATCGAAACCTCGAGGAGGTCCCTGACGTCGTCGTTTCGACCGGCATAGAGCCGATGGGCATCGCCGAAGGCCCATACGAAGGCAAGCCCAACCCGCATGCCTGGATGTCGCCCGAGAACGCAATCATCTATGTCGACAATATCCGCGACGCCTTCGTCAAATACGACCCGGGAAACGCGAATACCTACAAGGCCAACGCCGAAACCTATAAGGAAAAGATCAGGGCGACGGTCGCTCCGATCCGCGAAATGCTCGACAAGATCCCCCAGGACAAGCGCTGGCTGGTCTCGAGCGAAGGCGCATTTTCCTATCTCGCACGCGATTTCGGCATGAAGGAGCTCTATCTCTGGCCGATCAATGCCGACCAGCAGGGTACACCGCAGCAGGTGCGCAAGGTCATCGATACCGTCAGGAAAGACCGGATTCCTGCCGTCTTCAGCGAAAGCACCGTATCGGACAAGCCGGCCCGTCAGGTGGCCCGCGAAACCGCCGCGCATTATGGCGGCGTGCTTTACGTCGATTCGCTGAGCGAAGCTGACGGCCCTGTGCCGACTTATCTCGACCTTCTGCGGGTGACGTCCGAGACACTCGCCAATGGTCTGAGCGAAGGTCTGTCGCAATGAGCGCTTCCGGCAATGGCTTTAATTCGCCCGCATCTGACGATGCGGGCTCCGGCATCACGGTCCGGAATGCCGCCGTGACCTATCGCAACGGGCATACGGCCCTTCGGGATGCCAGCTTTCGCATTCCCAAAGGGACGATCGCCGCGCTGGTCGGAGTAAACGGCTCGGGCAAGTCCACCCTTTTCAAGGCCATCATGGGCTTTGTCCGGCTTGCGAGGGGTGAAATCCGCGTGCTCGGCATGCCGATCGAAGATGCGCTGCGCCGGAATCTTGTGGCCTATGTGCCGCAGGCCGAGGAGGTCGACTGGAATTTCCCGGTTCTGGTCGAGGATGTGGTGATGATGGGCCGCTACGGGCACATGGGCATGATGCGTATCGCCAAGGCGGCCGACCATGAAGCCGTCGCCGCCGCGCTTGCCCGCGTCAACATGGGCGAATTCCGCAAGCGCCAGATCGGAGAGCTCTCCGGCGGCCAGAAGAAGCGGGTCTTCCTAGCCCGTGCGCTGGCGCAGGACGGCCGCGCGATCCTTCTGGACGAGCCATTCACCGGCGTCGACGTCAAGACCGAGGAACAGATCGTCAAGCTCCTCCATGAGCTGCGGGATGAGGGCCGCGTGATGCTGGTATCGACCCATAATCTCGGCTCCGTGCCGGAATTCTGCGACCGGACCATTCTCATCAAAGGCACCGTGCTCGCCTATGGGCCGACGGCCGACACCTTCACGCAGGAGAATTTGGAGAAAACCTTCGGCGGCGTGCTGCGTCATTTCGTGCTGAACAGGACACAAGATGACGGGAAGGCGGCGGTTCGCGTGCTCGGCGACGATGAGCGCCCGCTAGTTCTCGAGGATGGCAGGGTGGCCATCCAACGAGCCGAAGTCGACGGAGGATATCGCGAATAATGACCGGCATCCTCGAACCCTTTGCCTATGAATACATGCGGAACGCCATGTGGGTTTCCGCCCTTGTCGGCGGCGTTTGCGCGTTCCTGTCCTGCTATCTCATGCTCAAGGGCTGGTCGCTGATCGGCGACGCGCTTTCGCATGCGATCGTGCCGGGTGTCGCAGGAGCCTACATGATCGGACTCCCCTTCTCTCTCGGCGCCTTCTTCTCCGGCGGTCTCGCCGCCGCTGCGATGCTCTTTCTCAACCAGCGAACCAGGCTGCGGGAAGACGCCATTATCGGCCTGACCTTCTCGTCCTTCTTCGCGCTGGGCCTATTCATGGTGTCCCTGAAGCCGATGGCGGTGAACATACAGACGATCGTTCTCGGGAATGTTCTCGCCATTACGCCCGGTGATACGCTGCAGCTCGCGATCATCGGCTTCGTCTCCCTGACCATCCTGCTGGTGAAATGGAAGGACCTGATGGTTACCTTCTTCGACGAAAGCCATGCGCGCTCCATCGGGCTCAATCCGACCGCACTCAAACTGATGTTCTTCACGCTGCTCTCGGCCTCGACGGTCGCGGCCCTTCAGACGGTCGGTGCCTTCCTCGTGATCTGCATGGTGGTGACGCCCGGCGCGACGGCCTATCTGCTGACCGACCGCTTCCCGAAACTATTGGTGATCGCTGTCCTCATCGGCTCGCTGACGAGCCTCATCGGTGCCTATGCGAGCTATTTCCTCGACGGCGTGACCGGCGGCATCATCGTCGTGCTGCAAACGGCGATCTTCCTGATCGCGTTCTTCCTTGCACCCAAGCATGGCATGCTGGCGGCACGCCGACGGGCGGCGCAAGCGTTGGAGGATGGACGATGAGCTTGATCGACACCATCCTTTCCCCCATGAAGTTCGATTTCATGGTCAATGCGCTGGCGATCTCGATGCTCGTTGCCGTGCCGATGGCGCTTCTTTCCTGTTTCCTGGTGATCAAGGGTTGGGCGCTGATGGGCGATGCGATCAGCCACGCGGTCTTCCCCGGCGTGGTCATGGCCTATATTGCCGGCTTTCCCTTTGCCGTCGGCGCATTCGCTGCCGGCATGTTCTGCGCCGTCGCCACCGGCCTCCTGAAGGACAATAGCCGCATCAAGCAGGATACCGTGATGGGCGTGGTCTTCTCCGGCATGTTCGGCCTCGGTCTCGTTCTTTACGTCAAAGTCCGCTCCGAGGTGCATCTCGATCACATCCTGTTCGGCGACATGCTCGGCGTCTCCCGGCACGATATCGCAATGGCGGCCGTCATCGCCGCGATCACGGCGGCAGTCATCGGCATCAAGTGGAAAGACTTCCTGCTGCATGCGTTCGATCCCGCCCAAGCGCGCGCTGTCGGCCTGCGGGTGAAGCTGCTGCATTATGGATTGCTGGGGCTGATCTCGCTGACCATTGTCGGTGCCCTGCAGGCGGTCGGCCTCATCCTTGCGGTTGCCATGCTGATCGCGCCGGGAGCGATCGCCTTTCTGCTTGCCCGCAAGTTCAGCACGATGCTCGTTCTGGCAATGGCGATCGCGGCAATCGGCTCCTTTGCCGGCGTCTACCTGTCCTTCTTCATCGACAGCGCACCGGCGCCGACCATCGTGCTTCTGCTTGCGATGGTCTTCATCCTTGCTTTTGTCCGCGCCACCCGCAAAGCGGCATCGATCGAGGCAGGTGACATGAGTTAGATCACCCGATGTTTTTGCGGCTGCGCGCTCTTTTCAAGGGTCTGACATAGATTTCAAGCTTGTGCCCGACGATCTCGAAACCGTGCTTTCGCGCAATCTCTTCCTGAAGGCGCTCGATTTCATCGGACCGGAATTCAGTGATCGTGCCGGTCTCCAGATTGATCAGATGGTCGTGATGCTCCTGATCGGCACTTTCGAAACGCGCCGGACCGTTTCCGAAGGAATGACGCTCGAGAATGCCATTTTCCTCAAGGATGCTCAGCGTTCTGTAAACGGTGGCGATCGCGATGCCGGGATCGATCGCCGTAACGCGGCGATGAATTTCCAGCGCGTCCGGATGATCCGACGCCTCGGACAAAACCTTGGCTATTGCCTGCCTCGGAGCTGTCAGGCGCAGCCCCTTCTCCTTGCAAAGCCCGGCAATATCTTTCTTTTCATTCATGGATCAGAACCCAAATACATCGGCACATCGCAATTATCGTGATTCTGCGGCGATATTCCACGCCAAGCCCCGGCGCAACCTTTTCTGCTTTACAGTCATCAACACTGCATCGCAACGATCCGCCGGAGACGTCTCAGTAATCGCCTCGGCGCACGCGGCAGCCCACCGCCGGATCACCGGCTGATCCTCACCCTGCCCCTTGAAGGCGATTTGCCTCTGGCGACCACGAAAGAGATCGTCAGATGCGCATTCGCGGCACGTCGTTGGGATCGAGGCGCAGCTCGATCAGTACCGGGCGATTGCGGTTCCTGATAGCGTCAAGAGCGCTTTCAAGCTCATGAGCCGAGCTGACCGCAACGCCGTGTCCGCCGAGCGCAGTCGCCACTTCGGCAAATGAGGGCCAGTTGAACTGGGTGAGACCCGGATCCATCTTCCGATCGCGAAACTGGATGTGTTCGGCCCCATAGGCCGAGTCGTTGCAGACGATGACGATCAGGTCCTGACCGAGACGCACGGCGGTGTTGAATTCGTTGACGCCGCTCATCATGAAACCGCCATCCCCGGTAAAAAGCGCTACCGGCCGATCCGGCGCGGCAACGCTTGCGCCGATCGCCTCCTGCAATCCAAGACCGATCGAGCCGAAATTTGCCGTTACGACGAAGCTGTGCGGGTCGCTGACGGAAATCCGGCACCAGACCTCGGTCATGAAACGCCCGCCGTCGGTCACAAGTACCCGGTTCTTCGGCAAGGCCTTTTCCAGCTCTTCGAGCGCCCAGATGTAGTTCACATATCCGGCATTCGTCTTGCTGCGCTGATCGCGTGGATGGGTGGTGAGCGAAGGGACATCCAGTTCGTGCGTGAAACCGCTCGGCGAAATCTCCGCGGCATCCAGCCAATGGACGAAATTGTCTGCCGTCAGGCCCGAATCGGCCACCAGGGCCGCATCCGGATGAATGTTCTTGCCGATGGCGCGTGCATCCATGTCGATCTGGACGACACGTTTACCCTTCAGGAGCTTGCCCCTGTCAGTGGTGAAATCATGCAATCCCGCTCCGAAACAGATCAGGCAATCCGTCTTGGCAATCAGATCATAGGCGGCAGGCGTGCTGAGCGTGCCGAAAATGTCCATATTATAGGGATGGCCGCCGAAGAGTCCCTTTGCCTTCAAGGTCGTCGCAAGCGGCGCTTCCAGCC
The DNA here is from genome assembly GCF_900094585.1 of Martinezella multihospitum. GTDB lineage: Bacteria > Pseudomonadota > Alphaproteobacteria > Rhizobiales > Rhizobiaceae > Rhizobium > Rhizobium multihospitium. Next base: position 782,673 of record NZ_FMAG01000004.1, read on the forward strand.
GGTCCGCCAGGCGGATAAGCTGATCGCGCGCGCCGCAAGCCCCGCCGCCCGCGAGGATGAGCGGGCGCTTTGCCGAAGCGATGATGCCGATGGCCCGGTCCAGCCCATCGCCCTCAGGCACATATCCGGGAGCATCGAAGACTTCGAACACAGCCCGCACATGAGCCTGCTCGCACCACATGAAATCGGCCGGCATGTTCAAGACGATCGGACGCCGCTCGACCCGGGCACGATAGAAAGCGCGGGCAACGTCCCGGGTTGCGGTTTCCGGCGAGCGCATCTGCTCGAAGCCGGCGCCGGTGGCCTTGACGACCTCGCGCTGATCGATGCTCTGCAGATGGTGCGGGTTGACGACCGGCGTGTCGCCCGCCAGAAGCACCATGGGGATGGAGCCGCGGGCGCCTTCGGTGAGCGCCGTGACACAATTGGTCAATGCCGGGCCGTGGGTCACGCTCGCCACACCGACCTTTCCGGAGACATGGGCATAGGCGAGCGCCATCAGGACCGAGCTTCCCTCATGCGCCGCGGGCACGAAACGGCCGCCGCATCCACGCACATAGTGGTCGATCATGAAGAGGTTGGCATCCCCCATGAGGCCGAACATCGTGCCGACATCATGATCGCAAACCGCATGCGCAATCGACTGGTACACATAGATCGCATTCTCGGTCATCTCGAGTATTTTCCCTCCCGTAGCACTTCGAGCCGTTGATGCTCAGAATATCAGCTAGAGCGTACAAGGGGTGCGCAAGTTTCGGATGAGAACCCTATCCAAGCGCAAGATAATTTCCATAATGCGGAAAGAAATGCACGATACGTGCGTCAACATATCAAGAGTTCATGGCACCGTCGAGACCTGCCGATTCATCGGGAGATGGACAGGCGGTTTTAGGACGCGAGGTATCAAGGGGACCGAACGAGTTTTGTCCCAACTCTGCAGCCGCTGACAAGGCAGACCAACTCTCCTATCGGGAAAGATGGAGGTTCTCGCCTGCAAGTTTCTGCTTCGTGTCATCAAGCTTATTATAAGCGGCCTGTATGATATCGATATCGGCTGCGTGACCGATGCCGGCCAATTTATAAAGCACATGGCCAACGGCTATATCCACGCGCGGCTTGTTCTGCGCATAGACTTTCGCGACGATCGGCTGGATTGCATCTTCGGCCCCATCGGCTGCGAAGTAGAGCTCCAGAGCTCGATACAAAAACGCATCCCGGCGATCATTCAGATCCAGCAGGGACTCATCGCCGACACTCGAAGCCAGCAGCCTGACTGCCTTGTTTTGATATTCGCTCATTATACCCCACCCAAATCTTCTGAATGATACTCGAACCGGAAAAAGGACTATATGTTTCTGCCCATATATTCTTTCGCGAGACTGAACCGGCCTCAATGGCCGCACCGTCAGTTGCCTTGATACGAGCCGACATAAAGTTGCTGCTCCGTCTCGGCTGCATGGGGTCTTCCCACCTCCCAATTCCACCGGCGAAAGATCGCGGTCCGCCAACCAGACCAGCGCGGGCATGGCCTTCTGGTAAGGTGTTTCGCATTTTTCTATAAAGTCATCAGACGGCACACACCGTAACGTGCAAGGCTCGTTTGGAGGAAACGAGAAACGCAAAGGTATGGAGGAGATTACCTTGGCAACAGCCGCAGAGGAAAATACCGCACGCCCATCCCCTGAAGATGAAAAGCTCAGCCTTGGTGCCAATCTGGCCTATGGCCTTCAACATGTCCTGACCATGTATGGTGGCATCGTCGCCGTTCCGCTGATCATCGGCCAGGCATCGGGCCTGACGCCGGGCGACGTCGGCCTGCTCGTGACCGCATCGCTGTTTGCCGGCGGCCTCGCAACCATCCTGCAGACGATCGGAATACCGTTCTTCGGCAGCCGCCTCCCCCTCGTACAGGGCGTATCCTTTTCCGGCGTCGCGACAATGATTGCCATTACCGGACATGGGGGCATCCAGGCCGTTCTCGGCGCAGTCATTGCGGCGTCGTTCATCGGGCTCCTCATCACGCCCGTCTTTTCACGCATCACCCGCTTCTTTCCCCCGATCGTCACCGGCATCGTGATTACGACCATCGGGTTGACGCTGATGCCGGTTGCGGCAGGCTGGGCGATGGGCGGCAATAGGAACGCACCGGATTTCGGCAGCCAGGCCAATATTCTGCTTGCGGCGGTAACACTCATGATCGTGCTGCTGCTCAGCAAGCTGGGTAGTGCCGCCATATCGAGGCTATCGATCCTGCTCGCCATCATTATCGGCACGGGCATAGCCTATGCGGTCGGCATAGCTGACTTCTCACGGGTGATGAGCGGCCCCTTCGTCGCCCTGCCACAGATCTTTCATTTCGGCTATCCCGTGTTCGATATGGCGGCGATCATCTCGATGTGCATCGTCATCATGGTGACGCTGGTCGAAACCTCAGCCGATATCCTCGCCGTCGGCGAGATAGTCGGCACCAAGGTCGATGCGCGCCGGCTCGGCAATGGCCTGCGCGCCGATATGCTCTCCAGCATTCTCGCTCCCGTCGTCGGCTCCTTCACCCAGAGTGCCTTTGCCCAGAATGTCGGCCTCGTGGCCGTGACTGGCATCAAGAGCCGATTTGTCGTCGCAACCGGCGGCCTCTTTCTTGTTGCCCTTGGTTTGCTGCCGATCGTGGGCCGCATCGTCGCCGCCGTTCCGAGTTCCGTCCTCGGAGGAGCAGGCCTCGTCCTGTTCGGGACGGTCGCGGCAAGCGGTATCCGCACGCTCGCCAAGGTCGACTACGAGAACAACATGAATCTCATCATCGTGGCGACCTCGATCGGCTTCGGCATGATTCCGATCGCCTCGCCGGGCTTCTACGAGCATTTTCCGGCCTGGGTCATCACCATTTTCCACTCCGGCATCAGCTCTGCCGCTCTGATGGCGATCACACTGAATCTGCTATTCAACCACCTGACAACAGGCAACTCGGATCAGCAATCGGTCTTCGTCGCCGGAACAGAACGCCTGATCCGGTATCAGGATATCGCCGGTCTGCATGAGGGCGATTATTTCCTGAACGGCAAGCTCTATGACGCCAAGGGTGCGGAAGTTCCATTGGTCCCCGCGGAAGCCCATTAAAACACAGAGGGACCTGCTTCGGCGGCTGCAAATCATTCCGCACGGCTGAGTCCGCCTGCCAAACCCCGTGGACCGGCGGCCCCACAATTGCGCCGGTCTCGTAATCCAGCCATTTGGCCGGGGACATCTGCCGCTGAAGCATTGCCCGAGTGCGCAAGTGGCCTGCACTGAGTTCGGCTCAAGACGCGCTGCCGAGCAGCACGTTCCCCTCTCCACCCGTAGATTGGCAGGTCGTAAACCACGACCTCCGATCCCTCCGCAATTCATCTAACTGACTTGAGTAAGATTGAGCCAGGATTCGCGCTACACGCACCCTTCAGTAATTATTTTATAGTTTGTATTCTTTACTTATTACTTTTACGAAATTTTCGATTAACAACATACATTTCGTACGTTTATTACGTATAGATTTCTAATATACTTCATATACATACTAAGATCGCGTGATTTTCTGGTGTATTTTTGCATCTTTGACGAATTTATGACGATAATTACTTTATAACTTCGAATTATTCTATTTCGATGCATCAAAAGCCTCGCTAGCGTGCCAGCACGAAAGTCTTTCGGGCTTTCGGTAAGAGGGAACCCCGAATTGATGAACGTGGCGGAAAACCTCCGGCTGCGTTCCGATCCGGCAAATCGATTGGAGAAAAAATGAATATCAAGAGCCTTCTTCTCGGCTCCGCTGCTGCTCTGGCAGCAGTATCCGGTGCTCACGCGGCTGACGCAATCGTCGCAGCCGAGCCGGAGCCACTGGAATATGTCCGCATCTGCGACGCATACGGCGCAGGCTACTTCTTCATCCCGGGCAGCGAAACCTGCCTCAAGATCGGTGGTAAGGTTCGTACCGAAGGAAAGTGGTACGACGCCTACAGCCCAGACACTCACTATGGCACTCTCTGGCACACTCGTGCCGAGTTGCAGCTGCAGACGGCAACCGACACCGAATACGGTCCGCTGAAGACCAACACCGAGCTGCGTTGGGACTGGAATGACGGCGGCGCTACGGCGACCAACCTGCTGCACGCCAGCATCAGCCTCGGCGGTTTCACCATCGGTAAGGAAGATTCTCAGTTCAACGTCTTCACCGGCTACGCCGGCGACGTCATCAACGACGACGTGATCGCTGATGGCCCGTACGAACTGAACCAGATCACCTACAACTACGACGCCGGCAACGGCTTCACGGCTGTGATCTCGGTTGAGGACTCGAACTCCGGTTCGGGCGCGACGGGTGCAAACGGCGAAGACAGTCACAACCATTACGCTCCGGACGTTGTTGCCGGTGCTGGTTACAAGGCTGGCGCATGGTCCTTCAAGGTCGTCGGTGGTTACGACTCGATCGTTGAAGAAGGCGCTATCAAGGCTCGTATCGACGCTGACTTCGGCGTATTCGACGCCTTCTTGATGGGCGGCTGGAACACCGATGGCAAGAAGCTCAACAAGTATGCGCCTGGCGATTCGATCGGCCAGAGCTGGGGCGACTGGGCTGTCTGGGGCGGCGTTGGCGTTCCGGTCAACGAAAAGCTGAAGTGGAACCTGCAGCTTGCCTACACCGACAACAAGACCTTCTCGGCAACCACGAACGTCAAGTGGAAGCCGGTCAAGAACCTGCTCATCGAGCCGGAAGTCACCTACACCAACTGGGATTCCATCAACAAGGACCAGTGGGCTGGTATCCTCCGCTTCGAGCGTTCGTTCTAATCTGATCTGAACTAGACCTCCGATCAGAGACGGAAGAAGACCTGGTTTCCCTCCAGGTCTTCTTCTTTAATTCGTTAAAACCGTGTTCCGGCTGCCATTCCAATCCGCATGACACGCGTCCCCCAGCAATGCGAGAGGCAACGCACGCGTTACCGAGGCGAAACTTTCCAGCCTGGTGGCCTGCGCCACTGCGATGAAGGCGCGCTGGAAGTGAAGACTGTTTTCGCGACGCTCCCGTTGCCGCACATTGTCCATCGCGAGATCCAAGAAAGGTCCTCCGACCCTCAAGATCCGAAGACGATACCGCCCGACACACCTCCGCATGGCCAAGAAACGTTTCGCGCAGCATCTTCTACGGCACCTCAAGGCCCAATCCGGTAGTCCAGCTCCGTATTCACGGCTGTGTTGACGATCCCCGCAACTGGCGCAACACGAATGTTTCGAGAATCTTTCCCGAAGGAAAGCATCTGTCTGGTTGCCAAAAAACCATAATTGTTCCACCTAGATTATAGATTGAACATTTAACGTTGAGAATCGGGCCAAGACTTGATGCGTACGAAATATGGTTTCCTCTGCCTGTTCCTGGCATTTGCCTCATCGGCATATGCTCTGGAAGCCGGTTCACCGCCAGTTTTGACACCGCTGCCGCAGCAGGCGCAAGCCGCTCATTTGACAGCGCAATTTCTGCAGCGCTTCCACTATAAGCCCGTTCCCCTGGACGATGTCCTGTCTGCCAGGATCATGAATCGCTTCATCAAGTCCCTCGATCCGGATCGGGTCATCTTTCTGCAGAGCGATATCGACAAGTTCATGGCGGGCAGCACCAAGATCGATGACGCCATCAATCAGGAAGACCTGAATATCCCGTTTTCCATTTTCAATGTATACGAGCAGCGTGTCGTCGACCGCATGACCTATGCGCGCAGCCTGCTCAATCAGAAGCTTGATTTCACCACCAAAGAAGACTACTCGCTGGTGCGCGACAAGGAGCCCTGGCCGCAAACCGAAGCGGAAAGCAACGATCTCTGGCGCAAGCGCGTCAAGAACGACTGGCTGCGCCTGAAGCTTGCCGGCAAGGATGATGCCGCCATTCGCGATACGCTCGACAAGCGCTACGAAAACTCCCTCGAGCGCGCCTATAAATACAAAAACGACGATGTCTTCCAGACATTCATGGACGCCTATACGACGTCGGTCGACCCGCATACCGATTATTTCGGCGCGACCGCCTCGGCCGAATTCGATATTTCGATGAAACTCTCGCTGGTCGGTATCGGCGCGGTCCTGCAGGAAAGGGACGACTATACCACGATCCGCGAACTGGTCGCTGGCGGCCCGGCACAACTGTCCGGCAAGCTTGCGGTCGGCGATCGCATCATCGGCGTCGGCCAAGGCGAAAACGGCCCGATAAAGGAAGTCGTCGGCACGCGGCTCGATGAAATCGTGCAGATGATCCGCGGCGCCAAGGGCTCGGTCGTGCGCCTTGACATCTTGCCGGCCGATGCCGGGCCGGATGGCAAGCATCACGTCATCAGTCTCGTACGTGACAAAATCAGCCTCGACAAACAGGCTGCCAAGCAGACGATCCTGTCGGTAAAGGACGGCAACACGACGCGCAGGATCGGCGTGATCACGCTGCCGGCGTTCTATGAAGATTTCGAAGCGCGGCGCAAGGGCGACAAGGATTACCGCAGCGCCAGCCGCGATGTCGCCAAGCTTCTCGGTGAACTGAAGCAGGAGAAGGTCGATGGCGTCCTGATCGATCTGCGCAACAATGGCGGCGGCTCGCTGGCCGAAGCGATCGACCTGACGGGCCTGTTCGTCGGCAAGGGTCCGGTCGTCCAGCAGCGCGATGCCGGCGGCGAAGTGGAGGTCGAGAGCGATGATCTTGCCGCCCCGGCCTGGACCGGCCCGGTCGGCGTGCTGATCAATCGCGGCTCGGCATCAGCCTCCGAGATCTTTGCCGCGGCGATCCAGGATTACGGTCGCGGTGTGATCATCGGTGAACCGAGCTTCGGCAAGGGCACGGTGCAAACCGTGGTCAATCTCGATCAGGTGGCCCACAATCAGAAACCGAAATTCGGTGAGCTGAAACTGACCGTCGCTCAGTTCTTCCGCGTCAACGGCGGCACGACACAGTTGCGCGGCGTGACGCCGGATATCAGCCTGCCGGGGCTTTCGGACCTCAAGACCTTCGGCGAGTCGAGCTACGACAACGCGCTGCCGTGGACGCAGGTAAAGCCCGCGAACTACAAGCCCTGGAGTGACATCCAGGCGCTGCTGCCGCAGCTGCAAAGTCGCCATGACGCGCGGGTGAAGGATGATTCGGAATACCAGCGCTTCGTGGAAGACGTCACCACGCTGAAGGAGCAGCGCGACAAGAAGGTCATCTCTCTCAACGAAACCGAACGCCGCAACGAGCTGACTGCCCAGGCAAACCGTCTCAAGTCGCGCGGACAGGTGAATGATGGCATCGATACCGGCGAAGATGATGGCCTGCAGGCCAATGAGCGCAGCCTGAGCGCCGATATCGCCATCGAAAAGGCCCGCAAGAGCGCGAAGGATATCCTGCAGAACGAGGCTGCCTCCATCGTTGCCGATGAGGCGGACCTGCAGGCCGGCATGTCGAGGGCCGCGGCAAAGTAGTCACGAAGCTGCATCGCGCCCCTCACGACCGAGGGATCGACGTCGCTGCCGTGACGTCGATCCGGCTCTCTGGCTGCTGGTGCATAAGACCCGCGGCTAGAGTAATTCCAGGAAAAGTGTGGACGGTTTTCGGACAACCTCATGCTCTATTTCTTTGATTTCAGAGCGAATTCAGATTTAGATCGAATAGACCCGAAATCATCCAGCTTCAGGGCCTCAGCTACGTTTCAGCTACTCGTTGTAGGCTATGCGCGTGCGATACTTGCGCCCCCAACAAAGTCTCGCACGAGGCGCCGATAAGGCTCTCTGCTCTGCCTCATGCCAATGAGGCAGAGCTCCCGTCGCCCGGATCACGCTCAGCGAGCCTTGACCGTGCGATCGAAGGCCTTGGATACCGTTCGTCGGCGATCCTAATTCACCTTTGCAAAGGCGGTCAGGACTAGTCTCATCCCCCACAGCGCGCCATCGCATGTCTTTCCGGATGGCCGCGACTGCCTCTTCGCATGGCGCGCGAAATTGGCTAAGAGGCCATATGTTTGAGCTTGTTTCGATCGCCACCGCCAATCAGGAAGTCAAGCGAAGCCGGTTCGTTGCGACGGCCGCTCCGATTGCCGATACCGAGGCGGCAAAGTTGTTTGTCGCACAGCACTCGGTCATGGATGCCAATCACAATTGCTGGGCTTGGCGTATCGGACAGAATTATCGCTTCAGCGATGATGGCGAACCGAGCGGCACTGCCGGCAAGCCGATCCTCCAGGCTATCGACGGCTTCGAATTGGATATGATCGCCGTCGTCGTGACACGCTGGTTCGGCGGCACTCTTTTGGGCGCTGGCGGATTGATCCGCTCCTATGGCGGCACCGCCGCAATATGTCTGCAAGGCGCGGAGAAGAGAGAAATACTCCCGACCGTCGCGGCAACGATCGATGTGCAGTTTTCCCATCTCGCTCTCGTAAAGGCGAAACTTCTCGCCGAGGCAGGCGTGCAGCTTGTGGAGGAACGCTTCACCGAATCCGGAGCCGTGCTCGGTGTGACCATCGCCGCCTCGATGGTCGAACGGGTCGTTGACAACATCCAGGATCTCACAAGCGGTCGAGCAACTATAAAGTTGGATTGATCAGAACACGCAGAGATACGAAGGATGATGTCTTGTCCCCGTGATAGGGCGGAGATAGGCAATCAATCGCCGGAGAATACAGCGCCCTGGGACGGCTCCGGCAGCACGGAAGCGGCTACGCGCAGCACGCCATGAAACCCGACCCAAAGCGCAATCGACCCGAGTGCAAAACTGCCGAGGATCATGAACATCGTGCCATAGCCGATCTCCTGCGCCAGCCAGCCGCCGATCGCCGGGCTCAGGGATGCACCGACACCCTGCATCGTCATGACGACACCCTGGCCGACATTGATGCGGCCGGTCCCGTTCAGGATGCGGGCGACGAGCGTTGGCACGGCAACGCTTTGCAGGCCCGCGCCGATGCCATCGAGAAGCTGAACGGGATAGACACCCCAGGACGTCATTAGATGCGCCGCCACGAGGCCGCGGATCGGCAGCGAGACGAACGAGATCAGCAGCACGAGCCACTGCCCTCTCCTTTCCGCCATATGCATCGCGATCAAGGAGGTAATGATCATCGTGCCCTGCGCCACCACCACGGTCAGGGCGACGAAACCCGCAGGATCGGCCTGCCCGGCGGAGACGACAGCCAACCCGAACAATGGCAACATCGCGCCGTTGCCAAGATGAAACAATGCAAGGGCACCAGCCAGGATGAGCAGCGGCTTCGACTCGGCAAGCACCTTGAAGCCGCTCGGTTTTCGGTGTCTGGCAGGCTCCGCCTCCCCCAGCGGACCAACGGCGGCAAGGGTCGCGCCACGCGCTTCGTCATCGTCGATCGCATCAGACGGGATCATCAGCACGGAAATGATGGTCAGCACGCCGAAGACGGCTGACAGCCAGAACACGGCGGTAAGCCCGAACATCCAACCGAGCCATCCCGACAGCCCGGCGCCGACCAGGTTGCCGGCATGATTGAATGCCTGATTGTAGCCATTCTGCCGATTGAAGCCCGCCTGCCGGACAATGCCGAGAGTGATGCCATTGAGGGCAGGCCCGATCGCGGCACCGGCAATAGCGGTCGCAACCTGCGACAAGGCCACGACCCAGAAGAGCTGCGACACCAACAGGATCGTGGAGGCGAGGACGGTGCAGATGCCAAGCACGATTACGCATGTGCGTTTATGCGTCGTCTCATCGATGAAGGCTCCTGCGGGCGCCATCATCACCATCCCAGCAATCCCACCGATCGTCATGACCGAGCCGATCGATCCGCTTTGCCAGCCATGGGCGACAAGGAAAACCCCGAGGAAGGGTCCGATACCCGCCTGAACATCGGCCATGAAGAAATTCAGAAATCCTAGTGGGACGAGAGCTCGGGCTTGCTGCTGGTCGTTGGGGGATGAGCGCGACACGTGACAACCACATGGTTCCTGAAATCGTCAAATGAAAAGCGCTGGATGGGAAAAAGTTCCGCGACATTTGAATAGATGTAGGCCTAGCCTGTGCTCTCAACTGCTCCGTCGCGAACGCGATCTGCTGGCCGAAGGACAATTCAGGCGTATTGCCATCGGTCTATGTCTGGAGATGCCCTTCGTCCTGCCGAGCTTTCCATTCGTCCGGACCTGGCATCGCCGCCGCGATCGGGGTGCGGCGCATCGCTGGCTCCGCGGGCAGATCGAGAAATTACTGCAGCCGGCGGCATGAACCGCAGGCGGCAAACCTCTATAAAGTCGAGGAGCATGTCCGCTCGGATCGAACTCGACAGGATCGAGTGTTTCGAGGGGGAGCCTATTTCCGCACCCATACGGAAGGCCGAAAGTCCAATCAGCTGAAAAAGAGAAGGATTCGGAGGGAAAGCCGAATCCTTCTCGTCTTGATCGGAGGTCAACCGATCGGGGTGGGCAGCCGCATCGGATTGGAACGATGGGCTGCGGCTACCGACACAGCGTGTCGGATGGCGGTCGGACTCGGAGTTTGAAAGTGCCCCCTCGCCCAAGCTTGACCCCTGTATACATACATTCGGTATGTTTGACAACAAGTTCGATGCGGATTAAGGCGGCATCTGGAAAAAAATTGTTGTTGGCACGTGCCACGGCATTCATATTCCCGCAGCCATAGGCAGATATTTGACTAGGCAGATTCGCCCAGCGTAATACGGGAGCGCTGAATGCGAAGAACAACGAGGATGCTTTGCCGACCTGGCTACCCAAGGAATGATATCTGGTAAATCAGATCTGCCCTCGATATGCCGCCCCTTGAAATCCTACTGAAAACGATTGTGCCGTCGCGACATCTATGACATGGCGCGTGCGACGATAGTGGCAATCGCTGGGAGAACCGGATGAACTTTCTGGGAAAAGACAGTTTTGCGGGTGCGCATCGGCAGGCTGCGTCAATCGACAACAGGTCATCCTCCGAATATTGGTGGGTGCCTGGGAGCCTGGCCATATATTTCATCGTGCAGGCAGCCGTCCGCATCGCCATCTCCAACTCGCTGCGGATCGATGAAGCGCAGCAGTTCCTCGTGGGCCAATGGCTCGCCTGGGGATATGACGCCCAGCCACCGCTCTACAACTGGATTCAGTACGGCGTCTTCGAAATTTTCGGCACGAGTGTCGCATCGCTCGTCATCGTGAAGAATCTTCTGCTCTTCCTCGTCTACCTCGCCTATTACAAGCTTCTGAGGCTGCTCGTGGCTGACAAAAGGCTGGCGGCGGTCGGAACGCTATCGCTCCTGACGATGCCGCAGATGTTCTGGCAGGCGCAGAGAGACCTGACGCATACCGTCGGCACTCTGCTTGCGGTGCTGATGCTAATCTACTTCGTCGTTGCGACCATTCGTCGCCCGACGGTCATCTCCTATGCGCTGATCGGCCTTTGGGCCGGGCTTGGAATGCTCACCAAGTACAATTTCGCTCTGGTGATCATCAGCGTTCTCGCCGCGACCTTCTTTCATCCCGAAGGGCGAAAAAGACTTTCGGACTGGCGCCTTCTGCTGACGCTCGCGATCGCCGGTCTCGTGTTCCTGCCGCATGCCGTATGGATGGTGTCCAACATGGACCGTGTCCTGACAACGACGGTCCACACCATGGCGGAGCAAGGCGCCGGCGGAAAACTTTCCGACATCGGTTTCGGACTTCTCGAACTGGTCAAGACGAGCGTTGCGATCGTCGCCCCTACGAGCGTGATCTTTCTGCTGTTCTTCCGTCAATCATTCCTGCGTTCGCTGCGTGCCAGAAGCGAATGGAGCGATTTTGTCGGAAGGATACTTTTAAGCACGGTCGCGATCCTGCTGGTGTTGATACTGGTGATAACGCTCACGGAGTTTCGCGACCGCTGGCTGCTCCCCTTCCTGTTTCTGGTGCCGGCCTACTTCTGTCTGAAACTCGACGCCGCGGGCGAGCAACTTGGAGCTGACATAAAGAGGTTCCTTTATGTGCCCATCGTCATGATGGTGGCGCTGCCATTGATACTGGGTGGAGGCATCCTCTTCGCTCGGTTTTTTCATTCTTATGAGCATCTGAACACGCCCTATGCGACCTTCGTGGACAAAATCGTTGCCGCGGAAGGAAAACAACCCTCGGCGGTCGTGACGACGACCTGGCACAAGGCGGGCAATCTTCGTGTGAACATGCCGCATACCGCCGTGATATCAACGGAATATCCCGCATCGGACCTTAGTCGGCAGGTCATAGGAGATGGACCGGTCCTGTTGGTCTGGAACGAGCGAGACGGACATCAGTCAACCATGCCGAACGCCTTGAAGCTGTGGTTTACGTCGAAATACGGAACGGCGGCACAATTGCCATCGCAGCAGGATATTGCCCTTCCCTATTATTACGGGAAGGACCCGGATCGCTATCATTTTGGTTATGCGTGGTATTATCCGAAGTCGAACTGACCTGCGGCACTGCAGCCGTGCGACCTCATCGATGAAGAGACGACTGAGAGGCAGCAGGTTCCGCTTGCATTCACCCAGGCAAACTCAATCTTGAGTAGTTTCGGCTAAGCATCACCCGCCGATGAAGCGCGGTGCATATCTCGCACATCGGGTTTGAAAACGAGCCGCTTGCGAACTGCCGATCACCGCTCAAGCGCACCCTTTCCGGCGAGAATATGATTGCGGAACTTCACAATCCGCGCGCTTCGCGTTTCTGACTTCTTCACCGAATTCAGATTGATCACATAGCTCTTCTTTCGCCCCGGCGTCAGATCATGGAAAGCCTCCGCCAGCTCGGGATCGGAATCCAGGGCCTCGATCAACTCGTCAGGCAATTCGATTTCGCTTTGCTCTTTCGGCGGCTTGATGCCGGCCTCGGCATAACCCATTGCCTCCTTCAGATAGGATCGGATGACGGGCTCCATCTTCGCCACGGCGTCATTGCTCACAAAGCGGATCATATCGGGATGCCGGGTGTTCTGCCCTTGCTTTTCGAGCAAGCCCTCAGGATCCTTCATCAGTGCCGCGTTGAAGAAACTGGCGCGAAAATCGCCGCGAAAGGCACCGATGATCACGATGTTGCGTCCCTCATGCATGTAGCACGGATGCGCCCACTTTACCGTCTCGACGAGCCCCGCCTCCAGACAGATTCGGCGCAGTTCGTTCAGACCGTCAATCCACAGCCTCGTCGAACAGTCCGGCGTCGCAAAGCGTTCGCAGCGTCCGCATCCCTTGGTAAAGAAGTCCTCGATATCGGTAATCATTTCCTCATCCACTTCATATTCCGGCTATCCGAAGCATCGACACCGTCAGCTCGAGCAAGGCCTGGTGAAAGCAAGTGGCCGGACCATGCTCGCATGATTGTATCCCGGGCTTGCCAGCAATGGGGCTCAACTCACCTCTGCCAGCACCTGTTCAAGTCTTTCCAGGAACTGCCGCCATCCCGCCTTGGCGCCTCCATAAGCCTGCTTCTGGTCCGGTCGGAAGCCGACCTGCTCCATGCGCAGACGGGTCCCCTTATCCGTCTGCGTGAGCGTGAAGGTCACAACGCTCTTCAGATCGAAAGCCGGATCATCATGTGCGAAATTCCATCGATAGGACAGCCTGGCGTCCGGCTCGACGACGAGCACTTCGCAATCCAGGACGCCGCCCCAGTCGCTGCGAAAGCTGAACCGGTGTCCCAGGACGGGAACGAAGTCGTTCTTCATCAGCCACTCTGCGATCAGATGCGGCTGTGTGAGTGCGCGCCAGACCTTTGCCGGCGGATGCGCAATTTCGCGCTCGACCACGACAGCTCGCACCTCGCCCGATGCCGCCTTCATTGATCCATCCGATCGAGCAGGTCTTCGAGATCGTCGAACTTGTCTTCCCAGAAGCCGGTCATTTCGCTTGTCCAGTCAAGCAATGGCGCAAGAGCGTTTCGTTGTGCGCTATAATGCGTCTGGCGTCCTTCGTGCCGGTCGCATACCAGCCCCGCCTGTTTCAGAACGGCAAGATGCTTTGAAACGCCCGGCTGGGAGACACCGGCGTAAGCCGTGAGCGCAACGACGGTCTGATCGCCATCACGGCACAATCGCTCGAATATCGCCCGCCGCGTCGGATCGGCGAGCGCTCGGAAAATAGGATCATGGGCATTGGCCATTGCAATTCATAACTCTTTGGCTATTGATTAGATCGATAGCTGATGGGCTATGAATAAGTCAAGCGCCGACCGGCCGCCTGTTCTCAGGAGCCCGTGCCCAGCATGCGGAGGAAATCCACATCGTCGCCGATAAGGGCATCGACCAGCCGGTCCTTGACGCAGCTGCGGATCATAGGAAGCGGGTCGCGGCCACCCTGCCAGAGGATGGCAAGCTTTTCCGGCAGCGGCAGGCTCAGACGCACGGCAATGCCGGCCTCCTGCAGAGCTTCGGCGTCGGCGCGGTGAAAGCGGTTCAATTCCAGTGAGACGCCGTCAATGCCGCCGGCACGCATCGAGGTAACGATGTCCGCGGGACGATGGTGAAGGATCGCTTCCGTCTGGAGGCGCGGCTCGAGCTCCTTGACGCGCAGCAGGTCAAGATGGTCGAAGGAGGATATGGCGACATGATCGAAAGCGTCGAGCTCTCGCAGCGTGCCGATCATGATATCGATGAGGCGATCGGCACGCTCGGGCTCCTTCATCTCGATCGCAAGGCGCGTATCCGTTTGCTTGGCCCACAGCAGGGTATCGGCAAGCGTCGGCACACGGGTCCCGGCGAAGCGCGGGTCAAATTTTGCGCCGGCGTCGAGCGAAAGAATGTGCTGGAGATCGTGATCGGCAACGAAGCCGAAGCCGTTGGTCGTGCGATCAAGCGTTCTGTCGTGAATCACAACGATCTGTTCGTCACGCGTCAGCATAAGGTCGATTTCGCACTCGTTGGCGCCTGCATTCACCCCCTCCTGGAAGGCGAGAATAGTGTTTTCCGGGAAACGTCGGCTGAAACCGCGGTGAGCGGCAATGCGGAGCGAACCATGACGAGCGGCATGAAGGGGCAAAGGCAATGCAAGTCTCCTTGGAGTCGGTTCTTTACGGAGCAACCTAGTGAAGTGTCGGATCGAGAACGTCGCGCAAATAGTCGCCGATCAGGCTGATCGACAGCGACAGGATGAAGATCACGATGCCCGGCAAGATCGCGATCCACCACTCGGTCATCACATAGTCGCGGCCTGCACCGACCATGCTGCCGAGGCTGACGAGCGGCGGCTGGATGCCGAGGCCGAGAAAGCTCAGCGCCGATTCCTGCAGCAGGATTTCCGGCAGGACGATCGTCAGGTTGACGAGGACGACGGAGAGAATGTTGGGCAGCACGTGCAGAAAGGCGATGCGCCCTGTTCCTGCACCATTTCGTCTCAACGCCGCGACATAGCCCCGCTCCAGCTCCAGCCCGGCCATGGTGCGCACCAACCGCGCGTAACGTTCCCAGCCGTAGAGGCCGAGCAACGCCATGAAGAGCCAGAGATTGTCGCCGAAGAAGGCGAGAACGGCGAGCGCAATGATGAGGAACGGCATCGATGCCTGAAAGTCTACCGCGACGCGGATCACCATATCGGCAAATCCGCGGCCGAAAGCAGCCAGCAGCCCAAGCACCGTACCGAGCGCCAGGCTGATCGCCGATGCGCCGAGCGCGATCAGCAGGCTGGTGCGCAAGCCGTAGAAGATGCGGCTCAGAATATCGCGGCCAAGCTCGTCCGTGCCGAGAATATGCTTGAATGAGCCGCCGAACAGGATCGGCGGCGCCTTGCGGGCATGAAGATCGATCTGTGCAAAACCATGGGGCGCAAGCACATTGGCAAAGATCGCGACCATGATGAAGATCACGAGCACGATGGCGCAAATGGCCGTCATCAAATCGAACCGGAGGTGGGGCCGGAAGGCTTTCTCTGATCTGGTCTTTTGGGAAACGTCAGCGCCGGTCGCTGCATTCGCCATGGCTGATACCTTTCGAGGCGGCCGATCAGGCCGATGCGCGATGCCGCAGACGCGGATCGGCGAGAATGTAGAGACAATCGATCATGAGATTGGCCGTCACCATCGTTGCCGTGATGAGCAGCACGATGGTCTGCACGATGTTCAGATCGCGCTGCGCGACGGAGGAGACAAGAAAGCGGCCGACACCCGGCCAGGCGTAGACGCTCTCGACCACGGCTGCGCCGCCAATCATGCCACCAACAAGGAAGCCGAGCATGGTGAGAAGCGGCAGGGCTGCATTCGGCATGATGTGTCGCCAGAGAAGGGCGCTTTCGCCGATGCGCTTGGCGCGCGCTGCCAATATGAAACGCTGGCCCAACACCTCCAGCACGCTTGAGCGGACGAAGCGGGCGATGATGCCGGCGTTGTAGAGACCGATGACCAGAACGGGCATGACGAGATGTGCCATTGTCGATCCCCCGCCGCTCGGCAAGATCCGCAAGGAGACGGCGAAAAGCTGGATGAGCAGGATGGCGATCAGGAAATTCGGCAGCGAATGCATCAGCACCGCAAGCGCCATGACAAAGCGGTCGATCAGTCCGCCGCGGTTGCGTGCAGCGAGAATACCGAAAGGCACGCCGGCGCCGAAGGCTAATATCAAGGCAGCGCCCATCAATTCCAGCGTCGCCGGAACCTTCGACAGGACCAGTGTCAGCGCGTCCTGCCCATTCAATAGCGACGTGCCGAAATCGCCGCGCAGGAGATGCCCGAGATAGGAAAAATACTGGATGTAGAGCGGCTGATCGAGACCCCATTGCTGCCGCATCAGCGCTACCACTTCCGGCGGCGTCTCGATGGGCAACAGGGAATGCAGCGGATCGCCGCTGACGCGCAGAATGACGAAGGTGAAGGTCATCGCCAGGAACAGGGTCACAAGTGCTCGCAGAAACGCCCGCAGGATGGATTGAAGCATTGCCTGTTCCTTCAGAGCGTTTCGAGCATGACCGTTGCCTGCCGCATCCTGCTGCGCCGCCCGTGGGGAACGGCAGAAAGGAGCTTGGCGGTATAGGGGTGAGCCGGGTTTGCGAAGACATCCTCCGTGGGACCGGTTTCCACGATCTGTCCTGCCTCCATGATCGCCACGCGATGCGAGACGTGCCGGACCACGCGCACGTCGTGGCTGATAAAAAGCAAAGACAGGCCGCGTGCCCGCTGCAATTCGAGCAGGAGATTGAGCACCTGCGCCTGCACGGAAACGTCGAGCGCCGAGACCGGCTCGTCGCACAATAGAATTTGCGGCTCGACCACGAGGGCACGGGCAATCGCGACACGCTGGCGCTGGCCGCCGGAGAGCTGATGCGGAAATTTCTGCAAGGCGGAGACCGGCAGGCTGACGGCCTTAAATGCCTCTGCCGCGCGATCGAGCCTGCTTGCCGGATAGCCTATGCCGTGAATTGTCAGCGTCTCCACCATCTGATGACCGACGCTCCGGCGCGGATCGAGCGCGCCCATCGTATCCTGCGAGATAACCTGCAGATGTTTTGCCAAACCACGCCGGTTCGGCTTCATCAGGCTTTTGAAGGGCTGACCGAACAGCGTGATTTCGCCTGATGTCGGCTCGCGGTCGCCGCAGAGCAGCGAGGCGAGAGTGGACTTGCCGCAGCCGGACTCGCCGACAAGACCCAGTGTTTCGCCGGGTCTCAATTCCAGGCTCACATCCTTGATCGCATGAAATCCCTTCGCGCGTCCCGGCCAAAGGGAAAAGCCCGGAGCATAGGAAAATTGCAGATCGCGGGCAGCAAGCGCCGCACCAGCAATCTGCGCATCGGGTGGCATCTGCTTGTCAGGCATTATGGGAGCTCCATGGATTGAAGCAGGCAAGCGCTGCCGCACCGGCAATCAACGGCGGGACCATCGTTGCACAATTCGGCTCCGCCCGCGGACAACGGGGCGCAAAGGCGCAGGCCTGCGGCAGGTCGTCATGCAGCTTCAGCTCGCCGGGGATGTCCGCGAGCCTCTCCAGCGGCCTGCCCCGTCCAGGCATGGCCTCCAGCAGCAACCTTGTATAGGGATGACGCGGATTGTCGTAGAGATCGTCCGTGCGATTGATCTCGACCAGCGACCCCGCATACATGACCGCGATACGGTCGCAGACCTCCGAGACGAGATCGAGATCGTGGCTGATGAAGATCATGGGGATGCCACGTTCGCGCACCGCCTTGACCAGAAGAGCGACGACCTGCGCCTGCACCGTCACGTCAAGCGCCGTCGTCGGCTCGTCGGCAATGATCAATCGCGGCTGCATGGCAAGCGCCGTGGCGATCATCACGCGCTGGCACATGCCGCCGGAGAATTGCGCGGGATAGGCATTGTAGCGCGTCTCGGGTTGCGGAATGGCGACCTCCGCCAGAAGCCGGAGCGCTTCGTCCCTTGCTTCCTTTGCCGACATGCCGGCGCTGACCGCGGCCTCGGCGATCTGGGAGCCGATGGTGCGGACCGGATCGAGGCAGGAGACGGGCTCCTGAAAGATCAGCCCGATCGGCGGCAGCTTTACCCGCGACCGCGGACCGAGTTCGGCTGCGTCATACATGGCATCCTGGAAGGAAATATAGCCCATGGCACTGGCGCTCGGCCCCAGAAGACCCGCAAGCGCCAGGCAGGTGAGGCTCTTTCCCGATCCGCTCTCGCCGACGATGCCAAGGATCTCACCCTCGGCAAGGTCGAAAGACACGTTGTTGACCGGATGAAACCGCCCGGCGCCCGTTCTGAACGAGACACTCAGATTGTCGACGGAAAGAACGGGAACGCCCATCGCGACGCAGCTCAGCTCTTCTGCTCTTCGAAGGAAAGGCTGCCGGCGCCAAGATCCATCTGGAAGGCCGGCAGAGGCTGCCACTTGATGCCCTTGCGGATGCCGAAGAAGACGGCGTTCTGGTGGAGGACGGTCACGCCCGGATCTTCCCACTCGATCAGATGCAGCATGTCGCGGAATATCTTGGCACGGTCGGCGGGATCGACCGCCGTTTCCATTTTCGCACCGAGCGCATCGAAATCGGCGTTCTGCCAGATCTTGAACGAGGTGAGCGAGCCGGCCGCGCTGAACTGCGTGAAGAAGGAGATATAGGGGTCGGGGATCTGCCCGGTGCTCGACCAGTTGCCGGTGGCGCGGGTTGGCGAGTTGTCAAACAGCTTGCCCGATTCGACGAACTTCATCTTGGCATTGACGCCGACAGCCTGCCACATGGCGACGACGGCCTGGGTGACCGGATTTTCCGCCGTGTAATAATTGTTCTGCGAGCGGACTTCGATCTCCTCGCCGTTGTAGCCGGCATCCTTCAGGAGCTGCATCGCCTGGTCCGGATCATATTTGTAGGCCGGATAATCCTTGAGATAGACAGGACCATAGAGCTCGAACTGCAGCCCGTTCGGCACCCTCGTGCGGCCATTCCAGATCGTGTCAACGATCGCCTGACGGTCGATGGCGAGAATGAGTGCCTGACGGACGCGCGGGTCCTTCAGCGCCGGATTGTTCTTGTCGAAGAACAGGATGCGGTTGTTCGGAACCGGACCGCCGACGATCTCGTGATCAGTGCTGGCGGTGACGACCGAAAGCTGATCCGGCGGCAGGTCCGTGGCAATGTCGTAGTCGCCGGCCAGCAGGCCGGCAATGCGCGAGGAAACCTCCGGCACGATGCGCAAGGTCACGCGCTTGACGGCCGGTTTGCCGCGATAGGCCTGATCGTGAGCGGCGAGAACAACGCTCTCATTGGCCGTATAGCTTTCGACCTTGTAGGGGCCGGCGCCGACCGGTTTCTGCCGCCAGGTCGTCCAGTTGCCGCCGTTTTTCTGCCAGGCATCCTTGCTGATGACAACGGCCGCATAAGATGCAAGACGCTGCAGGAAGATCGGGTCCTGGAACTTGGTGACGAAGCGGACCGTCAGCGGATCGACCACTTCGACATGGTCGAGGCTGGTGAAATTGGTGCGATAGGTCGGATAGCCCGGTGCGTCCTTGTTCAGGAGCCGCTCAGGGCCGAAGGAGAAAGCGACGTCCTCGGCGGTCATCTCGCGGCCATCATGGAAGATCACGCCGGGGCGCAGTTTCATTTCGAGCACTGTCGGCGAAATCCAGGTCCAGGAGGTGGCGAGATTGGGCTTCACCGAGAAATCCCCGCGCATGTCGAGCGCGAGCACTGTTTCGTGGATGGAATAGTTGTTGCGGAAGGCGACGTTGCTGGCGGCATCGACAGGCTCCTGCGAGACCGGATTCATCTGAACGGCGATGCGAAGCTCCGGCCTTTTATCGGCGTTGTCATCAGCTGAGGCAGGCAATGCCGGGACGAAAGCCGCTAGGCTGGCAGCGGCTCCCATCAGAAGGGTCGTGCGGCGGGTAACCGGGCTGTTGAAGCCGCTGAGCAGATATTCGGACATCGGCACACTTTCCTGTTAAAGCTTTGCACAAACGTTTGCGCAAATGAAAAACGACCACTTACGTTCAGAACCATCGTTTCTTTTACGCAAGGGAGAATGGCCGCAAGCTAGGCGAGCTCGATGACGCACGTATGACAAGTTCGGGAGTAACGAACCGGATCGGACGCTTTTCAACGCGCAGATCCGCCGGGAGATTCGAAAGCTCAATCAGAAGGTCAAGCGATGCTTCGCACAGCGCATCCGTCGGCTGTGCGACTGTCGTCAGAGGCGGGGTCCAATAGGCGGTGTCGGGTACGTTGTCATAGCCGACAACCGAAATATCGGCAGGGATCTGAAGGCCGAGATCGCGCAGGAAGGCGACGACTTCGATGGCAAGCCCGTCGCTGCCGCAGATCAGCGCCGTCGGGGGTTGCGGCGATGCCAGGAGATCCGCAAAGAGCTTGCGGTCGCGCTCGCCCTTCTCAAAGGAAATGACGTCGCCGAGGACCAAGCCCGCGCTGCCGGCAACGGCGTCCTGGAAAATCGACAGCCGATCGCGAAGCGCGCTGCGGCTGACGCGGTAGACGAAAGAAATGCGGCGGTGGCCGAGCTCCACCAGGTGATCGAACAGCAGTCTTATGCCCTGTCGGTCGTCCGTGAGAACCGCGGGAAGCGGCCCTGTCAGCCCTGCGCCAAGCGTCACATGCGCTTTGCCCATGAGATCGAGATGATCGCAGAGCGCCTGCTGGCCCGGAAGGTCGCTGACCATGATGACGCCATCGAAGAAATCCTGCTGAAACAGGCGCAGCTGGCCGGCGATCTCGCCAGCCTCTCCTTTGGCCTGCGCGACCAGCAGTTCCACACCACGGCGTTGCGCCACGATTTGGAGGCGGCTTGTCAGATGCGGCTGATAATGGCCCGACAGGCTGTTGACGATAGCACCGAAGACGCCGGTCCTATGGGTCCTCAGCGATGTTGCCAGACGGTTGACGACATAACCGACGCTGCTTGCCGTTACCCTGACACGCTCCTGCGTCTCCGGACTGATGCGGCTGTCAGCCTGGCCGTTCAGGACGCGGGACACCGTCGTCGCGGACACGCCGGCCAGCCGGGCGACGTCGAGAATGCCGATTCTTTTGGGTGCTTTCATACGGTCTGCCGAAATTTTCGCGCCGCGCCGCACCGGCGCCAGGAGGTTCCGGAACTCTTGCCTCACTTGCTTCGAGACGCAAGGCCGCATTCGGGCTCCAGGGGGAAATTTGATGGGGAAACTGACAGAGCGAGATGGGAAGCCTCTGTCTCAGACTTGCCGAACCGCCGATGTTAAAAATGGACGCTGACAACGAGAAGAAAATTGCCGTAAGATCAACCAAAGATGGAAACCGAAGTGCGGGCTTTTGCCGACCTTTCCATTCTGGATCTAAGCTGCGGCTCCCGATGCGGTGGCAATTTGTCTTGGTGATGCCCATAGCGAAGCTGCAAAATTTGGCCTTCCCAAAACTGCGTCGACGATCGACAACAAAGCGTCCAGGCCTATCAAACTTCATCGAAATCCGAATTTTCTTGAGGGCACTTCCTTGGCACCACATAAGATCATGATCATTCGCCATGCCGAACGTCCGGTGGACGGCGGCAAGGACCAGGGCGTCCGGCTAGAGGGCACGCCGAACGAAAATTTCCTGACCGTCAGAGGATGGCAGCGGGCCGGCGCTTTGGTTCGACGGTTCAGCCCGCTCGTCAAGAGCGGCGTGCAAGGCCTTATCGAGCCGCCGACAGCTCTCTACGCGGCGCATCCGGACGACAAGCATCGCAGCCACCGCACACGCTCGACGCTGCAGCCGCTTGCCGACCTCCTGGGCCTAACTGTGAATACCGATCATGGACGTGGGGAAGAGGCCGAACTGGCGAAGGCCATTATGGGCCAAAATGGCGTCGTGCTTATCGCTTGGGAGCATAAGGCAATTCATGAGATCGTCACGGCGTTGACGCAAAGTCAGATAAACGCGCCGAGTTGGCCCGATGATCGTTTTGATATGATCTTCGTGCTGACCCAGGACCCGGCCTGGCGTCTCTCCCAGGAGCCGCAGCAGGTACTGGCAGGCGACCAGGCAAGCATTTTCTAGCCCCCAGAGAAGGCCTCTCATGACACGTCAACGTCGCAAGCCCAAGAATGCCCAGCGCACCTACGGAGTCCTGGTCGGCAAGGTCGCCGATGGAACTCTGAAACCGTCAGGCTCCTCGCCGCATTATGAGATCTGGGTCAAAGCAGACGACGAGGATTTCCGGATTGCCGTCAATGTCCAATCCGTTGATGGCAGTGACGTGCTGGCTCACTACGACCCCGACTTCAAGGACAATAGCGGCCACGATATTGCCGGGCTTGCCCAAGGCCCGGCAGGCTTCAAGTCCTTGCAGACCGGACCGGATGGCGAGGGTCTGGACTATATTCGCGACACGCTTTTCCCGATCGATGATATGACCGCCATTCCGGCCGACGGTGCGCAGCTGTCGCTGGCCAATATGCTGGATGCACAGATCGAGCGCGCAAAGGCCGACACAAGCGCCGTCATCGTCGCCTTCGGAGAGTATTTTCAGGATCAGGGAAGCGACGAAACCTTTCATTTCAGCCCCGAACGCGGCGTCCACGATATCCACTTCATGCAAGGCAACTCAGGCAGTTTCGCCGACGACAACCGCGTCCACGGCGACGGCGGGCTGTTCATCCGGTTTGCCGGCGGCGAGACCATAGCCCTGTTCGTGCGCTTCAGCGTCCAGGCGCTCAAGACCGACGATCAGACCGGCGCCCCGCTCACCTGACGGGCCTTTCGCTCAAAGTCTTGCGCCGCTCGGAGCGCGGCGCAAATCTCATGGTCGACAGCAAATGCAGAAACTGAAGCAACCATCCAGGGAGAGGTACAATGAACATAAGTCTGATCGTGCATCCCGGTGTCGATAGTGCTCTTATTGCCTGGCGCAGCGACTTTATCGACCAGTGCCGTGGTTTTGCCTTGCGACGGAAGATCAAGCGCGCGGCTGGAAGCCCGCAAAGCCCGAATACGGTCTCCGATGTCGACGCCGACGGCTTTCATGAGGAGATCGTTGCCAGTTGGGTCGGCTTCGCCGATGGGCCGGCCGTCGAAGAAGGCACGCGCAAGCCGACGACGGAATGGCCGATCCAGAAATATCTCTGGTCCGATTTTGCCGTCAATCCGGGCGATGTCGTCGCCTACCGGGTCTCCGCCATGATCGGACCCGAAACGGCGTTGCAGGAATCGGCCGATCACGTATCGGACTGGAGCGATGCCATGCAGATCGGGGCCGAAACCAGCGGCCATGTCAGCTGCTATTTCAATCGCGGCATCGTCGCCAGCCAGTGGCTTGCGCGCGTGTTACCGGAAGAGGCTCCCACCACGAAACTCAAGAAGGCGATCGCCAACCCGGAAGACCCGATCCGTCGATTTCTTGCGGGGCCGATCCGCGACAAGCTGGTATCGCTCCTCAACGATGCGCGATCGAATGGCGGCCATATCTATGCCGCCCTGTTCGAACTGGACGATCCGGAACTTATTCCCCTGCTGCAGGGCTTCAAGAAACGGGCTCACATCGTGCTTGGCAATGGCAGCGTCAAGAAAAAGGGCGATGACGAAAACGAGGACGCCCGATCCGAGCTGTCTTCCTGCGATGTCAAGGATCGCATGAGCGCGCCGCGGGCACTCGCGCACAATAAATTCCTGGTCATCTGCGATGCCGACAAGTCGCCCCAGGCCGTATGGACCGGCAGCACGAACTGGACGATGACCGGCCTTTGCACCCAGGCCAACAATGCGCTTTTGGTCGACAACCCGGCCGTAGCGGAATTCTACCTCGATCAGTGGAAGACGCTTGCCGCCGACGGCAATGATTCCCCGCCCGCCCTCTATCAAAGCAATGCCGAGCCCAGAACAACGTCCAAGGCCAAGAATACGACGGTCTGGTTCACGCCCATGCGCGAAGGACTCGATCTCGAACAGGCAGGCGAGCTGATCCGCGGCGCCCAGCAGGGCATCCTGTTCGCCATGTTCAATCCGGGTCCTCGCGGTACGCTTCTCAACGACATCATCGAGCTTGCGTCTCCGTCGAGCCCTTCGTTCAAACCCGATCTCTACATCCAGGGCGTGGTCAACCAGAACCCCGGCACGGCAAAGAACCCTGTCGTGCTGTTCAACAGAGGCGAACGGATCGACGCCAATGCCGATGTCGTCCTGCCCGCCGCAATCCCCGGCCGTTTCGCCTATTGGCAGAAGGAAGTTCTGAAGCTGCCGACGGCCCACGCCATGGTCCACAGCAAGGTGGTCATCGTCGATCCATATGGTCCCAATCCCGTCGTCATGACCGGCTCCCACAATATGGGTCCGAAGGCGAGCGGCGTGAACGACGAGAACCTGGTGATCATCACCGGCAACGGCGATCTTGCCAGCCAATATGCCGGCAAGATCATGGAAATCTATGCCCAGTATCGCTGGCGGCAATCCGTTCAGAAACAGGGTGGCGCGCCCAAGTGGACCGGTCTTGCCGATGATGACAATTGGCAGATCAAATCGCCGGATCAACCCTATGACAAGCGTCGCATACGCGAGCTCGACTTCTGGTTCGGCAAAAATGACAACACCTGAGATCTGACGGGCATCAACCCTGGATCGCAGCAAACCCGCTGCGATCCTGCTCGCGGACATGGCTCGACTTGCTCGTGCATGTGTAATGCCGACGCAATCTTCGGCTTCTAGTGGCTTGGCAACAATCTGGATTTCCGAATGTTGCCTCGCTGCTCTCTTCCCATGCTTCTCTTTATCGGCGCTTTGGCGCTTGTGGGGTGGACTTCCGTCGTCGTCAAAACCCATATGGACGGGTCAGGCGAGATGATTGGGCAATATCACGGGTCGCTCGCTGGTGTGCTTCTCCCCGTCCCCGACCGGCGGTTCACTGCAGGACACGAGATTGCCGGCAGTGCCGTGCCGCCCGGCTATTTCGAAAGGGCGAGGATGCTTCTATACCTCCTGCGTTCGCGCCACTGGCGAAAAGCGGCTTATAGCGAAACTTCACAAGCCGACTACCGGACATGAATAATCCCGTCGCATTTATTCGGATGACGCCGATACGGAAACGTCAATTGTTCTGCGTGCGCCCAAGCCGCTGGATCTTCCCTGCAGCCAGAGCTTCCAGCCGTCCATTCGGGTAGGTTAAATAAACCTCTGGTAGATGCTATGACTTGCTCTACCGGCTTGGATGCCACCCCCGGGCCGGCCATTGCAGCGTCCGACGAGACTGCATGCCCTCGCAGTGTCGTCGGACACCCCTCCCTTGAAAGAGCGTTTAATTCGACCGGCTCATGCTGCCCGCCCCGCCTTGCGGCCGGAGAAAATGCATCCCCCCAGGAACGTGCCCTCCAGCGCATTGCAGCCGTGATATCCACCGCCGCCAAAGCCTGCCGCCTCGCCGCAGGCATACAATCCCGGTATGAGCGCGCCGCTCTGCCCAAGCGCCTGGCTATTCAGATCGGTTTCAAGCCCGCCCAAAGATTTGCGTGTAAGGATGTTGAGGCGCACCGCAATCAATGGGCCGGCTTTCGCATCCAATATGCGATGCGGCGGGGCCGTACGCATGAAGCGATCGCCGAGATATCCGCGCGCCTGTCTCAACGCGACGATCTGGGCATCCTTGGCAAAGGGATTGTCCAATTCGCGGTCGCGGGCTTCGATCTGAGACCGCAGATGGGCAAGGTCGAGCGGGTGATCGCCGATACGGTTCATGCCGGCGACCAGCTCGTCCAGTGTTTCAGCAACGATGAAATCCCGACCCTTCGCCTTGAAGGCCTCCACCGGCGGCGGAGCCGACCGCCCCAAGCGGCTGCGCAGAAGGAGCCCGATGTCGCGTCCCGTAAGATCCGGATTCTGTTCGGAGCCCGAAAGGGCAAACTCCTTCTTGACGATCTTTTGCGTGGTCACGAACCAGCTGTAACTATGGCCGAGCTTGCAGATGTGCTGCAGCGTCGCAAGACTGTCGAAGCCCGGCAGGCAAGGTGCCGGCATGCGATTGCCATTGGCGTCGAACCAGAGCGACGACGGACCTGGCAGGATGCGGATACCGTGGTTCGGCCAGATCGGGTCCCAGTTGGCAATGCCTTCGGTATAGTGCCACATCCGGTCGCCATTGATCAGCCGCGCGCCGGCCGCCTCGGCATGACCGATCATCAAGCCATCCACGTGATGGGGTACGCCGCTCAGCATCCGTTCAGGCGGGGAACCGAGACGGTCGACGGGCCAGGCGCGGCGAACCAGTTCCGGATTGCCGCCGATGCCGCCACTTGCCACGATCACGGTACCCTCGATGCGGAAGTCCCCCACGACATCACGGTTCGATTGCTGACCGCGGGAGATGGCATCCTCCGCCAGAAGCTCGCCTTCCACACCGGTTATGCCATTGTGATCGCCGATCAGCCGCGTCACCCGCCGACGGAACAACAGCTCGACCTTGCCTTCCCTCTCCGCCGCCAAAACCCGTTTTAGGAATGGATCGAGAACGCCGGGACCCGTACCCCAGGTCAGATGGAAGCGCGGCACGGAATTGCCATGTCCGTCGGCAAGGCCTCCGCCACGTTCTGCCCAGCCGACGACGGGAAACCAGCGCATGCCGAGCCCATGCAGCCAGCTGCGCATCTCGCCGGCGGCAAAATCGAGATAGGCGTCCGCCCAGGCACGCGGCCAGAAGTCTTCGGCACGGTCGAAGCCTGCCGCACCCAGCCAATCCTGACGAGCGAGATCGAGACTGTCACGAATACGCATGCGCCTCTGTTCCGGCGTATCGATCATGAACAGACCGCCGAGCGACCAGAAGGCCTGGCCACCGAGACTAGCACGCGGCTCCTGATCGACAAGGATCACCCGCTTTCCGCGCTCTATCAGCTCGCAGGCGGCAACAAGGCCCGACAGGCCAGCTCCGACGATGACGACATCTGCATTATTGCCCATTCGACCTCCCAGCGAACGTGAACCAGATGGGAAGTTTAATGAAGCTTACGTAAAAGTAAAACAGATCTGATGGGCGTCAGGAATCCATCGTTCGACGACTTCACGCCGCTCCTCAATACCACTTTCCGTTGTAGTGCATCGGGGCTGCGCACTGGACGAAACGGCGCGCCTCCGAACACTGTCCCTACACGGTCGGATAACCGGCAACATAGTGGATCGAACGGCGGCGGCCTCCACCAAGCCTGCATCCCATCTCCACGAAACCTGCACCATATTCATGTTGTCTTCCGATGAGGCAGCCGCCCACCGCGAAAGGGCCTTTAGCAGGCATAGGGCTCCAAGCGGAGACGGACATAGCGCCAAACGACAGTGCCAAGGTTCCGCAGGGGGAACATCATGTATAAACACAGGACGCCCACGCTTGTCGATTGGCTTGCGCTATTGGCACGCCTGACGCCGATCATCACCGCTTATCTTTGGCCGATATTCCTTCGCCTCATTCTGGGCACCGTCTTTTTTGTCGCACTCGCCGCACTCATGTATCACTTGCTGGACGTGGAATTGAACTTTTCCGTGCATGGCTCGCCTCCACGGATCGCTCCGCTGACGCTCGAGCGATAGTTTTGTTCTCGGAGCCGGCAGCCTCCCCGCTCCGCACGTCACGCCGTCTTCGACGGCACAAGCGCGGAAAGACAATGACCTTCTGCTATCAACCCGCCTGACATCCTTTCGTCGGGACGCGAAAACGGAGGCTTACAATTGACTGGAAGAAGGAAATCACGACAGAGTGCGTCTCCACGGCCTTCTCCATCGCATCGGCTTGCCTGACATCGGAAAAGGCGCCACCCGATTGCTTAATCAAGAGAGAGGAGCAGCAGCCATGGGCAAGCTTCCCGACATGACGAAACACCGCGGCTTTCCTTCCGGCATGCCGGGTACAGGCGTGCAATTCACCATTCGCCGTGCAAATCCCAAGGGCGTGACACCGATCAAGAAACTGCCGCGCCGCGCGCGACCAGGATCGCAGGAACATCGGATCGATGCCGCATTCCTGCACGCGCTTTGGCATCATTTCGGAACTGAACCCTTCGAGCGCGGCAATCTCGACGCCGCTCGGCTGAACCTCCTCTTTGAGCGCGAGGTCCTGCCAGCAGACAAGGACTTCGACCCGCTTTCTTACGAAGCCATGCTTGTGATCAACGAAAAACTGGCGCGCGAAAGCTTCCCTGAAGCGTTCGTGGACGTGATGGAAATCTGACACCACGCGGAAACTGGGCCTTTTGAGGGCCGTCAACGCGGGGGCTGCGCGGCAGAACCGATACCCTCGACAAGGATGCGGACAATGCGCCGGATCTCCTGCCCGCTGAAGTATCCCGTCGACAGCGCCGTCAGCATGGATTGCCCAAAGACGCCGAGCAGGACGAGGGTCATGAAATTGGGATCCTCATCCCTGCGAATGATCCCTTGCCGCTGGCCAAGAACCAGAATGTCTCGCACAAGGCCCTGAAACGAAGCCCGACCAGGCGGCGGTTCGAGTGATGGCCGATCGGCGGGACTGAGGGCAAGTCTTGCAAGCGAGGGATTGGCGAGGCACCAGCCTGCGCTGTCGAGAAGTACCAGTTCGAGCAGGGACAAGACATTCTCGTTGGCTGCCATTCTCACGCGATAACCGGCATCCCGCGCTTCGACCATTGCGATCAGGCAGAGCGCGATCTCCTCCTTTGAGCGAAAAAGATTGTAGACCGTCTTGCGCGTCAAACCGGCGCGGCTGGCTATCTCCTCGATGGAGGTCGCAGCAAATCCAAGCTCCCTGAAAGCCGCATCCGCAGCATCGAGGATGAGTTTTCGCGATCGTTCCGTGCGCTTCAAGATTGCCATTTTTATACAATAGTGTAATTTTACACACATGTAAATGAAATCGGATGGTGCCATGTTGAAGGAATTCGGCCCCGATATCTGGACTGCTGATGGCCCGATCGTGACGGCCGCGGCGGGATTTCACTATCCGACGCGCATGGCCGTCATCCGACTGCGCAACCGCGATCTGGTTCTCTGGTCGCCGGTGAAACTCTCGAGCGACCTTCGCTTCGCGATCGAAGCGCTAGGCGCGGTGCGCCACCTCGTGCCGCCGAATTCGCTGCATCACACATGGCTTTCCGAATGGCGGGAGGCCTTTCCCGAGGCGAAAATCTATGCACCTCCGGGTCTGCGGGAAAAGCGCAGGGATATCGTTTTTGATGACGACCTTCGCTGTGACACGCCGATTTCCGCCTGGGCGGGAGAGATCGATATCGCCATCGTCGAAGGAAACCGTATAACGACGGAAGCCGTCTTCTTTCACCATCGCAGCGAAACGGCGATCTTTGCCGATCTCCTCCAGCAGTTTCCGCAGCGGTGGTTCAGGGGGTGGCGAGGTCTCGTCGCCCGACTCGATCTCATGGTGGCGCCGGAACCATCCGTACCCCGCAAATTTCGCATCGCTTTCACCGATCGCCGGGCCGCCCGCACAGCGCTCGACCATATCCTCGCCTGGCCCACGAAAAATGTTCTGATGGCGCACGGGACCCCGATCACCGCGAATGGTCAGGCATTTCTTCGACACGCATTTCGCTGGCTTGCCAGTGGGTGACAGCTTTACCTGACGATCAATACCGGCAAAGCGCACCATCAGAACCACGAACACCTCGGCGGCAAAATCTGCCGATCATGTCTGCTTGCAGATTATGGCTTACGACTGATAGGTGCCGGTAAGGCTTGCTTCTGCAAGCATATGTTTCCTCACCTTTTGCCACATTGCCTCGGCTCCGGCGGCATCAGGGAGCGTCATCCTCGGCAAATCCAGGGCAGCGAGCCGGAAAACATAACGATGGGGAGGATCGCCGTCCGGCGGCTGCGGACCATCATAACGGGCATTGCCGAAATCATTCTTATAGAAGCGCAGCGCCTGCTCCTGCATCGTATCCACGTTTTCAACCAAGCCGCTCCACTCCGCCGGAATATTGGCGATGCCGCAATGGCGGAATGTTCCACCCGGCGCATCCGGGTCCTCGATGATCAAGGCGAAGCTTTGGGTCTTTTCGGGAGCGCCGCCCCAGGCAAGCGGCGGGAATATATTTTCGCCATCCAGCGCATATTTGCTCGGTATCGGCGCATCCTCAGCAAAGGCCTTGCTGATCAACGTCAAAGCCATTCGATCCTCCTCTTGCTGTCATGGATTCATGAGGCTGTGAAGTTCTGAACCTAAGATGGAACACATCAGAATCATTATTGTTCCCCATAGGGAACATTCGCTTTCACCCGCAGTTGTGGGAGCGTCTATGAAGGAGGAAAAGATGACGGACGAACGGTTCGAGTGGATCAGCAAGCGGGCCTACGCCATTTGGGAAGCAGCCGGCCGTCCCTGGGGCCGCAGCCAGCATCACTGGGAGCAGGCAGCCAAGGAACGCGAGATCATGGAGAGAACACGAGCCTCCGCAGACGGCGAAGAAGTGCTCGCAAGATTTCGACGGGCGGCGACAACATATCCATCCGCGGATGATGCTCAGGAAACCGAAGAAGACACCCACTCCGACGATCGGCGCATCGGATAATTTCTAAGGCAGCTCCCGCCAGAAAGCCGCCGAGCCGTTCCCATGTCCGGTTCCTCAAAGAGGAACGGATATGCGCAATGCACATTGATCCCCCCAAATTTCGAAAGCCTGCCTGCTAATTCTGCGTTCCGTCGCGATTTGGTTGGGCCGGCGTGCTCTTCGTGCCCTGCTGATTGTTCTCCGTTCGATCGGTTGGAACGGGCTGTGCCGATTGCCCTGCTGGCGGCGTATTGTCTATCGTGCCTGCCTGCGGCTGCCCGCCGGAGGAACTTATCGTCGGTGCCGGGTTCTGCGGTTTGTTTGGCTCGATATAACGACCCCAAACTTCAACGCCGGCCCAAACGATTGCCGCCAGAACCAATGCCGTGATCAGGACGGTGAACAGATGCGTGCCGCGCACACCCTGACGGGCTTCGGTCGCGGACAACTGCTTCTTCTCGTCCTGCGGCTTCTTCGGTTCCTCGAATGCCATTGCAAGCCTCCATGTTTGCAAATTCCATATTGGCCTAACCGGGACGCCGAAAGATGGTTCCATCGAGGAGCACCCGTATCCGAGGGGCATTAAACCGGAACAATGCGCAAAGCCCGGCGTTAGCTTCATGAGGTTACAGATCGTACCAAGCGGACGCGATGGTGCTGAAGAATATGGAGATTTTTCCGCTTTCTCTCCATAGCCAACGAAACGGCAGCCGAGCTTCCTAGCCATCCGATCTGCAGCCTTCCAACGCTCAAGGAGCCAACGTTCAAGGAGATGGAAGATGGATGAGCTTTTGAAGCTTTACCGTCTGGTCCCAGTCGCGGCCGACGACGACCCCAACTGGCTGGATGCAAAATCGCATGGCGAGGTTCTGGTTGCTGCCCGCACCGCGGGCGATGCCCGTATCGTGGCGGCCGAAAGGGAGCTGGATTTCATGGATATCGATGCCGCCCCCGCAGAGGACAAAACGACCAGGATGGCAAGCGTCTTTCGCAACGAAAAACTCTACACCGTCATCGAGGTGAACAATGGCAAGGAATATCGTCAGCGCGGTGTCGTCGAAGGAACCATCGGCGTCGACACCATCATCTCCACCCAGGTCTGATTGGTCGCGCCTTTCGAACAGCCGCAGCATGGTGGCCAAATACGGACGCTTCCTGCTGATAACGGCGGTGGCGGCTGGCATGTCATCGAATTTCGTGTTCGCACAGCAACAATCGAACGATGATCGATGCAGAGCAGAAGATACCAACCGGCAGACTGACGACAAGCATGCGGAAGGCGGACAGGCATCGACGCCGAACGGCAACCCCAGCCAGAAACTGGCCGACTGCGGCGGCGTGCTGAAACCACCACCAGTTGGCGACAGCAAAATGGAAAAGCCCGCGCCGCAGGTCGGCAACATGCCCGTCATCAAGCCCGGCGATCAGCAGAAAGAACAGCAGAACGGCCAACAACAGCCAGACAAATAATGCCGATCCTTCTTACGGCTTTGGCTCGGGTTGCTCTATGGGACCGTGCGTAACGGCCCCAGAATCTCGACCATCGCTCGACGTGAACGGCTTGATGACGAGAATCGCCAGA
This sequence comes from Martinezella multihospitum, assembly GCF_900094585.1. Lineage (GTDB taxonomy): Bacteria > Pseudomonadota > Alphaproteobacteria > Rhizobiales > Rhizobiaceae > Rhizobium > Rhizobium multihospitium. The sequence continues at coordinate 815,132 of NZ_FMAG01000004.1, forward strand.
ATGGACGCGATCATCAAACCGAAAATGAGGAGCAGCAGCATTCGCATGTCGAAGTCCTGACCCTATGAGGATTTGCGCACGGTAAGATTGCTGTCATGCCCGGCTATGCCGCTGGCTTGCCGAGAGATCGCTTCGGCGCGCTGTTTGGCCTCGTGATTTTCGACGGATCCTTCGATAATGACGCGCCCACGGCTGACGGTGACGAAGATGCTCGCCTCGTTGAGCAATCGATCGGCCTTCAGCCTGCCTTCGATGTCGCTGCGAATTTCCCCATCCGTCCTTTCCTGCGTCGGCGTAGAGGTATTCGCGGGAGAGTTTTCAGGCATTCTCCCATCCCCGACCTCCCTTGATCCGGAGATCGTCCTGGTATTGGAAATCCTGACGGAAACTTCATCGGCCGTTTGCTTGCGCTGCAGGTCGCATTCGGCTGAATCCTCGCAGCGCGCGTCATCGGTACCATGCTCAGGCCGGATTTCCTCTGACGAATGTCGCCTCTTTTCCTCAGCTGCAATATCCCCGGAACCACCGGCTGCCTGATCAAGCGCCTGAAGGGTGCGCATATCGCCGCGATCGAGAGAATCCTTTGCCATTGTCTGTTGCTTGGTTTCGGTCATCGTTTTCTCCCTCCTTGATAAGGGACAAACTTTTACCGCTCCGGAATGTTCCGATCTGGGGCCTGTATCAAGTTCCAGTCGTCAGCATTTCCAAGGATACGACCTTGTGATGCTCCTGCAGGGATGTCAGCAGTTGCGCGCCGCCGCCATCCGGTCCTGCCTGCCGCCATCGCACCTCATAGGAAATATGCGCAACTGCCTCGGTCGAGCCCGCCGCCTTGCCGACAAAGGAAAAGACATATCCGAGCGGTTCAAGCGCTGCTTGCATATCAGTAATCCCAACGCCGGCATCGTGAGGCAGCTCTATGACGATACGCGCTTTCTGCCTGCGCGGAATCAACCTGTCGAACTGCTTAAGCGGCGATAGCACCACAAAGGCGATGAGGGCGCCGGCCGAACCGACAACGAGTTGACCGCCGCCGATGCACAGGCCGACGGCCGTCATGATCCACAAGGTCGCAGCCGTCGTTACGCCGGTGACGAGATCTCCGCGCTTGAGAATAGCGCCGCCACCGATGAAGCCGACGCCGGTCAGGACGCCGAGTGGAAAGCGTAGCACATCCATCGAGGCAAATGACTGTGACGTCTTGCCCAATGTGGACAGCAGGAGATTGGCCTGGATCATCGACAGGCACGCGGCAAGCCCGACGAGGATCGTGGTGCGAAACCCGGCTGCATGCCCGCCCATCTCTCGATTGATGCCGATCAGCCCTCCGGCGACGGTAACCAGCACCAGACGGACGACAATATCCAGCCAATCCGCATCCACCCGCATGATATCGTTGAGGTCAGGCATGATGTCCTCCCAAGGAGTGTCACCACCGGGATTTTCCAGTTGGGGAACATCGCAGACGATGTTTCGTTCCATCCTCGATCGGGGCTGCTCACGAAAAGCACCATCGAAGCAGCATGATGATTTCCGGCTCTCTTGTCAGTTCGAGGGAAAGCGCTTAGCCAGAAGATCGCTCGCGCCACTGCGCCGCGAACCGCTTCCTGCAATGGGGAGCGACCATATCGATTCGACATACGCTGCGAGGCCATATGATTTCCGGAAGCCGTGAGAAGGGACCCATTGCCGGGATCGCACTCGCCTGCGCGGGATATGCCTGCTTTTCACTTCAGGACGCGATGGTGAAGTGGCTGGTCGCCAGCTACGAAGTGCCGGAGATCCTCTTCATGCGCAGTCTGGTCATCGTGCTGGTCGCAGGCGTACTCGTCCGTTATCGGCGCCATCCTTCAATTTTCAAAAGCCCCTATCGCGGCACGGTCGCCCTGCGCGCCGGGCTGATGCTGCTTGCCTGGCTGCTGTTTTACAATGCGGCCCGCTATCTGGGTCTGGCAGAACTGACGACACTGTATTTCTCGGCGCCGATCATCGTCCTGATTCTGTCGATCTTCGTTCTCAAGGAGAAGGTCCATGCGGGCCGCTGGATCGCCTGCATAGGAGGCTTCATCGGCGTGACGATCGCGGCAAATCCAGGCTATTCGCCCAATCTCCTGCCCGCCGCCATGTGCATCGTCGCGGGTTTCTGCTGGGCTTGGAGCACGATCCTGATCCGGCTCGTCAGCCGAAGCGAGACCACGCTCACCCAGATGTATGCCACGAGCCTGATATTCGGCATTGTCTGCGCCCTGTCATTTCCATGGACATGGAAGACCCCTGACGCGAGCGGCTGGGTACTGATGCTGACCCTTGGCGTTATCTCTACGATCGGACAGTTTCTGCTCTATGAAGGCTTTCGATACGCACCCGCTTCGACGCTGGCGCCCATCGAATATAGCGGCCTCGTTTGGGCTTTCGTGTACGGCTATGTGATATGGGCCGAGATTCCGGCGACGAATGTCTTTGCCGGCGCTCTCCTCATCATCGCCTCAAGCTTCCTGCTCATCCTGTGGGAGCGCCGCATGGAGGGCGCCCACCGGAAGAAAGATGAAATACTGAGGCGCGACCGGTAGATGGCCCGACGGCTCTCGAAAGCCGCAAGCCAGCCGCGCGAAAACGCGTGGCGGCTTTACGGCAAGGATACCGAAGATTGGCCATTAAAGGGCTGAAGCCGATCTGCTAGATCGCGCCGCACTCCGGGTCTTCGACTTGAGACATACAGCTGTCCCGAAAAGCCGTCACACCGCTTTGCCGCCCGTCAGCCGTGCTGCGCGCTGCATGCGGTTCGCTTCCAAAGCCCGCTGAAAATCCAGGTCGGTTTGAGCGTGGTGACGGAGATCCTCGAGAAACTGAGAGATGCCATCGAGCGTATCGACGACGACATATCGCAGACCGCCGCCAGCATCGATCAGGTCATGGCTGACACTCACGCCGAAACCACCGGCAACCTTGCGAAACCATGCCGAGCGCCAGCGCTTGAAACCGTCAGGATCCGACTGGAACTCCGCAAGCAGGATCTTTTGCTGGTCAAGCCGCGCGAGGAACGTCTCAACCACGCCCTGCGAGCCGGCCTTTGGCTTCTCAGCCTTCTTTGCAATCCATTTTTCGAGGAACTGGAACCCGGGCTGCGGAGCCGTTGCTTCATCATGATCGATCAGCGCTGCGGAATCAGGCGCCGGCCGCTCAGCACAATCCGCTTGCGCAGACGGACTTGCTTGCGTTTCCTGCTCCATTGCCAGGGTCTGCTTGAGATCGGCCGCAAGCTCCCCCCAGATCGATCTTGCCGATTCGACTGGTTTTGCTTTTGTTCGACGGGAGGTTTTGATTTCGATGATGAAGGGTTTTGTCTGTTTAACCATGATATTTCAGTGTGTGCTCGACGACGGAGCGCAATTGATGGACAATCAGCATTGATGAGAGGCTTGCATTCTCTGAGAGCAACGACCGTCGCGCGGCGATCGCTTGCGATCATTATTGGCCAAGGCCGTACACCAAACCGATCGATGAAGCAATCTCGCCGCTCCCATCCAAAATAGCCATCAGCACACCAAAGCCTGATCTACAGTAAAAACAAGACAGGCATGTAGCAAAGGTGAAGACGATCCACGATTTGAGGCAGCGTGCCCTTTTCTGCCTGGCAAGGTGAAACTCGGATCTGTGCATTGCAGATCCCGCATCGTGTCGCTATGTTTTGGGAAGGCATACGAACAGCAAAGGAGGTTGCCTATGTCATCGCGGGACGCCTGATCCAGCAATACCAAGACTTTTGCCTTTCCAAAGGCATCAAATTCACACGCATGGCCTCCGTAAGGCCGCACGATAATACCACGCTCTTCTGCAGCGCTGGAATGCAGCAGTACAAACCCCTTTTCTCCGATCCTTCCGACATTGGTACCGTTGCCAACGCTCAGGTCTGCCTGAGAATGGGCGATCTCGACGAGATCGGGGACGGAACGCATTTCCTTCACTTCACGATGCTCGGGCTTTTCTCGTTCAGGGAGATGGCTGTCGGCGACGCCATCGATTTCTGGCTCGAGTTTCTCGCAACCCTTGGCCTCGTGCCCGATCATGTCACGATCCATCCGGATCGCCTCGAAGAATGGACACCATTCTATCGCGGCCGCATTCCCATCATCCCGGATGACGAATGCACCTGGAGCGACGGCAGCATCAGCGGATACTGCACCGAATTCTACAAGGACGGCATAGAGATCGGGAACATCGTCAATCCGCTCGGGACCTGTATCGACGTCGGTTTCGGCGCCGAACGCCTGGATATGATCGTGAACGGCACCCTGCCTACCGATGCACTGAGCACACTGCGCGACACCGTCACGACGATCGTGGAGAGCGGCTACAAACCGGGAAACAAGGAGCAGGGATACGTCTTGCGAAAGCTCCTTCGCCGCATCCATGTGATGGGCGGAGCACTGGACCATCCCTATTTCGAACAGGAAGTCGTGCGTCAGGAACGATTGCGCTCAAAATATCTGCGCCTTCGCGAAAAATATCCCGACATGCCGCCGGAGTGGTGGTTCGACACGCACGGCATCGATGTTGCCGACCTGCAAGCAATGAATGGAACGTAGCTTCGACTGATGACGAAAGCGGCGAAGGAGATCGTGCGAGCGGCCTCCTTCGCCGCCTTGCCGGAAACACGCGAGGACATGAAGCCGGCCAATTCTAGGAAGTCGGGAAGATCCTGAATTTCCGGAAATCGCCAAGCACTCGCTGGCAGCGATATCCGAAGCTTTCCGTTGTAGCCGTAAACAGACGACGTGCGACCGGACGAAAGCGCCTCAATCATCATCCGCTATCGGCCTGCATTGCCTGGAAGGCGGCGCCGAACCCGCTCAGAGAGATCGGAAGCTCCGCCATGTTTCCCTGCATCATCCGGATCGAGACTTTTCCCGACTTTTCCTTCATCAGGGCGGCAAGCATCTCGGGTGGGCACAACCCCTCCACCAGGCATCCTTGCGTGGTGCAGCGCGATACCTTCGCGATCGTCGAATATTTGCTGCCGAAGCCAATCTTCACACCACCCTGAATAGCAAAACCGAGCGGAAGAGCCATTTGCATGCCAATCTTTTTGTCCGCGGAGCGCGCCATGCTGATGACCATGAATACCTGCTTTTGATCCGGTGACGTCAATCGGTAGACGATCTGGCAGCGCGGCTTCATCGTTTTGTCGGCCGAACATTGCAATGTCCACGCATCGAACTTCTGTTCGGTAATCTGCGAACCGGCCGGCGCGGATGTAGCCGGAGCCGGAGCCACGGCATTGGATGGATCGCTCTTGCCGGCATCCGGTGTCACATTTTGAGTCCCCGATTGTGGCGCCCCTGGACTATTGTCGGCTCCTAGCGTGGAGGAAACACCCGCTCCCCAAAGCAAGAAAACCACACAACATACGGATGCCTTCAAATATAAACTCATGCCTTCCTCCCGATTTTATTTGCAATTTTACAATAAAATTGCAATAATGTCGAATATAGAAGAAATTTAAATTGCCTTTAAAACAGATAAAATTCCGATGATTTTTCAATTCATTTATTTTATATAGGGAAATATAGACGTTTAATATTTATTAGCACGCAAGGAAATCGATTCAGATGATGCCAAAGCTCGCTATCGGTTACGCCCTGATCGTCATACTCGCGCTGGCCGATGGCGCTGTATGCGACGAAAGCTATCTGCAACAGGCTCCCTCCTTGGAAGCAAATCCCGCCTTCGTCGAACAGCTGCCGGAGACATCCGTCATGCCCGCGGCTCAGCCTCCGGCTAATCGCCGGGTGATGCCGCACAAGCCGAGGCAGGCATCACGGACACAGGCCAACGTCCGATTGGCAAGCAGCATTTTTCCAAATGTGGGCAATGGCGTTACCGAGCGAGCCGCACCCGCACCGACCGATGGCCATTTGCCGACGGTTGGGTCAGGCACAGTATCACGCTGACCGTATTTCGACGACGGGCAATGATGAGAGCGCCAGGCGACCACTTCGCGCGCGACTAGGGCAAGACCGCCGATAAGAGCGGCAGCAAACATGGAACTGAGAGGCCTTCGGCCAGTTGAAACTTCGAGAGCGGCATGTTCGGAACCGATAATTCGATATCGGCTCGAGATTGCGATTCAGGAGCAGTATCGACATGATGCATCCCAATAAAGTCATTGCTGTTACAACTATCTTGCTTCTTGCCGGCACGCTTGGCTCAGCTGATGTTCTAGCAAGCAGCCAACCCATCATCCGGCGTTCCGGATTTTCAGAGACCCAAATTCCCCAGGTGAAAAGACGTATTCCGCTGAGGAGAAACGGCAACCTGGAGAAAGGACCTGCCGCCAAGGCTCCGGCCAAACCAAATCCGAATGCCAGCACCCAGAACGGAGCGGCGACCTGCGGACCTGACAACGCACAATCTGAAATCTGCCGGAAAAAATGATTTGGCGCCGACAATGATCATGAGCTCTTTGGCTTGTCCTTGACCAGAATGGGCTGGGACGCAGCCTCCACGGCCGGTTGCGCTGCGCTGGCGGCGGGAACCGTGACCGCCGGGCCGATCGGCCGACCGTTGGCATCGAGCTTATACGTCATGGCTCTTTGATGCTCGTCCAGATATCGCATGAAGGCTGCACCGGCGGCCGCATCCCTGAATTGCCACAGCCCGTTCCTTACGCCTTCGAAGATCAGCGAATAGACTGCGAGCTGAATGCCTTCCTGGACGCCCAGGGTCGTGGGTGCATTTCGTGTAATGCCGCCCTCGATCTGGAGCAGCTGGTCGACACCGACGAAACGGAACGCCGATCCCTGCAATTGCACGGAATAGATCGTCTTGGTCGTGCTGACCGAAGCCAGCACCCGCCCCGTACTGACGCTGACGGCCCGCAAGGATACGGTTACGATGTCCTTGCGATACTGCGTGTTTCCGCCGATCCCGAGATAGTTGGCACCGATGCCGCCCGTCGTTTCATTGGAATCATAGCCGATGATACCGCCATCGAGCAGCACGCCGGCAAACCGGAGCGGCGGGATACCGCCGGCCTTCGCGCCGTAAACCGCCGATCGCGTGTTCTGGATGATCTGCCGTTCCTGCAGTAGCGATTGCAGGTCCGTGCGCTCGACGACATTGAACCAGTTGCCGTTACCTGCTTTGGTCAGCACATCAGTCAACAGCTGCGCGCCACCCTGCGTCAGAGCGCGGGAATATTCGGCGAAGTTTTCATTGGGTTTGTTCTGCCCCGTCAGGTCAGGAAACGAATAGACTGCCACATCAAGCTTTTGTATGGGCGGCGGAAGACTCTCCAATGCCACACCCGACTTCGTGGCAGGCATAAGCGTTGCTGGAGTACTCATCGGGTCGAGGCTGCTGCCCGCGGCGGCGCAGCCACCAAGACTCAACCCGCATAGAATGGCTGCGACAGGAAAACCAACATGTGACATGGCCGCTCGAATAAATCGCTCCCAACAACACCGAACGATGACGCAATCAATTTGGCTCAAGGATTAGCCGGCACCTGGCCGCTCTGGATCACGATGACCGGAGATGTTCCAGTTGAACCCGTGCCTTGATTGACATTTCCAAGGTTGCCCAACGCATTGTTGAGACCGGATAGATCCGGCGTCTGCTGCTGGCCGGATTTGACGCCATCGCCCTGCGTTTGCGCCGTCGACAGCAAGAACGTGCCATTCAGCGGATTGCCCCCAAAGGTCGGATTGGTCGGCTGATAGACCAACTGCCCGGCGGAGGCCGACATTGTCATTGCTGCAATCAGACCAATTGCAGATATCGCCCTACGTATCATCATTGGCATCTTCTCCGTTGCCCAAAAACATGGCCGCGCCCACTTAGCGCTTGATAAGCAATCCGCCGCCCGGCAAGCGTGCGATCAGAACATTGACCGGTGCGGAACCTGCAGGCTGAAGAACACTGACATTCAGGCCCGCCCCATTCAGCAATACGACATTCGATCTAAGGTTACTTCCGGCTTGCAGTACGTTTATATTTCCGTAGTTTCCTATGATTCCTGCAGTTGATATATTACCTGACCCGCCTTGGAGCTGATGCACACTATTACGCATACCAATCTGCAATGTCTGCGCTACATTATTGCCGCGTGACCCAATATTCGCTTCCGGCACATTTATAGCGCCTGTCCCGGCGTAGTTTGCCGATGGATGGTGCCTCTCCGGTAGTGGCTGAGTGGTAACATCGTTGAATGTTACCGGTGTGGTCACATTAACCGGAATTTGAGCGACATAGGCCGTTTCGGCTCTGCATTCTGCTGTCATCACATAGAATGAAGTGCTCAATGCGATGATCGCACTTGATAAGATCTTTGAACTCTTCAGACATTTCATTCCGGTAATTCGCATTGTGACGTACCTCGATCGGTTTCGATCAACAGTTTTGCAATCAGTTCGGCATCGTCGCCGGCATCGATCATCGTCGTGGCGAGGAGATTGTCCGAACCTGGCTGCAAGTCAAAACTGCCTTGCTGAATGCTGTGACTCGTACCTTCTATATTGTGCTTGATGAGAACCAGCTTGTATGTCCCGGATACTGGTACATCTGACCTTGCGATCGCCCGTACAACAAGAAATGGTTCCCTTTTATCTGCCGTTACCAGGCACTCGATCCCGGTCTGCGAGGCGGGAGCGATGCGCGGAAGCAGCAGCATCGAAAAGAAAAAGGAATGCAGAAATAAAGAAAACGCTGATCGCCTGCGATTGGTACCAACATAGATGACTGGCTCAATCCGGTTAAAGGAGGAGGCGGACATTTGCTTTCGCCTCCTCCATCGGCTCACTCAGTGCTGGACCGTAACGGCCGTGTTGCGATAGCCGAACTGCGCCGTAACCGACGTGTTCGTCAGCCCACTCGAGCTGGTCTGAGAAGTAACGGCATAGTTTCCCGAACCGATCTGGATGGTTCCCTGAAGGTTCGAGCCACTGACGGGGAACACGGTCTGCAGCCCCGATTGCGAAGCGATCGCAGTGTTGCGATAGCCGGCCTGCACGATCATCGAATTGTTGGAGCCGAGCGGATTGGCGATCTGGGATGTCAAAGCGGTGTTGCCCACACCGAACTGCGCCGTGGTCGCCTTGTTCGTGCCGAAGAACGATGATTGACCAGTCAGGGCGAAGTTATGCCCGCCCGCCTGGAACGTGTCCTGCGAGTTGTTGCCTCCCGCCTGATCGGCGAAGGATATGTTGCCCCAACCGAACTGGGTCGTCGTCGAGGAATTGCCGTTGAAGCCGATGACACCGAACTGAGAGGTGACGGCAAAGTTGCCGGCGCCGACCTGCAGGGTCGTCTGGTCGTTGCCGCCGCCGTCCTGGCCGACGATGGCCCCGTTACCCCAGCCGAACTGCATGGTATCGGAGTCGTTTCCGCCATGCTTGCCGTCGGTCTGGGTCGTCGAGGCGAAGTTCAGGCCGCCGACTTGCAACGTGTCTTGGGAGTTATCTCCCTTGGACTGATCAGCGAAGGCGGAGTTGCCGAAACCGAACTGGGCGATCGTCGAATTGTTATCGGCGCCGTCCCGCTGCAGGGTCGAGGCGAAATTCATGACGCCAGCCTGGATCGTGCTTTGGTCGTTGGTCTTGCCTTTCTGGTCGGCGAAGGCGACGTTGCCGTCACCGAATTGCAGGATGGCCGACGTGTTGGATTTTGCCTTGTCCTGATTGGTGACGGCGAAGTTACCAACACCATTCTGGAATGTCAGAGCATCATTATTACCAGTGTTCTGACTGACGAAAGCACCGTTGAACGCACCCACCTGGCCGATAAACGATTCATTTTCGGCTGGCGGCGACGGGGGTCCGGCAAGTGTCAAAGACGTGCTTGCCAGCAAGATGGCGAGAGCTCCAATCGTCCTCATGTGATCCTCCCTGTTCTCCATGACGGGGCAAGCGACCATTCGCCGCCCTCGAGCTTTTTAATAGGCTGCGGAAGGAGAGCCGAACAAGAGAACCGTTCGGACTAAGACAGCAACGCAGGTCTATGAGAAATAGAAATCGCCTACCTCGAAATGAGTAACGGATTAGATGTGTATCGCTATGACGTATGAGCTATACTCTTCATTGATTAGGCATCCTAACCCATATGAAAGCTAGATAAATACAATCCAAGTGTGCAGCAATTCATGCTACCCATAGATAGCTTCGATGAAAGGCTTGCCACATGATAATGGATTAGTTGACAGCTATGGCTACGTTTGACAGTCTCGTGGCATCCGAAGCAATCGTTAAAGTTGAGATTCAGCTTGGTCGAAAGCAGTCACCCAAGCGACTGCTTTTCGCGACGCCAAGCTTTGTGAACTGGTTGAGTGAACGCGTAAGCAAGGACGAACCATCGTCGCTCGGTGCTGTCCTCAGGCCCGTCGAGCAGCTGGATTTTCTTTTCTATACATTCGTTTCAGGGAAACCGCTCATTCACTGCAGACAATACCGGGCAATCCGGGTCGAACGAAATGCGGTTTGGGAATTGAAGACCGTCGATTTCCGCATATTCGGCTGGTTCGCCATGCGTGACTGTTTTGTCGCTGTCTTTGGAGACTGGGCCGATCATGTGAAGGACCATGATCTTTACCGCGGCTATCGGCTGGAGGTGCGCCGATTGCGCCGCACGCTTGGTGTGGATGATGCGTTGTGCGTAGAGGGAGTAAATCCGGAAGATGTCATTTCGGTTTGAGATAGGGGCGCGGGCGCGGGCGGCCAGCCGTTTCATCGCGAATGTTCGCAGTGACCTGGCTGCCGCCGTCCTCGAAAGGCGGTCACAGAAAGGGTTTACTCAGCAGCGACTTGCTGAATTGGTCGGCGTCAGCCGAAAGGATCTGAACCGTTATCTCTGCGGGCAGACAGAGCTTCCGCTTCGTTCGATTGCGGATCTCGCATGGGCGCTCGACAAAGAGATCCACATTGAGCTGTGCGATCCCAAGGGGTCGGCAGCAGACGGCAGTTACCTCTCCGAACCGGAGACGCGGGCAGCTATCCATCCCGTTCGTTCCGGCGGAGCCGTTTCCTGGAGCTCTTCAAGGGCCATCCGCACAATAATTGCTCGCGGCAACAACGATCGGGACGATTGAAACCATGCGCTATGGATATTGCATCTTTTGCGACGACGTTCGCACCGAAATCGGCGAAAAGCTCAGTTTCATCGGCGTCTATAGCGGCGTGCTGATGCTGCCGGAATTTCCCTTTTCACTGCCGAAGTTCTGCGTGCATGTGAATCTGATCACTCTGGCGACGGAACCCTACCGATCGATCGTTTTGCGCTGCACTGCGCCCGGCGACCGGCAGCCGCTTCTTGAGGAGCGATTGGACGCCGCCCAGCTCAGCGAGCAGAAGGATGTCGTGGAGGATGCGGAGACGAGCGATATCCCGATCAATGTCGTCGTCGGTGCCAGCCTTGTCTTTTCACCGCTGAGATTGCGCCAGCCGGGCCTCCTGACCGTCAGCGCGATCATCGACGACAAACCCGCGGAGATCGCTTCCCTGCGCGTCGCCCAACGCTGATCGAGAGCATTTCCGCTTTGGACGGAGCGGGGGAACCCCTTAATCCCATCGCTTTCACGCAGTTGCCGACGCCAAACCACTTCCCTTTTTCTGGAACTGCCCAAGCCTGATGAACTTCGGCCGCCAGACAATATTGCCATTTATCGGATGCGGTCGTTCTTCGAGATTCTGTCGTAGCGGGTGAGGATATTGCCCCGCTCGTCGCGCCCATGACACAAAGCTCAAACCTTGGGAAAACATGTTTGCGGCCGGTCCCTCAAGGTCCCGGCAACGCAGTTCGAACATGGGGGGAATCTCGGCCTTTGCCTGTGATCTTTCGGCGGCAATCAGCCGCCGTCACTTTTCCATCAACTGACCGCAGCTTCCAGAGCCGGGGCTTTGCGAGCCTGCCCTACAGGGCACTTGCTGCGTCGGCGCCGGGGCCGATAGCTTCTAGCTGGAGCGACACGGCGCTTCCCGGCATTCTTTACATGATCGACGGCCGCGGCCGACCTATTACCGAACGAGTTCCCGGATCTTGTAGGCAACTTCCGTCCGGTTCGTCGCATTCAGCTTCTTCATGATATTGCGAATGTGCACTTTGACCGTGCTCTCGCAAAGATCCATCTCATAGGCGATGATCTTGTTTGCCTTGCCTCGCCTCAAAGCCTCCGCGACGACGACTTCGCGCGGTGTAAACAGGCTGTCGAGGCAGCAGTTGCGGCTGGCCACGGGTGCGATCGCCTCCTTGGCAGCCAGCAGACTGCTTGCCGGTACGAAAACACCGCCCGCCCGGGCGAGAGCTACCGCTTCGGCGGCAACCTTGATTCCGACGCTGGTCGGGATGTAGCCGCGGGCGCCGCATTCCAGCGCATGCAGCAATTGTGCGAGTTCGTCGCCATCAGCGCCCACGATCACCGGGCTCGTCTGGAATCTTTCCACCAGAGCGCAGATCTTGGCACTCACATCCGCGTCGGAAACCTTGCGGCCGCCGATCATGAAGAGAACCGCGGACGGTAATACTTGCATATTGCGCATCTGCCATTCGTCGAGCGAGCCCACCGTGACGATATGCATGGCGCTGTCGCATTCGGTCAGACTTTTCGACAGGCACTCGCGATCGAGAGCGCGAGAATCTATGAGAAGAATATAGTCTTCCCATTCATCGATCCCGGGCGCGCCGGATGCGATGAATGGTCTCAACGTGTCGGATGTCCGAACTGAAATGATGCGTGCGCCCGTGTCTGACGTGAATTTTTCACTTGTGAGCGATTGTCCAATCATGGCCGTTACCCCCAACTTTTAAAATGGCCTTTGTATTTCTTGCAACTATTAGAGTATTTACTCGATTTAAAGAGAATAACATCCGTTTAAGCCGAGGCTTTTCTTGAGTTCCCATATCTCTCCCCTCTTTTTAGGTTTATGTTACCGTAGTAATTGCTTATTTTGTTTTTCCGCGCATTAACATATGTTAATAATGAATTTAAATATTGGATAAAATAATTCTTTCTTGCTCCATTAGTAATGGAGACAAAGTATTGTTCAAACCATAGTTGTGTCGAAACAGGACTCGTCGAAGTCGACGAGATCGGCGAGACGCGGCCGATCGAGAAAGGCGACAATGCCGTTGCGGAAGGACAACAGGCCCGCCTCACGCATGTCCCTGAGGACGCGGTTGATGTGCACGGTCGACAGGCCGACCGCGTCACCAATATCCGCCTGGGTCAAAGGACAATCGAAATATTCTGCGTTTGCATAGTCTCGCGAGGTGCCGATGCGTGCCCCGAGCTCGAGCAGCAGGTAGCCGGTTTTCTCCAGAGCGTCGCGGCGCCCTATATTGGCGAGCCTCTCCGACATGCGCGCCTGATGTCGCACCAGTTCCGCAATGACGATACGATAAAAAAACGTTGGCGCTTCGATCTTCGGCAGAGAGGTGAAGTCCGGGAAGACCATCACCGTGACATTGGTGATCGCCCGCACGGTCTCGCGCGAAAGCGCCGTCAGGGATGTCGAAATCATATCGCCACGCAACACGAATTCCGTCATGAAGCGCGTGCCGTTCGGCAGCATCTTGCTGCACGAGGCCCACCCATCGAGCACAAAGAGAAGGCGCGGCGTATCGCTGTCGTAGTCGCAGATCGCACTACCTGCAACAAAGGTCCGCGCTACACCACCGAGGCTGCGAATATGCTCAATTGAAAGCTGCGCTGCCATGCCGTCATCCCCTCGGACGAAAAGCATATTTCGAATGCTTTATGGGCCATTCGAAAATATATTTTTCGTGAGTTCCAAGTATTTAATACCATAGAAAATCCGCGATGTCTTTATTGCAAATCGATATCCGTTGTTCCTCGAATTTTTACCGCCATAGCGGGACAAAATTCGCCATTTTTATGTATATTTTTTAGTATTTCCGTCAGTGTCACAAATTCTATACTAAGAGTCTCTTGTATCGTTTTACGTGCAGCTATATTCGCGACATAGCGCATTGGTCGCGCTCGACCAGATGTCGCCGCATGTTGGAGATTCCGGCGCGGGCTTCCGAAATCGTGTCGTGATGGCGGCGAGCCTCTATGCCTTCCTGCTGTGCTGCCTTCAGTAACAGGGCGACGTGCTTCGGCGGCGGCGATGCCCCCTTTATGAAGTAGGTTTCGCGCCCGACGGAATTGAAGAAGCCTTCGACCTTCTTGTCCCAAGCCAAGCCGACATGTGGAATTCCGAGGGCATAGGCGGCAATACATGCGTGCAATCTGTGAGCCAGAACCACATCCAGCGACTGAATGATCTGGATGAGATCGATCGGAAGCCGCGGCCGTCTGGAAATATCAAGAGTGCCGGACGAGACGGTACGATGCTTGGCGACCGAAGCGCCGATACGCTCCGCAAAGGCTTGATCCTCTTTGGCTCCGTTGCAGAACAAGACCACATGCTGGCCGTCATCCAGGAGAAGCTCGATCAGATCCCGGTAAGCTTCAACATCGGCAAAGGGGATACCATCGGTCTGAACGGCACCATGCCGATGCAGGACGATAGGATCCGTGACGCAGAGACCTATAGTCAAAGGGCCTTTGGACGGAACACGCACGCCTTCATGCCCCGGCAAGGTCTGGATCAGCAGTCCGGGATCACGCACGATCTTCGCACCGGGTCCATCGGGAAAGTGCTCGCGCCAGGTATCCTGCGCAAAGCCATCCCGCACGGAAAGATGAACAAGGCGCGCCTGCTTCAATCGGGCAAAGAGATGATATGCAGGCTCCGACCAATGGCCGCCGACCCCAACCGCATAGATTGCCAGGGGCCGATCGTACCGTACGACACAATCGAGCACAGCACCGATCTTCAGCGGGAAATTGAGATCATCGTCCTGAAACAGGTTCCCGCCGCCGATCACGACGGCATCGGCAACCGCAACCTTCTCTTCCCATTGTCCGCGAAGCGCGCGTAGCCTGCGCTCCAGTACTGCGCGAACAAGCCGCCGACGGGCGCCTGCGGGCAGTCGATGGAGCAATCCCAGCACGAGCCGTCTGCGGCCGCCATGGCCTGTCGCGAAGGCCTGTCGCCCGGCAAGGTCGATCGTCTCCACTTCGATCTCATCCCTGCCGCTCGCCAGGGCGGATTCGACGCATTCCGCAAGCAGCCCATCGCCGAGGTTTTCGCTGTATTTGACGTTGAAGACGACAATCCTCATTGCAGCTCTCCGATGGTGCGCAGCTGCGGGCTGTAGTCGCTCCGGATCTGCCGTGCTCCGGCACTGAGCGCGGAAATGCTGCCAGCGAGGATGTAGAACACCAGTCCGAGATCATACACCGTACCGGACGTGGCCGCAGAAATGAGAACCGTGATGATCCCTGCCTTGGCGGCGCGCAGAACCGCAGCGGCTTCCCGCGATGATGGATGCGAGGCGCGCATGTCGGTCATGAGCAGCCGAGCGACGAACATTGCAAAGAGCAGCGTGCCGAAGATGCCGATATTGGACAGCAGCACCAGACCGAAGCTCGACGCACGCGCGCTCCCGAGGCCGGCACCGAAGCCGCTCGTGTCCAGAAAGGCCTGGTAAGCCATGGCATTCCACATGAAGCGCTCGCGTCCCGACTGGCTATCGGCCTTCGAAAAGAGCATCTCGTCCAGAAAATCATGCAGATTATGCGCGAGATCCGGCATGACGATGAGAACGAAGAAGATGACGAGCGGCATGCTCGCCAGAATGGACACGATCAGAACGGGCCGGCCCGCACCAGGCTCGCGACGGGAGGCCAGAAATGACTGCAGGCTGAGGATCGGCAGGACGGCCGCGAGCCCGACAAGTGCGGTCGCCGACGTCGATAGGATCAGCGCAACCAGCAGCAGACCCGCGAAAGTACCGGTGACCTTCGAACGAATACCTCCAAGCCAGAGGCTGGTGACGATGGCAAAAAGCACGAGCGTAAAATCGGCAAAGGCCGAGGCCTCGGGAAAAGTTCCTGAAATGCGCTTCAGCCCGCCCTTTTCGGCATTGGTCAAGAGTGCGTAATTGGCTGTCCGCACGAAACTCAGCAGAAAGTCCGTATGGGTGAAATGGGTCACTATATCGGCGAGCGCGAAGCCGAGATTGACACCGACGACGACCAGCATGCCGTTGATAAAGGCCGAAGGCGTGCCCTGACGCCGAAAAAAGGCAAAGGTCGTTATGAAGCAGATGAGGCCGCCCACCGCGTAGACCGATTGAGTGATATTGTTTGAGGAGAAACGCAGCGGCACCAGCGCAATCAGGCTATGTGCCCCAATCGATCGTTCAACCGTCATCGTCTGCGTCATGCCTTGGAACATGCGCGGGAAGAAAATCGCCGAGAAGACGCCGAAGGCCGTCAGAAGCAGCAGAAAGAAACCTGGACGCCAGGGAGCCAGGGCGCCGAGGAACGGTCCCTCTCCGTAGGCCGCAAACAACCGTGCAGCGAAGAATATCAGAAACAGGCTTGGAACGAGTACCGACGCACCGCCAAGACCGGGTAGGCTGAAGGCTGCAGCCGCACCGAATACCGTCGACAAAACCATGATGATGAACGACCATCGCACAGGCGCGGTCAGCGCAACAACTCCTACAATCAGCGTTACGAGCCCCATGGCATTCATGTCTGGCAATCCGGTTGTTCTGCCTCAATGTTGCCGCAAGCTATCACGGCACCATGCAGCTGTATTTCCGCCGCGCCTAAGCCTTTTGGTGGACGTCCTGGCCGAAATACGTTCTATACCGCAGAAATTGTACCGTTCATGCTTACATGCATGGATCAGTTCTCGCCGATATCTAATGTTCGATGCATGAGCAACCGCCGCGTGTTTCTTCGCGCGTCAATTGCGGCTGCATTAATTTCGATCATGGATGTAGGAATTGTTCGCGCCGGTGATACCGGCGATACGCTTGATGTCAGCAGCATGACACTCACCTTCGAGGATGCTTTCAACGATCTCAGCATCTCCGCCTGGGGTCCTGGTACCCGCTGGATTTCCCATACACCATGGAATGGCGACTTCGGCGGCGCTCGCTTCTCGGATCCGAGCGGCGACTTCCCCTTCGCAATACAGGACGGGATGTTGCGTATTACTGCTGCACGTGACAGCAAAGGTCTATGGCGCTCCGGCTTGATTGCCTCTGTCGATGAGCATGGAAATGGTTTTTCTCAGCAATATGGCTACTTCGAGATGCGGGCGCGATTGCCGGATGGCCCAGGTGTCTGGCCAGCCTTCTGGCTTATCGGCAAAGATCGCTCAAAGGCTACCGCCGAAATAGATGTTATCGAATATTATGGCGATAAGCCCGCTGCCTACTCTTCAACGGTACATGTCTGGCATCGGGATGGGCGGCACGATTCTGCCTTTTCCCGCATCAATGTGTTTGCCACTGCAAGTCCCGCTGATTTGCACACCTATGGCGTGAAGATCGATTCCGATTTCATACGCATGTATTTCGACGGTAATCTCGTCTGGAAAACCAAAATTCCGCCGGAACATCGCCAGCCGATGTATATGCTCATCGACCTCGGTATCGTCGACGGCATATCCAGGATGGCTGCCGCCGACCCATCCTTCATGTTCGTCGATTACGTCAGAGCCTATCAGTTCAAATAGCTTCTGCATCATCGAGCTCTCCGGCAATTCCTCCCGAACCGCAGCGACTACGTGGCCTTCGCCCGATGGGCAGGATTGATGCCGTGCATAATGCTTTCGGCCGGGTTGCGGCCGCCATGGCGGACCTCTCCGACAAAATGGCTACGCGCCCTTATGACTTACGACTTTCGGTGGTGCGGACAATCATCCCAATGACCAGCTGGTGCTTTTGCTCCAGCGTGAAATTCTGCGATCGACGACGAAGCATTTCGCAACATGCCGTCATCCATCGCAGGACAACCCGGAGAGCGATAATGATTGACCGCGAGGCGCAGGCAGACGCAATTGGCGCAGCAAGCATGCATTACGATCGCAATCTTTGCCTTCAGCAAATGCTGCGCGAACAAGCCAGAGCAGCACCGGAGGCAACAGCTCTTGTTTCCGGCGACACTCGTATCACGTATCGTGACCTTGATCGCATATCCGATGCGCTGGCGTTGCACTTGATAAAGGTAGGCGTCCACAAGGCCGATATTGTCGGCCTCTTTCTGCCGCGCAGCATCAATGCGATCATTTGTACCTTGGCCATACTGAAGGCCGGCGGCGCCTATCTCCCGCTCGATCCAGCCTTTCCCGTGGAGCATCTCGACTTCGTCATCGCAGAATGTGCTCCCAAGGTCATTTTCGTCGACTCCCCCCATGGCGAGAAGCTGGCCAGCGTGCCGAGCATGAACGGCAGGGTCATCGAAGCGGATGCCATTATCACGGAAATGGCGCATCGGCCCGGCGCAACCATGCCGTCCATCGAGATAACGGGCGGCGATCTTGCCTATATCATGTACACATCCGGCTCGACCGGGCGGCCCAAGGGGACGATGATCTGCCATCGCAGTATTTCGCGGGTCGTTCTCGATCAGAACTATGTCGAATTCCACCGTAATGACGTCGTCCTGCACACGGCCACCATCTCCTTCGACGCATCGACACTCGAAATCTGGGGTGCGCTCCTCAATGGCAGCACTTTGGCAGTCATGCCCGATACCGATTTCTCGATTTCACGGCTGTCCGACTTCATGCAGGAGACGGGTGTCACTATCGCCTTCCTGACGACCGGGCTGTTCAATCTCTTCGCCGATCATGCCCGCGCGACCCTGCCGAGGCTTCGCCATATCCTCTTCGGAGGCGATGTCGGCTCGGCCGTCCACGCCCGCCGTTTTCTGGAGCACTATCCCGGCTGCAAGCTCACCAATGCCTATGGGCCGACCGAAACAACGGTCTTTGCCACCGCTTTTCAGGTTCTGCCGAGCTTTTCGGGCACCGAGCTGCCGATCGGCAAGGCAATCGCTCATACCGGTGTAGCGATATTGGACGAGGAACTGCGTGTCGTTCCTGCAGGCATTGAAGGCCAATTGGCGATATCGGGCGACGGGCTCGCCATCGGCTATTTCAAGCGGCCGGAGCTGACGGAACAGAAATTCGTCACGGTCGAAATCAAGGATGGCGCAACACGCTTCTATCTGACGGGTGACGTGGCCTGCCTGAAGCCGGACGGCACCGTCACCTTCAAGGGACGCCGCGACCGGCAGATCAAGATCAACGGCAAGCGCATCGAACTCGATGAGATCGAGGCCGCGCTCCGCCGCGATCCACGCCTTGCCGACGGCATCGTGCTTTGCCACATACAGGGCGAGAACCTCAAGCGCATCGTTGCCTATCTGTGCCCGAAGGAAAGCCATGTGGGCGCCGGCGCCGATCTGGCGCAAGGCGTCATGACGACACTGCGCGCGGCTCTTCCCGCCTATATGATCCCGAATGCCACGGTCATCGTTGATGCCCTGCCGCTGACGCCGGCCGGCAAAGTCGATCGTTCGAAATTGCTGCCGCCTCCGGTCGAAACCCAGACGAAGCCTGCAGATATCAGGAGCCGGACGGAGGAGCTGCTGACGGCGCTATGGCAAGACGCATTGGCGCTCGAAGGCGTCGATCTCGACCGGAACTTCTTCGATCTTGGCGGCACGTCCCTTCAGCTGATGGAAATTCATGCCGGTCTCGAAGAGGCGCTCGGTCACGCGATCGACGTGGTTGCGTTGCTGCGTCATCCAACCATTCGCGAACTGGCGCTTCACCTGGATGGCCGCACATCCGGCCCAACCCGTCTTGCCGCCGCGGCGCAGCGTGCCGCGCTGCAGAAAAAAGCGATCTCTCATATCCGCAGGAGCTCCTTATGAAAGGGAATCACCAGGACAATGGCAAACAGCGTGATTTCGAAGACAATGAGGACCTGAGCGAGCAAATTTCCGGGCACATCGCCATTGTCGGCATGTCCGGCCGTTTTCCCGGCGCCCCCTCGGTGCAGGCGCTCTGGCAGCTCGTGCTCGAAGGAAAGAACGCATTTTCGCTTTTCTCACCGGATGAGATCGAAGACGCGTTTACCGACGAGGAGCGGGCACAGCCGAATTATGTCGCCGCAAGGCCCCATCTCGACGGTGCCGATATGTTCGACGCCGAGTTCTTCGGCATGTTTCCGCGCGAAGCCGCCATTACCGATCCGCAGCACCGGATCTTCCTCGAAATATGCTGGGAAGCCCTCGAGGACGGCGGTTACGATCCGCAGCGTTATGACGGCCTGATCGGGGTTTTCGCCGGCTCTTCGATGCCGACCTACCTGATCAACAATGTTCTGCGCGATCGCGCCAAGGCGGAAGAGTTCACATCGAACTACCAGATCGGCTGCTTCCATGAGCTTGTCGGCGCGCTCAACGACACGCTGGCGACCCGCATCGCCTATAAATTCAACCTGCGCGGTCCAGCTTTCACAGTGCAATCCGCCTGCTCAACCTCGCTCCTCGCGGTTTCCCAGGCATGCCAGAACCTGCTGACCTATAGCTGCGACATGGCTCTGGCCGGCGGCATTTCCGTTACCATTCCGCAAAAGCGCGGCTATATCTACCAGGAAGGCGGGATGGCCTCACCCGATGGAACCTGCCGGCCGTTCGATGCCAACGCAGCGGGAACGGTTTTTGCCAGCGGGGCGGGCGTCGTCCTCCTGAAGCGGTATGAGGACGCGCTCAAGGACGGCGATCACATCTATGCGGTCATTCGCGGCTATGGCATCAACAATGACGGCAGCGACAAGGTCGGCTTCACGGCGCCGAGTGTGGAAGGCCAGGCCGAAGCGATTGCCACGGCTCTCGCCAATGCGGCCGTCGATCCCTCGACCATCGGCTATATCGAATGCCACGGCACGGCGACACCGCTCGGCGACCCCATCGAATTCAACGGATTGACGCGCGCCTTCGCGCAGGACCCGTCGGGATCGGCCCGCTGTGCGCTTGGATCGGTCAAGGGCACCATCGGCCATACCGACGCGGCAGCCGGCGTGACAGGCCTCATCAAGACGGCGTTGGCTCTGCGTAGCGGGAAAATCCCGCCCATGCCGAATTATCACCAGCCCAATCCGCGCATCGATCTTGAGAAGAGCCCTTTCTACATTCCGGCAACGGCAACCGAGTGGCCGCAGGGACAAACGCCGCGAAGAGCGGGTGTCAGCGCTTTCGGCGTAGGCGGAACAAATGTTCATGTCGTTTTGGAGGAGCCCCCCTACCCGCCGGCTAAGTCGGAAGAGGTAGAGGGCCACTACATTCTCCCCCTTTCGGCCCGCAACAAGCAGGCGCTTGCCGAGATGCGCACCAATCTGAGCGACCATCTCGCCGAAAATCCGAAGCTTTCGATGGCGCAACTGGCTCACACACTTCAAACCGGACGACGCGAGTTCGGCCACCGGCTGGCCGTTGCCGCCGAAAATATCGAGGAAGCGATCCTCAAGCTGACGACGGAGAGCTACCAGCCCCTCGTCGCCGCCGATCAGCCGTCCGTCGCCTTCATGTTCCCCGGTCAGGGCGCGCAATATGTCGGCATGGGTGCCGGGCTTTACCGTTCGGAACCGGAGTTTGCGCGCTGGATCGATCGCGGTTCCGAGCTTTTGAAGATGACGCTCGGGCTCGATCTGCGCGACTACATCTGCCACACCGGCTCAGCGACGCAGGCCATCACCGACGAGCAGCGCGAAACCCGCATCGCGCAGCCCTGCCTCTATCTTGTCGAATATGCGCTTGCCCGATTGTGGCTCAGCCGCGGCGTCAAGCCGTACGCCATGATCGGTCACAGCGTTGGCGAGTTTGTTGCCGCTACGCTCGCCAACGTCATTTCGTTCGAAGACGGTCTCCGTCTTGTGGCCAATCGCGGCCGGTTGATGCAGCATCAGCCGCAAGGCGCGATGGTATCCGTTCGCGCCGATGCCGCAACGACGGCCTCCTATCTGCACGGCGCGGTGGAGATCGCCGCAATCAACGCCCCGAAACTTTGCGTCATCTCCGGTCCATTTGCCGATATCGAGACGGTTTGCGCAGCACTTTCGGAAGCTGAGATCGCCTTCAGCCGGCTGCACACATCGCACGCCTTCCATTCCGCGATGATGAACGATGCGGCTCTGGCACTGCGCCAGGAGACCGAGAAGGTGACCTACGGCACGGCCACCATCCCCTTCATCTCCGGTGTCACGGGCGATTGGCAGACCGCCGAATCCGCAACCTCCCCGGATTACTGGGCCATGCATTGCCGCGACGCTGTTCGCTTTGCCGACGGGCTTGCCACACTTTGCCGCGACCGCAAGCCGGTTCTTCTCGAAGTGGGGCCAGGGCGTACGCTGTCGGTCTTTGCCGCACAGACGATCGCACGAGACGGTCTTGCCGCAGTCGTACAAAGCCTGCCCGAACATGATCGGGCATCCGCCGCAGCGGCAACTCTTGGCGAAGCTCATGGCAAGCTATGGATGGCCGGCTGCCGTCTCAACTGGCCAACCTATCCTTCCGCCGCACGGCAGCGGCTGTCCCTGCCAACTTATCCCTTCCAGCGGCAGCGCCACTGGATCGATGCCCCGCCACCCGCCCGCCGTGCATCGACCCAGCGCCCGCATGCCGAAACCGACAATCGGCCGGTCGCCGAACCCCTTGTCTCTGACGTCAACCTTACCGGGGAGAATCGAGCAATGAATGTTGCAGCACCCATTCCCACCTCCAACCGTCTGCCGCAATTGGAAACGGCTCTTCTGACCTTGCTCAGCGACATGTCGGGCGAAACGCTCGGGCCGGACGAGCGAGCAGCAACCTTCCTCGAGCTCGGCTTCGACTCGCTTTTCGTCGGCCAGTTCGCTCAGCGCATCGAGAAAGACTTCAAAGTCAAGATCTCCTTCCGGGAACTGCTGAGCGATATTCCCTCCGTTGCCGACCTGGCTGTCTATCTCGATCGGCAAATGCCACCGGATGCCGTAAAAATAGCAGAACCATTGCCCGCGGCCCCCATCGCTGCTGCATCGATGCCAGCCATGCCGGTTTCGGCACCGATGCCAATCATGGTGCCTGCTCCGCAGGTCGCATCGATACCGGCCGGGGTATCGGATCTTGCGACGGTGCTGCAATCCCAGATCCAGATGGCGCAAACGCTGTTTTCCCAGCAGCTACTGATGCTGCAGGCCATGCAAGGCGGAGCTCCTGCTGCCGCAGTACCAAGTGTGCTGCCCGCAGCACCCGTCGTGCCGGCGCCGCAAGCTGCAGCAAGCCAGCTCTCCTCCCCGTCGGCTCCGGTAGCTCCCGCAGCACCTGCCGAAAGCGATTTCGGCACCGAACGCATCAAGCTCTATCGCCCGAACGCCAAGAGCGTGACCTCCGAGATTTCCGCCGCCAAACAGGATTTCATCACCAATCTCACCAAGGCCTATGAAACCAAGAACGCCAAGTCCAAGTCGTTCACACAGGGCCATCGCGGACACCTGGCCGATCCCCGCTCGGCATCCGGCTTCCGGGCGGATTGGAAAGAGATGGTGTTCCCGATCGTCTGCGATCACTCCAAAGGTGCCTATATCTGGGATATCGACGGCAACCAGTATGTCGACCTGGTCAACGGCTTCGGACAGACGGCCTTCGGCCACGCGCCTGATTTCGTGATCGACGCCGTCAAGGCTCAAGCCGACCGTGGATTTGCCATCGGTCCGCAGACGCCGCTTGCCGGCGATGTTGCCAAGATGATTGCCGAAGTGACCGGCCATGATCGGGTGACCTTCTGCAACACCGGCTCGGAAGCCGTCATGGCCGCGATGCGGCTGGCGCGCGCCGTCACTGGCCGCGATCGGGTCGTGGTCTTTGCCAACGACTATCACGGCCAGTTCGACGAGGTTCTGGTCAAGGGACGCAATCGCGCCGACAAGCCGATTGCTCTGCCGGTCGCCTCCGGCATTCCATTGGCCTCCGTGTCGAACATGACGGTCCTGCGCTACGGTGCGCCGGAAAGCCTCGATTTCATCCGCACAAACGCAGCCGATATAGCGGCCGTCATCATCGAGCCGATCCAGAGCCGTCATCCGGAATTGCAGCCGCGCGAATTCGTCCAGGAATTGCGTGATATCGCCACCAAGTCGGAATTCGCCCTCGTCTTCGATGAGGTCGTCACCGGCTTCCGCGTCGATCCGGGCGGGATGCAGGCGATCTGGGGCGTCAAAGGCGACATGGCGACCTATGGCAAGGTCGTCGGCGGCGGGATGCCGATCGGCGTGCTGGTCGGCAGCCCGCGTTTCATGGATGCACTCGACGGCGGCCATTGGACCTACGGCGACAATTCCGTTCCCATGACGGCACCGACATTCTTTGCCGGCACCTTCGTCCGCCATCCGCTGGTGCTCGCCGCCGCCGAAGCCGTGTTGCATCATATCAAGGGAGAAGGCTCCGCCCTCTACGACCGTGTCGCCCAGCGAACGGAGGCACTCGTGGCCGAGATCAAAGCCGATCTCGCCAGACGCGGCATCGCCGATGTCGTTCATGGCTACAAGAGCTGGTTTGCCACCGACTTCTCCAGCCAGGACCCGCTTGGCGCGCTGTTTTATGCGCAGATGCGGCTGAATGGCGTCCATATACAGGACGGTTACCCCTGCTTTCTGACGACAGCGCACAGCGAGGACGACTTCCGCTCCATCGCGAAAGCCTTCCGCGACAGTCTGGACGCTATGCAGGCGGTCGGAATATTCACCGCGGTCAAGGAGCCAACCCTATCCCCGATGCCGATAGAGGCATCTGTCGCAAGGCCGCAATCCGCGCCACTGACGGAAGCGCAGACGGAAATATGGCTTGCGGCCCAGGCGGGCGACGAAGCCTCCTGCTCGTTCAATGAATCCTTTTCGCTGACGCTGGAGGGGCAGCTGGATGAAAAAGCCATCCGGAAGGCTTTCGACGCCGTCATCGCCCGCCATGATGCGTTTCACATTCGCTTCGACCGTGGCGGCGAGCATTTCCAGTTCATCCCGGACTTCAAGCCCGACCTGCCGATCCTCGAGGGTCTCGATGAGAAAGGCCTCGCCGACGTCATTGACGACGAAGCGCGTACCCCCTTCGACCTCATCAACGGGCCTCTTGTTCGCGCGAGCATCGTCAAGCTGACGCCAGAAAAGCATGTGCTGGTCTTCACGGCTCATCACATCATCTGCGACGGCTGGTCGATCAATACCTTCGTCGAAGAGCTGGCGACGGCCTACGAGGCCTATAAGGCCGGCAATGTTCCGGAATTCCAGCCGGCGCTTTCCTTCGCCACCTATTCGACCGACCTTTCACCCAGGCCGGAGAAATCGCAGACGACCGAGCAATTCTGGCTCGATCAGTTCAAGACGGTTCCCGATCTTCCCGATCTGCCGCTGGATCGCCCGCGGCCGGAATATCGCAGCTTTGCCGGCGGAAGCTGCACCGGCTACATCGGCGCCGACGTCTACAAGACGCTGAAGAAAAGAGGGGCGAAGTCGGGCGCCACGCTATTTTCGACCCTGCTCGCGACGCTCCAGGTGATGGTATCACGGCTATCGGGCCAGGATGATATCGTCATCGCCATCCCCTCGGCCGGTCAAAGCCTGCTTGACGGCCAGATCCTCGTTGGCCATTGCGTCAATCTGCTGCCGTTGCGTCAGGCCGTATCGCTGACGGAACCGTTTGCGGCGCACCTGAAAGCAACGCAGCAGCTCGTCTTCCAGGCCTTTGAACATCAGGATTACACCTACGGCACGCTGGTGCGCAAACTGGATACCAAGCGTGATCCACGCCGCCTGCCGCTTACTGAAATCCAGTTCAACCTCGAGCGCATGGCCGGTGGATCGTCCTTTGGCGGCCTCAAGCCGACCATCGAACCGAACGCAAAAGCCTTCTCCAACTTCGACCTGTTCTTCAACATGATCGAAGCGAGCGACCACATCCGCATCGATGTCGACTACAACGCCGATGTCTTCGACCGCACGACCGTGGAACGATGGATCGGCCATTTCTCGACGCTGGCGGCAGCCTTGGCCAAGGATATGGATCACAAGATCGGCGAGCTGCCGCTGCTTTCCGCGGCGGAGAAGTCCTGGCTGGTCGACGATCTCAATCGGACGGCAATGCCTTACGATCACGATCAATTCGTCTTCTCGCTCTTCTCCAAGCGCGCAGCCGAACATCCGGATGCCGTTGCTGCTCAACATGACGGCCAGTCGATCACGTATGGCGAACTGGAAAGCCGATCGAACCAGCTGGCCCTCTACCTCCAGATGGCGCTTCCGGACCCGGGTCAGCGCATCGCCATCCTGGTCGAACGGTCACTGAACATGATCGTCGCCCTCCTTGCCGTCATGAAGGCGGGGCATACCTACGTGCCGATGGATCCGGCGCATCCGGAGCCGCGCCTGCGGCAGACGCTGGAAATCGCCCGCATCCGCAGCCTGATCTGCGACAGCGACGAGATGGCCCGGCTGGCAGCGACGGATATCCCTGTTATCCGGCTCGATCAGGATGCCAAGGCGATCAACTCGATGACCGGCCTCCCGCTGAAGACCTTGCCCGTCGATACCACAGCATCGGCCTACATCATCTTCACATCCGGTTCGACCGGTATGCCGAAGGGCGTGGAGGTCTCGCATCGGTCCCTGACAAACTTCCTGCTCTCCATGGCGAAGGAACCGGGCTTTAGTGCAGAAGATACGCTGGTCGCAGTCACGACGATCTCGTTCGACATAGCGGGGTTGGAACTCTACCTGCCACTGATATCGGGCGGTAAGGTCGTCATCGCCAGCCGCAGCCAGGTGCAAGACGGTTTCGCTCTCGCAAAGCTCGTCTGCGACCACGACGCCACGGTGCTGCAGGCAACGCCCACGCTTTGGCAGATGCTGGTGGAGGCGGGCCTGAAGGACCGGCCGGCGCTGAAAATGCTCTGCGGCGGCGAGCCCCTGCCGAAGGAACTGGCACGCTCCCTGCTTCAGATCGGCGGCGAGCTCTGGAACATGTACGGTCCGACGGAAACGACGATCTGGTCGTCGCTGCAGCGCATCACGGACGCCGATCAGCCGATCACGATCGGCCATCCGATCGCCAACACCCAGCTCTTCATCCTCGACCAGAGCGAGAATATCGCGCCGGTCGGCGTCATTGGCGAACTGCACATCGGAGGCGACGGGCTTGCCGAGGGCTACTTCGATCGTCTCGATCTGACGGAGAAAGCTTTCGTTCCGCATTGCTTTGCTATCGGCAGGCCGATGCGGCTTTATAAGACCGGCGATGTCGGACGGCGGCTTGCCGATGGGTCGCTGCAGCTGCTGGGGCGGCGTGACCAGCAGATCAAGCTGCGCGGCTTCCGCATCGAGCTCGGCGACATCGAGGCCGTCATCTCCAAGGTGGAAGGTGTGCGCCAATGTGCGACCGTCGTCGCTGAAAACGCCAGGGGCGATCGTTCCTTGGTCTGCTACATCGTGCCGGCTGCGGAGGGCGGCGATGCGCTTGCAGCCGATATCGCGGCACATGCCAAAGCCAATCTGCCGACGCATATGGTGCCGAGCTTCTGGGTGATGGAAAGCGAGCTGCCGCAAACCGGCAACGGGAAGCTCGACCGCAAGACCTTGCAGCAGCGCGGTGTGCCGCAGCGTGGTGCGGCACCAACCAAGGTCCAGCCGAAAACCGAGATGGAACAACGGCTGCTGGCGATCTGGCAGGACGTGCTGAACCTTGGCGACATCGGCATTGACGACAATCTCTACGCGCTGGGCGCCGATTCACTTGCCATATTTCGCATCGCTGCCCGCATGCGCGACAACGGGCTGCCGCTCGAGGCAAAACATCTATTGCGCCATCCGACGATTGCCGCGCTGGCCGCCTTTGCCGACGCCCAGGGAGAGGAACCATCCGATCCCGTGCATCTCCACATTCCATCACTGCGAGATTTTCGTAACGGCGCGCGCCGCGGCCTGGGGGCATCTCTATGAGTACAGTCGATAACAGTCCAAGCGGTTCGCTTGCCGAACCGCAGATCATCGGTGAATTTCCGTGTACGCAGACACAGCTGCGCTGCTGGATTCTCGATCAGCTCAATCCCGGCAACCCCGCACTCAATGTCGCGGTCCGGTGGGAGATCCGGGGGGTATTCAGGGTCTCGACCCTTGAGGCAGCCTTTCGAAAGATCATTCAGCGTCACGAGATCCTTCGAACGCGCTTTATCGAGAGGAACGGCAGGCCCTTCCAGCAGGCCGTCAGCGACGTCAACTTCAAGATGTCGGTGATTGATCTGCGCGGCATGCCGCCGGAACAGCGCCAGGCACGGATCCTGTCGATCGGCGAGGAGACGGCGCAGGCGCCATTCGATCTCAGCATGCCGGGCCTGTTCCGCGTCACACTGCTGATGGCCGAAAACGAGCGCGGCTTCCTGCTGATTACCGCTCATCAAAGCTGCTTTGACGGCTGGTCCATCCGTGTCCTCGGGCGGGAGGTCGGCGAAATAGCTGCAGCCATCGATGCCGGGCGTGCACCGGCCCTGCCCGAGCTGCCCTTGCAATATGGCGACTACGCCCTCTGGCAGCAGGAATATCTGCAAAGCTACGGCTTCGAGACGGAAAAAACCTTCTGGCGCGAAACTCTGCTCGATGCCCCTTATTTCGAAGTCATTTCCGACCGGCCTCGCGGTCAGGTCAAAACCAATCGCGGCGATATTCTCTCCATTGTCCAGCCACCCGCCTTCACCGACCGCATGGATGCGGCCGCGCGCGCGCATTGCGTCTCGCAATATAGTTTCGGCGCCGCCGTCCTCAGTGCAGCCCTTCATCGCTTGACCGAGGCCCCGACCGTGCTCTTCGGCTCGCAGATCGCCGGCCGCGAACATAGCGATCTGGAGGATATGATCGGCGTCTTCATCAACAATCTGGTGCTGCGTTTCGATTTCGGCTCCGATGTCACCTTTGCGGAGCATATTCGTTTCGTCAGCGCGACAATCGAAGGAGCGCTGAACCATCAGCGCATGCCGTTCAACAAGCTCGTGGAACTGGTCAATCCGGTGCGCGATCCGGCTCGCAACCCGCTGATCTCGGTCAACTTCAATCTGCAAAAGGCCTTTCTCGAGGATCGTCGCTACGGCAGCTTCGAGCTGATCAGCTCGCCCTCGCAATCCCCCGGCGTCATCTACGACCTCAGCTTCATCATGATCGGACGGCCGACCGGCTGGCGCATGTCGATCGAATACAATGCCGACCTGTTCGAAGCCAGCACCATCGAAAGCCTCCTGCAACTATGGAGGAACGCTTATGAAATTGCTCTCGATCGCCCTGAGGCGCCGCTTTCTTCGCTCGTTGCGCCGGAACGGCACCTGGCAGCTTCCACCAAGACTGCGCCGATGGATGGCGCCGTCACAGGCAAATCGCCACCGAATACGCGAATGGAAGCGCTTGCTGAAATCTGGAAGGAAGTCCTACAGGTTCCGCAAATACGCCCGGATGATGATTTCTTCGCGCTCGGTGGCCACTCGCTTCTCGCGCTCCGGCTACTATCGGAAACACGCGCCAGATTCGATGCAAGCCCGACATTGCAGCTTTTATTCAAACAGCCGACGTTTGCGGGCTTTGCAGCTGCGATCTTCGATAGCGAGGAGATCGAGAAACCGCGGGAAAAAGCAGTAAACCCGTGGGAGCTGATTACCTGCAAACATGGCGCAGGAACCGGCGCGGTCTATACCCTCAACCATCCATTCCTGTACTACCGCCTTGCCAATGAATTGCCGGACGAGATCTCGGTATACAACGTCAACATGTTCCATGCGGATCTGACGGGCGGCCTGGATCGTCTCAGCATCGAGGATATCGCCAGCCATGCGATCGATGCCATGCAGATCGGCAAGGCCGTGGGCCGCATTGCCATCGTCGGGCTCTGCGTCAATGGCGTCCTTGCGATGGAACTCAGCCGGCAACTGCGCGAAAGAGGCATGGATGTCGGCGTCACGGCCATCATCGATGCCTGGGCTCCAGGCTACTTCGCCTCCTTGCCCAAGCGGGAACAAGCGCGATGGCACCGGGAGCGGCGGCGCAAGCGTCTTGCCTATTTCACCCGGAAACTGCTGTCCCGCCGTATCCGGCTGATCGACTATCTCAAGGAGTTCGAAGTCTCACTGGCGCTTCTGAGGATCTTTGGCGTCAAGGCCGGTCAATACTCGCCTGAAGAGGAGGCGAACGAGGCCGTTACCAAATTGCTGGTGATGGCAGCGCGTCGCTACAAGCCGCCACAGACAAAGGATGAGAGTGTCGTTCTGCTTCGAAGCAGTGCGACCAATCCTCGGGCGCGCAAGATGCGCTTTGGATGGGGTGATGCGGTCGGAGAGGACTGCATGGTGGTCGACATCGACGGCTGGCACGAGGATTCGCTGACCAGCAACGGTATCCGCGACCTGGCGTCGACGCTCTCGGGTAAACTCGCCGACGACTAGAGCGGTTCAGTTTTTCACGGAATATCTGAACCGCTCTAGCTCTTTGTTTTCACGCAATTCCGGACGGAAAAGCACTGCGCACTTTTCCTGGAATTGCCCTAGGTAGCCACCAATGCAATGTCCCGGAACAATGTTCGGGAAAGGGCCGAGCCATAAGAGGAAGAGCTATGAACGAGACCAAGCCATTGAGGGTCGGCATTCTCGTCGCGCGCGGACATGCGCTCGAAAACTGGGAGCTGATGATCCTGGACCGAATTCTGGCCGCCCCGGGTCTGGAGCTTGCAGCCGTGCTGACCCAGCCTTATCCGTTCGGCGACGGCAAGACATCGAAGCTGTTCTCCTGGAGTGCGCGACTGGAGGCCCAGGCCCTTGCCCGTCAACCCGCCTATTCACCAAAGCATTTCAATAGCCGGCGTCATTTTATCGACTGCTACGAATCCGATGACGACAAGGCATGCCCCCCCGACAACATCACGCCGGCATCGCTGCGCCGTCTGAAGCTCGACCTCGTCATCCGCATGGTTCCAATGAGCATGGCCGACGACGCGATCGCCGCTCTCCCATTCGGAGAATGGGCCTTCAACCTCTCCGACCGGCGATCGGCCGACGTGGATTGGTACGGCTATGCCGAGGTCCTTGCCCGCGCGTCGACTGCCGATCTGGTTCTCTATGCCAAGTGCGGCGGCAAGGCCGGCAGGTTCGAGATTGCGCGGGCGTCGTTCAACATCAAGCCGAGTGCCGCGCGATTGAGCGCCTTCGTGCGGGAGCGCAGCGTCACCCTTCTGCTGCGGGAACTGACGCGACTCGCCGACACCAGGCGGTTCGACCCATCCGCTTTCGCTGGCTCGATCGTCGATCAGGCACCATCGCCCGGCGACCTCTTTCGCTACGGCTGCATCGTCGCGGGATCGGTCTCGGTCAAGGCATTCAAATCGATCAGGGCGAGACTCCGCGCCGAGTCGGCCATATGGACGCTTTATACGGGACACGGTCACATCGATGATTTCGATCCGAGCAAGGCGGTCGAAATTCCACCTTCCGACAACAGCATCAAGGCCGATCCGTTCCTGTTTCAGGAGGATGGCAAATGCTACCTGTTCTATGAGGCCTATTCCCATGGCGACCGCAAGGCGCATATCGCGGTCGGCCGTTTCGACGGCGATGCGCTCACACAGGTCGGGGTGGCGCTGGAGCGCCCTTACCATCTCTCCTATCCATTCATATTTCGCGATGGCGATCAGATCTTCATGATACCGGAAACGCATCAGGCACGGCGGCTCGAGGTCTGGCGCTGCTGCGAGTTTCCGCTGAAATGGGAGCTGCATGCCACGGCCTTCGAGGGCCAATCGCCGGCCGATAGCGTCTTGATCCACCATGGCGGCAAATGGTGGCTATTCACCAACCTGTCGGATTTCCATGCTTACGAAGACCATTGCAGCGAGCTCTATCTGTTCGAGGTCGACGGCCCGGCGCTCACGGGCATAAGACCCCACAAGCGAAATCCCGTCGTCATCGGCAGCACCGAGGCGCGAGGCGCAGGTCGCATCTTCGAACGTGGCGGCAGACTCTTGCGGCCCTCGCAGCACAATGCGTACGGCATTTATGGCTATGCTCTCAACATCATGGAGATCGAGAAACTCACGCTCGACGACTATTGCGAGCGCCGTATCCGCACCGTTACCCCAGCTTTCAAGGCCGGGCTCCACGGCTGCCATCATTTCGATGCCGCCAACGGGCGCTACATTCTCGATGCGCGGCTGACCATCTGACTGATATTTCCATTGCGATAGCGCAGGCATACTTGGTGCCCGCCGGTCGAGGCGACAACGGCGCCAGCGAAGTTGGCCGGTGTCGCAAGCTCCAGAATGGCCCAGTTCTGTGGTGCATCCTCATCCCCCTCCAGCCGTTCCAATCGCGATTGTTTCGATCTGTCGAAGGTGACATCGAAACTATCGAGCGGCAGCGACAAGCCGGCACCATGAGCTTTGATGAACGCTTCCTTGCGCGTCCAACAGCGATAGAAACCATCCAGGTAGCCGTCAGCCGGCAGAGATCGAAGCGTCTGGTACTCCTTGCGGGAGAAGAACCATTTCGCAATATCTTCCTTCAGGAATCGAATTTCCTCGATATCGATGCCGAGTTCATAACGATCGGAAACAGCAAGCACGGCCAGGTCGGCGCTGTGGCTGAGATTGAAGTGGATGGGACAAGCACCGCCGATCGCGACGTAGGGCTTGCCGTTGTCGCCATAGTCGAAGCCTATCGACCGCGGAGAAATGCCGAGATAGCGCCCGAGGATCACCCGCATTCCGGTCCTGGCGGCGACGAAACGATGCCTGTCGCGATCATGGACGAAGCGAATGGTCCGAACGCATTCGTCGAGCGACAGCAATGTGATGTACATGCCGGGATCAGGCAACGGCATGTCCAGCTTCCAGTGCCAGACATCGATTGTGTCAGGCCCGATATTCTCCATGTCAGATCGTGGCGTAGAAGAGATTGGCGTTCTTCGATTTGGCCTGCCGCGACATCCGCCGGGCCATATAGGCGACCAACGCGACGGGATAGTTTTCTCCAAGGCTGATGCGGCAGCTGCGCTTCAGGATATCGAGTGTCTGCGCGCAAAGTTCCGGCGTGTATTCGATCTTCCGATCGGTCCAGTGGAAGGGGTTCATCGCCGGATGGCCGGTGCGTTGCTGCAAAACAGGTTGCCAGTTGGTATAGACATGGCGGCTGGAATCGAAGAGCCGATAGACACCGCGCTTGTTTTCCTCGGCAAATCTCTTGGCCTCGTCCGACGTCTCGAAGATGACGTGGAGGCCTGCCGCATTGCCGATATCGTTGTGAGGCCCCACCATGATCTGCGCGCTCTTGGCGAAGATTTCGCTCATCACATCGTAGCGCTCACGCATGCGGGCAATCATCGGATCAAGCTTTTTCAACTGCACGTTCAGCATGGCGCCTTGAATCTGGCTCGCCTTGAAATTCACCCCCAGCATGGGTGGCTCGTTGGCGTTGTCGAGATGGCCGCGAAACATGGAGCCGATGTCGTGATACATCCGGGCACGCGCAAACAGCCGTGCGTCGTTGGTGACAACGGCCCCGCCCTCCCCGCAATTGATATTCTTGAACTGATTGAAGCTGAAAGCCCCGAAATCACCGATCGTCCCGACCCGCTTGGTCTTGTAGTGCAATCCGACAGCCTGGCAGGCATCCTCGATGACCACGAGGTTGTTCTCGCGGGCAATGCGCATGATGCTGTCCATATCGCACACCATGTTCGACATATGGACTGGGATAATTGCCCTCGTCTGCGGCGTGATCTTACGCAGGATGTCCTGCGGATCCATGGTGAGCGTGTGGTCGATATCGACCAGGACCGGCACCGCGCCGGCGGCCAGCGGAGCAGCAGCGGTCGCGATCCAGGTATAGGCCGGCACGAGCACTTCATCTCCGGGGCCGACGCCGGCGGCAACCAGCGCCGAGATCAGGGCGCCCGTCCCGCTGCTCGTGGCCAACGTGTGGCGCACACCGAACTTGGTGGAAAAATCGGCTTCGAAGCGCCCGAGCGGGCCGCCAGTCTCGTCGCTGTAGCGTGCCAATTTGCCCGAGGCAAATACCGGCGCGAGCGCCAACCACTCCCGTAACCCCACCTTGGCCATGATTTTCGCTCCCAGGAAACTCGGCATTTGCTGATGAGCCTAGCCTGTGATTGCCGCATTTTCAGCATGGACTTCCGACTGAACGGAGCGCCGGAACCGATCAGATCACCTATCCGAAATCGGTAGATATCGCACGCACCTATGCCAATCGAACAGTTATCCGCACGCTCGCGATGCTGGTAAAAAATGGGAAAACGGGCGGGAAAACGATCATGATAACCAGTGACTTGAGATCTATGCCGGAAGGGATTGAAATACATGCCGATATTGCGATTATCGGTGGGGGGCCGGCGGGAATTGCGATCGCCCGCGAGTTTGCCGATACCCGCATTCGTGTCCTTGTCATCGAGAGCGGCGGCCAGGATTACGAGGCGGAAATCCAGGCGCTGAATTCCGTCGAAAACATTGGTGAGCCATTCGTTTCGGCGAATGCCGTGCCTGAAGGGCGGGGCTATACTGGCAGGCTGGCATGGCTGAACGATGTTCCCGCATTCGAGCTGCGAAATCGCATGCTCGGCGGCAGCAGCCATACCTGGATCGGCAAATGCGCCGCCTTCGATGACATCGATTTCCTGAACCGGCCTTGGCTGCCGCTTTCTGGCTGGCCGATCGATCGCGAGCAACTGCTGCCTGCTCTCGATCGTGCCGGCAAACTGCTCAACCTCGGGCCTAATCTTTACGATGAACGCCTCTTCGCGCTGCTCCATTCACGCCCGGAGGATCTCGGTCTGGACAAGCAGCTTCTCAGGCCCTTCTTCTGGCAATTCAGCCATATGCGCCATCCGCGTGCCGAGCCGACACGCTTTGCCCGACTTGCAGGCGATATCACGGCCGCGAACATAAGCCTTCTGACACATGCCACGGTGACCGAGATCAATGTCGACAGCCAAGGCCGTAGGGTGACCTCCCTCAATCTGCGGAACGCCATCGGCCGGAGCGCAACTGTCCGTGCAAACACGATCGTTCTTTGCGGCGGGGGCGTCGAGAATGCACGCCTGCTGCTTGCATCCAATTCCCTGCTGCCGGCGGGCATAGGCAACAGGCATGGCGTTGTCGGCCGCTATCTCTGCGACCATCCCCGCACATCGCTCTGCCGCTTCGCAGGGCGCGACATCGACGCGATCGCACGGCATTTCAATTTCTATGGCCTCAGCCATGGTGGACGCACGCATTTCTATCTCAGGGGCCTGTCTTTGAGCCCTGGAATTCAGGCACACGAAGGTCTTACCAACTGCGCCGCCTATCCTGTGCAGCTCCATGCTCGGGATGATCCCTGGGCGGCGCTGAAGCGCTTGACGAAGGGTGCAGGCAGGACCGTCATCGGAGACCTTGCAACAGTCGCGAGATCGGCTGACATGATCACCTCCGGGCTCTACGAACGTCTCGTGCGCAAGCGCGGCCTGCCGCACCGCTCGACGGAATTGCGCTTCGACGTCATGGTCGAGCAACAGCTCAATCCTGAAAGCCG
This sequence comes from Martinezella multihospitum, assembly GCF_900094585.1. Lineage (GTDB taxonomy): Bacteria > Pseudomonadota > Alphaproteobacteria > Rhizobiales > Rhizobiaceae > Rhizobium > Rhizobium multihospitium. The sequence continues at coordinate 850,630 of NZ_FMAG01000004.1, forward strand.
TGTCACACTCGCGCAGCAGCGTGATCGCTTCGGTCAGCCATTGCCACGGGTCAACTGGAAGATCGGTCAGTGCGAAATAGCCAGTGTCAAACGGCTTGCAGAATTGATCTCGAACGAATTCGTTCGCGTTGGCTTACCGAAACCAACGCTGCCGGATTGGATCACGGCAAGGGAGAACGCCCTGCCCGTCTTCATGGATATGGCGCACCCTTCCTGCACCACCCGCATGGGGACTGACCCACGAACGAGCGTCGTCGATGCCGACGCCATGGTACACGGCATCGATGGCTTGTTTGTTGCCGGCAGCTCGGTATTCCCGACGCCGGGCCACGCCAATCCGACGCTGATGCTACTCGCCTTGTCTATCCGCCTTGCCGATCACCTCAAGCAACGGCACGCGGCCACGCAATTGCACAGAGCGTATCATCGGAGCGAAGCGGACCTATCGCTCCATCATGGCTAGAACCTTCTGCTCGAATCGCGAAAATGCACCGGCCTTTTTGCGTAATTCCCGGCGGAAAACCGCTATGCACTTTTCCCGGAATTGTCCTAGCCCAGCCGAAAATAGAAACCGGCGCTCTCGCTACGGCCGAGTTCCGGGTGCGTGTCTATGGCGTGTGACAGGGAGGGAATGGACCAGCGGTCGACCTGCTTGTAGCCGAGCCTTGCGATATCGTCGATGAAGTCCGCCTCGTTGCGCATGTGATAGGGGACATAGGACCTGCCGATGCGCTCGAGCGTGACGATGGTACTGCCCTTGCGCAGCGCAACCTTGTTAAGGATCAGGTGCTGCGGCCGCGAGGGCATTTGCGATAGCAATCCGGACAGCGGCATATCGAGATATTGCATCAGCCCCGATCCAAGCAACAATGGCATCTCGCCGGCATCTGCGATCCGATCGACAAAGGACAGGCTCGTCAGGCCTTCCTTTTCGGCAAGGCTCTGCCCGGCGCGGACGATGGCCGGCAGATCGTAGACGACCCAGCGAAAAGCGCCGTCGAGCGGCAGCAGAGGACGGAAGGCGCGATATTTCGTGCCCATGTGCCCACCAGCATCGACGAGGCCATCGATCTCGTGCAGCAAATTGCGGACCCAGAACAGCACCGGATAGTCCCAGGGCGTCACCTCACACATTTTGGCGAAGGCGACGGTTGCGATCTCATCGTGATCATAGCCGGCCATGGTCTGCCTTCGGGCGGCAGCCATGGCAGCCTGATAGGTGTCATAGGCGCCCGTAAACCGCCGTGGAAAGGGCAAGAGATAGTTCAGCCGTCCTCTGGCAAGGCGCAGTGGCGAAAGCCCTTGAGCGGCCGTCTGTGCGGCGCTCTTCAAGGCCGAGCGCGCATGCGCCGACCATGACAAATTGGATTGCAACAAAGCCCTCATCCTGCATCCCCCTATCTCTATCTATCCTGTCGTCGCCGATCATCGCCTGCCCGAGAGAATCGAAACCGCGCCTCCACTCATCTTCTCCAGAGCCAGAAGTGTGCAGATATAGATTGCGCCGCCCGAGACCACCTGCAGCAACACGGTCAGCACGCGCTGCATGCTGAGCGATCCGGCGAAATAGCCGAGCCCGTAAACCGCTGACGCCATCAACACGACGGCAACGGCAAGATAACCACTCTTGCGCAGCACACGCCCCCACCGAAGGCCGCCATAATTCTTTTGCAAATGCATCGATGTGAAGAAGGAGATCAGCGACGCCAAACACTGTCCCCAGGCAGCCGCGACCACGCCGAAGGGCGCCAGAAGCAGGATCAGGGAGACGGAGACCACTGCATTCAATAGCAGAGTCGGAGGCATGCGCCTGATATTGCCCGACAGGGATAGAAGAGCTTCCGTAACGTAGCCCGGCATCAACAGGATCTGTTTCATCGACAGGATCGCGACCAGAATCGCCGCTGGCGCCCATTTTTCGCCGAGTACGATATCGATCAAATCGGACGATATCAGCGAAAGGCCGAGATAGATCGGCGTCGAAATTGCCATGAGAACCGTCATGAAGACGGTTGCGGAGGGGCCGGCGTCGCGAACCTGCCTTCCGTCCACCCCGATCACGATCGCAGCCCGGCGAAACAACGTCCAGGCCAACATTCGCGCCGGTTCGCCGATGAGTTCGGAAAATGCTGCGACGACGCGTTCCGCGACGCGATAATAGCCCGCCTCCGCAAGGCCCAGAAAGCTGCCGATCGCGAGCGTTCCGGAATAGGAGCGGAGAAAGAGGATCAGCCGGTTCGACAGGATATGGCTCGAAAATTCGAGAATCTCGCGTGCGAAAGGCCAGGTGAGATACAACTTGGGACGCCAGGCGAGCACGGCTACCGAGCCGGCAAGACAGACCAGTTGCGAAACGAGCCGGCCGGCCGCGAGCGAAAACACGTTCCAGCCAAGCCAAAGCCCCAGCATCGCAACACAGAGCCCGGCAATTTCGCTCGCTATCCGAATAGCGGCTTGTTTGCGCAGCAGGCCGCGCGCGACCAACAACCCATCGTAAACGGCGTAAAGAGACGATGGCAAAAACCAGCAGCTGAAAAGAACGAGGAGAAGCGCTTCATGCGGCCTGCCGAAAACGAGCCAGGCAATGGCGGCACCCAGCAGCCCGACGATCGTGACCAGCACGCCGGCGACGATCGAAATCGTGCCGATCTGATCGAGCTCCCGATCCGTGCACTCGGCCTTCATGACGAACTCGCCCCATCCCCCTTCCGAGATCACGACAAGCATGACGACGATGGCGGAACTGAACGCGTAGAGACCGAATTCGGCCGATTCCAACACGCGGGCGGCGACGAGGAATATGAGAAGCTGGACGACCTGAGATACGACTTTCGAAACAAGCGTCGAGGCTCCGTCGCCGATGATCGCAGGCATGCGGGCGCGTAGCCAGTGACGCAGGCTCGCCCAGACAGTGCGCTTGGGGCGAAGCGGAAAGCTATCCATCAGCGCACCGTCGCGGTAAGTAAACACGAGCAAAGCCGGCCTTCGCATCGCCCGGTTGAGAAATTTCGTTGAAAAATAACATGATAATCCACAGTTGTTTCCAGCCTTGCACCAGATAAAGTCTATAGCGTTCCCATTCAGGACATGATTCCGTGTAATGAAACGCTGCCTGCAAGCGGGGTGTGCCGGAATTGTTCGATTTTGTTTCAGAGAAGTTATTACCCTGAACGTCAGGGTCCGATCGAAATTCTCGGCAATAGAAGGGGGGCTTGCCGGCAATTGTCATGAAACACCACGCAGAGCCGCTTATGAAAGACGAAAACCATGATCGCCTCGCCTCGGAACAGCCAGGTGGATTGCGCCAGAAACTTTTGCTTCGTTGGATTCTGGTAATCTTCTGTCTTGTCGTCTGGATTGCCGTAGTCGCTTTTTTCATTTGGTGAGACGTTCTTTTTCGTTGCGTGCGAGCAGCACGACGCCAACCGTTTTTACGAGAATTGCAAAGTCGGTGCGCAATGAGCGGCTGTGGAAGTAATCCAGATCGAACTGGATACGCTCCTCGTAAGTGGTATCGGCATGGCGGTTGACCTGCCAGAGACCCGTGATCCCCGGCCGCAGCCCCAGATAGCAATAGAGATTGGCTCCATAGCGATCGAGCTCGGCGGCGACGACGGGTCGGGGTCCGACCAGGCTCATGTCACCGCGCTGAACGTTCACCAATTGTGGTAGCTCGTCGGCGCTGCTCATGCGCAGATATTTCCCGAGCCAGTGGACGCGCGGGTCGTTCGTCAGCTTCTGCGTCGATAGCCATTCCTGCCTTCGCGTCTCGTCACGCGAAAGCAGCTCCGCCAGCTGCCGATCGGCATCCTTGCGCATGGTGCGGAATTTCAGGCAGTCGAACGGGCGTCCGTCGCGGCCGACGCGCGTATGGCGATAGATGATGGGCCGGCCGTCGACCAAGAGCAATGCAATCGCGATGACAAGCAGCGCCGGCGCCAGAAACAACAGCCCGAGCCCAGAAAGAACAAGGTCGACAAGACGCTTGGCTCGTCCGAGCCGCTCCGTCCGCTTCGCCTCGCGGCGAGATCGCTCTCGATGGGCAATGCTGTCAAAAGTCGATAACATCTTCCGGATCCCTCACCACTATCATGCTCCCTTCAAAGGCTGCCAGCTGCCCCAATCCTTGACAATTGACCCTGCGGACATTGGGTTAGTCCCATTGGCGTAGGACGCCGGGCACAGAGCTACCCACAAGCCTCAGCCCGCCTCATCGATCAGCCGATGGGCGGCTGAAAAGTCGTCATCCAAGGTCGACGGAAAGTTCATCCTGGCGGCGTTTGCACGATCGAGAACGCGATCGTACAGGGCGAGCAATGCGTCGCGCCATGAGACCGGTGTGTGCGCCAGCTCGCCTGATCGGCGGAGGCAATTCACACTCATGAGGCGAAGCAACATGTCATCGCTGGCAAGCCGGCGTATTCCGCTTGCGAGCGTTTCCACCTTGCCGCCCTGAAAGGTCAATCCGCATCCGAGCATCGCAAGTTCGTCGCCGAGAAGCGCGGTATCCGGCAAGATCACCGGTATGCCGCTCGTCACGGCCTCTAACGCCGCCAGCCCGAAAGGCTCCGGCACCCGGGAGGAAACGACGAGCGCGCGCGCATCGCACAGGATATCCCGCATCTCGCCCTTGGACTTCCAGCCATGAATGACGACTTCCGGAAAGTCCCGTTCCAGGCGAGCGCGACCGGCGCCATCGCCTATAACCTGCAGCTTCTCACCAGCGAGCCGTGCCGCGATCGCGGCATCCTCAAATCCCTTTTCCGGCTCCAACCGGCCGACAAAGAAAAAGTCACGCTTCTTCCAGGGTTCAGTCGGATGGGCGAGGAAAGGTTCAACCGGATTGCGAATTGTCTCGATGTTGCCCATGTCGATCTGCCCGCGAGCGAAATACTCGCGCATGCGTTGATGCACGACGATGATATTGGCGGCAAATTGCTGGATGGGATAATAATGCTCCCTCACCATATGACGAGCCGATCTCCAGATCTTCTCATGGTAGCCGCGCTTGTCGCAGTTTGTCGCCAGACAGCCGAGCGACATCGGCGTCAGAGGGCAGACCTGGCTCTTGCGGTAATTGGCAAATCCTCCGTTCGGGCAGGAGAGAAAATAGTCATGAGCGTGCAGGACGACTCGGTCCCGAACCGGCCATAAGGCACGGAAAATCGACGGCGACAGGATCTTCGACCAGCCATGGACGTGATAGATGGTGCCCTTGGTATCGACACGCGACATGAGGGCATTCAGGCCATCATAGGCCTGACGGTTGTAAAGGCCGCTGGCAAGTGCGCTGAGACGCGGCTGCAGCATCAGCGGCTGCGCTGCCAGATTGACGGTGTCGGATGCCGGCCGTTCGGAGCCGGCGATATCGCCGGCGAAGTAGGTCACGGCAACCCCGGCTTCCTGCAGCAAAGCGGCAGAGAGTATCGCCAGATTCGACGCTCCGCCTATCTTGGCGGAGCGGTCGTTGATGACGACAACACGATCGAGGCCGGATGAGCGCACCACCAGACTATTCCAGCGCTTCGATGTTCTGCGGTGCCAGCCTGCCCTTGAGCAGATCACGAAGCGCGATGACATTGCCTTTAAGGCGACCTTTACGATCGACCCAGGGCTCCGGCCGCCAGACCTTGACGAGGTTGGCTGCAAGATTGCGGCCGATCTGCATCGTTGCCTGCGGCACGCTCATCGTGCGCTTGCGCATGAGATAAAGCGGGTTGGCTATTTGCGAATAGCCGAGACGGACACCACCCGACCGGCCGCCTTTCGTGCCGAGATGAACGCCTTCGAGCTGCTTGACGCTGACAACCTGGCCATAATGGGCCGCAAGCCTGCTGAAATCGACATCCTCGAGCCAGCCATAGAAGGGCAGGTTCTCGTCGAAACGCAGGGCCGCGGCTTTGACGATGGCCATGCGGATCGCCATGTTGCAGCCATAGGCATTGTAAACAGATCGGATTTGCATCGATGGCTCGGAGCGGCGCCGGCGCTCCGAGCCGACCAATCGTAAGCCATCACGAACGGAAATGCCCGGCCCGGTAATGCCGTCGGCCAAAACCGTGCCGGTGCACATGGCGACATCCGGCTGCAGCTGAAACAGCCGTTCCGTTTCCTCGATATAGGCAGGCGTCATCAGAAAATCATCATCGAGGAAAAGGACGATATCCGCGTCCTGAACGCTGTCGAGGATGCGATTGCGCTGACGGCAGAGCCCGCGCTCGCTGATAAGCACCCGCACCGGAATGTCGAGATTTCTGAGGCAGCTCGGATCGATGTCTTCCGGCGAGGAAAGGCAGACGACGATCTCATCCGGCTTCCGGGTTTGGCTGGCAACATGGGGGAGGATGGACGACAGGATATCGCGGCGGCCGGAGCTTGCGATACCGAGCGTAATCTTCAAGGGCCGACCCGTTACGCTGCCCGTAAGCCGTCGCGCCGATGCACGCACCTGGCGGCGGTCCTGGCGGCGGCGCCAAAGACGCTTGTCCTGGTGGTGACGCCTCTCATAGCTGCGATTGGCAATGATGCCGAGGATATTGATCGTCGTCGTGCCGAAGCTTGCCAGCGCGTCCGACAGCCTCTCCACCGTCATCTTGTTCGTCTGCCCGACGACGACGACAATGCCCTCGAGATAGGTACAGATGACACGGGTATCGGCAGAATCCTCGAAAGCAGACATATCGACGATGACGACCTTGTATCGCCGACGCAACAAATCGATCTCAGCCTTCAGCGCGGGCAGATGCCCATAGCGCTGAAAAGCAGTAACGGATTTTTCGGTCTCGTCGACGGTGACGACCGGGACACCGCCATGGGCCTGTATGACCTCCGCCTCCGGCTCATGCTCGGCCTTCGCGACAAGCAGGCCGCCTTCATGGGCGACGGCATAGCGGCGCGGAACATCGTTGATGCTCAAGGCCTCCATGCCGAAATCCGTGCCGGCTTCGGTCACCACGCAGCTCAGTCTCGCATTGAGAAAATCGGCGTCGACGAGCACAACGGATGCACCTTCGTGCTGGTAAAGCTGTGCGAGATTGGTTGCGATCGTGGTCTTGCCTTCGCCGGTACCGACCGAGGTGATGCCGATCACCATGGGTGCATTCGGCGGAAAAGCGGAATCGATCGAGTGCTTGACGCCACGCAAGGCTTCGGAAAATTGCGAATAGGGCGTATCGAGCACGGATCTCAACGGCAGCATCGTTCGTCGCCAGCCGGCATTGGCGGCCGCCATGCTTCCCGGCAGGAAGGACGGGCTCATGTAGACGGGCACGTGGCCGAGAGAGCTGATCCCCAATTCCCGCCGCAGCTTTTCACTGGAGCTGACGCGGCGATCCAGGCCATCCCGCAAAAGTGCTGCCATGACGCCGGCTGCAAGGCCAAGCATGGCCGTGAACGGCAGGACGAAGGAGGACTTCGGCCAGGTCTTTGCCAGCGGCACGGCGGCGGCGGTCACGACACGAACATTGCCAAGCGGAAACGATTCCTTTTGCAGCGCGCCAATCAGCTGCTGCAGGATGCTTTCATACATCCGTCGGTAGGTTGTGGCGCGGCTTTCCATCTCCGACAGCTCCACCCTTGCCAGATTCTTGTCCGTTCCAGCGTCTTTGAGCGACGCCAATTCGTCGCTGAGCAGCTTTTCGCGGGTTTGGGCAACTTCCAGATTTACCTTGTAGACTGCCTGGATGCGCTCGAACTCCTTGCGCATGTCTCCTTTTATTCGATCGATTTCCTGCTGCGCGGCAATGATGGCGGGATTATCGGCATCATATCTGCCGGTAAGGTTGTTCAATTTGATTGTTGCAGCTCCAAGATCCTCCTGCAATTTCTGTATGCGCGGATTGTTCATCGTCTCATCGACATCGCCTTCGACCTTGCCGCCCGACATCAACTGGTTGAGTGTCGCAAGCTTGGCCGATTCCGCTGCTGTTTGTGCCTTGGCTGCAACGGCCTGGCTACTGATCTCCGATAGCTGCTGCTGATCGAGAGAGGACGACGTGCTGATCTCCATGATACCGTTTTTGGCGCGGAACTCCTCGACATTCATCGCTGCCTCGCGAGCCTGCCGTCCGACTTCGATCAAACGAGTCTCCAGCCATTTCGCACCACTTTGCGCCGCTGATGCCCGCTCCGACAGACCTGTGCTGATATAGGCTTCGGCAATGGCATTCGCTGCATCCGCTGCTTTCTGTGGATCGACTGAACTATATCCGATCTCAAGAATGTAGGACTGACCAACGCGGGTAACTTCGACCCTGGAGAGGAAGGAGGCCATGGTGCGGCGCATGAGGTCATCTTCTGTGGTTTCTGCCTTCGCGCTGCCATCATCGCCATGCTTGAAGTAGCTGAAGATTGTGCGCAGCTTATCATGCAGCGTCGCCTGCCAGGACATGCCGCCCACGATCTCCGGATCTTCTGTGAGATTGAGTTTCTGCACGACCGCGCGCGCAATCGCCTCGGATTTGACGATCTCGACCTGGCTCGCAATTTCCGCCGCCTCGATGATGACCGTTCCGGTGAAGGCATCCTGCGAGACGATGCGCCCCTGATCGGGATCCATGACGAGCCGCGTGGTCGCCAAATAGACCGGCTGGGTCGTCGCCATATAGAAGCCGCCGATGCCGAGACCCGCTCCCGTACACAGTGCGAAGATCATCCAGTGGCGCTGCAGGAAACGCCAGACGTCACGAAAGGAGATATATTCGCTGCCCCCTGTACCTTTGGTGTTCGAAGGAATGCTGCGCAAGCCCTTACCGATCTCGTGAATTGCCATGATTGTCGCCCCACATTGCTCGCTTATCACTATTGAGATTGGCCGGTATCGGCAGACGAAAGCGCCGTGCCGTCCAGGCTTCCGGAAATGTTGTAGCGCACATCCAGAACGTCCCCCGGCTGTAGCGCAGTCGCTTCCGATGCCTTGATCGCATTGGCCTCATCGCCGTTGCGGGTGATCCAGTATTCCATCGGCTGGAGATCGAGCGCCTTCATGCTCTGACTTCTCGAAAGCGAAGCGCCTGAAAGCTGCAGCAGCTGCAGCGTCGTGTTTCGCTTTAGTTTCGTATCCTCGATTTCGGTCTCGGTAGTCTGCAGCTGTTGGCCAGCATCGGTCTTGCGTTGACCCGTGAGATTGAGCGCATCGCGCTCGGTCTCGCTCAGCTTCTGCTTTGCCTGCATCGAAGCAACGACAAGATCCAGCTTGCCTGCCTGCATCTCGGCGACGATCCGCTCCAGCGAGGTCTTTCGCGAGGTGGTCAGGATTTTCGTATCGACCAGCTTGGAAATGTCGCTCAACTCGTCCTGCGCGATCTTTACCTGCTCGTCCTGCGACGACATTTTCTCATCAAGGATGTTGATCTCGTTACGCAACAGCACTTCGAGATCCGCGGCGGCGGCGAGTTGCTGACGCAAGGCATCCGCCCTGGCATTGAACAGATCGACTTCGCTGGTCATGATCTGCCAGACGGCCGATCCTTCGGGAGCGGCCTTGATCTCCGGCGGAAATGCGATCGCCGGCTGATCGTTGAGTTCGGCCATCAGGCGAGCCCGCCGGGCGCCGAGCTGTTTCAGCTGCAGCTCCATCCGGCTGATCTCGCCGGCATAGCTGACCTGCTGCGCCTCCGAGTAGTCGCCGGTCTGGCTGGACCGGCGCTCACGCCCGCCCGCCATGGCAACCGCCTGCTTCACCGTCAGGCCGGGCCTGAACTCCAGCTCGCTCGGCTTTTCGACAGCGCCGGACACATAGATCATCGGATATTTGACGACCTCGACCGAAGCAGTCGGTGCGAGCGCCAGACCGGTGATCTGCTTCAGCTTCTCGCCGATATCGGCACTGATGTCCTCGACGGTCTTGTCGCCGACCTGCATTTCTCCAATCATCGGGATTGAGATCGAACCCGATTGCGACACGACATATTCGCCGTTCAGCGCCGTCCATTCCTTGTATTCGCCTGTTGCAGCGATCCATTCGACGATGGCGACCTTGATCCGTGCCTGAGGCCCGACACGATAGACGTCGGCGGCCGCAGCACTCGCTATGCCGTGCATGGCCACGCCGGAAAGAAGCAAAGCCATCAACCAGGGCGCCATCAATCGAGATGGCCTGGAGAGGGAATGGTAAGCCGAAGCGCACACTCTGGACATGAGTCGAAATCTCGCTTTCTTGATCGCTTGCGCCGTCACGCGGACAAGGCGCCATGCAGCGAGATCAGCAGCTGAACGCATAACGTGTAAATCCCCTACCGAAGCAACAGGGCTTATCATTTCTGGCAGGGAGGTAGGCGACGCTGCCGTCTCTTGGTCGGGTGGGCATATCCTTGTGTGCAGGCACACACCGGCAGCTAAATCTTTTGGTTACTCCCTTCGGCCATTTGTATGCCGCGGTGAACCGATGTAGGCCCTGTCGCAAAAGTTGCCGGCTGCCCAATGTTGTTTCGGCCCATGGAGGGAAGAGCAATGCGGGTAGCGATCGTGCATTATTGGCTGGTGTCGATGCGGGGCGGAGAAAAAGTGATCGAGGCGCTCTGCGACATGTATCCCGACGCCGATATCTTCACTCTCGTCTATGATGAAAGCCGTGTCTCCGAGAAGATTCGCAGACATAAGATTTTCACCTCCTTCCTTCAGCGGATTCCGGGTGCCGCCAAGACCTACCAATCGCTGCTGCCGCTGATGCCTTTCGCATTGGAGAGCTTCGACCTTACCGGCTACGATCTGATCATTTCCAGCGAATCCGGCCCGGCCAAGGGCATCATCCCGCCGCCGGGGGCAACGCATGTCTGCTATTGCCATTCCCCCATGCGCTATCTTTGGGATCACTATCACTTCTATCGATCCCATGCGGGCCTCGCATCCCGGCTCATATTGCCGATGCTGGCGCCGATGCTGCGCTCCTGGGACGTCAATACGAGCATGCGGGTCGATCGCTTCGTCGCCAACTCGCATCATGTCTGCGACCGCATCGGCAAATATTATCGGCGGCCCTCGACCGTGGTCTACCCACCCGTCAATGTCGATGATTTCACGCCGGCGCCATCGACCGAGGATTTTTATCTCTGCGCCGGCCAGCTGGTTCCCTATAAGCGGATCGATCTGGCGGTGAAGGCCTTTACCCGGATGAATCGCCCCCTGGTCGTCATCGGCGAAGGCAGCGAAGCGGAGGCGCTGAAACGCGTCGCCGGTCCCTCGATCACTTTTCTCGGCCGGACCCCGTTTCCGATATTGAGGGAAAAGCTTGCGCGCTGCCGTGCGCTGATCTTTCCCGGCGAGGAGGACTTTGGCATGGTTCCAGTGGAAGCGATGGCAAGCGGGCGGCCCGTCATCGCTTACGGAAGCGGCGGCGCGCTGGAAACGGTCGCGCCGGGAGTGACCGGTCTTCTCTTCGACCAACAGTCCGTCGATGCTTTGATCAAGGCCGTGATCGATTTCGAGGCCATGCAGCACCGCTTTCACCCGGAAACACTGCAAGCGCATGCAGAACAGTTCAGCCCGCGTAAATTCACCGCAGGCATGCAAGCGATCATCAATGAGGAGCTGCTGATCCGCAAGGCCGCGAGGCTTCGCAGCCACCCTGCCGTTCAAGGAGGCCGCGAAGCGCAATTGCCGGTGCTTGCGATGGAGCCACAAAGCAGGACACTTCAGTAGAAGTCAGGGGGCAGCGACCACCGGCCTCGATCAGAAAAGAAGCATGGATGGCGGGCCCGCTCCGCGAATCAACCATGGAGCAATCGAAACCGCCTCATGGGAGCACTACAACCGCCGCGCATCCTCCACTCAGGGATTGCAATCTTCTAGCGCCCGGATTGAAACAGACAATGTCGCCGCGGTCGATTTAATCTGCATATGTCTTAGCAATCATTGCTAAATATGAAGATCTCGTAATATATTCACTTAAAGCGGCTGTCACGTTCTGGTAAGTTATGACTTGCGCCCGCACGCTCGATGAGACTGCGATTGTCGATGCGCATGCTCCGATGCGAACGGACCAGCTCAAACTGGACAATGGCCGGATTTTGCGTGGCCGGCTTGGGGAGGACGAGGCCATATGCCCGAGAACCGAGTGGATCGGTCGCAGCGAATTCCATATGAGTCCGAATCCGACAACGGTTTAGAGGCGGTGATTTCGCTTTGGGACCTCGATCTCAGGCTGCTCGATTCCTCCAAGAGGTTCAAGGAGCATATCGGTCTTGCCTCGAGGAACGAGGTGACATTGTGGGAGGCCTATCCGGCACTTGCAAAACCGGCGCTTGCCGAGCTCATTCGTCAAGTAATCGATACGGGTGAACCTCGCACGATCCCGCTCGACGATCCGAGGCGAGGAAAACGCAACGTTCTCGTCTCCTACATTCGAGTAGGCCTCCTGATTGTCGAAACCAACGGGGCAAGCCCGAATGGGAACCTGTCGTCCGAAGACAGTGAAAAAGCGCGGCTCATCCATCAGGCAACGCACGATGCATTGACCGGATTGCCCAATCGCCGCCAATTCAGTGCGGCGCTGGCGCAACTGCTTCCGGCAAGCGGCAAGATTGGGCCGGCGCTGATGCAGCTCGACCTCGATGACTTCAAGCCCGTCAACGATACGCTCGGTCACGGTGCCGGCGACATCGTCCTGAAACTGGCCGCCGAAAGAATCAAGGAAGCACTCGGCCAGGGCGGAACGGTCTATCGTCTCGCCGGCGATGAATTCGCCATCATCCAGGTCGGACCGCAGCGTGCCTTCGAGGCGGAACGGCTGGCGGACGCGCTGGTGGCCGAATTCAAGAAGCCGTTCACGGTCAACGGCATCTCTCTCTTCGTCGGGGTGAGCGTCGGCATTGCAATTGCGCCGCGCGACGGCAACGAGGGAGAACAGCTGATGAAGGCTGCCGATGTCGCCCTTTATGCCGCCAAGAAAGAAGGGCGGCGACGGGCGCGGACTTTCGATCCAGCCATGCTGATCGTGGTCGAACAAAGGGAGCTGCTGCGGCGCAGCCTGCGCGTGGCCCTGCAGCGCGACGAGTTCTTCATCGAATATCAGCCGCTGGTGGAGCCTCCGTCCAATGTGGTCGGCTTCGAGGCGCTGCTGCGCTGGAGGCATCCGACTCTCGGGATCATTCCGCCTGCCGCTTTCATCCCCATGGCCGAAGCCGACGGTCTCATGCGCGAAATCGGCCAGTGGATGCTGGAAGAAGCCTGCCGCGAGGCCCTGGCATGGCCGGCGCACTATACGCTTGCAGTCAACCTTTCTCCGGCGGAGTTCCTGACGCCGGGCCTGACCGACCGCGTCTCGCAAACGCTCGATATCGTCGGATTTCCGGCCGAGCGCCTGGAACTGGAAATCACCGAAGGCGTGCTGCTGGAACGCACGACCAACAATCTGGACACGCTGAACACGCTAAACGTGCTTGGCATCCAGATTTCCCTCGATGATTTCGGCACGGAGTATTCCTCGCTCAGCTATCTCAAGAATTTCCCCTTCGATACGATCAAGATCGATCGCTACTTCATCAGGGATCTTTTGCAGGACAGCAAAAGCCAAGCCATTGTGCGCTCCGTGATCGGCCTCGCCCATGGTCTGGACATGCGGGTGACCGCAGAAGGCGTCGAAACGCAGCAACAGGCAGCCTGGCTCCGCGAAGAAGGCTGCGACCGCTTGCAGGGCTATAGCATCAGCCCTCCGCTCAGCGCCGACAAACTCGATGATTTCATAAGGCAGGGTGCGCGCACCCAACCGGCCGCGACATTCGACGAATATCACGCCAGCCCGTGAGTTTCTGAAGCGCATTTCATTCGGGAATTTCTCGAGGGGGGACCATGGAGGAGGTGCAAGTGGACGCGGCTTTCGAGCCATTGCTTGAGCTGGAGATGGAGATGGCCACTCTGGTGGCGGACTGGTCGCATTGCGACCAATGCGCCGCTTATGTGGCCCGCATGGTCAGCCACGATCGCCTCGATCCCATCCGCCATGCCAATCTGCTTTCGGCGGCCCTGAATGAACTCTTCGAGATGTCATTCCATACCCGAGAAAGCGACGGTGCTCTTACCTGCCGCTTCTACAGAAATGGCTTGACCGAGCGGATCGAATTGACCTTTCCCTGCTCGGCCGAACAACGAGATTCATATGAGGCAATCGTCGCGCACATCGGAAATGGCCAGGCGCTTGCAAACTATCTCGATGCCATCACCGATGACGCCGCGCGTGCCGAGCATGCGATCCTTCTGGGCCTTGCCGTCAATTACGATGCCGATATCGAGCTGTCCGGCCAAAATACAGGAGTGATGACTTTCGTGGTGGATCTCGCACTCGAAAGGCTGCTCAATTGAACAACCCCTCCTCTAGCCGTTTCACGGCGCAATTCGATGCCAATAATCAGGAATTCTCCCTGTCAGGAGTCCTCAGACCGCATTCGGTCGCCGAGCTCGCCGATGATCTCGCCCTGCTGCGCAACGGCATCGAGACGGTGAATGGCGTCTGCTACATCAATCTGAAGCGCGTCATCCACATGAACAATACGGCGTTCCGTGCCCTGACGCATGCGCTCCTCGATGCCACGCGGTCGAGGCCGGATCTCGAACTGACTGTCGTCGCTTCGAGCGTCGTCGCATGGGCATCACGATTGTTTCGCCATTTGAGCGATCTGTCGCCCAACATCAACGTCGAGATCTACGATTCCGCCTTCTATCCCGGGCAGACATTCGTGGAGAACCAGAGCTTCATCCCGATCCTTCGGACCCAGACGAAAATGACCTGGCGGCACGAGCGAGAGATATTGCCGCGGCACGGCCTTCGCGAGGGTCTGCATATCGCCGACATCTGTTGCGGCATCGGCGATTTCGCCATGCTGTTGCGGAAGGATTTCAAGCCGGCACGGATCGTCGCCCTCGATCACTCGGTGCCCAGCCTGGAATATGCCCGCAAGGTCGCAGACGACTTCGGCGTCCAGGACATCGAATATACCTATGGCGATGCATCCCAGATGCTGTTCGAGAGCGACCAGTTCGATTTCGTGACCTGCAGACATTCGCTGCAGATCTTCGACCGTCCGGATGTTCTGCTGCGGGAACTCTATCGCATATGCAAGCCGGGCGGCCGGGTCTATATCACCAACGAGAAGAATTCCCATTGCCTTGGCGAGCCCAGAGCCGACAGCATCCAATGGACCTATAACGAGGTCGCGAAGCTGTTCGCTCACTTCGACATGGATGTCGAAATGGGTCCCAAGGGCCGCCGCATGCTGCTGGACGCCGGCTTCAAGGATGTGCGGATGGAAAGCTTCATGGTCACCAATCTCGACGGCGATCCACAGGATTTCGCCGACATCATCACGGCTTGGCAGAATGTCTATGCCGATGAAATGGCGGTTCGAAGAGGGGATTCGGCCGCATTCATCGAGCGATTCAAGCAGGGTTTTGCCGATCATATTTTTGCCGCGCTCCATCCAAGAGGCTATGCCGGCTGGCCGATCTGGGCTTCTTCGGGACAGAAACCGCTATGACAGACGCGTCAATCGCCAAGCAACGGCTCGGACTGCGCTCATTTCGCGCCAAATTTCTACTCGTCGTCGGCGGAGCCGTTCTTTTCGACCTGCTCGTCAGCGGCGGCCTTGCGCTATGGAACGTGCAGCGTCTTTCGCGCAACGCCACGACGGAAGTGGGACAAGGCCTGGAGAAGGCGAGCCAGGACTATATCGGCTCCTATGCGGATTCGACCGCCGCAGAGGTCGGTTTGCTGATCGACCAGGTCCATTCCGATGTGAAGGCGCTGGCGGGCGTGCTGCAGGGACAGATCGACAATCCGGCGCGAAGTGTCGATGTGGGGGCTGCCATGAGCAGGGCTTCTCCAGGCGCCGTAACGGTGACCTACGATCCGGTTGGCCAGTGGTCGCAGAACCTGCCCGGCACGCCCTCGGTCATCAGTGTCTGGGGGTACCTGCTCGACAAAGATCATCGCCCGCTGCCCCAGGTACAGGCAGACATAGAATGGAGCGCGGTGCTTGATCTGGTCGCCCCTTCATTGCTGCACAACGGCGCGTCGAAGCTTCAGATGTATTATATCGGGCCTAGGGAGCGTCCGATTTTCCGGACTGCGCCCTATACGACGCAGGCCCAGACCTTCGACCGGCTCTATCCCGGCCACAACAGCTCCGATTTTTGGGCATTCTTCTTTCCAGGCCTCTACGAGTCCTGGCAGCAATGGGCCTCCAACCCGTCATCACGGCCCGTTGCCGATTACATCACCCAGACGGCTCCTTATACCGACGCCATCACCGGCAAGCTGATCGTCAGCTTTTTTCATCCGCTCTGGACAGCGGATCGCCATCACCTGGCCGGTGCCGCCGGCGCCGATATCACGCTCACACAACTTGCCGAAATCGTTGAGCATGTGAAAGTCGCCCAGACTGGCTTCGGCTTCCTCGCCATGTCGAATGGAAATGTCGTCGCGATCAATCCCGTGGGCGAGAAGGTCATCGGCTTGCGTGCCGCCAACGATGCTGGCGCCAAGGGCGTCACCGGCGTCGATCGATCCTTGCGCAACAGCACGCAAACGGCAATCACCAAGCTGCCGCTCGATGCCGACGGCGTGATCCAGCATATCACCCTCAGCCAAGAGGGAGAGGATGTTCCCTATCTCGTGGTCGTCAAGCAGTTGCACCCGACCAATCTTTGGGTGGATGGACCGGTGCAACGCGAGGTCATGTCGCTCGGGATAGTCGTGCCTGAGCGCGAGATCTACGCCTCGCTCATTGCCGCCAAGGATGAGATATCGCGGGCGACCAACCGCATCCTGCTTTATCAGATCATGGCGGTCCTTGTGTCCCTGATGATCGTCACGGCGGCGGTCTTCGCCGCCTCGAAACGCGTCACCAGCGGCATCAGCGCTCTGGCGAGCGCCGCCAAGCGCATACAGGCGAAGGATTATTCGGTCCGGGTCGATATCTCGACCAGGGACGAGGTGGCAGAGGCCGGCATCGCGTTCAACCGGATGGCGGAGGATATCAGCTTTCACACCGAAAACCTCGAAAGGCTGGTTTCGGATCGAACCAAGGAGATCGAGGCGGCCAAGGAGGAGATTTCAACCCTTAACAGCCAGTTGAAGAACGAAAACCTGCGGCTGGGTGCCGAACTCAATGTCGCCCGGCAGATCCAGCTCATGGTGCTGCCGCGAGCCAAAGAACTGACGGCGATCAAGCACCTGGAAATAGCCGCCTACATGCGCCCGGCCGATGAGGTCGGCGGCGATTACTATGATGTTCTGCAGAACGGAAACAACCTCAAGATCGGCATCGGCGACGTGACCGGCCACGGGCTGGAGAGCGGCGTGCTGATGCTGATGGTGCAATCGATCGCCCGCGCCCTGCAGGAAGCGGGCGAGATGGACCCGGCAAAATTCCTGACCGATCTCAACCGCGCAATCTTCAAGAACATCGAACGGACACGGACGGACAAGCATCTGACCTTGTCGTTCCTCGACTATGACGGCGAGAGATTGACCATATCCGGCCAGCACGAGGATATGATCATCATTCGCCAGGACGGCAAGGTGGAGCGGATAGACACAGGCGATCTTGGTCTTCCGGTCGGCCTCGAGCCCGACATAGCTCCCTTTATCGATACGCGGCAAGTATCCTTCGAGAAAGGCGACATGGTGGTCCTGCATACCGACGGCGTCACTGAAGCGGAGAATTCAAAGGGCGAACTGTTCGGCTTCGACAGGCTTTTGGAGGATGCCCGCCGCCTGCATGGCGGGACTGCGGAAGAAGTCGTCGAGGGCATACTCGACGACTTGATGGCTTATATCGGGACCCACAAGATCCATGACGATATTACCCTTGTGGTGATGCGGCACAGGTGAGGAGATGACAACAGCAATTTTCGGCAAGGAACATCTGGTTTCGTTTGACGGCACCAATGCCCTTCGCATCCGCCTGTTCGACGGACCTCTTCATCTGGCGTGGCGCCATTCGGCCATGACATCCGACTTTATCGCTGAAACGATGGCGCTCGATTTCCGTGCTTCCGAGCGCCAATACAAGACGGTACGGCACGACATCGGTTATCTGACCAACGAGCTCATCGAAAATTCCATCAAGTTCCGCGCCTCGGGCGAGATTCTTATCGAGGCGCTGAGGGATGCCCATCATTTCAGGATGCGGATCGTGAACTTGATCGACCGCGAAGCGACCGACCACTTCCAACAATTGTTGCTTAGGGTTACGGCCGGTGATCCCGGCGATCTCCTGATAGAACAGATCGAGGCAAGCGTTCTTGCCGGCGACAATGCATCCGGGTTAGGACTGTTGACATTGATGAGCGACTACCAGGTTCAATTGGCCTGGCATTTCGACGAGGATGGTCCGCACAAGCGGATCAAGCTGCAAACCTATGCCGCAATGGCGATTTCATCGGCGTGAACCCGCGAGAGGCCTTTTATGGAAATCAAAGAAGAAGCATTCCGCGTCTGGTCCGAAGGCAGCACTTTGTATTTTGACGGAACCATGCGTCTGGCGGGTCCCGATGCCTATGCACCGGTCTATGATCTGGCCAGGACGATCCTTCATGGGGGTGGAGGCAAAGCGATTTTCGATCTCACCGGCCTGCAATTCTTGAATTCTTCGGGTATCAACCTGCTTGCCAAACTGACGATAGAGGCACGCAAGCATCCGGATATTCATCTCACCGTCTGCGGTTCCTCGCAAATTCCCTGGCAGATGAAATCATTGCCAAACCTGAAAAAGCTGCATCCGCGCCTGGATCTGCGCCTGACCTAGCCATCAAACGCTCACTCCCTTTATCTTGGGTGCTCTCACGGACGTCCGAAAGCTCACCCGCTCGGGCATTCGGTTTATGGGAATGTCTGCCTCCCAAATCTCAGATAAGCCACAGCGCTTTTGTCACTGTTGCGCCGCGTATCGACACGAAAGCTTGCTGGAGAAGAGACGCATCGTGACACAACATATCGCGCGGGTTTGTTTGAAGACGAATTTGGTTAGCTCTCCCTTACATCTATCGGCCTACCTGTCTAGGTATAAAGTATAAATATCCTATTATAGGATTTCATTACTTGCTATTGGAAAATAGAGTAGAATTTCTATAATAAAAACTGCATCTAAAATAAATAATTATATGTATAATATTTTTTATTATCTGCCTGCGCCGCTGGCTACAAAAATGGACAGAATGTAAAACTTCTGCATTCCCTGATAACGACAGCATAGTTAAACATTAGTAAACTATAACTGTAAATTGCAGCAATAATTCCCAGTTGTAAAAGCCTTGCACTGGGGCGGAAGTCTTACTTCGCCCTGAATACTCGGCTGCGTGTCTAAATTACCGGGAGGGTTTGATGGGCATAGCGTTCAAATCTGCAGGCATAACTCCAAAAAATACCAAGAGACGTACGATTCTTGTTGCGGGAGGCGCGGGGTTCCTCGGCTCGCACCTTTGCGACCGGCTTCTGCAGGATGGTCACGAAGTTATCTGCGTGGATGATTTTTCAACCGGGCGGATGGACAATCTATGGCACCTGCTTCGCTACGACACATTCAGCTTTATCCGCCACGACGTCATAGCATCACTCGATCTGCCTGTCAGCGAGATCTACAATCTGGCCTGCCCGGCATCTCCGCCGCATTATCAGGCCGATCCGATCCATACGATGAAAACATGCGTTTTCGGCTCGCTCAATCTGCTGGAGCTAGCCACGCATCACCAGGCGCGCATCTTCCAGGCCTCGACCTCGGAGATCTATGGCGATCCCCAAGTGCATCCGCAGCCGGAGAACTATTGGGGCAACGTCAATTCCTTCGGCCCCCGCTCGTGCTACGACGAAGGCAAGCGTTCCGCCGAAACGCTTTTCCGTGACTTTCACGCCCAGCACGGCGTCGACATCAGGATTGCCCGCATCTTCAACACCTATGGGCCGCGCATGCGCCCCGACGACGGCCGCGTGGTTTCCAATTTCATCGTCCAGGCACTCAGGGGCCAGGACATCACCGTCTATGGAGATGGCTCCCAGACACGCTCGTTCTGCTATGTCGCCGACCTGATCGATGGTTTCGTCCGCCTGATGGCCGACCAAACGGTCATCCATACGCCTGTCAATCTCGGCAATCCGGCGGAATTTACCGTGCGTGATCTTGCCGAACAGGTCATTGCAATCACCGGCTCCAACTCAAAGATCGTCCATAAGCCCTTGCCGATCGACGATCCGCGTCAGCGCCGGCCCGACATCAGCGTCGCGAAACGCGAATTGGGATGGGAACCGTCGGTCGCACTGGCGGATGGGCTGAAATCCACCATCGCCTACTTCGAACGTCAGCTGGTTCGTCCAAGCAGCGAGCTTTTCGAGGTTGCGTGATGGTCAGGCAAAAAATACTCGTCGTGGGTGGCGCCGGCTTCATCGGCAGCCACACCGCGAAACTCCTCCATCGTCAGGGCTTCGAGCCCGTCGTCTATGACAATCTCTCGACGGGCCACCTGACCTCCGTACGCTGGGGGTCTTTCGTGGAGGGAGACATTCTCGACACGCCCCGTCTTGCCGAGGCGATCGAGGGGCACAAGCCTGCGGCAATCATACATTTCGCCGCCTCGGCCTATGTCGGCGAGTCCGTTGAAAATCCTGCGAAATACTACGCCAACAATGTCAGCGGCACGCTGTCGGTTCTGGAGGCATGCCGCCGCACGCAGACCGATAAGCTGATCTTCTCATCAAGCTGCGCGATCTACGGAATTCCCACCCATCTGCCGATCCGCGAATGCGAGACGCCTCAACCGATCAATCCCTATGGCAGAACGAAGCTGATTGCCGAACACATGCTTGCCGACTATTCGGTCGCCTACGGGCTTTCCTATGTGGCGCTGCGCTACTTCAACGCCTCAGGCGCCGATCCGGAACGGGAGCTCGGCGAATGGCATGATCCGGAAACGCATCTCATTCCCCGCGCATTGCTGGCGACGGGCGGCGCGATCGAAACCCTGGAAGTCTATGGAGACGATTACGACACGCCGGATGGTACCTGTGTGCGCGACTATATCCACGTGCTGGATCTTGCCAGGGCGCATGTCCTGGCAGTCGAGTATCTATTGGCCGGTGGTGACAATCTCGCCGTCAATCTGGGGACCGGCCGCGGCACATCGATCAAGGAGATAGTCGGCGCGATCGAGCGCATTTGCGGGCGCAAGGTTCCCGTCGTCATGCACAGGCGACGGCCGGGCGATCCGCCTGCCCTTTATGCCGCTTCGGATCTTGCTGCCGAAAAACTCGGCTTCCGCGCTCTGCATTCGGACATCGAAACGATCATCCGAACCGCAGCTCCCTTCTTCGGGCTGGAGATGCGAGGATGACATCGATCCGGACACAAGCTGAAGCAATGAAGGAAAGGGCGTTGATGACGCCGGTCCTGCAGGGCCGCCAGCGCACGGAATATGACGTTTGCGCCACGCTGTGGCTTGCGGCACTTGTCTATTTCTGGAACTGGTGGTTTACGCCCGCACACCATGTCGACCCCATGGGATCGGTCTTGCTGACCCTGGTGCTTGCCTGGGTGACGATCATTCCAGCCTATTTCATCATCGTCTTCTTTCGCGCCGAAAAGCCGACGGGACAATTGCGGCTTCCTGCCGGCAGCCGCATCGCCATGGTGGTCACCAAGGCACCATCGGAGCCCTTTGCGGTGGTGGCCCGGACATTGGATGCCATGCTGGCACAGGAGGTGCCGCACGACACCTGGCTCGCGGATGAAGATCCGTCACCCTCGACGCTGGATTGGTGCCGCAAACATGGCGTCCGCGTTTCCACCCGCAGGGGCCGCGAAGACTATCATCGCCAGACCTGGCCGCGGCGCACCCGCTGCAAGGAAGGCAATCTTGCCTTCTTCTACGATCACTACGGCTATGAAGGCTATGATTTCGTCGTGCAGCTCGATGCCGATCATGTGCCCGAGCAAGGCTATCTTTTCCAGATGCTTCGCCCCTTCGCCGATCCGGCGGTCGGCTATGTATCCGCGCCGAGCATCTGCGATCAGAATGCCGGTGAAAGCTGGTCGGCGCGCGGCCGCCTCTATGCGGAAGCCAGCATGCACGGATCGCTTCAGGCGGGGTTCAATCACGGGCTGTCGCCGCTTTGCATCGGCTCGCACTATGCCGTTCGCACCAAGGCCCTCAAGAGCATTGGCGGACTGGGGCCAGAGCTGGCGGAAGACCACTCCACCACGCTGATGATGAATGCGCATGGTTGGCGTGGCATTCATGCGCTCGATGCCATTGCGCATGGCGATGGCCCACGCACCTTTGCCGATCTCATCACTCAGGAGTTTCAGTGGTCGCGCAGCCTGATGATGATCCTGCTGCAATATTCACCGAGCTTGATCAAACGGCTGCCGCTGCGTCTCAAGATCCAGTTCCTGTTTTCGCAGCTCTGGTATTCCCTCTTCTCGCTCTTCATGGCGCTGATGTTCATCATGCCGATCATCGCGCTTGTTAGAGGCAAGACCTTCGTCGATGTCTCCTAT
The DNA here is from genome assembly GCF_900094585.1 of Martinezella multihospitum. Taxonomy (GTDB): domain Bacteria; phylum Pseudomonadota; class Alphaproteobacteria; order Rhizobiales; family Rhizobiaceae; genus Rhizobium; species Rhizobium multihospitium. Next base: position 873,111 of record NZ_FMAG01000004.1, read on the forward strand.
CCCGACTTCCTGCTGCACTTCGTGCCGCAATCCGTTCTGCTGATCCTGTTCGCCTATCGCTGGCGCAGTACGCATACGTTCAGACCGGTCGATGCAAGGATCCTAAGCTGGGAGATGACATTGTTCCTGTTTGCCCGCTGGCCGTGGGCACTCGCAGGCGCTTTAGCTGCCATTCGCGATTGGGCGACCGGATCATTCGTGGATTTCCGCGTCACGCCGAAAGGCACATCGGAGGTCGATCCGCTGCCGTTCCGGGTCCTTGCACCCTACGCCCTTCTCTCTCTCGCATCCATCTTGCCGGTGCTGTCCGTCAGCGCGGAGGAGAGCAGTGGCTTTTATATCTTCGCAACGATGAATGCCGCCATCTATACTTTGCTGCTGCTGGTCATCATCGTCCAGCATGCGCGTGAAAACACGCTCGGCACGAACAAGCGCTTTTATCGGCCGGCACTCGCCAGCGCTCTGCTTGCCCTGACTGCGCTGCCATTTGTCGGCATCATGGAGCACGGCCGCGCCGGAGTACAATCACTGATCTGGGACACCGACGGCTACGTGCTGTTCGACAATCGCTTTTCGGTGGCAGGCGCAGGAATTGGCGGGCGTGGACTGCACAGAATGGTGCTCAATCCGCATTGGCACGTGAGTGACACGGACAATTGAGGTTCATGACGGGAAGGACGCTATTGGCGGGAACGCACATGAAGATAGCTGTTATTGGAACCGGATATGTGGGCTTGGTCAGCGGCACATGCTTCGCCGAATGGGGCAATCGTGTCGTCTATGTGGACAAGAATGCCGATAAGATCGCTGCCCTTCGTCACGGCAGGATGCCGATCTACGAGCCGGATCTCGACGAGCTGGTGGAACGAAACTATGCCGCAGGGCGGCTGGACTTTACCTGCGACATCGCAAAGGCAGTCGAAGGCGCAGCCATCGTCTTCATCGCGCTCGCCGCTCTGCCGCATCCGGGACAAGCGGACGCCGACCTTTCCTTCATTTACCAGGCAGCGCGCGAGCTTGCAGCGCTTATCTCGGCCGATAGCATTGTGGTGATAAGATCGACGGTGCCAGTCGGAACCGGCGACGCCGTGCACAGGATCATCGGCTCGGCCCGGACACCGGGCACCTTCGCCGTCGCCTCCAATCCGGAATTTCTGCGCGAAGGCGTTGCCGTGCGCGATTTTCTCGTTCCGGACCGTATCGTTCTGGGGGTAGAGGAAGAGTGGGCCTGCAAACGGCTTGTCGAGCTCTACGATGTCCCGATCGAGCGCCAGAATACGCCCGTCATCATCACGATGCGTCGGACGGCCGAGCTGATCAAGCATGCTGCCAATGCCTTTCTTGCCACGAAGATCACCTTCATCAACGAGCTCGCCGATCTTTGCGAGGAGATGGGCAGCGATGTCGGAGAGCTGGCTCTCGGCATGGGGCTCGACAAGCGCATCGGGGCAAGCCTCCTTGCCGCCGGCCCCGGCTATGGCGGTTCATGCTTCCCCAAAAGCGCACTCGCATTATTGCAGACGGCGCAGGACCATGGCGTGGCGCTACGTATCGTCGAGGAAACCCTTGCCGTCAACGAGATGCGCAAGCGGCGCATGGCACGTAAGGTCACCAAGGCACTCGGCGGCGATATTGACGGCCTGACCATTGCTATCCTCGGCCTGACCTTCAGACCCGATACCGACGACATGCGCGATGCGCCCTCCGTACCGCTCATCGAAACCCTGCAGCGCCTGGGTGCCCGCATCCGGGCATATGACCCCGTCGGCATCGAGAATGCAGCGAAGGTCCTCAGCAGTGTCGACTTCTATGAGGATCTTTATGAATGCGCGAGAAATGCGGATGCCGTCGTCGTCATGACGGAATGGGACGCCATCCGAAAGATCGACCTGGTCCAGCTCAAGCAGAAGCTGCGCCAGCCTGTTCTCATAGATCTGCGAAATGCGCTGGATACGGAAGCCGCCCGCCGGATTGGCTTTCACGTCTGCGCCATAGGTAAGTCGGGAAGCACACATAGCAGCCTGCGCGACATTGCCAAGCGACGAAACCGACAGCGAGCCGTAAAGGCGGCAACCCCAAAGCTCGTTCCAATCCACGATACGGGAGAAATAATATGAAGCCATCAAGGAAACAGACCTCCCTGGTCCCTGCAGCATCGCTGGCATGTGCGATCGTGCTTGGACTTGCAGCGGGGAGCAATGCGGCGGTAGCCGCGACGACCACCAAGGTGCCGGATGGAGCAAGACCCATGACGGCAGCTGAACTTTACATGCTCTATCACGACAAGAGCTGGCGCTGGCCCGATGGCGCAGGCCGAATGCAGAATACCGACCGACGGTTTTCGGCCTGGGTCGACGGAACCGGCGGGCAATCCTGGGCCGAGGGCCGCTGGGCTGTGACAGACACCGGCCGTCTGTGTCTCGAGGCAACCTGGCACGCCGTAAACGGCCAGTTTCCCGCCAAGACCTGCTTCATCCATCGCATTCTCGATGGAACGATCTATCAGAAACGCGAGACTGGCGGAGCATGGTTCGTGTTTCGCCATCCCGTCACAAAGAAAACCGATGAGGCGACAAACTTGATCGCCGATGATCTGGTCTCACAACGACTGGAGGCCTTGAAGACCTCTTTGACCGTCCGCAAGACCGAATAGAGGAAGGAGGCAATGCTATGAAAACCCTATCAAAACTAACGACGGCCTTGCTCGCAGCTGGCGCCCTCTGCGGGGGCGTATACGCTGCCAGTAACGGCCTGGATGCAAGGGCCGAGACCCGGCCTCTCTTCAACGACAAGAGGCCGATCATCACACCCCAATCGCTGCCGGGGGGCGCCTATGATCCCAACGGGGACTTTTCCAATGACCCCAATCCGAAGATCGAGCACCTCTTCCTGCCTTGGGAAGATGTCGATCTGTCGACGCTGGGCACGGCAGACGATTATGCCCGCAAGCGTGGGCGTTCGCTGCTGATCACCATCGAGCCCTGGTCATGGGCCCGCGACTGGCGCGTCACGCCAACCGATCTACTCAATGGAATTCTGGCGGGCCACTACGATTCCAACATGACGGCGATCTGCGCCGCGGCCGCCAAGCTCAATGCGCCCGTCACCATTCGCTGGGCGCAGGAAATGGATGAGAAGAACGGGCAGTTCACCTGGGCCTACTGGAATGCGGAGGACTATGTGAAAGCCTACAGGCACGCAGTCACCGTCTGCCGCAAGAGCCTTCCCTCGGCAAAGTACATGTGGTCGCCGATGGGCAAGGACGGGCTTGAAGCCTATTATCCCGGCGATTCATTCGTCGACGTCGTCGGGCTGTCGGTCTTCGGTTACCAGCCGTTCGATCAGCGCAAGCTCGGGCGGGATTCGACCTTTGTGGAAGCGACCAAACCCGGCTACGACCGTGTGAAACGCTTCAAGAAGCCCATCGTGATCGCGGAATTGGGCTACCAGGGAAATGAGGCCTACGTTCACGCGTGGGCCGAGGAAGCCAACAAGCCGCATTCCGAATTCCCCGACCTGAAAGCGGTGGTCTACTTCAACGACCGTGAAGTCTACCCCTGGCCGGATGGTCTGGGCAGGCCGGATTGGCGCGTTGCCACGCCACCCCTCCTGAATTGACCGCGATGATGAAAGGTTGAGGAGAAACACATGTCTTGGTTCCGTTTCATCATCTTGAATGCCATGTTCGCGATGCTGCTGGTTGGCACCGCGAACGCGGCGACACAGCATCAAATCGATCGAATGACGGCGCGTGCGGCGCATCAGGCCATGCCGATGAGCGCCAAGGAACTGAAAAAGCTCTACTCGGGACGTTCCTGGATGTGGAAGGACGGGGCCGGCTTCTTCTCGCGTCATCACCGTCGATTTACGGCCTGGTCGCATACTGGCGCTCAAAAATCCTACGCAAGGGGCATCTGGTATGCGACCGATCGCGGTAGGCTCTGCATGAGCGCTGTCTGGTACAGCAAGAAGAGCGCCGCACCCAACGTGTCCTGCTTCTTGCATCGCAAGAAGGCCGGGATCATCTATCAGAAACGAGCATCAGGCGGAAAATGGTATGTGTTCCGTCATAATCCGATCAAACACGATGACGAAGTTCTGAAGCTGCGGCCGGGCGACTATGTTCGCAGACATCTGCCCGGTTGAAGTCGAATACTCACATAGGGGCTTTTTCTTGGATAGCGAGCGGCATGCGTCTCACCTGTTCCGTCGAACCGCCATCCGGGAAATGCCCCTATTCTTTGCCGCGCAAACTGCGCGACATCAGCCAGCTCAACTCAAAATGCGCTGCGATTGTAGCAATGCGACGTTCTTCCAAATCCACTTGGCGTACAGATATAGGGAGAACCTTTGAAGTAATTCTCGGCGGAAACCGAAGTCGTCTTCGCAAGTGAACTTCCACTATAGAAGATAACATTGTTCTTTTGATACTTCTTCATGTACAGCTGAACCGTCTTATTCTTTATGTGCGCATTCTCGGCAGCATTTGCAGTTTCATGCATGACTACCGAAGATGCAATCGCAAGTATTATCGATAAATAGGCACCAGCTTTTCGATTACCAGCGGATAGATTGCAAGAGTTCTTCCAAAAACCCATAAGCTTACTCTCCTTGACAAGTTTCCTTCGTGTATTTCAGCGGAAAATATTTAAGCAACTTCTATAAATATCTTGAAAATATTAATGAAATCTGCTTAATTTCCCCTTACAGCCTTCGGGCGGGGGACCTGCAACAATGCTGCCTGCGATTATAATAACTTGGCGCGACATTCGGCGGATGCACAGAGCCTCGACTCAGACATCCACAGACTTCTTTGGTTTGCCGGCCAAGGCGCACCGCGAGGTAGAATTCTTTGCTCAAGACATGAAGCGATCACTTTCTTTATGTCCGTCCGCCAACCGGCGGGCGCCCGGATGGACTGAAATTCAGGCTGTTTTGCGACGATTGGGAAAGATCGTAGCCGGACGAGGCCCATACTATCCGCCCGCGGCCCGTTTTGGACGCCCATCACTCGTCCCCATAGGCGCCTGTCCTCTTCATTCGCCTGCGGCAAGGATGCCGCGGCGACTGCCAGCCGATTTGGCACGTTTTGTCGAAAGGTCACCACGATGATGTGGAACAAGACCGAGATTACCGCCGGGCAACCAGCTTTCGTCGAAAGGCGCCGGTGGCCCCGCATTTCCGAAGCTCCCATTTGCGGCGAGACCGCAGATCTGCCAGAGCTCGTGTCACTGCCATTTTCCACATCCAATGAGGTTCCCAGCCAGCAGTTCCCGGCCTGGCAGAAGCATATGGCGCCGCTGATAGACGCATATCTTCCCGAAAGTGGCCAGGCTGGAGATGGTTTTGCAGCAACTCAAACCATCTGGAATCTTGAAGGGGCGCTTCTCATCCAGCAACAAACGCCGGCCTTCAGCTATGAACGCTCACCGGAGAAATTACGCTTCAGCGCCATAGATCATTGGCAAATCACCTTCCTGCGCACGGGCAAGACATGGACCAGCGTCAATGGGCATGTGGTCGAAAACGAGCCCGGCATGATGGAAATCCGGGCACTTGGCTGCCCGTTTTACGGCCGCACCATAAGCGCGCAGTCCGTCACCCTCATTCTACCTTGCGATTTATTCGCCGATCACGGCGGACTGCCGGGAGCAAGCAACAACATTGTCCTGGGGGGCGCGCGCGTCAAGCTACTGGCCGACTACATCGCTTTTCTCGAAGCGAACCTCAGTCGTTTGACAAGGGATGACCTGCACAGTGTACGCAACCAGCTGCAAGAGATGATATTTCATAGCGTCACGCCGCTGGTGGATGGCCATGCAACCGGCGATCGTAGCTCCGAGATCGGACTGATGACGAAAGCTCGTCGCTTTATCCAGAGCAATCTCGGATCAGCAGACCTGACTCCGGAAGCGTTGAGCCGTGAATTGGCGATCTCCCGAACCAGACTGTACGAATTGTTCCAGGCATCGGGTGGCGTCTTGAACTATGTGCGCAGAAGGCGACTTCTGGCTGCACGCGCGGCACTAGCCGACCTGAGCAATGGTCAGAAAATTGCAGATATCGCCAGCAATCTCGGCTTCGAATCGGCGGCCAACTTCAGCAGGGCCTTCACACATGAATTCGGCTACAGCCCAAGCGAAGTCCGCAGACATACGGGAGAATGCAAGGTAGAGCACCTACCGCGCGTGACGAAGACATCAAGCTTCAGCGACTGGCTTAATACGCTGGGTATTTGACGAGTACAAACAATGCAGTGGTAAGGGTTCCGATACAATTCGGAGGCTACTGAACACATGTCTCATGGGCAGTGGCAGATAAAGACATGCATGTAGTTCATCAATATTCAGGTGTAGTGTCATCCACAACCACCGGCATCGCCTTTTAATCCGGCTGCGGTGAAGACGTTGTTTCCCCCTCGGAAATCTCGCAGGCCAACAGGAGTGGTTTACCGAGTGCCGGGGCATCCTGCTTACTCAACAAAACAGCAACTGCCGCTGCTGCTATTTCCTGAATCGGCTGTTTTACAGTGGTCAGGCGTGGTGTTGTCATGCTTGCGAGCGGAATGCCATCAAAGCCGACGATCGAAAGGGCAGCCGGGATTGGGATACCCAAATCATGGGCTGCACGCATGCAGCCGATCGCCTGCTGGTCGGAACTCGCGAATATGGCGGTTGGGCGCTCGTGACGGGCACGCGCGAGAAGATAGTTTCCGGCAGATCGCCCGCTTTCATAGTCGAAAGCCGCTTCCGCGATCAGCGGCGCCGCATTCTGCTCGCCATCGCAGGCCAACTTCATCGCATCGAGATAGCCTTTGAGACGATCATTGGCGGGGACGGAGTCTTTGGGACCCGAAATGAAGCCGATGCGGCGATGGCCAAGCTTCACAAGATGCTCGATGCCGAGACGCACGCCTCTGCGATGATCGGCGGCAATGCCGGAATATCCCGGCAAGAGGCGATCGACGATGACGATTGGCAACCCCTTCGGCAGCCTGAGCGTATGGAAATCGTTGCTCGGAACAAGAATGATGCCATCCACCTTCCGACTTGTCAGTTGGCCGATCCGATCCGCCTCCTTGGCCGCATGGTCGAAAGAGGTCATGACGATGATGTTATAGCCATGTCTCGCTGCCGCTTGTTCCGCGGATTGGACGAGCTCCGAGAAGAAGGGATTGGTGAGATCGGGAATGATGATGCCAATGAGACGGCTGACCTTGCTGCGCATGCTTCTGGCAGAAGGATCGGGCGTATAACCGAGCTCTTCGATGATGCTTCTGACCCGTGCCCTCAATTCATCCGTCACGGAAGGGTGGTCATTCAAAACCCTTGAGACGGTCCCGGTGGAAACTCCCGCCAGCTTGGCAACGTCTCGAATTCCAACCTTCGGCATAACGAAACCAATATCCCTTCATTTCACCTTCCGAGACATCTTGGAGGCGCCTGATATAGGCACTCAGCTAATGGTCTCTCCCACCTTAGTCAAAGGGCTTCATGTCAAGCTGATCCTCCATTACGAGAGCAAAGCCGCCCGGATGGAAACGGTTCATCATACCTATCTTCCTGGGCTGGTAAAGTTACAATTTCAGCTGTTTTTCAGCACAAACTCGGCGCCTTGACAATTCTTGACGGCATGCTACCCAATATGCGTGGAAACGGTTCATTGTCGCAGACAACTCAGGTGGAGCTGAGCCCAGGACCGTTCGGGAGGAAAGAAATGACCAATTCTACAAAGCATGAATCCGTCTTGATCAATGCGAAGCGGCGTGCGGCGCTGAAACTGGGGCTTGCCGGCACCTTGGTGCTCGCGCTGTCCTGCGGCGTGTCGCCTGCCTTTGCCGCGAGCAAGCCGAAGGTCGGGCTGATCATGAAGTCTCTGTCCAATGAGTTCTTCAAGCAGATGAAGGCCGGCGCCGACAAGTATGCGGCCGAAAACAAGGACAAGTTCGACTTCAAGGCCGTCGGCATGAAGGACGAACGTGACTTCGCAGCTCAGGTCGATGCTGTCGAAAACTTCGTGACGCAGAAATACGACATCATCGTCGTCGCGCCCGCCGATTCCAAGGCCATGGCCACGCCGCTCGCAAAGGCAGTGAAGGCTGGCGTAAAGGTCATCAACATCGACGTGCCGCTCGATGCCGACGCCAAGAAGGCCGCCGGTATCGATCTCGCCTTCTTTGGGCCGGACAACACCGCCGGCGCGAAGCTTGCCGGTGATGCGCTTGCCAAGGATCTGGGTCCCGGCGCAAAGGTCGTGATCCTGGAAGGCAATCCCGAGGCCGACAACGCCAAGGAGCGCAAGGCAGGCTTCGAAGACTCCATCAAGAACGGCAAGCTGCAGCTTCTCGACAGCAAGACCGCACATTGGGAGACAGAAGAAGCCAACACCGTCATGACGAATTTCCTGACCAAATATAAGGATATTCAGGGCGTCATGGCCGCCAACGACTCCATGGCCCTCGGCGTGGTCAAGGCGCTCGACGCGTCAGGCCAGGCAGGCAAGATCAAAGTCGTCGGCTTCGACAATATTCCGTCCGTCAAGCCGCTGCTCAAGGACGGCAAGATGCTGGCGACCGTCGAACAGTATGGCGCGGAAATGGCGGCCATGGGCATCAAGTACGGCCTTCGCGAATATGCCGGCGAAAAGTTCACCGGCTGGGTCAAGACGGATGTAACGCTCGTCACCGCCAAGGACGTCAAGTAGCCGATAAACCCGCCTTGCGGGCAAGGATGCGTCGGCTTTTTGCCGGCGCATCCGCTCGATCTTCCAGCGAGCCGCTCGGTGGCTTTTGTCTCGGTGAAGGGGAACGCTGGGAAGATCGCCATCTCCAATTCGAAACAGAAATGCTGATGAGGTGGACGTGCCAGAGACAGTAGATGATCCCATCCTGAAGCTGGAAGGAATAGGCAAGCGCTTCCCGGGTGTCGTGGCTCTGAAGGACGTTTCCATAGAGATCGGCCGCGGTAAGGGCCACATTCTTCTCGGCGAAAACGGCGCCGGCAAATCGACCTTGATCAATCTGCTTGGCGGCGTCTTCAAGCCAGACGATGGCCGCATCCTCTTCGACGGCGAAATCTATAGCCCAACCTCGCCGCTCGAGGCATTCAAGGCGGGCATTCGTGTCATCCACCAGGAACTGCACCCGCTTTCCAATCTTACCGTCGCCGAGAACCTGCTTTTTGAGCATCTGCCGCGCCGATACGGACTGGTGAACTACAAACGGATGAACGCCAGGGCGGCGGAGCTGCTGGCCGAAGTCGGCCTCAATGTGGCGCCGACGACGCTCGCCAGCAGCTTGAGCGTCGCACAGCTTCAACTGCTCGAGATCGCCAAGGCGCTCTCCAACGAAAGCAAGCTGCTGGTTCTCGATGAACCGACGGCAACCTTGACCTCCAAGGAAGTCGATCGGCTGTTTGAAATTCTGAAGCGGCTAAAGGCACGAGGCGTCACCACGCTCTACATATCGCACAGGCTCGAGGAGATCTTCGAAGTGGGCGATGACGTGACCATCCTGCGCGACGGACAGCATGTGATCACGCGGCCGCTCGAAGGGCTGGGAATCCCGAGAATCGTTGAACTGATGGTCGGGCGCACGCTCGCGCAACACGACGCCTTTCGCGGCGATAGCGTCATCTCCGGCGAGGCGCTTGGCGTTTCCGGCCTCAAGGTGGCGCGCCACAGCCCGGAGCTGTCATTTTCCGTCGCCAAGGGTGAAATCGTCGGCATTGCCGGGCTTGTCGGCAGCGGTCGCACGGAGGCGGTTCGGGCCATATTCGGCGCCGACACCAAGGCCGCAGGCGAAATCCGCATCGACGGCAAAATCGTCGACATCAACTCGCCGAAGGACGCCGTTACAGAAGGCCTATGCCTCGCGACCGAGGATCGCAAGATTCAGGGCCTCATGCTCGATATGAGCTGCGCACAAAACACCACCATCACCGATCTCGCCAAGGTCTCCCGCAACGGGTTGATCCTGCGCAAGGCGGAGGATGATTCCTCGCAGCGCCTGGTGCGCGAACTGCGGATAAAGACACCATCAGTCCATCAGGCTGTCCGGACGTTTTCGGGTGGCAACCAGCAGAAGGTTGTTATCGCCAAATGGCTGTTTCGCGGCCCCAGAGTGCTGATCTTCGACGAACCGACGCGCGGCATCGACGTCGGCGCCAAGGCGGAAATCTACGAGCTTCTGTGGAAATTTGCCGCCGAGGGAAAAGGCGTCCTGGTGGTCTCTTCGGATCTGCCTGAGCTCATGGGCATTTGCCACCGCATCATCGTCTTTTCGGACGGCAAGATAGCCGGGGAAATACCCCGGGAGCAATTTGACGAGAGCAGGATCCTCTCACTCGCTTACAAGGAGTACAGTCGTGTCCGGCAACATTGAAAAGACGACCGAGGCGAAAGAGGCCAGCGTCTGGGACAAGCTCATCCGGATCTCGATGAAAGAGGCTGGCGTCACCATCGCCCTCGTCCTGATCCTGATCTTCTTCTCGCTGACGGCGCCCTATTTCGCGACGCCGGAGAATTTCCTCAAGATCTTCGTGCAGATCGCCATCAACACCGTGCTTGCCGCCGGGATGACCTTCGTCATTCTGACGGGCGGCATCGATCTTTCGGTCGGATCGCTGCTGGCGCTTTGCACTGTTATCGGCGCGACGATCATGATCGACCCGCGGCTTTCCCCCTGGCAGGCGATCGCTCTTGCATCGCTCGCCTCAATGGGCGCAGGCGCGATCCTCGGTGCCGTCAACGGATGGATCTGCGAGAAGTGGAAACTGCCATCCTTCATCGTCACGCTCGGCATGCTCAACGTCGCAAGCGGCCTTGCCCGCGTCGTCAGTGACAACTCCACCGTCACCGGTTTGCCGCAGCCCTTCGTCGACTTCGGCAATCTGATCTTCTGGGGCGTCCTTCCATCGATCTTCCTGATCGCGATTGCCGTCGTTCTCATCGGCTGGTTCGTGCTGCGCTACACCGTGTTCGGACGTTTCGTCTTCGCGATCGGCACCAACGAGGAAGCAGTTCGTCTCTCAGGCCACGAGCCGAAGCGATACAAGATCGCGGTCTTCACCATCTCCGGATTGACGGCCGGCATTGCCGCCATGGTCTACCTGCTCCGCCTCAATGTCGGCAGTCCGGTGGCCGGCATCGGCTATGAATTGAACGCGATCGCAGCCGTCATCATCGGCGGCACCAGCCTCTCGGGCGGCAAGGGCTCGATTATCGGAACGTTGGTCGGTGCCTGCATTCTGCAGGTGCTCTCCACCGGCCTGCAACTCCTGGGCGCCGACGACAATATCAAGCCGATCGTCATCGGCGCCGTCATCGTGCTTGCCGTCATTCTCGACAGCTACCGCGGCCGGCTGATGCGGATATTGGAGAGCCGCTGACGAGGGGCTCTCCGGAGCAAGGCAGCAGCCCATCAAAAGCGAACTTTGCCGTCAGACCCGGTGCAACTTCCAGGTTCTGATTTCGAACGGCATGATGTCAGCGGGTCCGGTGCGTTCGATCGGTTCCTCAAGGATGTTCAGCGGGTCCGATGCTCGCCATCCCGATGGTAGGGTCAGCGACAGACGGCCGCGCCGGCCGGCCGGTTCGTAAAGTCGCAGGACGAGGCCCTCCCCTTCCTCGGCAGGCTTCAGGCCCGAGAAGGCGACCGGTGTACCTTCGATGCCAAGCGGCGACAAGGTGCCGGCCGCAAGACCGCTTGCCTCCATGCTGATCAGCGGCTGGTTGAGATCGATCGCCTCCGGCAGAACGCCGCCTTCATACCAGGCACCCTCATGCGGCATCAGCGCGTATGTAAAACTCTGCTGGCCTTCATCGGCGAGCGGATCGGGATAGATCGGTGAGCGGACAAGGCTCATGCCGATGACATTGCCGCGGGCGCTATGACCATATTTGGCGTTGTTGAGCAGAGCGACGCCGAAACCAGGCTCGCTCAGATCGACGAAGCGATGTGCCGCCGCCTCGAACATTGCCTGCTCCCAGGAGGTGTTGGTGTGGGTTTGCCGCTCGACAATGCCGAAAGCGCATTCGAAAGTCGCGGTGCGCGACCGCACGGCGACCGGGTTCAGGGTCCGAAGCAGGGTGCGCCGGTCATGCCAGTCGATGGTCGTTTCGATATCGAGCCTGCGGGCATTGGCCGTCAAAACATAAAGCTGGATCACGGTCGAGTTTCGATATCGATGGATAACACGGATCGCGGCGCGATGCGGCCCTTCCTCGACCAGGCTGATGCTTTCGGGCTGGTCCAGACGGATGCCTTTTTCGGCATAATCGGCATCCACGTCCCAGGCATCCCAGTTGCGCGGCTTGTCGGCGGGATAGACCCAGAGCTGGTTCGCAGCCCCTTCGATCGCTTCTCGTCCCGTCGCCTTGTGATTAAGGCTCGATACGGCACCGTCCTTGCCGATCACGACAGACAGATGCTCGTTTTCGAGATGATGGCTATCGGCTTTCAGTGGCCCGGCCGGCCTTATCGCCTTGCGGTCCAAGATTGCGACGGCAAGAGGCGCGACCGGATCGGCGGATGCGAGGACCGTTCCATCAGACAGCGTTGCGGTGAGCGGGCGTGGCGAAAGCGATGGATTGACGACAATGAGCGCATCCGTGACGCCGCCCGCCGGAAGATGGGCCGATAGCGTCTTCAGAGCACTTGCCTGCTTCGCCCTAGCATTGCCGATCACGCCGTCAAGTTCCCGCTCGGCATCGGCGTAGACCTCGCGGATACTCGATCCCGGCAGGATATCGTGAAACTCGTTCTTCAGAACGACGCGCCAATCCTCCTCGAGGCTTTGAGGTTTGGCAGCACCCAGCATATGGGCGAGCGAGGCAAGCGTCTCTGCCGTGATCAGGGCACGTTCGGCCTGGCGGTGCTTGCGCTTGACGCCACTTTGCGTCGTTAGCGTCGCGCGGTGCAGCTCGAGGTAGATTTCACCATCCCAGACCGGAAGCTCCTTTTCCGCCGCGGTACGATGCGCCTTTTCGTAATAGCCTTTCACGGTGCCCCAGCGCGCCTTCGGGATCGCCGGGAAGTCCCGCAGCTGCACTTCGCGCTCGACCATTTCCGGCGTGACGCCGCCGCCGCCATCGCCATAGCCGACGGCCAGCAGCGACGCTTCATGCTGCAACTTGCCACGGAAATTCTTCCATGTCGGGACGAAGCAATCTGGCTGCACGAAGCCGTTATAACCTTGCATGGGATTGTCGAAGGTATGGGTCAGCACCTTGCTACCGTCGAGGCCCTTCCACCAGAACAGATCGGATGGAATGTGGTTGGTCTCGCTCCAGTTCACCTTGATCGTGAAGAAGCTGTCGATGCCCCCAAGCCGCAGGATTTGCGGCAGGGCCCCGGAGAAACCGAAACAGTCGGGCAGCCAGCAGACGCTATGGCGCAGGCCGAAATGCTTTTCGAAAAAGCGCTGGCCGTAGAGAACCTGGCGCACCAGGCTCTCGCCCGTCGGCATGTTGGTGTCGGGCTCGACCCACATGCCGCCGACGGTTTCCCATTTGCCCTCGGCAACCTTCGCCTTGATCCGCTCAAGCAGTTCCGGATCATCCTCTTCCATCTGCGCATAATAATGGGCAGTCGATTGATTGAACCGGAAGTCGTCGGAGCGTTCCATCAGCGAAAGCGCGGTGTTGAAAGTGCGGCGCATCTTGCGGCGCGTCTCGCCATAGGGCCAAAGCCACGCCAGATCAATATGGGCATGGCCGGTCAACAGCAGTTCGCCATTCTGCGGGAAGCGCTTTTGAAGCTCTTTCAGTTGCGCAAGCAATTCATCATGGGCAGCGGCGGCCGAAGCGCTCTGCGCTTCGCTGAGACCGGCGGGATTGTCCTGAAGCTCCGGCAGCTCCCAGATCTTCTGCTGCATCGCCGCGTTGGCCGTGCGCGAGATATAGGCTGACGTGTCCGAGGGCCAATCGAGGCTGCGCAGTGCCCGTTCGGCCGCATCGATCAGATGTGGCACGGCTTCATGGCCCTCGAGGATATCGGCCGCCTCGCCGATCTGCTGCAACAGGAGATGCAGCCGGTGGACCGGTTCATCCAGCCAGATCAGCCGCGCCTTGTTCAGCTTCGGCGCCCTGTTCGGCTCTCCGAAGGGAAAGCGCGCGACGCTTTCGGTCGTGATCTGGAAATTCCGACCCTTGATCGGAAACTCCTGGTGATAGGGGTCGAGCCCGAATGTCTCCGTTTCACCATCAGGATAACGCAGCGTCAGCAGGCTCTCGCCGCCAAGGTCGAGCTGCAGGCGGATCTGCTCGAGCGGCCAGCCCTGCGGCGCCGTTGCCGTGGCAGCGAAGTGAACCGTTCCCTTGCGATGCGGCCAATCCTGGTGATGCGCAATCGGCTCCCCATCGAGGGTCCAACCGTCGATCGCGAGGCTTTGCCTGTCGCGCCAATGCGCAAGCTCCGTAGTGCGGACTTTCAGGCGATCAAGGCGTTGGGCAATAGTGAGAGACATTGGCGGGTCCTATCGGAAAATCGGCAACTGACGGCGGAGGAGAGAACATATCAGTGCAAATAGGTCGCAAGCCCTGCGCCCCATCTCCTCCAAGCGGATCGCATAGCCCGACTTAGATTAAGTAACTTTGTTTTGGCGTCAAGCGCACAAGAAATAAGTTGCGAAAGTTTTGTCCGTTGTCGATGCCCCCGATCAATCTTCCCCAATTCCGATCTTTCATCGAAATGTTGGCTTAAATCTTTCCATCCACCTACCTTCAGGATTTTCAGTGATTGACAGGCGATAAGTTGCGGATGCATTTCTGGCGATTGCAGCAGTCCGCTTTAGATGCGGGTGCAAAGCCTGAATTGGATTGAACGAATACAGGTCCGCTCTACATCAATGCCTGCGCGACCCCCTTCATGCCAAACGGGGCCGGCACCGGGGATAGCGAGTATCCATCGCTTTTCGAGAACACCACCGTCGATACAGGCGTTCAGAATAACCTGGCAATGTCGCCGCCGTATCCAGTCAAGCCCGCTGGTACAATATCCATGCACTTGACATCCATGTACTTGACGGCGGCATTCCGGCATGGACGGCAAATAGCAATGGCGCGCCTCTTCCGACCTTCGACACGCCCGGTGTTGATTTCCCGATCTGGGTGCGGAAGGAGAAGAACACACCGGTGATCTCAGCTAAGGATCTGAAGGCGCTGCATGATGGGGGGGAAGACGTCATCGTCATCGATACGCGCACTGTTCCGGAATTCGTGCGCGACCATGTGCCGGGCGCCGTCAGCGTGCCGGGCGCAGAATTGGCGCTGCGCTTCCAGCGGTCGCTCACATGCACCATTCACCAGGCCGGTTTTGATTTCGGCCTTGCCAACGCCTAGTAATCTGCGGCGAGCCGCCGCCCCAAGCACGCCCACCGGAGCAATAGCCCGGCCTCGCTCAGGCCGCCCTTGATGCGATGTCAGAGCAACATCGACGCACCGCGATCGAGATAGGTATCGAGGAATTGCTCAAGACGAGGGTTTCTCGGCTTCTTGAAAACCTCCTGAGGCGGTCCGCTAAACAGTACCTTGCCGTGATCGAGAAAGATGATCTGCTGACCGACGGTCGCAGCAAAACCGATTTCATGAGAGACAACGACCATGGTCATACCCTCGGCTGCCAGATCGCGCATGACGTTCAGGACTTCGCCCGTTAGCTCCGGATCAAGGGATGAAGTCGGCTCATCGAACAGCATGATCTTCGGCTTTAATGCCAGGGCGCGGGCGATCGCGACGCGTTGCTGCTGTCCGCCGGAAAGCTGCGAGGGATAATGCCCTGCTCTTGCTTCGAGCCCCACCTTGACGAGCTGCACCATGGCCGCATCTTCGGCCTGCTTCCGGCTCATCTTGTGAACCGTCTTCAACGCCTCGCTGACATTACCGAGCGCAGTCATATGCGGCCAAAGATTGAACTGCTGAAACACCATGCCGATCTGAGCGCGGATCGCGCGATT
This sequence comes from Martinezella multihospitum, assembly GCF_900094585.1. Classification (GTDB taxonomy): domain Bacteria; phylum Pseudomonadota; class Alphaproteobacteria; order Rhizobiales; family Rhizobiaceae; genus Rhizobium; species Rhizobium multihospitium. Next base: position 889,064 of record NZ_FMAG01000004.1, read on the forward strand.
GGTCGCCGCCGAAATGCGTTCACGACGTCCCTGGGAATCCTCGGCAAAGCCAAGGACCTCGCCGTTGATGGAGATCGTTCCGCGCGTTGCCTCCTCAAGAAAGGCCATGCATCGCAAAAGCGTACTCTTGCCGGAGCCGGATGGACCGATGAGACACGAGACCTGTCCCGGCTCGATGACAAGATCGATGCCGTGAAGAACCGTGGTTTCTCCGAACGTCTTGACGAGATTGCTGACTGCTATAGCGGGGACGCTCATGCGTTGAAAAACCTGAATCTGGAAAGTTTCGTTTCGGCAAGATTGCCAAGCCAGCCGGTGACTTCGACGAGCACCCAATAGAAGAGCGCCAGCGCGGACAGCGCTTCGACGAAGGCATATTGCTGCGATCCGATCGCGCTTAGCGTCGCCGTCAGCTCCGGCACGGTGATGATCGACAGCACCGCCGTCTCCTTCATCAGGATGACGACCATGTTCACGGAGGGCGGCAGCACCAGCATCGTCATCTCGGGCAAGAGAATGCGCCGGATGATCTGCCCCCGCGTCAGGCCGACGCACTCGCCAGCCTCGATATGGCCCTTTGGCACGGCCCGAAATCCGGAACGGAAGATTTCGCTGAAATAGGCCGCGCCATAGATCGAAATGCCGATCAGACCGGCAGGCAGGGGATCGAGCTCGAGGCCGACGAAGGGGCCGCCATAGTAGACGAGGAAGATCTGGATGAGAAACGGCGTTCCGCGCAGCACGGCTACGATGGCACCCAGTATCTTGTCGACCAACATGCCGCCATATTGCCGGGCGATCGCCATCAGGAAGCCTATGACGGCCGCAGCGATAGTGCCGAGGATCCAGATCATGATCGTCACGCCGGCGCCACTGAGGATGGCAGGCCATTGCCCGATGAGCACATTGATGTCGAAGGTCATCGCGGCACCCCGGGCAATCTGCTTTCGATCAGGCCGCCGGCAAGCGCCACCACCCAGTTGATGACGAGATAGATGAGGCCGGCGGATGCGAAGAGCTGCAGCGGCAGAAAGGTACTGCCGGCAAGATCCTGCGCCATGCGGGTCAGTTCGACGATGCCGACGACCGAGACCAGTGACGACGCCTTCAGAATGAGGATTGCCTCGTTGACGAGAGCAGGAAATGTCAGGCGCAGGGCGATTGGAACCTTGATGCGGCGAAAGATCTGGCGCGGCGTCAGCCCGACCATCTCTGCCGACTCCACCAGACCGAGCGGCACGCTGGCAAAGCCGCCGCGCAGGTTCTCCGCCTGATATGCGGCCGTGCAGAGCGACAAGCCGATGATCGCGGCAACGATGCTCGGCACGTTGATGCCGACGGCTGGAAGCAGATTGTAAATCAGCAGCAATTGCACCAGCAGCGGCACGCCCCGAAAGAAACTGATGAAAATCTGGGCAGGTCGCACGAAAAGGCTACGCCTCGTCAGCAGCATTCCTGAAATGAGGATCGCAATCGCAAAACCGATAAGGATCGACACGAGGCTGATCGTCACCGTGTAGATGGATGCCTGCAGAAGCAACCCGAAGAGCTCGATGGACATTGTTGAGTTTTCGCCCGCTTGGTGACCAGAAAGCCGCGATCTCGTTTACCGGCCATGCCCGACAAAAGCGCGGGCACGGCCGATCTCCGAGGACTGATCAGAACGCAGGGTCCTTGACGGCGTCAGGCGTATCGAAGCTCGCGCCGAACCACTTCTTCTGCAGCGTCGCCATGCGGCCGTCCGCCTTGATCTTCAACATGGCGGCATCGATGGCGTCCATCAATGGCGCATGATCGGCATCCTTCAGGCCGATAAAGCCGAAATAGGATTTCTTGCCGAAGGGCGGCAGCACGACTTCGAACGTGCCTTCACGCTGCTTGGCGACAAAAGCAATATTCGGCAGCGAGTTGGCGACGCCGGCGATACGGCCGGCTGCCAGATCCGCATAGGATTCCGTAAAGGCCGGATATTCGCGGATCTCGGCCTTGGTCGGCAGAGTGTCGGAAAACTCCTTGAGCTGATCAAGCTGGGCGGTCGCCTTGCCGACGCCGATCTTCTTGCCGGCAATGTCTTCCGGCTTGTTGATCGTCTTGTCACCGGCCTTCTTCAGGATCGCGATGGTTGCTTCGGCCAAGGGCGGCGTGAAGCGATAGCGCTCCATGCGCTTCTTGGTGATGGTCGCCGGCCCGGCAACGACGTCGAACTTGCCGGCTTCGAGCGCCGGGAAGACGCCATCCCACGGCAAGGTGACCCATTCGATCTTCACGCCAAGTTCCTTGCCGATCTCATCGAAGAGGTCGACGTTCAAGCCGACATGCTTTCCAGCATCGATGAAATCGAACGGAGCAAAGGCCGTCTCGGTGCCGACCTTCAGGGTGCCGGCAGCCTTGACGGCGGCAAGCGTATCAGCCGCATGGGCCGAAATCGTTGCACCAAACAAAAGCGCTGCGCCAACCAGCCCCTTCAGAAGCGAATTCTTCCTCATGTTTTCTCTCCAGTTTTTTGCCCTTCCGTTGGAAGGTCCAGGTTCCCCAAGCGTCGTCCCGTCTAGGCGGATTTCTATGATCCGCTTTTGTCTATACAAATAGATACAGACTGGCCTACACTGTCAAATACAAAACTCAAAAGACGCAAGATTTGTGCCGCATGATGTCTAGATATCCGACAGAAGCGGCCTTCACAGATACAGAATTCATCGCTGGAGCAAGGTGAGCGTTGATCCCAATTCATCAGAGAATTCTCAAGGACATCGAAAGCAGGATCATGAGCGGCATCTGGCCGCCCGGTCACCGAATACCCGTCGAACACGAGTTGCTGAAAGAATATCAATGTTCTCGTATGACCGTGAATAAGGCGCTTTCGACCCTGGCTGAACGTGGCATGATCATACGTCGCCGCAAGCTTGGTTCCTTCGTCGCCTCGCGGCAGATCGACCGGACGGTGATGGACATCCAGGACATTTCCACGGAAGCGGAGTTGGCAGGACATGAACACAGTCACAAGATCCTGATGCGGAAAATCGAGATGCTGGACTCTACCACCGCGACGCGGCTCGGCGAAGCCGAGGGAGCGGAAATCTTGCGACTTCACTGCCTGCATGCGGTTGACGGCAAGGCCAATGCGCTGGAGCGACGCATCATCATGCTTGACCTGGTACCATCAGCAAGAGCCGAGAGCTTCGCTTCGGTCCCGCCCGGCAAATGGTTGCTGGACATGGTCCCCTGGTCGAAGGCCCGGCATGTCATTCGAGCCGTATCAGCCGACGCCAACACGGCGCGCCTGCTCGAAACCGAGCGTGGCGAAGCCTGCCTGACGCTTATCCGCCAGACATGGCAGAGCAGTCGCACGGTCACCTATGTCGAATTCGTGCATCCCGGCGACCGTTTCCAGTTTGCCGGCGACTTTCATCCCAATGAAAGAGGCGCCATCGATCAACCGCCGCAAGGAAGCGCCTCTTGAGCGACAAACGGATCAGCAGGGCAGTTCCGCTCAAGGGCTTGCAGGCCTTCGAAGCCGTCGGCCGTTGTGGCAGCGTGAGCGCCGCGGCGTTGGAACTGAAGGTTTCGCCCGGAGCGATCAGTCAGCAGATCCGCAAGATCGAAAGCTTTCTCGGCGTCACCTTGCTCGAGCGCAATGGCCGCACGGTGGAACTCACCCAATGGGGACGGCTCTATCATCAGGAAGTATCGAAAGGATTCGAACAGTTCGCAGCTGCAGAGCAGATCCTGGAACGGGCACGTAACGAGAATGCCCTTGTCCTCAGCGCCCTGTCTTCCGTCGTCAACAAATGGATCGGCCGCCGGATCTTCGACTGGCAGGCCCTTCATCCAAACGCGCATGTTAGGATCGTCGGCCGCGACAAGGAACCGCGCATGGGCTTCGACGACATCGATTTCCGCATCAGCTACGGATCGGACGTGCTGCAGCATGAACACTATACGGAGCTGTTTCGCGACTGGGTGGTTCCCGCCTGCTCGCCGGCATTGGTCAAGGGCAAGACGCCCTCTGCCGCACAGCTTCTCGAATATCCGCTCCTGCATGTCGAATGGGAGCGGCATTTCACGCCCTATCCGAGTTGGCTTGAATTCGCCGCGAAAACGGGGACCACTCTCGCGGAGACCGCCGCCGGCCTCTCCTTCACGCTGTCCAGCAGCGCCATTGACGCGGCCGTTAACAAACGCGGCGTCGTTCTCGCACAAATGTCGATGATCGCGGATGAGCTTGAGGCGCAGACGCTGGTCATTCCCGTCGACATACGCATCGCCTTGCGCGAAAGTTACTTTCTCGCCTGGGACAGGGCGGCTTTGGAAAAGCCGCATGGACGCCAATTCCGCGATTGGCTGCTCGCCGTCTCCCGCCAGCAGGCCATTCTGTCGGCACCCAGATCAACTGTTTAGAAAAACTAAAACGGAACTCAGCTGCACGATATTGATGAATTTTTGCGCCTGGCGATAATTTGCGCATTCGCCTTCAAAGGGACGGCGTGACCGACATAAAGGGAGAGTTCGATGGCCCGGACCGACAAGATGAAACTCGGAACTTTCGTCTATACGTTCGGCTTTCATCCGGCCTCCTGGCTGCATCCGGCAAGCAATGTCAACGGCGCCAACGACTTCGCGCATCTCCTCGATGTCGCCAAAAGATCCGAGGCGGCGAAATTCGATTTCATGTTCATGGCCGATTCTCCGGCAGCGGCCGTCGGCGATCCGAATGCACTTGCCCGCATTCCCACAAAGATGAACCGCTTCGAACCCCTCTCGCTGCTCTCGGCACTGGCGGTTACAACCAACGATCTCGGTCTCGTGGCGACGGTCTCAACGAGCTACTACGAGCCATACAATGTCGCCCGCCTGTTTTCCTCGATCGACCATCTGAGCAAGGGCCGCGTCTGCTGGAACGTCGTCACCTCCGACCATGACGAAACCGGCTATAATTTCAATCGCGAGGGGCTCGATCCGCACGCGCTGCGTTATGAGCGGGGCAACGAGTTCGTCGACGTCGTATTCGGCCTTTGGGACAGCTTCGAGGAAGGCGCGCTCCTTCTCGATCGCGAAAACGGCGTCTACTATGACAAGGATAAGCACCACACGCTCAACCACAAGGGCAAGCACTTTAAGGTTCGCGGCCCCCTTAATATCGCGCGAACGCCGCAAGGCCGTCCTGTCATCGCCCAGGCAGGCGGCTCCGAACCCGGAATGGACATGGCGGCACGCACCGCCGAGATCGTCTTCAGCCTCGCATCGAACATCGAGCGGAACCGGTCCTTTTACGACAATGTCAAAGGCCGGATGGCGGCCTATGGCCGCGATAGAGACGATCTGAAAATCATGCCGGGCATCGTCGTCAACGTCGGCGAAACCGAGGCCGAGGCAAGGGCAAAAGTCGACTATCTGATCGACAAGATGCACCCGGATGTCGGACGGTTGATGCTCTCCGAATTCCTGGAAGCGGACCTGCGCGGCGTGGCTCTCGATGAACCCTTCCCGATGGACCGGCTGCCGGCGGCACCAAAGGGATCGCGCGCCTTGTTCGACGAACTGGTCGATTTCGTCAAGAGCGGCCATACCGTCGGCGAGCTGATCCGGCACTATGCAGAAAAGCACACCGGAAACGGCATAACAGGCACGCCGGCCCAGATCGCCGACTATATGGAGGAGTGGTTCGAGACACGTGCCGCCGACGGCTTTATCCTGATGTTTCCGACCTTGCCGTCCAGCCTCGACGACTTCGTGCGGCTCGTCGTGCCGGAGCTTCGCCGCCGCGGCCTGTTCCGCAAGGACTATGAAGGCAGGACGCTGCGCGAAAACCTCGGCATTTCAATGCCGGCAAACCGCTTTGCCAAGGCGTGAGGGCCAGTCCGATGGGAGACGAGGCTCTGATCAGCGACACGGAATTCCGGCTATCGATGCGTCATCTGGCCGGCGCGATCAGCGTTATAACGGTTGGTGACGGGCAGGATCGTACCGGTTTCACCGCAACGTCGGTTTCCTCGTTTTCGGCGGAGCGGCCTTCCGTGATCGTCAGCGTCAACAGGGCCTCCTCCTCCTGGCCGGCGATGCAGCGCTATGGCTGCTTCTGCGTCAACGTGCTTGCTGCCGACCAGCTGCATGTGGCGCAATCCTTCGCCGGTATTGGCGGACGCAAGGGCGCTGACCGGTACGATGGTGCGCGATGGTACCGCCTCAAGACAGGCGCAGCTGCCCTTGAAAAGGCCCTGACGGTCCTGGACTGCAAGCTCGAAACCGCTTTCCAGCATCACTCCCATGCCATTCTGATCGGGCACATCTGTGCGACGGAAATCCGGCAGGACATCGGGCCGCTTCTCTATTGGCGGGGCGGCTATCATGACCTTCCGGCCGCTGTCGATGAATGCCGCCTAGCGGAGCCGATCCGGCAATAACCCGATCGAGGCGACATCTGCATTGGCAAAGGCAAGCCTGAGGTAGCGCTCCTGCCCCTCCCCGAAATAGGCGCCTGGTATGCAGACGACACCGCGCTCGCGGGCTAAGTCTTCGGCAACCTCGGACGACGACCGATCCGCCAGAGGATGGCGAACGAAGGCGAAATAGGCGCCGATCGCTGCAATCTCCCAACCTGCCAGCCCGGAAAAAGCCAGTCTCAAAGCCTCGGCACGGCGGGCGATCTCCAGCCGGTTGCCCGCCCGCCAATCGGCGAGGACCGGCAGAGCCGAGGCAACGGCGACCTGAGCCGAACGCGGGGCGCAGATCTGCATATTGTCCATCACCTTGGCGAGCTCTGCGATGAGCTTTGGACCTGCTGTGACGGCACCCAGCCGATGGCCGGGAATGCAGAAGGATTTCGAGAAGCTATAGAGAAGAACGAGCGTATCCTCCCAGCCCGGCTCCGACAGCAGGGCGTGCGGCCGGCCATAATCTTCGGCGAGGAAATCACGATAGGTTTCGTCAACGACCAACCAGGCGCCGTATTTTCGGCACAGCGTGAAAAGCGCGTGAAGCAGGCCAGGCGGATAGACGGCACCGGTCGGATTGTTGGGCGTAACAACGGCAAGCATCTTCGCGCCGGCCGCAAGTGCGGCCTCGGCTGAAGCGAGATCGGGGAGAAAGCCGGCGGTGGGATCGCAATCGACGAGTCGCCGCCCGATCCCCAGCATCGACAGCGTCGTGTCGTGATTGAAATAAAAGGGATTGGTGAGCGCTACGGTATCGCCCGCGCCAGCAAGCGCGATCGCTGCACACATGAATGCCTGATTGCAGCCGGCGGTGATGTGGATATTGGCGGCAGATATGTCGGCACCATAAAGTTCTGCAACATGGGCCGCATAGGCCTTTCGCAACGCAGGCTCGCCCTCGATCGGCCCATATCCGGTCATCGCCTGTTGTCCAGCCGTCTCGCCAAGAAGCCGCAGCATCTCCGGATGCGCGGGGTAGCCGGGCACGGCCTGCGACAAATCGATGAGCGGCCCCTTCTGCCCTTTGTATTCGCGACCCCAGGCAACGACGGACGGGATGGGCGGAGGGGAGAGGCGGGAAACGAGCGAATTGGATTTTGCAGCGATCATATCGATTTCTCTTTGATACCGATTGCTACAACGATACCAATTGTTTTCTCAACCTCTTTATTGAGTGAGACAGACCTCAAGCGGAGACGCATGCACATGGTGTGGGACAAGATGCGGCTCGAACAGCTGCGCGCGGAATTTTCAGACGCCAATGGCGGCGAGATATTCGACGAGAAGTTTCGCAAGGTCGCGGAGAAAATCATCTCCAAGAGTGGTACGAGGCTGGCGCCCTACGCCGGTGTCCCGACATTCCTCAGCGCACCCTACATGCAGGTTGCAGCCGACGAGCCGGACTTCGGCAATCTCCAGGTGGCGATAACGGGGATACCGATGGATCTCGGCGTCACCAATCGCCCCGGCTCCCGCTTCGGACCGCGCGCCCTTCGCGCCATCGAGAGGATCGGCCCTTACAATCACGTTCTGGGAACGGCGCCGGTTTTCGATCTCAGGGTCGCCGACATTGGCGACGTGCCGTTCCAGAGCCGCTATCGGCTGGAGCTCAGTCACGACGATATCGAGAAACGCATCGGCCAGATCGTCGATGCCGGCGTCGCGCCGCTCTCGGTCGGGGGTGACCACTCCATTACCCATCCCATCTTGAAGGCTGTCGGCCGGAACCAGCCGGTCGGTCTCATTCACATCGATGCTCACTGCGACACCAGCGGCGCCTTCGATCAGACGAAGTTTCATCACGGGGGGCCGTTCCGCAATGCCGTGCTGGACGGCGTGCTCGATCCGACAAGGACAATCCAGATCGGCATCCGCGGGTCGGCGGAATACTTATGGGAGTTCTCCTATAAATCAGGCATGACCGTGATCCACGCCGAGGACCTCAGCGGAACAGGGATGGAAGCCGTCATCGCCAAGGCTAAATCCATCGTCGGCGACGGCCCGACCTACCTCTCCTTCGACATCGACAGCCTCGATCCCAGCTTCGCGCCTGGTACGGGTACACCGGAGGTCGGCGGATTGACGACGCGAGAAGTTCTAGAGCTGATCCGCGGGCTGAAAGGCATAAACCTCGTGGGCGGCGACGTCGTCGAGGTTGCGCCGCAATATGACGCAACGACCAACACAGCACATGCCGGAGCACAGGTACTCTTCGAGATCCTGAGCCTGATGGTGTTCAGCCCATCGATCGGCAGACGCTGAGTGTTGCGGGCCAATCAACGCGAAGTCTGCGAATAAGCTCCGGCAACATCGCCGTAGGTTGAAGCGAGGACCGAGCAACGGATCCAGGACGACAATCACCGTTCTCGATAAAACAAGCGCTGATGGAGAGGTCGTCCTGGCAAAGCACCAACTCGACGCGCATGTCACTGGTGTTCGTGATACCTAGACAGATGCAGAGGGCTGGCGTTAAGCTTTGGCTTTGTAACGGCGATACCAGAACCATGAACATGATTGGATCCCCCGGGAAATCGGGAGAAGACAACGAGGAAAAGATACTGACCAATCCGACGCGGCTTGGAGGCCGTCTGAGGCTCGCCAGGCAAACCCGGGGCTTGACTCTTAAGGCTCTCGCCCTGGCTGCGGATTGCTCTGAAAGCCTGTTGTCGAAAATTGAAAACGGCAAGGCTTCGCCCTCGCTGCCGATGCTGCATAGACTTGTCGGTGTTTTGGGTACGAATATTGGCTGGATGTTCGAGGAGGCCGACGGTGAAGAGGGTATTGTCTTCCGTTCCGGGACAAGGCCTCTGATTGGACTCGACCCATTGCGCAGAGGGGAAGGCATCTCTCTCGAACGGATAATCCCCTATTCGCAAGGTCATCTGCTTCAATGCAACATCCACCACATCGAGGCTGGCGGCCAAAGTGCCGGGCCGATCCAGCATGTCGGCGAGGAGGTTGGATACGTTCTTGCCGGCGAAATCGAACTTATGGTTGGTGAACGCACATTCCGGCTTTCCGTCGGCGACAGCTTCGTCTTCAACTCCGAACTGCCCCATTGGTATCGCAATGTGGGATCGGAGCGCGCAAGCATCTTCTGGGTCAATACGCCGGCGACCTTCTAGCGCCGCCACCGTCCTGAAAACGAACTTACGATCATCTTCAAAATCACCAATTCAAGTCACTTGACAATCATTCAAGTTACTTGAATACTCCCCTTGCAATCCAAAAACATGGGGAACGATCATGCATTTCAAGAAATACCTGTTCGGTTGCGCGATTGGCGCAACCGTCGCACTTGCCTGCAGTGCCGGCACCGCGATGGCGAATACGCTGGCTCTCGTGACGATCAACCAGCAGGCTCTCTTCTTCAACCAGATCAATGACGGCGCCAAGGAGGCGGCAAAAAAGGCCGGCGCCGATCTTGTCATATTCAACGCCAACAACGTACCCAGTGCGCAGAATGACGCCATCGAGAACTACATCACCCAGAAGGTCGACGGCATCATATTGGTCGCCATCGACGTAAACGGGGTGAAGCCGGCAATCACCGCCGCCAAGAAGGCCGGCATCCCGGTCATCGCCATCGACGCCCAGATTCCGAACGGCGACAACATCGCCTTCGTGGGTGTCGACAATACCAAGGCGGGCGAGGAGATCGGCAAGTTCTATTCCGATTACGTCAAGGACAAGATGGGCGGCAGCGCCAAGGTCGGCGTGGTCGGCGCACTCAATTCCTTCATCCAGAACCAGCGTCTTGACGGATTTAAGGCGGCGGTAAAGGCTGGCGGCCAGAAGGTCGACTTCCTCGATACCGTAGACGGTCAGAACGTGCAGGATGTCGCGCTCAGTGCGGCGGAAAATCTCATTACCGCCAATCCCGACATGACGACGCTCTATGCGACCGGCGAGCCGGCACTCCTCGGCGCCGTTGCGGCTGTCACCAGCCAGGGCAAAACTGGCAACGTCAAGGTCTTCGGCTGGGATCTGACCAAGCAGGCGATCGAAGGCATCGATCAGGGTTGGGTTACGGCCGTTATCCAGCAGGATCCGGCCGGCGAAGGCAAGGCGGCCGTCGAAGCCCTCGTCAAGGTGAAAAAAGGCGACAAGATCGATCCGATCATCAATGTGCCAGTGACCATCGTCACCAAGGAAAATGTCGACAAGTTCCGGGGCATGTTCAAGTAGCTCTCGCACCTCGTCACGTCATGGCCGATCGCTTCGGCCATGACGTTGTGGCATCATGGCTAAGGCCATTTCCGCAAGGCAGCATTGATATGACAAACGCTGATACCTACCGCGTCAGGATGACCGGCATTTCCAAACGCTATGGTACGATGCAGTCGCTGGACAATGTATCGTTGACCTTGAAGCCGGGCGAGGTCCTCGGCCTTGTCGGCGACAACGGCGCCGGCAAATCGACCCTGAGCAAAGTGCTTTCGGGCGCGGTCATCCCGGATTCGGGGACGATCGAGATCGACGGCAAACCAGTTTCCTTTGCCTCGCCCGCTGATGCACGCGCCGCGCATGTCGAGATGGTCTACCAAGATCTGTCCCTTTGCGACACGGTCGACGTGGCTGGAAATCTCTTTCTGGGGCGTGAACCGAAATGGAAGATTGCAGGCATTCCAATCCTCGACAAGAAGACCATGCATGAACGAGCGCGCCATATGCTGGAAGGGCTCGGCATCGTCATTCCGGACACGCATCTGAAGGTCGAGAATCTCTCAGGCGGCCAACGCCAGTCCATCGCGATCGGACGTGCGGCGTCATTCAATCCCTCGGTCCTCATCATGGACGAGCCGACGGCTGCCCTGGCGGTTGCTGAAGTCGAGGCGGTGCTGGAGCTCATCCGCACGGTCAGTGCCCGCGGCGTCAGCGTCATTCTGATCACGCATCGCCTGCAGGATCTCTTCCTCGTCTGCGATCGCATCCAGGTGATGTATGAAGGGCAGAACGTCGCCGAGCGCCTCATCGCCGAAACGAATATCGAAGAAGTCGTCAACCTGATCGTCGGTCGCAAGTTCTCCGCACGCTCGGCCGGCCAACATACAGAGCGAGGCGCTTCCGTATGACCATGACATCCTCTCACGCCCAAACCGCCCCCTCATCCCGTTTGCGCAAGGCACGCCTCTATGACAAGGCGATAGCCAATGGCGGCATTGTTTCGATCGCCCTGTTTTTCATCGCGGTCTGCTTTTTCTTCTCTCTCTTCACAAACGTCTTTCTGACCGCTCCCAATCTGTTGAACGTGGTCAGACAGTCCGCCCCCTTGTTGATCGTGGCGGCGGCGATGACTTTCGTCATCACTACAGGCGGTATCGATCTTTCGGTTGGATCCGTATTGGCCCTTGCCGCAACGCTTTCGGCTGCCTGCCTTCAGGCTGGAATCGCATGGCCGGTTGTCGTTGTTCTGATGATGCTTCTGGGCGCAGCAACCGGCCTGATTCAGGGATATTTCATCGCCTATGAGCGGATCCCCGCCTTCATCGTCACGCTGGCCGGGCTATCGGTCATCAGGGGCCTGGCATTGCTTATCACCGGTGGCTACTCGATTCCGGTCGATCCACAGAGCCCGTTTACCGCGATCGGCCAGGCCTGGTTCTTTGGCATCCCTGCCCCCGCGATGATCGCGATCGTCGCCCTTATCGCAGCCTATATCGCCTTCAACGAAACGCCCTTCGGGCGATACGTCACCGGCATCGGTGCCAATGCCGAAGCGGTCCGCCGCGCCGGCGTCAACACGCGGCGCGTCACCTTGTTCGTCTATGTGATATCGGGTGTTGCAGCTTCCGTCGCCGGCATCATTCTTGCCGCGCGCCTGGGTTCCGGCTCCTCAAATGCCGGGCAAGGCTTCGAGCTCGATGTCATTGCCGCGGTTGTACTGGGCGGTACGAGCCTGTTCGGCGGGCGCGGTTCGGTCGTCGGCACGGTACTCGGCGCCTTGACCGTTGCCGTTATCGCCAACGGCCTGATCCTTTCGCACATGTCACCCTTCTTCACGCCGATCGTAACCGGGGTCATCATCCTCGTGGCGATCTGGTTGAACTTCCGCCTTTTCAAAGGCGCAGTAAGGGGCCGCTGAGCATGATGGATCATCTCTTTGCCGAGGGGACCAGAACGCGTCATGCCATCGGCGTTCACACCGGATGCGCAATGACCGTGCTTGGCCCCATTCCGGTCGCCGATATGGGCGTGACGCTCATGCACGAGCACATCTTCCTTGACGGAGCGACCTCATGGAAGTGCCCTTGCCATCCCGACGAAAAGGCGACCGCCGAACAGCCGGTTGGAATAGAGATCATCGGCGAGTTGCGGATGAACCCCTATATGAACCGCGACAACGTCTCGCTGGACGATCAGGATCTGGCCCTCGCCGAGCTTTCCCGCTTCCAGAAGCTTGGTGGCCACACTGTGGTGGAAACCACCAACTTCGGCATAGGGCGCAATGCTGAACAGTTGCGACGCGTCGCCCGCATGTCTGGTCTGAAGATCGTCATGGGGACTGGCTTCTATCTGGAGCATACGCATCCGGAGTGGCTGAAGGGGATGGATCTGGACGAGGTCACCGCCTTCATCGTCAACGACGTCGGCGGTGGTGAAACCCAGCCAGACATCCTGGCAGGCATCATCGGTGAGGTCGGCGTCAGCAAGGACTTTACGGCCGAGGAGCAAAAATCCTTGAGGGCATCGGCGCGAGCCTCACGGTTGACTGGCCTGCCATTATCCATCCATTTGCCGGGATGGGAGCGCCTTGCCCATCGCGTCCTGGATGTAGTCGAGGAAGAAGGCGCGGACCTCCGTCACACTGTGCTCTGCCACATGAATCCCAGCCATAATGATCTTCATTATCAAAAGAGCCTCGCAGAACGTGGCGCTTTCCTGGAATACGACATGATCGGCATGGATTATTACTACGCCGATCAGGATGCCCAATCGCCATCGGACGAGGAGAACGCCAGGGCGATCAGGGCACTCGTAGACCTGGGCCTTGCCGATCGGCTGCTTTTGTCGCAGGACGTCTTTCTCAAGATCATGCTGACCCGCTATGGCGGCTTCGGCTATGGCTATATTCTCAAGCATTTCCTGCCGCGACTGAAACGTCATGGTGTCGATCAGCAGGCGATCGACCAAATGCTGATCACCAATCCCCAATCGGTATTTTCCGCCTCGGCCTGAAGGTCGGGTGCATTCAAGGAGCAGACATGAGCAAGAAAAAGGTTCTTCTGGCGGGTGAATCATGGGTTTCGACCGCCACCCATATCAAGGGTTTCGACCAGTTTCCGACGGTGACCTATCATACCGGTGCCGACGAATTGCTGAAAGCATTGAAGGACAGTGCCTTTGACGTCACCTTCATGCCGGCCCATGAGGCACAGCGCGATTTTCCGCTGACGGCCGAAGCGTTGGCGGAATATGACGCGATCGTTCTGTCCGATATCGGCGCAAACACGTTGCTATTGCACCCTGATACCTGGATTCATTCCAGGAGGACGCCGAACCGGCTGAAGCTGCTGCGCGATTACGTTGCAAATGGCGGCGCGCTGCTGATGTTCGGCGGCTATTACAGCTTCCAGGGCATCAATGGCGGCGCGCGCTATCATAAAACGCCGGTGGAGGACGTGCTGCCGGTAACCTGCCTTGCCATCGACGACCGCGTTGAAGTTCCCGAGGGATTTTCACCCGTCGTAACGGGCAACGACACCCACCCGGTTCTTAAGGGCCTCGGAAAGGATTGGCCCTACCTTCTCGGTTTCAACGAGGTGAAGGTGAAGCAGGGAGCTGAAGTGCTTGCGACGGTTTCAGGCGAATATGGTTCGCAGCCACTTTTGGTAACTGGCTCCTATGGTGCCGGCAAAACACTTGTCTGGACGTCGGATGTCGGCCCGCACTGGCTGCCGCCCGAGTTCATCGCCTGGAACGGCTACAAGACGCTCTTCGAGCAGATGCTGGCCTGGGCAACGCTCAAGGACTGACGCCCATGCGCCTCCATGTCGTCGGCAATGTCTGCGTCGATACGAGCTTCCGCCTGCCGCGCCTGCCGCGTCCGGGGGAAACGCTCAACGCGACCTCGATAGTTGAAGGCGTCGGAGGCAAGGGTGCCAATCAAGCCGTCGCGGCGGCACGAAGCGGGGCGGCTGTGTGCTTCTGGAGCGCAGTTGGCGACGACGACATGGCGGATGGCGCGACCGAGATGCTGAAGAGCGACCTTGAGGTCGATCGACTGATCCGCCTGCCCCTTTCCACCGACCGTTCGACGATCCTGTTGGAAGAGGGCGGCGAAAATGCCATCGTCAGTGCCGTCGCCTGTGCGCGAGCCTTCGATCCGATCCGGCAATCGGCCCTGACGTGGACCTGGAGCAAGGGCGACATCCTTCTGATGCAGGGCAACCTGTCCAGGGAGGTCACCGCCACCTGCCTGGAGCTTGCCGAAAGATCAGGCCTGAAGACAGTGCTCAATGCCAGTCCACTGTCGGACATGGCGATCGAGGATCTTGCCGATGTGGATCTTGTCATCGTCAATCAAGGCGAGGCCTCGGCGCTGACAGGCACGGAAAGCCTAACTGCAGCGGCAAACCTGCTTTTCGGTAACGGTGCGAGACGCCTCGTCGTGACGCTTGGAAGCCAAGGTAGCCTCATATGGGATCGGGCGGATCATGCGCCTGCTATCCTCGCAGCGCCCAAGAGTGCGGTCGTTGATACCAGCGGTGCCGGCGACTGCTTTGCGGGCGTCCTCGTCGGCCTGCTCGCACAGGGAAAATCCCTGACTGCAGCTGCAAAAGTGGCAACCAAGGCCGCCGGCATCTCCGTCACCCGTCTCGGAACGCTCGCCTCCTATCCCACGCGGGCGGAAATTTCGGAAATCATCAAGAGATCAGAACTGGAAAACATATGAGTGGGACAATGAAGCCCATCGGGCAGGTAGCTGGAAACGCGCTCATCGATCTTTTCGGGCGCGACAAGGCGATCATCGGCGTCGTTCACCTGGCGCCGCTTCCCGGTGCGCCACGCTACTCCGGCGAGGAGATTGAGACCGTCTACCAGCGCGGACTTGACGACGCCCGCGCCTACCTTGCAGGCGGCTGCGACGCCGTGATCATCGAGAACCATGGCGATATTCCTTTTTCGAAGCCCGATGATATCGGCCCTGAAACCTCGGCCTACATGGCCGTCATCTCCGATCGCATCCGCCGCGAACTCGGCGGTCCGGTCGGCATCAATGTTCTTGCGAATGCCGCCATTCCAGCGCTTGCAATCGCCAGTGCGGCAGGTGCGGGCTTCGTCCGCGTCAATCAATGGGCAAACGCCTATGTCGCCAATGAAGGTTTCATTGAGGGAGAAGCTGCCCGTGCAATGCGCTATCGCGCGCGGCTCAATGCCCATGGCATCCGCATCTTCGCCGATGCGCATGTCAAACATGGAGCGCATGCCATCGTTGCGGACCGACCGGTCGAGGAACAAGTCAAGGATCTCGTCTTCTTTGACGCGGATGTGGTTATCGCCACAGGACAAAGGACAGGACATGCAGCCGATCTCGATTACATCAGAACGATCAAGCAGGCGGCGGGCCTGCCAACGCTCGTCGGCAGCGGAGTAACCTTGGAGAATGGTAACGACATACTTTCGGTTGCAGATGGCGTGATCATTGCAAGCTCACTGAAGTATGATGGCGTCTGGTGGAACGCAGTCGATCCGCAACGGGTAAAAGACTTCGTGACAGGCATCCATCGATGAAGTCATACCCAAAGATCAATGCGCAGCGTCTGCTGCAGCGCATTGCCGATTTTGCAACGATAGGAGCAACGCCAGCGGGAGGGGTGAACCGTCAAGCGTTGAGCATTGAGGATAGGGCGGCCCGGCGCCGGCTTGCGGACCTGGCCGTTGCCCGCGGGTTCAACGTCCATCAGGATGCGATTGCCAACCTGTTCATTCGCCGCGCGGGACGCGATCCTTCATTGCCACCCGTTTTGATCGGTAGCCATCTTGATAGCCAGCCTACGGGAGGCAGGTTCGATGGCGCTCTTGGGACGCTGTCTGCCTTCGAGGTACTGGAAGCCCTGGAGGATGCAGGCGTCGTCACGGAGCGATCAGTCGAAATAGTGGCGTGGACCAACGAGGAAGGTAGCCGCTTCTCCCCCGGCTGCATGGGATCCATGGCCTTTGTTGGTGCGGGTGACATCGCCGGGTGGCAGGATATGCTTGGCACCGACGGGGTGAGGCTTGGCGATGAATTGGCAGCGACATTGAAGGCACTGCCGGAAGCCGATATGCAGCCGGTCGGCCATGCTGTGTCTGCCTTCGTCGAGGTGCATATCGAGCAGGGACCCGTGCTCGAGCGCGCGGGCATCCCGATTGGCCTCGTCACCGGCGTACAGGGAACCAGGTGGCTCGAGGTTTCCTTCAGTGGCGAGGCGGCCCATGCTGGCACGACTCCGCTGGAATTCCGCAAAGATCCGATGGCGGCGGCCGTCGCGGCGATTGCGCAACTGCAGCTAGTCGTCATGCCGGCCGATCCGATGGCACGGCTGACCGTTGGTCGAATGAGCGTCGAACCCAGTTCCGTCAACGTCATTCCGAGCAGGGTGACATTCACCATCGACATCCGCCATCCACGGGCAGACGTGCTTTCCTCCATCGAAGCCCAGATCGATGCGGAGTGCCGCGCGTCGGCCAAGCGCCATATGGTCGATGTACTCATCAAGAAACGCTTCGACTTGGCACCTGGACAATTCGACATGACAATCGTCGACGTGATCGGCAATGCTTGCGAAAGGCTTGGCGTTGCCAACATGAAATTGGTTTCAGGCGCTTTTCACGATGCACTTTTCATCAACCGTGTTGCACCGACAGCGATGATCTTTGTTCCGTGTCGAGACGGCATCAGTCATAACGAGGCTGAATTTGTCACCTCAGAAAATATCGAGACAGGCGCAACGGTACTGCTCGAGACCGTCCTTTCTTTGGCCCGATGAGCAACGGTCAACGCTCCTCAAAGGCGGCCGACAATAGCGACAATAGAAGAATAAAAACTGGAGGCGCGAACACGTGCCCTCGTTGGCCGCCAAGATTCGAACCAAGCTCAATGTTTAGCTCTTGAAGGGATTCAATCCGGCGCCGTAAAATTTGCTTCCCGCTCAGACGGTTAGTTGTACGGCAAACCGGACGCGATCAAAGTCTCCGCTCGCTAAGCAACGGCTTGAGCACCAGTGATCTCTACCACAGAACCACACATGAACGCCGCCTCGTCTGACGCAAGGAACGCGACAAGAGCTGCAACTTCCTCAGGCTTGCCAACGCGTCCGAAGGGTACAAGCCGATCCAGATCTGCGATCGTGCGGCCGGACTTCCTGACCCCCGCTTCCAGCATTGGCGTATGGATCTCGCCTGGGCAGACGGCGTTAACGCGAATCTTATCCGGCGCATAGTCGCGAGCCAGATTCTGGGTGAATGCGGCAACGGCTGCCTTCGTCGTGTTGTAGGCAATATGATTGGGCGCAGGATGGAGCCCCCACTGAGAGGCAGTGTTGACGATCGCTCCGCCGCCTGCCGAGATCATATGCGGAAGAACCGCCCGGCAAAGATGGAACATAGAATCCAGATTTATCGTGAAACTGATATCCCAATCCTCATCCGACAGCGAAAGCAGGTTGCCGCGCCGATTGATGCCCGCGTTGTTGACGAGGACGTCGATACGCCTGCGAAGCGCGAAGGCTTGCTCAACGAGATCGAAGCATGCTTCCTTCTTTGAGATGTCCGCGGCGATCGTCATGGCGGCACCGCCCCCGGCCCCGATACCACTTGCGACTTGCATGGCGGCTTCGGCGTTGACATCGGTAACGACGACTAGCGCGCCTTCGGAAGCCAGCCGACGGGCAATGGCCGAGCCGATACCGCCACCCGCGCCCGTAACGATGGCGACCTTATCTTCAAAGCGTTTCATGACAATATCTCCCATTTATCGAGTGTAGCTTCCGCCGTTGACATCGAGCGTGGCCCCATTGAGCGACACCTGGCTTGAACGCAAAACGAATGCGACCAATTCCGCCACCTCCGATGGCGCCGCCATCTCACCGATCGGAATGTCGGCGACGGCGGCTGCCTTTCCGTGCGTGGCGACGAAGTCCTCCGCCATGTCGGTGCGGACCCAACCGGGAGCGATCGCGACGGCCGTGATGCCGTCTGCCCCGAAGCTTCGTGCGATGGACTTGGTCAGATTGACGAGCGCCGCCTTGGTCGCTCCATATGGCATGGCATCGGCTGTGTAGCCGCGCTGGCCCGCACGGCTGGTCATGTTGACGATGCGGCCGCTGCCATATCCCTTGAAGTGCCGAATAGCCTCTTTGCAAAGATCGGCTGCGGCGAAGAAGTTGATCTGAAACTCCCCCCGCCACGCAGCCCTCCAGTCCTCCGGCGAAGCTTCGATGGAGATTTCAGAACGGATGCCCGCGTTGTTGACAAGGCCATGAATACGCCCTGCTGCCTCGACGGACTTGCGCCAGAGCTCGAAGGCACCTTCCGGTGTCGAAAGATCGGACTGCACAAGCCATCCCCGTCCCCCTATGCGGTCAAGCAGCGCTCCGGCACCGTCTTTGTCTCGACCGTAGTGAATTATCGAATGGGCGCCCTCCGCGGCAAGCCGTTCGACGATCGCCGCCCCGATGCCTCCGGAAGCACCGCTGACCAGCACGACCTGCCCTTCAAGCGTCTTGCTCATCTTTGTTCCTCACTTCAACAGACGGACTTGCGGTCCCCACGTATCCGATAATGCAAAGCCGGCCATGAACGGATCGTCCTGCGAGATCCTGAGCTGCGACCTGCCGTAGACGTAACTGCGGCCGGTTATGCGCGGCAGGACCGCCTTGCGTTCGCCGACTTGCGTTATGCCTATCGCCTCGGCGATGAACTCCCCGCCAATTATGGAGCGAGATATCCGGGCATCATGCACCGCGACCATACCGCGTGCGTAGAGCGTCGCGAGGTTGGCGGAGCTGCCCGTCCCGCAAGGGGAACGGTCGACGCGACCGGGTTGTAAGGTCGTACACGTGCGGATAGCCCCATCCGGCTCCTTGTCGCGAAACATCACATAGGCAATCTCGTCGACTCCGGGAAGCGTGGGATGGGTGACCTTGACCTGGTCGGCAACAAGACGCTTGAGCTCGATACCGGCTTCAGCCAGTTCGCGAGCGTTCGCTGGCTCGATTTTGAGCCCGATCTGATCCGCATCGACAAGCGCATAATAGACGCCGCCAAATGCGACATCGACTTTGATCCTGCCCCAGGCCGATGTCTCAATTTCATGATCGAGCAGCTCCACGAAGCTCGGCACATTGTCCAGGCTGACGCTGATACAGCGTCCGCCCTCACACTTGGCATGGGCGACAATCAGGCCTGCCGGCGTATCGAGCCGAAGCACGGTTTCTGGCTCTGTCATCGGCACCCGACCGCTTTCCAGAAGAGCTGTGACGACGCATATGCAGTTGCTGCCCGACATCGGATGTGCCCGATCCGCTTGCAGGACGATGAACCCCGCGTCGGCATCAGCACGCGTCGGTGGCATGAGCAGATTGACGGACATGGCGACATTGGCGCGCGGCTCGAAGGTGACGAAGCGCCGGAGGCTATCGTCGACCATATTGATGTAATTCATCTTGTCGAGCATGGTTGCGCCAGGAATGTCCGGAGCGCCATCGACAAGTACGTGGCCAAGCTCGCCCTGGCAGTGAACGAGCAGCAATTCGAGAGATCTGTCGAAATGCATCCGATCGCGCCTTTACTTGATGTACCAGCCCCAGGGCTTGTCGGTGACGTATTTGGTGATCTGCTTGGTCTCGAGATAGTTTTCGAGACCCCAGCGGCCGAGCTCGCGGCCAATTCCGGATTCCTTGTAGCCGCCCCACGGTGCCTCGGTGAAAGTGGGCTGGGAGCAATTGATCCAGACGATGCCTGCCCGGAAGGCCGCGGCTACACGCTCGGCGCGAGCGTCGTCCTTGGACATGACGGCGGCAGCCAGGCCGAAACGGGAATCGTTCGCAAGCTCGATCGCTTCCTCTTCGCTCTCGAAGGGCCGGATGCACACGACGGGACCGAATATCTCCTCAACCCAGGCGTCGCTGTCGAGCGGAACATCCGTCAATATTGTCGGGCGAAGATAATAGCCTTTGTCAAACCCTTCCGGCCGCGTTCCACCGCACGCGACAGTTGCCCCGGCTTTCCGCGCGCCCTCGATCGCAGCAACGACCTGCTCGTACTGGCGCTTGGAAACCAGCGGTCCCAGCAAGACGCCCTCTTCCAAGCCGTTTCCGATCTTGATCTTATCCGTCTCCGCGACCAGACGCGCAAGAAGGCGCTCGTATATCGCCTTCTGCACAAGAACGCGCGACGTTGCCGAGCAAACCTGGCCCTGGTTCCAGAAGATGCCGAACATGATCCATTCCACCGCCTCGTCGATATCGGCATCTTCAAACACGACGAATGGCGACTTGCCACCGAGCTCAAGGCTCACTCGCTTGATGTCGCGAGCGGCCGCAGCCATGATTTTGGAACCCACAGGGCCTGAGCCTGTGAACGCCAGCTTGTCGACGCCCTTGTGGTCGATGATGGCCTGTCCGGCGATCGAACCAGAGCCGGTAAGGATATTCAGAACACCCGGAGGTAGCCCGGCTTCATCGGCAATGGTGGCGAGCTCCAATGCAGTCAGGGACGTCAGCTCGGCAGGCTTGAGGATAACCGTGCAACCGGCGGCCAGAGCAGGAGCAACCTTCCAGGCGGCCATCAGCAGCGGATAGTTCCAGGGAATAATCGCGCCCGCAACGCCGATAGGCTCTCTGACCGCCTTGGACGTAAACCGATCGTCAGCAAGAGAGATGATCTCCTCCGGCCTGTTGTCGAGCTGCTCGGCAAGATCGGCATAGAAATCGAAGCATCCCGCCGCATCGGCAATATCCCAATCCGCCTCCGGCAATGGCTTGCCATTGTCGATGACTTCCAGACGGGCGATCTCTGCCTGGCGGGTGCGAATAGCTTCCGCAATGGCTCTCAGGTATTTCGCACGCTGAGTACCGAAAAGCTTCGGCCAGCCGTCTTGGTCGAAGGCACGCCTGGCCGCCCTGACTGCAACGTCAACATCTTCGGCGGTGGCTGCGGCAATCGTCTGTATGACCTCTTCCGTTGCCGGATTGATCACCTCGCATACGCCACCCCTGAGAGGTTTGACCCATTTGCCGTCAATGTAGAGTTCGCTTCGCATCTTCATATCCTTGCTGCCATAGATCGCCGCGGCTCTAAAACCGGTCGACGCGATAAGGTTTCATATCCACGGGTGGTTCGAGGCCAGTGATGATATCGCTCATCAACCGGGCGGTCGTTGCCGCATAGGTCAGGCCGAGATGGCCGTGGCCTGTCGCATACCAGACGTTTCGCCGCTTGGCTGACTGCCCCATCACCGGCACGGTATCCGGCAAAGCCGGACGGTGCCCCATCCACTCCGTTGCCTGACGCACTTGCAGATCGGGCAGCGCCTCCTTGGCTCGCGTCACAAGCACCTGCGCGCGTCTGTAATCCGGCGTTGCGTCAAGGCCGGCCATTTCGACCGTCCCGCCGACCCGGATGCCGCCGGCCGTAGGCGCAACCATGAAAGCGCGCGCGGGCCAGATGATCGAGTGTCGCATCGAAACACCAGGATCCATGATTTGGGTATGATAGCCACGTTCGGTTTCAAGCGGGATATTCTCCTTCAACATGTCCGAGAGCCGTGCGGTAAAGGCCCCGGCAGCGAGAACAAACTTATCCGCTGCGAGCAATCGCCCATCATTCAACCGAATGGCGGATATGCCGTCTTCACCATGTTCGAAGCCGCTCATTGTCCCCTGCTCGACGACGCCGCCCAAGGTCCTGAATCTCTCGGCGATGGCAAGAACGAGCTTATAGGGGTCGGCGATCGAACGATTGTCCGGGAACAGGACGGCCTTGCCTATCTTTGTCGTCAGAGCCGGTTCGATATCACGGATGGCATTGCCGCCAAGGATTTCGTACCTAAAACCAAAGCGTTCGAGAACTTCGATATGCGCACGATCGGCTCTAAACTCGGCTTCGTCGACATAGAGGCTGAGACACCCCTCCGCGCTCAGCATGTGCTGAAGGCCGGTCGTCTTGAGGAGTGCCTCCAGATCCTCGTGGGCGCGCGTGCACAGCGTCGCGCCGGCTTCTTCAAGCTCCCTCAGCTTCGATGGACGGCTTGCGGCTATGAAGCGCAGAAACCAGGGGATCAGCCGCGGCACATAGGAGGGCCGGATGCGAACAGGTCCCCGTGGATCAAGCAGCCATTTCGGCATCTGCGCCCAGATACCGGGGCGCGAAGCAGGCATGAATTCCGTCACGGCGATGCTGGCCATATTGCCATAGGAGGCACCCTGGCCCGGCGTATTCCTGTCGATGAGCACGACGGATTGGCCGCGGCGCTGCAACTCGTAAGCAAGGCTGGTCCCGATAATGCCGGCGCCGACGACAACGATTGAAGCCACTTCAGTTCCTCAAAAATGCGTATCGAAGCACCTCGACACTCGATCTGCTCACCAATTCAGGATGGGTTGCATGGCGGCCTTGAATTCAGCCTTTTCATCGGCCGTAAGTTCGCCA
Organism: Martinezella multihospitum; assembly: GCF_900094585.1. GTDB lineage: Bacteria > Pseudomonadota > Alphaproteobacteria > Rhizobiales > Rhizobiaceae > Rhizobium > Rhizobium multihospitium. The sequence continues at coordinate 912,130 of NZ_FMAG01000004.1, forward strand.
AGAGGTGCGCGGCTGTTGCCGACGGCCAGGCCTTGAAGCTCGCAGCCATATTTGACCTTCTGCACGAACTTGCCGCTCTCGAGGATGTTCATCGCGCGATAGAGCACGATCATCTTCTCCCGCGCGGCCGCGAGATCTCCTGAGCGGAAGGTTCGATCCAGATCGACACAGGCCTTTGCCATGCAATTAGCCGGCCCGCAGATCCAGGCGTCGGCGCCCCAGAACATGAAGTCGAGAGCGATGTCGTCCGAGCCGGAGATCAGGTCGATGCGGCCTTTGTAACGGGAATGGATGTCGATCGCACGCTGGAGGGAGCCGGAGCTTTCCTTGATGCCCAGGACACGGGGGTCGTCCGCGAGCGCATCGAGGATATCGAAGCCGATCTCGACGCCGTCCTTGTAGGGATAGCTATAGAGTACAAGGTTGATATCGGTCGCATCGAGCACATTGCGAAAATGCGCGAGCAATTCGTCCTGCGTCGGGCGTGTGTAGAAGGGCGTCGCCAGCAAAACGGTATCGTAGCCAATCTCCTTGGCGCGCAGTGTGTTTTCGATGACCGCGCGGCTTGCGGGCGCGTTCGTGCCGGCAATCAGAGCTTCGTCTTCCCTGGCGAAGTCCTTGACGAATCTCAATACGTCGTCACGTTCCTGGTTCGACAGCGCGGAATATTCGCCCGTCGATCCCATGGGGACCCATCCGGTCACTCCGGCGGCGCGCAGCGCCGTGAGATGCCGTTCGAAAGCCCTAAAATCGACCTTGCCGTTCGCGTCGAAGGGGGTGATGAGCGCGGGCATGACGCCGGACAGTTTCATGGAGGTCTCCTATATGTGAAGCGATTGCGTTTAGATGGCGAGTTTCTTCAGGATGCGCGCCTCGATGAGAGAGACGGCTCGTGTCAGCGGAAATGCGATGACGAAATAGATCAGGGCGACAACCGTCAGCACCTCGACAGGCCTTGCGGTATTGTTCGAGATGTTTTGGCCAACGAACATGAGGTCTGCCATGCCAACAGCGGAAACCAGGGCGCTTTCCTTGAACAGGCTGACGCAGTTCGACAGCAGCGTCGGGATCGCACGCAACACGGCCTGCGGCAGCACGACATTGACCACCTGGATGTTACGCGGAAGCCCGAGCGCAACGCAGGCGTCCAGTTGCTCAGGCCCGATCGACTTCAGGCTTGCCCGGAAAGTCTCGCTGGTGATCGCACCCATGTAGAGGGTCAACGCAATCACACCCGATGCAAGGTTCGACAGTTCGACACCAAGCAGTAAAGGTAGGCAAAAGAAGATCCAGAAGAGCTGAATGAGGACCGGCGTGCCGCGAAAGAACTCGACATAGATGCTGGAGACAGCCCTTAGCGCCACATTGCGGGAGGTTCTGGCAAGGCCCACCAGAAAGCCGAGAGAGCATCCGAGCACGATGCAAATGACTGTCAATTTGACGGTCATCCAAAGACCGAGCAACAGCGCGTGCTCGAAGCGGAAAAGGATCGAGAAGTCGAGCGTCATCCTGGCCTCCTAGCTGACGAGAAGCTGTCGGCGGCGTTCCAGGAAGCCGACGATCTGTGTGATCGGAAAGGACACGACGAAATAGATCAGCGCGACGACCGTGAATGTTTCGATCGGCCGGTATGTTTCGGTCGCAAGTGTCTTTCCCTGGTACATGAGGTCCTGGATCGCCACGATCGCAACCAGCGCGCTCTGCTGGAAAATGACAATGCCGTTCGTCAGCAAAACGGGGATAGAAGCACGAAACGCGGTCGGGAAAACGATGCAGAGCACCCGCTGCAGCGGCGACAGGCCGAGCGCGATACCGGCGTCGAGCTGTTCCCGTGGAACTGCCTGGATCGCCGCCCGATAGGCTTCGGCATTGAACGCCATCAGGTTCAGCCCGAGCGCCATCACACCCATCGTGATCGGATCGAGGAAGACGTCGAAGATCATCGGAACGCAGTAGAAGATCCAGACGATCTGAATGATGGCGGGCGTGCAGCGGAAAAATTCGACAAACAGCATGAACGGCAGACGGATTAGCCGGTAAGGACTCATGATCAAAAGAGCGAGCACAAATCCCAGACCGATACCGATGACATTGGCCGCCGCCGTCAGCTCCAGGGACACCCATAACCCCTTGAGCAGCGGCGCGATCGAGACTGCGTTGAAGTCGAAGGTGTAACTCACGCAACCGCCCCCTGCTGCTTGATGTGGAACACGCGGTCGATGAATTCCTTGGTGCGATCTTCCCTGGGAGAGCCGAGTACTTGTTCAGGAGGGCCGTCCTCGACGACAACTCCACCGGCGCAAAAGATCACGCGCGAGGCAATGTTTTTGGCAAACCACATGTCGTGGGTGACGATCATCATCGGCATGTTCTGGGATGCCAATTGGAGGATCACCTGCTCCACCTCGCTGACAAGCTCGGGGTCGAGCGCCGACGTGACCTCATCGAAAAGCATCAGCTTGGGATCCAGCATCAGAGCACGGGCAATGGCGACGCGCTGCTTCTGACCGCCGGAGAGCTGGGCGGGGTACGCATTGGCCTTTGCACCAAGTCCGAACCGCTCAAGAAGAGTTTGGGCACGAGCCATCGCCTTCGATTTTGCCTCGCCCCGTACCTTGCAGGGCGCGAGGATGAGGTTCTGGATGACATTCAAGTGCGGAAAGAGCGTATAGTGCTGAAAGACCATGCCGATCGATCGGCGCACTTCCGTATCGATGAGGGTCTTCTTGCCAAGGCCTTCAGACGAGATATAGGCCTTCCCATCGAAGCTGATCGATCCGCTGTCTATCTGCTCAAGGCCCATCATTACCCTGAGCAGCGTGCTCTTGCCGCCGCCGCTCGGACCGATGACGACGACGCGTTCGCCAGGTTTCATTTCGATGTCGATGCCTTTCAGCACCTGGATGGCTCCATTGCCATAGCTCTTGTGGAGCGCCTGCATTTTGACGAGGGGAAGGCTGAAGGACATGGTCATGGCCGATCTCGGTTTGTCTGAAAAGCGAGAGAGTGCGTCGGCGACCGGTCGCCGACGCCGGGCGAGAGTCATTTTGCCCCTTTGAGAACCTCGTCGACGGCCTTGTGGATCAGCTCGTCGACGTGACCAGTCGCGACCTTCTCTTCGAGAAAGATGTTTGCGACCTCGACATCAGCGGCCGATATGTTGTGTGGCAGGCCGAAGGATACGCCTTGCTTGGCGAGGGCAGGCTTCGGGTTCAGGGCGACGGCCCAATCTGGATTTGCCTGGGTCAGAAGCTGGTTGGTATCGGAAGCGTCGACCAGGATGTCTGCGCGCTTCGAGGTAAGCGCCAGGCGTGTCTCGTCGTTGCCCGGAAGCCGCATGATGGTGGCATTCTTCACGGCTGTCGAAATTGCCTTGTCCTGAGCCGTCCCGGACATGACGGCGATCGTCACGCCTGCTTTGTCGACGTCAGCCACCGAGACCGCCGTCGCCGGAATCTTCGGGTTGTTCTTATTGTAGGCAAGCGAAATCTGATACTCCATCGCCGGGATGGAAAACCGGACGGCCATGGCGCGGGCCGGCGTCCGGTTCAACGCCAGAGAAACGTCCCATTTTCCGGCTTGAAGGCCGGCAACGATATTGTCCCAGGTCGTATCGACGAATTGCGGCTTCACCTTGAGGACGTCGGCAAATTCCTTGCAGAGATCGGCAAAGAAACCCGAATACTCGCCGGTTGCCGGGTCGCGCATGACATAGGGTGGAGCGACCGCTGCTCCACATCTCAAAACACCCGCCTTCTGCACGCCCTGCCAATAGCCGTCGGCAGTTTGCGCATGGGCGTTGGTTGCGGAAACGCCTGCCATAAGGGCGAGCGCGGGCAACGCCCGCAAGGCGGACGTGATCAACTTCGAAAGCATCGGCATTCCTCTTTTGCTGTGCGCGAAGCGCGGTTCCACTCGTCGGCTTTGGCCGTTCTTCTCGATTTTCTGTCGGCTGCGTGTCGACTGGTAAATTTATGTCAACAGCGTGTCGACAAAGTCAAGCGGAAAAATTAAGATTGCTGACACGCTATTTTTCTGGCCCAATGCCAAATGTGCGAACGAAAGGGACTTAAGTGTCTGACGAGACTGAAGTGAAACGGGTCCGGGGAACCGGCTGGAAAAACGTCTACGAGACGCTGCGAAACGAGATCCTCGCCCTCACCTTGCCGCCGGGGCAGCTCCTCGACGAAATGAGCCTGGCCGAGCGTTTCGATATGTCGCGATCACCGGTCCGAGAGGCCTTGATCCGCCTGGGCGCCGACGAGCTCGTCGTCACACTGTCCAACCGCAGCACGATCGTTGCGCCGATCGAAGTCGCGACCTTTCCGAAATATGTGGAAGCGCTCGACATCGCCCAACGGATGAACACGCGCCTGGCCGCGGCACTGCGAACCGATACCGATCTGAAGCTGATTGCCAAACGGGAAAAGGCATTTGCGACCGCCGTCAAGGTCGGAAATCATCTGGCGATGTCGGAGGCGAACAAGGAATTCCACATGGCAATCGCCTATGCCGGCAAAAATCAGTATCTGGCGACTTTCTATGACAAGCTCCTGTCTCAGGGACAGCGCATGCTGCACCTGCATTTCGAATACCTGGAACGAACGCATGAGGGATATCTCCTCACGGATGAGCACAGTCTGATGCTGGAGGCGATCCGTGACAAGAACGTCGATCTGGCGGATGAGCTCGCCCATGCTCACACTCGGCAATTCCAGGACAACTTCATCAACTTCATGCGCGAGAACTACACGACCGACGTTCCGCTCGGATCCGCGCGAGCCGCAGAATAGAAGGCTGGAATGAAAGCAATCGGCTTTGTCGGAACGGGCACGATCGCGGAAGCCATGGTGGAAAGCCGCCTGGCCGAGCCGGCACACTCCTTCAATATCCATGTCTCGCCTCGCAATGCGGAATTCGCCGCAAGGCTTGCCGCCAAGTTCGACACGCTAATTGCCGCGGCTGACAACCAGGCAGTCGTCGATCAGAGCGACATCGTAATCCCGGCCATTCGTCCGCAGATTGCCGGGGAGTGACTGCCATCTACCCTCCCGACCCTGAAATCGCCGCGCTATTCGATACTCTTGGTAGGGCCGTTCAATGCGAGTCCCGAAAGGAGTATGACCTCCTTGCCGCGGCCAGCGCCATGATGTCGACCTTCTTCGACGTCGTGGAATTCACAACGATCAGCTGGAAAAGAACGGGCTACCTCGATCGAGGGGACAAGCCTATACGCAACGCTGTGTGAAAGCCTCGCGCAGCAGGCCAATGAGACCAATATCCATTCATTTCATTTGCTCAGCAAGGAATTCGCCACAAAGGGTGGTCTGAATGAGCCGGTGTTGTCGGATTTTGAGACGACGGGTGGCCGTGTCGCATGGTCGCGGCGTTCCGGCAGCATCGAAACAAAGTGCGGGGCGGCATGACAATCTAAGCGGCTATTGCCAGCTTTTAGGCTACGCACAGTATTCTCGATTGCTCCGCAGTCGGTACCTTCACCCGTGCTTCCACTCCGCTCTTGATGTAATACGGATCGTCCATGATCAAGGTCGATACCTGGCGCACCCTTAAGTATCAATCGTGTTTTACCCTTCCTCTGCGCGCCAAGAAACTCCAGCGAGCCTCTAATGGGGCGTTGCAATTTGCCCTCACCCACTGCCGAACCTGAGATATTGGACCACCTCCACTACGAGAGGCCAACATGTTTGACCGCAGCTGCCGCATCACACGACAGCCTAGCCGCCGAACAGATCCGTCAATCAAGCGGAGAGGAACAATGTCGCATCGAAATATTTCTCCGGTGGCAGTGGATCCTTGATGGTTCCGAAATCAACGAACATCTTGTTGAATTCGCCCAGCCACTTCGTGACGCTGCCGTCCTCGGTGAACTTGTTCAGCTCGCCGCTCGTCAGAAGTTTTCGGCTTTTTGCAACCTTCGCTGTCGCATCGGGAGGCGATTGCGTAAAGGCGACCGTCAACTCAATCGAATGATCCAGATTTGCAACCCGGTAGTCCATCGCCTTCTTGATGACCTTCAGGAAGCTCTTGGCAAGATCGGGATCGCTTTGGATCGTTTCGTTGCGCGCGACGAAGGTATTGATGAACGAGGTATCGGGATAGAAGTCCTTGTTCGATGCCAGCTCCTTCATATCGGGAACTCGCGGCTTGATCGCATCGATCAAGGGATACCAGATGCCCGCCGCATCGATCTGCTTGGAAGAAAAGGCGGCAACGACGGTACTCGGATCCATCGGTACGACCTGCACGTCCTTGATCGTCAGGCCAGCCTTGCCGAGGGCCATGCGCAGGATCATCTCTCCGGATGTACCTTGCGGAACACCGACCTTCTTGCCCTTGAGATCTGAGATCGAATTGATTGCTGCCTGCGCGATGACACGATCGCTGAACCCGATATCGTTGACGCCAAGCACCCTGGCGTGGCCGCTGGCCGGAAGCCACAGCGCACCCGGCCCGATCGTCCCGAAATCGAGGCTCCCCGCACCCATGGCCTGAATCTGGATGGGACCATTGGTGAACACCTTCAGGTCCGGCTCCAGCCCCTCGGCCTGCCAAAGCTTCTGATCGTTGGCGATCGCAAACAGGCTCGAATTGGGGAAGTCGGAGAGGTAGCCGATCCGGATCGGCTTTGAGGCCGCGCGAGCCGGCTTTGCGATCATAGGCATCGTGGCGGCGGCCGTCAGAGCCGCGGCCGTGGTCAATAAACTGCGTCTCGTCAGCATGATCATTTCCTCCTGTGATTGCTGATCTTCAGTTTGAGGCGGGGTGATAGACGGCCCGCCAGACCTCGTTGCGCAGCTCGGAAAACTGCGGCGAAAGCCGCATCTCCTCCGTGCGGGGAAAGGGCAGATCCACGGGGATAATCTTGTGGAGCCGGCCCGGGCGGGCTGCCATCACGATCACCCGGCTCGCCAGATAGACCGCCTCGTCGACATCATGCGTGATGAACATCACCGTGCGGCGTTCCTTGCTCCACATGGTGAGAAGCTGGTCCTGCAATTGCACGCGCGTCAAAGCGTCGAGCGCGCCGAAGGGTTCATCCATCAGCAATATCTTCGGATTGACCGCATAGGCCCGGGCAATGGCGCAGCGCTGCTTCATGCCGCCCGAAAGCATCTTCGGCAATGCATCGGCAAAGTCCGTCAACCCCACCAGTTCGATGAAGTGATCGGCAGTCCGGCGGCGTTCATCCTTGGGGCGCCCCGAGATTTGAAGCCCGAATTCGACGTTCTGCCGCACGGTCAGCCATGGAAACAGGGCATATTGCTGGAAGATGACGCCACGCTCAGGCCCTGGTCCCTTAACGGGCATATTGTCGACCAATACCCGCCCCAACGATGGTGATGTCAGTCCGGCAGCGATATTCATGGCCGTCGACTTGCCGCAGCCGGAAGGGCCGACGACGGTGATGAACTCGCCGTCCTCGATATCGAGGTCGAGGTTCTGCAGCGCGGTAAAGGCTGCCTGACCCGCAAGATCGAAGCTTTTCGAAACGTTCTGAAACGAGATCTTCGGCGTCATAGCTTTTCCTGCCATGCGGTGAGAATACGATCGGCCATCATGACGATCCGATCCATGAGCAGGCCAAGAATGCCGATGGCGATCAGGCTTACGAAGATAGTGGGTAGGTCATAATAGAGCTGGGCCTGCTGCATGCGATAGCCGAGGCCGGACTGTGCGGCGATGAGCTCGGCCGCAACGACGGTCGCCCAGGACGAGCCGAGGCCGACGCGCACGCCGACCATGATATAGGGCGTGGAGGCCGGAATGATCACACGCCGGAAAATGGTGAAATCGCCCGCCCCCAATACGCGGGCGGCGTTGATGAGTGTCTTGTCGACGCTGATGACCCCCTGGTAGGTCGCAACGACGCTCGACAGGAAGGCAGCCAGGAAGATGACGAAGATCTTCGGCGTCTCGTCGATGCCCATCGTCACGATCGCAAGCGGGATGATCGCAAGCGGCGGAATGGTGCGGAAGAACTGGACATAGGGCTCGATGATGCCCCGGGCGATGCGATACCACCCCATCAGGAACCCAACGGGAATAGCGACGATCAGGCCGAGGCAGAAACCCGTCATGACCCGGCCGAGGCTGGCGAGCGCATCGCTGAACAGGATACCGTTTCCAGCCTCGGCGGCGGCGGCCGCAGCCACCTGAGCGGGCGTCGGGAGGCCAACCAGCCCTTCGGCCGTCACCAGCCACCAGAGGCCGATCCCGACAACGACGGCAGCCGCATTCAGAACCAGCATGGCTACCGATGCTGCAAGCAAAGGGCGTCGGGCCGTGTCAGAGCGCACAGATGCGTTCGTTGCGATGCTCATTGCCGTTCGCCTTCAACTGTATATGGCTCGATGCGAGATTTGTCGGCCGGACGGCGGACACAGCGGAAGCCGACATGGGTGGTGGCGCTGTCGATCATTTCCGGATGCCGGGCTGCCGGCCGATAACGGCGGCAATAGTTCGGCGCACAAAGATGCGATCCACCCTTCAACACCTTGCGCGGGATGCGGATTGCCGGTTGACGCAGATCGTAGCTCTGTTCGGCCGTAGCAATTCTCGGGTTGATCGGAATGCAGCAAGGCTTGGCTGCATCGTCCGGATGCCGGTCCGTCCAGTAATCGTCGGTCCATTCCCAGACATTGCCGATCATATCGGAGAGGCCATAGCCGTTTGCAGGAAAGATTGCGACCGGCGTGGTGCCGAACTGAGCCTTGCCTGCGGGATTGGCCATCGGAAAATTGCCGTCCCAGATATTCGCCATCCTGCGGCCGTCGGGTTCGAACTCCTCGCCCCAGGCAAATGTCGCCCCTTCCATGCCGCCGCGGGCGGCGAACTCCCATTCCGCCTCACTCGGCAGAGCCTTTCCGGCCCAGCGCGCATAGGCCGTAGCATCGGCATGGCAGACCTGCACCACCGGATGATCCATCATTGCCTCCGTCAGAGACGAGACGCCATCGGGCCGATGCCAGCATGCACCCGCCACATAGTGCCACCAATCACCCCAGAAGCGCATATCGCCTGAGTTCCGCGGCGCTCGAAAGACCAATGATCCCGGCTGCAGGATGACCGGATCGGCCCCGGGATAAAGCGATGGGTCCGGCGCCCGCTCCGCAATCGTCACATAACCGGTGTCGGCGACGAAGCGCGAAAAATCCCGGTTCGTGACCAGCGTGGCATCCATGAAGAAGCCGTCAATCTTGACCCTATGAACGGGGCCTTCCTCGGGATAGAAATTCTCCGATCCCATCAGGAAACTGCCACCTTCGATCCATATCATCCCATCCTTTACAGGCGGGGTTGATCTGGTTGCGGTTGTTTCCTGAAAACCTGTCATCGCGCACCCGCCATGACATCGCGCGTGCGGTAGTTCGACTCGATCAGCCAATCCCGCATGACATCGAGAAGTTCGCGCTTCCGCTCTTCGTATGCGGGGTCATTCCAGAGATTGCGCACCTCGCCCGGGTCGTTCTTGAGGTCGAACAACTGCCCATCGCTCGACCCTTTGAAATGGACCAGCTTCCAGCCGTCGCTGCGCACGCCGGTCATGAACTCTACACCGCCGCTCATCGCGACGTCGCCGATCTGTTCGCAGAATACATGGGTACGGGGCGTCCATTCACCGGTTTCGAGCGCCGATTTCAGGCTGCGCGCCTCGAAGCTTTTCGGCGGGGTGATGCCGGCATATTCCAATATGGTCGGACCGAGATCGAAAAGCTGGCAGAGGCCGTTCAACTCCCGGCCTCCCTCGAACCGATTGGCGGTCGACCAGATGATGGTGGGGACGCGCGTGACGACGTCATACATCGACCACTTCTGGATCAGGCCGTGATCACCGAGGCATTCGCCATGGTCGGAGGTGAAGATGACGATCGCATCCTCCAGATAACCGCGCGCCTTCAAGGCTTCGAGCAACTCGCCGATCTTCTCGTCGATCAGTGTGACATTGCCGAGATAGTGAGCCCAGAGGCGCTGCATCTGCTCGGGTGATGGATGGAGGCTCCAGACGACGGAGTCATGATCGACCTCAACGTCGTGCTGCCGCTTCTCCTTCAATTCCTGATGCAGGGAATCGAGCTCCTGCCGCGACGGCTTCGGCAACGGCAGATCGTTACGCTTGAGGTAAGGCTCCGAATAGCGTGCCGGCGGATCGAAGGGCGGATGCGGGCCGGGGAAGCCGACCTGCAGGAAAAGCGGCTCGGTCTGCGGATATGTATCGACCCACCACTTTGCCATATTGCCGACGAAGGCGTCGGAATGCAGCTCTTCCGGCAATTCCCAATCGAAGGCGCCGAGACGCTCGCGATAATCCTCCCGCTGGCGATAGGTCTCGCGCTGCTGTTTGACGAGGCCATTTGCGGCAAGCGCCTTGTCCCATTCGTCGAAATACCAGCGCCCCTCCATGTAGCGATCCTTGTTTTCCACGACATAGCGTTCGTGGAATCCGGAGTCCGAATTGTATGGAATGGTGTGCATCTTGCCGACGTTGACGCAGCGATAGCCGGCATCCCTCAACTGCTCGACCCATGTCCTCTGCCAGCGCTGGCCATTGGCGAGCACGCCGGTCGTATGTGGGTAGTAACCGGTGAAGAGGCTGGCCCGCGAGGGAACGCAACTGGGAGCGTTGATATGACAATCCGTCAGCGTCACGCCTTTTTCCACGAGCGCATCGAGATTGGGCGTAACGGCATAGGGAAATCCAAGCGCGGCGATGGAGTCATACCGCTGCTGGTCGGTCATGATCAGGATGATATTGGGGCGGTCAGCCACGCTCTACGTCCTTCCCTGCTGCGGGAACGCAAATTTCGATCGAAAGTTTCGCTGGAAAAATTTTCGCGCTCTTGTCTCCTCACTTGAGAAATGACATAAAGTTAACGATAACGCAACGCTCACTTGAGCAAATTTTTGCGAGGGAGAATGGTGTCGGACGTGGAGGAGCGAGAAAAGGGCGGTGCGCCAACACTGGCCTCGATCGCTGTTAGGGTCGGCGTTTCGGTCAATACGGTCTCGCGGGCGCTTCGCGCCCCCAATACGGTGAGGCCGGAATTGCGGCGGCAGATTGCCAAGGCCATGGACGAGCTGAACTATGTGCCGAACCGGCTGGCCGGCGGCTTGTCCGGGACGAGATCCGACATCGTCGGCGTCGTGGTGACATCCCTCTATTATTCTGAATTTGCCTCCATCATCGATGCCCTGCAATCGGCGCTCCTCAAGGACAATCTTCAGGTCATGCTCGCCAACACGCGCTACGATCCGGATCAGGAAGTAACGCTCGTACGTTCGATCCTCAGCTGGCGTCCGGCGGCGGTTGCCATTATCGGCGTCGACCACCCGACCAAAGTCACCGAGCTGCTGACGTCGTCAGGGGTTCCGGTCATCGAGATGTGGGATGTCGGCGGCGACATCATCGATTCCGCCGTCGGCATGGATCATGAGGGCGCCGGCAAGGCGCAGGCCGATCACATGATTGCGTGCGGCTACCGGCATCTCGCCTTTCTCGGCAGCATGCGCGAAAACGACATGCGCGCCAAGAAGCGTGCCCGCGGGGCGGCCAGCGCCATCGCCGCGGCAGGATTGCCTGATCTCGTCTACGCTGTTCGACAGGAAGGCGGCCGGCCGGCGCTTGGCGAAGAGCTCACCCATGAACTGCTCGACAGCAATCCGCAAATTGACGGGATCATTTGCAATAGCGACGTTGTGGCCTTCGGCGTCCTGAAGGCGCTGCATGAACGCGGCAGGAAGCTGCCCGGCGATGTCGGCGTCATCGGTTTCGGTGACAGCGAAGCGGCGAACTATGTCACCCCGTCACTCACCACGGTCAAGCCCGATCGCCATCGGATCGGCGAGTTTACGGCCGAGCTGATCGTTGCGCGGATCAACGGTGAGGAACCGAGAACGAACGTGGTCGATTGGGAGCTGCTCGCACGCAACAGTACTCGCCCGCCCCTTAAATCCCTGAATGGAGATTGACGTGACAGAGGCAAAGAAGAGGCCCAACATCGTCTTCGTTATTACCGACCAGCAGCGCTTCGATACGATCGCAGCAGCCGGTTTCGATTACATGATCACGCCGAATCTCGACCGCCTGGTCCGGGAGGGCACGTGTTTCAGCCACATGTACGTGACGTCTCCCTCCTGCGCGCCCTCGCGGGCAAGCTTGTTCACGGGACTCTATCCGCACACCAACGGCGTCTTTCGCAACGACGAGCGCTGGACCCATAGCTGGGTTCGCCGCCTTGCCGATGCGGGCTATCGCTGCGTCAATGTCGGCAAGATGCACACCTCGCCCTTCGAAGACTCCTTCGGTTTTCACGAAAGGCACGTCGTCGAAAACAAGGATAGGGCGACCGAGCGTCTTCCCTTCTATCTCGACAACTGGGACAAGGCTTTCTGGAGCCGGGACATCGAAAAGCCGAGCCGCGTTACTTACCGACGGCTCGAAGATTATCGCGAACGGCTCGGCGCCTTCGTCTGGGATCTGCCGGAGGATCTGCATTCGGACAATTTCGTTCCTGAATTCGCCGCCATGTGGCTCGATCGCTACCAGGGCCGCGAACCCTTCTTCCTGCAGATCGGCATCCCCGGCCCGCACCCGCCCTATGATCCGACGCAGGACTATATCGACAAATATAGGGATCACGATCTGCCTGAAGCGATCCGTGATCAGGTGGCGATGGACCGGCAGCCATCGGCACTCAAGAAGCTCAGAGAACAACATATCAGCGTCGATCACGATGCGGTCGTGCATCTTGAAAATCCGACGCCGGAACAATTGCGCCGCCAGCGCGAACATTATTTCGCCAACGTCTCGATGATCGATACGCAGATCGGCAAGCTCATGGAAGCGCTCGAGCGCCGCGGCGTTCTCGACGACACCATCATCATCTTCACGTCGGATCATGGCGATTGCCTGAACGATCATGGACACAGCCAGAAATGGACGATGTACGAGCCGAGCGTGCGCGTGCCGGCTATCGTCTGGTCGCCGGGCCGTGTCGAGCGCGGCAAGATCGTCGGCGACCTCGTCTCGCTCTTCGATTTCGGGCCGACCATCCTGGAAATGGCGGGGCTTGAGGTGCCAAAATGGATGGAGGCACGCTCCTTGGCCCCCTACCTTACCGGTGCCAGGATTACGCCGCGCGAATTCGTCTTCTCCGAACATGCTGGCGACCGCATCCTGAGCGGCACGGAATTCATGACGATGATCCGCGACAGGCAGTTCAAGCTGGTCCACTTCGTCGAGAGCGACGAAGGCCAGCTTTTCGATCTGTCTACCGACCCAAATGAGATCAACGATCTGTGGGGTGATCCCGCTTACCAGGATGTCAAACGTCGCTTGATTGATGAAATCCTGAAATGGCGCATCCGCAGCGACTTGAAGACACAAGGCTGGACAGAGGCAATCGTATGAGTGGGAAGGCTCAGCCTTGATCAATCTGATGCCTGCCTATCAGATACCCGAACAGGAGTGCGGCATCTTGCCGGGTTATTTGATCGAAGCTTCGAAGTGGTCGATGACCTCCTTCATCGTGCCGTAGGGCTCGCCGGCATGATAGGCAATCGTCATAAGTAAGCAGGATGGCCCGTGAGCAGCAATGATTTCTCCGTGCAGAATAAGCGTATCGCTCTTGCTTTCGAATTCAAGTCGCCGTCCGAGATAACCGCCGAGTGCGCCATCACCCGATGCACCGGTAGCAAGCTCGATGTTATCCTTCCTGAACTGCCCCAAAAATCCCTCTGCCGTTTCCTTCAGCAATTCATCCAGCGGCTGATTGGCCGCGCGCGTTGAGGGATGCGCGCAGACAAGCGACACGAAGCTTGCCGCTGCATCCGTTTGTCTGTTGGCCACCTGCATGAAGCCGGACAGTTTGTCGTTGAATTGTACGGGCTCGACCTGCCAGCCACTCGGCCAAGTCACCTGCACCGGCATCGGCTCAAGCTTCCATTGCGCGATCGCCTTGGCCTGGATTTCTTGCTTTTCCTGCTGTTCGGCAAAATCGCCAACACGCGTCAGCACGAGCAGCGTCAAGGCGATCGCGCCGCCTCGCATCGCCCCGCGTGCGGACGAAACAGCATTTGATGATTTGCTCGTCCAGTAACCGGCAATCAGCGTGCCGATCAGCGTCGCGAAAATGGGCGGCCCAAGCACATGGCCCCAATTTCCGGCACTAAACTCGTCTTGCACCTGTCGTGATGACACCCAGGTCAGCAGCAGATACAGGAACGCGATCGCCACAGCCCCGAAGAGCGCCTTCAGATAGGGATGCCGAGTCGGACTGGCCATTCATACTTCCTCTCCCGCATGCAACTAGAACCGGCATGAAGGTCAATTGCAACAGTGCGGCGGTTTCTGCAGACGGACGCATCATACTATTCACCGCTTCGGCAAAACGCCGCACGCGCGGACTGCGCAACATAGATAACCGCAAGTTGCGTATCTTCAAGGGAGCTGACGCTCGTCTGGCGCTGGCCTCCCTTGAGCGCTGGGATGCGCACTGTCCAAATGCTCATCCAACGTCAGCATCTGAGATGCTCCAAGACAAAGTCGGACCAAAATCAGAGGGCTTGATTGAATCGCGAGGGCCTCGATATTACGAGGCCCTTCAAGCTTTGGATAGCAATGATGAACGGCATATGCGGCAGGGGACCCGTTTCCGGATCATTCAACCGGCTTGCCTGCACGCTCGGCCGTATGTTGCGAGGACATCGCCGACAAACGTCTTGACGATCCTGCCTACACTGTCCTTCGCGTCGATCCGGTCTGCCATCCGCCCGAGGAACTGGCTTGCCAGCGTCGGCGGGATTTCGCGGCCATGAAGTGTATCGATGAGCTTTTGAACGGCGCCGACAGCTTCAGGATAACCCCAGTAATAACGGATTCTGTCACTGTAGCTGTAGCGAAGTTGAAGCCGGATAGCCTCGTCGCTGCCATGGTAATGTCCCGCCCAGTCGCCTGTATGTTTCAGCATGAGGCGCTCCATGGTGACGGCAAGGTTGCGGTTATAGTCCGGGTCAAGTTCCGTTGCGATCAAGTCGAGCGCGAAGAGGCCTTCTCGCAGTGCAAACGTCAATCCAGGCCCAACCTTCAGAATTGGAAATCCATCGCGTACCAGTGCGGTCAGCGCCCCTTCCGACTGGTAGTCGGTCGAATGCGCTTCGAAAACCAGGCCGACTTCACGATCGAGCACGCCGGTCAGTTTCTTTGCGAGCTCGGGTCTGTAGCCAACCACGTTTTCATTGCCGAATTCCACGCCCGGCTGGACGACGAAGGCAATGCATCTGTCGAATGCCTCCGACAGCCCTTCCCTTGCGAAAATCTCGCGATGAGTCTCGATGGTGGCCCTGGCGGCTTCGGCCCCGGTCGGCTCGACGACATCGAGCGCATGGTCCGCGCCTCCCGGGACCGGGACTTCCGTCCCCAGCACGTAGAGCGGCTTGGTGCCCACTTCCCGCGCAGCCTGCTCGGCGACTTTGGCAAGCCTTGCCGCCCTTTGAGCCACGATCGCATCGTCGAGGGCGGATGGGTCATCGGCGCATGCCATGGATGCGTCGAGGTGGATTTTGGTGAAGCCCGCTTTCACATATTCAGCAACCATGACCTCGGCCTTGGCCATTGCCGCGGAGGCGGTCTCCCGCCGCCAGGGATTTGGTCCGAGATGGTCACCGCCGAGGATGACATCGGACGTCGCTACCCCGCTGGCCTCGGCGAGCGCAAGAACATCTCCGGCAAAATCTGCCGGCGTTTTTCCGGTGTAGCCGCCGAACTGATTAACCTGGTTGCAGGTAGCCTCTATCAGGACGGGGCCGCCCTCCCGCCGAGCCAGCGACATCGTCGCTTCAAGCACGAGCGGGTGCGCCGAGCACACCGACGTAATTCCAACCGGCTTGCCCGCGCGGCGGGCGCCCGCAAGGCTTTTAAGGAAGAGGTTCATGCTGCTCTCCGCGGATTGGTGGACAGGAAAAAATCAAGTTGCGCGATGTCGGGCAGACCGGTCATAGGCCCCATCTGGGTCACGTTATAGGCCCCTGCTGCTGCGGCCCGCTCCAAGGAGACCTCCGGGCCAAGGCCCTGCCGGCGCGACGTCAAATAAGTCGCGCCAAAGGCATCTCCTGCACCGGTGGGATCGACTTCGTTCACTTCGAATCCATGGAAATCATATCTCAAACCGGATTCTCCGAAGAAGGTCGCTCCCCTCTTGCCGCGCTTCAACACAATTTCGCCGACACCACGGGCTCGCAGCGCCTTGACCGCCGGGGCCTCCCCGTCCGTTCCCGCGGCCACAAAAAGCTCTTCGCCGGACGGCAGCAGAAGATCCGCATTCCGGATCATGGTTTCGAACTGGCTCCGGAAATTTCCCGACCCGAGGAGCTCCTTGCGGACGTTCGGGTCGAATGAAACCGACCCGCCGCGCGAACGAACCGAACTGATGGCGGCATCAATGACCTTATCTGCTCCTGGAATTGCAAATGCGGATCCCATCACATGTACATGTCCGGCCTTCGCAATCAAGGTTTCCGCCGGCGGGCTGAGGGTTATCGAGCCCGCCGCCGAATGCATGATGTTGAATATGAAGTCTCTCGATCCGTCGTCACGATAGCGGACGAACGCACTTCCGGTCGGCCGATCAGGCGAGATGGATATGGCCGACGTGTCCACGCCGTCCTGCCTGAGGCGTTCTATGTTCACAGTGCCAAAGTCGTCGGCCCCTACCGTTGCGATGATGCCAGCCGCGCCGCCGAGGCGAGCGACCTGATCGATGAATATTGCCGGTGCGCCACTCGGAAACGGGCCGATGAGCGCCTGAGGTTCCTTGAATCCGGACCCAGCGGTGCTTGCCATGATCTCGACGAGTATCTCGCCGACCGTGATCGTCGGCCCGAGGCTTTCCGGGGCTATGTGCCTATTGTGAACAGTCATTGTGCTCATCCTCCCTGCTGTATTGAGCAGGTACGGCTTCCAAAGGCTCGCGTCAATCATAACTTTACGCATGAAAATTTTTATGAGAGTGCATATTTTGATCGAAAACAGGCATGCCGATACAGAATTAGAAATAATAGGCTTTATTTTCAATAATATAGTGAAATATCGTCAGATCACTTCAGCCTCTGTCAATAATTTTCGATTGACTCCGAATGCATACTGGAGAATTTAATATTTACGCACGTAATGTTGTGCGCTAACGCTCGTAAGGAGGAGCGAGACGATGAAGAGGATTCTTGCTGTAATGCTGTCTTCGGCCGCCGGCTGCTCACTGGCTGCAGGCTTGGCTCAAGC
Source organism: Martinezella multihospitum (assembly GCF_900094585.1). Taxonomy (GTDB): domain Bacteria; phylum Pseudomonadota; class Alphaproteobacteria; order Rhizobiales; family Rhizobiaceae; genus Rhizobium; species Rhizobium multihospitium. Next base: position 929,423 of record NZ_FMAG01000004.1, read on the forward strand.
TGAGGAATTGACCATCGCCACCGTCAACAATGGCGATATGATCATCATGCAAAAGCTTTCCCCCGAATGGGAAAAGCAGACGGGCAACAAGCTCAACTGGGTCGTTCTCGAAGAAAACGTGCTCCGCCAGAAGCTGACGACGGACATCGCGACGAAGGGCGGCCAATACGACATCATGACCATCGGCGGCTATGAGGCGCCGATCTGGGGCAAGAAGGGCTGGCTTCAGCCGATCGACGATCTCGGCGATGATTATGACTATGGCGACCTGCTCGCGCCCATCAAATCCGGCCTGACTGTCGACGGCAAGCTCTATGCCGTACCATTCTATACCGAAAGCTCGTTTACCCTCTACCGCAAGGATCTGTTCGACGCTGCGGGCCTCAAGATGCCCGACCAGCCGACTTACGATCAGATCAAGGAATTTGCAGACAAGCTCACCGACAAGTCCAAGGAGCAATACGGCCTTTGCCTGCGCGGCAAGCCGGGTTGGGGCGAGAACATGGCTTTCCTCGGAACCATGATCAATACCTATGGCGGCCGCTGGTTCGACATGGACTGGAAACCGCAGATCAATTCCGCGCCGTGGAAGAAGGCCATCACCGATTACGTCGACCTCATGAAGAAGGACGGCCCTCCCGGCGTGACCTCAAACGGCTTCAACGAGAACCAGGCCCTGTTCTCGACCGGCCATTGCGCCATGTGGATCGACGCCACATCTGCCGCCGGCCGCGTCTATGACCCGAAGCAGAGCCAGGTGGCCGACAAGATCGCCTTCACGCGCGCTCCGGTCAATGTGACCCCGAATGGGTCGAGCTGGTCATGGTCGTGGAACCTCGCGATTCCAACTTCTTCCACCAAGGAAGAGGCGGCGAAATCCTTCATCAAGTGGGCCACGTCCAAGCAATATGTGAAGATGGTCGGCGAGAAGGAGGGCTGGGTTGCCGTTCCGCCCGGCACTCGCAAGTCCACCTACGACCTGCCTGAGTATCAGAAGGCTGCGCCTTTTGCTGCCACCGTCGAGAAGGCCATCCTATCCGCCGATCCGGCACATCCGACCAAGGATCCGGTTCCCTACACCGGCGTCCAGTTCGTCGCGATCCCGGAATTCCAGGGGATCGGAACGATCGTCGGTCAGCAAATCGCGTCGGCGCTTGCAGGCCAGCAAACCGTCGATGCCGCTCTCGACAATGCGCAGAAGCAGGTCGAGCGCGAGATGAAAAAGGCCGGCTACCCCAAGTGAGGTAGCCGCCTCGCCCGCGGTGTCGCGACCGCGGGCTTCCTCCCGGAGGGTTCCGGCAGCGTCGGCTGTCGGAACTCCGGCTTGCTTTCCTTCCCAATCGCCTCCCCCCGATCGCCGTCATCCGGCGACCGAGGCACGGCGAAGAGGTTTTCGATGACAACGATTTCGCGTGAATTCATCCGGCGGACACAGAAGCATTCCGGCCGCTCGATCCGAACCGGCCCGCTTCTTGCGCCTGCGGTCGGCCTTCTCTTCGCCTGGATGATCGTTCCGCTTGCCCTGACACTCTGGTTCTCGGTTCAATATTACAATCTGCTTGAGCCGCTGAGCGCCGGTTTCGCCGGTCTCGACAACTATTCCTATCTGATAACCGACGACGGTCTTCTGGCGGCAGTCTTCCGGACCCTCGTCATTCTTTTTGCCGTGCTGGCTCTGTCCATCGGTTTCGGAGTGGTGTTCGCGCTGCTTTTCGATGTCGAGTTCGCCGGGCGCGGAATTGCACGGCTTCTGATCATCGCCCCTTTCTTCGTGATGCCGACGGTCACCGCGCTGATCTGGAAAAATCTCCTGATGCACCCGGTCAATGGGCTCTTTGCCTATCTTGCCAAGCTCGTCGGCCTGGCGCCGATCGACTGGTTCGTGCAGATCCCGATGACCTCCATCATCATCATCGTCGCCTGGCAGTGGATACCGTTTGCGACGCTGATCCTGATGACCGCCATGCAGTCGCTCGACCGCGAGCAGATGGAAGCGGCCCGCCTCGATGGCTCCCGAGGATGGTCAACCTTCAGGCATATCATTCTGCCACATCTGCTTCGGCCAATCTCCGTCGTCGTCATGATCGAGACCATCTTTCTGCTTGCGGTGTTTGCGGAGATCCAGGTCACGACGTCAGGTGGCCCGGGTACGGCAACCACTACGCTCACTTACTTCATCTACAACAAGGCCCTTCTCCAATGGGATGTTGGAGCCGCATCGGCCGGAGGCGTCTTTGCGATCATCCTTGCGAATGTCGTCGCGGCATTCCTGATTCGCACCGTCGCCCGCAATCTGGACAATTGAGGGAAGACCAGAATGGCAAGACGAAACAACCTCATTCATTCTCAGAAGCTCTGGTGCGGTATCGGTGGTTGGACCGCAGCACTGCTGATGTTCTTTCCGATCCTCTGGATGCTCATGGCATCTTTCAAAACGGAAATCGATGCGGTGGCGACTCCTCCGAAGATATTCTTTACGCCGACGCTGGAGAACTTCGTCGACGTCAACGCCCGTGCCAATTACGTCCAATATGCATTGAACAGTGTCGTCGAGAGTATCGGCTCGACTATCCTGTGCCTGGCGATCGGTATTCCTGCTGCCTACGCAGCCGCCTTTTTCCCAGGCAAGAGAACCAAGGATCTCCTGATGTGGATGCTCTCGACAAAGATGCTTCCTGCCGTCGGGGTATTGGTTCCCATCTATCTATTGTGTCGCGACAGCGGTCTTCTGGATACACGAACTGCGATCGTCATCGTCTTTACGCTGTCGAACCTCCCGATCGTGGTCTGGATGCTCTACTCCTTCTTCAAGGATGTTCCGCATGAAATCCTCGAAGCCAGTCGCATGGATGGTGCCAGCACCTTCGAACAGATCTGGTACCTGCTCCTGCCTCTAACGCTTCCGGGGATAGCATCCACTGCACTCCTGTCCACTATCCTGTGCTGGAACGAGGCCTTCTGGAGCTTGAATCTCACCGCTTCCAAGGCAGGTCCGCTCACGGCATTTATCGCATCCTTTTCTTCGCCCGAGGGACTTTTCTGGGCAAAGCTCTCGGCAGCTTCGACGCTCGCCATCACACCAATCCTCGTCTTCGGCTGGATGACCCAGCGCCAGCTCGTGCGCGGTCTGACCTTCGGCGCGGTCAAATAGGAAACGCACATGGCTACCCTCAGTCTCAAGGAAGTGAAGAAGACCTTTGGCGCGGTAAACGTCATCAAAGGCGTCGATCTCGATATCAGGGATCGGGAATTCGTGGTGTTCGTCGGTCCATCCGGCTGTGGGAAATCGACGCTGCTGCGCATGATCGCAGGGCTCGAGGACATCAGCAGCGGCGACCTGATCATCGACGGCGACCACGCCAACGACATCCCGCCCGATCAACGCGGTCTGGCAATGGTGTTCCAGACCTATGCGCTTTATCCGCACATGTCGGTCAAGGACAACATGGGGTTTGCGCTAAAACTTGCGGGTGTCCCGCAATCCGAGCGCGACGCCAAGATCAATGAGGTCGCGGGTCTGCTGCAGCTCGGCCATCTGCTTGATCGCAAGCCCAAGCAATTGTCTGGTGGTCAGCGCCAGCGTGTGGCCATTGGACGAGCAATGGTCCGCTCCCCGCGCATCTTCCTGTTCGACGAACCGCTGTCAAACCTTGATGCCGCGCTGCGCGTCCAGATGCGCATCGAGCTGGCCCGGCTCCATGACCAGCTCGGGACCACCATGATCTATGTCACCCACGACCAGGTCGAGGCGATGACGCTGGCCGACAAGATCGTGGTCCTAAGAGACGGCCGCATCGAGCAGGTGGGCGCACCCATGGATCTCTATTATCATCCGGCCAATCAGTTCGTCGCCGGTTTTATCGGTTCGCCCGCGATGAACTTCATTGCTGTCGAGCCAGAGCAAGCCGAACCTGCCGGGGTCCGCGTTGCCGTTCCGGGCGGCAAATCCATTTTGGTCCCGGTGCAGGCAAAGCCGAGTTCAACGACCAAGCTCACTCTCGGCATACGACCCGAACACCTTCGGATCTCAGGCGATGGGATGCTACGGGGCGAGATCATGGTCGTGGAACGGCTTGGCGGGCACACTTACGTCTACGTCCAGATCGCTCCGGGCAATCTGGTTATTGTCGAGACCGATGGCGCAGACGCCCACCGTCTGCATGAGGAGGTATGGCTGTCGTTCGATCCGTCCGACTGCCATTTGTTTGATGAAGAGGGTCTGGCGCTCCAGAGAGTGAGCTCCACCCACAACATTGCCGTGACGCATTGAGCGGTCCGGAAAAGGGAGAAGATCATGAGACTAAAGGACAAAATCGCACTTGTTACGGGTGGCGCACGCGGCATCGGCCTTGGCTTCGCTGAAGCTTTCGTCAAGGAAGGCGCGACGGTGGTGATTGCCGATATCGACATCGACCGCGCCACCAAGGCGGCAGCGACGATTGGCGAGGCCGCGTCGGCAGTGAAGCTCGATGTGACCGACCTGTCCGCCATCGACAAGGTCGTCAAGGAAATCGACCAGAAGCACGGCGGCATCGACATTCTCATCAACAACGCCGCGATCTTCGACATGGCTCCGATCAACGAGATCACCGAGGCCAGCTACGACCGTGTTTTCGACATCAACCTGAAGGGGCCTCTCTTCATGATGAAGGCGGTTTCGAATGTCATGATTGCCCGCGGTCGCGGCGGCAAGATCATCAACATGGCAAGCCAGGCCGGACGCCGTGGGGAAGCATTGGTGCTGCTCTATTGCGCCTCCAAGGCAGCTATCATTTCGGCGACGCAATCAGCGGCCTTGGGCCTGGTGAAATACGGTATCAACGTAAACGCCATCGCACCGGGCGTGGTCGATGGCGAGCACTGGGATATCGTCGACGCCCACTTTGCGAAATGGGAAGGCCTGAAGCCGGGCGAGAAGAAGGCTGCCGTTGCCAAGTCCGTTCCGATCGGACGGTTCGCAACGCCCGACGATATCAAGGGTCTTGCAGTGTTTCTTGCGTCCCCGGACAGCGATTACATTCTCGCACAGACCTACAATGTCGATGGCGGCAACTGGATGAGCTGAGGAATCTGACATGAAGGCAATATGTTTCACGGAAAAGGGCGTCGCGGGGCTGGCCGATATGCCGCTGCCCGTTTTGGCGCCGGGACACGCCCTCATCCACGTGAAGGCTGGCGGGCTTTGCCATACGGATATCGACGTTCTCCACGGCCGTTACGGCGAAGGGCGCTTTCCGCTGGTTCCTGGCCATGAATATGCAGGCCTGGTCGAGTCGGTCGCTGAAGACGTCACCGGCTTGCGGCCGGGTGCGAGGGTCGCCGTCGACCCCAATCTGCCCTGTGGCACCTGCAATCTGTGCCGCAAGGGGCTGACAAATCTTTGCAAGGAGCTGAAGGCCTATGGCGTCACGCAGGACGGTGGCTTTGCCGAATACAGTATCGTCAAGGCATCGCATCTGCACGACATCGGCGATCTTCCGTTCGACGTCGCAGCTTTGGCCGAGCCGCTCGCCTGCGTCCTCAACGGGCTCGGCAATATCGGCCTGACGACCGGAGTTCGGCGCGCGGAAAGCGCTCTGGTATTCGGCGGCGGTCCGATCGGGCTTCTGCTTGCCCTGTCGATCAGAGCGCAAGGGGTCAGCAACGTCGTCGTTGCCGATATCGATGAAAGCCGCCTGAGCTTTGCCAGGGAGCTGGGATTGGAAGCCCTGCACCCTGCGTCTCCGGAACTCGAGGGCCGCAAACGATCTTTCGATCTTGTTGCCGATGCGACGGGTGTTCCGACCGTCGTGGAGAGCATGCCGGAATTTGCACAGGACGGCGGCGCGATCCTGGTGTTCGGCGTCTGTGCGCCCGGCGTCCGGGTCCCGATATCCCCCTTCGACATCTTCCGGCGTCAGTTGACGATTGCCGGCTCGCACTCATTGAATCAGAATCTGCCTGCCGCCCTTGATTTGCTTCGTAAAGACAACGGCACGATGGCACGCCTGATCTCTCATCGGCTTCCGCTCAAGGAGGTATTGCCCTTTTTCACCAAGAGCGGCGGTACGCCCACGATGAAGGTGCAATTTGTCGCGGAATAATCTCGGTTCCTCCCAAGGGGGGAACTCTCTTTTCCCTCGATAAAGAGTCGGATAGACACCTTTCTATAGAGTCTGGAGACAACATCGTGCCGAAACCGATCAAGACAATGGAGGACTTCTCGGAATTTGTCGGCCTTTCTCGCCCCACGGTGTCCAAATACTTCAACGATCCGAATTCAGTCCGAAAGAAAACGCGCGAGACTATCGAAGTTGCGCTCAAAAAATCAGGGTTTCGACCAAACCTCTTTGCCGTCAACCTCAATCGGCGCCGGACCAATATCGTCGGGATCGTTATTCCAAACTCGATCGACCAGTTTTATATGGCGCTCACCCGAAGGATTGAAGCGCTGGCGACAGAAGCGGGGTTCTTCCCGCTTGTCTTGTCGACGGATGGGCAGTCCGACCTTGAGGACAGGGCGATCCGCACCCTCAAATCGCTGAACGTGGCCGGCGCGATCATCGCGCCGCTCGGGGTGGAGTCCCACCAGCAAACTCTGGCGGAATACGGCAGAAGCGTTCCGCTTGTTTACGTGGATTCGCCATTGGATGACACTTCCGCTTTCGTCGGTACCGATAACCAGCAAAGCTTTGGGCTGATCGTCGATTATCTATGCCGGTCGGGCGAGCCGCCGAGCTATCTCGGCATGCCCGATGTGAACACGAACGCCCGCACGCGCGAAGCCGCCTATGTCAACGCGATGACGCGCTTCGGTTTGACACCGCACATCCTGCCTTCGGCAAAAATCCGAACCTGGGATTTCGAAAGATTCGGGTTCGACGAGATGACGCGCCTCGTCGACCTGAAACGACTGCCGACGAAAACTATCCTTTGCGCCAACGACCGAATTGCGTTCGGTGCGATCGCCGCTGCCTACAAGATGGGCCTTAAAGTCGGGCATGGCGCGACGTCCGACATCCGCATTGCCGGGCATGACGATCATCCCCTGTCGAGATACGCATGTCCGCCGATCACGACGGTCGCGCAGAATGTTAGCGAAATCGGCAGGCGGGCGGTTGATATGCTTCTCAGCATGCTCGGCGACAACGATGAGAGCGAGGATCGCATCGACGCAACCTCGACCGCGCGATTTCTATTATCCGCTGACCTCATGCTACGGGAATCGGCCTAGTATCCGGGCACGGCTCAAACCCGAAACGGCAAGCTGTAGTATGGCCTGTTCAGCGCGCCGCTGATTGCCCCATCAGCGGCTTTGCCTTTGTCATCCCGCCCCCCGTGTTCTTCCCGATAGGGTTTGGACGGAGCTCATTACATTCAATGCCTTAATACGACTTTGCCTTGCGCTCCAGCAGCGAGCACGCTGTGCGCCGCACCGATCTCTCTTAGCTCGAAAGAATGCGATATGGGTATGATGAGCACCTTCCGGGCTGCAGCATCGAGTATCGCGTCCAGTGTGGAAGCATCCGTTTGATGGTAGAGCTCGTGGATGGTGACGCGATTGTTCTTGGCGCTATCAGGCACCGGAACGATGCTCGCGACTTGCCCATTGTCAACAACATGTCCGATCAGGTTTCCGGCCACGGGAGCCGCAGCGCTAATGGCGTATCGAAAGGTGGGCTTCTGTGCCGCAACCGTAATATCCAACGCCTCCCCGGTAAGTTGACGGGCTTCATCCAGTCGCTCCGGCCGAACACCCGCCACCGGTTCGGCGCCGAGCTGCTTCAGATATTGGATTGCCGCCCGGCCGACGGAGCCCAAACCGCCCGAGATCAATACGCGATCGCCCGCACCAATCCCGAGGGCCTCCACTGTCTGGCGTCCGGTCAGACCGGCCTTTACCAATGCGGCCCCTTCCTCAAAACTCAGTGCGGCCGGCAGCTTGGCAACCGAAGTGACGGGAACGACACCAAACTCGGCATGGGCGCCTTTGCCATTTGCCGGGAAATCGGCAACGACCCGGTCGCCAACCATCAAACCTGTAACGCCTTCGCCAATTTCCGATATCGTGCCGGCGGCATCTCCACCCAGTACTGCCGGCAGCGAAAGCGGTATGTATTGCGCCATGAAACCCTGACGCAAGATGAGATCGAATGGATTGACCGCGGATACTTCGATCTTGATCAGTACCTCGCCTGTACCAGGCTTCGGCGTCGGAATATCCCCGATCTCGAATTGATCCGTATCACCGTAGGATTTGAGAAGCGCAGCCTTCATCAGTCGTCTCCAAAGGTTTTCTGTTGATGTCACACGGTTCAGCCCTGCTGTGGGACTGAGGCCCACTCCCGTTGGCAGCCACGGCTGCGCCGGCTGTTAGGTTCAACCCAAGCGACGCGCTCTCGTCGCAGGACGAGAGCGCGTTTGCCTTATGCGCCTTCAGTCAGCGACACCTGCTTCGAAGACGGACGCAGGATATTGTCCAAGGCCCAGCTACCGGCGCCGGCAAAGGCGATGAACAAGAAGATGAAGCAGAACATGATCGCTGCCTCACCCATATTGAGTGCGGGCCAGAAGCCCTGCGGAGCATGCGCCATCCAGTAGGCGGCTGCCATTTCGCCCGACGCGATGAAAGCGGCGATGCGCGTGAAAAGGCCGACGGTCATCAGCAATCCGGTGACGATCTCGATTGCGCCGGCAGCAAGCATGATGGCCGGCAACGGATAGGTCACGCCCGGAATTGCTGCCGGGAACTGGAAGAATTTCATGGTCGCATGTTCGAGGAACAGCAATGCGGTCACGATCCGCAGGATCGCAAGAACATGAGGGGTCCATTTCGTGGTATTCAACATGGTATTTCTCCTGAATGGGCGCCGAAATCGTCAGGCGGCAGTGGTTTTGAGCTCGAAATTTTCCTTCCAGAGCGCCATCATCGGCTTGAGGGCGCCTTCGACGTAACTGGTGAGCACGGGCATATCGGCCGGATCGCGACCTGCCCTGGCGGCAAGAAGCGCGATGATGGCGTCCGATTCAGTCATATAGCGACCCGCTCCGAGCCAGGCGGCGGGAAAACTCACCTTGTCGAGCCGCCCGGCAAGTTCGGAGCGTATGTCATGCTCCTGCTGCGATCCCGGTTCGAACTCGTGAATTGCAACTGTCTCCATCAAGCCGGCCTCCAGCAGGAACAGCTTCACTTTGAGACAAAACGGGCAACTCCTCTTGACGTAGACAACCGGCTTCGACGGCTCGCTCATTTTGCGTCTCCACCGATTGTCGCCGGCTCGGGTGCATCGCCGAAACGGAAACTGGATGCCGTCAGCCCGCCGGCGAAGTCAGTCTGATGGTAGGTGACGGCGCCGGGCTCGTCCCTCGCGGCACCGACGGCCACCATCAGCGGGATGAGGTGATCCTCGCGCGGATGTGCTGCGCGGGCGGACGGGGCCTGCTCCCATTCGAGCAAGAGCTTTGCCCGCTCATAGGGTGATGAATGGATCAGTGTCTGTTGCAGCCACGCGTCGAACTGGCGGGACGGTTCGTAGCCCTCCTTCCCGCGCATCGCCGGCAGATTGTGATAGCTGAGACCGCTTCCGATGATCAGCACGCCCTCATCGCGCAGCGGCGCCAGCGCACGCCCAACCTCGAGATGCAAGGCCGGATCGTAGCCGGCATCCAGAGACAGTTGAACGACCGGAATGCTTTCCTCCGGATACAGCGGTTTCAGAATGCTGAAAGTGCCGTGGTCGAAGCCGCGGGTCGGATCGAGCCCTGCCTCGATCCCGCGCGCATGCAGCAAAGCCTGTACCCGCTTGGCAAGCTCGGGTTCGCCCGGAGCGCCATATTTGATATGATAGAGATGCTCCGGAAAGCCATGATAGTCGTAAACCATCCCGGGATGGGCGCCCGACGATATGGAAAAGCCCTTCTCTTCCCAATGGCCGGAGACAACCAGGATCGCCCGGACCGTATTCCCCAGCTCGGCACGCATCTCGATCAGAGATTGCTCGAGCTTGTCGAAATTATTGCGGAATTCACCGCTCATATAAGGCCAGGGGCCGCCGCCGTGACTGATGAAATAGGTCGGAAGACGAAGCTTGTTCACGTGTTTCATCCTTGTAGCGGGGCACTCGTCATCCAACTCGAGACTGAAGAGAATGATGAACTAGGCCGTGTGATCTGGCCAAAGTAACTTTTCTCATTTATTGATCAATGCAGCCTGCATTGAAGAAACATTTCCTATGAGTTGATGATCCATGGATACGCTAACGAGCTTGCGGGTCTTTTGCGCGGTCGCGGAGTTCAAGAGCTTCACGGCAGCCGCGGATCGGCTTGGCCTCTCGCCGGCAATGGCGAGCAAACACGTGATGCATCTTGAGAACCGGCTGGGAACCCGGCTGCTGAACCGAACCAGCCGGCATGTCAGCATGACGGAAAGCGGCATGCTCTATTTCAATCAGGCCCGGCAGATGCTCGATGGACTGGACGAGGTGGAAGCGGCCGTCAGCAACGTCACCGTCATGCCGCGTGGAACCTTGCGACTCAGTGCACCGGTATGGGCAGCGAACACGCTTGTCGCCCGGATGATCGCCGAATACCACCAGCGCTATCCCGACGTGCGTTTCGACATGGATCTCAGCGGTCGGATCGTCAATCTCGTTGATGAAGGCTTCGACCTCGCCCTGCGGGCGACCTCCCCCGAGCGGCTCGATCCCAATCTCATCGCCCGACCGTTGACGCGCGTTGCTTTTCATCTCGTCGGATCTCCGGCCTATCTGTCACGCACAGGTCGCCCGAGAGAGCTCGCTGATCTCAATGGTCACGCGCTGCTGGCCTATAGCGGCATGAACGCGAACGGCAGCATAGCCGTCGCCGGGCAGGACGGCACTCAGACGGTGAACTTCCGTCCCGTCATGCAAAGCGAAAACGAGATCATGCTGCATCTGGCAGCACTTGAGGGCATGGGGCTGGTTTTCCTGCCGATGTGGATGACGCAAAGCGATATCTCCGATGGCCGATTGGAGATGGTACTGCCGAAAGCCGTGACATTCGACGCCACGCTGCATGCGGTCTATCCCAGCAGGAAATACCTTTCCGCGAAGGTTCGAACCTTCATCGACTTCCTCGCTTCGCGGCCAAACCTGTGCTCGGGGGCGGTGGAAGACAGCTGACCGCATGGACCCGGATGTTTCCTGCGAAATCTTGCGGCTTGGGATGCGGTGGACGCATGGCCTCATTTTCAGATCCGGCAACCCGCCGACCTTGCACCTTTTGATATTCCTCCCGTGCTTTTCGCCGCTGCAACAAAACTGAACATGAAAGCACACACAGCAATCTTGCGGACGGCATAGTCACCCTATGAGCCGGGCCGATGCGACACGCGAACGCCTTTCCGCTGGTGCAAAAACATGAGGCACTGCCATTATGCATATCAAGCTTTTCGTCGTCGGCGCCCTGGCGTCGTTTCTGGCCGTTCCGGCCCTCGCCGCCGACCTTACCTACGAGCATTCCGCGCCAGCCGCCGAACAGGCTTATTCCGCCTATGACTGGTCCGGCTTCTATCTCGGCGGACAAGGCGGTTATGTCTGGAACAAGGGAACCGTTCTGGGCACCGACCGCAATCTCGATGGCGGCACGGCCGGCGTTCATGCCGGATATAATTTCCAATCCGGCAACATCGTCTACGGTATCGAAAACGATTTCAACTACAACTTCAAAGACAAGAAGGAAGCGGATCTCGAATGGGATGCGTCGGGCCGCGCTCGCGTCGGTTACGCCCTGGACCGCACGCTGCTCTTTGCGACAGCCGGTCTCGCTGCCGCTGGCGGCAAGGTTGACGCCCCCGGCGTCGGGAAAAAGGACGATATTCTGATCGGCTGGACGGCCGGCGGCGGCATCGAGCATGCCTTCACGGATAATGTCATCGTTCGTGGCGAATACCGCTATTCCGATTTCGGAAACAAGGATTTCGGGTCGGCGATCGGGGATTTCGGCGCCACTCAGAACAAGGTCCTTGTCGGCGCAAGCTATAAGTTCTGAAAGAACGAACGGTAAGTCGAGCTGGCCAAAATCGGCAGGCAAACCGGCAATTGGGCTCAAGAAAAATCTTAGGCTCAATTGCCGGTACCAGCATTTTCCCGGTCTGCCTTTGAAAACATCACCCAGCTATCCGGCCAGGCCCATCTTTCTACCTTTTCGTCCGTATCACACGTCAAGTGCTGCCGCGCAATTCCACGCGGGGTTCGATCAGCAGATGTCTCGCGTCACGCCGGCCATCGATCCTGCTGAGCAGCACCTCCGCAGCCGTCCGCCCGAGCTGCATCTGATTTTGATCGACGCTCGTCAGGCCGACGAGCGGTATGGCGGCCATCGGGGAATTGTCGTAGCCGATGATCGCAAGATCTTCAGGAACCCGAATTGCGCTTGTCCGCGCTGCATTGATCAAGGGGACGGCATCGAGATCGGACCATACGAAAACTGCGCGCGGCCGGTCCTTTGAATCGAGGAAATTCCGGATCGCCCGCTGGCGATCGACAGCGACCGGCGGCAGCCGGATGATGCGTCCCTTGAGCCCGGCCTGCTTCATGGCGTCGAGGTAACCCTCCTCGCGCTGCAGGGCGACGATAGTCGCCGGCGAATCCAGGAGATCATAGCTCAGCATGGCGATATCCCGATAGCCTGCGTGCAGGGCTGCCTCGACAGCCAGATATCCGCCACGCCGATCGTCCGAATTGACGGTGTCATACGTTTCGGCATGCGGCTCGTGATGCGCGATGACGACGATCGGAATCTGCCGCGCATAGCGCTCCAGAATCTTACCGGATATACGCGGGGCGATGATCACGACCCCATCCATGCGATTGTCGATCATCGATTCGATCATTGACGCTTCGATCGAGCTCGCGGAACGCCCAATGCCGATCAACGCCTTGAAGCCATTTTCCGACAGAGCGGCATTGGCCTCTTCGATGACGCCCGGAAGGAACGGGTTCGATAGTTCGATCACCAGAACACCGATGGTCTGCGTCCGCCCACGCATCGCTCGCGCGGCAACCGATGGGCGATAGCGAAGCTTTTCGATCGAGGCTTCAACCCTGCCCCTCAGGCTGTCGCTGACGCCATAAGCATTGCGCAAGACTTTCGATACCGCCGCAACAGATACACCTGCATCTTCTGCCACATGCCGGATGGTCACCCTCTCCTGCGCCGCGTTAACGATCTGATTTTTCATCATAAACTGTCTCATTCCCCGATCCGGGCAAATTATAGGCACAAAACTCTTGCGCCGCAATCGATTGTGTAGAATGATATACATAGAACGATACACAAAATCGTATCCCGCCGGAGGACAGGCGGCTGAGGAGGCATGCAATGACAATTCGCTCAGACCACGGCGCAGCCGTGGCCAAGACCCGTGTCGATTCCGCACTCCAATTTGCTGCATCGATGATCGCGCCGGCCTGCGATGCCGGCCAGGGAACCGCAGGGACATTCGTCTCCCGGCAATTCACGCTGGAAAAGCTGCCAACCGAAGCGACGCTGCGTATTTCTGCGCTGGGGCTCTATCGCGCTTTCGTCAACGGCCGGCGCGTGGGCGACGATCTGCTCACGCCGGGCTGGACCTGTTATGATGATCGGATCGCATATCAGATCTACGACGTTACTGAGTATCTGCGCATTGGCGAGAACCGCATCGAGATCTGGCTCGGGGACGGATGGTACCGCAGCCAGCTGATGTGGGCGCTTAACCCGGTCTTCAATTGCTGGGGCGAACGGGCGGCGGTAATTGCGGAGCTGAATGCCGACGGCCGGCTGCTCTTGAAGACCGACGATAGCTGGAAGAGCGGTTTCACGCCGGTCACCCGCAACGGCATCTATTATGGAGAGGATTACGACGCCCGCATCGTACCGCACGACAGCCATGGCGTTGACGTTCTCGCCTTTGACAAGGGGTTGCTCGTTCCACACGAGACAAACCCCGTCAAGGAACTCCCCGAGCACACACCGATCGACAGCTGGATCGAGGACGACGGCAGCAGCGTCTATGATTTTGGCCAGAATGCCGGCGCCTATATCCGCATCCGCGTGAAAGGCGAGGAAGGTGCCAGCCTCCGCATCGAACATTCCGAAGTGCTCGGCCCGGGGAGATTTTTCGACAATCGCAACTATCGCAGCGCGCGCGCCGAGCTGATCTATACGCTCGCCGGCGAAGGGGAAGAGGTCTACGCGCCGCTCTTCACCTTCATGGGCTTCCGCTATGCGCGCGTCAGCATCACCGGCCAAGCGGAACTGGTCAGCATCGCCATGATCCCGATCTCATCCGTTCCCGTGGCGGCCGGCGGTTTCAACTGTGGCGTCGCGGCGGTCAATCGCCTCGTCGAAAACACCATCTGGTCGCAGCGCTCCAACTTCATCGAGGTGCCGACGGACTGCCCGCAGCGCGATGAACGATTGGGCTGGACCGGCGATGCGCAGGTCTTCGCCGGGACGGCGTGCTGGCTGGCGGACAGCCAATCCTTCCTGCGGAAATTCCTCCGCGATGTCATGCATGATCAACGCGCCAATGGAGCAATCCCGCATTTTTCGCCGGACCCGACACGGCTTCACCCGATCGATAGCCGTGGCGACTGGGCCGGATCGACCGGCTGGGGGGACGCCATCGTCATCATCCCCTGGCAACTTTACCTCCATTATGGCGATGCCGCCGTGCTCAGGGAATGCTTCCCGGCCATGCAGCACTGGCTCGATTATCTATGGGGCATTTCCAACGGGCCGATTATTCGCCCCCCGGCCGTCTGGGGAGCGAATGGCTTTACTTTCGGCGACTGGCTGCAGCCCATTGGCGACAATCGTAAGCCGCGACCTACGGTTGCGGATGATTGCGCTGCGACCCTCTATCATTTCATTTCTACCCAGTTGACGGCAAAGATCGCCCGCATTCTCGGCGAAGATCAAGAGGCGGAACGTCTGGAGATCCGGACGGAAGAGATCCGGAACGCCTTCAAGACAGAGTTCTTTACACCGTCCGGCCGCATCGCACATAACGATCAGACATCATGGGCGCTGGCCTTCCTATATGGCCTCGTTCCACCGGAGCATGAAGAGGCTGCCCGTGCCTATTTCCGGCGCGTGTCCGAAGAAACCGACGGCGTCATCGGCACGGGCTTCATAGGAACCCCCGCGCTGCTTCCGGCCCTTACGCGGCTCGGCATGCACGACCTTGCCGAAAAGATGTTCCTCAATCGCAAGGTGCCAGGCTGGCTATACCAGGTTGATCAAGGCGCGACATCGATATGGGAGCGATGGGATGCGCTTGCCGAGGACGGCACGATCTACGATCCTGACATGAACAGCTACAATCACTATGCCTATGGAGCCGTATGCCAATGGCTTTTCGAGGATGTCGCCGGGATCAAGCCGCTGGAGGACGCGCCGGGCTTCGAAGAAATCTCATTCGACCTTACCGTCCTGCCGGCGCTGTCGCCGGTCTCGGCTTGGCATGACACGCGGTTCGGACGCATAGAGACCGGATGGGCGGTGAAGGGAGAAACCGTCACATGCCGTCTGTTGCTGCCGGAAGGCATAACGGCCCGCCTGGCAGCTGGACAGAATCGAAAATCGTTGAAGGTGGATGGCGTCGGGATCGAACCAGGCAGGGAACTCAAACTGACCAAGGGGGAACATACGATCACCTTTGCCATCTGATACGACAGCTTGCGGCACCTTGTCCCGCAAGCAGGCAGCTCAATTCATTCCGGTCTTCAGGAGGAGGAAATGACTATGAGAATGATGAAGTGCGTCCTCGCCGCAATTTCAATGTCGCTGGCGGCGGGTGTCGCGCATGCCGACGTGACGCTCAGCGTCCTGATTGACACCAATCCCGAATCCATCGCGTCATTCGATGCCGTCTCCAAGGCCTATATGGAAAAGCATCCGGATGTGAGCTTCGATGTCGAACAGCGTGCCGGCGGATCGGAAGGCGACAACATCATCAAGACGCGCCTTGCGACTGGCGAAATGGCCGATATTTTTCAGTATAATAGCGGCTCACTGTTCCAGGCCTTGAAGCCGGAACGGACAATGGCAGACCTCAGCGACCTTGCCTCCGAAGCCGGAATTCTCGATAGTTTCAAGAAGGTCGTCACAGGCCCGGATGGCCACGTTCGCGGCATCCCGTTCGGCCCGGCCATGGGTGGCGGCATCTTCTATAATCGCAAGATCTATGCCGAGCTCGGCCTTACGCCGCCCAAGACCTGGGCGGATTTCATGGCCAACAACCAGAAGATCAAGGCGGCCGGCAAGGTGGCGATCGCGCAGACCTATGGCACGACCTGGACGTCTCAGCTTTTCGTGCTCGCCGATTTCCACAATGTCCAGGCCGAGATCCCCGATTTTGCCGCCAACTACACCGCCAACAAGCAAAAATACGCCAATACGCCGACCGCCTTGCGAGGGTTCGAGCATCTGGAAGAGGTCGCCAAAGGTGGATTTTTCAACGCCGATTTCGGCGCGGCAACCTTCGACGACGGCATGCGCATGGTCGCCACGGGTGAGGCCGCGCACTATCCGAATCTCACTTTCGGTATCGGAAACATACAGCAGAATTTTCCGGACAATCTGAAAGATCTTGGCTTCTTTGCGCTTCCCGGAACAGATGCCGCCAAGAACGGCCTCACCGTCTGGATGCCCGCCGCACTCTATGTCTCGGCGAAATCGGAGCATGTCGAGGAGGCCAAGAAATTCGTCGACTGGGTCGGCTCCAAGGAAGCCTGCGAGCTGATGGCCAAGGCCGTTCCCTCCGGTCCCTATCTCGTCAAGGGATGCGAACTGCCGAAGGACATTCCGCCCGTCGTCGCCGACATGCTGCCCTATTTCGAGACAGACGGACACGCAACTCCGGCATTGGAGTTCCTGTCGCCGATCAAGGGACCAGCCCTCGAGCAGATCACAGTTGAGGTCGGGACCGGAATCCGCTCCGCCAAGGACGCCGCGGCTCTCTATGATCAGGATGTCGAAAAGCAGGCCAAGCAACTTGGACTGCCCAACTGGTAACCTCCCAGCCGTTCCCCCGCCCGGCAGCAGCCCGGGTGGGGGATCCAAAGTAGCTCCATGGCCACACGCAAATCACCCTATCCCTATTGGTTCGTCCTGCCGGCGGCCGTGATATTCACGGTTCTCTTTCTGGTGCCGACCGTAGCCTCCTTCTGGTTCAGCCTGACGCGCTGGGATCTCTTCACCACCCAGTTCATCGGCCTGGACAATTATCGCCAGTTCTTCCGGGAACCTTTTCTGATCCAGGGCCTGATCAACACGATCATCTATGCGGTGATGACTTCCGTTACAAAGACGATCCTGGGTCTACTGCTGGCAGTTCTCTTGACCTCGGGCATCTGGGCGCAGAGCCTGCTGCGCACCGTGATCTTCTTTCCGGTCCTCGTATCGACGATCGGCGTCGGCATCACGTTTTCCGTATTGATGCATCCGACCCGCGGCCTGATCAATGTCACGCTCGCTGCCATGGGCATTCACGGGCCTGGCTGGCTGACGGATCCGGCACTGGCACTCTATTCGATTGTCTTCGTCGATCTCTGGAAAGGCATCGGCCTGGCAACCGTCATCTATATCGCCGGCCTCGCCTCGATCAGCCCCGACTACTATGAAGCCGCCAGGATCGACGGTGCGACGCGTCGCCAGATGTTTTTCCGTGTCACCGTTCCGCTGGTGAAACCGGCGACGATTACCGTCGTGACCTTGTCGTTGATCGGTGGACTGCGCAGCTTCGACCTGATCTGGGCAATGACGCGCGGCGGGCCCGGTTTCTCCTCGGATGTGCTGGCAAGCGTCATCTACAAGCAGTATCAGGCCGGATTTTATGGTTTGTCGACAGCCGGTAATGTCATTCTGTTCCTCCTTATCGGCGCGATCATTCTACCGATAACAGCCTGGTTTAACCGCAGGGAGGTGGATCTTTGACCCGCCGTCAGCTTTATATCGGCATGGCGTCTCTGGTTGCCTGTGGCCTGATATTCGTCTTGCCCTTCCTGTTCATCTTCATAACCGCTGCCAAGACAAAGCAGGATGCTGCGTCGCTGACTTTTACCCTGCCTCAGGAATGGCACCTGTTGCAGAACTTCATCGAGGTTATTCAAACCCGCAATTATATGCTTCTGCTGGCCTATTTCAATTCGACCATCATCACCGTCACCGCCGTTTCACTCCTCGTTCTGCTCGGTGCCATGGTTGGCTATATCTTGCAGCGTCGTCCATCCGGCTGGAATAGTGTCATATACGGCTGCGTTCTCGCTGGTCTCATGATCCCGCCTGCCGTTGTGCCAACCATCTGGGTTCTGCAGTCGATCGGCCTCTTCAAATCCATATCGGGAATGATACTGATTCAGGTTGCCTATGGTCTTGCCTTTACCGTTCTCATGTTTCGTAGCTTCATTGCTACGATACCGCGAGATCTCGATGAGGCGGCGATCATCGATGGAGCAAAGCCGCTGCAGATCTTCTTTCGCGTCGTGCTGCCATTGCTGAAGCCCGTGACCGTGACCATCATCGTCGTGCAATCGATCGCCATCTTCAACGACTTCACGAACCCTCTTTATTACCTGCCTGGCAGAGAAAACGTAACGGTACAGCTGACACTCTATAATTTTCAGGGGCAGTTTCAAACGCAGTACAATCTTCTGTTCATGAATATTCTATTGGTAACGATCCCGCCGCTCATCGTCTTCGTGTTCTTCAACAGGCAGATCGTGGCAGGCATGACGGCCGGCGCAGTGAAAGGATGAACCATGACAAGTGTCGTTCTTCAAAATATCCGCAAGGACTTCGGCAGCTTGACCGTGATGAATGGTGTCGATCTGACCGTCGAAGCCGGGGAATTCTGCGTCTTCGTCGGCCCTTCCGGCTGTGGAAAGTCCACTCTTCTGCGCATGATCGCAGGATTGGAAACCTCAACCTCGGGCAGGATCTCCATCGACGGCAAGGATGTGACCGACGCCGAGCCTTCGGAGCGCGGTATCGCGATGGTGTTTCAGTCCTACGCGCTCTATCCGCATCTGACGGTCAGCGAAAACATCGGCTTCGGCCTTTCGCTCGCCAAGCGCCCCAAGGCCGAGATTCAGGAAAAGGTTCGGCAGACTGCCGATATTCTCCAGCTGTCGCATCTGCTGGACCGAAAGCCGAAGGCGCTCTCCGGCGGTCAGCGGCAACGTGTCGCGATCGGCCGGGCAATCATTCGCAATCCAAAGGTTTTCCTGTTTGACGAACCTCTCTCCAATCTCGATGCATCCTTGCGGTCGCAGATGCGAATGGAACTGACCGAACTCCATGCCAAGCTCGGAGCAACGATGATCTATGTCACCCATGATCAGGTCGAGGCAATGACGATGGCAGACAAGATCGTCGTGCTTAACGGTGGCCGGATCGAACAGATCGGAACACCGATGGGTCTTTACCATAACCCGGCCACGCCTTTCGTCGCGGGCTTCATCGGATCGCCGAAGATGAACCTGTTTGAAGGCGACGTCGCTGCCAGGGAGGGGTGCGGGACCTACGGAATCCGGCCGGAACATGTCGCACTTTCCGCAACGGAAGGAAAATGGCAGGGGCGAGTGCGCCATATCGAGCGGCTCGGCGCCGATACGGTCGTTCATCTTGATGTCCCCGAACTGATATCGCTTGTCGCACGCACCGACGGCGATCGGCCGATCCAGATCGGCGAGGCTTTGTTCGCCACGCCTTTGACCGGCAAGGAACACAGGTTTTCATAGAAGCGAGCCATATTGATCCTGATCCACGGGAGGCGGGTCGGAAGGCTTCGCATGCAGGCTGGGATATGAAAAAATCCATCCTATGGACGTTCTTATGCATCATGCCCGCCAAGGCGACCTTGGGTGAAAGATCATAACGCATGCGCTAATGTAAGGCGGCGGTTGCAGTTTATTCGCTTCCTTGCGCAATAGCGGCAATCAAAAACTGCATTTCTACGCAAGTCTGCCATTTCTATGCGGTATGTTGCACGCAGATACACTTTGCTGAGGCCGGGAATCTACTGTTGATTTGCAAATATTTTTGCATCATGCAATTTGTAGTTACCGATCAAATCTTTGAATTATTTAATAAAAATTGCGCAACTCTGGTTATCGTTAATTATTTTCTCAGACATATCTGACTTCATTAGCATAGCAGCGCCAAATGCGACGAGCAGAATGCTCCTTACCTGCGATGTTCCCGACCTTCAGAGCAGACAATCGCCGGCCTATATCCATTTTCATCGTGTGGGCAGCTGCCAGCTCGCTAAAAACCAATGAGCCACCATGTCATTTCTTCAGAACGCCAAGATCCGCACGAAGGTGCTCTCCATCATCATTCCGATCTGTCTGATCGGGATCGCAGGTGTCCTTGTCGTATCGAATCAATATAGGGACACGGTTGCCACCTACTCGAATTTTATCGACAAGGACGAGACGGCGGCGGTGGAGATGTCGAGGGCCAGCCAGCGCCTGACCGCCATGAGTTACAACGCGTATCAGATCCTGCAATATAAAGCCAAGGATCCGGAAATGGCGGCGTTCTCCAACAATTATCAGGAGAACAAGCAAGTTCTTCTGCAGCGTTTCGCGAACGTTAAGCGGTTGATTCCGGCTGAAACGGATGCCGTGGAAAAGCTGGCCGCAAGGGCCAATGATATCATCGTCCTTACGGATCAAGCCGTGAAAGCCGGTCTGGTCGATGATAACAATACTGCCGCCACGCTTTTGAAGCAGGTGGATCCGATGATCAATGACGAGGTCGTTTCCATTCGTCAGTGGCTCGACGCGTTCAACAAGTCCCTCAACAACAAGAGCGACATGCTGGCGGAACATACGAGCAGCACCATTACAAATGCTCTGATCGCGCTTGGCGTTCTTTTCGCGGCTGCGGTCGTAATCGCGGCCTTTGTCTCGGCGCGCGGGATTGCCGCCCCGATCGAACGGCTGCGGGCACGCATGGTATCGCTTGCGGACGGCAAGACCGATGAGCAGATCGCCGGCATTGGCCGCAAGGACGAAGTCGGCCAGATGGCTGCTGCCGTCTCCATCTTCCGCGACCATGCCATCGAGCGGATAAGACTGGAACAGGAGGCGAGCGCCAATCGCAGCCTCTCCGAGAAGGAAAGGCTGGAGCGCGAAGCGCAGAAGGCCAAGGATGCGGCGGACACGCAATTTGCCGTCGATGGCCTGGCAAGCGGTCTGGCCGAGCTTTCGAACGGCAATCTGGTCTATCGCATCGAGCAGCCCTTCGTTGATCACCTCGACCGTCTGAGGGCCGATTTCAATGCCTCGATGGCGAAGCTGGAGGAAACGCTGCGCTCCGTTGGCCAGGGAGGTCAGGCCATTGCCGCCGGCGCCAGCCAGATCCGGTCTGCAGCCGATGATCTTTCCAAGCGCACCGAGCAACAGGCAGCCTCCGTCGAGGAGACGGCGGCCGCACTCGAGGAGATCACCACGACCGTCAAGGATTCCACCCGGCGCGCCGAGGAAGCAAGCTCGCTGGTCGGACGCGCGCGCATCGGCGCCGAAAAATCCGGGGAAGTCATGCAGGAAGCGATTGCCGCCATGGAGGCAATCTCGAAATCCTCGGGCGAAATCAGCAATATCATCGGTGTCATCGACGATATCGCCTTCCAGACGAACCTGCTGGCGCTCAATGCGGGCGTCGAGGCGGCGCGGGCGGGAGAAGCGGGCAAGGGCTTTGCCGTCGTCGCCCAGGAAGTCCGTGAGTTGGCACAGCGCTCCGCCACGGCCGCCAAGGAGATCAAGGCGCTGATTTCCACATCCGGACAGCAGGTCGACAGCGGCGTCGATCTCGTTACCAAGACAGGGCACTCGCTGCAGCAGATCGTCAAGGAGGTCGAAGACATCGACCGCAACGTGCGGGCGATCGTCGAGGCCGCCCGCGAGCAGGCGACCGGCCTGCAGGAGATCAGCACGGCGGTCAACAGCATCGATCAGGGAACACAGCAGAATGCCGCCATGGTCGAGGAATCCACCGCGGCAAGCTACAGCCTTGCCAAGGAGGTGACGGCCCTGAATGAGCTGCTCGGACAATTCGATCTGCAAAGTGGTCGCAGCCATGCGCGGCCAGCTGCCGCGACGGAGCGATCCAGCCCTGCCGCCTCGCCTGCACGGGCGCTGCGATCCAGGATCGCCGGCGCATTCGGTGGTTCC
>NZ_FMAG01000007.1 GCF_900094585.1 Martinezella multihospitum
CTAGAGCGTTTCTGATTTTGTTTGAATCGTGGATTCCCTTTTGGTGTCGAATGTGATTCAAGATGCTGGCTGAGAGGAGGTCAGCATTGATGGTCGCACCTCTTTCGAATGATCTGCGTGAACGTGTGGTTGGTGCTGTTGTGGCGGGAGAGAGCTGCCGCTCGGTGGCGGCGCGGTTTGGTGTCTCGGTCTCATCTGTTGTGAAGTGGTCGCAGCGGTATCGCCGCAGCGGTTCCGTCGCGCCCGGTCAGATGGGAGGGCATCGCAAACGCCTTTTGGAACCGCATCGCGCTTTCATTGCCGAGCGGATTGCACAGACCCCGCAGATCAGCCTGCACGGCCTCAAGGACGAACTGGCGGTGAGAGGCGTCATCGTCTCACATGACGCCGTTTGGCGTTTCCTGCGCCGCGAGGGACTGCGCTTCAAAAAAAACGATGTTTGCCCTTGAGCAGGCGCGCACTGACATCGTCCGTCGGCGCAAGCGCTGGCAGTCATGGCAGACGCGACTTGATCCTCGAAGGCTCGTGTTCATCGACGAAACCTGGATTAAAACCAATATGGCTCCGCTGTACGGCTGGGGTGTTAAGGGTAAGCGCCTGCGTGGTTTTGCTCCGCATGGCCATTGGCGCACATTGACCTTCGTCGGCGCGCTACGGGCCGATTGTCTCACCGCACCCTGCGTCTTCGACGGCCCGATCAATGGCCAATGCTTCAAGGCCTATGTCGAGCAACAACTCGTCCCGACGCTGCGACCAGGCGACATCGTCATCATGGACAATCTGGGCAGCCACAAATCCAGGCAGATACGCCAGTTGATCAAGGCCGCCGGCGCAAGGCTCTGGTTTCTGCCGCCCTATTCACCAGACCTCAATCCAATCGAACAGGCTTTCGCCAAGATCAAACATTGGATGCGAAAAGCACAAACACGCACCATCGAAGACACCTGGCGATATCTCGGCTCACTCGTCCAGACAATCGGTCCACACGAGTGCGCCAGTTACATTGTCAATGCTGGATACGCTTCAAACAAAATATGAAACGCTCTAGATCGCCGTGCATGCTGGCCTTGTGGCATCCGCGTCGCATCCTCACTCGTGATTCAAAGGAAGTGCTTTATTCGATAGGGGCGCTTGTGCGTGGATCCTCGGGTCAAGCCCGAGGATGACGGCGTGTGTGAGAAGTGAGGAGGCCCAAGCGAGTCAAGTCCGGGCCGAAGATCGTCGCCACCCTCCGGCCCCAAACCAGACGACCTTGTAGATCACACCCTCTCCACAAACCCATCCAGCACGCGCTTCTGCCCGGCGCGGTCGAATTCGATCGTCAGCTTGTTGCCCTCGATCTCTGAAACATTGCCGTTGCCGAACTTGATGTGGAAGACGCGGTCGCCGACCATGAATTTCGAGGGTTCGGAGGAGGTGGATTTGGCCACCAGCTCGCCGTCGATGGTGCGCACTTTCGGACCGCTTTCGCCATAGCCGATGCGCTCGACGGCGTGGCCGGAGCGGCTGCCCCAGTTGTCGCGGGTCGCGTCATTACGGTTGGCCTGCGCGCGCTTCCAGCCCGGTGTGGAATAGCTGTTGGCGAAGGGATCGGCCTTGTCGAAGCGGGACTGGCCGTAGCCGCCGCGGCCATACCCGCCATAGGATTGCTCGACTTCGGCGACCTGGACGTGCGTTTCCGGCAGTTCGTCGAGGAAGCGGGAGGGAATGGTGGATTGCCAGAGGCCGTGGATGCGGCGGTTGGAAACGAACCAGATGTGGCAGCGGCGCTTGGCGCGGGTGATGCCGACATAGGCGAGGCGGCGCTCTTCTTCGAGACCGGCGCGGCCGCTTTCATCGAGCGAGCGCTGGTGCGGAAACAGGCCTTCCTCCCAGCCGGGCAGGAACACGGTGTCGAATTCCAGACCCTTGGCGGAATGCAGCGTCATGATGGAGACGGCGTCGAGATTTTCGTTCTGCTCGGCATCCATGACAAGCGACACGTGCTCGAGAAAGCCGCGCATGGATTCGAAACTGTCCATGGAGCGGATCAGTTCCTTCAGGTTTTCCAGGCGTCCCGGCGCTTCGGCCGATTTGTCGTTCTTCCACATGTCCGTATAGCCGGACTCTTCGAGGATCTGCTCGGCAAGTTCGGTATGCGGCGTGTTTTCGAGCAGGCCCTGCCAGCGGCGGAAGGACTGCACGACGTCGAACAGCGCCTTGCGCGCCTTCGGCTTCATCTCGTCCGTCTCGATGATGTCGCCCGCCGCCGCCAGCATCGGGATGTCGCGGGCGCGGGCATAATCATGAAGCGCGCGCACGGTGGTATCGCCGAGACCGCGCTTCGGGGTGTTGACGATGCGTTCGAAGGCGAGATCGTCGGCCGGCTGGCAGACGAGGCGGAAATAGGCCATGGCATCGCGAATTTCGAGGCGCTCGTAGAAGCGCGGGCCGCCGACGACACGGTAGTTGAGGCCGAGCGTGACGAAACGATCTTCGAATTCGCGCATCTGGAAGGAAGCGCGCACGAGGATGGCGATGTCGTTGAGATTGTGCTTGCTGCGCTGAAGCTGCTCGATCTCTTCGCCGATCGCGCGGGCTTCCTCCTCGGAATCCCAGGAAGCGTGCACCTGCACCTTGATGTCGTCGGGGTCGGAGCGGTCGGTGAACAGCGTCTTGCCGAGCCGGCCCTCATTATGGGCGATCAGATGCGCGGCGGCACCGAGAATATGCTCGGTGGAGCGGTAGTTGCGCTCGAGCTTGATGACCTTGGCGCCCGGAAAATCCTTTTCGAAGCGCAGGATGTTGTCCACCTCGGCGCCACGCCAGCCGTAGATCGACTGGTCGTCGTCGCCGACGCAGCAGACATTCTGCAGCTCGCCCTTCGGTCGCTGCGCCAGCAGGCGAAGCCACATGTATTGCGCCGTGTTGGTGTCCTGATACTCGTCGACCAGAATGTAGCGGAAGCGCTGGTGATAATCCTTGAGGATATCAGGATTCTGCCGGAACATATTGATCGGATGCATCAAAAGATCGCCGAAGTCGCAAGCGTTCAGCGTCTTCAGGCGGTTCTGATAGGCGGCATAGAGCTCGCGGCCCTTGCCGTTGGCAAAGGCGCGGGCGTCGCCTTCCGGAATCTCGGAGGGGCTCAGGCCCTTGTTCTTCCAGGTGTCGATCATTCCGGCGAACTGCTTGGCCGGCCAGCGCTTGTCGTCGAGCCCTTCGGCCTGGATCAGCTGCTTGATCAGGCGGATGACATCGTCGGTGTCGAGAATGGTGAAGCTGGAGGTCAGGCCGACCAGCTCGGCATGACGGCGCAGCAGTTTGACGCCGATCGAGTGGAAGGTGCCGAGCCAGGGCATGCCTTCGACCGCACCGCCGACGAGCAGCGCGATACGTTCCTTCATCTCGCGGGCCGCCTTGTTGGTGAAGGTGACGGCAAGGATCTGGCTGGGGAAGGCGCGGTTTGTGGACAGGATATGCGCGATGCGGGTCGTCAGCACGCGCGTCTTGCCGGTGCCGGCGCCCGCGAGCACCAGTACGGGGCCGTCGAGCGTTTCCACTGCTTCCGCCTGCTCGGCGTTGAGGCCGGAGAGATAGTCGGGCCGACGGCCGCTGTCGCGCGCCGCCATGGCGCGGGCGGCAATGCCGCCGCCGTTGCTGCCGGCAGCCGGCGCAGAACGGCGCGGCGCCGTGTGCTCCGGCTCCTCATCAAAGAAGGGAATATCGTCATGTCCAATGGTCATGCGGCCCAATGTAATGATTCTACCCTGAAAGGCAAAAGAAACGGGCCGAAAATAGAACAAAAAGTGCACATTCACAGGCAGGAAAGACGGCAGAAGGAGCCGTTTCATATCTCGAACCTTCCTGTTTGCGGCTCTATGAAACGTCTCGTTGTCCGCGCCAAGATTACAACTTTGTCATAATCTGTGGCAAAACTTGCCGCATATGCTCAAAAACACGATATTGCAGCAAATCGGGCACAATCTTGCTTTATAGAGCCGTCCGAGCCGAATTTGGCCCCCTGTAAGTGCGCTGGGTGTGTAAGGGGCCGTACGAAATCAACGACGCGATTTCATCGCCTCTGACAACGAGCCGGAGACGTGCATGACCGCCTGGAAGCAGCTTTCCTTGTCTTTTCTTTTGCTGGCAGCCGGCATTGCCGCTGTCGTGGCCTTCGTGCCCAGTGCGGCGGGCCTGCTGCAGAAGGTCGGTGTTCCCGAGACCGTCGTGGCCTGGATTGCTCCGCGCGATGACGCGGCGGACGGAAAGGCGGAGACAAAGACAAGCTCTGGCGGACGGCGTGGCCAGAACATACCGCTTGTCGTCACGGAACCGGTGGTCAGCGGCATCGTCAATGATCGCCTCAGCGCCATCGGCACCGGCGATGCGATCCGCTCAGTCGTTGTCATGCCGCAGGCGGCGGGCACGATCCGCGAAATTCTCATCAAGTCTGGCGACAGGGTCAAGCAGGGTCAGGTGCTGGCGCGTCTCGATGACGACGAGCAGATCATCGCTCGCGGCCAGGCGGAAGTGGCGCTGAAGAGCGCTGTCGAAAAATCGCAGCTCTACCGCAATATCAAATCCACCGTCTCGCGCATGGATGTGTTCGATGCCGAGATCGTCGAGCAGGGCACCAAGCTGGCGTTGCAATCGGCGGAACTGGCGCTGAAGCGCCGTGACATCGTCGCGCCCATCGACGGCATCGTCGGCATCGTTCCGGTCGTTATCGGCGACAATGTCACGACGACGACGAATATCGTCATGCTGGACGACCGCTCTGAAATCCTGGTGGATTACTGGGTACCGGAGCGCTTTGCCAACACCGTCAAGGTAGACCAGCCGGTGGAGGCGACCTCGGTGGCGCTGCCGGGACGCGCATTTACAGGTGCAGTCGAGGCGGTCGATAATCGTGTCGATGGTGCGAGCCGGACCTTGCGCGTGCGTGCCCGCATCGACAACGCCTCGGATGTGCTGCGTGCCGGCATGTCCTTCAATGTCGGCATGCGCTTTGCCGGCGAATCCTACCCCTCTGTCGATCCGCTTGCGGTGCAATGGGATGGGGCAGGCGCGCATGTCTGGCGCATCGTCGACGGCAAGTCGTCGAAGGTGCGCATCAGCGTCGTGCAGCGCAATCCGGATGCGGTTCTTGTCAGGGGCGATCTCCATAATGGCGATCTCATCGTCGTCGAGGGATTGCAGCGCGTGACGGAAGGCGGTGAGGTTCGCTTCGCCCGTGATGTCGCTCAATCCAAGGAGGTCATCACCCAATGACACCTCATGGTGATGACGCGACGGAAGCCAGCTCGGCTGCGGCCAAGCAATCCTTTACGGCGCTTTTCGTCCGCCGGCCGATCCTGGCTCTTGTTTTCAATACGCTGCTGGTCGTGGCCGGCCTTGCCGCCTATTTCGGCGTCGAAGTGCGTGAGTTGCCAGACGTCGACCGTCCGGTTGTCACTGTGAGGACCGTATTCGATGGCGCATCGCCGCAGACGGTGGATCAGGAGCTGACGAAGATCATCGAAGGGGCGGTCGCCCGCGTCAGCGGCCTGAAATCTGTTTCCTCCAGCTCGTCTTTCGGGCAGAGCCGGGTGACGCTGGAGTTTTCGGATGCGACCGACCTTTCGGTTGCCGCCAACGATGTCCGCGACGCCATTGGCCGTATCACCGAGCAATTGCCCGATCAGGCGGATGCCCCGCAGATCGTCAAGGCGGATTCGGATTCGCAGCCGATCATGCGCCTTGCCGTCACGTCGAACACGCTGACGATGGACGACCTCACTCAGCTCGTCGACAAGGAAATCACCGATCGGCTGGCCTCGGTTGAAGGCGTCGCCGATGTCGAGCTCTATGGCGACCAGGAAAAGATCTTCCGCATCGACGTCGATCAGGCCGCGCTTGCGGGCAGGGGGCTGACGATCGGCGATCTGACGACGGCGCTTGCGACCGCTGCGCTCGACGTGCCGGCCGGATCGTTGAAGAGCGCGCGCCAGGATATCGTCGTGCGCGCCACGGCTGCCTTGCAGACGCCAGAGGATTTTTCCCGCCTGATCATTAAGGATCGCGTGCGGCTCTCCGATGTCGCGACCGTGACGCTCGGGCCGAGGGACGGCACGACCGCGTTGCGTTCGAATGGCGTGCAGGGCGTCGGCCTCGGCATTATCCGTCAGGCTCAGTCGAACACGCTGAATATTTCCGATGGCGTGAAGGCTGTGGTCGCACAGCTTTCGAAATCGCTGCCCGAAGGCACGCGCATCGCTATTACCAGCGACGACGCCGTGTTCATTCAGGGCGCCATCCATGAGGTCGTGCTGGCACTGGTGCTTTCGGCGTTGATCGTTACCGTCGTCATCTATCTTTTTCTGCGCGACTGGCGGGCGACGCTGATACCGGTCGTCACCATGCCGGTAGCGCTCATCGGCACGCTTGCCGCGCTCTACATGGTCGGCTTCTCGGTCAATATCCTGACGCTGCTGGCGATCGTGCTGGCAACCGGCCTCGTGGTCGACGACGCCATCGTCGTGCTTGAGAATATCGTTCGTCGTCGGGCCGAGAAGATCGGGCCGCGGGCAGCCGCCGTGCTCGGTACGCGCGAAGTCTTCTTCGCCGTCATTGCGACGACGGCAACACTTGCCGCTGTGTTCATTCCGCTCTCCTTCCTGCCGGGGCAGGTGGGTGGCCTGTTCCGTGAGTTCGGTTTCGTGCTTGCCTTCTCCGTCGGCCTGTCGTCGATCGTGGCGCTGACACTCTGCCCGATGCTCGCTTCTCGCATGCTGACTAAGGAGATGCGTGAGGAACACGGAGCGCTCGGCCGTTTCGGCGAGCTTTTTTCCGGCGTCTATCGCCGCACGCTAAGGGCCTGTCTCAACGCGCCTTTCGTCGTCATCGTCTTCTGCGTCATGTTTGCGGCCGCTGCGGTCTTCGCTTTCACGAACGTCAGAAGCGAACTGACGCCGAACGAAGACCGCGCCATGGTCATGCTGCGTCTCACGACGCCGCAAGGCGCCGGCCTCGACTATACCAAGGATCAATTGCAGCGCGTGGAAGAACGGTTGCAGCCGCTGATTGATAGCGGCGACATAAGAAATATCTACGCGATTTCGGGCATGAACAGCCAGAAGAACAGCGGCTTCATGGTGCTGACGCTGGCGCCCTGGGGCGAGCGTCATCGCACGCAGCAGGAGATCGTCACCGATATCAACCGCGCCATGGCCGGCGTGCCGGCTCTGCGCGGCAATGTCATCCAGGCCAACAGCCTGCGTATCCGTGGCGCCGGCAGTGGCGTGCAGATGGCTCTCATCGGCAACAATCACGAGGCGCTGACCGAGGCCGCACTGAAGCTCGTGCAGGAACTTGACAAGACGGGCCGGTTCGACACGCCGCGGCTGAACAATGAGCCGACGCAGGCCCAGGTCTCCGTCACCATCGACCGCGAGCGCGCTTCCGATCTCGGCGTCGATATATCAGGTCTTTCGGTCGCGCTGCAGTCGTTGCTGGAAGGACGTTCGGTCGTCGACGTGTTCGTCGCAGGCGAATCCTATCCGGTGCTGCTGACCTCGACGATGCGGCCGATCGACGATCCGACAGATCTCGAAAACGTCTTCCTGAAGACCGGCGACGGCAAGATCGTGCCGATGTCGGTGATCGCTTCCCTGAAGGAGAATGCGGTCGCGCCGCAGCTGACCCGCGAGCAGCAGCTCGCTTCGGTCGCGATCACCGCAGGCCTCAAGAGCGGCATGTCGCTCGGGCAGGCGGTCGAGGAAGTGACGCGAATCGCAACGCCGCTATTGCCGTCGGGGTCGAGGTTGATGCCCCTCACCGAAGCGGCGACACTTGAGGAAAATTCCAGCGGCATGATGCTCACCTTCGGCTTCGCCATCGTCATCATCTTCCTGGTGCTGGCTGCGCAGTTCGAAAGCGTGCTGTCGTCTGTTATCATCATGTCCACGGTGCCGCTCGGCCTTGCCTGCGCCGTCTTTGCGCTCGTCATCACCGGGTCGAGCCTGAATATCTACAGCCAGATCGGCCTGGTGCTGCTTGTCGGTGTCATGGCGAAGAACGGCATTCTGATCGTCGAGTTCGCCAATCAGCTTCGCGACAAGGGCGAAAGCGTGCGCGAGGCGATCGAAAAGGCCTGCGCACTGCGTCTGCGTCCGGTCATGATGACGATGATCGCGACCATCCTTGGCGGCGTGCCACTTGTCTTTGCCCAGGGGGCCGGCGCAGAAGCGCGCATCGCGCTCGGTTGGGTGATCGTCGGCGGTCTCGGTTTCGCGACCCTGGTGACACTTTACATCACGCCGGTCGCCTATCTGCTGATTGCGCGTTTCGCGAAGCCGCAGACGCATGAGGAGCAGCGGTTGCATGGCGAGATGTCGGATGCGGCGCTGCGAGCGAAGCTCGTCAATCTTCGGGCGGCGGAGTAGGGCGGGCACGGTTGAGTTGAGTTCGCCACATGCCCTGCGCTTATTTATGGTGAATCATGCGTTGATCTTAGCGCTTTCTTAAGCATGTTTGCTAATCATAGCGGTATGTAACCGCTGGAGTGCAGGCGTTGTTTTGCCTCGCTCCCCGTTCGCCGACACGCTCGGCCCGCGCGCATGAGCGCCCGCGGCAAGGTTTCAATGTCTCCTTGTATTTGTTGCGTATTGTTGCGTCCGGAGTTCATGTGCCGTGAGTATTTTTTCGACCTTCATCAGGGTCAGTCCCTCTGTGAATACAGCGCTGGAAGTGCTGAGGGACACTCAGACCAAACTGGGCAATGCCGAACGACAGATGTCGTCGGGCCTGCGGGTTCAGTCGGCCAGAGACAATGCCACCTACTGGAAAATCTCGACTTTGACGCATACGGACATCGGCGCGATTTCGTCGGTTCAGGATGCGCTTGGTCTCGCCGCCTCGACCGTCAGCACCGCTTCCACGGGTGTCAGCAGCGCGATCGACGTCGTGACCGAGATCAGGACGAAGCTCGTCAGCGCCTATGAGACCAGCATCGACAAAACGAAGCTCAATGACGAGATCACGGAGCTCAAGCAGCAGCTGCGCAGCGTCGGGGAGTCGGCGACGTTCAACGGGGTCAACTGGACCGTGCTGCAAGACGGCGCGGACCCGACTGACCCCCATGAGATTCCCGGCTCCCTTATCCGGGGCACCAACGGCACCGTGACGATCGGTATGCTGAGTTATGCAGGCGTCAGCTCGACGACAGGCCCAATCACCTCGGCCGATGCCCGCTATCTGATAGACGATCAGTCGAGCGGCACCGGCGGATATGGCGTGCTGACGTCGACATCTTTCGCCACCGAAGCCGGAGCGGCCAAGAATTATGTGCTGGTCAGCAGCCAGAACGGCAATACGAGCGGCCAAGTGGAGATCTCACTCGACGCGAATACGACCCAGGGCGCCATTGTCGACATGGTCAATACCGTAACGGGAATGCTGAACCAGCTCAAGACGATCGGATCCGCCTTCGGCTCCCTCGAATCGCGCATCAATCTTCAGACCGAGTTCGCCAAGACTCTCAACGATTCGCTGACCAGCGGCGTCGGCAAACTCGTGGATGCCGATATGGAGCAGCAGTCGAGCAAGGTTCTGGCGCTGCAGGCTCAGCAACAACTCGGGCTGCAATCTCTGTCGATTGCCAATGCGAGCTACAATACGGTTCTGCAACTCTTCCAGAACCACTGATTGTAGCGGGCGGCTGAAATTAATAGGGCCGGCGGCTGGATGGCTCCGTACGTCCGCATAAGCCGGCTTCGGCAAAGCTTTGCCGACGCTCTGTGCACAGGGGACAAAGGGCTAGATAAGATTTCTCTTCATGATATTGCCGCAATGCTTCATATCTGCTGCGGCCATCGAACCGGAGAGCGACGATTCTATGATCAAGAAAATTGCCATTTTTGCCCTAGCGACAGCCTTTTTGAACGCATGCACCACCACTGATCCTTATACGGGTGAGCAGAAGGTATCCAATACCGCCGGCGGCGCAGCTATCGGTGCCGGCGTCGGTGCCGTTGCCGGTCTTCTGATCGGTCATTCGCCGGCCTCGCGCCGCAATGCCGCGTTGATCGGCGCCGGCGTCGGTGCGCTCGCGGGTGCGGGCATCGGCAACTACATGGACCAGCAGGAATCCGAGCTGCGTGCGCAGCTGCAGGGCACCGGCGTTTCGGTGACCCGCGTCGGCGACCGCATCATCCTCAACATGCCGTCGGCGATCACCTTCGATATCGACCAGGATGCGATCAAGCCAGAATTCTTCCCGACGCTGAATTCGGTCGCGATCGTTTTGCGCAAGTTCAACCGCACGCTGATCGACGTCAATGGTCATACGGATTCGACCGGCAGCCTGCAGCATAACCAGGATCTGTCCGAACGCCGCGCCGGATCGGTTGCCTCCTACCTCGGCAGCCAGGGCATCGATCAGCGCCGCATGTCGGCCATCGGTTTCGGCCCGTCGCAGCCGGTTGCAACGAATGCGAACGAGGCTGGCCGCGCCCAGAACCGTCGCGTCGAAATCCAGATCGCACCGATCACGCAGAACGGCTAAGCCTTTTCAACAAAAACGGCCGGGTCTCATCATCCGGCCGTTTTCTTTGCGCATCCGATCACGCATGCATGCTCGCGCCCTTGGTGATCTTGTCGACGATCTTCTTGTCTGCGCGCAAGGCGATGCCGACGACCTTGGCATCTTCGGGTGCGAATTCTGAGAAGACGGCGCGATTTGCGACGTCATGGCCGGTCGCAAACATTTCCTCGATGAAGATGGAAGACGTGACGCCGCGCTCCAGCGAGCGACGATGAATGGCGGCGATATTGTCCTGATCGGCGGATAGAACGATAACCGGCTGGATCGACAATGCGTTGTAGACGTTGCCGGCGCGATCGCGATAGGGTTCGCCGATGATGTCGGGATGCTGCCCGGCAATGCCTGTCGACAAGAAGGCAGTTACGTTCAGCTTTTGCCAGGATTGAAGGTCGCTTCGCAAAACGATCGCGATTTTGGTATCGAACATCGATGGTCACTTTCATGCAGTCTGGGAATGGGACATTGCACGACGATGTAGCCGGACAGATCTTCGAGGGTCTTGAACGTTTGTGCGTGACGCCGGATGCCAACCGCATTCTGTCGGCGCCGGCCTATCCGGGCATCGAGCGCATCCAGGCGCAGTTCCGGGGCGATGCCTTCGATCTGCACCGGCACGATACCTACGCGCTCGGCGTCACCATGCGCGGCGTTCAGACATTCCGCTATCGCGGCGAGCAGCGCTACAGCCTGCCGGGGCGGGTGATCATCCTGCATCCGGACGAGCTGCATGATGGCGGAGCGGCGACGGAGGACGGGCTTGTCTATCGCATGCTCTATCTGGAGCCATCGGTCATGTTTCAATGCCTTGAGGCGGCGCGTGTCGGCCTGCCTTTCGTCGATGATCCCGTGGTGGAAGACAATCGTCTCGCCCGCTTGTTGCTGGCGGCGCTCGGCGAGCTCGATCGCGAGCTGGATGAGCTCTTCGTCGACGACTTCGTCTCGCGGCTCACCGACGGTCTCGTCCAGCATGCCCGTTTGCCGCAACGGCCCCTGGGCGCCATTGCCTGGGGGCAGGTGAAGACTGCGCGGGATTATCTCGAGGCGCATGTCACGCGGGGTGTGCGCTCGCAGGAACTGGAACGCGTCACCGGTCTCGATCGTTTTGCGCTGGCGCGGCATTTCCGCGCCGCCTTTGCGACAAGCCCGCATCGGTTCCTGCTGATGCGGCGGCTGCAACAGGCAAAGGCGATGATCGGCGCGGGAGAGCCGATAGCGGAGGTGGCTGCAGCAACCGGATTTGCCGATCAGAGCCATCTGAGCCGGCATTTCAAGAAGGCGTTCGGCATTGCTCCAGGTGCCTGGAACAATATGGTTCAGAGAGCCGGTTAGCGGGGCCTGCCGGCTCTCAATGAAGGCCGAGGAACTGCTTGAGCTCCGGCGTTTGCGGATTGGCAAAGACCTCGCCCGGCGGTCCGATTTCATGCACGCGGCCCTGGTGCATGAAGACGACACGGGAGCAGACGTCCCGGGCGAATTTCATCTCGTGAGTCACCATCAGCAATGTCATGCCTTCGCTTGCCAGTTCGCGGACGACAGCGAGAACCTCGGCGACGAGCTCAGGATCGAGGGCCGAGGTGATTTCATCGCAGAGCAGCGCGATCGGCTGCATGGCGAGCGCCCTGGCTATAGCGACGCGCTGCTGCTGGCCGCCGGAGAGTTCATCCGGATAGGCGTCGAACTTGTGGCCGAGGCCGACACGGTCGAGCATCCGTCGTGCCATGGCCTCGGCTTCGGCCTTGGCGGTCTTCTTGACGACCATCTGTGAGAGCATGACGTTACGTCCCGCGCTCAGGTGCGGGAAGAGATTGAACTGCTGGAAGATCATGCCGACCTTCAGCCGCAGCGCCTTCAAATGCAGGTCGTCAGGCAAAAGCTGCGCGCCGGCGACGGAGATCGAACCGTCATTGATCGTTTCCAGCCCGTTGATGCAGCGTAGCAGCGTTGACTTTCCAGAGCCGCTCTTGCCGATGATGGCGATGACCTCGCCGGGTTCGACATCGAGGTTGATGCCCTTCAGGACTTCGTTAGTGCCGAAGCTCTTGCGGACTTCAGTGATTTCGATGAGCGACATTGAGCTTCCTCTCCAGGATCTGGCTGCTTTTCGACAGCGGCCAGCACAGGGCAAAATAGATGAGCGCGACGAAGCCGTAGACGGTGAAGGGCTGGAAGGTCGCATTGGTGATAACGGTGCCGGCCTTCGAAAGCTCGACAAAACCGATGATGGAGGTGAGGGCCGTGCCTTTGACCACTTGCACGGAAAAACCGACGGTCGGCGGCACGGCGATGCGCAGCGCCTGTGGCAGGATCACATGGCGCATCTGCTGGATATAGCCCATGCCAAGGCTGGCCGAAGCCTCCCATTGCCCCTTGGCGACGGCCTCGACGCAGCCGCGCCAGATTTCCGTCAGGAAGGCAGCCGACCAGAGCGTCAGCGCAACGCCGGCGGCCAGCCAGGCCGGTACGTCGATGCCGAACAAGCCCAGACCGAAGAAGGCCAGGAAGAGCTGCATCAGCAGCGGCGTGCCCTGAAACAGCTCGACGAAATATCTGACGGCGATGCGGCCGGCTTTGGCCTTGCCGATGCGCAGGAACAGCAGGATTGCGCCGACGATGGCGCCACCGACAAAGGAGACTAGGGAGAGGAGGATCGTCCAACGCGCTGCCAGCAACAGGCCGCGCAGAATATCCCAGGTGGTGAACTGGATCATTGGCGCACCCTGCGTGGAAAGATCAGCACGCCCACGGCCGCGAGCGCTTGCCGGAGCAGGATCGCCAGCGCGAGATAGATCGCCGTGGAAACGAAATAGGCTTCGAAGGCGCGGAACGAGCGCGACTGGATGAAGTTTGCCGCGAAGGTCAGATCTTCGGCGGCGATCTGCGAGACGACCGAGGAGCCGAGCATGACGATAACGACCTGTGACGAAAGCGCCGGCCAGATGCGTTGCAGGGATGGCACGAGAACGACATGCCGGAAGGTCTCGAACCGGGTCATGGCAAGGCTGGCGCCGGCTTCGAACTGGCCGCGCGGCGTCGCCTGGATGCCGGCGCGGATGATCTCGCAGCTATAGGCGCCGAGATTGATGACCATGGCGAGATTGGCGGCGGTCATCTCGTTCATCTGAACGCCAATGCCGGGCAGGCCGAAGAAAATGAAGAAGAGCTGGATCAGAAACGGCGTGTTGCGGATCAGCTCGACATAGATGGCGACGAAGGGCTTGAGCCAGACCGGACCGAGCGCGCGCGCCCAGGCGCAGGCGATGCCTAGGATGATGCCAAGCACAGCGCCGATAAGGGTCAGCTCCACCGTGACGAGAACGCCCTTGACCAGCGTGGGATAGTAATCGGCCAGCCAGCCGAAGTCGAAATGATAGCGCATGGATGGAGCCTCGCTCTGACCGATCACGCCGCCGGATGACGGCGCGATCGGTCGTGCGTTGATTAGAAGCCTGCCGGCAGGTCGGCGCCCAGCCACTTCTGCGACATCTTGTTCAGAGTCCCATCTGCCTTGGCGGCAGTAATGATCTCATCGACCTTCTTCTGCAGTGCCTGCTCGTTCTTGTTGAGCCCGATGTAGCAGGGGGAGTTGGTGATGAGGAATTTCATCTCCGGCTTCTTCGGCGGGTTCTTGGCGAGAATGGCGGCGGCGACAACGTTGCCGGTCGCGACCAGCTGGACCTGTCCGGACAGGAAGGCAGAGATGGTGCCGTTGTTGTCTTCGTAGCGCTTGATCGTCGCATCCTGGGGCGCGACCTTGGTCAATGCCAGATCCTCGATCGCGCCGCGCGTGACGCCGATCGTTTTTCCGGACAGGTCTTCCGGCTTTGCGGCACTGACGTCGCCAGGTCCGAAAACGCCGTTGAAGAAGGGTGCGTAAGCGTCGGAGAAATCGATGACCTTTTCACGATCCGGATTCTTGCCAAGGCTCGAGATCACCAGATCGACCTTGTTCGTCTGCAGGTAGGGAATGCGGTTGGCGCTGGTGACAGGGACAAGCTCCGTCTTCACGCCGAGTTTCTCGCCGATCAGATTGGCCATGTCGATGTCGTAGCCCATCGGCGCCATATCCGTGCCAACGCTGCCAAAGGGCGGGAAGTCCTGCGGAACGGCGACGCGGAGCGTGCCGCGGGAAGCTATGTCGCCCAGAGCATCCGCCCGAGCTGCGTCAGGGGCGGAAACCGACCCCATCGCGAGCATCGCAATTCCGAGTGCCATGAGCATTTGTCTGCGCTTCATCGAATATCCTTCCAATTGGGCTGTGTGAAAGCTGGAAGGCAAAAAGCAAGACCCGTGCCAGTCGCTGGAGCAATGCCGACGTTCCGTCGATTGCAGATCCAGACCTCCAGGTTGTTTGTTCCCGATGACCGGTTTGCGTCGCGTCCTGCTGAAAAAATGGGCAGTTTCTGTTCGCGAGTTTATTGAGGTTCTTGTCCGGCTATGTCGCTCAAGTCGATCCAGATCAAAGATTGAGAGGTGGGAGGGTGCGACAGTTGTGGTTGATTTTCATCACTGGACAGCGCCGCGCCGATGTCCCATAGAACCGATAAAAGGGTTAACGCCCTTCGATGATCGCGATGGGAGATTCGGATTATGGTTCTGGCTGATGCGAAGGCGGGAGCACGTAACGAGGCGGGCATAACGGCTGTTCTCGGCATTCTCAAACAGGCTTTCGGAGAGCGCTTCCAGACTGGTGAAAGTTTTCGCGCCCAGCACGCTCACACCACGACCTATATCCCATCGCAGCTCCCGGACGGTGTGGTTTTTGCCGAAACGCGGGAAGACGTGCAGACCGTCGTCAAGGCATGCGCCGAGCATAAGGTTCCGGTCATTCCCTTCGGGACGGGATCTTCGCTTGAGGGCCAGGTGAATGCGCCGCAAGGCGGTATTTCCATCGATTTCAGCCGCATGAGCCGTATTCTCGAAGTCAATGCCGAGGATCTGGATTGCACGGTCGAGCCCGGCGTCACCCGCGAGCAACTCAACACTTATCTGCGCGACACCGGTCTGTTCTTTCCGATCGATCCGGGTGCCAATGCCTCGATCGGCGGCATGGCATCGACGCGCGCATCGGGCACGAATGCCGTACGTTATGGCACGATGAAGGACAATGTGCTGTCCGTGACCGTGGTGACCGCCAATGGCGAGGAAATCCGCACCGCTCGGCGCGCGAAGAAATCATCCGCCGGCTACGATCTGACGCGACTTTTCGTCGGTGCCGAGGGCACGCTCGGCGTACTGACTTCTATCACGCTCCGCCTGCAGGGTATTCCGCAGAAGATCGCCGGGGGCGCCTGCGCCTTTCCGGATATCAAGGCGGCTTGCGATGCCGTCATCATGACGATCCAGATGGGTATTCCTGTCGCGCGTATCGAGCTGCTCGATGCCATGCAGATGCGGGCCTGCAACCGTTATTCCGGCCTGACCTATGATGAGAAGCCGACGCTTTTCCTTGAATTCCACGGCACCGACGAGACCGTTGCACTGCAATCGGCACAATTTGCCGAGATTGCGGCCGAATGCGGTGGCGGCGAATTCCTTTGGACAAGCAACGCAGAAGAACGCAACAAGCTCTGGAAGGCCCGTCATGACGCGTATTGGGCCTGCCGGGCACTAGCACCCGAGTTGGCCGCCCTGTCGACGGATGTCTGCGTGCCGATCTCGCGCCTTGCCGAATGCGTCGCGGAAACCCAGGCCGATATCGAGGCGCATGGCCTGCTGGCACCGATCGTCGGCCATGCCGGTGATGGCAATTTC
Source organism: Martinezella multihospitum (assembly GCF_900094585.1). Classification (GTDB taxonomy): domain Bacteria; phylum Pseudomonadota; class Alphaproteobacteria; order Rhizobiales; family Rhizobiaceae; genus Rhizobium; species Rhizobium multihospitium. Next base: position 16,316 of record NZ_FMAG01000007.1, read on the forward strand.
CATGTGCTCGTCCTGTTCGACGATAAGACGCCGGAGGGTATCGCTGTCGTCGAAGATTTCGTCGCGCGCCTCAATGCGCGCGCGCTCGCCATGGACGGCACATGCACGGGCGAACATGGGATAGGGCAGGGGAAGATGGCGTTTCTCGAGCAGGAACTCGGCGATGCGGTCGATCTGATGCGCCAGATCAAGGAGTCGCTCGATCCGGATGCCATTTTCAATCCAGGGAAGATATTCCGCAGGCACTGAAAGATGGAATATTTTCATGATCTTGGCTTGCTACAGGCTGGAATGACGCTAGGCTGCAGCCGCACTTTTCCGGTTTTTGTCATGAAAAGCCACATGTAGGTGCTAGATGGGTGGCATACCTCTTAAAAAGAGCTGCTGTGGCAGGCAGGGATCGGGTAGAACTGTGCATATTCTAGGTTATGCCGTGTATGCGCTCTGATAAGCGACGCCTGCATATGTTGGGAATGAAGATTGGAGACGATACGCGTTGTTAGGTAGGGTCCTGGTTTTTCTGGGTGGATTGCTTGTGGTGGTGCTGTTCGTGGCGCTGCTCGCTCCGCTCTTCATAGACTGGACCGATTTTCGCAAGAATTTCGAGGATCAGGCGAGCCGCATCATCGGCAAGAAGGTGACCGTTCATGGCACCGTGGATGCCCGCCTCCTGCCGTTCCCATCGGTGACGCTGCATGATGTCCGCGTTGGTCAGGAGGCCGACGGCACGCCGCTGGTACAGATTGCCGAATTCTCCATGGATGCGGAACTTGCGCCTTTCCTGTCCGGCGAAGCGCTGATCTTCGACATGCGGGTGTCCAAGCCCAAGGTACGGCTGCGGCTGCTGAAGGATGGCACGCTCGACTGGATGCGCGGCAGCCAACCGGAAATTCCTGCGAAGTCCGTGGTGCTCGAAAGCGTTCACGTCGAAGACGGCGATATTCTCTTCATCGACGAGCAAACGGGCAGAACCCGGCATGTCACGGGCCTGAACGCCCAGATGTCGGCGCGGTCGCTGGCCGGGCCATGGCGCATCGAAGGCGATGCGGCGCTCGACAACGAGCATGGCAATTTTACGATTTCCAGCAGCCAGCCTGACGATAACGGCGTCTTGCGCGTCCGCACCCGGCTGATGCCGGACCGCCATCCGTTGAACGTCGATCTCGACGGCGAGCTGAAGCTGGTCAACAGCAAGCCCGATTACATGGGTTCCTTCACGGCCGGCGTGAACGACAAGCAGGCCCGTGATTCAGCCGATCAGAAGGTGCAGCCCCGCATCAAGGGCCGTTTCGAGCTGACGAATGATCGCATTCGCGTCCCTGAGTACCGGCTCGAAGTCGGCGCCGATGACGACCCTTATGTCGTTACCGGCGAGGCGACGCTGGATACGGGTTCCAAGCCGGAATTCCTGCTGACGGCCGATGGCCAGCAGATCGACGTCAATCGTCTCGGCAGCAACAAGGGCACCAACGGCAAGACCAATCGCAACCCGGCGATCTCGGCGCGGCAGCGCCTGAACAGCCTGATTGCGATCGCCGCCGAAGTCCCTGTGCCGCAGGTCCCCGGCAAGGCGACCTTCCGGTTGCCGGCGATTGTGGCGGGCGACACCACCATACGCGACGTGCAACTCGATCTTGAGCCGGCGGGAACGGGATGGAAGATAGATCATGCGATCGGCATGATGCCTGGACGCACGCAGGTCGAGGCGCGGGGCAATCTTATGCTGCGGGGCGAGCCGAATTTCATCGGCAATCTGGTCGTCGCGTCCAACCAGCCCTCAGGATTGGCATCATGGCTTGTGGGGTCCGTCGATCCGTCGATCCGGCAGCTGCGCCAGGCCGGCTTCTCTGCCGATGTCAGCCTGCAGCATGACGAGCAGCGCTTCGAAAACCTAGAGATCGCAATCGGTTCGGCCACGCTGAAAGGCCGGATCGATCGCCAGAGCGGGACAGACAAGGTCCCGCCAAAGCTTGCCGTCGACCTGACCGGCGATGCCCTCGACCTTGACGCGCTAAGGGCGCTGACCGGGCTCTTTACTGGCCAGGATACGGGGGAATCCCTCTTCGATCATCGGATCACGGCGCATCTGCAGGCCGGAAAATTCATGGCTTTCGGCGTGCCTGCCGATAATGTCGATACCTCATTTTCCGTGGCCGACGGCGCTCTGACGCTCGACAAGCTTTCGGTGCGCAATGTTGCCGGCGCCGAAATCACCGCAACTGGCCGTGCTGACGGTTCGCCTTCCGACTACAAGGGATCGGGCGAGATCACCTTCAAGGCCGCCGATCCGGGGCCGTTTTTCGAAATGCTGCGCCAGCATCTGCCGCATCATCCCGTCATGGACCGGTTGGTGCGCAACGCCGCATGGTATGGAAACACTGCTCTTCGCGGCGCAGTGACGCTCGGCGGGGATCAGGACAACGCACTGACGGTGACGCTTGCCGGCGTTTCCAACGGCAGCCGCGTCAATTTCGATTATCGCATGTCCGATCTCTCGGCTTTCACGGGCAAGGGCACCACGACACTAGAGGGAACGCTGGAAAATTCGGTGACGTCGATCCTGTTCGGCCAGGCGGGTCTCGATCCGTTGCCTGTTGAAGCCGATGCCAATGGTCGTCTGACGCTGAAAGTGTCCGCAAGCGGTACCGATCCGGCGGATGCCGCACTCACCTTTGCGACCGACAAGACATCGTTTACCGCAAACGGCAAGGTGGATGTCCGTCCTGCTACCTTCCTCAACGGCAACGTAGCGCTATCGCTCGAAAGCGCCGACATCGATCCTTATTTCGTGATGAACGGCATCGGTATTCCGCAGATGGGCGCCGGTTTGCCGGTGAAGTTTCAGGCCAATGCCGCCCTAAACCCGGACAAGATCGTGTTTTCGGACATGAAGGGACTGTTTGCCGACAACAACATGTCCGGCACGCTGACCGTCGATCGGAAGGCGCTGAATCTCAGGGCGTCAGGTGAATTGTCGCTCGACAAGGCGGATCTCGATTGGCTGGCGGAAGCCATCTACGGGCCGATGAGCGATCCGAAAACGGGCGCTCTCAACCAGGATAAGCTCGGCCTGCCTGCCTTCAGCGGGATGGATATCGGCGTCAAGCTTTCCGCAAAGCAGGTTTGGCCCGGCATATTCGGTCCGATTTCGAATTTCACCGCCAATGCGAGCTACAAGGGCGAAGAATTGCGGCTTAACGATCTGACGGGCGGCTGGAATGGCGGCACGTTGACCGGAAGCGCGATGCTTGCCAATTCCGACGGTACCGGTCTGCTGCAGACGAAGCTCAGCCTGGCCAACGGCGATCTCGCTGTTGTCGCCTGGCAACGCGACGGAGCACCGCTTGCCACCGGTCGCTTCGGCCTTGCGATGAATGCCGAGGCGAGTGGCAAGAGCATTGCCGACCTTGCGGCCAATGCCAGCGGCTCGGGCGAAATTAAGCTCGGCGAAACGCATGTGCGTGGTCTCAATCTCTCCGTCCTGCCGCCGCTCCTTTCGGCGACGGACCAGATCCAGGGCGATATCACCGCCGCCAAGGTGCTGCCGATCGTCCAGACGCTGCTCAACAATGGCGAGGCTGTTCTCCCGGCGACGAGCATCCCTTTCAACATTTCCGCGGGCGTGGCGCGGGCGACCAATATTGCCGCCAGCAATGATCTGGCAAAGCTTTCGGGCAATGCCGAAATCAGTCTGCCGGATGAGCGTATGCGCGGCTCTCTCGGCATCGATTTCAACGCTGGCACCGAAGCACAGAGCGGCGCGGAACCGGCCTTGCGCCTCGATTTCGCCGGACCGCTGGCCTCACCTGGCCGGACAATGGATGTGACTGATGTGACCAGCTTCCTGTCGGTCCGGGCATTCGAGCGCGAACGCCGCCGTGTCGAGCGCCTCCAGGCCAATGTGCTTGAAAAGCAGAGGCTGCGGCGCGAGGTCGCGCTGTACAAGTATGTGGCAGGCGCGCGCGAGGCTCAGCGCCAGCGCGATGCCGCCATAGAGCAGCAGCGCCGTGCCGAAGAGGAGCGGCTGCGCGATCTAGCCCGGCAGGCGGCTGCGCAAAAGCAGGCGGAGGAAGAGGCGCGTGCCAAGCAGGCAGCCGAAGAGGAGGCCAAGGCCAGGGCGGCGGCCGACGCGCGAGCCAAGGCCGAAACTCAGCATCCGCCGGCGCCGCAAACGACCGCACCGTTGAACTTCAATGAATTGCCGGGGGTTGCCCAATAGGCTGGGCAATTGCAAACCGATCTACGCCGGGCGGCTGAAGCACGCTCACGGCATTGTCGCAAGTTTCCCGCAGCCGTCAGTTGCGGTCCTTCAGCCATCTGAGGACATAGAGGCGAAGTGCCGAGGAGAGATTGCTGCCGGCTTCGCGCCCGTCGTCGATCTCGGAGATCAGCGCCGCGAGCGACGTGCCGCGCGCGCTGGCGATAGCCTTCAGTTCTGTCCAGAAGGCATCCTCAAGGGAAAAGCTTGTGCGATGGCCATGCAGCGTCGCGGAATGTTTACGGATCATCAGCGGATCGATCAAAAATCGGAAATGGCGGGATATTTTTGAAAGTGATTCAAAATGCGGAAGTAAGCAACTGATTTCTGAAGTTTTTTATCTCGGGGTCTAAACTAGTCTTCGGTCTTCTTGGTTTCGATTCGCCCGGCCTCGTGCGTCTTTGCGGCCTTTTCGTTAAGCGTCGTCGTCAGCTTCTTCTCGGCCTTGGTTCGCCCAAAGGCGATGCGGTTCTGCTCCGCCTGCTTTTCCTTGTCCGAGCGGGCCTGCTTCTTGCGAAATTGGCGCAGATTGACGATTTCGGCGCTCATCGATCTCTTCCGTTACCGATATGAAAAAGGGGAAGCGGATGCTTCCCCTGCAATGCCTACTGCTTCTTGCGGAATGCGTCGAGAGAGACGACCGATCCCGGCTTCTTTTCTTCGCCTTCCTTGGCTGCCGCCGCCGGCGCTTCCTCACCTTCGACCGGCACCGGATAGGCAGTGATTTCGCTGGAGGAAGTCTCTTCTTCGTCGTCGGCCAACGGGACGTCGAACTCCAGCTCGAAATTGACGGAAGGGTCGTAGAATCCGCGGATGGCGTTGAAGGGGACGACCAGCTTTTCCGGAACATCGGAGAAGGAGAGGCCGATCTCGAACTGGCTCTCGGTGATTTTCAGGTCCCAGAACTGATGCTGGATGACGATGGTCATCTGCTCCGGATACTTCGACTTCAGGTGCTGCGAAATGCGCACGCCGGGAGCACCGGTCAGAAAAGTGATGAAGAAATGGTGGTCACCGGGCAGGCGGCCTGTAGCGCCGACCTCGGTCAGCACCTTGCGGATCACTCCACGCAGGGCGTCCTGTGCCAAAATGTCGTAGCGGATATGATCCTGCCCCATGCTTTCCTGTCTTTCGTTGGCCATGTTTTTTATAGGCTTATGCCACGCTGAACGCCGCCGGAAAAGCCCTATGCGCGAGTCACCGCCTGTCGATCTATAATATAGCACTGGAGAAGAAGGTGAAGGCTTCTGTTGCCAGGTGCCTTCGAACCCCGCCTAAGAGTGCGACCCCTTAGGACTTTATTTGAAGTGTCACACCGCGATTAAGCAGCGAGACGAGCTTCCGCATAGTTGTCGTTTGCAACTACAATTTTAGCCCGATAACGGCGGTACAATGCCGAGCGAAAAGTCGATCTTTACACCCTTGTCGATCCTGTTTCGCCCCCATCAAAAGCCGGTCTGACGCCAGTCTTGCCGGCCGGTTTTTGGTGGAGGCGCCGGGTACCGCCCCCGGGTCCAATAGGTTTATTACACCGCTCATTTATCGCCATAGCCGGCCCGAAGACCGGCAAGGGTGATATAGTGTTTTCCGCGGGCGAAGGGAAGGGCAATTGTCATATTAACGTCGCGGAAACATCGGTTTGCCTGCGCGGCTCGGTGATTTGCCTGTATTACGTTTCCTAGTGGTTGGTTTCGCCGCGGCTTGTCATTAAAATTGCGAAAAAGGAATCGGCAGGCTGTCGCCCAGGCATCCCTATGGCCGGAAATTTCAAGCGATTTCGGAGCGGAAGATGGCTCGTCACCCAGAGTATCAATATCTCGACCTGATGGCGCACCTGCTCGAACATGGTGATCGCCGCATCGATCGAACCGGCGTCGGCACCTTGAGCGGGCTTGGCGCTATGATGCGTTTCGATCTTTCGAAGGGGCAGATCCCGATCTTCACGACGAAGCGCGTCTACTGGAAGCTCGCCGTCAAGGAAATGCTGTGGTTCCTGACCGGCGACACCAATATCCGCAATCTCCTGAAAGAGAACGTTCGGATCTGGACCGACTGGCCGCTAGCGAAATATCGCAAGGCGACGGGCGAGGATATCGATCAGCTTGCCTTCGAGAAGCGTGTCCTCGAGGATGAGGCTTTCGCTCTCCAGTGGGGCGATCTCGGCCCTGTCTATGGCAAGCAGTGGCGGCAGTGGCGCGATGCCGAGGGCCGGGTGCATGACCAGCTCGCGTCGGTCATCAAGGATCTCAAAACTAATCCAAGCAGCCGCCGCATGATCTTCCATGCATGGAATGTCGGAGAGCTTGCCGACATGGCGCTGCATCCCTGCCATATGGTCTATCAATTCCATGTGTCGAACATCTCGGGCGAGGGGGGCAAGCGGCCGCGTCTCAGCCTGATGGTGTTCCAGCGCTCCTGCGACCTCTTCCTCGGCAATCCCTTCAACATCTGCCAGCAGGCGGCCCTGCTCGCCATGGTCGCGCAGCAGGTCGATATGGATATGGGAGAGCTGGTCTGGTCGGGCGGTGACGTCCACCTCTATCTCAACCATCTGGATGCGATCCGCGAGCAGCTCAGCCGCGAGCCGAAGCCGTTCCCGACCTTGCGACTGCTGCGCCGGCCCGACAGCATCGACGATTATCGCATCGAGGATTTCGAGGTTCTGGGCTATGAGCCGCATGCCGCGATTGCGGCCGAAGTCGCGGTTTAGGCGTTTCGACCAGCAACGAGAACGGCGCCGCTGACGAGCAGCAATGCTCCGACAAGCTGCCATGCGCTGAAGCCGGCCATCGTCTTTCCGGAGATGGCGGCGTCGAATGCCAGGCCGGTCAGGAGCTGGCTTGCGACGAGCACGGCGATGGTGGGGGCCGCGCCAAGCCGTTGATATCCGAGGATGCCGGCAAAGACGAAGAACGAGCCGAGCAGGCCCGGCAGCAAGGCCCACGGCCTGACGGCGCCGGCCGCTTCCGCAAGGCCGGCGAGGCCGTTGCGGGAAATCAGGATCGCAAGCAATGCGGTCAGCCCGACCGAGGAGTTGATGACCAGCGTGATCAGCACGGTCGATACCGACTGGGTGATCCGCACCATCAGCGCGTTCTGCACAACCAGCGATATGCCGGCGAGAATGAGCGTTGCCACCGTAATCGGCATGATGTTTGAGCCTCAGACTGTTGGCTTGCTGTCCGGTTCTGTGCGCTGATCGAGCAGGAGCTGGAGAAATGCCAGATCCAGCCAGCGTCCGAACTTGGTGCCGACTTGCGGCAGAAGGCCGACCTGCTGGAAGCCGAGCTTTTCGTGCAGCCGGATCGAAGCCTCATTGCCCGCCTCGATGCCCGCAACCATCGCATGTTTGCCGATCGCCCGGGCGCGCTCGATCAATTCGATCATCAGCGCCTTGCCGATGCCGCCGCGATATTGATCGTTGCGGACGTAGACGGAGTGCTCGACCGTATGCCGGTAGCCGTCGAAGGCGCGCCAGTCGCCGAACGAGGCATAGCCAATGACGTCGCCGCGATCGTCTGTGGCCACCAGCACGGGATAGCCGAGCTTATGCCGATCCTGCAGCCACTGCCGGCGGTTGGCGATATCGACCAGCGTTTCGTTCCAGATCGCGGCGGTATTAGCGACTGCATCATTGTAGATCGCGGTTATCCCCGCGAGATCCTCGTCTCTCGCATCGCGAATTTGCATTGGTTGGCTCCGTAGGGCATCCACTAAATTGGATGAATATGTGTTTTGTTGCTCTATCCTGTCATACACCGATTTCCATATCTGTCTACTATATTATTACGAAAATCCAGGAAAACAAAACGCTGCCGATGGTTTGTATCTCGGCAACTGCAATAAAATATGCAGAATTTTCAATAGCCAAGTTACTCTTTGAGTGAAGCTGCACTTCTTTTCCATGCTGTCGAGACCTGTGCGAGGCGATCTTTCGAAGGTGCGGGGCATCGATTGTCATCTCAGCCGAAGTCCACTATAGTAAAACGCATGTCTCAACTTGATGATATCGACAGGCGCATCGGCGCACGCATTCGCATCGAACGGGAAAGCCGTGGCTGGTCGCTGACGGAGCTGGCCGAACGCTCGACCGTATCCCGTGCCATGATCCACAAGATCGAGCGTGGCGAAAGCAGCCCGACAGCGACGCTGCTCGGCAAGCTTTCCGGTGCCTTCAGCCTGAGCATGTCGACCTTGATGGCACGTGCGGAGATGCAGCAGGGCCGATTTCTCCGAAAGGAAGAGCAGCCCATCTGGGTCGATCCGCAGACGGGCTATGAGCGCCGGCACGTTTCCCCGAAGTCGGACCTGCCGCTCGATCTCGTCCGCATCGAATTGCCCGCGGGGGCGGAAGTTCCGATGCCTGCATCGGCCTATGCCTTCATGCGACAGCTCATCTGGGTGCTGGAGGGACGGCTGACCTTTATCGAGGGAGACGCCAGGCATCTGATGTCGGCGGGCGATTGCCTGGAGCTTGGTCCGCCGACGGATTGCATCTTCCAGAATGAAAGCGAGGAGCCGTGCATTTACGCCGTCCTCGTGCTTCGCAACGCTTGACGGTCGGCGCTAAACTTAGCGTTACCGCAAGGCATTGCGCTCGTCCGGCCGGACGATAGGCGATATGCTGCCGTCTTCCTCGATCGGAGAAGGAGATTGGCCGTGGAGATCGCAGTCATCGGAGCCGGCGCCATGGGAAGTGCCATTGGCCGGCGTTTGGTCGAAAACGGGGCGAGGGTGCTCACCTATCTCGAAGGACGCTCGGCTTCGACTATCGAGCGGGCGAAAGCAGCTGGCATGGAGCCGGTCGGATTGGACGCTATCGCCGCGTCGCGTCTTATTCTTTCCATCGTTCCGCCCTCTGAGGCGATTGCCGTCGCTGAGCAGATTGCTGGCGAGATGCGGCGCAGCGGAAGCAAGGCAACATATATGGATTGCAATGCGATCTCGCCGAAGACCATGGCGGAGGTTGCGGCGATCTTCGGCGGCGATTGCGGCGCGGTTCTGGATGGCTCGATTATCGGCGGTCCGCCGAAGCCTGGCCAGAAGGGGCCGAAGCTCTATGTAAGCGACGATGCGGCCAACGACAGCGGCGTACTTGTCGAGTACGGACTTCAGGTCCGCCGCATCGATGGAGCGATCGGCGCGGCCTCGGCACTGAAGATGTGCTACGCCGGCATCAACAAGGGCGTGACGGGCCTCGGCACCGCCATGCTGCTTGCCGCGATCCGTTCGGGCGCCGATGTTGCCCTGAAACGCGAACTTCAGGAAAGCCTGCCGGACCTTGATGCGAAATTCGTCCACGGCATTCCGGACATGTATCCGAAAGCCTATCGCTGGGTCGCGGAGATGGAGGAGATTTCCGAGTTCCTCGGCGAGGGTGATCCAGCCGCCTTGATCTTCAAAGGCATGGCTGGGCTCTATCGGAAGATGGCGAGGGATCGTGAAGAGGGAGGCATTTTGGCCGGTCAGCTCGATAAATTGAACAGCGGCGCCTGATACTAGGCCGTGACAGGTGCGTTCTATCTGCCGTTGCGGCCATCATGATGTAAAGTCGCCGGACCGACTCGCATTGGCGTCGGTGAGGCAGACTGAGGGAGACGTATGACCCAGCCGATCAAAACCATCGTCGTTGCCGTATCGCGCAACGGCATCATTGGGCGCGAGGGCGATATGCCCTGGCGGCTGTCGTCCGATCTCAAGCGCTTCAAGGCGATGACGCTCGGCAAACCCGTGATCATGGGGCGGAAGACCTTCCAGTCGATCGGCAGGCCCTTGCCTGGCCGGCCCAATGTCATCATCACCCGTGACGCCGATTTTTCGGCGGAAGGGGTTGTCGTTGCGCATTCGCTCGACGAAGCGATCGAGGCCGCATCCCGTTTGGCCAAAGAGAGCAATGCGGACGAGATCTGCATTCTCGGCGGCGGCGAAATCTATCGGCAGGCGATCGGTCTGGCTGACCGGCTGCTGGTGACCCATGTGGAAGCGGATGTGGAGGGCGATACCCCCTTTCCGAAGATCGATCCCGGCATCTGGCAAGCCGATGGCGAGCTTGCCGTACCGGCCGGAGAAAAGGACACTTATCCGACGCGTTTCGTTCGCTATTTCAGGCGAAAAGCATAAAAGCAGCCCCCAAAAAGCAAATATTTTCCAACGAATCCGACGAACTTCCTGAAGTCGCGTTGAAAGCAGGTGCTTCGATACCTATAACGGGAAACAATCGCTGCCACCCGCGGATTTCGAGCTAAGAAATCCGTGGATGCGGCGCGATGCTGGGAGTCAACAAACAAAGAGGTTTTGATGCCTTGGAGCAATCAGAATGGCGGCGGCGGTGGCCCATGGGGCGGCGGTGGCGGCGGTGGAAATAATCAGGGACCTTGGGGGCAAGGACCGAACCGGCCGCGGGGAAGCGGCAACGGAGGGCCTCCGGATCTCGAGGATATTATTCGCCGCGGCCAGGACCGGTTGAAAGGTTTCGTGCCCGGTGGCTTCAACGCAGGCGTCGTTCTCATCATCATCGCAGTGATCGCCGTTTTCTGGCTGATCCAGTGCATTTATACCGTGCAGCCAGACGAGCGAGGCGTTGAACTGCGCTTTGGCAAGCCGCGCGAGGAAGTCTCGATGCCAGGCCTGCATTTCCATTTCTGGCCTATGGATCGTGTCGAATTCGTCAAGGTTACCGAGCAGCAGCGCAATATCGGCGGCCGCTCCTCGGCCGGCTCGACGGCGGGGCTGATGCTGACGGGCGATCAGAATATCGTCAATGTGCAGTTCTCGGTTCTCTATACCGTGACCAATCCACAATCCTATCTTTTCAACCTCGAAACGCCGGATGAAACGCTGCAGCAGGTCGCCGAAAGCGCTATGCGCGAGGTCGTCGGCCGCCGTCCGGCCCAGGATATTTATCGCGACAAGCGTCAGGAAATCGCGACCGAGGTCAGAAACATCATCCAGGACACGATCGATCGTTACTCTACCGGCATTTCCATCAATGCCGTGCCGATCGAGGATGTCTCGCCGCCGCGCGAAGTGGCGGATGCGTTCGACGAAGTGCAGCGCGCCGAGCAGAACGAAGACCAGCAGGTGGAAGAGGCCAATCAGTATGCCAACCAGCAGCTCGGTCAGGCCCGCGGTCGCGCCGCGCAGATTCGTGAAGAAGCGGCTGCCTACAAGGACCGCATCGTGAAGGAAGCTCAGGGTGAGGCCCAGCGCTTCGTCTCGATCTACAACGAATATGTCAAGGCACCGGAAGTAACCCGCAAGCGGTTGTTCCTCGAGACCATGGAGTCCGTCATCGGTAATTCCAACAGCATCATCATCGACGACAAGCAGGGCGTCGTGCCTTACCTGCCGCTCAACGAAATCGGCAAGCAATCCACGACACAGCCGGGCAGGCCCGGTGCTGCAACTCAGCCGGAGGCCAAATAATGACGTCCAGCCGTTTGCCAGCCATTCTCATCGCGCTCGCGGTAGTGCTGCTGCTCATCTATTCGTCGGTGTTCGTGGTCAATGCCAAGGAGCAGGCGATCGTCCTGCGCTTCGGCCAGATCCGTGCGGTCAAGACCGAGCCGGGCCTCTACTTCAAGTTGCCGTTCGCCTTCATGGATGCCGATCGCGTCCAGTACATTCAGCGGCAGGAACTTCGCTTCGATCTGGACAATATCCGCGTCCAGGTTTCCGGCGGCAAGTTCTATGAGGTGGATGCCTTCGTGGTTTATAAGATCATGGATGCGCGCAAGTTCCGCGAGACGGTATCGGGTGATCGCGACGCAGCGGAATCGCGTCTGAGAACCCGCCTCGATGCTGCTCTTCGCCGTGTCTACGGTCTGCGCAACTTCGAAGCCGCGCTTTCCAACGAACGTGCATCGATGATGACCGAAGTGCGCGACGATCTGCATCGCGATGCCGAGACCCTCGGTCTCAACATCGAGGATGTCCGCATCCGCCGCACCGACCTGACCCAGGAAGTGTCGCAGCAGACTTACGACCGTATGAAGGCCGAGCGTCTGGCGGAAGCCGAGCTGATCCGCGCTCGCGGTAACGAAGAAGGCCAACGCCGCCGCGCCGTCGCCGATCGTCAGGTCGTCGAAATCGTTGCCGATGCACAGAAGGATTCGGAAGTACTGCGCGGTGAGGGCGAAGCCGAACGCAACGGTATCTTCGCAGATGCCTCAAGCCGCGATCCGAAGTTCTATGAGTTCTATCGCTCGATGGCCGCCTACAACAAGGCACTGGCTGCGGGTACGGGCAGCAAGACGCTCGTGCTGCCGCCGAACAAGTCGGATTTCTTCAAATATTTCGACAGCCCGACGGGTTCGACGCCCAATTCCGGGGCGCCGGCGTCTGCCAATCCGGCGCCATCGGCCAATTGAGGCGTCAAATCAAGGAACGGAAGGGCTGCCTCGGGGCGGCCCTTTTTCTTTATGGCGGATTGCATCGCCTTGCCATGCCCGCTTCGGCAGTGAGGAGGTCCGGGGATTTCGCAAAAAGGTGATTTCACGCTTCATCATTCCGCCTTATGTTGATGCTTATACAAGTTTTCCCTTTCTCGATGAGGATGCCTGATGGCTTCGACCAATCGCCTGTCTTTCAGCCGTTCGTTTGCCTTGCTCGCGAGCATCGCGCTGATTGCCGGCCCCGTTGTGGGCGCTGCCGAACAGGCGCATGCGCAGGCTCAGAATAGCGGTGCTGCCGCGGGTGCTCAGGTGCCGGCCACCACCAATCAGACATCGCCGGCAGCAATGCCCACGGTCACCATGAACCCGGCAATGGGTGCTGGGCCGGCTTCGGTTGCCGATCTAGCCTCCGGATTGCTCGATGCGGTCGTCAACATTTCCACATCGCAGAAGGTCAAGGATGAGGGGAATGGGCCGGCAAGCCCGAAGGTGCCGGATAACTCGCCCTATCAGGATGAATTCAACGATTTCTTCAACAACAAGAAAGACGACGACAGCAATCGCAAGGTGAGCTCGCTCGGCTCCGGCTTCGTCATCGATCCGTCAGGCTATATTGTCACCAACAATCACGTCATCGAAGGCGCTGATGACATCGAGGTGATCTTTCCGAACGGCACGAAGCTAAAGGCCAAGCTGATCGGAACTGATACGAAGACCGATCTTTCGGTCCTGAAGGTCGAGCCGAAACATCCGCTGACATCAGTCAAATTCGGCGATTCCTCGAAGATGCGGATCGGCGATTGGGTGATGGCGATCGGCAACCCCTTCGGCCTCGGTGGCTCGGTGACCATCGGTATCGTCTCGGCGCGGGGCCGCAATATCAATGCTGGCCCTTATGATAATTTCATCCAGACGGATGCGGCGATCAACAAGGGCAATTCCGGCGGTCCGCTCTTCAACATGAAGGGTGAGGTCATCGGCATCAACACGGCCATCATCTCTCCGAGTGGCGGCTCGATCGGTATCGGCTTTGCCGTGCCGTCCGAACTGGCTGAAGGCGTCGTCAATCAGCTCCGGGACTTTGGCGAGACGCGCCGCGGCTGGCTCGGTGTGCGCATTCAGCCTGTCACGGACGATGTCGCCAATAGCCTGGGTCTTTCGGAAGCCAAGGGGGCGCTTGTGGCCGGCGTCATCAAGGGCGGCCCTGTCGATAACGGCTCGATCAAGGCGGGCGATGTTATCCTCAAATTCGACGGCAAGGATGTGGACGAGATGCGCGATCTGCCGCGTGTCGTCGCGGAAAGCCCCGTCGGCAAGGAAGTCGACGTCGTCATCTATCGCGACGGCAAGCAGCAAACCGTCAAGGTGACGCTCGGCCGCCTGGAGGACAGCGATCAGGTGGCAGCGGCAAGCACCGACAAGAACAAGAAGCCGCAGCTTGCGCCTGATGATAAGGGCAACAGCGATGGCGTCATCAATCCCGACCAGGGAGACGATGGCGACGATGACGGCATGGATGGGCAGGATCAGGGCGGCGATCCGCAGCAATCGCCGCAGGCTCAGCCGCCAGTTCAGGCAACCTCGAATATTCTCGGAATGAAGCTCTCGACGCTGACGGCTGAAAATCGCAAGAGCTTCGGCATTGCTGACAGCGTCGATGGCGTGGTCATCACCGAAGTGGCTCCAGGCTCGGCAGCTGCGGAAAAAGGGCTGAAGCCCGGCGACGTCATCGTTGAGGTTGCACAGGAATTCGTCCAGACCCCGAGCGCCGCCTCGGACAAGGTGGCATCGCTGAAGCGTGAAGGACGCCGCAACGCGCAGATGATGATCGCATCTCCAAGCGGTGACTTGCGTTTCATCGCCGTCGCGCTGGAGTAGAATTCAGCTCTCAATGTGTCTTGCGTGCTGCGCCCGCCATTCGGCGGCGCGCAGCCGATAGACGACGTGCCGCTTCAGATGCGGATGCGTCTCCGGAATTTGTGGATGGTCGAAATCGCACGCCGGATCGGGTTGCATGCCGATCCTGCGCATCACCGCCAGGACGCGCCTGTTATCATGCACGGCGACGGACAGGATTTCTTCGAGGTTCAGGACGGTGAAAGCATGACGCACAAGAGCCATGCCGGCTTCGGTTGCGTAGCCCTTGCCCCAATGAAGTGCTGATATCCGCCAGCCGATTTCCACGGCATCTCTGGGCAGAGGAGGATCAAGCCGCACTCTGGACAATCCCGAGAAGCCGATGGCCTCGCCGCTATGTTTCAAGACTAGGACCAGAAACTCGAAGCCGGGTTCGGAGATGACGTTCCGGATCATGGCGAAGATGGTGTCGGCATCCTCGCGGCTGCGGCTGAAGGGAAAGAATTCAAGTACGGCGGGATCGGAGCTCAGCTCATAAAACAGCTCGCGATCCTCTGGCAGGCATGGCCGCAGGATCAGCCGAGATGTTTCGAGTGTCGTCATCGCCCGGAGCGCCACTCGGCCGCGGTCAGCCGGTAGAGGACGTGACGCTGCAGATGAGGATGAGTGTCTGGCACATTGGGGTGATCGAAATCGCCGTCTTCGACGCGGTGCATACCGATCCGCTCCATCACGGCGGTCGATCTGACATTGTTATGCACGGCGAAGGAAACGATTGGATCCAGATCGAGCTTGTCGAAGCCGTGAGCAAGAAGCGCTCGCGCGGCTTCGCTGACCAATCCCTTGCCCCAGTGCCGCGCCACCAGCCGCCAGCCGATCTCGATCGTTCCGACCGGGACGAACGGCTCAAGGTGATCCGTCCGCATCAGCCCGCAATAACCGATTGCCTCGCCGCTTTCCTTCAGCTCCAGCACGTATAGGCCAAGCCCGGTTTCCGTAATCATCGACTGAACGCGATCGAAGAAGGCATCTGCTTCCGCCCGATTGCGGCGAAACGGAAAGAACTCCATGACAGTCTCGTCGGAGTTGATCTCATAGGCCAGATCGCGATCCGCCTCGCGCCAGTTGCGGATGATGAGGCGGTCGGTTTCGGTGATGATCATCTGCGGCCCCTGATTTCAGCGCTCTCTATGGTTTGACGAAGTCCGTCTTGCGATAGCCCTGGATATAGAGCAGGGCAGTCAGATCCCCGTGATCGATGCGCATCCTTGCCTGCGCGGAGACGGTCGGTTTGGCGTGGAGCGCGACGCCCGCACCGGCAAGCTGCAACATGCCGAGGTCATTGGCACCGTCGCCGACAGCCATGACGTCATCGGTGGAGATACCGAGCTTCTCGGCGATATCGTTCAGTGCGTCTACCTTGGCCTGCTTGCCGAGGATCGGCTCCTCGACGAGGCCAGTCAGGATGCCGTTTTCTTCCAGCAGGACATTCGCCCGGTTCTCGTCGAAGCCGAGGGTGGCGCCGATCCGGTTGGTGAAGACAGTGAAGCCGCCGGACACAAGGGCGGCGTAATAGCCCTTCGCCTTCATGGTGGCGATGAGTTCGGGGCCGCCCGGCGTGAGCGTGATGCGCTTGGCGATGACATCGTCGACGACGGAGAGCGGCAATCCCTTCAGAAGCGCGACTCGCTCGCGCAGGGCCGGCTCGAAGGCGATTTCGCCGTTCATGGCGCGGGCGGTGATATCGGCAACCTTCTCTTTGAGGCCGACCTCGGCGGCGAGTTCATCGATGCATTCCTGGCCGATCATGGTGGAGTCCATATCGGCGATGAGCAGCTTCTTGCGGCGGGTGTCGGCTTCCTGGATCACCAGATCGATCGGCGCGCTGCCGATCACGGCCAGTATATTGGCCTCTGCGGCCTCAACATCGGTGCCATCGCGAAGCACGATATCGCAGGCAATGCCGTCGGCAAGCCAATAGAGCCCGGACGCTTTGACAGCATCAGCCGCCTGTTCGGCGATGGCCGGAACGAGAACGGGGTTTGACGGATTGGCAATAAGCGTGGCAACGAAGGCCATGAGCAGAAACCCTATGAGCAATATCGACGCGATCCTGATAACCGGGCCGACCGCCAGCGGCAAGTCCGCACTGGCGGTAGAATTGGCGCGTTCGCATGATGGCGTCGTCATCAATGCAGATAGCATGCAGGTCTACGACACCTTGCGCGTGCTGACCGCGCGGCCTTCCGAGGCGGATATGGAAGGCATTCCGCACCATCTTTACGGCCACGTTCCGGCCGGCCAAGCCTATTCGACCGGCATCTGGCTGCGTGAGGCCGGCGCCTTGGTCGAGCGCTTGCGCCTCGAGCGCCGCATGCCTGTCTTCGTCGGCGGCACCGGGCTTTATTTCAAGGCGCTGACGGGCGGGCTCTCCGACATGCCCGAGATTCCGTCTGATATCCGCAATCGGCTTCGCAGTCGGTTGCTGACAGAGGGGCCGGAGGCGCTGCATCGTGAGCTTGCGGAACGCGACGCTGCCGTTGCGGAAACTCTGAATCCGCAGGACGGGCAGCGCATCGTTCGTGCTCTGGAGGTGGTCGAAGCGACAGGTCGGTCCATTGCCGCTTTTCAGGGCAAGAACGGGCCGATGATCGTCGATCCCGACCATGCACGAAAGATCGTCGTTCTACCCGAGCGCGCTATCCTGCACGAACGCATCAACAGCCGTTTCGAGACGATGCTGGCGATGGGAGCGCAAGACGAGGTGCGGGCTCTGCTGGCATTGGATCTTCCGCCGGAAATGCCCGTCATGAAGGCGATCGGGGTCGCGCAGATCGCCGCGATGCTGAAGGGGGAGATGACGCGTGCCGAGGTCATCGAAACCGGATCGGCGGCGACGCGGCAATATGCCAAGCGGCAGATGACCTGGTTCCGTAATCAGATGGATGCGAGCTGGGAACGCTTGAGCCCGTAGTTCGGGGCGTCAGTCCTTGTCGTAAAGGCTGCTCAAGGGTTTTTTCAAAATGCTGTCCCGCAAGGACAGGCCGGATTCGCGCCGCAGAGAAGGGGCGTGTTCCCTTTGCGGGGGTGAGCGAGCGCCTCCTTCATCGCTGCGGAATTCGCGGCGCAATTCCGCAAGCTTGCTGTCGATCGATGTTTGCGAGGGAACTGCGGGTTGCGGTGCGGCGGTGCGCGGCAGCATGTCCGGACGGTAGGGTTCGATCGACGGCAGGTTCGGTTCCGCCTGATGACGGATTGTCTGCTGGACGGGCACCTCGTCGAAATCATCTCCGATATCGGTCATCGGCGCAGCATTATAACTCTGCTGGAGAGGGCTGAGATCGGGGCCTGAAATCGAACGCATGCGGCTGATGATCGTACGCAAATCAACCGTATCCGGCGAATCCTCGCTGGTTTTCGTGACGCTTCCGCTGGCTTTTGGCAGCAAATGCCGCTCGACCTGGGAAAAGCGCATGCGCATCGGGACTGCGATGGCCTCGCCGAAGGCGATCGCTTCACCGTTGCCGATCGATGAAAGAAAGCTCGTCGTCGAGATCGAAGAGTTCGGGATGGCCGAGCGGATGATTTCCTGGTCGCGATCATTGGCCAGACGCATGGCAAAGAGCGTCGAGCATTGCGACAGGATCGTCTGGTCGAGCTCGCCCGGACGCTGGGTGATGATGCCGAGGGACACGCCGTATTTGCGTCCTTCCTTGGCGATACGGGCGATGGCCTGCCGCGTCGGGAAGAAGCCGAGCGTCGGGTCGGCGGGGATATAGCGATGCGCTTCCTCGCAGACGACGAGCATATGGATTGCCCCTTCGCTCCAGAGCGCCAGTTCGAAGGCCATGCGGCAAAGGACGGAGGCGACGGAATTGATAACTTCCGAGGGGATGCCGGCGAGCTGGAAGGTGCAGATCGGCTTACCGTCGCCCGGAATGCGGAAGATCTTGGCGATGGTCTCCATGATCGTATCGGTGATCGTATTGTTGGAGAACATGAAGTGATAGCGGGGATCGTTGATCGCCGAGATGATGCGCATCTTGAGCGAACGCAGATGCGGCTTCTCCTGGCGGCCTTCAAGGCGGCCGATGCGCTCGTCGATCAACGCCAGCAGATCGGCCATGCGGTAGGGCACCGGCGTATCCGCTGTCACCGAGGCCTTTTCTGTCTGGCGGCGCATCAGAGTGGAATCGCTGCCGCGAAAGGCGCGTCTCGCTTCGGGGATAAGGTCTCGCAGCGCGTCGAGTTCCTCGGGGATCGCCGGGCGGCCGCGGAAGACGACTTCGCTGAATTCTTCAAGCCGCATCAGCCAGAAGGGCAGGTCGAGCGTATCGGTGTCGATGACGACGGCATGCTTTGGAAAGGCAGCCGCGAATTCGTTGTGCGGATCGAGGATCAGCACACGCAATTTCGGATCGGCGCTGATGGCCTTGTGCAGCAGCAGCGAGACGGCGGTGGATTTGCCGACGCCGGTCGAGCCGACGACCGCGAAATGCTTCGCCAGCATCGAAGGGATGTGGATGGCGGCATCGATGCTTTCATCCTGCGTCAGCTTGCCGATGACGCAACTGCTACCCTTGCCGGCATCGAAAATGCGCATGAGGTCGGCGGCGCGGATACGGTGCGCGATCGCGCCCAGATAGGGATAGGCCGATATGCCGCTTGAAAACTCCTCGCGGCCATCCGGTTCGACGCGAACCTCACCCAGAAGCTCGACCTCGATGCGAAAGAGATTGTCCTGCCCTTCGCCCCAGCCGACGCTTTGCGTGTTCATCGCATAGACGAGGGCCGCGACGCGGTTCTTCCCGACACTGATGGAAATCAGCCGGCCGACCGACCAGAGTTCGGTCAGGTCCGTGCCGCCGGCCTCGGCCACGGCGGCGATTGTCGCGCGGGAACCGTTGCACGCGACGACGCGACCGAGGAAGCGATTTCCCGGTTTCAACTTGTCGCGGCGATCAAGATCTCCAGCGTTGCCTGATGTCTGCAGATCGTTATTCAGCAAACAGTTACCCCAATCATTCGTGGCTGGAGCATAGAGACGGTGGCTTAATAAAACCCTGTCGACCACCCGCGCTTTTTATAGGGTTTCCGCTGGTCCGCGATTTTTTATTGCTTCACGCGTTGACGCTTCGAAATTTTCTGTCTATCACTTCGCCCCATGAAAAACTCGATCATTCTTATCGTGGTGGGAAGGCGCATGGGCAGGATGGTGTAACCATCCGGCGATAGCCACCCATGCGCTAGATGACAGGCTCCCTAAGGGGCCTTTTTTTATGCCCGAAATCGAGATTTCATCTTTCCAGACCTCCAGCAGACAGCGGAACAAACGTATGACCGGCACAGATAATCAGGCGAGCGGCAATCGAATGACAGGCGCGGAGATCGTGTTGCAGGCGCTCAAGGACAACGGCGTCGAACACATCTTCGGTTATCCGGGCGGCGCGGTGCTTCCGATCTATGACGAGATCTTCCAGCAGGACGACATCAAGCACATTCTCGTCCGCCACGAGCAGGGCGCCGGCCATGCGGCCGAAGGCTACGCCCGCTCCACCGGCAAGGTCGGTGTCATGCTGGTCACCTCCGGTCCCGGTGCGACCAATGCGGTCACGCCGCTGCAGGATGCCTTGATGGACTCGATCCCGCTGGTCTGCCTGACCGGCCAGGTTCCGACATCGCTGATCGGCTCGGATGCTTTCCAGGAATGCGATACGGTCGGCATTACGAGGCCGTGCACCAAGCACAATTGGCTGGTCAAGGACGTCAACCAGCTCGCTGCCGTCATCCATGAAGCCTTCCGCATTGCGCAATCAGGCCGTCCAGGCCCGGTCGTTGTCGATATTCCAAAGGATGTTCAGTTCGCTACCGGCACCTATACGCCGCCGGAAGCGCATGACGCACAGAAGAGCTATCAGCCGAAGATCCAGGGCGATCTCAACAAGATTCACCAGGCGATCGAGCTGATGAAGAATGCCCGTCGTCCGGTCATCTATTCCGGCGGCGGCGTCGTCAACTCCGGGCCGGAAGCTTCCAAGCTGCTGCGCGAGCTGGTCGAGCTGACAAATTTCCCGATCACATCGACGCTGATGGGCCTCGGCGCCTACCCGGCATCGGGCAAGAGCTGGCTCGGCATGCTCGGCATGCACGGCTCCTACGAGGCCAATATGGCGATGCATGATTGCGACGTCATGGTCTGCATCGGTGCGCGCTTCGACGACCGCATTACCGGCCGTCTCAATGCCTTCTCGCCGAATTCGAAGAAGATCCATATCGATATCGACCCGTCCTCGATCAACAAGAACGTACACGTCGATATCGGCATTCTCGGCGATGTCGGCAATGTTCTGGAAGACATGGTTCGCCTGTGGCGCGCCCTGCCGCAAAAGCCTGCGGCGGACCGCCTCAGCGACTGGTGGGCCGATGTTGCGCGCTGGCGTGCGCGCAACTCGTTCGCATACAAGCCGAGTGACGATGTCATCATGCCGCAATATGCGATCCAGCGCCTTTATGAGCTGACCAAGCATCGCGATACCTACATCACGACCGAAGTCGGTCAGCATCAGATGTGGGCGGCGCAGTTCTACGGTTTCGAACAGCCGAACCGCTGGATGACCTCGGGCGGTCTCGGAACCATGGGCTATGGCCTGCCGGCCGCACTCGGCGTGCAGATCGCCCATCCGGAAAGCCTGGTTATCGACATTGCCGGTGATGCCTCGATCCAGATGTGCATCCAGGAAATGTCGGCGGCGATCCAGCACAATGCGCCAATCAAGATCTTCATCCTGAACAACCAGTACATGGGCATGGTTCGCCAGTGGCAGCAGCTGCTGCATGGCAACCGCCTGTCCAATTCCTATACGGAGGCGATGCCTGATTTCGTCAAGCTCGCGGAAGCCTACGGCGCCGTCGGCCTGCGTTGCGAAAAGCCTGGCGATCTCGATGCGATGATCCAGGAGATGATCGATGTCGACAAGCCGGTCATTTTCGATTGCCGTGTCGCCAATCTCGCCAACTGCTTCCCGATGATCCCCTCGGGCAAGGCGCACAACGAAATGCTGCTGCCTGATGAAGCGACTGACGAGGCCGTTGCCAACGCCATCGACGCCAAGGGTCGCCAGCTGGTTTGATCGTAAGACCGGGACGCGCTAAAGCCGCGTCTCGGCCCGATCTTACTGGCATAGCCAACAAGAACCGAGGAAACGGAACAAGGATAATGAACGCACACCTTCAACCCACCGGCTCCGCCTATTTCATTTCGCCGGAAACCGCGGCGGCTGAGAGCCATACGCTTTCGGTGCTTGTCGATAACGAGCCCGGCGTTCTCGCCCGCGTCATCGGCCTCTTTTCCGGCCGTGGCTACAACATCGAAAGCCTGACGGTTTCGGAGACGGAGCATCAGGCGCATCTGTCGCGCATCACCATCGTCACGCGCGGCACGCCGCAGGTGCTGGAGCAGATCAAGGCACAGCTCGAGCGCATCGTTCCCGTTCACCGCGTCGTCGATCTGACGGTGCGCGCCCGCGAACTCGGCCAGGAGCGGCCGATCGAGCGCGAAGTGGCGTTGCTGAAGGTGACTGGAAGTGGCGAAACCCGCGCCGAGACGTTGCGGCTGGCCGATGCCTTCCACGCCAAGGTGGTGGATGCAACCGTCGAGCATTTCATTCTGGAAATCACCGGCAAGTCTTCGAAGATCGATCAGTTCATCGCCATCATCAAGCCGCTCGGCCTGATCGAAGTCTGCCGCACCGGCATCGCTGCGATGAACCGCGGCTCGCAGGGAATGTAAGAGCCCGCGTCGCTAGCCGGTTCCATCCGGAATTGCGTGAAAAAACAGAGCGGTTCAGTGCTTCCGTGGAACGCTGAACCGCTCTATCTTTATCGCGGCCTGGCTTGGCCGATGAATTCAATTGCAGCGGGGAATTAGGGTGGCAATCCTTGCCGGCGAGACTTTGCCTGAGATCGGCGACAAGCCGTGGCATCCGCCCGCGGACATGCGTCTTGGTGCCGCGTTCTTCGTCCGTGGCGACTTTCCTTGGCTCGGACATTATTTCGGCTCGCAAAAGCTGGCCTCGATCCTTTCCCCAGGGATTGGCGGCATTGTCTCCTGGGGCGGTCGCGTGCCGGCCAAGGCGGCAGATGGGATTGCGCGGTTTCGCCGCTTGCCGCATTGGCATCTGGAGGACGGCTTTCTGCGGTCCATGGACCTCGGCAAATCCGGCGCCATTCCACTTTCCATCGTTATCGATGATCTCGGCTTGCCCGTCGATGCCAACAGAGCATCACGACTTGAGCGACTGATCGAGGGGGCGGGAGAGGTGGGGGAACTCGGCAGCGCCATTCGCGAGCAGATCGTTCTCAACAAGCTGTCGAAATACAATCATCTTCCGCATCGGCCGCCCCGCGTCGAGCGGACAACAAAGCGACGTATTCTGCTCGTCGATCAAGTCGTGGGCGATGTTTCCGTCGGCCGGGCGCTTGGCTCAAAAGCCTCTTTCGAGAAGATGCTCGCCGATGCACTCGCAAGCGATGCGCAATGCCTCATCCGCACCCATCCGGATGTGATGGCCGGACTTCGTAAGGGATATCTTACGGACGGCGCTTCTCCGGGAAATGCTGTGCTGCTTGATGACGCCGTCTCGGTGGCCTCGATCCTCGACATCGTGGATGAGGTCTGGACCGTCTCGAGCCAGTTCGGTTTCGATGCGCTGCTGCGCGGCATCCCGGTTCGGTGCTACGCCGCGCCCTTCTATGCTGGCTGGGGCGTGACGGAAGATTATTTTGGCGTCTACACTAAGGCAGCGCTCGCCGGACGCCGGACAAAACGGCGGACGGTCGATCAGATCGCCGCTGCCGCTCTTTTTCTTTATCCGACCTATCGCGATCCCTCTGATTGGCGAAAGATCGATGTCTTTCGGGCGATCGATCTGATCGTCGCGCAGCAGAAGGCCGTTGCCTAAACCTACAGCATGTCCAGCGACTTCTTCCGCGACGGCGGCGGGAAGGCGGCGTCGAGCACGGCCCAATCCTCATCCGTGATGTCTACATCGATCGAGTCGCGGTTCTCTTCGATGCGCTGCGCGTTCGAGGATTTCGGGATCGAGATAACGCCATCTCGCTCCAGCAAGAAGGCGAGGGCGATCTGCGCGGGTGTCGCTTGATAGGTCTTGGCGACGCGGATCAGTTCCGGATGATGCAACAGCCGGCCTTGCTCGATCGGCGAATAGGCCATGACCGGAATGCTGCGCTCCTGGCACCAGGGCAAAAGGTCGTATTCGATACCGCGCCGGGAGAGATTATAGAGAACCTGGTTGGCGGCGACATTGCCGCCATTCGGCACGGACAGCAGCTCGTCCATATCGTCAACGTCGAAGTTCGACACGCCCCAGGCCTCGATCTTGCCGGCGGCCTTGAGACCTTCGAAGGCTTCCACCGTTTCTTCGAGCGGATAATTGCCGCGCCAATGCAAGAGATAGAGGTCGATGCGATCGGTGTTCAGGCGCCTCAGGCTGCGTTCACACGCTTCGACCGCGCCCTTGCGGCTGGCATTGGCGGGATAGACCTTGCTGACGAGGAAAACCTCGTCGCGCCGCCCCTCGATCGCCTTGCCGACGATCTCTTCCGAGCCGCCATCGGCATACATTTCCGCCGTGTCGATCAGCGTCATACCGAGATCGAGGCCGGTCTTGAGGCTGGCGATTTCGTCCCTGGCGCTCGCGGCATTCTCGCCCATGTTCCACGTCCCCTGGCCAAGCGCCGGAACCAGGATGCCGGAGGGAAGGGTGACGGTGGGAATGGGTTCGCGCATGGTCTTTCCTCGCTAAAGAAAACCGAAGGATAGGGGCATTCGACCGGATTTCAATCAACATCCGTCATGTCACCGTGACAATCACCCTATGGCTTTCGTATGGCCGGCGAACTAATGTCGCACCGTCATGCGTCGTCACATTTTTGTGCGCGTGAGGAAGAATTTCGGATGCCGCCTTGTCACGATACGGTGTCCTAGGAGGCATCATGGCGCTGGATACATTTCTGGCTCTTTTACTTTTCGCGTTCACGACCTCGATCACGCCCGGACCGAACAACATGATGTTGTTTACCTCCGGCGTGAATTTCGGTTTCCGGCGCACCATCCCGCACATGCTCGGCATCGGCGTCGGCTTTTTCGTGCTGCTGATTGCCGTGGGATTGGGCTTGGGGGCGCTTCTGCATACGGTGCCATTACTCTACACCGTGCTGAAATTCGCCGGTGGCGCCTATCTTGTCTGGATCGCCTGGAAGATCGGGACATCGCGCAGTCTGAGCGAGGCGGAAAGCGATGCGCAGCCGATGAGCTTCGTCAGCGCTGCCGCGTTCCAATGGGTCAATCCCAAGGCCTGGGTGATGGCCGTCACCGCCATGGCGACTTACACCAATGAGCAGCTCTATCTCTTCACGGTTCTCCTCGTCGGCTTCGCGTTTGCCGCCGTGAACGTGCCGAGCGTATCGACCTGGGCCGGCTTCGGCTCCGTCCTGCGCGATTGGCTGTCCGATCCCAGCAGGCTCAAATGGTTCAACATAACCATGGCCGTCCTGCTGGTGCTCAGTCTCTGGCCGATGCTAAAGTAGCGTTCAAGAGACGGGAGACGGCTATGTCGCACGACCATTCGCATGATGACGACGATCATCACCATCACCACGACAACCACTATTCCGACATGCAGGCACGCGTGAAAGCGCTGGAAACGCTGTTGACGGAAAAGGGGTTGATCGATCCGGCGGCAATCGACCGCATCGTCGAGACTTATGAGACGAAGGTTGGACCACGCAACGGCGCGCAGGTGGTGGCGAAGGCCTGGAGCGATCCGGACTTTGCCGACTGGCTTCGGCGCGATGCAACCGCGGCAATCGCAAGCCTCGGCTTCACCGGCCGCCAGGGCGAGCATATGCGCGCGGTGTTCAATACGCCGAATACGCACAACCTGATCGTCTGCACACTCTGCTCCTGTTATCCCTGGGCCGTGCTGGGGCTGCCACCGGTATGGTACAAGGCGCCGGCCTATCGCTCGCGTGCAGTGATTGATCCGCGCGGCGTGCTCGCCGAATTCGGCCTGACATTGCCGCAGGAGACAAAGATCCGCGTCTGGGATTCCACGGCGGAGCTTCGCTATCTAGTGATCCCGGAACGGCCGGCCGGTTCTGAGGACATGGGCGAGGAAGCCCTGGCGGATCTCGTCAGCCGCGATGCGATGATCGGAACGGCGGTGGCCAGAACACCGGAGGCTGTATTATGAATGGGCCGCACGATCTCGGCGGCCAGATGGGGTTTGGTCCGGTCGCGCCCGAACAAAATGAGCCTTATTTCCATGCGGAATGGGAAAAGCGGGCGCTTGGCATCACGCTTTCCTGCGGTGCTTTCGGAGCCTGGACCATCGATGAAAGCCGGCACGCGCGCGAAAGCATTCCGCCGGCCGATTATCTTGCCGCCAGCTATTATGAAGTTTGGACGCGAGGCATCGACATGCTGCTGGAGCGGCATGGATTTGCAACGGTCGAGGAGTTGCGCGCCGGGCATTCGCTGGAACAGGGCAGGGCACCGAAGCGGGTGCTGAAAGCTGAAATGGTCGATGGCGTTTTGGCCAAGGGTGGCCCTTGCGACCGGCCGGTCGATACCGCACCGCTTTTTGCCATCGGCGATCGTGTGCGGACGAAGAACTTCAATCCGACCGGCCACACCAGATTGCCGCGCTATGCCCGTGCCAAGACGGGTGTCATCGAGGCCGTGCAGGGATCGTTCGTATTCCCCGATGACAACGCCCATGGCCGCGGTGAAAATCCGCAATGGGTCTATACCGTGGTCTTCGATGGTGCCGAGATCTGGGGCGAGGGGGCTGATCCTTCGCTGACGGTGTCGATCGATGCGTGGGAGAGCTATCTTGAGCGCGTGTGAGATCGCGTCACCTCTGGCGCAATCGCCCGGATTGCCAAAATCTACCGATGGCGAGCCGGTCTTTCCCGGGCCCTGGGCGGCAGAGGCTTTCGCCATGACCGTTCATCTACATGAGAAGGGCCTGTTTGCCTGGAGCGAATGGGCCGAGCGATTGTCGGCCGAAGTGCACAAGCCTGGTCGCGCGCCTGACGGCAGTGATTATTTCGATTGCTGGGTGGCGGCGCTTTCGGGCTTGTTGGTGGCTAAGGGCATTGCAGATGCCGATGTGATTCTGGCTTTGCAGCAAAGCTGGCAACGGGCGGCGGAGGCAACACCGCATGGCAAGCCGATCGTGCTGGGGAACGATCCGCAGCATTGAAAGGGCAGGCTATCCTTGGGGCCATCCTTGTCCTTCGAGGTTTCGGTCCTTTCGATAAGCTCAGGGAACCTTCGCGCCTCAGGATGAGGATGGAGCGCGTGCTGTAATTGTTGCAGCCTGATTTTACCGGAATGCACAAAAGACCAGCCCTCATGGTGAGGAGGCCCAAGGGGCCGTCTCGAACCACGAGGGCGGGTGCAGGCTTCCCTATCCTCGTGTCTCCGCAGACTAAGACGAGAACTGCCTGTAACATTCGTCCGCCACCTGCCGCAGCATGTCGCGAGAGATCTCGCCCGTGACGGCATAGCCGAGGTCGCCGTCGATCCAGTAGAAAGTCTCGACGGCCTTGTCGCTGGCGAAGCGGAAGCTGGTCGTGGTGTTGCCGCTGTTGCGGCCCACCAGCACTGTTAGGCGCTGGCCGCTGGCATTTTCATACATGAACAGAGCGCCTGGCGTGCCGTTGATCGGCAGCAGCCGGCCGCCGACGAGCTGGAATCCCAGTCTCTGCAGGCTCGGCACCTTGAGGCCGGCGACGTTCATGCGCTTGCCGAGCCAGGTAGCGAGATGCGCCTCCTGATCTGCGCCGACTTCGACGGGGTGGCGGACATCGCTGGCATAGACGACAAAGGCCGAGTGTGCCTGCTGCGGCAGGGCTTCGATCGATGTCAGCTGCAATTCGCGCGGCGCCAGGAGATCCGGGCCGAAATGGCCGGCTGCCGCACCGGCGATGAAGAGCGCCAGCGATGCGGCGAGCATCATCAGCTTGCGGCTTCTTTGTAACGGTAAAGGCGGTGTGTCGGGCGTGCTTTTGCTTTCGGAAATTAGGTTGGCGTCGCCATCCTTCGATATCGCATAGGGAAAGAACATGGCCCGGATTTCATCGTTCTGAGTCTGCCAAGCCGCCACGGAGGCAGCATCCTCGGGGTTTTCTGCCAGCCAAGCTTCCAATTCCGCCTGCTTTTCCGGCGGCAGAAGGCCATCGGCAAAGGCGTGAAGATCCGCTTCGGTCACGGTCGGTTGGCGTTCGTTCATCTTGGTCTCCGAAGCGTGACAACGTTGTCGGCATTCAACAGGCTGGTCATCTTCTGCCGTGCACGCGACAGGCGCGACATGACAGTGCCGATCGGGATCTCAAGCATGTCTGCGACATCCTGATAGCTGTAACCTTCGACGACGACGAGCATCAGCACGGCGCGATACTCTTCGCCGAGGCTGTTCAGCGCCGTTTCCAGGCGCGACCGCTGTAGCGGATCATTGTCCGTTTCGGCTGCCGGCAGATGGCTGTTGTCATCGATATCGACAAAACTGCGGCCGCCTTGCTGGCGCCGCCCGTTGCGATAGAGATTGGTCATGATGGTCAGGACCCAGCCGCGCAGGTTCAGCCCGCGCCATTGGCCGCGGCGGGTCAGAACCTTCTCGACGCAGTCCTGAAGCAAGTCCTCGCCATCGGCATCCGAGCGGGTGAGGCTGCGAGAATAGCGCCGCAACGAGGGGAGGAGCGCCAGCACCTCCGCCTCGAAGCTGTCAGGCGCGGGGGATGTTCCCGCCGCGCCATTTGGACGGTCAGGGCCGTGCGGCATCCCATACGCCCTTGAAACCGTCGCCGGCGACATCACCGGACTTTGCATCCTTGACGAAGAAATAGAGCGGCATGCCGTCCTTTGCCCACTGTTTCATCCCGTCCTTGCGGGTAATGATCGAATATGCACCTTCCGCCTTGGCCTTGTCATCGGCCATCAGCGGCGGCCAGGCTTTCTCGCAATCGCCGTTGCAATTGGACACGCCAGCCTTGTCGTTCTTGAAGGTGTAGAGCGTCTTGCCGTTTTCGCCGGCCAGCACCTTGCCCTTGGCGCTTTCGACCGTCTTGACCGGGGCTGCGGCAAGGGCGGCGGTGGCAAAGGCCGATGCCGCAGTGAGCGCGGCCAGGAATCTCAGGGTCTTCATGATATCTCTCCTCGGGTGGTGGACAATGATTGTCCAGGCTACGCATTTGCGTTGCCGGACATGAGACACCGGTGCTCCCGAATTTATTCCCGAGCTGCCAGGTATTTTTTACTGCTTGCGTCTCGCGGCCGAATCCTGCCAAGTCGGCCCATGCAATTCGCGCCGCAACAAGATGAAGCGCTCAAGGCCGTTGCCAAATGGCTGAAGGAGGGGCGCTCGCCGTTGTTCCGTCTGTTCGGCTATGCCGGCACGGGCAAGACGACGCTTGCGCGGCATTTTGCCGAGAACGTGGATGGCGAGGTGCTGTTTGCGGCCTTCACCGGCAAGGCGGCGCAGGTGCTGCGCTCGCGTGGCGCCTCCAATGCCAAGACCATCCATTCCTTGATTTACCGGCCGCGCGGCGAGGAAGCCGTCGAAGATGAAGAGACGGGCAAGACCTCGATCGCCCCGATGTTCACCATCAACCGCCAGAGCCCGGTCGCCAAGGCTGCTCTCATCATCGTCGATGAATGCTCTATGGTGGACGAGGCGCTCGGCAAGGATCTGATGAGTTTCGGAACGCCTATTCTGGTGCTCGGCGACCCCGGGCAGCTGCCGCCCGTTTCCGGCGGTGGTTTCTTCACCAACGAAGAGCCGGATTACCTGCTGACGGATATTCATCGTCAGGCCCGCGACAACCCGATCATCCAGCTCGCCATGCAGGTGCGCGAGGGCAAGGAGATCATGCATGGTGATTATGGCACTGCGCAGGTGATCTCTAAAAACGAGGTCACGCAGCCGCTGGTGCTGGAAGCCGATCAGGTCCTCGTCGGCACCAACAGGACGCGCCGGCGCTACAATCAGCGTCTGCGCGAGCTGAAAGGTTTTACAGCCGATTACCCGCAATCCGGCGACAAGCTGGTTTGCCTGCGCAACGATCCCGCCAAGGGGCTGCTGAACGGCTCGCTCTGGCAGGTCATGACGTCCTCTCGGGAAACGACGAAGCCGGGCATCAACCTACTGGTGCGGCCGGAAGATGACGACATGGATCGAGGTGCTGCCAAGATCAAGCTCTTGAAGCAGGCCTTCGAGGAAGTCGAGGGCGAGATCCCGTGGTCGACGCGCAAGCGCTACGACGAGTTCGACTACGGCTATGCGCTGACCGTGCACAAGGCGCAGGGTTCGCAGTGGAACAATGTCGTGCTGTTCGACGAGAGCTGGGCGTTTCGCGATACGCGCGAGCGCTGGCTTTATACCGCGATTACCCGCGCCGCCGAGACGCTGACGATCGTCCGATAGGCGAAGGCGGCGGCAACGAATATCCTAGGAATGGCCTGGCTTGCGGTGGTGTCACTGTACGGTGATGCCCGTACCGCACGCCCATCAAAGTTTTGCATGGGTTGATGTCTGAATCTCGTTGGTTTTGCTGGGCATAATGGCATAAAACGGCTCACATCATCCGCTTTGAAAATCAGGGATTTCGATCATGCCCGCCAAGCTTTCCGTGAACCTCAACGCCATCGCGATGCTGCGCAACCGGCGTGATCTTCCCTGGCCGAGCGTTACGGGCTTGGGACGCATCGCACTTGCTGCTGGTGCCAGCGGTCTGACGGTGCATCCGCGCCCCGATCAGCGGCATGTCCGCTTCTCTGATCTGCCCGATATCCGCGCGCTGATCGACGACGAGTTTCCGGAAGCCGAGTTCAACATTGAGGGCTATCCGAGCGACGAGTTCTTCGATCTCTGCGCCGCCGCTGAGCCCGAGCAGGTGACTCTGGTGCCTGACGATCCCGCGCAGGCGACATCGGATCACGGCTGGGACTTTCGCAAAAACCGCGAGCTGCTGGTCGACGTCGTTGCCAAGTACAAGACGATCGGCTGCCGCGTCTCGCTGTTTGCCGATGGCGACGGCGATGCCGACGCGGTGAAGATCGCCAGGGAAGTCGGCGCCGATCGCATCGAACTCTATACTGGCCCTTACGGTGGCTGCTATGACGATCCGCAGAAGGCCGCCGTCATCCTTGAAGCGCTCGGCAAGACTGCCGATGCCGCGTTTGCCAACGGGCTCGATGTGAATGCCGGCCACGACCTGACTGTTGCCAACCTGCCTGCGCTCTTGAAGCGCATTCCGAAGCTTGCGGAGACTTCGATCGGCCATGGGCTGACTGCCGATGCATTGGAGTACGGTATGGCCGAAACCGTGCGGCGTTTTCGCCGGGCCTGTGGGCAGGTGGTTTGAGCAAGAATAGGCTTGGCGCTCGTCAGGCGGTGGCGTCGCTGACGTGCCATTGTGCCTGGCCCCTCATCCTAGCCTTCTCCCCGCTTGCGGGGGGAAGGGACGACAGCGCCAAGTGGTGCTTATCTCATTCGATTTGAATTAATGCGTGAGGCATGAAAACTCCCTCTCCCCGCTGGCGGGGAGAGGGCTGGGGTGAGGGGCCAGACACAGAAGTGCGGCAATAGCGGATTAGCCCGACCTCCCAAAACTCAGCCGAGCAACGCGGCCTTATGTTCCTCGAAGAAGCTGCGCAGCGTCTGCGGCTCCTTGCCGGTGAGCTTGTTGAAGTCGTTGGTGAGGATGTCGAATTTGCCGGCGCGGGTGTTGGCGTTAGCGGAAACAAGCATGTCGACGACGAAGGGCGGCAGGCCCGCGCCGGCAAGACCGGCGGCGAACTGTTCGTCATTGACCTGCACGACTTCGAGCGGCCGGCCGGTGATCCTGCTGACGACGCTTGCAATGTCCTCGACGGTGACGGCTGTCGAGCCGGTCAGCGTATAGGTGGCGCTCTCAGCCGTCTCGGAAGCCAAGGCAGAGGCGATGGCAAGCGCGCAATCGTCACGGCTGATATTGCTGACGCGGCCGCCGCCGGTCGCGGTGTACCACTTGCCGGTTTCGAGGCTGTGCGGCAGGCCATGCAGATAATTGTCGAAATACCAGGCGTCGCGCAGGATCGTGTAGCCGATGCCGCTCGCCTTGATGGCGTTTTCCGTGCCGAGGTGATCGGGGGCGAAGCTGACGAGAGAGCCTTCCGGGGCAGGCATGGAGGTATAGAGAATATGCTTCACGCCGGCTTTCTTGGCGGCTTCCACAGCAGCCGTCTGCTGCGTCAGGCGCTGGCCGGGAACGGCGAGCGCATCGGTGCTGATGATCAGCAGACGGTCGACGCCGGCGAAGGCGGCGGCCAGCGTGGCAGCATCATCGAAATCGGCCGTGCGGGTAAGCACGCCCTTGGCGGCTAGACCAGCGAGCTTCTCCGGGCTGCGCGTAGCGGCGATGATACGGTCGGGAGCGACCTTGTATGTCTCCAGAAGGTGATGAATGACGCGCTGGCCAAGCTGACCCGCGGCGCCGGTGACGAGAAGAGTGCTGCTCATATGTTTTTCCTTGTTTGACCGCCGCGGATTTGCAGAGGCTTGTTGCTCTCAAAAAGAGACCAACTCTACATTGGGGTTTGACTTCGACCTGTAAAGGAGGCAGTTTTTTAGCTCTACGTTACCAAAAGGGAACCGCCTTGAGCACCAGTACTGTCGTCAATTTGCGCAACACGAAGGTACCGTTGCGAGCCGTCGATATCAGCAAGGTCACATTTACGGATTGCCCGGTGCGGGATCTGGTCTCGCAGATCGGCGGCAAGTGGTCGGTGCTGTTGCTGGAAGCTTTGGCGCAGCGGCCCTATCGCTTCGGCGAACTGCGCCGCATGGTGCCCGATATCTCCCAGCGCATGTTGACACAGACGCTGCGCGAGCTTCAACGCGACGGCTATATCGGTCGCGAGGTTTTCCCGACAAAGCCGCCGAGCGTCGAATATCGCATGACCGATCTTGGCTATTCGCTCTACGAACCGCTGGCGCAGCTTTTGAACTGGGCCGAGGCCAATCATGAAGCCGTGCGGGCGGCCCGTGTCCGTTTCGATCAATCGCCGGACTGAGCCTTATCGTGAAGCCCTTGAAGATCGCTATTGTCGGCGCCGGGCCTGCCGGTCTTGCCGCTTCTCTTTTTCTTACTCGTGCTGGCCACGCGACCGATATTATCGAAAGATTCGACAGCCCGGCCCCCGTCGGCTCGGCGCTGATGCTGCAGCCGACCGGATTGACCGTGCTGGAATCGCTGGGGCTCGGTCCTGCAATCCATGCCGCCGGCAATCGTATCGACCGCCTGTTCGGTACTGAAACCACCCGTGGTCGCATTGTCCTCGATGTGCGCTACAACGCGCTGCCGGGTGGGCGCTATGGGCTCGGCGTTCATCGTGCTGCGCTGTTCGATACGCTTTACGCTGAAGTCTCCGCACGGCGACATCCGATCCATACCGGGCAGAGGGTCGTCGGCGTGAGGGAGGAGGGTGGTGAGGGCTATCTTTCCGTCGAAGGAGGTGAACGCCTCGGGCCATACGATCTCGTCATCGATGCCAGCGGCGCGCGCTCGGAGCTGGTTGCAGCCTCGCCCGTTGCGCCGCGTGCCCAAAATCTCGTCTACGGCGCCTTCTGGGCGACGCTCGATTGTCCGGACGGATTGGTGGATCAGGCGGCATTGACGCAGCGCTACGACAGGGCGAGCGTGATGATCGGCGTCCTGCCGATCGGCAGCCGCAGGCCGCATTTGCCGAAACAGGCGGCCTTGTTCTGGAGCCTCAAGGTCGCTGACGCCGATGAGGTGCGCAGGCTCGGGCTCGAGTGCTGGAAGAACAGGATTCGCGGCTACTGGCCGGAATGCGAGCCGCTGCTAGAGCAGATCACCGATTGGGATCAGCTGACGCTGGCGCGTTATGCCCATCGTACCGTGAAAACACCCTATAGCGGACGGACTGTCTTCGTCGGCGACGCGGCACATTCCACCAGCCCGCAACTAGGGCAGGGTGCCAATATGGCGCTCCTCGATGTCGCGGCTCTGGCGCATGCGCTTGCGGGGCATGAAACCATCGAGGCTGCTCTTTCAGCCTATGCCAAGGCGCGGCGGATGCATGTGCGGCTGTTCCAGCTGCTGTCGCTGGCGTTCACGCCTTTCTACCAATCGGATTCGGCGGCGCTGGCCTGGATCAGGGACCGGCTGGTTGCCACCATTGCCAAGGTGCCTCCTGCGCCGCAGATCCTGGCGGGCATCGTTTCCGGTACGCTGATCGATCCGTTCCACGGCGCAGGCTTGCGGGAATGTGACTGGCTGCGGCTGGCTCTGCCGCAGCCGTCGTGATCATTTCTCCCGTTCGGTCAGGTAGGCAAGCAGCGCGATGACCGGGAAAGCGACGCCGATCCAGGAGGCCATGCTCCAGCCGCCGGTCGCATAGGCCCAGCCGCCAAGCGCCGAGCCGAGGGCGCCGCCGGCAAAGAAGGTCGCCATGTAGAGCCCGTTGAGGCGGCTGCGATGTTCGGCGCTGAGCGCGAAGATGGCGCGTTGGCCGAGCACGAGGTTCGTCTGGACGCCGAAGTCGAGCATGATGCCCGACAGTGTCAGCGTGATCAGCGCCAGCAACGAGCCGCTGCCGGAAAAATGGCCGATCAGGAAGGCGATGATGGCGAGCACCAGGGCAAAGGCCGTCGCAAGCTTCGTCCAGCCGCGATCGGCAAGGCGTCCGGCAATCGGCGAGGCGACGGCGCCGGCGGCGCCGGCAAGGGCGAAGAGGGCGATGCCGTTCTGCGTCAGACCAAAAGCCGGGCTCGCCAGCAAAAGCGGTGTCGTCGTCCAGAAGAGGCTGAAGGCGCCGAACATGCAGGCCTGATAGAGCGCACGTCGCTGCAGGACCGGCGTATGAAGCGCGAGGTGGCCCATGGAGGACAGCAGCTGCCCATAATGCAGCTTCGTATGGGGTACGCGGGTCGGCAGAACGAGGCGCAGGATAACGATCAGCGCGATCATGATACCGGCCGAGATAATATAGACCGCGTGCCACGACAGAAGCTCGGACAGGAAGCTCGCAGCCGGGCGGGCGAGCATGATGCCGACAAGCAGGCCGCTCATGACATTGCCGACGACAGTGCCGCGGCTGGCATCCGGTGCCATGTGGGCGGCGAAAGGAACCAGAACCTGCACGGCGACGGAGGCGAGGCCGATGCAGAGAGAGGCGAGGAGGAACAGCGACGGCGAGGAGGCAAAAGCGGCGCCTATGAGCGCGATGGCGGACAGCGCCACCAGCGTCAGTACCAGTTTCCGGTTTTCGAGAAGATCGCCGAGCGGCACGATCAGCAGCAGGCCGAGGCCGTACCCGATCTGCGTCAGTGTGACGATAAGGCCGGTTGCCGCGGGGCTGAAGCCGAGCGATTGGCTGATGGGGCCGGCGAGCGGCTGACCATAATAGAGATTGGCAGCCACCAGCCCGCAGGCGGCGGCGAACATGAATGTGAGAAGTGGCGAAATGGTCTTTTCGGGGAGCGGCGTGCTCTCCCGTCTGGCAGCGGCAGTTGCGGGCATGTCTCGTCCTCGATGCGGGCAGGGGAGCGCGCTCCCCCGAAATTTCGATGGAAATCAGTTCAGCAGTTTCATGGCCGCCTCGGCGACGGCGAGCATATCTTCGTGTTTACGTCCGGTCTTTCCGATCACGCGCATGCCTTTCGTGAGAGCAAGCAAGGCGCAGGCGGCGCTTTCGGGATCGACATGCTCCGCCACGGAGCCATCGGCTTGACCGAGACGGATGAGATCCAGGATGCGTCGTTCGTCGAAATCGAAGGCCACGGCGACGCGGTTGGCAACTTCCTCGTCGAAAAGAGCAAGCTCGGTCGCGCTGCCTACCACGAGACAGCCTCGACGGCCGATCTCGCCACAGGAGGCTTCGGCAAAAAATCTCACCAGCGCGCGCAGCTTCTCATATCCGTTCGGCGCCCTGGCAAGGACATCGTCGATCAGTTGCTGGCGCACCTGGCGATAGCGGCGGAAGGCGGCAAGAAAGACACCGCGCTTATCGCCGAATGCCTTGTAGACGCTGCCGGCCGTCAGGCCCATGGCCTCGGTCAATTCGCTGATCGAAGCGGCATAATAACCACGCTCGGAAAAGACCCGCAGCGCTTCGTCCAGCGCGGAATCCGCGTCGAATTCGCGCGGTCGACCGCGAAGCTTAGGGGTGGTGTTGAGAGTGTCCGTTGTCATGCGGATCTTTTAGGAAATGATCGTTTCCAAATCAAGTGAATTTTTTGCGATGCAGCAGGATGCTGCTGGTACTTGCAGCTATTGACGTCTCTAATCGTGGAAAAATGCCATAAGGATCGCGTCCTTGTAGCGTCCATCGATACGAACGGATCTACGCACGAGACCCTCGCGAACAAAGCCGACTTTCTCATAGAGCGCGATAGCCCTTGGATTGTCGGCGTGGACGCTGAGTTCGACGCGCTCAATGCCGCCATCACGGGCAGCTTGCAGAGTCGTTTCTATCAGCTGACGTCCCAATCCTCGGTCGCGATAGGGCGGGATGATGCCCATGCCAAGCCTGCCGGCATGGGCATGCGAGGGAAAGCTGTGGCGGATGATGTCGCACCAGCCGACCACCTGTCGATCTGCCACAGCGACGAATTGCGGATTGCCGCTTTCGATCATGCCGAGCACGAAAGTGCGGGTTTGCTCCAGCGGAAAGGCTTCCAGCAGCGACAGATATTCCCGTTCGCGGGCAACCGTATCAAGCGCCTTGTGAAAGCCTTCAACGTGTTCCGCCGATATGGGCAGTATCCGGATTTCGCTGTTTACGGTCATGGCAGATATCTCGATGCAAATCAGGGATGCAGCGAGGATAGGTTCCGAGCCGCAACCTGTCTATCCACATAGATTGTCGAGAACGCCTTACAGATCGAGCACCCAGGTCTGTCCATTCAGTTCCGGGCCGAACATGCGGTGCTTCTCTTCTGCGGCGAGTCTGAAGCCCGCCTTGATGTAGATGGCGCGCGCCGTGTCGAGGATGTCGTTGGTCCAGAGCGAGAGCGTCTGGTAGCCGGCGCCGCGGGAGAAGCGGATGCATTCGTCGACCAGCAGCTTGCCGAGGCCGAGGCCGCGTGCAGCCTTGTCGACATAGAGCAGCCGGAGCTTTGCCACGCCATTGCCGCCATCGGTGATCATGGCGGACCCGACGTTCAGGCCGCCGCGTTCGGCAATCCAGCAGCGATCCTTCTGCGGATTGAAATTGGAGAGGAATTTTCCAGCGACTTCGGCAATCAAGCCCTCAAAGCGATCGTCCCAGCCGAACTCTTCGGTATAGAAGCGCGCCTGGCTTTGAACGATCCAGCCGATATCGCCGGACCGGTGATTGCGGATAATGGCTGGGGCAGCGCTGGTCTCATCGACGCCGAGCGTGTCCTGGATCGTCCGCATGGCCGCAACGACGCGTTCGGGTTCGCCGATCGCGAGCTTTTCGAAATAGCCGGCGATCTGCGCGCGTGAGCGGCGGACGAATTCCTCGAACTGCGCCTGTCCCTTCTCGGTGACTTTTATGACCTGGCTGCGCGCATCGGTCGGATCGGGCGTCGTCTCGACCAACCCATCCTCGCGAAAGCGTTTGACGATACGGCTGAGATAGGCGGGATCAAGATGAAGGTCGCGCGTCAGCGCCGAGGCGGCAACACCGCCGCGGAAGCCGACTTCGAACAGCACGCGCACATCCGTCAGCGTGTAGGGGCTGTCGAGATAGGCCTTGTTCAGAACGCCAAGAAAATTGGTGTAGAAGCGATTGAAATCGCGGACGGCATCGATGGTGGTGAATTCGGCAGCGGGGGGCATGGCATCGTCTCCTCATTATAGAAGACGATGTCCATTATTTATTGGACTCAGTCAAGTAAATTGATTGCGATCAGGCAGCGCAGCTTTTGCCGATCTTTTCATTCGCAAGCGCGAAGTCGACAGCCGCTTCGGCGTGGATCGTCGTGGTGTCGAAACCCGGCAGGATCAGTGCCTTCGGATCGAGGATGAGGCAGATCTCGGTGCAGCCGAGAATGACACTGTCGGCGCCTTCGGCCTTGGCGCGCTCGATGATGGCGTTCAGCTTCCGGCGCGACTCGTCCTTGATGATGCCGGCACAGAGTTCGCTGAAGATGATGTCATGCGTGACGGTACGGTCTTCGGGGCCGGGGACCATGATCGAGACGCCGTTCTCAGCCATGCGCTCGGCATAGAAACCGTGTTCCATCGTGTAGCGGGTGGCGAGCAGCAGCGGCTTGACCCGGCCTGCGGCCTTTAGCGCCGCCGCAGTTTCATCGATGATATGGATGAGCGGAGCGGAAACACGCTCGGCAACCTGAGGTGCGATCAGATGCATGGTGTTGGTGCAGATGAGCACGCATTCGGCACCGGCGGACTGCAGGCGCTGTGCGGCATCACCGAGCCGATCGGCGGCATCGTTCCAGCGACCCGCTTTCTGCAGGGCGACGATCTCTTCGAAGTTGACGGAGTACATGACCATTTCGGCCGAAGAGAGGCCGCCGAGGCGCTCGCGGACCATTTCATTGATCAGGCGATAGTAGACTGCCGAACTCTCGAAACTCATGCCGCCGATCAGGCCAATGGTGCGCATAGTGCTGTTCTCCGCTCCTTAGTTGTGAATGGAGGAATAGTGTTGCGATTCATCCGCTATGTGTTTGCATTTTTCGAAGCTTATTGGGATTTCTCTGCAAGAGTTTGCGCATTTTTCAATTTGTGTGCAAAATATCGGCGCATTGACAGGGATTGCCGCACATGCTGGACGAACGCGACCGAAAGATTCTCGAAATTTTGCAGGCGGATGCCGGCATATCCGTGACGGAGCTGGCCGATCGTGTTGCCTTGTCGGTCTCGGCCTGCTCGCGCCGTATCCAGCGCCTTGAGGAAAGCGGCCATATCGCCCGACGCATCGTCGTGCTCGACCGCGAAAAGATGGGAGTGCCGACCACCGTCTATGCCCTGATCAAAACGGCGCATCACGCCGACGAGTGGATCGAATCCTTCCGCAAGGTCATCGGTGACATCCCCGAGATCGTCGAGGCGCATCGGCTTACCGGGAATTACGATTATATTCTCAAGATCGTACTGCCGCGCGTCGAGCATTACGATGTCATCTATAAGCAGCTTGTGCGCCGGGTCGAACTCTTCGACGTCTCCGCATCCATTTCGATGGAGGAGCTGAAGAGCGGCGCGTCGGTTCCGGTCGGGTATGCGCAATAAATGTTTCGCAATATAGTCACCATGCAGGGGTGCCATGCAGAAAAGATAGTTGCTGCTTATCCTTCTCAACCCTACGTTTTCCGCGAAACGTAGCCATGAGGTGTTGCCATGCAGGATCATCACATTGTTGTCGTCGGAGGCGGCTTTGGCGGATTGCAGCTTGTCAACGATCTGAAAGGTGCTCCCGTCCGCATCACGCTGATCGATCGGCGCAATCACCATCTGTTCCAGCCGCTTCTCTATCAGGTCGCGACCACTCTGCTTGCAACCTCCGAGATTGCCTGGCCGATCCGCAGCTTCTTCCGGGATCGGCCGGAAGTGACGACCTTGCTTGCGGAAGTCGTCGGCGTCGATAGTGATGCGCATGAGGTCCTTTTGAAGGATGGCCAGAAGATCGGTTACGATACGCTGGTGCTGGCGACAGGTGCGACCCATGCTTACTTCGGTCATGATGAATGGGAGCCCGTGGCGCCCGGTCTGAAGACGCTGGAGGATGCCACCACCATTCGCCGCCGCGTTCTCCTGGCTTTCGAGCAGGCGGAGCTTGAAACCGATCCGGCTGCCCGCGAAGCGCTGCTGACCTTCGTGATCGTCGGCGCAGGCCCAACAGGCGTCGAGCTTGCCGGTATCATCTCCGAGCTGGCAAGGACGACGCTGCCGAAGGAATTCCGCAATATCGATACCCGCAAGGCAAAGATCATCCTGGTCGAGGCCGGGCCGCGGGTATTGGCAGCCTTTGCCGAAGACCTTTCCGACTATGCTCGCAGGGAGCTGGAGACGCTGGGCGTCGAACTCCGCTTCGGCAAGCCGGTCACGTCCTGCAGCGCTGAAGGAGTGACGATCGGCGACAGCTTCGTGCCGTGCCGTACCATCGTCTGGGCGGCTGGCGTCGAGGCGTCGCCGGCGGCGAAATGGCTTGGCATTCCCGCCGACCGCGCCGGCCGAGCCATAGTCGATAAGGAGCTGAGGGCGCCGGGCAAGGACGATATCTTCATCATCGGCGATACGGCGTCGGTCTTGCGCGAAGATGGCAGTCCGGTGCCGGGCATCGCCCCGGCAGCCAAGCAGCAGGGAGATTATGTCGCCAAGGTGATCAGGGCGAAGCTGGCGGGTAAGCCGATGCCGGGGCCGTTCCGCTACAGGCATCAGGGCAGCCTCGCGACGATCGGCAAGAGTGCCGCCATCATCGATTTCGGCTGGCTGAAACTCAAGGGGTGGATCGCCTGGTGGGTCTGGGGGCTTGCCCACATCTACTTCCTGATCGGCGTGCGCTGGCGCATCGCGGTCGCCTGGAGCTGGCTGTGGATTTATATCAGCCGGCAGCACAGCGCCCGGCTGATCACGCAAAGGGAAACGATGCGCGAAGAATAAGGAAGGGCGACGTCCGGATCGGACGTCGCCCTTTTTCGGCTTATGCCAGCGAGGCGATATCGATGACGAAGCGATAGCGGACGTCGCTCTTCAGCACGCGTTCATAGGCTTCGTTGATCTGTTGAATGTTGATCTTCTCGATCTCGGAGACGATGTTGTGCTCGCCGCAGAAGTCGAGCATTTCCTGAGTTTCCTTGATCGAGCCGATCATGGAGCCGGAGAGGCTGCGGCGGCCGGGAATGAGCGAGAATGCATGAACCGGAACGGCATGTTCGGGAACGCCGAGCAACACCATGCTGCCGTCATACTTCAACAGGTTGAGATAGGCATTCCAGTCGATGGCGGTGCCGACCGTATTGAGGATAAGGTCGAAGCTGCCGGCGAGCTTGGTGAAGGTCTCGGCATCGCTGGTCGCATAATAATGGTCGGCGCCTAGCTTGAGGCCATCTTCCTTCTTCGACAGCGTCTGGCTCAGGACCGTGACTTCGGCACCCATGGCATGCGCGAGCTTAACGCCCATATGTCCGAGGCCGCCCATGCCGACGATTGCAACCTTCTTGCCCGGACCGGCCTTCCAGTGGCGCAGCGGCGAGTAGAGCGTGATGCCGGCGCAAAGCAGCGGTGCGCCTGCGTCGAGCGGAATGTTGTCGGGGAAGGAGAGGACATAGCCTTCCTTGACGACGATCGAGTCGGAATAGCCGCCGAAGGTCGGCGTCTTGCCGTCGGCTTCGACGTCGTTATAGGTCTGGACAAGGCCGGGCATGTAGTGCTCGTAGTCCAGATCGCGCGTGGCGCAGGTCGTGCAGGAATCGACGAAGCAGCCGACGCCGACGCGGTCGCCGACCTTGAACTTCGAAACCCTGGAGCCGACGGCGGTGACGATGCCGGCAACTTCGTGACCCGGAACCATCGGATACTTCGAGAAGCCCCACTCATTGCGGGCCTGGTGGATATCGGAGTGGCAGACACCGCAATATTGAACGGAGATGACGACATCGTCCTCGTTCGGATCGCGGCGTTCGAAGGTGAAGGGGGTGAGCGGCTTGGACGCGTCGGTCGCGGCATAACCCTTTGCGATAGGCATGGGGAGCTCCTTGATCTTGGAGAGGGTGGGAGTGGAATTGAGACGCTGGACTATGCACCGGGATCGAGCATCAGCGTTAGAGCGATCCTGCAAGCTTTGTGTACGATCCTGCGAATCTAATTGTGTGTCGGCCCTTTCGCTGCCGGGGGGCGTTACCTAGATAAGCTCCGACAAGCCCTCGAAAACAGTTGGTTGCGCATGACACTGCCTTTCAATCCCAACCAGGAACTCGCTTCCATCGTTGCCCGTTTCGCCACGGGAGACGGAGAACATCGCACGCCGATAGAAGGTCTCAACCTGTACCGGCAGTCGGCGGTGACCGTGTGGCAACACGGGGCGTATCGGCCATCCTATGCCGTCGTCGTTCAGGGGCGCAAAAGCCTGACGGTCGGTGCCGATACCTACCATTACGGAGTCGGCGAATATATTCTGATGGCTGTCGACCTGCCCGTATCGACACAGGTCACCAATGTCCAAAGCGAAACGCCCTATCTCTGCTTCTCCATGGTGCTCGACAGCGAACGGTTGAACGAATTGCTATCGCGCGTCAATATTCCGCGCCAAGCGGTGACGACGGAGCCCATGCGCGGCCTTGCGGTCAATGCGGCGTCGCCGGAACTGCTCGACGCCTCGCTACGGCTGCTCAGATTGCTCGACCGGCCGGAGGATATTTCCGCCATGGCGCCACTGATCGAGCAGGAGATCCTCTATCGCCTGCTGACCGGTCCGAATGGGCCTCGGCTGCTGCAGGTCGCTATGGCCGAGAGCCAGAGCAACCGGGTGGCGCGCGCCGTTGCCTGGATACGCGGCAACTTCGCCCAGCCGTTGCGCATCGAGAACCTGGCCGAACGTGTCGGCATGAGCGTTTCGTCGCTGCATCATCATTTCAAGGCGGTGACGGCCATGTCGCCGATGCAGTATCAGAAGCAGCTTCGGCTGCATGAAGCCCGGCGGCTGATGATCGTGGAGCAGCTCGATGTCGGATCGGCCGGCCATCGCGTTGGCTATCAGAGCCCTTCGCAGTTCAGTCGAGAATATAGCCGTCTCTATGGTCTTCCGCCTCTGAGGGATGTGGAAGCGATGCGCGGCGCTGTGGTGGCCGCCGAATAGGTGACGTTTCCGAGCGATGGTTTAAGTCAAGTTTTCTCGATCAACTGACCGGGTCCTGGCAGCGGCCGCCGTTCCAAGTGTAGCTGGGAAGGGAGCCATGCGGTCCCCACAGGCCCTCAAAGCGCGTATAGCTGGGATCGAACTGGATCGAGAGCGCTCCGTTTCCATATTTGTCGAACCATAGCAGCACCCGTTTCGTACCGGGGGCTGCTCCGATTTCCGACAAGGTACCGATGGTCTCCGTTCCATCATCGTCGAAACGGTACGTCCCCGAGATATGCCCTTCCATATCGACCTGCAGCGATGTCTCGACGTCCACTAACGATCCGCTTGAGAAAAGTTTACCGCAAAAGTGCCCTGCGGGTGCGGCGAGCGGTTTTGCTTCCGAGAGAGCTGATGCCGACACGGGAAGCAGACTGACTGTCAGATAGAGCCCAATGGTGCCGCCAAGCATCCGCCGCCCGCCTTTGACGGCGCGATGCCCAATTGCAGCCCAGGAGAGCAACGTTTCGGAAAGATACATGGATGCGATTCTCATGAAGACGATGCTGAGCAACAAGCAGGTGGGCTAGCAGGATTTATCAACCGCGAGCCTGCCCTGGCAAGCACTCTCTTTTTAACGCAGTGCAGCAACGAATTCCGCTTGACGGCCGCATTGGTGTCCTGCATAAAGCGCCACGAACCGTACCGTACGGTACGCATTTGGGAGTAGCCATCGTGCTGAGCGAAGTAGGACAGTCGAGCGAGTTTTCGCCGCGCCAGAACGCGGTTCTGGAACAGGCGCTGCGTCTGCTCGTCGACGGCGGCGAGAAGGCGCTGACGACCTCGGGTGTCGCGCGCGCCGCCAATTGCTCCAAGGAAAGTCTTTACAAGTGGTTCGGCGACCGCGACGGTCTTCTGTCGGCGATGATAACCTATCAGGCGAGCAAGGTGCGCACCTTCGAGCGCAACGGCGAGCGGCTGAATACGGCAAGCCTGCATGACCATCTCGTCATTTTCGCCTGCGACCTGCTCGAGGTTCTGGCCGGGGACGTTTCTCTTGCGTTGAACCGTCTGGCGATCGGCCAGTCGAACCGCGACGGCTCCAAGCTCGGCAA
This sequence comes from Martinezella multihospitum, assembly GCF_900094585.1. Classification (GTDB taxonomy): domain Bacteria; phylum Pseudomonadota; class Alphaproteobacteria; order Rhizobiales; family Rhizobiaceae; genus Rhizobium; species Rhizobium multihospitium. The sequence goes on from NZ_FMAG01000007.1 coordinate 59,798, forward strand.
GCTGCTGCTGGAGCGCGGGCGCCGGCAGATCGACCGCCGCGCCATCGGTCTCATCGATGCCGGCAAGCGGGCAGGGCTGTTGCGCTTTACCGATGCCGACGAGGCATATCACACGCTTTACGGGCTCATCGTTTCCGACCTGCATGTCCGCATGCTGCTCGGCGAGCCCGGTTTGAAGGATACGAGCCGTCAGGCGGAAAAGGCGGTCAGCGCCTTCCTCCGGCTTTACGGCACAGAGAAAGTATTGGCGGAAGCAGCCGCGACCGTCTGAGACTTAGAAGTTTACCCAGACAAGCAAAGGGAAGGACAAACAATGCGCGTCTATTACGATCGTGATGCCGATCTCAACCTCATCAAGTCGAAGAAGGTCGCCGTCATCGGCTACGGTTCGCAGGGCCGCGCGCACGCGCTGAACCTGAAGGACAGCGGCGCACAGAACGTTGCGATTGCACTCAAGGCCGGTTCGCCGACCGCCAAGAAGGCTGAAGCCGACGGCTTCAAGGTCATGACTGTTGCCGAAGCCGCCGCCTGGGCCGACCTGATGATGATGGCGACCCCGGACGAACTGCAGGCCGACATCTACAAGTCGGAAATCGCTCCGAACATCCGTGACGGCGCTGCGATCGCTTTCGCACACGGCCTCAACGTTCACTTCGGCCTGATCGAGCCGAAGGCTTCGGTCGACGTCGTCATGATCGCTCCGAAGGGCCCGGGCCACACGGTTCGCGGCGAATACCAGAAGGGCGGCGGCGTTCCCTGCCTCGTTGCCGTTCATCAGAACGCTTCGGGCAACGCTCTTGAACTCGCTCTCTCTTACGCTTGCGGCGTCGGCGGCGGCCGTTCGGGCATCATCGAAACCAACTTCCGCGAAGAGTGCGAAACCGACCTTTTCGGCGAACAGGTCGTCCTCTGCGGCGGTCTCGTCGAGCTCATCCGCGCTGGCTTCGAAACGCTGGTCGAAGCCGGCTACGCTCCGGAAATGGCCTATTTCGAGTGCCTGCACGAAGTGAAGCTCATCGTCGACCTGATCTATGAAGGCGGCATCGCCAACATGAACTACTCGATCTCGAACACCGCTGAATGGGGCGAATACGTCTCCGGTCCGCGCATCATCACTGCCGAAACCAAGGCTGAGATGAAGCGTGTCCTCAAGGACATCCAGACCGGCAAGTTCACCTCCGAATGGATGCAGGAATACCGTTCGGGCGCTGCCCGCTTCAAGGGCATCCGCCGCAACAACGACAGCCACCAGATCGAAGAAGTCGGCGCCAAGCTGCGCGGCATGATGCCCTGGATCGGCAAGAACAAGCTGGTCGACAAGTCGGTCAACTAAGCTTTTCGGCGAGAGCCGGATCGGAGGGCCGGGGCGAAAGCTCCGGCCTTTCTATTTGCGGGCCGCGACGTAGAGCCATCTTGTCGGTTCGCCATCGAAGCCGCCGCCATCGGCCTCGGTCATGGTGATATCCTTCCATCCTCCGGCGCTCAGCATATCTCCAAGCCATACCGCCGAAGGATAGTTGTAATAGCGTCCGAACTTGTCATGGCCTTCCGCTTCTCCCGCCTTGAAGCTGGCACGGAGGATGCCGCCTGTTTTCAGGGCGCGGAAAATGCGATCGAAGATGTCCGGCAGCGTCGAGCGCGGCGCATGAAGAAGGCTCGCTTCCGCCCAAACCCCATGGAAAGCGTCGCTGGAATCCAAGGTTTCGAAACGCATGACTAGAACGGGCCTGCCAAGACGCTTTTCCGCCTCTCCGGCGAGTTCGGCGGAACCGTCCGTGGGTGTGACGTCGAAGCCGCGCGAGAGCATGTAGGCCGCATCCTGGCCGCCGCCGCAACCCAGTTCCAGGATGGTTGCGCCGACGGGCAGCGAGTCCAGAAAGGCATCCAGCCGACTTCTGGGCAGGTTGCGATCGCGCGCAGCGTAGATGGCTGCATTGTCGGTGTAGAAGGACGATGTCGGGTCGGTGCTCATGCTTGCTATCGCTTTTTTCCGAGATGTATCGTGTTTAAACGGAAAATGGCGAATATCTATTGTGCTTTGCCAAAATAGACTACGCGATCCAGGTCCTTGAAATGGGCGTCTAGTGTCAGAACGTCAGCGTCGTGCAGTTCGGCAGTGGCGTAGATGATTGCATCGGCGAGTGCGAGTTTGTGCTTCGCCGAGACTTCGGCGGCGCGGCGCGCGAGGGCCGTATCGAGGGGTTCGACAATGCAGGTGGCGGTATAGGCGAAGAAGGAATCGACCGCGTCCTCATCTCGCTCGCGCTCCAACCATTTGGCGAGTTCGAGCTGGACGATGGTGGGGACGATACATTCGGTTCGCGCAGGCATTTCGTCCTGAAGTCGATCTGCGGTCGGGCCTTGGGTCAGCCACTCGATCCAGGCTGAGCTGTCAACGACACGCATCAAAACCGATCTTTCCGGTCACGGTAGTTGCTGGGGTTGGCGCCCTTCGCCATGCCCTTGAGGTCGGTAAGTTCGGGTACAGGAATGAGCAGCACTCCCTTGCCTTTGGGAATGAAGACGAATTCCTGACCTGCGCTCCAATGCTGCTGGTCGCGAACTTCTTTCGGGATCGATATCTGAAATTTTGAGGAGAGTGTCGCAGTGGCCATTCTTACGTTTTTCCGATCGATAGATATGTCGTAAGAATAACACTGAAAGGGAGATGTGGATAGGCTCTTTCCAAGAGTGGTTTGGGCGCGGAAGGCCGACACGATATCGATCAGTTCGAGGCGTTATTTGTCATCGCGACAAACAAAATAGGTCAGCATTATTGACTTATCTTTTATTGCGTGATCTTGTGCTTGAAAGACCAAAAATTACGAGGAAGCCCCATGTTGAATTGGGAAAATATCTTTGCGACGCGCTCGAGCCGCATGCGCGCCTCTGAAATCCGCGAATTGCTGAAGCTGCTGGAGCGGCCGGATATCATCTCTTTTGCCGGCGGCATTCCCGATCCCGCTTTGTTTCCGGATGCCGAATTCAAGCAGGCCTATGCGGATATCTTTTCCGGCTCGACGGTCAACGCCGCGCTGCAATATTCGGTCAGCGAAGGCTACAAGCCCCTGCGCGAATGGCTTGTTGGCCAGGTGGGCGCGCTCGGCATTCCCTGCGAGCTCGAAAACGTCTTCATCGTTTCCGGCTCGCAACAGGGTCTCGATTATCTCGGCAAGCTCTTCCTGTCGCCGAAGGATACGGCGCTGGTCACGGCGCCGACCTATCTCGGCGCGCTGCAGGCCTTCAACGCCTATGAGCCGACCTACGATCAGCTGACGCCGAACGGCAATCGCACGCCGGATTCCTATCGCGCCGCGGCTTCGCAGGCTGGCGGCAGGGTGAAGTTCGCCTATCTCTCGGCCGACTTCGCCAACCCGACCGGCGAAACGGTCGATCTGGCAGGCCGCGAGAAGCTGCTCGATCTTGCCGAAGAGCTCGATATCGCCGTCATCGAAGATGCCGCCTATCAGTCGCTGCGCTATGACGGTGAGCCGGTTGCGCCGATCCTGGCACTGGAAATCGCGCGCAAGGGCAACATCAACGACACGCGCACGATCTATTGCGGCAGCTTCTCCAAGACGCTGGCGCCCGGCCTGCGCGTCGGCTTCGTCGTCGCCAATGCGCCCGTCATCCGCAAGCTCGTCCTGATGAAGCAGGCCGCTGACCTGCATTCCTCGACTATCAACCAGATCGCGATCCATCAGGTCGCCGAGCGTGGTTTCGATGCCCAGGTTGCCAAGGTCCGCAAGACCTACAGCCACCGCCGCGACTGCATGCTGGCGGCGCTTGCGAAATACATGCCCGAAGGTACGAGCTGGACGAAGCCGCAAGGCGGCATGTTCGTCTGGGTGACCCTCCCGAAGGGCATGGATGGCGCCAAGCTGCTCGCACGGTCGCTGGAAACGGCGAAAGTCGCCTTCGTGCCCGGTCAGGCGTTCTTCGCCGATGGTTCTGGCGCGAATACCTTCCGCGTCAGTTTCTCCTGTGCCAATGACGAGATGATCGAGGAAGGCATTTCGCGGCTCGGTAAGCTGATTGCAGGCGAGATCGGGGCGATGGCGGCCTAAGCCGCCACGGCCGGTTTTTTACTTCGCCAGATGCGGGCCGATCAGCGCGAGATCGGCCTCGCTCAAGCGGTCGCTGGCCGTATTGCGCTGGTGCCAGTAGGGATACATCAGCGGCTGCAGGCTGACGTCGTCGAGCCGCTTGCGCTCCTCGTCGGTCAGCTTCAGTTCGGCACTGGCGAGATTGTCTTTGAACTGGGCTTTCGTGCGGCCGCCGATGATGACTGAGGTCACGCCCTTGCGGCCGATGAGCCAGGCAAGCGCCACCTGAGCGGCCGAAACGCCACGACCGTCTGCGACTTCCACCAGCGTATCGACGATATTCCACAGGCGGTTTTCATCGCGGATCGGCGGCTCCGTCCAGCCGGCGAACTGGCGCGTGCCTTCCGGCGTCGCCTGGTTGCGGCGATGCTTGCCGGAGAGCAGGCCGCCGGCAATCGGGCTCCAGACGAGGATGCCGAGGCCTTGGTCAATACTGATCGGCACCAGTTCGTTTTCCGCGTCGCGAGCTTCCAGCGTGTAATGGATCTGCTGGCTGACGAAACGTTCGCGTTTGTCGCGCTCGCTGACGCCGAGCGCCTTCATGATGTGCCAGCCGGAAAAGTTCGAGCAGCCGATGTAGCGGATCTTGCCCTGGCGAACCAAGGTGTCGAGCGCTTCCATCGTCTCTTCCAGCGGCGTCTGTCCGTCCCATTCGTGCAGCTGGTAGAGGTCGATGACATCGGTCTTCATGCGCTTCAGGCTCGCCTCGCAGGCCTGGATGAGATGCTGGCGAGAGGAACCGACATCGTTGACGCCAGGTCCCATCGGGAAGCGCGCCTTGGTGGCTATGAGCACGCCGTTCTTGCGCGGGCCGCCGATGATCTCGCCGAGGATTTCTTCCGACGCGCCTTGCGAGTAGACATCGGCCGTATCAAGCAGGTTGACGCCGGCATCCACGCACATGTCGACGAGCTTCTTTGCTTCTTTGACGCCGAGATCGCCGACAGTTTTCGCCCAGCCGACGCCGCCGAAAGTCATGGTGCCCATGGTGATGGTGGAAACTTTGAGGCCGGAGCGGCCAAGCAGACGATATTCCATAGATCTATCCTCCTCGATGCCATCTGAAATACGTGCCTCAGAAAATAGCGCCGGACGCGGATGGTCAAGATTCAATCATCATACGAACAGCAAACTATTCAAATTCAACTGTCACAATCATGTTAAGCCGTGCGTCTAGACAACCCTCCTGCAACCTAGCCGAGGACGTTTTCATGAAGACCTTTGTTTCCGCCTTTGCCGGCCTCTTGGCCATCGCTCTTTTCTCCGGTACCGCAAACGCTGCCGATCTCGTCCTCTACACCAGCCAGCCAAATGCCGACGCGCAGGCGACCGTCGATGGCTTCACGGCCGCCAATCCCGGTATCAAGGTCGATTGGGTTCGCGACGGCACGCCGCAGATCATTGCCAAGCTTCAGGCCGAAATGCAGGCCGGCGCTCCGGTAGCCGACGTTCTGCTGATCGCCGATACGGTGACGCTGGAGCGCCTGAAGGAAGCCGGCAAGCTGCTCGCCTACAAGTCGCCGGAAGCTGCCAATTACGACGCGTCGCTCTATGATGCTGATGGCTATTACTATTCCACAAAGCTGATCACGACCGGCATCGTCTACAACACCGCCGCTGCAATGAAGCCGGCAAGCTGGCAGGATCTGGTGAAGCCGGAAGCCAAGGGCCTCGTTGCCATGCCGAGCCCGCTTGCTTCGGGCGCGGCTCTTATTCATGCGCAGACGCTTGCCGGCGTTGGCAGCCTCGGCTGGGACTACTACAAGAACCTCGCCGATAACGGCGCGATCGCGTCCGGCGGCAACGGCGCCGTGCTGAAGTCGGTCGCTTCGGGCGAAAAGGCCTATGGCATGATCGTCGACTACATGCCGATCCGCGAGAAGGCCAAGGGCGCGCCGCTGGAATTCGTGTTCCCGAAGGAAGGCGTTTCGGCGGTTACCGAACCGGTCGGCATTCTCGCCGGCACGCAGCATGCCGATGCCGCCAAGAAGTTCGTCGACTACGTTCTCTCCGAAAAGGGCCAGGAAGGCTTTTTGAAGCTCGGCTATATTCCGGCCCGCAACGGCACGCCGCTACCGGAAGGTTTTCCGGCACGTGACAGTATCAAGGTTTTGCCGTTGAATGCAGCCGATGCTCTCAAGAATACGGATCAGGACCTGAAGACCTTCTCCACCTACTTCAAGTCGAAGTAATCCGCCCCGGATTTGGAATGTACTCACATGTGCGTCGAGGAAACAGCCAGCCGGCCTGGCTGTTTCCTTTTGTTGTTGCCGTCGTGTTTTTGCTCAGCGTCCTGCCGCTGGCGCGGCTGGCGCTTGCCGGCATCGAGGCACTGCTCAGGGGTGGCACCTATGAGCTCATCACCGATCCGGCGCTCTGGCGCTCAGCCTGGTACACGATCGAAACGGCCGTGCTAGGCACCATCGTCTCCGTTGTCCTCGGTTGCCTTTTCGCATTTTTGCTGACCCTGACCGATCTTTCGGGCAGGGGGGTACTCGGCTTCCTCTTCGTGCTGCCGATGATGATCCCGCCGCAGGTGACGGCGCTGGCGTGGGTGCAGATGTCCGGGCCATCGAGCCCCTTGCTGAAAGCGCTTCACATCGCACCGCCGCTCGGCTCGCCGCAGCCACTCTATTCGGTCGGCGGCATTGCGCTGCTCTACGGCGTTCAGCACGCACCGCTGGTTTATCTGGCGCTGCGTGCCGGCCTGATGGCGCTGCCGCGCGATGGCGTCGAGGCCGCAAGGCTTTCCGGCGCGTCGGGCTTGCGCGTCTTCCGCGATATCATCCTGCCCTTGTCTCTGCCCGGTGTCATCGCGGGAGCCGCGATCGCTTTCGTCTCCTCGATCGGCAATTTCGGCATTCCCGCGATCCTCGGCATTCCCGCCTCGATCTATACGCTGTCGACCCTGATCTTCACGAAGTTCTCCAGCTTTGGGCCGCGGACCTTCGGTGACATCGCCGTGTTGTCGACGATGATCGCCGTCATTGCGGTCGCCGGCCTTGCCGTGCAGGGCAGGGCCTTGAAGGCGCGCGACTATCGCGTCATCGGCATTTCCGGTGCGACGGCTGCCTTTTCGCTCGGCCGCTGGCGCTATTTTGCCTTGCCGCTGCTTTGCGCCATCCTGTTCGTCATGCTCGTCGCACCCTTCCTGGCGCTGGTTGCCGGCGCGCTGGTGCCGGCCTATGGCGTGCCGCTGACCGTCAAGACGGCATCGCTGAATGCGTTCACGGAAATCCTGTTTCGGCAGAGCATCACGCGCACCGCCTTTTCCAATTCGCTGTTCCTCGCCGGCATGACAGCACTCGGTCTCCTCCTGGTGACAGTACTTGCGGCCTATGCGCTGACGCGGCGCAAGGACGCACTCAGCCGCATCGTCGGTGGCATGATCGAGATCCCCTATGCGCTTCCCGGCATCATCATCGCCGTCTGCTTCATCCTGGTGTTTGCAGCCCCGCTGCCGATCCTCAATGTCACGCTTTACGGGACGATCTGGATCATCCTGCTTGCCTATTTCTCCGCCTATTTCGCCGTCAGCCTGAAGCCGGTCATGAGCGCTTTCGTGCAGCTCGATCCGGCGCTGGAGGAGGCGGCGCGGCTTTCCGGCGCCGGCTTCTTCCGCCGTTTGACCGATATTATCGTGCCGCTGATCGCGCCGGCAGCGGGCGCCTCGGTGATCCTGGTCTTTCTCATTGCCTGCAACGAGTTGACCGTTTCGGCACTGCTCTGGTCGGCCGGCACGCAGACGCTCGGCGTCGTCATTTACAATCTCGACGATGGCGGCAGTGCCGATCTTGCCTCGGCCATGTCGGTCATCGTCATCGCCATGGTCGTCATCATGATGGTGCTTCTGGAAATCATGGCCAAGCGCCTGCCGAAGGGAGTGGTGCCTTGGCGAAGCTGATCCTCAATCACATCAGCAAGGATTTCGGTACGGGCGGGCGGGCTGCCGTCAATGCCTTGTCGCTCGACGTGCGTGAAGGCGGCTTCCTGGCGCTGCTCGGCCCCTCGGGTTGCGGCAAGACGACGGTTCTGAGGATGATCGCAGGCTTCGAGCAGCCCACCGATGGCTCCATCCATCTCGGCGAGCGGCTGCTGGCGGATGCTGCAAACATGTTGCCGCCGGAGCGGCGCAACATGGCGATGGTGTTCCAGTCCTATGCGCTCTGGCCGCATATGAACGTATCGGAGAATGTCGGCTATCCGCTGAAGGTGCGCGGCATTTCCGGCGAACGCTACCGCGAGAAGGTGCGAGAGGCGCTGGCGACGGTGCGTCTCGGCGACTATGCCGAGCGCAGGCCTGCCGATCTCTCCGGCGGCCAGCGCCAGCGCGTGGCGCTTGCTCGCTGCCTGGTGACATCGCCCGATGTCGTGCTGCTCGACGAGCCGCTCGCCAATCTCGATCGTCATCTGAAGAAGGAGATGGAGGAGACGTTTCGCGAGTTCCACCAGCGCTCGGGTGCCACCATGGTCTATGTCACGCATGACCAGAGCGAGGCGATGGCGCTCGCGACCGACGTTGCCGTCATGTCGGAAGGGCGGCTGCTGCAGATGGCGCCGCCGGCGGAGATCTATGCACGCCCCGAAGGCAGAATGGTCGGGGGACTGGTCGGCCAGGGTGCCATCCTGTCGCTTGCTTTTCCCGATGGCGGTTCGCGCCGCGTCGACTGGCCGTCCTTCCGCGGCTTTTGGGAGAACCGGGCAGATGGCTCGGGGAATGCAGATATCCTCGTGCGGCCGGAGGATGTGATGGCCGACGGGGAGGGCATTTCATGCCGGGTCGATTCCGTTCTCTATGAGGGCGAGCGCTATGCGCTGCGGCTGTCTATGCCGGATGGGCAGGTGCTGCGTGCCTATAGCCGCGATGCTGTCGCGGTTGGCGACGACTACCGGGTTGCCATCCGTTCGGCCTGGCGGCTTTGATCGGGCCGGGACAAGATGGTTGTTCCCTGTCGCCTCCTATGCTTGATTTGCTCGGTGTCACGAAGGGGAGTCGCGCATGTCCGATCATAGCTTTCCGATTTTCGACCTCGGTGCCTTCGAGGTGGCTGGTGATGACGAAAAGAAGCGGCTCGGCGCGGAGGTGGATCGGATATGCCGATCGACCGGCTTTCTGGCGATTGCCAACCATGGTGTTGAGAATACTGTCATTGCCGATGTTTGGAAGAAGACGCAGGCATTCTTCGATCTGCCCCCCGAGGTGAAACAGCGCGCCAAGACACTCTATCCCGGCTATCCCTACGGCTATCTCGGGCCGGGCACCGAGGCGCTCGCGAAATCGCGCAATGTCGACACGCCGCCGGACCTGAAGGAAAGCTTCAATGGCGGCCCGCTTTTTGTTCCAGTCGGCATAAGCGATCCGGAAGCGCTCGGTTTCTGCTATGCCGCCACTATCTGGCCGGAAGGACCGGAGGGATTCGTCGAGGCGTGGAAGGCCTATTACGCTGCGATGGAAGATCTGGCGGCGCGCATCATGCGCGTATTCGCAACGGCGCTCGGCCTCGACGAACGCTTCTTCGATCCTTATGTCGATGCGCCGATCAGTGCGCTGCGCGCGTTGAACTATCCCGAACAGCATGTGCCGCCGCAGCCCGGCCAACTTCGGGCCGGTGCGCATACGGATTACGGCAGCCTGACGATCCTGTTGCCACAACCCGGCTCGAAAGGGCTCGAGATCATTTCTCCGGATGGCAACTGGACGCCGGTGCCGCCGGTGGAAGGCGCCTTCGTCATCAATATCGGCGACCTGATGGCGCTCTGGACTAATGATCGCTGGGTTTCAACCGTCCACCGCGTCGTCAATCCACCGCCGGAGGAGGGCGGTATGCAGCGGCGGCAATCCCTGGCCTTCTTCCATCAGCCGAACTGGTTTGCCGAGATCGCCTGCCTGCCGTCGTGCCTGAAGGAAGGCGAGGAGCCGAAATATGCGCCTGTTCTGTCCGGCCCTTATCTGATGGGCAAGTTCAAGTCGACTGTTACCGCAAAGGCTGGCTGAACATAAGCCGGCTTACTTTCCCTTATGCAAACTGGAATGCTTCATGTCCCTGCGCCTTGCGACCTTCAATGTCGAAAACCTTCTGACCCGTTTCGATTACACCGGTTTTCGCAACCAGCTGCGACAGGATCGCGTATTGCAGCTCTTCGATGTCCGCAACGAGGAGGTCTATCAGCAGCTGGAGGCAGCCGGGTGGTTGCCGCCACCGACGACACCAGGCAGATGACGGCGCTTGCGATCGCAGATGCCGATGCCGATATCATCTGCCTGCAGGAAGTGGACAACATGGCGGCGCTGCAGGCCTTCGAATATGGCTATCTCTACCGCATGGTCGGCAATGGCTACCGCCAGAAATACCTGATCGAGGGCAATGACAGCCGCGGCATCGATGTCGCCGTTATGATGCGAGAGGAAACGCGCGACGGCCAGCCCATCGTGCTCAATGACATCAAGAGTCACGCGATGGTGACCTACGACAGCTTTGGTCTTTTCAACGACGAACTGGCGGAGCTCGGCCTTCATTCGGAAGATAAGATCTTCAAGCGCGATTGCCTGGAGCTGCATCTCCATATCGGCGGCGTGCCGTTCTCGCTTTATGTCGTGCATCTGAAATCGATGGGACCGGCGCGCGAAGGCATGGATGGTCGCCACGCGACAATGCCGATCCGAAGGGCCGAGACCATGGCGGTTCGCCGCATTATCGAAGATCGTTTTGGCGCCGGCCATACGGCGACGAAGAATTTCGCCATCTGCGGTGACATGAACGACTATCAGGAGTGGATCGATGTCGTCGGCACGCGCCGCACCGGCTATCGCTTCGAGCCGCGCAGCGAGGAGAAGGGCAGCGCTCTCGATGTCTTCAGCCATGACGGCTTCGTCGAGAATGTCGTGCACCGGCGTGACGAGCTCGATCGCTGGACGCTCTATCACGCTCGTGGGCCACAGGAGCAGCGGCTTTGCCAGCTCGACTATATCTGGCTCTCTCCGGCTCTGGCGCGTGCCAATGCGAAGCGCTCTCCCGATATCGTCCGCTCGGGACAGCCTTTCCGAACCATATTCCCACCGGGACAGGAGGTGGAGCGCTATCCGCGCGTCGGCTGGGACAGGCCGAAAGCTTCCGACCATTGCCCCGTCGTCATGACATTGGATTTGATATGACCGTTTCAGAACAGAACGACATGGCCGGCTGGCCGCCGGAAAATACCGTATTCCCTGTCTCCAGCATCGATCTTGCCGTCCTTCCCGGAGAACATCCCTTTCATGTTCGCGAGCGGGAGGCGGCGCAAGAGAATTGGGCAAGGGAAATCGCTGCCAATCCGGCCCTCTACGATGGCCGCATGGTGTTCCAGCACCGGCTGTCGATCGTTGATGGCGCTGTGACGGGGGGAGCCTATGTGACATCTTTCTCGACGTTTCTCTGGTGGCGCAAGCAGAGGCAGCCGGGTGGCTTTCATCTTTTCGGCCTTGCGGTTGTGGTGTCGTGCGATGATGCGATCATCGCGATCCGCATGGCGCCGCATACGGCCAATCCCGGACAGGTCTATTGCGCTGCCGGATCGCTGGATGAGAATGATATCGTTGGCGGGTATGCCGATGTGGCGGGCAATATGCGGCGCGAAGTGCTGGAGGAGACCGGTCTGGATCTGAACGATGCAACGGCAGATCCTCAATACTACGCTACCCATATAAGCCGCTCGGTCACGCTCTTCCGTGTTTTCCATTTTCCCTGGACAGCCGAGGAGATGCTGCGGCGAATCGAGGCACATGTGCTGGTTTCCGAAGAGGATGAAGTCGATGGCGTAGTCGCAATCCGATCAGCTGACTCCGCGGCGCAGCGTTACAATGTCGCGATGCTGCCGATCCTCGCCTGGTTCTTCGGTGACGACAGATAGCTTAGGCTTGCGCTGGGGTCGCTTGCCGTTATGAATATTCAAGTCTGGAAGCATGGATGGAGGCCGGATTGGCGCGCAGCTACAGTGTCTATGATGTGTTCACCGACAGCAAACTGGCGGGCAATCCACTCGCGATCATCTTCGATGCCGAGGGGTTGAGCGACGAGGCGATGCAGGCGATCGCCAGGGAGATGAACCTTTCCGAGACCGTATTCGTGCTGCCGCCGCAAAATCCCGCCCATACGGCGAGCCTGCGAATATTCACGCCGGGTCGCGAACTGCCTTTTGCCGGGCATCCGACCGTCGGCACTGCGATCGCCTTGGCGGAGAAGACGCATGCCAATCATGGCGGAGATCTCGATCTCGTTTCCGTTCTCGACGAGCGCGTCGGGCCGGTGCGCTGTGCCATCAAGCTGCGACAGAACAAGGCGAGCTTTGCCGAGTTCGACTTGCCGAAAAAGTCGCAGGAGATCCTTCTGCCGCTCGACAAGGCCGACATCGCCAACGCGCTCAGCCTGAAAATCACCGAGATCGGCTTCGAGAACCATGTCCCCTCCATCTGGAGTGCCGGGGTGCCGTTCCTTCTGGTGCCGGTGCATGATGTCGGCGCGGCGGAAAGGCTGGAATTCGATCTGCAGCTCTGGGAGAAGACGGTGCCCTTCGTCGACGGCGCGCTTGCCTCGGCTTTCATTTACTGTCGCGGCGGCGTCAATCACGTTGCCAAATTCCATGCGCGCATGTTCCCCGTGGGAATGGGCATCGTCGAGGACCCGGCGACAGGTGCTGCGGTGGCGGCGCTATCCGGTGCGATCAATCAGTTCGACGCGCTGCCGGATGGACATCATCCGGTCATCATAGAGCAGGGCATCGAGATGGGACGGCCATCGCTGATTCATCTTCACCTCGACATCGATGGCGGCCTGATCGCCAATGCACGTATTGGCGGCCAGGCGGTGCGTGTTGCGTCAGGAATTCTTGAGCTTTGATTTTATTGAGTTTTCGGCGGTCTCTGAAATTTTTTTGACAAAAAAACAAAGAAAATTCGTCTGGCCGCTGGACAATCAAACCGATCCTATTTATATGCCCGGTCACGCCGCCAGCAAGCGGTACGGGTGATTAGCTCAGTTGGTAGAGCAGCTGACTCTTAATCAGCGGGTCGTAGGTTCGAGCCCTACATCACCCACCAAAAACCTCTTGAAATCGTTGACTAATCTGTAACGTCTCAAGGGTTTTCGGCTGCGCGGTTTCCAACGCATCGGAAACGGCTTCCAATTCACTTTCCGCCTTTCACCAGTTCCACAACCTCCGTCGCAGACGGCGAACGTTGGGCGTCGACAAGCGTCGAATGGAAGCGACATGGTTTGTGTCAGGGCAATATGAGGTGAGGACGGCTCGTGCCGCCCTGAATGGCCTCAGGAACAGTTGTAGGACGATTTTCTGGTCGGGCTGGATTTGATTTGGCTTTCGAAGCTATTGTTTCTGTCCAGGCCTTTTGCCAGCTCAATGATTTCCTGTTCTTGATAGCAAGTTAGCGAGTACTGCCGCATAAGGCGTGCGCTCGCCCGTCGCCTGATCGGACAAGCGGTGGTCGATGTTTTCGGCCGGCAGGGTTTCGGATCAGTCGGAGAGCCTGCCCAGCAGAAGACCGGTAAATAGGCCGAGTAGCGCTGTCACGATCAGGACCGAGCTCGTGGCTGTCGGATTTTCCCTTGCGGCCTGCACCACGTTCCGGCCCTCGGAGCGGGCATGGTCCGCGATGCTTGCAACTTTTCCCCTTGCCGAAGAAAGGGCCTCGTCGGCACGATCCGAGGCACTGTCGATCCGCCGTGCTAATTCGGTGGAGAGCTTATCGATCTGGCTGCGGAGCTCGTTGATCTGAGCGTTGATATCCTTGTCCAGCGAGACGTCGGCCATGATGTTCTCCTTGATAGCGGGAAGCGCCTTTAGGAACGAACGGTGGCCTGCTTTGGTTCCCCATTGCGGTGGATTGATGCCGGGATGCTGCAGTCGTTGCTGTATCCTCAGGGCGAAGCCCTGAAAAGCTGCCGGGGTCGTGATCTTGTCTGAGGCTAGTGGGGCTGGCTATCGTTACCTGCGTTCTTCAACGCGGCATTGATTTTATTCCAGGTGGATATGGCCGCACTGGCAAAAATCGCGGGTTCGGTCTGGGTGCCGCACGAATAACATCTCACAAACCAGTCGTCCTTTGTCTTGCGTTGAAGGTGGGCCTTGTCTGGCCCACAGCGGAAGCACGGTTCCAATGGCCACCTGGCAAGTGCCGCCTTAGCCTTCATGGCGTCTATGCTCCCCAGGAGGTAGATCAGTCCGCCAACGATCGCAAAGAAGATCAATAGTTTCAGCAGGTCTTCCATCACGTCCCCTTGGCTATCGATGCAGGTTATTCCTATTCGTTCGTCGTCCTGCAGAACGGCTTCTCTTCTTAGCCCCGCTTGAGACGAGCCTCGCTATCCTGCATCTCTCGCATAGTCTCCCGTTGAACGGCGTCTGAGCAGTAGAGCAAGCCGTGAGACGGGAAGGAATGAACGATCCCCCTGATGGAAGGCAAAGCCCGGTTCAGCGCAGATGCAGCAGAAACGCCGTTGGTGCGGTTACCGACATCGTGAAGAGAAATAGGGACAGCCCATATTTCAGCCTTCTGATGCGGCGTGTCTTTGTGCCATCCCAATCGTAATTCATAAGTATATCCCTTTTGCTTCATGTCTTGCCGATGCCGATAAATATCCTAGGAATTGTTTGCGCGAAGCTTGTGGAATATTTTTCTTAGGTCGGTGAATAGACGTGTCGGATTATACAATCCCGCGCTGCAATGTTGACCTTGATTTTTGCAAGTATAACCATGCAGATTCACTCTCAAATCAAAAGGACTTCGATCCGGCTCTTTTTGGGGGGTCTCGTTAGATCCATACTCTTTGATTTGACGACTGCGACGATGAAGAGCTTGCGTCGGAGCTGCAAAAGCGGCTCTTCGATCGTGTTATATTCGGACGATCGCGATCGGAGATTGCATGCAGACCGCAACATCGGAAATTCCGGCGGAAGCCCGCGCGGCTTTGGCAATTGCCAAGGAAGTTTTCGGCGAGCATCTCCGGGCCGTCTATCTGCACGGATCGGCGGTCGCGGGCGGATTGCGGCCGCAAAGTGATGTGGATGTTTTGGCAATCATCGATCGCCCGATGACTGATTCCATGCGCAAACGCCTGCTTGCTCATCTGCTGGCGGTTTCGGGTCGTCACCCAGTCCGGCCTGGTGCTCCGCGCTGCATCGAACTCATGGTGTTTCTGAAGGATCATCTTGCGGCACCACCTTTTCCGGCCTGTAGCGAGTTCGTCTATGGTGAGTGGCTGCGCGACAGCTTCGAGGCCGGCGGGTTCCCCGAGCCTCTTTGTGATCCGGACATCACGCTCGTCCTGGCTCAGGCGCGACAGCAGGCTCTAACGCTATTTGGCCGGGGTCCTGGTGATCTTCTTGCCGAAATTCCAGCGGAAGACATAGGACGCGCTCTGCGGGAGGCGCTGCCGGCCTTGCTTGCCAACCTGCATGGAGATGAGCGGAATGTCCTGCTGACACTGGCCCGCATGTGGAGAACGGCAGCGACAGGGGAATTCGTCAGCAAGGACATCGCCGCCGATTGGGTCATGCAGCGCCCGTCCGAACAAGCAATCCGAACGGCCATGCAGCTCGCTCGCGATGCCTACTTGGGAGAAATACAGGATGATTGGAGGTTTCGACGGGAGGAGGCTCGCCACGCGGCGACCTATCTGCATCGGCAGATCCTGTCGTTGCTATAGGCGGCTGCCCATATGGGCTGACCATGTCGGCCTGATTGGCCTTGCCAGCTGGTTCAGCTGTGCACTTCAAGTCACGTCAGACATGTCCGCCTGACGGCAATGGCCATCGCTTTCGACCGTATGCGGTCAGTGCTTCTTATGCCCGCCTTCCATGACGCTGAACACGAAGATGGCGGCCAGAATCAGCACCAGAGTATAGTCGAATGCGGTGAGCAGACGAAGTAGTTCCATGATGTTTCTCCTCCCACAGAGAACACGAACCAGAACAACCGCTAGTATGTTCCTCTAACAGGTGTATGCCAAGTTTTTTTCATCTTGCGATGCAAAAACAATGTTGTGCGAGGCACAAATAACCGCTTGTTTGCAAAGGCATATCAGCACTGTATTGACTGCCGTTGGTTGCAGAGATGGCGGGCACGCGCTGTAATCGTGTTGTCAATAAATTTTATAGAGTATATCATTATCTCAATGATAATTGCGGTTGCCCGACGGATGTAGAGTTCGCGTGGCGATCGATCTGGAGGAAGTTGGCGATTGACCATTGGCTCGGACCACCAGGCGCCTGATTTGCCTGTTATCGTCATAGTCGGCGGCGGCGTTTCCGGGACGGCGGTTGCCTTCCATTTGCTACAGAAGCAGTCGGTGCGGGGCGGTCAGCCCTTTATATTCGAGCCAAGGGAGCGTTTGGGGGCAGGGCTTGCCTACGACACGCAAGATCCTGCTCACCGTATCAATGTGCCGGCGGCGAAGATGAGCCTGCTGCCCGATGACATCGAACATTTTCAGCGCTGGCTGCTGGAGAATGACGCGCTTGCAAATGATGATGCGGCGGTCGCCGTCAATGGCAGTTTTTTTCCGCGGCGCTCCGTTTTCGGAAACTATATCAATAGCATGATCCGCCCTTTCCTCGAGAATGGGCGGCTCCTCCATGTCAGGCAAAGTGTCGAGCGTATTCAGAGGACGGGCAACCGTTGGACGGTCATCGGTGCCGGCGGGCAGCGCGTGGATGCTGATATTCTCGTCATCGCCACCAGCCATCCGTCCCCTTTGCCGCCACAAGTGCTGCAGGATGCGCTTGCCGATCACCCGCGGTTCATTCCCGATCCGACGCGACCGAATGCACTTGCGGCCATTCGCGCCGAGGATCGGGTTCTGGTCGTCGGCAATGGTTTGACCTCGGCCGACGTCATTGCCTCGCTCGAACTCAGGGGTCACAAGGGGCCGGTCACCGCCATATCCCGACGCGGTCTTCGCTCGCGTGGCCATGCCGCGGTCAAGCAGGAACCGTTCGGCGATTTTGCCACTCAGCCGTCGAAGACGGCAGTTGAGCTGCTGCGTAGCGTGCGGGCCGCCATCCGAAAGGCGCAAGGCGAAGGCCGCAGCTGGCATGCCGTCATTGATCAGGTGAGGGCGCAGGGCCGGCATGTCTGGCATGCGCTGCCGATCGCGGAGCGGCGGCGTCTCGTCCGGCATTTGAGGCCGTTTTGGGATGTGCATCGGTTTCGCGTCGCGCCGCAGGTGGAGGCTGTCAGCGAAGGGGCGCTTGCAAGCGGCCGGCTGGAAATACTGGCGGCTTCGGTCGCGGCTGTCGGCGTTGCCGGTGGCGTCGTCGACTGCACCCTGCGACTCAGCCGTTCAGAACTGTCCATTGAAAGGCAATTCGATGCGGTCGTGGTTACCACCGGACCGGGGCACCGCGGGATTCTGCAATCGCAGGGCTGGATCGATGAGCTATCCAAGGCCGGATATCTCGCGATGGATCCCGCACGGCTGGGGTTTTCCTGCGACACCCGATCACGGGCGCTTACCGCCGATGGAACGGTGGTTCCTTCCTTGTTTATCTCCGGACCGCTTGCGCGCGGAACCTTCGGCGAATTGATGGGATTGCCCGAGGTGGTCGAGCATGCCGTTCTGGTGGCCGACCAGGTGGCCGGCGCGATCGCCGACTATGGGCGTGGGCAAAGGAAGGCATATTTGGACAGTAGCGCCGCCTAAAATCCAAGAAAAGCCGCAAATTCGTTGCTTAGGCGATACAATTGCCTAAATTTACTCATATAAACTATACAATTTGTGAGTTACTATCTTGTTCGTAAGGGGCTGCGGGGTTACTTCCGCAATCCATGCTGACAGGACCGGCCCGTTGAGTCTCTCTCGAGCCACGCCGGGTTTTCAACAATCGACTTTGCAGTAAAGCGGACGGCGATGCTTACGAAAAAAGGAAAATACGGACTGAAGGCGCTGGTGGATCTCGCACGTCTCGGTCCGGGTGAAACCGCGTTCATCAACGATATCGCGTTACGCAACAATATTCCGAAGAAGTTTCTCGATACCATCCTCCTCGAATTGCGAAACGCCGGCGTGTTGCGTTCGAAGAAGGGGCCGGGCGGCGGTTATTCGCTGTCGCGTCCCGCATCGGAAATCCGCATCGGCCATGTCATCCGCACCTTGGACGGTCCGCTCGCGCCGATCCGCTGCGCCAGCCGCACGGCCTATGAAGCCTGCGACGACTGTTCCGATCCGGAGCGCTGTCAGGTGCGGCGCTCCATGACGGAGGTGCGTGACGCTATTGCCGAGATTCTCGACAACATGTCGCTGGAGCAGTTCGTTGCCGGCGGCGCAGACGTTGAGATCCCGGAACGGGAAGACCGCCGGGCTTCACACATCGGCTGACCTTGCCGATTCTCCTGTGCCCGTTAAGGCAAGGAGGTCTTCGATGGCTTTACGCCGTTGAGGTGGTAATTGCCGACGATGTGGTATTTCCGGCGGGCCGGTTCATGCAGGGTGTGAATGCGGGCGTTGCGCCAGTGGCGGTCGAGGTTAAGTCCGATGCGCGCAGATTCCGTGCCCGCAAGCTCGAACAGGGTGTCGGCTGCTTCCATCGCGATATCGGCCGTAATCGTCTGGGCCGCCGCAACCGAGAGCGCGGCGTCGATAACATGATCTTCGGTGAGATTGATCTGCGCGGCATCGATCTTGCTGCCGGCGCGCTCCACCATCGCCGTCGCCGCTTCGATGCGGATGGCAATCTCGCCGATCCTCGTCACGATCAGCGGATCATTGACGGCTCGCTCATCCCCGTTGCCGTCGCCTGAGTGAGAGCCGGTCCGCACGAATTCCATCGTCGCCGCCAGCGCGGAGCGGGCAATACCGAGATTGATGCCGGCGCGCGTGAGCTGGTTCACGCTGTCGATCACTGTGGGTTCAGCCAGTTTTTCTCGGTGCTGGAACAGGGCATCGGCATTGAGATAGACATTATGCAATATGGTCGTGCCGTTTCCGGAGGTGCGCTGACCGAAGCCATCCCAGTCATCAATGATCTGGATGCCCTCCGTATTTCTGGACACGACAGCGGCAATCAGCCCCTTGCGTTTGTCCGTCGCGAATAGCGCGATCCAGTCCGAAAACAGGATGCTGGCGGAAGGCTGGCTTCGTCCGTTGAGGCGGAAGCCGAGCCCGTCCGCTGTCAGATGTAGGGAATGCTGGTCGGTGCCGCTTGCACCGGATTCGCAAAAGATGGCGCCGAAACGATCGCCGATAATGGCGCGGTCGAAAAGGGATGCCCGCTGGTCCTCGCCGCCCCCAATTCTCACCGCTTCCAGCACATGAAAATGCGTTTGCAATATTTGCGCTATGGAAGGATCGGCCTCGGCGAGGATGGCAATGACCTCGGCGAGGACGCAGTTCGAAATATCGATCCCACCATGTTCCGAAGGAACGGAAATCCCAAGCAGGCCTGACTGCGACAGGGCCTCGACCTCGTCATAGGGCAGGATGCGGTTGATGTCGCGATCGCTTGCCTGCTGAGCGAAGTCGGCCGCGAGCGAACGTGCGATGTCGAGCGCTTCCTCTTCGCTTTGGACGCGATGGGCGGGCGGCCTGATGCGTTCGTGCAACTGCGAGACAGTCCCCATTCACCACTCCTCGGCCAGCGCCAGGTCGGTTTCTCAGGCGCGGCAAATCCGTGCGATCTTAATTTCGATGGCTGGAGTGTACAACGGGTTTTCCTGGCGCATTCATATCGCGCCCTCGGGCATGATCGGCGTCGACCACTGAAATTGTAAGCGCGCGGCCCGATATAATGCGCTGAGGATAGCAAGTTGCGAACCCTCTTCTCTGCGGCCAATGAATATCGGAAGCCGCTTCATAAGTTGATCCTAGAGCTTGGAATTGCTTTCCCTTTTTGCCGGTCGACGCAAACGCAGGATAGGAACGGGTGTTCGGTCATCTGCCGTTTTCTGTGCCGCAGCCTCGTCGACCCTATTTCGCCCGGACAAGAAAGCACTTGCTAGCGGAGCGTTTTCGCGCTTTCATATACGACTAAATAAGTAGACAATGGCAATAATTCTGCTGCCTGATGGCTTTTGACGAAGTGATCATATGGTGGCCGATTGCAGGCATCTGGTGTTGGATCAGAGTTGGACCTGCCTGTCGCATCTTTCATTTTGGAAGGGATTCCCGATTGAAGAAGCGCGACGCATTGAGAACGGAAGCGGCTTTTATGCGTTTTGTCGGCCGCAGTTCCAAGGTTGCCGAGGCCCGGATATCGGCGTCTGTGTTTCCGGACCTGTGAAGTGAGCAAGCCCCAAGAAAGGCATGATCGACCACCTCTTGCCCCAGGAGTTGATATGACGGTTCAGGGATTCTTTTCCGCCAGGACGAACGCGACAGCGCAGCCTTATGCGACGCCCCGCATTGCCGTGATCGGGCGCGGTTTTTCCGGCATGATGATGGCGATTGCCCTGATGAAGACGGTTCGCTTTCCCTTCCATCTGCAGCTTTTCGATCCCAATTCCACCGTCAGCGGCGGACAGGCGCTCGCCTCCGGACATAGCAGCGAAATTCTCAACAGCCGCGTTCGCGATCTTTCCGTTTCCGCTGGGGATCCCGACGATTTCAATCAATGGCTCTGCGGCAATGCTCCATTCCGCAGCGCCGTTCCTGCCGCCATACCCGGTTTTTTGCAGATCTTCGTGCCGAAGAGCATTTTCAGCGACTACGTCTATCAGCGCTTTTCGGAAGCCTTCTCGTCACGGCGGGATGTGGCGGTGCAGGTCAGCAGCGAGACGGTTTTCGGGCTTCGGCGCGTTCGTGGAGGCCGTTTCGTCGTGGAAGGCGATGGCGCCGCCAATGCACCTTTCGACATGGTGGTGCTGGCGACAGGCTATGGCATTAGCGATCACGAATTCCAGGCCAGCGATCTCGTGACCGTGCCGACGACGGTGCGGGCGCGCCGTCTCGTGTCGCGACCGCATACGATCCTGCTCGGAAGCGGCCTGCGCGTCGTCGATCGGCTGCTGCAAATGCGTGAGAACGGCTACACGGGGCAGATCACCATCGTTTCGCGGCGAGGCTTTCTGCCGCAGAGCCACACGCGCAACAATGCCGATCCGGTTTTCCCTGCCGATGAGATGCCCGGCAAGCTCAGCGAGATCGTCCGTTTCGTCCGCAAGGCTTGCGGCGAGGCGGAGGCGAACGGCCAGAGCTGGCAATCCGTCATGAACGGCTTGCGCAAGCATGCGCGCTCGCTTTGGCGATCCCTGCCGGCGGGGCAGAAGCAGCAGTTCAATCGCCATTTGCGGGCGCTTTATGACAGCCATCGCAATCGGCTGCCCGAGGCGCTGCATGTGCGCCTCAATCAGGAGCTTGCCGAGGGCAACACGCTGCTGCGGCGCGGTCATTTTATCCGCCGCACGCCGACCGGGCTGGTTTTGAAGCCGGCTGGACGGCAGGAGACCGAGCAGCTCTACGCCGACGATGTAATCGACTGTCGGTGCCAGGCGCCGGATCTGAATGCACCCTTGCTGCGTAGCCTCATCGATGCCGGCCTTGCGGTGCCGGACGAGCTTGGCCTCGGTCTCGCCGTGGAGGCGACAGGCTCGCTCGAGGTCAACGGGCGCACGACAGAGGGGCTTTTTGCAATTGGTCCCTTGGGACTTGGAAGTCTCCCCGACATCGATCTGGTGCCTGAGATCGTGACGCAGGCTTATGCGGCAGCAGAGAGCGTCGCGGAGCGTTTCCATCCGCAGTGCAAGGCGGTCTGACAACCCTGCGGTTTCTTTCATTCCGGATCGCGATCGCGGTGCCCCCCGCGTATGCATATTGCAGTTTCGGCCTCGAACGGAGATAGTGGCTTGTCATTTGTTATGTAATAACATAACTGTTCACTATTGCTTAAGTCGAAGCTCCAGGACAAATGAAAGCGCATATGACATCGCCGTTGCCCGCATCCGCTTTCTATGACATGAATACCGCCGATGGTGCCGCTTTCGGATCGATCCTGATAGCGGCTGAAAAGGGAACACGGTGCGGATTACCCATCAGGGGCCAAGACCGTGGCTGCCCCCGCAACTGTAAGCGGAGAGCACGTTCGCAGCATGCCACTGGCTTCAAGCCGGGAAGGCGCGAACGGGCTGTGACCCGCGAGCCAGGAGACCTGCCATCGATGATATCAACCGCAACGGACGGGGTGTTCCGATGGAAAATCAGTGGTTGGGCGAGGGCGCCGTTGCGTCCGCTGGCCCTATCTTGACTGTGCCTCCGGCGAAATCTCCGGGAGGCATCTCATGGACAATGCAAAAGAGGCGACGCACAGGATCACCGTGTGCACCAATTGCCGTCATGTCGGCAAACCATGCCGGCCGGGCCTCGAACTCCTGAAACATTTACAGATGGCGATCTCCCAGGTTGGCGCCGCGCTCGCGGATGATTTCAGCCTCGAAGGCAGCGTCTGTATGGCGGGCTGCGAACGGCCCTGCACGGTCGCCTTTCAGGCAACGGCAAAGGCGACGTACCTCTTCGGTGACATCGAGGATGCGAGCGATATCGGTGCGCTCGTTTCCTTCGCGAGGCTCTATCGGGATCGCCCCGATGGGCTGACACGCGAGAGCGAACGCCCGACTGCGCTTGGAGGCAAGACGCTCGCGCGCATTCCCGCTGCCGTCGTGTCAGCCGAACGCCAGCTGGTCGTATTGCAATAGGAGGCGACGATGCCCAAACTAAGCGCGCGACTGGAAGCAGAGAGCATTACATGGGGTCCTCAGAAGGGAATGCCGATCATCAGCGGTATCACGCTATCAGTCGAGGCCGGCGCCCGACTGGCTATCATCGGCCCGAACGGGGCTGGCAAGTCGACCTTGCTGCGCTGCCTCTATCGCGGTCTGAAGCCGCAACGAGGTTTGGTGCGTCTCGACGGCACCGATCTTTGGTCCATCGGTCCGCGGGAGGCGGCGCTGCGCATCGCTGTCGTGCCGCAGGAGACGCCGGGCGATTTTCCTTTCAGCGTGCGGGATGTGGTGTTGATGGGGCGTATTCCGCACCGCAAGGGCATGGCGCGCTGGAGCGATCGCGACCATGACGTCACGACCAAGGCGCTTGCGCGGCTGGAGCTGGAGCCTTTGGCGCTGCGGCAGTTCGCGTCGCTCTCAGGCGGCGAAAAACAACGAGCGCTGATTGCCCGCGCCTTGGCGCAGGAGCCGGAGCTCATCATCCTCGACGAACCCACAAATCATCTCGATATCCGCCATCAGCTCGAGATTCTCGAGCTACTCAAGGGACTCGGCCCGACGATCATCACGACGCTGCACGATATCAATCTTGCCGCTGATTTTGCGACGCAGATCGCCGTCATGGATTGCGGGCGGCTCACGGGTCACGGCGAACCTGCCGAAGTCCTGACCGCGGAGCATGTCTCTAGCGCTTTCAGGGTTGGCGCGCGGCTGCATCGCACCGACGGCGGCCCGCAACGATTTTCATTCTCTCTTCGCTAATTCGACCATTGGAGCCGTTCATGTTTTCTCGCATATCTTCATCTGCCGTCGCGTTCCTCGCTGGAAGCTTGTTTGCAGACACCGTACTGGCCGAGCCTGTTACCGTGCGCAGCTGCAATCGCGATGTGACCTTCGACAAAGCGCCGGAGCGGGCCGTTTCCAACGATGTCAACCTGACCGAGATGATGCTGGCACTGAAGCTGCAGGACCGCATGGTCGGCTATACCGGCATTTCCGGCTGGAAGACGCTGGATGAGAAGCTGCGTGACGGCGTCAAGGAGCTGCCGGAGCTGTCGCCGAAATATCCGAGCAAGGAGGTGCTGCTCGGTGCCAATGCGGACTTCTTTTTTGCCGGCTGGAACTACGGCATGAAGGTGGGCGGCGAGGTAACTCCGGAAACGCTCGCGCCCTTCGGCATCAAAGTCTATGAGCTGACCGAATCCTGCGCCTTCGTCATGCAGAAGAACAAGCCGACCATGGACGACATGTTCGTGGATCTCCTCAATCTCGGCAGGATCTTCCGTGTCGAGGACAGGGCGGAAGCGCTAGTTGCCGGCTATCGCAAGCGGCTTGCCGAGATCCAGGCTAGGATCGGTCATGTCGACAAGCCGACCAGCGTCTTCGTCTATGATTCCGGTGAGGAGAAGCCGTTCACATCGGGGCGTTACGGCATTCCGACTGCCTTGATCGAGGCTGCCGGCGGCGTCAACGTGATGGACGACGTCGAGAAGAGCTGGACGGAAGTGTCCTGGGAGCCGGTCATCGAGAAGAATCCGGAAGTGATCGTCATCGTCGATTACGGCCAGGTGACCGCTGCCCAGAAGATCGCCTTCCTCAAGGGCAATCCGGCCTTCAGGAATATCGATGCCGTGAAGAATGATCGTTTCGTCGTGCTGCCCTATGTGGAGGCAACGCCGGGGCCGCGTAACGTCGAGGCCATTGCCACCCTGGCAAAGGCCTTTCACCCGAGCGCCATGTAATCATCTGCAATGCCGATCCGTCCAGTCAATCATGGGGCGGATCTCTTTCTCAAGATTCAAGCATGCGCCTCAATCTCTCCATTCTCATCCCCTTGCTCGCCATAGGCTTCGTTCTGTCGATCACCGTGGGTGTGTCGCTCGGCTCGGCATCCATTCCGTTTACGACCGTCTGGTCGATCGTCGGAAACAAGCTGCATGGGGGCATCTTTCCCGTCACCTGGTCCGGCGGGCAGGAAAGCATTGTCTGGGACGTCCGTTTCCCGCGCGTCGTTCTGGCGGCGCTTGTCGGGGCAGGGCTTGCCATCACCGGCGCCGTCCTGCAGGCGCTGACGCGAAATCCATTGGCGGACCCGCATCTCCTCGGCGTCTCCTCCGGGGCGGCATTCGGCGCCATCCTGGCACTGTTGCATACCGGGCTGATCCTCGGCCTGTTGACGGTGCCTTTATTCGCCTTTGCCGGTGCCTTGCTCGCAACCGCGGCCGTCGGGCTGACGACGCGGTTGACGCGCTCGCATTCTGCCGATCGGCTCGTCCTGTCGGGCGTGGCAGTGGCCTTCGTGTTTACGGCGCTTGGCAACCTGCTGATCTTTCTGGGCGATCCGAGAGCCGCCAACACCGTTGTCTTCTGGATGCTGGGCGGGCTCGGGCTGGCGCAATGGCAGCACCTCATCTATCCCGCCGGCGTTCTGCTGTTCTGTCTTGTCTTGCTCCTCCCGAAGACGAGGGAGCTCAATGCGCTTGCAATGGGCGATGAGACGGCCGTCACGCTTGGCATTGCCGTCGCGCAGTTTCGCCTGCTGCTCTTCGTCATCACGGCGCTGCTGACCGGCGTGATGGTGGCATTTTCCGGAGCCATCGGCTTCGTCGGTTTGATGGTGCCGCATTTCGTGCGGCTGATCGTGGGCGGCGACAATGTGCGTGTGGTGCCGCTGAGCGCCGCTTTCGGCGCATTGACCTTGATCTGGGCGGATATCGTTGCGCGCCTGGTCATGGCTCCTGAGGACATGCCGATCGGCGTGGTCACCGGGCTTGCCGGAGGCGTCGCCTTCATCCTGATCCTGCGGAGCGGACGGGCATAGATCGACCCATTGCCAAGGTATTTTCCTGGCCTATTTCCGGGCGGGCGATGGTCGGTGCGGCAGGTCGCCGTTAGGATAGACGCGGGCGATATCCGGCTTTGAGCGCGGTTCAGGATCGGATAGGGGCTAGAATGCCTTTGTGTCGCCTTTCTTTGTCTTACAAGGCGTACGCGTAAAGACTATGGAATTCGCAATCATACTATAGGACGACTCGGGTCTCCATTTTGCGGCGATTTCGATCATCCATTGCCTGCGACTTCATGTGCAACGAGGAGCTCTGCTTGCGCCCGCTGAAATCTCGTCTTTTGCTGCTGCCTCTTTTGCTGCTGGGATTGGCTGTTTTTACCGCCGCCATTCCGCTGGCGGGCGGGCATGCCTTTGCGCAGGATCAACAGCCGGCCCAGGCGTCGCAGCCAACCGAGCAGCAGCCCGCCAACGGGCTGATGGATGCCGCAGTTGCCGATCTCAACAAAGCGAAAAAGACCTACGCCTCTCTACAGGAGGCGGCCAAACAGGCGACATTGGACGACGAGACGCTCGTCGCGCTATCCGGTCAGGTCGACGAACTCAATCGCACGGTCACGGCAATTTCCACACGTCTGAAGCCCCGTACGGCCGAGATCGACGCGCGCCTGACCCAGCTCGGCGCGGCCCCCAAGGAGGGCCAGCCGCCTGAAGCTCCGATCGTCACGCAGGAGCGCGAGAGGCTCAATGCCGAGCGCTCGCAGATCAGTGCCGTGATCCTCGATGCCGACAATCTGACTGCGGAGACCAATCGGCTTTCGATGCAGTTCATGGAGATGCGCCGAAAGCTATTTGCCGAAACGTTATTCAAGCGGACGGAGATTTCCACCGCGACATTCGACGATGCAGGAGCGGCTCTGGTCGACGAGGGCGTCAAGTTCAGTACCGCCGTGACGAGCTGGATCGGCTTCGTGTTCAAGGCCAAGCTCGCGTCCCTCCTTGCCGCTGTCTGCCTGTCGATCGGCGCGGCGCTGCTATTTCTCTCCGGCGGGTATCGATTGTTCCGCCGCTACTACGTGCAGGACGAGACTATTGAGAATCCGCCCTATATCAGCCGGCTCTCCGTCGCCTTCTGGTCCACCTTGATCCGCACGCTGTCGCTGGCGGCCTTCCTCGTCACGTCCTTCTTCTTTCTCTCGAATTTCAATGTGCTGCGGCCTGATATCGCACCGATATTGGCGGCGGTCTTCGGTTTTATCGGCCTAGTCTACTTCGTCGGTCGCCTGAGCAATGCCGTTTTTGCGCCGTTCCGGCCGCATTGGCGCCTGGTAAAGCTGTCGAACAAGGGGGCGCATTCGCTGACTTGGTGCCTGCAGGCCATGGCTGTGGTCAACGGGTTGGATTACGTCTTCGACCGTATCAGCGAGTCCATGGGATCGCCGGTCGTCGTGACCGTGGCGAAGAGCTTCCTGGCGGCACTGCTGATTGGCCTCATTCTGATTGCGGCCTCCTTCGGCTCACCGATGCTTGCCAAGAACGGCGATCCGGACGCGCCCGGCCGCCATTGGCCGCATGGCATGGCCATCATTCTTCGCGTTCTCGGCATATTGGTGATCTTCACTTCGTTCATCGGCTATGTCGGGCTGGCCCGCTTCATGGCAACGCAGATGATCGTGACGAGCGCCGTCATCGCGACCATGTATCTCGGCTTCCAGCTCGGCAAGGCCGTATCCAAGCAGGGCGTCTTTGCCGAAACGATCATCGGCCGCTTTCTGGAAAATCGCCTGAAGCTGCGTGAAGTGGCGCTCGATCAGGCCGGTCTCGCAGCCGGTCTCGCGACCTACGCCGTCGCCCTACTGACGGGCATTCCGCTGATCCTGCTTTCCTGGGGCTTCCACATTCAGGATCTCGAAGTCTTCGCCTACAGGCTATTTACCGAGATCAAGATCGGCAACATGTCGATCTCGCTGCTCGGCATCTTCGTCGGCATCCTGCTGTTTGCGGGCGGCTATCTGGTCACGCGCTGGTTCCAGCGCTGGCTCGACAGCAATGTCATGGCGCGTGGGCAAGTGGATCTGGGTGTCCGCAACTCGGTGAGGACCGGCATAGGCTATCTGGGCATAGCATTGGCGGCGATCTTTGCCATTTCCGCTGCCGGCATCGATTTGTCCAGTCTGGCACTTGTCGCCAGCGCCCTCTCGGTCGGTATCGGTTTCGGCCTGCAGAATATCGTGTCGAACTTCGTGTCCGGCCTGATCCTGCTGGTCGAGCGGCCGTTCAAGGTCGGCGACTGGATCGTCTCGGGAACATCGGAAGGTATCGTAAAGCGCATCTCGGTGCGCGCGACGGAGATCGAGACCTTCCGCAAGCAGTCGATCATCGTGCCGAATTCCGAGCTTATCAATGCGTCCGTCGGCAACTGGACGCATCGCAACAGGCTCGCCCGCTCCGAAATCCCCGTATCCGTCAGCTACGATGCCGATCCGCGCAAGGTGATGGATATCCTGCTGGAGCTGGTGCGCTCGATTCCGAAGGTTCTCAGGAATCCGGAGCCGCATGTAGAGTTCCTGCGTTTCGGTCCATCGTCGCTCGATTTCGAGATGCGCTTCTATCTGTCCGATCTTTCCGATGGCATGGAGATCCGCAACAATCTGCGCATCGAAATCCTGAAGCGCTTCAACGAGGAGGGGATTTCCATTCCCTATCCGCATCAGGAACTGCATATCGTTCGCGATGGCAGACGAGGCAGGCGGTCGGATATCGCAGCCGATGCCTTGACGGATTTTGCAGACGGGCCTGAGGCTGAGGATGACGTGAAAGAAGATTCCGCTTTGTCGGCCGAAGGCAAGGTATCGGAAGCAAAGAGCACAGGCCGGCGCCGGGGCAGGACCGCGGCGGAGTGATCCGATTAAAGGCAGAGTTCGGTGAAACAGAGCCTTGTTATCGCGGGCGGGAATAATGTCGGCCATCGCTTCCGATAGGTTCCGTTCGGAAGTTCCCAGTTTGCGTTTCGCGACGGGAGCGTGTCGCCCATTTCTCACAGGTCAGATCTAGGTTCTCGCGTATGTCGTTGCCGCGAGAACCCTGGCAATAGCGCCCGGAAAGCCGCGAATGAGGACCGTTTTCTTCATCTCCGGGAAACCAGTCAGCTTAACAAATCCGCAAAGGCTTTGTTCTAAAACAATACAGAGGGGATCATTTAAAAAAACAGGTTTTCATTATGCCATTTCTGGGTGTTTCGGGGATGCAATACTCCGGCGCGTCTCTTGCCGGCTCGCGCATTCTTCTCGTCGAGGATTCCAATCTCTTTACATCGATGGTCACGGCCAAGCTGAAGGAGCTTCTGGACATCGACGTCGAGATTTGCCGCAACTTCGAAGAATTGCAGCTCGCCTACGACAAGTCGTCGGAGCCGATCAAGCTGGCGATCTCGAACATGAACCTTCCGGGAGCCGAGAAGGGAGAGGCCCTGGCCTATCTTCTCGATCTCAGCATTCCCACGATCGCCTTCACAGGTACTTTTCTCGAAGGCACGCGCGATGAGCTGATCGCCAAGGATGTGGTGGATTACATTCTCAAGGACAATGTCTTCGCGGTGGATATGCTGGCGGAATCGATCTGCCGTTTTTTGACGAACCATCGTCACCATGTCCTCATCGTCGATGACAGCGCGACGGCGCGCGCTTTGCTGTCCAGCCGGCTAAAGCGCTACAATTTCCGCGTCAGCATTGCGGAGAATGGTGCAAAAGCGCTCGAAATCTTGAAGGCCAGTCCGGATATCGGCCTTATGGTCACGGACTACAATATGCCCGACATGGACGGCTTCGAGCTGACGCGCCGTATTCGCGCGACCACCGGCTCCCATGAGTTGCGCATTATCGGCGTCTCATCATCCACCAACCGGCTGCTTTCTGCCCGTTTCCTCAAGGCGGGTGGCAATGATTTCATTCTGCGGCCATTCATCGATGAGGAGTTCTACTGCCGCGTGAATCAAAATCTCGACACTCTGTTGCAGATTAAGTCAGCTCAACCGGCCGGAAAGAGCGCATAGGCGCGGCAAGTCAGGCAAAATAACCTCGAGAAAAGTGAGGGAAAATCACTTTTATGTAAATCTCCGCAATCAGCGGTTCCAATTTTTTCACGAATCCTGTTCAGGATACGGAGGAGACGGTTTGGCAGACCTGCGATTGACTGAATATTCATGCACCTGATGGTGTGGGAGGAATTGACGGGAAATGGTACTGCATGTGGGATCCCTCGACGGTGGCATCGGCCACCGCAATGGCAGCCAGAAAATACTTCTGGTCGAGGATTCGCGCATGTTTTCCGCAGTGCTGTCGCATCGGTTCGAAACCGAACTCGGCTTGGCTGTAACGCATTGCTCCTCCCTGAAAATGCTGAACGAGGTGCTTGCGGGGCCGGATAGCAGCTTCACGATGGCGGTGATCGACCTCAACCTTCCGGATGCTGCCCATGGAGAAGCCCTGGATGTTGCCGTCGCCCATGACATTCCCACCATCGTCTTTACGGCGTCTTTCGACATGGCGACGCGCAATCGAATCATGGAGCGCAATGTCGTCGACTATGTGCTCAAGGACGGCGAGTTCGCCCTCGACAATCTCGTCTCCTCGGTAAGGCGTGCCATTGCCAACCGGTCGATGCGTGTTCTGGTTGTGGACGATGTGCCTTCGGCCCGGAAAATGCTGACGGACTTGCTGCATGCTCAGCAATTCAAGGTCGCTGAAGCCGGCACGGGTATCGAAGCCCTGGCGATGCTCGAAACATTCGACGACATCGAAATCGTCGTCACCGACTACAATATGCCCGACATGAACGGCCATGAACTGACCCGCCGCATCCGCCACCGCTATGGCTCGGACCGGATGCGGATCATCGGCATTTCGTCTTCGAACGATCGTTTGCTGTCTGCGACATTCCTGAAGGCGGGCGCGAGCGATTTCATCTACCGCCCCTTCGTTCAGGAGGAGCTGCAATGCCGCATCGCATTGAATGTCGAGACGCTGTCGCAGCTGAAGCAATTGCGAGCGGCAGCGGCGAGCGATTATCTGACCGGGCTCTACAACAGACGCTATTTCTATGATCATGGTCCGCGTCTGGTCAATGAATGTCTGCGTCGCCAGCGTCCAAGCTCGGTTGCCATTCTCGACATCGATCACTTCAAGAATCTGAACGACACCTATGGTCACGAGATCGGGGATCAGGTGCTGAAGGCCGTTGCCGCGAGGCTTCACGGGCTCTTGGAAGGCACG
This sequence comes from Martinezella multihospitum, assembly GCF_900094585.1. Classification (GTDB taxonomy): domain Bacteria; phylum Pseudomonadota; class Alphaproteobacteria; order Rhizobiales; family Rhizobiaceae; genus Rhizobium; species Rhizobium multihospitium. The sequence goes on from NZ_FMAG01000007.1 coordinate 90,659, forward strand.
GATAATCTGCTCTCCCGCCTTGGCGGGGAAGAGTTCGCCATTCTGTTTGCGGAAATGAATTCGCGTGCGGCGACCGCGCTGTGCGATGAGGTCCGCCTTAGCCTTGCCAGCCTGAAGGTTCATGCCGACGACGAAGAGCTTTCGGTGACGGTTTCCATCGGTGTGGCGGAGATTGCTGGCTACGAGTCCTTCGACAACTATCTCAACGCCGCGGACCAATTCCTCTACATGGCCAAGCATAACGGCCGAAACCAGGTCTATTCCGATTTCAAGATGGCCCAAGAGGCGGCCCAATAGGCCGCCTGCAATGATCCGATTGCCTTGATTTCCACCGCCCTCAGACGACGATGCCGGTCCGGTTCGTTGACATGGTCAGTTTGCGCTCGGCGCGCTCCTGCTGCGGGGAACGGTTATAGAGTTCGCGATAACACTTGGAGAAATGCGAGGCGGAGACGAAGCCGCAGGCCACCGCCACTTCCACGACCGGCATGGAGGACTGCACGAGCAGATGCCGGGCGCGATCCAGGCGGATCTCAAGGTAGTAGCGAGCCGGCGAGCGGCCCATTTCCTGTCGGAACAGGCGCTCGATCTGGCGGCGCGACAGGCCGGCATCGTCGGCGATTTCCAGAAGCGACAGCGGCTCGGCGAGGTTGCTTTCCATCAGCTCGATGATCGATAGCACCTTGGAGTTCTGCACGCCCAGGCGCGCGCGCAGCGGTAGGCGCTGGCGGTCATGCGGGCTGCGGACACGATCGGTCAGCTGCTGTTCGCAGACCCGGTTGACGAGGTTCTCGCCAAAGTCCTGGCCGATGAGATTGAGCATCATGTCGAGCGAGGCGGTGCCGCCGGCGCATGTATAGAGGTTGCTGTCGACCTCATAGAGATCGGCATAGACTTCCGCCTGCGGGAAGGTTTCCGAAAAGCCCGGCAGGTTCTCCCAGTGGATCGCACAGCGCTTGCCGTTCAACAGGCCCGCTTGGGCAAGCACGTGGGCGCCCGTACAGAGGCTGCCGACGGCCACACCGCGATTGTACGTCTCGCGCAGCCAGGCATTGACCGACTTGTTGTGGAATTCTTCGACATAGATGCCGGAACAGACCAGCACCATGTTCGGGCGATTCTCGCCGCCGAGATAGCGGCGCTCGTCGGTGAGGGAGGAATTGACCTCCAACCCGATGCCGCTGGAGGAATAGACTTTCTGACCGTCCGTCGAGGCAAGCCGCCATGTATAGGCGGGATAGCCCAGCATGCGATTGGCAATCCGCAGCGTCTCGATCGCAGCGGAAAACGGCAGCATGGTGAAATGCGGAACAAGGAAGAAAACCAGGGAACGCGTCTTGATCGGGGTCTTGCTCATGTTGTGAAAATCCATGCTCCAGGGCCGTTACGTATTCCTTGCGTCAAATACGTCGGCCCGATGGTCTATAAGCGACATTGGCATGGATAATCGCGGCCGCAAAGGGATATTTGCGTCTACTCTGAAAAATACGGGTCTAGAGAAGGGAAGCGAAGGGGAGGCGAGCGATATGCTCAAGCGGCGAAATATATTTGCGGGTAATTCTCAGGATTAAAGTGCGATTCGCATCTGGATGCATAAGTGTTCAAAAGGCGACACTCTCTTGGGTTGAGCGTCGCCTTCAGTCGTTATGCTCTTTGACTATCATCGTGTGGCTTTCGGATTCTTGATTTCGTTCGCGGCCGGCCAGCCCAAGTCCTTGCGCATGTCGTCGGACAGAGATTCGAGCTCGCGAAGAGAGCGCCACTGCTGCCAGCGATTAGCGAGGCGAGAAAAGAAGGGCACATAGCTGCTGCCGGGCGGAAACGGGTTCCGTGTGCCGGTTTGTCTATAACTGATCGTCGTCATTTTCGGGTTCCTTTCAGTGTCAACCGCTCAAAATGTCACGCCTATCGACAGTAAATATGGATCTGGCTGGCTCATCAATCAAACGAATAGATCTTATAGCTGCCATTAGTATTTTTGAAGGAAAGCAGCTTGCCGGGCTTTCGCTCAAGCGCCGCCAAGGTGCGATCCGGCGGGAGGCCGCGCGCATTGACGTCATCGATCAGATGAGCGGGAAAGCGTGTGGCAATCTCGTCGAGCGTATGCTGCGCCATCCGCTGAATTTTGCGGAGGCGTAGGAGTGAGAGAAGGCGAGAGGCTTCGTCCAATGCCGTGCCAGCCATGATTTTTACTCCTTTGAGGTTGTCTGCGTTCATTTCCATTGCATCTAATATGGTGCTTCGTTGACATTCAGACAAATGAAATGATATGGTGTTTAGGATCAGAAAAATTGAAAGGTAATCGATATGACCGTACCGTTCCGCCGGCCCATACCGTTGCTTGACAATGAAGTTCTGCGCACCTTCGTCGCGATTGCCGAAACGGGGAATTTTTCGACTGCGGCCGATGCTGTCTTTCGCACGCCGTCAGCTGTTTCGATGCAGATCAAGAAGCTGGAAGAGCAGCTCGGCGTCACGCTGTTCCTGCGCGATGCGCGCTCGGTGAGTCTGACGCAGCACGGCGAGATGCTGCTTTCCTATGCCCGCAACATACTGGCGCTCTCCAACGAGGCGGTTTCGCGCTTCATCATGCCTGAGCTCAGCGGCGTGGTGCGGCTTGGCGCTCCCGACGATATCGGCGAGCGGCTGCTGCCGAGCATCCTCAAAAGCTTTTCCGAGAGCTATCCGGGTATCATGGTCGATGTAACAGTCGATATGAGCATCCAGCTCAAAAAGCGCATCGAGGAGCAGCGGCTGGACCTCGCGCTGATCAACTGTGCGACGCGGCCTTTCCCGACGGAAGGTGAGGTGATCTATACGGAGCGTCTCGTCTGGGCTGGCGCCAAGTGCGGCACCGCCTATCGCCGCGATCCGCTGCCGATCTCGATCTGGGAAGAGGGCTGTATCTGGCGGTCGGAGGCCATGGCTCAGCTCGAGCGGCAGAAGCGCGCCTATCGCGTTTCCTATCTCAGTGCCCATACCATGGCGCAGCGTGCGGCGATCGTCTCCGATCTTGCCGTCGCCCCTTTCCCGCGCTCCTACATCACAGAGGATATGGAAATCCTCGGGCCGAGCGAGGGTCTGCCGGAGCTGACATCCTTCGACATCCGTCTGCTGACGGCATCGCAGATGACCGGGCCGATGAAGGCGGTGGCCGATAGTATCCGCCAGGCCTTCGTCGAGATTGGACGCAAAATGGCCGCGTGAACCGCGGCCAATTATCTCTCGGGCAAATTGCTTTCTTACTCGCGGCTGCGGCGACGTCTGCGGCCGCCACCTTCTCCGCCATCATCGGAAAGCTGCTTGCGCTCCGGCAAGGTCACGACCTTCGCAAGTTCCGGGAAGCTGTCGACTTTGTTCGGGAGCGCCATGGCGTAGACGAAATGCTCCTGAAATTTTGATTCAAGCGCCGTCTCTATCTTCTCGATTTTCCTGACGGTTTCCTCGATCTCGCGGCGATGGTCGCGATTGAGTAGCGCCATGCGCGCGCCGGTGCCGGCGGCATTGCCGACGGCCTTGACCTTGTCGAGTTCACAGTCGGGTATCAAGCCCAGCACCATCGCATATTTCGGATCGATGAAGGTACCGAAGGCGCCGGCAAGGCCGATGCGGTCGACATGATCGATGCCCTGCTTGTCCATCAGCAGCTTGACGCCGGCATAGAGCGCCGCCTTGGCAAGCTGGATGGCGCGGATATCGTTCTGGGTGACCGTGATGCGCGGTTCGCCGTCGCGTAGCAGATAGGAGTAGGTGCGGCCGTTCTGCAGGATGCGCGGCGAGCGCGCCGCCATCGCGCCATCCACGACGCCATCTTCGGAGATGATGCCTGTCAGGAACATCTCTGCGACGACCTCGATGATGGCCGAGCCGCAGATGCCGGTGACACCGATCTTGGCGGCCGCTTCTTCGAAGCCCGGTTCATCCGACCACGGCTCGATGCCGATGACGCGATAGCGCGGTTCCAGTGTAATTGGATCGATGCGCACCCGCTCGATCGCGCCGGGAGCGGCGCGCTGGCCGCTGGAAATCTCCGCACCTTCGAAGGCGGGGCCAGTCGGCGAGGAGGCGGCGACGACACGATGGCGGTTGCCGAGGACGATCTCGGCATTGGTGCCGATGTCGACCAGCAGCATCATCTCATCCTGGCGATGTGGCCCTTCGGCAAGTGTCGCCGCAGCCGCATCGGCGCCGACATGGCCGGCGATGCAGGGCAGCATGTAGATGCGCGTGCCGGCATTCATCGGCAGGCCGATGTCAGCCGATTTCAGATGTACGGCTCCCGATACGGCGAGTGCGAAGGGAGCGCCGCCCAGTTCGGTCGGGTCGATGCCGAGGAACAGGTGGTGCATGATCGGGTTGCCGACGAAGACGGCGTTCAGAATATCCTGGCGCGAGACGCCGCCATCCGCGCAGACCTTGTCGATCAGGCCGTTCAAGGCCTCCCGAACGGCATTGGTCATAGCCTCGCGGCCGTCGGGGTTCATCATCACATAGGAGACGCGGCTCATCAGATCCTCGCCGAAGCGGATCTGCGGGTTGGAAGCGCCAGCCGAAGCGACGGTTCTTCCCGAGAGAAGCGAGGACAGGTGCATGGCGATCGTCGTGGAGCCGATATCGCAGGCGATGCCATAGGCCTCGTTCTTCAGGCCCGGATAGAGCGCGATGAGGCGAGGGCGCTCGGTGTTCAGATCGCGATGAATGGCCGCCGTTACCTTCCATTCGCCCTTGCGCAGGATCGATTGCACCTGCGGAATGAGATTAAAATCCACTTCGAGATTGTCGTATTTCCAATCCGCGGCGATCGCCGCCTTCAGGCGGTCGAGGTCGCCGAGCGGCTTGTGCATGTCGGGCTCCTCGACCTCGACGTAGCACATGTGCACGGCTGGATCGCGGGCAATGACGCGCTCGTCGGCCGCCTTGCGCACGACCTGCGCATTGATGACGGTATCCTGCGGCACGTCGATGACGAGATCGCCCTGGATGAGGGCGGAACAGGAGAGGCGGCGGCCTTCAGGCAGATCGCGCACCTCGGCATAGCGCCGCTCCTTCGGGCCGATCGGAGACAGGTGATCGTTGGAGGAGACGATCTTGTGCTTGGCGAAATTGCCTTCCTGCACGGAGACCTGGCAGCGTCCGCAGGTGGCGCGGCCGCCACAGACGCTTTCGACATAGACGCCGAGCTGGCGCGCGGCCTCAAGCACGGGCGTTCCCACGGGGAAGTGGCCGCGCTTGCCGGAGGGCATGAAAAGGACAAGAGGTTTGGCGCTGTCGCTGGCTTCGGCCACGGATCAGCCTTTCTATTTGCTAAGGCGGCGCACGTTCGAGCGAACGCGCTTGCTGTATGGTTTGACGGCCGCGTGGGCGATCGAATCTGCAGCTCGTTGAGCCGAGGCTTTACGCCCCGTCGCGATTGCCGTCATTGCCGCAATATTCTGTTCAGCCATCGCCATATTGGCAGCGATGACACTTTCGCTGGCGGCCGCCATCTTCTCGGTGATCATGCGGTTGAATTCGGCCGTATTCACTCGGCCGCCGGTCATAGCCGTCATCCACATTTGCGACAGGCGCATCCCGATCACCATAGGTGCCTCAATCCACAAAGTGGCGAGATCATCGGAAAGCCGGCGGCTCGGATAGGTCATCGCTACTCCCTCGCTGCCCCTGCACCGGCACGTGCTGCGCGACCGCCGCGACGTCCGCCACCGGCGGCGGGGGCTGCCGTTGCTGCTGCCGCTACCGTGCCACCTTCGGCCGGCTTGTAGTCGCGATAGGTCATAATCCAGTTGGTGCAATTGGCATCCGTACCGTTCAAGACATTAGCGGCGCGCACGGCTTCCATTTCCTGTGGGCGGCAGGGGTTCATGATGGCGGAGGTCATGCCCGCGCCGATGACCATCGGGATGAAGCCGGCATTGATGCCGTGGCGATGCGGCAGGCCGAAGGAGATGTTGGAGAGGCCGCAGGTCGTGTTGACCTTCAGCTCGTTGCGCAGGCGGTGCAGCAGCGCAAAGACTTGGCGGCCGGCATCACCTAGCGCCCCGATCGGCATGACGAGCGGGTCGACGACGATATCATGCGGCTTGATGCCGTGATCCATGGCGCGCTCGACAATCTTCTTCGCAACGGCAAAGCGGACGTCCGGGTCCATGGAAATGCCCGTTTCGTCGTTCGAGATGGCGACGACGGGCACATCGTATTTCTTGACCAGCGGCAGGATGGCTTCGAGCTTTTCCTCTTCGCCCGTGACCGAGTTGACCAGCGGCCGGCCCTTGGCAACCTTGAGCGCCGCTTCGATCGCCGCGGTGACCGAGCTGTCGATCGAAAGGGGCACGTCGACCAGGCCCTGCACGATTTCAAGCGTCTGCACCAGAAGACCCGGTTCGGTCTCGTTCGGATTGACCGAGGTGACGCCCGCGTTGACATCGAGCATGGTTGCGCCGGCAGCCACCTGTTCCAGAGCGTCCTTGATGACTGTGTCGAAATTGCCTTCGATCATCTCGGCAGCGAGCTTCTTGCGCCCTGTCGGATTGATGCGCTCGCCGATCACGCAGAAAGGCTGGTCGAAGCCTATGATGATCTCGCGGGTGGCGGAGGCAACGATGGTACGCGTCATATCTGATCCTCTGGTCAGTTGGCTCGATAGCTGTCTATCGTGCGATGATTTGGGTTACAAGCCGGCCGATTCCTCCACCGGTCCGGTTGTGATCTGTCGAATTCAATGCGCCTGCTGCGGCGTGTGGTGGGCGGCGATTTCGGCCATGGCCTGCTGGTTTTCTTCCCTGCCTTCGCTGATCTGGTGCAGTCGTTCGGCGACGAGCGCATCCGTGCGGCTTGCCTCGCGCTTCCACGGCTGACGGCCCTTCAGCACGCCGGAATCATGCACCATCTCAGCGACATATTCTTCCTGGCGGTAGGCCATGACGTGAATGCCGGAAACGCCCTCGATCTCCTTCACCTCGTTGATGATATCGATGCAGAGCTGCTTGCCTTCCTTCTTCTGGTCCTGCGCTCCCTCGATGCGCTTGATGACTTCATCGGGAATATGAACGCCCGGCACGTTGGAGCGCATCCAGCGGGCGGTCTTTGCCGAGGCAAGCGGACCGACGCCGACGAGAATGAAGCATTTTTCGTTGAGGCCGAGGTCGCGAACCTTCTTCATGTATTCGCGGAACATCGGCACGTCGTAGCAATACTGGCTCTGGACGAACTGCGCGCCGGCCTCGATCTTCTTTGCCAGCCGATAGGGGCGGAAATCGTAAGGCGGAGCGAAGGGATTGATGGCGGCGCCGAGGAAGACTTTCGGCGGCGAGGTCAGCTTGCGGCCGGAGAGAAACTTGGCGTTATCGCGCATGATACGCACGGTTTCGAGCAGCGACATGCAATCGAGGTCGAAGACAGGCTTGGCCCCTGGCTGGTCGCCCGCCTGCACGCCGTCACCGGTCAGGCACATGATGTTGCACACGCCCATAGCGGCAGCACCCAGCACGTCACCCTGGATGGCGATGCGGTTCTTGTCGCGGCAGGCGATCTGCATGATGGGTGCATAACCCATGCGGGTCAGCAGCGCGCAGATCCCGACCGAAGACATATGGCAGTTGGCGCCCGAGGCATCGACGGCGTTGATGCCATCGACCCAGCCCTCGAAAATGGCGGCGCGCTCGTAGACGTCTTCGGCATTGGCGCTGTCGGGCGGATTGAGTTCCGCCGTGACGGCGAATTCGCCGCGGCGAAGCACGCGCTCCAGCCGCCCGAGCGAATAATGGCCGGGCAGGGGATCGAGCGGCAGATGGACGCCAAGCGGGTTTTCATCGATATGCGACATCGCTCAGGCTTCCTTTTTCGCCGCTTCGCGGGCTGCGGCGGCCTCCGCCGTGACGCGAAGCCACGAAGATGTTTCGCGCAGCGACTGGTTCACGGGCTTCTGCACGTTGAGGATCGCGTCGCCGTGGGTCATGTTCTGCGAGCCGTTCCAGGCTTGTACCCAAACGCAGGGCATGTCGGGCTCCACCTCGCAATTGCCGTTGGCGCGCACACCGCCGCAGGGGCCGTTGCGCAGCTGCTTGGGACAGTTCATCGGGCAGGACATGCCGGTCGACGACAGAGCGCACTGGCCGCACATACGGCAATCGAACAGGAAGCCCTTCACATTGCGTTCGATGAAGGTGATCGGGCGCTCCACGCGCTCATACCCAAATGCCTTCCACAGCGGATGAAGCAGCAGGAAGGCGTCGGCGAAACGACGATAGAACCATTCCAAGAAGCGCGAGTTGCGCACTGCCCAGAGACGGACGGTATATTTGCGCCGGGCGCGACGATTGGGGGAAACGCCGGCCGGCGTATAGGCGCCGCTGGCTGCCTTGGCCCCCGCTGCGGCATTGCCTGGCTTCTGGACGGTATCAGCCATTGTCGTGGCCTCCGGCCTTTACGAGCGCCACCAGCCGCTCACGATCATAGGCGGCTTCGAGCTCGCCTGCTGCCTTGTCCGCCTCGGCCTCGAGATCGTCGGAAACCGCCACCGGGTCCGCCTTGCGCCATTCAGCCAGATAGTCGTCGGTTTCGGCAGCGCCGGTGCGCATGGCGCACATGTCTATCGCTTCGGTAAAGCGCAGCGAAAGCTCGCGTTTTGCCGTCTGCCTGCCTTTCTTGATAATCACCTGAGCCGGAATATCCCGCCAGTAAACGACAATGCGATCTGCCATGCGCAAAATCTCCTCTTCACGCCAGAATGCACGCGGGTCGACCTCGGGACTGCGCTCGCCACGACGCGGCACATGCCGAAAAGCGACGCGATATCGAAACCTCGCCCGCAAGCATCCTAAACGGCTATTATCCTTTGAAACGGCCGGGTTCGAACTGTGATTGAATGTCTTTGACTCGTCCAGCATGTCGGTCTCGGCAAAGAAGGGGAAGGCCGAAAAGCGACGTAGATGTCGTAATTAGACAGTCAGCAGTTCGCGCGCGAGATCGCCGTAGCCGGTGTAGCGATATTCGTAATCCAGGCCGAGAAAGGCAGCTGCTTCCTTTGCCTTTGCCTGCAGCGCCGGATCTTCCTCCTGCGAGAGATAGACGACCTTGCGGTAATTGCCGAAATACATGTCCCGCAGTTCCGGGTGGCGATCGAGGCCAAGCGGGACCACGACGAAGGCTTCGAACTGACGGGCCAGGAAATCGGTCAGGAAGAACGATGTGATGTCATCGTCGCGCTCTGCGAAGGCTTCGTTGCCCGTAAAGAAGGAATAACAGTGCGGGCCGGAAAGGCGCTCTATTTCCTCCCGCGCGCAGATCCTGTCGATATCGCCGCCGGTGCCGCAATCGGCATAGCCGATGAAGATCTTCTCGAAGCCGCGCGCGCGGGCATCGGCGATTGCCTCTTCGAGCGCCGGTGCGATCTTCTGCGGATAGGAATGATAGATCGCCGGAAGACAGTGAAGATCGATGTGATCGAGCCCGTTTATTCTGGTGACCGCCAGTATTTCGCGCGCGATTGCGCCGCACGCGATTACATGAACCTTCTGCTTTGTTATACGTTTATTGTCCGGAGGGTTCGTCTCCGCATTTTGCCGATCAACATCCATTCCAAAAGGGGCTCCTGATCATGACCGCATCGACAACAAGCAAAATCGCCGCCGCCCTCGCCGTACTCATGGTACTCGCTTCATGCGCCAACACAATTCGCGGCATGGGCAGGGACACGGCCAACGCCGTTAACGCGACGGAAGATGCCGGTCACAAGGTCAAGCGGGCCGTTCAGAACTAAAGCATGCCGCGATCTTTCAAGTTCGCTTCTCGCGCTTTAGGTCTTTGATTTTGCGCATATCGCTATCGCAAAACCGCTGCACACTTTTGCGCGACATGCTCTAATGTGAGATGTGGATCGGCCGGCGACAAGGATTCGACTGTCGCCGGCTTTCAATGCGCGGCGATCAGGCGCCGGCGGCCAGGCTGTTGTGCTTGCGCTTCATGAATTCCTTCGCGGTCTCGACCGCGACGGCGGCATCGCGGCAATAGGCGTCAGCACCGACGGCCTTGCCGAATTCCTCGTTCAGCGGCGCGCCGCCGACGAGTACGACGTAATCGTCGCGCAGGCCCTTTTCCTTCAGCGTATCGATGACGACCTTCATGTAGGGCATGGTCGTGGTCAGCAGCGCCGACATGCCGAGAATGTCTGGCTGTTCGCGCTCGATGGCGTCGAGGTAGTTTTCAACCGGGTTGTTGATGCCGAGATCGATGACGTCGAAACCGGCGCCCTCCATCATCATGCCGACGAGGTTCTTGCCGATGTCGTGAATGTCACCCTTGACGGTGCCGATCACCATCTTGCCGAGCTTCGGTGCGCCGGTCTGTGCCAGCAGCGGCCGCAGGATCGACATGCCGGCCTTCATCGCGTTGGCCGAAAGCAGAACTTCCGGAACGAAAAGAATGCCGTCGCGGAAGTCGATACCGACGATGCGCATGCCTTCGACGAGCGCTTGAGTCAGAACGTCGTAAGGCGCCCAGCCGCGTTCGAGGAGGATATTGGTCGCTTCCTCGATTTCCTCCTTCAATCCGTCATACAGGTCGTCGTGCATCTGCTGCACGAGTTCCTCATCAGAAAGTTCCGCGAGAATGATTTCGTCGTCAGACATGCGCTCCATCCCGTTTTCGTGCGATGCATCAGAGGCTTGTATAAAACACTGCTATTGTTACGGATAGACCCGAACCTCGCCAAAACTCTTTTCGAATGCGACGTCATAGGGATCAATCGCGACGGACGGAAACTGACAATGTCGTCGCTGCCATGTCTGTCCTATGCTAATTGCTGGCGCATTAAGGAACGTCTGCTTGGCGGAATCGGGTAGCATGGGGTCATGATAGACGCATCCATGCGCAGGAGTGAGGAAACATCATGGACGATATGATTGAGCAACCAGCTGCAGGCAATGATGGCGGTGGACGGCGTTCGCGCAGCGAGGGCAGAGGTGCGGCAGCACGGCGCGCATCGCGCAGTGGCGGCGGACCAGGCCCTTCGCTCCCCTATATCACCCGCAAGATCGGCGTCTACGAAGTGCTTGACGAAGAGGGTCTGCAGCTGATCGAGCGCAATGCCGACACCGTTCTCGAAGAAATCGGCATCGAGTTTCGCGACGATGCGGAAGCTCTCGCACTCTGGAAGGAAGCCGGTGCCGACGTGCGCGGCCAGCGTGTGCATTTTCCAAAGGGACTTTGCCGCGAGCTTCTCAAGACCGCGCCGAAGGAATTTACCTGGCATGCGCGCAACAGCGCCCGCAACGCCCATGTCGGCGGCAAGGCGACGATCTTTGCGCCCGTCTACGGCCCGCCTTTCGTCCGCGATCTCGAGGGCAACCGCCGCTATGCCACGATCGAGGATTTCCGCAATTTCGTGAAGCTTGCCTATATGGCGCCGTCGATGCATTCGTCCGGCGGTACGGTGTGCGAGCCCGTCGACATCCCGGTCAACAAGCGCCATCTCGATATGGTCTACAGCCATATCAAATATTCCGACAAACCATTCATGGGATCGGTTACAGCACCTGAGCGTGCTGAAGACACGATCGCCATGGCGAAGATCGTGTTCGGCGATGATTTCGTTGAAAACAATTGTGTGACGCTGAATCTCATCAACGCCAACTCGCCGATGGTGTTCGATGAGACCATGCTCGGCGCCCTGAAGGTCTATGCCCGGCACAATCAGGCCTCGGTCGTTTCTCCCTTCATTCTCTCTGGTGCGATGAGCCCTGTGACGGTTGCCGGCACGCTGACGCAGATTCTTGCCGAGGTGCTGGCCGGTGCCTCCTTCACGCAGCTGATCCGCAAAGGGTCGCCGGTGCTTTACGGCACGTTCGCGGCATCGATCTCGATGCAGTCGGGTGCACCGACCTTCGGCACGCCGGAGCCGTCGCTGGTTTCCTATGGTGCGGCACAGCTTGCCCGTCGCCTCGGCCTGCCGTTCCGTACCGGTGGCTCGCTTTGCGGCTCCAAGATTCCGGATGCGCAGGCGGCGCATGAATCCGCCAATACCCTGAACATGACGCTGCTCGCCGGCACGAATTTCGTGCTGCATGCGGCCGGGTGGCTCGAAGGCGGTCTCGTTTCTTCCTACGAGAAGTTCATGATCGACCAGGATCAGTTGGGCATGATGCAGAAGATGGCGGAGGGTATCGATCTCTCGGAGAATGGCCAGGCGCTCGATGCCATCCGTGAAGTCGGCCCGGGCAGCCACTATCTCGGCTGCGGCCATACGCAGGCGAATTTCCAGTCCGCCTTCTATCGCTCGCCGCTTGCCGACAACAATTCCTTCGAGCAGTGGGAGATCGAAGGCCAGAAGCGCATCGAGCAACGTGCCAACGCGCTTTGCCGCTCCTGGCTCGATCACTACGAAGCGCCACCGCTCGATCCGGCCATCGACGAGGCCCTGCTCGCCTATATCCAGAAGCGCAAGGATTCGATGCCGGACGCCTTCACCTGAAGAGAGCCCGAGGCCGCCAGGGAGCAAGGCGGAGCGACGCGCGTTGCCGACCTGATCCAGAAGGAAGTCTGGCGGCCGCACTACGCATATAAGGGGCCACGGTGAGCCGCGGCCCGCAAATATTCGAACAGCTCCGTGCGACGCTCGGCGTCCACGGAGTTTTCGTTCGTGGCAGCCTGTCATTCAGCGAAGGCGAGGGGCCGCAGCTGAGCGATGGCACAACGGCCCGCAGCGTCATCCTGCTCGGCAATATCGGCGGTTCGATCTGGCCGGCGTTCTCGAAATGGCTGGATATGCCCGTCAACAGGACGCGCAAAAATCCTCTCGACGATTGGTCGAAAGCAATCATCCGACCGGTTGCAAGCGAGTTGGGGGCCACAGCCTATTTTCCCTCGGATCCTCCTTGGCAACCATTCCAGCGGTGGGCCATGCAGGCCAAGGACTTGAAAGCGTCGCCGCTCGGCATCTTGATCCATCCGGAGTATGGCTTGTGGCACGGATATCGCGGCGCGTTGGGATTTACCGAAGCCGTTGATGATGATGTCGTGCAGACATTTTCTCAGCATCCATGCGGTTCATGTGTGGAGAAACCTTGTCTTGCCGCCTGTCCCGTTGGGGCGATAGCGGCAGCCGGCTTCGATGTTCCAGGCTGCCGGTCGCATTTGCGCACGCCGGAAGGACAGGCCGGCTGCATGGCCGGTGGCTGTCTTGCGCGCAATGCCTGTCCGGTCGGGGCCGGCTATCGCTACCCCGCCGAACAGCTTGCATTCCATATGGCTGCACTCCAGCTTTAGATCTCACGCCTTCCTTGTTTCGCCGCATTGCGATGCGTTCTGAAGCCTGTGTTATTCATGCTGGGCCATGCGCTTGATTCGATTGATGATCATCCTTGCCGTTCTTGCCTTTGCCGCCACCGCATCGGCCGGCGAAGCCTGCCGGAAGGTCCAACATCTCGGGGACGGCTATACGGTCTGCACTTTCGATGCGCTCAGCGACGACATTCAGATTTTCCAGAACGATCGCAGCGGCAAGCCTTATGGCTCTTTCCGCGCCCTGGAAAATGATCTGCGTCAGGATCGCATCTATGTGCGCTTCGCCATGAATGGCGGCATGTATCTCGACGACCAGTCTCCTGTGGGTCTCTTTGTCGAGAACGGACGTGAGGTAAAGGCGATCAACACCAACAAGGGGTGGGGTAACTTCCATCTCCTGCCGAATGGGGTCTTCTATCTCGGATCGGGCAAGGCCGGGATCATGGAAAGCAAGGCCTTCGCTACATCCGGCATCAAACCTTTTTACGCAACCCAGTCCGGCCCGATGCTGGTCATCGGCGGCAAGCTCCATCCGTCATTTCTGGCGGACAGTCCGAGCCTGAAGACACGAAACGGCGTTGGCGTTACCGCTGACGGCAAGGTCATCTTCGCTATTTCCAATGGCGCGGTGCGCTTCCACGACTTTGCGACGCTGTTTCGCGACGAGTTGAAATGTCCGAATGCGCTATTTCTCGATGGCAGCATCTCCAGTCTCGATATCCCGGAATGGCAAAGGCGAGACAGCCTGTTTCCGCTCGGGCCGATCATTGCGGTGACGGAAATGCTGCCGGGCTAGGGCAGCTTCATATACAGGCACGAACGCCTTCCCAAAGCTCTCCGCCTCGCAAGGTTTGAGCAAGGCCCATCGCGCAGTTTCTAAGCGTGGGTTCCGGCGAGTCTTTGAGAAGGATCAATATGCACGCGCAGGCGGAGAAACAGATTGTCGCATCGCATGGCGCGGAACACGCCCTGCCAGCCTTTCCTTTCGGCTGGGAGCATCACAAGGATCGGCACTGCATTTGGATCGTGAGCCCAGAGGGCTACATTCACAGCCGTGCTTTCGAGGATGTTGCCCTCGGTCTTCACTACGCCTTTGCCGAACTTGGCGGCAGTGCACCTCTGGTTACCGATCCGCGAGACTGGAACGGACGGGTGCCGATCGTTTACGGCGCAAATTTGCTGCCGTCGGTCGCGGCGCAATGGCTGCCACCCGAGAGCATCATCGTGAATATGGAGCAGGTCTCGGCTGAAAGCAGCTGGATCAATCATCGGTATCTCGGACTGCTCAAGAAATTCGCCGTGCTCGATTACAGCGAGCGTAATCGCCAGGGACTAGCCAGGTTCGGCATCCCCGCCGAAATTCTCGATGTGGGATACAACAGGTACCTGACGCGTGTGCCCCAAGCGCCGGTGAAGGATATCGACGTTCTCTTTTACGGCTCGGTCAACGAGCGCCGCAAGAATGTGCTGGTGGCGCTGCAAGCAAGTGGGCTGAACCTCGTTCACCTTTTCGGTGTCTACGGCACCGAGCGCGACGCCTTCATCGGGCGCTCCAAAATCGTTCTCAACGTGCATCATTTCGACGCCGCGATCTTCGAGATTTGCCGCGTTTCCTTCCTGCTTGCCAATGGCGCTTGCGTCGTCAGCGAAGGCAATATCCATGACCCGGAAGTGGCCGCTTTTGCCGAGGGAATGGCGTTTTGCAATTATGATCGGCTCGTCGAAACCTGCATCGAACTCGTTCGCGACGACGAGAGGCGGTCGGCAATTGCAAGCCGCGGCTTCGGCATGATGTGCGAGCGCCAGCAAGCGGCCATCCTTTCCGCTTTGATGGCGAGGGGCGGCTAGGTTTTTCAAAGCATTTTGGCGTCGAACTGGATGCCTGCGGCAGCTGGATCGGCAAACGATATGTGAAGGCGGATTGCGACTATGACTGGAAATGAAACGATCTACATCCTCTGCCCACCCAATCATATGACGGGCGGCCCGGAAGCCCTTCACCAGCTTTGCGCACGGTTGACCAAAATCGGGCGCATCGCCAGAATGGTCTATACCAACGGTTCCGATCACTCCCTGATGCCATCCCCTGAGGGGGAAACCGCGATGGTATTTCGGGAATACGAGAATGCCGTCCATCCGCAATATCGGGCCTACGCGACCGAAAGCTCGGACTACATTATCGACAACGAAAACGCGATCGTGGTGTTTCCGGAGATATGGCCGCATCTGATTCCACTCTTCAAGAAGGCGGCGAAGGCCTATTGGTGGCTGAGTTTCGATTATGGCATGCGGCATCTGATGCCGTTGGGCGGCGTACCGTTCCTTCTGGAGAACGGCTGCAAGATGTTGTCGCAATCCTCTTATGCCACGGCACAGCTCAGTATTTTGGGCTTCAGCGATGTCTTGCGGATTTCGGATTTTACCACGCTGGCAAACAACGTGGCGCCACAGCCGATTCAGCAGCGGCGCGATCTGGTTCTGTTCAACAACAAGGCCGAGGCTTTCGGGCGCCAACTGGCGACCATGTGTCCGCAATATGAATTCAAGATCCTGAGCAACATGTCGCCGGCTGAAGTCCATCACAACATGGCGCAAGCCAAGGTTTACGTCGACTTCGGCCCGCATGCCGGCAAGGATCGCATGCCGCGAGAAGCAGCGCTGCTCGGATGCTGCGTGATCACCGGCCGGAACGGCTCGTCCAACAGTTTCGAGGATTTGCCCATTCCGGCCAAATACAAGTTCGGCAATCATCCCCAGCGAACGCACGAGATTTCAAGAGCGATCGATGACGTGATCCAGAATTTCCAGGAGAGATTCGAGGATTTCGGTGTCTATCGGCGCTCCATTGCCGTCGAAGAGACAAAGTTCGAATTGGAGGTCTTCAGTGTATTCGGGCAGGTCTGATCGAAGGCTCGTGGCGAGAGGATCGGTCTCGCTATCATGATCAATTTCGCCGATGTTGACTTGCTTGTGGTTGGCGCCGGCTTTTACGGCGCGACGATTGCGGAGCGGGTCGCGAATGAGCTCCAGAAGAACGTGCTTCTAGTCGACCGGCGCAGCCATATTGGCGGCAATGCCTATAGCGAGTTCGACGGTGAGACGGGGATCGAGGTTCACCGCTACGGCGCGCATCTCTTCCATACGCCGAACGAATTGGTCTGGACCTATCTCAACAGATTTACCGCTTTCACCGACTACAAGCATCGTGTCTATTCGACCTACCGCGATCAGGTCTATTCGATGCCGATCAATCTCGGCACGATCTCGCAGTTCTTCAATCGGCGTCTTTCTCCAGCTGATGCAAAGGCATTGATTGCCGAGCAGGCGGCTGAGATGGCAGATCGTCATCCGGCCAATCTGGAAGAGAAGGCGATTTCGCTGATCGGCCGGCCCTTGTACGAGGCGTTCATCCGCGGCTATACGGCCAAGCAGTGGCAGACGGACCCGCGCGATCTGCCTGAGCACATCATCACGCGCCTGCCGGTCCGCTACACCTTCGACAATCGCTACTTCAACGACAAGTATGAAGGCTTGCCGGTCGACGGCTACACAGCGATCTTCGAGAGGATGCTGAAGCATCCGAAGATCCAGATCGCTCTCGGTGTCGATTTCTTTTCGCTGAAATCCTCGCTGCCGGCTGGTCTTCCCATCATCTATACCGGGCCGATCGACCGCTACTTCGATTACTCTGAGGGTGAGCTGGGGTGGCGTACCATCGACTTCGAGAAGGAGACGCTGAATACCGGCGATTTCCAGGGGATGGCGGTCATGAACTATGCCGACGAAGCGATCCCCTACACGCGTATCCTCGAGTTTCGCCACTTCAATCCAGAGCGCAACTATCAGAATGAGAAGACGGTCGTGGTGCGGGAATATTCGCGCTCGGCAAAGCGTGCAGATGAGCCTTACTATCCGATCGATACGCGTCAGGATAAGGAAATCTTTCTGCGCTATCGCGAGCGCGCCGAGGCGGAGACCAATGTCCATTTCGGAGGACGGCTTGGAACCTACCGTTATCTCGACATGCACCAGGCAATCGGCGCGGCCTTGAAGGCGTTCGAGAGCCGTATCGTCCCGCATTTCACCGAGGGACGCGCGATCGGCGGTGAGAAATAGGCGGCCGCAGTCGGTACGCACGAAAATAACGCCTACCAAACCACGCAGTAAGAATATCGAATTTGAAGAGGAAGCCCGGTTGTCGGGCTTCCTTTTAATTTCTTAGGATCGTCTGCGGCGTTCGCGTGCCGGAACTGTGCCGCCTTCGTTGGCGGTCTTGTTGCGCAGGGGGCCGATCCGTTCGATGATCGTTTCCAGTGTCGGGCGAGGGCCAGGTGTGTAGTTATCCAGCGCCTCTCGCATGGCGGCGAGGTGGCCGCAGGAGGTGCCGCAGCAGCCGCCGATGATCTTGGCGCCGGCGTCGCGTGCGAGACGGGCATAGTCAGCCATCAGCGGCGGCGTGCCGGAATAATGGATCTCGGCGCCGCGATACTCGGGAATGCCGCAATTGCCCTTGACGATTACGATCGCGGCAGCATCTGCCTCGGTCATGTCGAGAAGGCTGGAGAGGATGTCAGAAGCGCCGACGCCGCAATTGGCGCCGACAGCGAGCGGGCCGGCGCCGATGTCGGTGGCGATGGCATGAATGTCCTTCGGATGCAGGCCCATCATCGTCTTGCCGGCCGTATCGAACGAGCCGGTATAGGTGTAGGGCAGGCCGACCTTGGCGGCGGCTTCGGCAGCAGCCCGGATTTCCTCCGGCGACGACATGGTTTCGATCCAGGCGACATCGGCGCCGCCGGCCTGCAGGCCTTCGATCTGCTCGACGAAGGCGGCAACGGCATCTTCATAGGTCAGGGCGCCGAGCGGCATCAGCAATTCGCCCGTCGGCCCGACGGAGCCGCCGACGATGACCTTGCGGCCGGCCTTGTCGGCTACGGCGCGGGCGATCTCGGCTGCCGTCTTGTTGAGGCTGTGGACGCGATCCTGCGCATGGTGGAGTTTCAGGCGATGGCGCGTGCCGCCGAAGGTGTTGGTGAGGATGATGTCGGCGCCGGCATCGACGAAATCCTGATGCAGCTTCGTGATCCGGTCCGGATGCTGTTCGTTCCAGAGCTCGGGGGCTTCACCGGCCTCAAGGCCCATGGCGAAGAGGTTGGTGCCCGTTGCGCCGTCGGCAAGCAGTACGCCCTTTTCGGCAAGAAGATCGGTCAGGGGATTGATGGCGACGGTCATGGTGCGTCCTCGGATATGTCTGATGTTCGGATATCAAATGCAGATATAAACATTTCTTTATGTGAACACAACGACAAGATGGCTGCCCATATGTCGACGCGGCAATGGCGGCAGAAAAAAGCGCCCCGGAGAGGGCGCTCTACCGTTTGGGATGAAGATCAGCCGTCAGGCTGCCGCCATCTGTGCCGTCTCGTGCGATGTCGGCGTGACCATGGCGGCGATGATGCTTTGCAGGTCAATCGTGCCGATAGGCTTGCCGCCGGCATCGGTGACGACTGCGCCTGTCTGGCCCGCTTCGGTGATCTGCTTGGCGGCGACTTCCAGTGTCATGTCGCCGGGGACGCGTGTCCCGCTTGGCTCGCCGGCCAGCGGCTTCATGATCGTTTGAGCCTGGATGACGCGACCGCGGTTCACCTCCTTGACGAAGGCGGTGATATAGTCGTCGGCGGGTTGCAGCACGATCTGCTGACCGGTTCCCTGCTGTACGACCTTGCCGTCGCGCAGGATGGCGATCTTGTCGCCGAGGCGCAGCGCCTCGTCGAGATCGTGCGTGATGAAGACGACGGTCTTCTTCAGCTCCTTCTGCAGATCGAGCAGGACGGTCTGCATGTCCACGCGGATCAGCGGATCGAGCGCCGAATAGGCTTCGTCCATCAGCAGGATGTCGGCATCGTTGGTCAGAGCGCGGGCAAGGCCGACACGCTGCTGCATGCCGCCGGAAAGCTGGTTTGGAAAATGCCGTTCGAAGCCCTTGAGCCCGACACGCTCGATCCAGTACTGGCCCTTCTTCTCGCTTTCAGAGCGCGGCACGCCCTGGATATCCAGGCCGTAGATCGTGTTCTCGATGACGGTGCGGTGCGGCAGTAGCGCGAATTTCTGGAACACCATCGCCGTCTTGTGGCGACGGAATTCGCGCAGGTCGTTTTCGCTCATCTTGCAGACGTCGACGCCGTCATAGAGCACTTCGCCGACGGTTGGCTCGATCAGCCGGTTGATGTGGCGGATCAAGGTCGATTTGCCCGAGCCGGAGAGGCCCATGACGACGGTGATGGCGCCGGCCGGCATATCGATGTTGATATCCTGCAGGCCGAGCACGTGACCGTGCGTTTCATTGAGCTCGGCCTTGCCCAAGCCATTCTTGACCTGATCGATATAATCGCGTCCGCGAGGACCGAAAATCTTGTACAGGCTTTTGATCTGGATCGCGTGACTAGCCATGGATGACCTCCGAGTGCTTCTGGAGCCGTCTGCCATAGGCCTGGCTCGTGCGGTCGAAAATGATGGCAATGGCGACCAGCGCGAAACCGTTGAGGAAGCCGACGGTGAAGAACTGGTTGTTGATCGCCTGCAGCGTGTTCTTGCCGAGCCCGCCGACGCCGACCATGGAGGCGACGACGACCATGGCGAGCGACATCATGATGGTCTGGTTGATGCCGGCCATGATGGTGGGCAGGGCAAGCGGGATCTGCACGTTGAAGAGTTTCTGGCGATGCGATGAGCCGAAGGCGTCGGCGGCTTCCAGCACCTCCTTGTCCACGAGGCGGATGCCGAGATTGGTCAAACGGATCATCGGCGGAACGGCATAGATGACGACGGCGATGAGGCCCGGCACCTTGCCGATGCCGAAGATGACGACGACGGGAATGAGATAGACGAAGCTCGGCATGGTCTGC
Source organism: Martinezella multihospitum (assembly GCF_900094585.1). Lineage (GTDB taxonomy): Bacteria > Pseudomonadota > Alphaproteobacteria > Rhizobiales > Rhizobiaceae > Rhizobium > Rhizobium multihospitium. Next base: position 110,842 of record NZ_FMAG01000007.1, read on the forward strand.
ATGACGTCGAGGATCGGATTGACGATCGACTGCAGCCGGTCTGAGCGCGCCATCAGGATACCGATCGGCAGGCCGATGACGATGGCGATGAGCGTACAGACCGTTACCATCGCGAGCGTGACCATCGTATCGGTCCAGAGGCCGAAGACGCCGATGAGGATCATGGAAATCGCGGTGCCGGCGACAATTTTAAGGTTGCGGCTGGCGGCATAAACGACGAGCATCATAGCGACGAGTATGATGAACCAGGGCGTGTTGGTGAAAACCCATTCGAGATAGTTCAGAAACCATTGCAGCGGTTGCACGATGGCGTCGATGAGGTTGCCGTAGGCGCGTACGGACGCCCTGAAGCCATCATCGATGTTCTTGCGTGCGAGACGTATGATCGACTCGTCTATTGCCGGAAAGTTGCAAAGCACATTCGGCAGGATCGTACACTGGATAGCCATGTATTTCCCCTTCTTAGTCCGGTTCTGTCCCGCTGCGCTCGTGTGGCCTTCACATGCGGATGGCATTGCAGCGCTGCGACCGGTTCTTCAGGCTGCCCCTGAATTCTTACTACATTCGCCGCCGTCAATCTGCACTCGTTGCGACCTTGCGCCATGTCGCTCTGTCGGTATGAGCGTCATACCGATTGCGGCGCGCGAATGTGAAATCGGCGGCAGGCACGAGGCCGCCGCCGATTCTGCAGCACGGATTAGAGCGAGGCCTTGACCTTGGTGGCGACGTCCGGGGCAACCCACTTGGTCCACATGTCGGGGTAGGTCTTGAGGAAGTACTTGGCGCCGTCCTCGTTGGTACCCTGATTGTCGGTCATCCAGGCGAGAACCTTGCCGACGGTGGCGTTATCCCACTTGCGGGTCTTCATGTAGTCCATGGCGATGCCGGCCTTTGCCGCAAAGTCCTTGGTCACAACCGTATAGACGTCCGAAACCGGATAGGAGTTCACCTTCGGATTGGCGCAGTCCTGGATCGCAGTGCAGGCGTCCCATTCCTTCTTGTCATGCGGCACGTTGAAGCTCAGGCGCACCATGTCGTACTTGCCGAGGATGGCGGTCGGTGCCCAGTAGTAGCCGAGCCAGCCGGTCTTCTTTTCGAAGGCGTTGGCGATCGAGCCGTCGAGACCTGCCGCCGAACCGGTATCGACCAGCGTGAAGCCGAGCTTCTCAGCGCCGAGGGCCTTGTAGAGATTGGCGGTCGAGATCTGGCAGTTCCAGCCGGCCGGGCAGTTATATACCGCGCCCTTGGAAGAATCTTCCGGGGCAGGGAAGAGTTCCGGATGCTTCAGCGCGTCCTGAACGGTCTTGATATCCGGATGAGCGTCGGCAAGGAATTTCGGAATCCACCAGCCTTCCACGCCGCCATCGCTCAAGAGCGGCGCCGCCTCGATCAGGCGGCCTTCGGAAACGGCCTTGTCGAGCGCGGTGCGCACGGCGTTGACCCAAAGTTCGGGCGCAACGTCAGGCTGCGCCTTTTCATCCATGGAGGTGAAGGTTGGCTGTGTGTCGCCGGTCACCAGAGTGACGTTACAGCCATAACCGTTCTGCAGGATGATCTTGTCGACCTGGGCGGCAACGCCTGCCGATGCCCAGTTCATTTCAGCGATGGATACGCTGCCGCAATCCGCGGCCTGCGCCGAGCCAGCCAAAGCATAGGCGCCGAATGCGAAAATGGCTGAAGCGAGAAGCTTCTTCATTGATATCGTCTCCCAATTTTTCGTTACGTTGCGGAAATCGACTCCAAACGCGTTCGATTTCTGTCGATCCCCTGTCAGCGCGGTCCAATTGCAACCGTTCATACGCCGCTGACGACGCCCGTACGGTCCCCTTTGCTGCCGTCGTGCATTTGGTCTTTTTGCGACCGCGGAACTCTGTCGCGGCCGGGCATTCTGTGCATCGACAAAGGGCAGCGTAAGGATTTGAATGAAGAAATCAACAGCCCGTCGGCCAATCGCAGTTATCGTGCCTCTTGGAGAAGCTCAATTAAGCGCCTGAATTAGCCTGTTTTCTGCTATTCGTGGCTGCAAAACGATCATTGCATGGCTTCCATGAAGCTATGCCGTCGGGGCGGAGTTAAATACCGCTCAAATATCGCGTCCCTGAAAGACGTTTTGTATTCCATTTGCGTCGTTTGCGATTTCTCAACGCAAAGAGGAAAATTTTCAAAAAATTTTCGGATTCACTCTAATTTAAGCACTTAATAACCCTCCGGTAACGATGTCGGTTTATCAATCGATGCGTGGCGGGGGACATACCGCTGCTTCCCTGGATCAGGTATTGCGTACCGGGGAAAGCGAACCTTGTGGTGTATGTGCAGGGAAGCCGGCGTTTTTGGCAAACCGCGTTGATCTTAGGATCGCGCGGTTTTCGCGCTTTAGAGGGTGCCGTTATGAGACAGTTTGATGTACGGGAAGCGGCAGCCCATTCTGATCCCGATAACGATCAAAAATAAAGCCGCCGATGCTGTCGCATGGCGGCTTCTCACGTGTCGGGTTAGCGGCTTGACGCGCTATCAGCCGACATTATAGGTCCGGATGAAGCCGATCGTGCCGAAGCGCGTGTCGAGTTGCTGCAGGCGGCTCTCCGGGCGGCGAACCGGAAGCTTGCCATTCCAGGCGATCTGAATGGAATTCTGTCTGTTGAAGATGAAGAGCATTGGGGTATCCTCCGACCGGACCGGCCGGTTGCGTTGTGTGTTTTCGCGATGGAGATAATCCTCTTCCGCGTAACTCACAATGGATGAAATCGTCATCCAATGTCGCAAACAGAGCATGTTTGAAGGTGATGCATTTTTGTATCGTGTTCGCTCTTTCCGGCCGCTGGAGATCGCGGCAGAATCAAGGCGGAATCTAGCGTTTTCAGTGGCTGTGGCGTATCGAGGTGGTGGGGAATGACAAGAGCGATCATGCTACAGGGAACCGGCTCCGATGTCGGAAAAACGGTATTGGTCGCGGGACTGTGCCGGCTGTTCGCAAACAGGGGCGTGAGGGTGCGCCCGTTCAAGCCACAGAACATGTCGAACAACGCCGCTGTTGCGGAGGATGGCGGTGAGATCGGGCGCGCGCAGTGGCTGCAGTCGCTGGCGGCGCGCGTTCCCTCATCCGTGCACATGAATCCGGTGCTGTTGAAGCCACAATCGGAAACCGGCAGCCAGATCATCGTTCAGGGCAAGGTCTGGGGCCATGCCAAGGGCAGGGACTATCAGGCGCTCAAGCCACAGCTGCTTGGTGCCGTACTCGAAAGCTTTGCCACGATGCGGGCAGGAACCGATCTCGTCATTGTCGAGGGAGCGGGTTCGCCCGCCGAGATCAATCTTCGACGCGGCGATATCGCCAATATGGGCTTTGCGACACGCGCCAACGTCCCCGTCGTGCTGGTTGGCGACATAGACCGCGGCGGCGTGATCGCGTCACTGGTCGGCACATATCATATATTGCCGGAGGAAGACCGGCGGATGATCCGCGGTTATCTGATCAACAAGTTTCGCGGAGATGTCTCGTTGTTCGGTGAGGGCATAGAGGCGATTGGCGGCTTCACCGGCTGGCAATGCCATGGTGTCGTGCCGTGGCTGAAGGCGGCGGCGCGTCTGCCGGCCGAGGATTCTGTCGTATTGGAGCGACTTGCTCGAGGCTCCTCCGGTGCGCTCAAGGTCGCCGTACCGGTGCTGTCGCGCATTGCCAATTTCGACGACCTCGATCCGCTGCGGGCCGAACCCGATGTCGATCTGGTCTTCGTTCGCGCCGGAGAGCGTTTGCCTGCCGATGCGGGGCTTGTGGTGTTGCCTGGCTCCAAGTCTACGATTGGTGACCTCCTCGATCTGCGCGAGCAGGGGTGGGATCGCGATATTGCCGCCCATGTGCGCCGCGGCGGGCGTGTCATCGGCATTTGCGGCGGCTATCAGATGCTCGGCCATACCGTCTACGATCCGCTCGGTATCGAGGGATCGGTGACCGAGACGCCCGGATTGGGCCTTTTGGATATCGAGACGGAAATGGCGCCGGAAAAGACAGTGCGCAACAGTCTTGCGGTCTCGAAAGAGTATGATGTGCCGCTGTCCGGTTATGAAATCCATCTTGGCGTGACGCGGGGGCCGGACTGCGAGCGGCCATCGACAATGATCGACGGGCGGCCAGATGGCGCCGTATCGCCGGATGGTCGCGTCATGGGTACTTATTTGCACGGGCTCTTCGGCAGCGACGCGTATCGAGCAAAGCTGCTGGCAAGCTTTGGTCTTGCCGGCGAGCGCATGAATTATCGCGCCAGCGTCGATGCGGCGCTGGACGAAGTTGCGGCAGAGCTGGAAAGCGTACTTGATCCTGCTTGGCTCGACAGCCTTGTGCGCTAGCGCGGTTCAGCTTTCACGGAATCTCTGACCCGCTCTGGCTCTCTATTTCCCAGCAATCCCGGACGGAAAACCGCTGCGCACTTTTCCTGGAACTGCTCTTAGAGCTCTCCAGACACTTCCCGCCGGCGGCGATCGAGTTCTTCACTGTAGCGACGCAGCGTGTAGCTTTCCGTCAGCAGGCCGATGACCTTGCGTTCGATCAGATCGTTGACCACGACGAGCGCTTCGCTCTTCGTCTGGTCGAACATGGCGGCGGCCTGCTTGGCGTTCATCTGCGGTTGCAGGAACTCGTTGCGCAGCCGGATGAAATCGGCAAGCCCGTGCTCCTCGTCGTCCTTTTCGATCGGACTCGCATAGATATCGGGCACGAGAACCATTCCGGAATATTTCTCGTTCTTGTCGATCAGGATGACGCGCTGGGCCGAGCCGATCGGAAAATTCTTGCGGAATTCCTCGATGCTCATGTCGATGCTGCCGGTATGTACATCGGGGCGCATCATGCGGGCAACGGTAAGATTGCGGATCCAGCCGACGTCGTGAGCGCTGCGGATGCTTTCGCCGCGCAGGTGGAAGCGCCATGTGGCGAAGGAGTAGCCGAAGGTGGTGCGCACCACCAGTGACGAGGTGATGACGGCGGCGAGAACCAGAGCGGTGATCGGGAAGTCGCCGGTGATTTCCAGAGCCAGAAAGGTCATGGTCAGCGGGCCGCCGATGATGGCAACGGCAAGCGAGCTCATGCCGACCACGGCATAGACGACTGGCGTCAGCGTGGCGTGATCGAAATAGGGCGCGCAATAGGCGAAGATCTTGCCGAGCAGCGCGCCCATGAACAGCGAGGCGAAGAAGAGGCCGCCTCTGAAACCGGAGCCGATCGATATTGCCGAGGCGAGCGATTTCAGCAGGAATAGACCCACCAAGGCGCCCAGCGTCACGTCCGTAGACAGATTGAGATGCAGCGCACCATGGCCGGCCGAAAGGACCTGCGGCGAGATCAGCGCCAATGTTCCGACAACAAGGCCGCCGAGCGCAGGCCGGAAAGGCGGTGCGATGGAACTCTTGCGTGCCAGTTCCTCGACCCAGGCGACGCCCTGCATGATCAGGATGCCGATGCCCGCGCAGAAGGCGCCGAGCAGGATGGCGGGAAGATAGTCTGCCGGGACGATCGCGCCGAAATGATCGATATCGATGGCGAAGTCATCACCGGCAAGCAGTCTTGCTATCATCGTCGATATCAGTGCCGAGACGACGACGGGCGTCAGGGTCAGGATCGAATAACTGCCGATGATCAGCTCGAAGGCGTAGAAAGCACCGGTGAGTGGCGCATTGAATGCGGCGGCGATGGCACCTGCCGCGCCGCAGCCGACGAGCATGCGCAGGTCCGCGCGGCGCATCTGCATCTTGTAGCCGAATTTGGAGGCAATGCCGGCGGCGAGCTGCGTGTAACCTGCTTCAAGCCCGACAGACGCGCCGAATCCATTTGAGATCAGGTTCTGCACGGCGACGATGATGCTGTCGGTGAGCGACATGCGGCCGCCATGCAGCGCATTGGCTTCAATCGGGTCGACCATCGGCTTTTTGCGCGTGCGCGACAATATATAAAGGAGAATGCCGAGAATGATGCCGCCGGCGATCGGCGCGATGAACAACACCGATTTGTCGGGGATCGCCATTGCCGCCGAACTCAAGCGTTCGTAGTCGGTTATGCCGTAGATGACGCTGTGAAGCTTGCGCGAGATATAGCTCATCGCGGTCACGGCGCAGCCGGACGCTATTCCCACCAGCGCGCCGGCAAAAACAAGTCCCAGCTCGCCACGACGCAGCAATGCCCTGAAGCGACCGAGATCGAATAAGGCCGAGAAGACGCCGAGGCGTCGCGGTTGGAATTTCTGCAACATGGGAAGCGGACGATACGTTTTTGCTCGAATGTGAGGGCTTACCCTCTATAAACTCCTAACATCAAAGAAATACGGCAAAAAAGCCGCTGGTTTTATGGGAATTTTCGACTGATTTCGCAATCAGGATGGCGCAGGTCGCATCCATGCCCTTGATTGACTTGAACTAAGTGAAAGCCTAATCATTGCGGCATAACGAATGGTTCCCGAGCGGCGATCCGCCGCATGGGATGAAAAGGGAATGTGACGGGACGGACCCAATTCGGGCGTTCTCATCACAGCCGACCCCGCGACTGTAGAGCGGTCAGGGTCTTTCATTCGGTTTGAAGCCTATTTTGTCGATGGTTCGCGTGGGGCGAACGGGGCGGGGCAGGCGCAAATCGAAAAAGCCACTGGCGTGGCATCATGATCAACCGGGGCTGGACGCCTCTCATTCTACGAATCGTCCGCCTTTTCATGATGGGTTGCCGGGAAGGCGAGAAAGACCCGCTGGCGCACGATCGGGGGCGACCGGTTTCGGTCTGCCCCCGTCGCGGCGCCTTATCCGCGAGCCAGGAGACCTGCCATGCGTGCCGGGCACAGAGCCTGTTTTGGGACGCGAGTTCCGCTGCCAGCACGGAGGTTGTCATGGCGCAACATGAGTTTTCGGCGTGTAGGCGCCCGTTTCCCGGTTTCAGCTGCGTGCTGCCGAACCTCGTTTTCGTGCGGGAGCGGCAATAGCTGATGTCTTCTTCGACCTCCCGGTCCGTTTTCGTCCTCGGCGGGGCGCGCTCCGGCAAATCCAGATTCGCCGAATCCCTGACTTTGGACATAGGCCTCGAGCGTCACTATGTGGCGACGGGGCAGGCGTGGGATGACGAGATGCGCGAACGCATAGCCCAGCATCGTGCCGATCGTGGCGATCTATGGCAGACGCATGAGGAGCCGCTGGATCTCGTTGGGCAGCTTGCCGCGATCGACGCCGAGGGGCGCGCTGTGCTTGTCGACTGCCTGACGCTCTGGGTGACCAATCTGATGATGGCGGAGCGTGACATGGCGGCGGAATTTGCCGCTCTTACTGCCTTTCTATCAACTGCGCGATCAAGGCTTGTCCTCGTCTCCAACGAGGTGGGTTTGGGAATCGTGCCCGAAAATCGCATGGCGCGCGAATTTCGTGATCATGCCGGCCGCTTGCACCAGATGGTCGCGGCGGCGAGTGCCGAAGTTTATTTTATCGCAGCGGGCCTGCCGCTGAAAATGAAGGGTTGATCCATATGAACCAGGAAAAGATTCCCGCCACCGTCATCACCGGCTTTCTCGGAGCCGGCAAGACGACGATGATCCGCAACCTCCTGCAGAATGCTGGCGGCAAGAAGATCGCGCTCATCATCAACGAATTCGGCGATCTCGGCGTCGACGGCGACGTGCTGAAGGGCTGCGGCGCCGAGAACTGCACCGAAGACGACATCATCGAGTTGACCAATGGCTGCATCTGCTGCACCGTTGCCGATGATTTCATCCCCACGATGACGAAGCTTCTGGAGCGCGATGCGCGTCCGGATCATATCGTCATCGAAACCTCTGGTCTCGCTCTGCCGCAGCCGCTGGTCGCCGCCTTCAACTGGCCCGATATCCGCACGCATGTCACCGTCGATGGCGTCATCACCGTCGTCGACAGCGCCGCCGTTGCTGCTGGCCGCTTCGCCGACGATCACGACGCGGTCGAAGCCGCCCGCGTCGAGGATGACTCGCTCGATCACGAAAGCCCGATCGAGGAATTATTCGAGGATCAGCTGACCTGCGCCGATCTGATCGTGCTCAACAAGACCGACCTCATCGACGTCGACGGTCTCGGCCGCGTGCGCGCGGAGGTCGCCTCGCGTACCGCCCGCAAGCCGACGATCATTGAGGCGAAGAACGGCGACGTGCCGGCCGTCGTCCTGCTCGGCCTCGGCATCGGCACGGAAGACGATATTGTCAACCGCAAATCCCATCATGAATTGGAGCATGAAGACGGCACCCCGCACGACCACGACGAGTTCGACAGCTTCGTCGTCGAACTCGGCCCGATCGCCGACCCGGCCGCCTTCGTCGACGCGCTGAAGGGCGTGATCGCGGAGCATGACGTGCTGCGCCTCAAGGGTTTCGTCGATGTGCCCGGCAAGCCCATGCGCCTGCAGGTGCAGGCCGTCGGCAGCCGCATCGACACCTATTTCGATCGCGCCTGGGCGTCTGGCGAAGCCCGTGCGACCCGGCTTGTGGTGATCGGCCTGCACGAAATGGACGAGACGATCGTTCGCAAGGCGATCGAAGCGCTGGTTTGATCCGATGTCCCGTTTTTGCCGTGCGATACCCCCCTCTGTCACTGTCGTGACATCTCCCCCACAAGGGGGGAGATCGGTAATTTGCGGCTATGACATCGCCAAACAATTGATATTGGGACTTGCAGACGCTCTGATTTGTTGGCGTGGCGAGATGTGGCCCAAGGTGATCTCCCCCCTTGTGGGGGAGATGTCACGAAGGTCCGAAGGACGAGGGGGGTATGCCGCCGCATACTCTGAAGCCTAATGCATCTCCTCCTGGCACAAAAGGGAACGATCAGCGACGGTGAGGAGGCAATCGACCTCGGCCAGTCGCCGGCGGATATCCTCTTTCTGTCTGCTGCCGACACCGAGCTTGCGGCGATTGCCGCGGCCCACGGCGAGGGCGGCCTTTCCCTTCGACTTGCAAGCCTGATGAGCCTCAAGCATCCGATGTCGGTCGACACCTATATCGACAGAACGGCGCGGCATGCGAAGCTCATCATCGTGCGGGCGCTGGGAGGGGCGAGCTACTTCCATTATGCGCTGGAGGCGCTGCATACCTGTGCGGCGCGCCAGGGTGCCTTGATCGCCGTGCTCCCGGGGGATTCGAAACCCGACCCTGGGCTGACACCGTTCTCCAACGTCGCGCTCGATGATCTCAATGCGCTCTGGTCCTATCTGATCGAGGGCGGAGAGGCGAATTCGCGGGCGTTTCTTGGCTATGCCGAGGCGATGCTCTCGGGCTCCGAGAAGCCTGTGCCTGCCGTGCCCTTGATGAAGGCCGGCATCTGGTGGCCGGGTCGAGGCGTGATCGGCGTCGAGGAGTGGCGGAGACTTTCCAATTTGGGGAGTGCGGTCCGGGAGGGACTCGAACCCCCTACCGTCGCGATTTCCTTCTACCGCGCTCTCGTCCAGAGCGGCGAAACCAAACCCGTTGAAGCCATGATAGAGGCGCTCATTGCCGAAGGCATGAGGCCGCTGCCGGTCTTTGCCTATAGTCTCAAGGATGCCGTGTCTGTCGGCATTCTCGAAAGCGTCTTTACCGAGCTGAAGCCGGGCGTGGTCGTCAATGCGACGGGCTTTGCCGTTTCGGCGCCGGGCGCGGATCGTCAGGCGACGGTGCTGGAAACGGGCGACGCCGTCGTTCTGCAAGCCATCTTCTCGGCGTCGTCGAAGGAAGCCTGGGAGGCATCTTCTCAGGGGCTTTCGGCGCGCGATCTCGGCATGAACGTGGCTTTGCCCGAGGTCGACGGACGTGTTCTTGCCCGTGCCGTATCCTTCAAGGCTGCGGCTCGTTACGACGAGCGGGTCGAGGCCAATATCGTCGCCAGCGAACCGCTGGATGATCGCATGCGTTATACGGCACGGCTCGCTGCCAATTGGGCGCGGCTGCGCAATACGTCGCCTGTCGATCGCCGCGTCGCGCTGGTTATGGCGAACTATCCTAACCGCGATGGGCGCCTCGGCAATGGCGTTGGGCTTGATACGCCGGCCGGCACTATCGAGGTATTGAAGGCGATGCGGTCGGCCGGCTATGGCGTTGCCGATGTGCCCGCCGATGGCGATGCGCTGATGCGGCATCTGGCGGAAGGCCCGACAAATTCGGGGCATGATGGCCGCGTTGTTCGCGAGAGGCTTTCCTTCAGCGACTACAAGGATTTCTTCTCGTCGCTCCCCAGGCAGATTCAGGATGAGATTACGGCGCGCTGGGGCGAGCCGGAAGCGGACCCCTACGCGCTCGATAACGGCTTTGCCCTGCCATTCGCCCGTTTCGGCGATGTGCTCGTCGGCATTCAGCCGGCACGCGGCTACAACATCGATCCGAAGGAGAGCTACCACTCTCCCGATCTCGTGCCGCCGCATGGCTATCTCGCCTTCTACGCCTTCCTGCGCCGCTCCTTCGATGCGCATGCGGTCATCCACATGGGGAAGCACGGCAATCTCGAGTGGTTGCCGGGCAAGGCGCTGGCGCTATCGGAAACCTGCTATCCCGAAGCGATCCTCGGGCCGTTGCCGAACCTCTATCCCTTCATCGTCAACGATCCCGGCGAGGGCACGCAGGCCAAGCGCCGCACGAGCGCCGTCATCATCGACCATCTGACGCCGCCGCTGACGCGCGCTGAAAGCTATGGTCCGCTGAAGGATCTCGAGGCGCTGGTCGATGAATATTACGAGGCGTCTGGCGGCGATCCTCGCCGTATCCGTCTGCTGCGCAAGCAGATCCTAGATCTCGTCGCCGATATCGGGCTGGATCAGGATGCCGGCATCGCCAAGGGCGAGGGCGAAGACGAGGCCTTGCGCAAGCTTGATGCCTATCTCTGCGACCTCAAGGAGATGCAGATCCGCGACGGCTTGCACATTTTCGGCGTTTCGCCCTCCGGACGGCTGCTGACGGATTTGACGGTGGCGCTGGCAAGGGTGCCGCGCGGGCTGGGCGAGGGGGGCGATCAGAGCCTGCAGCGGGCGATTGCGCGGGATGCTTTTGTGGAGGTGGAGGGTGCGATACCCCCCTCTGTCGCTTTCGCGACATCTCCCCCACAAGGGGGGAGATCGTTAACCCGTGGTGCTCCATCGCCTCAAATGACTGTCGAATCCGCAGATGCGGTTGGGAATGAGACGGGTGAGCAAAGCGGCGCACTCCAACCAATCTCCCCCCTTGTGGGGGAGATGTCAGCGAAGCTGACAGAGGGGGGTAACTCCCCAAGCAAACCATTTGACCCCTTGGATTGCGACATGGCCGCCGAGTGGATCGGCCAACGCCCCCTTATTCTCCAAGATATCTCGGACGCCCCCTGGCGCACCCAAGGTGACACTGTGGAGCGCATCGAACTCCTGGCCGCGAAACTGGTAGACGGTGAGATAGCCTGCCCGGAGAACTGGCCGAACACCCGCATGGTTCTCGGCGAGATTGCCTCAAAGCTCCAGCCTTCCATCCTCGCTTGCGGCGACGCCGAGATCGCGGCTTTGCTCAAAGGCCTCGACGGCCGCTTCGTTCCGCCCGGCCCCTCCGGCGCCCCCACCCGTGGCCGGCCGGATGTGCTGCCGACAGGGCGGAATTTCTATTCCGTCGATAGCCGCGCCGTGCCGACGCCGGCCGCCTACGAGCTTGGCAAGAAATCTGCCGAATTGCTCGTCCGCCGCTATGTTCAGGATCACGGCGAATGGCCCGTTTCCTTTGGTCTGACCGCCTGGGGCACCTCGAACATGCGCACGGGTGGCGATGATGTCGCGCAGGCGCTGGCGCTGATCGGCGTCAAGCCGATCTGGGATATGACCTCACGCCGCGTCACCGGCTACGAGATCATCGCGCCGGCCATACTCCGGCGGCCGCGTGTCGATGTCACGCTCCGCATCTCCGGCTTTTTCCGCGACGCTTTTCCGGAACAGATCGCCTTGTTCGACAAGGCCATCCGCGCGGTCGGCATGCTTGATGAGGATGCGGCGGATAATCCGATTGCGGCGCGCATGCGTGGCGAGATCGCGCGGTTGGAAGCAGCCGGCCTCGACGCTGCCTCCGCCAGCCGCCGCGCCGGCTATCGCATCTTTGGCTCCAAGCCCGGAGCCTATGGCGCCGGTCTGCAGGCACTGATCGACGAGAAGGGATGGGAGCGTCGCGCCGATCTCGCCGAAGCCTATCTCGTCTGGGGCAGCTATGCCTATGGCGCCGGCGAAGAGGGCAGAGCCGAGCGCGGTGTCTTCGAGGAGCGGTTGCGCTCGATCCAGGCGATCGTACAGAACCAGGACAATCGCGAGCACGATCTGCTCGACAGCGACGATTATTATCAATTCGAAGGCGGCATGGCGGCAGCGGCCGAGCAGCTCGGCGGGGCACGCCCTTCGATCTATCACAACGATCATTCGCGGCCGGAAAAGCCTGTGATCCGCTCGCTTGAAGAAGAGATCGGTCGCGTCGTGCGCGGGCGCGTCGTCAATCCCAAGTGGATCGAGGGCATCATCCGCCACGGCTACAAGGGCGCGTTCGAGATTGCCGCAACGGTGGACTATCTCTTTGCCTTCGCAGCGACGACGGGTGCGGTGCGCAATCATCATTTCGAGGCCGTCTATCAGGCCTTTGTCGTCGATCAGCGCGTACGCGATTTCATGGCAGAAAAGAACCCGGCCGCGTTGCGGGAGATGCGGGAGCGTCTGCTCGAGGCGATCGATCGCCAGCTCTGGACGCCGAGAAGCAATTCGGCACGCTTCGATCTGGAAAGCCTGGACAAGGGCAGGGATGCCGCGGAATGAGTGTAATCGACGAGCTTCTGGTTGGTTTTCGGGATTATCTGCAGTCGCGCAGCGACCTACTGCTGCGGCACTTCATGGAAGGCTTCGACTGGCCGACGCAACAGCGCTCGCTTGCGCCGCACGACTTGCCTGTCGTCAATTATCTTCGAAAGCATGATCGGCCAGGCGACAGCGCGGAAGGCATGCTGTTCGACAGGCTCTTTCAAGCAGCCGATAAGCTGCATTGGGCGCAGACTTATAACATCACTGACTTCGGCGCGGATTTTCTCGAGAGATACGGATGGGTCGAGCTGTTCGGCACGCGCGGACATTTCGCAAGCGAGGAGATGGCCGGTGGCTTCCTGTTGCTTGGCCCAGGCGTGCATTATCCGGATCATCATCATGAGGCGGAGGAGATCTATATCCCTCTGACCGACGGCTCGCTCTGGAGCAAGGATGCCCAGCCATTCCTGCCGCGCTGGTCCGGCGAGATCATCCATCACCCCTCGAACATCCGCCATGCCATGCGCACGGAAGATAGGCCGCTTGTGGCGCTGTACCTCTGGCGCGGCGGGCCGCTGGCACAGAAATCGATCATATCAGGGAGAATGCAATGAGCGACGAATTGGCGGAAACCGGCGCGGATGCACCGAAGAGCGACGATGCTCGTCACGCCGACAAGATGGCCAAGAAAAAGGCCGCGCGCGACAAGATCATGGCGACCAAAAACGATGAGAAGGGTCTGATCATCGTCCATACCGGCAAGGGCAAGGGAAAGTCCTCTTCCGCCTTCGGCATGATCTTTCGCCACATCGCCCATGGGAAACCGAGCGCCGTTGTGCAGTTCATCAAGGGCGCCATGTGGACCGGTGAGCGTGACCTGATCGAGAAGCATTTCTCCGACCTCTGCCAGTTCCACACGATGGGCGAAGGCTTCACCTGGGAGACGCAGGACCGTGCCCGTGACGTTGCGGCGGCGTCTGCTGCCTGGGAAAAGGCCAAGGAGCTGATCCGCGACGAGCGCAATTCAATGGTGCTGCTGGACGAGATCAACATCGCGCTGCGTTACGATTATCTCGACATCAAGGAAGTGATCGAATTCCTGAAGGCCGAAAAACCCCACATGACCCATGTCGTCCTGACGGGTCGTAATGCTAAGGAAGAGCTGATCGAGATTGCCGACCTCGTCACTGAGATGGAACTGATCAAGCATCCTTTCCGCTCGGGTATCAAGGGGCAGCCCGGCGTGGAATTTTGATCGCTGGCCGGGCGTTCAACCGCCCGGCAGCATCGCCTTCAGCGCTTCCGCCGTTTCCTGATTTGCGGGAAAGAAGGATTCGATCGCAAGTTCCGACAAAGTGACATCGACGGGCGTGCCGAAGACGGTCGTGGTGGCCAGAAAAGACAGATGTCCCGCCTCGGTGATAAGCTCGAGTGGCACGGCGATACCAGCAAAATCCCGTTCTGGAGCCGTCGACTTCGGTGGCGCTGGTGCGGGATAGGCAGACAGTTCCGCAAGCAGCTTGGTGAGCACGGGATCGCCGGTTGCCGATATTTGCTGGCGCAGGCGTTCCAGCAGATGCGCACGCCATTCGGAGAGGTTGGCGATCCGGGGCGCCAGACCATGCGGATGCAGGCTCAGCCGCAGGACATTGATCGGCCCATCGGTCAGCGAGGCATCGGTCACGCCGGCAAGCAGCGGAACCACGGCGGCATTGGCGGCGATCAGCGTCCAGTGCCGGTCGACCGCTAGTGCCGGGAAGGGCTCGTGCCCTTTCAGCAGCATGTCGATCGCGCGTCGGGCCGGCGCGAGTGCCGGGTCATCCAGCTTGCGCTCGGGAAAGACCGGCGCAAATCCGGCGGCCAGAAGCATCGGGTTGCGTTCGCGCAAGGGGACGCCGAGGCGCTCAGCGAGATGCATCAGCATCTCGCGGCTTGGAAGCGCCCGCCCGCTCTCGATGAAGCTCAGATGTCGTTGCGATATATCGGCTTCAAGGGCGAATTCGAGCTGGCTCAGGCGGCGGCGCTGCCGCCATTCGCGCAGGTGGTCGCCGAGAGAGCGGGCCGGGTTCATCATGCGGCAGCCGGCAGCTGGTCGATGAAGCCGTGAACGGACTTCAGCTGGTCGCCTTCGAGGATGGCGAAGTCCGTACCCTTGATCAGCGGCTCGGCGTCGGCCGGGCCGAAACCCCAGGAGAAGCGCAGGTTGTCGCCGTGGCGATCGCCGTTTGTGATGAGCGTAAAGCGAAAGCCGGGGAAGCGCTCGTGCGCCGCCGTGACCAGTGCGTGGATCTGCTCGCGATTATCTGCTCGCATCATCGGGTCGACATAGCTGCAGTTTTCCGTCCATGCCTCGGCAATGAGCGCACGTCGGCGGTCGGTATTGGCTTCGTTCCAGATGGCGATATAGCGGTCTGCAATAGTGTTCGCGTCAGTCATCGGTCAACTCCTTTGGATCGCCTGAACCGTTCAGGCAGG
Organism: Martinezella multihospitum; assembly: GCF_900094585.1. Lineage (GTDB taxonomy): Bacteria > Pseudomonadota > Alphaproteobacteria > Rhizobiales > Rhizobiaceae > Rhizobium > Rhizobium multihospitium. Next base: position 126,062 of record NZ_FMAG01000007.1, read on the forward strand.
GCGATCATCGGCGCGTACCGAAGCACTATCAATTACGTCGGAGGTAATCAAAGGCGCGTTTCTTATAGCCCGAGCCAGATCCTGACGGGATGGGTGGGATCGGCCAGCAGCTTGACCGCAAAAGCGATGCAGACGATGACGAGCAGCGGCTTGATCAGTTTCGCGCCGATGCGCATGGCAAGCCGCGAGCCGACCTGGGCGCCGAGGAACTGGCCGAAGCCCATGACGATGCCGACTTTCCAAAGGATGGCGCCGGAGAAGATGAAGACGATCAGACCGCCGAGGTTAGACCCGAAATTGAGCAGCTTCGTGTGCGCCGTCGCCTTCAATAGGCCGAAGCCGGCGAGGGTGACGAAGGCGAGCATCAGGAACGAACCGGTTCCGGGTCCGAATGCGCCGTCATAAAAGCCGATCAGCGGTACGAGCGTCACACCGAACAAGCCTGCGCTCATGCGCCGATGCTTTTCGACGTCGCCTAGATTTGGTTTCAGGGCGAAGTAGAGTGCAATCGCGATCAGCAGGAAGGGCAGGATGATGCGTAGGACCTGGCTTGGCATGATGGTCGCCAGCATTGCGCCGAGCATGCCGCCGATGACGGCCATGGCAGCCATCGGGAGTTGCTCGCCGAGCTTGACGTGTCCTTGCCGGGCATAGGCGATCGTTGCCGAGGCCGCGCCGCAGATGGACTGCACCTTGTTCGTGCCAAGGGTTTGCAGCGGCGGAATACCAGCCAGCAGCATGGCAGGCACGGTGACCAACCCGCCGCCGCCGGCAATGGAATCGACAAAACCGGCGAAGAATGCGGCGGCGAAGAGCAAGAGCAGGAGCTGAAATGTGATGTCTGGCAAGGCGGGAACTCTGAGGCGGGAATGAGACGGCCTTCTGGCATTTCGATCGCGCCAAGGCAATTGCCTGCGGGACACAGCGAGCGAATTTGACGGCTTGGGAAGGGATAGTTACACCTGAAATATCGGTTGATGTTGTTGGGGGTGAATATGACAACCTATGCCAATTCCACTCGCCGCTATCTTCTGGGACTCGGCTGTGAGCGTGGCACGGACTGGAACGACGTGCGGATGCTTGCGGAAAGAGCATTTGAGGAGGCCGGGATCGGAAGCGAGCAGGTTCTTGCCATCGTGTCGATCGATGCGCGCATGAACGAGCCGGCAATACTGGAAACTGCAACGCATTTTCGCCTTCCGGTACGCTTCTTCAAGGCCGCGGCATTGGAACGGGAGACACCCAGGCTGAAGAACCCGTCCGAGATCGTCTTCGCCCAGGTCGGCTGCCATGGCGTCGCCGAGGCTGCAGCATTGGCCGCCGCCGGCCCGGATTCGGAGCTCGTGCTGCCCAAGATCAAGTCCAGCTTTGCCACGGCGGCGATCGCCATGATCGTCTGAGCAGTGAATTCACCACGCAAATCTCACAAATGATCCGTGGGGCATCGTGGTGGCATTCCGCCACCGGCAGTTCTCGTGTATGCCGATAGGTCAAGCGCGATCTCCGACGGGAGGAAGTTTCCGGAAGATCAAGCTTACTCAGTATGTTGGTAAGGAAAAATCATGCAAAAGGTCATTTATGATACGGATCCGGGCGTCGATGACGCCATGGCGCTTCTCTTTCTGCATCGTCACCCGGATATCGACCTTATCGGCGTGACGACGGTTTTCGGCAACGCCTCTGTCGACACGACGACCCGCAACGCGCTGTTCCTGAAGCGCGAGTGGAATATTCCGTGCCCGGTTGCGCGCGGCGCCAGTGTCACTTTTGATCCCTCGCGGCCGGAACGGCCGTGGCCGGCGGTCGTTCACGGCCACAATGGCCTCGGCGACATCGACGTGCCTGAAACGATCGATCTGCCGACCGATCCGCGCCCGGCCTATCAATTCATCATCGACACCGTCCGCGCCAATCCAGGCGAGGTGACCCTGGTCGCCGTCGGCCGCATGACCAACCTCGCCCTGGCGCTGAAGCACGATCCCGAAATTGCTTCGCTCGTGAAGGGCGTCGTCATCATGGGCGGCAATTTCTACGTGCCGGGCAATGTCACGCCAGTTTCCGAAGCCAATATTCATGGTGATCCGGAAGCGGCCGATTTCATCATGAAGGCGGCCTGGAAGGTGGTCGTGGTCGGTCTCGACGTGACCTCGGTGACGACCATGAGCCGCAGCTACCTCGCCGACATGGCGAAGGCCGGCGGCCCGTCCGTGCAGCTGCTGGCCGATCTCTCGCAGTCCTATATCGATTTCTACAAGCATGCGGTTGAAGACGGCATGATGGTTCACGACAGCTGCGCCTGCGTCTATGTCGTGGCGCCCGAGCTGTTCGACACGATCGAGGGCTCGATCCGCGTCGTCTGCGGTGGTATTGCCGATGGCCAGACGATCATCAAACAGGATGGGTGCCGCTTCCCGCCGGGCGATTGGGATAATCTGCCGAGCCAGATCGCCTGCACCGGTATTCGGTCTGAGCAGGTTCTCGACCTGATCCGCGACGTGATTCTGGGCAAGGTGAAGCACTGAGCCCAGTGAAAGGGGGCGACAGCGCCCCCCTTCACAATTCGCTGAAGACCATTCTCCAGGCCCGTAAAGAGCCTATTTGAGTGTCCGCGTATATCGAGCCCGGAACGCTGCGTGATCGATCGGCGTGTTTTTCGTGTCCTGTCGTCGTTGGAAAAGCCCATAGCGTGCTGTCGCTCATGCCGAGGGGCTACGTGACGTAATGTCTGCAACGGGAGCGGTGTCGAACCGAGATCGCCTTATCCCGTTCTCAACATTGCAATTTCGCCCATCCGGGCATAGGACACATGAGATGAACGATAGCGCCTTTTCCAATCTGCCGGCCCTGGAGCCGGGGTCCGTCTGGCTCGTCGGCGCCGGGCCGGGCGATCCGGGGCTTTTGACCCTGCTGGCCGCCAAGGGATTGGCCGAGGCTGACATCATCGTGCATGATGCGCTTGTGAATGAAGATTGTCTCAAGCTCGCCAGATCGGGCGCGGTGCTGGAATATGCCGGCAAGCGCGGCGGCAAGCCGTCGGCCAGGCAGCGGGATATTTCGCTGCGGCTGGTGGAGTTGGCGCGGGCCGGCAAGCGTGTCCTGCGTTTGAAGGGCGGTGATCCCTTCGTTTTCGGGCGCGGCGGCGAAGAGGCGCTGATGCTAGTCCAGCACGGCATTCCCTTTCGCATTGTGCCGGGGATCACGGCCGGGATCGGCGGCTTGGCCTATGCCGGCATTCCCGTGACCCATCGCGACGTCAACCATGCCGTCACCTTCCTGACCGGCCATGATTCCTCCGGCGTCGTACCGGATGCGATCGATTGGGAGGCGATCAGCAAGGGATCGCCCGTCATCGTCATGTATATGGCGATGAAGCACATCGCTCAGATCAGCGCCAATCTCATCGCTGCCGGCCGTTCGGCGGACGAACCCGTTGCCTTCGTCTGCAATGCGGCGACATCCTCGCAGCAGGTTTTGGAGACGACGCTCGGGCGGGCGCCTGGCGATGTCGAAGCCTCGGGCCTCGAGCCGCCCGCCATCGTCGTCGTCGGCGAGGTGGTGAAATTGCGGCCGTCGCTCGATTGGCTGGGCGCGCTTTCTGGCCGCACACTGTTGCCGGCGGCCGAAAGGCCGGGGGAAAGCGAACGCAAGGTGTCGGCATGAGCGGCCTTCTGATCGCGGCACCCTCGTCAGGCTCCGGCAAGACCACATTCACGCTTGGTCTGCTGCGGGCCCTCAGAAACAAGGGTGTTGCGGTCGCATCCGGCAAGGCCGGGCCGGACTACATCGATCCCGCCTTTCACGCCGCAGCGGTCGGATCGCCTTGTCTCAACTTCGATCCCTGGGCGATGCGCGCCGAACTCATCTCCGCCAACTCCGCGCTCCATCGCGCCGGCGGACGGATGCTCGTCATCGAGGGGATGATGGGCCTGTTTGATGGTGCCGCCGACGGTACGGGCACGCCGGCCGATCTTGCAGCCTTGCTTGGCCTGTCCGTCGTGCTTGTCGTCGACTGCTCGCGCATGTCGCAATCGGTAGCGGCCGTCGTTACAGGTTTTGCCAATTTTCGCGCCGATATCCGCATTGCCGGCGTCGTCCTCAATCGTGTCGCCAGCGACAGGCACGAGAAGATGCTGCGCCAGGCGCTGAATGCGGTGCGCATGCCCGTTGTCGCCGTTATCCGTAACGATGACGGCCTGGCGCTACCGGAAAGGCATCTCGGTCTGGTGCAGGCGGGAGAGCATGGGGCATTGGAGCAATTTATCGAGGCGGCTGCCGAGGTGGTGTCGAAAGCCTGCGATTTCGAACTGCTCTTACGGGCGGCACAGCGCCATCTCGTTCGCACGTCAGCGGCCAATATTGCGCGGCTTATGCCGTTCGGCCAGCGCATTGTCGTGGCGCGGGATATCGCTTTCGCCTTCTGCTACGAACACATGCTGCTCGGCTGGAAGCGTCGTGGCGCTGAAATATCCTTCTTTTCTCCACTTGCGGACGAAGCGCCGTCGGCCGATGCCGATGCCGTCTATCTGCCAGGCGGCTATCCGGAATTGCACGCCGGAAAGCTTGCCGCTGCCCAGCGGTTTCAAGAGGGCGTAAAGACTGCTGCGACGCGCGGTGCGCGCATCTATGGCGAGTGCGGTGGATATATGGTGCTTGGCGAGGGGCTTGTGGATGTGGCTGGCATCCGCCATCAGATGCTCGGCCTTCTGCCCGTCGTCACCAGCTATGAGAAGCGCGAGCGTCATCTCGGCTATCGGCACGTGATGCCGCTTGCCGGTTCCTTTTTCGCCAAACCGATGACGGCGCATGAGTTTCATTATTCAACCATCGTATCGGAAGGCAAGGCGGACCGTCTGTTTGCGGTGAGGGATGCGCTTAACGTCGATCTCGGTGCCGCCGGTCTGCAGCGTGGCAATGTTGCCGGCTCTTACATGCATCTGATCGATCTCGCCGGTGACGCAGCATGACCAGCAAGATCGCCCATGGCGGCGGCATCACGGCTGCAGCACGCCAATATGGCGGGCGCCCGGAGGAATGGCTGGATCTATCGACCGGCATCAATCCCAATCCAGTGACATTGCCGGAAATCCCGGCTGCAGCATGGCACAGGCTACCCGACCAGCACCTGCAGGAGCGGGCGCGGGAAGCGGCGAGGGGCTACTATCGCAGCGGCGATATCCTGCCCTTGCCGGTTCCAGGCACGCAATCGGTCATTCAATTGCTTCCGAGGTTCGTGTCCGGCGGCAGCGTCGCGATCTTCTCGCCGACCTATGGCGAATATGCGCGCGCCTTCACGCTTGCCGGCCTGCGGGTCCATCAGGTTTCGACGGCTGCCGAGCTTACCGCCGACGACAGGCTGGTCGTTGTCGTCAATCCGAACAATCCGGACGGGCGGATGCTGTCCGTCGAGCAGTTGCTAGACTTGCACGACAGGCTACGAAGCCGAGGAGGGATCCTTCTCGTCGATGAGGCCTTCGGCGATATGGAGCCGGCGGCGAGCATGGCGCCTTTTGCCGCCTCGATGCCGAACCTCGTCCTCTTCCGTTCCTTTGGAAAGTTTTTCGGTCTGGCCGGTCTTCGGCTCGGGTTCGTGATTGCCGAGGCCGCGATCCTGACCCGTTTCGAGGATTGGCTCGGCCCTTGGGCGGTTTCCGGGCCGGCTCTTTCGATCGCCGCGTCGCTCATGGAAGGCGACACAGGCGCCATCCGAAACCGTATTCTTCATCGGCATTCTGCGCTGCAGGCGGTTCTTCGCCGCTCGAAGCTGCATGTCGCAGGAGGCACCGCCCTGTTTGCACTGGTTGCGGACGACCGCGCCGAGGGCATATATACGCATCTCTGCCGCCATCATATTCTGGTCCGCAAGTTCGATTATGCGCGCAATTGGCTGCGCTTCGGGCTGGCCCGGGATGAGGAGGCAGACCAAAGACTCGCCGGGGTACTAGAGTCGGATGATTTTAGGTCTGTTCGATCTAAAATCTGAATCCGCTCTAGAATCAAAGAAGTAGAGCATGATGTCGTCCGAAAGCCGCTCAAACACTTTTCGGCATCATGCTCTAGAGGATTATTCGACATGACCGCCGACGAACATTTGCTCATTCTGGTCCTTGCCTTGCTGCTAGACCGCATCGTCGGCGATCCCGACTGGCTGTGGCAGCGCTTTCCGCATCCGGTCGTGCTGTTCGGCAAGGCGATTTCATCCTTCGACCAGCGGTTCAATGCAAAGCACTTGCCCGGCGTGCTTCGCCGCCGCAACGGGGTCATGTCGATCGTCGCGCTGCTCATGGGCGCTGCCATCGCTGGCTGGGCCGTTCATGGGCTTCTGGCCTTCTTCGGCTGGCTCGGCATCTTGGTCGAGGCGGGGCTCGTGGCGGTTTTCATGGCGCAGAAAAGTCTTGCCGATCATGTCGGAGAGGTATCGCGGGCATTGCGTTCCGATGGTCTCGAAGGTGGACGTCTTGCGGTATCGCGCATTGTCGGCCGCGATCCGGAGACGCTGGATGAGCCGGGTATCTGTCGTGCGGCCATCGAAAGCCTTGCCGAGAACTTTTCCGACGGCGTCGTCGCACCGGCCCTTTGGTACGGTGTTTTCGGGCTGCCGGGCCTCTTCTTCTACAAGATGCTCAACACCGCCGATTCGATGATCGGCCACAAATCCGAGACCTATGTCGATTTTGGCCGCGCTGCTGCGCGCCTCGACGATATCGCAAACTGGCCGGCCGCGCGCCTGTCCATCCTGTTGATCGCCGTCGGTGCTTTGGTGAAGCGGGGAATCTCGGCACTTGGGAATGCGATCCGCATTGCGGTGCGGGATGGTGGGCTGCACCGTTCGCCCAACTCCGGCAGGCCGGAAGCAGCCATGGCAGGTGCGCTCGATATCCAGCTTGCAGGTCCGCGAATCTATGGCGGTGAGCTCGTGCGCGAGCCGATGATCAATGGCGCTGGCCGCGATACTGCCACGGTCAACGACATCGAAGCCGGCATTTCCATATTCTATTCCGCCTGTACGATGCTGACGCTTCTCGCTTTCCTGGGTTTCTTGCTGCTCTTGTGAGCGTCTCTGAATTAAGCAATCGCTCACTATATGTATTAATTTGGTATAATCAGCATAGCGATAGACTCTCCCATCGTCTGAATTGCTTCATAAGGAAGCAAACAGTCGGAGGGGCAAGATGAAACGTATCGCGTTCGCAGTAACGGCATGTCTGTGCATGCAATTCCACACCGTTTCGGCCCATGCCGGGACTGTTCTTGCAGTGGTCGATCTTCGATCGCAAACAATGACCGTTTCGGAGGATGGGGCTCTGAAGTATCGCTGGCGAGTGTCGACGGCGCGCAGGGGGTATGTGACGCCGACAGGCTCCTACACGGCCAAATGGCTGTCCAGGGATCATCGCTCGAAGAAATATGACGATGCGCCGATGCCTTACGCCGTGTTCTTCAATGGCGGCTATGCCATTCACGGCACCTATGAGGTGAGGCAGCTCGGACGGCCAGCATCGCATGGCTGCGTGCGGCTTGATACCCGCAATGCTGCCACCTTCTTTGCGATGACATCGGACGCGGGGCTTCATAATACGCGCATCGTCATCAGCGAGTGATCTTTCGCGAGGGGATAACGCTTCGTCCTTGCGGTTTGGCCGTAATGCTGCCGCATCTCGCGGTCATGTCGCCATAATTCTGCAATTGTGACGCGACTGTCATTTTGCTGTTTGCGCAACAGTGCTTCGCCAAATTGCCGTGGCTTCCATTGGAAACCATTGGCTTTTGGAATGGATTTCCCTATGAGGGGGATTGAATTATTATTTCAAGAGGTATGGGCAGTGACTGCTACATTTGACAAAGTTGCCGACATTATCGCTGAAACCAGCGAAATCGACCGTGACACCATCACCCCGGATAGCCACACGATCGACGACCTCGGCATCGACAGCCTGGACTTCCTGGATATCGTCTTCGCGATCGACAAGGAATTCGGCATCAAGATCCCGCTCGAGCAGTGGACGCAGGAAGTCAACGAAGGCAAGGTCTCGACCGAAGAATACTTCGTGCTGAAGAATCTCTGTGCCAAGATCGACGAGTTGCGCGCCGCCAAGGGCTGAGCGACATCCTTGCATTTTTTTGACGCCCAGCCGCCTTTGAATATGGCGGCCGGGCGGTTTCATTCTTAAATAGCGTATCCCGCCCGGAGCATCCTCGTTGCCGGGTTGGATCGGAGGCGTTGATGCTACTGGAATATTTCCAGATGATCGACAGGGTCGAGTCCGTCGACCTGTCCAAGGGCCTGTTGAAGGCGCATTCGGTGGTTCCGGCGAAGAGCACGGTCTTTGAAGGCCATTTCCCGGGCATGCCGCTCGTTCCCGGCGTTCTCCTCATCGAAACCATGGCTCAGGCTTCGGGCATGCTCGTGCTTGCGGCGACGAAGTTCGCCTATATGCCATTCCTGATGTCGGTCGATGGTGCCAAGATGCGGACCTTCGTCGAGCCGGAAGCCGAACTTGATATCGAAGCCGATCTGGAACATGAGGGCTCGGGCTTTGCCGTAACCAAGGCGCGGATCACCATTGCTGGAAAGAAGGTTTGCGATGCGCAGTTGAAGCTGCGCACCATGCCGTTTAATGAGGTGCCGCTCGGCGATATCGTGCGCAAGCGGGCAGGCGAGGTCGGACTTCTCGACGCCATCGCCGCCAACGGTTGATGCTGCCGGCTTGTTCGGCGCCGCATTCGAAGAGGATTGATGAATGAGCAAGGCTCAGAATGATGTGGTGATCACAGGTATCGGCATCGTCACCTGCCAGGGTGTGGGCAAGGATGCGCATGTGGCCCTGCTGACCGCGGGCAAGGCACCGCCGACCATTGTCGAAACCGAGAAGTTCAAGCCCTATCCCGTGCATCCGCTGCCCGAGATCGACTGGTCGCAGCAGATTCCGAAGCGCGGCGATCAGCGTCAGATGGAAAACTGGCAGCGCATCGGCGTCTTCACCGCCGGCCTGGCGCTCGACGATGCCGGCTTCAAGGATGATCTCGAAGCCTGCGGCACGATGGACATGATCGTCGCGGCGGGCGGCGGCGAACGCGATACCAATGTCGATACGCTGATCGTCAACGAGGGTCTGAAGCGCAACGACCGCGAGCTGCTCCTGAACGAGAAGCTGACGACCGAACTGCGGCCGACCCTGTTCCTGGCGCAGCTTTCGAACCTGCTTGCCGGCAACATCTCGATCGTCCACAAGGTCACAGGTTCGTCGCGCACCTTCATGGGCGAGGAAGCCTCCGGCATTTCCGCTGTCGAGACCGCTTTCCATCGCATCAAGTCGGGCGAATCGAGCCATGCCCTGGTGGGCGGCGCTTTTTCCGCCGAAAGACTGGACATGATCCTGCTGATCGAAGCGGTCAATGCCCATGTCCGGGGCGAATGGCAGCCCATCTGGTCGCGCAAGCCGGAAGATGGCGGCGGCATGATCATGGGATCGCTCAGCGCCTTCCTCGTTCTTGAATCGCGTGCCCATGCCGAAGGCCGAGGCGCCCATATCTATGCGACCATCGATGCGGTCGAGGGCGATCGCGGCAGGCGCGACGACGGCAAGTTCGAAGCGCGGCTGGAGCGCATGCTCGCGCCTGCCAAGCCGACAGCCGGCGATGCGACGGTGGTTTTTTCAGGCACGACGGCAATCCCCGATCTGGCGAAGCGCGAAAAGGCGGTGCTTGAGGCACAGCTTCCGGGCTCGGCCATCCGCGCCTATTCCGGCGTTTCCGGCCATGGGCTGGAAAGCCAATTCCCGCTCGGGCTCGCCTTCGCGGCATTGGCCGTCGCCAACCAGGCCAAGGTGCCGCAGTTCGATGCCGCGCATGAACAGCCGATGGTGACGGGTGCCCGCAAGGCCGTGGTCACCACCGTCGGCCATGCGCGCGGCGAAGGCATCGCCGTACTTTCCGCTGAAGCGTGAGGAACAGGATATGACCGCTTACAAGGATCATCTCGGACGCCCGATCGTTGCCGTGACAGGCATGGGGATCATCACGTCGCTGGGGCAGGGCCTGCAGGATAACTGGAATGCACTGTCTTCGGGCACGTCAGGCATTCATGGCATTACCCGTTTCCCGACAGACGGGTTGTCGACGCGCATTGCCGGCACGGTGGATTTCATCGATATCCCCGTTCCGAACGCTGTCGAGCGTTCTTATGCCTTTGCCCGCGAAACAACCATCGAAGCCCTGGCGCAGGCCGGTATTTCCGGTGATTTCGACGCGCCGCTGTTCCTGGCTGCACCACCGATCGAACCCGAGTGGAGCGCCCGCTTCGAGCTGGCCGATCGCTCTCCTCCGGCAGATCATGACGGCGACGCGTATGAACGCTTCCTCGCCGCCATGCGCCAGCGCCCCGATCCCGCATTCCATGAAGCCGCTCTTTTCGGCGCCATTTCCGAGCGCCTGTCGGACCGTTTCGGCACCCGCGGGCTGCCGGTAACGCTGTCGACGGCCTGCGCATCGGGCGTGACTGCCATCCAGCTCGGCATCGAGGCGATCCGCCAGGGACGTACCACGCGAGCGCTGACCGTTGCGACCGACGGCTCGCTGAGCGCCGAAGCGCTGATCCGCTTCTCGTTGCTCTCGGCGCTGTCGACGCAAAACGATCCGCCGACCAAGGCTTCCAAGCCGTTCAGCAAGGATCGCGACGGCTTCGTCATCGCGGAAGGTGCTGCGACGCTGGTGCTGGAATCGCTGGAGGTAGCGGTTGCACGCGGCGCCAAGATCCTCGGCATCATGAAGGGTGCCGGCGACAAGGCCGATTCCTTCCATCGCACACGCTCCTCGCCCGACGGCGGCCCGGCGATCGCGACGATCCGCGCAGCGCTTGCCGATGCCGGCATGGCTGAAACCGATATCGGCTATATCAACGCTCACGGCACCTCGACGCCGGAGAACGACAAGATGGAATACGGCTCGATGTCCGCCGTCTTCGGCGAGCGGCTTCCGACCATTCCGGTTTCCTCGAACAAGTCGATGATCGGCCATACGCTGACGGCTGCCGGTGCAGTCGAGGCGGTGTTCTCGCTGCAGACGATGCTGACCGGCACGCTGCCGCCGACCATCAATTACAATAATCCGGATCCGTCGATCATCCTCGACGTGGTGCCGAACAAGAAGCGTGAAAAGCAGGTGAATGCTGTGCTTTCGAACTCTTTCGGGTTCGGCGGTCAGAATGCGAGCCTTGTCATGGCGCTTGAACCGGCTTAAGCGGACTTCTGAAAAACAGGATACAACTGCGCCCGAGGGGCGAAGGACTTTGCCATGCGTGCTTTGCAACTGATCGACGACCGCAAACTTGAGATCACCGATCTGCCGGAGCCGGAGGCGCCGGGTGCGGGCGAGGTGACCTTGCGCGTCAAGGCCGTCGCCCTCAATCATATCGACGTCTGGGGCTGGCGCGGCATGGCGTTTGCCAAGCGCAAGATGCCGCTCGTCATCGGTGCGGAGGCTGCCGGCGTGGTCGAAGCGATCGGGCCGGGCGTTGCCAATGTGCTGCCGGGTCAGCTGGTGTCGATCTACGGCGCACGCACCTGCGGCCTCTGCCGTCATTGCCGCGAGGGACGCGACAATCTCTGCGAACATGTCGGCGGCGTGCACGGTTTCCATCTCGATGGCTTCGCGCAGGAGAAGGTCAATCTGCCGGCTCGCCTTCTCGTTCCGGCGCCTCCCGGCGTCGATGCGATCGGTGCTGCCCTTGCGCCCGTCACCTTCGGCACGGTCGAGCATATGCTGTTCGACAATGCCAAGCTGGAGCCGGGCGAAACGATCCTCGTGCATGCCGGTGGCTCGGGCATCGGCACCGCCGCCATCCAGCTTGCCAAGAAGATCGGCTGCACGGTCATCACCACGGTCGGCTCCGACGATAAGATCGAGAAGGCAAAGGCACTCGGCGCCGATCACGTCATCAACTATCGCACGGACCGCTTCGAGGGCGTCGTCCGCAAGCTGACGAAGAAGAAGGGTGTCGACGTGGTCTTCGAACATGTCGGCAAGGATACCTGGGCAGGCTCGATGCTCTGCATGAAGCGCGGCGGACGTCTCGTCACCTGCGGCTCGACCTCGGGCGTTTCGACCGAAATGAACCTGATGATGCTGTTCCAGCAGCAGCTGAAGCTGCTCGGCTCCTTCGGCTGCCGCATGGAGAACATGGCCAATGCGATGCAGAAGATGGCGCGCGGCCTCGTTCATCCGGTGATCGATACCGAAGTCGGCTTCGACGATATCGACCGGGCGCTTGAGCGGATGGAATCGCGCCAGATCTTCGGCAAGATCATCCTGAAGATGGACTGAGCCGCGTGAAGCTCTTTATCACCCGGATCGTCCTTGCGCTCAGAAATTTCCAGCAGTGGCTGGTGGCACAGGTCATTTTCGGCTTCCTCAATTTCTTGAAGCTGTTTCCGGCGGATGCGGGCATCAATTTCGCCGATTGGCTGACCCGCAAGATCGGCCCGCGCATGCGCCGGCATCAGCTGATGCTGACCAATCTGCGCAATGCCTTTCCGGAAAAGAGCGAGGCGGAGATCGATGAGATCGCGCGCGCAAGTTGGGGCAATATGGGCCGCCTGGCGGCAGAATATGTCTTCCTCGACCGGCTTTTCGACTTCGATCCCCATAGCGATACGCCCGGCCGCATCGAAGTTTCGGGCATTCCGATCTTCCTTGACCTCAGGGACAATCCGCGGCCGTTTATCGTCTTTACCGGTCATACCGGCAATTTCGAGCTGCTGCCGGTTGCGGGCGCTGCCTTCGGCCTGACCGTGACGGTGCTCTTTCGCCCGCCCAACAATCCTTACGTTGCTCAGAAGGTATTCGATTTTCGCGCCAAGCGCATGGGCAATCTCGTGCCTTCCCACGCCGGGTCATCTTTCGCGCTCGCCAGGGAGCTGGAGGCCGGTCGTGGTGTCGGTGTGCTGGTCGACCAGAAATTCCGCAAGGGCCTGAAAACCTTGTTCTTCGGCCGGGATGTGAAGACCAATCCGCTGCTGCCGAAGCTGGTGCGCCAGTTCAATTGCGAGGTCTATCCGGCCCGCTGCATCCGCCTACCCGGCAATCGCTACCGGCTGGAGATCGAGCCGAAGCTCGAGATGCCGCGCAACGAAGCCGGCGGTCTCGATCTGACCGCAACGGTGCAGATGTTGAACGACAAGGTTGAAAGCTGGGTGCGGGAAAACCCCGAGCAATGGCTCTGGTATCATGACCGCTGGAATATCAAGAAGAGCGTTTTCTAGGCATCTATTCTGGCCCGTTACCGACGGTTTTGCATGTATATTTGCATCCGGTCTTCATGCAGTCATTACGCCCAGTAAGCCTTGCATTTCAGAAAGTTCTCCTTTCCCGAGAACTTCCGCTCATCCGGATTGAAAGTGGGGGTAAGTCATGTTAATTCACAATACGGAAAGTTTGGTGAGATTGCGGACACCAAGCTGAATATCCTTGGGCATGGCAACGCCGGGAATCGAGGCCCCTGCGTCCTGTTATGTACGGGGACAGGAGGGCAATTTTGCTGGCACTCTTTCATGCCTTCTCCACGAAATGTAACCAGATTCAGCGTGCGATAAAACTTGGCGATGATGAGCTTGTAGCGTCACTTGATCGCGAATTGGAGCCACTTATCGCGGCTATCCTGGCTTATAAGGCCACGAGTCTGCTTGAAATTTACATGCAGCTCCAGTTCATGAACAATCTCATCCGAGAAGAATCGGATGATCGCTCGCGCGTCATGCGCAACTCCGCATCGCTTTCGGTGCTGATCGATCGCTATTTCGGCGGTGCGAGCGAAGCAGCGGGCGAAGTTCTTAGGGCGTTTTCAAGCGAGAAAATCGATCGGGGCGATGCGTTCGGCTTCGAAGAAAGTAGCGTTCTGAACGATGTCATTCTGGACAGCCTGCCGGATCGTGTTGCCGTCGTGACGCGGGACTATCGCTATCTCTACAGCAACGCTGCCAATTCGGAGTTCCTGAAGTCGAAGCCGATGGAACTCGTGGGACGTCACATCTCGGAATTCGTCGGTGCGGAAGATTTCGAAAGCAGCCTTAAGGCGAAGCTTGATGCCTGCTTTACCGGGGAGAAGGTGGAGTGCCTTTATCCCTCCTATCGCCAGATCGAGCCCGGCAAGGTATTTCACTGCACCATGACGCCGTTGCGCGCCAAGGCGGAAGTGATCGGTGCATTGCTCGTCATGCATGAGATCATCGCGGTTCCCGCAGGCATGCTGGTGGCCTGAACTCGCGTTCAAGCCCCAAATAATAGCTTTCCAATCAAGTCCGGTATCAGGCGAGGGTTGTCTTCGCCTGATTTTGTGCTGTCTCGATCCGTTTCGACCATATCGGATCGCGATTGATCGTTCGGCTGTTCGTTGTTGCCGCTGCATTCGAAGCAGTGGCAGCGGAACCGGATCACTTTCGGCTGTTTCATGCCGGTAACCTGTTCCAGCTCGCAAAGGGGTCGGGCAAATTCCGCCAACGCTCGGGCGTGAAGCGATCCGCCTCGATCAGGCAAGCGTTCAGTTCAACCGTGATTTGCTGCTCGCTCATCGGGTCGGCGCCGATGAACACCAGCTCCTGCCGGCGGTCACCCCAGATCGGATCGAGATAGGGTGCTAGCGCCCGCTTGAAGCCGGGATCGTTTGGCCATTGATCCTGCGATACGGCAGCCCACCAGAGGCCCATCTTGTTCGTGCGGACGAGCGCGCCGGCCTGGCTCATTTCGCCGACAAAGTACGGTCGGGTCGCAAGCCAGAAGAAGCCCTTGGCTCTGACGACGCCCGGCCAAGAGCGATTGAGAAAGGCTTGAAATTTCGTGGGATCGAATGGTTTCTTCGCGCGGTAGACGAAGGAACGGATACCATATTCTTCCGTTTCGGGAACATGATCCTTGAAACCGTGCAATTCCTTGTACCAAAGCGGATGCGTTTCGGCGCGATCGATATCGAAGCGACCAGTGCCGAGAACCTCCGCCGGTTCGACCGCACCGAAATCCGCCTCGATGAGACGTGCATCAGGGTTGAGGCCGACGATGATCTTGTGGGCGGCGTCGCGTTGTTCAGCCGTTGCCGAACCGACCTTGTTGAGGATGACGACATCGGCAAATTCGATCTGCTCGACCAGCAGGTCGACGATGGTCCGGTTGTCGCCGTCGCCGGCGGTTTCGCCCCGGTCGGCAAGGAAATCCGTCGATCCATAGTCGGCCAGAAGATTGGCCGCGTCGACGACCGTCACCATCGTATCGAGCCGGGCAACGTCGGAGAGGCTGCTGCCATCTTCATCCCGAAACTCGAAAGTGGTGGCGACGGGCAGGGGCTCTGCGATCCCTGTCGATTCGATCAGCAGATAGTCGAAGCGGTTCTGCTCGGCGAGCTGTCGGACTTCCTTCAGCAGGTCGTCGCGCAACGTGCAACAGATGCAGCCATTGGTCATTTCGACGAGCTGTTCTTCCGTGCGGGAGAGATTGGCGCCGCCATCACGCACCAGTGCTGCATCGATGTTCACCTCGCTCATGTCGTTGACGATCACGGCAACGCGCAGGCCCTCGCGATTGTTGAGGATATGGTTGAGCAGCGTCGTCTTTCCGGCGCCGAGAAAACCGGAAAGGACGGTGACCGGGAGCTTCTTGTTCATGACAACCTCTTTTGTAATGTAATATCATTACATCTGTTGCGATGGAAAAAGCGAGCAATGTGCTCGCTTCCTTTGGCGATGTTCAGCCTTGCGCTGAAAGGCAGTTTTTCAGGGAACTTGCGATGCCGCGCATCAGGTCGAAATAGAGATCCGGCCCCTTCGGCAAAGTCGCCGCTTCGGGGTCGAGGACGCCCGATTTCGCGGCCGTGCCTTCCAGCACCACATTGACCAGCTTGGGTTCAAACTGCGGTTCGGCAAAGACGCAGGTCGCACCGAGATCGGCGACCTTGCTATGGATCTCGGCGACACGCTGCGCGCCCGGGATGGTTTCCGGGCTGACCGTGATGGAGCCGGAGACACGCACGCCGTAGCGATGCTCGAAATACTGATAGGCATCGTGGAAAACGATGAAGGGCTTGTCCTTCACCGGGGCGAGCGTCGAGGCGATTTCCGTATCCAGCGCATCGAGCTTGTCGTTCAGAGCCTTCTGGTTCGCCTGATAGGTCAGGGCGTTGGCGGGGTCGGCCGCGACCAGGGAAGTGGTGATCTCGGAGACCATCGCCTTGGCATTGTGCGGATCGAGCCAGAGGTGAGTGTCGAACTCGCCATGATCATGCCCACGGGCATGATCGTCGCTGGCCTCATGTTCGTCGCCATCGTCATGTGCTTCGAAAGCACCGCCTTCGCGGAACTTGAGCTTGGTGATGCCGGGTGCGTCGTCAAGCTCGACGACCGTGGCATTGGAACCGAGTGCGGCGAGTGGTTTCTGCAGGAAGGCCTCCATACCCGGTCCGACCCAGAAGACCACTTTCGCCTCCTGAAGGCTGCGCGCATTCGAAGGCTTGAACGCATAGGTATGCGGCGACGCGGCACCGTCGACGATCAGATCCGGCGTGCCGACGCCTTGCATGATGGCTGCGACTAACGAGTGGATCGGCTTGATGGAAACGACGACTTTCGGCGCATCGGCTGCGGTTGCGGTCGTGCTGACGAGCAGGCCGGAAAGGAGAAGGGAGGCCGCTATGGGAAGAAGAGTTTTTGCTGCGTTCATGCCAGAAATGCCCTTGAATGGGTCTGTTATGTTATTACATCAATTGCGTTATGCTATAACGTGTGCGATAGCATGGCGCAATAGTGCAATTGGAAATTTCATGCTTTCTTCCATCGACAGCAAGAGCCGGCCGCTTGTGTTGCTCCATGATGTCGGCGTCCGTCGCGGCGGCCGCTGGCTGGTGCGTGGTGTCGATTTTTCCGTCAGTCGCGGCGAGATCGTCACTCTGATCGGGCCTAACGGTTCCGGTAAATCCACCAGCGCCAAGACGGCGATCGGCGTGCTGAAACCGGATGAAGGGCGTGTCGATCGAATTGCCGATCTGAAGGTCGGCTACGTGCCGCAAAAGCTTGCCATCGACTGGACCTTGCCGCTCAGCGTTCAGCGCTTGATGACCCTGACGGGGCCACTGCCCGAGCGCGAGCTGATGTCGGCGCTGGAATCGGTTGGTATTGCCCATCTCGCCAAGGCCGAAGTGCAGCATCTTTCCGGCGGTGAATTCCAGCGGGCGTTGCTGGCGCGCGCCATAGCCCGCAAGCCCGATCTTCTCGTGCTGGACGAGCCGGTGCAGGGGGTCGATTTCAACGGCGAGATCGCGCTTTACGATCTCATCAAGTCGATCCGCAATACAGAGGGTTGCGGCATCCTGCTGATTTCGCACGACCTGCATGTCGTCATGGCCGCAACGGATACAGTCGTGTGCCTGAATGGCCATGTCTGCTGCCGCGGCACGCCGCAGACAGTCAGCCAGAGCCCGGAATATGTGAAGCTGTTCGGTACGCGGGCGGCACAATCCCTGGCGATCTACAGCCATCATCACGACCATACGCATCTGCCTGATGGTCGTGTGCAGCATGCGGACGGTTCGATTACGGACCATTGCCATGCCGATGATGGCCATCACCATCATGACCACGATGATCATCATCACGGCCATGACCATGCCGAGGGAGAGCGCCATGTTTGATGATTTCTTCCTGCGCGCCGTCGTTGCCGGTGTCGGGCTGGCGCTGACGACCGGGCCGCTCGGCTGCTTCATCATCTGGCGGCGCATGGCCTATTTCGGCGACACGATCTCGCATTCGGCGCTGCTCGGCGTGGCGCTGTCGCTGCTGTTCCAGCTCAATTTGACGCTCTCCGTCTTTGCGGTTGCGGCGCTCGTCTCGATCCTGCTGCTTTTCCTGCAGCGGCGGCAGGCGCTCTCGGCGGATGCGCTGCTCGGCATTCTCTCGCATGCGACGCTGGCGATCGGTCTTGTCATCGTCGCCTTCATGAGCTGGGTGCGCATCGATCTCATTGCCTTCCTCTTCGGCGACATTCTGGCCGTCAGCCAGTCAGACATCGCCGTGATCTGGGGCGGCGGCATCCTGGTGCTGGCGGCGATCGCCTGGCTCTGGCGGCCGCTTTTGGCCTCGACAGTCAATCCCGAGCTTGCCGAGGCTGAAGGTCTGCGGCCGGAGCGCGCGCGGCTGCTTTTCATGCTTCTGATGGCCGTGGTGATCGCGATCGCCATGAAGATCGTCGGTATTTTGCTCATCACCGCACTGCTGATCATTCCCGCTGCCACCGCGCGCCGCTTTGCCGCCACTCCGGAAACGATGGCGATCTTCGCTTCGTTGCTCGGTGCCATCGCCGTTGTCGGCGGGTTGTTCGGGTCGCTGCGCTACGACACGCCGTCCGGCCCGTCGATCGTGGTTGCGGCGCTCGTTCTATTCATCATCAGTTTGCTGCCCCTCGTTCGCAGGAGCGGCACGCCAGCGGCGCAACAGAGAGGACAGTCATCATGACCACTCCGATGCTCACCAAGAACCAGTCCCTCGTTTTCGATGTCCTGACCAAGGCAGAAGCGCCGCTCAGCGCCTATACCATCCTGGACAAGCTGCGCGACCAGGGTTTTCGCGCGCCGCTGCAGGTCTACCGGGCGCTCGACAAGCTGCTGGAATATGGCGTCGTGCATCGGCTTGAGAGCATCAACTCCTTCGTCGCCTGTGCGCATCCCAATGAGGATTGCCATAGCCACGGACTCGTCGCCTTCGCCATCTGCGAAAGCTGCGGCCAAGTGATCGAGTTCCACGATCATGAGGTGGATCACCGGCTGATGGACTGGCTGAAGTCGCAGAAGTTCAAGGCGGAGAAGTCGACTATCGAAATTCGCGGTCATTGCGCCAATTGCGCGGCTTGAGCCACGGGCCACAATCTATTCCGTGCTCCATCAATTATTTATAATAAAACTCTAATCTAATCTTTTAAGATCACGCGCGAAGCGCTGCCAGTTCGCAACATAGTTGCTGGCCGAGCGGCGCAGGCCTTCGATCGCGGCTTGGTCCAGCGTGCGGATGACCCTTGCCGGTGCGCCGACGATCAGGGAGCCGTCCGGAAATTCCTTGCCTTCTGTGACGAGGGCATTGGCGCCGACGAGGCAATTATTACCGATCTTTGCGCCATTCAGCACGGTTGCGCCCATGCCGATCAGCGAATTGTTGCCGATGGTGCAGCCGTGGATGATGGCATGATGGCCGATGGTGCAGCCTTCGCCGATCGTCGTCGGGTAGGCCGGGTCGGTGTGGACCATCGTGCCTTCCTGGATGTTGGTGCCCTTACCTACGATGATCGGCTCGTTGTCGCCGCGCAGCACCGCGCCGAACCAGATGCCGACATCCTCGCCAAGCTCGACCTTGCCGATCACGCTCGCATCGGGCGCGATCCAGTACATTTCCGGACCGGGCGTCTTCGGCGTGAAGCCACCAAGGGCGTAAAGCGGCATGGTCGATCCTCCTCGATCAGACGACGTTCAGTACCAGGTTTGCGACGCCATCGACGGCGCAGCTGATCCGGTCGCCGCGGGCAACGGGGCCGACGCCGGCCGGCGTGCCGGTCATGATGATATCGCCCGGCGCGAGCGTGAAGAGCTTGGAGAGTTCGGTGATGATTTCCGGCACCTTCCAGATCATCTGGGAGAGATCGCCCCTCTGGGCCGCCTCGCCATTGCGCATCAGCCAGATGCCGCCCTTGTCGGGATGGCCGACGCGGGTGGCCGGAGCCAATGCGGAAACGGGAGCCGAGTGGTCGAAGGCCTTGCCGATTTCCCAGGGGCGGCCGAGCTTCTTGGCTTCGCCCTGCAGGTCGCGGCGGGTGAAATCGATGCCGACGCCATAGCCGTAGACGCAATCCAATGCCTGTTCGACCGGGATGTTTACGCCGCCGCTGCGCAGCGCCACCACAAGCTCCACCTCGTGATGTACGTCGGACGACAGCGCGGGATAGGGGAAATCGCTCGAGACAAGCAGATTGTCCGGGTTCTTCTGGAAGAAGAAAGGCGGTTCGCGGGTGGGGTCATGCCCCATCTCGATGGCGTGGTCGGCATAGTTGCGGCCGACGCAATAGACGCGGCGCACGGGGAAAAACTCGGTCTCACCTTCGATCGGCAGAAGGACAGGGGCAGGTGGTGGAATGACTGTCGTTAGTGGGGCGTTCATATGCGCTTTCGAAACTCTCATCTTTTTCAGAGGGCTGCTGCCGTCCGACTCCGTCGAGCAAGCTAGCATTATTGTTACAGCCGCGAAAACTGGCGTTTTTGAGGGATTTGGTGTAGAGCGCGGATTAGAAAGGTTTCCCATGTATAGCGATGCACTGAAAACTGGCCGCAAGATCTTTGCGGTTGCCCCCATGATCGACTGGACGGATCGCCATTGCAGATATTTGCACCGGCAGATCAGCCGGCATGCATTGCTCTATACCGAGATGGTGGTGGTGGATGCGATCATTCATGGGCCGCGTGACCGGTTGCTGGGGCATGATATCGCTGAACATCCCGTCGCGCTGCAGCTCGGCGGCTCCGATCCCGTCAAGCTTGCCGAGGCGGTGCGGATTGCTGAAGCGTATCATTATGACGAGATCAATCTCAATGTCGGCTGTCCGTCCGATCGCGTGCAGTCCGGCACCTTCGGCGCCTGCCTGATGCTGACGCCGGAGACGGTCGCATCCTGCATTGCGGCGATGAAGGCGATCTCGAAGGCGCCCGTCACGGTGAAATGCCGCATCGGCGTCGATGAGCAGGAACCCGAAGAGGCGCTGCCCGAGCTGATGACGCGCGTGCTCGACGCCGGCGCCGATGCGATCTGGATCCATGCCCGCAAGGCCTGGCTAAAGGGCCTGTCGCCGAAGGAAAACCGTGAGATCCCGCCGCTGGACTACGATATCGTCTACCGCATGAAGAGCCGTTGGCCCGATGTATTCATCGGCATCAATGGCGGCATCCAGACGCTGGATCAGGCTGAGGCGCATCTTGCCCACGTCGATGGCGTCATGCTCGGCCGCGCCGCCTATCAGAATGCCGCCATTCTCGCCGACGTCGACCATCGCTTCTTTGGCGAACCGGCTGTCGAGGCTGACTGGAACGGACTGCGCGACCGGATGATGGATTATGTGGAGCGCCATATCGAAAATGGCGGCCGCCTGCAGCATGTCGCGCGCCACATGGTCGGCCTCTTCACCGGCTTGCCGGGCTCGCGCCGCTATCGCCAGATCCTTTCCACTGACGCCAACAAGCCGGGGGCGGGGCCGGACGTGATTGCAGCCGCCTTTGCTGCGGTGGATTTTGCCGGTGAGCGCGAACGGGTGAGCGCTTGAGGGGATACTGATCCCCACTGCTTTCGTCCTTCGAGGGTAGCTTTCGCTCCCACCTCACACCCGTCATCCTCGGGCTTGACCCGAGCATCCACGCCCAAGCACATTGGTGCGTTTAAATCGACGAGAGTGCTGGTTTCGCCTTGCGAGCGTATCCCTTTTCGCCAGAGGAGGCGGTGAAGCTCGTGCCTGGATGCTCGGGTCAAGCCCGAGGATGACGGAATGTTAGGATGTTCCGGGGCAGGCAACGGACTTGCGATAGGGGGTATAGTCAAGCTTGCTTCAGGACGAGGATGCCATCCTCAAAAACGAAAAACGGCGCGGTTTTCACCGCGCCGTTCGAAACCTTGATCAGGCAGTCACCAGAGGCTTAGGCAGCCTGGATGTTGACGGCCTTCGGGCCCTTGCCCATACGATCCGGCTCGGTGTCGAAGGTGACCTGCTGGCCTTCGCGCAGCGACTGGATGCCGGAAGCCTGAAGAGCGGAGATATGGACGAAAACGTCCTTTGCGCCGCCGTCAGGAGTGATGAAACCAAAACCCTTGTCCTGGTTGAAGAATTTTACGGTGCCCTTGGTGGCCATGGGGGATAGTCCTTTACCCATCAGTCTTAATTAATCCGGGGAAACCCGGACGGCTTTGCCTCCGCGCCATGCGAAAGCCAGTCGAGAAGTCACGTACGGGGAAAGAACGTCTGCGCGGGTCAGAAGACCCAACCGCTGCCTGCCGCAAGCGGATCACCAAATCAGTCCAGTCACCGGCATGCAAATGCCCGAGCATGCATATGGGTGACAGGGTTTGTGGAAAAAGGCAAGAGGTGTTTTAGTCGGCAGCGGTAATGAAAGAGAAATCAATAGTTTGAAAGACGAATCGCTTCGATTGCCCGGCGAATCTATTATTTTTAGGTCATATAATGAGGGTGCTTCCTATTCTTGAAACGGAGTTCAAATTGCTTTCGTAGGAGAGACAGTCGTTACTGCTTTTGCAAAGTCGCTACCATTGCGACATTGAGAGCGTCTCTTCCTGCATAAGCGTTGGGATATCAGCTCTAGCTCGGTATAAACACCGCACAAGGCTCCGCAATCCCCCGGAGCTCATGACTCCCCAAGGCCAGCAGCGGCATCGTTGTCTCGGCTGCGACCGACCCCGAAACGAGGATATTGTGTCCGAGCGGCTTGCACAGGCCCTCCAGCCGGCTGACGAGATTGACCGCGGGGCCGATGGCCGTGAAGTCCAACCGGTCGGCGGCGCCGATATTGCCCCAGAACATGTCGCCGAAATGCAGCGCGGCGCCGAAGGGGAGCGGTGGCAGGCCCTGGCTTGCGCGCGTCGCGTCGAGATGTGCCATGCCGGCGCGGATGGCGGTGGCGGCGCGCAAGGCCGCTTCGCAGGCCTCCTTCGAGGTCCCGCTCACCGGGAAGATCGCCAGCACGCCATCGCCCATGAATTTCAGCACCTCGCCGCCGAAGGCGTGCACGGCGCCGGCGACGCGGTCGAACCAGGCATCGAGCGCTGCGATCATAGCGGTCGGTTCCGTCGCTTCGGAAAGGGCGGTGAAATCCCGCAGATCGGCGCAGAGCAAGGCTGCGCGGATGGTCTCGCCACTATTGCGGCTGAGCGCGCCTGCTTGCACACGCGCCGCACTTCTGCGGCCGAGATAGGCTTCGAGCAGGGTCGATAGAGTGGCGCGAGCGGCCAATCCCGCCAAGGGGGCTGCGGCAAAGCGGGCGATCTCGTGCAGGGTCTCCGCTTCGAAGGAGGTGAAGGGCCGGGTGCCGGCCCAGGCAAGGACGGAATTGCCGGGCGCAATCCCGATCGCTTCCTCGCATATCGGGCCGAGATCGCCCAGCCAATCGCGGCCGGCCTGTCCGAGCGCCGTGCCGGCGAAGCCGAGAGCTTCGGTTACTGCGCCGGTTTCGGCACGCCAGAGCCAGCTATGTTGCGTGATGATCGGATGCGGTGCGGCAAGCGTCAGAGCACAGCCGGCAAGCGGGAGGCCGGCAGCCGACAGATGTCCGCCCAGATCGGCCAGGAAGCGTTCGGGGCTGGGCGAGGTGCCGGCTTCGTCAACCAGCCAGGCAAGGGGGGCGGGCAAATCCATGCCGCGATCATGCCATGATGGTTGCAGCCTGTCATCCGTGCCAGTGCAACCTTGCTGGCATTGCGCCGCTCGCCACAATGCTGAAGACGGAGCGGCTGTCGTCATGAGTGACAGACGCATCCTTCAGAGCATAGAGCCCGATGACGCGGCCCTTAAAACGTTATCAGCTCCTGCCGTCGTGACCGCGCATGGCATCGGGGCCGGGATCGCGTCCGGCTGCCACTGTGGCCATGCGGTCGAGATAATGCGCCCAACCCTTTGCGTGCGCTTCACATTGTTCAACGGTCGGCAGGCCGGTGTGGGTGAGGCGCACCAGTGTCCCGTCCGGCTGCTCTACCAGGTCGATTTCCACCAGGCTCGATCCGGGAGGTACCTCCTCGCTGCCTTCCCAGCCGAAGCTATAGGCGAGCCGATGAACCGGCACGACCTCGCGGAAGGAGCCGCGCGCGACACGAGCCCCGGTGACGTTGACGAGATAGATGCCGCCGGGTTGCAGCTCGGTCTGAGCTTCCGTCCCCATCCAGCGCAGGATCTTCTCGGGATCGGTCAGCAATGCGAATATGGCTGCAGGCGGCGCCGAGACATGGGTCTCGCGACGGACGATCAAAGGCTCGGACATCAGTCTTTCTCCCCAGGTTGCTATCGCTTCCCACCGGCCCGGTATGCGCTCAAGCGCCTTCCGTCTCCCCCGTGGGCCTCCTCATACGATGGTATGTAGCGGCTGCCGCCTCGCCAGCAAGGCATTGCTCAATGCTTGCAGGCCCCAGCCTTCATAAAATCGGCAGCGCCGGGCGGCAGATATCCGACAATCGCGGTCGCCTTATCGCCCGGGTCGCCCGGTTTTGCCCTTCGTCCGTCCCTTGCGCTGCTTCTCGTCCACCGCGTCCTCATAGGAGCCGACGCCCGGCTTTGCCCGGGTGATCGGCTTGTCCGGCACCTTGCCCGTGACAGGCTTTTCGGTGCGGCCGACGGTCATTTCGTCCAGCGTGTTCTTGCGGAAGAGCGGCGTGCCGGCGTCGCTGCCCGGACCCATTTCGTCGAGGCTCGGCTTGGCGAAATAGGAGCGGGAGGTGTCCGGTGCAGGAGGAGCGCGCTTGCCTGTCGCGGCGGCGCGGCGCTCCATGCTCTGGGCTTCCTCGCGGGCCAGCGGATCGTCCATGGCGGCGAGTTCGACGGCCTTGAGGCGCTTGATCTCGTCGCGCAGCCTCGCGGCCTTTTCGAAATCCAGGTCGGCTGCGGCATCGCGCATGGATTTTTCCAGTGCGTTGAGATGGGCCTGCAGGTTGTTGCCGACGAGATGGCCGCCATCGGCAAAGCCCTTGCCGGAGGCGCCGCCGATATCGGCTCGCACATGGTCCTTCTCGTAGACGCTGTCCAGGATATCGGAAATCTTCGCCTTGACCGATTCCGGCGTGATGCCGTACTCAAGGTTGAACGCCATTTGCTTCTCGCGGCGGCGGCTGGTCTCGTCCATTGCCCGCTGCATCGAGCCGGTGATGTTGTCGGCATAGAGGATGACCTTGCCGTCGACGTTACGCGCGGCGCGGCCGATGGTCTGGATCAGCGAGGTTTCCGAACGCAGGAAGCCCTCCTTGTCGGCATCGAGGATGGCGACGAAGCCGCATTCCGGGATGTCGAGACCCTCGCGCAGCAGGTTGATGCCGACGAGCACGTCGAAAGCGCCGAGGCGAAGATCACGGATGATCTCGATGCGCTCCAGCGTATCGATGTCGGAGTGCATGTAGCGCACGCGCACGCCCTGTTCGTGCAGATATTCCGTTAGGTCTTCGGCCATGCGCTTGGTGAGCACCGTGCAGAGCGTGCGATAACCCTTAGCGGCGGTTTCGCGGATTTCGCCGAGCACGTCGTCGACCTGCGTGCGGGCCGAGCGCACCTCGACCGGCGGGTCGATGAGACCGGTCGGGCGGATGACCTGTTCGGCGAAGACGCCGCCGGATTGTTCCATCTCCCAACTGCCCGGCGTAGCCGAAACCGCGATCGTGTCCGGGCGCATGGCGTCCCATTCCTCGAAGCGCAGCGGACGGTTGTCCATGCAGGAGGGCAGGCGGAAGCCGTATTCGGCAAGCGTCGCCTTGCGGCGGAAGTCGCCGCGGTACATGCCGCCGATCTGGCTGACGGAAACGTGGCTTTCGTCGATGAACAGCAAGGCGTTGTCGGGGATATATTCGAACAGCGTCGGCGGCGGCTCGCCAGGATTGCGGCCCGTGAGGTAGCGCGAATAGTTCTCGATGCCGGCGCAGGAGCCGGTGGCTTCCAGCATCTCGACGTCATAGCGGGTGCGCTGTTCCAGGCGCTGCGCCTCGAGCAGGCGGCCGGCCTTTTCCAGCTCGGCGAGGCGGATTTTCAGTTCTTCCTTGATCGCCTTGATGGCACCGTTCAGCGTCGGGCGCGGTGTGACATAGTGCGAATTGGCGTAGATCTTCACCGATTTCAGATCGCCGGTCTTCTGGCCGGTGAGGGGATCGAATTCGGTGATGGCGTCGATCTCGTCGCCGAACATGGAGATGCGCCAGGCCGCATCCTCCAGGTGGGCCGGGAAGATTTCGATCGTGTCGCCACGCACGCGGAAGGAGCCGCGGATGAAGTCCATGTCGCGGCGCTTGTATTGCTGCGCCACGAGGTCGGCCAACAGCTGGCGCTGGTCCAGCCGGTCGCCGACATTCATCTGGAAGGTCATCGCAGTATAGGTTTCGACCGAGCCGATACCGTAGATGCAGGAGACCGAAGCGACGATGATGCAGTCGTCGCGCTCCAGCAGCGAACGGGTCGCCGAGTGGCGCATGCGGTCGATCTGCTCGTTGATCGAGCTTTCCTTCTCGATGAAGGTGTCCGAGCGGGGCACATAGGCTTCCGGTTGATAATAATCGTAGTAAGAGACGAAATACTCGACCGCATTGTCTGGGAAGAAATTCTTGAATTCGGAATAGAGCTGCGCGGCCAGCGTCTTGTTCGGCGCAAGGATGACGGCGGGACGCTGCGTCGCCTCGATCACCTTGGCCATGGTGAAGGTCTTGCCGGAGCCAGTGACGCCGAGCAGCACCTGGCTGCGGTCGCCATTCTCCAATCCTTCAACGAGGTCGCGGATTGCTGTCGGCTGGTCGCCGGCGGGCTGGTATTCCGAGGCCATGCGGATCTCGATACCGCCTTCGGATTTCGCCGGTCGGGCAGGGCGGTGCGGCGTCCACAGCTTGCCGTCCTTGAACAGCGGGTTGCCGCTCTCGATCAGCTTCGACAGGGCTTCCACCGTTGCCGTCACGCCGCTTGTCGCGATCTTGTCGGCATCCTCGAGCGCTATATCCAGACCGGCCACTGGATTGAGACCGGCAGCGGCGCGCGTCTTCGGATCGTTCGACCCGCCGATCGACGTTCCGCGTGCGGACTTGGATGCGGCGATTTCTACCTTTTTGCGGTGCTTGCCTGCTTTGGAGGCGATCTCGCGCTGGGTCTCGACGGCAGATGCTTCCGCATCCGCTTCGAGCTGTTTCACCCAGTCGGCGACACTGCCGCTGAGCGGCGCGCCTTCAAACGGTGCCTGTGGCGCCTCTTCGAAACCGGTCGGGGCGGGGGATTTTTTCGGTGATTTGGCCATGGGGCGAATATGGAGACAGATCGCGCGGATGTGAAGGGGCAAAGAGTACAAAAGGGAAACAAAGTGGCGGATTTTTCCATTCGCCGAAGATGTCAAATATGTTACAACCCAAGGGCGGCCGATGCGTTATCGCTGATCCAAAGTCCGCATAGCGCGATCCTCGCAGGCGCCAAAGGAGGAACCAGCCGCAACGTCGACATGCCCGGCCAGTGCCGGGTTCCCCCAGCTTCGACGGCATCCGGTATTGCCCGCCTCGCCGCCGCCATCCGGTCGGAGGATCATGATGACCGCATTGGATAGCTTACGTTCCTTGTCCCCCCAGCAACGAAACACCGTGATCGCGGCCTATCTGGGCTGGACGCTGGATGCTTTCGATTTCTTCATTTTGGTTTTCGTTCTCAAGCACATAGCCGAAGAATTTCACACAGATGTCCCGGCGGTCGCCGTGGCGATCTTCCTCACGCTTGCCATGCGGCCGCTGGGTGCCCTGATCTTCGGGCTTGCGGCGGATCGTTTCGGCCGGCGCATGACCCTGATGGTCGACGTGCTGCTCTACTCCGTCTTCGAATTTCTGACCGGCTTTTCGACCGGCTTGACGATGTTCCTCGTGCTGCGTGCGCTTTTCGGCGTTGCAATGGGCGGCGAATGGGGCGTTGGCGCATCGCTCGTGATGGAAACCATACCCGAGGACTCGCGCGGCCTTGTATCCGGTATCCTGCAGGCAGGCTATCCCTCGGGCTATCTGCTCGCCTCGATCGTCTTTTTCCTGCTGTTTCCGGTCATCGGCTGGCGCGGTATGTTCATCGTCGGCGCACTACCGGCGCTGCTTGTGCTCTACATCAGACGCAACGTGCAGGAATCACCTGCTTTCCTGCAGCGGCAGGCCAAGCCGCAACGGCCGTTTCTCACCGTGCTGCGTGAGAACATTCCACTGTTCATCTGGGCGGTGCTTTTGATGACCGCGTTCAATTTCTTCAGTCACGGCACCCAGGACCTCTATCCGACCTTCCTGGAAACCCAGCGCCAATATGACTCTTATACAGTGGGCGCCATTGCCATCGTCTACAATATCGGCGCGATCGTCGGCGGCCTGACTTTCGGCTCTTTGTCGCAGCGTTGGGGCAGGCGGCGGACCATCGTCATCGCCGCACTGCTGGCCATTCCCGTCGCCCCGCTCTGGGTCTGGGGCCAGGGGCCTGTCATGCTCGCGATCGGCGCCTTCCTGATGCAGTTGTTCGTGCAGGGTGCGTGGGGCATCGTTCCCGTGCATCTCAACGAATTGTCGCCGGATGAGGTGCGCGGCACGTTCCCGGGATTTGCCTATCAGCTCGGCAATCTGCTGGCTTCGGGCAATGCCTCGATTCAGGCAGGGTTGGCAAAGCAATGGAATGGCGACTATGCGCTCGCACTGTTGATCGTTGCCTGCATCGTCGCCGTGGTCGTTGCTGTTTTCGCCGGCTTTGGCTTCGAGAAGAAGGGTGTTCGGTTTGGCGGGAAGGATGCCGGCCAAGCGGATAGCGCCGTGCGGGCCTGAACAGACTCGCTATCAATGTCACAAGGGCCGGCTGATATCGCCGGCCCTTTCGTTCATTTCCCACAAATTTCCGAGATCTTGGCCTGGGCGAAGCCGCGGGCAAGCTCCTGCAGTCCACCGACCGAGGATATCAGTTCGCCGATCGGGCCATTGATGCCGAGATGCAGGTCGGTGATGTGGCAGGCGCCGACATCGACGGTCATGGAGGCGTCGAGCTCGCCCTTGATTGTTGTTTTCAGTACGCCGTGCGATTTGCAGGCCATCTCGGCATGGGCGTTGATCTGGACGCCACCGTTCGGGCCGTCGCAGACATCGAGCGACTTCACCTCGAATTTGTCCTTGTGATCGACGCCGGGCAGTTTCTTGCAGGGATCGGCCTCGTTCACCGACTTCTCGATCTGCGGGCCAAATTTGCTCTGCAGCAGCGACCAGCACGAGCCGGGCGCGGCTTCTGCCGGCGTTGCTGCCATCGGAAGCGGAGAGAGCGGTAACACGACCGCCGAGGCCAGCAAAGCCATGCGAAGCGGCGGTAAAAGCGAGTAAGAGGGCATGAGATATTTCAGGTTCACGGCGATCTATCCTCTGAAAAGAAGAAGCAGCAAATCAGGCCTGGCGCGGCGACAGTCTTCCATTTCTTCGTCCGCCAAGGCAATCCCCTTGATTTTGATGGTTAGGCCTTGATGACCATGGTGTCGCAGAAGCGGTCGTAGAAAGTCTGCCCGCGCCATACGATTAATGGGAAGACCCACCAGATGAGCGCGAATACGAACAGAAGCGGCGCCAATGCGCCCGTCAAGGCGAAGAAGCCGATGGCATTGAGAAGGTTGGTATCGCGCGCCTGCTGAATCAGCTGATCGATCGGTGGCAGATATGAGGGCAGCAGAAACAGGCCGATCAGATTGACGGTTGCCAGCAGCATCAATGGCAGAAACTTGAATATTTCCCGCTTGGCGGCGAGCCCGAAGGGCAGGGTGTCGCCTTCCGCCGTTGTCACGCGCAGCGAGGTCAATCGCTTGCCTGGCGTCCGTCTGCCGCCGATCGAGCAAAGGGCGAAGGCGAAGGGAAGGAACAGCAGGACGACGCTCGAGGTCGGCCTTACGGTGATATTTGGATCGACCGGATTGCCGTTGCCGTCGAC
This sequence comes from Martinezella multihospitum, assembly GCF_900094585.1. Taxonomy (GTDB): domain Bacteria; phylum Pseudomonadota; class Alphaproteobacteria; order Rhizobiales; family Rhizobiaceae; genus Rhizobium; species Rhizobium multihospitium. The sequence goes on from NZ_FMAG01000007.1 coordinate 155,765, forward strand.
GGGTATGGAAAAGGCGCGCTTCAATGTGGCCGATCCCTGCTGCGATGCGACGATTGAGAGGAAGACCGTGTATCCATTGCTGCCCAGCCAGGATATGCGGCAAAGCTGGTTGCTCCTCACTTCGCCTGGCTGCAGCGGCCATTCGGCCTCCACTTTCGCAACGAGAGGCGCCGAAGTTGCTTCTTCACATTGTTGCTTCTGAAGAAGCGGCAAGGTCAAGTCCCACGGCGTTGCCGCCGACAGCGCGAGAAACAGCAGGGTAAAAGCGACCTGGAAAATGACGATATCGACCGCGTAGGCACCGAGCCGCCGCCAAAAATGGCGAGGCGGCAGAGAGCTCATTTGATGATCGGAAGCAGCAAAACTCATGGTTCCCCCCGGCTCAGCGCGTGTCGCGACGCCCACCACGTCGCATCACGCACTTCAAGTTGTGGGCATTAGCATGTTTTGCCGCGATTCGCCGGGAGTGAAGGCAAGTGATCGGCTGGGCACGATGATACCGGTCGGCCAGTGCGGCGCATCATATCGGAATAGTCTGTCCGCCGGAGGGGTCTTCAGGTTGCTCGTCCGCGTTGCCGTCATAACCTAGGTGCTTCGCCTTGCGGAACCATTCTGCCGCCTTGGCTGCATCCGCAGCAACGCCATCGCCGTCACGGTACATCATGGCGAGATTGTAGGCGGCATCGGCATAGCGATGTTCGGCTGCCCGCTCGAACCAGTAGATCGCCTTCGGACCGTTCTTGGTGACACCCTCACCATCGCGGAACATGACGCCGAGATTGTATTCGGCCTCGACATCATTCTGCGCCGCTGCTTTCAGGAACCATGCGATTGCCTGGGCATCGTCCTGCCCGATCCCGTCGCCGTCGGCGTACATGGCGCCGATATTGAATTGTGCGCTCGCATCGCCCTGTTCGGCGGCCTTCTTGAACCAGGAGAAGGCTGCAGCGCCATCCTTGGCGACGCCTTCGCCGTCGCGATACATGATGCCCAGATTGTATTGCGCCTCGACTTTTCCCTGCTCGGCCGCCTTGCGATACCAGGTGACGGCCTTGCTCTTATTCTTGTCCGTGCCGTCGCCCTGATCGTACATGGTGCCGACATTGAACTGTGCATCGGCATCGCCCTGTTCGGCGGCTTTGCTGTACCAGGCAAACGCTTGCGGTTTGTCCTGCGCTACGCCTTGGCCCGTGTCGTAGACGACACCGAGATTATACTGCGCATTGAGGTATCCCTGTGCCGCAGCCTTCTTGTACCAAGCAATGGCCTGGCTCTTGTCGGCGGTGACGCCTTCGCCCTGGTCGTACATGGTGCCGACATTGAACTGCGCTTCGGCGTTGCCCTGATCGGCGGCCTTCTTGTACCAGCTGAGGGCAAGGGTGAGGTTTTTTCCGACGCCGTTGCCGTCCTCGTACATTTGTCCGAGTTTCAGCTGTGCGGCGACGTTGCCCTTGTTCGCCAGGGGGCGCCAGTAATCCAAGCCCGATTTGATATCGCCGCGATCATAGCTGTTTCGTCCGACATCGGCTTGTGCCGTTCCCATGGACGCCAGCGCGAAGAGCAAACCTGCTGCTCCCTTCTTCCAATTCACGATTTACCCCTCAGTCGAAATCCGTTGAATTAAGATGCCGAACGCTTCGCGACCACTAGGGTACGAGCGCCATCAGCAAATGAAAAAGGACCCAGCCTGTCGTGTCGTCGGTGTCCTTTTTTCCGGCGGCTCCTTGTCCCAGCGGCCCGAGATCCTTGATCGGGCCGTCGCCATTGGCTTCCATATAGCTGAGCCCATGCTGCGCTTCGGGCAATCCCTTCGCCACTGCCTTGTTGAACCAGTCGGCGGCAATCGTGGAGTCCTTCGGTACGCCATAGCCGTTATAATAGAGATATCCAAGACTATATTCCGCTCGGGCGTCGCCCTGGCCGGCAGCTTTGCGAAACAGGTCCGCGGCCTGGGCATAGTCCCTGGCCACACCGGCGCCCTGATAATAGAGATAGGCAAGGGCGTATTGACCTTGGGAATTGTTCTGGTCGGCCGCCTTGCGATACCAGCTTGCGGCGATTGATTTGTCAGCCTTTGTCCCCTGACCGTTTTCGTACATGTAGCCGAGGGCATATTGCGCGTCCGCGTGACCCTGGCCGGCGGCTTTCCGACACCAGTCAAAGGCCTTGCCATAATCCGCAGCGACGCCACGGCCGATAGCATACATGAAGGCGAGGGCGTATTCGCCTCGCGCGTCACCTTGCTCGGCGGCCTTGCGGTACCATCTCACTGCGCTGTCATCGTCGACATTCACGCCCTGGCCGTTGGCATAGAGATAGCCGATGGCATATTGCGCGTCGGGGCGTCCCTGATCTGCTGATTTACGAAACCATTGAAGCGCCTGACGGTAGTCCTGTGCCACGCCGACCCCGTTCTCAAGACTGTAGCCGACCGCATATTGCGCCTCGGCGCGTCCTTTCTCGGCTGCCTTCATATACCAGGAATAGGCCTCGGCATCATCCTGTACGACACCCTTGCCATTGGCATAGGCGTAGCCGACCGCATACAGACCTTGCGCACTTCCCTGGTCGCCGGCTTTTTTATACCAGACGATGGCCTGTTCCTGGTCTTCTTCCGTGCCTTGGCCGTGATCGTACATGGTGCCGATCGCGTATTGGGCATCGGCGCGGCCCTGGTCGGCCGCCTTGCGATACCAGCCGAGCGCGATGGCGCCGTCCTGGTGTACGCCGAGGCCATTGGCATACATATAGCCGAGTGCATATTGTGCCTGTGCCTCTCCCTGAGCGGCGGATTTCTGATACCAGGTGACCGCATTTTCGTTATCGGCAGCCATGCCCCTGCCATTGGCGTAGGAATAGCCGATGGCATATTGAGCATCCGCATTGCCGTTTTGCGCCGCCCGCAAATACCAGTCGTTTGCCTGTTTCAGATCGGCATCGACGCCGCGACCGCTGGCATACATGTAGGCCAGCGCATATTGCGCCTGGGCATTGCCTTGCTCGGCCGATTTCCGATACCAGTCGGCCGCCTGTGCGTCGTCCTGCTCTACGCCCTGACCGTTGGCGTAGCGATAGCCGAGGCCGTATTGGGCGGCCGGGTTACCCTCTTTTGCGAATTCCACCCAATATTTCAGATCGATCGTGGTATTGGCAGGCCCCGGCGCGGGGTCTTCGGCTTGTGCAAGCCACGGCAACGAAAGAGCAAGGGCCAATCCCAGCGCGTAGCTCTTTGTCTTCAAGGCTTGTGTCCCCCAACTTGCGTCTCAAAAGGCAATCGACCTGAACAATATGGCGATGTCTTGGTCAAGGATCATAGAACATCGAAATGGCAGCCGTTTTACTGCCAAACGGAATGAAATGCTTATCCCGGAAGGACGTCGTAGAGACGGAAGATCCATGTGATCTGATAGATCAGACCTATGATTACAAACGCGGCCTGGAAGCGCCTATTGGCGGTGATCGCGGCGACGATGCAGAGAATGATGTAGACGATATTGCGTGTCGGATATTCCCAGCCGAGCGACTGGAAATAGGCTTCACCCTTCAGCAATGTGTCGATGAGATCGACGGCATAGGTCACGGCAAGCAGGCCGAAGAACCAGCGCCTGCGGGAGATGAAATACTCCTCGAAGCCGCCGTAATCCTCGACCGAGGGCGGATTGAGCAATACGCAAAGGAAATAGAAGAGGCAGCAGAAGCAGATGAGAAAGAGGTAGACGCCGAAATTGATCTGCGCGACAGATTGCAGCCGATACTCCCACCACCAGAAATGGATGATGAACAGGAACATCGACAGGACCCAGCCGATATGGACGAGGTAGATCTTGTTTTTGCCGGGCGCCTGCACGAAGCCGGCAAGCCGGGTCAGAAGCTGGGCGAGCGAAAGGCCGATCACCATGCTCATGACCGTCCTGATGTAGACGTAGACTTCCGGTGCGTGTGCGGACCCCATTGCGTCAGCTCTCCTCTGGTACAGCCTTCGGCAAGCCGTTTTCATCAAGCGCGACCATGATGAAGGTCGCCGCCGTAACCTTCTCCAGGCTATTGTAGCGTGCGCGGTGCGCCCAGGCTTCGACGCTTAGGGTGATCGAGGTGCGGCCGACGCGTTCGATATCGGTGAAGACGCTCAGCGTATCACCGATCTTGACCGGCAGTTCGAAGGCCATCTCCTTGACCGCTGCCGTGACCACGCGACCGCGCGCCCGTTCGGCGGCACGGATGCCGCTTGCCAAGTCCATCTGCGCCATGACCCAGCCGCCGAAAATATCGCCGGCAGGATTGGCGTCGGCGGGCATGGCAAGCGTGCGCAATGTCAGCTCGCCTCTCGGTTTGACGCTGTCATTCATTTATCTGCTCCTGTTCACGGTCGATTCCGACAATCAGCCTATGCAATCCTGCCGCGATGGAAAAGCCATACTGGCATTTCAATGGAGGACTCCTGTGGGTCGCGTGCGTTGCTTCGGGCCATTCCATCGTCACATGGCGCCAGTGTGAAACAGCGAGATCCCCTGCGGTAAGCTTTCGTTCACCCTTCCCATTTAGGATTTGTAATCGTTACCGACCGTGGCTGGGGCAGCGGATCAGGAGTATGGCCATTTTACCCATTCTACGGCGGGTCGCGCTGCCATTGCTATTGTCGTCGGCGCTGGTCGCCTGCACGGCAGATAGTCTCGTGCCGCCTTCTGGCATCGATAATTCCTCCCGTGTCGGCTCCATCAAGCCGCATCGCAGCGTGCCGCAGCGGCAATTTGCCTATCAAGGGGTACAGGATCCGGTCGTTTCCGCATCGAGCAATTACAAAGGCGGCGGTCCTGTTCGTTCCAGCGGAACCGGCGAGGCCGTCACCACGACGGATGTCGAGGCCGGTCTTGCCGAGCAGTCGGATATTCCTTCCCAGGGCGTCAACATGGATGCCGAGCTTGGCGTCGGGCCGAGCGAAGAGGCCCAATCCGCCTCGGTGGTCGGATTGGCGCAAGAAGAGCAGCAGAACATCGCCGAAGGTCAGTCCGACCAGCCCGTCGTAGACGGCATCGGCACGGATGCGCCGGTGCAGACCAACCGCTCGACCCTCCAGCAACCGGTCGCCCAGTCGGAAATCAGACAGTCACGGATACCGAGGCAGCTGCCGGGGACGCAGGTCGCGATGCTGCCGCGCGTCGAAAATCCCATACCGCGCCTCGATCGGCAATTCGAAGCGCCGCAATCGACGCCGGGCATGATGCCGCCTTCGGAAATTGCCTGCCGGCAGGAGCTGCGGCGCATGGGCGTCGTCTACACCGACAAGCCGGCTATCTCGAACGGCCCTTCCTGCCAGGTTCCTTATCCGATCTCGCTCAGCGGCCTTTCTGGCAATATCGCGGTCCGGCCGGCGGTGACCTTGAATTGCCAAGTGACGCTCGCCTTCGCCAAATGGGTGAAGAACGAACTCGCCCCAGCCGCACGCACGCGCTACTGGACCGGCATCGGCACAATCGTACCGCTCGGCGGCTATTCCTGCCGGCGGATGAACAATAGCCGGCAACGCTATAATCCGATGTCGGAACATGCGCATGGCAACGCGATCGATGTCGGCACCTTCATCCTGAAGAACGGCCATGTGATCGACGTGCGGAGGAAGGGCTTGTTCTCCTTCCGGGAAGGGCGGCTGCTCAAGGCGGTACGCAGCGACAGCTGCCGCTATTTCGACACCGTACTTGGCCCTGGTAGCAATCCGGAGCACTGGAACCACTTCCATTTCGACCTCAGGGACCGAAAGGGAGGCCGGCGTTATTGCAGCCTTTGATTGGCCCTTTGCCGGGACAGCACCCACCCTTGCCAAACGGAGAAGCTGATTTACCTATCGGTGGAATCGCGCTCTATAGCGCAAGCCGAGGGTAAAAGAGGGGTTCATGGAAGACGTACCGAGACGAAAGAGAAGCCTGGGAAGGGCGCTCGTTGCTGCACTGATTGCCATCATTATCGTCATCGGCGGCCGCTGGTATGCTTATGTGGCCTATGCCGACGATCCGTTCGATGAAGTCGGCATCGGTCTCAACTCCATGATGCCCGGACCCATTCGCGACAAGGGCTGCGAAATGCTGAAGGCACGCTTCGAGCACAAGACGCTGCCGCCGGCCGGCTGTGGCGTCAACGGCAACTGGTAGCGGTCGTTTTCCAGATTATAAGCTGGCGAAAAGAAAAAAGCCGGCGGGTGCCGGCTTGAGCGGTGCATGGCAACGACGGGGGATCCTTGCCAGCTCCAGAAAAGAACTTCATGTTGCAATGATGATGCACGCAATATGAATGCGAGGGCAATAAATCGGCCAATACAGCAGGCGCTGACGGTGTCGCCAAGAGGCGTTGGGCGGAGTTGCGACAAACGTTGCTCACCTAAGGAGCTATATGCCCGACGAAGGTCACGATTTGATGACAGCTTATTCCGCTTAGACGAACGCTGTGTTTCACTACCGTGGGGTGGTAAAAGCCCAAGACCGGCTATATAGCGGGCAAACGCCGCGAAATTCATCACAAAAGCCGGACTTTGCCTGACTATGGCTGCGATTATTTCCATACGCAATCTGACGAAAACCTATGCCAACGGATTCCAGGCGCTCAAGGGCATCGACCTCGACATCGAGCGGGGCGAAATCCTGGCGCTGTTGGGGCCGAATGGTGCGGGCAAGACGACGCTGATTTCCATTGTCTGCGGGATTGCCAATCCGAGCGGCGGGACGGTGACCGTCGGCGGTCATGATGTCGTGCGCGATTTCCGCGCCACGCGCAGCCTGATCGGCCTCGTGCCGCAGGAGTTGACGACCGATCAGTTCGAAACCGTCTGGAACACGGTGAGCTTCTCGCGGGGGCTTCATGGAAAGAAGCCAAACCCCGAATACATCGAGAAGGTACTGCGGGATCTCTCGCTCTGGGAGAAGAAGGACAACATGCTTCGCCAGCTTTCCGGCGGCATGAAGCGGCGCGTGCTGATCGCCAAGGCGCTGTCGCATGAGCCTGAGATCCTGTTCCTCGACGAGCCGACCGCCGGTGTCGACGTGACGTTGCGCAAGGACATGTGGCATGTGGTCGAGCGCCTGCGCGCGTCCGGTGTTACCATCATTCTGACGACACACTACATCGAAGAGGCCGAAGAAGCGGCCGATCGCGTCGGCGTCATCAATGGCGGCGAGCTGCTGCTGGTGGAGGAGAAGAGGGCGCTGATGGCCAAGCTCGGCCGCAAGCAGCTCATCCTCGATCTCAACGAACCGCTCGGCGCCGTACCGCAGTCTCTCGACGGCAACGGGCTTTCGCTGGGGCCGAACGGCCTGACGCTCATTTATGATTTCGATGCACAGCACGAACAGTCGAGCATCGCGGCGCTGCTGTCGAAGCTCGCTGAGCAGGGAATTCATTTCAAGGATCTTTCGACGCGCCAGAGCTCGCTCGAGGATATTTTCGTCTCGCTGGTGGAGGCAGGCAAATGAACTTCGAAGCGGTCAAATCCATCTACGCTTTCGAAATGGCCCGCACGCGCCGCACCCTGCTGCAGAGCGTCGTTTCGCCGGTCATCTCAACATCGCTTTATTTCATCGTTTTCGGTGCGGCGATCGGATCGCGCATCAACCTGGTCGAGGGCGTTTCCTACGGCGCGTTCATCACGCCCGGCCTGATCATGCTGACCTTGCTTGGCCAGTGCATCAGCAACGGCTCCTTCGGCATTTATTTCCCGAAATTCACGGGCACGATCTACGAGGTGCTGTCGGCGCCTGTCGCCATGACCGAGATCGTTCTCGGCTATGTGGGGGCGGCGGCGACCAAGGGAATGCTGATCGGCCTGATCATCCTGGCGACGGCGAGCTTCTTCGTCGAGATCAGGATCGAGCATCCGTTCATGATGATCCTGTTCTTCGTGCTGACGGCGGTCACCTTCAGCCTGTTCGGCTTCATGATCGGCATCTGGGCCGGAAATTTCGAGCAGCTGAACCTGATACCGATGCTGGTCGTGCCGCCGCTGACCTTCCTTGGCGGCAGCTTCTATTCGATCAACATGCTGCCGCCTTTCTGGCAGGCGGTCAGCCATCTCAACCCGGTTCTCTATCTGGTCAGCGGCTTCCGCTGGAGCTTCTATGGCATCGCCGACGTCAATCCGGTGCTGAGCCTTGCCATGATCACGCTTTTCCTCGTCATCTGTTTGGCCGTCCTCGGATGGATTTTCAGGACGGGATATCGCTTGAGGAACTGATGAGGGTCACTGCAAGTTTGCGCTGCGAACGGACATTTCGCGCTGTTCGCCGAACCGAGACATCAATCAAGCAGCGGATGAAACTCCCGTGCGTGTCTTCGGCAGATGATCGTCGCGAGCAACCAGGTTGCGTCGCGTCAGCCATCCATGCCCCCAGTCCCTGAGACCCAGCAATATGGGCGCGAGCGTCCGGCCTTCCTCGGTGATCGAATATTCCACCTTCGGCGGGATGACGGCGAATACCTTGCGCTCGACAAGACCATCCTCTTCGAGCTCCCGAAGTTGCTTGATCAGAAGGCGCTGCGAACAATCTCCGAGCTCTCTTTTGAGGGCATTGAATCGAAGAGTGCCGTCGAGCAGGTGATAAAGGATCATGCCTTTCCATTTGCCGCTGATGAGATTGAGTGCCGCATACATGGTGCAACCGGGCACTTCGTCATAGTTCCTGTCCTTGTTCATCTTCGGCCTCGCGACGGTATACTTTTGAGCACTATATGCTTTTGACTACCGTATTTTCATTCTGGCCGCTACTCGCCAAATGCCTGTGACCTGTTGCGCCACCTACGAGCGCGCGACGGAAACATGCAAGGAGAATGAAGCATGACCAGAGTTGTACGTTTTCACGAATATGGTGAGCCTGATGTGCTGCAGATCGACGACATCGAGGTTGCGCCGCCAGCCGCCGATGAGGTGCAGATCGCGGTAAGGGCCATTGGTCTCAACCGCGCGGAAGTCATGTTCCGTCGCCACGCCTATCTTCAAGAAGCCGAATTTCCTTCAAGGCTTGGTTATGAGGCCGCCGGTACCATCAAGGCCCTCGGCAGCGGCGTGAACGGATTTGGCGAGGGTGATGCGGTCAGCGTCATTCCGACGCTGGATATGGCCCGTTGGGGCACCTATGGCGAAGTCATCAATGTGCCCGCCCGTCACGTCGTCAAGCATCCGGCGAAACTCTCGTTCGAGCAGGCTGCAGCATCGTGGATGCAGTATATTACGGCCTGGGGCGCGTTGATCGAACAGGCGAAGCTTTCAAGCAATGATTTCGTGATTGTTTCCGCCGCGTCGAGCAGCGTCGGCATTGCCGCGTTTCAGATCGCGCGCAGCGTCGGGGCGACGGTGATTGCCACGACCCGCACCAGCGCCAAGGTCGAAGCTCTACGCAAAGCCGGCGCGCATCATGTGATTGCAACGGCGGAAGAAGACCTGACCGCGCGGGTGAGGGATATCACCGACGGCAAGGGCGCACGCGTCGTGTTCGACCCCATTGGCGGGCCAGCCATCGCCCAGCTTGCAGAGTGCATGGCGGTCGGCGGCATTCTGCTGGAATATGGCGCGCTCAGCGCGGAGGAAGGACCTTTCCCGCAATTTGCGGTCTTAGGGAAAAGCCTCACCCTGAAGGGTTATCTCTATACGGAAATCGTATCCGACGATGCCATTCTCGACCGTGCAAAGACCTTTATCAATGAAGGCCTCGAGTCCGGAGTGCTCGATCCCTTCATTTCGCGCACCTTCGCTTTTGAGCAAATTCAAGATGCAACACGCTTCCTTGAAAGCAATGAGCAGATCGGAAAGATCGTCGTTACCGTGTAAACAGTGCATGGCTCCCGCCGATCCCTGCTCGGCGAGGGCCTTTCGGCCTGATTGCAATAAGCCCGAATCTGCTCGAAGGCATTGGCTGGACAGAAGCGAAAATTTAGGCTCTTGCGGCATTCGCTGCGGCATGGAACTCATGGATTTGAAGTTATGACGGTAAGGTCGAAGGCTATGTTTCGCCGTGCCGCTCGCTCATATCAGTCTGAAATCCTGCCGAAGGTATATCATGCCGCAATCCCATCCCAGCCAGCCGCTATCCCAAGCACTTTCCCGGCTCGATCAACTGACCAACTGGGAGCGCAAGCCGCGCGGGGAGATGCGGGTCGGGCTTGAGCCCATGCTCGATCTCATGCAGCGTTTGGGTAATCCGCATCGAAGCTTTCGCGCCATCCATGTCGCCGGCACCAAGGGCAAGGGATCGGTTTCTGCGCTCCTCGAGGCCGGATTGCTGCGGGCCGGCTGGCGGGTCGGTCGCTATGCATCACCGCATGTCGACCGGGTGAACGAGCGTGTCAGTGTTCTCGGCCAGGAAGTCGAAGATGATGTACTGGCGTCAGCGATCATGCAGGTTCTGGACGGCTACGAAGGCGCCAAGCAGGCAGCCACGGCCGGCGAAGATGCCACCTGGTTCGATGTGGTTACGGCCGCTGCATTCGTCGTGTTCAAAGAGGTCGGCTTGAACTGGGCCATTGTCGAGGTCGGCCTTGGCGGCAGGCTGGATTCCACCAATGTCGTCTTCGGTGAAGTGGCCATCGTCACCAATATCGGGCTGGAGCACACGGAAATTCTTGGGGTCACGCGCGAGGCGATCGCCGGCGAGAAGGTCGGCATATTGAAGCCCGGCGCCACGCTTGCCACCACGCTTGCCATTGACGATGCTGCGGGAAAGGTCTTGCAGCAGCGTGCCGATGAGCTTGGCTGCAAGGTCCTGCGAACCGATCTTCCCGAAGATGCGACGATTGCTGAGACGAATATCTCGCTGGTCGGCCTTGTGTTCGATCATCTGGGACGACAAGGCGAGAGCGTGCAGGCGGCAAGCAAAAAGGGCCAGCCGATCGGCGCGTGGCTGCTCGAACCGGCCGTTATCGACAAGGCGCGGCTGCCGGGGCGGATGGAGCGCTTCGACCTTGCCCTATCACTCACACTGCGAAGCGGGCGACAGAGCTTGCCCGTCATCATGGATGGCGCGCATGTGCCGTTCAATATCGAGGCTGTGCTTCGCGATATCACGCGCTCGTCCAGTGTCAGCGGCAATTGCGTCGCCGTCGTCGCGCTTGCATCCGACAAGGATGCACCCGGCTTCTTGAACGTGCTCTCGCGATACGTGGCCCATGCAGTTTTTACGGAAGCGTCCGGATCGGGTCGCGCCCATGCGGCAACGGAGCTTGAGGCATTGGCGATCTCGATGGGTATGGCTTGTGAATCCGAGCCTGACCCGAACAAGGCGCTGGATCGAGCTGTCACCAAGGCTTCCGAATGCGGCGGGTGGATCCTTGTGACGGGCTCGCTCTACCTTGTTGGCGCCCTGCGCAGCATTGTCCAGGGGAGTGTAGGGTGACGATGGAAATTGCGATCAGGCCTGCTCTTGCCAACGATGTCGCCGAGATAGCGAGGCTGCATCGCGCGATCTGGTGCGACACCTATCGCGACCTAGTGTCTGCAGAAATTTATCAGGCTCTTGATGAGGATTTTCGCCGTCTGCGATGGGCTGATATGCTCGCAAATCCCCGCAGGGATCAGCGCGTGCTTCTGGCTGAGCACGGCGGGCGGCTTGTCGGTATTGGCGCGATCAATGCACCGTCCGATGCCATATTCGAGGGGCGAGGCGAGATCAAGTCGCTCTATATCGATGCTTCCATCAAACGCCAGGGACTTGGCCGCCGTCTGATGCGAGAATTGGCGCGGGAACTTTTATCCATGGGCTATTCGGGCGCGGCGCTTGGCGTGGTAGTCGGCAATGAACCGGCGATCGCCTTCTATCGTGCACTCGGAGGGCAATTGATCGGCCGGTACACGGATCCGGGTCCGGTCTGGCGCTCCGACAATTTCATTTTCGCGTGGGACGACTTGTCCGTTCTGATCTGATTATCCCATGCAAGCCGATGAACGGCGATTTTCTCAGGCTGCGATCCGCTTGCGCGGTGCAATGGTCATGGCCATGACGCCTGCAACGACACAGACAAGACCTATGGCTGCCGTCGGAGAGACAGGTTCGCCAAGGAAGGTGACGCCGATGGCGACGCCGATCGGGACGCGCAGATAGGCTTGTGCTGTCGTGCCGACCGAGCCAAGGGTCTGGATAAGCCGGAAATAGATGCTGAAGGCAAGCGCGGTGGAGACGACCGACAGGCCGAGCAATGCCAGGACCGACGCTGTCGACGGCGCGATCTGCCAGGGCTGTTCGACAATAAGGCTCGCCGGGATCAGGAGAGCGGCACCGCAAAGCAACGAGCCGGCGGCCGGCATCATCGGGTCCAGCCCCTTGAAATTTCGGCCGAACAGTGCGGCGCAGGCATAGCAGATCGATGCCGCGACGACGGCGAGCTGCGGCAGCAGCTGACGGCCCATTCCATGGAGCGCATCGAGGCCGATGATCAGGCAGATACCGGCCATGCCTGCAGCCACGCCGAAAAGCTTGCGACCCGTCAGCGGCTCGCTGCGCAACAGGAAGGCGGCAATCAGAAAGGCAAAAATCGGCGTCGTGGAATTCAGTATGGTCGCGAGGCCGGCATCGACGGTCTGTTCCGCCCAGGCGATCAGCGTGAAGGGAATGGCGCTGTTGAGGCAGGATTGAATGAGAAAGCGCTTCCAGCTGGCCGCGTCCTTCGGCAGGCTCAGACCACGCCAGCGAATGATCGCAAGCAGGACAAGACCGGCAATCAAGGTGCGGGCGGCGATCAGCGTGATCGGCGGAATGGTTGCTACCCCGACGCGGATGAAGGTGTAGGAGGCGCCCCAGCAGGTGGCGAGGGCGAGGAGAAGTAGAAGTTCCGTCGTTATGTTTGACTTTGCGGGCGCCATGATGTCTCACTCTTCATGCGGTTCGGATATGCCCGTCTTTTAGAGCGAAAAGGACGAGGAATGCTTCGGTCCCCGCCGAACTATCGAGCCGATTATTCGCCTGCCTCAGTCGCGCAGCCGAAGCTCGTCGGTTTGCATCTGCATCGACCCCAGTGTTTCGAGAAAGCTCATACCGAGCAGGCTCTGATCGAGCTTACCCGCTTCGGCCACGCTCGCCTCGACATCCCTGCGCTTGATCGGGCCGATTGCCACGGAGCCGAGTTCCACAGGTGCTGCCCTTGCGCGACCGTTGGCGGTCAACACCGTCTGCGAATAGGTCAGATTTTCCGGAATGATGCCGACGCGCTCGGCGTCCTCCTGCGACAAGGCGATGGTGCTGGCGCCGGTGTCGATCAGCATGTCGATCGGCTGGCCATTGATCATGACTCGCGCTTCGAAATGCCCGCTCGACCGCTTGTGGAGGATGACTTCCTGCCCGCCTTCGCTCGTGGTGACGACGACGGCATGGCCGGGCATCAAGCCGGCGAAGACGCGGTTGCCGACCTGCTCGGCATCGTAGCGGTAAATATAGGCGGTCGCGAGCGCCATGATGATGACGAACCAGATCAGGAGATTGCGGATCGACTGGCTGACCGTATGCCGGCTCGCCCAGACGGCGGCGCTCATCATCAGGGCGATCGGCAGGAGATAGACGACACGCGCGAAGTCGTCGTTGCGTATGCCGAAGGTGGAGCCGGTGTTATTGTTGAAGATGAGCAGTGCGAGGCCGATGCCGAGAATGGCGAGAACGATGTTCAGGCGGTTCATACGGCACTGCGCTCCCGTGCCATTCTTTGGCGGCGGGTCTCCCGGCGCGGCTTGCGCTCGACCTTCGTCAGGCGCTCCGGAAGCATCTTCATGATCTCACGCCGTTCGTCGTCGCTGTAGTTCATCCACGCACCGATTTCGGCTGATGTGCGGCCGCAACCGAAGCAATAGCCGGTATTTTGGTCGATGGAGCAGACGAGGATGCAAGGTGTCAGCATGGGATCATATATCGATGCTTCAAACGCACATGGCAAGAGTACAGAGGGATGCGATCTCGCAAATCTGCTGGGTCGCGCCGATCGTATCGCCCGTGTGTCCGCCCAGTTTCTGGCGGACATATCGGGTGGCAAGAAATGTCGCGACGCTTGTCGTGAGAAGGCAGCCAACCAGCGCCGGAACACCCATGGCAGGACCGACAAGCAGTATCGCAAGGCCGAGTGTCGCAATCAATGCCAGCTGCATCGCATCGCCGTCCGGCTTGCCTGCCGATGCCGCGATCCCATCCGGTTTGGCTGATGGCAGGGTGTACCAATGCCAGACCATGGCACCGCGGCTCAAGGTGGCTGCGGCGAGGATTGCGACGGCCGCATCCTCAGGCGGAAGATGTCGGGCAATGGCGGCAAGCGCCGCCGCCCGCAACCCGAACGACAGTATCAATGCCGCCGCCCCGTAAGTGCCGATACGGCTGTCCTTCATGATTTCGAGTGCGCGCTCGCGGTTCTTGCCGCCGCCCAATCCATCTGCCGTGTCGCTGAGCCCGTCTTCATGAAGGGCGCCGGTCAGGATCGTCTGCACGGCAATGGCCAGCAATGCGGCCATCAATGGATCCCCATTGAGGGCGAGCAGCACGCTGAACGTCAACGCCGAGGGCAGGGCGATCAGCAGGCCAGCGACAGGAAAAGCGCGTGAAACGCGCGAGAGCTTGCCATCGTCGCCCTCGAAGAAGGACGCTGGTACGGGAACGCGGCTCAAGAAAGCGACGGCGCGTGCGATGTCACGCATATATTCCCGCATTTCTTCCTCTCCCCGCCATACGCGCGACAGCATCGGGCGCTTTTTGGAGTTGTTCGCGCCGATTCCCAGGACTAATAGAGTCGCACGCAAAGAACCCGATTTGAGACCAAAAGACAAGGAACGCATTCATGAGCGTCAGCGGCCTCCCATTCGACGATTTCCGCGCATTGCTGCGCGACCTCCCAGGCCCGGATGCCCGGGCGCTCGTGGCAGCGCGCGAACGTGATGCGCAGCTCACCAAGCCGCCGGGCGCGCTTGGAAGGCTCGAGGAGATCGCTTTCTGGCTGGCCGCCTGGACCGGTCGTCCGCCGGCCGTCACCCGGCCGCTCGTTGCGATCTTTGCCGGCAATCACGGTGTCACCAAGCAAGGAATTACGCCGTTTCCGCCGTCCGTCACGCAGCAGATGGTGGAAAATTTCGCGGCCGGCGGCGCTGCGATCAATCAAATCTGCGTCGCCTATGACCTCGGCCTCAAGGTCTTCGACCTCGCACTCGATTTTCCGACTGCTGATATCACCGAAGAGCCGGCGCTCAGCGAGCGCGATTGTGCGGCTACCATGGCCTTCGGCATGGAGGCGATTGCCGGCGGTACGGATTTGCTCTGCATCGGCGAGATGGGCATCGGTAACACCACGATCGCCGCGGCCATTCATTACGCGCTCTATGGCGGCAAGGCTGAAGACTGGGTCGGTCCCGGCACCGGCTCCGAAGGCGAGATGCTGAAGCGCAAGGTTGCCGCCGTCGAGAAGGCGGTGGCGCTGCATCGCGATCATCTCAACGATCCGCTGGAAATCCTGCGCCGCCTTGGCGGCCGCGAGATCGCCGCCATGGCCGGTGCCATCCTTGCGGCGCGCATGGAGCGCATCCCCGTCATCATCGACGGCTATGTCGCGACGGCTGCGGCTTCCATTCTCAAGGCTGCCAATCCCTCAGCTCTCGACCATTGCCTGATCGGGCACGTCTCGGCGGAGCCGGGCCATCTGCGCTCCATTGAAAAGCTCGGAAAGACGCCGCTTCTGGCGCTCGGCATGCGACTTGGCGAAGGCACGGGAGCAGCGTTGGCCGCCGGCATCGTCAAGGCTGCGGCCGCCTGCCATTCGGGCATGGCGACCTTCGAAAGCGCTGGCGTTACGAACAAGCATTAGAAAATCGGAGCGGCGGGACGTTGAAATAAGCGTTTCGCCGCTAAATTTCCTGTAGATGATCGGTTTTTCGTCATAAATCTGCAATGAATTTTGAAGGTGGCGAGAGGTGTCGCCTTGCTTCGCCCACGGTGAGGCGGTATTCGCAAAGCATCCAGATTGCAACCGGGACAATACGGGCGGAGCGCGAATGGCTGAGTTTTCAAAATCAGCGGTCAACAAAGAGACCGGCATTCGGCACTTTTTCGCCGCTGCCGGCTATTCCTGGGGCGGATTTCAGCGGTTGTTGCAGGAATCGGCCTTTCGACAAGAGCTCCTTTTTGCCGGGGTTGGACTGATCCTGTTGATTGCCGTCGGCGCGACCATCGGTGAGATTGTCATCGCGATGGTTCTGTTCCTCGCCGTATTCGCCGTCGAGGCGATGAATACGGCGGTGGAAGAGGTGATCGACCGGATTTCGCCGGAGATTTCCAACGTCGGCAAACATGCCAAGGATCTCGGCTCGTTTGCCGTTCTCTGCATGCTGGTCGCGTCCGGCATCTACCTTCTTTATGTCATCGGCAGCCATCTGCTGTTCCGCTAGAGCAATTCCAGGAAAAATGCGTAGCGGCTTTCCGTCCGGAATTGCGTGAAAACAAAGAGATAGAGCGGTTCAGAGATTCCGTGAAAAGCTGACGCGCTCTAGTGGCCGGCACCCGAGCTTCGTTTAAGCGAAGCTCTTCTTGCGGCGCTCGACAAGAGGAGCGTCTTCGACTGCCGGCAGGCTTTGAAGGACGCGCTTTGCCGGCAATATGGCAATGACTTCCGTGCCTTCGCGCAGCTTTGATTTCAGCATGAACTGACCGTCATGCTTGGCAAGAATGGCCTGTACGATCGGCAGGCCGAGGCCTGTGCCCTGTTCGGCGCTCTTGATGGCGATGGAGCCCTGGCCGAAGGCGGACAGGACAATCGGGATCTCCTCTTCGGGGATGCCCGGGCCGTTGTCCTTGATCGCCACATATTCCCCGCCGCCGGCGGTCCAGCCGACCTTGACGCTAATCTCGCCGCCTTGCGGCGTGAATTTCACCGCGTTCGACAGGAGATTGAGGATCACCTGGCGCATCGATTTCTCGTCGGCCCAGACCGAGGGCAGCTGCGCTTCGAATTGCGACGAGATCGAAATATTCTTGGCGCGTGCGCGCAACTGCACCATGCCGATGCAATCCTCGGCAATATCGAGGAGGGAAATCGCTTCCTCGTTCAATTCGTATTTGCCGGCCTCGATGCGCGAGAGGTCGAGGATTTCGTTGATCAAGTTGAGCAGGTGCTGGCCGGATCGATGGATATCGGTGGTGTATTCGCGATAGGTGGGATTGTTGAGCGGCCCCATGACCTCGGCCGACATGACTTCGGAAAAGCCGAGAATGGCATTGAGCGGGGTTCTGAGCTCATGAGACATGGATGCGAGGAAGCGCGACTTGGCAAGGTTTGCCTCCTCGGCACGCCGGCGCGCCTCGTCCGACATCGACTTCGCGACTTCCAGTTCGGCAATCAGATCGTCCTTCTCCGATTGGAAGAAGAGGATCTTCAGGTTCGACTGATACATGCGGTTGGTGATGAAGCTGAAGAATATCACGGCAACCGAAATGGCTGCAGTGAGCGCAATATCGGAAGGCCTTCGCGTCAGGACGGCAGTCACGACCAGTGCTACGGTCGCCGGTGCGAAGGAAAACGGGACTGCCCGCGGCAGCATGAAGCTGGACATTGCCGTGATGCAGATCGCCACGAGCAGGGTCGTGCCCTTGTAGAAGGCGAAACTGTCGCCGCCACAGGTCGAGCAATTCTGGATGGCGAAGAGCGCCCAACAGAAGCCGACGAGCAATTGCCCGAGCAATAGCAACTGGCGCCATTTCCTGGCGCTTTCGACTGACATTTCCTGCTTTTTGGCGCGCCGCCCTATCAGCATGTTGATGGCATGCGCCGTCAGGATCGGAATAGTCCAGAAGAGAATGCCCGTATCACGCGTCAGATAGACGCCGAGAACGGCAACGACGATGACGAAGATCGGCACGACGGCGGCACTCTGCCGCAAGGTGTCGATATGCATCATCATCAGTTCGAGGTCGAAATTGCGGCTATGGCCGCTCTGCAGGCGCTCACGCGTTTGCCGCACGGCCTTCGACACAGCCCGGTTACGGTGACTGCGCGATCGGTCGACAATGTTTTTATCTGTCGATGTGCTGACGCCGGTGCTCATGGTTACATTGAAACTTGGCCTGCCTGAGACTACACACTAGCGTCCAAACCTTAAGAAGATGCTGCGCCGAAATGATTTGTTTGCCATCTTCGCCAAGGATTTGTTCTTAAAGGAGGCAACAACGTGATGCGGTCGCGCCGCCTGTTTCGTGACGGCGTGGTCACGTTCGCGCTGCTTGCTATTCTTGCATTATTCGCGTTGAAGATGAACAATCGACCGGAAATCGTTCAAAACGGCAGCTTTTATGTCATCGACGGTGACACGCTTTCCGCCAATGGCGAGCGTTTGAGACTGAAAGGTATCGATGCTCCCGAATATCGGCAGCGCTGCCGGCGCGATGGTGCGGATTGGGCCTGCGGCGAAGAAGCACGCAAGGCGCTTGCCACAATGATTAAGACCGGATCGCCCGAATGCAGGGGGCAGGAAAGGGATCGGTATGGTCGCCTGCTGGTGACATGTGTCGCCGGCGATCTCGATATCAACGCTGCGATGGTGCGCAATGGCATGGCGGTTTCCTACGGTGCCTATGCCAGCGAGGAACGGAGCGCAAGGCAGGCGAAAGCCGGGCTTTGGGCCAGTGATTTCGAGAAGCCTAGCGACTATCGGCGCGAGGAGCGTATGGCTGATGGCAATGACAATGATCCGATTGCCGGATGGTTCAGCTATTTGCGCCAGCTTGTCGGATGGAGCGCCCCATGAAGCAGGAGAGCGAATTGCAGATCCTGCGTTCGGCGATTGCAGCCTGTCGCCTCTGTCGGGATGCGCCGGCCAAAGGCGACGCGGATCGTTTGCCGCACGAGCCGCGTCCGGTTGCGACACTATCATCGACTGCGCGGATACTCATCGCGGGGCAGGCGCCGGGATTGCGCGTTCACGAGAGCGGTCTGCCCTTCAACGATGCCTCGGGCGACCGTTTGCGTCAGTGGCTCGCTGTGGATCGCGAGAGTTTCTACAATCCGGACCACTTCGCCATAATGGGCATGGGTTTTTGCTTTCCGGGCTATGACAAGGCGGGGAGCGATCTGCCGCCGCGCAAGGAGTGTGCACCATTGTGGCGGCAGCGGGCGATGGATGCGATGCCGCAGATCGAATTGATCCTGACGATCGGTCAATATGCGCAAGCCTGGCATCTAGGGGCGGAGCGCATGGGTTCGATGACCGAGACGGTCGCGGAGTGGCGGCGCTACCTTCTAACCAACCGGTCGCCGTCCGTCCTGCCATTGCCGCATCCGAGTTGGCGCAACAGCGGCTGGCTGAAACGTAACCCGTGGTTCGAGGCCGAATTGCTTCCAGTCTTACAACAACGTGTGAAAAGCCTGCTTCCTTGAGAAAAAGTTTCTTTTCTCTCGCTTAAAATAGGCTATAGAGAGAATATAATTCGAAGGGATGCTTTTAATGGACCGTCTAGACCGCAAAATCCTGCGCCTGCTGCAGGAGGATTCCACTCTGGCCGTAGCCGATCTTGCCAAAAAGGTCGGCCTCTCGACGACGCCTTGCTGGCGCCGTATCCAGAAGATGGAAGAGGATGGCGTCATTCGCCGCCGTGTGGCCCTGCTTGATCCGGAAAAGGTCAACACGAAGGTCACGGTTTTCGTGTCCATCCGCACCAACAGCCACTCCATCGAATGGTTGAAGCGCTTTTCGGAAGTGATCGCCGATTTTCCGGAAGTGGTCGAATTCTATCGCATGAGCGGCGATGTCGACTATCTGCTGCGTGTCGTCGTTCCAGATATCGCGGCTTACGACGCCTTCTACAAGCGCATGATCGCCAAGATCGAAATCCGCGATGTCTCTTCGGCTTTTGCGATGGAGCAGATCAAGTATTCGACGGAATTGCCGCTGGATTACATGCTGCTGGAAAATGCCAAGTCCAACGAGGATTGACATGGACTGAGCGCCGCTTTCATGAGGCGCTCAGCAGAAGTCGCCGATTTTCCGGCGCTCTTTACTTCTTGTCCAGACGCGCGAGCAGCGAGGAGGTATCCCAGCGATTGCCTCCCATCGCCTGGACGTCGCCGTAGAACTGATCAACGAGGGCCGTGAGCGGCAGCTTTGCCTGATTGCGGCGCGCTTCCTCCAGCACGATGCCGAGATCCTTGCGCATCCAGTCGACCGCAAAGCCGAAATCATATTTGCCTGAGTTCATCGTCTTGTGGCGGTTTTCCATCTGCCAGGAGCCGGCGGCACCCTTGGAAATGACCTCAACGACCTTTTCGATATCGAGCCCTGCCTGCTTACCGAAATGAATGCCTTCCGCCAGGCCCTGGACGATGCCGGCAATGCAGATCTGGTTGATCATCTTGGTCAGCTGTCCCGCGCCGACAGGCCCCATCAGGCCGACCATGCGGGCATAGGCGTCGATGGCGGGGCGGGCCTTCTCGAACACGGCCTCATCACCACCGCACATGACGGTCAATACGCCGTTTTCCGCGCCTGCCTGTCCGCCAGAAACCGGAGCATCGATGAAGTCGATGCCCTTTTCCTTGGCGGCGGCATAAAGCTCGCGGGCAACTTCGGCGCTTGCGGTCGTATTGTCGATGAGTATGGAGCCCGCCTTCATGGTTGAAAGGACGCCGTTCTCGCCTATGGTCACCGAGCGCAAGTCGTCGTCATTGCCGACGCAGGTGAAGACGAACTCTGCGCCGTCGGCAGCCTCGGCCGGGGTAGGGGCAAACTTGCCATTATATTGTTTGGCCCAAGCCTCGGCCTTGGCGATGGTGCGGTTATACACGGTGACGTCATGCCCGCCCTTGACCTTCAAATGCCCGGCCATGGGATAACCCATGACGCCCATACCGATGAATGAGACCTTTGCCATTTCATAACTCCATGACCGAATTTGTTTCGAAGGCTTAGCCGAAAGGCCAAAGCGACGAAAGACCGATTTGTCGGGCAACTTGTCACCATGGCATATGATTTGAAATCTGATTTCAAATTTTTTCATTTACCGGAATGAAATTTCGCTCTCGCTGCGAATCTTCATAATATCCTTTGTCGATATAATCTATGGATTTGCGATCTTAAATTATCGACAACGAGCCAATGGCAGCGGAAGCGCCGAGGCCTTATGAATAAGGGGATCTTCGATGATTTCGCGCAGACAGACACTCGGCCTTCTCGGGGCTACGGCGGCGGCCTTCGCGTTGCCTTCCATCCGGCCGGCGCGGGCGGCGACCGCGACGACGCTTCGCATTGGTTGGCAGAAGAATGGCGTATTGGCTTTGGCGAAACGCAAGGGAGCGCTCGAAAAGCGACTGTCCGATCGTGGCATCTCCGTCGAATGGTCGGAGTTCACATCCGGCCCGCCATTGTTGGAAGCGCTCGGCGCCGGAGCTCTGGATTTCGGCGCCACCGGCGATGTGCCGCCGCTCTTTGCCCAGGCCGCCAATGGCAACTTGCTCTATGTCGGCCTTTATACCGGCAGCCCGGAAAGCTCCGCCATTCTCGTGCGCAAGGATTCGCCGATCCAGACGCTTGCCGATCTCAAGGGAAAGAAGGTTGCCTTCAAGCGCGGTTCCAGCGCCCATAATGTCACCGTCAAGGCACTGCGCAAAGGCGGGCTGGCGGTCGGCGATGTTCAGGCGCTCGATCTTGCGCCGCCGGACGCCTCAGCGGCTTTCAAGACCGGTGCCATCGATGCCTGGTCTATCTGGGACCCCTATCTTGCAATCGCCGAGGCGGACCCGGACACACGCATCCTGACGACGGCGCGAGGTATCGTCGATTCCTTCAGCTATTTCCTGGCGAACGGCGATTTTACCAAGGATAATCCGCAGGTCGTCGTCGATGTTATCGACGAGTTGGCAAAGGTGGGCGTCGCGGCGCAAAAGAATCTGGACGACACGGTTGCTGCACTCTCCGAAATCACCGGCGTTCCGGCCGATGTGACGCGGGTGACGCTGACGCGTCCGGGTGCCGATCTCGGCGGAGTCTCGACCATCACCGATGCGGCGGTGTCGTACCAGCAGGGATTGGCCGACGAATTCTACAATCTCGGCATTGTCCCGAGGAAGCTCAACGTCACGGACATCGTCTGGCGGCCAAAGGCGAGCTGAGGCTAACGACGAGCTGCAGATTTAGCCTGCGCCCCAAGCACTACGGGTGCGGGCTTTATCAGCAAAAATATTTCGTCAAACACCGGCGATTTGAAAATCTATATTGTCGATATAATCGATAGTCTATGCCACTATCCAGATCGAGCATCGGGAAGTGGCTCCCGACCACGCGCATCCAGAAGGCAGGAAGCTTCATGACCGCGACCGCAAAACCCATCGATTTCCTCTGGTTCATTCCGACCTCCGGCGACGGCACCTATCTCGGCACGACCGATCTCAACCGTGGGCCGGAGATCGGCTATCTCCAGCAGATCGCGCAGGCGGTCGATCGGCTTGGCTATACCGGCGTGTTGCTTCCGACAGGTGTCTCCTGCGAAGAGTCTTTCGTGACGGCGGCCGCACTTTCGGCGCATACGCAGAAGCTGAAGTTCCTGGTTGCGATCCGCCCGGGTACGGCGTCGCCGGCTTATTATGCGCGCCTTGCTTCGACACTCGATCGCGTCTCGAATGGTCGCGTGCTGCTCAACATCGTCGTTGGCGGCAGCCCGGCGGAGCTGGCCGGTGACGGCATTCATCTCGAGCATGACGAACGCTATGCCCATGCCGATGAATTCTTCCATGTCTGGGAGGAGTTATTGGAGACGGGGTCGTCCACCTTCGAGGGCAAGTATATCAAGGCGACCAACGCAAGGCTCGGCCTGCCGCCGGTGCAGGCACCGCGCCCGCCGCTCTATTTCGGCGGCTCTTCCGATGCCGGTATCGAATTCTCGGTCGGTCGCGTCGACAAGTATCTGACATGGGGCGAGCCGCCGGCGCAGGTTGCTGAGAAAATTGCAAAGGTGCGGGCCGCCGCCGCCAAGCGTGGACGCGAGGTCAGCTTCGGCATCCGCCTGCATTTCATCGTCCGTGAGACGGATGAGGAGGCGTGGGCAGCGGCCGACAAGCTCATTTCGAAGCTCGATGACGAGACCATCCGCGAGGCGCAGGAACAGTTCGTCAAGCAGTCCGATTCGGTCGGGCAGAAGCGCATGGCGGCGCTGCATGGCGGCCAGCGCGACAAGCTGGAAGTGTCGCCGAACCTGTGGGCCGGCGTCGGGCTGGTCCGTGCTGGTGCCGGTACGGCTCTGGTCGGTTCTCCCAAGACGGTTGCCGCAAGGCTGCGCGAATATCAGGAGCTTGGCATCGAAACCGTGATCGGCTCCGGCTATCCGCATCTGGAAGAAGCCTATCGTGTTGCAGAGCTTCTGTTCCCCGAACTGGGATTGAAGCGTGATGAGCAGCGTGCCGGGTTCCGCAACGAGTTCGGCGCCAAGCAGATTTTTGCCGGCGGCAGCCATGGCGGCAATCTGAAGGTCGTTTCCGGCTCGTAACGCCAGCTCAAAAGGGAGATCCCCATGTCGGCATTCGACACGTCCTTCGTCCGCGTCGGCTCGGAGCGCCGCGCACGCTCGGCCAAGGCGGCTCGGCAGGCCATCTCGTTGCAGAGATTCCTGCCCTTCCTGCTGCCAGTCGTCGTCATTGCGGCATGGCAGCTCGGCTCCTCGTTCGGCTGGATCTCCACCCGCATCATGCCATCGCCGGCGGCTGTCGTGGTCGCCTTCTGGCAGACCACGATTTCCGGGCAGCTGCCGAACAATATCCTCGTCAGCGCCGGTCGCGCTTTTGCCGGCCTGCTGGTCGGCGGTTCGATCGGCTTTCTGCTCGGTATCGCCAACGGAGTCTCGCGGCTGTCGGAACAATTGACCGATACGACGCTGCAGATGCTGCGTACTATTCCGCACCTTGCCATGGTGCCGCTCGTCATTCTCTGGTTCGGGATCGGCGAGGAATCCAAGCTGTTCCTGACCGCGCTCGGCGTGCTTTTCCCGATCTATCTCAACACCTATCACGGCGTGCGCAATGTCGACCGCGGCCTGATCGAGATGGGGCGGGTCTATGGCATGAGCAACTGGACGCTGTTCCGGAAAGTCATCTTCCCCGGCGCGCTTCCGTCCATTCTCGTCGGCTTGCGTTTTGCCCTCGGCATCATGTGGCTGACGCTGATTGTGGCTGAATCGATCGCCGCATCGTCAGGCATCGGCTACATGGCCAACAATGCCCGCGAGTTCGGCATGACCGATGTCGTCGTCCTGACGCTGGTCATCTATGCCATCCTCGGCAAGCTTGCCGACGTCGTCGCACGGGTGATCGAGCGCAGAGCCTTGCGCTGGAACCCGGCCTATCAGAATTGAGGAATCTGCCATGAGCGCCATCGCGATAGATCGTCCACGGGCAGAGACTGCAAATATCACGCCGCAGGTTGCGGGTGCCGCTGCCATCCATATCAAGGGCCTGGAGAAGAGCTTTGGCAACAACCGTGTCCTGCGCGGCATCGATCTCGATATTCCTGCCGGGCAATTCGTCGCCGTCATCGGCAAGAGCGGCTGCGGCAAGAGCACGCTGCTGCGCATCCTGATGGGGCTGGAAGAGCCGAGCGCGGGCCACCTGCGCTTCGAGGCGGCCGATGGCAGCGACGCGCAGCCGAATACGCGCATCGTCTTTCAGGAGCCGCGCCTGCTGCCCTGGTTTTCCGTCGCTGATAATGTTGCGGTCGGTCTCGGTGATGGCGTGCCGCAGGATATTTCGCGGAAGGAGACCGCTGCCGTTCTTTCCGAGGTGCAGCTGGCAGAGAAAGCGGGCGAGTGGCCCTCAAGCCTTTCCGGTGGCCAGAAGCAGCGCGTGGCGCTTGCCCGCGCGCTGGTCAGCAAGCCCGGTATCCTCGCGCTCGATGAGCCGCTTGGCGCATTGGACGCGCTGACCCGCATCAGCATGCAGGAATTGCTGAACCGCGTCTGGCGAGAGCTCGGCTTTACCGCCGTGCTCGTCACGCACGACGTCAGCGAAGCCGTGCATTTGGCCGATCGGGTCGTTGTGCTGGATGAGGGCAGGATCGTGCTCGATCTTGATGTTCCCTATCCGCATCCCCGCCGCCACGGCAATCCGGCCTTGGCAGAGCTCGAAGGGCAGCTGCTGGCGGCAATTCTGGGTGACGCACGGAGTTAATTCGGCCTGCTGTCGTCTCCCTCGACGTAGAGCCTGAGATTGTCGAAACCGATTTCCGTGCCCATGAGGCGCGAACCGTTGTCGCTGTAGCCGTCGAGAAAGACAACCTGTTCGACGAAGATCATCTTCGTGCCGCCGGGCTCCGCAGCAAAGTTGACCGTTGCCAGCGACACGGAAATTCTGACGTTATCGAGCATCATGTCGAAGGCATAGATGAAGCGCTGGTTCTGGACGACATCGATGTAGCGCGCCTGATACGCATGAACGACACCGTCCGGGGAGGCGACACGGTTGCTTTCGCTGCCTCCCGTGCGGAAATCAAGCTGAGATTCCAACGGTTTCCAGTCTTCATGACAGCCGAACCATTGCCGCTTGTGCTCGGGGATTGCCCAGGCATTGAAGACCTTCGGCAGCGGCGCCTTGAAATGGCGTTCTATGGTGATGGTCGTGTGTTCGGTCGATCGTTCGCTCATTCGTCTGTCGTCTCCGTCGATGTCTCTGCCAGAAACAGGTCGAGCCGGTCGAAGGCCTGGTTCCAGGATGCCTTGTGCTCGGCGATCCATCGCTCGACGGATGCCAGCGCTTCCTTGCGCAGGTGATAGGTGCGCACCCGGCCAGCCTTTTCCGACAGCACCAGCCCGCTCGTCTCCAGCACCTGCAGATGTTTCATCACGGTCGGCAGCGCCATGTCGAGCGGCTGCGCCAGTTCGGTCACGGAAGCAGGACCGCGGCCCAGCCGGTCGATCATGCCGCGCCGACTCTGGTCTGATAGGGCCTGGAACATCCGGTCGAGTGCCTGTGTCTCCTCAAGCATTCGGCTTTTCCGGCCGGAACTGAGTCGGCAGTTTCTCGCTGTACGGATAAAAATGGAAGTAGGGCATGGCTTCCTTGAGCACGCGCGCAAAGGACGGGCGGTCGAGGAGGCGCTGATAATAGGCCTTCAGCCGGCCATGCTCTTCGCCAAAGGGAACGAGCGTCTCGGCATAGAATAGGGCTGGTGCGGCGGCGCAATCAGCCATGGTCAGGCTATCGCCGGTGATCCAGATTTTTCCGTCCAGCTGCTTTTCGATCATTCCATAGGCGGTGCGTAGCAGTGACTGCGCTTCGGCTACGCTCTGCGAGCTCCGATTCTCGTCTGTACGGCGCACGTCCGCGACGATCGCTTGCATCGGCTCCTGCACATATAGGTCGAAAAAGCGATCCCAGAGCCGGACGCACAAGGCATCCGAAATTTCGGTCGGCAACAGCTGCGTTGTGCCGGGATAATGCCGGTCGAGATATTCGATGATGATGCTGGTTTCGGGAACGGTGCTGTCGAGTGCTTCGTCACGCAGGACTGGAAACTTGGCAAGAGGCCAGAGGCGTATCAGTGAGGCGCGCGATTCCGCATTGCCGAGATCGATGATGCGGCTTTCGAACGGTGTCCCGTTTTCATAAAGCGCCATCAGAACCTTATGGCAGAACGAGGCGAGGGGATGCTGATAGAGAATAAGGGACATGCGGCGACCTTTCCTATATGAAGGCTCGATCTGAAACTTATCTGAATGGCTAAGTATCAGCTCGTTGGTCACGGCGCAAGAAAATGGTTATCCAAATGGATAACTATTTTCCATACGGCATGTTTCGTCTCAATCGGCAATCAGGCGCGCAATGACCAGATGGCCCGGCGTCGGCTGGCCATCTTCCATGCGGACGTTGATATCGGTGATCTCAATGAGTTCGAAGCCGGTCGCTTTCAGCCGTTCGCGCACATAGGCTTCCGAATGGGCGAAGCGCTGATGCACGCCGACCATATAGGGGCGTCCGGCCATGGTCGCTTCAGGCAGGGTTTCGGAGGAGAAGATGAAGAGACCGCCCGGCGTCATGTTTTCGGCGGTGCCGAAGAAGAGGGGCTCCAGCGCGCCGAGATAGGGCAGAACGTCAGTCGCGGTGATCAGATCGAAGGCATCCTCATCATTGTCGTCGAGGAAGTCCTCGACTTCGGCGACGAAGAGCGTTTCGTAGATGTCCTTTTCATGGGCGACTTCGACCATGTTCTCGGAAATGTCGATGCCGGTGATATCCTCGACGATATCGCGCAGCGTACCGCCCGTCAGGCCCGTGCCGCAGCCGAGGTCGAGCATGCGCTTGAAGGGGCCGAGGCCGAGCGCCTGCAGGCGCTGACGTACGAGAACCGGGACGTGATAGCCGAGCTGCTCCACCAGCACGTCTTCGAAAACCTCGGCATGCTGGTCGAACAGGGTTTCGACATAGGCGTCCGGCGCCTTGACCGGCGTTTCGCCGCGTCCCATCGAGGCGATGCGAACGGCTGCGCCGCCATGATCCTCCGGGTCGAGGGCCAGCACCTTTTCATAGGCCCGCACGGCAGCGTCGATATCGCCCGCCTTCTCCAGCGCCAAGGCCTGGTTATAGGCTTCCGCCAGCGCGTCTTCGTCGATCTTCTTCTTTGCCATGATTACAGGCCCTTCCTTTTGTCACGGAGGCATTAAGACGCTTGCTCAGCTTTTGCAATGCTTGCCGCACAGGCGCAGAATATCGCCTTCGGCAAAGGCGAGTTGGGGGGCGCTATCCGGATAGAACAATAAATAAGGGAGGAACGACAATGGACACCGAATTGACTGCGCCGAACCAGGCAGGTGGCGCGGCGGAGCGCGCGCGTCCCGCCTTGCCGGCAACGTCGGCCGAGGTCACCAATACATTGACCCATTACTACCGGGGCGAACTGGGACGGATGACCAGCTGGCGCGATCGCATCGACCGGACGTCGAACTGGGCAATTACGGTAACCGCGGCTCTGCTTTCCGTATCGCTGTCGACACCGACGTCGCATCATGGCGTGCTGTTGTTCGGTATGATGCTGATCACGCTTCTGCTCATGATCGAAGCGCGTCGATATCGCTTCTTCGATGTCTACCGCTCGCGGGTGCGGCAGCTGGAGCGGCATTATTTTGCACAAATCCTGGCGCCGCAAGCCGAGCTTACCTCCGACTGGGCGCTGCCGATCGCCGCCAGCCTGCGATCGCCTCGGCTGCTCCTCAGTCATGCCGAGGCGGCGCAGCGGCGGCTGCGGCGCAATTATTGCTGGATGTATGCGATCCTGTTGCTTGCCTGGATTCTGAAAATCTCGACGCCAAGGCTTCAGACCGATGGCCTGGCGCGGGAGCTGGCGCATTCGTGGAACTATATCGTTGACAACGCGGCCCTTGGACCGATGCCCGGCTTCATCGTCATCATCCTTGTTGCGGCCTTCTATGCCGCCATTCTTTACGGCACGCTCCATCGCGGGCCGGATGACGGGGATTTCGTGCATGGCGAGGCGCATGTCTGAGGACGTCCGGTCGCTGCTCAGACGATGTTTGCCCCTGCCTGATGTCTAGTGCAGGATGAATTCGCCCTTTACGGCGCGCCATTCGGTCGCTGAAATCAGCTTGCGATGGACATAGCGCACGGAATGGAGCGGCCCGTCCAGCGTTTCCTGCCAGAATTTCAGGAAGCCGCGCATTTCGGGAAAGTTCGGGGCGAGGTCGTAGTCCTGCCAGATATAGGTCTGGAGAAATTGCGGGTGATCGGGCAGGCGGTAAAGAATCTGTGCCGTCGTCAACCCATAACCCTGCAACTGCTTTTGCATGTCGTCGTGCATGAGCTTTCTCTTTCCGTTCCCATTTTTTCGTGACTCATGGTCACAGAGATATGGAAACAGCTGATGGTAAACTCAAGCTTTACAAAACTGTCATGAAGGAAATTTATTCACAGAAATCAATGTGTTGGCAGCGATGATGCGAGAGTGCTGCCAAAGGCGGCGCTTCAAACGCCGCCTTTTATCAGATCAGCGCTTGAGATGTCGGGTCAGCCGGCCTTCCATCCGCGCCCAGCCGTTGCGCATGAGTTCGACGATCACCAGATAGAAAATCGCTGCCCAGAGATAGATCTGGTAATCATAGGTGCGTGAGAACGCATAGCGGGTCTCGCCCATCAGGTCGTAGACCGTGATGATGGAGACAGTGGCCGAGCTCTTGATCAGCAGGATGATCTCATTGCCGTAGGGACGCAGTGCGACGATGAGCGCCTGTGGAATGATGATCTTGCGCAAGGCGATCCATGTATGGATACCGAGCGCGCTTGCTGCTTCCGTCTGGCCCTTCGGCACGCTCTGAATGGCGCCGCGGACGATTTCCGTCTGATAGGCTGCCGTGTTCAGCGTCATGGCGAAGACGCCGCAATAGAAGGGGTCCTTGAAGAACCACCAGAGGCCGATATCCTCGAAGAACCAGCGAAAACTCGGGAAGCCGTAATAGACCATGAAAATCTGAGCCAGCAGCGGCGTGCCGCGGAACAGATAGACATAGCAATAGGTCAAGGTGCTCAGAACCTTGTTGCTCGACATGCGGGCGAAGGCCAGCGGTATCGACAGGATCGCGCCTAGGATGAAGGATGTGGCGACCAGCTTTACCGTGATCCAGAGGCCATGCAGAAGCCGAGGCCCATAGGTCTGGAGCTTGTCGACATCCCAGCCGGTGACGATCATGGCTATCAGGGCGATGCCGAGAATGGCCCACAGGGTCAGGAAGAAATAGCCCGCCATGGCGGATTTGGACACTTTCCTGGCCGTTTTTGGCGGCGCAGGCTGCGCCGCTATCAGAACTTCGGCATGGCTCATCGACGAACCTCCGCGCGTTTGGCCCATCGATCGAGATAGAAGAGGCCGATCGAAGAGATCACGGCCAGAGTCAGATAGAAGAGGCAAGCGATAGAATAGAAGGTGAAGGGCGCCTTTGTGGAGCGAACGGCAATGCCCGTCTGCCGGATGATATCGGCAAGACCGATGATCGACACATAGGATGTATCCTTCAACAGATTCATCCAGAGATTTCCGAGATTCGGCAGGGAAATGCGAACGAGCTGCGGTATGATGATCAGCCGCATGGTGCGCACGCGGTGGAAGCCGAGAGCATCGCCCGCCTCATACTGGCCCTTCGGTATCGCCTTGAAGGCCGATAGCAGCACTTCCGAGCAGTAGGCCGAGAACACGATCGCCAGCGCGATCATGCCGGCCGCGAAGGCGTTGATCTCGATCGGACCGTCATAGCCGAATTTGGCAAGTACCGACTGCAGCAGGATCTGCATTCCGTAGTAAATGATGAAGAGCGTCAGCAGCTCCGGCAGGCCACGGAAAATCGTCGTAAACACGCCGGCAGCAAGCCGCAGCGACTTTTCTTCCGATTGCTGCGCGAGTGCGACGAAGAAGCCGATGACCAGCCCGAGCGGCAGCGTCGCGACAGAGACGGCTATCGTAACCTTCAGGCCGCCGGCCAGTTCATCTCCCCAGCCGGTATCGCCGCAGGCCAGCATCGTGTTCTGGAAGAACACACTGAACAAACCGGCCGGACCACACAATGGGTCAAAAATCGTAGTCAACCAGGTCCAAAACGAACCGAGGGCGGAAAACAATCCGCTCATGCTGTATTTCCCCTAGCGGCTTTTGCCGCGTTTCTGCTTATATTCTTCTCGTTGTCAAACAAAAACGGCGGAAGAGCAAGCTTCCGCCGTCATCTTTTCCCAGGGAATCGACGGGCGATCAGTCGCCGTAGACGTCGAAATCGAAGTACTTGTCCTGAATCTTCTTGTAGGTGCCGTCGGCGCGGATCGCAGTGATCGCGGCGTTCAGCTTGTCCTTGAGGGCTGTATCGCCCTTGCGGATAGCGATACCGGCGCCGGCGCCGTTGACGACCGGGTCGATCTTCAGCGTGCCGAGCATCTTGCAGCAGCTGCCGGCATCCGACTTCACCCATTCCGACAGCACGACGACGTCGTCGATGGCGGCATCGATACGGCCGTTGCCGAGGTCGAGCTTGTATTCGTCGGCCGACGGATAGAGCTTCAGCTCGGCGTCCTTCAGGTGGACGGTCGCGTAGTTGGCGTGCGTCGTGGAGGACTGTGCACCGATGGACTTGCCCTTCAGGGCTTCATCGGTCGCTTCCTTGATGGTCGAATCCTTCGGAACGGCGATCGCCGGCGGCGTGTTGTAGATCTTGTTGGTGAAGTCGACGATCTTCTCGCGTTCCGGCGTGATCGACATGGACGAGATGATGGCGTCGAACTTCTTGGCCTGCAGGGCCGGAATGATGCCGTCGAAATCCTGATTCACGAAGCTGCACTTGACCTTCATCTGATCGCAAAGCGCATTGGCTATATCAATGTCGAAGCCGACGAACTTGCCGCCTGCTTCCAGCGATTCGAAGGGCGGGTAGGTCGCGTCGGTGCCGAAGACGATCGTGTCGCCGTCGGCAAGCGCCGCGCCGGCGACGAGCGACATCGCGGCAAAGGATGCGGCGGCAAAAAGACGAGTGGAGATGCGCATATTGACCCTCTCTGTTGGTGGCCGGCAGCCCATTATTGTTTTTGGCAGACGGCTCGAGTGGAGCGGGCCGGTGGCCCGCCTTGCGGCGATATTCGTACTTTTTTTCTGGAAAATGCAACTGGAATTACGAAGGCAACCCGCCTTTGCGCAATGCCGCCGCAATGCAGGCCCGCCACAGGGAAACCTGAACGAAAACCATCCACTGCGTTCAGCCAGGGTTAATTGCGGCAACCTAATAGTGCGGGAACATATAGCGGCCTGCCGCGATTCAGCCTCATGAGAACCGAAAATTGGCCGGGATCTTGGGGCAATCGCCTTGCCCGCTGAGATTCGCAATTCGGCGGACAAAGATCATAAGAGGAGACCCCATATGGGAAAGCGATCCAGACTATTTGCCAGCGCCGCGTTTCCGCTGCTTTCGCTATCGCTCGCCTTCGAGCCGGCAGCAGCGGCGGCGCTTCGCGAACAGCCCATCGCACCGCTGAACAACGGCATCGGCGATGCGGCCGCGATGGCTCCCAACGCCAGTTTCGAGGTGGCGCAGCAGGAAGCGCCGGCAGCTCAGCCCGATGAAGAGCAGCTCAAGCACAAGAAGCCTGCCGAAGGCGGAGAGGGCCAGAAGCATCAGGGTGGCGGTGAGCAGCAGCACCAGATGAAGCAGGCCGAGCCGGAAGGCGAGCCGCAGCAAAAGGCGCCGAAGCAGCAACAGCCGGAAGCCCAGCCGCCGAAGGCCGAGCGTCAGCAACCTGCAGAGCAGGAGCAGCCGAAGCCGCAGAAGCAGCAGCCGGCTGCAGAGGCTCCGCCCGAGCCGAAGAAGCAGCGCCAGCAACCGGCCGAAGAGCCACAGGCACAGCCCGAAGCCAAACCGCAGCCAAAGGCTGTCGCTCCCGAGGCACAGCCAGAGGCACCGCAGCCGAAGCCGCAGGCAAAGCAGCCGGAAGCCAAGCAACCGGCCGAAGCGCCGCAGCCGAAGGTAGAGCAGCAGCAACCTGCTACGGAAGCGCAGCCGGAAGCCAAGCCCGAGCCGAAGGCCAAGCCTGGTGCGAAGGTGCAGCAGCCGGCGCCGGCTGAGAAGCAGGCTCCTGCCGCCAGCGAACAGCCGAATCAGGAGGCTCAGCCTGGAAAGCAGGCGCAGCCGGAACAGAACACCCATCCCAAGCAGCAAGGTCAGACCGAGGCTCCGGCAAAGCAGCCCGCCGAGCAGCCGCCGGCACCGGCCGGTGAGCCCGCCCAGGGACATAAAGCACAGCCGGGAACGCAGGCGCAGCCTCAGACACAGGCACAGCCCGAAACGCAGCCCGGAACGCCGGCGACACCTGGCGCCCAGCAGGGGCAGAAGCAGGGTGGGGACAAGACCCACGGCAAGCAGCCGCAGAACCAGCAGCAGGGCGAGCAGCCCGCCGTCAATCCGCAGCAGCCGGCCCAGCAGGGCACGCCGCAAGGACAGCCCGCCCAGGCTGGCAACCCGGCGGCGCCGCAGCCTGGCAAGCAGCAGCCGGCCAATGGTGCCGCGACGCCGGCTCAAGGTGGTGCAACGGCTCCCGCCGCCAACGGCAATGGCCAGCAGGCTGGCGAAATCCAGGTGCCTCCGGCCGAGCAGGTTTCGCCGCAGGAACTGGAGCGCCGCAAGAAGATTGCCGAGAACCCGGCTTCTGCCAACGGCCCGGTCATCCTGCCGGTTGAAAACGGCAGCGCGGTTCTCGACAGCCAGAAGGGCGCGGTTCGCCGAGGCGATCACCTGAACAACGGTCAGAACCCCGGCGCTCCCGGCGCGCAGGGTGGTCGCGGGCAGGCCGGCCAAGGCCAGGGCCAGAATGGACAGGCGCAGAACGCGCCCGGCCAGCAACCGCCTCCGGCTTATACCAAGCCGCCGACATCCGATGCCGAGGCTCAGCGTGTCACAGGTGGCGGCCAGGCGCAGCCGCCGGTGAAGATCGAAGCCGTGACCAGCGAGCAGGGTCGCCGTATCGATCGCCGGCCGGACTTCGCCCCGCCGCAGGGAACGACGGTCCAGACCATCATCAATCAGGACAACCGGACCATCGTGAATGTCGACAACACCTATGTCGTTCGTCACGATGACAGCGAGCGTTTCATTCGTGGCGGCGAACGGCCGGTCTACGAACAGTTGCCGCGTGACCGCTATCGCGAGACGATCGATCAGCCAGACGGCGATCGCGTCGTCACGATCCGCAACCGCTACGGCGACATCATCCAGCGCTCGCGCATCGACGCCAGCGGCCGCGAATATGTGCTGTTCTACTCGCCGGAGCTGGAAGATCGTCCCGACAATGACGACTACTTCCGCGATCCGGGCGATAGCCTGCCGCCGATGCGACTGCTCATTCCGCTGAGCCAGTACATCATCGACACGGCATCGAACCGCAATGCCGACTACTACGACTTCCTGCGCGAGCCGCCGGTCGAGCCGGTCGAGCGTATCTATTCGGTCAACGAAGTCCGTTATTCGGCTCGTATCCGCGACAAGATCCGCCGTATCGACCTCGATACCATCACCTTCGCAACGGGCAGTGCCGACATTCCGATGTCGCAGGCGAGCACCCTGCGCGGTGTCGCCGACGGCATATCGAAGATCGTCAAGCGTGATCCGACCGAAACCTTCCTGATCGAAGGCCACACGGATGCCGTCGGCTCGGCCGAGAGCAACCTGATCCTGTCGGATCGCCGCGCCGAATCGGTCGCCAACGTGCTGACGGATGTCTACGGCATTCCGGCCGAAAACCTGGTCACCCAGGGCTATGGCGAGCAGTATCTCAAGGTGAATACGCTCGGACCGTCGCAGGAAAACCGCCGCGTCACCATCCGCCGCATCACGCCGCTGGTGCGCCCGGTTGCGTCCAATCAGTAAGCATTGGCTACATTCAGAGCAGGGGCCGCCGGGAAACCGGCGGCCTTTTTATTTCGTCGGTTTGCCGAGGCCAACTTTCGCAGCGATGAAATCGGCGATGGCGAGAGTGTCGTTGAGGTCGAAAACGGCGAGAGGACCGGTGTCTTCCACCGGATGGTCGGCGGCGATGGCGACGATGTGAGGGTCCTGTGGGGCGAGCGGCTCGCGATTTGCCGCTTCCAGCCGGCGGGCTTCGATCTTCGGTATGGGTTCGCGCTTGTAACCCTCGATCAGAACGAGGTCGCAAGGGGCAAGACGCGCCAATATTTCTTCGAAGCTCGGTTCGGGCGCGCCGCGCAATTCGTGCATGATGGCATAGCGCGTGCCGGAGACGATGGTGACTTCATGCGCGCCCGCCTCACGATGGCGAAAGCTGTCGGTGCCGACCTTGTCTATATCGAAATCATGATGTGCGTGCTTGATGGTCGAGATCCGGTAGCCGCGCTGGGTGAACTCGGTGACCAGCCGCACGGCGAGCCCTGTCTTGCCGGAATTCTTCCAGCCAGCAATGCCGAAGATCTTGGGCCGAGATTTCGTCATGACCTGCTTTCCAAAGCTGCCAGCCATGCCTCCGCTTCGGCGAGATCGGCTGGTGTATTGATGTTGAAGAAGGGATCGAGAGGCCCGATCGCCGTTTCGATCGCGGGAAATTCCACCTGCCGCACCTTATGCCGGGCGAGGAAATCTCTTACGCGCCGCTTGTCGTCGGAGACGATCCATCGCTCCAGATCCGCGGCGGCGGAGACGGGCCAGAGACCGAAAACAGGATGATCCTGGCCGAGCGATGCTGCAATGGCAATCTCATCAGGGCCGTGAATGACGCGAGCAAGGTGCGTGACAAGATCGGGAGGAAAGAACGGGGTGTCGATGGGGATGGTGGCGACATGCGAGGTCTCTCGGTAACGCGACTGCGCATCCTGCAGCGCGGCGAGCACACCTGCGAGCGGCCCCAATTTACCGGGAATTCTATCCGGAATAAGCCGCATCCCCATGGCGTCTGGCCAATCGGCATCCGCATTCAGCGCGATCGGTTTGCGCTGTTGTTGCCCAACCTTCGACGCGATGCGAGCGAGCAAGCTTTCACCGCCAAGGAGTGCAAAGGCCTTGTTTGCGCCCATGCGGCTGGAACGGCCTCCCGCAAGCAGAACGACGGGAATATCTTCGGGATTGGGGATGAAGTCGGACATGATTGCGACCTCAGGCGGGAACGCGGGGTTCTGATTCCTGCGCGATGGGCTCGGCCGCCCGCCGTTTGCTTTCGCGATAGAAAGTATAGATGCCGGAAGCGATGACAACAGCAGCGCCGAAAACAGACCATCCGTCCGGCACTTCGCCAAAGGCGATCAGTCCGAGCAGGGCCGACCAGATGAGACTGAGATAGCGGAATGGTGCGACGAAAGAGATTTCGCCCGTGCGCATGGCCAAGATGACGCTCTGGTAGCCGATCAGCACCAGGACGGAGGCCAGCAGGATCTGCAGAAGCGATGTCGTGCTCACCGGCTGCCAGCCGCCGAAGGGGACGATGCACAATGCTCCGAATATGGAAATGGAAATTGCGGTGCAGAGCGTGACCATCAGCGACGGCACGTCCTTGTCGATGCAGCGTGTCGCCAGATCGCGGGCGGCGGTCGCAAACATGCAGGCGATAGCAAGGAGGGCCGCGGTCGTGAACCCGTCCCGGCCAGGCCTGATGATGATCAGCACGCCGACGAAGCCGACGGCAATGGCCGTCCATCGCCTCCATCCCACAGGCTCCTTAAAAAAAATCATCGCGCCAAGCGTCACGGCAAGCGGCACGGCCTGCTGGATGGCGGAGGCATTGGCGATGGGCATCATTCCAAGAGCCGTGATATAGGTTGCTGCCGCCAGAGCTTCGCAGGCGATGCGCAGCGCAATCATCGGCTGCAGAATGACGCGCCAATTGCGCAGGGCGCCCATTCTACGGGCGAGCAGATAGACGAAAAAAGTCGTGAACAAGCCGCGGATGAAGATGATCTCGCCTGCGTTCATCGTGGCGATGACCGTCTTGGACAGCGCATCGCTGCAGGAGAAGCCGGCCATGGAGGCCGCCATGAAGAGCGCGCCCTGCGTATTCTTGGTCAGTCGCATGAGAAAGGTGAGTCCCCCGATATACCCATTTGGATTAGCGCCGTTTTCGGCAAATTGGAATCGACTGTGCTTTGACTGCAGTTGAATTCGATTGTGCGGTGCGGCGAAATTGCTGCGAAAGAAGGTTGGTTTTTCGCGTAATGGTCGCGAAATGATACGGCGGTTGTAATTTTTTTGCCAATGCGAAGGGTTTCGGGCAGGCGATTAATCCTTATTCAATCTTATTTCCCGAGGCTCACAGCGGTTTTGCATGAGGCAGAAGCACCTACCGCAGCGCAGCAGGAATGACGATCCCGCCTTCGCTGGAGATTTTTATAATCCAGTTGAGGCGCCGCATGTTTTTCATTGATCGTCTTTTGCAAGGCCGCAGGATTGTCACCAAAGTCCTTATTTTCGTGGTGCCGCTGGTGGTTCTCATCGCCGGTGTTGGCCTGGTCGGCTACCACACCGCCAATATTTTGAATGGTCATATGACCGTGACGCGCGCCACGATCGAAAATATCAGCGATTTCGAAAACCTGCAGGCGGCGCTGCAAGAATTCACCGGCTCGCCTTCGGAAGAGACGCGCCAGGCACTGGCCGACAAGATCGACGCGCAGGAACAGGGTGTCCGTCGCTTGAGCGGGCTGCTCAGCGACGATCAGCGCGCCAAAATCGTTCCGGTCACCGAGCTTGCCGCCAAGATGCGCACGCAGGAAGCCACGCTCTGGTCTATCAAACAGAAGCAGGACGGTGACGTCGAAGCCATCCGGAAAGCGGTGCAAAACGTCGAGGCGACCGCCAAGGCCGCCGGCAAGCAGATCGACATCATTCGCAAGGATTTCAGCGACAAGGAAACCTTCGCCAAGGAACTGCTTTATGATGCCGCAGCCTACAAGGGCCTGTCGGAGAAGATGAGCAATCTGCGTATTCAGGTGCAGATGGCAGCCGATTCCACCGAAGAGATTTCAGACGCGCGTACCTATGCGGACGCGATTCTGAAGCAGGTGACAGTCTCCAAGGCACTGGTTTCCAAGCGCGGTGCCAGCCTCGTCGCCAATGCCTCCGATGCCGCCGACAAGCTCGATGCGGTCTTGAAGGGCTCCGGCACGCCCGACCAGAAGGTCGAGGCCATGGGGCCGATCCTGCAGAGCTTCGTCAAGATCGAGGGCGATATGACCCTTCAGTCTGCCAAGAACAGCGATACGGCCGCCGATCGTTTCGTCAGCCTGGACAAGATCATTGATGGCCAGAAAGAGCTTCTGGATCACGTCGACCAGGCGCTCGGCCTCGTCGATCGCCTGACGCTGCATGCCTCGCGCATGGAAAATGTCCGCGATGC
Source organism: Martinezella multihospitum (assembly GCF_900094585.1). Classification (GTDB taxonomy): domain Bacteria; phylum Pseudomonadota; class Alphaproteobacteria; order Rhizobiales; family Rhizobiaceae; genus Rhizobium; species Rhizobium multihospitium. Next base: position 193,586 of record NZ_FMAG01000007.1, read on the forward strand.
TGCATCGCGCGAGCCTGTGATTGCGGATCTCAAGGATCTGCAGAGCGTTGCTGCCAGGATCTCGGAACTCGGCCAGACCAACGCCACCATGCGTGATTTTGCGGCACACATGAAGCCGCTGATCGACGGCCTGACCAATGGATCGGCCGATCTGCTGCAGACGGCGGCCGATTGGAAGACGACGCGTGTTCAATCCAACGGCCTTCTTGCCGATGCGATGACTTCGCTGCGCGGCTTCGTCGCCCAGGCGCAGGAACTCGGCAAGGAAGACAGCGAGCGCTCGGCCAATGTCTCGGTCATCGCCATGATCGTCGGCACGCTGCTTGCCATCATCGGTGGCCTCATGCTCGTGGAAACCCTGCGTGGTCCGCTGAAGCGCGTCGCCGACGTGATGACGCGCCTTGCAAGCGGCGACCTGGAAGTCGCGATCGACGGCCGCAATCGCGGCGACGAGATCGGCGACATGGTGCGCTCTGTCAGCGTCTTCCGTGATGCCGCCCTCGAAAATGTCCGGCTGGAGCGAGAAGCCGAAAGCGCCCGCGCGCTCTCTGCCGAAGAGGCTGCCCGACGCGCCGCTGAGCGCGCCCGTATCGAAGCCGAGCAGAAACAGGCGCTCAATGCACTGGCGGATGTCCTTTCCAAGCTTGCCGACGGTAATCTGGAGGAGGGCATGCGCGAAGATCTTTCCGCAGACTTCGTCGAAATGGCCTTCACCTACAATCACGCCGTCGAGGCTCTTCGCGAGACCCTGACGGACGTTCGCTACACGGCCGAGGAAATCAAGGGTGGCACCGGCAACCTTGCCATGTCGGCCGACGATCTGGCGCGGCGCACCGAGCAGCAGGCGGCCGCTCTCGAGGAAAGCTCACGGGCACTGCATCGCCTCAGCGACGTCGTGCGCTCGACGGCCGATCGTGCCCGACAGACGGCAAGCTCCGTCAACGAAACGCAGGCCTATGCGACGCAGTCGGGCGAAGTGGTTGCCAAGGCTGTGGGCGCCATGAGCGAGATCAACCGTTCCTCCGAGAAGATCGCGACGATCATCGGCGTCATCGACGAGATCGCCTTCCAGACCAACCTCTTGGCGCTGAACGCCGGCGTCGAGGCTGCTCGTGCCGGCGAGGCGGGCCGTGGCTTTGCCGTCGTCGCCCAGGAAGTGCGCGAATTGGCGCAGCGTTGCGCCAATGCGGCAAAGGAGATCAAGGGCCTGATTTCGGCAAGTTCTGCCCAAGTGCAGAATGGCGTTCATCTGGTCGAGCAGACCGGCGCGGCGCTTGCGGAGATCATCAACCACGTTACTGGGGTCCAGAGGCTGGTTGCCGATATTTCGTCTGCCACCACCGAACAGTCGACCGGTATCGAGGAGGTGACGCGCGCCGTGTCCGAGGTGGAGCTGATCACGCAGCGCAATGCGGCCATGGTCGAGGAGAACAATGCCGAGATCCACGGCCTGCGCCAGCGCGTCGACATGCTCTCCGAGAAGATCGACCGCTTCCGCACCGGCGATGGCGAGGCGGATTACACAGGCTACAGCAATGCGGATGCTCGTTATCGCGCAGCATAAAGCGGTACTTTAGATAAAACTTATAACCGATTGATGCGCTGGGCCAATGGTTCGGCGCATTTTGATTGAAGCTTACTGTCGCAATCACGGCGTTGCGGACGAATTACCGGCCGAGATTAAGCGTTTCACCATCGGCGGGGATTAACAGGCGCGACGGATCGAGACCACTTGCGTCTGCGGTTTGACGAAGATTTTGGCGCGTGACGGTCGCGTGATCGAGCGCTTCCATATGGGTTGCGATGATGGTCGCTTGCGGTGCGAGGCGGCTGACTTCGAGTGTCTGCTTGTCATCCATGACGATTAGGTCACCATCCCAGCGGGCGCCGCAGGAATGGGTGATGATGATATCGGGTGAGACCTGCCGGATCGTCTCGACGACTGGCGGATAAAGCACGGTATCGCCGGACCAGTAGACGATGGGCTCGCCTGACGCTTCCAGGGTGAAGCCGATGACCGGCCCCATTTTTTCCACCACCGGGCCAACGCCGTGGCTGCCCTGCCGCGGCGTGATCGTCAGTCCCTGCCAGACGGTCGATTGTGTGAGGGGCGTGACGTTCGTGAAGCCGGCGTCACGGATAGTTCCTTCGTCGCCGGGTTGGCAGAGGATTGGCAACGATTTTGGCACTCGCTCCTTCGCGACGGCATCGAAATGATCGGTGTGCAGATGAGACACGATCACCAACTCGACACCTTGGAGAATGTCGTCGATCGAGCGCGGCAGTTCCGTCATCGGGTTGGGAGAGCGGCCGGTGAAGGACGGGAGACTGTGGCGCGGTGCAAAATACGGGTCGATCAGCAGCACATGGCCGCCATAGGCGATCTTCAGCGTCGCGTTGCGAAGGAGCTCAAGCTGCATGTTGATTGTCCGGGTTTCGGTTAGCCGCCGGTGACGCTCATGTGGCGCGCGACCGCTGGGCGGTTGTGCGTGCGGTCGATGATAAAGTCATGACCTTTCGGCTTGCGGGTAATGGCTTCGTCGATTGCGGCATGGAGCAGGGCATCGCTCTCGCTGGCGCGCAGCGCGGTGCGCAGGTCGGCCGCATCGTTCTGCCCCAGGCACATATAGAGCGTGCCCGTGCAGGTGAGCCGCACGCGATTGCAGCTCTCGCAGAAATTATGGGTCATCGGCGTGATGAAGCCGAGGCGGCCGCCGGTTTCGGCGATTTCGACATAGCGGGCAGGGCCGCCCGTCTGGTAGGGAATGTCGGTCAGCGTGAACTGACGTTCGAGATCGGCGCGCAACTGGGAAAGCGGCAGGTATTGATCGGTGCGATCCTCGTCGATTTCGCCCATGGGCATGGTCTCGATGACGGTCAGATCCATGCCGCGACCGTGCGCGAACCGCAGCAGGTCGGGAATTTCGGTATCGTTGAAGCCTTTGAGTGCGACGGCATTCAGCTTGATCTTCAGGCCGGCTTTCTGCGCTGCGTCGATGCCTTCCATCACCTTGGAGAAATCTCCCCAGCGGGTGATCGCGCGGAATTTGTCGGGATCCAGCGTATCGAGCGAGACGTTGATGCGCCTGACGCCGCTCTCGTAAAGCTCGTCGGCATGGCGGGCGAGCTGAGAACCGTTCGTCGTCAGGGTCAATTCGTCGAGCGCACCATTCTGCACGCTCTCACCGAGTTTGCGGACCAGAAACATGATGTTCTTGCGTACCAGAGGTTCGCCCCCGGTGAGCCTGATCTTGCGCACGCCCTTGGCGATGAAGGCGGAACAGAGCCGGTCGAGCTCTTCGAGCGTCAGCAGATCCTTCTTCGGCAGGAAGGTCATGTGCTCGGCCATGCAGTAGGTGCAACGGAAATCGCAGCGATCGGTGACGGAAACGCGCAAATAGGTGACCGCGCGCCCAAAGGGATCGATCATCGGGCTTGTATCCGCTGCCAGCGGCGAGGCGCCGCCTATCGTACCGACAATGCTATTCACTCAAATCTCCATCACACTGCTAATGTGTGCATAGGCGATTGTTGCGTCAAGGAAAATGCCTTTCAATTATGCTTGCGTGTGAACGTGTGGCGGCATAATTCTCGGAAAGACACTGAAAGGCATGGGAAAATCGATGAGTGACGTTTGGCCGACCGAATTACGGGTCTCGAAGGATCGCCATCACCTCATGGTGACGTTCGATAATGGAGCGAGCTTCGACTTGCCGGCCGAGATGCTGCGGGTGCTGTCCCCCTCCGCGGAGGTCCAGGGACACGGACCGGGACAAAAGGTTACCGTGCCGGGTAAGCGCGATGTCGGCATCATGTCCATGACGCCGACCGGCAACTATGCTGTCCGCATCGGCTTCGACGACATGCACGACACAGGCATTTTCACATGGTCCTATCTGCGCGAGCTTGGAGAAAAGGGCCAGGAGCTTTTCGCGGCCTATGAGGCCGAATTGAAGGAAAAGGGTCTCAGCCGCGATCCGGTTGGAAAGCCGCACTAGAAAATCTCCAGTAACGGACAGGGGGCGCAAGCATGATCCTTGGGGGTAGGGAAAACTGGCTTCGCGCCAAGGGCAGCAAGAACGAGAGCAAGGTCTCCTTCGTCGAGCTGTTTTTCGATCTGGTCTTCGTTTTCTCGATCTCGCAGCTTGCGCATGCGTTGGCCGAGCATTTCACCCCAATGGGGGCGCTCGAAGCCATCATGCTGATCTTTGCGGTGTGGTGGGTCTGGGTTTTCACCGCCTGGGTAACCAACTGGCTCGATCCGGATCGCATGCCGGTGCGTATCATGCTGTTTACGCTGATGTTTGCGGGACTTATCCTCTCTGCCGCCATTCCCGAGGCTTTTGGCGAGAAGGCGATTTTCTTTGCTGGCGCCTATGTCTTTATGCAGGTCGGTCGTTCGCTGTTCACCGTCTACGCCCTCAAGAATGCCAGCGCGGCCAACCATCGCAATTTTTTGCGCATCACCAGCTGGCTCGTTCTGTCCGGCATCTTCTGGATTTCAGGCGCCCTGATGGAGGGCGAAACGCGCATCATATTCTGGCTGATCGCGCTCATCATCGAATATGCGGCTCCGGCGCTCGGCTTCCGGGTGCCTGGGCTCGGCAAATCGACGACGGCGGACTGGGACGTGTCGGGTGCGCATCTGGCCGAACGTTGCGCACTTTTCATCATCATCTGCCTCGGCGAAGCGGTCCTGCAAGCCGGCAAGACCTTTGCCGAGCAGCCGGTGACGCCGCTGATCGTGGCGGTATTCATCACCGCTTTCATCGGCACGGTTGCTCTCTGGTGGATCTACTTTCAATTTGGGCATGAAAGAGCGGCTCATCGCATCGAGCATGACGACACGCCCGGCAGCCTCGCGCGACAGGCATTCACCTATGCGCATATTCCGATCCTCGCCGGGATTATCCTGAGCGTTGTCGGCGACGAATTCCTGTTCGCGCATCCCCGCGATGCGGCCGACATGCACGCCGCGGCCGCCGTTCTGGGCGGCCCGGCAGTCTTCCTGCTTGGAAATCTGTGGTTCAAGGGGGTGACCACCGGCCGGCCGCCGCTATCGCATATGGTGGGGCTCGCCGGGCTGGCACTGTTGCTCATCACCCTGCCGATGGTCGTGGTCTACCAGCTCGGCATTCTTGCGACAGCCGTACTCGTCGTCGTCGCGATCTGGGAATTCGCCTCGTTGAACAGGGTCGTTCCCTCGGCGCGTTCGACTGGCGATCATTGATCGCCAACGGGCTCCAGCGGTTCACGCTCTTCCTGTATCAATAGGCTGACGACGCGCTCCATATGCACGGTGATCGCTTCGCACTCTTCGATCGGCGCATCCGAGAGCATCCGGTCGATGAGCGCGGTCTGGATGGTCATGGCTTCCTCAGTTACGCGTCGCCCTTCCTCGGTCAGGTGGAGGCGGAGCACGCGCTTGTCGAGACGATCGTCGCGCCGTTCGATCAGTCCCCGCTTTTCCATCTGCGGCAAGAGCATGCTCATGTTGGAGCGGCCGACCAATAGCTTGCGGGCGAGTTCCTGCTGGGAAATCCCTTCAAAGCGAAACAGGTTGACGAGAATGTCGAGATGCGGCGGCTTGATGTCGAGATGCGCCAATGCCCGCCCGAGTGATTGTTGCATCAGCTGACAGGCGCGCGCCACGGCGATCCAGCTTCGAAAACGCGGATGGTCCCAGGGAAGGGATTGATTTTTGTTCATCGTTGTACTTTATTGTTCATAGTTGAACATTATTGGATTCCCACTATGCCATCCTTTGCGCTCAAGGTCACCCGGTCGGGTCTGTCCGGCCTCGAAAGGCTGTCTCCGCGGCTCGCCGGCAAGGCGGCTTTCCGACTTTTCTGCCTGACGCCATCGCGTCGCCCCCGTGGCTCGAAGGCCAAGGTGGCGCATATGGAGGGCAGGCAGCGTCTGCTCGCGGCAGAGCAGGTGCTGCTGCCATTTCCGGGCGGCCGTGCCATGGCTTACCGCTTCAATGGCGGAGCCAAGGGATCGCGCAAGCGCTATCTCGTGGTCCATGGCTGGGGTTCCAGCAGTGAATACATGTCCGAACTTGCTGCTTTTCTTGCCGATAGTGGGGCAGAGGTGATTTCCCTCGATCTTCCCGGGCATGGCCGCTCGGACGGGCGGTTCCTGAATATCCGCTTGGCCGTTTCCGCGATCGCAGCGGCGTCGGCCCGTTTCGGCGCCTTCGATGCCGCCATTGGCCATTCTTTCGGGGGGGCGTCGCTGGCACTGGCCTCCGCGGGTTTTCTGCCCGATGTGGATCCGTTGCGCGCAGGAAAACTGGTGCTGATCGGCTCGCCAAGCGCCATGGGTTGGCTGTTCAAGGATTTCGGCCGACTGATGCGCCTTGGTCCCGCGACACAAGCTGCACTGGAGGATGAGGTTCGCCGCGTCACAGGCAGGACGCTCGCCGCTTACGACCAGAAACGCGACATTCTCGATCCGGCACGGCCGGTCCTGGTCGTCCACGCCGAGGACGACAAGGAGGTGAGCGCGGACCACGCACGCACTTACGCCGCCGAAGGATCGCATGTGCGCCTTTTCTGGGCCAACGGCTTTGGGCATCGGCGCATCGTCAGCGCCGCGCCGGTGTTCGAGGCGATCGATGGCTTTCTGTCGGAAACCGTAAATCCCGAAAATCCGCTCGAAAATGGCGATGGGACGGTGCTATCGTTCTACCGAACTCCGCTGCGTCGCTCGTCGTAACAATGTCTGTGCCGCCCCGGATCTGAGTGGATTGCCACAGAGAAGCGTGAGGCCGCATGTACATCGTCACATCCGTCGAGGAACTGAAGCAGCTCTATGGTGACGCTGGCGAGGCGTCGATCACCAAGGTTACGAGCGTTCTGACACCGTTCTATCGCCGAATGATCGAAGCGTCGCCGTTCATGGCGCTGGCAACGGCCGGGCCTGAGGGGCTCGATTGCTCACCGCGTGGTGACTTGGGCGGAGTCGTTCGTGTCGAAAACGAAAAGACGCTGCTTCTGCCGGATTGGCGCGGCAACAACCGCGTCGACTCTCTTGCGAATATCGTGCGCGATCCGCGCATAGCGCTGATGTTTCTCATCCCGGGATCGAATACGACGATGCGGCTCAATGGTCGGGCAGTTGTCTCGATCGAGCCGGCCTTGCTCGACAGTTTCGAGATGGATGGCAAGCATCCGCGCTGCGTTGTCGTCATCACGATCGAGGAGGTCTATTTCCAGTGCGCGCGGGCGGTGATGCGGGCTGAGCTGTGGAATGCGGAACGGTTCGTCGACCCGGCGGACTTACCGAGCCCAGGCATGATGCTCAAGGCCGCAAAGGCGGATTTCGACCAGGAAACCTATGATCGCGAGGCGCCGGCGCGGGCGGCCAAGACGCTTTGGTAAACAAGCCGCCGGCATGCCTGGGAAAGCAGCGCCGGCGGTTGGTTGGCTTCGCTTCTAATTCTTGTAGATGAGCCAACTTTTGGTGAAGTCCTTCTGCATGCCGTCCTGATAGACGCTGCTGCAATTGCGGCCGGCATTCTTGGCGCAGTAGAGCGCCAGATCGGCCTTGTTATACAGCTCTCCCGAATCGGTTGCTTCCGAAGCCATACAGATGCCGAGCGAGAGGGTGATCGGACCATAGTCGACCCTGGTGCGGGAATTCTTGAATGGCGTCATCTGCAGCGTGCGGCGGATCCGCTCGCAGACCGTCGTGACGTCTTCGACGCTGGTTGCTTCCAGAATCAAGGCGAATTCTTCGCCGCCGATACGGGCAACGAAGACATCGCGTCGTACATTGGCGCGGATGATGGAGGCGACGGTCGCAAGGATCTTGTCGCCGACTGGATGGCCGAAGGTGTCGTTGATCCGCTTGAAATGATCGATATCGGCAAGTACCAGAGCGGTCGTCGGCCTGGTCAGCTGATTGTCGAAGATCGAGACCAGCCGGTCCTCAAAGGCGCGGCGGTTCGAAAGCCGGGTCAGTGCATCGGTATTGGCGATGCGCTTGTATTCGTCCAGTTCCTTGCGGACCAGCTCCATTTCCTGGCTGCGCTGAGCGACGTTCTCGACGGTCTTTTCCCCATGAGCCATGGTGTCGCCTGTTGCGGCGGCGAGCATGTCGATGGCGCCGCGCAGCAGTTCGGCGCTGTTGTGGCTCCTCGAACTTATGCTCTCACAGGTCTCGCCAAGCAGGCGATTGTAGCTCTGGAGCGTCGTCTGTTCCTGGCGCAAGGCACGCAAGACGGCATCCAGTTCCGTGGCCAGGCGGGCATGAGCATCATCAAAGACACGACCTGCGTGATGCGGGAAATATTTGGCGCCGATCTCATCCAGCTCTTCCTGGGTGGCGCTCTTGCCGAGAGCTGCCAGTTCACGGGTGAGAACGAGATTGGAGCCGATATAGGCTTCGTAGAAAAGTTCGTAATTGCGCGGAATAGGTGCGATCCCCATGGATCGCATGGCGTATGTAATCTGCCCTGCCACGTCGGGAATTTGCGCCTTGGGCGCAATCGCCGTACTCATCGGTGAGCTCCGTAACATGTATTGGTTAAATCCCTTCTTTATCTATACAAAGATTCTTTGAGAAAATATTAAGGACGTGATTATGAAAAATCCTCTGTGATTACGGTTTTATTCGGAAATAATTACAATTGAAGAATGGTTTTACAGAAGGGGCGCTGATGCACCCCTTTCAATATGTTCGATCGTAAGTGGTGGTTTCTATCCCAGATTGAGTTCCTGGAAGAAATCGTTGCCCTTGTCGTCAATGACGATGAAGGCTGGAAAATCCTCGACCTCGATCTTCCAGACGGCTTCCATGCCGAGTTCCGGATATTCGAGAACCTCTACCTTCTTGATGCAATCCTGGGCAAGGCGTGCTGCCGGACCGCCGATCGAACCCAGGTAGAAGCCGCCGTATGTCTTGCAGGCTTCGCGCACGGCGCGCGAGCGATTGCCCTTGGCGAGCATGACCATGGAACCGCCGAAGGACTGGAACTGGTCGACATAGCTGTCCATGCGGCCCGCCGTCGTCGGGCCAAAGGAGCCGGAGGCGTAGCCGGCAGGCGTCTTGGCCGGGCCGGCGTAATAGACCGGATGGTTTTTCAGGTATTCCGGCATGCCTTCGCCTTTTTCCAGGCGATCGCGGATCTTGGCATGGGCAAGATCGCGCGCCACGATGATGGTACCGGTGAGCGACAGGCGCGTCTTGACGGGATGTGCAGACAGTTCTGCCAGGATATCCGCCATCGGCCGGTTGAGATCGATGCGGACCATCGATTCTGAAAGCTTGGCTTCGTCTATCTCCGGCATGTACTTGGACGGATCGGTCTCGAGCTGCTCGATGAAGATGCCATCGCGCGTGATCTTTCCCTTGGCCTGGCGGTCGGCGGAGCAGGAGACGCCGAGGCCGATCGGCAGCGAGGCGCCGTGGCGGGGCAGGCGGATGACGCGGACGTCATGGCAGAAATATTTACCACCGAACTGCGCACCGACGCCGAGGCTCTGCGTCAGCTTGTGGATTTCCTTCTCCATTTCGATATCCCGGAAGGCATGCCCGCTTTCGGAGCCTTCCGTGGGAAGACAGTCGAGATATCGCGTCGAGGCGAGTTTGACCGTCTTCAGGTTCATCTCGGCCGAGGTGCCGCCAATGACGATGGCGAGATGGTAGGGCGGACAGGCTGCCGTGCCGAGCGTCAGGATCTTCTCCTTCAGGAAGTCCAGCATGCGGTCATGGGTCAACAGTGATGGTGTGCCCTGATAGAGGAAGGTCTTGTTGGCCGAACCGCCGCCCTTGGCGACGAAGAGGAATTCGTAGGCATCGGTGCCTTCCTCGTAGATATCGATCTGCGCCGGCAGATTGTTCTTGGTGTTCTTTTCCTCGAACATCTTGATCGGGGCGAGCTGCGAATAGCGCAGGTTCTTCTTCTCGTAGGCATCGAGGACGCCCTTGGCCAGCGCGCCGCTGTCGCCGCCTTCGGTCCAGACGCGGCGGCCCTTCTTGGCCATGATGATGGCCGTGCCGGTGTCCTGGCACATGGGAAGCACGCCGCCGGCGGCAATATTGGCGTTCTTCAGCAGATCATAGGCGACGAAGCGATCGTTGTCGGTCGCTTCCGGATCTTCCAGGATCGAGGCCAATTGCTTCAGGTGGCCGGGACGCAGGAGATGGTTGATGTCCGCAAAAGCGGTCTCGGCCAGCAGGCGGATGCCTTCGGGGTCGACGGTCAGGATCTCCTGACCCTTGAACGTGTCGACGGAAACATAATCGCCGGAAATCTTGCGATAGGGCGTCGTGTCGTCGCCGAGAGGAAATAGATCGTCAGCCATGTGTGAAACCTTTCAAGCCGGATGGCGGGGAAAATGTTTGGAAACGATCTAAATCTGGCTTGAGGCAAAAGCAATTGTTTGGCTGCTATGTCGAAATCTCAAAATGGGAGATTGTCGATAGGAGATGCGCGGGACGAGTGCGTCTTTTGATGCTGAAATCTTGTGTCCGGCCCCTCACCCTAGCCCTCTCCCCCCTCATGCGGGGAGAGGGGACTTGTTCTGTGTTGCGGCACCTACTGAGGTTGTTGATCTTGCATGATCAACTCCCTCTCCTCGCAATGCGGGGAGAGGGTTGGGTGAGGGGCCATGCACACGGCTGCAACATCGGAGGACATACCCGGATGATCACCGTCCAGTGATATCACTTCGGTCCGATCATCGTCTCCGGCCGGACGATGGCGTCATATTCTTCCGATGACACCAGCCCGCTCGCCAGGGCTTCTTCCTTGAGGGTCGTGCCGTTCTTGTGGGCCGTCTTGGCAATCTTGGCGGCGTTGTCGTAACCGATCTTCGGCGCCAGCGCGGTCACCAGCATCAGCGAGCGCTCCAGGCCCGCTTTGATATTGTCCTCGCGCGCCTCGATGCCGACAACGCAATTATCGGTGAAGGAAACTGCCGCATCGCCGAGCAACTGCACCGACTGCAGGAAGTTGTAGGCCATCATCGGATTATAGACATTGAGTTCGAAATGGCCCTGGCTGTCGGCGAAGGTGAGGGCGGCATTGTTGCCGAAGACTTGAATGCAGACCTGCGTCAGCGCCTCGCACTGGGTCGGGTTGACCTTGCCCGGCATGATCGACGAGCCCGGTTCGTTTTCCGGCAGCGCCAGTTCGCCGAGGCCGGAGCGCGGGCCGGAACCCAGCAGGCGGATATCGTTGGCGATCTTGAAGAGGGCTGCCGCCGCCGCATTGATGGCGCCATGGCTGAAGACCATGGAGTCATGCGCGGCCAGCGCCTCGAATTTGTTCGGAGCGGTAACGAAGGGCAGGCCGGTAATCTCCGCAATCTCATGTGCGACTTTCTCGGCAAAGCCGATTGGCGCATTGAGGCCGGTTCCGACTGCCGTGCCGCCCTGGGCGAGTTCGCAAAGGCCCGGCAGCGTCAGCTCGATGCGCTTGATCGAGGAGGCGACCTGGGCGGCATAGCCGGAAAACTCCTGGCCGAGCGTCAGCGGCGTTGCATCCTGCGTATGGGTGCGGCCGATCTTGATGATATGGGCGAAGTCGGCGACCTTCTTTTCCAGCGCCGCATGCAGGTGGCGCAGGGCCGGCAACAGGTGATGGACGATCTGCTCGGCGCAGGCGATGTGCATGGCCGTCGGGTAGGTATCGTTCGACGACTGGCTTATGTTGACGTGATCGTTCGGATGCACCGGCTTCTTCGAGCCCATGACGCCGCCGAGCATCTCGATCGCGCGGTTCGAGATCACCTCATTGGCGTTCATGTTCGACTGCGTGCCCGAGCCGGTCTGCCAGACGACCAGCGGGAAATGATCGTTGAGCTTGCCATCTATGACTTCCTGCGCCGCATCGACGATCGCCTTGCCGAGGGCCGGATCCAACTGGCCGAGCTCCATATTGGCGCGTGCAGCCGCCTGTTTGACGATGCCGAGGGCGCGGACGACCGAGAGCGGCTGCTTTTCCCAGCCGATTTTGAAATTGCCGAGCGAGCGCTGTGCCTGCGCGCCCCAATAGCGGTCGCTGGCGACTTCGATCGGGCCGAAGGTATCGGTTTCGGTGCGGGTGGACGTCATCTTCCTGGTCCTGCTTTCCATTGAGACAGATAGCAGCCATATAGGCTCGAACGGCGCTCATGAAAATATCGAAGCGCCATTCATGACTACAAAAATCATGTTTTCAATGCGATCTTCGGGCGTGCTCTTTTTAACACGCTTGGCATATATTCGCGGAGGCGCATTTTCCGCCCCTCAAAAAGCCTGGCAAATTTCAATAAAGGATTAACCAATAATTTCATAATTCGGTGTGGAGTAAGCGCGGAAGACGCCACTGCTTCGTCACGTGAAGTTGAGGCATTGAACGAAAGGCGGGGTCTCGCCGTTTTTAGTGTAGTGGGTGTATGATGTCTAAGACATCGCGGCCGAGTTGAAAACAGCACCGTCGAGCTCGAAGTTACCGTACGATACAGGGACTGATTAGAGAATGAAACTTGCCATCAAAGCCACAGCATCCGTCCTGGCTCTTTCCTGCTGCCTTTCCTCGATTGGCGCAACCTCTGCCAGCGCTATGACCCTCATGGATTTCATCCGTGGCGGTCAGGGCCGTCAGCAGAGCACGCAGGTTTCGGCTCCGGTTCCCGTCAACCCGGCGCAGACGCTGAACTCCGTCGAGCCTCCGAAGGCAAAGCAGCCGCTGCCGACCGTCGATGCGCCGAAATACTATACTTACAAGGCCGATCAGATGCGCTTGGTCTCGACAGCGCATTTCGCCGATCCGGTGGTGACCGGCGCCGTTGCCGACGCCTCTCCCACGCCGATCGCTGTCGATACCGACGTCTCGCAGCGCCGCTATCTGGCGGATGCGCGCGTCATGGCGACCAATGACATCGCCAAGGCGATCGAAGCCTATTATGCCGATCAGAGCAAGCCGCTTCTCTGGGTTGCCGATCACGCCGTCAGCGAAAAGGCCAAGGCTGCCATTGCGGTTCTTGCCGATGCCGGTTCCGTCGGTCTCGATCCCGCCGACTATGCGGTGACGCTGCCGAGCGCCGACGCGGCGAATGCCGATCCGGTGATGCGCGATCGCGTGCTCATGCAGTTCGAGCTCGCGCTGTCGAGCAAGATATTGATGTTCGTTCAGGATACGGTTCGCGGTCGTCTCGACCCGAACAAGATCTCCGGCTATCACGACTTCAAGCGCAAGGACGTCAACCTGACGGCCATGCTCGATGTGTTGCGTGCGAGCTCTGATGTCACGGCCTATCTCAACAGCCGCAGCCCTTCCAATTCGCAATTCATGGAATTGAAGGCGGAACTGGCCAAGCTTCGTTCCGAAGCCGGAACGGACGGCAGCCGTATTTCCATTTCGCTCGCCGGTACGCTGAAGCCGGGCGATAGTTCGCCGGAAATGGCCAATATCGTCAAGGCGATCGAGCATCGCGGCTCGGATGCACTGAAGACGGCTCACGCCGATCTTTTCTCCGCTTATCTGGGCACGCCAAGCTATACGCCCGAGCTCGTGTCACTGGTCGAGGACTTCCAGCGCGAAAAGGGTCTGACGGCTGATGGCGTGATCGGTCCGTCGTCCGTTCGCGCCATGGTCGGCGAAAACAATGATGCGAAGATCCAGAAGCTGGTCATCGCCATGGAGCAGCTGCGCTGGCTGCCGGACGAACTCGGCCCGCGCTATGTCTTCATCAATCAGCCGGCCTTCATGGTCTATTACTACAATAACAACCAGGAACAGCTGTCGATGCGCGTCGTCGTCGGCAGCAAGCAGCACCAGACCTTCTTCTTCGAAAATCAGGTGCAGACGGTCGAGTTCAATCCGTTCTGGGGTGTTCCGCAGTCGATCATCATCAACGAGATGCTGCCGAAGCTGCGTTCCGATCCGAACTATCTCGACCGCATGGGCTATCAGGTCGAAGTGGGCGGCCGCGCCGTCGCTTCGTCCAGCGTCGACTGGTACGGCTCGACGAAGAGCATTTCAGTCCGCCAGCCGCCGAGCAGCGACAATGCGCTCGGCGAGTTGAAGATCCTCTTCCCGAACTCGCATGCGATCTACATGCACGACACGCCGCAGAAGAGTTTCTTCAAGAAGGACATGCGCGCGCTCAGCCACGGCTGCGTCCGCCTTGCCGACCCGCGCGCCATGGCTGCTGCCGTGCTGAACACCACGGTCGACGATGTCGCCAAGCAGATCGCAACCGGCCAGAACAAGGGCGTGTCGGTGCCGCAGAAGTTCCCGATCTACATCGCCTACTTCACCGCCTGGCCGAACAAGGACGGCGTCATTCAGTATTTCAACGACGTCTACGACCGCGATGCCGCCACGCAGAAGGCGATCGATGCGACCTCGAAGGCACGTACCGCTCAGATCTGAGTTGGGTTCGATCAGGAAATATGCAAAGGGCGGCTCATCGGCCGCCCTTTTTGATTTGAAGAATACGAACTTCTCAAGCCGCCAGCAGTCCCTCGACCAGTTCCGGCGTCAGCTCGTCATAGTGATAGATGATGCGGTTGGGGCCGAGCGTTTCCACGCCGACATCGGAATAGCCGAAGGGGACCGCCACCGAAGGCACGCCGGCGTTGCGGGCGACAAGGATGTCGTTGACGCTGTCGCCGATCATGATCGTGCGGGCGATATCGCCGCCGGCTCGTTCGATCGTGCCGATCAGATGTTCGGCGTGCGGCTTGCGCACCGTGAAGGTGTCGCCGCCGGTGATTGCCTCGAAATAATGGGTGAGTTGCAGCCGTTCGAGCAAGGTGCGGGCTAGCGATTCCATCTTGTTGGTGCAGACGGCGAGCTTATAGCCCTTGTTCTTCAGCGTCGTGAGCGCTGCCAGCAATCCCGGATAGGGCTGGGTGGCGCCCGGCATCGTCTCTGAATAATGGGTTATGAAGCGCTGGAGAAGAGCGGGCAGTTCTTCCGATGACAGCGTGTAGCCATGCAGTTTGCAGGCCCGCTCGATCATGACCTGCGCGCCATTGCCGACGAGGTGTGTCACGTCGTCATAAGTGACCGGCGGAAGCTTGAGCGCGGCGATCGTATGGTTCAGGCTGACGATCAGGTCTGCATGCGTATCCAGCAGCGTGCCGTCGAGATCGAATACGACAAGGGGAGATTTCACGAGGAATCGGCCTTTGCATAGAAAAGAGTGCGTCTTCCGGAGTTAAAAGATCACGCGGGCAATTGCAACTGAAGCGCCCGAAAGCCTTGGCGGGAAGGGGTCGGGGATTTCTATATCGCGCCGTTATTTTGGCTTTCGTTTGGCTGGAGAGCCGTGTAAACAGCAGACCAACGTAACAATGGGAGCAGGTGGCGCATGGACGCCCGCCAGATGAAGATTGAGGCTGCGAGGGCCGCACTGGCTTATGTCGAGAACGGCATGCGGCTCGGCATCGGCACCGGCAGCACGGCGGAGGAGTTCGTTCGTCTGCTGGCCGAAAAGGTCGCGGCCGGCCTCTCGATCCAGGGCGTTCCCACGTCTGAAAGGACAGCCAAGCTCTGCAACGAGCTCGGCGTGCCGCTGAAGTCGCTCGACGAGCTTCCGGAACTCGATCTCACCATAGATGGCGCCGACGAGCTGGACGGTAAACTGACCCTGATCAAGGGCGGTGGCGGTGCGCTGCTGCGCGAGAAGATCGTCGCTGCCTCGTCCGCCCGCATGATCGTTATCGCGGATCAGAGCAAGGTCGTCGAAACCCTCGGGGCCTTTCCGCTGCCGATCGAGGTCAATCCTTTCGGCCTCGTTTCCACGCGCATCCTCATCGAAAAGGCCGCGTCGCGTCTTGGGCTCTCGGGCGCGCTCAATATGCGCCACTCGGGTGACAGCCTCTTTGTCACCGATGGGGGGCATTTCATCGTTGATGCATCTTTCGGCCGTATTCCTGATGCAGAGGCGCTTTCGAGCGAGCTTTATTCGATTCCCGGCGTTGTCGAACACGGGCTCTTTATCCATATGGCGACACAAGCGATTATTGCCGGCCCTGCCGGTGCGCGCACGTTGCAGGCGAACAATACATAGGAGCACTCATCTCATGATCAAATTTGCGGGTCTTGGCCGTCTTGCCGCTGCAACCGTCCTTCTCTCCGGCATTGCCTTCGGTTCCGTCAACGCTCAGGAAGTTTCCGAGGATCAGATCAAGGCTGCGCGCGCCGCGATCAATGCTCTCGGCATCACCAATCAGTTCGACAATATCCTGCCGAACCTCGCAGAGCAGCTGAAGAGCACGATGATCCAGGCCAACCCGAATTTCGGTGACGCGATCAACTCGACCGTCGATGCCACCGCTCTGGCGCTTGCACCGCGTCGCGCCGATCTCGAGCGTGAAGCCGCCATCACCTACGCCAAGGCCTTCTCTGCCGACGAGCTGAAGGCGATCGCCGATTTCTACAATTCCGCGGCTGGCAAGAAGCTGCTCAAGGATGGCCCACTCGCCACCCGCGAACTCTACAAGGCTGCCGATATCTGGAGCCAGGGCATTTCGCGTGACCTCGCCAACCAGAGCAACGATGCCCTGCAGAAGGTCGTGAAGCAGCCGGTGGCAGCGCCGGACGCCGGTGCTGCTGCTCAGCAGCCTGCGCCGAAGCAGTAATCAACGGCCGGCCGCCGCAGCGGTTTCGAAAGCTGCGTTCGTTGTTTTCGGTATCTGCGGCAAGCAGTTACAAATTCGAAGCCCGGATCGATTCCGGGCTTTTCTTTTTGGGTCGCGGCTCCCTATATGAGTGCCAACCCCCTGGCGCTTCTTGCGCATCTTCATGACCATAGGAGCCACCGATGCCTTCGTTTGATTTCGACCTTTTCGTGATTGGCGGCGGTTCCGGTGGCGTGCGCAGCGCGCGCGTGGCGGCGTCGCTCGGCAAGAAGGTCGGCATTGCGGAAGAATATCGCTATGGCGGCACCTGCGTCATTCGTGGCTGCGTACCGAAGAAGCTGTTCGTCTACGCCTCGCAGTATAGCGAGCATTTCGAGGATGCGGCCGGCTTCGGCTGGACTGTCGGCGAAAGCAGTTTTGACTGGACGAAGCTGATCGAGGCAAAGGACAAGGAAATCGCCCGGCTGGAGGGCCTCTATCGCAAGGGGCTCGACAATGCCAAGGCGGAGATCTTCGATACGCGCGCCGAGCTGGTGGATGCCCACACTGTCAAGCTGCTGAAAACCGGCCAGACCATCACGGCCGAGACCATCGTCATTGCAACCGGCGGCAGGCCGAACCTGCATACGGCGCTGCCCGGCCACGAGCTTTGCATCTCGTCGAACGAGGCCTTCCACCTGAAGGAATTGCCGAAAGCGATCCTGATCGCCGGCGGCGGCTACATCGCCGTCGAATTCGCCAATATCTTCCACGGCCTCGGGGTCGAGACGACGCTGATCTATCGCGGCGCCGAAATCCTGTCGCGCTTCGATCAGGACCTGCGCAAGGGCCTGCATGAAGCGATGGAAGAGAAGGGCATCCGCATTCTCTGCCACGACATCATCCAGAGCGTCGAGAAGACGGAGAACGGCCTTAGCGTGCGGACGAAGAACGACAAGGTTCTGACGGTCGATACCGTCATGCTGGCGCTCGGCCGCACACCGAATACCGAAAATCTTGGACTGGAAGCTGCCGGCGTCGCGCTCAACGAGCAGGGCGCTGTGATTGTCGACGAGTATTCGCGTACTTCCGTTGCGAACATTTACGCGCTCGGCGACGTCACCGATCGGGTACAGTTGACGCCGGTGGCGATCCATGAGGCCATGTGCTTCATCGAGACCGTCTACAAGAACAATCCGACGCTGCCGGATCACGAACTGATCCCGACGGCGGTCTTTTCGCAGCCGGAGATCGGCACGGTCGGCCTGACCGAGGAAGACGCCGCCAAGCGTTATCCGGAGCTCGAAGTCTATCGCGCCCAGTTCAGGCCGATGAAGGCGACGCTGTCGGGCCGTACCGAGAAGATGATCATGAAGCTGATTGTCAATGCTGCCGACCGCAAGGTGATCGGCGCGCATATTCTCGGCCACGATGCCGGCGAAATGGCGCAGCTGCTCGGCATCACGCTGAAGGCCGGCTGCACCAAGGACGATTTCGACCGCACCATGGCTGTGCATCCGACCGCGGCGGAAGAATTGGTGACGATGTATTCGCCAAGCTATCGCATCCGCAACGGCGAGCGCGTGTAACGCGCCCGTTTTGGCGCAGAAATCGACTGCACCATAAAAGATCCGCACAGTAGTTTGCCCGCCTTTGCAAGCGGGCGGCAAAGGTTTATAAGCGCGCGTTATTTACGACGACGGGACGCCCGGCAACGACCGGGCGCACAAGCAGGTGAGTGAGATGGCACAGAATTGGACACCCAGCAGTTGGCGGCAGAAACCGATCCAGCAGGTGCCGGATTTTCCGGACAAGGCAGCGTTGGCAGAGACCGAAGCGCAGCTTGCAAGCTATCCGCCGCTCGTTTTTGCCGGTGAAGCTCGTCGCCTGAAGGCCCATCTTGCCAACGTTGCCGAAGGCAACGGTTTCCTGTTGCAGGGCGGCGATTGCGCCGAAAGCTTCGCGGAACACGGCGCTGACAATATTCGCGACTTCTTCCGCGCTTTCCTGCAGATGGCGGTCGTTCTGACATTCGGCGCGCAGCTGCCGGTGGTGAAGGTCGGCCGTATTGCTGGCCAGTTCGCGAAGCCGCGTTCGTCGAACATAGAAACGCAGAATGGCGTCTCGCTGCCGAGCTATCGCGGCGACATCATCAACGGCATCGACTTCAATGAAGAGTCGCGCGTTCCCAATCCGGAGCGTCAGATGATGGCTTACCGCCAGTCTGCCGCGACGCTCAACCTGCTGCGCGCCTTCGCGATGGGCGGCTACGCCAACCTCGAAAACGTGCAGAAGTGGATGCTCGGCTTCGTCAAGGACAGCCCGCAGGGCGAGCGCTACCGCAAGCTTGCCGACCGCATCGGCGAGACCATGGATTTCATGCGCGCGATCGGCATCACTGCCGAGAGCAATGCGAGCCTGCGCGAAACCGATTTCTTCACCAGCCACGAAGCGCTGCTTCTCGGCTATGAAGAGGCCTTCACCCGCGTCGACTCCACGACCGGCGACTGGTACGCGACCTCGGGTCACATGCTCTGGATCGGCGACCGTACGCGCCAGGCCGACCACGCCCATGTCGAATATTTCCGCGGCATCAAGAACCCGATCGGGTTGAAGTGCGGTCCTTCGCTGCAGGCGGACGATCTCATCAACCTGATCGATATCCTGAACCCGGAGAACGAAGCTGGCCGTCTGACGCTGATCTGCCGTTTCGGTCACGACAAAGTTGCCGACAACTTGCCGCGCCTCATTCGTGCCGTCGAGAAGGAAGGCCGCAAGGTCGTCTGGTCCTGCGATCCGATGCATGGCAACACGATCACGCTCAACAACTACAAGACGCGCCCGTTCGAGCGCATCCTGTCGGAAGTCGAGAGCTTCTTCCAGATCCATCGCGCCGAAGGCACGCATCCGGGCGGCATCCATATCGAAATGACCGGCAAGGACGTGACCGAATGCACGGGCGGCGCCCGCGCCGTCGGCGCCGAGGATCTTCAGGATCGCTATCACACTCATTGCGACCCGCGTCTCAATGCCGACCAGGCACTCGAACTTGCGTTCCTGCTCGCCGAGCGGATGAAGGGCGGCCGCGACGAGAAGCGTATGCGGGCTCACGGCTGAGGGAAGCCGGATCCATGACCTTATAAAGCGGGCCGGCGAAAAGCCGGCCCGTTTGCTTTCGTGCCGGACGGATCAATCCGGCTTAAAGCCTCTTCATTTCTTTGAAATTGACCCGAATGCCGTTCTCGGAAAGGCTGCCCTCAAAACAAGGGGAGCGATCATGAGCGACGAACACACGGGAGCCTGCCTTTGCGGCAGCGTACGTTTCAGGACACGCGGCAAGCTGCGCGAGGTCGTCGCCTGCCATTGTTCGCAGTGCCGCAAGCAGACCGGGCTCTATTATGCCGCGACCAACGTCGCGCGCGAAAATCTCGTCATCGAGGGAGAAGAAGCTATCACCTGGTATCGTGCCAGCACATTCGCTCGCCGGGGTTTCTGCAGGACCTGCGGCTCGGCTTTGTTCTGGGTGGCTGACGGCGCCGATGAAGTATCGATCATGGCCGGTCTGTTCGACCGGCCGAGCGGCCTTGAGATAGGCTATCATATCTATTGCGCCGACAAGGGCGACTATTATGAGATCAGCGACGGATTGCCGCAATATCGGCAGGGGCGACCGGGATTGCTGACGGCCGGCCCTTCCGATTGACCCTCAGATACTGCCTTTTTCCGTAACGAGCTTGCTGAGCTTGGCGAGTTCTTCCCGCACCACTGCGAGCTCCGTCAGCACCTGCATATCGATCTTCTGATGCAGGGACAGCACTTCCAGCTCGGACTTCAGATTGACTTCGTAATCCTTGGCCGCCTCGAAGCGATCCCGCTCTGCCTGCCGGTTCTGAGACATCATGATGATCGGCGCCTGGATCGCGGCGAGCATGGAGAGGACGAGGTTCAAAAAGATGAAAGGATAGGGGTCGAAGGCGTTCGTGGTGAGAAGGATCGTGTTGATGGCGCACCAGAAGACCAGAAACAGCAGGAAAGCGATGATGAAGGACCAGGAGCCGCCAACGCGGGCGATGCCGTCAGCCAGACGCTGTCCCGTGGACGATTCCGCCGAGATGGCTGCATTGATGTCGGTGGAAATGATCTTTCGCTCGTGCGCCTTTTTAAGAACGCGCTTTTCGATATCGCCGAGCTGATCGGTCGTCTTGTCAAAATGCAGATGGACGAAGTTGGGAAGATTATGCATTGGGAGGGCTCCGAGGTCCTTGTGGCATTGAATGCAACTATTCGACCAACGGGTAAAAATGCAACGAGGGAAGGGTTTCAAACCCGACTACGCATGGAGCCGCTGCGTGTGTCGCTATGGCAAAACCGCTGCATTAACCCATGCTCGCGATGGAGCTAGCTGTTCTCCTGGCTCACCAGCTCTGCATGCGATGGGAAGAAGCGTTCCAACCCATATTGACGGCCGAACATCATGTCGTGCTGCAGATAGCGATAGTCGCGCACCATCGGGTCAAGCTCCTGCTCGTTGCGTGCCCAATCGGGGAAGGCTTGATTGTCGCGGCTCGCAAGCTGGTAACGATCGACGACGTTGTATTTCCTCTGAATGCGGCCGAGGAAGCCCGTGTAGAAAGGATGCTCGTAGCCGGCGGTTTTCAGCAGGTGATACGGCAGCTGCGATGGGCTGATGGTGCCGATGTCCTTGCGAATACCCTTCCTGCTCGACCAGACGACGAGCGGCGTCTCGTGCTCCTTCTTCATGACATCGAGCGGTGCCTTGCGGGTCGCCACCTGCTGCGGCATGTAGCCGGTGTTCGGATAGACGTTGCCGAGCGGCGGCAGATGATCGCCCCAGAGGACGATGATGGTTTCGCGGTCGCGCTTCTCGGCCCACCCCATCAGCATCTTCAGGCTGTCATCGGCTTCGCGCACACCTTGTGCATAGGTAGCGAGCGCCGCACGGTCATCGTCGTTCAAATTGCCGGCGATATCGACGGTATTCTCAGGATAGCGGTCGGCTTCGTAAGGCCCATGTCCCTGCAGGGTGACGGCAAAGAAGAAGAAGGGGCGCTCAGCGGCGTCTCCTTCGCGCATGATTTCCTTCATGAGGGAATCGTCGGCGGCGAACATGCCGCGCTTGTCCATGGCCGGTAGGGTTTCCTGGGTGTGAAACTCCTCGAAGCCGAAGGCGCGGTAAACCTCGTTGCGGTTCCAGAACCAGCCACTGAAGGGATGGAGGGCGCGTGCCATGTAGCCTTCGCCACGGAAGAAAGTAGCGAGCGATGGCATCGGGCGCCGCACATATTGCTGATAGGGAATGCTGCCATAGGGCAGAAACGCATTGGAAAAGCCGGTCAATGCCTCGAACTCGACATTGGCTGTCATGCCGCCGAATTCCGGTGAGAAGACATGTCCGGATTGTCTGGCGCGGATGGTCGGCATCGGATCGGGCGTGAAGGCGATGTCGGCAAGGCGCGTCGGGTCCCAGAGGGATTCGCTCATAAGCATGATGACGTCGGGCTTTTGGCGCGGCCCGGAGAGATAGCCGTAATTTCTTGCGGGCAAGGCGTCGATGGCGCCAGGTCCGTAGCCAGCCGGTGACTTGACGTCGGCCATGGGCAAATTCAGTGCGAAGGCGACGATGAAGCCGTTGTGGTTATAATTTTCCGTCTGGTCCCAGACGATCGGTATGATGCCTAGCTTCTCGCGAACATAGGAATATTGTGTGGGGTCCATCTGCGAGGCGAAAAGTGCTGCTAGCGGCAGGCAGATCGAAAGCCGGGCAAGGCGCTCCTTGTGTGAAAACAAGGCGGTGCGGCCGCTGATATGGCGCCAGACCAGGATCAAGCTAGCGAGGCCGACGAGGAGGCCGATCGCCAGTGCTGCGGCCGTCCAGGGGCGATCGCGGACCATGACCGGCATCAGCTCCATGATCTGCCGCCCAAACAGGAAGTCCGAAGGGTAGAGCGGATCGGAGAGAAAATTCTGCTTCTGACTGGAAATGAAGGCCGGTATGAGCAGCAGCGGAACGACGATCAAAGCGGATAGATGCGCGCGACCGATCAAGGCATCCAGGGTCAGCATGGCCAGCATGACAACGCCGATGGTGGCGGGGCCGGGGCGGGACGGGGAAAGGAGATAGGTCCAAGCCGAGGCGAATTCACCGCGTGCGATCCATTCGACCGTCATGACGATGGACAGGGAGAAAAGCAGGGTCAGCGCGAGGCTCAGAAGCAGACGCAGAGCGGCGGACTTCTGTCTCGCGTCGCCGATCTTCTGGAAAAGGGCAAGCTTGCCCGCCAAGGCGGACTCGATGACCAATGCGACCAATGATTTCTCCAAAAGCTACAAAATATTCATATAAGTGTCACGCTTCTGTCATGAATGATGCATGAACCGCAAGGCAAGCCTGGTATTTTTCCGGGCAAAAATACCGCCTATGCGCGTGGCGCGATCTTTGATGCGTGTGCGGGAAGGAAGGCGGTTGCGGAAGAAAGATGCCATCGCTAAATGTATGGCATGACAGAGCAAAGCCAGATCACCCACACCATCCGCATCGCCGTCGCGCAGCTCAATCCGACGGTCGGTGACATCTCCGGCAATCTTGCCAAGGCGCGTGAGGCACGCGCTGAGGCAGCGCGCGAAGGCGCGCAGCTCATATTGCTGACGGAACTGTTCATTTCCGGCTATCCGCCGGAGGATTTGGTGCTGAAGCCGGCCTTCATTCGCGCCTGCTGGAAAGCAGTCGAGACTCTGGCTGCCGATACCGCCGATGGCGGCCCCGGCGTCATCATTGGCTTTCCCCGGCAGGATGAGACTGGCCGCTATAATTCGATTGCCGTGCTTGATGGCGGTAAGGTGATCGCGGTCCGCGACAAGGTTGACCTGCCGAATTACGGCGAATTCGACGAAAAGCGCGTCTTCGATCAGGGGGCCATGCCAGGCCCGGTCAATTTCCGCGGCGTGCGGCTGGGTATCCCGATCTGCGAGGACATCTGGGGCGAACTCGGCGTCTGCGAGACGCTGGCTGAGAGCGGTGCGGAAATCCTTCTCTCGCCGAATGGCTCGCCGTATTATCGCGGCAAGGTCGACGTGCGCCATCAAGTCGTGCTGAAGCAGGTTATCGAGACGGGTCTGCCGATGATCTATGCCGCCCAGCTCGGCGGCCAGGACGAATTGGTTTTCGATGGCGCGAGCTTCGGCTTCAACGCCGACAAGACGCTGGCCTTCCAGATGAGCCAGTTCGAAACTGCCCTGACGGTCACCACCTGGAAGAAGAACGGCGATGGCTGGCACTGTGCCGAAGGGCCGATGGCTCATATTCCGGAAGGCGAGGAGGCGGATTATCGCGCCTGCCTGCTGGGCTTCCGCGACTATGTCAACAAGAACGGCTTCAAGTCGGTCGTGCTCGGCCTTTCCGGCGGCATCGACTCGGCGATCTGCGCAGCAATCGCGGTCGACGCGCTGGGCGAAGAGCGTGTGCGCACCGTCATGCTGCCCTATCGCTATACCTCGCAGGATTCGCTGAAGGATGCGGCCGATTGCGCCAAGGCGCTTGGCTGCCGTTACGATATCGTGCCGATCGAAGATCCCGTCACCGGCTTCACCTCCGCCTTGTCCGACCTCTTCGAGGGCACCGAGAGCGGCATCACCGAAGAAAACCTGCAGAGCCGCGCCCGCGGCACCATCCTGATGGCGATCTCGAACAAGTTCGGCTCGATGGTGGTGACGACGGGCAATAAGTCGGAAATGTCGGTCGGATACGCTACACTCTATGGCGATATGAACGGCGGCTTCAACCCGATCAAGGATCTCTACAAGATGCAGGTCTACGCGCTGTCGCGCTGGCGCAACCTGCATGTGCCGCCGGGCGCGCTCGGCCCTTCGGGCGAGGTCATTCCTCATAACATCATCGACAAGGCGCCTTCGGCGGAGCTGAGGCCGAACCAGACCGACCAGGATTCGCTTCCGCCCTATCCGGCGCTCGACGATATCCTGGAATGTCTGGTCGAGAAGGAAATGTCCGTCGAGGAGATCGTCGCGCGCGGTCATGATGTCGCGACCGTGCATCGCGTCGAGCATCTGCTCTATCTCGCGGAGTACAAGCGCCGCCAGTCGGCGCCGGGCGTGAAGATCACGAAGAAGAATTTCGGTCGCGACCGTCGCTATCCGATCACCAATCGGTTCCGCGATCGCTGATCGCACCTCCGACAGAGGAAGAGGACGAATGCGCAGCTCGGTCGAGATCTACAACATCCGCACGGGTGAAAATCGCGTTGTCTGGCAGACGGAGGAGCTTGTCGAGGCGCCGAACTATTCGCCCGACGGACGCTATCTGCTGCTGAACGGCGACGGCCTGCTTTACCGTTTGTCCCTGGATGGCGGCGCCGGGATCGCTCAGGTCGATACCGGTTTCGCCACCCGATGCAACAACGATCACGGCATCTCGCCCGACGGCTCGCTGATCGCCATTTCCGACAAGACGGAGCACGGCAAGGCCTGTATCTATGTTCTGCCGGCAGAGGGTGGCACGCCAAGGCAGGTTACGACCAATCTGCCGTCCTACTGGCATGGCTGGTCGCCGGACGGAAAGCGCTTCTCCTATTGCGGTATCCGCAACGACGTGTTCGATATCTATACGATCTCGATCGATGGAGGCGAGGAAACGCGCCTGACGCATGGTGAAGGCCGCAACGACGGGCCTGATTTTTCGGCCGATGGGCAATGGATCTACTTCAATTCGAGCCGTACCGGCCTGATGCAGATCTGGCGCATCCATCCCGATGGCACCGGCCTGCAGCAAGTGACCCATGATAATTACGGCAACTGGTTCGCCCATCCGTCGCCGAAGAACGACAAGGTTGTGCTGATCTCCTACGATCCCGATGTCTTCGATCATCCGCGGGACCTGAATGTCCGCATGCGGTTGATGGATATGGATGGCGGCAATATCACCACGCTGTTCGAGCTCTTCGGCGGGCAGGGGTCGATCAATGTGCCGAACTGGTCACCGGATGGTGATGCTTTTGCCTATGTGCGGTATCAGCCGGCTTGATCCAGGGAGCATGACCTCTGGACAGATCGCAACCGCCGCGATAGATGTGACTTGTTCTCAGGGCGCATCCGATCCGCGGGAAGGGCTGGGCCCACCTGATGCATATAAAGTGAGACTGCCACACCTCTTTTCAGTCTGTGGGCGCGGATACCGGACGTAAATGGAAGGAGGTCTATCGTGACCACGCGCTCTTTGGCGGTCGACGCCACTCTCGATTCCCTGAAAAAGCAGGCCAAGTCTTTCCTCAAGGCCGTCCAAGCCGGCGATGTTTCGGCGCATAGCCGCATTGCGCCCTATTTTGCCGATGTCGCCGATGTTGGGCTGCAGGACATTCAGCTCGTTCTTGCCCGCGAATTCGGTTTCTCCAGCTGGACGAAGCTCAAGGCGCATCTCGAAAGCAGCGATCGCAGGCATGCTCCGCGGGATCAGCTCGCCAACCGTTTCCTGTCGCTCGCGACGGTTTCGTATTTTGCCAATATTCCCGCCGATCCCGCACGCTTCGATCAGGCGCTGCGACTGCTTGAAGACAATCCGGAGATTGCGGACGAAAGCATCCATGTCGCTGCTGCGCTCGGCGATGCCGACCGCATAGGTCGCTGGCTCGATCGCCAGCCGCAGCTTCTTGATCGCAAGGGCGGGCCGCATGATCTAACTCCGCTGATGTGCGCCGCCTACGCTCGCGTGCCGGGTCGATCCAGCCTGCCGGCGGCCCGCGAGCTGGTCCGGCGTGGGGCCGATGTCGACGCCTTCTTCCTCGATGCCGGTCAATATCGCTTCACCGTTTTGACCGGCGTCTTCGGCGAAGGTGAGGCGGGAAAGGATCGCCAGCCGCCGCATCCGGAATGCGAGGCATTCGCGCGGCTGCTGCTCGACGCCGGCGCCGAAGCCAATGACAGCCAGGCGCTCTACAACCGCATGTTCGAACGGGACGATACTTGCCTGAAATTGCTGATCGAATATGGCTTGTCCGCTAGGGATAAGAACAATTGGCTCGTGCGCGAAGATGGCAGATTCGTTGCAAATTCGCAGACCGTTTTCGACTATCAGCTTGCCTGGTCGTTGGAACATCACATGGGCGAACGGGTGCGCCTGCTGGTGGAGCACGGGGCGGATGTTCATAAGGTCGTCAATGGCAGAACGCCGTATGAGTGGGCGCGGCTGGGTGGTGACAGCGAGCTGGCCGCATATCTTGTGCAGAAGGGCGCGGTGGCCGTTCGTCTGAAAGACGAGGATCGAGTCTATATCCAAATACACCTGAAGCAGCGCAAAAAGGCGATCGATCCGGCCGTAGCCATCAAGCACATGGCGTCATTCGTTAAGCACATAAAGAGATTTGCGGGCGATGGTGATATCGTGGCGGCGATGCGCAAGACCCATCCGGCCATGCTCCACGACGCTGCTGGCGAAAACAACCTTGAAGCTGTCCGCCGAATGCTGGCTTTGGGCTTCGACGTCAATGCCATGACAAGCCGAACGCCGCTGCATGAAGCCGCGCTGCATGGCCATATGGAGATGGCGAAACTGCTGATCGAGCATGGAGTCGATACCACCGTTCGCGATCCCAATTTTCATGCGCCGGCAATCGGTTGGGCCGAATATAATGGCAAGGAGGAAATGGTCGAGTTTCTGAAAGCCCATCCGCTCGATATTTTCGCGGCGGCCGCTTTCGGTCAGATCGATCAGCTGGCTGCTATTCTTGATAAGCATCCGGAACAGGTGAATATCCGCTTCGGGGACTTCCGCCCGCATGGGCAGTCCACCGATCGCGACTGGATGACGCCGCTTGGCTTTGCCATCGTCAATCGCTGCGGCGAGGCGGTGCGTTTCCTGCTGGCGCACGGGGCTGATCGTTCGGTCAGGGACGCCTCCGGTCGATCCTACCGCGATCTCGCGCAGGAGACGGGTGATGAGTCCATTATCTCCCAGTTGCGCCAGTCGGGAGCGGCATGAAACCAGGGAAGCGGGGCGGTCAGGCGAAGATGAGAAACGTCTGGCCGCGCGTTATTGCGTCGGCTGCGGCCCGGCCTCTTTCGGATGTTTGAGGTCGATGCTGCCCTGGTCGGTCGCGAGAAATTGCGGGCCGACCTGGCGCACCTTATGGGCCGAGGGATCGTAGGGGCGATCCGGCGGAAACTGCTGAGGCTGCGCCTGTGTTACCTTGGGTGCTGCCGTCGGGGGTGCCTGCCTTTGTTGCAGGCTGGAATCCTTCTGCAGCCTCGGCGTCTCGATGACGGTAATAGAGCTTTCCGGCTTAGCCAGGGATTGCTCCTGCGGCGCATAGGCATCCATTTTCGTGCGGGTGTCGATGACGATATCCGGAGTTGCCGAAGCCGGCAGGCTGCAGCCGTTGCGCTGCATCGTATCCAGCAACTGCCGGCGCTGCATGGCAACGGCATCGACACGGCCGACGCTCTGCTCACGCTGATCCATCAGCAGGGAGAGGTCGTGCCGCATCTGATCGATCGATTGCCGCATGTCGTTGCAGACGCCTTGATTGTCCTGCCCGCCAAACACTGCATCGTCGCCTTCGATGCAGCCCTGGTTGCGCAGATCGCTCATCGTTCGGCGGATCATCAGGTTCTGTTGGACGATGGCACGCGACAGCTGGCGCGTTTCCTGGCTGGCGCCGATCACTTCGTTGATATCGACGTAGCGGCCGCGCAGCTCGTCGCAGAGGTCTGCCTGCGCAAGAGCCGGCGTGGCCGTCAGCAGGGATAACAGGGCAATGGAAGCTTGTTTGGTGCCGCGGTTCACGGTTCTGCTCTCGAAAGCGGTTTTAAGTCGCTGAAGATTACACGTTGCAGCTTAACAACGTATCCATGAAAAAGCACGGATTTCGAGAGGATTTTCATGAAATTGCAGCTCGCGGCTGCCAACAGCAAGAAGATTGAACGGTTCCGCGATTGCATAAAGCGCGGAACCGTTCTGACGTAGGGTGTGAGCCGCTGTATTAAGCGATCTGCGAGGCCTCGACGACGGCAAGCGCTGCCATGTTGACCACGCCACGGGAGGTGACCGACGGCGAGAGAATGTGGGCCGGAAGCGCAGTGCCAAGCAGGATCGGGCCGACATGTAGGCTGTCGGTCATGGTTTTGACCACGCCGAGCGTGATATTGGCGGCATCGAGATTGGGGAAGACCAGCAGGTTCGCTTCGCCCGTAAGCGTGCTGTCCGGCATCACGTGACGGCGCAGGCTCTCGGAAATGGCGCTATCGCCATGCATTTCGCCGTCGACTTCCAGCTCCGGCGCCGCCTTGCGGACGAGAGCGAGCGCCTCGCGCATCTTGGTGGCGCTTTCCGACTCCCGTGAACCGAAGTTGGAATGCGAGACGAGAGCAGCACGCGGCTCGATGCCGAAGCGCTTGATTTCCTCGGCAGCCAGCCAGGTCGACTCCGCGATTTCCTCGGCGGTCGGATTAAACGTGACGTAGGTGTCGGTATAGAAGGTCGCGCCGCGCTGCGAGATGAGCAGGCTCAGTGCCGAGAAATCACGAACATCAGGCCGCTTGCCGATGATCTGGCGGACGATGCGCAGATGACGCTCATAACGGCCTTCAAGGCCGCAGATGAGCGCATCGGCTTCGCCGCGCTTCAGGGCAAGCGCGCCGATAACGGTCGCGTTGGTACGAACGATCGTGCGTGCGGCTTCGGGGATGACGCCAGCGCGGCCGACGAGCGAGAAGTAGAGGTCGACATATTCGCGGAAGCGCGGATCGTCTTCCGGATTGATGACAGCGAAATCCGTATTCGGACGGATCTTCAGGCCGTAGCGCTTCAGGCGCGTCTCGATAACGGAGGGACGGCCGATCAGGATCGGGACGGCGGTGCCTTCCTCGAGCAGGACCTGGGCGGCGCGCAGCACGCGCTCGTCTTCGCCTTCGGAGAAGACCACGCGCTTGCGTTCCGCGATCTTCGCGGCCGCAAAAATCGGCTTCATGATGAAGCCGGAGCGGAAGACGAAGCGATTGAGCTCGTCCATATAGGCGTCGAAATCGGCAATCGGGCGCAGTGCCACGCCGCTATCGGCGGCGGCCCTCGCCACGGCCGGTGCGATGCGCAGGATGAGGCGCGGATCGAAGGGCGAGGGGATCAGGTAATTCGGGCCGAAGACCGGTGTTTCGCCGGTATAGGCGCGGGCGGCGACATCGGAAGGCTCCTCGCGGGCAAGCGCGGCGATGGCGCGCACGGCCGCCATCTTCATCTCTTCGTTGATCGTCTTCGCACCGCAATCGAGCGCGCCGCGGAAGATGTAGGGGAAGCAGAGGACGTTGTTGACCTGGTTCGGGAAATCCGAGCGCCCGGTGCAGATCATCGCATCCGGGCGGGCGGCACGGGCGAGATCCGGCATGATTTCCGGCGTCGGGTTTGCCAGCGCCATGATCAGCGGCTTTTCCGCCATCTGCTCGAGAAGCTCGGGCTTCAGCACGCCGGCGGCGGAGAGGCCGAGGAAGACATCGGCGCCTGGGATGGATTCGGCCAGCACACGCTTGTCGCTGTCCTGCGCATAGACGGATTTCCACTCGTCCATCAGGACGTTGCGGTCCTTGTAGACCAGGCCCTCGATATCGTGGACCCAGATGTTTTCGCGCCTGGCGCCAAGGATAACGAGCAGGTTGAGGCAGGCGAGGGCAGCGGCGCCGGCGCCGGAGGCGACGATCTTGACGTCTTCGATCTTCTTGCCGGCCAGTTCCAGTCCGTTGAGGATGGCGGCGGCGACGATGATGGCGGTGCCGTGCTGATCGTCGTGGAAGACCGGAATTTCCATCTTCTCGCGCAGGCGGCGCTCGACGTCGAAGCATTCCGGCGCCTTGATGTCTTCGAGATTGATGCCGCCGAAGGTTGGCTCGAGCGCCGAAACGGTGTTGACCATCTCATCGACCGTCGGTGCTGCGATTTCGATGTCAAAGACGTCGATGCCGGCAAATTTCTTGAAAAGGACAGCTTTGCCTTCCATGACGGGCTTGGAGGCGAGCGGGCCGATATTGCCGAGACCCAGTACCGCCGAACCGTTCGAAATCACGGCAACGAGATTGGCGCGGGACGTGTAGTCGGCTGCCGTCTCGGGATTGTCGCGGATGGCGATGCAGGGGGCGGCGACGCCGGGAGAATAGGCAAGCGCCAGATCACGCTGGTTGCCCAGCGGCTTCGTCGCCTGAATTTCCAGCTTGCCAGGGCGGGGATAGCGATGGAAATAAAGCGCCTGTTCATCGAGATTTCCGCTCGCCATGTTCTTGGCTGCGTTCGAAGTGTCATTCGTATCCAAGTCGCGTCTCCATTCCTGCCTGCGCTAGAGTCCCCTGCATACATCAATCGCTTCGCCTTCACAGTATGCAATTGAGGTCGCAAAGCGTTTTTGTCGTGGCAAAACTGAATTGCCTTTTCCGCAATGATCGCGTGATGTTCTTTGCGCAAGTCGAACGTTGCGGTCGCGTCATCAGGTATTCATCGCGCCGACCTATGAATATCTCAGGCGGAGATTTCCCTGATGACTCTGATTGCCTCCCATCGCGGCGGTGCGCATTTGTGGCCCGAAAACACCAGGCTCGCCTTTTCGAAGACGGCCAAGCTCGATGTCGATCTCGTCGAATTCGACGTCCATCAGACGCGCGACGGCAAGCTCGTCGTGCATCACGACGCTCTGATCGACCGGATGACTGATGGCAAGGGCGCGATCGCCGATTTCAGCTATGACGAGTTGATGCGCCATGTCGTGATCGGAAGCGGTGGCGAAACCATTCCGACGCTCATGGAGACCATCGATATTTTCGGACCATCCGCCGTCGATCTCCGGCTGGAGATCAAGACCAAGGCGGACGGTACGCCCTATGACGGTATGGAGCGCCGCATCGTCGATGAGCTGATGGCGACCGGCATGCTGACGCGTACCATGGTGACGAGCTTCTCCCTGCCGCGTCTCGAAGCATTCGGTGCTGCGCTTGGCGAACAAGGGCTGAATGTCGGCGAACTGCTCGGTTTCATCTTCCTCTGTTCGCCTCAGGTCGCCGGGCAACTCGGCTGGAGCGGGATCATGGCCGCCATGCGTGGCTTCGGCGTACGCGAGATTGCAATACGCGCCGATGTGCTTGATGGCGAGGTCACGCAGCTCTTTGGTAGGAATGGCGTGAAGGTGCACGGATGGGCGGCCCATACGAGCGAGTCGGCGCGGGCCATGTTTCGCCTTGGTATCGCCAGTTTTACAAGCGACCGTCCCGACCTCGCAGTCGCCGCGAGACGCGGTTGAAACTCGTCGCTGAGCCGCCAGGCACAGGGTTTGTCATCTTCCTGAAACACGAGTCTGGTTTTGGAATAGCCAAGGTAGGATAGGGCACGGACATAAAGTTCGTGAATGAAAACATGGACCCCCGGCATTTCCGAACGCTATTCATTTCTGACGTGCACCTCGGCTCGAAGGCCGCCAAGGCGGACTACCTGCTCGATTTTCTCCGTTACCACGACGCCGACACGATCTTTCTGGTCGGGGATATCGTTGATGGCTGGAGATTGAAGCGGAACTGGTACTGGCCGCAGGATTGTAACGACGTCGTGCAGAAGCTCCTGCGCAAGGCGCGCAAGGGTACGCGCATCGTTTATATCCCTGGCAATCACGACGAATTCCTGCGTGACTTCCCCGGAATGCACTTCGGCGGTATCGAGGTGGCACAGCGCGCCATGCACGAAACGGCTGACGGGAAGAAATATCTCGTGCTCCACGGCGATGAATTCGACGTCGTGGTTCGTAATGCCCGCCTGCTCGCCTATCTCGGCGACTGGGCTTACGACATGGCCATCTTGATCAATATCGGGCTTGCAGCGGTACGCCGCCGCCTGAACATGCCTTATTGGTCCTTTTCGGCCTGGGCGAAGCTGCAGGTGAAGCACGCCGTCAATTTCATCGGCGAGTTTCAGCGTGTCGTCGCCGAAGAGGCCAAGCGCAACGACGCCGATGGCGTGATCTGCGGTCACATCCACCATGCGGTCATCGAGGATCTCGACGGTGTGCGCTACATCAATACCGGCGACTGGGTGGAGAGCTGCACGGCGATCGCCGAGCATGAGGACGGTACGTTCGAGCTGATCACCTGGCGGGCTATCCTCGAGACGCAGCCTGTGGATTCTCTGGTCGGAGAATTGCCGCGGCCGATCGGTGCGCAGGCGGCATAATTCCTACGCCTCTTCACGTCGCTGATAATGGCCTGTCATAATTATTGATCGCCGTAGGACGGCCTTGGCTTCGGATTTTTCCGAAACGTTACGGTTTTGGCCATTTCTCGCCATAGTCGTATTCTCGATAGCATGATAGGGACAAATAAGTTCCCCTTCAGGTCTGTCATGATTCCCGCGATCAAGTCCTTCCAGGGCGAGGGTGCGCCTCCATATTTCCGCTTGCGTGCCGCCTTGTCCTATTGCGCTCCGTTGTTCGTCAACGGCATTGCCGTACCCTTCTTTCCCGTCTGGTTGGCGGGGCTGAATTTCAACGATCACGAGATTGGCCTGGTGATCGCCATTCCCATGGTCGTGCGCGTCCTCGTGACACCCATCATCGCGGTGCTCGCCGATCATATGAGGGAGCGGGCCGATGTATTGTTGTGGTCGGGTGCCTTGTCGCTGCTGACGGCAATCGCGCTTTACTGGACCAGCGATTTCTGGCCGGTGCTTCTGGTCTACGGTATTCAGGGCGCTACCTATGCGCCTTACGTGCCGGTGGTCGAATCGATTGCCATGTCGGGCGTGCGCCGCTGGGGCTTCGATTATGGCTCCATGCGGGTCTGGGGATCGATCACCTTCATCCTGTCGACCCTTCTCGGCGGCCAGCTGATTGGCATGTGGGGTGGTACAACAGTATTGCCCGTGATGGTGGCGGGGTTCATTCTGACGACGTTGATGGGCTTTTTCGCGCCGCGCATCGGGCCGACGCGCCGGCGTAACCAACCGATCAATCTGCAATCACCGACCGGAAATCTGCGCTCGCCGCAATTGCTCATCACCATGATCGGCGTGTCAATACAGCAATCGAGCCATGCGATGCTCTATACGTTTGCGTCGATCTACTGGCATAAGCTCGGCTTTTCCGGCGCCGAGATAGCCGTGCTGTGGAGCATTGGCGTTACGGCCGAGGTGATGGTTTTCTTCCTGTCGAAGAAACTGAGCAGGCGGTTCAGCGCCTGGACGCTCATCTTCTTCGGTTCGACCATGTGCATTCTGCGCTGGGTCCTGTTTCCGAGCAATTTCGGTTTCATCGGCTATTTCGTGCTGCAGTGCTTTCATTCCTGCACCTATGCCTGCGTCCATACCGGTGTTCAGCGGCGCATCGTTGCGTCCGTCCATGAGGCGCAGGAATCATCGGCCCAGGGCGCCTATTATTTCTACAATGGCATGTTCCTGGGCCTGATGACGCTTGCATCCGGCTATCTCTATGCCTGGCTTGACCTGGCTAGCTATTATGTCATGGCCGGCATCGCTGCCTTCGGGCTTGCGATGGTCGTTTTCGCCTATGGATTGCAGGACAGGAAGCCGGCAATCGACGGGGGTGCTCACGGCGTATCCTGACGCGGTGCAACAAATTCATTTGGATATCAAAAAGCCGTGACATATGTTGGCGCCGGCGCGAGATGGAAATTCCATGCATAGTCGGTGTATTAAGCACTGACCATGCGGGCTCACCGAGTCGGCATATGTTGTGCCAGATTTGAAAGACGCATGAGTTTGAAAGCAGCCGAACAAAGGTCCGATGCACCGAAGATCGATGATGCGCCCGAAGGCGCAGGCCATCGCTATCGGCTGGAGGGCAATTGGCGCAGCGCCAATGTGCACGGCGTGCTGCGTCAGATCGAGCAGCTGTCGAAGCGTAGCTCCGGTGGCGAGGTCGTGATCGATCTTTCCGGTCTTTCCGATGTCGATACGGCGGGTGCGCTGTTGATCCGCCGGCTGAAGGAAAGTCAGGAAGCGCATAAGGCCCATGTCACGATCGAGGGCTCCAATCCGCATATCGATGAATTGCTGACCGCGTTCGATGCGTATCCGGACGATGAGGCCGCCGCGGCAAAGCCGAGGACATCATTGGCGGAGCGCATATTGGCGCCCATCGGCAAAACCGTCTACGAGATCTGGGGCAATCTCGTCGCCGCCATGTATATTCTGGGCTCGGCCGTGCGCGGCGCGCAGCTTAAATTCGGCCGCGGCAGTGGTGTTTCACCGGCCTCGATCATCAATCAGATCGACCATATGGCGGTGCGCGCCGTTCCGATCATCCTGCTGATGTCGTCGCTGATCGGTGCGATCATCGCTCAGCAGGGCGCTTTCCAGCTGCGCTATTTCGGCGCGGAAATCTTCGTGGTCGATCTCGTCGGCATCCTGCAATTGCGCGAAATCGGCGTGCTTCTGACGGCGATCATGATCGCCGGCCGTTCCGGCAGCGCGATTACAGCCGAAATCGGCTCCATGAAGATGCGCGAGGAAGTGGACGCGCTGAAGGTCATGGGTCTGAATCCCATCGGCGTCCTGATTTTCCCCCGGCTGGTGGCGCTGACGGTCGCTTTGCCGCTGCTGACCGTTATTGCCAACTTCGCTGCGCTTTTTGGCGCCGCCCTGGTGTCCTGGGCATATTCCGGCATCACGTTTGCGACCTTCATCTCGCGACTGCACGAGGCCGTCAGCCTTTCGACGATCATTTCGGGCATGATCAAGGCGCCGTTCATGGCGCTTGTTATCGGCATCGTCGCGGCGGTCGAGGGATTGAAGGTGGGGGGCAGTGCGGAGTCTCTCGGTCAGCACGTGACTTCATCGGTGGTGAAGTCGATCTTCGTCGTTATCCTCATGGACGGGCTCTTCGCCATGTTCTACGCAGCAATCGACTTCTGAGAGACGATAACGATGAGCGCGCTTCACTCGGAAATCCCGTTGGAAAAGGATGAGCAGGGCAGGGACATAGTGCTGTCGGCGCGGGATGTCACCGTCGGCTTCGGATCGAAGATCGTCCTCGACAAGCTGAACCTCAATATCTATCGCGGCGAGATCCTTGGTTTCGTCGGTGCCTCCGGCGCGGGGAAGTCCGTGCTGCTGCGCACGGTGCTGCGGCTGCTGCCGCGCCGCTCGGGCAAGATCGAGATTCTCGGTGAAGATTACGACAAGCTCGACGAGCAGGACCGCAACCGCCTCGATATGCGGCTCGGTGTTCTCTTCCAGCAGGGTGCGCTGTTTTCCTCACTGACGGTCAAGGAAAACATCCAGGTGCCGATGCGGGAATATCTGGACCTGCCCAAGGAGATGATGGACGAGCTGGCGCTGATGAAGATCCGCATGGTGGGTCTCGCCGCTGATGCCGCCGACAAATATCCTTCCGAACTTTCCGGCGGCATGATCAAGCGCGCGGCGCTTGCCAGGGCCCTGGCGCTCGACCCCGACCTCGTTTTCCTCGACGAGCCGACCTCGGGCCTCGATCCGATCGGCGCTTCGGAGTTCGACGAGCTGATCGCCAAGCTGCGCGACACGCTCGGCCTGACCGTTTATATGGTGACTCACGACCTCGACAGCCTGTTTTCCGTCTGCGACCGTATTGCTGTCCTCGGACAGAAGCGGGTATTGGTGGAAGGTACGGTTGAGGACATGCTCGCCTGTGATGATCCCTGGGTGCAATCCTACTTCAGGGGCAAGCGCGCACGTTCGATCGTGCCGCGCGAGGACATCAGAGGGCACAACGACGACAAAGGCGCAAGCGCCCACAGCCGCGAGAAGTGACTGGAGACTATGGAAACCAAAGCCAATTATACGATCGTTGGGTTCTTCACGCTGCTCGTCATCGCGGCTGCCTTCGGTTTCGTCTACTGGATGGCCGAGTATGGCCGCGGCGGCCCGATGGTCGAGCTTGTCGTGCGCATTCCCGGCTCGGCAAACGGCTTGAGCGTCGGCTCGCCAGTTCGCTTCAACGGCATTCAGGTGGGCTCGGTGCAGGGTCTGTCGATCGATGCCGACGATCCGAACTATTCGCTTGCCTTTACGCAGGTGCGCGCCGATGCGCCGGTCTATACCTCGACCAAGGCCATTCTTGAGATCCAGGGCCTGACGGGAGCTGCCTACATCGAGCTTTCCGGCGGCCGCAACGGCGACGAAAACATCCTCAAGCGTTCGATCGACACGGGCAAGCGGGCGGTGTTGCTTGCGGATCAATCGAGCGTGACCAATCTGTTGACGACGGCCGACAAGATCCTGAACCGCGCCAATGATACGATTGGTGACATTCAGGGCTTCGTCTCGGATTCGCGTGGGCCGTTGACGGATACCGTGCGCAATGCGCAGAAATTCTCGAAGGCCATCGCCGACAATTCCGACAATATCGACAAGTTCCTGGCAAGCGTCGGGCAGCTTTCCGATACCTTCAAGACCGTCTCGACCCGCGTCGATTCGACACTGGATGCGATCGAAAAGCTGGTGCGCGCGGTCGATGCGCAGAAGGTCAACGACGTCATCGCCAATGCCGACAAGATCACGGCCAATGTTGCCGACGCGACGACCGACCTGAAGGCGACGATTGCGAGCTTCAAGCAGACAGCCGACACCTATACGACGTTCGGTCAGAATGCTCAAAAGACGCTGGACCGCGTCGATGCGATCGTCGCGCAGATCGATCCGGCCAAGATCAAGGGATCGGTTGACGATATTGCCGATGTGACGAAGCAGGCGCGCACGGCGGTCGCATCGATCCGCGACGTCGCCAATTCCGTTGCTGCGCATCAGCAGGATATCGACCAGACGATCGCCAATGCCCGTGACATCTCCACCAAGCTCAACGCGGCATCCGGCAAGGTCGACGGGATCCTGACCAAGGTCAATTCCCTGCTCGGCGATGACAGCACGAAATCGCTGTTCGCAGAAGCCAAGGACACGCTCGAATCCTTCAAGAAGATGGCGGACAATCTCAATTCCCGCATCGGTCCGATCGCCGACAATCTGCAGAAATTTTCCAGCAGCGGCTTGCGCGATGCCCAGACCCTCATCAACGACATGAGGGGTACGGTTGACAACCTGAATAGTACAATCACTAATTTCGACCGCAATCCGCAGCGATTGATCTTCGGCGGGGATACGGTCAAAACTTATGACGGCCGGGCGCGGCATTGATGAATAGCGATATCTGGTCTCCAGGGGATAAGCGGAATATGGTCGGTTGCGTGTCGAGTGAGCGTCATCAGGTGTGGAAAGCTGTGATCGCATTGCCTTTGCTCGCAGCCTTGCTCGGGGGCTGTGGAACCTCCGCAAGCAACGACACCTACGATCTTTCCGCCTCTGTGAAGGGAAATGGGCCTTCGGTGAAAAACCGGCAGATCCTTATCCCGGCACCGACTGCACTGCAGGCGCTGGACAGCAACCAGATCGTCATCCGAGTCTCGCCGTCGGCAATCCAATATCTCGGCAAATCGCAATGGAGCGACAAGCTGAGCAAGATGGTGCAATCGAAGCTGGTCGAGGCTTTCGAGAACACAGGCAAGCTTGGCGGCGTCGGCGTACCAGGGCAGGGGCTTGCGATCGACTATCAGATCGTCACCGATATCCGCTCCTTCGAGATCAATGCGTCCGGCGGCCAGAAGACGGCAATCGTCGAAATCTCGGAAAAGATCTTGAACGATCGCACCGGTACGGTGAAGGCCCAGAACGTGTTCCGGAAGGTCGTGCCGATCAGTGGCGGCAGCAATCCCGATTTCGTGCGAGCGCTTGATGCCGCATTTGCTGGTGTGACAGGCGAACTCGTCGACTGGACGTTGCGCTCGCTGTAAGGGCGATCAGCGCTCCATCAATTGCTTCAGTGTCTCCAGATCGCCCATGACATGCGCGGCATCGGCCGCGAATTGTGCAGCGTCCATGCCCGGCAGCTGGAGCACGGTGAACATGACCTCGCAACCATCGCCGTTCGGTGCGACACGCAAGGCATTATAGACCTGCAGATCGGATTCCAGCGTTACCCAATGGTCGATGACGCCGAAGTCATTGCGAGGCGCGAAGCGCACTCGTGCAGTCCCAAGCATGCCTTCGGCGATCCAGTCATCCCCATCCTGCGTCAGTCCCGATGCCAGGCCAGAGGCCCAGAAAGGCATGTTTTCCGGGCGGCTGGCGTAGTCGTAGACCTCCCTCCAGTCGCGAGCGATGGAGACATGTACGATCTTCGCGCTCATGGTCGACATGATGGTTTCCTCCTCTATATCACCCTCATGGGGCTGCGATCGGCAGAAAAAACGTCAGTTCGGAAACGGATGAATCGCGAATTCCGCAACATTGTTGCACAGTCCTGCAAAGAGAACGATTCACGGCTTTCGAAGACTTGCCGTTTTCCGTCCGGAGTGCAACAACAGCCCCCAACGCAGGGCTGTCGCCGGTCGCGTCGAGCGTCGGTGGCATTGCGTCACATCGGATGTTGCTGTGTCTTCCGGGTCTTCAGGGTGGGGCCGGGCGCAGTCAACGGCTCATTGGAGGATTGTCGTGGAAAAGGCAGAAATCGGGCTGATCGGTCTCGCGGTGATGGGATCGAATCTGGCGCTCAATATCGCTGAAAAAGGCAACAAGATTGCAGTGTTCAACCGTACTCCTCAGGTGACGGATGAATTTTATGCGAATGCGGGCGCACTCAAGGACAAGATCATTCCCTGCAAGACGATCGAGGAATTCGTCGAGGCGATCCGCCCGCCGCGGCCGATCATCATCATGATCAAGGCCGGCGAGCCGGTCGACCAGCAGATGGCGGCGCTGCAGCCGTATCTGGACAAGGGCGACATCATGATCGACGCCGGCAACGCCAATTTCCGCGACACGATCGCCCGCTTCGACCGTCTGAAGGACACCGGCCTGACCTTCATCGGCATGGGCGTGTCCGGCGGCGAGGAAGGTGCGCGCCACGGCCCGTCCATCATGGTCGGCGGCACGGAAGAGTCCTACAAGCGCGTTGAGAAGGTGCTGACCTCGATCGCTGCGAAATACAATGACGATCCATGCGTAGCTTGGCTCGGCAATGACGGCGCCGGCCATTTCGTCAAGACCATTCACAACGGCATCGAATATGCCGACATGCAGATGATCGCCGAAATCTACGGCATTCTGCGCGATGGTCTCGGAAAAAGCGCTGCCGAAATCAGCTCGATCTTCGGCAACTGGAACAAGGGTCGCCTCAACTCCTACCTTATCGAGATCACCGAGAAGGTTCTTGCCGCCAAGGACCCGGCAACCGGCAGCGCCATGCCGGATATCATCCTCGACAAAGCCGGCCAGAAGGGCACCGGTAAGTGGTCTGCCATCGAAGCCCAGAACATGGGCATTCCGGCCACCGCCATCGAAGCGGCCGTTGCAGCCCGCAGCCTCTCGGCCATCAAAAGCCAGCGTGAAGCTGCCGAGAAGATTTTCGGCACGCCTGACTACAAGTTCCCGATCGCTTTCGGCCCCGATCTGCTGAAGGATCTCGAGCTTGCGCTGTTTGCCGCCAAGATCGGCGCCTATGCGCAGGGCTTTGCCGTCATGGCCGAGGCTTCGAAGGAGTTCAACTGGTCGCTGCCGATGCCTGTCATCGCCAAGATCTGGCGTGCCGGCTGCATCATCCGTTCGCAATTCCTCGACGAGATCACCAGCGCCTTCACCAAGACCCCGGATGCGGCGAACCTGATCGTCACTCCGGCCTTTGCCGAGATGGTCAAGGAATCGATCCCGTCGCTGCGCCGCATCGTTTCGGCTGCGACCGCATCCGGTCTGCCGGTTCCCGCCCTTGCTTCGGCATTGACCTACTTCGATGCCTATCGCCAGGCGCGTGGCACCGCCAACCTGATCCAGGCCCAGCGCGACTTCTTCGGTGCGCACGGTTTCGACCGCATCGACGGCAAGGACATCCATCACGGCCCATGGGGCAGCGGCGCTCAAGGCTGAAAAAACAGTCAGATGTGATTATGAAAAAGCCCGCCGGAGAAATCCGGCGGGCTTTTCGTTGTCAGCTCGTCGGCCAGACGGGTGGGCTGATGCTTTGCAGCAGTTCTGGCTCCACGCCGTCGATACGGGCGATGACCGCCTTGGCGAGTTCCCGGCCGGCATGGCGGAAATCCTCCGAGACCGTGATGATCTCGGGCCTGATCCAGCTCAACACGTCGGTCGATTGCTTGGCGACCATGTCGATGTCGCGGCCGAGACGGAAGCCGGCGGCCTCGATGCCGGCGTTGACGGCGATAGCGCCGCCGCTGCTGGAGCAGACGATCCCGTCTGGCGCATGCGGTGAGCGCATTAGCGCCTCGACCGTATCCTTGATATCGGCAAGCGCGTTGTCGGTGGTGATCCTGAGCGGGATTTCCTCGGCACCATATTGGTGCAAGCCGGTCTGGAAGCCGATGCGGGTGTGCGAATAATAGGTCAGCTTGCTGGAGGGCTGCAGCAGTGCCAGGCGGCGGCGGCCTCTTGCGACCAGTGCCCGCACGGCCTCATGTGCGAAGGCCTCGTTGTCGAAATCATGGAAAGGATGGATGATGCCCATATCCGTCCGCCCATGGGTCGAGAAGGGCATACCGCGTTCATGCATGAGCTCGACGCGCGGATCATCCGGCTCTGTACGCGATATGATGACACCATCGGCCGAGCCGGTGTCGAGAATGTAGCGCACCGGCACCAGTGGATCCTTGCTGTGCGAATGCGGCGTGATGACCAGATGATATTGCGTGCCGGCCAGAACCTCGGAAATGCCGAAGACGATGTGGCTGGTGAAGCCCATGATTTCTTCATCGATGCTCAGCACCAGGGCGATGACGTTGGTCTTGCCGGTTCTCAGGCGCACGCCCGCACGGTTCGGTTGATAACCCAATTGCCGGGCGACCATGCGCACCCGCTCCTTGGTCTCGGCGCCGATATCGGGGGCATCCTTCAACGCGCGAGAAACGGTGGTGATCCCTAACCCCGTCATGAAGGCGATTGTTTTCAATGTCGGCCGTTCGGGAGTGGATGGCGCTCCGCTCCCTGACATTTTCTTATTTTCCATTTCGCTCACGCTTGCCTCCCGGCCGCCTCCCGCAGCCAATCCGCTTATATTGCCAATGTGCCCACCGCAAGCATAGACGCCATGCGGCTTCGCCAATGCAATGAGAAAAACTGTAACGATACAGTTGAAAAGTCGAGCCTTATTTTGACACCGATTTTCATGCCTATTCCCTTGGTTGTATTCGCGATCCTTGTCTCGAAAATTGAGCGGGCCAAGATTGTGTATGAGGGTTGGATGAGCGTCTTCTTTGTAAAAGTTGTTGAATATCAATTATTTGTAAGGAATTTCCAGATTTTTCGGCGGCCGATGTTGCGATGGAGTGAAGTTATCTTCCACAGGTAAAATGTAATCCCTGATTGTATATTCAAGCAGTCATGAAAAATTTGTGGCTAGGCGGTTGCGCGTTGAAAATGATTCGAATACGTTTTTCCGGCAACGTTTCAGTGAGGGAGGAGAACTCATGAATATTCGTTTGATGGCCGCCGCTTTGCTCGCATCTGTCGCGATCCCGGCCTTTTCAGCGCATGCGACTGATCTCGAAGTAACGCATTGGTGGACATCGGGCGGCGAGGCTGCTGCCGTGAAGGTTCTGGCTGAGCAATACAACGCTTTGGGCGACAATCACTGGGTCGATGGCGCTATCGCCGGGTCCGGTTCGACCGCAACGCCCCTTATCGTCAGCCGTATCCTGGGCGGCAATCCCATGGGCGCCACGCAGCTCAACACGGGTCGCGACGCCGAGGAGCTGGTCAAGGCCGGCCTGATGACTGATCTGACCGATCTTGCCGAGAAGGAACACTGGAAGGACATCATTCGTCCGGCCAGCCTGCTCAACTCCTGCACCTATGAGGGCCGTGTCTATTGCGTGCCGCTCAATATCCACTCCTGGCAGTGGATGTGGGTCAACCGGCACGTCTTCGAAGACAACGGCATGAAGGTTCCGGCCAACTGGGATGAGTTCGTTGCCGACGCGCCGAAGCTGCGCGAGAAGGGCATCATTCCGCTTGCGACCGGCGCTCCATGGCAGGTCGACGGCATGCGCAGCGTCATGCAGATCGGCATCGGCGGCAAGGAAACCTATCTTGCGATCTATCAGAAGAAAGACGCAGACGCTGTGAAGAGCCCCGAAAACCGCAAGGTTTGGGATGCTTTCGCGCAGGCTCGCGATCTGGTGGACGAGAGCTATTCCGGCCGCGACTGGAACGTCGCCACCAACATGGTGATCACAGGCAAGGCCGCCGCACAGATCATGGGCGACTGGGCGCAGGGCGAGTTTGGCGTTGCCAAGCAGGTTGCCGGCAAGGACTACGACTGCTTGCCGGGCCTCGGCTTCAATGGCCTGCTCGATACCGGTGGCGACAGCTTCTATTTCCCGAAGAACAGCAATCCCGATATCACCAAGGCGCAGCTCGAACTTGCGAGCATGCTCGTGTCCAAGGAAACCCAGGTCAAGTTCAACCTCGCCAAGGGATCGCTGCCGGTGCGTGGCGATATCGATCTGAGCGCGGCCAGCAGCTGCATGAAGAAGGGTCTGGAAATCCTGAAGAATCCGGACAACGTCGTGCCGGGCGTCACCCAGCTGATCGATCCGGATACGCGCGGCCAGATGACCGACCTCGGGCTACAGTTCTTCTCGTCGAAGATGACGGTAGACGAGGCGATCGAAAAGCAGGCCGCCATCTTCAAGCAGGCGCAGTAAGCAGACGACCATCCTATCAATCGCGATGGCCGGCTTAGGACGGGCGAGGGTACTCGCCTGTCCTGATGCGCGCCACCAACGGAGGTATCGATGGCTAACGCTGTCCGGCCATTTGGTCTGTTCCGCAACCTGAATGCAAAGATCGCCGCCATTCCCATGGTGTTGACGGTGATCGTCGTCTTCATCGGTTGCACGCTCTGGACCGTCATCTATTCGTTCACAGATTCAAGACTGCTACCGAGCTCCAACTTCGTCGGTCTGGCGCAATATCAGCGCCTGTGGGGCACCGATCGCTGGAATGTCTCGATCGGCAATCTCGCCACCTATGGCATTCTCAGCCTGGTTTTCGCGTTCGTCGTCGGCTTCATCCTGGCCGTGCTGATGGATCAGAAGATCCGCTTCGAGAATACCTTCCGCACCATTTTCCTCTATCCCTTCGCCCTGTCGTTCATCGTCACCGGCCTTGTCTGGCAATGGATCCTCGATCCGGCGCTCGGCCTGCCGAAACTGGCGCAGGACATGGGATTTACCTGGTTCAATTTCGCGTTGCTCGGCAATCAGAAGACCGTGCTCTACGCGCTCGTCATCGCCGGGCTCTGGCAGGGCACGGGTCTTGTCATGGTGCTGATGTTGGCGGGCCTTCGCGGTATCGACGGTGAGATCTGGAAGGCGGCCCGCGTCGACGGCATTCCGGCCTGGCGAACCTATATTTTCGTCGTCATCCCAATGATGCGCGGTGTCTTCGTCACCACGCTCGTCATCGTCGCCTCGGGCATCGTGCGCGTCTACGATCTGGTCGTCGCCATGACCGCGGGCGGGCCGGGCTTCGCGTCCGAAATGCCGGCCAAATATGTCTACGACTTCATGTTCCAGCGTTCGAATCTTGGGCAGGCGCTTGCCGCCTCCACAGTCATGCTGGTCACCGTGTTCATCTTCGTCGTGCCGTGGGCTCTCTACGAGTTCCGCCAGAAGCGCAGATAAGGAAGGCACTAAATGGCACTTGCCACCACAATCGAGCCTTCGGGCGCAAAACCCAAGCGCCGCTTCGCGCCGCGCACCATCATGCTCTATGGCATTCTCGGGCTTGCCGCACTCTACTACGTGCTGCCGCTCTATGTGATGATCGTCACTTCGTTGAAAGGCATGCCGGAAATCCGCCTCGGAAATATTTTCGCGCCACCGATGGAAATCACCTTCGAGCCATGGGTGAAAGCCTGGTCGCAGGCCTGCAC
The DNA here is from genome assembly GCF_900094585.1 of Martinezella multihospitum. GTDB lineage: Bacteria > Pseudomonadota > Alphaproteobacteria > Rhizobiales > Rhizobiaceae > Rhizobium > Rhizobium multihospitium. Next base: position 238,126 of record NZ_FMAG01000007.1, read on the forward strand.
TGGTCTTTATTGCCACGGCATTCAGGTCGGCTTCTGGAATTCGGTGAAGATCCTCGTTCCGAGCGTCATCGTCTCGATTGCCGTCGCTTCGGTCAACGGCTATGCGCTGGCCAACTGGCGTTTCAAGGGATCGGAAGTCTTCTTCACGATCCTGCTCTTCGGCGCTTTCATCCCCTACCAGGTCATGCTCTATCCGCTGGTCATGGTGCTGCGCGAGCTCGGCCTGTTCGCGACGCTTGGCGGCATCGTACTTGTGCATACGATCTTCGGCATGCCGATCAACACACTGCTGTTCCGCAATTATTTCGCCTCGCTTCCGCCCGAACTCTTCAAGGCGGCGCGTGTCGATGGCGCGGGCTTCTGGCAGATCTTCCTGCGTATCATGCTGCCGATGTCGCTGCCGATCTTCGTCGTCGGCATCATCATCCAGATCACCGGCATCTGGAACGACTTCCTGTTCGGCGTCATTTTTGCCGGCACGCAGAACTATCCGATGACCGTGCAGCTCAACAACGTCGTCAACGCCGTTCAGGGTGTGAAGGAATACAACGTCAACATGGCCGCAACGCTGCTGACCGGCGCGGTGCCGCTTATCGTCTATTTCGTGTCCGGACGGCTCTTCGTCCGCGGCATCGCCGCCGGCGCAGTGAAGGGGTGATCCATGAACAGCAGCGTTTCCATCAAAGACCTTTCGCTGAATTTCGGTGCGGTCAACGTCCTGAAGAATCTCAATCTCGAGATCAATGACGGCGAGTTCCTGGTGCTTCTCGGTTCGTCCGGCTGCGGCAAGTCGACCTTGCTTAACTGCATTGCCGGCCTTCTCGATATCAGCGAGGGGCAGATCTTCATCAAGGGCAAGAACGTCACCTGGGAAGAGCCCAAGGATCGCGGCATTGGCATGGTGTTCCAGTCCTATGCGCTCTATCCGCAGATGTCGGTCGAGAAGAACCTCTCCTTCGGCCTGCGCGTCGCCAAGGTGCCAGGAGAGGAGATCAACAAGCGCATTGCGCGTGCCGCCGAAATCCTGCAGATCGAGCCGCTTTTGAAGCGCAAACCGGCCGAGCTTTCGGGCGGTCAGCGCCAGCGCGTCGCGATCGGCCGTGCCCTGGTGCGCGATGTCGACGTCTTCCTCTTCGATGAGCCGCTCTCGAACCTCGATGCCAAGCTGCGCTCGGAGCTGCGCGTCGAAATCAAGCGGCTGCACCAGTCACTGAAGAACACGATGATCTACGTGACCCACGACCAGATCGAGGCGCTGACGCTTGCCGATCGCATCGCGATCATGAAGAACGGCGTCATCATGCAGCTCGACGATCCCACGACAATCTATAACGAGCCGCGCAATCTCTTCGTTGCCGGCTTCATCGGATCGCCGTCGATGAACTTCCTCAAGGGCGAGCTGGTCAATCGCGAAGGCAAGGTCGTGTTCGCGACCAACGACGTGCTGTTTTCTCTCGATGGTTACAAGGCCGGCGAGGCACTGCAGGCCGGCCGCAAGGTCGTGCTGGGCGTGCGCCCCGAGCACATCAAGGTCAACGAGGAATCGGCGTCCGGCGCCGAGGTCCACAATGCCACAGTCGACATCGAGGAGCCGATGGGTGCTGATAACCTGTTGTGGCTGAAACATGCCGGCCACACCATGTCGGTGCGCGTCAACGGAGCCAGACGTTTCGGCCCCGGCTCGGCCGTGAAGCTCGGCTTTGACATGTCTCTCGCATCGCTCTTTGATGCGCAGACAGAACTCAGAATATGATCCCATGCAAGGAGGCGGTCTTGCCGCCTCCACCTTACAGCGGTCCGGGGAGGTCCGATGTCGTCTTCGATCAATGATAACTTCACCGTCGATCTGGCCGGGTTGTGGAAGCTGACATCTCCCGACAGCGATCATTCGCTTTCCATGTCTCTACCCGGTGATGTGCACACGGCTCTCAGTGCGGAAGGGCTCATCCCCGATCCCTACTTCGGCCGGAACGAAGAGGTCGTGCAGTGGGTCGCCAAGCAGGATTGGGAACTGACGCGCAGCTTCACCCTCGATGATGACGGCGGAGACTGGTATCTCGATATCGATTATCTCGACACGGTTGCCAGCGTCTATGTCAACGAAGCGCTGGTGCTGGAGGCCAACAACTGCTTCCAGCGCTACCGTCCCGATGTCTCGAAAGCGCTGAAGACGGGCGAAAATACCGTTCGCATCGTCCTGCATTCGAGTATTTCGGCCGGCGCCGACCTGCAGGCGAAGCAGCCTTTCTACATTCCCTACAGCACCGGCAATTCGCCGATCCCGAACGGCAACATGCTGCGCAAGCCGCAATGCCATTTCGGTTGGGACTGGAACATCGCGATCGCGCCACTCGGCCTCTACGGCACGATCGCGCTGAAGAAGCTTGAGATCGCGCGCATCGAGAATGTCGTCACTCAGCAGATCCATAACGATGACGGCTCGGTCGATCTCAAGGTGACGGTGGCGCTGTTTGCCAAGGGAACGGGCATCGCCCAGCTCTATTTCTCGCTTGGCGACGAGCGTGTGCGCCTCGATGTCGGCGTCAATGCCGGCGAGACGTCGATCACCCACTTCTTCCATGTCGACAAGCCCAGGTTCTGGTGGCCGGCCGGCAATGGCGAGCAGGCGCTCTATGCCTTGTCAGTCGAAACCAACTTTGAAACCGTAACGCGGCAGATTGGTCTGCGGACGGTCGAGCTGATTACCACAGAAGATGAAGCTGGCAGCCGTTTCGCACTGAAGGTCAATGGCCGCGAAATCTTCGCCCGCGGGGCCAACTGGATTCCCGCCGACGCGCTGTTTTCACGTTCCAACCCGGCCGCGACCCAGGATCTGCTGCAATCGGCAGCGGCAGCCAATATGAATGCCATCCGCGTCTGGGGCGGTGGCTTCTACGAGCACGACTGGTTCTACGATGCCTGCGACCGTTTGGGCCTCATGGTGTGGCAGGACTTCATGTTCGCCTGCAATCTCTATCCCTCGACGGGCGACTTCCTCGAGAATGTCGAGGAGGAAGTCGGCTATCAGGTTCGCCGGCTGGCGACCCATCCTTCGATCGTCCTCTGGTGCGGCGATAATGAGCTGGTGGGCGCGCTTACCTGGTTCGAGGAATCCCGCAAAGATCGCGACCGCTACCTCGTCTCCTACGATCGCCTGAACAGGACGATCGAGAAGGCGATGAAGAAGGCGCTGCCGGATGCGATCTGGTGGCCGTCGAGCCCGGCGTCGGGCTATCTCAATTTCGGCGATGCCTGGCATGCCGATGGCTCCGGCGACATGCATTATTGGTCGGTCTGGCACGAGAACAAGTCCTTCGACAATTATCGCACCGTGCGGCCGCGCTTCTGCTCGGAGTTCGGCTTCCAGTCCTACACCTCGCTGCCGGTCATCAAGACCTATGCCGAGGCGAAGGATATGAACATCGCTTCTCCGGTCATGGAGCTGCATCAGAAGAATGCCGGCGGCAATGAGCGCATTGCCGGCACGATGTTCCGCTACTTCCGCTTCCCGAAGGATTTTCCGAATTTCGTCTATCTGAGCCAGGTCCAGCAGGGCCTCGCGATCAAGACGGCGGTGGAATATTGGCGCTCGCTGAAGCCCCATTGCATGGGCACCATCTATTGGCAGCTCAACGACACCTGGCCGGTGGCCTCGTGGTCGAGCCTCGATTACGGTGGCCGGTGGAAGGTGATGCATTATCTGGTGCGGCGCTTTTTCCAGCCGGTATCCGTTGCGGCAATTCCATCGGAAGATAACAAGACGATCCGCTTCTCTCTCGTCAACGACACCAATGCCGACGTCACAGCCGATATCTCCGTCTCGCTGCTGAAGCTCAATGGCGAACGCGTGCCGCTCAGCACGGCGCATGCCGTCTGCACGCCGGATGCAGCAGTGACGGCATTGTCGATCGATGCGGATCAGATACCGGCGGATTGCTTGCTGGCGTGGCGTTTCACCGCTTCGAACGGCATGGGCGGTGAGGGGCATTATGTTCACGGCACCTACAAGGCACTCGAGCTTCAGCCCGCCGGCCTGACGATGCTGCGGGAGGAGAAAGAGGAAAACGGGACAGTGGAACTCACCGTCACCGCAAAGGGACTTGCGCTGTTCGTGATGATCGAGAGCGAGGTGGAGGGGCGTTATTCCGACAATGCCTTTGATCTTGCCGCCGGCGAAAGCCGCCGCATCGTCTTCACACCGGCGAAGGCCGTCAGGGGCGGCGTTCCTGCATTCCGCATCTACGATCTGCAATCCAGCCAATAGGTGGTCAACCAACCGGTGGATTGAGCTATCGCGTCGCAGTGGCGGCGCTTTCGGGGCCACAAGCCCAAGACAGACGGCCGGCAGGCCATTGGAGGACTATCGATGACGAAACTTGGATTTCAGCTTTATAGCGCCCGCAATTTTCAACCCTATTCGGAGATCTTCGTCAAGCTCGGCAAGGCCGGCTATGCCGAAGTCGAGGGCTTCGGCGGCATCTATGCCGATCTCGACGAGACGGGCCTCAAGACCCTGCGCGCCGAACTCGACAAGAACGGCCTGCGGATGGCGAGCGGCCATTTCAGCCCGGATTTCCTCGACGGCGAAGTGCAGAAGGCGCTGACGATTGGTAAGACCCTCGGCATGGATTCGATCTATGCGCCGCATATCGGCGCCGACCAGCGTCCGAGCGATGCCGCCGGCTGGCGCGCATTCGGGAAGCGCCTGCATGAAATGAGCAAGCCCTACAAGGATGCAGGCTTCGAATTCGGCTGGCACAACCACGACTTCGAATTCGTCAAGCAGGCAGACGGTTCGCTGCCGATCGAGCAGATCTTCGAAGGCGCTCCGGATATTTCCTGGGAAGCCGATATCGCCTGGGTCATTCGCGGCGGCGGCGATCCCTTCGCCTGGATCGAAAAGCTCGGTCCGCGCATCACCGCCGTTCACGTCAAGGACATTGCTCCGGCTGGCGAGAACAAGAATGAAGACGGCTGGGCCGATGTCGGTCATGGTACGGTTCCGTGGGCGAAGCTGCTCAAGGCACTGGCCGGCACCAAGGCCAAGCACTTTGTCGTCGAGCATGACAACCCGAGCGACGTCGATCGCCTGATCACCCGCTCCATCGCATCCTTCAAGAGCTTTTGAGGCACTTCCACATGGCTAAGGAACTTGGCGTCGGCATCATCGGATGCGGCAATATCTCGACCACCTACTTCTCGCTCGCCCCGCTCTTCAAGGGCCTGAAGGTGCTGGCCTGCGCGGATATCAACATGGAAGCGGCGCGTGCGCGCGCCGAGGAGTACAAGGTCAAGGCCCAGACCATCGACGAACTGCTCGCCAATGACGAGCTCGACGTCATCGTCAACCTGACCATCCCGGATGCGCATTTCCCGGTTTCCAAACGCATCCTGGAAGCAGGCAAGCACGTCTACTCCGAAAAGCCGTTGGTGCTGACGCTGGAGCAGGGCGAGGAGCTGCGCCGCATCGCCAAGGAAAAGGGGCTGGCCGTCGGCTGCGCTCCCGATACCTTCCTTGGCGGCGCGCATCAGCTTGCCCGCAAGTTCATCGATGACGGCGGCATCGGCCGCGTCACCTCGGGCTCATGCCATGTCATGAGCCCCGGCATGGAAATGTGGCATCCGAACCCGGACTTCTTCTTCCTGCCCGGCGGCGGCCCGATCCTCGATCTCGGCCCGTATTATGTCGCCAACCTGATCAACCTGATCGGTCCGGTAAAGCGGGTGGGTGCGATGACCTCGATGGCATCGCCGACCCGCACCATCACCAGCCAGCCGCGCAATGGCGAGATCATTCCGGTGAAGACGCCGACGACGATCCAGGCGCTGCTTGAATTCGTGAGCGGTGCTCGCATCACGCTGACGGCGAGCTGGGATGTCTGGTCGCATCGCCATGCCAATATGGAGCTCTACGGCACTGAAGGCTCGCTCTACGTACCCGACCCCAACTTCTTCGGCGGCACCGTCGAGGCCAGCGGTCGCGACAAGGAGATCAAGCCGCTGGAAAACTGGGCGCATCCTTTTGGCATTGCCAACCAGGAAAGCCCAAGCGGCGCCCGGGCCAACTACCGCACGGCCGGCCTTGCCGACATGGCGGCATCGCTGATCGACGGTCGCGATGCACGTTGCTCGCTCGACCGCACGCTGCACGGCGTCGATGTCATGACCTCGATCCTGAAGTCTGGCGAGGAAGGCCGCTTCATCGATCTGACCACGACCTGCACGCAGCCGGCAGCCCTCGGCATCGAAGAGGCACAAGCGCTCTTGAAGTAAGCGCCGGAAGAGCTAGTTTGCGCGCGGGTGACCAACCCGCGCGCTTTTTCATCTCGAAGGAATTCCATCATGGCCTGGCAACCGGCAACCGATCGCTATTCAAAAATGAAATATAACAGGACCGGCCGCTCCGGTCTGAAGCTGCCGGCGGTCTCGCTTGGGCTCTGGCACAATTTCGGCGGCGACACGCCGCATGACCGCAAGGTCGACATGTGCCGCACGGCCTTCGACCTCGGCATCACCCATTTCGACCTCGCCAACAATTACGGACCGCCTCCCGGCAGCGCGGAAACCGCGTTCGGCGAGATTCTGCGCACCGATTTCGCCGGCCTGCGCGACGAGCTCATCATTTCCTCCAAGGCCGGTTACGATATGTGGCCGGGTCCCTATGGCGAATGGGGCAGCCGCAAATATCTGATCGCCTCCTGCGACCAGAGCCTGAAGCGCATGAGTCTCGACTATGTCGATATCTTCTATTCTCACCGCTTCGATCCGGACACGCCGCTTGAGGAAACCTGCGGCGCGCTCGATCATATCGTCCGCTCGGGCAGGGCGCTCTATGTCGGCATTTCCTCCTATAACTCGCAGCGCACGCGCGAGGCTGCCGCCATCCTCAAGGACCTCGGCACGCCATGCCTGATCCATCAGCCGAGCTACTCCATGCTCAACCGCTGGGTCGAGGATGACGGTCTGGTGGACACGCTTGAGGATCTCGGCATCGGTTCGATCGTCTTCTCGCCGCTGGCGCAGGGCATGCTGTCGACCAAGTATCTCGGCGGCATTCCGGACGACAGTCGCGCAGCACAGAACCATTTCCTGAAGCGCGACTTCATCCGTCCGTCGATCATCGACAATATAAGAAAGCTCAACGAGATCGCCGAGAAGCGCGGCCAGACGCTGGCGCAGATGGCGATCGCCTGGGTTCTGCGTGGCGGCCGTATCACCTCGGCTCTGATCGGCGCCAGCCGCTCGTCGCAGATCGTCGATTGCGTCAAGGCGCTCGACAATCTCGACTTCACCGCGGAAGAGCTGAAGCAGATCGATGTCTATGCCAAGGAGGCCGACATCAATCTCTGGGCCAAATCGGCCGAACGCGATTGACCATCCTAAAACGCCCGGAACTGGTTTCCGGGCGTTTTACCTATTGCCGCTTGCCATGGTCTCCGGAGGAGAGAGTTCATGATCCGCAATCCGATCCTGCCGGGGTTCAATCCGGATCCGTCCATCTGCCGCGTCGGCGAGGACTACTACATCGCCACCTCGACATTCGAATGGTATCCGGGCGTGCAGATCCATCATTCGCGCGATCTCGTGAACTGGTCCTTGGTGAGGCGGCCGCTGGAGCGGGCATCGCAGCTCGACATGCGCGGTGAGCCCGACAGCTGCGGCATCTGGGCGCCTTGCCTCTCCTATGCGGATGGCCTGTTCTGGCTCGTCTATACCGACGTCAAGCGTTATGACGGCAACTTCAAGGATGCCCATAATTACATCGTGACCTCGCCGACCATCGAAGGCGAATGGTCCGAGCCGGCCTATGTAAACTCCTCCGGTTTCGATCCCTCGCTGTTCCACGACGACGACGGCCGCAAGTGGTTCGTCAATATGCAATGGAACCACCGCACGGAGAGCTATGGCGGCTCGCCGAAGACGCCGGCCTTCGATGGTATCCTGCTGCAGGAATGGGATCCGGCAACGAAATCCTTGAAGGGACCGATCAGGAACATCTTCGGTGGCACGGAGCTCGGTTTGGTCGAAGGGCCGCATCTCTTCAAGCGCAACGGCTGGTACTATCTGACTACGGCGGAAGGCGGCACCGGCTATGATCATGCGGTGACGATGGCGCGCGCCCGCGACATTGCCGGGCCGTACGAACTGCATCCCAACAAATACCTGATCACCTCGAAGGACCATCCGGAAGCGCCATTGCAACGCGCCGGCCACGGACAATATGTCGAGACGCATGACGGACAGTTCTATCATACGCATCTTTGCGGGCGGCCTCTGCCTCCGCATCGTCGCTGCACGCTCGGTCGGGAGACGGCTCTGCAGAAATGCGTCTGGAAAGGGGATGGCTGGCTCTATCTCGAAAATGGCACCAGCGTTCCCGATGTTGACGTCGCTGGCCTGAATGGCGCCCAGCGTATCGATAAGTCCCGCCGTAGCGGTTATAATTTCGACGAGCGCACTCTTCCGATTGATTTCCAGTGGCTGCGCACGCCGCAGCCGGAACGCATCTTCAGCCTGACGGACCGCCCCGGCCATTTGCGGCTTTTCGCCCGCGAAAGCATCGGTTCCTGGTTCGAGCAGGCGCTCGTCGCCCGCCGTCAGGAACATCACAGTTTCCGTGTCGAAACGGTCGTCGATTTCGAGCCCGACACCTACCAGCAGGTTGCGGGCCTGACGCATTACTACAATCGCTTCAAACTGCATGCCATCGCCGTGACCTTGCATGAGAAGCTCGGCCGCTGCGTCACCATCATGACCTGCCCGGGGGACTATCCGAACGGTCGCCTGAGTTTTCCGATCGAGGGTGGCATCGCAGTGCCGGACGGGCGGATCCAGCTTGCCATGGAAGTGCGGGACAACGACCTGCAGTTCTATTGGCAGGCAGAGGGCATGGGCGCGTGGCAGGCCATCGGGCCTGTGCTCGACGCTGGCGTCATCTCGGATGAAGGCGGCCGCGGCGAGCATGGCTCCTTTACCGGCGCCTTTGCCGGCATGTTTGCCTTCGATACCTCGGGGCGGGCGAAGACGGCGGATTTCGATTGGTTCAACTACGATGAGCTATAAGGCTTCCAGCGGTGCAGGCGCGCCCGGCCGAACCAATCGCGCCCATTACGGAATTGTAATTCGACTGTCAGACGCGTTTCATGTCTGTCACGATAAGTTCGCGTGCAGATTCTGAAATGAGGAAACACCCAATGAGAAAAATCTTCACTGTCCTTCTTGCGGCATCCATCATCGGAATGCCCCTGGCAGCGACTGCGCAAGTCAAGCCTGCTCCCGCCGGCAAGCAGGCCGTCGTCCAGAAGGAAGTGGTGAAGAAGAAGGTCGTCATCCGCAAGGGCGGTTGGGTCAAGGGACGCCGCCTGTCGGCTTCCGACCGCCGCCGCGCAACGGAAATCGACTATCGCGCCTACCAGCTGTCCGCGCCTCCGCGCGGCTATCACTGGGTTCGCCTCAAGAGCAATTTTCTCCTCGTCGGTATTACCAGCGGTTTGATCTCGAAGGTGCATGAGGCCCGCTGAATTCGAATCCATACGGGGAAGGAAAGCAGTCAATTACCGGGCCGCCGCCAGCCGAAATTCGAAGCATTTTCTGTCGCAGCATTCGGATTGCCGGGACTGGCTTTGCGGCAGGAATTTCTCGAAGAATACGACGCCGGCCTTTCAGGGAAGCAAGGGTTTCCGCTCCAACGATCCGTAGCCTTCTTCTCCGAAAACGAACGCCGGCAGACCTATTCCCCCAAATTGACGCCACAGCTCTTCCATCCATTCCATGCAAGCGTCCACGATGGCATCGTTAACTGAAAAGCTTAGCGCCTCCGGATCAAACCTTGGGACATGTGGCTGTATACGGCCATCGACAATCCTGACATCAAAGAGGGAGCGGTATGGCTGTATCGCTTTGTTGAGGACGTAAAGATCCGGGCCGTCCAAGTGAACCATGATGGTGAAGAAGCCTTCCTCACTTTGGCCGGGATGAACCCCCACCATGATCTGCCGGGCTTTTTCTGAAAGTGACCGCTTTACCGCGTGAAGCTTCTCCAACGCCGGTTGCGCATGAGCTCGCAGGATGCCTTGGAGTTCGGTTTTATACTCATCCTCTGTCATCGCCTGCACATCCCCTTCGCTATCTCGGTCAGATATAGTTCCGGCTTCTGCCGTCGTTCCAAAACAAAATCCCCGGCATTTCTGCCGGGGATCGATCATTCCTCTTTTGTCTATCTCAGCTCAGGCGACCTGCCGCGTGCGCCAGCATGGTGTAGACCTTGCCGGTATCCGATGTGAGATAGGATTGCGTGACCGTCTTGTCGCGATCGGTGCGGGCAACGTCGGTGAGCAGCTTTTCGAAATCGGCGATGTAGCGATCGACTGCGGTGCGGAATTCCGGCTCGCGGTCGTATTTGCGCTTGATCTCATCGAAGGTCTGCTGGCCCTTGAGTGTATAGAGGCGGCGTGTGAACACGTCGCGCTCGCCACGCTGGTAACGGCGCCACAGATCGACCGAGGCGTCATGATCGATCGCGCGGGCGATATCGACCGAAAGCGAGTTCAGCGATTCCACGACATGGCGCGGGTTGCGTGCGGCGGGAGCAGGAGCCTGTTCCGCCGGCGCTTTCTGTGCCGATTGACGGGCTGGCTGCAGACCGGCGTTTTCATCGCGTGACGCGCCACGCAGCAGATCGCTGATCCAGCCGCCGCCTGCTGCTTCCTGACGGACAGGAGCTGCTGTTTCTGCTGGACGCTGCGGCTGTGCCGCCGGGCGCTCGGCCGGGATCGACCCACGCAAGCCGAGGGACTCGATCGAAGGCTGCTGCGGCTGCGGTGCCGGCCGCTGCACGGGCTGCTGGGCGACCGGTTGCTGTGGAGCCGGCTGTTGCGGCGCAGGCTGCTGTGGCCGGGCGGCGACCGGGGCTGGTGCCGCCGGCTGCGGGCGCGGAGCGGGTTGTGCATCGGCCAGCGCACGAGCTGCAGGCTCGGAAATTTCCAGCTGCTGTGTCGAGCGACCGACAATCTGCGAGATGTCCTGCAGGGCCTTGATCTGTTCGGCAACGGCGCGACGCATGGCTGCGGCGCTTTCCTTTGCCTCTTCCGGAAGGTCGAAGGCACCGCGCTTCAGTTCGCTGCGGGTAAGGTCGAGCTCGCGGCGGATATCACCGGCCGAGCGACGGATTTCGTCCGTCGCGCCAGCGAAGCGGCCGATCGCGTCGTCGACAGCGACACGTAGCGTTTCGCGCAGCTGCTCGGCGGCCGTGTCGGAGGTCTTGCCGGCATCGGCGAGCATTTGCTCGACTTCGGACAACGAAGCCGTCAGGCCGCCGCGCAGGCGGTTGGTGAGATCGCTGGAACGGCGCTCGGCATTGGCGAATGTGTTTTCGACAGCCTGGTTCGCTTCCTCGCCGGCCTTGTGCAATGCTCCACGCATGTTTTCCGCTGCATCCTCGGCGCGCTTTTCGGCATCGGAGAGAACGCGGCCGATATCCGCGAAGGAAGACTGCACGCTCTGGCGGAGATTGCCGGTTACCTGGTTCGAGCGTTGTTCGGCGCGGTCGAAGGCGGTTTCCACCATCGAGCCGAGGGCGCGCATGGTGTTCTCGATCTCTTCCGAGCGCTGAACGAGGCCGACCGCCAGGTTCTGCAGTGCCGTTTCGCGTTCTTCCAGCGTCGATACGAGGTTCGATTGGGCGGCACCCAGAAGCTGGGAAGCCTGTGACAGCACCTTGGAGTGGTCGTCGAAGCGGCCGACGATGCTGCCGACCTGCGACAGGGTCTGGCCGGTGATCTCGGACAGCTTGTCGACCTTGCCTTCGAGGAGACGGCTGGAGGCGGAAACCATCTCGCCGGCCTTCGCGGCAGATTCGGCGAAGCGCGACGAAGTTGCCGTCAGGCGGTCGTCGACGTTTGAGAATTCGGTGGCGGCGTTGGACAGCAGGCCGGCAATCGCCGAGTTGTTGTCCGCCAGTCGCGCGATGATGCCGTTGACGCTCGCAAGCAGGTTGTTTTCGAGCGCGCTGACCGTGTTGACCGCATGCTCGGTGCGCGATGAGATCGCGTTGATGAGGGCGGCGTTTTCGGCACGCAGGCGTTCCGTGCTTTCCTGTGCCGCTGCGGAGATGAGGGCTGCGGCTTCCTGACCCGTTGCCGCGTAGCGATCGACGATCGGGCGAGCCTTTTCGTCAATGAGGCGCGACAGCTCGGTGGAACGTCCGGCAAGCATCGAATTCAGCTCGCGGGTGCGCTCGTCGAGCGAGGTACGGATAGAGGAGCCACGGGCTTCCAGCGCCTTGTCGACATCGGCAAGTGTGGAGCCGATTTCACGGGCGCGCTCTTCCAGAGAACTGCGGATCGCCGTGCTGCGCTCGTCGAGTGCGCGCTCGACCTGGGCCATGGAGGCAGCGATCTGCTCACTGCCGCCGGCAAGCGTGTTGCGAATAGCTGCGCCGCGGGCTTCCAGCGACTGTTCCGCGGAAGACAGGGCCTGCGAGATCGTATTGACCTGATTGCTGACGAGGCCTTCGGCTTCTGCGACCTTGTTGACGATCGCATTGCCGGCTTCCGAGAAGGTCTGGGCGACGGCCGCAGCCTGGCTTGCCAACCGGTTCTGCGTTTCCGAGACGCGGTTGACGAGATCGTTGGAACGCTCGGTCATGGCACGGGCGAAGGCATCGCTGTGGTTGCCGAGGTTTTCGGCGAATTGCTGGCCGGTGTTGGCGAGCAGATCGGCCGTGCGTGTCGCTTCCGTGTCCATGCCTTGCGCGGCATCGGCGACTGCCGTACGCAGCGTGGTGGCCAGATTTGCGGCTTTGCCTTCAATCGTGCGATTGACGGCTTCGAGACCGACATTGAGGGCACGGTCCATGGTCGAAAGGCGCTCTTCGATGCGGGCGGATGCCTGGCTGCCGCTGTCGTCGATCTTTGCCGCGCCGCTTGCCAGCGTATCCGAGAGGCGGTTGCCGGCGGCATCGACCTGGGCGGCAACACCGGTGACGCCTTCATTGATGCGGTTTTCAAGAGCCGACAGGCTGGCCTCGACCCGCGAGCCGGTCTCGGCAAAGCGGTTCGTCATGCCGTCGATAGACTGGTTGAGGTTGGACGAGAAGGTTTCGGCAGAGCGCGCGATGTCGCCTGCGGCCTGCTGGATACGGCCGGCAATGTCGCCCGCACCGCTGTTCAGACGCTCTTCCAGCGTCCTCGCGCTCGTGTCGATGGTCTGGCGCAGCGAAGCCTCACGATCCTCGAGCGACATTTCCAGCATGCTGGCGCTGGTGGCAATCGAGGTGCCGATAGCGGTCGTCTGTTCCATCAGCGTGTTATCGATCTGCGCATGCGCGTCGCGCAAGGCGAGATTGATGGCATTGCTGCGATCGTCCAGCGTGGAGCGCATGCGCTCGTAGGCCGAAGCCAGGTTCTGGTCCATCTGCGACAGACCGGCGCCGAGCGTATTTTCGAGATGGCGGGTGGTGGTGCCGAGAACGGTCTCGACGCGATCGCTGTTGCTGCCGAGTATTTCGGACAGGGCGTCCGTATGGGCAGTGAGCGAACGGTCGAGGCGATCCTGGTTTTCGCTGTAGGCGGCACGGATCGCATCCGCCTTGTCGCCGAAGGCGCCGGCGACGCGGGACTCGGCGCCGGAGACGCTGTCGAGAAGGGCGTTGGCACGGTCTTCCAGGGCGCTTTCGAAGCGGTTCTGGTTTTCGGCGAGCGAGATCGCGAAGGCCATGCTCTTGTCGTCGAGCGTGTTGGTCAGCGCCTCGTGACCGCTGGTGACGGTATGGGCAATGGCCTTGGCGCTACTGGTGAGAGTGTCTTCGAGCTTCGCATGGTTTTCCGAAAGGGCCATGGCGAGCGCCATCGTCCGGTCGTCGAGGCTGTTGACGATCCTGTCGTGAGTGCCGGCAACGGTTTCGGAGAGGGCATCGAGACGGCTCGATACCGCATCCTCAAGCCGTGACTGGGTGTCGGAGAGCGAAATGGCGAGAGCCATCGCCTTGTCGTCCAGGGCGTCGGCGAGCGCGTTGTGGTTGCTGCTAAAGGCGTTGGTGATCGCTTCGGCACGGTTGGCAAGCGTTGCTTCAAGGCGCGACTGGCCGGAGGTCAGCGCATCGGAGAGCGCCCGCGTCTTGCCTTCGAGCGTATCGGCAACGCGTTCGGCGTGGCCGGATACGGTATCTTCGAGACGGGCCTGAGCTTCCGACAGCGCGATGGCCAGCGCCATCGTCTTGTCGTCCAGCGTGGCGCCGACGCTTTCCGCATGGCCGGAAACGGCGTTTTCAAGGCGGGCCTGGCTTTCGGAGAGGGCAATGGCCAATGCCATCGTCTTGTCATCCAAAGTGCTTGCAACGCTTTCCGCGTGCCCGGCGATGGTGCTTTCCAGGCGGGATTGGCTTTCGCCGAGCGCGATGGCGAGTGCCATCGTTCTGTCGTCCAGCGCTTCGGCCAAAGCACTATGGTTGCCTGCAAATGCCTTGATGATCGCCTCGGCGCGGTTGGCGAGGGTTTCTTCAAGACGAGACTGGCCGGAGGTCAGGGCAGCGGCGAGGGCACTGGTCTTGCCTTCGAATGTATCGGCGACGCGGTCGGCGTGACCGGCAACGGTTTCCTCCAGCCGGGCCTGGCTCTCGGAAAGCGCGATAGCGAGCGCCATCGTCCTGTCGTCGAGGGCGTTGGTGACGCTTTCGGCGTGACCGGAGACGGTGCTTTCGAGACGAGCCTGACCCTCGGCGAGTGCCCGCGCAAGGTCCTTGGTCTTCGCATCCAGCGTGCCGGCAACGTGTTCCGCATGACCGGAAACGGTGTCTTCCAGGCGGGATTGGCCTTCGGAAAGCGCAATAGCGAGCGCCATCGTCTTGTCGTCGAGCGTGTCGGCCAGCTTGCTATGGGTGTCGGCCATGGCGCTGTTGATGGCATCGGCGCGGCTCGCCAGCGTGTTTTCGAGGCGCAATTGGCTTTCAGCCAGCGAAATGGCCAGCATCGAGGTGCGTTCGTCGAGGGCGGCGGTCAGATGCTCGTGGGAGCCGCTGACGGCACTGGTGATCGCTTCCGAACGCTCGGCAAGCGTCTGTTCGAAACGGGACTGGTTGTCGGCCAGTGCACCGAAAAGCGCATTGCTGCGAGCGGCCATCACGGCATCGATGCGTTCATGGGCAGAACCCAAAGCCTGCGTGATCTCGCTGGTGCGGGCAGAGAGGGTATTGTTGATGTCATTGGCGCGGCCGGTGAAGGCCGAGGTCAGTTCTTCCGTGCCACTTTGCAGGGCGGCGGAGACGTCGCGCGTGACACCCTGCACGGCGGAGGTGAAGGTGCCGGCATGCGATGCGAGCGTGGTGTTGAGCTCGCTCGTGCCCGAGGTGAGGGCCGAGGAAATACCCGTCGTGGCGTTCTGTAGCGCCGACGTGATCTCGTTCGCCTTGGAACCGATAGCGCTTTCCAGCACTTCCTGTCCGGTTGCCAGCGTCGTTGCCAGCGCGAAGGACTGATCGGTGAGATGCGAGCCCAGGCGCTCGATGCTGGAGGTCAGGATACCTTCCAGCGCATCGGAATTGCTGCCGAGCGACTGATTGATGCGGGCGAGGCTTTCCGTGAGCTTGGTATCCAAGGTGCCGGCGCGCTTGTCGAAGGCTGAGGTGAATTCCGATACGCGCTCGTCGAACGCTGTCGAAAGCTGTGCGATCGTCGACTGGAAACGCTCGTCAAAGAAGCCGGAGCGCAGATCGATGTCCATGATGGCGTCGTCGGCCGTCGACTGCAGGCTTTGACGGAAGCTCGCGCCCTTTTCGTCGAGGGCCGTGTTGAGGCGGGACAGAACATTGTCGAGCGTGCCCGTAATGGAGCGCTCTCCGCCGGTGAGGCTCTCGCTGATTTCACGGGTGCGGGCAACCAGCGTTTCATTGAGTTGGCGCGCACGTTCGTTCAGCGCAGAGTTGAGCTTTTCGGTGTTCGCATCGAGCGTCGAGGCGCGCGTTTCGAACTGGCCGAGCAGCGCATTGCCGCGTTCGGCGAGGGTCGACGACAGGGATTCCAGGCGGGTGTCGAATTCGTGGCTGAGAGCAAGGCCCGAAGCGTTGAGGTTCTGCAGCAGGCTGTCAGTCTTGGCGGCGAGAAGGGTGCCGAGAGCCTGGACGGCGGAATCCGATTTCTCCATCAGCGCGGCGGCGCGCGTATCGATCATCGATGCGAAGGCTTCGCCCGAAGTGGAGAGGCGCACGGCGATTTCTTCGGTCGCCAGCGACAGGTCTTCCTTGATCTGGTCGTGCACGCCTGCAATCGACGAGCGGATCCGCTCGGCGTGATTGACGATGGCGTCGCGCTCGGTACCCAGCTCATGGACCAGGCTGCGCACGCGCAATTCGTTGTCGGCGTAGCTGCGCTCCAGCGCATTGACCTCGGTATGGACGAGGGTTTCGAGTTCGGTGGCGCGCGCAATGGTGCGTTCGATGCCTTCGTTCATGGCGGAGACTTCGCGGCGCACGGCCTGACCGACCGTCATAATGCGCTCGGAAGCAACGGTTTCCGGCTCGACGAGACGCAGGGCGACTTCCGCCATGGAGCGGGCTGCATTGCGCATGTCGTGCGCACGCGAAATCATCATGCCGAACGCATAGAAGAGCAGCACCGGAACGATGATGCCGACGATGCAGGCGATGACGCCTGGAAGGGCTGCGAGATCCGCGATCGAATGGATGTTTCGGATCTGCGTGCCGTAGAGCATGAAGGCGAGGCCGGCGCCGCCGATGATCCAGAACAGCGAGAAGATCGTGGCGTTTCGCACCGCGTGGCTCTGCGAGGCTCCGTCGAGCGCTCTCAATATGCTTGCGGAACTCGCCCGGCTGCCGTCATTGGCGGCTGCAAGGTTCGGGTTTTTCGGCGCCTCGGCGGGGCGGGGCGGAGTAGCAGGGGCGGCGGTGCTGCGTGCGCCGCCATTCTTGCGGGCGGCATCATCCCTGGTCTGCTTTATCGGCTGTTTCGGCGGCTCAGACACATTTCGCTCCGGGACATCGGGCGTAGTGCCGCTGCGGGACTCCAAGCTCTCGTCACTGAAATCGATCTGCAGAGCTTCGTCCAATGCCTGAAAGGCCTTGTCCTCGACCGACTCGATGTACTTTTTGTTCGCCATGCGGTTACGCCTCGTTACAACTCACTCGGGCTTGCCGTGTCTTTTCCGGTAATTCCGCCGCGTCCGGAAAAGACGAACCCTGCCTCCCGTGGGGTCTTCCGCCTTCGATCAACATCGAGCTTGGATTTCCCATTACATTCAGAGTGGATAACTGGTTTTTCAAACGGATGTTATGAAAACATTACCATCATCCACTTCCGGGGCAAAGGCATGTGCCATCTACCCAATTTACTAGTATCGTAGTGACACATTCCCCCAGTCATGACAATTAATTCCACCTTAAAGTCAGTGGATCGTTAAGGTGCCATTAACCCTGTTTACCTGTTCAACGCCATGAAAACCCAAGATTTTGAGCATGTTTAACGCACGTTAACCATGTCTGGAGTTTTCGGCCCTGAATGTGCCAAAATTTAACTGGATGGCCATGCCCGGGCCGCAACTATGCGGCAGGTCCATAAAACAGTCATAGATAAATGACGGGAGCATTGGCACATGGCAGCTTTGAACATCGCATTTGAATCTCCTGATAATTCGCGGGGCGCGGCTCCGTCGCGGGAGCGGGCGATCGATCTCGTCCATCTCGGCAAGCAGACGATGGGCGACAAGGTGCTTGAGGTCGAGGTATTGCAGATGTTCGCAAGGCAGGCTCGCTCCTGCCTGCAGGAGATCGGCAGCGGCGATCCGAAGCGCATGGAGGCCGCATCGCACAAGCTGAAGGGCGCGGCCAGCGCCGTCGGCGCTTTCCGTGTGGCGGATGCGGCCGGGGCACTCGAAAGCAATGTCGGCGATGCCGCTCGCATGGCAGCGGTCACGACCTGCGTCATCGAGGCCGAAAACTTCATTTTGAAGCTTTCTCGCTAAGGCGATCCGCTCGAAGATCGATGAAGTGCAATCCTTGCGCCGCCAGACGGGTGAAACCGTTTCGGCGGCGCAAATGTTGACTGCCCCAGCGATTTGTTGGAAGTAAAATTCCGATCACCCTTCATTCACGAAATATCGGAATTCACCCACATGACCAAATTGACCATCGTCGCCTTCGACGGCACGCGCTTTGACCTCAATGTCGACGAGGGCTCCACCGTGATGGAAAATGCCGTGCGCAACTCCGTTCCCGGCATCGAGGCGGAATGCGGCGGCGCCTGCGCCTGCGCCACCTGTCATGTCTACGTCGACGAGGAATGGACCGAGAAGGTCGGCGGCCCCGAAGCCATGGAAGAAGACATGCTCGACTTCGCCTACGATGTCCGCCCCAACTCGCGGCTCTCCTGTCAGATCAAGATGAAGAGCGCACTGGACGGCCTTGTCGTCCACGTGCCGGAACGCCAGGCCTGACACCCAACCTCGGGGACATCACGCCCGATCCGTTGCGATAATCCCGCTGAAGGTTAAATGCCCAAAAAAGATGCCCCGCTCAGCTGGTGCAGCGAGCGAGGCGAGGCGGGCGCATCACCGCAGGCAAGGGAGGAAACACCTGCGGCTTCAGGACGCGCCAGGAGAACACTTAGCGCATGCTTTGAAAAACAAACCCCGACTGCGCCGAAGAGCGAAGAAACCCGCCGCCGCAGGTACTCAAAATCGATCCTTTTGCGACATCCGCCCGGTCTTCTTCGAATCAACCAGTGCGTTTGTCTCTGTAATTGATAGGAAAAACCTATTTCAGATTCTCGTAAAGTTCAAAGAGCGACGAGATCAAACGATTCACAGGATATAGTGACCGATTTCCCACAGTTGGCGCTTCTGATCGCCTTTGCGCCGAAGGGTAGTTTTTCGAAAAGCTACTGCCGAGCGCCTTGGCGGCTGCGGTAGTAGAGCAGCCTCTGGATCCGGCTCGTGAAATTGATCGCTTCGATGCGGTCGAAGCGCGCCTGATCGGCATCGTGCCGGTCGGTTTCGCGCGACGTCACCTCGTTTGCCTTTTCCTGAAGCGCATCACAATTGCTGGCTGACGGCAGAGACAGGATCTGCCTTTCCATCTGCCGCGCATGCTGACGGGCGATTTCGACATGCCGGTCCTCGTGGCGCCGGATATCGGCAGCCAAGGTATCCCAGATCGTGGAAAGCTGCTTGCTGGCATGCCGCCGGTCGCGCCATCGCGGCAGAATGATTTCCGTATCGACCGTAACCTTGACGCCGGAGATATAGCAGCGGCCGTTTGCTTCGCTGTAGGTCGCATTGCCGCCGAAGCGAATCTTCGTAGCACCTGGATGGTGGCTGCTGGAGCCCATCGCCAGCGGACCGCGTTGGTTCAATGCCGCATCGAGCTCGTCGGCGGTGCTGCCCTTGATGTCAAAATAGGAAATGGATTTGCGAGCGATGACTTCGGCATTGGCTAGGCCGGGTATGCAGAACGCGAGCAGCAAGGCACACGAAAGACTGAACTTATGGGATGCAAGCGGCATTCGTGTCGCTACCATGTTGAACTTCTGCGAACCTTGCGGCATAGCCACTGTGAGCGCAATATCAAGCGCAAGGTTTTTTCCTTTTCAATGGGATGGACGGTTCGTGACGGAGCTTCGCAGCCAAACTTGGCATGTCGCCCATGGTCGCCGTATCGATGTCGGCGGACAGAGCGTCATCATGGCTATCGTCAATGTGACGCCTGATTCCTTTTCTGACGGCGGGCATTATGAGGCCGTCGATGCGGCCGTTGCCCATGCGCTGGCCTGTGTCGAGGATGGGGCTGGCATCATCGATATCGGCGGCGAATCGACCAAGCCGGGTGCCGCCGCCGTCAATGCCAGCGAAGAGCAGGGGCGGGTACTGCCCGTCATCGAAGCCTTGCGCGGCAGGACCGATGCGCTGATTTCCATCGATACCTATCGTGCCGATACGGCGCGGCTGGCGATCGGCGCCGGCGCGCATATCGTCAATGACGTTTTCGGCCTGCAGCGCGAGCCTGATATTGCTACCGTGGCCGCGCAAACGGGCGCTGGCCTCTGCATCATGCATACCGGTCGTGACCGACAGAAGCTGCCCGATGTGATCGATGACCAGCTTTTCTTTCTCAATCGCTCGCTGGAAATTGCCGTTGCGGCCGGCGTCGACAGGCAGACTATCGTGCTCGATCCGGGTTTTGGCTTCGCCAAAGAAAATGCTGAGGAGAATCTGGAGCTGATGGCACGTTTCAATGCGTTGTTGCGCTTCGAGCTGCCCCTGTTGGTCGGCACCTCGCGCAAGCGGTTCATCGGCACTATAACGGGCCGCGAGGCAGCCGATCGCGATGTCGGCACCGCCGCAACCAGTGCGATCCTGCGGCTGCAGGGAGCTGCGATATTCCGCGTACACAATGTCGCAATCAACAGGGACGCGCTGGCGGTTGCGGATGCTATTCTCAGGACGCGCGCGAGACTTAAAGCATAATGCTCGAATCCAGGGAGCGGTTTTCGAACCCGATCGCGCCTGTTCGAAACGGAGAGACGCCATGAGCGCTGTGACATACACCATTACTTTGCAGAATTGCGCCTTCTTTGCCCGGCACGGCGTCCATGATGAGGAGGAATTCCTTGGCCAGCGTTTCTTCGTCGATGCCGAACTCGATGTCGAAGCCGGCGATGCGCTGGAGCGCGATTCGATCGACGACACCGTCAATTACGGCATCGCGTTCAGCGTCATCGAGGAAATCGTGACTGGGCGTAGACGCTATCTGATCGAGGCGCTGGCGCTCGATGTGGCGAAGGAACTATGCCGTCGTTTTCCGAGTATCCGCCGCGCCAAAATCACGGTACGCAAGCCCAATGCCCCGGTTCCGGGCGTTCTCGATTATGTGCAGGTGAGCATTGAGCATTTTGCCTGAAGGTGTAGCCGTGCGGGCGACGCTCGGTTTGGGTGGCAATCTGGACAACCCGGTCCGCGCCATGGCGCTCGCCTTGCGCACGCTGGATCATCGCGCCGATTGTCAGGTGGTTTCGGTGTCGCGGCTTTATCGCACGCCGCCCTGGGGCAAGACGGACCAGTCCTTCTTCTATAATTCCTGTGCGGCCGTCGACACGACCCTCACTCCGGAAGTCCTGCTCGATGTGTGCCTCGATATAGAGCGGCAGATGAAGCGGGTGCGGATCGAACGCTGGGGGCCGCGAACGATCGATATCGATGTCCTGACCTATGGAGATCTGGAACAGGCCGAGCCACTGCTCACCATTCCGCATCCGCGGATGGTGGAGCGTGGTTTCGTGCTGATGCCGCTTGCCGATTTTGCCGCGGATCTAGTGGTGAAGGGTAGGGCGATCTCGGATTGGCTGCAGGATGTTGATGTCGAAGGTATCGAGGTTGCGGACGAAAGCCGCGACTGGTGGCGGACGGCCTGAACTGGATCATATGATTATATTTATATAAAGAGAAAGGCCGGCAATTTTGCCGGCCTTTCTCTTTATGGATTGTTGTCCAATGCTTACTGGATCGATCCAACCGCCATCTGGTCGACGTCGGCGCGCTTCAGCGTGACGCCGATGACAGGCACCATCTGTTCGCCGACCTTCACCGAAATGGTGACGTTCATCGACTTGCTGTCCGGAACGCGGGCGATCATGGCACCGTTCAGCTTCTGGCGGATCAGTCCAAGGACGACGGTGTTGTCGTTGACGGTGCCCGATGTGACGTCGAGGCCCTTGCCGGCCGCGCCATCCAGGAATTTTCCGCTATAGGAGCCGCCGCTCTGCGTGATCTCGGCCGACATCGGCTGCTGGAAGACGCCGACGCGGCAGGTGCCGTCGAGCTTGACGCCGGCGCTGCTGCCATCGGATGGCTTGCCGGTGAGATTGCAGGTGAATTTCGTGCCTTTGTACTTGCCGGCAACGATCTCGCCGGGGCCGCTCCATGTGCCTGAAATCGACTGGAAGAAGGCCTTGTCGCGGGGTGCCGCGTCGGCTGATTGCGTCCAGACGCCGGTGGAGATGGCTGCGGCGGCAAAGCTGCTTACAAGAAGAAATCGACGCGAAAACATGGACATTCCCTAGCGAGGCGAAACCGTGAAACTGGTTGTCACTTTTGCCCTAGAATGGTTAATGCTTGGTTTCCTGATGTGCTGAAGTCCCTAATTTGCAGGTCATCACGCCGGGTTGCGGCCGGTGACATTCGGCGTGAGGTCGCCAGCGAAATCGGCAATGCCCGGTCGCTTGAGCGCCTTGAAGGGCAGGGGCCGGCAGAGATCCATGGCCGCTATTCCGATTCTTGCGGTCATCATGCCATTGACGACGCCCTCCCCAAGACGGGCGGAGAGCTTCGACGCCAGTCCGTGGCCGATCAACTGCTGGACGATGCTGTCGCCGACGGCGATGGAGCCGGTGACGGCGAGATGGGCGATCACATCGCGCATCAGCCTGACCATGCCAAGCGTGCCGGGTCTGCCGCCATAGAGTTCGGCCATGGCGCGGACCAGTTTGGCCGCTTCATAGAGAACATAGAGAATATCGACGAGGGCGCGGGGACTGACGGCCGTTACGACCGACACGCGTTTCGACGCGCCGAGGATCAGCGCCCGGGCACGGCGGTCGAGGGGGCCGAGAAGCTCGCGCTCCGCAAGGTCGATCAGCTGCGGCGCATCGATGATGTCGCCTTCCGCTGCCTTCAGGGTCGCCCGGCCTCTTGCCGTGTCCGGATTGGCTTCCAGAATGGTGCAGAGGCGCTTGACCAATGCCTTGGCACGGGCGGGCCGGGTCTCGACGATGGCGGCTTCCGCCTCGGCCTTGATGGTCTGCACGGCGGCGAGCCGCATCATTCCGGCGGTCTCGCGGATGACGATGGCAAGCACGGCCAGGATGCCGATGGCGACGACCGCAAGGGCGGTATAGCCAAGCCAGTCGGCCCGACTGAACAGATCGCGGATGAGCTGATCGGTCCAGAGGCCGAAGGCGAGCGACACCAGAATGCCAAGCGCACTGAGCGCCACCTTGCCAAAGGAGAATCCCTTGCGGCGGGGCTTGGCGATGGCAGTTGCATCCGCATCGGCACCGAGGGCCGGATTGATGAACGGATCCTCCGCATCGGGCGTCAGCACGATGTCGGTATCGAAGCTCCGCGGCTTGCGAACCGCTGGCGGAGTTGCCTCTTTTCTGGAGGTTTCCGGTTCCACCGTGAAGGCGGCCGGGCGGCGGTTGCCGTTTTGCTCGTTTTCGGTCGATTTCGTCATGCGAGACGGTCTCCGAACAGGAACTGCATGGCGCGGTCGAGGCGAATATGCGGCACCGAAAGCTTGATGCCTTCACCGGTTTCGTCGAGCTCCGGCGGGCGAAACCGCACGACGTTCACTTCGGGCAGATGGACCTTCGCCCCGTCCGATTCAAGAGCTTCGAACAGCCAGCGCGGGTTTTCCGGCAGATCTCCGGGGAAGACCGCCGTCTTGCGGTTGCCGTCGAAGGTCTCGCCAGCGATGGTTTCCTTATCCATCGGCGTGCCGACGATGACCGGAAGCGTCTGGCCGTCGCGGGTCACCGTCGCCTCCCGCGTCGCGCGCACCGAAGCGATCGCCATGACCTCTATGCCGGCGCCGGCCATGCCGATGCGCTCGATCGCACGTTCGACCAGACGGCGCGTCAATGCCTCAAGTCGGTCATGGCTTTCATGATGAAGATGGTCGGCCTTGGTGGCGGCAACCAGTACGCGATCGATGCGGCGGCCGAGCAGAGAAGAGAGGAGCGAGTTCGTGCCTGGGCGGAAGCAGGCCAGTACATCCGTCAGCGCCCGTTCCAGATCCTGCACCGCTTCCGGGCCGCGATTGATGGCCTGCAGGGCATCGACCAGAACGATCTGCCGGTCGAGGCGAGCAAAGTGCTCGCGAAAGAAGGGTTTGACCACGACGGACTTATAGGCCTCGTAGCGGCGCTCCATCATCGCCCAGAGCGAGCCCTTCGGCGCTGCGCCTTCGGGCGGCAGCTTCAACGGTGCGAAGGTGAGGGCAGGTGAGCCGTCGAGATCGCCAGGCAGCAGGAAACGGCCCGGCGGCAGCGTCGAGAGCGAGCGCTCGTCGGATTTGCAGGCTTTGAGATAGTCGGCAAAGGCGGTGGCGAGGTCGCGTGCCCTCATTTCATCCGCAGATGCTGCGACATTGGCCTCTTCCGTCATGGCAAGCCAATGACGTGAAAGCTCGGAGCGAATGCCGGTGTTTGCCAGGGCCAGCGTTTCCTCGCTGAAAGTGCGGAAATCCTTGGTGAGCAGCGGCAGGTCGAGCAACCATTCGCCGGGGTAATCGACGATATCGATGGAGAGGCGACCGGGCGAAAACAGGCGGTTCCAGCCGCTCGCGCTTTGATAATCCAGCGTGATGCGCAGTTCGGAGATGGCGCGCGTCGAATCCGGCCAGATGCGGTCTTTGACCAGGGCGCGGATGTGATCCTCATACTGAAAACGCGGCACGGCATCGTCCGGCTGCGGCTCGAGGCGGACGGCGGAGACGCGGCCGGATTGAACGGGCTCGAACAGCGGCAGGCGTCCGCCATTCAGGAGATTATGCACCAATGAGGAGATGAAGACGGTCTTGCCCGAACGGGAGAGGCCTGTAACACCCAGACGGATCGTCGGATTGACGAGGCCGGCGGCGCGATCGGCCAGATTGTCAAAGGCGATGAGGGCGTCGTCGGTAAAAGAGGTCAGGCTTGGGGGCAAGGCGGAATCCCTGGATGACAGCGAGGCCGTGAATATAGGGATCGAAACCCGCGCCGAAAAGGTGAGCAGATATGCCTCGGCAATCACTGGCGCGCGGGATCGCAGCCGATATCGGGGAAGTCTCTATGCGGTGACAAAATCCGTCAGGGTCCAGCCCGATGGTGCCGCATCGATCACAGCAAGGCCGGCTGTCGGAAAGCCATGCGGGAGCGCATCGGCGAAGGCCTCATGTCCGATCAGCGCGGCGAGCGTCAGCTCGATGATCGGATTGTGCGCGACCAGCATGACCGACTCCTGGTCAGTCTGCGCCGAGATAAGCGACAGGTAGATATCCGGCGTGCCGCTATAGAGTGCATCGACAAAGCGGAATTCCGTCGAAGGCGTGACGGCGCGGCGCATGGCCGCGGCAGTCTGACGACAGCGCATTGCAGTGGAAGAAATGACGAGGTCCGGCTTATAGCTTTTATCGACCGCTTTCTCCGCGACGATCTCGGCCGCCGCATAGCCATTGTCGCTCAAGGGACGATCGAAATCTTTCTGTCCGGGCGCAGCCTGCCGGGCCTCGGCATGGCGTAGAAGATAGATCCTGGAGGGCGGCGGCGAAATTTTGGTCATGGCGAAATTCCGAGGCTCGATTTCCCCAATGAGGTAGCGTCTGTTCGCATGCGCCGTCAACTGCGAGGCGATCCGCGTGAAGGCGAAATGCCCCACCTTCACGGGAAGGTTACGAGCACCCAGAATCGGGGCTGACGTGAAGAAGTGATGAAAAAATAGACCCTTAGCCGAATTTTATGACAAATTTAAAAATCAGTTGACAGCATCTATTTGGCTTGAATCGGCACTATTGGTTGGGATATACAGCCCAGCCATATGAGATGTTCTTCAGGAGAATCGCGTTGAGTGAGAAGATCGATCTTAGCAACTATGTGCCCTCGGAAGACGAGGAGTTCATGAATCTGAACCAGCGAGCTTATTTTCGAGCGAAGCTGGTGGCATGGAAAAACGACATCCTTAGAGAAGCGCGCGAGACCCTGGATCATCTGGCAGAAGAAAGCGCAAATCATCCCGATCTCGCCGATCGGGCATCTTCGGAAACAGACAGAGCCATTGAGCTTCGGGCCCGCGACCGCCAGCGTAAACTCATCTCCAAGATCGATGCCGCATTGCAGCGTATTGAAGACGGTACTTACGGCTATTGCGAGGAAACTGGTGAGCCGATCGGCTTGAAGCGTCTGGATGCGCGTCCGATCGCCACCTTGTCGATCGAAGCACAGGAACGCCACGAGCGCCGCGAGAAGGTTTATCGCGACGAGTGAATGGTGGTTCGGCTTCGACCGGGCTTATAGAACAAAGGCACGACGGAGATATCCGTCGTGCCTTTTTCGATTCCGGCGTTTCAGAGGCCGCGCCCTATTTGTCGCGGCTGACGCTCATTTCCCCGAAGATGCGAGCGACTTCTTTCTGAAGGGCGCTGTCGGCTCCGGTGAGCGGTGCTAGTTCGGGTTCGACGCGTTTTGCCGGGCTCGGGATTGGGGATGGCGCGGCATTTGGCTGCTGCTGCACCTGCCGCGGTGCCGGCGCGTTTGGAATGATCCGTTCGGCGGTCAGGTTCTTTGACATTTCAGCTTCCAGTATGCGCTGGAAATCATTGCCGGGTTCGGCAGCGGGCGTGGGTGCGAGGGTGGGTTCGACTGCCGCCTGGCGCGCCGGAGCAGGTTGCTGCTGTGGCAGAACAACATGGCGAGCAGCGTCCAGTATGTCGGCTGCTTCTGCCTCGCTGATTGCCGGAGCGGGCTGAGGAGCCGGTTGCGGCGGCTTGACGGCGGCGACTTGTGGGCGTTCGGCCACCTGCGGCACCGGAGCGGGTTCCGCTGCAGGTGCAAGGCGGGGTTCATTGCGCAAATAGGCTTCGATCTTGTCTTCAGCGGATTGCTGGCGCTGCGGAAGCGCTGCGGGAGGTGCTTCCACCGCAGCCGCCTTCTGCTGCTGTGGCGGCCTCTCTTCAAATGCCATGGGGATATCGACCGGCGTTGCGGCACTTCCAGCCCGGGTGGCATCGGAAATGCCCGATTCGATGACGATGTCCGTCGGGCCGCCGATCATGATCAGATGCTCGATGCCATCGCGTCGCACGAGCACGAGACGGCGGCGGGCATCGACGGCGGCGGCATCCAGCACCTGCAGGCGAGGCTGACGGTTCTTGCCGCCGCGCACGAAGGGAGAAGGCGCTCGGTTGCGCATGATCCACAGAATGCCGATCAGCACGAGCAGGGCAATGCCAACTCCACCGGCTGCGAGAAAGAAACGGCTGCCATAGGCTCCGGCGATATCGTCCAACATATCGAGATACTCCGTAATTGTCCCCGATGTCGCGGTCTACGGCGCCGCGCGTCAGATGTGACGCGCAAAGGTCGCTGTAGTACTTTAAATCCGCTGCATAATTTTATCCCTAAATCGATTCCGATTTAACGAATTATGCAGTAGGCGCAACTGCGGCGGGTAAAGCTTTGACCATGACCCTTCTATACGGCGATCATATGAACAGGATTGCGCCGGAGACAAGATGCGATTGCAGGCTGTTGTATTCTATTGCTTGTGAATTCAAGCCTTTCTGGCCCGGCAAAGCTTTTTGTGGATGACGCAAATTGATAAAGAAGATTCGAAAGGTCCGACTCCGGCGACCCCCAACGTGTATGACATGTCGCGAGGAGAACGGCTGACACGAGGGGTTTATGACGAAGCAGCGTCCGTCCGACGAGTATAGCGTGCCGCTGGTGGATCGCGGAGTTCGTTCGGGAACCGTGCTGCGCATCATTCTGCTTGCGCTGGTTCTTATGGCAGCGGCGGCGGCTTTTGTCGTCTTCAAGAACCAGCTCGACAATGAGGCGGTTCTTGGCGGCCTGGGCATTCTTGCCATGGTCGGCATCTTCTTCCTGGTGTCTTCGATCATCGGCTTCGTCGAGGTCATGCCGCAGCCGCAGTCCGACAGCCTGGCGCGCTCCTTCCTCAACAGCCATCCGGATGGGACGCTGATCACAGACGAGAAGGGCCGCATCGTCTACGCCAATGCCGCCTATGGCCGGCTGACCGGCGCGACCAAGGCGACGGAAGTGCAGTCGCTGGAGATGCTGCTGTCGCGAAACCGTGAGTCCAACGAAGCTCTCTACCGGCTCGCCAATGGCCTGCGCGACGGCAAGGAGGGATCGGAGGAGTTCCGGTTGCTGAAACCCCTCGGTCCCTTCAACGGGATCGGCCAGGGAGCCCATTGGTATCGTCTGAAAGCGCGGGTGCTGCCGGCGGAACAAGACAGCAATAAAGCGCTGCATATCTGGCAGATCACCGACATCACCTCCGAGCGCGACGATCAGGAGCGCTTCTTCAAGGAATTGCAGAACGCGATCGATTATCTCGACCATGCGCCGGCCGGCTTCTTTTCCGCCGGCCGCAAGGGCGAGATTTTCTACCTCAATGCGACGCTTGCCGAATGGCTGGGCTTCGATCTGACCAAGTTCGTGCCGGGCTCGATGACGATAGGCGATCTCGTCGCCGGCGAAGGGCTTGCGCTCATTCAGTCCGTACAAGCGGAACCGGGCCTCAAGAAGACGGTGACGCTCGATCTCGATCTGCGCCGCGCCAACGGTCAGAGCCTTCCGGTTCAGATCGTCCATAGTGTGACGTCGATGCGCGACGGCGCTCCCGGCGAGAGCCGCACCATCGTCCTGACACGGCAGAACGGTGCCGACACCGAGCAGTCGGCTTCCGCAGCGGCGATGCGTTTCAGCCGCTTCTTCAACAATACGCCAATGGCGATTGCTTCCGTCGATGGTGCCGGGCGCATTCTGCGAACCAATGCACCGTTCCTGAAGCTATTCTCGGATCTGGTGTCGCGCGACGACATCGAACGCGGCGCAGCCCTCGAAGCCATCGTCAATGAAAGCGATCGGCCGAGCCTGCATCAGGCGCTGGCGGCCGCCAAGGACAGGCAAGGCGATATCCCACCGATCGACTCCCGCAATCCCAAGGACGACACGCGGCATTTCCGCTTCTACGTCAACGCCGTCATCGACCAGACCGATGAGGCGCCCGAGGAGGCCGCCATCGTCTATGCGGTCGAGGTGACCGAGCAGAAGGCGCTCGAGACGCAGATGGCGCAGACGCAGAAGCTCAATGCCGTCGGTACGCTTGCGGGCGGCATCGCGCATGACTTCAACAATGTGCTGACCGCGATCCTGCTTTCGTCCGACCATCTGCTGCTGCAGGCGCGGCCCTCCGACGCCAGCTTCGCGGATCTGATGGAAATCAAGCGCAATGCCAATCGTGCAGCCGTGCTGGTCAGGCAGCTGCTCGCCTTTTCGCGCAAGCAGACGATGCGGCCGACGGTTCTCAACCTGACCGATGTGATCGGCGATCTCCGCATGCTGGTGGATCGGCTGCTGTCGGGCACGCATGTCAAGCTCGACGTCGAATACGGCCGCGACCTCTGGCCAGTCAAAACCGACCTGTCGCAGTTCGAGCAGGTGCTCATCAACTTGTGCGTCAATGCCCGTGATGCCATGCCCGGCGGCGGTACGCTGACGCTGCGCACCCGCAATCTGCTTGCGGCCGATGCCGGCGCGTTCAATTATCCCTTCCTGCCGCATGAGGACATGGTGCTCGTCGAAGTCAGCGACACGGGCACCGGCATCGCGCCTGAGATCATGGACAAGATCTTCGAGCCCTTCTTCACGACCAAGGAAGTGGGCAAGGGCACCGGCCTCGGCCTTGCGATGGTCTATGGCATCATCAAGCAGTCCGGTGGCTATATCCAGCCGGAATCGGAAGTGGGCAAGGGAACGACCTTCCGCATCTTCCTGCCGCGGCACATCGTTGAAATGCCTGCCGTGACGGATGCCAAGCTGCCGGAGAGCCGCGATGTCGCGGCCATGGATCAGAGTGTCGGCCTGGCGGCAGCGCCGGAAGAGCCGGCCGATCTCACTGGCAAATCTGCGGTCGTGCTTCTGGTCGAAGACGAAGAGGCGGTGCGCCGCGGCGGCAAGCGCATGCTGGAGACGCGCGGCTATACGGTCTATGAGGCTGGCTCCGGCGTCGAGGCGCTCGACATCATGGACGAACTCGATGGGCAAGTTGATGTCGTCGTCTCCGACGTGGTCATGCCTGAAATGGACGGACCGTCGCTGCTGCGGGAACTGCGCAAGAAATATCCCGAGATGAAGTTCATTTTCGTGTCGGGCTATGCCGAGGATGCCTTTGCCCGTAACCTGCCGGCCGATGCGCAGTTCGGCTTCCTGCCGAAGCCGTTCTCGCTGAAACAGCTTGCCGTCGTCGTACGCGAGACGCTGGACAAGAACTAGGTGAGGGGCGTCTCTCGCCTCTCCATGTTGCCGATTGCGGCGCAACGGTGTAATCAACCGCCCATGATCGATCTTGCCAAGCCCATTTACCAAATTTGGTGGCGCTCCTTCTAGGAGCGGCAGTCGTCGTGTCTTGAAATCGACCCTGCCGCCGTGATCCGGCTGGCATTGGTTTATTTTAGTTTTCCTTCCCGATTGCGGCGGCTCCTTTTGCGGAGCAACGAAATGTTTTCCCCTATCGATACTCGTCCTGTTATCCTGACGGGCGACCGGACCACAGGTCCGCTCCATCTCGGCCACTATGTCGGCTCGCTGAAGAGCCGCGTCGCGCTTCAGCACAGCCACGAGCAATTCCTGCTCTTGGCGGATACACAGGCGCTGACCGATAACGCCCAGGATCCTGAGAAAGTCCGTCGCAATGTTCTCGAAGTGGCCATCGATTATCTCGCTGTCGGCATCGACCCGGCACTGACGACGATCTGCGTGCAATCCGCTTTGCCGGCGCTGGCGGAACTGACGCTGCTCTATCTGAATTTCGTCACGGTCAGCCGCCTGGAGCGCAACCCGACGATCAAGACGGAGATCCAGCTGCGCGGCTTCGAACGCGACGTGCCGGCCGGCTTTCTCTGCTATCCGGTCGCGCAGGCCGCCGATATCACCGCTTTCAAGGCGACGGTCGTTCCGGTGGGCGAGGACCAGGCGCCGTTGATCGAGCAAACCAACGAGATCGTTCGCCGTCTCAACCGGCAGATCGGGCGTGATGTTCTCGTCGAGGCTATCGCCATGGTGCCGAGCGTCGGGCGCCTGCCTGGTGTCGACGGCAAGGCCAAGATGAGCAAATCCCAGGGCAATGCCATCCCGCTTTCGGCATCGAAAGATGAGATACGCGACGCGGTGCGGCGAATGTATACCGATCCGGATCACTTGCGTGTCAGCGATCCCGGGAAGGTCGAGGGAAACGTCGTCTTCACCTATCTGGATGCCTTCTGTGAGGATCGGCAGCTGGTCGATGAGATGAAGGCACATTATCGCCGTGGTGGTCTTGGCGACGTCACCCTGAAGAGACATCTGGAGGAGGTCCTGCAAGCGCTGCTCGCACCGATCCGCGAGCGCCGCGCACACTACGCGGCAGAGCCGGATTATGTGATGGGGATCGTGCGCGAGGGCACTCGACGGGCGAGGGAACGGACGGAGGCGACGCTTGCGGAACTACGATCTGCCCTGGGCCTGTTCTCCTTGGCCTAAAACAAAAGAACGGCCGGGCGATTTTTGACGCACCCGGCCGTTCTTGTGACTGATATTCTAATTACTCTGCCAGAGCGACGGCGATCTCGGCGGCCAGGCGCGCATTGTTTTCGACAAGCGCGATGTTGGTCTTGAGGCTGCGGCCTTCGGTGATGTCGAAGATGGTGCTCAGCAGATAGGGCGTGACCGCCTTGCCGGTGATCTCGTCGCGCTCGGCGCTGTCGAGGGCTCGTTCGATGTAGATTTCCATCTCCTCGCGCGGGATCTCGTCGGCTTCCGGTACCGGATTGGCGATCAGCATGCCGCCGTCGATGCCGAGCTGTTCGCGCGTCGTCTGGAAGTTGGCGATGGCGGCCGGGCTGTTGAGTGTCAGCGGGCTCGTCAGGCCGGAGGAACGCGACCAGAAGGCCGGGAATTCGGTGCTGTCATAAGTCACGACCGGAACGCCGCGGGTTTCCAGTACTTCGAGTGTCTTCGGAATATCGAGGATCGCCTTGGCGCCGGCGCAGACGACGATGACGCCGGTGCGGGAAAGCTCTTCAAGATCTGCTGAAATGTCGAAGCTCTCTTCGGCGCCGCGATGCACGCCGCCGATGCCGCCGGTGGCGAAAACCTTGATGCCGGCGCGAGCTGCGGCAATCATCGTGGCAGCAACCGTGGTTGCGCCGGTGCGGCGCTCGGCGATCGCAAAGGCAAGGTCGGCGCGCGAGACCTTCATCGCACCTTCCGTCTTGGCAAGGGCTTCCAGCTCTTCCGGCTCGAGGCCGATGTGCAGCGTGCCGTGAATGACGGCGATGGTTGCCGGCACCGCGCCTTCCTGCCGGATGATCGCTTCGACGCTGCGGGCCATCTCGATATTGCCCGGATAGGGCATGCCGTGGGTGATGATCGTCGATTCCAGTGCGACGAGGGGGGCACCGCGCAGCTTGGCGGCAGCGACTTCCTTCGAATAGGAGATCGGAAGCAGGGGCGAGATAGGCTGGGTCATTGTCGTTTCCAATTCACTGAAACAGTATACGCGTTTTGAACAGGCTTCATGACAGAATTTCGGCCCTGGGAACAAGGGCCAGCATCGTCTTTAGCAGTTCGGGAGAGAGATTTTCCGCCGTGGCAAAGGGTGACTGAACGGTGATCGCCGCTGCCGCGGCGCCATGGCGGACGGCTTCTGCGAGATCGTGGCCAGCGAGCACAGCGGAGAGAACGCCCGAAGCAAGCGAATCTCCGGCACCGGTGACATCGGCCACATCGTCGACGACAGGCGGCTGCAGGCTGACCACGGTATCGCGAGAGAAGGCAATCAGCGGGCGCTTGCCGCGGGTGATGACACCGTTGCGCAGGCCAAGCGCGCGCAAAGCATTCACCCATTCGCGTGGGTCTTCCGGACGGATTTCGGTCAGTGCGGCAGCTTCGGCTTCATTGAGAAACAGATGGTCGACGCCGGCGAGGCTCGGTTTCAGCCGCACGACTTTGGCCGGCGAGATGGCGATGGCGGCAACGGGCTTGCCGCAAAAAGCCGCCCTTGCCGCAATCGCGCCTAAGGTTTCCGCCGGAAGATTGGCGTCGCAGAGAATGAGGTCGGTTTCTTCGAAGGCATCGCGAACGGCGCGAATCGCCAAGCGTCTTGGTACGAAGAGCTTGTAGAGTTCCATGTCGGCAAGCGCGATGACCAGATTGCCGTCATTCTCGAGGATCGCGGTGTAGCTCGGCGTCTTGCGATCGAGGAAGACGAAGGGCTTGTCGTCGATGCCGGCATGGCTTGCGGCTTCCGCCACCATCTCGCCCGAGGGATCGCCGCCACGCGGCGAGATCAGCTTTACGTCAAAACCCAGGCGGGCAAGATTTCGGGCCGCATTGAAGCCGCCGCCGCCGGGTTCCTCAAACCATGCACCGGGGTTGCTGGCGCCGGGCGCCGTCTCGCCGAAGATGCGGCCGCGCCGGTCGATATGGGCGCCGCCAAGAACGAGAATCTTTTTCGCCATAGGGTTATCCTCAGCAGCCGAAAAGGCGAATCGAGCGAGCCGCAAACATCTCGCAATTCACCGTTTCGGGCATGTAAGTGCCTGGGAAGAAAGAAGAAAACAAAAATAGAACGGAATTCATTTTACCTTTTTCTTTCAATTGCTTGTTGTGCTCTTGCGATATAAGAACAAATCAAGTACACAATTCTCATCAGCGGCGACATTGCTAGAGCGGCTTCAATAACCTAAAGGTGGATCGAATGTCTCAGAATTCTTTGCGGCTTGTAGAGGACAAATCGGTGGATAAAAGCAAGGCACTTGAAGCGGCACTGTCTCAAATTGAGCGGTCGTTCGGCAAGGGCTCGATCATGAAGCTCGGCTCTAACGAGAACGTGGTCGAAATCGAAACGGTTTCCACCGGCTCTCTGAGCCTCGATATCGCTCTCGGCATTGGCGGCTTGCCGAAGGGGCGTATCATCGAAATCTACGGGCCGGAAAGCTCGGGTAAGACGACGTTGGCGCTGCAGACCATTGCGGAAGCGCAGAAGAAGGGCGGCATCTGCGCCTTCGTCGATGCGGAACATGCGCTCGATCCGGTCTATGCCCGCAAGCTTGGCGTCGATCTGCAGAATCTCTTGATTTCTCAGCCGGATACCGGCGAACAGGCGCTTGAAATCACCGATACGCTGGTACGCTCCGGCGCCATCGACGTTCTCGTCGTCGACTCCGTTGCGGCGCTGACGCCGCGCGCCGAAATCGAAGGCGAAATGGGCGACAGCCTGCCGGGCCTGCAGGCTCGCCTGATGAGCCAGGCGCTGCGCAAGCTCACGGCTTCGATCTCCAAGTCCAACTGCATGGTGATCTTCATCAACCAGATCCGCATGAAGATCGGCGTCATGTTCGGTTCGCCGGAAACGACGACCGGCGGTAACGCGCTGAAGTTCTACGCCTCGGTTCGTCTCGACATTCGCCGCATCGGCGCCGTCAAGGAGCGCGAAGAGGTGATTGGCAACCAGACGCGCGTCAAGGTCGTCAAGAACAAGATGGCACCGCCCTTCAAGCAGGTCGAGTTCGACATCATGTATGGCGAGGGCGTCTCCAAGACAGGCGAACTGGTCGATCTCGGCGTCAAGGCCGGTATCGTCGAAAAGTCCGGTGCTTGGTTCTCCTATAACAGCCAGCGCCTCGGCCAGGGCCGCGAGAATGCGAAGATCTTCCTGCGCGACAACCCGGATCTCGCCCGCGAAATCGAATTGTCGCTGCGCCAGAATGCTGGCCTGATCGCCGACCGCTTCCTGCAGAACGGTGGTCCCGATTCTGGCGATGACGGCGACGCTGGCGGCGAATAACGGATTTCGGGAGCAATTCCCGGCTTGATATGAATTGAGTGATCGAACCGGCCGCATTGTCCATGGGATGTGCGGCCGGTTTTGTTCGTGCGGCTGGACAGCGCCCGGAGCGAACGATAAAAGCCTCTGACTTTGACGCAAGTTGCTGAGCGCAGGACTGAAGGGCCCCCTATGAGCGGTGTGAATGAAATCCGGTCGACCTTTCTCGACTATTTTAAGAAAAACGGTCACGAGATCGTGCCGTCGAGCCCGCTGGTGCCGCGCAACGATCCGACATTGATGTTCACCAATGCCGGCATGGTGCAGTTCAAGAACGTCTTCACCGGCCTGGAGCAGCGTCCCTATACGACGGCCTCGACGGCGCAGAAATGCGTGCGCGCCGGCGGCAAGCACAACGACCTGGATAATGTCGGCTACACCGCACGCCATCACACCTTCTTCGAGATGCTCGGCAACTTCTCCTTTGGCGATTACTTCAAGGAGCGCGCCATCGAGCTTGCCTGGAACCTGATCACCAAGGAATTCGGCCTCGATGCCAAGCGCCTGCTGGTCACGGTCTATCACACCGACGACGATGCTTTTAATCTCTGGAAGAAGATCGCCGGCCTTTCCGACGACCGGATCATCCGTATCGCCACCAGCGACAATTTCTGGGCGATGGGCGATACCGGCCCTTGCGGTCCCTGTTCGGAAATCTTCTACGATCATGGCGATCACATCTGGGGTGGCCCTCCCGGCTCGCCGGAAGAAGACGGGGACCGCTTCATCGAGATCTGGAACCTCGTCTTCATGCAGTTCGAGCAGATCACCAAGGAGCAGCGGGTCGACCTGCCGCGTCCGTCGATCGACACCGGCATGGGTCTCGAGCGCGTGGCTGCCGTGTTGCAGGGCAAGCATGACAATTACGATATCGACCTGTTCCGCGCGCTGATCGAAGCCTCGGAAGAGGCAACGGGCGTCAAGGCCGAAGGCGAGCATCGCGCCAGCCATCGCGTCATCGCCGACCATCTGCGTTCGTCCGCCTTCCTGATTGCTGATGGCGTTCTGCCGTCGAACGAAGGCCGTGGCTATGTCCTTCGCCGCATCATGCGCCGCGCCATGCGCCACGCGCAGCTGCTGGGCGCCAGGGAGCCGCTGATGTGGAAGCTGCTGCCGGCGCTGATCCAGCAGATGGGCCGCGCCTATCCTGAGTTGGTGCGCGCCGAAGCGCTGACGTCCGAGACGCTGAAGCTTGAAGAGACCCGTTTCCGCAAGACGCTGGAACGCGGCCTGTCGCTGCTCAACGATGCCACTTCGGACCTGCACAAGGGCGACAGCCTGGATGGAGAGACCGCCTTCAAGCTCTACGACACCTACGGATTCCCGCTCGATCTGACGCAGGATGCGCTGCGCGCCCGCGGCATCGGTGTCGATATCTCCAGCTTTACCGATGCCATGGAGCGGCAGAAGGCCGAAGCGCGCTCACATTGGACCGGTTCCGGCGACAAGGCGACCGAGACCATCTGGTTCGAACTCAAGGAAAAGAACGGCGCCACTGAATTCCTCGGCTACGACACGGAATCTGCCGAAGGCGTCATCCAGGCGATCGTTAGGGACGGCGTCGCGGTCGATAGCGCTGCTGCCGGCGACAAGGTGCAGATCGTCGTCAACCAGACGCCGTTCTACGGTGAATCCGGTGGCCAGATGGGCGACACCGGCGTGATCTCCAGTGACCACGGCAAACTTGCAGTCAGCGATACGCAGAAGAAAGGCGAGGGCCTCTTCGTTCACAGCTCCGAAGTGTCCGAGGGCAAGATCAAGGTCGGCGATGCCGTCGTCCTGACGGTCGATCACAACAGGCGTTCGCGCCTGCGCGCCAATCACTCCGCCACCCATCTTCTGCATGAGGCGCTGCGCGAAGTGCTCGGTACCCATGTGGCGCAGAAGGGCTCGCTGGTTGCGCCGGAACGCCTGCGTTTCGATGTTTCGCACCCGAAGCCGATGTCGGCCGAGGAGCTGAAGGTCGTCGAGGAGATGGCAAACGAAATCATCCTGCAGAATTCGCCGGTGACGACCCGCCTGATGAGCGTCGACGACGCAATTGCGGAAGGCGCAATGGCGCTGTTCGGCGAGAAGTACGGCGATGAAGTTCGCGTTGTGTCGATGGGGCAGGGTGTGCGTGGCGCGAAGTCCGGCAAGCCCTACTCGGTCGAGCTTTGCGGCGGTACGCATGTCTCCGCCACCGGTCAGATCGGTCTCGTGCGCATTCTCGGCGAAAGCGCCGTTGGTGCCGGCGTGCGCCGCATCGAAGCTGTGACCGGCGAATCCGCTCTTGCCTATCTCGCCGAGCAGGATGAGCGCGTGAAGAGCCTCGCATCGACCCTGAAGGTTCAGCCGACGGACGTGGTTTCCCGTGTCGAATCCCTCATGGACGAGCGCCGCAAGCTGGAGCGCGAATTGGCAGACGCCAAGCGCAAGCTTGCGATGGGTGGCGGCCAGGGCGGCTCCACCGATGCGGTGCGTGAGGTCAACGGCGTAAAGTTCCTCGGCAAGGCCATTTCCGGTGTCGACCCCAAGGATCTCAAGGGTCTGGCGGATGAGGCCAAGGCAAGCCTCGGCTCGGGTGTCGTCGCGCTGATCGGCGTCTCGGAAGACGGCAAGGCCAGCGCCGTCGTCGCCGTCACCGAAGACCTGATCGGCCGGACAAGCGCTGTCGATCTTGTCCGTATCGCTTCGGTCGCCCTCGGCGGCAAGGGCGGCGGCGGCCGTCCCGACATGGCCCAGGCCGGTGGCCCGGATGGCGCCAAGGCCGATGAAGCGCTTGAGGCGATTGCTGCGGCTCTTGCTGGCTAATTTGCTGATTTCATAGTTCTAACTAAAATGGCGGATGCTTCGGTGTCCGCCATTTTTCTTTGTGCAGACAACTCCGCAGGATTTGTCAAATCGGGTTATGCTCTTGTCGGGCCGATCGATTTGCAAGGGATTTGACATGAGTGGCGGAACGGCGTGGACGCTTTACGAGACCCGGTTACGACGGGTTTCGGCCCATATTCACGAGCATCTGGATGATGATCTGGATATGGAGAAGCTTGCCGAGATCGCCTGCATGTCCAGCTATCACTGGCACAGGATCTATCGGGCGATCTATGGCGAGACGGCGGCGGCGACCGTCAAGCGGCTGCGGCTGCATCGCGCCGCCGGCGATCTCGTCAACACCCGTCTATCCGTCAGCGACATTGCAAAGCGGTCGGGCTATCCCAACCTCCAGTCGTTCAACCGCATCTTCAGATCCGTCTACGGCATGCCGCCGGCGCGATATCGGAATGAGGGAAGCCACACGATCTTCGAACCCAGCACCCAAGGAAGGATCACTGTTATGTTCGACGTTGCGCTTCGCACCATGTCTCCGATGTCACTGATCGGTGTCGCCCATCGCGGCTACTATATGCAGATCGGCCAGGCTTTCGAGACACTGTTTGGCACGATTTTCACCCGCGGTCTGGCCGGGCCGAACATGCGTATGATCGGCATCTATCTCGACGATCCCGACGTCGTGGAGGCCGACAAGCTGCGGTCCTATGCGTGTGTCACCGCGGGCGCGGGAATTGCCGTCGATGCGCCGCTGGAGCGCCGTTCCCTTGATGGCGGCGAATATGCCGTGCTGCGCCACAAGGGGCCTTACGCCAACATGCACAAGGCCTATCAATGGCTCTATGCGCAATGGCTGCCGGCTTCCGGACGGCAGTTGCGCGATACGGTCATGTTCGAGGAATATATCAACAATCCGCGCGACGTCGCGCCTACGGAGCTGTTGACCGATATCTATATGCCACTCCAATAGCGGCATATAGTTTGATCTGTTGAGGATTCCCCCTTAATGCCTTGTATTGTCAGGCATTAGCCGGCTTCGGCATGGCGGCGTTATCAATCTCGTTGCCGCGGCGGTAAGCGTCGCGGTCGCTCACACGGCTCCAATAATCGATGAAGGCCGGGCGCTTTTCGATCGTCCCGAAATTCAGCCCATAGCCGACATGCGAGCCGACATAGACGTCGGCGGCCGTAAAACGGTCGCCGGCGATGAAAGGCGAGGTCGTGACGGCGTGCTCCATGGCATCAAGTACATTTAAGAAGCTGCCGCAGCCGGCCATGCGCAGGCGCTCCGGCGGGACTTCGAAACCGAGGGCGCGATTGGTGATCGCCATCTCGAACGGCCCGGCCGCAAAGAACATCCAGCGGAAATAGCGGCCGCGCTCGGCTGCAGTTGGTGCCAGACCGGCTTGCGGAAAGGTTTCTGCTAGATAGGCACAGATGGCAGCGCCTTCGGTAACAACGGTATCGCCGTGCTTGATGGCCGGCACCTTGCCCATGGGGTTGAGCGCAAGATATTCCGGCGCCTTCATCGTCGTGCCGTAGTCGAGATATTCGGTGCGATAGGGCTGGCCGGTTTCCTCAAGCATCCAGCGGGCGATACGTCCGCGCGACATCGGGTTGGTATAGAAAACGAGTTCGTCGGCCATCTGTCTCTCCCTTTTGTTGCGCGCATTCTTGCCACCGCTTCGCCACGGCGGCAAGATTCCACGCAAAAGAAAACCCGGCGCTGAGGCCGGGTTTTCGCATCCGTTTATGTCCGCAAGGCTTAGGCAGCCATAGCCTTCTGGAGGTTTTCGTCGATCTTGTCGAGGAAAGCGGTGGTCGAGAGCCACGGCTGATCGGGGCCGATCAGCAGCGCCAGATCCTTGGTCATGTAGCCGGCTTCAACCGTGTCAACGCAGACCTTTTCGAGCGTCGAAGCGAACTTGGCGAGTTCGGCATTGTCATCGAGCTTGGCGCGATGTGCGAGGCCGCGGGTCCAGGCGAAGATCGAAGCGATCGAGTTCGTCGAGGTTTCCTGGCCCTTCTGGTGCTGGCGGTAGTGGCGGGTCACCGTGCCGTGCGCGGCTTCAGCTTCGACCGTCTTGCCGTCCGGCGTCAAGAGAACCGAGGTCATCAGGCCGAGCGAGCCGAAGCCCTGGGCAACCGTATCGGACTGGACGTCGCCGTCGTAGTTCTTGCAAGCCCAGACGTAGCCGCCGGACCACTTCAGAGCCGAAGCGACCATGTCGTCGATCAGGCGGTGTTCGTAGGTGATGCCGATCTCGTCGAACTGAGCCTTGAATTCGCTCTGGTAGACTTCTTCGAAGATATCCTTGAAGCGGCCGTCATAGGCCTTGAGGATGGTGTTCTTGGTCGAGAGATAGACCGGCCACTTGCGCATCAGGCCGTACATCATCGAGGCACGGGCGAATTCGCGGATCGACTCGTCGAGGTTGTACATGGCCATGGCGACGCCGGCGCCGGGAGCGTCGAAGACGTCCTTTTCAATGACCGTGCCGTCTTCGCCGACGAACTTGATGGTCAGCTTGCCCTTGCCGGGGAATTTGAAGTCGGTGGCGCGGTACTGGTCACCGAAGGCGTGGCGGCCGACGACGATCGGCTTCGTCCAGCCCGGAACCAGGCGCGGCACGTTCTTGCAGATGATCGGCTCGCGGAAGATGACGCCGCCGAGGATGTTGCGGATCGTGCCGTTCGGGCTCTTCCACATCTGCTTGAGGTTGAATTCCTTGACGCGGTCTTCATCCGGCGTGATCGTCGCGCACTTGATGCCGACGCCGTGCTTCTTGATGGCGTTGGCGGCGTCGACGGTGACCTGGTCGTTGGTGGCGTCGCGGTTCTCGACGGAAAGGTCGTAGTAGTCGATATCGATATCGAGGTAGGGGTAGATCAGTTTGTCTTTGATAAACTGCCAGATGATGCGAGTCATTTCATCGCCATCGAGATCGGCAACCGGATTTGCGACCTTGATCTTCTTCATACTTCTGCCTCGTTTAAGCTGATGGGACCGGATGGTCCTGTGGGTAATTTAAAGTCCCGAGGGCTATAGCACCGCAAGTGCGGAACGCAAAGCCGATAGAGCCTCCGGCATCGCGTTTTTGATCATTCGTGACATCACCCGCTTTTTACGATCCGGCCATTGCCAAAGCGGTCGATGGGGCTAATGTCGCCCAGGTTTTGCCTGTTGCCCCCATCGTCATGGAATCACGTCATGCAGAAGTTTGCCGCATCCGCACTTGCTTTCACGCTTATTCAGTTTTCGCTTGGCACCCATATGGCGTTCGCGGCCGATGCGACGACACCGGTCAAGGCCATCATGGATGCGACGGTCTCGAACTGGGCGGGCGGCGACAGCGACTGGCAGGATATTTTCGACGAGAGCAAGCTCAAGGATATCTACAGCAAGGATTTTGCAGCGAAATATCAGGCGGCCGCGCAGTTTCCCGCTGCCGACGAGGATGGCATTTCGCCCTTCGACTATGACGTTATCGTCAATGCGCAGGATGCCTGTCCGCTTGAGGAGGTGAAGATCGCCGCCCAGCCGCCGAAGAGCAATGTGACCGAGGTGCTGGCCACCTTCAAGAAATCCGTTTGCATGGGCTCGGATGCCGACTATCAGAAGACGACCGCGGTTCGTTTCGAGGTCATCGAAGAAGGCGGAAAGCCCGTCGTCGACGACATCATTACGAATGATGACAACGGCAATCCAAGTTCGCTGAAGAGCGTGATGGTGGATCTCGTCAAGCAGCAGCAACAGCCGGCAGACCAGACGCAGCAGCCGTCGGATCAGCAGAAGCCGGCCAATCCTCAATAAATCGGCCTGGTTCATTCCGCCGTTTATGCGCAAAAACCTTGCCGATTGGCCGGTGTCTCGTTATTGCGAGCCCGCAGTCGGATGATTTCAGGTCTGTTCGACCCAAAATCATCCGGCTGCGGAATCGAGAAAATAGAGCATGATGTCCTCCGAAAACCGCTGACACTTTTCGGCATCATGCTCTAATTGGCGCGACTTGGTTCGCGCGCGGAGATCTAGGCACATGGCAGGCACCAACAGCGAACGTGCACTTCTGGCCGAAGGACCGGCCATTATTCTGGTCGAGCCGCAGATGGGCGAGAATATCGGCATGGTGGCGCGCGCCATGGCGAATTTCGGTCTTGTCGAACTGCGCCTCGTCAACCCGCGCGATGGCTGGCCGAACGAAAGGGCGCAGGCGACGGCCTCGAAGGCCGATCACATCATCGAGGCGACGAAGGTCTATGAGACGCTGGAGCAGGCGATTTCAGATCTCAATTTCGTCTATGCGACGACGGCGCGCGAGCGGGATGGCTATAAGCCGGTGCGCTCGCCTGTGGTTGCCGCCGAGACGCTTCGCACCAGATTCAAGGCGGGCGAGGGCACCGGCATTCTCTTCGGCCGCGAGCGCTGGGGTCTGACGAACGAGGAAGTGGCGCTGGCCGATGAAATCGTCACTTTCCCGGTCAATCCGGCCTTCGCATCGCTGAACATCGCCCAGGCCGTGCTCTTGATGTCCTATGAATGGATGAAGTCGGGCATGGAGGATGTTGCCGAGGTACCTTTCCAGGCGATCGAGCAGCGGCCTTCGACGAAGGATCAACTTTTCGGGCTCTTCGACCAGCTCGAGGAGGCTTTGGATGCCCGCAATTATTTCCATCCTGCCGGGAAAAAGCCGAAAATGGTCGACAATCTCCGCGCTGTCCTCTCGCGCCGGGCGTTCACCGAACAGGAAATCAGCGTCTTGCGCGGGGTGATCTCGTCTCTCGACCGTTTCACGCGGAAATCTCCGCGCGGCAGCGGCTCGCATCCCAGATCCTCGAAAGCGCCCAAGGAACCCATTAGCGATGACAGCGGTATCGAATGAGCTGAAACCGATCCTTGTCTTTGATTCAGGGATCGGTGGTCTGACGGTGCTGCGCGAAGCGCGGGTGCTGATGCCGGAGCGCGGTTTCATTTATATCGCCGACGATGCCGGCTTTCCCTATGGCGGCTGGGAAGAGCAAGCGTTGAAGGCTCGCATCGTCGATCTCTTCGCCAAGCTGCTGGCCCAATACGATCCGGAAGTCTGCATCATCGCCTGCAACACGGCATTTACGCTTGTCGGCGCCGATCTGCGCGCTGCCTTCCCGCAGATGACCTTCGTGGGCACCGTGCCGGCGATCAAGCCGGCGGCGGAACGGACGCGCTCCGGCCTCGTGTCGGTGCTGGCGACGCCGGGTACGGTCAAGCGCGCCTATACGCGCGACCTGATCCAGTCTTTTGCCACGCAATGCCATGTGCGGCTTGTCGGATCAGAAAATCTGGCACGG
Organism: Martinezella multihospitum; assembly: GCF_900094585.1. GTDB lineage: Bacteria > Pseudomonadota > Alphaproteobacteria > Rhizobiales > Rhizobiaceae > Rhizobium > Rhizobium multihospitium. Next base: position 280,909 of record NZ_FMAG01000007.1, read on the forward strand.
CTGGCTGAAGCCTATATTCGTGGCGACGCCGTAGCCGACGAGGCCGTCATGACCGAGATCGAGCAGTGCTTTGTCGACATGGATGGGCGCAAGACCGATATCGTTGTGCTCGCCTGCACCCATTATCCGTTCATGGCCAATATCTTTCGTCGGCTCGCGCCCTGGCCGGTCGACTGGATCGACCCGGCAGAGGCAATCGCGAGACGTGCGCGTAGCCTGGTGCCGCAAGTGGCCGATGCCGTCCATCCCGACAATTTCGACTTTGCGGTGTTTACCTCCGGGGCACCGGATTTTCCCACCCGACGCCTGATGCAGGGCTTTGGGCTCAAGGCTTGATGATGACCGACAAGATTTCATTGCGTAAACTCGATCTCGCGGACATGCCGGCGGCTGCCGCCGTCCACCGGGCTTCCTTCAATGAGCGGTTGTCGACGCTCGCCGGGCTTCATACGCCGGAAGAAGACCTCGGCTTTTGGAGCGCCGTCGTTTTCAAGGATTGCCAGATCTGGGGTGCGGAAGAGGGCGGGCGCCTCGTCGGCGTCATCGCCTTTCTCGAGGATTGGATCGACCAGCTTTACGTGCTGCCCGAGGCGCAGGGCCGTGGCATTGGCAGCCGCTTGCTCGATGTCGCGAAATCCGCCTATCCGGTGCTCTCGCTCTGGACGTTTCAGAGAAATGAGCCTGCGCGCCGCTTTTACGAGAAGCACGGCTTCTTCGCAGTTGACGAGTCGGACGGGGCAGGCAATGAGGAAAAGGAACCGGATGTGCTTTACAAATGGGAAGCACGGTTGCACCGGCTGTAATGCAGGATTTGACTGAGCAGCGGGATATTGGGAGGTCGATATTTGATGCCTTTTGAAAATGATAGCAGTGTTGTCGAGGCAAGCCATGCGTCTGCGTGAATGCCACAACTTCCATGATTTTCGCCTTCTCGCGAAGAAGCGTCTTCCCGGTCCGATCTTCAACTATATCGACGGTGCAGCCGACGACGAGGTGACGTTGCGACGAAACACGTCGAGCTTCGAAAGCTGCGATCTCGTTCCCAACGTCCTGCGCGGGGTCAGCGAGATCGACATGTCTGTCACCGTCATGGGACAAAAGCTGGCGACGCCCTTCTATTGCTCGCCGACGGCGCTGCAGCGGCTCTTCCATCATCAGGGCGAGAATGCGGTTGCCGCCGCGGCCTCCTCGCTCGGCACCATGTTCGGCGTTTCCTCGCTCGGCACGGTCAGCCTTGAGGAAATCCGCAAGAAGCATCAGGGGCCGCAGGTCTACCAGTTCTATTTCCATAAGGACCGCGGGCTGAACCGGGCGATGATGGAGCGGGCGAAGGACGCCGGAGTCAACGTGATGATGCTGACCGTCGACAGCATCACCGGTGGCAATCGCGAGCGCGATCTTCGCACCGGGTTTTCCATTCCGTTCAAGCTCAATCTGGCGGGTCTTACCCAATTTGCCATCAAGCCGGCCTGGGCACTGAATTACGTTACCCATGAGAAATTCCGCCTGCCGCAGCTCGACGAGCATGTGGACATGAGCGGCGGCGCGATGTCGATCGGCAAGTATTTCACCGAGATGCTCGATCCGTCGATGAACTGGAATGACGTCGCCGAGATGGTGAAGCACTGGGACGGGCAGTTCTGCCTGAAGGGCATCATGTCGGTCGAGGATGCCAAGCGCGCGGTCGACATCGGCTGCACCGGCATCGTGCTGTCGAACCACGGTGGCCGGCAGCTCGACGGTTCGCGTTCGGCGTTCGATCAGCTGGCGGAGATCGTCGATGCGGTCGGCCATCGTATCGATGTGATGATGGATGGCGGCATCCAGCGCGGCACGCATGTGCTGAAGGCGCTGTCGCTCGGCGCCAAGGCGGTCGGTCTCGGCCGCTTCTACCTCTATCCGCTGGCTGCCGCTGGTCAGGCCGGGGTGGAGCGAGCGCTCAAGCATCTGCGCACGGAAGTCGAGCGCGACATGAAGCTGACGGGCTGCACCTCGGTCAGTGAGCTGTCGCGCGCCAATCTGCGCTTCAGATAGGCCGCACAATCGCCTGTGGGTTTTTTCAATCCACGGGCGCGGAGCTTGGAAATCTTTGCTAGACGGAGGCGCGTCCTTTCAGAAAGATGGGACGCATCCACATTTGATTCTCGCTGATAGGGGAAGTGCATTGCAGGTCGGCATCGACATGGGAACGGCGTCCGGCGGGACCAGCGCCCAGCTCGATATCGAGGAGCTGCTGGCGACCCGTCTTTTGGTGCAGGGCAATTCCGGCTCCGGAAAGTCGCATCTCCTGCGGCGGCTGCTCGAACAGTCCGCGCAATGGGTGCAGCAGGTCATCATCGATCCCGAGGGCGATTTCGTCACGCTGGCTGACAAGTTCGGGCATGTCGTCGTCGATGGCGAACGCACGGAAGCAGAACTTGCCGGCATCGCCAACCGCATCCGCCAGCACCGCGTTTCCTGCGTGCTGACGCTCGAAGGGCTTGATATCGAGCAGCAGATGCGTGCCGCAGCGGCCTTTTTGAATGGCATGTTCGATGCCGACCGCGAATTCTGGTATCCGGTGTTGGTCGTGGTCGACGAGGCGCAGATGTTTGCGCCCTCGGTCGGTGGCGACGTCTCGGAAGACGCGCGCAAGATGTCGCTCGGCGCCATGACCAATCTGATGTGCCGCGGCCGAAAGCGCGGCCTTGCCGGCGTCATCGCCACGCAGCGACTGGCAAAGCTCGCCAAGAATGTTGCGGCGGAAGCCTCCAACTTCCTGATGGGCCGAACCTTCCTCGATATCGACATGGCGCGCGCCGCCGACCTGCTCGGCATGGACCGCAGGCAGGCGGAAATGTTCCGCGATCTTAAGCGTGGCAACTTCGTTGCGCTCGGGCCGGCACTCTCGCGTCGGCCGCTGCCGATCACCATCGGCACGGTGGAAACCTCGGCGCGTTCATCGAGCCCGAAGCTGATGCCGTTGCCGGATGCGCCGCAGGATGTGGAAGATCTGATCTTCACACCCGATCCGGAAGAATTCGCGCGGCCCGCTGTTCGCCGCGCTACGCCGGCACCGCGCCCGACGACCGATATTCTGGCCGAACTTTCCCGTTCTGTGCCGGCGGCAAGCCCGGCGCCTTCGGAGCCGAAGGTCAGCCAGCAGGAAATTTCGAGCGAAGACAGAGAGGCGAGGGTGAGTGCCGTGCTCTCCGAAATCCTTGATGATCCGGCTTCAGGCTTCCGCACGGATTCGGTGCTCTATCAGGAGTTTCTCGTTCGCTTGCGCATGCGCCGTGTTCCCGGTTCACCAATGGGCCTGCCGGAGTTCCGCCGCCGTGTGGCGATTGTGCGTTCCGGTGCCGACGAGGACGTCATGGCGACGGAGCAATGGGCTACGGCGCTATCGCTTTCCTCCAGCGTCACCGATGATCTGCAGGGCGTTTTCCTGATGCTGGCGAAGGCCGCTATCAGCAGCGAACCGTGCCCGTCGGATGCCCGCATTGCCCGGGCCTACGGCACCCATTCGGCGCGTCGGGCCCGTCGACTGCTGAGCTATTTCGAGGAGCAGGGCAGCGTCGTCGTCCACACGGATTTCTCCGGCAAGCGCATCGTTGCTTTTCCGGACATGAGCTGCCAGACCGCGCCGGGAGACGCCAATGCGCCCGATCTCGAAGGTGGAGAGCAGGCGGCGGCGGAATAGATGCGCAGTTGATACGTATCCGGGATACGCTTATATTGTCTCCATAGGAGATAATTTCATGGCGGTGCGTGATAGAATCCAGCGATATAGACAAACCGGCGGAGCTTCCGACCTCGTGAGGGTGGAAGTTTTGGTTCCGGCCGCTCGTCGCGATGACATTCTTTCACAAGCGGCGGAAATGCGAGCCGAATATCGCCAGCGAAAAGAGCGTCTTCAAGTCGATATAGAGGAGGCGGTTGGTCGCTATGGGATTCGTCTTCTTGATAATATCGATTTGGATCGATTGCCGGATTTGACGCAGAAGGCGAAGGTGATAGCCAGCGCTTTGATGGAACGCGGCGATGCGCGTGCCTTTGCTATGGGGCGCCGCATGCTGGATGAAATCGGGCGATAGTCGATGGCGCTGACGAATCTGCAAAGAGAAATCATGGCGTCCATCGCGAAGAACCGCTCGGAAACCAGCTACGTCGCAGGCGGGCTTGTCCTGAATATGAACTGGCCCCGTCTGTCGGACGATATCGATATCTTTCAAGATACCGACGAGGAAATCGGTCCCGTCGCCGAGCGGGACATGGAAACGCTCAGAAGTGACGGTTTCCGTGTTTATGTCGAGGTGAATGTCTATGGCTGCGTCGAGGCGGAAGTCTCCAAGGCGCAGGAGAATACGCTCATTCAATGGATGAGCGAATCTCGAACCCGGTTCTTCCCGCTTATTCGAGACAAGGAGTGGGGCGCAAGGCTTCACCCAGCGGACCTTGCCGTGAATAAGGTTCTGGCGGCATCAACCCGGACAAAGCCACGGGATTTCGTCGATTTGTTAATGATCGACGAAAGGTTGTCTCCGCTTGGTGCTGTTGTCGTGGCCGCCTCGGGAAAGCCACCGCATTATTCTCCAATCAGGATAATTGATGAAATTCGGCGAAGAGGGCTATCGGTTTCGAACGAGGATTATGATTCCGTGAGAGGTCTTCCAGTCGATTTTGCGGCCAGCGTCATTCGCGACAGGCTTGTGGAGGTGCTGGATGGAGCGGAGCGCTACATTCGATCGGCGCCGCCGGATATAGTCGGTCTGCTTGCGGTCAACGCCAGCGGCATCCCAATTCAGATATCGGCTTTGACCGAAGACGGCGTGCAGTTTCGGAAGGCGACATCCGAGCCGGATCTGATGCCGTCGTTACCGGATGTGCCCGAGGACTGGCGCGGTCTCGGGCGTGCGGAATGAAACTGCGCTTCTCGCCGAACCTGCTGTTGACATTTTCATGACGACCCCTTACAGACCGCCCCAACGCCGGGCAGAAATGTCCGGTGTTTCATTTGACATGTCCCGTGGCTTTCTCCGTTCGCTAATGTGAGAAGCCTGTCAGAGCTCGAAAACGGAGTTCAGAGGAGGGCGTGTTTCCTTCGCGGTTCGGCAACGGGCCGCGGCAACGTTTGAAAGGAAATGCGATGAGCAAGCGCGAATCGTCCAAGTACAAAATTGACCGCCGTATGGGCGAGAATATCTGGGGCCGTCCGAAGTCCCCGGTTAACCGTCGCGAATACGGCCCGGGCCAGCACGGCCAGCGCCGCAAGGGCAAGCTTTCGGACTTCGGTGTGCAGCTGCGCGCCAAGCAGAAGCTGAAGGGCTACTACGGCGACCTGCGTGAAAAGCAGTTCCGCGCCACCTTCGACGAAGCCAACCGCCGCAAGGGCGACACCTCCGAGAACCTGATCGGCCTGCTCGAATCGCGCCTCGACGCGATCGTCTACCGCGCCAAGTTCGTTCCGACGGTCTTCGCTGCCCGTCAGTTCGTCAACCACGGCCACGTCACGGTCAACGGTGTTCGCGTCAACATCGGTTCGTACCGCTGCAAGGCTGGCGACGTTATCGAAGTTCGCGAAAAGTCCAAGCAGCTCGTAACCGTTCTGGAATCGGTTTCGCTCGCTGAGCGTGATGTTCCGGACTATATCGAAGTCGATCACAACAAGATGGTTGCGACCTTCGCTCGCGTTCCGGCTCTCGCTGACGTGCCGTACGCCGTCGTCATGGAACCGCATCTGGTCGTCGAATTCTATTCGCGTTAATAAGCGGATAACTTTCTTGATGAATGAAAAGCCGCTCGTTTCGAGCGGCTTTTTTGTCTTTGGAGCGCCTCATGACGGATTTGCAGGCCATTCTCGACGGTATCCATGCGGAGCTTTCGCCGCGCATCGGCGAAGGCAAGGTTGCCGATTACATTCCGGAACTGGCAAAGGTCGATCCGAAGCAGTTCGGCATGGCGATCGCGACGGTTAACGGCGATGTCTACAGCATCGGCGACGCGGGCATTCCGTTCTCCATTCAGAGCATCTCCAAGGTCTTCATGCTGACCCTGGCGCTGGGCAAAGTTGGCGAGAGCTTGTGGAACCGTGTGGGACGCGAGCCATCCGGCACTGCTTTCAACTCCATCGTCCAGCTGGAGCGTGAAGAGGGAATACCGCGTAATCCCTTTATCAATGCGGGCGCAATCGCCATCAGCGACGTCGTGCTGGCGGGACATGAGCCGCGGGAAGCAATCGGTGAGCTGTTGCGTTTCGTGCGCTATGTCGCCGACGATGAGACGATCAGCATCGACGACAAGGTCGCGCGTTCGGAGACGCAGACGGGTTATCGCAATTTCGCGCTTGCCAATTTCATGCGCGCTTACGGCAATATCCATCATCCGGTCGAGCACGTGCTCGGCGTTTATTTCCATCAATGCGCGCTGTCGATGACGTGCCAGCAGCTCGCCAAGGCTGGGCTTTATCTCGCCGCGCGCGGCAGCAACCCGATCACCGGTCATTCCGTCGTCTCGCCGAAGCGGGCGCGGCGCATCAATGCGCTAATGCTGACTTGTGGCCACTATGACGGCTCGGGGGATTTTGCCTATCACGTCGGCCTGCCGGGGAAGAGCGGCGTCGGCGGCGGCATTCTGGCGGTGGCGCCTGGCATCGGCTCGATTGCGGCCTGGTCGCCGGGCTTGAACAAGGTCGGCAATTCGCAGCTCGGCGCGGTGGCGCTGGAAATGCTGGCGGCGCGCACTGGCTGGTCAGTGTTCGGCGATTGATACCCATGTCTTCTCGTTCGGCTTTCTGCTATCAGCGTGGCGAGACGCAAGGAATGACGGAATGAATATCGCGACGACGGTAAAGGACGACATCGATATCGAGGCTGAGGATGGCGGCTCCGCCGTTCATCCGATGTTTTTCGATGCGCCGCGTTCGGTCTCTTTCAACAAGCTTCGCAAGCGTCTGCTGCGGCAGGTGCGCCAGGCTATGGAAGACTTCCAGATGCTGAAGGGCCAGAAGCGCTGGCTCGTCGGCCTTTCTGGCGGCAAGGATTCCTACGGTCTGCTGGCGCTGCTGCTCGATCTCAAATGGCGCGGTCTGCTGCCGGTGGAGCTAGTTGCCTGCAATCTCGATCAGGGCCAGCCGAATTTCCCGAAGCATATCCTGCCGGAATATCTGACGAAGATCGGCGTTACCCATCGCATCGAGTATCGCGACACCTATTCCATCGTGAAGGAAAAGGTGCCGGAGGGCGCAACCTATTGCTCGCTCTGTTCGCGGCTGCGTCGCGGCAATCTCTATCGCATTGCCCGCGAGGAAGGCTGCGACGCGCTGGTGCTCGGCCATCACCGCGAGGATATTCTCGAAACCTTCTTCATGAACTTTTTCCACGGCGGCCGGCTTGCCTCGATGCCGGCGAAGCTGCTCAACGACGAAGGCGACCTGATGCTGCTGCGTCCGCTCGCCTACGCTGCCGAGGACGACCTCGCCAAGTTTGCGACGGCGATGCAGTTTCCAATCATTCCCTGCGATCTCTGCGGCTCGCAGGACGGGCTGCAGCGCAATGCGATGAAGGACATGCTCGCCGATATCGAACGCCGCATGCCGGGCCGCAAGGACGCGATGCTGCGCGCTTTGGCGCATGTGAACCCGTCGCATCTGCTCGACCCGAAGCTCTTCGATTTCGCTGGGTTGATGACACAGGGATCTTCTGGCGAGCGAGCGTAAATTCAGCCCTTTTGCCACACCGATGTCATCGAATCGGGCATAAGAGGAAGCCCTTTCAAAACAGAGGCTTCCAATGACCTTCTCCGATGCGGATTTCGACTATGTGATGATGATCGTTGCCGAGGCGGCGGCAAAGGAAATCATGCCGCGCTTCCGCAATCTGGATGCAGGCGACATAGCGGAGAAGACCTCGGCTATCGACCTTGTGACCGAGGCCGATCTCTTGGCCGAGCGGCACATCACCGCTGCGCTGAAGGCGCGTTTTCCGAAGGCTGTCATCGTGGGCGAAGAAGCCTATGAGGCTGACAAGTCGGTCGTGCCGACGCTGGCGCATGCGGAATTGGCTTTCACTATCGACCCGGTGGATGGCACGTTCAATTTTGCGGCCGGACTGCCGGTATTCGGGACGATAGTGGCCGTCACCGCCAACGGAGAGACGATCGCCAGCATCATCCATGATCCTGTGCTTGGCGACACCCTGACAGCCGTTAAAGGCGCCGGCGCATTTCTGCGCCGGCAAGGCGGGCAGGCGAGGCGGCTTGCCGTTGCTGAGCCCGCTCCCTTGAGCGCCATGACGGGCGCGATATCCTGGGGCCATATGGACGAACCGGATCGGTCGCGCATCTGCGGCAACCTGTCCGAGACCCGCATGGTTTTCTCAGTAAATTGCTCGGCTTACGAATATTGGATGGTGGCGTCGGGCAAATGGCATTTTATCGGCCATTCCAAGCTGATGCCGTGGGATCATCTGGCCGGCGTGCTGGCGCATCAGGAAGCCGGCGGCTATACGGCCAAATTCGACGGCACGGCCTATAGGCCCGGCGAGACGACGGGCGGCATTATTTCTGCGCCGGATGAGGAAAGCTGGCGGGTGATCCGTCGCGAGATCATCGGCGCCTGACAGAAAGGAAGAAGCATGACATCGCTCGTTGACGTTACGACCCTGGCTCATGTGCTGCGCCGCGCGGCACAATCGGAGATCCTGCCACGTTTCCGCAGGCTCGGCAGCGACGATGTCCGTGCCAAGAGCGAGGCGACCGATCTGGTGACGGAAGCCGACGAGCGTGCCGAGCGCATGATCAAGGCAGAGGTCTCGCGGCTCTGGCCCGAGGCGCTGTTCGTCGGCGAGGAATCGGTTGCGGCCGATCCGGCATTGCTGAAGAAACTTGCGGATGCCGATCTCGCCATCATCGTCGATCCCGTCGACGGCACATTCAATTTCGCGGCCGGCATTCCGGCCTTCGGCGTCATGGCCTCGGTTGTCTCGAAGGGCGAGACGGTTGCCGGCATCATCTTCGATCCGATGGGCGACGATTGGGTGCTGGCGGAACGGGGCGGCGGCGCCTGGCTGCGTCGGCCGGATGGCGAGACGCTGCGCCTTAACGTTGCTTCATCCGTTCCGCTGGACGAGATGGTCGGCATGGCAGCCACCGGCTTTCTGCCCAAGGAGAAGCGCGCGGAGATCATGGGCAATCTCGCCAAAGTGCGTTACACGACCTGCTATCGCTGCGCGGCGCATGAATACCGCACGCTCGCGGGCGGCTATGTCCACTATCTGATGTACAACAAGCTGATGCCCTGGGATCATCTGGCGGGATCGCTGATATCAGCCGAAGCCGGCGCCTATGTCCGCCGCTTCGACGGTTCTCCCTATCTGCCGCACCATCTTGATGGCGGACTGCTGATGGCCGTGGACAAGGATACATGGGAGTTGCTGCGGCGCGAGGTCTTCACTCTCTAAGGAGAGCCGCGCCACGATAGCCGGTATGGCCCCTTGGAAAGTAATGGCTGGAGAGCTATCTTTGCTGCAACAGGCAAGAGCCTTGGTCGGCGCTTGCCGCGGGGATGAGACAGATGTCCGAGACGAGCCGCAAGCTGACCACTATCTTCTGCGCCGATGTGCAGGATTATACGCTCCTCATGGGAAAGGACGAGGAGGGGACGCTATCCACCCTTCGCCGCTACCGCGATGCGATGAAACGACTGATCGAAGCGCATGGCGGCCGCGTCATCAATACCTGGGGCGATGGCGTCTTCGCCGAATTTCCAAGTGTCGTCGAGGCCGTGCGTGCGGCAATCGACACGCAGAATGAGCTTGCCGGCTACAATGCCGTAAGCGATCCCGACAAGCAGATGCTGTTTCGTATCGGGCTCAACCTCGGCGACGTGATCGCCGACGGCGACGATCTCTATGGCGATGGCGTCAATATCGCTGCCCGGCTGCAGTCGCGGGCAGTCCCCGGCGGCATCGTCATTTCCAACACGGTCTACGATCAGGTCCGCAACAAGGTTGCGGTCGGATTCGATTTCCTTGGCCAGCTCGATGTCAAGAACATCGAGGGCGGTGTGCCGAGCTATGCGGTGCGGATCGGCGGCGTGCAGGTTGTCGATACCACGTCAGACTATCGTTCGGCTCCACCTCCCTCGCGTGCGCCCGAAGCTCCCGAACCCGCCGCGGCTCGAGAGGCGGCTATGCCCCTGGATTGGCGGCGCAGTTATGGTGGGGTGCTTATCGTCTGCGTCGGTCTTGCCGCGCTCAACGGGCTGACCTGGCATGGCGATTTCTGGGCAAAATGGCCCATACTCGCCATTCTGTGGGCCGCTGCATTTCGTTACGTTCGCAGCAACAGGCAGATCGATATGGCGATTGCGAGCCTTGTCATCACAGGTATCGGCATCGTGATGATCAATCTGTTCACCTGGCATGGAACGCCATGGGCGATGTGGCCGCTATTCGGTCTTGCGATCGCTGCGGCGCTACGCTGGGTCAGCCGCCCGCGTAGCGACGCATAACGAAGGGGGACACGTTAGAGCATTTCCGTTTTTAAACGGAGTCACGGAAATGCTCTATCTCTTTGTTTTCACGCAATTCCCGACAAAAACCGCTGCGCACTTTTGCTGGAATTGCTCTAGACGTGCCCCATGCCCGGCTCCAGTGCCGGCGTATCGCCGGGATGGGTGAAGAGCTTGCCGCGTTCCGCCCACAGCGTCGCAACGATCGACAACGCACCGAATACCGTGAAACCGGCGAGCAACGGCTGTGCCGTGCCATCGAACATCTGACCGACGACGCCGCCGAGGAGAACGCCCACCGTGGTGGACACCGAGCTGGTGATTGCGGCCGCCGTTCCTGCCAGATGGCCCATCGGCTCCAGGCTGATGGCCATGCAGTTGGTGGTGATAACAGCAAACATCATCAACATGACCGAGATCAATATGTAGATGAAGGTGAAGCTTGGCTGACCGAACATGCCGACGATGTAGCCGATGGCGCCTAAAACGGTGAAGACGATCATGGCCGCGTGCGAAATGCGGCGCATGCCGAAGCTGCGGACGAAATAGCCATTGGCAAACTGTGCGACGGCCGTACCGGCTGCGGTTGCCGCAAAGGCGATCGGGAAAGTTTCTCCGAGACCGTAGACCTCGCCAAAGACCTGCTGCACGGAAACGATGTAGGCGCAGATGACGCCGGTATAGAGCGTCAGGCCGATCATGTAGCCGCAGGTGATGCGGTTGGTGAGTACGGTCTTGAAGCCAGACAGCACGGAAGCAACCGACAGCGGCAGGCGTTCCTCGACCGGAAGCGTCTCCTTCATGCGGAAGAAGGCGACCAGAAAGAGGCCGGCGCTGACGATGCCGATCAGGATGAAGATCCATTGCCAGTTGGAATAGGCAACGATCACTTGGCCGACGAAAGGTGCGACCATCGGCATGATCATGAAGACGATCATGACATAAGACATGACGCGGGCCATTTCGCGGCCGCCGAAGCAGTCGCGGACGATGGCGAGCGTCGTGATGCGCACGGCCGCGGCGCCGACGCCCTGCGCAAAGCGCAGTGCGAGCAGCGCGAAAAGGCTGCCGCTCCAGGCCGCGGCGAACAGCGTCACGGTGTAGAAGGCCAGGCCTCCCAACAGAATGCGCCGCCGGCCATAGGTGTCCGACAGGCTGCCGAAGAAGAGCTGGCAAATGCCGAAACCGAGGAAATAGACGCCGATGACGAGCTGCGTGTCATTCGGATTGGCGACCGAGAGCGACTGGCCGATATTCGGCAGCGCCGGCAGCATGCTATCGATGCCCATGGAAATGCTGGCCGTCATCAGGGCGATCGTGAGGATGAATTCGACGATGCCGAGGCCGATGCGGTTGGAGCCGGATTGTTCCGACTGCTGGGACTGAGGCGGGGTTGTCATTCGAATATGCCTGTCAATGTAACGCGAGAGACTGGTCGGCTGGAGGTGGCGCATTGTGCGGGCGGAACAGCTTTCCTTTTTCAGCGATCAGCACGAAGACGACGCCAATGAGGGAAACGGTAAAGTAACCGATGACCATCGGTGTTGCCGTGCCATTGTAGAACTGCCCGATGCAGGCGCCGATCGATGCGCCGCCGACCGTGCTCATGAAGCCGAGTACGGAGGATGCTGTGCCGGCGACGTGGCCGAGGGGCTCCATCGCGAGAGAATTGAAATTGGAACCGATCCAGCCGAACTGGAACATGGCCAATGCAAAAAAGACCATGAACAGCGGGAAGGGCATTGGCGATGGTCCATAAAGCTGCACCAGCAGCCAACAGAAGGTGATGGCGACAAAGCCGAGCAGGGCCGTGTGCGACAGCCGGCGCATGCCGAACCGGCCGACGAACTGGGAGTTGACGAAAGACGACAGGGCCATGAATGCCGCAACGCCGCCAAACGCCAGTGGCGTATAGACGCCAAGGCCGTAGATGTTGTTGTAGATCTGCTGGGCGGAATTGATGAAGCCGAACAACGCGCCGAAGAGGAATGTGCTCGCCAGAGTGTAACAGAGTGCCACCCGGTCCGTCAGAACGATCTTGAAGCCGGAGGCGACAGACCTCACGGTCAGCGGCCGGACGTTTTCAGGCTTCAGCGTCTCCGGAAGCCGGAAATACATCCAGAGGCCGACGAGCGTTGCCATGGCGCCGATGAAGACGAAGATCATGTGCCAGGTGCTGACCAGCAGGATGATCTGGCCGCTTCCGGGCGCGATGACAGGGACGATCATGAAGACCATCATGATGAGTGACATCACTTCGGCCATCAGGCGACCGCCGAAAACGTCGCGAACAATGGAGACGGTGATGACGCGGGTGGCCGCCGAACCGAGGCCCTGAATGAAGCGGAGCGCCAGCAGGCCGGCAAAGGATGGGATGAGAGCAATGCCGAATGCCGAAATCACGTAGATGGTGATGCCGACCAGGAGTGGCATGCGGCGGCCGAAGCGATCCGACAGGGGACCATAGATAAGCTGGGCCGAGCCGAAGCCGATCAGATAGGCGGTTACGACATATTGCCGGTGGTTCTCGTTCATCACGCCGAGGCTGGAGCCGATCTGCTGCAGTGCGGGAAGCATGATGTCGATGGCGAGCGAATTGATGGCCATCAGGAAGGCCGCGAGTGCGATGAACTCACGTTTGCCCATGGGTAGTTGCCCATGGGACATGGCCTGGGATGAAGTCGTCACGGTTTTATTCCCATAAACATGTCAAGGGCGCCGCCCGGTGGCAGCGCCTTATCGATCAAATTGAACTATGGAAACCGGACGGGGAGCCCGGTGCCCGGTCAGGCGGCGCCGCGAACGCTGATGCCGTGTTCCTGAAGGTGTTGCTGCAACTCGCCCGCCTGGAACATTTCGCGCACGATATCGCAGCCGCCGATGAATTCGCCCTTTACGTAAAGCTGCGGAATGGTCGGCCAGTTGGAATAGTCCTTGATGCCCTGACGGATTTCAGCGTCGGCCAGGACATTGATGCCCTTATAATCGACGCCGATATAGTCGAGAATCTGGACCACCTGGCCGGAGAAACCACACTGCGGGAACTGGGGCGTGCCTTTCATGAAGAGAACGACGTCGTTGTTCTTAACTTCGTTGGCGATGAATTCCTGAATGCCGCTCATTGTCCAGTTCCTTTCACATGCGGGGTCAAGGTCCGCAGCGTTACATCTGTCCCTTAAATAGCAAGCACCCGGCTTGATTTCCAGCGGCAAAACGTAGGTGCCATCTTTTTCATCGCATGAATAGATTTCCGGCATCACCTGTTAACAGGAACGTCCAGAAAGTGTCGATTGGCTTTCATTTCTGAACAGTGCGTTTTGAAATCACCTCTTCAACTCCAAGCCTGAACAACACACATCAATTTAAAATCAAGGGACGATGAATATTAGTATGCTACCTAATTTACAAACCATCGGTATGTTTGTTAGAGTTTGCCGATTGATGCGATTTGGCGCGTATCGATCCCTTGTCGGCATTGCATTCGCATTTTTAAGGGAGCGGACTCCATGAGCCACCATCACTATTCCGAAGGACAGGTTGGTGAAGAGCGGGAATTTTATAGCTCTGAAGATACGAGTGAAGGCGAGCGGGAATATTACGAACATGTGCGCACACCGCGAGCATCGATCCTGAACAGCACCGTGACCGTAAGCGCCATCGTGCTTATTCTGAGCATCGCTTTCGGTTACCGTGCCTCGACCGCACCGACGCCGCAATCGACCACGCCGCCGGCCGTCGAGAAAATCATAACGGCGCCGTCGCTGGACTCTTGTGCTGATATCTCTCCATATCCGCGCCGGGAATGCTGATATGCCGGAACTCGGATTTTTACCCTTGGTATGGAGAAAAAGCCGGCTGAGGACGGTTGTGTATCCGCCATGCGGGCTGAAGCGATTATAAACGTTTGATCCTATGTTTTTGTTTTTGGGATGATTTGTTGCAGCCTGCCATGAAAAAGCCAGCAGGCCATGGTCTTGGCGATTTTCAGATTTTATCAGTGCTACTGGCGCCCCGGGGACAGACTACAATATGAATCCTATCAAGAAGAGGGTGGTTCTCCACTTCCCCGGCTTCGAGCCGCTGGACGCTGCCGCACATCGGGCTCGTTATGAGCGTTCCGCCCGGCAGAGCGCCGCCGCCTGGGATTTTTCCGCCTCGGTCGGGGAATTGAAGAATTTTGGCCGGGCACCGTATTTCGATGTCACGGCGACAGCTGCGGATTGGCATATCCAAAGCCGGATTCATATCGTCGATCATAACGATCTGGTGGCAGTCCTGAACGGCAGGTCATTCTTCACGCGGCTCATCCAGGGCTATCTTGCTGCCGCAAGGGTTGCCATTTCGGGCGGCATGGCCGGCTATTTCCGTCATGCATGGCGCTTCGGCCTGTTCTTCATCTTTCCCTTTCTGCTGATGTTCGTGGGGCTGATTCTCAGCCTATCGATCGCGTTTACGCCAATCCTGTTCGGACTGCCGGCCTGGAGCCATATCGGCAGTATCGCGCTCGCGGTCGCCTTCTTCGTCTATGTCTTCCTGCCGCAGGCCGAGAAGCTGCATACTCTGCACCTCTTCTCCGACTGGGAAATGGCGGTCGCGATGGCGGGATTGAACGGAATAGGCGCCGAACAGTGGCTGGAAGCAAGCGCCGTCAGCGTCCGGCAAGCCTTGGATGAGCCCGACGTCGAAGAATTCGTCATCTCCTCGCATAGCATGGGCTCGTCCGTAGCAGCTCACGTAGTTGGCCTGTTGCTTGAGCGTGAGCCGGAACTGTTGCGGGGCAAGCGCGTGGTGTTTACGACACTTGGCAGTGCCATTCTGCAATGCGCCCTCATGCGGCCGGCAAAGGTGCTGCGCTCACGCGTGGGATTGATCGCACGCTGCAAGGACATCTTCTGGCTCGACGTACATTGTCTGACCGATGCGATCCATTTTTATAAGACAAAGGTCGCCGCCGTTTGCGGACACGAGGATGCCCGGCAGGCTTCGATCCTGTTCATACGCTTCAAGCAGATGCTGTCGGAGAAGCATTACAAGAAGATCAAGCGCGATTTCCTGCGGGTTCACCGGCAATATGTGCTCGGTCCCGATGTGAGGGCGTTCTTCGACTTCACGCTGATGACGGCCGGTCCGCTGCCGGCTTCGGATTTCGCTGAATTCTCACCGAAGAGATTGCCGGAGCTGAGCTTCAACTCCGGCGAAGAGGCGCAAGCGCTCTCAGTCGGGCGCTGACGTCTGCAGCGCAAGGGCGTGCAGCACGCCGCCCATATTGCCCTTCAAGGCATCATAGACCATCTGGTGTTGCTGCACGCGGCTCTTGCCGCGGAAGGCTTCCGCGACAACTTCGGCGGCATAGTGATCGCCATCCCCGGCCAGGTCGCGAATCGTCACCTTGGCGCCGGGAATGCCGGCCTTGATCATGTCTTCGATATCGCCGGGGTTCATGGGCATGAGTGGTACCTCGATTATTCCGCGGCAGCGAGCGCGCTGCCGTCCATGAAGGCAGGAAACCACGATTCATGCGCCTCGCGCAACTGTTCAACCGGAAGCGTTAACAGGCCATCGACCACGAGTGCGTCACCGCCAACCGTACCAAGGCGGCGGAAGGGTACGCCGGCGCTTTCCGCATTGATGCAGACGAAATCGGCGACATCGGCCGGAACGGCGATGACGTAGCGGGCCTGATCTTCGCCGAAAAGTGCCGCATGCGGCAGCGTCCGGCCTTCGCTGAGGTCGATGCGCAGGCCCTTGCCGGATGCCATCGCCATTTCTGCCAGAGCGAGTGCAAGGCCGCCGGAGGAGATGTCGTGGCAGGCCGTAACCTGGCCATTGCGGATGGCGGAGCGGACGAAATCGCCATTCCGGCGTTCGGCGAAGAGATCGACTTCCGGAGCCGGGCCGTCGGTCGAGCCGATGATATCGCGCAGATAGATAGATGAGCCGAGATGGCTGCCGTCGAGGCCGATCATCAGCACGCGGTTGCCTTCGGAAGCGGAGCCGATGCGGGCCATGGCCTTCCAGTCCGGCAGCAGGCCGACGCCGGCGATGGTCGGGGTCGGCAGGATCGCGACGCCGTTGGTTTCGTTGTAGAGCGAGACGTTGCCGGAGACGATCGGGAAATCCAGCGCGCGGCAGGCGTCGCCGATGCCTTTGATCGCGCCGACGAACTGACCCATGATCTCGGGCTTTTCCGGATTGCCGAAGTTCAGGTTATCGGTCGCGGCCAGCGGCTCGGCGCCGGTTGCCGTGATGTTGCGCCAGCATTCGGCGACGGCCTGCTTGCCGCCTTCGAACGGATCGGCTTCGACATAACGTGGCGTGACGTCGGAGGAGAAGGCGAGAGCCTTGGTCGGGTGACCCTCGACGCGGACGACGCCGGCATCGCCGCCGGGAAGCTGCAGCGAATTGCCCTGGATCAGCGTATCGTACTGTTCGTAGACCCAGCGACGGCTGGACTGGTTGGCAGAGCCAACGAGCTTCAGCAAAGCCTGACCGTAGTCTTCTGGCGCAGCGACAAGATCGGCAGGCAGGGCGGCGCGCTTGTCGGATTCCCGCCACGGACGGTCATATTCCGGAGCCTGGTCGCCGAGATCCTTGATCGGCAGGTTGGCGACTTCTTCGCCCTGATGAATGACGCGGAAGCGCAGGTCGTCGGTGGTTTTGCCGACGATCGCGAAATCCAGACCCCACTTGACGAAGATCGCCTTGGCGACGGCTTCCTTTTCCGGCTGCAGCACCATGAGCATGCGCTCCTGGCTTTCCGACAGCATCATTTCATAGGCGGTCATCTGCTCTTCGCGTACCGGCACCTTGTCGAGCTCGAGCTCGATGCCGAGGTCGCCCTTGGCGCCCATTTCGACGGCGGAGCAGGTGAGGCCGGCGGCACCCATGTCCTGGATGGCGATGACGGCGCCCGTCTGCATCAGTTCCAGGCAGGCTTCCAGCAGGCATTTTTCGGTGAAGGGGTCGCCGACCTGAACGGTCGGGCGCTTTTCCTCGATCGATTCGTCGAATTCGGCCGACGCCATGGTGGCGCCGCCGACGCCGTCACGGCCGGTCTTGGCGCCGAGATAGACGACCGGCAGGCCGACACCCTTGGCTTCCGACAGGAAGATGGCATTCGACTTGGCAAGGCCGGCCGCAAAGGCGTTGACCAGGATATTGCCGTTGTAGCGCGCATCGAACTCGACTTCGCCGCCGACAGTCGGGACGCCGAAGGAATTGCCGTAGCCGCCAACGCCGGCAACGACGCCGGAGACGAGGTGGCGGGTCTTCGGGTGATCCGGCTCGCCGAAACGCAGGGCATTCATGGCAGCGATCGGGCGGGCACCCATGGTAAAGACGTCACGCAGAATGCCGCCGACGCCTGTGGCAGCGCCCTGATAGGGCTCGATATAGGAGGGGTGGTTGTGGCTCTCCATCTTGAAGACGACGCAGTCGCCGTCATCGATATCGACCACGCCGGCGTTTTCGCCGGGGCCCTGGATGACGCGCGGCCCCTTGGTCGGCAGGGTGCGAAGCCACTTCTTGGAAGACTTGTACGAGCAGTGCTCGTTCCACATGGCCGAGAAGATGCCGAGCTCGGTAAAGGTGGGCTCGCGGCCGATCAGATCCAGAATGCGCTGATATTCATCCGGCTTGAGGCCGTGGGCGGCAATCAGTTCGGGGGTGATCTGGATCGAATTGGAAATGGTCATGGGCGCTCGAGTGTCCTTGCCTGTAAAGGATTGGAAGACCGGTCAGGGGATCGGGGTCTCTTTAGCGCAAGTCTCCCTGTCGTGCGACAGGAAAATCACCGGCGTTCACAACACGCCGGCATTGATGCCGGGGAAATCGAGCGCGCGGCCATCGCTGACCGCTGCGCGAGATCAGAACTTGTAGCCGACCATGAGGCCGACGCGCGTCATGCCGCCATTGGGGCCGTCACAAAGATTGGCGTGCGAGGAATGCGCGATCTGCGCCATCATGTTCCAGTGGCTGTCGAAATTGTAGCCGAGGCCGGCATATTCGTGGAAGAGCAGGCGACAGCCCAGCATCGGGCCATGGTCCTGCCAATTGTCAAGGTTGCCGGTATGGACCGTGCCGCCGAAGCCAACTTCCGTGAAGATGCCGTTGCTGTGGGTGAGCGTCCAGGAGAGGCCGCCGTAAACCTGGGTCGCCGAACCGGCGGTACCGATCGAAGTTCCGACATGGATGCGAGGATGGGTCAGCTGATCCTTCCAGTCGGCGGTCGGATTGTAGCCGAACGGATTGAAGAGCACCTGGACATCCGGAAAAACGCCGTTCTCGTGATCATATCCGCTCTGAATGGAGCCGCTCGCGCCGAAACGGAGTTCGTCGAAGATCTTGACTGGGGCGGCAGGAGCAGCCGTCACCGTATCTGCAGCGGTTGCGGCCGATTGACCTGCAACAAATACCGAACTGACTGCCAGAAAACTCGAAACTAAACGCTTGCTGAAAAAGCCTGCAATAGCCATGCACTCCCCCTGGTGTGGCGGGCGAATCCTCATTTTTTATTGATAGAATGGTAGCGTGCTAAGTGTCGAGATGGCGAAATCGCAATTGTGTAAGATGTCTGTCGATAAATTGATAAGGCTTGCTTAAATGTGACTATCGTATCCCGATGAGCCGTTTTCCAGCAACCTGCGTAATGTCATGAAGCCGGCCGCAACATCTTCCCGCTGTGGAGGCGACGAGAAAGCGACTCGGACCCTGTGGAAAACACGTTCGATTCGAGCTGCCTTGAACTCGTCTTCGTCATCGATCAATACCCCCTCGGTCAGGGCGGCATTCTTGAATGTGCCTGATAACCAGGGTTCGGGCAGCTTCAGCCACAGGAACGGCAGATGCGGATGCGAATTGAACTCAAAGCCCGCCAATGCCTCGCGCGCCAGCTGCTCGCGTGCCTTGATTTCTTCGACCGCTTTGCGACGCAACTCCAATGCGTGACCGCCCAGGACGAGCCTGGCGCAGGTTTCGGCCAGGATGAAGGGCAGGCCGCCCGTCGTCATCTTATGGGTGACCTTGATGCGCTGAGCGAAATGTGGCGGGCAGGCGACCCAGCCGCCGCGCACGCCAGCCGTCACCGATTTCGAGAGACTGCTGACCACGAAGGTCCGTTCCGGCGCAATGGTGGCCATAAGCGGATTCTGGTCGCCGGTCATGCCGCCATAGAGATCGTCCTCGATCAGCCAGACGCTGTGCCGGCGTGCAATGGCGGCAATCGCCCGGCGTCTTGCCTCGGGCATTGTCACCAGTGTGGGATTATGGGCTGTCGGCATCAGGAAGGCGAGACGCGGATGCTGCTGCTGGCATAGGCGCTCGAAATCCTCGGGGATCATGCCGTGCTCGTCCGAATCCACCAGGATCGTACGGCGTCCGAGCAGGCGTGCAGCGCGGCTGATCTGCGTATAGGTGAGGTTTTCGAAGACGATCTTGTCGCCCGGTGAGGTAACGGCCGAAATGACCGCAATTGTGCCGGCATGGGCGCCGAGCGTCG
This sequence comes from Martinezella multihospitum, assembly GCF_900094585.1. Lineage (GTDB taxonomy): Bacteria > Pseudomonadota > Alphaproteobacteria > Rhizobiales > Rhizobiaceae > Rhizobium > Rhizobium multihospitium. The sequence goes on from NZ_FMAG01000007.1 coordinate 300,894, forward strand.
GCACGATTGTCTCGATTGCCGGCTGCCAGCCGTTACGGGCAAGCCAGATCTGTCCTGCCTCGAACCAGCTCGCCGGGAAGTTCCTTGAATAGGAGGAGATTTCTGTCTGGTGCTCACTGCTGATGTCGGCAAAGAGCTTGCCGATGATCACACCCTGGCCGATATCGGGAGCGGCGGTCGTATCGAAGCGGATCTTGGCATCCGGCGTATTCAGGCCGCGGGTGCCGGCAAGCGCCTGCGTGATCGGATCCACGAGTTCGATCTGCTTGCCATTCGAACGTTCCAGAACATAGGTGCCGCGGCCGACTTCGCCGGCGACCAGACCGCGTTCGTGCACGAGGGCATAGGCCCGGCTGACCGTGCCGATGGTGACGCCGATATCATAAGCAAGATTGCGCTGTGGCGGCAGCTTGGTGCCGGGCGGCAATACGCCATGGGTAATGGCATGTTCGATGGCGTCGGCGACGCGGATATAGACCGGGCCGGTTCCGCTTGAAATGTCAGGAAGCCAATTTGTCATAATGACAATTTCCTAGATTGTCTCCGTTGTGGAGTCAAGCATATGAGTCAATTTGTATCGTTTGGCTCGATACATCACAATTGTCACCATCATATGGAAATGAAGATGAGTACAATAGCTACAATCCACTCGGCCGTGGCAGGAGATGCCTGCGCGGCGGACGTGGGAATTAGAGCGGCCCAGCCAAGGCCGCATATATTGCGCCGGCTCTGGACGTCCTATCGGGATTGGCTGGAGAAGCGCGAGGGACGGCGTATTCTAAGGGATCTGACTGATGATCAGTTACACGACATCGGCCTGACGCGCCGCGAGGCGGCAAAGGAAGTCAGTAAGTCATTCTTTTGGGATTGAGTGTCAGCGCGAGCCAATCTCGGCATCAACCTGTCTGGCGCCTAATTGAGACCCAGAACGGAATGAACGAAATCGGCGCGTTCCTCGACGTCGATTTTCGGCAGGATATGGACTTCATAGCCGAGCCTGGGATAGGTGGCGGTCAGCCGGTCATACTCCGCAACCGCCGCTGCAAAATCGTGTCTCCGCTCGCGATCGCCGACATAGATTTCCGGCCATGGCGGCGTCAGGAAGACATGTGTGTTGTAGCGGTGCAATCGGCCGAGCGAAGCCAGAACGGGTTCGCCCGTCAGATGTTCCAGCGCCGACGCGGCATCGATCAGCCCTCTGTCGAAAAAGATCAAGCCGGATAATTTTGCAGCCGTCTCGCGGTCGGCCAGCGAGGTGGCGATCGCCTGGCGGGCAAATGCCGGTGCGTCGACCCATGGCAGGGCCGATCCGTCGCCTTGCAATTCCTCGATGACGATGCGGCGGCCCGGTTCTTCGACGACGTGGTGACCACGGCGCTTGAGTGCCTCAAGCAACGTCGATTTGCCGCCGCCGGAGCAGCCCGAAAGAATGATAAATCTGTCCATGACAATGATCCCTGATTAGGACGGCACGTCATGCGCTGGCTGTGAGGCCTCCTTGGAAAGCCTCAGGCCATCGACCTAGCTGCAAGCCTTGGAGCCGCCAGCCCAGCGATTGACGTCGCCCGTGATGCGGCCGCCGGAAGCGCCTGACATCATCGGACCGAAGGCCTGCAGCTGCGCGGGATTGCCCTCCGCTTGCACGACGAGTGACGGCCGTCCGGTCGGATGTTTCTTGTCGACCACGAGGATGCGCGGGCGACCGGTAAAGGAGTTGAGTTCCGGAGCGAGCTGATAACTCGCGAAAGCCGGATCCGAAGACTTGAACCAGCACGCACTGGCGCTGAGCATGATACGCTCCATCGTCGACAGGGCGCTGTGATCGGTCGCGGTGATGCTCGGCGGACGCGGGCCGCACGAGGTAACCAACAGCCCAAGCATCGCGATGGCAGCGGCGGAATAAAGTCCTGTCGGGAGGCGAGGGCGCATCAATTTCTTTCCAATGAGGCGATTAGGGCTGATCTGCCAAAGTTTGCCGGGTCGCTTTCCGGCGCCCTGCTGTTCTATACAACGACGCCGATTTTATGGTTCCGATAGTGGGTTGGCCGTTATCAGGCTGCAACGACGCCGAGCGCGGAAGCGAAGAGGCCACGGCCATCGCTGCCGCCATGGGCTGCCTCGATCAGATTTTCCGGATGCGGCATCATGCCGAGCACGTTACCCTTGGCGTTCATGACGCCGGCGATGTCGTTGACCGAGCCGTTCGGGTTGGTGCCTTCGGCATAGCGGAAGACCACCTGGCCGTTGTCTTCAATCGCCTTCAGCGTTTCGGCATCGGCGAAATAGTTGCCATCATGATGCGCGACCGGGCTGCGGATGATCTGGCCCTTGGCATAGGCGGCGGTGAAATCCGTCTCCGCATTGACGATTTCCAGCTTCACTTCGCGGCAGACGAATTTCAGCGAGGCATTGCGCATCAGGGCGCCCGGCAGCATGCCGGCTTCGAGCAGGATCTGGAAACCGTTGCAGACGCCCAAAACCTTGACGCCCTTGTCGGCCTTGTCCTTGATTGCCTGCATGATCGGCATGCGGGCGGCAATCGCGCCGCAGCGTAGGTAATCGCCGTAGGAGAAGCCGCCGGGAATGACGATCAGGTCGACATCCGGAATCTCGGTTTCCGTCTGCCAGACTGTCACCGGCGCCTGACCGGAAATCTTGGTCAGCGCTGCGATCATGTCGCGATCACGGTTGAGGCCGGGGAGTTGGACGACTGCTGATTTCATGATGCTGTTCCCGCAATAGGCAAAGGGATAATCGCTGGAAGTGCTTCGTGAGCCATACTCCATTGCCTCAGACAAAGGAAGAATGGCTCGCGAAAGAGGACAATCAGTCGATCGAAATGCTGAAGTTCTCGATGACCGTATTGGCGAGAAGCTTTTCGCACATGGCCTTGAGATCGGCTTCGGCCTTGTTCTTGTCGGTGCCTTCCAGCTCGAGATCGAAGACCTTGCCCTGGCGGACCTGATGGACGCCGTCAAAGCCGAGTGCGCCGAGCGCGCCTTCGATTGCCTTGCCCTGCGGATCGAGAACGCCGTTCTTCAGCGTGACGGTTACACGAGCCTTGATCACGATTGTCCTTCCTGAACTTACTTGACGAGAACCGGTCCCGTGCCGCGCACGGGTTCGTTTTCATTGATGATGCCGAGACGGCGAGCCACTTCCGAATAAGCTTCCAGCAGGCCGCCCATGTCGCGACGGAAGCGGTCCTTGTCCATCTTTTCCCGGGTTTCGATATCCCAGAGACGGCAGCTGTCCGGCGAGATTTCGTCGGCGAGGATGATGCGCATCATGTCGCCTTCGAACAGGCGGCCGCATTCGATCTTGAAATCGACGAGCTGGATGCCGACGCCGAGGAAGAGGCCGGTCATGAAATCGTTGACGCGGATGGCAAGCGCCATGATGTCATCGAGCTCGGCCGGATTTGCCCAGCCGAAGGCCGTGATATGCTCCTCGGAGACCATCGGGTCTTCGAGCGCATCCGACTTGTAATAGAATTCGATGATCGAGCGCGGTAGCACCACGCCTTCCTCGATACCGAGGCGCTTGGAGAGCGAGCCGGCAGCAACATTGCGCACGACGATCTCGAGCGGAATCATCTCCACTTCCTTGATCAACTGCTCGCGCATGTTGAGGCGACGGATGAAATGGGTGGGAATGCCGATCTTGTTCAGATGGCTGAAGATATATTCGCAGATGCGATTGTTCAGAACGCCCTTGCCATCGATGACTTCGTGCTTCTTCTTGTTGAAGGCGGTGGCGTCGTCCTTGAAGAACTGGATCAGCGTGCCCGGCTCAGGCCCCTCGTAAAGGATCTTGGCCTTGCCCTCGTAAATACGGCGGCGACGGTTCATTGGTATTGTTCTCTGTCTTTGGCGCTCATGGGACAGCGCAAGTGGATCGTATGTGGGCGTCCCCATAACGGATAAGAAGCGAATTCACAATCCGCCTGCGCCTCCTTCCTCGGAATTCCGGCCTTGGCGGGGCGCCAATGCGAGATTCGGGGTCCAGTCATGGCCTGTTTTACAGGCTTTTCTCTGACGATGGAATGAAGGTGCCCGGTACTTCACAGGCTAATGGGGCGAGGCATGCCTCTATCCATCGTCACTCATCCATAATACTACGGCTTCAGCTGGCTGAGAAACTTCGAAAAGACCATGGTGCCCTCCGGCCACGGTCCGTGGCCGGATTCGGTATTGATATGGCCGGATTCGCCGGCATCGATCAGCAGCGAGCCCCAGCTGTTGGCAATATCGTCCGCATGTTCATAGGTGCCGAAGGGATCGTTGCGGCTGGCAATGGTGATCGACGGGAACGGCAGCGGATCGCGCGGATAGGGACCGAAGGTCATCAGATGCTTTGGCCGGATGCCGGGATTGGCGACATCCGGAGGCGCGACGAGGAAGGCGCCTGCGACCTTGTTGCGGAAATGCGGGATCGCATGGATCACCGAGGGAACGCCGAGCGAATGCGCGACCAGCACGACGGGCTTGTCCGAGGCATTCACCTCCTCGGCAATGCGGGCCACCCAATCGTCGCGCACGGGCTTCGACCATTCCGCCTGTTCCACGCGCCGTGCGGTCGAGAGCTTCTGCTCCCAGCGCGTCTGCCAGTGGTCGGGGCCGGAATTCGTATAGCCGGGGATGATGAGGATGTTTGCGTCGGAGGCTTTCATGATTTCGCCGATGTGGAAAAGGGGAGCCCAACTGTCAAGGGAAAAAGGCGACAATTGTGGCAAAATTTGCTAGGATTGCCGTTGCCGGTAGCGAATGACGATGTCGGCAACCATCTTGCCGCCATTCTGCACCGCCAGCCGAGCACCACGGTTGAGGAGGAGAGCATTATGACGACCTTTCACGTCATGGCCGGAGCGGACCACACTTTTACGCGTCCCGCCATCCGAAAGATCGGTATCGCCGATCTCGTCGATGCCCTGAAGATGGGGCTGGACGATTTCAGCGAAAAGCCATCGCATTATGTCTTTCTGTGCCTGATGTATCCGATTGCCGGCATCGCGCTGGCGATCTGGAGCACCGACCAGAATTTGCTGCCATTGCTGTTTCCGCTGATGTCCGGCTTCGCTCTGCTCGGGCCGCTGGCCGCAATCGGTCTCTACGAGATCAGCCGGAGACGGGAAAAGGGACTGGATACGTCATGGAGCCATGCGTTCGACGTCCGTTTCTCGCCGGCCTTGCCGTCGATCATCGTCGCCGGCCTGATGCTGTTCGGCCTGTTCATCGTCTGGCTCTTCGTGGCACAGAGCATCTACTTCACCTACTTCGGCGATGGTGTCCCTCCGACGCTTTCATCCTTCGCGTCGAGCGTGCTGACGACGCGCGAGGGCATGGCGATGATGCTTTGGGGCGACCTGATCGGCTTCCTCTTCGCTCTCGTCGCGCTGGTGACAACGGTCGTTACGTTCCAGCTGCTGCTGGATCGTGACGTCGGTGTGGTCGCCGCGATCGATGCGAGCATCCGGGCGACGCTGACCAATCCGGTGCCGATCGCGGTCTGGGGCCTGATCGTGGCGGTGCTGCTCGTCATCGGGACAATCCCGATCTTTGCCGGGCTGGCGGTCGTCATGCCTATTCTCGGTCACGCATCCTGGCATCTTTATCGCAAGCTGATTGTGACCGAAGGCTAGAAGAAGCCGGCATATGCGGAAGCCGTCATCATTGGAACCGCGGCACGGTTTCTTACGTTGATCCGCATCATCAGGAGATGCGGATCATGGCGCGGCTTACGCATATTTTCACCCGTTTCGCAGTTGTTGTTTCGGAATGGACCGGCAAGCCGGCCATCTTCGTGCTTGCCCTGTTCTCCGTCGCTCTCTGGGGCTCTACCGGGCCGATCTTCGGTTACTCGGACACATGGCAGCTGGTCATCAACACCAGCACAACGATCGTCACCTTCCTGATGGTTTTCCTGCTCCAGAATGCGCAGACGCGCGATACGCGGGCCATCCAGGCCAAGCTCAACGAACTCATCCTGACGAGTGCGGCTGAGAACCGCTTTGTCGGGATCGAGAATCTCGATGAAGAGGATCTGAAGCACCTCGACCGGCTAGTTGAGAAGGCGGCAAAGCGCCATCATGAACAACATCAGGGCAAGGCTGGCGAGAGCATCGAGCATGATCGCGCTATCGCGGCCAAATCCGCCAACAAAAGAAAGAGGCGGCGCGTCAGCCGCACCGCCTCAGGAAAAGCGCAATCGAAAGCGGGAAATTCTAGCCGAAAACCCGCTTGAAGATCGTGTCGACATGCTTGGTATGATAGCCGAGGTCGAACTTTTCGCGGATATCTGCTTCCGAAAGGGCGGCGCGCACTTCTTGATCGGCCAGCAGTTCCTCGAGGAAGTCCTTGCCTTCCTCCCAGACCTTCATGGCGTTGCGCTGGACCAGGCGATAGGAATCCTCGCGGGAAACGCCGGCCTGGGTCAGCGCCAGCAGCACTCGCTGCGAATGAACAAGTCCGCGGAACTTGTTCAGATTCTTCATCATATTGTCCGGATAGACGAGCAGTTTGTCGATGACGCTGGTGATGCGGGCGAGCGCGAAATCGAGCGTGACGGTCGCATCGGGACCGATCATGCGCTCAACGGACGAGTGCGAGATATCGCGCTCATGCCAGAGAGCGACATTCTCCATCGCCGGGATCGAGTAGGAGCGGACCATGCGGGCGAGGCCCGTCAGGTTTTCCGTCAACACCGGATTGCGCTTGTGCGGCATGGCGGAAGAGCCCTTCTGGCCCGGAGAGAAATATTCCTCCGCTTCCAGGACTTCGGTGCGCTGCAGATGGCGGATTTCGGTGGCGAGACGCTCGATCGACGAGGCGACGACGCCAAGCGTGGCGAAAAACATCGCATGACGGTCGCGCGGGATGACCTGCGTGGAGACAGGCTCCGGCTTCAGGCCGAGGGCGGCCGCGACATGTTCCTCGACGCGCGGATCGATATTGGCGAAGGTGCCGACGGCGCCCGAGATGGCGCAGGTTGCGACTTCCTCACGGGCGGCGATCAGGCGCTGCTTGCAGCGCTCGAATTCGGCATAGGCGAGCGCCAGCTTGACGCCGAAGGTGGTGGGCTCGGCATGGATGCCATGTGAGCGGCCTATCGTGACGGTGTCCTTGTGCTCGAAGGCACGGCGCTTCAGGGCTTCCAGCAGCTTGTCGATATCGGCGATGAGCAGGTCGCTGGCGCGCACGAGCTGGACGTTGAAGCAGGTATCGAGAACGTCCGAGGAGGTCATGCCCTGGTGGACGAAACGGGCATCCGGCCCGACGATTTCGGCCAGATGCGTCAGGAAGGCGATGACGTCGTGCTTGGTGACCGCTTCGATCTCATCGATGCGAGCAACGTCGAACGTGGCCTTGCCGCCCTTTTCCCAGATGGTATCTGCTGCAGACTTCGGAATGACGCCGAGTGCCGCCAGCGCGTCACAGGCATGGGCCTCGATCTCGAACCAGATACGGAACTTGGTTTCGGGAGACCAGATGGCGACCATTTCCGGTCGGGAGTAGCGCGGGATCATAGGCTCAAAGCTTTCTTGGCTAACGGGACAAGGAGAACTTGGCGCCCCCATAACAAAGACGGGCGGTAATCACAATGTTTCATGGGCACAATGTTTAGCGGGCACAAGGTTTGTCGTACCGATCTTCCGCGGGGCTTCAATGCGCCCGTCGCGCAAGATAGGCCGAAACGACGGTCAGGCATAGCAGGCCGAATGGCAGAAACAGGGAGAGGCCGAGGACGGCGAACTGGTAGACGGCACTGGCGCCGGTGAACAGGAACTGGAACGTCCAGATAAGTGAACCGAACGGCGCATGCCAGCGCGAATAGAACCAGCGATAGTCCATGGCGAAGAGGAAGGCTGTCATCGCCGCGGTGCCGATGGAGAGAGCCAGAAAGAAGGCGGCAAAACGCACGCTGGTCGGTCGCCGGCGGGCAAAACGCCGGGTCAGCGGCACAAGGATGGGCCAGGAGAGGGCGCCGCCAAAGAAATAGACGAGGGTGAGGGTGGTGATGTGGCTGGTCAGCAGCCCGTTGCGCAGATAGAGCGCCATGATCGCAGAGGCGGCCATGGTCGCGCCCCAGCAGAGCGCACCGCCCAGAACTTCCAGGCAATGCGAGGCGACGGTCCGTGTCCGGCCCGTCGCGATGAAGGCATTGGTCGGATTAGTTTGATCCAACGCGGCCTCGTTCGGCGGCCGCCCGGAGATCACCGATCGTTTGCCGGTAGGCTTCGACCGATTCGCCCTTGAAGATCGCCGAACCAGCAACGAGGACGTTGGCGCCGGACGCGGTGATCAGAGGGGCCGTTTCAACGGAGACGCCGCCGTCGACTTCCAGTTCGATCGGGCGGTCACCGATCAGGGACTTGGCGTTGCGGATCTTGTCGGCCATAGCTGGAATGAACTTCTGGCCGCCGAAGCCCGGATTGACCGACATGATCAGGATCAGGTCGATATCGTCGAGCACGTTTTCCAGCACGGAAAGCGGCGTTGCCGGGTTGAGGGTGACGCCGACCTTCTTGCCGAGATGGCGGATTGTCTGAAGCGAGCGATGCAGATGCACGCCGGCTTCGGCGTGAACCGTGATGCGGTCGCAGCCGGCCTTGGCGAAGGCTTCGAGATAGGGATCGGCCGGCGAGATCATCAGGTGGCAGTCGAAGGTGGCAGTGGTGTAAGGGCGCAGCGCCTTGATGACATCGGCGCCGAAGGAGATGTTCGGCACGAAATGGCCATCCATAACGTCGAGGTGGATCCAATCGGCTCCGGCTTCGGTCACATCCTTGACTTCCTGCCCGAGCTTGGCGAAGTCAGCTGCGAGGATGGAAGGGGCAATGCGGATCGGCAAGGTCATAGATAGCTGAGCTCCAACTGATTTTTTCGCGCCTGAGTTACCACCGCTACGGTAGGCAAACAACCGCCCGAACGGATCGTCTCAATTCGATGGCTTCAGCGGCATGAAGGCGCTGCCGCGCCATTCCTGCAGCCAATAGGGATTCTCGGTCAATTCATGGTTCGGGCCGAAGGTGAACACATTGATTGCGGTTAGGAAAGACGTACCGACAAGCTCGTCGGCTATGGGCTTGTTTCCCGCCTTTTTTGCGTCTTCCCCAGCCTGATTGGCGATCTGAGAGGCGGCAGCAGCTGGCAGGACATATCCATCCGGTTCTATACCGGCGGCGCGCAAGTTTTGTACATATGGCTGCGCTACCAGCAGATTGGCATAATCTGGCAATGTGATCGCCTGCACACCCTCCAGAAGAGGCACCGGCTGGTCGGCGGCGCGCATGGCATCGCCGCCCATGATGGTTAGCGCAATATTCTCGCTTTTGGCGTCGCGTGCGATCACTGCGACATCGCTACGATCACCACCGATGAAAACGCGTGTGGCACCGGCCTTCTTGAGGCGGCGGACAAGGGCAATCTGCTGGTCTTGACCCGGACGATAAGTATCCGTGAAGACAGGCTTCAGCCCTTTTTCCTCAAGAGCGTTGCGGATCGCCCCAACCAGTTCGCGGCCGTGGATCGTGCCATCGTCTATCAGGGCCATCGGCTCGGCTGCCCAATTTTTCAGGATCGTGCTGATGGCCATGGCGGCTTCCGCGCCATCCACTGGCGCAAGGCGAAAGAGTGGCCAGCCGTTTTTCAGTGCATCTTCCATCAGGATGCGGGAGCGCACGGAGACGGTAATGGCCGGGATGCCGGCATCCTTGAGGCGGGGTAAGGCGCCTTCCAGCGTTTCCGTGCAGAGAAAGCCGATCGCGATCTGCACTTTTGCCGCAATGAGCGCTTCGGCGGCGGTCCGGCCGCCATCTTCTGTGCAGGGTTCGTTGACGATTGTCGCCGTGTTCTGATGTCCTTGTATGTCGAAACTGGCGCCAGCGATGATTTGTGCTCCGAGCGCAGCGAAATTGCCGTCCTGTGGTGCTACCACGCCGATATGAATTCCTGCGGCATAGCTGCTGCCGGCCGCCGAAAGCAGCGCAAACAGGAGCGGAAGGCGGCGCAGAACGTTCATCGATAGAGTATCCCGGACAATTTTCCTGCCCTATTTATCCACCTGAAGGGGATCGTCAAAGAAAAAGCAGCAAAATCGCTCTGTTTTCAATAATGCTATTGTAGAAAAGCTAACACCTGACCGTCATATTAATGAGAAGTGAGCACGACATGACAAAGGAGACGGTGGTGCTAGACAGGCAGCGTATGGATCCTGCGCTTTATCGTGATGCCATGAGCCGCTATGCCGGCCATGTGCAGCTGGTGACGACGGCGTTCGGCGCGGAGCGGCGCGGCGTGACGATTACAGCCGCCTGCTCGGTGTCGGATAGTCCTGCAACGGTTCTGATCTGCCTCAACAACAGCAATGAGAAGAACGAGATCTTCTTCAAAAGCGGCATCTTCGCCCTGAATACGCTGGGCGCGGATCATCAAGCCCTCGCCGACGCCTTTTCCGGCAAGACGCAACTGACCGTCGACGAGCGTTTCGCAGCCGGGAAGTTCGAGACGCTGGTGACAGGCGCACCTGTGCTGAGCGATGCCCTTGCCGCCTTCGATTGCCGCGTGCTCGAGATCAAGCAGGCCTCCACACACAACATCATCTTCGGCGAAGTGATGGCCATACGCTACAGCGAACCGAAGCCGGCATTGCTCTATATGAACCGGGGCTATCACGCGCTATAACCCCTGCAAGGGAGTTATCATGGCGGATCAAACATTACCTTCTTTGCCAGGGTCGATCGACGAGACGATGGCGTTGCTCGGCGCTCATGACTATCTGGCCGGACGCGCGCTCGGCACTGTCCTGTTTCTCGCATTGAAGATGAAGCGGCCGCTCTTTCTGGAGGGCGAGGCCGGTGTCGGCAAGACGGAGATCGCCAAGGTGCTCTCGAAGGTGCTCGACCGGCCGCTCATCCGGCTGCAATGCTATGAGGGGCTGGATGTCTCCTCGGCCGTCTATGAATGGAACTATCCGGCACAGATGCTGGAAATCCGCCTCGCAGAAGCATCGGGCCTTACCGACCGCGACCGTATCGAAGCGGATATCTTTTCCGAGCGCTATCTGATCCGCCGGCCGGTATTGCAGGCGCTGTCTGCCGTTGGCGGTCGGGCGCCGGTCTTTCTGATCGATGAGCTTGATCGTACCGACGAGGCGTTCGAGGCATTTTTGTTGGAGGTGCTGTCCGATTTCCAGGTGACGGTGCCGGAGCTCGGGACCATCCGGGCCGCCGAGCCGCCAATCGTCATCATCACCACCAACCGGACGCGTGAAGTGCATGACGCCTTGAAACGGCGCTGTCTCTATCATTGGGTCGATTATCCTGGGGCCGAGCAGGAGCTTGACATCATCCGCCGCAAGGTGCCTGGCTGCAATGAAGCGCTATCGCGCCAGATCGTCGCCTATGTGCAGAAGCTGCGCACGCTCGATCTCTTCAAGAACCCCGGCGTTGCCGAGACGATCGATTGGGCAACAGCCTTGACCGAACTCGACCGGCTGGCGCTGGATCCCGATACAGTTTCGGATACTTTGGGCACATTGTTGAAATACCAGGATGATATCGCTCGCATCCAGGGTGCTGAGGGCAGGCGCGTCCTTGATGAAGTGAAATTGGAGCTGCTCGCGGCAGGTTAAGCCATGGAACCGGGTGGGCAAGATGGGGTCATTATTGCGCCGTCACCGACCGGTGACGGGCGCCTGGCAGATAATATCGTGCTGTTCGGCCGAACGTTGCGCAAGGCCGGGCTGAAGATCGGACCTGGCGCCATTGCCGATGCCATCGAGGCGGTTGAGGCGATCGGCATCGGCTCGCGCGAAGAATTTCACGCTGCTCTCTGTTCCATCTTCGTCAAGCGACATGAGGATCTCGCCGTGTTTGATGAGGCGTTCCGGCTGTTCTGGCGCTCTCGCGATCTCGTTGCCAAGATGATCGCCATGATGTCCCCGGTCGCGCCCGATTATCGCGAGAAGGAAAAGCCGAAGCCGGGCGAGACCAGGGCAAGCGATGCCTTGCTGAATAGCCGCGGCGACCGGCAGCCGCAGCGCGAAACGCCCGATATCGAGATCGATGCGCGCTTTACCAGCTCAGGCAGCGAAGTCCTGCGTCGTCTGGATTTCGCGCAGATGTCGGCAGCCGAGATTGCGGGCGCAAAAAAGGAGCTTGAGAAGCTGCAATTGCCGCTGGATCGGGTACGCACGCGCCGCTTCGCGGCATCCCTGACACCGGGGAAAGTCGATCCGAGGGCGACGATGCGCTCGGCCCTGCGCACCGGAGGCGCGCTGATCCTGCCGCGTTTCCGACGGCCGAGGGAAATCCAGCCGCCGCTGGTCGTGCTTGCCGATATCTCCGGCTCGATGAGCCAATACACGCGCATCTTTCTGCATTTTCTGCACGTGCTGACCGAACGGCGTCGACGCGTGCATACGTTTCTGTTCGGGACCCGCCTGACTAACGTGACGCGGGCAATGCGCCACAAGGACCCCGATCAGGCGCTGGACGAATGCGCCGCCGCGGTGCGCGACTGGTCGGGCGGAACCAGGATTGGCGAAACGCTGAAGGAGTTCAACAGATTATGGGCGCGCCGCGTGCTGGGGCAGGGAGCGATCGTGCTTTTGATCACCGATGGGCTGGAGCGCGAAGGCGTGGAATTGCTCAGCGCAGAGATGGATCGCCTGCATCGCTCCTGTCGGCGGCTCATCTGGCTCAACCCGCTCTTGCGCTTCGAGGGTTTCGAGGCTCGGGCACGCGGTGTAAAAGCGATGCTCCCGCATGTTGACGAATTCCGTCCCGTTCACAATCTATTATCTCTAGCCGATCTCGTATCGGCTCTCACCGCCGGCCGCGCGGATTCCTATGATCCCAAGCGGTTTCTCGGCAAGCAATGAGGCTCCGATGTCAGATATATCCGAAAGTCTGGATCCGCTCGTGATCGCGGAGGAATGGGTGTCGGCGGGCCGCAACGTGGCCATGGCGACCGTTGTCGATACCTGGGGTTCGGCACCACGGCCCTCAGGTAGTCATCTCGTGATCGATGGCGAGGGTAATTTTCATGGTTCGGTTTCCGGTGGTTGCGTCGAAGGCGCCGTCATCACCGAGGCGCTAGACGTCATCGAGACCGGCAAATCACGCATGCTGGAATTCGGTGTTGCCGATGAGACCGCGTGGCGGGTCGGCCTGTCCTGCGGCGGCCGGATCCGCGTCTATGTTGAAAGGCTCGGCTGATGGACCGGCAGATACTGGCGCGGCTGAATGAGATGCGGCGCAGACGGCAGGCCGCAATCCTCGTCACTGATCTTTCGGGAGGGCCGGATCGGCTCATCGTCGAAGGCGATGCGCTGGAAGGCGCGCTCGCCGATGCTGCTTCAGCGGCGTTTCGTTCGGGCAAGTCCGCAGCGCTTGAAGTGGACGGACAAAGCCTGTTCTTCAACGTGCATCTGCCTCCGCCGCGCATCATTATCATCGGCGCTGTCCATATCAGTCAGGTTCTGGCGCGCATGGCGGCCCTTGCCGACTTCGATGTGACGATCATCGATCCGCGCACCGCCTTTGCCACGCCGGAACGCTTCGAAGGCATAGACCTGATCGCCGACTGGCCCGTGGATGCGCTGAAAGAGCGGCCGCTCGATAGCTATATGGCGCTGGTTGCCGTGACCCACGATCCAAAAATCGATGACGATCCGATCATTCAGGCCCTGAAGACGAACTGTTTTTACGTTGGCGCGCTCGGCAGTCGCAAGACGCATGCCGGTCGCCTGGAACGCTTGAAGCGGGAAGGCGCGAGCGAAGCCGAGCTTGCCCGCATCCATGCGCCTATCGGGCTTCCCATCGGTGCTGCAAGCCCGGCCGAGATCGCGGTTGCCATTCTGGCTGAAATCATCGGTTCGCTTCGCGGGCGGGATGTCTCGTCGCCAAAAGGCGCTGCGCTATGATCTTCGGTGAATTTTTGACGACGGAGGCGGAAGGCGCTGTTCTCGCGCATTCCGTCCGGCTGGCCGATGGCGGTTTTTCCAAGGGACATCGACTTGTCGGCGGAGACATCGAACGGCTCGCCGCCGCCGGGATCGAGCACATTATTGCCGCGCGCATTGAACCGGGCGACCTCATGGAAGACGAGGCGGCCGAGCAGCTGGCGCGGGCCGTCGCACCCGATCATCTGACTTTTTCAGAGGCGGCGACAGGACGGGTGAATGTCCATAGCGCCGTCGATGGCCTGTTCGTTGCAAATCGCATAGCGGTCGATCGGATCAACAATCTCGATCCGGCGATCACCCTTGCCTGCCTTGCAGACCATGTGCCTGTGCGGGCAGGCGACATGGTGGCGACCTTCAAGATCATTCCGCTCGCTGTGTCCGGAGCCAAAATCGCTGCAGGTGTCGAAATTCTGCGGCGGATGCCGGTCTTCGAGGTCAAGCCCTTCATGCAGCATGCCGTTTCGCTTGTTGCCACGGAGCTGCCGTCGCTGAAGGCCTCGGTCATGGACAAGACTGCACGAATATTGTCGCAGCGGCTGCAGCCTTCGGGCAGCGTGCTGCAGCGCGAAGAACGTGTCGCCCATAAGGCGGGCGCCGTTGCCGATGCGATCCGTCGTATGCTGGCGGCGCCCGACCGGATGCCCAAGCTGGTGATCGTTTTCGGAGCGTCGGCCGTCATCGATGCAGGCGACGTCATTCCGGAGGCGATCCGGCTTGTCGGCGGTGAAGTCATTCAGGTCGGCATGCCCGTCGATCCGGGCAATCTACTGGTGCTAGGCAGCGTGGGCGCCGTCTATATCGTGGGGGCGCCGGGATGCGCGCGCAGCCCGAAGGAGAATGGCTTCGACTGGGTACTGGATCGCATATTAGCCGGCGAACGACCGGCGCCGCAGGATATCAGCGGCATGGGCGTTGGAGGGCTGCTCATGGAAATTCAATCACGCCCGCGGCCGCGCGACATCGTCAACAAGCCGCCGTCAGAGATATCGGTTGCCATTGTTCTGCTGGCTGCGGGAAAGGCGAGCCGCATGGGCGAGGGTGGCTCGCACAAGCTTCTAGCGGAATTCGATGGCGTGCCGCTGGTGCGCCGTTCGGCATCTATCGCCATTGCAAGCGGCGTATCGGATATCGTCGCCGTCACAGGGCATCGGCGCGATGAGATCGAAACCGCATTAAGTGGTCTCGCCGTCGAAGCGGTATTCAATCCGGATTATGGCTCGGGCATGGCCAGTTCGCTGGTTGCAGGTGTCGGCACGCGGGCAGCACGGAGAGCTGATGGCGTTCTCATCATGCTGGCCGATATGCCCGGTGTCACTAGCGACGATCTGATAGCGCTGGTCACCGCCTTTCGCGAGGCAAACGGCCAGGCGATCGTGCGGGCGGTATCCGGGGGCAAGCGCGGCAATCCCGTTATCCTGCCGCGATCTGTGCTGAATGCGGTGATGAGGCTGGAAGGCGATGTGGGCGCGCGGCATATTATCGAGACATCGGGGCTTCCGGTCGTTGACGTCGAGATCGGCGAGGCGGCACATCTCGATGTTGATACGCCTGAGGCCGTTGTCGCGGCCGGTGGCGTTTTGAAGGGGTAGGGAATGGACAATATCGATATCGAGGAGATGTTTCAGTCGCTTGGGCCGATCACCATCAAACGGATGTTCGGCGGCAAGGGAATCTACCATATGGGGCGGATATTGGCGCTTGAGGTAGATGACGAAATTCTCCTGAAGGCCGATGATGCCAGTGCCTCCCAATTCGAGGCCGCCGGCGCGCGACGCTGGGCCTACGAGGGCAAGAAAGGCAAGGCCGTCAACATGCCCTACTGGTCGATACCCGACGACGCATTCGACGATCCGGATGAAATGGCGCGTTGGGTGCGGCTTGCCTATGAGGCCGCGCTTCGCTCGGATAAATAGGCGTCAGCGGAAATCCGCTTCGCTCAGATGGGCGATCGCTGCCTTGGCGAACTCTGAAAGCTGAGCGGGCAGCTCGCCGCGGCTGAACCAGCCGAAATCGGAGAGCTTGTCCGGCTCCATCAGGCGCGGTTCGCCGGAAAAATCCGTACAGATATAAATGAGTGATATCCAGTGCTGCCGCTCGGCCTCGATGATGACTTCCTGCGTGCAAAGATAGTCGATCCTGCCGATGGAAAGGCCACTTTCCTCTTCCGCTTCGCGGATAGCGGCCTTGGCGGCAGGCTCCATATGATCGACCTTGCCGCCGACGATGCTCCAGAAGCCGGCTTCCGGTGCCTTGAGGCGCCGATAGAGCAAAAGCTTGCCGTCCCGCAGGATTGCGAGACCGGTTCCTAGCCCTGGGAAATCGATGCCGGGCTTGCCCAATATTCAAATCCCGAGATTGGACGCAACATCCGGCAAGCCGATCTGCTGCGTGTCTGAGCGGAATCTATCAGGCCTTGGCGTTTGCCACGATGAGCATGAAAGCCGGGATATCGTCGCCGAAGCCGACCGGCGTCGGGCCGTCATCCTGATCGCGATAGCGGTTGCGGCGCTCGCGGTGATCGTCATTGGCAGCAGGGAAGGGCCGGTGGCTGTTGCGAGAACCGTTATGGGATCTGTTATTGTTGTTCTCAGACTTGCGCTCGTTCTTCACGCTTTCGGCCTTTGCTGGTGCTGCTTCGATCGCTACGACGTCATTATCCTCGACGTCGATATCAGATTTATGACTCGAGGCGTTGCGGCCTCCACGGCTGCGATCCCGATCGCGGCCCTTGCCCTTCTGGTCACGGCGGCGGGAAGAGCGGTTGTCGTCGCCACTCTCGTCAGCCGGCGGCAGAGCCGAAAGATCGCCGTTCAGCCACTGGACATCTTCGCCGATCAGCTTCTCGATGGCGTCGACATGCTTCGTGTCGCGCTTCGTGACGATGGTGAAAGCGGCGCCGGAGCGGCCGGCACGGCCGGTGCGGCCAATGCGATGAACGTAATCTTCCGAATGGATCGGAACATCGAAATTGAAGACGTGGCTGACATCGGGGATGTCAAGGCCGCGTGCTGCGACGTCGGAGGCAACCAACAGCTGCAGATTTCCATCCTTGAAGTTCTGCAGCATGGCCATGCGCGAGCGCTGGTCCATGTCACCATGCAGTGCGCCGGCGGAGAAGCCGTGGCGATCCAGCGAACGGAAGAGATCGGAAACATCCTTCTTACGATTGCAGAAGATGATTGCGTTCTTGAGATCCGTCTGGGCGCGGATGAGATCGCGCAGCGTGGCGCGCTTCTCATAATCCTTGCCATGCGAAGCGACGAATCGCTGCGTCACGGTCTTGGCGGTCGATGCCGGCTTGGCGACTTCGACGCGTTCCGGATTCTGCAGGAAACGATCGGCCAGCTTCTGGATTTCCGGAGGCATCGTTGCCGAGAAGAACAGCGTCTGACGCGTAAAGGGGATGAGCTTGGCAATGCGCTCGATATCCGGGATGAAGCCCATATCGAGCATGCGGTCGGCTTCGTCGATCACGAAGATCTCGACGGCGCTCATCAGCAGCTTGCCGCGCTCGAAATGATCCAGCAGGCGGCCGGGCGTGCAGATCAGCACATCGGCGCCGCGCTCAAGCTTGCGATCCTGGTCTTCGAAGGAAACGCCGCCGATCAGCAAGGCGATGTTCAGGCGATGGTTCTTGCCGTACTTCTCGAAGTTTTCGGCGACCTGCGCTGCGAGTTCCCGCGTCGGCTCCAGAATCAGCGTGCGCGGCATGCGTGCGCGAGCGCGGCCCTTTTCGAGCAGGGTCAGCATCGGCAGCACGAAGGAAGCCGTTTTGCCGGTTCCGGTCTGGGCAATGCCGCAGATGTCGCGGCGCTGAAGCGCAAAGGGGATTGCACCGGCCTGGATCGGCGTCGGTGTGGTGTAACCCGCGTCTGTGACCGCGGAAAGGACTTTTTGGCTCAGGCCAAGGTCAGCAAATGTTGTCAAAGGGAAAACTAATTCCGTCTTGGTTCAGTCGAACACCATGAGTCGACACGCAGGAACGTGCCGCAATGCAGCGCGACATAGAACCAAATACCCGGGAAGTCAAGGAAAGCAGGCGCTTCAACAGGCCGGAAGTTCATTCATAACGCAATTTTCGGATTAGTGCCATCTTTGTTGCGCGTTTGTCACAATTCCCGCAGCTAAATTGCGCCCAATCCGCTGATGTAACTTGCGAGTTTCGTGCCGGCACCGATGAAATACATCGGGTCTATGGGACGTCCGTTCTCGCGCACTTCATAATGCAGATGTGTTCCTGTCGAGCGACCGGTACTGCCGGCAAGACCGATCGCATCGCCGGCGCCGACCTTGTCGCCGACTTTGACGAGCACCTGTTCCATATGCCCATAGCGGGTGGAGATGCCGTCGCCGTGGTCGATCTCCACCATGTTGCCATATCCACCGGTCCATCCGGCCGAAACCACCTTGCCGGGAGCGGTCGCCTTGATCTTTTCGCCGGGACTGAAATGGAAGTCCGTGCCGGTGTGGAGCGCCAGCGTGCCGAAGAAGGGGTCCTTGCGATTGCCGAACGGGCTGGTCACGAGCTTGCCCGGTGCGGGATTGCGGAAGGGCAGGCTTTCGGCGGCACCCCGCACCGTTTCCAGATGCGTCAAGGCAGTATCGAGGTCTGCCATGGATTGCTCGAACTGATCGACATTCTCAGGCGGCACATAAGGTCCCCCAACGCCGCCATCCGTGTCTTCACGAGCAGCATTGGCAACCTGGTTCGGAACTCTGACCCCGACGTTCTGCATGATCGATTGGATCTCGCTCGCGGTTTCAGACGCATCGGCGGTGAGATTGCGGATTCGGGACAACTGATCCTGCTCTATGTGCTTCAGCGACAGCGTCACCTTCGAAAAGACGCGATCGGCGCGGTCGGCTACGGTTTCGGGGGCAGGGACATAGGCGAGCGTGGAATTGTCGGGTGTGGCGTCAGCTGGCCTGCCGCTCAGGAGAAGCTTTTCGATCGCCTTGGGCGACGTCAGCTGAGCATGTTCGTTCTTTGGCGCGGCAGCGTTGGCATCCGGGTGCGCGCTTTTGTCGGTCAGGCCGGAGTTCTCTGCCCGGTCGAGCAACGTGCCGAGCTTGCCGTTGCGCGACGAAAGTTGCTGCTGCTGCTCGATCAGCTTGTCAACCTTTTCCTCGACCACTTGCTGATCGAGGAGCTGGCGGGAGGTGACGCGATCGACCTGGGCGCGCAGGGCGGCGATGCGATCTTCATAGTCATATTGCATGCGTGCCTGGCGGGCCATCGTCGCGCCGATGAGATCGTCGCGCAGCACGAGGTAGGAGGTCGCAAGGAGATAGCCGATCGAGAAAATCCCGACCATGCAGACGGCAACAGCGGCCATCCATGGGCGCACGGTCATATGGCGCACCGTATCGCCGCTGGCGAGGATAATGGTGTGATGTCGCTGTTGCTTGCCGAAAACCCGGTTCTGAGGCCTTGCTGTCACCGAGAATCTCCCAATCGGTGCCTTTTGGCACCCAATGGAAGTACATGGCATTATGGTTAATAAATGCTTTCTATCGCAGTATTAAATACCGGAAAAAGCCGTTCTACGTTAGTATATCAAGCATTGCTTGTAGATGTCAGCGAACGATAGAAGGAAGGTGTCAGTCCGGCTTCCGCCCGGGCTATATCGTTGAATGGTGCTTTCAGCGAACCGCGGAAATTAGCGCGTACCAGCTCCTGGAAGGTTCGAGCCGGATCGCGTTTTTCCCGCGCGCACAGGAAGCGGAACCATTTGGCGCCGACGGCGACATGGCCTTTTTCGTCGTTATAAATGACATCAAGAACGGCAGCGCTCTCCAGATCTCCGGTTTCGCGCATCTTCGCCTGCAGCGCCGGCGTCACGTCCAGTCCTCTGGCTTCGAGGATCAGTGGTACGACGGCCAGGCGGGCAGTCAGATCGGTGCGGGTTGCATGAGCCGCCTGCCACAGACCATCGTGAGCTGGCAGATCGCCGTAATCTGCGCCGAGGTCGCGCAGGCGCGCCCGTACCATGCGAAAATGCTTGGCCTCTTCGAAGGCAACCTGCATCCAGCCGTCGAAGAAGGAATTGGGGACCGGACCGGTTGCAAAACGCGCGACGATATCGAGCGCCAGATCGACCGCATTCAGCTCGATATGGGCGATGGCATGCAAGAGCGCGATACGGCCCTTGAGCGTATGCAGGGAACGCTTCTCCATATTTTTTGGCGGCACAAGCTCCGGCTTTTCGGGCCGGCCGGGCCGATCGGCGAGCGGTGGATCGAGCGGCGAACGTAACGACAGGGTGCGGGCAAACCAGCGTGTCGCCGATTCCTGGGCGAGCTCGGTCTTCAGATCGAGATCGGCCGAACGGATGGCGGCGATGGCGCCGCCGCGCAGCGACGTGATGGTTTCGGGACTGCCGGACATGCCGTCAAAGTTCCCTGGCTGCGGCCAGAACGGCTTCGGCGTGTCCAGCGACCTTGACCTTGTCCCATATTCCAGTGATGCGCCCATCGGCACCGATCAGGAAGGTCGAGCGCACCACACCCATATAGGTGCGGCCATACATGCTCTTTTCGCGCCAGACGCCATAGGCCATTGCCATGGTCTTTTCCTCGTCAGAGGCGAGCGGCACGGAAAGCGCGTGTTTCTTGACGAATTTGTCATGGCTTTTCACCGTGTCAGGCGAGACGCCGAGGAGGGCGACGCCGAGCTTTGCGAAATCGACTGATAGTGCCGTGAAGGTAATCGATTCCGTCGTGCAGGCTGTCGTATCGTCCTTGGGGTAGAAATAGATCACCAGCGGCTTTCCGGCAAAATCGACAAGGCGAACGCGATCGCCGCCGTCACGCGGAAGATCGAAATCCGGCGCCTTGTCACCGATGTTCAGTTGAATCGGGAAAACTTCCGCCACGGGAAAACCTTTCTTTTGCCGGTTTTTTAGATGACACTTGAGGTAAGCCATATATACTGCTCGCGTGTGCCGTCCAATGGGACGCAGCGTCACCAACAAAATTGTATAAGTGAAAGGCACGCGCAGGAGTGATCCGAGGCGAAAAGGTAACATTCCGCAAAAAGGACCTCGTGCCGCTCGACCATCTGCCGTCCGCTCAGATGGAAGATCCGTTGATCGTGCACGTGCCGGAGCGCGTGCGCCGCAGCCGTTCGCATGTTTGGCATGTTTGCCGCATGACGCTGGTTTTCTTTGCGTTTCTCGCCATCATTCTCGGCGCCGTCATCGCGACCATCGAAGGCGGTATCTTCGATGCGCCGCTATCACAGAAAGCGCAGACGGCTCTCGATCAGGCCATCGGCCCGCGTTACAAGGCAGAAGTCGGCGCGACCGTGATCCGCTTTACCTCCGACCTGCGCTTGGCGCTGGAGGCACGCGACGTCAATGTCGTCGATCAGGAGAGCGGCAAGCATCTGTCGACGATGTCGGCCGTCAACATGGAGCTGGATCCGTTAGCCCTCGTCGAGGGTCGGGTGGAGGTGGCGAGCGTTGCAGCAGAGGGCATCGCGCTCGATACCTCGCTGCTGCCGCAAGGCGATCCGGTCGATTGGACTGCCTTGCGCGTCGATGCGTTGCCCAAGGCTCTGAATGCGGCCTTCGACAATCTCGATTTCCTCGAACATTTCGTCCAGCGCGGCGGCACGAATTCCGTGCGCATTTCCGGCTTCTCGATGAAGCTGGCACGACAGGAGGGTGACCCGATCTCCCTCGTCGTCGATAACCTCACATTCGAGCGGGCGGCGCCGAATTCTCTCCATCTCTATGGCCAGGTCGCGCTCAATGGGTCGGTAGCGCTCCTGGACGTGAGGGCGGATCAAAATGAGGCCGGTCATAGCTCGTCGCTGGCGGCCAGGATATCCAATCTCGATCTCAAGCCACTCACGATGACCTATGACCCGAACGGGACGCCGCGACAGGGGCTGATGAGCTTCGGGGACATCACGCTTTCGGCGGTCAAGGGCGAGGCAGGCGTCGATCCGAAGCTGAGCGCCACCATCAATGTCCAGCCGGGTGTCCTCTATATGGACCATGATGTGCAGGAGTTGACGCAGGCCAATATCAACCTCGCCTACAACTTCGATCACCAGACCCTGGAGATTGCGCCGTCGAAAGCGCAGTTCCTCGGGACGATTGCGCCCTTTTCCGGCGCGGTCATCGATCTCGATCACGTCGATGCCAATGCAGGCAAGGGTTTCGGCATCGATTTCGTGATCAAGGACGGTATCGCCGCTTCGTCTCTCTCGGGGGAGAAGCCTGTCAGCTTCGACGGCCGCGCCACGGGGCGGTTCTTTTCCGCGACCAAGGAATTCCAGTTCGACAATCTCGGCATATCGACGCCGCAAGGTGCGCTTTTCGGCTCTCTGCACATGAAACTCGGCGACAGCTCGCCAGAAATCAGCTTCGGTGGGCGTGCGGACAAGCTGGATACGACTGTTGTCAAGCAGCTGTGGCCTTTCTGGATGGCTTCGAAACCGAGAGTCTGGGTCGAGAGCAATCTTTTCGGTGGCTCGGTGACCAATGCCGCCATATCGGTCTTTATTCCGGCTGGCCGACTGCGAGAGGCGTCACAGACCGGCAAGCTGCAGCTTGGCAAGAACGAGTTGCATATCGCCTTCGACATAGATGGCGCACGGATGAACGTTCCCGGCGAAATCCCGCCGTTGCGCGATACCAAGGCTCATTTCGATCTGACCGGTCCGAATATGGTCGTCGATATCGCCACGGCCACGTCTTATTTCCCGACAGGTCGCAAGATCACGCTGAGTGATAGCAGCTTCTCGATCCCGGCGACTTACGACAAGCCGCTGATGGCCGATCTTGATTTGACGATATCCGGTTCCGGCGATGCGATCGGCGAACTTCTGACCTACAAGCCTCTGGAGGTTCTGCAGCGGACCGAATTCAAGCCGGAGGACTTCAACGGCAAGATCGTCGCCAAGGTCGATGCCAGGATAGGGCTGATCAAGGATCAACAGCCGCCTCCGCCGGACTGGCAGGCGAAGCTCAATCTCGACAATGTCGATCTGCTGAAGCCGATGAACAATCGCAAGATCGACAATCTGACCGGCGTGATTTCGGCCGATCCCCAATCCGTGCATCTGCAAGCCCAGGCCCAGATCGACAGTATTCCGGCCCAGATCGACATGGTGGAACCGACCGACAGCAAATCGACCGTCAAGCGCGCCCGCGTGATCACGGCGACACTGACCGATACGCAGCGCAACACCGTTCTGCCCGGACTTCGGGATATAGTTGATGGGCCTGTCAAAGTGGAGTTGACGCGCATCGACGATGATCGCCAGGGCGTCAAGGTCGATCTCGGCAAGGCGGCTCTGACCGTGCCTTGGGTCGGCTGGTCGAAGGGCAGCGGCATTGCGGCGACTGCGCAGTTCGAGGCATCCGGCCCAGACAACCAGACGACGCTCAAGAATTTTACGCTCAAGGGAGATGGGTTTGGCGCCAGCGGTGATCTTCTGATCAGCAAGGGGAGCCTCACCTCGGCGAGCTTCGACAGCGTGAAGCTCTCGGCGCTCGATGATTTCGCCCTCTCGCTGAAGCGGGGCAAGAGCGGCGGCTACGATGTAGCGATATCGGGCAATTCTGCCGACATACGACCGATCCTCGCACGCCTGAAAGCGTCCACATCGGGCGGCCAGCAGAGTTCGGACGGAGACGCTTCGGCGAGCGCGACCGTTCGCGCCAATCTCGACAAGGTCATCGGCTTCAACGACGAGACCGTCGGCAATGTCAAGGGCGTCTATTCGATTGCCGGCGGCAAGACGACGGCTGCGGACTTTTCCGGCGTGACCCGTAGCGGCGAAGCGCTCGTTACCCAGATGAGCAAAGGCGCTAACGGCGTCATCCGCATCACGAGCGGCGATGCCGGTGCCGTCGCGCGTTTCACCGATCTCTACAGGCATCTGCAGGGTGGATTGCTCAATCTGTCGCTGCGCTCGATCGGGCAGGATGATTGGGACGGTTCGCTCGATATCCGCAACTTCTCCATCATCGACGACAAGAAACTCTCGACCATCGTATCGACGCCGAGCGGAAAGAACGGCAAGAGCCTGAATTCTGCTGTGAAGCAGAATATCGATACGCGTTCGCAGAATTTCGAGCGCGGCTTTGCGCGGCTGGTGATGCGCGATGGGGTGCTCTCGGTCGAAAACGGCGTGGTACGTGGCGTGCAGGTCGGGGCGACGTTCCAGGGCACGCTGAAGGACGCCAATGGCAAGATGGACATGACGGGGACCTTCATGCCTGCCTACGGTCTGAACCGGCTGTTCGCGGAAGTTCCGATCGTCGGCTTCATCCTGGGCAATGGCAGCGATCGCGGCTTGATCGGCATTACCTTCAGGCTGACCGGTACGATCGAGAAATCAAACCTGCAGATCAATCCTCTCTCGATCATCGCGCCAGGTGTTTTCAGGCAGATATTTGAATATTGAGGCGGCGCGAAGCTGAGGCCGCCGCCTTTCGATAGCGGAGAGGTTGTAAGGCGGACTATCTTTCTTCCGCCAATCGCTCGCGTATGCGTTCCGGCCCGCCGTTCATGCGCCGTGCGAATGGTCGATCAGGGTCCACGATGCGCCAAAACGGAGCCGTGCCGCTTTGGCTGATCTGCACCAAATGTCGCTGAACAGTGACAGGGCAGCAGGCATCGGCGCCATATTGCTTGGCAAGCGCCTGTCTTATTCCCGCAATATCGGACAATTGGCCCGGGGGCGCTGCCCAGAGGGCGCGAGCGAGCATCTCCTCGCTGGGAATCAACATGCTTTGCGTAAGGCTTCGGCCCTTGCGCCTCGTCTTGATCACCGGCACTTCATCCATAATCCACCTCCGGAGTTGGAATCTTGACAGAGGACGAATGGGCAGGTCGCGATCCGACATCGCAAATGCGGAAAACTAGCCGGGGCCAGGCCGTGAACTTACAGACCGGCGCCTTCAGGCGTCGCAGTAGCGGCCTGAACATTCCGGCGTGATATTCCCATCGATGTTCCAGATGAACTATGGCACTTTGAGAGACATGAC
This sequence comes from Martinezella multihospitum, assembly GCF_900094585.1. GTDB lineage: Bacteria > Pseudomonadota > Alphaproteobacteria > Rhizobiales > Rhizobiaceae > Rhizobium > Rhizobium multihospitium. The sequence goes on from NZ_FMAG01000007.1 coordinate 325,868, forward strand.
CCAAAGCAAATCGTGCCTTGCAAGTTGGACCACTGGCAACTGCAATGTAAACGGCGTCGACATTCACTATCTGCGAACGGGCGGCCATTATCCGCCGCTGGTCGCGCTACATGGGCTACTCGGCAGCGGCGCATGTTTGGCGCCGCTGGCGCGTGCGTTGGAGGATGACTTTGATGTCGTCTTGCCGGACGCACGGGGACACGGAAAATCCAGCGCGCCGGCTCAAGGATACTTGTATGGCGACCTCGCGGGCGATGTTGTCGAACTCATAAGGAGTTTGAATCTCAACGCTCCAATATTGCTCGGTCATTCGATGGGAGGCATGACCGCTGCTGTCGCCGCTCGCGAACTCGGAGCAGGGATTTCGGGCGTCGTCCTGGTCGATCCAACCTTCATAAGTCCAGAGTGGCAGCGCGAGGTTTTTGAAAGCGATATTGCAGAGGAGCAGCGGCGATCGCTAGTTTCGAGCAGGGCTGATCTCCTTACCCACGCGCGCGTTCGACATCCATCCCGGTCGGAGGAGATTCTGGAATGCCTGGTTGATGCAAGGCTTCAGACCAGCATGTTCGCATTTGAGGTGCTCACACCTCCAAATCCGGATTATCGCGAACTTGTCCAAAGCATAGGCGTGCCGATTCTTCTCGTGATCGGAGATAAAGGGGTCGTTTCGTTGGATGCGGCCCGCGAGCTGCAAAAGCTCAATCCCTTGCTTCGATATGAACTGATCGCTGACGCCGGTCACGGCCTTCCATACGATCAGCCCGAGCGGTTAGGAGCAGTGATAATGTCCTTCCTCCGGTCGATATCGACTTTCCAGGTCGGTTCTGCGCGCATCGACTGACGAAGCAGCTCGGTTTTGTCGACCGAAGAACTTCAGTTAGACGGAAACAAAAAAGCCGGCGAGAGGGCGCCGGCTTTTTTGTTGTCAGCGTGTCGGCGCCTCAAGCGGCCGGACGGATCAGGATGTGCTTCTTCTTGCCGAGTGAGAGTTTGATGACACCATCGGCTGTGACTTCACCTGTGCCGATCACCTTGCGTTCGTCGCTGATGGCCTGATCGTTGATGCGCACTGCGCCGCCCTGAACGTGGCGGCGTGCCTCGCCGTTAGAACCGGCAAGGCCGGCGCGCACGATCAGAGCCAGCAGGCCGATGCCAGCTTCGAGCTCGGAAGTCGGAACATCGATCGATGGCAGGTTTTCGGACAGGCCGCCTTCTTCGAAGGTCTTGCGCGCAGTTTCGGCCGCCTGTTCTGCTGCCGCGCGGCCGTGAAGGATCGCCGTGACTTCGGTCGCGAGGATCTTCTTGACCTCGTTGAGTTCGGAGCCCGCGATGGCGGAAAGCCGTGCAATCTCGTCCATCGGCAGCGTCGTGAACAGCTTGAGGAAGCGCGGAACGTCGGCATCCTCGGTGTTGCGCCAGTACTGCCAGAAATCATAGACCGGCAGCAGGTCGGCATTCAGCCAGACGGCGCCGGAGGCAGATTTGCCCATCTTGGCACCGGAAGAGGTCGTCAGCAGCGGCGAGGTCAAAGCAAAGAGCTGCTTCGTCCCCATGCGGTGACCGAGATCGATGCCGTTGACGATGTTGCCCCACTGATCCGAGCCGCCCATCTGCAGGCGGCAATCGTAACGCTTGGCCAGTTCGACGAAATCGTAGGCCTGCAGGATCATGTAGTTGAATTCGAGGAACGAAAGCGATTGCTCGCGGTCCAGACGCGTCTTGACGCTGTCAAAGGACAGCATGCGGTTGACCGAGAAATGGCGGCCGACATCGCGCAGGAATTCGAGGTAGTTCAGCGAGCGCAGCCATTCTGCGTTGTTGATCATCAAGGCCGCGTTGCTCGGCTTATTATTATAGTCGAGGTAGTTCGAGAAACAGCGCTTGATCGAGGCGATATTGTCCTCGATCATGTCGACGGTCATCAGCTTGCGAGCCTCTTCCTTGAAAGAAGGGTCGCCGACCATGCCGGTGCCGCCGCCCATCAATGAGATCGGCCGATGGCCGGTCGCCTGCAGCCAGTGCAGCATCATGATCTGGGTGAGGTGGCCGACATGCAGGCTCGATGCCGTCGGGTCATAGCCGATATAGGCCGTCACGGTTTCCTTGGCGAAGAGGTCGTCGAGGCCGGCTTCATCGGAAATCTGATGAATGAAGCCGCGCTCTTGCAGGGTGCGCAGGAAATCGGATTTGAACTCAGCCATGATCTTGGTCTCTCGAGGCCGCAACCCTGGAGGATGCGGCGAAGTCGCTATTGTTGAAAGTCGCGGGGCGCGTTTATCACCGATTTACCGGCGCGTCACCATTTTGGTGGGGGCGAGATCAAGTTTCGACAAGTGCCGTAGGCCGGGCGCGGTTTGTAAACGGATGCTTCTGAACGTCAATAGACCGTAACATCGCCGCGAAGCCGCCGGGAATAAGCCGTGCAATCGCCCGAATCAAATCCTAGTGATTTCCTGTTGATCCCCGTACGCACCTCATGTTTCGTGAAAGAAACCGGTATGTCGCCTCTGCTTTCGAAGATGGGATTGTCATCCAAAAAGACGATCTGGGCATTTTTTGCCATGATGTTGGTTTTGGCCGGTATCGCTGCTGCGAATCCGGCCGAAGCTCAAGGTTCCCCTGAAAAGAGAATAGCCTTTGTCGTCGGTAATGCCGCCTACACGGTAGGCGCGCTTCCGACGCCGGCCAACGATGCCGGCCTGATCGCGCAAACGCTGCAGGCCGCGGGCTTCGATGTGATCGGCGCGCGCGACCTCGACCAGAACGGGTTGCGCGACGCGATGCGCGACTTTCTGACGAAGGCCAACGCCTCAGGCCCCAATACCGTCGTCTTCGTCTATCTGGCGGGTTACGGCGTGCAATATCAGGGCGACAATTATTTCGTGCCTGTCGATGCACAGATCGCCAATGCCACGGATGTCCCCGTCCAGGCGGTCCGCGTGAGCGACTTCACCAAATCGCTGGCGGCCATCAACAATCGCGGCAGCATCGTCGTGCTCGACGCGGCGAGGGCCAATCCGTTCGTGCAGTCCAATCAGCCGCTGGCTGGCGGTCTGGCGCTGGTCGATCCCGATGTCAACCAGCTGATCGCGTTCAACGCGGCGCCCGGCACGGTCGCACCGCAGGAAGCCGGTCCCTATGGTTCCTACGCCCATGCGCTGGCGGAGATGATCCGCGTCGGCGGCCTTTCGCTTGATGACGTCTTCGATCGTACACGGTTGCGGGTCGGCGACCTGACCAAGGGTGCCGAGATTTCCTGGGATGCCTCGAAATTCAAGAACGCCTTCAATTTCTTCGATCGCGGTCCGAATGCGCCGGCTGCTGCGGTGTCAAGCACCGAGGATGTAGCAAACCGGACGAAGCCGATCCGCGATTTCGACGAGCGGGATGCCTATTTCGCCGCGCTCGATCGCGACACGCTGCAGGGCTATGAGGATTTCCTCGCGGCCTATCCGAATGACTCCATGGTCAGACGTGTCCGCGCCATTGTCGCCGCTCGCCGTGAGGCGATCACCTGGCGCGAGACCTGGATTGCCGATACACCCGAGGCCTATTGGTCTTATCTGAGACGTTATCCGCGTGGTCCCCATGTCTGGGATGCCCGCCGCCGTCTCGAGCATTTCGAGGCAGCCCTTGAGCCGCCGTCGTCTTTTACCGTGATCGAGTATGACGTGCCGCCACCACCACCGCCGGAAGTGGTCTATGTCGACCGTCCCGTGCTTTATTTCGATGATGCCGATTTCGGTTATGCCCCGCCGCCGCCCGTCGTCTTCCTGGCCCCGCCGCCGCCGGATTTTGTCGTGCTCGCGCCGCCGCAGCCCGCGGTCGATCTCTACGTGTTGCCGGCGCCGGTCTTCGTTCCGGTCCCTCAATGGGTCGAGCCGCCACGCGATATTGCGCCGCCGGAAAACAACATCATCTTCAACAACATCCACAATACGGTCGTGAACAACACGACGGTCATCAACAATAATACGACTGTCAACGAGAGCGGGGCTGCGCCTGCAGCACCCGGGCTGACGACAGGTCAGAAGCTTGCCGGCGCCGCTGTCATCGCCGGGGCTGGTGCTGCAGCACTGCATGTTGCCCTGCCGCCATCGGTGCAGAAGAAGGCCGCAGTTCTGCAAAAGCAGAATCCGGCTGCGGCCGTCAAGGCAGCACCCGGAACCGCTCCGGCGGTCACGCCTTCGGCCCAGCCGCAAGGTGGAAATGCCGCTGCCCACGTGCTTCCCGGCGCCAATGGTCAGCCGCTGCCGGCTGGCGGCAAGCTGCCCGTTAATTCGGGAACGGCCCAGACGAAGCAGGGGCAATCGCCGCAAGCCGCGCCGAATGCAGTGCATAATCCGGCTGTTGCCACGCAACCCGCCCAGCAAGGCACAAATGCCAATGCCCATGCGCTTCCCGGCGCGAATGGTCAGCCTTTGCCAGCTACGGGCAAGCTGCCGGCCAATTCTGGCGCAGCTCAGACGAAGCAGGCTCAACAGCCTCAGGCTACGCCGAACGCCAATGCACATGCGCTTCCCGGCGCCAAGGGGCAACCGCTGCCGGCGGCTGGCAATACACCTGCCGCGAAGGGGCAAAACCAGATTGCCAAGACGCCCGCGCCGCAAGCAGCGCCGAGCGGTAAACCAAATCCGGTTGTCGCTGCACCGAAGCCCAATGCGCATGCCCCAGCAGCGCCGGCCGTCGCCGCCAGAACTCCGGCAAAGCCCAAGGTGCCCCCTAGCAATCAAGCTCGGGTCAACACTCAGCCTCATGTCGCTGCCGCGCCGCCCCGGCAAGCCAATCCGGCTCCTGCGCGGCCCAAACCTGCGCCGCATGTCGTGGCACAGGCGAGACCGCCAGCGCCGAAGCCGCAGGCTCAGCCCAGGCCGCAACCGCAGCCGAAGATCGTGCAGCAGCAGGTGGAGAGACCACCTCCGCCTCCGCCGCAGAAGCCTCCCGAAAAGAAGAAGTGCGGCGCTCCCGGCTTGCCCGCATGTCACTGACGGATGATTTCAAGCGATAATCTGGAGGCCCGCTTCGGCGGGCCTTCGTATTCGATATCGTCGCTTGATCGGCTTGTTGAAATCAGGCCGAGCAGTTAGCACTGACCGGCCGGTTGCCAATCGGCTCTGCCATACACGTTATGGCAGGCGGGAGATCCATCACGAAAACAGGCAGGCAGATGAGTGACACCATCATACTCGAAACCCCACGCCTCGTTCTGACGATGTGGGACAAGGGTGATGCCGAAGTGATTCGGCAATTACATTCGACGATCGAGACTACGCGCTATCTCTCGGGTGCGGCTCCTTGGACGCTGGAGAAGGCCGAGGAGCGGCTGAAAAGCTGGTTCGGCGAACAGGCGTGCGACGGTACGACCAAATACAAGATGCTGCGGCGCGAGGACGGCCGCTTTATCGGCCGTGCAGGGTTCTCACGTTTTCATCAGGAAAGCGGCAGGGGCGAGTTCGAGCTCGGCTATTCCATTCAGAAGGATGCTTGGGGCAACGGCTATGCGACGGAGATTGCCGGCGCATTGGCGCAATGGTTCTTCAAGCGTGGCTTTGCCCGGCAGTTTATCGCCTTCACGCATCCGCAAAACGTCGCATCGCATCGTGTTTTGCGGAAGATCGGCATGCAGGATCACCCGTCGATGACGATCGACGGGATCACTTGCCCGACGTTCAGAATGGCTCGATAAGGGTTATCGAATGCGCTTGGCGGCCGGTTCCGGCACCAGTTCGCCGTTCAGGCGACGATCGAGGTAGTCCTCGCATTCGCCGAGCAGCGTCTCGACCTGGCCGTTGAAGAAGTGGTTGGCTCCCGGCACGACCTTGTGCGTGATCAGAATGCCCTTCTGCGTCTTCAGCTTTTCGACGAGGCCGTTGACGTCCTTTTCCGGCGCAACCTTGTCCGCATCGCCGTTGATGATCAGGCCGGATGACGGGCAGGGTGCCAAGAACGAGAAATCGTAGATATTCGGCTGCGGCGCGATCGACATGAAGCCTTCGATCTCGGGGCGGCGCATCAGGAGCTGCATGCCGATCCAGGCGCCGAAGGAGTAGCCGGCAACCCAGCAGCTCTTCGAATCGGGATGGAGGCTCTGCACCCAGTCGAGCGCCGAGGCTGCATCGGAAAGCTCGCCGGCGCCGTGATCGAATTCGCCCTGGCTGCGGCCGATACCGCGGAAATTGAAACGGAGCGTCGTGAAACCGCGCTTCTGGAACATATAGAAGAGCTGGTAGACGACCTGATTGTTCATCGTGCCGCCGAACTGCGGATGGGGATGAAGGATAATCGCGATCGGGGCGCTCTTTTCCTTGGAGGGCTGATAGCGGCCTTCAAGGCGACCAGCGGGGCCGTTGAAAATTACTTCGGGCATCGATACTCCGGCTCTTCTTTTTCTGCGTTCAAACCTGACGGTACGCAGCAAGTTGACTTGACGAATGCGCTCATCTTTTCTAGAACGCAGTTTAGAACAATTCGAAACTTGATGCGGTGGTCCGCGCGTTGTGTACGCAACGGTTTGTGGAACGTGTCATAAGGCATGCCCGGCTGAAATTTCAAGGAAAATGAGCCGGCCGCAGCAAAGCAAAGTCGCGCAGGAAGAAGATTATGGCGGCAACACGCCTTTATCTCGATTGGAATGCCACCGCACCGCTTCATCCGGCGGCGCGCGAAGCAATGCTGCGTGCGATGGATATACAAGGCAACCCCAATTCCGTTCATGGGGAAGGTAGGGCGGCGCGCGCAGCTGTCGAGGCCGCACGCCGGCAGGTTGCAAGATTGACTGGCGCCGAAGCCGCCCACGTGGTTTTCACCAGCGGCGCCACCGAGGCGGCCAATATGGTGCTGACGCCGGAGTTCCGCATGGGGCGCACACCGCTTGCCGTCAGCCATCTTTATATATCTGCCGTCGAACATCCGGCCGTGCGGGAAGGCGGGCGGTTTGCTAGGGATAGTGTCAGCGAAATAGCGGTGACATCTGAGGGCATGGTCGATCTTGCCGCGCTGGAAGCCATGCTCGCTGCCCACGACAAGGCCAGCGGCCTGCCGATGGTCGCTATCATGCTCGCCAATAACGAGACTGGAATTCTTCAGCCCGTCGTTGAAGCAGCGAAGCTTGTTCAGGCCGCGGGCGGCCTTCTCGTGGTGGATGCCGTTCAGGCAGCCGGCCGCGTTCCGCTCGATATCAATGCGATTGGCGCGGATTTTCTGATCGTCTCCTCGCACAAGATCGGCGGCCCCAAGGGCGTCGGCGCTCTCGTCTCGCGGGGCGAGGTGCTGATGCCGAAGCCGCTGATCCATGGCGGCGGTCAGGAAAAAGGCCATCGTTCTGGCACGGAAAACACGCTTGCCATCATCGGCTTTGGTGCGGCTGCCGAGGCTGCTGCCGCAGACTTCGAGGTTCGCAATGCTACAATCGGTTCGTTGCGCGATCGGCTGGAAGTGGGCATGGAGCTTGCGGCACCGGATGTCATCATTCACGGCAAGGACGGCGCACGCGTTCCAAACACCAGCTTCTTCACGCTGCCGGGACTGAAATCCGAAACCGGCCAGATCGCCTTCGACCTGGAAGGGGTGGCGATTTCCGCCGGCTCGGCCTGCTCGTCGGGCAAGGTTGGGGAGAGCCATGTGCTCGTGGCGATGGGATGCGACCCGAAACTCGGGGCGCTCCGCATTTCGCTCGGGCCGACCACAACCGAAGCGGATATCGATCGTGCAATCGCTGCTTTTGCCCGCATAGCGGGAAGGCGCAAGCTGGCGGGTGCGGCGGCCTGACGGCCACAATTTTGCGGAAACCGAAATTTCCGCTTGCCAAGCGGGGTGAAAAGTCCCTTTTGGCCGACTACATAGGGGGCAGACATAAGTCTGCCGCAACGTTGACAAGCTGCCGGACCTTGGATCCGGCGAGATTGGAGAACGAAATGCCTGCAGTCCAGGAAACGGTCGATCAGGTTCGCCAGATCGACGTGGACCAGTATAAGTATGGTTTCGAGACCACGATCGAGGTGGAAAAGGCTCCCAAGGGTCTTTCCGAAGACATCATCCGCTTCATCTCCGCCAAGAAGCAGGAGCCGGATTGGATGCTGGAATGGCGCCTCGAAGCCTATCGCCGCTGGTTGACGCTTGAGGAGCCCACATGGGCGCGCGTCGACTATCCGAAGATCGATTTCAACGACATTCACTATTATGCCGCGCCGAAGAAGTTCGCCGGTCCGAAGTCGCTCGACGAAGTCGATCCGGAACTCCTGAAGACCTATGAGAAGCTCGGCATTCCGCTGCGCGAGCAGGAGATCCTTGCCGGCGTCGAGAAGCCGAAGATCGCCGTCGACGCGGTGTTCGATTCCGTCTCGGTCGTCACCACCTTCAAGGAAGAGCTGAAGAAGGCCGGCGTGATCTTCATGTCGATCTCGGAAGCCATCCGCGAGCATCCGGAACTGGTGCGCAAGTATCTCGGCTCCGTCGTACCGACCTCGGACAATTTCTATGCGACGCTGAACTCGGCCGTCTTCACCGACGGTTCGTTCGTTTTCGTACCGAAGGGCGTTCGTTGCCCGATGGAACTGTCGACCTATTTCCGTATCAACGAGAAGAATACCGGCCAGTTCGAGCGCACGCTGATCATCGCCGAAGAGGGAGCTTACGTCTCCTACCTCGAAGGCTGCACGGCGCCGCAGCGCGACGAAAATCAGCTGCACGCCGCCGTCGTCGAGCTGGTTGCGCTTGACGATGCCGAAATCAAGTATTCGACGGTCCAGAACTGGTATCCGGGCGACAAGCAGGGCAAGGGCGGCATCTACAACTTCGTCACCAAGCGTGGCGATTGCCGCGGCCATCGCTCCAAGATCTCCTGGACGCAGGTCGAGACCGGCTCCGCCATTACCTGGAAATATCCGTCCTGCATTCTGCGCGGCGACGACAGCCGTGGCGAGTTCTACTCGATCGCGGTTTCGAACGGCCATCAGCAGGTCGACAGCGGCACCAAGATGATCCATCTCGGCAAAAATACCTCGAGCCGTATCGTCTCGAAGGGCATTGCTGCCGGCGTGTCGCAGAACACCTATCGCGGCCAGGTTTCGGCTCACCGCAAGGCATCGAACGCGCGCAACTTCACGCAGTGCGACTCGCTGCTGATCGGCGACAAGTGCGGCGCGCATACGGTGCCCTATATCGAGGCGAAGAACTCATCCGCGCAGTTCGAGCATGAAGCCACGACCTCGAAGATCTCTGAAGATCAGCTGTTCTACTGCCTGCAGCGCGGCATCCCGACCGAAGCGGCGATCGCGCTGATCGTCAACGGCTTCGTCAAGGAAGTGCTGCAGGAGCTGCCGATGGAATTCGCCGTCGAAGCGCAGAAGCTGATTGGCATCTCGCTCGAAGGCAGCGTCGGCTGACGCACACGAAACAGAATTAGCTTTGGCGCGCCACGCGCGCCGCACCTTCATTCCTGCGATTAGGATACTAAAATGCTTGAAATCAAGAACCTGCACGCCCGTATCGCCGAAGACGGCACCGAGATCATCCGTGGCCTGAACCTGACCGTGAAGGCTGGTGAAGTCGCCGCCATCATGGGTCCGAACGGCTCCGGCAAATCGACGCTCTCCTACATCCTCGCCGGCCGCGAGGACTATGAAGTCACCGAGGGTGATATCCTTTATAACGGCGAGAGCATTCTGGAACTCGACGCTGCAGAGCGCGCCGCCAAGGGCATCTTCCTGGCCTTCCAGTATCCGGTTGAGATTCCCGGCGTTGCCACCATGCAGTTCCTCAAGGTTGCTTTGAACGAGCAGCGCAAGGCGCGTGGCGAAGACGAGCTGACGACGCCGGATTTCCTGCGCCGCGTCAAGGATGCCGCCGCCAAGCTGCAGATCAACATGGACATGCTGAAGCGCCCGCTGAACGTCGGTTTCTCCGGCGGTGAAAAGAAGCGCGCCGAGATCCTGCAGATGGCGCTCCTGGAGCCGCAGCTTTGCGTGCTTGATGAAACCGACTCCGGCCTCGATATCGACGCGCTGAAGATCGTTGCCGACGGCGTCAATGCGCTACGCTCTCCGGATCGCGCCGTGATTGTCATCACCCACTACCAGCGCCTGCTCGACTACATCGTTCCGGACACCGTTCACGTCCTCTACAAGGGCCAGGTGATCAAGTCCGGCGACAAGACGCTGGCGCATGAGTTGGAAGCCAACGGTTATGCCGATATCATCGGAGCTGCAGCCTGATCGGGGCGGAAAGGATACGTCGATGAACATTCAGACGACGAACCGCCTCACTGCCGCGGAGACGGCGCTGATCGAGGCGTATAACGACCAGATGGGCGATCTGCCTGGCGATGGTGAAGTTTTCGCCGTCCGCGATCGTCTGCTGGACGAGCTGAAGACCGCCGGCCTGCCGACGCGCAGGGTCGAGGCGTGGCACTATACCGATTTCAAGAACCTGCTGCGCCTGGTTCCGAGCGATATCGGCAAGGGCCTTGCCGAGGCGCTGCCGCCGACGGTCGAAGGATCGCCCGTTATTGCCGTCCTTCAGGGCAAGGCAAGCGAGAAGGCCTCGGTCAAGAACCTGACGGTTGGCCGCTATGCGGATAGCCTGATCAACGGCACGGCTGCTGTCGGTCTCGAAGCGCTCGGCAAGGATGACGCCATCGGCCGCATCAATGCGAGCTTCGTGCGTGACGGTTATGTCATCGATTTCCCTGATGGCACCGAACTCGATGCACCGCTCGAAGTGCAGTTCATCCATGCCGGCGGCCAGATCCACAGCCGTCTGCCGGTTACCTTCGGTGCCGACGTCAAGGCGACCTTTATCGAGCGTCATCAGGCGGTCGAGGGTGCCGCTGCCCTGGTTTCCTCGGTCAGCGAAGTCAAGATCGGCAAGGGTTCTGAAATCACCTGGATCATTCTGCAGGAGCAGGGTAGCGAAGACACGCATCTCGGCCAGCTCCGCATCGATCTCGGGGAAGATGCCAAGCTGAAGCTGTTCGTCATCAACGCCGGTGGCAAGCTCGTGCGCCAGGAGCTGTATATCAAGGTAGTGGGCGAGGGTGCCGATCTGACGCTTCGCGGCATCAATCTGCTCGGTGGCGATACGCATACCGATGTGACGATGGTGCTTGGTCATGACGTTCCGAACACCGGATCGACTGAGGTCATCCGCAATGTCGTGTTCGACCGCGCACGCGGCGTCTTCCAGGGCATGATCCGGGTCGCACCGGATGCGCAGAAGACCGATGCCAAGATGGCCTGCAACACGTTGCTGATGTCCGACGATGCCGAGTTCTCCGTCAAGCCGGAGCTTGAAATCTTCGCTGATGACGTGCAGTGCGGCCACGGCGCGACTGTCGCCGATATCGACGGCAACCATCTCTACTATCTGATGGCGCGCGGCATTCCGGAGAACAAGGCTCGCGCCATGCTGGTCAACGCCTTCGTAGCCGAGATCGTCGAGGAACTGGAAGACGAAGCCCTGGTCGAGGCGCTGGAAGGCGTTATCTCTAGCTGGCTGGAAAAGCACGCCTGATTGGAGGCAAAGCTCGTGGACAAGATCGTGCCGGCAACGGCCTATGACCTCGAAGCCATTCGCCGGGATTTCCCGATCCTGGCGAAAACGGTGCATAGCAAGCCGTTGGTCTATCTCGACAACGGCGCTTCCGCACAGAAGCCGCAGGTCGTCATCGATGCCATCTCGCATGCCTATTCGAATGAGTATGCGAATGTGCATCGCGGCCTGCACTTCCTGTCCAATGCTGCCACGGAAGCCTACGAAGCGGCACGCGAAAAGGTGCGCCGCTTCCTGAATGCGCCGTCGGTCGACGATATCGTCTTTACCAAGAACTCGACGGAAGCGATCAACACGGTCGCCTACGGCTGGGGCATGCCGAAGATTGGCGAGGGCGACGAGATCGTCGTCTCCATCATGGAGCATCACTCCAACATTGTCCCCTGGCATTTCATCCGGGAACGGCAGGGCGCAAAGCTCGTCTGGGTGCCTGTCGATGACGAGGGCGCGTTCCACATAGAGGATTTCGAGAAGAGCCTGACCGAGCGTACCAAGCTCGTCGCCATCACCCATATGTCGAATGCCCTGGGAACCGTCGTTCCGGTAAAGGAAGTCTGCCGCATCGCCCATGAGCGCGGCATTCCCGTTCTGATCGACGGTTCGCAGGGCGCCGTGCATATGCCTGTCGACGTGCAGGATATCGATTGCGACTGGTATGTCATGACCGGTCACAAGCTCTACGGCCCCTCGGGTATCGGCGTTCTCTACGGCAAGAAGGAACGGCTCGCCGAGATGCGGCCGTTCCAGGGCGGCGGCGAAATGATCTTCGACGTCACCGAGGAAAACGTCACCTACAATGAGCCGCCGCACCGTTTCGAAGCGGGAACGCCGCCGATCGTTCAGGCGATCGGCCTCGGTTACGCGCTCGATTATATGGACAGCATCGGTCGCGAAGCGATTGCGCGGCATGAGGCTGATCTGGCGGCCTATGCGGCGGAACGGCTGCGCGATATCAATTCGCTGCGCGTCATCGGTACGGCGCCCGGCAAGGGCGGTATCTTCTCCTTCGAGCTGGCAGGAATTCACTCCCACGACGTCTCGATGGTGATCGACCGCCAAGGTGTTGCTGTTCGCGCCGGCACGCATTGCGCCCAACCACTCTTGAAACGCTTCGGCGTCACCTCCACATGCCGTGCATCGTTCGGCATGTACAATACGCGCGCCGAGGTGGATGCCCTGGCCGACGCACTGGAATATGCACGGAAATTCTTTGCCTGAGGAGGCAAGCGATGTCACTCGACGAAAGCGAACAGAAGATCGATGTGCGCGAGGGTATCGTGCATTCCAGCATCCCCGAGGATGAGCTGGCACGCCTCAGCGACGACATCATCTCGGCGCTGAAGACCGTCTACGATCCGGAAATTCCGGCCGACATTTTCGAGCTGGGTCTGGTCTACAAGATCGACATCGAAGACGACCGCATGGTGAAGATCGTCATGACGCTGACCGCGCCAGGTTGCCCCGTTGCCGGCGAAATGCCGGGCTGGGTCGAAAACGCCGTCGGCGCCGTCGAAGGTGTTTCCGGCGTCGACGTCTCGATGACCTTCGATCCGCCGTGGACGCCGGATCGCATGTCCGAAGAAGCGCAGGTTGCCGTCGGCTGGTATTGAAGCTTTAAGCCGCCGGCTTTACATTGAGACTCGAAGCGCCGGATCTTGACCCCGGTTGCGGAAGGAGAATGAGCCCATGGGCTTTGCAGTCATGAGCATGACGGATGCGGCAGCAGCCCGCGTCAAGGCGATCGTCGGTAACTCCGGCCCTGATGCCAAGGGCGTTCGCGTCGGCATCAAGAAGGGCGGCTGCGCCGGGATGGAATATACCATCGACCTGGTGACCGAGCCGAACGCGAAAGACGACCTGATCGAGCGTGACGGCGCCAAGGTCTGGGTTGAGCCGTCGGCAGTACTTTATCTGCTCGGCACCCAAATGGGCTTCGAAACCACGACGCTGCGCTCGGGCTTTACGTTTACCAATCCGAACCAGACGTCGGCCTGCGGTTGCGGCGAATCCGTCGAGCTGAAGCCTGCAGATCTGGCAGCGCTGGCAGCTCAACGTCAGGCCGCGCAGCCCGCTTAAAGCACCATATTTAACCTCGCTGCATTTCATGCTTTGATCGACGAATGCTGAGGGTCTTTTTGTTGCTCCTTTGCTGACCGGCTGAGCCGGACGAGGTCGACATGGCGCGAGGGGGAACATATGGCGGCTGCGGCATGGGTTTACACATTGATCCCGGCAGGCGCTGCGATCGCGGGGGCTGCCGTTGCGGTGAATACGCGACCGGGACCCAATCTTGTCAGCGCTATCCAGCATTTTGCCGCCGGTGTCGTGTTTGCGGCTGCGGCCGGCGAGATTCTGCCTGATGTCATGCATCGCGGCTATCCCTTGGCAACGGTGATCGGTGGCGCGATCGGGGTTGGCGTCATGCTGCTGGTCAAACAGTTGGAAAATTGGGCCAAAGGGCCGGTTGGCCTTCTGGCCGCCATCGGCATCGACATCCTGATCGACGGTCTGGTGCTCGGTATCGGCTTTGCCGCCGGTTCGAAGGTCGGTTTGCTGCTGACGATCGCCTTGACGATCGAGGTGCTGTTCCTTGGCTTGACGGTAGCGAATGAGCTTGGCGAGAGCGTTCGCTCTCGAGCCAGGATCGTCGCGATCACGGCAGCGCTTGCGCTGCTGCTACCGATCGGCGCCTTGCTCGGAACGCCGATCGCTTCATTGCCCGGCCCGGTTCTCACAGGCTTCTTCGCGTTCGGGCTGATTGCGCTTCTCTATCTCGTCACCGAGGAATTGCTGGTAGAGGCCCATGAAACACCCGATCGCCCCTGGGTGACGGCGATGTTCTTTGCCGGCTTCCTCGTGCTGCTTCTGCTCGAAGAGGCGATTGGTTAGCGATTTATCGGCTGCTCTGCCCAGAGCGTGCAGAGTTCGCAAGGCGCTTTCGTGCTTACTGATTGACTTTGATGATTGCACTACAAGGTTGCTATCGAGTGTTCCACGATAGAGGCATTCAAATGCAAAAATGGTATAGTGAAATTGTTGATGCTTATGGAGCGCCATCCGAACGGATTGAGTTCAGCCCAAACGAGATCACTGGTCTCGCAAGCGTCTTCCCCGCCAGCTTAAAGGGATTTTTCTTGGAAATGGGTCGATCTGTCTTGCGCAGAGGACGCATACAGACCTGCCACCCCAACGATATGGAAGGCGTATTGTCGCTAATATTTAACGTAGATAGAGAGTTCTCATCCGATAAATGCTTCGCTTTTGCCTATTCCGCTTTCGGAGACATCTTTTTTTGGATGGAGGATTTCGGATACGGCCGTCTCAGTCTCTACGAAGGGCACGTATTTCAAAAGAATTTGGTAAAAGGTCGACGTCCTGGCTCCGAGGCGATCAATGCAGTTTCGGTTCCGTTCTGGCTTTCGGATGAGGCCTTGGACTACGGAGACGAGACCGGCAGACCGCTGTTCGAGCAAGCTCGGCATGGGCTGGGGCAATTAGAGATTAGCGAGTGCTATGGATTTGTGCCTGTACTCGCGTTTGGTGGGCGAAGAGATATTGGCGATCTCAAGCGCCTTAAGGCAGCCGAACACTTTTCAATCGTAGCGCAGACCATGGACTACCACCTGATGGATGTACAAGGCTATGGGAAAATCGCGAAGATACGCCGCATAGGGTCGCGCTAATCTCAACGCCACGGTCAGGCATTCGAAGTTCGGGCTGGCAGTTCACCGGTTGTTATTACGCGGCCGACACCGGCGTCAGCTTGAGGCCGAGCGCCCTGACGACCTTCAGGATCGTCGCGAATTCCGGATTTCCATCGCCGCTCAGCGCACGATAGAGCGCCGAACGGTTCATGCCGACATCCTTGGCAAGCTTGCTCATGTTGCGCGTGCGGGCAACCTCGCCCAATGCCCTGGCGATCGAGGCAGGATCGTCCGTGGCGAAAGCTGCCGCGATATAGATGTCGGGATTGTCGGTGTTCAGGGAAATCTCCTGGTTCATGTCATAGGCCTTTCCGTATGAGCCAGTCGCGGATGATACCGATGTCGTCGTCGTGAAAGTCGTGACCGGTCGCCAGCACGTGGGCGCTGACATCCGCGCCGGCGTTTGCAAGTTGATTTTTCATGATATCGGCGTCGCCGGGCTCGCGCCGCTGATCGTATGTGCCAGACGTGATCAGGATCGGCAAGGCGGCCAGCGGCGGAAATGGCAGCCGCTGTGCCGGCGAGAGTGGTCGCATCAAAACGGCAGCGGCAGCCAAGTGCGGCCGGCGCAGAAGGATGGATGCCGCGATGATCGCACCATTCGAAAAGCCCACCAGTACAGGCGCTTGCTTGAGCGTCCCTAGCTGCAGAGCCGCTCCGATAAATTGACAAAGTTCATCCGTGCGCCTTGTGAGATCGACCTGATCCAGGCTGCGATCGGGATTGCGACGAAAGAAGGCAAATCCGTCCTCCCAGGCAACGGCGCCTCGCAGCGCCATATAGGGACGCTGCGGCGCAACGGAATCGGCGAGAGGAATAAGCGCGGCTTCATCCATGCCGCTCCCATGCAGGAGAAGCAGCGGCGCGGAAGGGCGTTCCGTTCGCCCGGCGACGACGTGAAATTCCGGTTGTTCCGGCATAAATCTGAATTCCAAGGCCCCATTGTCGCGTTAATAAAAACGCCGCGCCTCCAACAGGAGGCGCGGCGCTTTCATAGACAAGTTTCACAATAGATTTATGTCTGTTCCCAGCGAAGCGACTGAACCGCTTCGCTTTTTTGCAAAAATCTTACTCTGCCGCTTCGGCGTAAGACTCCAGCGGCGGGCAGCTGCAGATGAGATTGCGATCGCCATAGACGTTGTCGATGCGGTTGACCGGAGACCAGTATTTGTCCACGCGGAACGCGCCGGGCGGGAAGCAGGCCTGTTCGCGGGAATAAGGACGATCCCACTCACCGACGAGGTCTTCCACCGTGTGCGGAGCGTTCTTCAGCGGGTTGTTGGTCTTGTCCATCCGTCCATCTTCGATGGCGCGGGCTTCCTCGCGGATCGCCAGCATAGCCGCGCAGAAGCGATCGAGCTCGGCCTTGGTTTCCGATTCGGTCGGCTCGATCATCAGCGTGCCGGCAACCGGCCAGCTCATGGTCGGTGCGTGGAAGCCACAATCGATCAGGCGCTTGGCGACATCGTCGACCGTGACGCCGGCGCTTGCGACCAGCGGACGGGTGTCGATGATGCATTCATGTGCCACGCGTCCGTCCTTGGACTTATAGAGCACGTCATAGGCACCCTTGAGGCGGGCGGCGATATAGTTGGCGTTGAGGATTGCCACCTTCGTCGCCTGGGTCAGGCCTTCGCCGCCCATCATCAGGCAGTAGCTCCAGGAGATCGGCAGGATGGAGGCCGAACCGAAGGCCGCCGCCGAGACAGCACCGCTGCGGCCGTCCGTTTCCGGATGGCCGGGCAGGTGAGGCGCCAGATGCGCCTTGACGCCGATCGGGCCCATGCCGGGACCACCGCCGCCATGCGGAATGCAGAACGTCTTGTGCAGGTTCAGGTGGCTGACGTCGGAGCCGATATCACCCGGGCGCGACAGGCCGACCATGGCGTTCATGTTGGCGCCATCGAGATAGACCTGACCGCCATGCTTGTGCACGAGATCGCAAATCTCCTTCACCGTCTCCTCGAAGACGCCATGCGTCGAGGGGTAGGTGATCATGCAGCAGGAGAGGTTGTCGGCATATTGCTCGGTCTTGGCGCGGAAATCGGCCATGTCGATATCGCCGTCGTCGCTGACCTTGACGACCACGACCTTCATGCCGGCCATTTGTGCCGAGGCAGGATTGGTGCCGTGTGCGGAGGTTGGGATGAGGCAGATGTCGCGATGACCCTGGCCATTGGCAATGTGGTAGTTGCGGATGGTGAGCAGGCCGGCATATTCGCCCTGCGCGCCGGAGTTCGGCTGCATGGAGAAGGCGTCGTAGCCGGTGACGGCGCAGAGCTTTTCCGTGAGATCGTCGATCATCTCGCGGTAGCCGAGCGCCTGATCGGCCGGGACGAACGGATGGATATCCGAAAATTCCGGCCAGGTGATTGGCAGCATTTCCGCCGTGGCGTTCAGCTTCATGGTGCAGGAACCGAGCGGGATCATCGAACGGTCGAGCGCCAGGTCGCGGTCGGAGAGGCGACGGATGTAACGCGTCATCTCGCTTTCAGCGCGGTTCATGTGGAAGATCGGATGCGCCAGGTATTCGCTGGTGCGCAGCAGGGTCTTCGGCAGGCGGTAGGAAGGCTCGAAATCGGCGATGCGGAAATCGCCGCCGAATGTGCGCCAGACGGCTTCGACCGTTGCCGGGCGCGTACGCTCGTCAAGGCTGATGCCGATCCTGGTTTCACCGACCTTGCGCAGGTTCACGCCCTCTGCGACGGCTGCACGCAGGACAAGACCCTGCATGTGGCCGACCTCGACTGTGATCGTGTCGAAGAAAGTCTCCGGCTCGACGGCGTAGCCGAGCTTTTCCAAGCCCTTGGCCATCAGGACGGCCTTTTGATGCACCTGCTGGGCAATCGCCTTCAGACCCTGCGGACCGTGGAAGACCGCATACATGGAGGCCATGACGGCGAGCAGCACCTGGGCGGTGCAGATATTCGATGTCGCCTTTTCGCGGCGGATGTGCTGCTCGCGGGTCTGCAGCGACAGGCGATAGGCGCGATTTCCGCGTGCATCAATGGAAACACCGACGAGGCGGCCCGGCATGGAGCGCTTGTAGTCGTCCTTGACGGCCATAAATGCAGCATGCGGACCACCATAGCCGACAGGCACGCCGAAGCGCTGCGAGGAGCCGACGGCGATATCCGCGCCCATTTCGCCGGGAGACTTCAGCAGCGTCAGCGCCAGCAGATCGGTGGCCATGATGGCGATTGCGCCGGTCTGGTGCAGGCGCGCGATCAGGCCGCTGAAGTCGTTGATGTGGCCGTGCGTGCCCGGATACTGGAAGATGGCGCCGAAGACATCGACCGGATCGAGATCGGTGAAGGGATTGCCGACGATGACGGTCCAGCCGAGTGGCTCGGCGCGGGTCCTGATCAGTGCGATGGTCTGCGGATGGCAGGCGGCATCGACGAAGAAGGCCTTGGCCTTCGACTTGGCGACGCGTTCGGCCATCGCCATGCCTTCGGCTGCCGCCGTTGCTTCATCGAGCAGCGAGGCATTGGCGACGTCGAGACCCGTGAGGTCGCTGATCATCGTCTGGTAGTTCAGCAGGGCCTCGAGGCGACCCTGGCTGATTTCGGGCTGGTAGGGCGTATAGGCGGTGTACCAGGCCGGGTTTTCCAGGATGTTGCGCTGGATGACCGGTGGCGTGATCGTGCCGTAATAGCCTTGGCCGATGAGGGAAACGAGAACCTTGTTCTTGTTGGCGGTCTCGCGCAGCCGGTCGAGCGCCTCGCGCTCCGTCATCGGAGCGCCCCAGACGAGCGGTGACTTCTGGCGGATGGCCGGCGGCAGCGTCGCGTCGATCAGGCCGTCGAGGCTGTTATAGCCGATGACTTTCAGCATCTCGGTCATCTCCGACGGAGACGGACCGATATGACGACGATTGGCAAAATCGTATGGCTGGTAGTCGGTGAATGTGAATTCCGTAGGCGTCGTCATTATCCGATCAGCTCCTTGTAACCGGATTCATCAAGAAGACCATCAAGATCGCTGACATTCTTCAGCTTGAGCTTGAAGAACCAGCCGGCACCCATCGGGTCGGAATTGACCAGCGCCGGATCGGCGGTGATGGCTTCGTTGACTGTGGTGATTTCTCCGTCGAGCGGACAATAGACTTCGGAGGCTGCCTTGACGGATTCGACAGTTGCCGCGTCATCGCCCTTGGAGAAGCTGGCGCCGACCTCGGGCAATTCCACGAAAACGAGATCGCCGAGCTGCTCGGCGGCATGCGCGGTGATCCCGACCGTTGCGACATCGCCCTCAACCTGCAGCCACTCATGTTCTTCGGTGAATTTCAGCATGGGTAATCCTCTCTGGAAAAAACGTTCAGCGTTTGTAGGTAGGCTTGATGAAAGGCAGGGTGCTGACGACGACAGGCAGGTATTTGCCGCGTACTTCAGCGTAAACGGTGGTGCCGGGGGCGGCGAAATCTGTGGGTACGTAGCCCATGGCAACGGGAGATTCGACGCTTGGGCCGAAACCGCCAGACGTGACTTCGCCGATCTCCGTCTTGCCTTCCGCATCGGCATAAAGCTTGGAGTGGCCGCGCACCGGCGCCTTGCCGTCCGGCTTCAGGCCAACGCGGCGGCGCTTGGTGCCGCCATCGAGTTCACCGAGAATGCGGGCCGCGCCAGGGAAGCCACCGGCGCGGGCGCCGCCGGTCTTGCGGGCTTTCTGGATAGCCCATTCGAGCGCGCCTTCGATCGGCGTCGTCGTCTGGTCGATATCGTTGCCATAGAGGCAGAGACCGGCTTCAAGGCGCAGCGAGTCGCGGGCGCCGAGGCCGATCGGCTGCACGTCCGGATGCTCCAGCAAACGCTTGGCGATATCCTCGGCCTTGTCCGCGGGCACGGAGATCTCGAAACCATCCTCGCCGCTATAGCCGGAGCGCGACACGAGGCAGGAGACATCGTGGAGGCGACAATGGCGCACATCCATGAATTTCATATGGGCGATGTCGGCCCAGAGCTCGGCGAGCACGTCCACAGCGCGGGGGCCCTGCAGGGCGATCAGCGCGCGATCAAGTAAAGTAACTTCGCAACTATCGCCGATATGATCTTGAAGATGCTTGAAATCCTGTTCTTTGCAAGCGGCGTTGACGACGACAAAAAGATAGTCGTCCATATGGGCGATCATCAGATCGTCGAGGATGCCCCCCTTATCGTCGGTGAAGAAGCCGTAGCGCTGGCGATTTTCAGCGAGGCCGAGAATATCGACCGGTACCAGGCTTTCCAGTGCGAGCGCGGCATCCTCATATTTGCCGGAACGGGCGCGGATCGTCACTTGACCCATATGCGACACGTCGAACAGGCCGGCGGAAGATCGAGTCCAGAGATGTTCCTTCAACACGCCGGGCGCATATTGAACCGGCATGTCGTAGCCTGCGAAGGGCACCATGCGGGCGCCGAGCGACACATGCAGGGCGTGAAGGGGGGTGGTCTTGAGGGCAGCGGTCTCGTCCAAATGACGCCTCCGGGGTTTGCGCTCGTTTCGAAGCGCAGAGCTCACAATTTCGGCGCAAGCGCGCCTGACGATGAGCCCCCTCTGTCTGTTTGCCTGAGATTGTTATCCCTTCGGCGAACGCTTGCGCGTTTCTCTCCAGAGTTCCGTCTGCCCCTTGCTGGTCCTTTGGCCTGAGAGTTTCCGGGGCGGTTGCTCCTTCGGCACCGGCTTGCGCCGGATTCTCCCAACAGGGTCGATAGCCATTATCCGGTCCCGGGCAGAGATGGCAAGGGGCAAATGTCGCCGCTGAACAAATTTTTGTCGTCCCGATCAATCCTGCGTTTGGCAATGATTACGGGCCTTTGCAACTGCCATGGGAGAGGCTATCCCTTCTCATCGATTGAGGGGCCGGGTAGGAGACAAAGATGAACCGCAACCACGCCGCAGCATTGCTGATTTCGATTGGTGCGTTTTCGCTTCCCCTCAGCGGAGCGATGGCGCAGGACAATGGCGCGATGAAATCCATGCCTGGAATGCACATGGATGCGGGCACAGCAGCACCTTCCGGCTCGGCATCTGCAAAGCTCGGCGATCTCGACATCAGTGGTGGCTATGTCCGCGCCATGCTTCCCGGCCAGCCGGTCGGCGGTGGCTACATTACCATCCACAACATCGGCAAGACCGACGACAAGCTCACTTCCGTGACCTCTTCGTCCGCCGGCAAGGTGGAGCTTCACGAGATGAAGATGGAAGGCGAGATCATGAAGATGCGCGAGATCAAGGGCGGCATCGCCATTCCCGCCGGCGCGACCGTGACGCTTGCGCCCAGTACGATGCATATGATGTTCAAGCAGGTGAAGGCGCCCTTCAAGCAGGGCGGTACTGTGCCCGTGATGCTGATGTTCGACAAGGCGGGCATGGTCGATATCAATCTGCCCGTCGTCTCGGCCAAGGGAAACTGAGCCAGAAAATCATTCGACCTGACAATTCCGGTTTCCACTTTTCCTCGAAATGCTCTAAAGCCACGTCAAAAGGCCGGGAAATCTCCGGCTACGGGGCGAATTGTCCCGTCGTTTGAATTCGCATGATCCCGCCGAACAAGGTTTGGCGACGTCTGGGACATGCTGCGGTATTTGAAAGAAGAAGAATGGCCGGGATTGAGCATATTAAGGTCGAGCCTGACGAGGCCGGCATGCGCCTCGACCGCTGGTTCAAGGTGCATTTTCCAGGGCTCGGCTTCGGTCAGTTGCAGAAGCTGCTGCGCTCGGGCCAGGTGCGCGTCGATGGCGGCCGCGTGAAAACGGATGCGCGTGTGCAGCCGGGGCAGATGGTGCGGGTGCCGCCGCTCGATGTTGACGCCAAGGGGCCGAAGGGTGGCCCCATTGCGAGCAATGACCTGAAACATTCCGGCGATGCGGAACTTCTTGCGCGCATGCTGCTGCATGAGGACGAAAAGGTCTTCGTGCTGAACAAGCCGGCGGGCCTTGCAGTGCAGGGCGGCTCCGGCCTGACCCGTCACATTGACAAGATGCTCGAGGCATGGACGAACAAGAAGGGCGAGAAGCCGCGTCTGGTGCATCGTCTCGACCGCGACACGTCAGGCGTCCTCGTCGTTGCCCGTACCCGTGGTGCGGCCCAGAAGCTGACGGCCGCCTTCCGCGAGCGCGACACCAAGAAGACCTATTGGTCGCTGGTCAAGGGCGTGCCGCGCAAGCATGAGGACAAGATCTCCACCTGGCTGGTGAAAGAGGCAACGGCCGATGGCGACCGGATGCGCATCGCCAAGCATGGGGAGGAGGGCGCCGATCACGCGATCTCCTACTACCGCGTGCTCGAAACCGCAGCGCAGAGCCTTGCCTGGCTTGAGATGGAGCCCTATACCGGCCGCACGCACCAGCTGCGTGTTCACGCGCTGCACATGGGTCACCCGATCATCGGCGACCCCAAATATTTCGACGACGATCCGAATTGGGATTTCCCGGGCGGTGTTCAGAAGCGGCTGCATCTGCATGCACGCCACATCGACATTCCGCATCCGAACGGCGGCCGTCTGCGCGTCACGGCCCCGCTGCCACCGCATATGGTGCAGACCTGGAATCTTCTCGGATTTGACATGGAATCGGCGGGGGAGCCGGACGACGAATGAAGCTGGTACTTTTCGATTGCGACGGCACGCTGGTCGACAGCGCGCGGCTGATCCATGAGGTCATGGCGCGCACCTTCGTGGCCTTCGGCTACAAACGTCCCGATGTTTCTGCGACGAAATCGATCATCGGCCTGACGCTCGATATCGCCATTGCCCGCCTGCAGGGCAAGCCGCATGTCGACGATGAGGCAATCGCCATGACGGCGCATTACAAGTCGATCTTTCCCGAGGTGCGAGACGAGGCTGATATGCAGACGCCTCTTTTCGACGGCATCAAGCTGCTGATCGAGACGCTCGCTGCCCGCGATGAATTGCTGATCGGCGCGGTGACGGGCAAATCCCGCCGCGGATTGATCCATATCCTTGAGGTCAATGATTTCACGCCCTATTTCATCGTCTCGCGCACTGCCGACGATTGCCCGTCGAAGCCTCATCCGGCGATGGTGACGGAATGCTGTGACGAGACCGGCATGAACCCGCATGATACGATCGTGATCGGCGATGCCATCTACGACATGCAGATGGCGAAGGCGGCGGGTGCGACTGCCATCGGTGTGGCCTGGGGCTACGCCTCAGTCGAGGAATTGCTGGCGGCTGGGGCAGATGCCATAGCCCACCATCCGAACGACTTGTTGAGCCATATTCTCTGAGGTGACGCCATGCGCGACCTGTTGAACGATCTTTCCGAAGGTCTCAGCCATCCCGATCCGATCCGCCGCGCGCAGATCCAGATGAAGAAGCCATTGCCGAAACGCTTCTACAAGGAAGTGACGATCAACAAACACGAGGATGGCCATGCCATCGCGCTTGACGGCAAGGTGGTAAAAACGCCGGCGCGACGCTCTTTGGCGTTGCCGACGGAAGCACTTGCCAGGCTGGTGGCGGCCGAATGGGCACGTCAGGTCGATGTCATCGATCCCGCCACCATGCCGGTGACGCGTCTCGTCAATACGGCGATCGACGGCGTTGCGACCGAGAACCAGGCCGTGTTCGATGAAATCGTCCGCTTTTCGGGCAGCGATCTGCTCTGCTACCGTGCCGACGGGCCTGAGCGGCTTGTCGAGCGCCAGTCGGAACGCTGGAACCCGGTCATCGAATGGGCCGCGCGCAACCTGGGTGCCCGCTTCATCCTGGCGGAAGGCGTCATGCACCAGGAGCAGCCGGGCGAAGCTATCGAGGCGTTCGCCGCCGCTATGCGCAAGTACGACACACCGATGGAGCTGGCGAGCTTGCACACGATCACGACGCTCACCGGCTCGGCGATCCTGGCGCTGGCCTTCGCGGAAGGATTCTTGCCGCTGACCGACGTCTGGTCGCTCGCCCATCTCGACGAGGATTGGACGATCGAGCATTGGGGCAGCGATGAAGAAGCCGAACAGCGCCGTGCACAGCGTTTTGAGGAATTTCAGGCCGCAACCGACGTTTTTTCCGCGCTTCGCAGTTGAATATTGTTGATTTCCAGTCCTTTATATCGATCGTCGCATCTTGCAAGCTTGGAAGTCGGGACAGGAATCATGTTGTTGTCGAGGTCGGGAGCCATATCGGCGCTCGTGGGATGTTTGGCACTGGCTGCGTGTTCGAGCTGGTCCGTCGATCCTCCGCCTCCAACCTATGCCGTGCGCAGTGCAACCGTCGTAGCCGACGAGGCTTTGCCGCCGGTGTCGCCGGCGCTGGTTGCAGCCGTCAATGATCGTGTCAACGCCGCGATCGCTGCAACAAGCTTCAGCCCACAATTGCCGCAGGTTGCCATCACGGTCAGACTGAGCGACGTCCGCAAGGCGCGCGGCTTCAATCGCGATCGCAGCAGCGCCAAGATCAATATCGATGCGGCGGCAGCCGATGGCGGCGCCGTGGTTGCCATGGCGTCGTTCGAGACAAAGACCGTCGCTCCCGATCCGGCTACAGCCGATGAGCTGATGGCGGAAGATATCGCCGCGCGTATCCGATCCATCTTTTCGCTGAACACTCCACGGCTCGCAAACTGAGCCAACAGCTTCAAACAAGGCTCGCGCCATGCTAAGCCCGAGCGATGAGGGAGAGAGGGCCGCATGAAGGAAATCCTGCAGGAGCTGGAACGTCGTCGTGAGATCGCAAGGCTTGGCGGCGGGCAGGCGCGGATCGATGCGCAGCATGCGCGCGGCAAGCTAACGGCCCGCGAGCGCATCGACATCTTCCTCGACGAGGGCTCCTTCGAAGAGTTCGACATGTTCGTCGAGCATCGCTCGACCGATTTCGGCATGGACAAGAGCAAGATCGCCGGCGACGGCGTGGTGACCGGCTGGGGCACGGTCAACGGACGCACCGTTTTCATTTTTGCCAAGGATTTCACAGTCTTCGGTGGATCTCTTTCAGAAGCACATGCGGAAAAGATCACCAAGGTCCAGGACATGGCGCTGAAGAACCGGGCGCCGATCATCGGGATCTATGATGCCGGCGGCGCCCGCATCCAGGAAGGCGTGGCCGCACTGGGCGGTTATGCCGAGGTATTCCAGCGCAATGTGCTGGCCTCCGGCGTCATTCCGCAGATTTCCATTATCATGGGTCCATGCGCAGGCGGCGACGTCTATTCGCCCGCGATGACCGATTTCATCTTCATGGTGCGCGATACCTCCTACATGTTCGTCACGGGACCGGATGTCGTAAAGACGGTCACCAATGAAACGGTGACATCGGAGCAGCTCGGCGGTGCTTCTGTGCACACGACGAAATCCTCGATCGCCGATGCTGCCTACGACAATGATGTCGACACACTCTTGCAGGTGCGCCGTCTCATCGATTTCCTGCCTCAGTCGAACACGGCAGATGTGCCCGAGATCGAGTGCTATCAGTCCGTGACCGATCCCGATGCTTCGCTCGATACTCTGATTCCGGCCAACGCCAACAAGCCCTACGACATCAAGGAACTGATCCTGAAGGTGGCGGACGAGGGCGATTTCTTCGAGATCCAGGAGAGCTTCGCCAAGAACATCGTTTGCGGTTTCGGCCGCATCGAGGGCGCTACGGTCGGCTTCGTCGCCAATCAGCCGATGGTGCTTGCCGGTGTGCTCGACAGCGATGCGTCACGAAAGGCGGCGCGCTTCGTCCGTTTCTGCGACTGCTTCAACATTCCGATCGTCACCTTCGTCGACGTACCCGGCTTTCTGCCGGGGACGGCGCAGGAATATGGCGGACTGATCAAGCATGGCGCCAAGCTGCTCTTTGCCTATGCCGAGGCGACCGTGCCGAAACTGACCGTCATCACCCGCAAGGCCTTCGGCGGCGCCTATGACGTCATGGCCTCGAAGCACCTGCGCGGCGATCTCAACTATGCCTGGCCGACGGCGCAGATCGCCGTCATGGGCGCCAAGGGTGCTGTCGAGATCATCTTCCGCAAGGATATCGCCGACCCGGAGAAGATCGCCGCCCATACCAAGATGTATGAGGACCGCTTCCTGTCGCCCTTCGTCGCCGCGGAGCGCGGCTACATCGACGAAGTGATCATGCCTCGCTCGACCCGGCGCCGGCTGGCGCAGGGGCTTAGAATGTTGCGCAACAAGGACCTGACCAATCCCTGGAAGAAGCACGACAACATCCCGTTGTGAGCATGTGACAACAAGTCACGGATTTGACACGGAAAATTGATTGAGCGTCAGAATCCGTGTTTTCACGTTCCGGCTCCTGCGCTCTATTGCTTCCTCGTGGGGGAGTTAAAACTGGAGTTTAACATGGCGCTTTCCGATCGGCTGAATCAATATCAGCCCTATGCTCTTACCGTATTGCGTGTCGTCACCGGCGTATTGTTCATCGAACACGGCTTGCAGAAGCTGCTCGGCTTTCCGGCCGGCGGTCAATTTCCAAGCCCGCTGCCGACCCTGATTCTGGTTCAGGGTATCCTTGAAGTCGTCGGTGGATTGGCGACGATCGTCGGCTTCTTTACCCGTCCGGTCGCGTTCATTCTCTGCGGCAACATGGCGGTCGCCTATTTCATGGCGCATTATCCGAAGAATTTCTTTCCGGCCAACAACGGCGGTGATGCAGCGATCCTCTATTGCTTCATCTTCCTGTTCCTGATCTTCGCAGGCCCGGGCCTGCTGGCGATCGACAACAGCAAAAAGTGACAGCCTTTTCGTCGGGCTCGGCTGATTGTCGGGTCCGGCGAATAAATTGGTATCTCGCGTGTTCACTCCGTTGTCGGCGAAGCGAGAGTACTTTTGACAGGATCTCCTTCGCATCCCCTATCGAACGGAGATCCTCATGTCATTTCCCGAGCGCTTGTCGCATTATCAGCCCGCTGTCCTCGCCATTTTGCGAATCATGACTGCCGTGCTGTTCATCGAACACGGCACGCAAAAGGTCTTCGGCTTTCCGCCAGCGCCTTACGAAATCACGACGCTATTCTTCGTGGCCGGAATTATCGAGCTGGGCGGCGGCATCTTTATCCTGCTTGGGTTTTTCACCCGGCCGATTGCCTTTCTCCTGAGCGGCGAAATGGCGATCGCCTATTTCATGGTCCACATGCCGATCAATTTCTTCCCGGCCAACAATGAGGGAGATGGGGCGATCCTGTTCTGCTTCATCTTCCTGTTTCTGGTGTTTGCCGGACCGGGAATCTGGGCGCTGGACAATCGCCAGCGCCGATGATCTCGGTCAGGCCGTGAGCTTGAGACCGGCGATGCCTGCCACGATCAAGCCGATGCAGAGTAGCCGAATCAAGGTCGCGGGATCGCCGAGCAACCATATACCAAGCAGAACCGTGCCGACGGTGCCGATGCCGGTCCAGACCGCATAGGCCGTACCCATCGGCAAGGTTTTTACGGCCAGGCCAAGCAGCACGACGCTGATGACCATGGAGATGACGGTGAGAACTGTCGGCATCGGCCGCGTGAAGCCGTCGGTATATTTCAGGCCGACGGCCCAGCCGATTTCGAACAAGCCTGCGAGGAAAAGCAGGAACCAAGCCATGTTACGCTCCTTTGTTAAGAGCGAGGCCGTCCCCGCGATGTCTACGGCTGGTTTGGTTGCCGGCCGCCGCAGTCGTCTGCGTGTTTCCTATATGCCTTTGTCGGCTGCCTATTTCAAGGCGATGGCACTACCCTTACTTTTCCAGCCGTTCGGCATGCCACTTCAGGTGATCGTCCATAAAGGTGGAGATGAAGTAGTAGGAGTGGTCGTAGCGCTCGTGCATGCGCAGCTTCAGGCTGATATCGGTGCCTTTAATGGCGTCCTCGAACAGCCAGGGGCGCAGGCCGTTTTCGAGGAAACTGTCAGCCTTGCCCTGGTCGATCAGGAACTCGGGGAAGCGGGCACCATCCTCGACGAGCGCGCAGGCGTCATATCGGCGCCATGCGGCCTTGTCGCTGCCGAGATATTTCTCAAGCGCAGGTGCCGACCAATCGGCCGTCGACGGCTGGATGATCGGAGCGAAGGCCGAGCAGCTCTTGAAGCGATCCGGGTTCTTCAGCGCGATCGTCATGGCGCCATGGCCGCCCATGGAGTGGCCGAAGATACCCTGGCGGCTCATATCGGCGCGGAATTGCTTCGATATGATCGCAGGCAGTTCTTCCGTGATGTAGCTGTACATCTGGT
Organism: Martinezella multihospitum; assembly: GCF_900094585.1. Lineage (GTDB taxonomy): Bacteria > Pseudomonadota > Alphaproteobacteria > Rhizobiales > Rhizobiaceae > Rhizobium > Rhizobium multihospitium. The sequence goes on from NZ_FMAG01000007.1 coordinate 354,266, forward strand.
AGTTTTCGGCCCAAGGCGTCTCCGTGGCGTCGAGATAGAAGCCGGCACCTTTGCCCATCTGCCAATTGGTCAGTTCGTCCGGGACGTCATTGCCGCGCGGGCTGGTGTCCGGGCAGACGATGATGAGGCCGAGCTCGGCGGCCATGCGGCGATATTCGCCCTTTTCCATGACGTTGGCGTGGGTGCAGGTGAGGCCGGAGAGATACCAGAGGACCGGGCGGGGCTCCTTGATTGCCTGTGGGGGTACGAAGACGGCAAAGGTCATCTCGCATTTGCAGGCTTCGGATTCATGCGAGAAGACACCCTGCATGCCGCCGAAGGCGGTGTTCTGGGAAATGATGTTCACGGCTGGCCTCCAGGCGTCTGGTGAGTTTTTGCACGCCGGCAGAGCCGGTCGAAGGTTTCGAGAAAGGCGGAGCGGTCGCGCGGCGAGAAGGCGGCATTGTAGCCCTTGCTTTCGCCGGTTTCGCGAAGATGGGCGCCGAGGTCGCGCATGGCCGTTGCCATGCCGATATTGGTCTTGTCGAAGATGCGGCCGGTCGGTCCCGTCACCAACGCTCCCGTCGCAACGCAGCGACCGGCAAGCGGCACATCGGCGGTGACGACGATATCACCGGCAACGGCATGTTCTGCGATCCAGTTGTCGGCGGCGTCGAAGGCGTTGGAGACGATGACGTTATGCACCATCGGATCCCGCGATGGCCGCAGTCCCGAATTGGCGACAAAGGTCACCTCGATGCCGTGGCGTTCGGCAACCTTCAGGATCTCCGGCTTCACCGGACAGGCGTCGGCATCGACATAAATCATAATATCAAATCTTTTCAGCTATATGCGGCGCATTTCTCACGCGCCGCATATGTCTCTTCGAATGATTTAGGCGTCAGTAGAGCACGACGCTGCGGATGCTTTCGCCCGAATGCATGAGCTCAAAGCCCTTGTTGATGTCTTCGAGCGGCATGGTGTGGGTGATCATCGGATCGATCTGGATCTTGCCCTCCATGTACCAGTCGACGATCTTCGGAACGTCGGTACGGCCACGCGCGCCGCCGAAGGCCGTGCCCATCCACGAGCGGCCCGTCACCAGCTGGAATGGACGCGTCGAAATCTCCTGGCCGGCGCCGGCAACGCCGATGACCACGGACTTGCCCCAGCCGCGATGGCTTGCCTCCAGTGCCTGGCGCATCACCTTGGTGTTGCCCGTGCAGTCGAAAGTGTAGTCGGCGCCGCCGATCTGGTCGGCCCCACGCTTCGTCATGTTGACGAGATAGGGCACGATATCGTCGCCG
>NZ_FMAG01000014.1 GCF_900094585.1 Martinezella multihospitum
CCCTCTCTTCCCAGCAAGAACAAAAAGCCGCTTCCCCATCCTTCGGGCTGTCGCCCTGCAGGACGATCGCGCCGTCGGCGCCATCGCCGCTCCGGTCGACCGCTTGCTGCGGCCGCCCTACGGGTGGGTGATCCCCCTCGGCTCTTTCTTCTTGCCCCCTTCTCTCCCGCTGGTCCGCCCGAGCTCGGGAAGCAGGAGCGGGGTGCTTCCGCTTCGCGAGACCAAAAGGAAGAAAGGACAAGCTCATGACGATCTATACCGATACCGCCCGCTACGACACAGGCCGCGCCATGACCGAAACGGAACTGCGCAAGGCCGCTCCCTCGATCTTCGCAACGACAGCTCATGAAAGCCGCTCCGAGCGCTTCCAGCCCATCCCGACGATCGATGTCCTGCGTGGCCTCATGAAGGAGGGCTTTGTCCCCGTCGGCGCAAAGCAGTCGTCGAGCCGCATTGCGGGAAAGGCCGATTTCACCAAGCATCTGATCCGCCTGCGCCGTATCGATGACGGCAATACCTACCATGTCGGAGACACCGTTTGCGAAATCTTGCTCAAGAACGCTAACGACGGCACGAGCGCCTACGAATTATTAGCTGGCCTTTTCCGTATCCGCTGCCTGAATTCGCTCGTGACACAGACCGGCACCATCGATGCCATCAAGGTCCGTCATTCCGGTGACGTCGGCGCAAAGGTCATCGAGGGAACCTATCGTGTTCTCAATGAAGCAGAACGTACGCTTGCAGCGCCGCAGGACTGGTCGGCACTCAAGCTCAATCGCGACGAACAGCAGGTGCTGGCCGAAGCCGCTCACCTCTTGCGCTTTGGTGATGGCGACGGCGAGACAAAGACTCCTATCAAGCCGGAACAGCTTCTGATCCCGCGTCGCATCGATGATCGCGCCGATGATCTTTGGACCACTTGGAACGTGGTTCAGGAGCATAGCCTGAAAGGCGGTTTGCGCGGCATTGGCCGTGACGATCTCGGCCGTCCTCGCCGCGTCAAATCCCGTGCCATCAATGGCATCGATCAGGAGATCAAGCTGAACAAAGCGTTGTGGCTGATCGGTGAGCGGATGGCGGCGCTGAAAAGCGTGTCTTGACGACATCTTCACCCGGCGGGGCGCACTCGCTCCGCCAGACCCATCCGGGCGGATACTCATTCGCATCGGGCCTCGGTTCCGGCCGCACCGCATCGAGCGGCGCGACCGGAAGACGATGCAAACCGCCCACACGTCACGCAAGGTGACTTGCGTTCGCTCGTTCGAATCGTCGATAAGAGGACAAAGGTTTTGAGGCAGAAGCAGCCGCGCCGTGCCAGCCGGCGCTTCCGTATCAGCTGGACACCGACAATCCGGGTTCAATTCATGTCCTGGGAAAAAGGTCACGGGCAAGATCGGCATCCCACTCCGGTTACGAAAATAGCCACTTTTCACACGATTCCAAGATGCCACACGGCTCGTGTGCCACCCATCACCGTGCTGTCGTGGTGTACGAAGACCGACTCTTGCTAGCCGTCCTCTCCGGTAGATTTCTGAATAGATTTCAGGCACGTCGCATCTGCGACCGCGCGTCTCAGCCTGCGGCACGGAACCAGGCGGAGACCTGTTTCCGCCCGGTCGGGTGACGATCGCATCGTGCGGGCCGCTTACGCTGCGCCATGACACCGGCGCGCGACAAATGCTGGCACATTTGCGCTGACACCGGCGACATCTTTTCTTCCGTCGGGAAAAGAGGAGCGCTGCCCTCTCTTCCCAGCAAGAACAAAAAGCCGCTTCCCCATCCTTCGGGCTGTCGCCCTGCAGGACGATCGCGCCGTCGGCGCCATCGCCGCTCCGGCCGGCCGCTTCCCGCGGCCGCCCTACGGGTGGGCGATATCCCTCGGCTCTTTCTTCTTGCCCCCTTCTCTCCCGCTGGTCCGCCCGAGCTCAGGAAGCAGGAGCGGGGTGCTCCCGCTTCGCGACACCAAAAGGAAGAAAGGAAGACAACATGACCGACATTATCACCATCGCCCTGAACAAGCTCGATACCGATCCCATGAACGTGCGGAAGACTTACAGCAAGGAGGGGATCGAGGAACTGGCGGCAAACATTCGCAATGACGGCTACCAAGTCTTGCAGAATCTCGTTGTCCGCAAGAGCGACAAGAAAGGGCGCTTCCTCGTGATCGCGGGCGAACGCCGCCGTCTGGCGCTCAACCTGCTGGCCGAGGCTGGCGAGATCACCAAGGATTTTGCCGTCGAATGCAAGGAGCGGGAAGGGGATAAGGCGACAGAGATCAGTCTTGCCGAAAACTTGATCCGACGCGACATGCATCCTTTGGATGCTCAAGATGCATTTGCATCCCTAGCGGAGAAGGGAATGCCCATTGCCGATATCGCCGCCCGCTTCGGCACGACCGAAACCATCGTGTCCCGTCGTCTGGCGCTGGCCCGTGTCTCGCCGGTTTTACGTGAGCTGTACCGCGACGAAGAAATCAGCCTTGAGCAGCTCTCCGCTTTCACCGTGACAGACGATCATGTTCGGCAGGAAGAGGTTTGGAACAGCCTGCCGTCGTGGAACCGCAGCGCTCATCGCATCCGTGATGCCTTGCAACGTGGTTCGATGAGAGCGACAGACAAACGCCTTGTGTTCATCGGTGGTCTCGAAGCCTATGAGGCCGCAGGCGGCAATGTCCAACGCGACCTGTTCGACACCGGTAACAGCGGCTATGCGACGGATATCGCGCTGGTTGAACGTCTTGTTGCCGAAAAGCTGAACTCCGAGGCCGAAAAAGTCAGCGCCGAAGGCTGGCTCTGGGTGGAATGCCATGCCGAGATGCCCAACGAAGCCCATCGCCTGCGCCGCGTCTATCGCCAGACGATCCCGCTTACCGAGGAGCAGCAGGCGGAGCTTGATCGACTGGATGAAGAATACAGCGAACTTGCCGCTCTGATCGAGGACGGCGATGTTGATGACGAGCAGGAAAGCCGTTTCGATCAGGTTGTGACACAGATTGAAACTTTGCAGGCGGCCGAGGAATGCTATGCCCCTGAGGACATCAGCCGGGCCGGTGCCTATGTCTGCATTGACCATTATGGCAAGTTGCGCATCGAACGGGGATTTATCCGCCCGGAGCCCAGTCATGGTGACGACCATGATGATACGGCCACTGACAGCGAGGAAAGCAATGACAGCGCCAGCGGAAAAGCTTCGATAGCAAAGCCTTTCACGCTTTCGGCGGCTCTTACGCAGGAGCTGACCGCCCAGAAGACAGCCGCCATTCGGGCCGAACTTGCCCACAATCCCGACGTTGCTCTTGTCGCTGTCGTTCATGCCATGCTTCTCAGCGTGCAGGGCATTTATGGAAGCGAGGAAACCTGCCTCGAGCTACGTTTGACTAGCGACCGTCTGGAAAATTCGATCAAGGACCCCGCCGAGTGCAAGGGTATGGTAGCGTTGGACGACCTCGCGGAAAACTACGGTCATCAGCTTCCCGGCAATCCCGCCGATCTATGGAACTGGTGCTTGGATCAGACCCGTGAAGAGCTTCTGAGGCTTCTGGCTTTTGCTGCTGCAAAGTCGGTGAATGCGTTGCAACTGCCGCACTATAACAGGAGCAACCAGCGACGCCACGCCGATAAACTGGCCACCGCGCTCAAGGTCGATATGACCGATTGGTTCCCCGCAACTGCCGCGAACTACTTTGGGAGGGTTAGCAAGGCTGGGATCGAGGAGGCGTTGACCGAGGCAAAAGGTGGCGATTTTGCCAGCGGTGTCGCAGGAATGAAGAAGGCCGAGGCTGCAGCCTACGCGGAGCGTCAGATTGGAGGCACCGGCTGGCTTCCCGGTCCGGTCCGGATCGCGGACCTCGAATCTCGTCAGGCGGAGGACGACGACAGCGAGCTGATGGACGCCGCCGAGTAGAATGAAGGAGCCGGTCGCGGCACCCCCGCGACCGGCTCGACAGAAAGACGAGCGGCCTGCAAAGCTGAACTCTATCTCGCGACACTGTTAGCATCGGCACTGCGATGTGGCCAGCGCGACGATGCGACCTTGGCGGATCGACCGCCGCGGTCGCAGCAAGAGGACCCCGCAAGCCCGCGTCCTCTCACGCTCTCCTCCCGCCCGAAATTTGGCTCTGTTGCAAATATTCCGGATGACAGGCGAGGTCCTGTTTTCTCCGCCGTCACGCGGCCTTACTTTCGAGATTTGAAGTGAGCCGCGCTACAGCTTCCGTCAAGGCGCTCTGTCCAATGCCGAAAGCGCGTTCCACGATGCGGGCTTCTCCACGAATGTCGCCGGTCAGATTGAAAATTGCTGCCTGACCTTTGCGTAACGCCCGCATGACCTCAAAACCCTTGATCGTCGCATAGGCCATTTTCAAGGTCTTGAACCCTCGAACTGGCTTGATCAGCTGTTTCAACTTGCCATGATCCGCCTCGACCACATTGTTCAGATACTTGACCTGTCGGTGCACAAGCTCTTTTGGGCACTTGCCGTCGGCCTTCAGTTCCGAGATCGCGATGCCGTAGGTCGGCGCCTTGTCCGTGTTGATAGTGGTTGGCTCTTCCCAGTCCTTTAAGCCATTCAAAGCCTTGCCGAGAAATCGCTTGGCTGCTTCGGCATTGCGCGTCGGCGACAGATAGAAATCGATCGTGTTGCCGAACTTGTCGATGGCCCGGTACAGATATGTCCATTTGCCGCGAACCTTCACATAGGTCTCATCGACACGCCAACTCGTCGATTGAGGCCGGCGCCAATGCCAGCGTAGTCATTTTTCAATCTCTGGCGCATATTTCTGAACCCAGCGATAGATCGTGGAATGATCGACCAGCACGTCCCTTTCACCCATCATCTGCTCAAGATCGCGGTAGCTCACCCCATAGCGGCAATACCAGCGAACCGCCCACAAAATCACTTCACCCTGAAAATGACGCCACTTAAAATCACTCTTCAAAGCTCCCGCTGAAAATTGTCAACGCTCTTTCCGCCTTCAATCGATTCTTTGTAACAGAGCCCTTAACCTGACATCCCCAGCGTACATACTCACCTCGTTCGCGTGCAATTGTCTTTGTCATTCCCGCTTTGCTTGAAACTTTCCCCACTTCCTTTATCTAGGGCTTGCGACCGTTGGTTTTATGATAGAGATAGCAAGACGTGGAGAGCGACCATGTTTATACGCGAAGCAACAGAAGCTGACGCGCAACAGGGGAGCAGTCTTCTGAAACGATCGATTATAGAGTTATGTGGGCGGGATCATAAGTGGGAGCCAGCGCACATTGGAAGATGGATTGCCAACAAGACGCCTGAAAATTGGCTCTGCTGGGTAAATAGCGCTTCCGAAGATCTGTATGTAGCGGAGAGAAGTGGGATACTGCTTGGCATTGGGATGTTGTCCCATGCGAGCGAGATAGTGTTGAACTATGTGTGTCCAGATCATCGGTTTCATGGAGTAAGCAAAGCGATGCTCAAGCATATGGAAGACCGTGCGAAAGAGCTTGGCGCAAGATCTTGCTTCGTTGAGACGACTATAACAGCTGCGACATTTCATCGGTCCGCCGGCTATACGCCAGTTCCAGGGTTCGACGCCGTTCGCAAGATGCAAAAGTGCCTTTGCTAGGCTGATACCCTCAAGTCGGATTGGATAATTGCTATCGTCGAGATCCCGGCTTGTCGGTAGGGGGCGATGAGGCGTCGGAATTTCTGGCTTCCCATTTATACACTCTCATTTGTCAAATGCAGTAAAGATCTTTATTCTGGACGGCGGATGCCGCCCTTCTTATTGGGTCGGGAGAATATTCAACAGTGGGAGAAGCTAGTGGGAAAGACGATCACAAGGACGGCTCAACGGTACACTGATATACTGAACGCTGCCGCGGAGTTAATAAAAGAAGGAGGGATGAGCGCCGTCACAACAGACAAAATTCGTCAAAGGATTAACTCGTCTCCTACAACTATCTATGCATTATTTGAAGATAGAGATGAAATATTGAAGGAAGTATTCAAGGATGTTCATGCAAAATTTTTTGCGACAGCAGAATATAAATTACAATTTGCGTATACAGCAGAAGAGCAGATTTCGACAATAATTGAAGGAGTTTTTGCTGATGGTTTGTTTACCGAGATAGATATGCATGGATGGATCGCATCAATAATTTATTATTTATATCATAATGGAGAGCTGTCTTACGCGCCTGAGGCGCATCGTCGATTACATGAGAAGACGCGACGATTGTTTCTTGAGCTTGGTAGCAAAAATCCAGATATTTCATCGCAGTTTTGGGCCTTCATCGATGGTCTGTGGTTGACCGCAGCGCTTAGTAAAGGTTCGCTGGGTAGAAATACATGTGTCGATTGGACCTTCCAGTTTGTTGAGAGTCATCTTGGAAAGAGGCTAGCTCGTCGAAATGGCACACCTGGCGATTGACCTTTCAGATAATATACTTTATTTGGTGTGGGCGCATCTGGATGTTCGGAATTTGCATATTGGCCGTTGCGGGAAAGGGAATCTTTATCGATATGGCTGCCCGCTTCAGCTACCAATGGACTTTCAAGCGCGGCGCTACAATGTGAGCCGTCCAGCGTTGTTAAGCGCGCACTAGATTTGCGTTCTGGACTAGGAGTGCAGGGCTTCCGAGTTCTGAAAGTCAGATGATATCGCCTCTATGAAGGACGATACAGTGTAAATTGAAAAGGCTTACCGCAACTTTCTGACTACGACATATGCCAAATATGAGTAATCGATGTCTATTGCAGCGGCGACAATTTGTTCTCAAGCTGAACAGTTCATTCGTTTTGAGGGTATCGTTTGAAGCGCGAAATAAAGCAGCCAAGCTCTATTGATGTCAGAATAGGTGAGCAAGTTCGTCGAGCGCGTATGATGCTCGGATGGAGTCAGAGCAAGCTAGCCCGCACCATTGGAGTCAGTTTTCAACAAATTCAGAAATACGAGACTGGCGCCACTCGATTGACTGCGAGTCGGGTATTGTCGCTCGCGGAAATTTTGAACGTTTCAATCTCCTTTCTTCTTCAACCTGTTCGCCAAAGCGATAGTCATGTCCGGCCTGATCAGGATCCACAGTCAGGAGAGTTGATCACAGCATTTATGACCATAGACGATCCGCACGTAAGAATGAAAGTAGTTGAACTGTTGGAAGCGGTGGCAGTCAATTACATACCTTCGACACAGGTAGATTCTTAGATTGAGGAGGTGATCTCCTGGTGTTGGCTTTCCTGTGAGTTCTTATCTCTACCGTATTTCTACGGCACTTGATCGAGTGTTGTGGTTTAACCGGATATAGCTAAATGAGAAGTGATAGATAGTGGATGATAAGTATGCTATAGTTTATAATAACTTACCCCGTCACATGGCAGCGAGGTCTTCATCTCGAGGAATTGAGGCGCGGTATCAGAAGGATGATAGCACCATACGACGAGAGTTGTGCAATGCAAAACGATAAACTTGAGCAACTCCGTCAATGAAACAAAAGATGCTTCCACCTTTACAAAGAGCATGTCTTCGTTGGGTATTTCTCGGTAGAACTCCCACTGAAATCGCATTGCTGGAAGGCAAAAGCGTAGCCGAAATCCAAATCAATCTTGAAGATATCTTGGCCGTTCTGAATGTGAAAACATTATCTGAATTGATGCAGAAGGAATAGCTTACGAGATTGGATTGAAACGAGAGATTGCCGCTACAACGGGCGGTCAAGCGTCCTTTAGATATCCGCAAATCGCGACGTTTTCCCTTGTTGCTATGCCTTGGGTTACCGCTGATCATCATGCGATTGAGAATTCCATCAAGAACCGGCATCGACATCGTCGGATGGTTCGCGCCGGAGGCAACGACGTAATGTTAGTGGCACTCTCCGGATGAAAAGTGTAAAGGCGCAGCCTACGCGGTGTGCTAGTCGCCAGATACGGTCTAGCTCTCTGAATTGATGCGCCTGCTCCAAATCAATATTTTTCTTGATGCCGAACCGCTCGATCAGGAAAGCGATGAGCAGCTTGAAAACGAGTCGATGTAGATCGCCGAGTAGGATTGGAAAACCGGTCGCAGCACCCCGCCGCGACCGGCACAAGCTATGAGCCCGGCGTGACGGTGTGCTCGGTGGCGCGGCGTCACGGGCTGACATCGCAACAGTTGTTCACCTGGCGGCAGCTACCTATGTGCGAGACGGGCGCGTCGGCGATGTGTCGCAGCGTCAACAATTGCGTCCTCCGAAAGAATGGCCTTTCCGGCGGCACGTCCGGAAAGGCTCATCTGCTCTTCGATGGCCGGGCGAAGGTTCTGGACCAGGTGAGACCGATCGGCGACCTGCTGGGCCTGCGGTGCGCCATCACGGGTTGCCTGCGCATACAGGCCGCAGCGGTCTCGGCTGAGGTGAGTGCGCTTTGGGTCTTGTGCCGATCGTTACGACGCTCAGGACGTGAGTCAGATTGCGCCGCCTCGTTCTTCTGATCCCATGATGGGAAGGCCAAAGAGCCTATCCCGAAGAGAAGCAAGGGCCTGCTAAAGGACATCAAAGGCCGGCAGATGGAAACCTTCAAAAGTGCTTGACGCGAGCATGCCGAATAGAGAAGACCCAATATTGCACGCCGAAACACAGTCTGGGCTCTTATTAAAATGAAATAAGTTGCTAATCAGATGCGAACCAGCCGTTTCGAATCAAATGCGCTACGGCGGGCCGATCAACTGCCTCCGCTTGAAGGGCAGCCAACTCAAAGTCATACGGGATTGATCGCAGTTCAGCACTCCAGCCCGACCTTGTCTTTTCAAGGAATGCAAATCTCGCGTGCGGGGCCCCCACTTCGACAACATGCGAAATGGGCTTTTCGCTACGGTATCCGGGCATTCCTATACTGCCTGGGTTAACGACCAACACGCCGCCAACGTATACAATGCGAGGGATGTGAGAATGCCCACAAAGAACGACCTCCGCATTCCCGATGCCGTTTAACTTATCGAGAATAACTTGCTTGGAGTTTAGGACAGGTCGGCCTGAGCTCACATCCTCTAACAAATAGTCGTTGTCCCCGCCTGTCGGACTTCCATGGCATGCAAAGACCAATCCATCATCAAAGGTCGCAGTTTTCGGCAGCCCTTCAATCCAAGCCTTGTGTGATTGAGATAAACACTGTCTGGCGTAGGAATCAGATAAGCCCGTTCCTCCTTCAATTATTTGCCGCTCGTGATTACCCGCGATTGTTTCGTAACCAAGGCTAATATGAAGATCGGCGCTGCCGGCTGGGTCAAACGGCCCAGACACGAGATCACCCAGACTGATGACAATGTCGGGATCCAGTTCGCGTATGCTCTTCGCGACGGCCTCCAATGCGATACGATTTCCATGAACATCAGAAATAGCAGCGATACGCATCTAGTTAACCTCCATGAAATGATAAGATTGTTCGCGCCACGTTCTGTTCATGCGCGCAGATATACCTCCTTCCAGTGATGAGAATGGAACCTGGAGCGGCAGGCGTGGGCCTTGTTGCTAAGAGTCGATCCCTTTCTGAGATGACTTTAGGAAACGTTGGAAACGTATTGCTACATCGGAGGGCGCGATAGTGGGGCGCCCAAGATTCCGCATAGACCCAGTAGCAATCTGCATATGAACCATTGCTGGCCCACGCACGGCAGCCGCATTCTGCAGTGCGCGATGGAATTCATCAACGCTGTCGCATCTCCACGCGGCCTTATAGCCACATGCAAGGGCGACCCCCGCGAAATCCACGTTGGGTGACGCCGTTGCCTGTCCCCCGGTACTATCATGGGCAGCATTATCGAGAATGACGTGAACCAACTTGTCTGGAGAGTTGGCACCGATCGTTGCCATGTTGCCCATCTTCATCAGTGCTGCGCCATCACCGTCAAGCACTAAGACTGGCTTTTCAGTATTTAGCGCCACGCCTAGGCCAAGAGCGCTGGCTGCACCCATCGAGCCTACCTGATAAAAGTGCTGCTCACGATCAGATATCGTGAATAGCTCTCGTCCACACATTCCCGTTGTGGCGATTATCGCCGTCTTATCGGAGACAGTCTCCAAGACGGTCTCCAATGCCATTTGTCTGCTCGTTTGGCGAGAGCCGGTTCGTCGATCTTCATAGGTGCCCATCCAATCTCGTTCTGGACTTTCTGGACTATTTAGGGTCGATGGTTCGACCACGCCTCGGCGTAACACCATAGCAAAAGGAAGGCGGTTGCTACTAAAGCGCTCGCGAACGGATGCGATGGCGTTGCCAAGTGACAGCTCGTCGGTAGGAAAGTCCATGGACGGTATTTCGATTGTTTCAAGCAACGCCTGTGTTTTTTGCCCCATTAACAAATGCTGGGGCTCGTCAGGTTCGCCCGGGCGCCCTCTCCAGGTTACGAGCAAAAGCGCAGGAATCAAAAAAGGCCGATTCAGTGAGGTGAGCGGATTGATCGCGTTGCCAAGTCCCGAGTTTTGGCACATCACTACTGCATCTCGACCCGCCAGCCAGGCGCCTGCGGCAATCGCGACAGCTTCCCCCTCGCTTGTCGCGCCGACATATCTACAATCGGCTCGACTGATAACGCGATTAATGACGGGCGACAGATAACTGCACGGAACGCCGCTAAAAAAAGAAAACCCATGAGTTATTGCGGCGTCAATAAACGAATCGGCTGAGATCATCTCGTTCTCCAAAATCCGAGAGCTGGAATAGCCCAAAGTGATTGAATTCACCGATATTGTTCTGAAAACTTCTGATATTTAGACGAAAGTTCTTCGGCCCATTGGTACGAGTCATCCAGCTTCAATTCTCGGCATTCATAGCCGAGCAGCCGGTTTAAGATGTCGGCCTCCTGATCTTCAAAGTAAACAGTACCGTCGTCTGCGATCTGTCGAATACCGTCTGCATGTTGGCACGCCTCATTTACTTTTATCGCGCGCTCCATGGGCATGGAGGGATCCAAATCGAGCTCAATGGAACCACTTGATATCTTGACAGGATACCCACCCGGTAATCCTCGAGGCGCTGGGGCATGAGCATAAATTGGCGTCTCGGAAACCAACCCCTGCAGAATGAGAGCTGCCGAGGCAGCGGTGAGGATTTGCCCTTCGGTGCCGCCAACTCGCCTAAGGTCGCCACCGAGCGCTTTGAAGATTGGTCCGTGATCTTCCCCGAGGTCGACAAGCTGCCCATCGACGTAGGCATCCAAATGGTATGTGGCTCGACCTGCGTTACCAAAGCGATGGACGTAATGACTGAAATAGTGATGGGCTATGAGCCGCAGCCGCACACGAACTGGCTCAATATCAAGGCGTCTTGCGACGGAATAGGTCAGAGCTGGAACAATATTCCCGATGTTTCCTACGCCGATGTCCGGCGCCAAGCCAACTTTTGAAAGCACGTTTCCAACGGCGTCGGGGAAGGCGCCATTCACGACCATGCAGTTGTGGCCGGAAAGCTTCACAGCTTTCATGAGATCATAGTTGAGACTCAAATGCATAGGGAGCCAGATACCGAATTGAGCTTCATCGATTGCCCGAAATACATCATTTGGAAGCTCAGTAATTATTCTCGCGGCCTGCAATGAAGCGCCCATGAAGATTATATCAGGGCGAATCCTGGCCAATATTTCTGCTACTTGTTCGACATTGCGGAGATCAGCCATCTCGACGGAAGGTCCTGCCACTGTTCCTAGATTGTAGGCTGTAAAACGCGCCAAATTGGCTAGCCGGACAGCTTTTTCGAAGTTTCGTCCCACCAGCACAACCCTACTTGTCTGTGCACGTGTTAGGAGGAGTGGGAGCAAATTTGCGCAAAGATTGCCCGTCCCAAAAATCATAATGAGGGGCGTTTCGGATTGTGCGGCACTAAGCATTGTTTGACCTCGACGAATTCGGGAAACAAATTTGATCCACGCCAAGCGGGACCCCTTGACATACCTCTGATTGCATTGTCCTGCTAAGATGCATATTAGTCGGAACACAATTAAAAGGCGTGGTCAATAGGAAAAAAGTCGTCCGTCAATTATTCGGCTAACTGATATTGGTGGCATGCAACTTACATTCCGATTCCTGAATTCTTGCAAAAATCCCTGCAATTTCGGTAGAGACTTAACGCTAACATATTGATTATAAATTATTATATTAAGGAGGCGCGAACCTTGGTCGACAGTCGAAATCGTGCTGAGGGTTCCAGAGAAGAGGAGTAGGCTGATCTCTATGTCATTGATTCTTATGCGCTACTTTTAAGATATATAATGAGATAATTACCCTATTGACGGGAGTGTATTTTTCTATGACTATCACATCTACAATCAAGGAGGGTACTTATGCTTGCTACCTTTGATCCTGCCCCAAGCGCACTTTCGCTGCTATTGAGGTCCCGCGAACTTTCATTTCTGATGGAAGCTCACGATGCGCTATCAGCGCGTATTGCGGAAGAAGCAGGCTTCAAGGGTCTCTGGGCTTCTGGGCTGTCAATAGCTTCCACTCTTGGCTTTCGCGACTCAAACGAGGCGTCTTGGACCCAGGTTGTCGAGGCTGTTGGTCGAATTGCTGATGTCACAAGCATTCCCATTTTGGTGGATGGCGATACCGGTTTCGGCAATTTCAATAACGCTCGAATTGTTGCTCGGAAGCTCGTGCAAGCGGGGGCTGCGGGAGTTTGTCTTGAAGACAAAGTCTTTCCAAAGATGAACTCGTTTGTGGGTGATCGGCATCCGCTTGCCGACATCCAGGAGTATTGCGGGCGACTGAAGGCAGTTAAGGATACGTGTGGACACGATTTGGTGGTTGTTGCCCGACTGGAATCTTTCATCGGCGGTCACGGGCTCGAGGACGCACTGGAAAGAGCTCATAGCTATGCCAGGGCAGGTGCTGATGCAATTTTAGTCCACTCGCGGAAATCGGACCCGAGTGAAATCCTCAGTTTCTGTGGCCAGTGGGACAATTCTAGGCCAATAATTATAGTCCCAACCAAATACTCAACAACACCGACCGATGTTTTCCGAAAAGCCAATATATCCACCGTGATATGGGCCAATCACAACATGCGGGCCGCAGTTTCTGCGATGAAGTCGGTATGCAACAGGATTATTCAGGAGCAATCGGTCGCGGGCATTGAAGAGGAAATAGCTTCAGTGGGCGAGATATTTGAGCTGCTCGACTACCAAGAGCTTGATAGCGCGGAGCAAAAGTATCTCCCTGCATAGGAGGCTACATGAAGCCGCTTCTAATCTTCGATTGCGATGGGGTTTTAGTCCAATCTGAACCGGGGGAAACCCTCTGCCTTTTGCAGGTAGCTAGTCGTTACGGGTACAACAGGACACTTTCTGACGTTGAAAAACGGTTTCGCGGCAGAAAGATGGCTCAAGTGGCCGGAATGATTTCAGAGGAAATGGGCAAACCGTTGCCCGAATCCTTCGTGCCTGAGGTCCGTGAGCTTTGCGCCAATACCATCGACAGGTCTATGGTAGAGACCCCCGGTCTTTCAATAGCGTTGAGTGGGCTGCCAAATAGGCGTTGCGTTGCGTCGAACAGCCCCCTGGAACTGATAAAGACCCGGCTAAGATCGGCCGGCCTAACTGCACATTTTGGCGAACAGATATATTCGGCGTACGAAATTGGTTCGTGGAAGCCTGATCCAACGCTTTTTCAGTTCGCTGCGTCGCACAACAGTTTTCCTAACGATCAGTGCATCGTCGTTGAGGACAGCGCGATCGGGGTGGAAGCCGCGTTGAGCGCTGGGATGAATGTTGTCCTGTATGGCGCTGAGACCAAAACAGTACGGGAGAGCGCAAAGGTTCGGCACCTTCTCGACATGTCCAAACTGCCAGAGTTGATAGTTAGCTTTTGAGGGATCTCATGCAAGAGGTTTCATTTATCCAGCCTGCGAGAGTGTTGAGCGAGGCGCAAGAAGCCGGCCCTGACTGGGCCAACGTGAGTACCTCCGAGTTCCTTCAGAAGGTCAGCGACCCGAACTATCCTTGCTATTTTGGTAGCGCCTCTATCAAGGATAAAACCTTATCATTTTGCTTCGTAAGTGATCTAAAAGGCACCAATCCAGCAGAGGATCTCGCAAATGTGCTACGGGCATATTTGGAGATCGCTGTCACTGGCCCGGCTAAGCAGTCATTGGTAGTTTTTGTCGGTCCGCCCGTATCTCCTGTAGATATCAAGACCGACTATCACCGCTTTTGGAGACTTCTCTCTGCAATAAGCAAGCACGATACTAGCCCTTGGCCTGAGGCTGCACCACAAGACACGGCCGATCCCTTGTGGCAGTGGTGTTTCGCAGGACGGAAATGGTTCGTCCTTGCTTGCAGCCCGGCATATCGGCTCAGGCGTAGCAGAAATTTGGGTCCGTGCCTGACTTTGATCTTCCAATTGAGTGATCGGGTCTTCGAAGGTTTGGGCGGGTCGACCCCAGCTGGGAAGCATGCAAAGGTAACTATTCGACGCCGCGCTGCTGTGTTCGACACCATCTCAGCTCATCCGCACTCGGGAAGTGAAAACCAGTCTTCGGTTTTCAAATGGCGACAGTATTTTTTGCCTGACGACGACACGCAATTTCAAGAAGGTGCGTGTCCATACGGCAGATTGACCGGAGAAGGGACATGACCGACGCACATTTCTGGAAAGATCACGTCCTCGTTCTTATGACGCCTGATATCATGGTCCGCGGGTTGCAGCTCCAGCTTTTCAAGCGGTTGTTGGAGGAAGGCATCATACCGGTTGCTGCAAAGCTGTCTAAGACAGACGCTGAAATGATTGACGAGCTATATCGCGACGTTATTGCCGGCAACTGGCAGACATGGCGTTACAGGCTAATCGAAGACGCGTTTGCGCTGGCACCATCGTTAGCGATGATCTGCCGTTGCGTCGATCAAGACCTGCCTCACGCCTATGTTAAATCGCGAAAGGGAAACCAGCATCCGCATTTAATGATTGACGGTCAGATCCGTCGAGATTTCGGCGCTATTAATGCCGTGCTGGGAATATTTCACGCCTCGGACAACCCTGAGGAATCTCGCAAGGACGCCCTCGTTTTCGGGCTGACACCGGATGACGTTTTTGACGACGAGGCGAAGTGCCATCGCCGCATTGAGCAGCTTTGCAAGCTGACCACACCACTCGTTCCCGAAACACGAGACTTTGACGACGCTCTCCAGCAGTTGAGGGCTGCGATCTTGACACTATTCTGGGATGATCTCGATGACGATTCCCGCAACGAGATCGATACGATGCTGGTGCTAAATGGCGGTCTGGCGGCGACCGGTGCGGGGAGCAGGCTTGCCAATCTTGTCCGCGACACCATGCCTAATGACCTATTCGACGTGCTTCAGTACGATTTTACTCCGGAGGCTGAAAGATCAGGCCGACTATCTGGAATACTGAACTGCATAAAGCGATATGGAATAGAGATGGATTCTTGGCAACACTTGGTACTTGAAAGTAGTTGCTATTTCCCACCGGCGCGAAAACGATGACGATTAAGCTTTCTAGTAATCAACGGGACGGTTCGAATTCAGTTTCACGGGGGAACGTGTCGCCGATATTTGTTGCCTCTTCCGTCAACGAAATTGGGAAATACCGATGGGACGATCTTGTTCATCGTGCTCAAGCACCGGTCTTCTATGAATGGAATTTCGTAAAGTCCATCGAAGATAACCCTCTCACGACGGGAGCTGAGCCCTTCTATCTGTACTCAGAGGGTTTATCTGGGCGCCTGAGTTTACTAACGACCCTATATCTGCAAACCGCTGTCAATCCGTTCGGTACATCAGCTACTCCAGAGAAAATGTTGGTAGGCCATCTCTGGCATTGTTATGATACCCGAGTTTTGACCGAGGCTACGATAACCGTGGAGCAAGTCCACGCGCTAAAGGCAGAGATCACGGATCTCGCCCGCAAGCATGGAGCGGTCACATGTGGCCTCTGCAATATCGACAGGAGTGGCCCGCTTGCGCAAACAATTGGAATTGCTGGCTTTCCAGCGGTCAACGGCGCATCTCGATACAGCCTTCTTCCCGAAGAAGGCGCAACACTTAGCTTGCATCTCGAAAGGGTCGGAAGAGCAACTCGAAAGACCCTCAAACACTACTATCGACGTGCTCAGAATGCCGGAGCGAAAATATCGTTCGTCCCTACTGATCGTGCACTTGATGAGGATGTGCTCAATCTTTGTCTTGCCACTGCAAACAAGCACGCTCCGGGCTACTACCCTCCCTCAGAACTAAGCGTGCTTCTCAGGTCTCTGGGAGACAGCTGCAGGGTTTTACGTGTTGAGCTTGGGGGAGTTCTTCTAGCAGTTTCAATCTGCCTTCTTGATGCGCACGCTGCACACTTTTGGGCGGGTGGGTGCCTGTATCCTGATGAACTGAATTGGAGCCCTCAGTACGTCTTATTTGCAGCCGAGATTGAGTATGGTTTCCTTTCTGGACGATCTCGTGTTGAGTTCGGCAGGCGAAATGATGAATTCAAGAAACGACATGGCCTTCAGGCTGTGGGTTTGTCGAACTGGACCTGGAGCGTGTAGTGTCAGTTAGGTTCTATCACGGTTTCAATGCGGTTGAGTGGGCGTCTTTGAGGGCACGGTCTCCGACGCACGGCACCTCATGGCTGAGTGCGATGGCAAGCCGGCTCCCAGGTGATTTATACACTGTTATATCCGACCAAAAGATTGGCTTTATTGGGACAATTGTGAAGGATGCAAACGCGTACGAGGCTTACAATCCCGCAGCGATTTTCTGGCGGGATGAACCTGTCTTTCCAATTGCTGATAGCATTCGCCGTATCGATTATCTAAAATCTGTCAGAGAGGGTTATCCGCCTACTCTACCTGCGCTCGTTTTGGTTGCTCCCGGTTATGTTGGGGATCCTGCTGGTGCGAACGTTTTTGATGAGAAGGTTGCGTCCTGTGTTCTGGTAGAAATCGTTGATTGGGCGAGGGCGCTGGGTCTGAGCTCGGTTCATATCCTGTACACAACAAACCCAACTATCCATTCCGCGGTAAGAGAGCTCAGCGGTGTGAGCTATAGTCTCGCAACGAGATCTATCCTCAAAGTCACTTGGGATAACTGGGATGGTTACCTAGGCAAGTTGCCATCAAAGAAGCGAGTTGAGTTTCGCAAGGAATGGCGCCGCGCTGCCGACGAGTTGTCCTTTGGTGAGTTCCCTGCGAGCGAATTCGTGGATGATATCGTGGAAGGTCGATGCGCGGTGCTCCAGCGGTACGGCCAAAGTGCTTCTTCTGAAGCTGAATTGTCCCGTCTGAAATCATTGATCGCCGCCTTCGGCTCCAACGTGATCGCTTATGGAGGCCTAGCAGAACGCCGGCTTGAGGCTAGCTGCTTGTGCCTGCGCGATGGTCGATGCTTGAACGCATTGTACAGTTCTCTAACGGAGAGTGGCAGAAAAGTGCCGTACGCCCATTTAGCGGCGACCTATTATGCGATCATCAGGCATAATCCCGCAGCTGTATGCGATGAAATTGATTATGGGATCGGACATCGAGAAACAAAAGAAGCTCGGGGCTGCATCCCCATTACTCTGTATGGCCACGCAATTCCCCTTAAGCAAGGGGGAGTAACGTCTTTCGAAGAAGCAGCTTCATATCTGTAGTTGAGAAGCCGCGCTCTGGAGAGTGCGGTGATATCTTAAGTCACTAGGAGAAGCCATGAGCACTTTAAAGAACAGTATCGTCAAAGGCGCTCTTTCGGCTTTCTTAATTTTGGACCCTCGTGAAAGCTATGTTGCTCCGGGGTTTAGACGTCTTTGGCTGGGTAGAACAATATCTCTGCTTGGTCAGTATACCTTTCGAATTTCTCTGATACTATTTATTCTTGAGCGAAGTGAGGGAGCCTCCGCACTCTCAAACATCGTCGCTATTCTTCTGATTCCTACGATCATGTCTTACCTTCTCGGAGGTATTATTGGCGACTGGACGAGATCACGCAAAAATGTGATGATTTATCTGGACATAGCCAGATTCCTCGCGATGGCTGCTGGAGCTTTCGCTGCCTCTATCTCGGATGAGGTTTGGCCAGTTATATCTCTGGCCTTTGCAGCAAGTGTCGCCGGAGGGCTTTTCGAGCCTATCGGCTTCGGGTTCATGGCTCAGCTTGTGCCGAAAAACAAACTTCTCTCGGCAAACTCAGCAATTTCTATTGGCAGACAAATTGCAATCATTGGGGGGCCGATGCTTGGGGCGCTCTTGGTCGATCATAGTGGCCCGCAGTTCGCCTTCCTATTCAACAGCTTGACGTTTGCTGCTTCAGCGGTAGCACTGTGGGCCATTCCGTTCGCTGGATCGTCCGATGAGGCACGAATAAGTGGGGGGAAAGCGGGCCGCTCACTCATCGAAGAAATGTTCGAAGGTCTGAGATACATTTTATCTGTGAGGTGGCTTTGGATAACTCTCGCCACAGCTGCGGTCGCCAATGCGATGTTTACGGGAGGGCTAGATGTTTCCGTACCATTGATCCTTGCCGGCGATAGATCGACTGGATCGCTCTTAGGAACATTCTACACCCTTCAAGGCTTGGGCGCGCTGATCGGTGCGGCTATCTTAAGCCGTATGAATATTCGCGGCGTGGCAACGCCACTATTTATAATGCTAATGATGATGTCGCTATCGTTAGCCTTGGTCGGCGCCTTGGGAGACAGTTTGTTCACGCCCTTCTTGGCTATTGCATATGGGGTAGGAATGCATTGGTTCAATTCTCTTTATCCCGCCCTCGTTCAATCTCAAGTTCCTACCAAGCTTCTAAGTCGAGTAAGCAGCTTCGAATTTTTGGCCTTTGACGGCTTAATGCCTCTTGGTGTTTTGCTGATCGGTCAGTCTTCGGTCCATTTTGGTGTCTCACAGACGCTTATCGTGGCCGGCTTGACTGTGGCGTTCGCTGTTTTCCTAGCCAGTTTGTCACCGAGCGTTCGTGCACTCCAGATCGAAAATATGAACGGCGACAAACCGGTCGCCTCCTAACTGCTATCCAACGACAGGACGTCACGTGATGCTGTGTTCTGAAGACGTTATTGAACTGGAAACGAATTGGGCAACCTCGCTCTCGCCGCAAACCATCCATTATTTGCAAGGCAGGGGGCTCACAGCGGCAAACTTGGGGCATGTGCTAGATCGTTCTCCCGGAGAACCCGTGTTGCTAACTGGTTCATATGCATCAGGTGAGCACAATCCAACGTCTGATCTGGACATCCTCATCATCACTCAGGGGTCAGTTGGTCGACTGCCGGAAGTTTCCAACCATCCATCGATATTCGGTGATAGTTACGACGTCGAAGTTGGAGAAGTCTCTGTCAATATTGAGTACGTCTCAGAAATAAAGGTGCGTGAGCTAGCCCAGATAGCGAATCGTGCGGATAGATCTACTCCGCCTGCTGTCGCTAACTTTCAGGCGCTTGAGCTCCGTCTTGCCCACCGATTTGTTACCGGAGTTCCATTGTTAGGTGGGGAAACAATAAGAACGATGAGGGGCGGCTTTCACCTTGATGAATTTAAACGTGCTGCGGTCGCCCTCAACTTTATTATGGCAATGAGCCTTCTCGAAGATAGCCAGGTGCTTGGGTCGCCAGAAAATTTGTTAATGCTTCGGGCATCTGCGGAGTCGCTCTCTCTCGCGGCGCTGAACGCATTTGGACCTATAACCTACGGCATCAAGCACATACGTTCGCGATCAAAAAGATTGGCCGATGCAGGCTTTAACGTTCGAGTACTGCAGGATGTCGATCGCATGCTGAAAATCGATCATATGCCGATCGCGGATGGACGAAAATTTATCGAGTTGAGTGCCGACGATTTTCTTCTCTATCTCAGATCGACGGGAACTCAGTACAAGATCTTTGCAATGTTGGAACCATACTCTGCGAGTTGGCCGAAGCTGACGGCCTTGGGAGGCACCCTATGACCACCAAAGCCGCAGAACCGGTAATCGTGATCGATCGAGTCGGTTACTCTTTCTACAAGGCGCCCCGGAGTACATATCTTTCAAGTGGTCGCTTTAGCGTCCGTCTCGTAACTGCTACGGACAAGTTGCACGAGGTTGAGGGCGAGGAGATAGAGGCAGTATTGGCGCTGCCGAGATCTGATCACTCAGCATTCCTCAGTGGTGCGAAGCTGATGTTTAATCTTAATGGAGTTCCAGCGCGGAGAATTGTTGCGGTCACCGAGAGGTATCTTCTTCACGCAGCAAAATTAAGAGAAGAGCTTTCGCTTCCTGGGATGACATTAGCGGAGACTTTGCCTTTTAGAGATAAGGTCTTGATGAAGGAAGCGGTGGCAGCGGGTGGTTTGCGAGTTCCTGAATTTGCGGAATATACACCACAAGCCGCACGGGACCTGCTTTCCCGATATAAAAGGGTTGTCGCTAAGCCACGGTTCGGAGCAGGATCAAAGGGAATAGTATTCTTGGACACTGTCCGAGATGCTGACACCTTCGAACAAAGGTACAAAGATGATCTGCCCGACTACGAGGTAGAGGAGTTTATTTCAGGTCAGCTTTTTCATATCGACAGTATTGTAGATTGCGGAAAGGTAGTTGCTGCTACCGCCGGGCTGAGCATCGATCCTCCTTCAAATTTTGAAACGTCTCGACCGTATCGGGATGTTTCGATTGAGCCGAGCGATTTACTTGATGAGTTGCTTGACTTCAACACACGTGTGATGGCGCAATTTCCTGCGTTTCGCGGCGTCACGCATTTGGAAGTGTTTAAAGCTGAGGACGGGATTTACTTCTGCGAGATTGGCGCACGTGCCGGGGGCGGCGGAGTTATCGCAAGTTTTCAACACCGCACAGGTTACAACTTGGATGAGATTGTGCTCCAATCACACCTGGAGGGCGCAGTACCTGCATCTATGAATGTCTCTAATGCCATGACCGGTTATGTGATGATTTACGGTACGCCCGGGCAGCTGGTAGGGGAAGTCAGAGCTCCCGACGCCCCTTGGGTGATAGAGACTCAAATTCTTGCCAGGCCTGGGGAGATACTAGATGTTCCTCAGGATTGGAGTGACGCCGTGTGCATCGTATCCGTGACGGGTTTAAGCGCAGTTGAAGTCACGGAGCGCCTTGAGATCGCAATCGAGCATATTTCTTCGCAGCTATCGTCAGCGGGTCGCTGACGATAGCTTTCAGGTGATCTTGGATTCCTTCCTCAGTATTTGGTGCATCGGAAAAAACAAAGAAACCGCCCGTTTAGTAACACGGAAATCGCCATCTAGGGTTGACATTTACGGCGTACGCATTGATCTTGAGTTAAAGTGCGAGCCCCGGTGACCCTATAAGTTGTGAGGTCAATATGCTCATTGCTCAAATCAGCGATGTACACGCCAGTATTGATAACGGCAATCTTGCTCGCCTAGATTCGGCGGTGAATTGGCTCTGCTGCGTTCGACCCGATGCAATCATCGTAACGGGCGATCTGACCGACAACGGCTGGAGCGACGGCTATAGAGAAATAAAGGTCATATTGGAGAGGATTGGGTCCCCGATCAGTGTCATACCAGGGAATTCCGATGACCCTTTGATGATGCGTAATTTGTTCGCCGGCACCTATGGTTGGGAGGGATCTTCAGCCCTTCACACCGAGCTAAACCTTGGCGGAATTAGAGCTATTTGTCTCGATGTTACCGTTGCTGGAGAGGCTCACGGCAACATCGAGTGTCATATTGATTGGCTTGAGAATAAGCTTAATGCGGATCGTGGAAGCAAAGCAATAATTTTCACTCATCAGCATCTATTTCCTACTGGAATAGATGTTATCGATGTCTCTATGTGTCAGGGCTTTCAGAAGCTTGAAGAGTTAATTGTAAGACGTGAGACTAGACCAATTGCCATTTCCAGCGGCCACGTCCATCGTCCGATGGCAAGTGTCATTGCTGGCGTTCCAAGCTACATATGTGGATCTATTTGCCCCGCAAATCCTCTCTTGCTTGACAGCTGGCGAAACCCGCCTGTCACAGATCCTCCATCTCTGATGATCCACGATCTTCGCTCAGGACATTTAGTTAGCAGCCACATAAGTATTGGATCCGGGTGACTAGATCTGTGGCATTAAATTCCTCCCCGAAACCATTTGGTCTTCAACCGATTATATCGATTCACTTCATATTTATGCCAAACGAAAAGATGGTTTCTCCGGGATTATTCCTGATCCAATGACTTGAAATACAGAGAATTTACATGGGAGTGTTGGACATGGTTAATGCACATGAGGTGAAAGAGGCGGCAGTCCGTCGAATTTTGTTGAATTCCATTAAGCGTAACGACGAGCTCGCCGCCGAGGAGCTCGGCGTCTCTCTCGAGCGGTTTCAAGCATTTATGAGCGGGTCGAATGCCGATGCTATAGATATCTTGGCACGTGCTGTAGATAAGTGGCCAGTCAGCGAGAGAGAGTTTTTCGCAGTACGTGACGATGCTCCGTCAGGCTTTGTTAAAATGTCTGCGGCGGCCTCCAAATCTAGCGAGCGGTGCATTGCACGGCGCGGAGAGCGCTACTTCAACTATCGTGATAGCGCAATGAGTACCGTAAGCCCTATACGACCAGAGCTCGTTGAGATGCTGGTGACGGTCAATGATGCTGATCCAAGCAATCCTGCTGTTCGCTGGAACACAGGACATTTCTTCTATCAAATTACTTATTTCGTCGGGAAGGTGAATTTCTATTATGAGGACCGAGGCAATCGGGTCTGTGTGGAGATGAACACAGGCGACTCAAGTTTCTTGGGCCGCTATATTCCGCATTCATTTGCTAAACGTTCAGACGAAGAAGCATATATTCTGGCGCTAACCTTTGCTGGGCCCCTATATGGCGACGCGCAAAGCGAGCTCAGCACGCTCCCGGACTCCGCAGCTCAGCGTCTTGCGGGCAACGTTACAAGCAAAGGCTATTTGCCTTTGAGAGATCTCGCAGGTGATGCCTCACTACCTCTCGATGAGCTTTCTCGACTGGCAGATATCGAGCCTTCCCGTATCGAGGCGATTGCCGCGGGCGAAGTCGATATGACGGACGGCGAGCGATTAAAGATCGCATCCGCGCTCCGTGTTTCGCCAATCGAGTTGCTGCCTCGCGAAGTTATGCCACCGGACTCGCAAGTTCTTCACGCTGGATCAAACCGGACCTGGCGCATAGGTTCAAACCTGACTGTCAAGGAGTTGGCGGGGTCACTGACCACGCCGTTCGCCAGAGCCCTTGAATTTTCCGTTGGTGGAGACAAAGAACAGCGTTCGGACATCGAGACCCGTTTGCACCAGTTTTTTTATAATATTGGGCACACATCCGTGGAAGTCGAAATTGCATCGGAAGACGCGAATACAACTGTCGTGTTGGAGCCACATGCGTCTCTTTATGTAAAGCCGTACGTCCGTGTTGCATTTCAGGCCACTGAGGGTCCGGGTAGTGGTTCCAATAAGGGGAAATTGTTGGCCTTGCGGGTTGCAGGTAATTTGTATGGAACAACCAATATAGAGGCTCTAGGCTGCGGTGAAGCGGCACTGACCAGACTGCGCAAAGACGCAGCACTCTGGTATTAACCTACTCTAGGATGGGCGCCAGTCTATTATGGAGCTGTTCAATGAGAGTGGTGCTTATTCTAGCCTCGGTGACTTGAGCACAGTTATGGATGATCTGGACGTTGCTGCCCAGATCATCTTCGTGGTCGGAGGCGAAAGTTTTGTCCAATCAGGCGCTGCAGATCTGCTCGGCCAGCTTTCGCAACACGACCCCCGTCTAGTCGCCCCCATTGTCAGACTAGTTGGTTCGCGGCCATCTGCTGCGGACTACGTTACATTCCTCGCAGGACTCAAGGTGGCAGAGTGGAAGCGCGACAAAGCGATAGTTTTGATCGCGGTCGGAGGCGGCAGAGTGATCGATGGCGCAAAGATTATCGCCCATTATTGGTTGGCTGATAACCCCGCCTCACGCTCTGCCATAAATATCATTGCAGTGCCCTCGACTGCGGGCTCGGGAAGTGAAGCCACCCGTTTCGCGGTGTGCTGGGAAGGAGGCAGGAAAATGTCTCTAGATCACGAAGGGCTAAAACCGAGGGCAGCGATACTGGACCACCGTTTATGTATCTCCGCTTCCGTTTATCAATTGGCGACTAGTGGAGTAGATGCGTTGTGCCAGGGGATTGAGGCGCTTCTAAACGTGAACGCAGTATCACAGAGCGACGAGTTCGCGCGCCAAGCGATTTCTACCGCTCTGGTGGTCCTGCCACTTCTAACCGCGCGCCGTGATAATGAATCCATGCAATCGATGTTGTGCGCTTCCCATTTCGCCGGCCGAGCAATAAACGTTACACGCACGACTGCGCCCCACGCGTTTTCGTATTATCTCACCAGCGAATTTGGGATATCCCACGGGCATGCTGTTGCGCTGGGCATGGCAAATTACCTGGAGCTGTTCAGCAACGAGATCGATCGATGTGATGATCTGAAGATGGCCTATGGTCCAAAACTGGTATGGCTAAAAGCGCAACTTGATCCCAACAACCTCGGCTTCGCCAAGGCGTGGGACTGCTTTCTTGAAAGCATTGGCTTGGAGCCCACGTTGGACAGAACCTATCTTGAACCTTTACCGAAGGTAATAACACCGAAACTGGACATGGACCGTCTAGCCAAGTCGCCAATTTCGCGGATACTCTCCGACAATACCCACATGTATAGACTTGATAGTGACCGAAGATAGGCCGCCCAACTTAGGTGGATATTCCCAGCGTAGAAATTCTAGCTGAGAGAAGGCAACGTCGTGATTGTTCGGATCGATGGCCACGAACCCATAGAGGATCGCCGGTCGTCAGCCCACCTGCTCTCGTGCACCTATGGCCCATTGCGGAACATGAATGTCGGCGAAGAGCATCAGCGTCCTCTTCATTGTGCGCAACCCAGGGTATGTCTTGTGACGATTCAGAATCCACTTAGGCCCTGCTACTGCGACGGCCCTGATCGCAAGGGCATGCACCCCACGCACATCTCAAGAACTTCAAGGGAATGGATGTCGACAATGCCAATCCATCATAGGCCGCGTTCACCTCGCAGCCTGACAGAAGCACGGAGCCAATTCACATGAACCAGATATCCAAGATGACCGTGAGCGTGAACCGACGCTCGTATCCCTGGCCGCAAGTCGCGGCGATCGCAATCTGCCTCGACGGCTGCGAACCAGACTATATCGAGGCCGCCATCGAAGCGGGCCTGATGCCCACCCTGAAGCGTATTCGTGCGATCGGAACAAAACGCACTGCGCTCAGTGTCATCCCAAGTTTCACCAATCCCAACAATCTGTCGATCGCGACCGGCCGTCCACCTTCAGTCCATGGTATTTGCGGGAACTACCACTATGAGCCGCAGACTGGCAAGGAGGTCATGATGAATGCCCCCCGCTTTCTGCGCGCACCTACCATCTTCAAGGCCTTCTACGACGCAGGCGCGAAGGTGGCGGTTGTGACTGCGAAGGACAAGCTCAGAGCGCTTCTCGGCAAAGGATTGAGCTTCGAGGAAGGTCGTGCCGTCTGCTTCTCGTCCGAGCGGTCCGACAAGACCACGAAGGACGAAAATGGCATCGACAATGCATCTGCTTGGCTGGACCGCCCCGTTCCAGAAGTTTATTCGGCCGATCTTTCGGAGTTCGTCTTCGCCGCCGGTGTGAAGCTCCTCAAGGAATTCCGGCCTGACATCATGTATCTGACGACGACCGACTACGTTCAGCATAAGTACGCGCCTGGCGTTCCCGAAGCCAATTCTTTTTACGCAATGTTCGACAAGTACCTCGCGGAACTCGACGATTTGGCCGCCGCGATCGTGGTCACGGCCGACCACGGCATGAAGCCCAAGCACAAGAGTGACGGCTCGCCTGACGTGATCTATGTGCAGACCGTTCTTGACGAGTGGCTCGGCAAGGACAAGGCACGCGTGATCCTTCCGATCACGGACCCTTACGTCGTCCATCACGGTGCACTTGGATCTTTCGCAACCGCCTACCTTCCCGCAGACGTGGACCGCGAGGAGATCATCGCGCGACTGTCAGCGATCGAGGGGATGGATCTTGTTTTGCCACGCGCAGAAGCCTGCGTGCGGTTCGAACTGCCCGACGACCGGATCGGCGACATCGTCATGATCTCCTCGGAGAACAAGGCACTTGGAACGAACGAGCATAGGCACGACCTGGCCGCGCTGAAGGAACCTCTGAGGTCGCACGGCGGCTTGACCGAGCAACGGGTGCCGTTCATCGTCAACCGCAAGATTCCCGAACTTCTTTCAGCAGGATCACTCCGCAATTTCGATGCCTTCTACTACGCCGTTGTAGCTGCCGCGCAGCCGGCGAGTTGAGGAGACAGCGATGACGAAGATCGAAAAGGACTTCGGCGTCCGCCGCATGCCAATGCGGATCGCTGGAAAGCAGATCGACGCCAAAGGGACGAAGTCCGCTACCCTTGGAACTACGCCGTGGTCGGAACCGTCCCTGCCGAGGACGAGTCGTATGCGCGCGAGGCCTTTCGTACTCCTCCGCTTTCAAAACTCGGGTCCCATCCGCGCGAAAAGCGTAAGATCGTCGTCTAATAGCGAGATTTGCCGGCGCCTTTTAGGTGCGGGAGGTTGTTTGCCGGGAGCATGGTCGTCTACGCGGTCGACATAGGTCGCCGCATTATGGTGCTTCGCGGGACAGTCCTTCCAATGTATGTCTCGCACGCTCCGGGCAAACTCGTAGTGCAACGGTCTTAACGGAATGGACCAGCCTCGGTCCCGGCAGGGATGCCTCTTCACGCCTGAAATGGTGGGCCGTCATCTGCCCTCGCGTCCCGATACGGCCCCAATAGCGGAGAAGGCAAACCTCTCCGAAGAGGTTTACTTCGATCGACATCGCATAAAAGTGGGCCATATGCCTCGAAGCATCCACGCGTTCGACGTAGGCGTGATAAGCTTGTGCGATCATGGGATCGGAATCGGCGATCTCGGAAATCGCGTCCAACGACAGATATGAATCGGTCGGCATGGATCGATTCATATCGGTGATGATATGCGAACGGTCATCTCCGGTTCGCGCAGATGCCTGCGAATCTAGTTCTCACCAGATCAGATCAGCACCACACATTGAAGACTAGGGTTTGTGAGAGGACAAAAAGCCGGCAAGTGTTGCGACGACGATAATGACACCCGCCTGTATCAGGATCGATAGCTCCGGTCCGTAGACAATGCACCACAATGCCGTCATGCAAAATACGAGCGCACTGAAGATCAAGCACTTGACCTTGAAAGAAAGGCGCTTTCCTCTCTGTGACAGCAGAATGTAGAGCGCCACGACAATTGAAACTAATCCAGCCAGGGTAAAAAGTAGCTCCATAGGCGTCAATTCCTCATGATATTTCAGGGGGATAGTATCCGATTTTTTCCTGAGACGACAAAGGTCGGCAAAGCGGTATGCAGGATCGGGTGCGCAGTCGGTCCCGCCTCCCCTCCGGGCCACTATGTTGAGGCTCCCGCGGCTGCGCTGTCCCCCGCCCCTGCACGACGAGAATTCCCGAAACCCCGCCCGTTGGGCGCCGCGTCGCTGATTTCTCCGATACTCTTCATTTTCTGGATCGGCCTTGCTGGTTGCACTGTGCGCCGGGTCGACAACGTTGGCTTCAGACATCCTTTCCGACCTCCCGAAACCTGTTCTGGCGAAGGCAGCTCTTCATATCATCGCGCCGGAACCAGATGGCCCTGCCGCATCTGAGCGGTGCATTGCCTGCCGTGAACACGATCTGCTCGTCGGTGCGCATGCGCAGAACTTCGTGAGGCTGGATGAGCGGTCGCGAAGCAAGCTGTTTCGAGCGTGTTCGCGACGATCCGCGCGATTGGAAACTGTGGCTGACCTGGTCAATCTCGACCGTGGTCGTGCCGCAGCGCCGGGAGATGTAATCGGCCGTTTCCGGATCGTTGATTGCGGCAAAGGAGATCCAGCTTGCGCTCTCGAACCATTTGCTGGAGGCGTCGCGGCCGCCATAGGTTTCGCGCAGCTGGCCGATCGATTGATAGATCATCGTCAGCGTGATGCCATACTTGCGGCCGGCGTCTCGCGCGGTTTCCAGAATGCGCATGTAGCCGAGCCGCGCGACCTCATCGAGAAGGAAGAGCGCCCGACCTTTCATCTCGCCATCGCGATTATAGATGGCATTCAGGAACGAGCCGATGATGACGCGCGCCAGGCCGGCATGCGTCTCCAGGGTTTTGAGGTCGATATTGATGAAGACGTCGACATTGCCAGCGGCAAGATCGTCGGTCGCAAAACTCGATCCGGAAACCAGCGCCGCATAGTTTTCGTAGGACAGCCAGTGTGTTTCCTTGACTGCATTGGCGTAGACACCGGAGAAGGTTTCGGGTGTCATATTGACGAAGGCGGCAACGTTCTCTTTCACGAACTCCGAGCTCGAACCGTCATAGATCTCCTGCAGGCGCTGGCGTAGTTTTGGCTCGGGTTCCGCAAGGTTGCGACGAACCTGGCGCAACGTCTGATCTTCGGATGAAGTGTGTCCGGACAGATAGACGTCGGCAATCAGCGCGGTCAGCAACTGCAGTCCGGAGGCACGGAAGAAGTCATCGCGGACGCCGCTTGCACGTCCGCTGTCGCTCATGATCCATGACGCGACGGAGGCGATATCTTCCTCCTTCGTGCCGCCGTATCGCCCGATCCAGTCGAGAACGTTGATCCCGGTCTCAGCCTTCTTCGGGTCGAGGACATGGACGTCGCGCCCAGCTCTTCGCCGATGATCAATGACCATGGGTGCGACTTCATTCGAAGGGTCGAGAACCACCAGCGCGCCACTCCATTTGAGTGCTGTCGGGACTGTGACGGAGGTTGTCTTGAAGCCACCCGAACCGGCGAAGACGATGCCGTGCGATGAACCGAAAGAACCATCGAAGCATAGCAGCGGCGACTTGCCGCCGGCGCCCCAAGTCTCCGGGCTATCGGCGCGGAAAGCCTGGCGCCCGGTGCTGTCCCTGTCGACGCGATAGAGCTCGCCGACGACAATGCCACCGGCGTTCGGAAAGAGCTTTTGCGCCTCCTGCAGCGTCATCCAGTCCGCCTCTCCATGCATGGCCCTTTTCCCGCGAATCCGCTTCGGCTCAGGTCGGGCGAAGGCGGCATTGCCGAGAAGTGCCACGCGCAACGCAAAGCAACCGGCCATGAGCGCTGCGGCTGCTCCGATCGTTGTCGCCGGATCGAGATAGACGAAGATCGATTTGCCGGATGGTACCATATCGACAAGCCCAGTAAGACGTAATGTCTCCCTCACCGCTGCGATCAAAACGGTGACAAGGCACCCAGCAACGGCGCCCCATGCGGCAAATCGGATATGGGCCGAGCCGGCGACTGCGAACAGGAAGACGATGGCGACGCCTGCCGATGCGGTATACGGCATGGCTAATCCAATTCGCCCGAGCGCGAGGCGTGATGCTTGCGCCTTGCCGAAGGCCGATAGCCAATGCTCGATGCCCGTCATCCCGACAGTGACAAGGATCATCAGCAAGATCGGAACGGCGACCAGCGCAATCCTATTCGGACTCATTGGCAAAAGCCTTGGCGCCGATAGCCGTCAGTCGTGCCCGCTCGCCCCCGTCCTCTTTCAGGCGCTGGCTGAGTTCGATCAGCGCGCCGAGCAATAGTGCGCGTTTCTCATAGCGAAGGCCTGCCTTGACGATTAGTCCTCCGAGCTCGATTTTTTCCCGCGTGTCTTGTTTGCGGGCATCGGATGTCGTCGTGCGTGCCATCCGCTCAAGCCTCGCCAACGCCGCTCGGAACCGCGCCAGACGCGACCGGCGCTGATTGCGTGGCATTACGGCCTGCCCCTCCCCTCGCCTCTGCGGTCGATCCTGCGTCTCCTTCCCGAAACCGCTCGGCCAGTTTCTCGAAGGCCGCCTGTAAATCCGTCTCCTCGATTTCGAACTCTCCGAGCCCGGCCTTCAACGCGACCCGGCCGATGCGTTCGGCTTCACGGGTTTCCGCTGCCTTGAGCTGCTCCTGCAGTCTTGCGATTTCTTCGCGGATTTTCGAGGACGGCTTTTTCATGATTGGTGGTCTCCGTTAAGTGAGAAAGCATCAGGCTTGACCCTCACTCTTCCGGATGATGGTGCGGAACGCACTACTGTTATTCTGACAATCGCCAAGGGCGATGCTTTGGTGAATGATCCCGGCCGTTCGCAAGGACGGCTTCCAAGGGCGCAATTATACGTCGCTAATGCGACGTGTTGCTAAGTACAGCCTGGCGGGGCCACCGCTCCTGACGAACGCATCGATATCGTTCGCGATCAGGAGCTTTTACCACCGTGGCCGTCCCGCACTTCTCCGTCAACATGATCGCCCGCGGCTCCGGCCGCAGCGCCGTATTGTCCGTGGCCTACCGGCATTGCGCCAAAATGGAGTACGAGCGGGAAGCCCGAGCGATCGATTACACCCGCAAGCAGGGTTTGCTGCACGAGGAGTTCGTAATCCCCGCGGATGCACCACAATGGCTGACGGCAATGATTTCGGACTGCTTTGTTGCCGGCGCATCAGAAGCATTCTGGAACAAGGTCGAGGCATTCGAGAAGCGCGCCGATGCGCAGCTTGCCAAGGACATCACCATCGCCTTGCCGATCGAGCTCTCGGCGGAGCAGAACATCGCGCTGATGCGGGATTTCGTGGCGACACATATCATCGCGAGAGGCATGGTCGCCGATTGGGTCTATCACAATGCGCCCGGCAATCCGCATGTGCATCTGATGACCACATTACGGCCGCTGACCGAAGAGGGTTTTGGCTCGAAGAAGGTCGCGGTAACCGGACCAGACGGCAATCCGCTTCGCAACGATGCCGGCAAGATCGTCTACGAGCTTTGGGCTGGTGGTATCGACGACTTCAACGCCTTGCGAGATGGCTGGTTTGCCTGTCAGAACAAACATCTGGCGCTCGCCGGTCTTGATCTCCGCATCGATGGCCGCTCGTTCCAGAAGCAGGGGATTGATCTTGCCCCCACGATCCATCTCGGTGTCGGCACGAAGGCGATCGAACGCAAAGCGACGGAGGCAGACCAAGCTGCTTCCCTCGAGCGATTGGAGCTGCAGGAGGAGCGGCGCGCCGATAATGTTCGACGCATCCGGCGCAATCCTGAGATCGTGCTCGACCTGATCACGCGAGAGAAGAGCGTCTTCGATGAACGCGACGTCGCCAAAATCCTACATCGTTATGTCGATGACGCCAGTCTGTTTCAAAGCTTGATGGCGCGCATCATGCAAAGCCCGGAGACCTTGCGGTTGCAGCGTGAGACGAGCGAGTTCGCCACCGGCGCCAAGATGCCCGCTCGATATACGACACGCGCGATGATCCGGCTGGAGGCGACGATGGCGCGACAGGCCATATGGCTTGAGGGTAAGGAGACGCACGGTGTGTCCGGTACGATCCTCGACGCGACGTTCAAGCGTCATCAGCGCCTTTCAGAAGAGCAAAGAGCCGCGATCGAGCGGATCGCCGGATCTCCCCGCATCGTGGCCGTTGTCGGTCGCGCCGGCGCGGGCAAGACCACCATGATGAAGGCGGCCCGCGAGGCCTGGGAGTTTGCCGGATATCGTGTCCTCGGTGGCGCGCTTGCCGGCAAGGCGGCTGAGGGATTGGAGAAGGAAGCCGGCATCCAGAGCCGGACGCTCGCTTCCTGGGAACTGCGCTGGAATGGCGGCCGTGACGTGCTGGACAGCAGATGCGTGTTCGTCATGGACGAGGCGGGCATGGTCGCATCCAGGCAGATGGCCGGTTTCGTCGATGCTGTCGTCAAGGCAGGCGCCAAGATCGTGCTCGTCGGCGATCCGGAACAACTGCAGCCGATCGAGGCGGGTGCCGCCTTCCGCGCCATCGTCGACCGGATCGGTTACGCCGAACTTGAGACGATCTACCGCCAGCGTGAGGACTGGATGCGCAAGGCCTCGCTCGATCTGGCGCGAGGTGATGTGGAGAAGGCGCTGGCCAACTACAACGCAAATGCCAGGATCACGGGCAGGCGCCTGAAGGCTGAAGCTGTCCAGAGCCTGATCACCGACTGGGACCACAGCTACGATCCGGCGAAGTCTACGCTGATCCTCGCCCATCTGCGTCGCGACGTGCGCATGCTGAATGTGCTTGCGCGCGAGAAGCTGGTTGAGCGCGGCATCGTCGGTGAAGGACATGTGTTCAAAACCGGTGATGGAGAACGCCGTTTCGATGCGGGTGACCAGATCGTCTTCCTGAAGAACGAGGGGTCGCTCGGCGTCAAGAACGGCATGCTCGCCAAGATCATAGAGGCTCAGCCGGGCCGCCTCATCGCCGAGATCGGCGAAGGCGAGCATCACCGGCACGTGACGGTCGAACAGCACTTCTACAATAATGTCGACTACGGCTATGCGACGACGATCCACAAGAGCCAAGGAGCGACTGTCGATCGTATCAGGGTGCTTGCCTCACTCTCGCTCGACCGCCACCTGACCTATGTGGCGATGACCCGCCATCGTGAGGATCTGCAGCTCTATTATGGACGCCGGTCCTTCGCCTTTAATGGTGGACTTGCCAAGGTTCTCTCACGGAGAAACGCCAAGGAGACGACGCTCGACTACGAGCGTGGGAAACTCTATCGCGACGCACTGCGGTTTGCCGAAACACGCGGCCTGCACATCGTCCAGGTGGCGCGCACGCTGCTGCGTGACCAGCTCGACTGGACATTGCGCCAGAAAACAAAGCTTGCCGATCTCGCCAGCCGTCTGACAGCGGTCGCGTCCAGGCTTGGTCTTGCGAAAACCGCATCGACTCAATCCGCCCGGACCGCAAATCGGGAGGCAAAGCCTATGGTGTCAGGCATCATGACCTTCTCGAAATCGATCGAACAGGTGATCGAGGACAGGCTCGCCTCGGATTCCGGCCTGAAGACGCAATGGGAGGATGTGTCGGCGCGTTTCCGTCTGGTCTATGCTCAGCCGGAGGCGGCCTTCAAGGCAGTCAATGTCGATGCCATGCTGACGGATCAGACGGTTGCCGCGACGACCATCTTCAAGATCGCCAATGAGCCAGAGAGCTTTGGGAAGCTCAAGGGCAAGACTGGCATATTGGCCGCAAAAACTGACAATCGGGATCGAGAGATCGCGCTTGTGAACGCTCTGGCCCTTGCCCGCAACCTCGAACGCTATCTGCAGACGAGGCTCGAGGCGGAACGCAAATACCAGGCCGAGGAACAGGCAGCTCGCAGACAAGCTGCCATTGAAATCCCCGCGCTCTCGCACAATGCCAAATCCGTCCTCGAACGCGTGCGTGACGCCATCGACCGCAACGATCTTCCGGCTAGCCTGGAATACGCGCTTGCCGACAAAATGGTAAAGGCCGAGCTCGAGGGGTTTGCCCGAGTTGTCTCCGCGCGCTTCGGCGAGAGGACATTCTTGTCTCTCGCAGCAAAGGAACCCAGCGGCAAGGTCTTCGAGACCGTCACGACCGGGATGACAACTGGACAGAAAGCTGAAGTGCAGTCCGCCTGGAACGCCATGCGGACGATCCAGCAACTGGGGACCCATGAGCGAACGACAGAGGCGCTCAAGCAGACGGATGCGCTGCGCCAGACAAAAAGCCAGGGGCTATCGCTCAAATGATGCCAGATCCTTCGCGACATGCATCTGGATCGTCGGCCCGTATGACGTTCCCATGGGTATTGTGGGTGGCGGTGGCAATCGTCTGCCTTCTCGCCGCGCTTGCCTATTACGGCGGCTACCGTATCAACCTGACGCCAAGTGAACCACTTGGCCTTTGGCGCATCGTTCCGCTTGATCGGGCAGCAGTGGTTGGCGATCTGCTGTTCATTTGTCCTCTGCGGACATGGGAAACCCAGGACGCGAGGATGCGCGGCTACTTCCGAGCCGGTCTTTGCCCAGGCGGAACAGCACCGCTGATCAAGATGGTGGTCGCCGTCGCCGGGCAACGCGTCGATATCGGCGCCTCGGTCATGGTCGACGGTCATGAGATCCCCTCGTCCCGTCTGTCCCCGCGAGATGGGAAGGGTCGGCCGCTCACGCCCTTTCCCGGGGGCATCGTTCCGCCGGACAACGTTTTCGTGCACTCACCGTTCGAAGGCTCCTATGATTCCCGCTACTTCGGCCCCCTGCCCTCATCCGGCATCCTTGGTCTGGCACAGGAGGTGTGGACCCATGCGCCATGATTATCTCCAGCCGGCATTGTTGACCGCAGCTGCGATCGGCGCCGGGACCATGGGATGGAGCGGCCAGGCCCTGCTACTGCCAATAGTATTGGTGTTTCCGATGCTTTGGTCGCTCGCACGAAGCCGACTGGTGGCGGCGATCGTCTCCAGTGGATACTTCCTTGCTGCGTCACGAGGCTTGCCGCAGGGTGTGGCTAATTTCTATTCGTCGGATTTTTGGCCCGGATTGGCGCTCTGGCTGTGTGCTTCCACAAGCTTTGTCATCGTGCATGTGGTTCTCTGGACAAGGCAAGCAAACGCCCGTCCGGTTCGCTACCTTGCCGCAGCCGTTCTTATGGCTGTTCCACCCTTCGGTATCACCGGCTGGGCGCATCCGATAACGGCTGCAGGCATTCTCTTTCCCGGATGGGGATGGTGGGGCCTCGCCGCCATGACAGCCGGCCTTGCGGGCCTCGTCACCCGTTTCCGGCCAGCTGTCGCAATCGCCTTGGGAGGCTTTTGGGCGTGGTCCGCCGCTTCGTGGACCGATGCGCCTGTACCCGACAAGTGGCGCGGTGTCGATCTGGAATTGGGCGCTTCACTTGGACGTGATCTCAGTCTGCAGCGCCACCGTGATCTGATTGCCACGGTGAAGACAGCTGCGGCGGACGGCACGACCTCGGTTGCTCTACCCGAAAGTGCTTTGGGCTTCTGGACATCCACCACTGCACGAGTTTGGACGGCCGGCCTTCGGGATACCCGCATATCCATTGTCGCGGGTGCGGTGGTCGTCAATACGGGCGGATATGACAACGTCCTGATCCATCTGACTGGCGATGGCGGCGAGGTCATCTATCGTGAGCGCGTGCCAGTTCCGGGTTCGATGTGGCAGCCATGGCGATGGTGGCTAGGGGAGCCGGAGGGCGCGGGGGCGCATTTCTTTGCCAATCCAATTGTGTCCGTCGGAGCTGAACGGGTCGCACCCCTCATTTGCTACGAGCAACTGCTCGTCTGGCCGATATTGCAATCCATGCTTTACGATCCGGATCTGATCGTCGCCGTCGGAAACGGCTGGTGGACCAAGGGGACATCGATCGCCGAAATCCAGCATGCCAGCACCGTTGCGTGGGCAAAGCTCTTCGCAAAGCCGCTTGTTTTTTCCGTCAACACCTGAGTGCCGAGAGGACACTTCATGCTCGACACCGCCCTGATCAAAGAATGCGCCGATCCCACACTCAAGCCTGCGATCGTCGAGCAGTTCGTCGCGGTGGCCGGTTCCGCAGACCCTCTCGCCGTCACGGTGAAGTCAGGCGGCCGGCTGATCCTCATTCCCAAGGCAACATCAGTCGACCAGGCGATGGCGATCATCCGACAATATGCCGGTAGCGCAATTGTCCGCGTTGGCCTGACCCAGTTGCCGGCTGGCATCGGCGTGACCGATCCGTCCGACCTGCAGCCGGACCTCGTCGATGCCTGTGCGAACCTGCGCAAGGGAACGGCGATGTTTGCCAAGATCTTGCGGATCGTTGCCAAGTGGTATGGGAATCGCACGAGCGCGGATGCGTTCCCGCCGATGCTCGAGGATGCGGTCTACGCGTGGAAGACGGGAGAGTTCGAAGGCAGGAATGTGTTTCTGGCCTCCGATCCAGGTGGAAGTCTGCCGATAGAAAAACAAGTGCCTGCAGCGCAGACGGAAGCTGATGTCAGCGGTAACCCTGAAACGGGAAACGCCGCAGGTTCGGAAAACAACAAACCCCAACCCATTGGATCGGCGGAGATGCGCATCGATCTGTCCAGGATTGGTGGAGAATAGGCTCGGGCTGGTTTGTCCGGAGGCAGTCTTGGCTGAAGCTTGGACGCAGACATGGCAGGCGTCTAAACCATGCCGGCGATGGTGGCCTGATGTTATTCGTCTCCGTAGCCGGCGGGAATATGGCGGTCGAGCTCCATCGCATCATGGAGCACACGTCCAATCCCGATCAGATCGGCTTGGACGATCTGGTACAGCAAAAGATGCCGAGGGTGGCGCACAATTCCACTTTCATGCCGCGCTCGCTCGCGGCTATGGCGAAGATGATAGCTTCGCACATTGTCACCCAATTCGGGGCGGCTCAGGCTTCCGATCCTGTCAGGATCTGTCGCTAGGTCGCGCAGCGCCGTTACAAGCAGATACTCATATCGCAACCGGGCGAGCTCGCCGAAGTGCTCATGCGTGTGCGCCAGAATTTCCACGATATCGGCTTGCGCCGCGGCAGAAAGACGAAAATCGGCCATTTCCGTTATGCGTCAGACTTACGAATCCGTGCCGACGCTTCACGCCCCAAGCCGGCAATGAAGTGATCCAGCTGGTCAGCTGGTACATCGGTAAATCGGCCTTCATCCAAATCGACAAAGCCGATATGGGCTGCCTCCCGCAAAGCTTCCAGCTTCGCCGCCTCGTGCGCTTCGCGACGTTCGACCAGACGCAGTCCTTCGCGCATGACTTCGCTGGCGTTTTGGTAGCGTCCAGACTTCACCAACTGGTCGATAACCGCTTCGTGGTGTTCGGTGAGAACGACATTCCGCGTCGGCATGAGGGACATCCTCCGGGGTTGCTTCCATACCGGATAATAGCCGATATGGCATAATATGCCAATAGGCTGATCAGACCTATCCTGTTGCCCCGCCGAATGGCGGGGAAATTGAGGCCCGCTGATTACCATGAGACAGACACTGTCCTCAGCGTCTGCGCAACAGGGCTGTTCAATTTGAGTTGCCCTGTCACCGCCGCGTGGCAGGCAGCGACAGGGCGCACGTCGCTGGTTCAAGCAATGATGCCTGCAACGAGACAAAGGATGGATATCAGACAATCAGCTCGAGAAGAACGTCCGCTTGATCGCAAATGGGATTGCCTAACAAGAAACTTGCCCTCAAAAGCGGTGGCGACCGTCAAAGGTGTTGCTCTTCCGCGAGGATGCTGACCAACGAAAGGATGCGGCTTCTGACCCGCGGCGGCAGCAGTAGGACATCCTCGATCAGCCGGCGACCTTCGGCGGTAGAGATATAGGCGATGCGTTCATCGGCCTCTGACGAAAGGTGAAAAAGCTCGCCAGTTCCAGGGTGCGGCAAATCTTTGAAGAACCGCGCTACTGGCGCCTGCATGCAGCTTGCGATTTCGTATAGCATCGAAGCGCTAACGCGATTTTTGCCGGCTTCATATTTTTGTACTTGTTGAAGACTTACGCCGATGCCCCTGCCCAGGTCTCCCTGAGACAAATTCAGTTGAATTCTCAAGATTCGGATCTGCCGACCGACATATTGGTCGACAGGATGAATGTGCGAATCTGATAGGGGAGCGGTCCGCTTCCTGGATTTGTGTCGACCGCCTGAGATTCCGCTCATTTTCGCTGTCCCCATCGCTTCCAATAGGGTCGTAAGCATAGGCTTCGGGAGACGTTCCGGCTTTCAGGAAATTGATATGACGTTCACGAAAGTGATATTAAATTGCACGCGAACGTCGCACACCGAAGCAGCAACGGATCCCGGCTCGATCGTTGAATGTGGATTGGACATGGAAGTGTCCGACGACACTTTGTTTGGGGGCGCTGTGCCGTCGGACGCTGCATGGTCGGATTTGGGGGTGGCGTCCAAACCGATGGTAAATACTCTGACACCTACCGTCGGTTTAGTTAAGCTGCCCGAATGGATAGGCAAGGTGTCACTTGCCAAGCTCAACCAGTTATCGATCATTCGCTGATTTTTCGAGCGACCCGATTAATTTGGCCGCTGCATCGTGCCGCCTGGGATAGGAAGTGGCCACAACCATTGAATACATTAGAGTTTGCGATATATCTGCGGAGATACGACGCAGCACTGGTGGCCAATGGCGCGATACAATTTTAAGGTACGAGATGAATTCAAACGAGTTTTGGCGAAAAGCCACATTGATGAGGACGATCAACTAACGGCCTGCAGAGCCGTTGCCATGGCGCTTGCCACGTTTGCCTTCAACGCGAAAGCGCCGCCGACCACGTCGGTGGAGCTCGAAGATTCGTCGGGCAACCGCGTTGCTGTCATCACCCTGCTCGTCGAAACCTGAGGCACCTCGCAGTTGCTACCATGACCGCAGGTCCGCGGGACGCATTCATCGAATGGTCGCCACAGGGCTTACAGGCGCGTCCCAGCCGCCTTGATACGCTCAAGGATCTCAGGGTCGCATTGCGCGTCGACGAGGAATTGATGAATGCCGCCTGCTCGCGAGCGAATGTCAGCAAGGAAGTCCTGAAGGCATTCGATCCCGCGATCGGTAAAGGCGATGATACTCTCGTCGATGAGGGTGGCGACGTATTCCACCGCGTAAAAGAGAGTTGGGGGAGCCATTCCAGAAACCTCTCAGCCGCTTTGAAAGCACTCAGCGTCTAAGTGAAAAAGCTAGAGAATGCGGACGTTCTCGGCCTCGTCCTCCCGGTCCGACGATCTTCACCGAGATCATATTCGACCTTGGTGCCTTTCTCGAGCGCGCCACCGCTTTGCAGTGCGGAAATGTGAACGAAGACATCCGTCTCACCATTGTCGGGGGCGATAAAGCCGAAGCCCTTCTCATTGTTGAAGAATTTGATGGTACCGACAGGCATGAATGTTCCTCACTTCGCTCCCTCGACAGGCTGCGATGATGCAATCTGCGATGAATTCCTATTATCTGCATTGCAGACTTGCAAATATTTAATTGAGCCAGCGCTTAAATAGCGTCGGCGTCATCGAACCAAACTGTCCGAATTATGCTGTCGTTGCCTGGAAGCGGTTCTTGAGTCTAACAGTCTACACC
The DNA here is from genome assembly GCF_900094585.1 of Martinezella multihospitum. Classification (GTDB taxonomy): domain Bacteria; phylum Pseudomonadota; class Alphaproteobacteria; order Rhizobiales; family Rhizobiaceae; genus Rhizobium; species Rhizobium multihospitium. Next base: position 38,933 of record NZ_FMAG01000014.1, read on the forward strand.
AAATCAGTGAAATCGTGTCGATGGTGACGTCTTCGCAATATCACCAATAACATCGTCCATGTAGTCGTCGGCGAGTTCCAGCAGAGCTTCTGCTATGGTTTGAGGCTCCCATCCAGCCTCCAGAAGCTCGTTCACTGCTACATCAATGGTCTTACGGAGTTGCTGACGGCAATGTTGTTTCGATGCATCTGCAACATCGATCAACCGTTGTTTGCCTGGCATGATACGCCCTCCTCCACGACGGCAACGCCTATACTAGTCGTCAACATATGGCAGAAGTAGTTGCTGACAATTGCTGTGACGCCATTTTATAGAAGTAGCTTCCTTTCCGCTCGCGGACGCGACCAGCCTGACCATGAATTCTATGTTTGGTTGTAAAATATAGAGCCGTTATTGCAATGTTCGATGGATTGCGTTCTGTGTGTTGGGGAGACGCAGGTTAGTTCAACTGAACTCTCGACCTTATGGAGCATATATTCATGACAAGTTTTATTGAGAAGTGGTCTGCCAAGAAGGCTGAAAAGCCAAAGGCTGGTACACGGAATTCCGTTGAAACCTTTCAGCTGCGGGTCGCCGAGCAGAAATCCTATCTCGAAGAGTATGAGCGAGATGTCGCAGGCTTCAAGAAATGGCGGTCGACCTGGTTTCAGCGGGTTCCCGGCGGTTTTGGCGTCAGCGTCGGCCGCGACGCGGTCAGTGCCGGAGAAGGCCTGAGCTACGTCGTTGTCGAGACCCTCACAGAAGTTGCGGAGTTTCTCGATGATCTCGCCAAGCATGCTGAGCAGGATCCTGGTTTCCAGAAAGCGCTCGACGACAACCGGTCGCGGCGCGCTGCACGGCTGAATGCGTCAAAGTCGAAGTCCGGTGTAACCAAGGCCGCATCAGCGAAAGTTCCGACCAAGGCGTCGCGTGCCAAGTTGACTTTGAAGACCGGCAAACCCGAAGCCGGCAAATAGGCCAAAGGCCTAAAACATCACCGAATGCAGTTGCTTAGCCCGCCTTGCGCGGGCTTTTTGGTATGCGTTCGACGCACGCATCAGTTTGCGATGTAGATCCCTCGAACGTGAGCCATCGCCTCCCAGCCCGATTCCGACTAAAGGAAGAAATGGTTCGACATCGCAATTAGCGGTAGACTTTTCTATATACGAAAGTTAATAAGATGCAAGCGCAACACAAACTCATATGGCATCTCGTGAAGCAGGTCGTCGAAAGAGCCTTTCCAGAGGAAACAGCCGCTGCGCGCTTGCAGCAGGTTGCGATCCTTCTCACGATCAACGCGTTGCAGGACGAACCCGAACCACTGACAACGCAAAGACTTGGGGAGGTTTACGGCCTGACTGTATCGCAGACACACAAGCTCGTGACCCGACTTGTCGAACGAGGACTGATTGAGCGGACACAGGTTCTCAACCGGCAGGGACGGGGCCATGCGTTTGCGTTGCGTGTCGTGGAAACCGAAGAGCTGCGACAATTGCGACAAGCAGTCGTTGCGAATGAATGAGGGGAGGAGCCACTGAGTGCATCGCAAAACGAGGATAGCTCCAAAATTTTCGCTCCTGAAAGGGCGATACGTCGCGGACCAAGTAGTTTGAGAAGGGACCAATGCGGGTCTATGGAGGATGGAATTTTCGATCCTCTTACGTTGCTCTCAAAGTGGTTCGAATCTTGGATGCCGCTGCTTCTGGCTCTCTGGACCGCCAGCCTTGGTGTCGCGAATTACCTTTCCTCATTGATCGGTTTCAACCTTAGCCCACTGTTCGTACTGTCAATATGCCTTGCGTCCTGGCATTCCAATTGGCGGATTGGGCTTGCCGTTGCGTTTGTTTCGGCTCTGGTGTCTGTTGGAACTGATCGAGAAATCATCTTCTTCATGCCGTGGGCCACTATTACAGTTAATCTCGCGGTCCACACTGTATCGTTCACGATCATCGCCGCCATCGTCTCGCGGTTTCGTGCAAGTTATGAACACGAACGCTTCGTTGCCCGCCGTGACTATGTCACGGGTGTCTTGACCCGCCAGGCCTTTGAGCAAAAAGCAGAAGAAATGTTGAGGGTGGCCCAGGCGCAGGGCTGGCCGATGTTGCTGGTCTATCTGGACCTCGACGGTTTCAAAGGCGTGAATGATCGATATGGTCATGAGGCGGGGGACGAGGTGCTGAAACGTTTCGCGGTCGAAGGGAGAGCTGCGCTACGACGCGAAGATTGTTTTGGACGCATGGGTGGTGACGAATTCGCATTGCTGATGAAACTGCCGTCGATAGATGAAGGGCAGGAGGTTGCGGTGAATTTGCATAGGCGGTTCAGCACGGTATTGGCGGACACTGGTCATCGGGTGACATGCAGTATGGGTGCGCTTGCGATTGAGCCATGTGTGAGAGAAGCGCGGATGGAGGATTTAATGCGCAATGTCGACGATCTCATGTATGCGGCAAAACGGAGTGGCAAGGATGGCTTGCGATATGAAACTTGGACATCGTCGTCCGCTATAAGACTGCCTCTATCTGTCGATGATGGAGAGACGCCGCCGAAATGGCCCCGGTCAAAACGGGACGCGCATCGCGTCGCGCGAGGTTCACGAGTATGATCCCCGACGAGACCGCCGATCTTTTGGAAACCCTGCTCTTTACTATCAGGATGATTGTCGACGGCGACGCCCAGGACAAGCAACGCATAACGGACGCTTATAGAGAGGCACGTTCGCTTGCGGCAAGTTTGGGTCTTGATGGCGGTTCAGCTCGCCCCCGCATTGTGGCCTGCCTCGAGCGTTTCAACACATATAAGGATGGCGACGACGTGGCAGCGGCCGGCTGGATGCTGACTGCGATCCAGGAGCGCCTCGGCGAACACAACCTTTATGGCTGGCGAAAACTGCAGGACATCGTAGATGCGGCTATTAATGAGCTACTTTTATTTGAGAAGGTATCGCTTCATTGAGCCGTCATCCGGCGCACAGGAAGCCGCTGTATACTAACGGCTGACCGGCGAGCCGCTTGGCGTCACCGGCGAAGTCGCCGAAGTGCTCGGCCTTGAACTGGCGCGGCCGCGGATCGCGGGGTACGACGCCATTCGCCGGCGCGTTGATGGCTAACGCATCCAGATCAAAGGCTATTCGTTCATCGCCAATGCGAACCCTGGCCAGCGGCTCGGCTGGTCTGCTATCAGACTTGAATTCGCTGGCAGGGCCTAGTTCAGGATGCTGTTGACGAGCTCGCCGATGGCCACTGTGCTGGCGGTCTGTTCATGTGGGTAGGCTACATATTTATCTTTAAAGTTGTAATATAAAAAGTAAAATACACATGTTGTTCGCATCTCGGGTCACATGCGAATGACGAAGATGATTTAATCAAAATTCAGTGGTTCATCGCTCGACTTATGGCCGGACTGATGTAACTGGAATGGGGTTCCGTGGTTTGACGGAAACAATGAAGTTAAAGGGAACGCGGATGACCGCTGAGAATTCATCCGAAAAGAGAACCGAAAGCATCAAAGGAAAACCGCGGTATGACGCGCTGTCGAAACCCGAGTTGGAAGTGCTAGCTGTTTATGCGATCCGCGAGCATCGCCGCCTGCTCGAGGCCGATCAGGCTGTCTATGATGAGTGGACTCGTATTGCAGCCGACCCGCTAAGCTCGGAAACCGTGCTTAAAAATCTGCAAGACGAGTATATCGCCCGTCAAAAACGTTCCGAAGCACAGCAGGATGAGCTTTCGGACATCATCGATGCGCTGGGTTATGTGCCGATCGTTCCCGTGGATATCGACGAATAGAGGTTAAACCAGACCGTGATCCTTGGCGATTGCCACGAGTTGCGGGATGGTTGCGGCGCCAAGCTTTTCGCGCGCCTTGGTGAGGTAGTGCTGCACAGTCCTCACATCGATGCCCGTTAGCGTCGCGGTTTCCGCAGCTTTCTTTCCCTTCGCCGCCCACATAACACATGTGGCTTCCCTTGCAGACAGAAATCGCTTCGGACTGACGATTGCCGCTGCACCTATGATTTGCAGACGATAGTGGATCGCCAACACCGCCTGCATGGCCTTTCGCGCGTCCTGAGAGTGGGAGCATTCGACCTGGGCCTTGGAGGACGCGAATGTCAGCGCTATCGTCGAACCGAAGCTGCCCTCTACGGGAATTGTTATTCCGCTATGAATACCATGTTCGATGGCCTGATCTCGAAAGCGCTTGAGCTCGGAATTTCCGCGAACTGCCCAGTCGTCCGCCGTCCAGGAAAACATATCCATTCGCCGCCTGGCTTCCGTGACGACCGGATCGATGCGGGAATATCGGTTGGCGAGATACCGATTCTGCCATTCCCTGGGGTAAGAGTTGATTGTGCGGACATCAGCCCCCGTCATCTGCGCGTATGCGAAACGCTCGAAACCCCAAGAACTGGCGAAGCCCTTAAGCGCGCTTTTGATTGTGCGCTCGTCGTAAGCTGACTCGATCACGTCGATGAGAGAACGAAGGGTTCCTTCCACGAAATGCCTCCTGGTCTTTGCACAGGCCTCAGGCCTACCCCACCTCTTCTATATGCGCATCTAGCTTGTGTGAACGCCGCGATCGGGGGAGGTTCTGGCTGTTCAATTCAAGGTCAGTCTGGGCCACCGTACGCGAAGAGGTTTCAGGGTGGTTGTATATGACAGATCTACTCACCTTCGTCGGGTATTCAAGTACCCTCGCTCTAAAAGATGACAATCATGTAAAAGATTTTTCTGAGAGCTGGCTATGACGCGCGGAGCGAAGGGTGGCGAAGCGCCGGCAAGCGATCAATGGCCGCTATAGGTGGATGGAAAAATCACATCCTGATCGACCAGAACATTGAACTTGTAGCCGGGCCGGATCTGGATTGTCGGCTGAACGTTCAAGTTCTTCGAAATCGTCTGCTCCGTCACACGTCCAAAGCTTTCGGCAAAGTTCCGCCTTGCCGCATCGGACGCTGTATCCTGGTTTGCCCGCGTCGAGCTTTCCGGCAACGACATATCGATCCCGGTTCCGATGATGGCAATCAAGGCAGCCGATCCGAACGTCCGCCAAAGATGGCGATCGACCTTGTCCTTGAAGCCGGCATAGCCTTCGGCATCCGTACCTGCCATTCCGCCGATCTGCAGTGTCGAACCATTCGGGAAAATGAGATCGGTCCAGACGACCAGGACACGTTCCTGTCCAAAGGACACCTTGGAATCATAGCGGCCGAACAGCTTTGCACCCTGCGGAATGAGCAGGTGGTTGCCGGTCGCGCTGTCGTAGACGTTCTGGCTAACCTGGGCGGTGATGCGTCCGGGAAGATCGGAATTGAGGCCGGTGATCAGGGTCGCGGGAATGACCGAGCCGCGCTTCAGCTCATAGGAAGATAACTGCGGCACGACCGGGTTCGGCAGATAGCCAAGCCCCTTGATATCCTGATTGAAGAAATCCTCCTTCGACCCCTGGCCGTTCGGATCGACGTTCTGGCCCATCAGCCCGGACCGCATCGCAGCCGCATAGAGATCCGAAGCACTATTGCTTGTCGCAGGTGTACTTCCCCTGGTTGGCGAGTTTGCGGCTCCCTTCTCAGCCTCGGAGATGTCGACCTTCAGCGGTGAATCGAGGGCGGTCGCCCGGGCTTGCAGACGAGCCATCCGCTGGCGCTGGAGCTCGCGCATATATTGCTCGTCCTGTTCACGTCTCAGGCGCGCGTTCCATTCCTCTTCGGATTCAAGGCTTGGTCGACGCTCATCCCGATCCGCCAGCCGCCTTTCGGCCGATGGTTCCGACTTTTCGGGCTTTGGTTCAATAACAGGCGTTGGCTGGAACGTCTCTCGCTCGGCTGGCTCACCGATAATACCATCGGTAACACCACGTTTGAGTTGTTCACCAAAGCTTGTCGCCGGTGCATTGGAGGCGGATTCCAGACCATTGCCGCCATTAAAGGAGAGGCCACGCCACGACAGGCCGATGACGACGACCCCCAGAAACAATGCGATGACGACGATCGCAATGACGATCGGCAGCCGGTTGAGACGGCGCATGCCTGTTTGGCTGCTCGTCTGGCTCGAAGCACCAAGCTGAAGCGATTGGACCATTGTCTTCTCCTCAATCGCGACGCATGACGGATAGCGGGCTTGCCGGCACGGCACCCGTCGCAGTCGTCGTATAGGCTCGGCCAAGGGCAATGGGTGGTGTCGAAAGCCGTGCGAGCACCCGCCCATCGACGCTGTCGATCGAATAGGCGAGTTCGATCGCTTTGGTGCCCTTTTCGACCGTCTGGTCGGTCACGACCGCATACCCCCAACCCTTGAGGGCCGCCTCAAGCGCTGTTGCGAACTCAGACGATTCCTTGTTCATTTTGATCGTGGTGTTGCCGGCCGGTCCGATCTGCTCGGCCAGCCGGCTTGCCATATCGCCAGCGATGGTGCTTGCTGCCGGCCCGGTGACAGGAGTGGGAGCCGCGCCGCCGGTCAATCCATCGCCTGCCGTCTGGCAGCCGGCCAAAAGAACAGCTGTCAGGATCAAGGAAAGAAAGCCTCGCATCGATCACCCTCCCCTTCTGATGGTGATCTTCTGCTGGCGCCAGCCAACACCGGAAACGAGGATGGCCTTGTCGACGGCATAGTCGACGACCATCATGTCGTTCTTCATGCGATAGTTGACGATACGGTTCTGGCCGCCGGAAATGACGAAGAGCACCGGCGCATCCTGCCCCGAGATCGATTTTGGAAACTGGATGTAGGTTTTGACGCCGTCCGAATAGACCCGCTTCGGTTTCCACGGTGCGTTGCCGCTTACGGAATAGGCGAAGTTCAGCTTGTCGGGCGCGGTTCCCGGAATGCCGCCGGTCTCGAGGCGCGCGTTGATGTCGGCAAGCTTGGTCGAGGCATCTTCCGGATATTCGAAGCCTACACGAGCCATATACTGGCTCGGATGCGACTTCAGCTGAATATGATAGGTGCGCCTGGAGGTCGTGACCACCATCGACGTGACGAGACCAGGTTCGGACGGCTTGACGATCAGATGGATCGCCTGGCCGCCGGTCGCACCTGAGGTGGCGGGCTCGACCTTCCAGCGTACGGTATCGCCCACGAGGACATCGCGGACGATTTCTCCACCCTGGAGCTCGACGTCGCAAACCTGCAACGGCGAGCAGACGACCGACGGCTGCGTTTCCCCGAAAAGGAAGATCACTTTGCCATCGGGACCCCTTGTGACCAGGCCAGGCGCTCCCCGCCACTTGCCAGAGATGTTTGTGCCTTTCACCTCATTCGTCGTCATGCTTTGAGCCGAGGCACTGCCGCCGGCCAATAATGCGACCATGCAGCCGAGAGCCGCTATCAATCCTGTTCTGTGCATAAAAATATCCCCTGCCCCTAGAGCTGCGCCGTCCAGTCGAAATCCCGGACGTAAAGGCCGATTGGATTGAGACGGATCGTAGCCTCGTCCTGCGGTGCGGTCAGTGCGACCGTTGCAATGCCGCGGAACCGCCGCGTGCCCGTCTCCTTGCCCTTGCGGTCGCGCTCATACTCGGTCCAATCGATCTGGTAGGTCTGGTTGGAGAGCGCCACGATATTGTTGACCTCGATGGCAACAGTCGCGGCCTTGGCTTTCTCGAAGGGCGAATTGCCCCGAAACCAGGCATTGACCTTCTCCGTCGATGGATCGGAGGTGCGAAGGAGCGCGTAGGTCCGGTCGATATATTGCTTCTGCACGACGGCGTCGGGCGTGATCGACCGGAAACTGCTGATGAAGTTTCCAAGCGTTGCCCGCACCACCCGCACATCCGCATATTCGATCTGCTGCGGGAAGCCTGCGGTGACCGAGTTCCCGAGCTTGTCGACTTCGACGATATAGGGAACGAGCTTGACCTTAGTGCTTAGATACATCGCATAGCCAAAGCCGATGACGGCCATGGTCAGACCGAGGATGCCGACGATGCGCCAGGCCGCCGCGGCTCTAACGTAGGATCCGTATCGTTCTGTCCATTCCTGGCGCGCGGCAAGATATGGGTTTTCGGGGGAGCGGTTAACCGCCATTCGTTCTTCCCTTGTCTTGATCATGGTTTGTCGTTTCGCTCCGGAGGCGGCTTGGGTCCGCTCTGACCACCGCGGTTCTCGTCGAGCTTGGCATTGGCAAGTCCGAGGATCGATCCGGCATAGGCGCCGGGAGAACCGATCGCCTTTTCCTTTGCTGCCGACCCTGCGGCTTTGCCTGCCGACCCGATACCTGCGCCCATGCCGCGCAATGTGGCTCCCGCCATGGACGATCCGGCGGCCCGCGCTGCCTGCCCCGCCATGAAGCCGGCGCCTGCAGCACCCACCGCCAGAAACCCGGCGCCGGCGGCGAAGGATGCCGCTTGCCCTCCGTGGCGGATTGCTTCCATCCCTCCAGAGACCGATGCGCCCTGGACAACACCCTGAATGATGTTTGGAACATAGATCGCGATGATGAAGACCACGACCGCAATCCCGGCGATCGCCAGTGCCGTCTGGAACTGGTCGCCGACGTCAGGCTCGTTTGCGAGACCTATCAGCACTTCCGATCCGATACGGGAGATCATGACCAGGGCCATCAGCTTCATGCCGACGGAGAAGGCGTAGACCAGATAGCGGATGGCAAAATCCTTCGTGTAGGACGATCCGCCAAGACCGAGCATGATCATGCCGGCAAGCAGCCCGAGATACATCTCCACCATGACGGCGACGAAGATCGCTGCGACAAGCGAGAAGGCGATGACCACGACGACCATCGCAAAGGCTGCCGAAATCGCCAGAGCATTGTCCTGGAACAGACCGAACTGCACTTTCTCCGACATTTTTGTCGCAACGGTGAGCCCGGCATTGAAAACATCAGCCGGCGAAGCGGTTCCACTGCCGGCGCCGATCTGAAACAGGCTGTCGACGACAGCTTTGGCAAAGGTCGGGCCTTGTGCCAGCACGAAGGCGAAGAAGCCGACAAACATGATCCGCCGGACCAGTTCGGCAAACCAGCTGTCGAGCGAAGCGGCCTGAAGCGCAAGCCAGACGGCCGCGATGCCGATCTCGATCGTCGCAAGAATCCAGAACAGCGACTTTGCGGCATTCATCACGGTGGTTTCCCACCCTTTCGCAGCCGTCGTGATCTGGTTCTGAAGCGAGGTCAGCACGGAGCCTTCCTGCGCGAATGCGGGCTGTGACATTGCAACAACGGCGACTGCCGAAAGCAGCATCATGATGCGGAGTGGACGGAGGTACGGGGAGTTCATCCTCTTCACCACTCGACCTTCATCTTCTGGCCGCCTGAGGTCGGATAGTCTCTCGACGCGCCAAAGAAATCCGCCCGACGCCCCTGCGCGGCCCGGCTATCGGACAGGAAGAGCCAGATCCCTGTACTGCCGATGGTCAGAAGGGCCACAATCGCGACCAGGATCAGCTTCGTTCTCACCATTCCACCTTCATCTTCTCACCGCCTGACGTGGAGGGCGCCGTGGCGCTGAAGAACTGCTCGCGCCGTGCCTGGGCCAGATCCTTGTCGGTTTGCTCGGTTTGCAGCCAGGTCCCCATCATGGTCATCTGCTGGGAGACGAGGCCACGAAGTTTCTGCATCTGCGCGACCTGCTGCGCGGCGATCTCGTGGCCGACCTGCAGCGCCTTCATCTGGCCGTCGGCCGACTGGGACATTGATCGCAGCGAGGCCATCGTGTCCTCCTCGCTGTCGAACTGGTCGGCGGTCAGGCTTGCGGCCTTCAGCGTGCCGGCGATCGTGTCCCTGTTGGTGTCGGACCATGTCTGATAGCTGGACGAGAAGGTCCTGGCATCAGGCAGATTGGTTTTTAGGTCGGCATAGCTCTTGAAGCGCTGCTTCAGCACATCGTCGGCATTGCCCATGGAAAACGAAATGCTCTGGCCCTGGTCGACAACACTGCGAAGCCGGTTGAGATCGCCCTCGACCTGACCCCACATATGGTCTGGCAGCCGCGCGGTATTTTGCAGCATGTTTTCGTAGATCTTCAGCTGGTTTTGGATCTGCTCGGCGAGCTGGCTGATCTGTGTGATCTGGTTTTGAATTTGCTCGCCGGATTTGCCGACCAGAGCGATCAGCTCGCCGTTGTTGAGCACCTGCGTCCACTCGGTCGCGGCACCCGTGGCGGTGCCGGCATAGGCAGCGGAAGTCGCACCAACTGCAAAGGCAGCCGCCGTCAGGCCGGCCAGCACCTTAGTGGATGTCATTGAGCAGCGATGCGGCATCGTGAACTCCTCTGGATTGAAGCCATTGGATAGGCCAGTCGCGGCCATGTTCGGAGCTGAGCGCACGGATTTGCTTCAGATCCTCCTTGCCGGACGCTCCGACGAAGCCCAGCGCCACGGGGCCGAGCGACATATCGAACAGCCGTCGGCCCTCCGGGCTGACGACGTAATATTCGCGCTTGGGAATGGCGTTCGAGACGATCTCGATCTGGCGCTCGTTGAAACCGATCCGCTCATAGAAGTCTCGTGTTCCCGGTTCGCGGGCAGCGCCATTGGGCAGGCAGATCTTGGTCGGGCAGGATTCCTTCAGCACGTCGATGATACCGGAGCGTTCTGCATCGGAGATCGATTGCGTCGCCAGCACCACGGCGCAATTGGCCTTGCGCAGCACCTTCAGCCACTCGCGGATCTTGGCACGGAACACGGGATGACCGAGCATCAACCATGCTTCGTCGAGCAGAATGATGCTTGGCGACCCGTCGAGGCGCTTCTCGATGCGTCGGAACAGATAGGTGAGCACGGGAACCAGATTGCGTTCGCCCATGTTCATCAGCTGCTCGATCTCGAATGTCTGGAACGCACCAAGCAGGAGGCCATCTTCCTCGGCATCGAGAAGCTGCCCCATGGGGCCATCGACGGTATAGTGATGAAGGGCGTCCTTGATCTCGCGCATTTGCACGCCGCTCACAAAATCCGACAGGGATCGGCCAGGAGCTGCCGCCATCAGCGCGATCTGGCGAGAGATGGCGTTGCGATGATCGGGAGTGACGGTGATGCCCTGCAGGGCAACGAGCATCTCGATCCATTCGCTTGCCCAGGCGCGATCGCCGTCGGTGGAGAGATCCGAAAGCGGGCAGAATGCCAGACCTTTTCCAGGATATTCATTGTCCCCGCCGATCTCATAGTGATCGCCGCCCGCGGCAAGCGTGAGGGGTAGCAGCGAGTTACCCTTGTCGAAGGCAAAGATCTGGGCGCGATCGTATCGCCGAAACTGTGCCGCGATCAGCGCCAGCAAGGTCGACTTGCCCGACCCGGTCGGTCCGAAGACCAGGGTATGGCCGACGTCGTCGACATGCAGGTTCAGCCGGAACGGTGTCGAGCCGCTCGCGACCTGCATCAGCGGTGGTGAATTCGGAGGATAGAATGGGCAGGGCGCCGCCGGGTTACCCGACCATACCGAGTTCAATGGAATGAGATCGGCGAGATTGCTGGTATTGATCAACGGCTCCCGCACGTTGCAATACCAATTGCCCGGCAGGCTGCCGAGATAGGCGTCGGTCGCGTTGAGCGTTTCGATTCTGGCGCCAAAACCTTCCGCCTGTATCAAGCGCCGGATAGCCTCTGCCTTCTCCTGCAAGGCGTCCTGGGCCTCGTCGAAGAGGATGATGACCGGAGTATAGTAACCGTAGGCGACAAGCTGGGATGACGCCTGCGCGATCGCATCTTCCGTTTCCGCCACCATCGTCATCGCATCCTGATCGACGGATCGGCTTTGCGTCTGGAACAGCTGGTCGAAGAATGGCCGGACCTTCTGCTGCCACTTCTTGCGGGTCCGCTCGAGCTTTTGACGCGCCACTTCGGCATGGAGGAAGATGAAGCGCGATGACCAACGGTAGGTGAGCGGCATCAGGTCGAGGCTATCCAGGATACCGGGCCAGCTCTCGGCCGGAAGGCCGTCAATTGCCACGACGCCGAGGAAACGACTTTCGATCCGTGGGGTCAGGCCGTGTACGAGCTCGGCCGTCGCGATCCAGTCGAGATACATGGGGGTATCAGGTAATCGGATCGGATGGTTGTCGCCAGTGATGCAGAAGCGGATGAACTGCAGCAGTTCATCGTATCGCGCGACACGCTCCCCTCCCCTTTCCATCGTCTCACGCGTTTCCATACGCCGGATCGAAAGCGTGTTTGAAAGATATTGTTCGATCTCGCGGATGGCGTTCTTGAAGATGAAGAGCACCGTGTCGGCATAGGTCTTCTTGCGGCTCTCCTCGTCCGAATAGATGTACTTGCTGAGAGCGGTCTTTTTGGACTCCGCCGGCCGATGGGTCAGGATGAGTGCATGCTTGCTCTCGAAATGCCCGCGCTCGCGCTCGAAATGTGCTCGGCGCTCCACATCGATCGCACGAGTTACCGCATCGGGAAAATGGCATTGATCCCGCGAGGGATAATCGACCGTCGGAATGCGGACGGCCTCCACCTGGATCATCCAGCCGCTTCCGAGCCTCGACAAAATAATATTAATCTGACGCGAGAGGTCGTTGCGCTGGAGATCGGTGGCGCTTTCGGAATCCGGACCGGCAAAATACCAGCCGGCCATCAGGCTTCCGTCTTTCAGCAGCAGCACGCCATTGTCGATCAGGCCGGCATAGGGGACGAGATCTGCAAAGGATGGGCCTGTGGCCCGGAAACGCTTGAGAGCAACCATGCAAATCCCCTCAATATCGGCGCCAGGGCGAGGCGGTCGCCTTGTAATTAGACTTGTAGGAAATGTGCCTGATATAGACTTGCCGCATCAGCGGGTCCGACTTTGCCATCATCCTGAGCACACCAATGAAGACGATCCAGACGACGATTCCGAAGACTGCCGAGTAGATGGTGAGCACGATGAAGATGAGGATGACCGCCGCAAGCCCGGTGATCAGCACCAGTTCGCGGTCTGCGCCCATCAACAGGTTGGGACGCGACAGGGCACGATGGATGCGATTGCGCCGAAGGCCGGAAAGAGATTCTGCCATCAGCTCCCCTCCCCGAGGACAGTCTGCCCTTGAGCGATCGCCTGGTTATCTGGCAATCCGATCGACGCACCCGTCGCACCGAACAGCCCGACGATGGTGGTGGCGCCAAGCAGGATACCGGCGACAAGCACCACGTACATCAGTCGCCGCGCGAAATCGTTGAGCTCACCGCCGAAGATCAGCATGCCGCCGGCGATTGCGACGGCTGCAAGCGCGATATAGCCTGCGACCGGACCCGTAATGGATTGCTGGATCTGTTCGAGAGGGCCTTCCCATGGAAGGCTGCCGCCGGAGCTGGCAAGAGCCGGCGTGACCGTCGCTAGAATGACGGGCGCTGCGAGCAACCCGATGATGAAGGTTGCAGTTCTACGCGACATGGCGCGCCTCCTCTTCTTCCGTGAGCTCTCCGGATTCGATCTGATACTGGCCGTTGGCGTAGCGCTCGACCTCGATGATCTCCCGGACGCGGCGACCACGAGGCGTTCGCTCAATGGAAATGATCAAATCTACGGCTTCGCCGATCACGTCTTGCATCGGCTGCTGGCTGGCTTCGGCGGTCAACTGCTCGAGGCGCCGCAGGGCCGACATGGCCGTGTTGGAGTGGATGGTGGCGACACCGCCGGGATGACCGGTGTTCCAGGCCTTCAGCAATGTGAGCGCTGCGCCATCGCGGACCTCGCCCACGACAATTCGGTCGGGGCGTAGGCGCATGGTGCTTTTGAGCAGCCGCGCCATGTCGATTGTATCGCTGGTGTGCAGAAGGACGGCGTTTTCGGCCGCGCATTGGATTTCGGCAGTGTCCTCGAGAATGACAAGGCGGTCTTCCGGCGCAGACTTGACGATCTCGTCGATCACTGCGTTTGCAAGCGTCGTCTTGCCGGAGCCCGTTCCCCCGGAAATGATGATGTTCAGCCTGGCGGAAATCGCACTACGGATCGTCGAGGCCTGATAGTCCGTCATGATGCCGGAGCGGACGTAGTCCTCGAGCGGAATGAGACGGGAGGCACGGCGACGGATGGTGAATGCCGGGCGCGCGACCACCGGAGGCAGCAGCCCTTCGAATCGATGGCCGCCGATCGGGAGTTCGCCAGATATGATCGGTTGCTCCGTGTCGACTTCCGACTGAAGGGCGTGCGCGACCGTGCCAATGATCATCTCTGCCGAGGTGAGAGACAACTCGCCGGCGGCAGCGATGCCATGGCCGAGGCGCTCGATGAAAAGCCTTCCGTCCGGATTGAGCATGATCTCCACGACGGTCGGATCGTCCAGGGCCACGCAAAGCTGATCGCCTAGGGCTTCCTGAAGTTTGCGGACAAGCCGCGGATGGGAGCGAAGCTGGCTCATTTGGTTCCCCCGCTACGATACGCGACGGATGACCAAGCGCTGCAGGACTTTTGATCGCTGTCTGTGTTGTTGCGTGAGAAGTGTTGTTTCTCGCAGGCTAGAGATCGTGAAATTTGGGACAAAACGCATGCGGCTCTCCGTCGTTAAGAATCGGTGGGCAGCTGAGCATGGATCGGAGGCGGCGGGCAGTTGTAAGATTCGACAATGTTTTTGGTAAGTGAGTCGGGTGATATCCTAGGACGCTGCCGTTTGGTTGGCAGGGCGATGGGTAGCATTCATTGTCAGATTCACAGGTAAACAGAAAACGAACAGTCGCGCACGCGAAGAACCCTTAAGCTTCAGATTTAATTACAAAAAGCCTAAACACATAGGGTCCTTTTGTGGATCTTGAAAAGCACGCACTAAGGATCTGTTAACTTTAAACTCCTTGCTGATAACTGCGAATCGCAGATAATAACGGTTAGAGTGCCATTTCTGGCAAAAAATCGTTATCTGAGAGCATGTCGCCTATGAACGCTAATCTGGCTTCGACGCATCAAGTGGTCGCCGCAAATTTCGAGGATCAAATCCTTGAGCAGGGTGACCTGATTTCGAAGAAACTGCATTTGCTCAGCGTACAGAGGTTTCCTCCGAACGCAAAGAAGACGCTTAGGTCTTTTAGCTTGGCCGAAGTGGCAAATTATCTCGGGGTTTCGCAAAGTACGCTCAAGAAGCTTCACCTCGAAGGTAAAGGCCCCTCTCCGCAAACCTCAACGTCGGGCCGACGATCCTATACGGCGGAGCAGATGCTGGAAATGCGAGAGTACCTAGATCATCATGGGCGCTCGGAAAGCCGCATGTATGTACCGCATCGCCGTCCGGGCGAGAAGCTTCAAGTTATCGCTGTTGTGAACTTTAAAGGTGGTTCTGGAAAAACCACCACTGCGGCTCACCTTGCTCAATATCTCGCCTTGACTGGGCACCGCGTTTTGGCAGTCGACCTCGACCCGCAGGCTTCCCTGTCTTCATTGCACGGCTTCCAACCAGAACTTGATCAGGTTGCGTCGATTTACGATGCTATCCGGTACGACGGTGAGAGGAAGTCTCTTATCGACATTATACGGCCGACCAATTTTCCCGGACTAGATATCGTACCAGCGAATCTGGATCTGCAGGAATATGAATACGACACTCCGTTAGCGATGGCTGACAAGTCGTCTAATGACGGCAGGACCTTCTTCACACGCATCTCACGTGCATTGGCGCAAGTAGAAGACAAATACGATGTCGTTGTGATCGATTGTCCGCCTCAGCTTGGTTATTTGACGTTGACGGCACTGACGAGTGCGACAAGTGTGTTGATCACCATCCACCCTCAGATGCTTGATGTAATGTCCATGGGTCAGTTTTTGCTGATGCTTGGCGGCATCCTCAAGCCCATTCGCGCGGCGGGCGCGGAAGTCAATCTTTCATGGTACCGATACCTTATAACGCGTTACGAACCTACTGACGTGCCACAGGCGCAAATGGTCGGGTTTATGTCCAGCATGTTTCATGAGTTCATGATGAAAAATCAGATGCTGAAATCGACTGCGGTGTCTGATGCGGGAATCACGAAGCAAACCCTCTATGAGGTTGAGCGCTCGTCCATGAACAGAGGTACTTATGATCGTGCGCTTGAGTCGCTTGATGCTGTGAACAGCGAAATTGCGGATCTAATTCATCAATCCTGGGGACGTCGATTTGTCAGCTGACAAAAACGGCCTTTTCTAGAGAAATTACAATAGGCTAAGGTTAGTGGAGTTGAAAGAATGGCGCGGAAGAACCTCCTTGAGGGCCTAGCTGATCTTCAGGATGATCACGTTAATGTAGCTGCCTATCCAATGCGAGGAGCGGGAAAGTCACTGGTTCGCTCTCTCGATGAATTGGCTAAACAAGCCGACAAATATCTCGAGGGTGAAGTGGTTCTCGACATTGACCCGAGTCTTGTAGACGATTCTTTCGTTCAGGATCGCCTAGCTCAGGATAATGACGACTTTCGCGAGCTTGTAGAAGCAATTCGTTCTCGCGGTCAGGACACGCCTATACTTCTGCGCCCACACTCGACCGAGGAAGGCCGATATCAGGTCGTATTCGGCCATCGCCGACTGAGAGCAGCGCGTGAACTCGGGCGGACGGTGAAGGCCGTTGTAAAGTCAATTGATGATCGCACTCATGTTATCGCGCAAGGGCAGGAAAACTCCGCACGAGCAAACCTGACGTTCATTGAACGTGCTCTTTTTGCAAGTCGGCTTGAGGGGCTGGGGTATGATAGAGACGTAATTTCATCGGCTCTGGCGGCAAACGCTGCCGCTGTCTCGAAAATGCTCTCTGTTACCGAACGTATTCCATTAAATGTGGTTCACGCAATTGGCGACGCGCCGGGTATTGGCCGCGAACGTTGGGTAGAGCTTTCGTTGCTTGTAGGAAAATCTTCCAACAACGAGCGAGTACATGAGGCAATTAAAGAGGAGAGTTTCGGGCGCCTTGTTTCGGACGATCGCTTTCTTGCGCTCTATGGATCTCTGAATAAATCGGCTCGAGTAGTCAAAAAAGAAGCGCCGACGCGATCGCAAGCGAGATGGGAGCCGGAAGACAAGGGTGTCGTTGTCGACATCAAGGCCAGCGGCAAGGGTTTCGCTATTTCTATGAAAGCTAGAAACGCTACACGCTTCGGCGACTTTTTATCACGCAATTTGGATGCGCTGTATGCGCAATTCCTTGATGAGCTAACCAAAGGAGAATGATGTAAAAGAAAAAGGCCCCCAAACGGTCGCCCGTGGAAGCCTCTCTCCGAACTAAGCACTCTGAGAATCGCATTTCCACGAATCGTAGTCAAGAGTCTTTGGCATCGTTTTGGTGAGCAGATTTCTTTTGCCTTTTGAAAGGTGAAGAAAATGCAGAGTGGAAGTGTGACGACGCCCTTTGGGCGGCGGTCGATTTCACTTGCCCAGATCAGAGGGCAAATGAAGACGGCCGAAATCAAATCAGGCAAGACGGTCGAGAAATGGAAAGTGTTTCGCGATGCTTGCGAGGCGAGGGAAGTTCTCGGTATCCAGGACCGCGCATTGGCGGTTCTCGATGCGCTTCTGACATTCTATCCAGACAACGAGCTTTCAGCAGATCGTGGGCTCGTGGTCTTTCCGTCAAACGATCAGCTTTCCGTGCGAGCGCACGGGATCGCCGGGACGACTTTGCGCCGGCACCTCGCAGCGCTTGTCGAAGCGGGCCTCATCCAGCGCAAGGATAGTGCCAATGGTAAGCGTTATGCCCGCAAGGACGGATCTGGCGCGATCGAGGATGCCTTTGGCTTTAGCCTGGCTCCATTGCTGGCGCGTGCGGAAGAACTGGCGCATGCCGCGCAGCAGGTGGCCGCGGAACGCAAGCGCTTCCGCGTTGCGAAAGAAGCTCTGACAATCTGCCGGCGTGATGTCCGCAAGCTGATCACGGCTGCTATGGAAGAGGGTGCTCCTGGCGACTGGCGTCACATCGAGGCGCTGTTTATCGACCTTATTGCTCGGATTCCGCGTTCGCCGATCGTCTCGGATCTCACCTCGATCCTCGAAGAAATGGAATTGTTGCGCGAAGAGATCGTCAACCGACTGGAAATTCAGGAAAATTCCCAAAATATGGATAGCAATGCTATCCAAAATGGTTGTCACATACAGAATTCAAAACCCGAATCCATCCATGAACTTGAACCTAGCTCTGAAAAAGAGCAGGGCGAGAAGCCGGCGGAACAACCGAAACGAATGGTCGAACCGAGACAGCCGTTCCCATTGAGCATGGTGCTACGGGCTTGCCCCGAAATCGCGATGTACGGGCCGGGAGGAGCAATCAACCATTGGCGGGAGCTGATGAGTGCGGCGGTGGTGGTCCGGTCGACCCTCGGGGTCAGTCCTTCGGCCTATCAGGATGCCTGCGACGTGATGGGGCCGGAAAACGCGGCGACGGCGATCGCCTGTATTCTGGAGAGGGCAGGGCACATCAACTCGGCTGGCGGATATCTGCGCGATCTCACTCGGAAAGCGGCGCGCGGCGAATTCGGGCTTGGGCCGATGCTAATGGCACTGCTCAAAACGAATGCCGGCGGCGACAGGAAATCTGCGTAGCGGAGTGAGAAAGCTTTGGATGCCGAAAACCTGGAGCCTCAATGTTCGTTCGATTTTCCCGGGCATTGTCCGTTACGCGAAATGGGTGCGGTGCTCGTCCGTAAGGGTTTCCATGGTCTTTTCCTTCCCGTTGGCTCGTTCCAGCTCGGAGCGGCAGATTCACGTAACTGATGATTTGACTATTCGCCGTCAGCGTCAACGAGCCCGATTTTCTTCGCTCGATCGAGGAGGTTTTTGACGGAGGAGGGGGACCATTTTATGCCGCCGCGGGGCGTGCGTTCGTGAAGGCGCTCAAGTTGATTGGCGATTTCCCGAACGGTTATTTCAGTGTTGGACGAATACATACCCGCGATGAGGGTCATCAGCCGGTCTTCGGGCGGGCGAGGGGGAGACTTCTTGAGCAACGCCGGATCAGCAAGGTGCTCGACAACCAGCCACTTCACCGCCCGCTGGAGCCGTTTGGGTGTCCAGTCGATACCGCGCTGCTTCAGGACGCGAGCAATTTCGTCCCAGGTATGGTCTGGACGCATTCGGCGAACTGTCGGGAGCCACTTTTGGGCTTCGAGCTGGATGCGCTCTCCATATGCGGATTTCTGTGCAGCGGTCATCTTGACGAGCATTTCCGGGCGGCGCTCACGAATGCCAGGATTGCCCGGTAGCTTGCCCTTGGATTTAGCCGCCTTGATGCCCGCTTTCGTTCGTTCGGAGATCAGCGCCCGTTCGAGCTGGGCTACCGCGCCAAGGACTTGCAGCGAAAACATTCCCTGAGGCGTCGTGGTGTCGATTGGATCCCGCAGCGATCGGAAATGCGCCCCCTTTGCCGTCAGGTCCTCTATCACGGACAAGAGATGGCTGACAGAGCGCGCCAGACGGTCGAGACGGACAACGACGAGCGTCTCGCCTGCATTGATCTCGCGGATCAGCTTTGCCAGTGCCGGCCGGGTACGCGATGCACCAGAACCATACTCCTGTACGATAGCGTCGCAGCCGGCCGAGCGCAGCTCGATTTCCTGGGCTTCCGTTGCCTGCTCCTCCGTTGAGACGCGAGCATAGCCGATCAACCTGCTTTGTTTTGATTTGTTCATGCAAACGGCCCTGCAATTTTTCGCCAGGATGACATGTCGATGCTGGCGACATGAAGCAGAATCATGTCGATAAAATCGTCAAATATCGACATATTCTTCAACCGAAAGAGATTTATCTGTTATGCGCACCGATCCAATGCGCCAGGGCCTACTTGCGGACAAGCGAGGTGACTTGGGTGCGCTCACTGTGTCCAATCTTCTACGCGCAGGCCCTCGATCCCCTCAAATTCTTTGATATTGTTTGTAATAACCGTGAGTTCACGAGCCTTGGCCTGTCCGGCGATCAATAGGTCATAGGGACCGATCGGCGTGCCCTTGGCGTTAAGGGTTGCCCGAATCTCTCCAGCGACGAAGGCGTCACGCTGGTCAAAATCAAGAACCGGAAAGTCGGCGAGCAGCAGACGCAGGGTTTCGAGATTATGTTGAACCTTCGCGCTTTTGTGAGCTCCGAAGTAAAGCTCGTAGACGACGATCGAGGAGAGGGCGATACTGCCCTGTCTGCTGTCAAGGATACGCTTGACCAGTAGATCCGATCCGCGGCCAATCAATGCGATCACAGCATTGGTATCGAGAACATGCGAAATCACGAAAACACCGCGTCAAGGTCCGGCCGATCTTGTTGCTCAGGCTCTTGGCGGCCGTCCGCCATGAAATCGTCACTTAAGCCGCGGGCCAACGCCGCCTTCAGCGACATCCACGTTTCTTTGGTTTCGATATGCGGGCGAAGGATCAATGCATCGCCTTCCTGCGTGATTTCCACGCGCTCGACATTGAAGCGGAATTCTTTCGGCAGGCGAACGGCCTGCGAATTGCCGGCCTGAAAAACTCGGGTGAGATGAGGCATAGTTGCTTCCTCCAAGTATACACACGAATGTATATACAGAGCCATTGCGTTGGCTTCAAGATGAGAACATGAAGATTTGTGGGCAGCGAAGCGCGTGAATAGGCTGGTTACAACCAGGGTCTGCTATTTTAGCGGCTTACTCGCTGATTTTTTAACTTACACAGAAGGCCGTGGAACGCGATTTTGGGTCTTGGATGACTTGTGCGTCGTCAGAACACCAATGCGTCCGTATGGCCCTTTACGGAGGAAAGGGCGGATGTGCGTGATTTTTTGGGGAAACCGTCTTCCGAGAGCCATCGATATTCGGAATTTGAGCAGCTGGTAAGAGGTTTGTTCAAATGCACAAGACGAAGATAAACGATCCTTTGTAGGCGTTTCTAGAGGCATCTTCTCATAGTCACATTGCCCATAGATGCCTCAAATCAAGAGTTTTCTGCCGAGGGAGGCTCTTTGATAGTGGCCTTTGCTCAATCAGGTGGCCGGAAAATTGCGTAAGCCGTACAGCGATAATTGAGGCGATGGCGGAGTTCTGACAATTTATCTGTCATGAAATCAAAGAAGCACGGCAGAAAGCCTGACACACCGCAGTCAAAGCATTTGTTGCAACAGCTTGCTCGGACTCCTGACAAGCTGTCCCAAAAGGCGTTTTACAACCAGTATGGCGCTCTGTGCTTTCGCCGCAAGAATGGCGGCAGCGAGATCGAAGTCCTTGTGATCACCTCGCGCGACAGCGGGCGGTGGATCGTTCCGAAGGGGTGGCCGATGAGAGGCAAAGAGCCTCACGAAGCGGCAGCGACAGAAGCATGGGAGGAGGCCGGCGTTCGGGGCAGGGTGAGAAAGATGCCGATCGGGCGCTATACCTACATGAAAAATCTCGAGGGTGGCGAAGTCGTCCCATGCGTGGTCGAAATGTTTCAGGTAGAGGTTCGAGAGATCGAAACCCAGTTCAAGGAACGGGGGCAGCGTATACTTGAATGGGTTAGTCCTGATGAGGCGGCTCGGCGCGTGGGCGAGATCGAGCTGAAATCCTTGCTCGTCAATTTCAAGCCTTGGGAATAGAAAGATGCGAGTGAAAATTCGAGATTCGCGCTGAGGTGGTGTCTACCGGGTTCGTGCGCCGCCGATCGCCGATCTCACTTTGATCCGGGCGGCGACCCTTGGGGGCATTCTCGATCTAAGAGGACGGAAACTCAGAGGAAATGATGTTGCGATCAGTGCTTTTTGATGTCGATGGCGTCCTCATTCATGGCTACACAGAGCAGTTGCATCGCCGCAGGCGCTGGGATAAGCATTTGCTGGCTGATCTTGGCATCGACTCCACCGCATTCACCGAACTCTTCATCAAGCAGGTGTTTGAAAAGGAAGTTCTGACCGGTCGGAAGGCGCTGATTTCAGCTCTCGAAGAAACCCTTCCGCGCTTGGGTTTCCACGGCTCGCCATTTGTCGTCGCAAGCTACTGGCTCAATCGGGACAGCAACATCAACATGCAATTGTTGGAACTTGTCCGCCGGATTCGGCGGGCAGGACTGGTCCGCCTGTATGTCGCGACTAATCAGGAACACATGCGGGCCTTCCATCTCTGGAATCGCCATGGCTTTGAAAACCTGTTCGACGACATGTTTCATGCGGCAAGGTTTGGCGAGTTGAAACCGGGTCGCGGATTTTTTGCCCGTGCTTCGGACCTTCTTGGCCCCCAGTCTGAGCCGCCACTTTTCTTCGATGACTCCGAGGCGGTGGTGGAGGCCGCTAACGCGTTCGGTTGGGAGGGGGTTCTATATCAAGATGTAAGCGACTGTGCCCGTCACCCTTGGATAGTCGAGCTGCTGTCGCAAAGCGAGTGAATATTAAAAGCTCAGTGCTCGGCTTTGAAATCTCCGTGCTAGTGACGCTCGATTAAAGCGGAAACTCTAGGCTCACATCGAAGCAAAGCTCGAGAAACCCCTCCGGCGCGTTGGTGATCCAAGTAGTACCTGCCGTAGATCCAGCTCGTATGCGATACGAGCTCTCTCATGCTGCTTCCACGAGCCCACGAAACACTGCGTTGCCTGGATGGTGCGCGTCAGCGAATAACTCCTGGTGCCATTGCAGGCCAATCGCGAACGAGTTGGAAACGACTTCGACGGCCTCGATGATACCATCTTCAGCGTAGGCGCTTGCAAGAACGGCTGGTGATAATTGCGCAACCGCTTCACGATGATAGGAGTTCACCTCGATACGACGCTCACCAATGATCGTTGCCAGGCGGGATTCCGGGACGATCTCAACCGGATGAAGGTGATCTCGTTTGTCGTGTTCATTGGCATTCGGAAAGGACGCGCGTAGATCGGGCGTGAGCAGACAGCCGTTCAGGCAAGCGAGCATCTGCATGCCAGCACATATGCCGAGGATCGGTTTGTCCCTCTCGAGAAAGCCCTCGATGATTGCCCTTTCGACTTCGAGACGTTCCGATGGCGGGGCTTTGGACATCTCACCGGCGATGTACCAATCATCGGGATAAGCAAACCGGCCACCGACGCAGACCAGGCCATCGAACTCGTTCAAAACGATGTCGACGATCTCAGGAAGATATGGAATGCCAAAGGGAAGACCTCCCGCTTTGCTCACTCCGCGGAAATAGCCCTTTGCCGCTTCGTAACGGGTTCCGCCCGTGCTGGTGTTCTCATCGAGGATGATGGCGATGCGGGGCTGGTGCATGGGATCGGGTTCTGCCTTAGTCGTTTTGATACTGTTTTTGAGCACGCTTCGGATCAAGACAGCATAGTTGCCGATTCATGGCGCGATTGACGAGCGATATCGACATGAAAATTGACATTCGTCCGGTGGATCTTGAAATTCGAGCGCACTTCTCGGAGATTTTGGAGGAGGCCAGTGCGTGGCAAAAGGCGCGTGGGTCGGAGGGCTGGAATTATCCCTTCGATGACGCGTGGATGCTGCCTCGGATCGAGCGCCGCGAGTTGTTCCTTGCCTATATGGGCGGCCAACCGGTCGCCGCGTTTCGAATCCTGTTAGAGGATCGTCCGTATTGGGGTGAGAAAGAAACCGGCGACAGCATCTATCTGCACACCTTCGCGGTTTGCCGGAACAAGGCCGGAAATGGAATTGGCAAAACCGTCATCGAAAAAATTGCCGGCATGGGACGAGAACGCGGCTTAGCGAATATCAGACTGGATTGCTCACTCTCCAGCTCAAAGCTAATTGCCTATTACGAGAAGAACGGCTTTGCTTCCGTCGGAACCACGTTCATGAACGGGAAAATGATGAACCTGATGGAGCGTCCGCTACAGGGCAACCTTCCGAGCGGCTTGTAGCAGGGACCAGGTCGCTCATTAATGGATAAATTTGAAGAAGCGCTCGATGCGTATTGCCGATGGCCATTCCCAGAATTTCAGCGCCGAGGTGCTTGTATCGCTTGGATCGGAGCCTATCGAGAAAAATATAGCCTGAGCCTTGCCAACGAAATTCTCAAACGGCACAGGCCCGATGATGCGGGAATCGTCGGAATTGTCCCGGTTATCGCCCATCATGAAATATTGACCCGGGGGAACGACGAATTCCGGTGTATTGTCATATTCACCTGTGTCGCCATCAACCTCGATCACGAGGTGTCTGACGCCATTTGGCAGCGTCTCGACATAACGTGGCGCTGCAAAAATTCGGCCCGATCCATCTTTAACCGGGAATGTGCCGTCAGCTTCGCGCGGCACGATGACGCCATTGATGAACAGGCGCCCGCTTCTCATCTGAATGTGATCCCCCGGGAGACCGATCACTCGCTTGATGAAATCGGTGGAATGGTCGGACGGCAGCTTGAATACAGCAACATCGCCTCGGTTGGGTGTGGCGGCCCAGAAGCGTCCGGCCGGCAGGAAATCAGAGATAAAGGGCACGGAAAAGCGTGACCAGCCGTAGCTGAATTTCGACACCATCACGTAGTCACCAACAAATAGTGTAGGGATCAGCGAACCGGATGGGATGGTGAAGGGCTGGAACAAAACGCTGCGGATAATGAGCGCGATCATCAGGGACTGCAAGATAATCTTGATCGATTCACCAACGCTCCAGTCTCTTGAGGACTTCTTGCCGGAGCCGGTGTTTGACCGGTCACTGCGTCGGTTTGATGTGATCATCGGTCTTCGTTCCTTCTCTGCCGCCTCGAAATGTTCGGCAAGAGCAGGATGCGTGTCCAAGAAAAGTGCCGCAAATCCAAAAAAAGTGTATCTAGCGGGCTGCATGTTCTGTCGCTAGATTCTCGAGATCGCCAGTCTAGGAGCCTACCGTGACACCGATGCAGGGCTTGGGCAGATTTTCCGATGCGTGGTCCAAGATCGCCACCGAATTGCTCCGTGAAAATCCATGGGACTTCACGAAAAAGGCTGGCCCCTCAGGGCCAAGCCGCGTGATCGGCGATATTGAGGTTGGTGCCACCTTCGCAGGACTGGCTTTCATCGCGGCAGAGCAACTAGATGGGCGCATCGACCGCACTGAAATCTGGAAGGAATGGGCGGAAGCTGAGCTGGAGGCTCATGGCTTATCTCTGCAAGAACTGAAACGTCTGGACAAGGAGAAGGGCCTTACCACTCACAACAACACGGCGAAGCGCATTAAAAAGGAGCTCGACGTTGCCTTGGAAGCGTTCGTACACTTCGGGCTCTTCGAGAAGGGACCCCACAATACCTACGTTCTCACGGTTTCCGGCCGTGCTCGTCTAGCAGAACTCAACAAGGACTGAAGGAGCACCCCAATGGGAAAATTGACTTTGACCTATCTTGCTGTCGTGCTCGCTGTATTTGCCGCACAGGCCGCGTTGCCGACTGAAACTGCGAACGCAGTGCCCGCCAGTTGGATCGCTAAGGTCGTGAGTGAGAGGGAGACCGTTCCAAAACTGCCCGCGGTGGTATCGCCAAGTAAGTAGTCGGTCGTTTTCACCATGCTTAGGTTCGCGGAACATTCCGCGAAGGAAGCTTTGGCATCCTTCAGTGCCAACGGGTTAGAATAGACAACGAGGTCAGCCCGGGGCCCCGATCATCGCGGTGGCGGTAGTCTGGTTCCGGGCCGAGCGGAGGATCAATCTTCTGATCTCAGTTTGGCGCCAGGAGGCTGCAGGCCACTCACCTCAACAAATAGGATGTGCGCACTTCCCTGTTCGTAGTGAATCAAGCCCGCTTCAGTCGTGTTGACCATGATTCCGGAAGACAGGGTGCCGCCGCCTATCATCTCAGCGCCCGGGCTGTCCCCGCCGCCATAGCCGGCCACGAAGGCGCGATTGTCGAAATCGCAGACGACGAT
Source organism: Martinezella multihospitum (assembly GCF_900094585.1). Classification (GTDB taxonomy): domain Bacteria; phylum Pseudomonadota; class Alphaproteobacteria; order Rhizobiales; family Rhizobiaceae; genus Rhizobium; species Rhizobium multihospitium. The sequence continues at coordinate 64,553 of NZ_FMAG01000014.1, forward strand.
CCCTGCCATGCCATCCACCTTAACGTGATCGCCCACCATTATCGTCTGGCCGGTTGAATACCGCATCTGCTCATCCCGGACTGATTTCCAAACTAACTTAGCAGTCTTGCAGCCCGTCCGCTCTTCCTTTCGGCATTGTTATAATAGCTCGCCGCCTGCGTCACCGACTTATGCAGGGACTGCTGCATGGCCTCCTGCAGCGGGATGCCGCGATTGGCGGCTTCCGTCAGATAGCCCGATCGCAGCCCATGCGCCGAGAATGCCTCTGGATCGAGCCCCGCTTGGCTGCAACGCGTCTTCAGGATCAGATTGACCGACTGCGGCGTCAGCGCCCGCCGGTCGATATTGCCCCATTGGTCGATGCGCCGGAACACCGGTCCGGTGTCGATCCTGGCTTCTTCGATCCATTGTTTCAGGGCGTCGACCGGCCGGCCGATCAGGATGACATGCGCGCGGTCGTCGGCCGTCGTCGTCTTGGTGCGGCCGAGACTGATCGTCAGGCACGACAGGAGAGGGGAGGCGGCATTCCTCGGATCGGCATGCACCGGCTCCTCGTCGACCAGATCCTCGACCCGGAGGGAGGCGACTTCGGAGCGCCGGCGGCCGCCGGAAGCAAAGGCGGTCAGCAGTAGGGCGCGATCGCGGAGATCGGCAAGCCGCTCGCCGCCGCAAGTGGCCAGCAACTTTGCCAACACATCGCCGGTGACGGCCTTTTTGCTCTTACGGCGGCGTTGCCGCGGCGTGGCGCGCACGGCCAGGCGCAATGCGGTTTTCAGGGATGGCATTGAGAATGCTCCGGTCAGCCCACGCCAGCGCGTCAGGATCGACCAGGAGGTCAGCCGCCGGCGCACCGTGTCGGGCGCATGCGGACCATCGGCACGCAGCAGGCCCTTGGCGCGCAATCCCGCCTCGACCTCGGCCGGCATGCCGTGGGACGAATCCTCGGCACGTTTGACCGGATCCCAGAGATGGTGGGCGACGAATTTGAGGAGCAGGCTTTCCGGCGCCGGCCAGGGCAGGGGTGTGTCGGTGGAAAACTCGCACCAGGCCTCGAGGTAACCGAGATCGGAGGCAAGCGCCCGCAGCGTGTTGGCGCCCATGCCCTCCTTGGCCAGATGTTTCAAGGTGGCGACGTCCTCGTCCGTCAGCAGGATCGCCAGCTGATCGCGGCGGGCGAAGGGCAGGATGGCGTCGAGCGCATCGAGTTCCTCGGCACGCTGCAGCACCGGATCGGCGGGGGAGGGGAGAGTTTTAGGCTTCGGCATAGCTGGCTCTGGCGCTGTGATTTGCCCCGACTTTATCGTGTCGCTCTTCTTAATTCCAAGGACTGCATGTCTTTGTTATGGAACAATAGTAGCTCATCCTAATCCAGCGGAATCGGTCAGGATCAGTGGAATTTTAGCCTGATTTGTAGCTCTAGGTAGGAGTGCGCATGGACGGCCGCAAACCGGACAAACTGAACGCGGCTTCCGTCTGGCGCAGCGGAGCGGCGCCTGTTCATTGAGAATTTGCAGAACTCTCCGACTCCTGTTCCTGTCGAAGGGCTTCACGTATGATCTCAGCCATTACGTCGATGATTTCGATCCGGGTATCTTCGGCGACGCGCTCTGGGTGGAAAGCTTCATTGAATTCTGCTCCACGGTCCCCGTACTCGGCAATGATGCCGCGAGCGGCTCGGACCGCCCAGTCACCGTAATCGGGTACGAGCAGATCGTCTTCGCTGGCGGGACGATGTGCGTCGAATGGAACGTTATCGCCGTGTTGTAGCATCCACTGTGCGTATTGCCGCAAAGATGGGCCACCGTTCCATTTTGGCCATGCCTGTCGTGACATTCAGGTTCTCCCGATGCATCCGTGGTAACCAAATACTGTGCTAAATTTGGTCCGGCAATTCTAGGCGCGTGTTATTTCACTCAATCAGACAGAATTTTCCACCGATCCAAAATGAAAAAGCCGCAAAAGGCTTGGATTTGCGGCTTTTCCGCCGATCCTCGATGACTGACATAACGGTTTTGCGGCCTGAAATCCATCACTATCGATACTTGATACTTATCGATAGTCATCGACACAGAAAAACACCGTCTGAGCAACGGAAGTAATGGCCGATTTCGCTTTAACAATGCAAAATAATATCGTTAATTCATATAGTTAATGAGAAGGACGGGCAGAAACTTCGCCGATAAAAGGGTACGTGGAGCAGAATGGGTGGCGGATGGGTTTGCCAAGAAGGGGCAAATCATGATTCCTTCCCGTCATGAAGAAGAGCCTGCCGTCGGTTGAGCATGTTGAGACGCTGTCGCTGGTGGCGATGCGCCGGCTCGTCGGCGGGCTTGTAGAAGAACTCCACACGATGAAGGCCGAGGTCGCAACGCTGCGGTTGGAGAATGCGGCTCTAAGAGAAGATAATGCCCAGCTACATCTGGATAATGATCGGCTGAAGATCGAGAACCAGCAACTGCGTGACGAGATCGCGCGGCTGAAGAAACTGCCGCCGCGGCCACCGTTTCGACCCTCGGGCATGGATAAGGCGACTGAACCAGGCAGCGGTGGTCGCGCGACTGGCAAATCGCCCCGTGGCCCCAAGCGGGACAAGAACCGGATCACGCGCATCGTGACGCTAAGGGCCGAAGCACCTGAAGGCTCCCGGTTCAAGGGCTACAAGAGCTTCTTCGTTCGCGACCTGGTGCTGATCGCAGAGCTTGTGCATTATCGGCGCGAACGCTGGCGAACGCCAGAAGGCAAGATGATCACCGCGCCTTTGCCGGATGGTGTTGCAAACGGCTTTGGTCGTAATCTGCGCCGGCTTTGCCTGGCGTTATCCGCGCAAGGACAGGTCACGACACCACGATTAGCCGCAATTCTGGGCGACGTCGGCGTCGAGATTTCGAAGCGACAGATCATCCGCTTGCTCACCACCGACCTTAAGCCGTTCGTCGCCGAAGACAGTGCGGTTCTGCATGCCGGTCTTGTGTCGGCTCCATTCGTCACCGTCGACGATACTGGTGCCCGGCACAACAGACGCAACGCCTTCACCACGCAAATCGGCGGCGACCGCTTTACTGTCTTTCGCACCAGCCTGTCGAAATCGCGGCTTAACTTTCTGTCGATCCTGCGATCGGGTCATCAGGGCTATGTCATCAATGATGAGGCGATGAGTTGGCTTAAGACACAGGGCGCCGATCACGCAATCATTGCAAAGCTCGAGACGCATGCTCCCGTTGTCTTCGTGGATCAGGTGGCTTTCCTCGAGCACCTAGCCGGTAAGGAGATCGATATTTTCGATCGCCAGCTCGTACGCCTTCTTGCGGAGGCGACCATCTGGGGCGCCATTCGACACCATGGCCTGTTGGGCAAAACCACGATTGTCTCTGACGATGCCGGCCAGTTCCGTGTCGGCAATCACGCCCTGTGCTGGATTCATGCGGAGCGACTGCTGCAGAAACTGATGCCGGCAAAGCCGAAGGAGGTGCGGTCCGTCACGCTGATCCGTGATCTTGTCTGGCGCTTCTATAAAGCGCTCAAGTTTTGGAAACAGCAGCCGTCACCGCATGCTGCTCAAGGGTTTCAACGCAGATTCGACAGGATTTTCACCTTACGGACCGGCTACAATGAACTCGATAGGCTGCTGGTACGCCTCCATCGGCGCAAGCGGGAACTGCTCAAGGTGCTGGAGCATCCAGATATTCCGCTGCATACCAATGCGTCGGAAAATGATTTGCGGAGCTTCGTCACCAGGCGCAAGATCTCCGGTGGAACCATTAGCCTCGACGGCCGCATTGCACGCGACACCATGCTCGGGCTGATGAAGACCTGCCAGAAGCTCGGCATCTCATTTTATCACTATCTCGGCGATCGTCTTGGACTGGAGACTAGCGCATCAAAAATACCCTCACTGACTGAGCTGGTAGGTGCGCCTGCCTGACGGCGATTTGAGGACACCAACCCGCCGCGTTGATCCGATATTCAAAGTAATAGTTCGAACAACAGTTCGTTGTCCTTCTGACCAGCCGCGTCCCATCCAGCGGCCCGATAAAATCGCTCGGCTCGCGTGTTCGGATCTGTAGTAAGCCACGCACGGCGGATGCCTGCGGACTTTAAATCGGCACACACTTCAGCAAGCAAGGCCGTGCCAATCCCTTCTCCCTCGTAACCAGGAGCGACAAAAAGAGCCCAGATGTTGCCATCGCGAGGGTCGGCGGCAGAAAAGCCGACAACTTCTCCCTGCTCCTCCCACACGATCACGCCGGGATTTGCCACAAACCATTCATAGTGACTGTCGACAACCTTTGAGGGATCGCTCAGAACATTTTCAACAACAGCAGACCGGATAGCTTTAAGTGCCGGGATGTCTCTCATGCTGGCTTTCCGTAGCATTGCATCCTCCAACCTCAATTACGCAGCGGGCGCTTAAAGAATGCACACCTGGCAAGTCACTGCAATGACCACAATTGGTGAACAGCAGCAAAGCTGTGCTTGATGACGTTCGGCACCACGCTCCGAAAATTCGGCGGCGCCACCCATTCTGCTCCACGTACTAAAAGGGGCTGATTTTCTGGCACTGCTGGTTTGGTGGGCAATTGTGCCGTTGATGCTCTTCTACCATACTTGGCTGTGGAGCATAAACGCGATCAGCGACGGGAGGGGCACGGTGGAAGTGGATGAGATCGATATCGACAGCCTAGATGAAGCGGCGCTGATCTCGCTGCACGACCGCATCGTCGGGCGTTTGCAGCTGTTGGATCTGGAGAAGACGGTGCGAGCGCTGCGGCAAATCAAGATCGGCGGTCGCGTGATATTCGAAGGGCCGGACAATACGCTGGTCAGCGGAATTGTCGTCCGTCGTAATCGCAAGACGTTGAGCATTCAAGTCGACGACCGCACGCAATGGAATATTTCGCCGCATCTGATCCGGATAACGCAGGAGGACGTGCGTGAACAAGTCGAGCGGGAGACGCCATTTTTGTCGTTGAACGACGAAGATTATGCTGCATGGATCCGGGCCAATCGCCGGGCGCCGGCAAGCTGACCTCATCGGGTTAATCTGGGTTCAGCCACGCATGAGGATGGCCCTGGGCAGCGGCGGAATGATCTGGCAAGCAATACCGAGCCGGTCGCCGAGGTAATGGTAAAGGAAAGCTCGAGCTTCTTGCAGATCTTCATCAGGCCGAGCATGGTGTCGCGCGCAATGCGGCCGTCACTAGACATCGTTCCGCCGGGATTTTTCGCTCGGTGACGAAGGTCCGCAGGTCTTTCTCCGATGGTTTGGTATGCGACGGGATGTCGGGATATTCCAGCACCTTAAGCAATTCGTCTTTTCGGCGGTGCAGCCGTACCAGAGGCGCGTCGAGCCCATCATAAGCCGGTGCGCATGGTAAAGATCTTGTCGAACCGTCGTCGGAAATGCGCTCCGCAATGACAGAACCCAAGATAAAGTTGTGAATGATTTATTTGTCGCTCGCGCAATATCGCTTTTCCACAGCCGACGAGGCGAAGGTCGCGTTAAGCTGACATAAGGTCTTGGGAGAGTTTGTAACGGCAGAAGATCGCTTTGCGGTTCACAATCTCGATCAACTCGCAGGCAATTCACCGAAACTCTTTAATTGAGAAGTCACTAGTTACCCTTAGAGCGTTGGGATGATTTTCAAGCCTTTCAGTAACTGGTTCCCGCAGGCCACCGCCAAGCCTTCTTCTTCGCGCGATTCTGATATCGGTTCCGATGTTCCGATCCGTACAGCATCGCAGGATCTCTTGCGTCGGAGCACGTTCGCCAAACGGATCGCCGACGTACTCAGTCAGCTCAATCTCGACGAGGGCAGGGTATTTGCCATTCGCGGAGCATGGGGAACAGGCAAATCTTCTTTGAAAAACCTTGTCATCGAGCAGCTGGCTGCGCGAGAGTCTGGTGCTCGCTGGATGGATTTCAATCCATGGCAATGGGGCGACGGAGACGCTATATCTAAGGCTCTCTTTCAGCAAATAGCCGACGAACTTGGCGGGCCGCTGTCGACGGAGGCTGGAAAGCGTGCCTCGATCTTCCGAAGGTACGGCGCGATTCTCACGGGCTCAGGGCCTTCGATTAAGAAAATGGGGGCCGACCAAACTTCAATATCGCTTCTCCTCGCGAATGCTTCGGTAATTGCAATCGCAGCGTCGCTCGGTTTGGAGCTACCCTCCGCTGCTAAGATTGCTGGTGTCTTGGCAATTGCTAGCATCGTTGTTCCGATCATCGGACACATCATTGCCTACGTCGGCAAAGACAGATGGTCTGAGTCACTAGATAAAATTCGCACTGCGCTCGAAAATAGCTTGCGAAATTTGAAGCGACCGCTGGTAGTTTTCGTCGATGATATCGACCGCTTGGAACCGGACCAAATCCGGGTTTTGATTCGTCAAATTAAGGTAAACGCCAATCTCCCCAATATTGTCTTTGTGCTCCTCTTTCAGCCCAGTATCGTTGAAAGCGCATTGGACCCAATCGCAAATAGCCAGGGACGAGACTTCCTGAAGAAGATTGTTCAAGCCAACTTTGACCTTCCCGCACTATCGAAATCGTCTGTTCACGAGATACTCACTGCCGAGCTCAGCCGGATTGCGTCCCCGCATGCGACATCAAAGAACGGCTTTGAGCAGGTTAGATGGGGCAATGCCCTTCTCGGAACGATCCTGCCCTTCGTTGAAAACCTGCGGGATGCCCGGCGGTTCTTGTCATCAGTGGCAATTCACTTGCCGCTGCATGTCGGGAAGAATGAGCTTGAGGTCAATATCATTGACTTCCTGGTGTTGAATGCAGTTCAGGTTTTCGAACCTGATTTGTACGCGGCTCTCTCCCAACAGCAGGAATTGCTATTTCAGTCCGGCCGCTTCCGGGGCGATCGGGAAGACGATGCCCATCGAACTCAGCTTACCGCGTTGGTCAACAAAGCAAGTGAAGCCAATCGATCGACGGTCGAAGCCGCGTTCAAGCTTCTCTTCCCCAAAACAGAATGGGCGTTCGGCGGAAGGCGTCTTGGTGACACTTGGCACAAGAGCTGGTCAGACGCCAAGCGTGTCTGTAGCGAAAGATTTTTCGCGCGGTACTTTGAACTGCAGCTCGGGACTGACGAGATATCGGAAAATGAGTTCGTGGATATCCTGGCCGCGTCGACAGATGCTGGACTATTGCAAGACGCGCTCGAGAGTGTCGAACAACGTGGACTCTCGGCCTCTCTTGCAGGTCGGTTGGATGATGGAGTTGAGCAGCTGCCCGTTGAGAACGCAAGCGTCCTGCTTCCGGCGATGTTTGCGTTTGCTCAGAAATTCGTCGCCGAACGTGGAGATCCGTTCAGTTCGCCGTGGGTGAAAGCATGGCGCGCTATAAGTTGGTACATTGATAGGATTCCCCGGGAAATACGAGGGTCTGAAACTCTCAACGCGCTGCAAGTAACTGGTGCCTTGTCAGTCGCGGCGGTAATAATTCACCTCAACGATCCCGAAGATCAGGAAGAAGGCTCTCAGTCCGATCCGAAACTAGATCAGAACATGGTTAGGCTGTTGAAGGAGGAATGGCTCCGCCAAATTGTCAACCAGTCGGCCGATGTAGAAACCTTCTTACTTGAGCCTGATCTAGTGTCTCTCCTTTATCGCTGGCGCGACTATACTGGCGGCATGGATGCTCCGAGATCTTGGGTTGAGATCGCAATCGAAACTGACGAAGGCTTCGCACAGCTGCTCGCGCGGTTAATGTCGATTGGAATAACTCATTCTGCGGGGGACTTGGTCTCGTCGCAAGTCGAGCAGTTTGATCACAATACACTCGATCAATTTATCGGGTTAGACGAGGTGAAACGGAGGTTGCCTCTCGTCACTCGCGAGCGACTGACGACCGAGCAGCGGCATGCGTTACAGGTGTTGACGAGTTCGCTCGAGCCTGGTGAGCGACGGAGGGGCCGGACACCTTAAAATGCGTCCAAAGCAAAATTATCCATGAGAAACGGAAGCGACGGTGGAAGAGGTTTTCAGGTGGTCGAAACTCCGGTGCGTCTTCAAAGGTGCCCGCATTTACGCGGCCATCTGATATCAGTAAGCGCGCAGAAATTGCATGAAAGTGCCTTGGAACCCCTATCTATTTCTTAACTGAGGTTTTCTTCTGTCGTTTCTGACAATTGACTTGCCACAAGGTCGAACGCGGCATTTGGGAGGTCGAAGCCGTACACGTCGTCGAAATGCGCGAATGTTTTGCTCAGATACTTTGACGCTAGGTGGAGCCAGTTGGGATCGATCGGCGTTGCCGCTATCGCGGCGCTGCGATGCCAACGATGGGCGGGATTCTGACAGTGGACCGTATTGAACACGCTCACATGTGCCCAGTTAGAATGCACGGCGCTACTGAACGGCTGATAGACATAATTGTAGAAATCGAGAAAGCCTGCCTCCTCAGCCATCCTTCGTGTATTAAGGCCGGACCAGCTTCCGAGATTGACCTCGACAAGGGCCTCGATGCGCTGCGCTGAGAGCCAGTCGCTCCACATCTCGATCATCTCACGGAGCTGGCCGGCTTCGTTGGCGTCGGTTGCGGCCTCTAGGGCCCGCTTCTGATGAGCAATCTGCAACTTGATGGCGCCTTGCCCATCTTCGACATAAAGCCTAGCGCGTGGACTAGGATCTTTCAATATCCAAGCAAGATTGATGAAGACGTCAGCGATGGCGCGCAGCAGAATGGGCGCCACGTGCGGGGTCCATGTGCCGGGAGACGATGCCATTTCCATCGTCAGAGTCGCTTGCCGGCAAAGAAGTGCGGTAACCACCTCGAAGACTTCGATTTCGTTCAAATCGAGCGGCCAGGCTGCCAGTCTGGCACGCAGATCGGCTCGTACGGCATTGCGAAAGTCGAAGATGAACAGCTCAAAGGGATCCTCGCTATCGGTCGTTTCGTCTTCGAGCGTGTCTGTAATGAGGCACGGTCCGAAGCCAGAAATATGGTCCCAAAATGCCGCAATCCAAGGTGCATCACTTTCAAAACCGGCGTCGTCAGCGTTTGCGCTCATGAAGAGCATCGGGGCCGCCGCTCGAAAAGCGCCGGCTGCTTGACGAGACTCTTCGGTTTCCGGATAGTCTTCAATAACGTTGAATCTCACGATGAGGTCATCGATGAGATGCGAAGAGATATGGATCTTTTCCTGGTCGAGCCCGAGACCGTAGCCGAGCGCCGTCGACCGCACGGCAGCGCGGCTGTTGCGATCGTAGAACTCGCCAAGCAGTTCAGGAAAACGAGCATTCTGTTCGGGGCTAGCGTCTGCCTTTCCCAGGAAGGCCAAAGGGTGATCTGGTATTATGGCGGCGAGCGGAGCCAACGACTGGCGGATCGCCATGAGGCTCGCCTGATCGAGTGCAGATCTCGTCGCTTCCTTCTGATAATCCGAAAGCTCTGCGAACGTGCTGAACTTCACGAACGGTGGGCATTCAGACCCATTCATGGCGGCAATTGCGGCCTTGCCGAGAGCGCAGGCGTGTTCCCAAGCGCTCTTGTAACCACAACTGTCGATCAATAAACCAATCCAGATCGCCTCGGGTACGAGCTGGCGAGTCCATGAGTATTGGGAAAATTTGCCACCGAGCTTGTGTAAAAACGACGGAACGAGCTTACGTTTGACCGCCACATGGTCGTGCAGGACTGGCTTCCGTGTCTCGTTGGCCAAAGCAGCTCCCTTTCGCTCCTCAGTTTCGAAACGAATGCAACTTATACATGGCGCCGATCGCTACTGCAGCTAGAAAATTACCACGGCAAGTCTAGGATGCGTTTTGCAGAACAACGAATCTATCGTAGCTAGGTTTAGGACGTTATGGATGAGCAAAGGCTGACCGAGGCCACCCTTTCCTTGTTGCGGGATATGGAAAATACAGCAGCGCGAATGCGAGCGCTGATCGTTGCCATGTCCCCGCATGATCTGCTCGGCTACATCTATGCTCAATACATGATGAAAGCGATTGCCGTCCAAGACGATGTTGGGCAGCAGCCTGATCTCAACGGCTCCGATGACTTTATCAACGAAAATCAGTTCCTCCTGGAGTATGTGCATGCCGTTCTCGCCGCAGATCCGGAATCCGCAAATGCGACTTTCGACGAACATTTGGCCGCCGAACTCTTTGAGCTCAGCAGTAAACTACGGGGACAAGCCATGGTATTTGCCATCGCCTCATCCGCAGATATCAAGGATGGTGTCTTTGGTCCAAATACTGCAGAGATTGAATTCCGTGCGAAATCCGCCTGGGTCACGCTGCGCGGGAACCGCTACCAAGTCTTGGAAGGCGAGTTTTATCGCTATGTTCTGGAACCGCACGACGATGTCCTGAAAGAGGTTTACGGCGTTGGCGCTGCCGGAATCGCCGAAGGCTTCCAGGCTATGGCGAATGCGACGCGTTCTGGGCATTCGGGTGCAATCTTAGAAGTGATAAAGCAGTTTGATGCCGTGGAGGCCTTCGCGGAGGCGCAGAGCGCGTCCTTTGAGGACGTCATGGAGGAGTGGGTTGCGGCCAATGCAGAGGAATCGAAAGCCGCTGGACAGGCGATGGACGATATGCTGCATGGCGGCATCGCCAATGTGAGCCGTCATACCGACTTGCCGCCAGCCTTGTTGGAGGATTTGGCATACCGGCGCGGTGAGGAAAGCGAATTCTTCGCTCCGGGTGACTTCTCGGGAACGCCCTACCGAACGCTGCCTGCCCGGAAGAAGCCTCTGATCCAGCTTGGATCGGAATATTACGCAATTGACCCCTGCTTTGCCCGCGACTCAGGTTATCGCGTACTTCTCTATAACCTTCTTCGACGGAGGCCAGACTACAAGAGAATGTTCGAGGGTCGACAAAAGGCAATGAGCGAAGCTGCTTTCGCCGACATCCTATCGGCCCAGCTCCCTGACGCCATCATTTTCCAAGAGGTCTATTACAAGGACCCCGTCAGCAAGCAGTGGTCGGAGAACGACACTCTTATCCTGATTGGCGATGTGCTCTTCCTGGTCGAGGCCAAGGCAGGAACGGCCGCAACCATTGCATCGCCGGCGCTCAATTTCGAGCGTCACGCCCAAGCTGTCCAGGACCTGGTTATCAAGGCGTATAAACAGTGTGAGCGCTTCTTTAGCTATTTGGATTCTGCTGCCGAAGTGCCGCTCTATAATCGTGTCGATGGAAAATATCTAGAGTGCGGTCGAGTTCGTCGCTCGGACTATCGCGTGATGGTGCCGATTGGGCTCACGGTCGAGTCATTTTCACCTTACTCGGCCTATTGCAAGGAATTGCCGCAGATTGAGCCGCTCCTCGGTAAGCATGCTTTCGTTTCACTGTCCATCGACGATCTGCTTGTCCTCAAACGGCTCCTGCCGACGCCCGGCTCGTTTGTGCATTACATGGAAGTGAGGCAAGCCGTGGCTGGGACGCGCCGGGCTCACCTCTTCGACGAGTTCGATCATCTTGGCGCCTACCTGAAAAAGAACCGGTTTGATTTAACCATTGCCGATCAACTGAAGGGCGGAAAGGTCAACATGGTTCTCTGGGACGGTATGAGCGAGATCGTTGACAGGAGCTTCGAAGGCGAAAACTGGGAAGTTGGCCCGTTTCCGACACAGAATTTCCCAGAAGAAGTGCTGGCGCTACTGCAAGCGCTTGATGCCACCCGAGCAGCCGGATGGTTTTCAGTCGATAGCCTCATTCGCGATTTCGACGAGGAAGGTCGAAGAAATTTGGCCAAGATGCTATCGGATCTTCGCCAAACCTTAGGCCGTCACCCGGCTCGCTATTTTTTGCTGGCTGGGGACGGCGCACCGCTTTTCGTTTGGCTAAACAACTCAGATCATCAAATTGATTGGGAGAAGGCGAACAACAAGGCGAGTGCCGCCGCCTTGTCTGTCAAAGCACCTAACATGGTCTGCGTTGCGGTGGAGATCGGTGTCGATGGAATCTACCGCAGCGCTCGATCTTTTGTTGTCCGGGTCCCGACCAAGCGTACCATGGAGAATATCCAGATTTACGAAGATGCTGCTCGAATGACACAGCCCGCTCGTACAGTGATGTTCAACCAGCCCAAAAATGGCGTTAGCCCGGTTAAGGGTAACAAGTCAGGGCGGAATGATCCCTGTCCGTGCGGTAGTGGTTTGAAATACAAGAAATGCCACGGCATCTAGCAAGGATTGGCGACGGCGGATAGGTGCCACACTTTGATGTTCAACAATGGAGGGATGATGGAGCGAACAGAAGAAGAAACTATGTTGCGACCGAGTAAGCGTGTCCACAAGCTTTTGCTTTCCAGCCCTGCCCATTTCATAGGGGAGTTCAATACGCCCGAGGTTCTCATTTCGCTTGCTTGGCCTCCTTTTTATGCCGGACGATCAAGGTGGTTCGGCGGAAATGGAGATTCGCTCAGCCGGACCGCTATAGTCCTGGCGTTCCTTACTCCACCGCCGCCGGATCCCGCTCCAGGTGTAATGCTTCCAAATTATGAGGCCGCAGGGGAGGTTGTGGCCTCCGTCCTCAGTGTCCTGTTTGGAAAGAGATTTGATTCGCATGGGCCTTTTGAGATGTCAGGTCACTTCGGAATGCCGGAGCTTTCCGCCTTTTCGACGCCGTGTGATCAGAGCTTGCGCCACAATGATAGGCGCTCCAGGGCGGATCGACCGATTCCGCTTAATCTATCAGAGATTGGCCGGGTGGCAGGTCTGATCACCAACACAAACGATGATCCACGTGTCGCCGGATTCCTCTCGGCCGCACGATTTTACCGAAAAGCACTTATCGCGGTTGAGGCGGATCCTGAGAGTGCGTACCTAAATCTCATCACAGCCGGAGAAATTGTCTCGAACTTTTACGAGCTTACAGAAGAAGAGGCGATTGATAATGAAGCTCGTCTAGTGTTGGAGCGAATTGCTAAGGAGTTGCCTGATGGCAAGAAGCTGGCTAGTTTTCTACGAGCGCGTATGCGGGGCATCAAGCGTCGATTTGTTAGTGCCATAACCTCGAAAATCGATGATAGCTTCTTCGACAGAACAGAGGCCGAGCAGCAATGGGGATCTATCCGGAAAGGAGATTTCCCGAGGTGCATCGCGGCAGCGTACGACCTGCGGAGTCGCTTTGTTCATTCGGGCTATCCTTTCGGACAGTGGATTAGCCTGCAAATGGAGAGGTTTGAGGTTCAGGTTGGTAGACCTGTTGTCCCGGACAAGGAGATGGGAGAAGTTCTCGCGAGGGCGCCGCTTTTTAGTGGTCTCGAACGGATTATGCGTTACGCGCTTTTGACTTTCGCTACGGAACTTGGCGCTCACGTTGACGTAGCGACCTAGATCGACGGGAGAATGGCTATTTGAGTACAGCGGTTCATTTGTGTCGAGATTTCACCCAACTCCGCATTTCATCGCCTCCAGCGAGGATGGCGGTATCACGATTCGTCAATAGCTTTTCGGGTCAGAACAAGATTAGCGCGAAATCTTGTTCTGACCCGAAACTTCGTGCCATCCCGTCGGATCTTCGGCAATTCGCTAACGCCTGGCGTTCAGACCGCATGAGGAGGGCACTCCCGAACGGTCCACCCTCTGGCGACGAGCTGCGCCCGTTCGTTAGCCGAAAAAACATCCGACCGCATAGCGAGGCAAAGAAGCTGTGCGGGCCGTGTCATCGCCACGTAGTGAAGCTTCAGGCGCCCCTGGATCCGACTTCCCTCAGCTCCTTTGCCTGCCTTCCCGCCTAATATCCAAGGTTTGAGAGCGCTCAGATGATGGTCATGAAAAAAGGAATCCAGAACCAGCGTCGCGGTATGCGTTTCCCCTTTCACTGAGTGGATTGAGCCAAGACGGATTTTGACCTTGGGATCTTCTGCTGGGTAAGCAAAAACGTTCGAGGCGACAGTGGGCGATCCAGCTGGAACCTCGTCGAGTTGCTTCCATTGCAAGAAATCAAGGAATTCCCTCGCGCCGATCGCCTTTCCCGCGGTTTCCTCGGCGATGACGCGCACGATAACCCCAACAAAGTCCCTCCATAGCGATAAACTGATCACGCCGACGTTCACGATCAGAAAATCGAGAAGTTGCTTGTAGCGAACAAGAGCCTCTCCAGTCAGCACTGTAAGCAGGAACGCATGCGGATTGCGAGGCTTTATCTCCGACAAATCATAATCGGCTCGGCGCAACAGCTCCAGCATGCCTTGCGCGACGGCGCGGGCGATGGGTTGGGAAAGTCTGGTGCGTTGAGCTTCGCGATAGCCGGCCATTAGGAACTGGCTAAAGGACGAGGGATAAGCCTCTCGACTTGAGATATCCGGGTCGTAGGCTGGAGCGTAGTGTCCCATCCATCGCGGTATCCGGTCATTTTCACCGCGTTTGTGCACACCGGCGACAGCGGTGAAGACGCCTGCCGATAGTTCCTGTTCCGAAAAGGTCTCGCTCAAAAGAGAACCATACTCTGGAAGCACCGATCGCACCGAGCCGTCATTGAAGAGCAGGATTGTCGGCGAGTGGTGTGGCCCAGCCCCGAGACCAACCAAGCCTTGCGGCATCAATCCAAACGGGTTTGCTAAATCGGCAATGACCCCGCCGAACCGAAAACTGTTCGGCAAGTTTGCCCGGATGGCGCCGGGGAATGTGTCCGTGGTAGCACCAACTGTTACTGCTGCAGATTGATAGATCGCTTGATTGGAATCGCCAAACCGCTGGCGTCGGCATGGGTCGTCCCCTTGCATAAAAACCCGATGCAGCAACGATGATTGGCTTTCGTCGTTATCCTGAACCTCATCGAGGAAAAGCATCGGAAACCGGGCCCGAAGAGATGCAGCTGCACTCGGCTGTTCATCGAGAAGCATCCCTGCCCAGATAAAAAGTTCGTCATAGCAAAAATAGCCCTCGCGGGAGCTCTCTTCGCAGATGGCGCGAAGTGCGCCGTAGGTCGGTGTATGCTCCCCGAGCGTTGACATCTTGCCGCCGCCGAAATCGGCGCGGCTGTAACGGAGGAAAGCACGGCCATCTCCATTATTTTTCCTGTCCAGAAAGGCCTTTGTAGCGCGAGGGACCTTCGCCCAACGGCGGCTCAACGCGATGTCCGTGTCGATCATTTTGATCGGGTTGTTTTTTGAACGGAGATAGGGGATCGCAAGGAACTCGTTTGCGAACCCGTGAATCGTCCCGATAAAATGGGGATATTGAAGCAGGGCTGCGCCTTCTGGGGAGGCGCTCAAACGGCTCGCTATCTCATCACGAGCCGCATTCGTATGAGACAGAACACACATTCCCGCGCGCGACCATCTCCATCGCCGCGCCAAAATTGCGAGCTTAGCCACTAGTAGAGTGGTTTTGCCGCTTCCAGGACAGGCCTCCACATCGACACTATCGGTTCGTCTAAGGACAGCCATGCGTGGATCCGTTCCGTCTAGACCGGTAAAGGCATGGTTCGGCAGTCCCATAGTGCCACAGACCCAGTTGACATCCTCAGCGCTGATATCCGGAGGGATGAACAATTACGCTGCTCCCTCGAATGGTGCCGTGACGTGCTCTACGGCGGCCGAAAGATACGACGGGAGCAACGCTCTCAGCCCTGTCGGTGTCAGATCGCCTTTCCCCACAGCGTCGGCGAGAATGCTCGCCAGGTACTGGGCCGATATGGCTTTCGAAACACCGTCTTTCGCGAAGCGTGCATACACTTTTGAGCAAAGCTGTTCGTTTGACGGGACCGACCCAGCAATGTCGCTATACTCGCTTTTTGCCTGTGCGACTTCTGCGTCAAAAGTCTCGGAGGCTAACAGAAGCGCATCGTCGTTATCTGCTAGATGTGCCGCGATCCACACATATTCGCTGAGACCGGAGAAGGCCAAGTCGTACTCTAGCGTCCATTCATTGGCGACAAATGTTCGAACCCGCTGGCCGCTCGCCCGCGCTTCAATGGTGGCACGTCGTTGTACGAGCCCGTCTCCAGTAAAGTCCCGTTTCGCTCTCCACTTTCGTTTCGAGCCCTGAAGCGGAGGGAAGGAATCCTCCTCCTTCAAGATGCCGATCAGCCATGGTGCACAATCAGGCATCACATCCATGTCAGTTATACAGCTCACGGGAATGCCGATCTCTCCGTCGACCTCCGGCTTCGAGCGCTGCAAGATGCGCGCGAACCGTCCCAAACCCGTACCCTTCACGTCGATCAATGAGACCCCGTATCGCTCGAGGTTCCGCCCTAAAAGATCCGCCAGGGTTGGAACAAGAATGTTCTCTGCCGGCCCTTCGACTACAATGACGCCGCGAGCGAAAAAGAGGTTGGATTTTGTGACGTCTAAATACCGCTCCAGAAAAGGGTAGTCTGAATCCGTGAGAAGCGTCTTCCCCTTTGCCAGAAGGAATGCCTTTCGATCCTTCAGGAGAGAGATGTTCTGAAGGCTGATTTCTGATGCGAGGTTGGGGCTGTGGGTCGTGACGATGATTTGGATTTTCTGCCCATCAGGCCGGACCTTTTCGACCTGGCTCTGCAGGAAATCCATCAATCGCAACTGCCGCTGAGGATGAAGGTGGGCCTCCGGTTCTTCGATGATCAGCAGTGGGAACCCGTCCTCCTCGCCGGCGAGGAGAAGGAGTTCGCACGCCATGAACAGTATGTTGTTCGAACCTAGCCCCCTGCCGAGCGATCCGTCCGTGACACCCGGAGCGTTTGCGATGACATCAAGCTTCTCCAGCACCTGTCTAAGGCGAACGTTGTCTTCGCCATTTCCATTGACGGAAATGTGGGCGGTAAGCTTGTCGGTCACGAAGGACAACGGCTCCAAGAAATCGTCGTCGAGCCGCGCCTTCGTCTTCTTTATTCCCTCATTCTCCTGAAAATGATGGTTCGTGTAATCCGCAAGACCCAAGAGGCTCAGGGTTTTCGGATCCAGTCCATCCAACGCATCTTTATCGAAGGGCGCTCCTTCCGCGGTGATTTCACGCGTGTTCTGCAAGATCTGAGCTAATCGGGATCCTCTGCCGGCTGAAAGTGCCCGTTCAGCATCGCGGAGTGGACGCAGATAAGTCGCAGTAAGCAGCGCCCGCGCGCCCGCGTCGACCACTGGGCCCTCGCCACTAATTCCCGATCGCCACTCGGCCGTATTGTAGCGTCGCGATCCGCCGGGCGCTTCTTGGCGTTTGGCAATCCAGTTGACGTGAAAAAGGGGGGCATCGCCATTTTCAGGATACGACAAGTGCTCAACAAATGCCCCGCGATCGGCGGGCGTAAGATCAGAAAATGTGCAACAAATCGTGATCTGCTCAGCTCTAACGCCATCTGCTGTTGAGTAATGAAAATCAGATGGCTGTACACGCAAATATTCTTGATCTCTCGTGCCAAGGACCATGCGAATTGCGTCAACAATGGCTGTCTTACCGGCGTCATTTTCGCCCACAAGCGCGGTAATGCCATTGTTCAATTCGAGAACGAGCGCGTTCGCTCCGGCTCCGAAATGGCGAAAATTAGAGATTTCAAGCTTTGAAAGAAACATGCGACTCACCTCACCGGCTTAGAAGCTGACACGTAGCGTCGGTGTGTCAACCTAAGCGGGCGGAAAACCTCGAAGCGATCGCCTGATAGTAACTGAGGGAGAGATATACAAGCCAATTCAGGGGCAGGTCAAATGAGCGCTACCAGAGCCGCCTGGTCTCAAAGTTGAAATTCGGGATATGTCCGCCACGGGCACGAATTTCGGCGAGGGCCTCTCCGGCCGCATTGTGGCTAATTCTGCTATTGTCCACTAGGGCACAGAGTATACCAATACTGCCAGTCACCATCGCTCCGGGGATTGCTTGATGCGCAGCGTTACGCGCGCGCTTATCATCCGAGATAAAACTATAGTTGAACTTTTTCGCGATCGCCAAACACTCGGACTCTCCCATCCCTATTGCAAAAGAAGTTGCCATTTCTGCAACTTCTTTTGCGGTTACCCGAGAGCCATCAAATCTTATTAGAGCTCCACGGTTAACCAAATGTTCGAGCTTGTCTTGGACAGAGGAACACTCGTCCTCAACTAACCCCTGAAAACAAATATCCTTCGAAAAATGCGCGCCGAATACCTCCCAGACACTACTATTTAGAATGTTTATAAGTGCACAGGCATCGATGATGTGCATCTACATTATCTTCAGGTTGAAAAGCTCGTGAACCCTAATCCACGAAAGCGCGCCGCTTTCAAACTGGCTATCCAGATTCCGCACAACATCAGTTGCTGGGTAGTGCCAATTAATGCTTTCCCTCGGGGGAATTCCTGAGCGGTCCGCGTATTTTTCCGCGCTTTGATATTGTTTCTTTAGAGCGATTTCTAGCGAGGCTGCCCCCCCGGTGTCGAGCAGGCCGAGATTTTCACAGCGCCTCGCTGCGACACCGAAACTGGTCCCAAACTTTCTTGCCGCGCAAGCAATCTCATAGGCCGTCAGCTGATCTGGCCCTCCTCGATGAGCGCGAGCTGCTTTTATTTCCTTGAACAGCCCCTCCGCAGGTATGAGGACTGATGCGGCAAATTCATTGGCAAAGAACTCGGCTCTCCTGACATCGCTTTCGGGTGAAGCGAAGACATCCTCATCGATCCAAGCTTCGCGATTGTCGTGGTCATTTATATCGACGAGTAGATGAGATATCTCGTGGGCTAGTGTATAAAGCATGCGAATATCATTCCGCTCAGCAATAGCTATAACGGCCGCTTTATCTTTCCGAAACGATGCTCCATCGATCTTCTTCGACGAAAAGGTGAAAGTGAAAAGCGAGAAGGCATTATATATTATCGATGGCAACTGTATCAATGATATATAAAAATCAACACCTAAAAGAGTTTGGCGAAATAATCTTGACAACTGCTCTGCGCTATTCCCGTCTCTTGGATAATCAACAAAAAAAGGTAAATGTGATCCTATCTGTATAGACGAGGATATTTCGTGGAGCCTATTTTCTATCAAGCATGCTTCATAAAATCCGAGATCATCATATGTATAGTTGAAGTTTGACCTAAGCTTAACTTCCTGCCCCAGATTCCGATTAACGGGCAGTATCAAATCCCGAGCGGGAACTTTGAAGACTTTTGAGATCTTTCTGATTTCGTCAATAGTTGGCTCTCCATCGGAGTAGAGCTCATCCACCCGACGTTGCGAAATGCCCATCTCAACCACAGTGGTTTTGGGTATCTGTCGTGCCAGCAAGTATTCCAGCAAAGCGGTCACGCCATTAAATCTTCTTCAGTTCGCCTACGAGGATTTGTATCTGATCTTGATCCAACTTTCTCCATCTTGGAACCAAATCATCGAGCCGATTTGCCTTTTTGTTAAAAGTCGCTTCCAGGATCTGAAGCGTTTTGCGGCGGCTAGCTTCGACTGATTGCGGTGATTCAATATATATCTTGTTCTTTCCGAGTATATAATTTTCACGCCGCTTCTCGAAATTGTTGTGATCATCGAGAGGATGGTGTTCTCCAGCATCGTTGACGATAATGTTTCCTATAATTTGACCGTGCTCGTTTCTTTGAAGCTTGTATTCAGGGTATTTCAGGTTTGCTTCAATTGCGCTGATTTTTTCGTCCACCTGAAATCCCCCCACGATGTATGGGGATTTTTCAGGAATTTTCCCGCTGATACAAAAGACCCAATCGCCGATTTCAACGGCTTTCCGGATATTCGGCATGCATGCACCGAGAGATGCTTTTCGCCCAAATATCGGATCGTTGAAAGTCCAGCCGGCATAGGGGTCAGCGCCTTTATAGAGCTTGTAGATGTAGCCTTTCATTTCCCGTCCCAATACGAATTCAAGTTGGTGGCTGCCTGCAACATACCATCGTAATGCAGGCTCGTTGCTACAAACGCGTCCCTGATCGCGAGGCCTAACTCTTTCGACAGGGCTTGCACGATTGGGGTTTGGAGCGTCTCCAATGCTCGCTCACCGTGGATTTCATCCATTGGTCCATGAAGCTGATATGTCTCAAAGGATTCCGGCTTAAATCCATAAATGTCAGTATAAGCCGCATATATCTGAGGGCAGAGTTGGCTGTAATAATACTCGACGCACCCCGCACCCAG
The DNA here is from genome assembly GCF_900094585.1 of Martinezella multihospitum. Lineage (GTDB taxonomy): Bacteria > Pseudomonadota > Alphaproteobacteria > Rhizobiales > Rhizobiaceae > Rhizobium > Rhizobium multihospitium. The sequence continues at coordinate 84,568 of NZ_FMAG01000014.1, forward strand.
CATATGGTGTAAAGGCCCTCTGTCGGCAATATCCTTGTAGAGTGCGATTGCCGCCGCGTTGCCGGGTGTCGATATTGCTCTGCGAAGGTCGGCTTCTGCGACGCCATTTGCGAGCAGAAATTGTTTTATAAGTTCAGCGTGACTCGGGCCACCATCACTTCCATAACACTCCTCAACAACGGTTTGATAAAGCAGATTATAAATCTCATCATCGAGATGTTTGGCAGCGATTGCGGAGTGTTCTCGGAAAATTTTTCCTATTTCTGATCGGAGATAATGTTGTATCTCCGCCAATAAAATCTGTTCTCGACTTAAGCTGCCGGAGATTACAGCTTTCCAAAGTGGGTGACGATGAAACGGAAATAATTGGTAGAAGGCCAAAGCTTCTTCGCGCTGCATGCGTATTCTCCCCCTTCGACTTGCAGAGAATAACCATGAAGCGATTTAAAATTCAACTATTGTTAGAATGTGATGAGGTGGGAAATCTAGTGAATCGAGAATGGCGACGCCTGGGCACGTCCCGCAAGCTTTCGTAGGAGCACTAGACAACATCCATCATACCGAGATCCATCCGCCGACGTTTTGACGCTTAGGCGCGCATAAGTGGCGTCCAGATTTTGGCCTTGGGATCAGCAAGTACTGCTTCCTGATGTATAGGCGCCGCATCTGAGCTTGAAAGTGACAACCTCGGCAGGCCGCATGCAAACGGCGCGCGAAGAGTGGGGCAGTCGATCCCGCTTCGCCTTTTGACCACTCTGTTGAAGCTCCTGCGGCTGCCCTTGTTCCGCCTTTTGCGCGTCGAGAATTCCCGAAATCTCGGCCTGTGGCCGGCGCCCATGCTGATTTCTCCGTTGCTCTTCATCGTTTCCTGCTCGTTCTACCTCGCGCTGACGCGATCGAAAGAGATGAGTCTGCACGGGTTCGTTAGTAAAGAATTTCAAACGGATAGGTCTTGTAACCGCAGGGTCGTCGGTTCATATCCCTTCAAGAGCATATGATTGCGCCAGTTGGACCCACGTTGATCTTCAAGCACTGGACGGACCGGTAGGTGCAATTGTATGTTGAGAGACCTCATCACGTGGCGAAGTTGTGTATGTTCTCGAGCCAAACAAAGGGCAGTTCTCCGCAGCAGTTCTCGCATGGATGGATGGGTTCGAGGCGGCGCGGGAGCGCTATCGCCGGCGCTGGATGGCTATCGGCGCCGGCTCGTATCCCACCAGTCCCGGCAGGGCGGTGTATTCGGCTTCGCTGACGAACTTGCGGAGAAGCGCAAAACATTGCGTGATGTCGAGGAGGCGCTCGCCACCTCAGCGCGGGAGGATGCCAGGACTGATAAAATCGCCGCTTAGCTCGGCGGTTAGGCGCGATCGTCTCGGATCGACCGACCGAACTCAATCACCGAACAGGTCGGCGCCATAGTCGGTGGCGCCATGCAATACATGAACGATGACCATCTTCGCATTTTCGACGCGGTAAAAGATCAGATAATTGCCATGAACGCGCCGGCGGATACCATGGTGTTCATAGCGGGGGACGAGGGCAAAGCCGCTCGGATTATCGGCGAGATCCTCACACTTGCTCCGCAGCTCCCGGATGAATGAAAGGGCGCGTCGGGGATTGTCCCGTGCGATATAATCGGCGATCTGCTCAAGATCGCTTTCCGCCTCGTTGGAAAACTCAAGGATCATACCGATTATTCGGCCTGGTCAGCCATCGCGCTATATTTTGCCTCGAGTCGCTCGAAGACATCGCTCGCCGGCTTCGTTCGGCCCGCGTCGGCATCGGCAATGCCGCGCATGATGGAAGCATCCAGCGCGGCAAGCCGGGTCTCGCGGTCCTGGACCAGTCGCACACCTTCCCGCAGGACTTCGCTTTTCGAGCCATAACGGCCTGTGTCGACGAGCTGCTGGATATAACTTTCGAGCTGCTTTCCCAGATCGGCACTAATCATGCTGTACTCCATCAAATGTGATGGAAGACAAAATAGGTCGTTTATCAACTATTATCAATCCTCTTCGCACTCATCCTCATTCCGAATGTGCGAGGAACCGGATAGCTCGAATTTAGTGGTGCTTGAAATACTGCACTTCGCGCTCATGCTTCTCGGCCGCCTCGCGGCTCTTGAAGGTCCCGAGGTTTTTGCGCTTGTGCGTCTTGGGATCGACCTTGCGTGAGTAAAGACGATATTCGCCCGATTTTAGTTTGCGGATCATGGCAGCTTCTCCTTGTAAGGATATAACTTCCAGGAGTAGCTCAGGTTCCGAGCGAGCCGAGGTCGCTGACTATACAGTTTGTGTCCAAAGGCGGAACGTGGAGAACGTCGCGTTCATGAAATAATCGCGCACCGGCTCGTGATTGTCTGATGAACTCGGGATCGCCGACCAACCGCTGCCGTAGACCTTGCCGCAGAAGGCTGGACGAAAGTTGCACGTGGTTTAGCCATTTAGACAGCAGAAAAACCGTCGTATCCGCAGTAGATTTCAGGGACTGACTTCTAGAGTGGGAGAGATGCGGTTAGGAGCGCCGGGCGCTCGTCGGCAACTGTGCTGGATCAGGCGGTTCGACTCCGCGGCCGCAACCACATCGCTATTGACGACCTGGGGTCAATTCCAGGCAATCTGCACTCCGCCGGGATGCGGTGCAAACATGCAAACATAATGTGAAGCGCCGCATATGAGCAGGACAAGATGCTCGCTACCCGGCGCCCCTTTCTGATTTGACGTTCTGGTTAAATTGACGAGTATTCTCTGGACCGGCGAGAAACCGGCGCGTGCCGGCAACTCTGGAGATAGCCTTCCCAACCTTATCATCCAAAGGCCAGAAAATGAGCGCACTCGATCAGATCCAACATATCGTGGTCCTTATGCTGGAAAATCGGTCTTTCGACAGCATGCTCGGCAAACTCTATCCCAAATCACCGGGTTTTGATGGCCTGTCAGGTTCCGAAGCCAACCTCGACGTAGCGGGTGTTGCATACGCTGTTCACAATATAGCCGGCTCCAGCGATGCGACGATGTCCATACCCGCTCCGGATCCGGGGGAGAGTTGGACTGACATCAATATGCAGCTGTTCGGCATGAGCCTACCGCGGCCCGGAGCGAAGCCTGATATGAGCGGCTTTGTGAAGAATTATCAGGCTCAGGCAGCCCACTCGCCCGGAGTTTATGATCCTGCCAGTGTGATGCATTATTTCACGCCCGAGCAGGTTCCCGTGATCAGCAAACTGGCGCGGCAGTTCGCCGTGTGTGATCGCTGGTTCGCTTCCGCTCCGTGTCAGACTTGGCCAAACCGCTTTTTCGCACACACTGCCACGGCCAATGGTTATGAGAACAATTCGCCTGTTCACTTCCCCTACCAGATGCCGACGATCTATAACCGCATCGACGATGCGCGATTGCCCGGTGGTTGGAAAATCTATTTCCATGACGTGCCGCAAGCGATCACGCTTCAGAAGCTTTCGCTTTCACTAAATCGTTTTCGGCTTTTCGACGAATTCCTGACTGATGCGAAAACTGGAGATTTGCCTGCCTACTCGTTTATCGAGCCACGCTATTTCGCCGACTTATCATTGCCGAACGATCAGCACCCACCCCATGTGGCAACTCTTGGCGAAAAACTGATCGCCGATGTTTATAACGCGGTTCGCACCGGTCCAGCTTGGACCCAGACACTTCTTGTCATTACATATGACGAACATGGTGGATGCTATGACCACGTTCCGCCTCCACCGGCACAACCACCGGAGCCGAAACGACCTGGGGCCGCGTTCGATTTTAGTCGGTATGGTGTGCGTGTGCCCGCTGTCATCGTCTCGCCCTACGTTCCCCAAGGGACAGTAGTGCGACCGCAAAACAAAACCCCTTTTGATCACACATCCATTATTGCGACGCTGCGCAAACGGTTCCCGACCCTGGGATTACCTTTGACGAAACGCGATGCGGTTGCGCCGGACCTGTCGATTGCTCTGACCCTCGCGACTCCAGACAATCTCGGACCTGACTGGCTCGATGCCACACCCTACAGCGCGTCGCCTACCGACGTCGTTCGAGCGCGGATAGCACCGCCAAACGGAATGCAGTCCGCGCTGCTTGAGTTTGCGGCAAATATGCAAAATGGCGTAACAGGGGCAGCACTTGAAGCGAGCAGCTTCATCGGCCAGCAAATGCAAGACTTATCGCGTGGACTCAATGGAGTTCCCGACGGTGTCGCCAAAGACGTGGCATCCTCCATCACATACATCAAGTCTCGTCTCGGCGCGCTGTTCCGAACTGTATAAGCTCGACAGGGGCGAAGGGAGTGCGGGCATGCCCGTCAGACATAGGTGATCAGGGATGCGGTTTTTCATAATCGGCGAAAAGGTTTCCCGAAAAGATCAACGTGTTATCCTCCTCGCGAACAATCGCGTGGGAAGGGTCGTGGGTTCTAATCTCTTCAAGAGGGTGAAAGTCGTTGCGTATGCGGCGGCCCACTCAATTGTTACTTATTGACGTGGACATACTTCACCACAATAAGGGCAGGCCAAGAAACGTGGTAAGCATGAGCAAATCATAACTGGAGTATGAGAGTGACCGAACCGACCGTGGCAGACGCAGTCAACCGCATATACGAATCTCTTCAGGCGGACAATGCCGACATCGACTTGCACATCGCGACCCTCAAGACAGCCTTGGCGCGGGCGGGTTTAAAGGAAGCCGTATTCGATCCGGCCAGACTCGCGCATAACAATCGTTCTGGCAGGAAACTTATGCAGGCCTACTTGCGGCAACGCGGAGTGACTGTGAAATTCGCCACCTCGTGATGTAGGGCCGATCTCGGCGACCACGCTCGCACTTCTGTTTTGTGGCCTAGCCTGACTGTCGTCCGGGAGCCCCATATCGGGACGGCATAAGATGTAGCTTCAAAACTCCCGGTATTCTGCGCCTGATATTTTGATCACGTGTGAATGTTTGAGATTTCGAGATAACTGCCCAAAGGAGAGCTTATGACGGCATTGGACGCAATCCTCCGATCCGAGAGGGTCGAATCTTTCGGCAAAGCGACCCCAACAGCCCTCGAGCGCCTGGTAAATGAACACGGCGTATATTTATCGCAGGACTACATACACTTTCTGACTCGCTGCAACGGCTTGAGCACGACGTTCGACTTCGATGAGGTGAGAGGGGCGGGCCTGAGCGGAGCCCTGGCTGATATCAATACCTTCTACGGCGTCGAAAATGGACGCGATTACGCTGATCTTCTGAGCATTATTCCGAAGATGGACCCATACGGAAGAGAACTGCTTACCTTCGCGCCGCCGATTGCCGTCGGAGGTGACTTTTGCACCTTTGTCGAAATCACCGAGGGCTCAAAGCTTGGCGAGATCATGTACACGGACGGCGAGCTGTACGGGCACTATTTTGAAGCCGCTGGGATCGATTGGACCAAAACGCCGGATGCGCTGATTAACACGTTCATCGAGCACGGCTTCTTCATGCCGGTTGCCCCTTCATTCAATGCTTTGCTAGAGATGTATGGCAAACTGGTCTGACGGCCGATTTCGCCCGCAGCCGTCGAGACGTTCGCCGGCCTTGAACGCAACCACGCTATCGCCATGTATCAACGCCACAGCGAAAACGGGTTCATGCTCATTAGCTTTGCGATGTATCTTGAGTCCGCTGAGGTCATGTTGTGTGACGCGAAATGTACATCGTTATCCCTGAGCCGCGTACGGGATCAAAAAAGACAGGGTCAAGCAGGCGTGCAGCATACTCTGCCTCGAATCTTCGGACCACCGGTTCGCCGCAAAGTTCGAAGAGCGCACGCTGAAGGCTCGATCCCATCAGCGAGAGGGACTTGGCCAAGGAACGGCTTCGCATGCCTATGCTGATCTGTTTGATCCGCGCGTCAGTCGTATTGAACGCGACGACTGCGCGTAAGCGATCACTGGCGTCACCGTGAATCGTGACTCGAAGCCGAAAGGGACGCTGAGCATCGAAATCCTTGTCTATCTTGTCTAGGATTTCGTCGATTGCCTCGCGAGGCATTAGCTGACCACTCGTGACATCGGGGACGTGTTCAAGACGTTCGGGAAATTGCCGGAGTGCGACCTCCTCGGATTCCTCGCCGACGGTGTGAAAGGCTGACGGAATATCCGCGAGCCATTCTTGCCGTTTCACGATCGCACGGTGTTTTGCTTCGACGTCACCATACCTCGAAATCGAAAAGCTCTTTGTCCTTGCTCCATCGGGAGAGGAAATGTAGGCGACCCATCGCGGCTGAGGATCATCTACCTTGTAGACGCCGGATACGCCGCTGGTGTTGTCGCTTCTCAGGCAGTTTGCCGTCTCTCTCAGGGTTGACGGCGGCAAAGCGTGCATGATTGCGTCGCGATAGGCGCGTGCCTGCTCGAAGGCAACTTCAGCGGATCCGTAAGCGGTATCCTTGAAGGTGCGATTGATCTGCCGCCCCTGTCGACGCAGCATCACTCGCCATGCGCCAGCGATGCCGCCCCGAGGCGGTAGGCGCTTGAGAGCATAGATGTGGGTGCCATCTCCAGAATTCGAATTCGCGCTCGCATTGCAATCAGGCTGAGCTGTTGAGGCGTCAAATCTTCGTTCATCGCGGCCTTGATTTTCCAGGATGGCACCTATCTTTGATTGCGTCGTACACATGTGGCACTCGTATCGTAAGTCAAGCCTCGCTAACCTTACGTTGTGAATACCAAGAAGGGCACGCTACAATGGCGCTTGATGAACTTGGCGACACGCTGACGAGCGAAGGATTTTCGCAGGTCGATCGAACCATTCGAATTGAAACGGTTTTGGGAGCCGATGTCCTTCTGGCAGAACGCCTCTATTATCGAGCCGGGATCAACGAACTGTTCGACTTGCGCGTCGATGTGCGTGCCAAGGATGGCGAGATAGACCCCAAGAGGTTGATCGCCACGCTTGCCGACGTGTCGCTGGAAATTGGAGAAGGGCAGCGCAAGACGTGGAACGGTCTCGTTCAGAGCGTGACGGCCGGACCGCCACTGACAAGGGGTGGACGGGCCTATACGCTGGTCATCAGGCCGCAACTGTTCCTGCTCAGCCAAAAATCGGACTGGCGCACATGGCAGCATCTATCGAGTGTCGAGGTCGCACAGACGTTGCTCTCCGAACACGGACTGCCTGCACCGGACGTATCGGGCGTGATCCATCAACCCAAGCCGATGGTCTATGCCGTCCAGGCAGGTGAGACGGATCTCGATTACCTCACCCGCCGCCTCGAGGCAGACGGGATTTTCTACTACTTCCGACATGAGGGCGGCCAGAAAGGTTCGGTTTCGGCCAAGCACGTCCTGGTCCTTGCTGATCATCAGTCGGGTTACGACAAACCAACCAACGAGGCGGATGGGAAGATCCGCTATGCCCTCGGCAGTTCCGACCGCAACCATATCAACAACTGGCTGCAGCGCTTCGAATATTCTCCCGGACGCCGTACGGGTGCCGACTATAATTTCCTGCATGTCGACATTCCCACAGCCGATGTACCCTCACTGATCGAACTCAACGGCAACCAGAAATACGAGCTGTTCGAGTTCGGCTCAGTGGTGGGTGGTTATGGCGTCGGCTCCGCGTCCGAAGGCATCGACAGCGCGGAGGTGGAGAAGCAATCAAGGTGGCGTATGCAGGCCACCGAAGTCGATCACAATCTTACCGAAGGCTCTTCGACCGTCCGCACCTTGGAGGTCGGCCAGAAATTCCAGCCGTATGATGTCGCCAATCCCGCCAACACGTTCGAGGAGATGGTGATCCACAAGCTGGAGGTAAGCGCGAGCGACCATTCCTATGAGGCGGCCGATCAGGATGTGCCGGAATATTCCAATCGTTTTGTCGCCTTGCCAGCTCGGGTGCCGGCGACGCCGCACCGTACCACATCGAAGCCGCGTATCGACGGTGTGCATGTCGGCTTCATCGCCGGGCCGGAGGGAGAAGAGATTCACACCGACCAGCACGGCAGAATCAAGCTTTGGATGCCATGGGACCGCAAAGCCAAGAAGGACGGAAGCGATAGTCCCTGGATACGAGTCTCGCAGGCATGGGCTGGGTCGACCTGGGGCGGACAGATCATCCCCCGTATCGGTCAGGAGGCGATGGTCGCTTTCATCGGCGGAGATCCCGACCGTCCGGTGGTGCTTGGCCTCGCGCCGAACGCACGGCAAACGGTCCCCTACGATCTTCCTGCGAACAAGACCCGCTCGACCTTGCGCTCCAATTCTCACAAGAGCGTCGGCTTCAACGAATTTTCGCTGGAAGACAAGACGGGCGGGGAGAACATGTTCTTCCATGCCCAAAAGGACCACACGACCCGCGTCCTCAACGACCGGACGGCACGTATCGACAGCCACGACGTTCATTCCGTCGGAGGTAATCGATCGGTCGAGGTCGCCAACAACCAGAAGCATGAAATCGGAGGCTCCTATCACCTCACCGTGGGAGGGACCGGCGCTGGCGCTCTCGGAGCGCTTGCCGGTGTAGCCGGGCTCGCCGGACAAACCGCCAGCCTCTTGCAGCAGGCGGGCCAGATCGCTGGTGGTGGTGGCGCAGAGCTTGGAGGCTTCGCCATGTCGATTGCTTCCTCGGCACTGGGATTCCTATCAGGCGAGGGATTGAGCGCACGGGAGGGCGTGGTGTCCGGTCCCAGCCCCCGCGCAGATGCTGGCACGGCTCTTGCCGGAGCCGGAACCGGCGTGGGCCAGGATGTCGGCGGTCTCTTTTCCCTGCCGGGTATGATGTACACCGTAGCCGGTACCTTCAAGCATGATAGCATTGGTATTGCCCGTGTCGAACAGATCGGCATGAGTAAAGTCACACATGTGGGGCAAACATTTATTGAAAAGGTGGGCAAAGAACAGCACACTAACGTCGGCAAAAAGATCAATGTCCAGGTCGGCGAACTCTACAACATCGCCTCGGGGGAGAAATTTCACGGTGAGTCCAAGGTGTGGGAGATCTACGCCGGCACCGAGATCCGTCTGTCCGCTCCGGGCGGCTACATCGCCATCAACAAACAAGGCATCAAGCTTCACGCCCTTAAGATCGAGATCGAAGGCGACCAAATTGACTTTAGGAAGGGCGGACCGGGCCAAGGCCCCTCTTGTCCCAGGTTGATGGCGAAGTCCTCAACGCCTTTTGTGAGGACTTGAACAGATGACAGCCATGCAAACCGAAGAGGACGCGTTCTCAACGCGTTTTCGCGCTGGACTGGCCGACATGATGGCGGCGGGACCGATGTTTGCGGTCCTTGATGGTGCGCATTTCGATGATTTGCAGCAGGAACTGCTTAGTCTGGACATTCCCGCCCGGTCATTGTTCCTGTCGGGAGGGGATCCGAAGTGGCGGCGTGACGGGCCTTGGCTGGTCGCGCTCGTCAACAGGCATATCTGCGATCAGGTCGCAGACTTTGCGTTGGAAAAGCCCTGTGCGGTGTTCTGGTCATGTCTGGCCGGAGAGGCGGCGCTCTACAAGCATTTGCGAACCCTCAACCGGATTCTGGTCCCGGACGACCGAATCGCGGGCAATGACGGCCGATCAGGCAAGAAGGTCGTCTATGAGCGTGTATTGTTCCGCCATTGGGACCCCAACGTAATGGGATCATTGCTGCATTCATTCACGAAGTCGCAGTTCGCGCGAATTCTCGGCCCGGCGACGACCATCTTCATGAACGCCACTGACTATGGCGGCATGAAGCGGGTGACAAAGTCCAGTAACCTCCCGCCCATGCCGAAAGGCCCGCTTACAATTACGCCAACTGAGATCTCAGCCACCAACGATTTGATGGCACAGGCTTCGAAACGGCGGATCTGCAATTACCTGCGCGATGTCGCCCCATCGCAAACGGCCGCCATGAGCGACGCAGAACTGTCCGTGGCAGCGCAAGGCTACATGGATGAGGGGCGCACATACGGCGTTCAAAGCGAGGCCGCACTTGCCCGATGGAGCTACATGCAGGTCGTCACATCAGGCAAACTCACGACAAATCCCGACGTCGTCAAGGTCATGACGGCGCACGATCCCGCCGTTTCTCCCGACAGGCGTGTACAGCTGTTGCTTCAGGCCAGTATCAATTATGCAAGGGAGAACCGCTAATGCCTCCCGCAGTGGCTGCAGGTTATTTCGTTGCAGAAACTGCACCGGTTTGGGGTCCCGCGCTCGTCAACGCCGCAACATGGATCGGCGGCGGTATCCTTCTAGCGGTTGGGTTGAGTTCGGATACCCCGAATGCGGACGCACAGGCTGACGCGCAGACCAAAGCTAACACCGCCACCTGCGCGACAGGCAATTGCCCGCCTCCGCCTGAATGTGAGGGCATCCTCGCGGAGATGCGCAAAAAGATTCAGCTCCTCAAAAAGGAACTGGCAAAATACGATCCCATCCTCGATGCGCAGGGCGGCTTTCCCATGGGAGGTGGAAAGCTGACTTCCCCTGGAGGACACTATAAGGAAATCCGCGACCTTCAGCGGGGGCTAAAAAATGAGGGGCAAGCCTTCAACAAGAATAAATGTTACGACAAGGTATCGAAGGCGGATAAAGTAACCAGGGATCATGCGGATTCCTTGACCAATCAGAATATAGAAGTACCTCCCGGACAAGATTTCATACCCCTTAGGTAAGCACCGCTATGTCTTTGAATTCTGAAGAGCAATATATCTTGAGAAACTGGGAGGAGAAATTCCTCGCTGGAGATCATTCGCATGACGCATTTTGCGTGAAAATTTTCCGCGACGAGATACTTGAGGACGATACGCCGATATTATTTCAATGTGTCTCGAATCTTTCTGCGCTTAAATTCCTAGACGATAACGATGTCAATCTTTTGCAGCGGTCGTCGGATGGCAGTACGCTGCTGATGGAGAAAATCCCGGAATTTGAGACGGACGCATACCGATGGCTTGCTGAGCACTTTAGGTTGAGCAAGGCGGTCGATCTTGCGGATGACGAAGGTGTCACGCCTTTGTCATCCATGATCAAATTCGGCCATATCGAAAAGGCGCGAATTTTGCTGGAGAACGGGGCGTCCGTTAATACATATGCGGAGATTAAGCGTTACGGCGGCGCAAAGTTGGACATTCCCACTCAAGCGGTGAATTGTATTACGCTGGGACAATCCGATCAGCAGCAGACGGCGATAGCGGCGTTAAAACTCCTAAAGGACTTTGGATACAAGGCGACACCGGCGCAAAAGCAAGTTTTTCTAGATCGAACGATGGCGCAAAAGCCTGATGTCTACGAGTGGATCAAATCAAACTTATAGATACTTAATACGGCGTCCAAAGCGAGGCCGCACTTGCACGATGGAGTTATATGCAGGTCATGACATCCGGCAAGCTCACGACAAATCCCGACGTCGTCAAAGTCATGACGACACATAATCCCGTCGTTACTCCCGACCGGCGTGTACAGCTGTTGCTCCAAGCCAGTATCAATTATGCAAGGGGGAACCGCTAATGCCTCCCGCAGTGGCTGCAGGTTATTTCGTTGCAGAAACTGCACCGGTTTGGGGTCCCGCGCTCGTCAACGCCGCAACATGGATCGGTGGCGGTATTCTTCTAGCCGCTGGGTTGAGTTCAGATACCCCAAACGCTGACACACAAGCTAGCGCCCAGACCAAGGCGGACACGGCCACCTGTGCAACAGGTAATTGCCCGCCAGAAGACAAATGCAAATTTGACAAGTACAACAAACTCAAATGCGGCGAAAACCAGCAGAAACACCACATCATCGCCGACTATGTGATTCGAGCCGGAAAACGACTGGATGACAGCCTTCGGCTGCCGAACGCGCCCTCCCTGGATGACGGCCCAAGCATCTGTCTTGATGATACCGAGCACAACAGTGTACACAGGCAGATGGATGCAGCCGTCAAAAACCTTGGGCCGGACGCCACACTTGGGCAGGTCAAAGACATTGCGATGGCCGCGATCAAGAAGGTGAAGCCCGAATGCGAGGGGAAGATGGATGACCTGAAGTCTCAGGTCGACAAAGCGTTCGAGAAGATGGGTGACGACGCTCCCGTCAGGCATCAAAAAAGCCCGCTTCCCAACCAAAATCAAATAGACAGATTGTTCGGACGTGGCATTGGCGACGGACTGGAATAAAGCGAGGTGAAAATTGGACTATCTGCGCTTTCGAAAAGGATTTGCCAAATATCCTCATCTGGCGATGTTTCTGGCCTATGTTGGCGACAGCGATCCATTCGAGCCGCCAACCAAGATCATCGTGCTTAAAGACATCGGCACACCCGATGGCCAATGGGGACTGGAGAATCTTCAGGACGTCTTCGTGGATATCAGCACATTCAAGTCGGATGACATGGACCGTCCGGCGTTTGTCTGCGTCTCGGAAGAGGGGAAAGTCTGGTTCCATCTTCCGACGCGTATCGAGGAAGACATCGCCGATGCCGGTCTGCAAAAACCTGGCTCCTTGGGCCTTGGCTATCTCGGCGGAATCAAGCAGCTCAGCAGTGACCTTTTCGCGTTTGGCTTCGCCGGCCAAGTCTACCGGCGTGCTGCTCCCGGGAAATGGGAGCATTTCGACGAAGGGTTGCTCGGCTCGATTGGTGACGAGTTCGACATAACCGACATGTGCGTGTCAGGCGGGACGTTCTATGCCGTAACCCGGATGGGCGGTAGAGGCCGGATTTGCTCCAGAAGCAAGGGCATCTGGGTGGACGAATTCAACCCGTCGGGCGATTGGCTCAACGCGGTCGCGGCCGATCCTGCCTCCGGGATGGTGTGGGCCTGCGGTCGAAATGGCGCCCTTCTTCACGGCAACGCCCAAAGTGGATTTACCAGTGCTGGCAACCTCGGATGCTATGAGGAATTCCTTTCCATCGCCTTTTTCAAAGGGCAAGTCTGGCTGAACTCGGCAAACGCGCTTTACACCTATGCCTCGGGGACATTGTCTAAAGTGGAGACCGGGCTTGTTCCAAAATTGCGGAATGCCCATCGTTTGCAGGTTGTTGGCGATGTGCTGTGGGCCTTTGGTTATGATGATATCGCCCGTTTCGATGGTGAGAAATGGACGCGCTTCGTTTGTCCCGGAACGCTGCCGTTCACGCCTAAAGCATAATCCTGAAAAGTTGCGAATTTTCGGGATTATGTAGAGAGGCGATGAGTAGAGCGAGGTGGCGTCCAGCTTGATCACATCTGGCTCAGGGAACAGCGTTCCGATGCGGTGATCGTTGAACATGAAGCGGAGTCAATCCGCGTATGACTGTGAGGGATACGAATGGGAAGCCCGGGAACATTGAAGGGTCAAATGCATGTCTGTCCGATGTGCGATCCAGGTCCAAAGCCACATGTAGGTGGGCCGGTGCAATCGTGCCAGCAAGACTTCGTCAAGGTGAACGGTATTCCCCTCGCGACAGTCGGCGATAAATGCCTCTGTACGGGGGTGCCGACGACAGCAGCGATTACAAGCGGCTCTTCCGTAGCTAAGATCAACGGCAAGAAGGTTGCGCGCATGGGCGATGCCTGCGAGCATGGCGGTCGGCTCGTACAAGGCGAAGCGTGGCTCAGGTTTGAATAGGTATTTGTGCGTTGGAAAGGATGGCTTCTATCAAAACTAGAGTCGGCCGTTCGAAAAAACCTCCGCCACCATCAGGAAAATTTCCGTATTTCTTTTTATATTGTTATAATCAGGAACGAATTTCATAAATCCGGAATTTAGGTAAAATTCAATATTCTCAGAATTATGTTTCGAGTAAAGTATTCCAATACTACGTTTACAATTGTTTTTAACATGTTCTATCATCGCGCTACCTATGCCGCGCCGTCTAAATCCATTTTCAACATAGATTGAATTTATAATCGAAAGAGGGGCGGTGAAGTTTAATACTTCACCATTCACATCGTATAATCCAAGTGCCTTATAGAAACGAAAGTGCTCTTTGAGCAAATCAAAATCAAGTATTTGAATAAATCCTACTCGGAAAGAATTAATATTAGCAATAGAAAATTGCCTCAACTGATACAGCGGATCAGTTCTTAATTCCAATCTGGATGCTATCCAGCCAGAGTCTGCATAGGCTGGGCCTTCTTTGATGGTGGGAAGTGTCTTGATCTGCGAAAAGCCACTTGAAATAAAATCTATGTCTGAACTTTTTGCGAACGTGAATTCCATGCAACTCCCGCCTATTCATTCAGTCTCTCTAGCCTGGTTCAGGCCCAAGGCAAGAATCTTACGACTAAATGCAAAACGACACCACCGGTCATCGAGAAGCCCATCCATGACTATGCCTCGGACGCTCATCTGAAGTGGTGCCTGGATACCTGTTCAAGGTGGAGAATGAGTGATTCATCCGCACTGCGAATGTCCTATCCTATGGGAAGGAGAGGTAGGTGTCTGGAACAAAGCTCAGGGTCCTCCTGCCGGCGATCTCTTCGATCTACGGGAAGGTTGGCGCGAGCTTTCCTCTTGACGCTAGACGACTCGTGGCCGCCTTCGAGCACTACCTTTCGCTCGAGGAAAATGTAACCAGGCGCAAACGCCGAGCAGCGAATGCCTGAAAAGCTGACAAAGAGCCGGGCGGAGGACATTGCGCCCTTACTTCCTCCAGGAGTGGAGTTCACGGACGACGATGCCATTCATGCTTTCGGCGTGATTGGAACGATGTCCTGCGCCTGCTTAAAAGTGAGCCATGGAAATCGTTGGAAGGCGATATACCAACTTCGAGCGAAGAAATTTCCTAAGCTTCTGTTGTAGCCGGCAGTTGGTCTAAAGCAATGAAATACTTATACTGAGCGCAGTTATCATGCCCGCTTGATACGCAGATCTACGGTTCACATCAATCACTTTTGGCTGCGCCCACAGCTTAACGTAACAACTTCGAGCCCGCGGTCCGGCAGGATTAACTATGCGCTCTTCACTGCCACTCCGGCTCCCGCAAGGTCGCTGTCCATGTGCTAACGTGATTGGCGATGGTGGTGAGATGATCGGCGACCGTGAGACCGGAGATGGCTTTTCTCGGCCGGAAGTCGTGATCTCCGTCCTCAAGCCATAGAATTTCGATCATTTTGGAGAGCTTGTAACCAGAGACCTCCTCTCGCGATCCGAACAGATCGCGCGTCCCCTGGCAGACGAGGGTAGGTGTCTTCATTTCCTCGAGATGAGCGGTCCGCAAGCTCTGCGGTTTTCCGATCGGGTGGAACGGGTAGCCGAGGCAGAGCAACCCAGAAATCTTGCCCACGTCGCGAAGCTCATCCGCGATCATGCTGGCCACGCGTCCGCCCATGGATTTTCCCGCGATGACGATGGTTCCTCGCGCACCGAGTTCATCGATCACAGCTTCATATTCCTGCTTTAGAAGTTCCGCGCGTGGAGGCGGCGATCGCTTTCCGGTGGAACGTCGTGCTGCCATGTAATCGAACTCGAACCGGACGACCCGCAGGCCCTTGTCGGCAAGTGCGGACGACGTGTTTTCCATCCACGTCGTGTCCATTGTCGCGCCGGCGCCGTGGGCAAGGACGATGGTGATCTTGGCATCTTGAGGACCGGTGACGAGAAAGTCATGGGGCATTCAGGATTCTCCTGGTTTCGGGGAATCTACGTCAGTTGCGTAAAATAAATGCCGCCGCTTCCCGCACGGCCGATGATTTATCGAATTCAACCTGCCGGGCATAGTGGCGGCCGGCATCTCCTGGCAGCGAGTTCCGCCCTATGCAATCCAGCACGACGCGCCTCACCTGCGGCGATCGATCAAGGATCGCTCGGGTCGGCGACTTCAATTGGTGATGCCGAGCAAACAAGCTTTCGATGGCTGTAGATTGGATTCCACCGCTTGAGATTATAGCGTTTGTCTATCCAATCCCAACGAAAACCGGAACGCTATCTTGCCATCCCGTCAATGAGCGCTTCGGCCGCGATCGCTCGCACCATGGGCTTCACCGATCGTGCGGAAATCTCCTCCAGATAGGCGTCAAGCAAGGGTGTACGCAGCGCGTGGCGAAACGTCGATGGTGTCGGACCTGTTGTTTGCTGGATCAGCAGCTTTGCTAGTTCGGCTGTTACGTCCGGTCGGGCGTAGAGCTCGTCGATCATGGATCGTTCCCGCTCGCCCCACCGCTCCCAACCATGTTGCCGCGTGAGCAGAGCCAATCCGGCGCGAGCAATCACATCGGGTTGGGTGAGAGGGAACACGCGTTGTGCACAAAGGAACGCCGCCGTGCGAACCGGTCCGACCCAATCGTTCATTCGCCACATGACTGCCGCAACAAGAAAGGGAGATTGGAGGCCGACCGAAATCCTGTTGAGCGAAGGCGAACCTGTCGCCTTCCCGACGCTCACTGACGCTTTTTCCGCCAAGGTGCATTCTTCTGCCAGTCGCCGGCCATGATGCTCCCGAACGGGATCACTTCGTCGACCACTTCGGCAAGGCCATAATGTTCGATCTGTGCCCGCACGTTGGCAGCGCTCTTGTAGGCGCTCGGCAGTTCCGACACGTCCGCAAAGCCGGAGAAGAAGCGAACGTCGAGGCCGCTTGTTTCCTTCTCCAGGATTGCCGCGATGTTGTTCGGGCTCAGACCACGCGAATCTGCCCCATACTCCGCCGACAACTGCCGCATATGGGCGCTGCGCGAAACATTGCGGCCGGCGCCGTGCGGCGAGAAGCCGAGACCATGAGCGGCATTGGTTCCGCGAACGATCAGCACCGGTTCCGCCATGTTGAGCGGAATGATAGTCAGATCAGCCGCATCGTGTGCCCAGTTATCAAACGCCGGCGTCGCGCCCTTTCCATGATAGAACAGCCCGTCCGACTTCCGGAACACGAAATTATGCTCGTTCCAGAAGCGATCGGCGACCTTGCAGGTGCCTTGGTAGCAATGAGCTTGAAGGATTAAAGAAGCCGGTTCGAGTTGCTCTGAAGGCGGCACTTCGGATCTCTTATGGTGTGCCTGTGACAGAACGGCACAGGGCGGACTTAGAACTTAAAGATATATTGTACATATATGTTTAAGAGCATACATGAGTGCCGCCACCATCAAATCACGGAGATCCGAAATGGCTAGAGAACTGAGCGCGGCGACCAAGGCAATCGTAAAGGTGACCGTGCCGGCGCTGGCTGCGCACGGCACGGACATCACCGCTGCAATGTACCTGCTCCTTTTCAAGAATGAGGAGGTTCGCAACCTATTCAATCAATCGAACCAGGGAGAGGGCGGTGGTCAGACTAGGGCGTTGGCGCAGGCAATCCTCGCCTACGCGCAGAATATCGATAATCTTGCCGTCCTCGGCCCGGCTGTCGAGCGGATCGCACAGAAGCATGTCGGCTTGCAGATTCTGCCTCATCATTATCCCTATGTTGCCGATGCGCTGCTTGCCGCCATCAAGCAGGTCTTGGGTGACGCTGCGACCGACGAAGTACTTGCAGCCTGGGGCGAGGCTTACTGGTTCCTGGCGGATATTTTGATCGGTAGGGAAAAGCAGGTCTACGAAGAGCTGAGCTCCGCGGAGGGCGGATGGAGTGGCTGGCGCCGCTTCCGCATCGCAGGCAAGCAACGCGAGAGCGATATCATCACCTCTTTCGTTCTGGAGCCGGAAGACCATGAAGCGGTCGTCCGCCATCTCCCCGGCCAGTATTTGACCTTCCGGATCGCGGTGCCGGGAAGGGGAGAGTACCGCCGCAACTACAGCATCTCTTCGGCACCAAATGGCAAGACCTACAGAATTTCCGTCAAACGCGAGCCGTTAGGTGTCATTTCGAACTATCTGCATGACAGCGTGATGGAGGGCGATGTGCTCGACATTGCGCCGCCGGCCGGCGATTTCTTCCTCAAGGAGGATACAACGCGGCCGATAGTTCTGCTGAGCGGCGGCGTCGGCCTGACGCCGATGATCAGTATGCTCGAAACCATGACGGCAAGGGACGGCAATGCCAGTGTTTACTACGTTCACGGCGCCGAGGATGGCAGGGTCCATGCGATGGGCGAGCATGTGCGCAAGCTCATCTTCGCTCACGAAGGAATGAGATCGGCGATCTTCTATCGGACACCGCATTCGGAAGACCGCAAGGGCGTTCACTACGATCAGGAGGGCTTTGTCACTCTTGAATGGCTCTCCGAAAACACGCCACTGAAGGAGGCCGACATCTATCTCTGTGGGCCGAAGCCGTTCCTTGCCGTCTTCGTCAACGGATTGGCAAAGGCTGGCGTCCCCAAAGACAGGATCCACTACGAATTCTTCGGTCCTGCCGACGATCTGGCAGCGTAAGGCGAGCATCAGGCGGTTGGAACTCGCTCTGCCGCCTGGTTGCCACTATGCTGCAATGGAATCGGGAGATAATCCATGCGGCTGACAGTTTATTCGGACTATGCGTTGCGGTTGATGATGTATCTCGGCCTTCGCAGGGGCGGAAACCTGTCCACAATCGATGAGGTGGCCGCAGCCTACCATATCTCGAAGGCCCATCTGATGAAGATTACCCATGAGCTCGGTCAGAAAGGCTTGATCGAGACTATTCGGGGGCGTCAGGGGGGAATGCGTCTCGCTCGCGAGCCGTCGGCGATCCGCGTCGGGGATATCGTCCGCGCATGCGAGCCGGATTTCGCATTGGTTCCTTGCATGGAGCCTGAAGGCGGCAAAGGCTGCATTATCTTGCCCGCCTGCGTGCTCAAGCGCGCACTTGCAACCGCCGCCGCCGCCTTTCTCGATGTCCTCGACGGATATACGCTGGAAGATCTCGTCGGGCCTGGTCTCGCGCTCCGGCAACTTCTGGGCATTGAGAATTCCGATGCGTCTGAGAGGGCGGTGGATGCATGAATGTTGCCAGGCTGTTGATTTGCGCTGAGAGCTGACCCGAGATAGCGGGAAATTATCACTGAGATTTGACCCCGTTATTACGTTTGGCCTTTAACTTGCCGAGCGGAAATCAGACGGTGAAATGTCTCCCTATTTCGAACCAATTGCGGACTTTCACGAAACGTCAGGCCGGGTGAGCTTCCCATGGAAATCAACTGGCGTATTGATCGACACTGCGATGGGTAATTGCAGAACCGCTCTTGCACAACACGAAACGGCCGCATTGACATGATATGCTGATAACCATGTCGCGATGCCGCACTCCAGACGGCGATATTAATAGCAAAAGCAACATCAGTCGCGTCATTATCCTCTATATCATTGTTTAAGGAGCAAGCCGTAAAAAGCTTGAATTGTCAGTTGGTTTCAACACAACAACCACACCCGCCGACCCATAAAGCCACCTTCGATACCACCGCATCAAAGACTACATTTGCGAGCTTGAAGCGAAGATACGAACAATTTCAGCTATTGGCGCATGAGCGCGCCCGGGCTGGCGACCAAATTGAGGCGGAAAACATGTTTCAACATGCGGAGCATTACTATCGCGCCGCAGCCCTACAAAAGGCTGGCTACAACCGTTGATCACAATGACCGTCTCCGGATGCCAAAACGAGCCAGATGCAGCAGCCTGGCTGAAAATTCTGTCGAAATATCGTACACCCAGCCCACGTCGCAGTGCCTTTGAACTCGCCGTGACAGCCATTCCTTTTGCCGCGTTCTGGGTCTTGACTTGGGTCGCTGTGCACTACGGATTCTGGTACGGCCTCATCCTTGTTGTCCCGGCCGCGGCATTTCTGTTGCGCTTGTTCATGATCCAGCACGATTGTGGCCATGGTTCGTTCTTTGCAAATCGCCGCTTTGACGACTGGATCGGGCGTATTCTTGGTGTCTTGACCCTAACGCCCTATGACTACTGGCGGCGCGCGCATGCCGAACATCATGCATCAGCCGGAAACCTGAATGAGCGCGGTATTGGCGACATAACCACGCTAACCGTAAGTGAATACTATGCTCGCTCCAAATGGGGGCGAATTGGGTATCGTCTCTATAGGCATCCGCTCGTGATGTTCGGGATTGGGCCGGTGTGGCTTTTTCTATTCCAGCAACGTCTCCCGGTCGGCATGTTGCGTGCCGGTCTCCTGCCATGGGTATCGGCAATGTCGACCAATCTGGCGCTTGCTGTGATCATGTCACTTCTCATCTGGGCGATTGGGCCTGCAGCTTTCTTCATGATCCATCTGCCGATCGTTTTGCTGGCTGGCGCCGTTGGTATCTGGCTCTTTTATGTGCAGCATCAATTCGAGGAAACGCACTGGTCAAAGAAGCCGGAGTGGCAATTTCCGAACGCCGCACTGCATGGTGCTTCCCATTATGACTTGCCGCCCGTTCTGCGCTGGGTGACCGGCAATATCGGCATTCATCATGTGCATCATCTCTGCAGCCGCATTCCCTATTATCGCCTGCCGGAGGTTTTGCGAAACCATCCAGAACTTGGTGACATAGGCCGGATCACGTTGCGTCAGAGCCTGCGATGCGTAAAGCTCGTGCTTTGGGACGAGGGCGGCCAGAAGCTGGTTTCATTCCGCGATGCAGCCGAAATTGCGAGGGCCTCTTAAGACCATATTGGCGGCGAAGTGGTCTCATGGTGTTGATCGGAAGTTCGCATATCGCCATTCAAGGCTGCAGGAGCCGGCTATTTGGCGACATCGCTCGCTGCAGGCGCTGCTGGCTCAGAGCGCTTGTGAGTTCCGCTTAGTCCATAGAGAATGGAAAGTGCCAGGCCGATAACCATGGCGGTGACCATTATTCTCTTGCCAAATCGGGATTCCATCCTGGTTCTCCTCCGAACGTTCAGTAGAACAGTTCCTATAAGGGGCAATACGCACTTTTAGTTGGCAACGGTGCCGGTGAAGGACCAGGAATAATGTTGACTTGACCCCTCGAAACCGACTGCACCAAAACGCCTTCAGTGAACCGGCGCGCGTTTCGTCAGCTCGGCAACCTTTTTGACATGCTTGACAGCTGCGCTTCCGCCACTCGTCTGCGTAAACAAGGAAAGACGGCTGTCGTCATCGTCGGCGACCGGTGTTAGTGCCTGATCCATATAGGCCTTTGACGTTTTATCCCTGGCGATCAGGTAGGCGGAGAAAGAGAGGCTGGTGATTGCTCCGGCGAGCCTCAAATGTTTCACGAGGGTGCCGCCGATGAATTTTGGCCAAAACCATAGGGGATTTTCCCTCTCCAGATCCGGCCGACGCTCATCTGGATGCTTCAACCGCATCACGCCGCTTTGCAAGGGATGAACGTTTTCGAGCGGCACCGTTGTTGCAAAGGATATCAGCACCTTCACCAGACTGGCGACCGGCATGCCCGTGGCGACAGCGCGACGCAGCAACGTTTTCATATGTTGCGGAGAATAATAGAGGGACCAGGCCTCCTGATAGATCTCCTCCCACTCCACCTTGCTCATCTTATCATGCGCTGTGCAAACATGTTCGACGTCGTATATGTTCAGATCATCGTCCATGCTGATGCCATTGCGCCAGAGCGTCTGGTGATCTTCCGAGCCGGGTAGCGGGGTGAGCACGAAGAATTCGATGACATCGAGTGGCAGTTCCTCCTGGATGATGCGAATATCGCGGCGAATGGTATCCGGCGTATCGGAAGGAAAGCCGAGGATGTAACCCGCAAGCGTCATGATGCCTTGCGCTTTCCAGGCGAGCAGCATCTTGCGGTACTCGGTTATTTTGTTCTGGTTCTTCTTCGCCGCGACGAGATTGTCGGGATTGACATTTTCAAGCCCGATAAAGACGCGAGTAACACCGGCGCGCTTGGATTTTTCAATGAAGTTCGGGATCTTGTGACAGAGCGTGTCGACCTGGATCATCAAGCCGAGCGGAATGCCGTGTTGCTCCTTCAACTCGATAAGGCGGTCGAAGATTGCCTCCCAATCTCGGTTCCGAGCAAAATTGTCATCCGTGATGAAGAACTTGTGAATTCCCTGCGCCCAATTCAGGCGCACCAGCGTTTCGATATCATCGGCGGAGCGAAAGCGCGATTTGCGGCCCTGGACATTGATGATCGTGCAGAATGAACATTGATATGGGCATCCGCGCCCTGCATCGAAGCTGCTGCTGAGGCCAAGCGTGTGTTCGATGCTATCCTTGGGCAGAAAGGGCACCGGGCTACCCTCGATGCCGGGCAGATCATTCATGAAATTATAGAGGGGTTTCAATGCCCCCTGCGAAGCATCGCGCAGGACAGCTTCGAGGCGCCCCTCGGCTTCGCCCGCAAACATCGCAATGCCCATCTCCCGGCAGGCATCCAGTTCGATGGCGGCGCCGTCAAGCATGGCCAGGCAGCCGGAAATGTGAAAGCCACCCATACAAACGGCGATATCGGCTTCTCGGAACGGGCGGGCAATATCAAGCGCGCGGGGATATTGGTTGGATTGAACACCCACCAGCGCCACCATTCCGAAATTGTCGTTCTGGCGCAGCTTTTCGATGAGTGATGCGATTTTGATGCGGGTATTGGTTTCATCGATTACCACAATGTCGATCCCGATATCGGGACCAAGGCTCTCTCGCTCCGCACAATCGCGGGCGATGCCATAGATGGCAGCCAGCGAGTTGGAAGGAATCATCGCTCTCCACCATCGGATAACGTAGCCGTCATCGTCGTAGTGAGAGGGTTTTATAAGAATGAGCTGGAAGCGTCGATGACGCGCCTCGATCTGTTGGGCCAAAGATCTATCTTTCGGTGGAGGCGCTGGCCCTAGGGTAACAGGCAATATTTTAGATGCAAGGAATAGATTGGGATTGGCCCTGTAGGACTTCTCCGCCGATGTTGATCGGGCTGTCGGCGACAATCACCCTTTGTCGATTAAATCTGTCCGCGCATTGCCAAATCAGAAATAGAGCCTATGTTGGGTAAATCGACCATTGCTTGTGATGTCGCTCAAGAGCCACAGGGCTCCCTCGGATTTCCGCTCAAATAATCGATCTGATCCTGCAAGGTATTGCGGGAACTACGACAATTGCTTCGAAAGGAAATCACCATGGCCACAGGCACTGTGAAATGGTTCGATGCCGGCAGAGGATTTGGGTTCATTCAACCCGATGACGGCAGCACGGACGTATTCGTTCATATCTCCGCCTTGGAACGCGCTGGGATGCGCGCGCTGAAGGATGGTCAGAAGGTCAGCTATGATCTCTTCCAGGATCGCAAAACCGGCAAAAGCTCTGCCGACAATCTTCAGGCGGTTTAAGCTTGTCACTCATTCCAGCTGACCACGGATGTACTGGCAGCAGAATTGAATGACCGTAGGAGATCGGGATAACACCCCATCTTATTGGAACCAGTCGTATTCTCACCTGCATCTACGAAGTGGTAAGAGACGCATGTAATAGCAAGCTGAATAGAACTCAGCATCTGCATAATCAAACAGCAATCGGCTCGTGCCTGCTTTGACCACGCATGTACTGGCACGGCGGGATTGCGAACCTTTTTGAAAGGTCGGGCATTCCCCGGCCTTTTTGTTTTGGAGAAATATAATGACGAAGACAAATGCAGAGAAGCTCCTTCAGCGAGCACTACGCCAAGTGAAGAACACAAGCGGTGGCGGGCACTTGGGAGGCACTAATTTCGGGCAAACCTATGATGCGAAGACATCGTCCAGCAAGAATGGAAACGATAAATCGCGCAAGCCCCGCGCATGAAATAGCCTTAAATGGAGAGCGATAGTGTTGCATCAGCGTCGCTCTCGTCTTGTCCTACCAGAGTGTGGGCGTCGCCTCAGCGGTAGCAGGGTTCTTGCAAAGGCGGAAGTTTCAGGCAGCCGCGCAAGTTGGCTTGGAAACATCAGCCGCAGACTGCTTTACGCAACATGGAGGAAACAGCTATGCACGTCCAAAATCCTATCGTCCCGGCCGGCCTGGGGTTGCGGCTTCCTGATCCGACGAGCGCAGGAGCGATCGGCCCTCCGGACCTGGAAACCTCCGATGTGGCATCCAGAGAGGCTTACGAGCGTGGAGGCGACGCTGGCATGCGGGAGACGCAAGATGAAGAGAATCCATATCCAGAAGGATGCGTGCTCGCGAAAGCCTTTGAACACGGCTATCTCGACGGCCAAAAGGCGCGGCGATAACACGATGATGTTTAGGACCAGCCTCGCATGAAGCAGATCTGAAAGATCGCGACACGCTTTCGTTTCCATCCCTTTAGACAAGTTCATTCAGTGGGTGGTACTGACAATGACGGCAGAGGTTTTCTCTCCGCGATCCCTGGGAGGAGATCAATGGGTTCTGTTATCAAGGTGGGATTTTCTCTTATTTGGGAGACGCCGGTCCTCATCCATAAGGGTGACTTCTGTACCAGGGCGATAGATGGTCCCAGAGAGGCGCTGCGATATCTGCAGCGAGATTTTGACCAACACTCCGGTCAGCTTTATTGGAACGCGGTTTATTCCTGTATGAAAGCGCTTCGATATCGATCCGCCGCCGAAATTGCCCGCAAATATTTTGTTATCGCTTGTGACAATGCCTTGATCGATGCCCGTTAAACTGGTGTTGTACCGGTCAACGGCCACGGCAAACGGTGGCCGGTATGGGTAAAGATTAATAGGCAACGGGCGGCTCTGTGAGATGCTGCCTTTACTTCGAATCCCTGATAATGCGGCGAGCGGCATCTTTTTCGTTGAGGATGGCGCAGAAGACTTGCGCTTCCTTCTCTGGCAAGTTCTCAAGCTCCCAGGTCGACGGCTTTGCAGGCACTCCGGTAAATATATCATAGACGGTCCAGGAAAAATCCATTTCCTGACGAACGGCATAGCGTCTGGTGCTTGTTGCCATCGCCTTCTCCTGAAGGATGGCTGCGGCCGAAACGGCCTTTGCGTTCATCGATCGTTTTCACAATATCACGCGACAGTCGAATAGTCTGCCGTCGTAAGATTGATCGGTATTTATTGTGCCGGAACGGCTGCGGACGGAATAGTTGTAGATTGAACAGTTGGAGCAGGCGCGTAGGCTGATCGTATGATTGGCCAGAAATTCCACACGAGAGCAGCCAAGACGAGAACAACCAGCATCGGGAGTAATATATCCAATTGGCGACCAGATCTGGGAGTTGTCCTTCGTTGGTCGCGGTTTGGTTTATCGAAATCGTTACTCATAATATTTTTCTCCCGATAGTGCCGCTGGAAATCCGATGCGCACTGTTCCCCCATGCAACGAGCAGTCCACTAGCGTACAGTTTGAGGACGCATGGGCCGGTTCCTCTCTATCCTTAGAGCTTTAAGAAGCGCAGCCTTTTCGAGCCGGCCGGCCACATCACCAGTGGTAATTTGTCGGAAGACCGTTTCGGTCTTCTCGCGGATCGGGCAGGTGAATCGCTTTGGGCGCTTGGACATGATCATAACCAAAGATGAACTGGTGGAAGGCTAACGCTCAAAATGGCGGCGGTTCCAGCGATCAATACCGAGGTCTCGATCAGCATGCGTGTCAATCGGCGCGATGTATTTGCAAAAAGAACGTTTTTCATTTTGGCTCCTTGTTATAATTATTTTCTAGGAATTTGGCATAATATCACAGTTTCTTAGAAAAGTTTCATAAAGTTTATGAAATATTAATTTAGATTTTTCTGAATATCCGGCCGGGCCGCCACGAGGGAAAGTGACTGAATGCTGATTATGGGATGGCCCGCCCTTCCGAAGACATCGAGTATGATGATCCGTCACTGAAGGAAGCGGTGTCGATCCATGACGATTTCGATTTTGGGCATCGATATAGACAAGAATAGCTACAGCATTGTCGGTGTCGACAGCAAAGGTGTGGTGATTGTCCGCCGAACGATGCGGCGGCAGACGCTCATTGAGTTTGTCAGCAAGATGCTGAGGTACATCATCGCTACCCTCGCGTCCCGACCTGAAGAGCTTTGCCCAATCCTTTCAGCCAGTCGATGCGGAGGGTGCGGGATAGTCATTATAAATAACTTCCCGCATTGCCGCCGGCGTAGAAAAGCATTCGCAGCACCTCATTGAATAGCGTGCGTGACTTCAAACTCTGGATAAGAGCTGGATTGGCCAGCATCATGAGACCGAACGCTTCGTGTCGGCGAGCCCTGCAGTCAGATGCAAAGCGATCTCCTCGCTCAGCCTGCGTCGGCGGACGAACGACCCGAATCCCGCCGAACGCAGAGCGCCGGGTGTTCGGGTTGCGGATCTGCACCGCGAAGAATTCCAGAAAGTGTCGCTTGTGCACCGCGTTCTACGCTATCATGAGCGGCAAGCGGGCATGTGCGGTGACGGCAATAAGCTCGTTCATCGGAAGGATTGCGGATTGAGGATCGTGCCTGGCGAAACACATCGGAAATCTCTGAAACCCGGATCGCGCTTCGTCTGGTCGACAAGGGTGCTTTGTGTGGGAGGTTCCTTGCGGTCGATGGTGTCCCAACTCTGATGAGGGATGACATCCACCTTGCGCCCTGCGGTGCTAGCTTGCGCTTGCGCCTCGTACCAGGGCGTGTCGTCGAAGGTGGGGCCTTCGACGGTGAACAGCTTTTTGTCGCGATCGACGATAGTGATCAGGAAGGGCTGATGGGGTTTTAGCATGGTGCCTCCTATATGTGACAAAGGACATTATCACATGTAATCAGTGGCTTGGTGTCAATTGGTCTAATGGGCCGCAGGTTCGAATCTCATCAAGAGCATACAGAAGCCTTCAATCATCCGGCAATATTGGACCCCTGTTTTGAGCTTGTCAGTTGAATGACCGGTGAGTGCGAGCGCCCTGGCGCACTTGTTGGCGAGCTCGTTTTCGGGATGCACATCTCTATCTGCAATTCACTGCCATGCTCATCTGAGAAAACTTGAACAAAGGACTAGCCTGTAAGCAATCCTTGATTGATAATTTGATTCGTTAATCGTCAAAATCTCAATGACCACACGACGGCTCGACCGCCACCGTGCCAGTTGATCGACTCCGACGCTTGCGCCCAGAACCCCGGAATGCTTGGTTAGGGAGTATTTCCGTCATGACGGACATCATAGTCGCCGAAAAGACGTCGAAAATATTCCGCCAGCGCTGCCGCTATCCCGGGATGCTCGGTTCGATGCGAGGCCTCTTTTCTCCCGAGTATACCGAGATCAAAGCTGTCACCGGGCTTTCCTTCTCCATCAGGGCTGGGGAAGCTGTGGGCTATCTCGGGCCGAATGGGGCCGGAAAGTCAACGATGATTAAGATGATGACCGGGATCCTCGTTCCCTCGAGCGGCGGAGTGTCGGTCCTTGGGCGCGTCCCGCACAAGGAGCGCATGGCCAATGCGCGAGAAATTGGCGTGGTGTTCGGCCAGCGCAGTCAGCTTTGGTGGGATCTGCCGGTTCGGGATAGCTTCGAGCTCAGCCGTCACGTCTACAATATCACGCAGAGACGCTTTGATGAGAATCTCAATATGCTGTGCGGTATGCTGGGTATATCGGCCTATCTCGATAGGCCGGTTCGGCAACTAAGCCTCGGCCAGCGGATGCGCGCCGAGATCGCCATGTCTCTATTGCATGATCCAAAGATATTGTTTCTCGATGAGCCCACGATCGGTCTCGACGTCATGGCCAAGGATGTGGTGCGAAAGTTTCTGTCGCAGATCAACAAGGAACGAGGGGTTACAATCATCCTCACGACCCATGATCTTCAAGACATCGAACAGATTTGCCCACGTCTGATCATGGTGGATAATGGAAAGCTCTTATTCGATGGCGAGTTGACGAGGTTGCGGGCCGCTTTTGGTGCGCGACGGCGATTGACGTTGGAATTCAAATCCGATCCGGGTCATGTTCGCTTGAAATGCGCGACGCCTGTCGCCAGCGAAGGGTTGACGCGGCACTTTTTACTGGAGAACGACAAAACCTCGTTGGTCGAGGTCTTGACGGAATTGGGCAGTGGTTACGACCTGCATGATGTTTCCGTCGACGCGCCCGATATCGAGGAGGTGATCCGGACCTATTACCAAAATCGCCCCGCGATGGAGCCAGCGTGAGCAGAATGTATCTGGCTTTCACAGTGACCGCGTTTCAGGCTCGGTTCGCATATCGTGGGGAAGTCTGGGCTAGCCTCTTCGGCAGACTTGTCGAAGTGCTGGCGCGGATCGCCGTCTGGACGGCGGTTTTTGCGGGCGCGCCAACTGTCGATGATATAAGCCTCCGCGACATGATCACCTATTCACTGATCGCCGGCACTCTACTCGGTGCATGGGATCCGGCCTACCTGATCAACGAGGTCGGCAAAGCGGTGAGGTCGGGGGACGTCGCAGTTCACCTGCTCAAGCCTTTCCACTATCCGCTTTATCTTTTTGCCATCGAAGTCGGCAATCTTGGTTTTGCGCTGATCACCTCGGTTTTACCTGTCGTCCTGATCGTCGGCGCGATTTACGGCGTCCAGCCACCGGCGAGCATTGCTGACGGCGCATTCTTTTTGGCGTTCTGGCTTTTGTCTTTCTGTATTTATTTTTTGCTGGCAACCGCAATCGGCTTGATGTCTTTCTGGATCATGGATGCCAATTCGCTCGACTGGTTTTTGAAAGGGATAATGTCCTTTCTATCCGGCAGCATCGTTCCGCTTTGGTTTTTCCCCCCGACACTCGCCGCGGTCGCGCGATTTTTGCCATTCAGTTGGATTTCCTATTATCCAGCGGCCGTCTATCTCGGCAAGCTTGATCGGTTTGATGCGGGATTGGCTCTCATAGCAGGTGTCACGTGGGCCTTCGTTTTGGCGGGCGCAGTGGGCCTACTGTGGTCGCGAGCGCGGCATCGCATCGTCGTGCAGGGAGGATAGATGGGGCATTCGCTTTCCACACTCTGGTTCATTGCCCGGCTATATATGCGCACGCGCCTGGAATATCGTTCTTCGCTCGTGTTGGGTTGGATTTCTCAGGCGTTCGGCTACGCCGGCGCTTACGCGGCCGTCTGGCTGATCCTTGCGCGGTTCGAGGTTCTGGGAGGATGGCGCTGGCCAGAACTGGCGCTACTGCTGGGATTTCACATACTTTCTTATTCCTTGGGAGCTTCGCTCAGCTTCGTCCAGATGCGTGACATGGAAGGACTGGTGCAACGTGGCGGCTTTGACGCACTGCTTGTCAAGCCGATCAGCCCGTGGGCCTATCTGGTGTTCTCCGGCCTCAACATTGGCTATGGCGGTCATATCCTTCTCGGTCTGGGATTGAGCAGTTGGGCTTTGATCCAGTTACATCCCGCGTGGGCCTGGTGGACCATGCCGTTCGCGATTGGGGCGTTGGTCAGTGCCGCAATGCTCGTCTGCGCGATTTTGACGATGATCGGCGCCACGGCGCTGATCTGGGGGCGCTCGAACCATCTCTACTCAATCTTCTTTGGGTTCTGGCAGTTGGCGCGCTATCCACTCAATATCTTTCCCGGAGCCATCCAAATTGTCATGCTAACGGCGATGCCGCTCGCATTCATCAGTTTTGTGCCGGTTGCCGTGATCCTGGGCAAGGACGTTCCGGTTCTCGGTGCCTGGGCGCCGATATTGAGCATAGCCGCTGGTCCAGTCACGGCCGGTATTGCGGCTATGCATTGGCGCTACTGTGTGAACCACTATCAAAGCGGTGGCGGCTAAGAGGGCAGAGTTCCTTGAGACATGGCTAGATCGATGAGTATTTCCACAAGCTGAGGTGGGGAGGTCATTTGTATCGAGATTTCACCCATCTTGGCAATTCATCGCGACACTCCGCAAATGCCGATATCGCCAATTTAGCAATGGCTGTAAATCGGCATAGGGGTTCGACGCCGATCCTCACGATAACTCTTTGTAATTCCTGACATTAGCGGGTCATTTTCTAGTGTTGAATTACAGTAGCGACAAATTCCTGTGCCTGTTACATCGGTCACATAGGCTGAAAGGACTGAATGGAGATACGGAATGCCCGTTTTGGAAATGAAGTTTGACCCCAGCGAAGATGACCGCAAGGCAATCGTAAATCCCCTGCTCGCCTTCAATGATTCGAAGGCGGGACAAGATGGCTACAAGCCGCTCGCAATTTTACTGCGCGATGATGAGGGCGAAATCCAAGGCGGCCTGTGGGCCAAATGTTATTATAACTGGCTGTTCGTAGAGTTGCTGTTTGTGCCAGAAGCTATGAGGGGCCAGAGATTGGGGGCAAGGCTTCTGGCTCAGGCGGAGCAATGGGCCAAAGAAGAAAATTGTGTCGGCATTTGGCTTGACACATTCAGCTTTCAGGCTCCAGGCTTCTATGAAAGGCAAGGATACTCTGTGTTCGGAGTGCTGGAACGATATCCCGCTGATACAAAGAGAATATTTTTGCGAAAGTTGCTTTGACCTTCCGCGCGAAATCCGTTCTTGCGCGGTTTGCCGCCTTCGCTGGAAGACGCCAAACGCGAATATCGGCCTGCTCGTGATAGATCAGGTCGTCTGGGCCGGAATGCGTGGCGAGGTCACGTTCACGTCTTTCAACGGTTTGGATGCCTGGACTTTTGCCGCAATGAGACCGGCAAGCGGCGGGGTGGTCCTGACGCGGGATCTCCGACCGAACAATCAGCTCTCTAGGCGAGCGCTTATGCACACCTCTCTATCCAATTCGATCGACCTGGAGCTGTCAACAGGGCAAGTGCTGGACATTTAGCAATGCTTAGGCAGCAATCTGGCAATCATACCGTCGCGGAAATCCTGACATGCACTGAGATGTTCTGATTGATGTTGCAGCCAGAAGGTGATCCTATTCCGGCAGTTGAGTCCTCGCCCTCCTTTCCATTTAGAGTTCGAGCGAACCATGTCGATTTCAGATGCGATCTACCGCCCATTCGAAAGCCTGATCCGGCCGCTCGACATCCCCTACAGGCCGCTGCCGTCGAGCGGGCCATGGGTCGTTCTTCTTCACTTCGTCCTGATGTTTCGCGGCATCCTGATCACGCTTGCCCTTTGCACCATGGCGATCGAGGTCATGAGTCTGACGATGGTCTGGGGCCTGTCCGTCATTGTTGATGGCGTCACGCAGCAGGGCGCTGCCGCTTTCCTGTACAACGACCGGATGCTCCTGATCGTCCTTGGCCTGATGCTTTTCCCCTGCATTCCGATTGGCTCTTTCCTGGTCAATACGCTGACCTCGCATACGCTTGGCATCGGCATGCCGGCCGCCATTCAATGGCAGGGGCACAGGGCGGTGGAACGGCAGGACCTCGCTTTCTTCCACGATCTCTATGCCGGCCAGGTCGCCTCGCGCCTGCAGCAGGTAGCGTCAGCCGTGCAGCAGCAGGTGATTTCGGCCTTCCAGTCCATTCCGCGTTTTATCATGCAGATGATCGGCTCCGTCATTCTTCTGGGCGCGCTCTCTTGGCAGCTTGCCCTTCCATCCGTTGTCTGGATCACGCTCAACGTGCTTCTCGCCGTCAGGCTGGCGCCGGTTTTCACTGAGCGCTCTCGCCGCTCCGCCAAGCGTCGCAGCCTCATTTCCGGCGCCATCACCGATCTCTACGCCAATATGCAGATGGTCAAGCAATTCGCCGCGGAAGACAGCGAGGCCGGCGCCATCAGGGGCATAATCGGCAAGGCGATCGAAGCTCAGCAGAGCGAACAGCGCATCTACCGTACCGCTGAGGTCATCGTCGTCATCCTTAACATGATGCACTGGCTGGCAATCCTGTCGATCGGCTTTACCGGCCTCGTGGATGGTTTCGTCACGATCGGCGAATTCACTGCCGCCGTTTATGTTCTCAACCGCTTTTCCGGTCACACATTTACATTCCTGCAGATGGGCCAGCAGATCTTCCAGGCGATCGGCACGATCAAGGACGCCATGCCGGTCATGACGACACCGCCCACCATCACCGACGGGCCGGACGCACAGGACCTTGTCGTCCCAAACGGCGAAATCCGTTTCGAGAACGTTCGTTTCGCCTATAAATCTGGCAAACCCGTCATCGAAGACCTGTCGCTGACGGTGCGGCCGGGCGAGAAGGTGGGCCTCGTCGGCCTCTCAGGTGCCGGCAAGACGACGCTCGCAAACCTGCTCCTGCGCTTCTACGATATCAAGGACGGGGCGATCCGGATCGACGGGCAGGATATCCGGGCGGTGACGCAAGCAAGCCTTCGCCGCGCGATCGGCGTCATAGCCCAGGATGTCGCGCTGCTGCACCGTTCCGTCGGAGACAATATCCGCTACGGCCGGCCGGAGGCGACGCAGGAAGAGATTGAAAGGGTGACGAAGATGGCGAGCGCCGATAGCTTCATCGCCGATCTTGCCGACAGCGAGGGCCGCAAGGGCTATGACGCCTTTGTTGGCGATCGCGGCATCAAACTTTCAGGCGGTCAGCGCCAGCGCGTGGCCATCGCCCGTGTATTGTTGAAAAACGCTCCTATCCTGATCCTGGACGAGGCGACCTCGGCGCTGGACAGCGAATCCGAAGCCGCTATTCAAGAGAGGCTGGACCTGGTGATGGAAGGCAAGACGGTCATCGCCATCGCCCATCGCCTGTCAACCATTTCCAGCATGGACCGCATCGTCGTGCTGGATCACGGCCGCGTCCTTGAGGAAGGCCGACCGGCTGAACTGATTGAGGGGGACGGCCTGTTTGCGCGGCTCTGGCGACTTCAGACCGCCGGGTTTATTCCTGACGAGATCAGCTAACCAACGCCATTCGCGGACTGACAAGCTACAAGGATTGAGAATGACGGCGTTCTTGAGGTCCCGACTATCAACAGCAAATAGGAGTCCAAATGCGAGTCTCTGTTCTACCTGAACCACCATACTACCTGGTCAGCTTCACCTCGCAGCGAACAGATATCGAAGACGGTTACGGCGAGATTGGCTACGCGATGAGCGAACTTGCAAGTCAACAACCAGGCTACCTTGGTTTTGAAAGCGTTCGCGGTTCGGATGGTTTCGGAATACTGCTATCGTTCTGGAAGGACGAAGAGAGCATCCGCGCATGGAAGGCTGTCGTCGATCATGCTGAAGCGCAACGGCGAGGTCGCCAAGATTGGTACTCTCGTTACGAAATTCGCGTTGCCTTAGTACAGCGGGCCTACGGCTTTGACAAAGAGCAGTGACTGCGGCTGGCATCCTTAACGGCATCGACGTCGAGATCTCGTCGCAACTTTCCCTATCGACGAGCTCACTAACGCACCCGTAGCCTATAGGGAAACTGAGCCGGCGCATCTGCCGCACTTTACGGATTGAGGAAACGGAGGGCACATTCGTGGGCGCGGCCGAGCGGCTGAGCATTTGGGCTGCTATGCGCTTTTCCGCGGCTACGCGAGTATCGGACACGTTCCAGAACCCGATATTTTGCTTGCCCAGGCGGACAGACGCATGCAGTTCGCGCCCTGGACCAATCTTTGACTGGATTGCCGCGAATGTAGACATTGCAGCAAGACGAGGTGGCTGTAAATCGGCATACGGTTTTGACGCCGATCTTCACGATAACCTTTTGTAATTCCTGGCATTGGTGGGTCACTTTCTAAAGCTGAATTACATATGACTTCCACGCGGAGAATCTAGGCGCTACAATTTCGACCGTTATGGAAAGCTGCTGGCGCAGGTCATTGCGACAGGTTGGAAAGACGAGGCCGAACTGGTTGCCCGCCTCGGCTTCAAAGAACTGAACCGCCTGATGGACCGGGGTATTTCCTATGGCCGCTTGCCTTGGTTCATGCTGGAACTGGCAAAGGATTGGCTGAAGGCGGATGTTGCCATCGACAGCGAGTTCCGCCAGCTCGAGGTCGCAAATCTCGGTGTTTGGGACAAGCTGCTCGCCGGCTGGCGCGATTCGAATGAGCGGTCTTTTGATGCGTTGATGAGCGAAATGGCCGAATACCATCTGGCTCAGTCCGGAATCGTCGAGAATACCGAGAAGGACTGGTACGAGTTCGAAGAACTCTCCTATTGGCTGTTCCCGGTTGAATTGTTGGCCGTGCTGCGTCTTCGCGAATGGGGCGGAATTGCCAATCCGCCGCTGACTCATCCGATCTTCTGGGTCACCCCGCTTGCCAACCTCTATCCGTCCCCGGCTTGGCCGAAAGATGAGACGGTCGATCGGGCGGAAGCGAAGTTCCGCGCCCTTTATCCAGACATCCCCTCCGTTGCGGACCTGCAGCGCCTGCGCAACGCACAATAGGCCGCAGGAGGGTGGCGAAGCGGCGTTTGCGAGACCTCGGCTTCGCAGACGCAGGCGGCCCAAGCAAAGAGGCTCAGTCGCTGATCATTTTCTCCATCTGCACTGCGTTCCTGGCAAGGCCGACTAGTTCCGATATATCCCAGTCGTGTTGAGACCATCCGGCTTTCAGATAAAAGCCGACAGCGTCTGGTGCGGCATTGACCCGCAATAGCCGGATGCCCCGGTTCTTCGCTTCTGCCTCAAGGAGGCCGTTTAGTCTCCGCCCGTGTCCAAGTCGTTGCTTGTCTTTCACGATCGCAACCAATCTAACGATGC
The DNA here is from genome assembly GCF_900094585.1 of Martinezella multihospitum. Classification (GTDB taxonomy): domain Bacteria; phylum Pseudomonadota; class Alphaproteobacteria; order Rhizobiales; family Rhizobiaceae; genus Rhizobium; species Rhizobium multihospitium. The sequence continues at coordinate 118,843 of NZ_FMAG01000014.1, forward strand.
CAACTTCGCCACGTTGATCGAGCCGCACCACCCCGATAGGCACTCTATCATCGAATAAAAGAAACGGTGTATTTCCTTCAAGACGGTCGTCTGCATGATTCTCGTCGTAAGAAGCGCTGTGCCGGTCGGGTGTGAATAGTACAGCTCGACGAATGTCATGCATTGCACGCCAGTCGTCTGCCGTAGTCACCGGCGCCAATATATATGCCATTAGTCCTCTGCCGCTTCAAATTTCGAGGTTCGCGCCAAGCGTACAGCGGAAATCTTCTCGGCGGGAGTTCCTTTTCTGTCGCTAGCGCTGCTTTCAAACCGAAAACAAGAGAAATCGCGTGGGCCATGTGCATCTGGACAACCGTCAATCTTGACATCGAAGCTGCCCCACATACGAAAAGGGGTCAAATGGGGCTGATTTGGGAACCGTGTCGCTATACAGGGCAATTGTGCCATTCCTCATCCTCGATCATAATCCGTGGTTGTGGTTGAGCAGATGCTCGCGGAGGGTAACGAAGAGGCCTCATGACGAAGCTCGATATTAATGGTGGTCGCTTTGCAACGGTTGCCTGATAGCCTTGCGCCGCTCACCGTGCCGAAACTGCGACGACTGCTTCTCGCACAGATTCCTTCCGATCTAGCCGATTGGTTGGATTTTGTGGCGCTAAGTGCGCTGGTAGCATTCCAATGGCAGCTTGGACCTGCGGCGGTCGCGAGTTTAACATTGGCGCTAGCGTTACCCTATGTCGTTCTCGCCCCCGCCGTTGGCGTTTTGGTGGATCGCGCCGATCAGCGAACGCTGCTGGTGGCGAGTAACCTCATACGGGCCATTTCGACGGCGGCATTTGTTCTGGCGCCAAATCTCGTGGTGCTCCTTGTATGCGTCGTCATCAAATCCAGCGCCGACGCTTTGTTTACACCAGCGAAGCAGGCGGCAATTCCACTTCTTGCGAACCATGATCGATTGTTGGCGGCAAATAGTCTCAGCCACGTCATCAATCAGCTAACCAAGATTGTCGGGCCAGCCTTGGGTGGGGTTCTGACAGTATTTCTCGACTTGCAGCAGATTTTCCTGGTGAATGCTGGCCTGTCGCTGATCGCAGCCCTGATTCTCTTTGGTCTGCCTGGCCGTTTGCGCGCAGATCGCCGTGGAGCCGCTAAGGGAAAATTCGGCCAGGAGTTTGCCGACGGCCTTCGACACATTCGCCGTAAGCCAGTCCTGGCTACCGCCATCATGGCTATGGCTCTCGGCTATTTTCTAATCTTCCTGTACGACGGCCTGATCGCGCTCCTGGTTAAGGAAATCGGCCTTTCGAGCGCCTTGCTCGGAGCCTCCGTGGCATCCGCAGGAGCAGGTGGAGTAATCGGCGCTCTGCTTCTGGGGCAGTTCTTCGGGCACCGTGACCCTTTTCAGTTGATGATCGGATCAGGCGTTGTTGGCGGGCTATTAATTGCCTTGATGGGACACGTCGGACGCGGCGATATCGAGATGTCCGCCGTAGGTTTTTGTACACTCCTATTTGCAACAGGTTTGGCCAGCGCCGGCTTCTTTATCCCCTACCGCGTCGTGCTGCAGAAGGAGACACCGCTTGAGCTTTTGGGGCGCGTTGCTGCGGTGGGCGAGGGACTTAGTGCGGCAGCGATGATGACTGCGCCTCCGCTTGGAGCCGCGCTGGCGGAATTTGCCGGGATATCTTCGCCCTATTTGATCAGCGGCTATGCTACAGCCTTGCTGGCATGCTCGTTGCTGATTGTCAGACGGCGGATGGGAACCAGAGATGAAGGTCTCGACGCTAGGTAGCGAGCGGGCTGCGCCTCCCGACTCTGCCCCAGGAGGTGGGTGGATTTGCCAAGATGTGGCAAATCATGATTCCTTCTTATCATGAAGATCAAGCTGACGGCGTTTGAGCATGCTGAGACGTTGTCGCTGGTGGCGATGTCCCGGCTCGCCGCCGGCCTTTGGTGGAGCAAATTTCTGGCCCTGCTGATCTGTTAGATAGTTGTCGCGGTTGTCGCGCGTCCCATGTGACTGAGTGGACATCGGATACTGTCGGGGTCCGAGTTTTTGCAAGGTCTTTGGTCGGATCGAGCCAATCGCCGTCATTGTCCCATCGGATACTTGCTCTATTTTGCGTTGCCACAGACGGAGGAAGATAATGGCTTTCAAACAAGATCAGTTTTTTCAGGCGGTTGCATCTCGGCAAATACCCAGAATCAGGATCGCTGGGATCGTTGTGGCGGACGAGGCAGTCCTGGTTCAACAACCCGCAGACGACCCTAACTCCTGCTTCGCCTTCATCGGGGGCGAATATGAGGTAGGAGATACATTTGAAACCCGTCTACGAAAAGAGTTCGAAGAGGAGACCAATGCGACTGTCGTGGAGGCTCGCTATCTTTTCTGCGTCGAGAATCACTTCCGATACAGAGGGAGCCTCATTCAACAAGCCGAACATTACTTCTTGGTGAGCTTGGATCGACGAGATGTGGAGAGCCGAGAGGGACATCTGAAGCAGTATTGGATACCATTATTGCAGTTTGGTAGCGTGGACGTTCGGCCAATTGCCGTTCGGGACGCTGTTGCTGACGGCAGCTACCTAAGCATGCGCCACTTCGTTCAAGCGGCTGATTAGTTCAAGAGCCGCTTTGAGGCTGACTGTGGGCCAAGGGTATCGGCTGGATCGCACCGTTTGCAGTCATAGGAATTTCGTGTTTTGTCCCTGCGCGGGTCGTCTGAAAGGAGCGGAGGGCGGATGGAAAACCTTCAGCGGATACTAATCTTCGGGAATGGTGGAACAGGCAAGACTTGGCTGTCTCGCGAGATTGGGCAAATCCTCAAGCGTCCCGCTATCCATCTAGACGATCTTCGCTGGGCTCCCGATCAGTACGGTGTCGCGCGCGACAATCAAGTTGTGTTCAATGAAGTCGTCGAAGCCGCAAAGGCCGAGAGCTGGCTGATGGAAGGGGTATATGGATGGCTTGCCAACGCGGTGCTGCATCGCGTGACGAGTTTGATTTGGATCGATTTGCCCGATGAAGATTGCATTGCGAATATCACCGCCAGAGGCATCCAGGGGGGAGGTAGTGAGGAAAGCTTTCAAGAACTGATCGAGTGGGTACGCGAGTATCGCAAGCGCGAAAACTCTTCGACCAGCTATGTCGGGCATCAGAAGCTGTTCGAAGCATGCGCGGGAACGAAGGTATTACTGAAGAGCCGTTCTCAAGTGATCGATCATGTCGAGGCCATTCGGGCTTTGTGCGGCTAGGGCGGTATCCAAAGTCTATAGGGAAACTGCGCCGCGGCATCTGGCCCACTTACGGATAGGGGTGCCTGCCGCTGCCCCGCATCTGCGCGATGATCGTCGATGAGGGAACGTTGTTCATTTGCGTCGAGATTTCCCCCAACTTTGCATTTCGTCGTTACCCTGCTTCGATTTTGACATTGCAGATTCATCAATTGGTTCCCCGTGACTGAATGGATCACCATCAAATAAAAATTTGGGTCAAACGGTCGTGAAACTCGATAGATACAGCGCCGGAAGTGGTCCAGAAGCAATATTTCAACAGGCTGGCAATGAAGCGTAGATCGGATCTGGCTTGAAAATCTCCGGTCCAAAGCGGAGGCGACCGTCAAACGGCCGGATGTCCCGGAGATCCAGACTGTCGAGCGCAAACGAAACGTGGGGCGTGTAGTCTCGATAAAGCCACGTCATTCCCGCCCCGCGAAATTCCGCGTGACGGCGGGAAAGCTTGCCGGAACCAAAGGCAAGGACGATGACACCGCCGAAGTTCAGGAGAATTCGCCGTTGGCTCGCACGGATCGTCAAACTTTCCGCAGCAGGCACCAACTGCCGCCAGACGTTCGTATCGTGGAATTTTCCGACCGTAACATGCAAAGCGGTCGCCGGGACGATCTCCTGGAAGCCTTCGGTGACCGCCCATTTAATAATGTCGTCCCGATTAAGAAGTTCTCTGATGACGAACACCCACTTGTTTCCCAGGAGTTTCAAGATGGCACGCTAGCCTGATTTCGGGTGAGAAGAGATCGGCCCCGCTGGCTTCTAACCCTGACGCTCTCTATGACTTGGCTGAGAGTTGCCCAATGGCACTACTTCCAAAGGTTCCGACAGGCCGATAGCCTTTGACGCGCTTCTGGCGCGCCAGTTCCAGAAAGTGTGTGGCTGCTTCACGTTCTGTTGCGAACATTTCGGTTTTCTCGCCACCGCGTTTGCCGATCCTTCCCCAAGCGCGCGTTACCGCGACCTCGCCAAATAGCATTGGCTGGATGGAGAGCAGATAGTAGCGCGCCATGTTTTTGGTCGTATCGATGCGCTGGCAATAGAGCCTGTAGGGGTAAAGAGCCATGCCGGCAGCATCGCCGCATTCGATGGTCGCCGTCCAACAAGACTTTTGAATCGATCAGTCGCCTCCGATTCACAACGCTGATGGGATCTCACCTTACCGGCGCTATTGCGTTCCATCCCTGCGGCACGCAACCAGGCGACGCTGTTTCCGCCGGTCGGGTGCATAGAGCTATCGCTTTGGCAGATCTCGGCTTGTCGACGTGTTGCGTCGCAAAAAATAGGGCCATCGGAAAACCGAGGCCCTTTAAAGTGTGAAGGTTATAACCTCCAGAGGGGAACAGCTAATGCGATGGACCTGGGAGGAAGCCATCACGTGCATCAGCTACGGACTTTATGCCTATATTTTATTCGATTCGCAACTATAATTTGTGCAGTGCAGCGATGCCGCGGCCGGCCGCATCGCAGCAGGCCTCGAATTCCAAATCGTTTGTAACTTCTGGCTTGTTGCGCGGGGTATCGCCATATTGGCGGCCGACAAAAGCCGTCTCGATCGTGCGTATCCAGAACGCACTATGCTGCTCTTTCGTGCGCAAAACCTTGTAAGATTCATCAGTATCTTGAGCAAATGCAAATCTGCATATTGCCACGGCGTGACAATGATCACGGAATGATCCTATCGCCTCGGAACGAGAAGGAGCGACAGCGATGCCTGATGCAGAATTTGACGACTTGCCAGATGACGATCCGGACCTTTTGGAAAACTGCGGTCTATCTAGGTCGTATGTCTCGCGCTTGCGTAATGCGTATTTCAGGCGCCTCTCGGATTTTGACGGCATGAGCGATATCGAAATCTTGCGCGAGCCGGGCGTTGGCTTGCGCATCGTCAAAGCCATTAGAGAGCAGCGGGCGCGTGTCGCTGCCAAGTGACCATGCGATCCTGTCGGTTCCGGGCCGGCTCGATGCAGACCGGGAACGGACACCATATCTGCACCTTGAGAGATAACCGACGACCAAAACCGCCGTGTCATCTGCAAAGGCCTTGGTGATCGCCGTGATCCGGCCGCCCAAACTGCCTCTCACCTTGCTTTCACAGTCGATGCCACGCGGTTGTTGCGGGCTTGGAATCTTAATGGGAGCACGGTGTGGCGAGTTGTTTCCAGCCAGAGAAGCCCGACGCCGGAGATGCTTGATACTGGCAGGCGACGGCGACAATGTTGCGGCTTGCATATCGTTAGGTCGTTTCCCGAGCGGATATGACGAATCCACCAGCCCGCGCGTATCTACCTCGTTGCGTTGCCTTCAGTGATCGGTCCCTACGGCCGGCCGGTCAGCCAGCAACCGGCGTGACAAACGATTTTCCCCTGGCCTACTGCCATTCCTCGCGCGCTGCATGCTGCAGCATCAAAATCGCCAGCCGCACCGGCGCTCCATTGCATTGCGCCCCTTCGGGTGCAGTCTTCGCGACAAATGCGTCGCATTTGCGCTGACCTTTGCCGTCCGCTTGTCGTGACCATCGGCAACGCAAACAAAGGAGACACTGCAATGACCGATTTCGTCAACTTCATCCGCTTCAACAACGATCGCACGCTCACCGGCAACATCGCCTCAGTCGCCTACGACCTCGACATTTTGGGCGAGGAATTCGAGAGCACCAACGCCAAGGCGCCCGTCTATCGCCTCTTCGCCAAGAGCCCGCGCGGCAGGCGTGTCGAGATCGGCGGCATCTGGAAGAAGCAGAACCAGAATGGCGGCGACTACTTCACTCTCAGCGTCAACACCGGATACGGCAGGCTCAACGCCAATCTCGGCCGCTATCCCGGCCAGGATGATGAGGAGTTGATGGCGGTCATACCCTGGGAATAACCACGACAATCGCAGTGCCCCGGCCATCGGCCGGGGTGCCGTGTACTCAAGTCCGCTTCGATCCCCGAGCGAGCGCCTGGTTCGCCTTATCAAGGCAAATGGCAGCACCAGCCAACAATATCGAGCAGGTCGGAGAGAAAATAGTGCCGCGCCAGATGCTATCCATGCCGACATCTAGCCGCAGGAATTGCAGGATCGCACCGATGAAGAAGAAAATCGCGCAAAACCCCAATATCAGAATGAGGCCATTCAACACAAACTTGATCTGTTTCACGTTTCTCGCCCATCTTTCCAAAAAAAGGCATAGGTCCGCCGATAAGCTTGCCCTGCGCCATGTCGTTGAAGGATCAAGGGCAATTTGCCGCTTAGACCTCGCCTGATTCCCTTTCGAGACGGGGTATCGGTCACGTTAATTGCTTTATATAGCGAAAACGCAGTATGCGCAAAGTATATGAGCGCGATCATTGCGGCGGAAGTTCTGCTTGTTTGCCGCAATCTCCAGTCCTGGACGGTTGGTGTCATCATTGGCACGTCGCATCTGCGACCGCGCGTCTCAGCCTGCGGCACGGAACCAGCCGGAGACCTGTTTCCGCCCGGTCGGGTGACGATCGCATCGTCTTGGCTGTATCCGCAGCGCCATGGCGCCGGCGCGCGACAAATGCTCGCGCATTTACGCTGACACCGGCGACATCTTTCCTTCAGTCGGGAAAAGAGGGGCACTGCCCTCTCTTCCCAGCAAGAACAAAAAGCCGCTTCCCCATCCTTCGGGCTGTCGCCCTGCAGGACGATCGCGCCGTCGGCGCCATCGCCGCTC
>NZ_FMAG01000005.1 GCF_900094585.1 Martinezella multihospitum
TCGCTGGTAATCGTAGCTCCTCGTTCGCTAGATCACCTTAACCAGAAGCCGAACGAAAGAAAATTCCCCAAGGAAATCAAAGGCAGCCGCACACGCCAGCCCAAACGCGAAAGGCTAGACTCTGAACTATCGCGTGCCCCAACTCTGTCGGGCTAGGCCTTCTCACGCACTGGCCCGTTCAGCTCGGAAGGTGATCGAAGTCCTTGGTCGCATGGGCGACAAATGGACGGTGCTTGCCATTGCCATGCTGGTGGAGCGGCCGCGGCGCTTCAATGAATTGAAGCGGATGATCGGCGGGGTTTCCCAGCAGATGCTGACCCGAACCCTGAAGGCCTTGAAACGTGAGGGAATGCTGACGAGAACGGTCTATCCGACCATACCGCCCCAGGTCGAATATGGCCTGACCGAGCTGGGGCGCTCGCTTTCGGTGCCCGTGACGCATCTTGCGGCATGGGTGGTGGAGCATCTGGGCGAAATCGAAACGCATCGCGCGTCCTACGACGCGGCGGGATAGAGCAATTCTGGGAAATTGAGGCGGTGACGCAGACTATTTTCTGCCTACGCCTCCGATGAGAGGATGCAGCATTGCTCAGGCACAGGCAGCAGCACCGCGTTGCTTCCGGCTGCCATTGGCTCTGACAGGGCGCCATTGGCGACGATGGCACCGGCTGCCGTCTCGCATTGATACTGGTAGGCGCGGCCAAGATAGGTGCGGGTTCCCAAAACCGCGGGCAAGCCGTTGCCTTCGCGCCGAACCGAAAGGCCGTCCGCGCGGGAGCCGAGGACAAAACTGTCGGGAATGGGACCGAAATCATCCTGCGACAACGTGATTCTCGCGCCACCCTCGGCCTCGGCTTGGATCAAAACACCCTCGCGGGCAATGACACGCAAAGGCAGCAGGTTCTCAAAACCGACGAAGCGGGCGACAAAGCTGTTCGCGGGCTTTCGGTACAGGATTTCCGGCGTATCGAGCTGCATGATGCGGCCGGCATTCATGATGGCGACGCGATCGGAGATCGAGAAGGCTTCCTCCTGATCGTGGGTCACGTAAAGCGAGGTCGTGCCATTGGCGCGCTGTAGCTGGCGGATCTCGACGCGCATATCGACCCTGAGCTTGGCATCGAGATTGGAGAGCGGCTCGTCGAACATCAGGAGCGGCGGTTCGATGACGAGGGCGCGGGCGAGTGCGACGCGTTGTTTCTGGCCGCCGGAGAGGGCGCCGGGCAGGCGGTCGCCGAGGCCGGAAAGGCCGACGCGATCCAGCATGGCGGCGGCCTTCGTAAGGCGCTCCTTCGTCGGCAGGCGGCGCTGCTTGAGGCCGAAGGCGACGTTCTCGAGCACGGTCAGATGCGGAAACAGCGCGTAGTTCTGAAACACGAGGCCGATATCGCGGGCATGCGCCGGCAGCGTCGTCAGGTCGCGCTCACCGAGCTTGATCGTGCCGCTCGTCGGCTGCAGGAAGCCGGCGACGAGCCGCAGGGTCGTCGTCTTGCCGCAGCCGCTCGAGCCGAGAAGCGAGACCAGTTCGCCGGCGGCGACTGAAAGGGACAGGTCCTGCAACACGGCCGTCTTGCCGTAATGGGCGCTGATGGAATTGATAGAAAGCGATACGGTCACGGGCGGCTACTTTGTCAGGAAGGTGAGGCCCAGGGTCGCTTCGACGATCGCCATGACGGCGACGGTGACGAGCATCAGCAGCACGGAAACCGAGGCGATGGTCGGGTCGAAGAATTGTTCCATATGGGCAAGGATCTGGATCGGGAGGGTGGAAATGCCTGGGCCTGTCAGGAAGACCGAGACTGAGACATCGTTGATCGAGGTGATGAAAGCGAGGATGAAGGCGGCGATGACACCGGCGCGGATATTCGGCAGCACCACGGTCAAAAAGGTCTTCAAGGGCGGGCAGCCGAGGCTGATAGCGGCTTCCTCGATCGAGAAATCGAAGCTCGCGAGGCTAGCGCTGACGACGCGCACCGAATAGGGCAGCACCAGCAGCGCATGGCCTATCAGAAGGCTCGGGAAGATCGGCAGCCCGAGCCCGATGGTGATCGACTTCATCAGCGAGAAGCCGAAGACGATTTCCGGAACGAGGATCGGCAAGACGAAGAGCGTCGAAAGCCAGCGCGGCAGCTCGACCCTGTAACGGCTGATGGCATAGGCCGCGGGAATGCCGATCAATAGAGAGAGCGCGGTTCCGAGGAAGGCAAGCTGCAGGCTGGTGAGTGCCGTGGTGCGGAAGGCCTCGATCTGAAAGATGTTCGAGAACCAGTGCAGCGTCAGGCCCTGCGGCGGGAAGGTGAGATAGGTCGTGTCGCTGAAGGCGGCGCCGATGATGATGACGAGCGGAGCCAGCAGGAACAGGAAGACGAGGGCGGTGAAAGCGGCGAGCGCGGGGTGGACCGTTCTTGTCATGATCACACCGCCATCGGGTTCAGCCGTCGCGCCAGACGGCTCATGATCGCGACAATGCCGATCGTGACCACCACCATGATGGCGGCAATCGTCGAGGCGCCGACCCAATCGAAGGTGACCATGGCGCGCTGATAGAGGAAGGTGCCCATCATCATCTGCTTTTCGCCGCCGAGCAGCTGCGGCGTGGCGTAAGAGGTGAAGCTGCCGGTGAACACAAGCACGGCGCCGACGATGAGGCCGGGCGTCGCCAGCGGCAGGATGACCTGGCGAAAGGTTGCGGCCGGCGTTGCACCGAGCGACGTCGCCGCCTGGATGAGATCCTGCGGGATGCCCTCAAGCACGCCGACAAGCGTCAGGATCATCAAGGGTACGAAGAGATAGACCATGGCGACGATCACCGAGCCCTCGGTGTAGAGCATCGACAACGGCTCGTTGATGACGCCGATCGACATGAGGATGGTGTTGAGAATGCCATTCTTGCCGAGAATGATCAGCCAGGCGAAGGAGCGCACGACCACGCCGGTCAGCAGCGGAAAGACCGCGGCGATGATCATCACGCTTTTGGCCCGGTCCGGCATCTGCGCGATCACATAGGCGGCGATGAAGCCGATAAACAGCGAGATCGCCGTCGTGATCAGCGCAACCTCGATCGTCCTGAACAGCACCGTGCGGCGAAAGCCGCTGGAAAAGAAGGCGACATAGGGGGAGAACACTCCCTTGGGTTCGCCGAAGGTCGCCGCGATCGTAATGATCACCGGAACGAGCAGGAAGAGCGTCACGGCCACGATCGCCGGCGTCGCCAAACCCCATTTCATCAAATGCTTCATCAACTAAATTCCGTGAGAACGCCGCAGGAGTGTGCGGCATGCCCTGTTACATGCCGAAGATCTCGTTCCAGCGGTCGACCCAGTCGGATTGCGCCTCGATCAGCTTCTGATAGTCGATGCGGCTGAGCTTGGCGATCATCTCGGCGCCATAGGTCCAGAGCTTGGCCTTTTCCGGCGGCAGCACGACCTTGGTGGAAACAGGCGCATCGACGCCCTGTTCGGCTTCCGCCTGTTGCACGTCCTTCGACAGGATGAAGTTGATGAACTGGTGGGCAAGCTCGACATTTTCCGAGCCCTTCGGAATATTGACCGTGTTGAGGACGGCGATATCGCCCTCCTTCAGATCGGCCCAGGCCATCGTCGGAACGGCAGCGCGCAGGGATGTCAGAACAAAATCCTGCGTCATCGCCACCTTGGCCTCGCCCGTCGAGATCAGGTTCACCAGCTCGGAGCCGGTATTGTAGTTCTTGACGACATTCGGCTTCAGCGCCTCGATGGCTTCGAACGCCTTGTCGGCATCGGCATAGGGATCGACGCCGGCATGCTTGCCGGCTTGAAGCACCGTCAGCGGACCGCCCGTCGTGGTGATGCCCGGCAGCGAAATGGCGCCCTTCAGGTCATCGCGCCAGAGATCGTTCCAGGAAGTGATCGGCGGATTGACCTTCGCCGTATCGTAGACGATGCCGACGCGGCCGATCGTGTAGGCGGGGCCGTAATTGCCTTGCGGCGCCTTGGCGATATCGTAGAGATCGGCAAGGTTCGGGATCTTGCTGCGGTCGACTTGCTGGAAGAGGCCCTGCTGGATGCCGAGCTGCGAATAGCTGTCCGTGAGATAGATGACGTCGACGCCCTTGCCGCTGCGCAGTTTCAGCTTGTTGAGGCGGTCGGCATTGTTGCCGGTTTCGAAGACGACGTCGCAACCGCAGGTCTTCTTGAAGGGCTCGATGATGTTGGCCTGCATTTTCTCGCCATTATAGCCCCACCATGAAATGGTCAGCGTTTTTGCCTGGGCAAAGGCCGGCATGGCGGTTGCCGCGGCAAGGAGAGCAAATCCCGCGGCGCGGGCAAGGGTGAGGCCTTTCATTCTCGAAATCCTTTTGGTCAATGAAATCGGGCATATGTTTCAAGCTTGCAGGATACTATTTTTCGAGCACTGGCTTTACAAGCCCAACAAATGGGCAGGGTGGCGGTTTTTGCCTTTGATGGGATGAATATGTTGCGTCACGCTGCGACGTCTGGCCATTGCACATCGTTGAGATCTGCGAACTCTTCTCCCTCCTCGGGAGAAGGAGCGGCACAGCAATGCTTTCATTTCACATGCGATTATTCTGCCGGTGGGCCAGGCAGCTTTACACGCGGATCGGTCATCTCTACCCTCAACTGACCGAATATCCTGCAGGCATGCTTTTCATGACATCCCCGAACACAAATCTTCCCGACGATCTGCTTATCAATGCGGCGGACGAAGTGCTGATCCGTCAGGATCTGACGCTGACCGCGCTCGGCCGCCGGCCCGCGGATAGTCTGCTGCGTGTCGGCAAGCTTTTGGATGTGCATAGCCGCACCTGGCTGGACGATCAGGAAATCGTTGTCAAAGGCCGGCGCATCGCCTATGTCGGCCCGGCCGGCAGCTATCAGGGCGAGGTGAGCGAGCGCGTGCACGAGCCGCATCTTGCCGCCGTCCCCGGCTTCGGCGAGGCGCACAAGCATATCGAAAGCTCGCATCTGACACCGGAATGGGAAGCGGCCCTGGTCATGCCGCATGGCGTCACCTGGACCTGCGAGGCGAGCCACGAGTTTTCCAATGTGAACGGCGCCCGCAATCTGGAATTCTGGTTGGAAGCGCGCCGCCGCGGCTCGCCGATGAAGATTTTCCCTCTGCCTGGATCGGCTGTGCCGCCGACCGCTTACGAATGGGGCGGCGGCCATTTCGGCTATGACGAGCAGAAGTCGTTTCTGAGCGAAAGCCTGATGGTGGCCGGGCTCGACGAGGTCATGGATTGGCCGTCCGTCAGCAATCCGGAGAATCCTGCTTATGATCGCCTCTGGGGCATGATCCGGGCCACCTTCGAGCAGCGCGGCGTCGTCGAGGGTCATGGCGCGGGCCTGCGCGATCTGGCGTCGATCAATGCCTTTGCCGGCGCCGGCCTCGCCTCCGATCATGAGGGCTGGTTCCTGGAGGAGATCTGGGAGAAGCTGACGCATGGCCTGTTCATCGAGCTCAGACCGCATTCCCTGCCCGAGGTCATCAAGGGGCTGATCGACAAGGGCCTGTCCGACTGGTCGCAGATCGCCTTCGTCACCGATGATCGCAGCGCCAGCGATACGCTCAAGATCGGGGCTACCGATCATAATGTCCGGCTTGCGATCGAGAACGGACTGGCGCCTGAAATCGCCATTCAATGCGTGACGATCAACCCGGCCCGCCACATGCGGCTGACGCCTTGGGTCGGTTCGATTGCGCCGGGCCGCTTCGCCGATATCGTGCTGCTGGATGACGTGAAAACGCTGGCGATCGCCAAGGTCTGGGCCGATGGCAGGCCGGCAGCCGAAGGCAAGGCTTTCGTCGGCGTTCGCCCCGAGATCGACTGGCCGGAATGGGCGACGCAGACGGTCCGCGTCGATCGAACCGTCGCGGCGGACGATTTTCGCATCGCCGCTCCATCGGAAGCGGCCATAGCCAAGGCTGCGCTGCTGCGGCCATTCCATTGGGCTGATGACTTCATCACCATGGACCTGCCCGTCAGCGATGGCGCCGTCCAGCGCGACCACGATCGCAACGTCACGAAATTCGCGATCGTCGACCGCTTTTCCGGCGAGGCCAAGGTCGCGCGCATGTTCTGGCTGGGCACGGGGCCGCGCACGCCGGATACCGCGCTCGGCGCCACACTCGGTCATGACAAACACAATATCTGGGTCGTCGGCTCCTCCGATGAGGCGATGGCCATGGTCGCGAACGCGCTAAAGGAGCAGCAGGGCGGCTGGGTGCTGGTCTCTGGCGGCAAGGTCATCGCCCGCGTCCGCTATGAAGTCGGCGGTCTGATGACGGCGCGTTCGGCAGAAGAGCTGGATGCGGAGATGCAGGCGCTCTATAAGGCCGGGGCCGAGATCGACTGGATGTATGAGCCAACCTTCTCGCCGCGCTGGTGGCCGGGCTTTCCCGAGCGGCTTTCCTTCGCGACGCTTACCTGCGCGCCCTGGCGTTGGGTTCTGGTCGCTCCTTCCGAAAGGGCGCCGGAAGGCTTTGTCAATGTCGCGACCGGAGAGACGCATCCGATCGTCTGGTAGGGATATCCATTGTCCTTATTCTGAATATCCGCCGCCGCGCCGTTGATCGTTGATGAGCTGCCCTACGGGGTGGATTGCGATCGGAGCTTGACGGTCGAAGCCCGCTACTTAATTATCTATTTGGTTACTTATGTCGAGCCGCGGACCGTGGAAGGGTAGAGCGTACCCATCCGCGCGTCGAGCGAGCGGCAACCGGGCGGAGGAGGCTCTGGTGATTGCAGTTGATAGTGACAGGTCGCGGACAATGTCGGCATTTTCCACACTGGGATGTGCGGAATTCGAATTGAACGAAGCCCTCGGATTGGCCGCGAAACATGGCATTGATGCCATCGAAATCCGCGCCCTTGGCGGCACTGTCGATCTGGTTGCCTATTTCAACGAAAGGTTCGGTTCTCCGGCCGGCCTGGCCAAAGTGTTGCAGGCCTCTCCGATAAGCGTCTGTGCCTTCAATACTTCGCTGCGTCTTGTCGGCGCGACAGCCCAGGCAAAGGAAGAGTTCCTGCGCTATCTTCCATGGGCGGAGGCCGCCGGCGTTCGTTCGCTCCGGGTTTTCGACGGCGGCGAAACCGCCGATAAGGGCGAGCTGGCCGAGGCGCTGGCGACGCTGCAATGGTGGCATGAGACTGCGGAGCGTGAAGGCTTTCATGCCGCTATGGTCATCGAGACACATGATTTCCTTGCGCTGCCGGACGCTATTCCACGCTTCCTTGAAATAGCGCCCGATTGCGCGCTTATCTGGGATACGCATCATACTTGGCGCAAGGGCGGACAAGATCCCGTCGAGACCTGGAAGCAGGTTCGGCGCAACACGCACCATCTCCACATCAAGGACAGCGTTTCGAGGCCGGGGCCGAGGCTGCCCTATAGTTATGTGCTGCCTGGTACCGGCGAGTTCCCGATGGCGGCCCTGCGTTCAGCGCTCGATGCCGATGGTTATGCCGGTATCAAGAGTCTGGAGTGGGAAAGATTGTGGCATCAGGATCTGCCGCCTCTGGATTTGGCGCTGCAGGCGGCGCGGCAAAGTGGCTGGTGGCCCCAGATGGCAAGTGGTGAATAATTGTTGAAGAGCATTAATATTTTAGTTTAGTTGTACGGGAGAAGGCTGCGCGGAGATTGACTTTTGCAGCGCTAGTTAATTAGTGTATTAGCAATTATTAAATAACTATCTCGTAGGCATGTCCATGCTGGGTTGACTACGGTCTTCGGCGCAATATTTCCAGCTCGATGAAGGGGGCCTCAATGATTGAGGTTTGAGGGTGTCTGGAAGATGGAAGAGGCGGATTATAGACACCGGAATCCGATGTTTCGGAGCGAAGCGCGCCGTTCATCACCCGCTGTTTTCTGCTGCTGGATATTTCCCGATCGCCGCGTCGCCCCGAAGGGGAAGTCCGATGAACGGTAGTGCGAGCCGCGAGGAGGAGGGGCATGGAGCCCTGATCTTGAAGGCGATCGCCGAAGGCGGTCTGGGTTTTGCGGCGCAATGGATTCATGATGCCGGAAATGTCGGCAAGGTGTTCTACGCGGAAAGTCTGGCGCGCGTAACGGACTCGGACGGCACCGTGCACACGGCCGGCACCTTCGTCTCGCTGCTCGAGCGGCAGGATCGCTGGTTCGATCTCGATCTGCGTATTCTGGATATGGTGCTGTCCGATCTGACTGCGGATAAGGCGCTGGTTCTCGGTTTCAACCTATCCGCCACCAGCCTGTCGCACTCCGATCGGTTCGCCGATGTATTCGGCCGAATCAGCCGCCGCCCGGAGCTTGCTTCGCGCCTCATCATCGAAGTCACCGAAAGCTATCCCGTGGTTGGCGCATCCATCGAGCGCATGAAGATGATCCGTGATCTCGGCTGTCGTATCGCCATTGACGATTTCGGGTCGGGTTTTGCCACGCCGGCATCGCTGTTGCAGGTGCCTGCCGATATCATCAAGATCGATGCAGCCTTCGTGTGGGATAACAGGCGAGGCCGCGACGGAAGCGATAGCCTCTCCCATCTCGTCGGTTTTGCCGCCTGCTTTGCTCCCTTTGTCGTCGTCGAGGGTATCGAAACCAGTTCCCAGCTCGATGTAGCGCGGGAAGCGGGCGCAACGCATGTACAGGGCTTCCTGCTGTCGAAGCCGGTTTCCTTGGCGCAGCTCCGGCGCTACAAGCGGAAAGCCGTCTTGCGGGGGGTGGAATGACTGTTCCTACTGTTTTCCCGCCGGATATGACCGCGATCTCCAATCGTTGTGCATGGCGTATGTCTGCCGGTCTTTCGACGAAGCCTGCTATCAGGGCCTTGCAGGTGACGTCATGATGAAGCAGCCGGCTTTCACATCGGCCTATCAGATCTCGGCGGCCCGGGCGGCGAGCGAGCTCAAGACGAAGACACTGTTGCGCGCTTTTGTGAGCCGGCTTCGCATCGTCTTCTCCGGGAGCGGCGAGCTGGCCGCCTCATTCGTCGGCGGAGCCGAGCCGCATGTCCTTATCTGCGATCAGGCGGCCGAAGCGATCGGCCGCGTTAGCATAGATGCCGAGACCGGGCTCTATGTCCTGTGCGAGCTCGGCGGTCATACCGATGACGTCGTCATCGTGACCGCGAGCGAAAATCGATTGATCGAGGAGATCACTCTCCATCTTGGCGATGGCCGTTTGCTGCAGGGAGCGGTCGATACCGCCGTCGGTAGTCTTGTCGGCCAGACGATGGAGGATGTCGAGCGCAAGCTTATTCTTCAGACGCTGCAGCATTGCGGCGGAGATCCCACTCATACGGCGTTCATGCTCGGCATGCCGCTCGTCACTCTTTGCAACAAGCTGGCGGTCTACTTCTCGGACTCCGCCGGCGAACTGCCGCAGACCGCTGCGGATATGGGATACGGAGCGAAAAGCTACCGGCTATGATTGCGCCCGCATTGCATGCGGACGCATTGTGCCCCGGTTACCAAACCGGGATCGCGCTCCTGGAACAGGGCGCAAATCGAAACGGCGCGCTGCCCGGCTGCGGGTATCGCGCATGATGCAATTCGAGCGGGGCGGCGCGCGAGGAACCAAATGAGATCCGGGAAAAGATCATGGATTCTTTCAGCGAGAGAAAAGACCCTGTACCCCAGAAGACACCTGCTTTGTTCGATGGCTGCGTGAAGATCGTTTCGGCCTATGTCAGCCACAATGCCATCCCTGTTCACAGTCTCCCCAGGCTTATCAAGGATATTCACGAGGCGCTGCAGACATTGGATGGGTCGGCTTCGATCGTCGATCGAAGCAATCTGGTGCCGGCGGTGGATTTGAAGAAATCGGTGACAAGCGACTACATCGTCTGCCTCGAAGACGGCAAACGCTTCAAGACGTTGAAGCGCCATTTGCGCGTGCATTATGGCATGACGCCTGAGGAGTACAGACAGAAATGGGGACTTGCTCCCAACTATCCGATGGTGGCGCAGAATTACGCCAACCGTCGTTCGGAGCTTGCCAAGATTTCCGGCCTCGGTGCGAATGGCAGCAAGAGGGAACGCGTCGGCTGAAGCAATTCGGAAACAGGCGCCTCATGCGTTCCCGACGGGTATGACTTCGACGCTTCGTGGGAATGCGGGCGGATATTCGCGAGCGCTTTATATGCGTTTTGCGCCGCTTGCCGCCGTGCCGTGTCTGCTGGCGGATTGCCGCAAATGAGATGGCGCCCTGCAA
This sequence comes from Martinezella multihospitum, assembly GCF_900094585.1. GTDB lineage: Bacteria > Pseudomonadota > Alphaproteobacteria > Rhizobiales > Rhizobiaceae > Rhizobium > Rhizobium multihospitium. The sequence continues at coordinate 10,191 of NZ_FMAG01000005.1, forward strand.
GGGGCGCCATTGCCTTATCGGGAATGTCCGGCATCTTTATCGGCGACGACTAGAAGACCTGGCGCAGCACGATGAACAGCACGAAGGCAAGGGCGATCGAGGCCGGCAGCGTCAGGATCCAGGCCATCAGCATGTTGCGCACGGTCGACCATTGCAGGCCGGAACCGTTGGCGGCCATGGTACCGGCGACGCCGGAGGACAGGACGTGCGTGGTCGAAACCGGCAGGCCGAGATGGTCGGCGGCACCGATCGTCAGCATGGCGACGACTTCGGCGGCAGCACCCTGGCCATAGGTCAGGTGCGTCTTGCCGATCTTTTCGCCGACAGTGACAACGATGCGCTTCCAGCCGACCATGGTGCCGAGGCCGAGTGCCAAGGCGACGGCAACCTTCACCCAGAGCGGGATGAACTTGGTCGCGTGATCGACGGCGGCGTGATAGTTCGTGACAGCCTTCAGGTCGTCGGCGTTCATCGGCAGCAGCTTCTGCTTGTCGATCAGCTTCAGCGATTCACCGATCAGGTAGATGTCGTTACGAACGTTGCTGACGAGCCCGTTCGGCAGCTTTTCGACGCTCGGATAAGCGGCGATCTCGGCGCTGGTCGAGTGGATGTAGGCTTGCAGCGCCGGCGTGGTCGCATCCGACCAGGTCTTGGTCTTGACGGCATCGCTGACGGCAGCCTTCGGATCGGCCGGAGCGGCAACGCCGGGCTTCACGTACTTGCCAAGCACGGTCTCGACCTGCGTTGAGGCAGCCTTGTACGCTTCGAGATAGTTGACATCGGGCGTGCGGTTCAGCGCAAAGGCGGTCGGCACGAGGCCGATGAGGATAAGCATGATGAGGCCCATGCCCTTCTGGCCGTCGTTCGAGCCGTGGGCGAAGCTGACGCCGGTGCAGGTGAAGATCAGCAGGCCGCGGATCCAGGCCGGCGGCGGCGCATTGCCCTTCGGCGCTTCATAGAGTTCCTTGTTGCGGATCAGCACCTTGGCGACCAGCAGCAATATTGCAGCCATTGCAAAGCCGATGATCGGCGACAGGAGCAGCGACATGCCGACGCTGCTTGCCTGCGACCAGTCGACACCGCTGGTGGCGGAGCCGGCGGGTGCCAGGAACTGGTTGGCGAGACCGACGCCGATGATGGAGCCGACGAGCGTGTGCGAGCTCGATGCCGGCAGGCCCAGATACCAGGTGCCGAGGTTCCAGATGATGGCGGCCGTCAACAGGGCGAAGACCATCGCGAGACCGGAGCCGGAGCCGACCTGCAGGATCAGTTCGACTGGCAGCAGCGCCAGAATGCCGAAGGCGACGGCGCCTGAAGAGGTGAGAACGCCGAGGAAGTTGAAGAAGCCCGACCAGATGACGGCGAATTCCGCTGGCAGCGACCGCGTATAGATGACGGTTGCCACGGCATTGGCCGTGTCATGGAAGCCGTTGACGAATTCGAAGCCGAGCGCGATCAGCAGCGCCAGGCCGAGCAGGATCCACGGAACAGCGGCGGCTTCGGCGAGGTCGCTGCCAAGGGCATAGCCGACATAGGCAAGGCCGGCCAGCACGATGACACCGAAGATCGGCAGAAACCATTTTGCCGAACTGCCGGCGCCGTGAATTGGATGGTTGGCATTGCCACCCTCCGAAGTGTTTGAAGCGAGGTCGACCATCCCAAACTCCTTTATGGCAATTGATATCGTCGGTGTAAGCCTCCTTCATGAAACTCTCGTGACGCGCGAGTAGGTTGCGGCTGGCTGCAAATGCCGGCAACAGTATGCTTTTTTCGGCTGCGGACATACGTTTGGCCCGATCTTGATTTCGCCGTCAAATGGCCTTTTTCGGTTCAGCCGGCGTTCATACCTCGGGGGGTTAAATCCCGCATGTAAGGGACTTGGATAGAGGGCCATCAAAATGAGATCGTCCGTGATTGCCATCGCTGCCTTGTTCGGCAGCCTGGTTGTATCTTCGGCAGAGGCAATGCCTATCCCAGCCGTTGGGACAGCGGCCTCAGTGCCGATCGTGAAAGTTGACTATGCCTGCGGTCGTGGCTGGCACCTGACGCGCTGGGGCGAATGCCGCCCGAATCGCTGGGGCCCGCCGCCTCGGCGCTGGGGTTACTACAGGCCGCCACCGCCGCCACCATGGGGCTGGCACGGCCATCGCCATCATCGCGACGGTTGGCGCGATGACCGTTGGCGTGATCGCCCGCGTTACTGGTAAGATCAAAACACCGCCGCGCTTTGCGGCGGTGTTTTGTTTAAGAGTGGGTTTGAGGTCGCAACGCGTGCGCTGCGAGCCATAGCCCCGCAAGAACGAGCAGGCTGGCCGATAAAATCGCGGCAAGGCTTTTCGCATGAAGCGCGATATCGGCAAGTTTCGGCCGGATGAGATCGGCCGTATTGAAGCTCTCGCCGCTGAATTTGCACAGGACGAGCGAGAGGTTGTTGCGCACGAGTGTCGCGTCGATATCGGAGACGAGATCGTCGACCGATGCTTTCTCCACTCTCATGACACGCATCTGCAGCAGCACCGCCTCCGCTGCGGCGAGGTAGGCATGGGAGCATTCGTTGAACGGACTCTCCTCGTCGCTGATGCTGCCCGGCATCAGGCCCCATAGGCAATAGGCGCGCTGGATCTGCGCGAAGTTCAAGAGGCGGCGGAAGGTTTCGTCGGTATCCGATGTGCTCTCGGCAAGCGAGACGATCCGCCCGTAATAGGGAGCGATCACAGCCATTTCGCCATGGGTGAGGCCAGGGATCGGGATGCCGGCCTGGCTGCCGGAGGAACCACCGCCATGCGCGGCAACCGAAGCCGGCCAACAACCCGACAGTATCAGCCAGAAGATTGCAAACAGGACGCCGCCTGGATAGAGGCATCCCCCGCGCATGTTGCCATGCGCGGGATGCGATCTATTTACCACACTAAGCCCGGCGAAGGGCTGCATTGCCATAGCGTGTCTGCGGCAGCTGGCGTTCCGCCCAGGCCCCGAAGGCAAGCCCAAGCGTCGTCCACAGGATGGCGTGCATGCCGAGCGATGTGATGCGGAAGCGCCAGAGCACGACGGCGGAGAATTGCTCGGGCACTTCGTTGATGGGAGGAAGCAGATATTGGATCAGCGCGATGAAGGCGATGTAGCCGATGCCGGCAATGATCGCACCGTTCCAGGAGCCATATCGCGCCGCCAGCCTGCGACCGAAGCCCACGGCGACGATCATGCCGACGACGGAGGCAACGATCATGATGAAGAACAGTTCCGTTCTTGCGCCGATCGTATCGGGATTGCCGACGGCCGGCGGGTTTGCCGGATACTTGATGTCGGGCACGAGCGAAATCGTCACGAAAGCGGCGATGGCGAGCAGCGCTGCCGTGCCGCGCGCGCCGAGAGGGCTGACGCGACCGTAGACAAAGGAAAAGACCAGCGCGAACAACCCGCCTATTGCGGTCGAGAAGATCACGCTGCCGGTGAGGAGACCGATGCCCGCCTGTGTGGCGCGGCTGACGATTTCCGGCTCCGGCGCTTCGCCGGCCGCCTGTGCGGCCTTTTCTTCAAAGCCGATGGCCCAGTCGACCAGCGGTTCGCCGAAGATGTGGGCGAAGGCAAAAACGAGAATACCGGCAACGGCCCCGACGATCATGCCGCGGAGCAAAAGACGTCCAACCATGTGCTTGACCCCTTAGTGGCAGGGGAAGCCGAGAAGGTGACGGGCATCATGCACGAATTCATGCACATACATACCCGAGATGAGCGAGGTCGCGCCTTCCTCTGCGCCGACGAAATAGATCGCGAGCAGCATCAGCAGGCCGGCAAAAATGGCCCAGGGCAGAATTTGGCCGAGTGGAATCGGCTGCGGAATGGCGGTTGGGGCGAAAGTGGTGTCGGACATTGTATCTCCCTCTTGAAGAAAAGCGCGTTCCATTTGCGGAAGGGTTCTTGCGGGAAGGGTCTGGCTCTCGAAGGCGAAGCTTCCGTCATCGATTACAGTGGCGCGACCGCGCCGGAATTCCACCGGCTTCCGCACCCGCAAGTGCAAGTTTATATCTATTTGTAAAGATGGTTGTCAATCAAGCGCCACTGCGATGCGAAATCGCGACAAGAGCGCGGCAGGGGATGGAGTTGGGACAGTCTTATGAAAACGCGTTTGAGCTGGATTTGCCATGGGGCGACGCAAGCCAATCGGAATGGCTGCTTTCCGGATGACGAACCCTTGGAGGCGAAGGCGGCTCAGCAGGCTCAATCCTTATCCTTCGGGCTGGGGGCTATCGATCGGGTCTGGGCTAGCCCGGCTCTGCGCGCGCGCCAGACCGCCACGGTTCTTGGTCTCGACGCCATCCCGGATGTCGCCTTGCGCGAATGCGATTATGGCGACTGGCGGGGGCAATCCCTTGCAGAATTGCATGAAAAGGACGCGGATTCTCTGGCGCTCTGGATGACGGATACGTCGGTCGCGCCGCATGGCGGGGAAGCCCTGTCGTCGGTCATGAAACGCGTCGGCGAATGGATGGGAAACCATATCGAGGATGCCGGCCATATCGTCGTCATCACCCATGCAAGCGTCATTCGCGCTGCCGTTCTGCAGGCCCTGCAGGCGCCGCCTGCGGCATTCTGGGCTGTTGATGTCGAGCCGTTCGGGATCGTCGAAATGACGAGCGACGGCCGGCGCTGGCAGCTTCGCTTCCCGAAGATGACGATCTAAGGTCTGTGGGGATTCACAACATTGGCTTGATGTGATTCAAGCTTTTGATGGGCCGTTTTATTCTGACTTGACCCCAATGGACGAAGATGGCGCCGTATTGTCTGGCCAAGCCAGCCGATCCCGGACGTCGCGGCTGTGACAACTTGTGTTCGGCGGGCGCTTACGGTCCGCTGGTTTTGTTATTTATTCTTCTTCCCTTGATGGTGATGCCACTTGATGGCGAAGAACATGCCCGTGCCTAACACGAGAACCTTGAACGCGATGAAGACTATAGGGAACCAATCCATTATTCTGAATATTTCCAGGCTATTATTTGACACTATCTATCGTGAGGAGCGCTACCTCAAAACTGCTGCTTCAGCCGCTTCACTTTTTGTTTAAACCATCGTCGAATCCAACCTCGATCATAACATTCCCATCCCCACGGCATAAGCGGTGCTATCACCCATCTCGCCAGAGCAGTTTCCACAAAAGTGCGGTTTCGCGCTGGAAATTGCGTGAAAGCAAAGGGTGGCGATCAGCGGCCCGCTTTGGCCCGCCGCCGTTCGGAGTAGACGAGATATCCGGCCATGCCGAATGTCATCGCGGCCAGTCCGTACCAGGTGATGGCATAGACGAGATGGCTGTTGTGGAAGGTGATCTGCGTCAGACCTCCCACGGGCAGTCCGCCCGGATTTTTCGCATCGTCGGCATCGATGAAGTAGGGCGCCACCTTCTGCAACCCGCGGGCTTCCGCGATCGCCGTCACGTCGCGTGAATACCAGCGCTCGTCCGCCGGCACGTTCGAACGCAGCAGCGTGCCTTTAGGTTCATTGATCCTGAGCAGGCCGGTAACGGTCGTCTCGCCAGCAATCTCGCCTTCGGCACGCGTCGACGGATTGCGTTTTTCGGTCGGCACGAAGCCGCGATTGACGATGATGATCGTGCCGTCTGCAAGCTTCAGCGGCGTCAGCACCCAGTAGCCTGCGCCAAGCGCAGTCGAGGCATAGACCTGCGCTTGGCTGTCATTGAGGAAAGTCCCGCTCGCCTGCACATGCTTGTATTCCGAGTTTTCTGCCGTGACATCGGCCCACTGCGTGGCACCGGGAGCCGGAACCGCCGGTGCGTGGACGCGGGCATCGACCCTGGCGATCAGATCCAACTTCCAGTGCAGCCGCTTCACCTGCCAGGTGCCGAGCCCGATGAGGAAGACTGTGAGAAGCAGAAGCAGCGATACCCAGATGGCAAGGGTAAGCGTCGAGCGCGGCTGGCTCTGCGATGTGGTCGAGGAAATGTCGGTCATGGCGCTGGTCTCCGGGGAGGCGCTGCCGCATGATTTCGGGAGGTTCGATTCTCTTCGCTGAAGATCACGCGTCGTCGGGAATATTCGGCTGCGGCTACCGGCATTTTCGAGAATGCACCGCGCAGCATCCGGCGGAATTTTCGCGCCGGGAAGAGGGCGGGCCTTCGCCTGAAGGCCCGCCGCTCGATCTTATGGCATGTTGCGCATCATCTCGGGCGACATGGGCATCATGTTCGCGTTGAGGTGATGCATGACCCAGAGCGAGCCGGACAGTGCGATGATGACGATTACGATCGTAAAGATCAGCGCCATCATGTTCCAGCCGCCTTCCGAGCGGGTATTCATGTGCAGGAAGTAGATCATGTGCACGACGATCTGGATCGCGCCGAGGATCATGACGATCGCCCCGGTGACGGCCGGATCGGGGATCACCTTGGCCATGACCAGCCAGAAGGGAATGGCGGTCAGGATGACGGAGAGGATGAACCCCGTCATGTAGCTCTTGAAGGTGCCGTGTGCCGCCTCGTGGCCGCCATGGTGATCGTGGCCGTGGGCGTCGCCGGAATGATGCGAATGGTTTGCGTTCGAGCTCATCCGAGAACTCCCATGAGGTAGACGAGAGAAAACACGCCGATCCAGACGACGTCGAGGAAGTGCCAGAACATCGAAAGGCACATCAGGCGGCGTTTGTTTTCCGGGATCAGGCCGTAGCGGCCAACCTGCACCATCAGCGTGATCAGCCAGACGATACCGGTCGTGACGTGCAGACCGTGCGTGCCGACCAGCGTGAAGAAGGCCGACAGGAAGGCGCTGCGCTGCGGGCCGGCGCCGTCGAGGATCAGATGATAGAACTCATAAAGTTCGAAGAAGATGAAGAGGGCGCCGAAGATACCCGTAATCGTCAGCCACATCAGCGTGCCCGACTTGTTGTTCTTCTCCATCGCCAGCATGGCGAAACCATAGGTGATGGACGAGAAGAGCAGCATCGCCGTGTTGAGGGCGACGAGCGGCAGCTCGAAGAGGTCGGCCGGCGACGGGCCGGCCGCATAGCTGTGGCCGAGTACGGCGAAGGTGGCGAAGAGGACTGCGAAGATCAGGCAGTCGCTCATGATGTAGATCCAGAAGCCCAGCATGGTGCTGCCTTCCGGATGATGCTCTTCCGTCATGTAGAAGGCGGGTGTTTCGCCATCCTTGGGAGCGTGTGCGGTTGAGGTCGTCATAAGTCTTACACCTGTCCTGCGAGCTGTTTCGTGCGCTCGTTCTCGGTCTTGACGACCTCGTCGGCGGGGATGTGGTAGTCGCGCTTGTAATTGAAGGTATGGCCGATCGTAACGACGAGCATCGCGACGAAGGTGATGGCGGCGAGCCACCACATGTACCAGATCATCCCGAATGCGAAGCCGATGGAGAGAACGCCGAGGATGATGCCGGTGCCGGTGTTCTTCGGCATGTGGATCGGGATGAAGCCTTCGGTTGGCCTGACGTAGCCGCGATTCTTCATGTCCCACCATGCGTCGTGATCGTAGACGATCGGCGTGAAGGCGAAGTTGTAGGCCGGCGGCGGCGACGAGGTGGACCATTCGAGCGTACGGCCGCCCCAGGGATCGCCTGTGTGGTCGCGAAGCTCTTCGCGCTTCATGAAGCTGACGGCGAGCTGGATGAGGAAGCAGGCGATGCCGATGGCGATGAGGCCGGCGCCGAAGGCTGCGATGATGAACCAGATCTGCAGCGACGGATCGTCGAACTGGCTGACGCGGCGGGTGACGCCCATCAGGCCGAGGATGTAGAGCGGCATGAAGGCGAACCAGAAGCCGATCTGCCAGAACCAGAAGCTCATCTTGCCCCAGAACGGGTCGAGTTTGAAGCCGAAGGCCTTCGGGAACCAGTAGTTGACGCCCGCGAACATGCCGAACAGCACGCCGCCGATGATCACGTTATGGAAGTGGGCGATCAGGAACAGCGAGTTGTGCAGCACGAAGTCGGCCGGCGGAACTGCGAGCATGACGCCGGTCATGCCGCCGATGGTGAAGGTCACCATGAAACCGACGGTCCATAGCATCGGCGGCTCGTAGCGGATGCGGCCGTGGTACATCGTGAACAGCCAGTTGAAGAGCTTCGCACCCGTCGGGATCGAGATGATCATCGTCGTGATGCCGAAGAAGGAGTTGACGCTGGCGCCCGAGCCCATCGTGAAGAAATGGTGCAGCCAGACGAGGTAGGAGAGGATCATGATCACGCAGGTGGCGTAGACCATCGAGGCGTAGCCGAAGAGGCGCTTGCCGCAGAAGGTGGCGACGACTTCCGAGAAGACGCCGAAAGCCGGCAGGATCAGAATGTAGACTTCCGGGTGGCCCCAGATCCAGATGAGGTTGACATACATCATCGGATTGCCGCCGAGGTCGTTCGTGAAGAAGTTCGTTCCGGCGTAGCGATCGAGGGTGAGCAGTGCGAGCGTTGCGGTCAGGATCGGGAAGGACGCAACGATCAGGATGTTGGTGCAGAGCGACGTCCAGGTGAAAACGGGCATCTTCATGAAGGTCATGCCCGGCGCGCGCATCTTGACGATGGTGGCGATCAGGTTGATGCCCGAGAGCGTCGTTCCGATACCCGCGACCTGCAGGCCCCAGATATAATAGTCGACGCCGACATCAGGACTATAGGCGATGCCGGAAAGCGGCGGATAGGCCAGCCAGCCGGTTTTCGCGAATTCGCCGATGAAGAGCGAGATCATGATGACGATCGCGCCTGCCGTCGTCATCCAGAACGAAAAATTGTTCAGGAACGGGAAGGAGACGTCGCGGGCGCCGATCTGCAGCGGCACGACGAGGTTCATCAGGCCGGTGACGAAGGGCATCGCCACAAAGAAGATCATGATGACGCCGTGGGCGGTGAAGATCTGGTCGTAGTGGTGCGGCGGCAGGTAGCCCTCGGATCCGTTGAAGGCGATCGCCTGCTGCAGGCGCATCAGCAGCGCGTCGGAGAAACCGCGCAGCAGCATGATCAGCGCGAGTACGACATACATGATGCCGATCTTCTTGTGATCGATGCTGGTGAACCATTCCTTCCAGAGATAGCCCCAGAGGCGGAAATAGGTCAGCAGGCCGAGAAGGGCGATACCGCCGATGGCGACACCGAGGAAGGTCACGACGAGGATCGGCTCGTGATACGGAATGGAGTCGAGCGTCAGCCGACCGAAGATGAATTTATAGAGGTCCGGGTTGGAAAACATGGATTGCCTCTGTCCCTTATGAATGTCTTGTTATTGAGCGCACCGGATCAATGACCCTGATGCTGCGCCGAACCGGTCGACGAATCGGAAGAAGAGCCGTTGCCCATATCCATGCCCGGCATCGAGTTGTCTCCATGCTGCATGGTGTGAACGGCGCCGCCATCGGCCTTGACTGGCGTGACGGCGGCCGGGTCGTCTTCGCGGTTGTCGTAGATCAGACGCTCGCGGTTTTCGTGGCTTTCCTTGCCGGCACCGCCCTTGGCGTCGATATGCATCATCTCGCTCATGCACATCTTGCTCGGATCGGCGCACACGTTGAGGATGGCGTTGTAGAGCCCGTCGTCGACGGCGTTGAAGTAGCGTACCGGCTCTCGTTCGCTGGGCTTGGCGAGCGCCATATATTCATTGCGGCCGAGCGCCGTGCCCTGGCTCTTTGCCTTCTGGACCCATTGGTCGAAACCGGCCTGATCCAAGCCGTGGAACTTGAAGCGCATGTTCGAGAAGCCGGCGCCGCTGTAGTTGGCCGACAGGCCCTGGAATTCGCCGGGATGGTTGATGACGGCGTGAAGCTTCGTCTCCATGCCCGGCATCGCGTAGATCTGACCGGCCAGCGCTGGGATGAAGAAGGAATTCATCACCGACGAAGCGGTGATCTTGAAGTTGATCGGCCGATCGACGGGAGCGGCTATCTCATTGACGGTAGCGATACCGTATTCCGGATAGAAGAAGAGCCATTTCCAGTCGAGCGCCACCACTTCGACCGTCAGCGGCTTCACGTCGGCGCTGAGCGGCTTGTCGGCGGCTATGCGGTCCAGCGGACGGTAGGGGTCGAGCTGATGGGTGCTGATCCAGGTCACCGCGCCGAGCGCGATGATGATGGCAAGCGGAGCGGACCAGATGACCAGCTCCAGACGCGTCGAATGATGCCACTCCGGCTCGTAGGTCGCCTCTGTGTTCGACTGGCGGTATCTCCAGGCGAAGAACAGCGTCAGGAAGATCACCGGGATGATGATGATCAGCATCAGCACGACCGAGACGATGATGAGGTCCCGCTGCTGCATGGCGATATCGCCGGAGGGAGCCATCACCACCAGATTGCAACCTGACAGCAGCAGAAACAACGGGATGACGGATAAACGGCTGAAAATCTTCGATAGTCTTGGCACGTCTTAAAGCTCTTTTTGTTTCGACCCTACCGCGACTAAAGGACGGCGGTCATGAACGATATGAGGTGTTTCGTCGCACCGCAGCAAGCTTGAGTGCATTGCGGTATGGAATGCTGTCCCACGTATCGGGAAAACCCTCAGAAATCCAGAAGGTTTTCCATGAGGCCATTCGCTTTTATCGCCGCCAATATACCTGGATCGGAACAAATGGCTATCGGCGACGGTTCCTGTCTGATCTGAAATGCGGCGTCAAAGGCGGAAATGGCCCGATTTGATTGCTAATTTGCGAATTATTTCATGCTCGATACTTGATATGTTCGCACGTTTGATCGACATTTTCATTATGCACGAATTCGTGGAGGAATTCGTGCTCGGAGAGGGAGGCTCCCGCGCATGGTCAGCGTTACGCATGAATCACTGAACCCCACATCTTCAACTCTGGAGAGCGATGCCCGCAGCATGCATGCGGGTGGCTCCGTCGCCCCCGGCAATATCGCCATCGGCGTGATCATCGGTCGCACGTCCGAATTCTTCGATTTCTTCGTCTATGCTATTGCATCGGTTCTGGTCTTCCCGAAGCTGATCTTCCCCTTCGCCGACCCGCTGCATGGCACGCTGCTTTCCTTCCTGGTCTTCGCGCTCGCCTTTATTGCGCGCCCGATCGGCTCTTTCATCTTCATGGCGATCGACCGCGCCTATGGCCGCGGCGTCAAGCTCACGATCGCGCTATTCCTGCTCGGTGGTTCCACGGCGTCCATGAGCTTCCTGCCCGGCTATTCCGAAGTCGGCGTCTATGCGATCGTCCTGCTTGCCATTTTCCGCATCGGTCAGGGCCTTGCGCTCGGCGGTGCATGGGACGGCCTGGCTTCGTTGCTGGCTCTGAACGCACCCACCAACCACCGCGGCTGGTATGCGATGATCCCGCAGCTCGGCGCCCCGATCGGCTTCATGCTGGCAAGCGCTCTGTTCGCCTATTTCGTCACGAGCCTGACGACGGCGGACTTCCTGGATTGGGGCTGGCGCTATCCCTTCTTCTGCGCCTTCGCCGTCAACGTCGTCGCACTCTTCGCCCGCCTGCGTCTGGTCGCCACCGAGGAGTTCGGCACGCTGCTGGAGCGCCACGAGCTTGAACCCGTGAAGATGACCGAGCTGTTGCGCGTGCATGGCCGCGATGTCCTGATCGGCGCCTTCGTGCCGCTGGCAAGCTTTGCGACCTTCCATCTGGTGACGGTCTTCCCGCTCGGCTGGGTCACGCTTTACAGCGAGCAGACTCCTGGCTCGTTCCTGCTGGTGGAGTTCCTCGGCGCGATCTGCGGCATTCTCGCCATCATCTGTTCCGGTATGCTCGCCGACCGGATCGGCCGCCGCAATCAGCTCGCCATCGGCGCCGTGCTGATCGCCTGCTTCGCCTTCGTCGCGCCCTGGCTGCTCGATGGCGGCGCGACCGGCCGCCACATCTACGTGGTTCTCGGCTTCACGCTGCTCGGCCTTTCCTTCGGTCAGGCGGCAGGCGCCAGCGCCTCGCGCTTTAGCCAGAACTATCGCTATAGCGGCTCGGCCCTCGTGTCGGATCTGTCCTGGCTGATCGGTGCAGGCTTCGCGCCATTCGTGGCGCTTGCGCTCTCGAGCCAGTTCGGCCTCGTCTATACCAGCCTCTATCTGCTCTCCGGCGTCGTCTGCACGCTGGTTGCGATCTTCTTCAGCAAGACGCTGGAGACGCGCGACAACTGAGCCGGATCTTCGAATGCAAAAGGGCCGCAGCATGAACGTGCCGCGGCCCTTTTTCGTTCAAGCCGAGTGCATCAGCCAGGCAATCAGCGGCGCGGCCAATACATTCGTCAGCCCCACCAGCACCATGACGAGCCCGGCGATCGATCCTTCCTCGCGACCGATCTCGTGAGCCTTGGCGACGCCGATGCCATGCGCGCCCATGCCGTAAAGCGCGCCGCGCGCCATGCCTGATCTCAGCGGCAGCCACCGCAACAGCATCTGGCCGACCACGGCGCCGAGCAGGCCGGTGATGACGACGAAGACGGCGGTGAGGTTGGGCACACCGCCGATATCATTTGAAACCACCATGGCGAAGGGCGTGCTGATCGAGCGCGGCATCAGGCTGAGCCGCAGGCTTTCGTCGAGACCCAGAAGGCTCGCAAGCCCCCAGGCCGAAACCATCGCCGTGGTGCTGCCGACCGTCACACCGAACAGCAGCACCGGCCAATAGCGCTTGATGAGGCCGCGCTGTTCGTAGATCGGCACGGCAAAGGCAACGGTCGCAGGCCCGAGCAGGGCCAGCAGCCAGCGGCTGTCATGCATATAGTCCTGATAGTTTGCATGCAGCACGAGAGCGATGGCGATCAGCACCGCCGGCACCGCCACCAGCGGCGACAGCCAGAGTGAAGGCCGGCGCCGATAGAGCGCCTTGGAAAGATAATAAAGTCCGATCGTCGCCAGCGGCCAGAACAGGCCGGCTGCGAGGCCTTCAATGCTGGACATGACGGGGTGCTCCCTGGCGCATCATCAGGCGGTAGCCGATATCGATCGCTATCGCGGTGACACCCATGACGATGATGGTGCCGGCGAAGATCACCGCAAGCACTTTCAGCCCGATGATGCCGATGAATTCGCCATGATCGAGCAGGGCGAGCACCGCCGGCACGAAGAACAGCAGCATCTCGGCGAGAAACCACTCCGCGCCGCGCTTCATGCTCGTCAGCTTGACCTTGCCGCTCGCAAATAGCGCCAGCACCAAGAGCATCCCGGCGATGGCGCCGGGGATCGGCAGATGCGCAAGGTGCACGATGGCTTCCCCCGCCTGCCAGAAGGCAATGAGAAGCAGGATCTGAGCGAGGCGGCCCAGTTTCGGACGGTTCTGTAGGTCGATACGCATGGAGAAACTCGGGAAAATTGACTGGCCTGAAGATAAGCTCTGTCTCAGCATGAACAAAATGAATTGATTTCATAAAATCCAGTCCTATAAGGAATGGTCATGGAGCTTCGGACATTGAAAGCCTTCGTCGAGGTGGTGCGCCAGGGTGGCTTTTCGGAAGCTGCCAAGGTGGTATTCACAACTCAGTCGGCGGTCAGCAAGGCCGTGCGCCAGCTCGAGGACGAGCTTGGCTTGCCCTTGCTCCACCGCATCGGTCATCGCACCACCCTGACGGATGCCGGCGAGGTGGTCTATCGCCGGGCAATTGCCATCCTCGTCGGGCGCGACGACCTGCTGGCCGAATTGTCCGAGCTGCGCGGCCTGACGCGCGGCACCTTGCGTCTCGGCCTGCCGCCGATCGGTAACGATGCTCTGTTCGCTCCGGTATTCGCAGTCTTCCGCAACCGCTATCCCGGCATCGAGATCCGGCTGGTGGAGCAGGGGGCAAAACGGCTTGAGGAAATGGTGTTGGCCGACGAGGTCGATCTCGGCGCTTCGCTGCTGCCGACGCCCGATGCCTTCGAGTGGCAGAGCGTACGCTGCGAGCCGATTCATGTCCTCCTGCCGTCGGCGCATCCGCTTGCCGGGCAGGAACAGGTGCCGCTTGCGGCGCTGGCGGGCAATCCCTTCCTCCTGTTCGAAACCGGCTTCGCTCTCAATAGCATCATTCTGGATGCCTGCCGCTCCGCCGGTTTCGCGCCTGACATCGCCGCGCGTTCAAGCCAGATCAATTTTATCGTCGAGCTTGTGGTCGCCGGCCTCGGCGTCGGCTTCCTGCCGCGACTGATCGCCGAACAGCGACAGCGCCCCGGCGTCAGCCATGCCCTCGTCGTCGAGCCGGGAATGGAGTGGCATATGGCCTGGATCTGGCGACGCGGCGGATATTTATCGCATGCCGGCCGCGCCTGGCTCGACCTCGCCGCGGAGATAGCCGTGAAAACTTGACTCTCTTTTCAAACTTTTGTGATAAAGCGAGCCGAGTGCAAACTTGAAAAAAACGCTCAGGAAAAATATAGGCTACGGAATTGCTGCCGGGGGCAGCGCTTTTCAAGCGAGAGGACTTTATGACTTTTTCCTTTTCTCATCTCACCAGCGCGCTGGCGCTAGCCGTGGGCCTTGCCGTTGCTCCGATGATGGCGAACGCCGCCGAATCCGAAGGTATCGTCGTCTACAACGCCCAGCACGAGGCGCTGACGCAGGCATGGGCGGATGGCTTCACCAAGGAAACCGGCATCAAGGTCACGATCCGCAATGGCAGCGACATGCAGTTCGCCAACCAGATCATCCAGGAAGGCGCTGCTTCTCCCGCCGACGTTTACCTGACGGAAAATTCCCCGGGCATGACGCTGGTCGATGCCAACAAGCTCTTCGCCCCGGTCGATGCCGCAACGCTCGCCCAGGTGCCGGAAACCTTCAAGGCTGCCGATGGCAACTGGGTCGGCGTTGCCGCCCGTTCGACAGTTTTCGCCTATGACAAGACCAAGCTGAAGGAAGCCGATCTGCCGAAGTCGATGCTGGATCTCGCCGATGCCAAGTGGAAGGGCCGCTGGGGTGCTTCGCCTGCTGGTGCCGACTTCCAGGCGATTGTCAGCGCGTTCCTCGAGCTGAAGGGCGAGGATGCGACCCGCGCCTGGCTGAAGGCGATGAAGGAAAATGCAAGCTTCTACAAGGGCAACAGCGTTGCCATGAAGGCTGTCAACGCCGGCGAAATCGAAGGTGCTGTGATCTATCACTACTACTGGTTCGGCGATCAGGCCAAGACCGGCGAAAACAGCAAGAACGTCGCGCTTCACTACTTCAAAAACCAGGATCCGGGCGCATTCGTCAGCATCTCCGGCGGCGGCGTGCTTGCCTCCAGCCAGCACCAGAAGGAAGCCCAGGCATTCCTGAAGTGGATCACCGGCGAGGGCGGCCAGGCCGTTCTTCGCGATGGCGATTCCTATGAATATGCCGTCGGCAACGGCGATGCTTCCAACTCGAAGCTGGTGCCGCTCTCCGAACTGCAGGCGCCTAAGGTCGAGCCTTCGAAGCTGAACAGCAAGAAGGTTACCGACCTGATGACGGAAGCAGGCCTCATCTAAGGAGAAAGCCCATGCCGTGGCGCGTTTCGAGCGCGTTCGGGCGGGCTTTGCTCTTGCATCACCGTCGTATGCCCTGCTAGGGGCATACGGATGGCCTTTAGAGCCGGATGATTTTAGGTCTGTTCGACCCAAAATCTGAATCCGCTCTAAACTCAAAGACGTAGAGCATGATGTCGTCCGAAAACCGCTCACACTTTTCGGCATCATGCTCCTAGGCCGATCGATCGGGCAATCGCCGCAAGCGGCGATTGCCTTCCTATTTCAGGGCGTGAAAGGCAGCTCGGATTTGCTGCAGAAGAACACATATGCCGGCGAGCCTGCCGCCATGCGAATGCCCCCGCTGACGGCTGCCCCCCGCAGCCGCGTCCGGCATGCCTCCGTCGTCGCCCTTGCTTCCGTCGTCGCGCTTCTGAGCCTGGTGCCGCTCGGTTTCATCGTCTGGATCACGATCGACACCGGCTGGGCCGAAGTCATAGCGCTCATCTTCCGCAACCGTGTCGGCGAGCTGCTCGTCAATACTGTCCTGCTCGAAGTCTGCACCATCCCGCTTTCCATCCTGCTGGCGGTCACGCTCGCCTGGCTGACGGAGCGCACCGATATTCCGGGCGCGCGCCTCTGGTCGTGGCTTGCGGCGGCACCGCTTGCCGTGCCCGCTTTCGTGCACAGCTATGCCTGGGTCAGCCTCGTGCCGAGCATGCGCGGGCTCTGGAGTGGCGTGCTGGTCTCGGTGCTTGCCTATTTTCCCTTCCTCTACCTGCCGGTTGCCGCCGCGCTCCGCCGGCTCGATCCGGCGATCGAGGATGCCGCCGCCTCGCTCGGCCTCGGCCCCTGGCGCGTCTTCTTCCGGGCGATCCTGCCGCAGCTTCGTCTCGCCATCTGCGGCGGCTCGCTGCTGATCGGCCTGCATCTCCTAGCGGAATACGGCCTCTACGTGATGATCCGCTTTGACACGTTTTCGACGGCGATCGTCGATCAGTTCCAGTCAGCCTATAACAGCCCGGCCGCCAATATGCTCGGCGGCGTCCTCGTCTTCTGCTGCCTGCTGCTGCTCGGCATCGAAGTGCTGGTGCGCGGCAACGAACGCTACGCCCGCATCGGCTCGGGTGCAGCCCGGCCGGCCGATCGGCGCCGTCTCGGCTGGTTCGTCGTTCCCGCGGTCGCGCTGCCCATCATCACGGCTGCGCTGACCCTCGGCATTCCCTTCGTCACCCTGGCGCGCTGGCTTTATCTTGGCGGTGCGGGTGTCTGGCGGATCGATACGGTCGGCTCCGCCTTGCTGCAGACCATTCTTCTCGCGATCGCCGGCGGCCTCCTCGCCACCATTGCGGCGACCCCCATGGCATGGCTGTCAGTGCGTGCGCCCGGTCGGCTGCAGCGCATTCTTGAAGCCTGCCACTATTATGTCGGCTCGCTGCCGGGCGTCGTCGTCGCGCTCGCCCTGGTGTCCATCACCGTCCGGCTGATCCTGCCGCTCTATCAAACCTTTGCGACGCTGCTGCTCGCCTATGTCCTCCTATTCCTGCCGCGTGCCATGGTTGGCCTCCGCGCCAGCATCGCCCAGGCACCCGTCGAGCTCGAGCGCGCCGCCATGGCGCTCGGCCGCACGCCGGCGCAAGCCGTGCGGCAGATCACCATGCGGCTTGCCGCTCCCGGTTTTGCCGCCAGCGTCGCACTCGTCGCGCTCGGCATCACCAACGAGCTGACGGCGACGCTGATGCTCTCTCCCAACGGCACGGAAACGCTGGCGACGAAATTCTGGTCGCTGACCAGCGAGATCGACTATGTTTCCGCAGCACCCTACGCCTTCATGATGGTCGTCCTGTCGCTGCCGCTCACCCTTCTCCTTTACGTGCAATCCAAGCGGACGGCCGGACAATGACCTTTCTGGCGATCAAGAACATCAGCAAGCACTACGGCCCCGTGCACGCGCTCGACAATATCGATCTCACGGTTGCCGCCGGCAGCCGCACCGCCATCGTCGGCCCTTCCGGCTCTGGCAAGACGACGCTGCTGCGCATCATCGCCGGCTTCGAGACCCCCGATGCCGGCCAGGTGGTGCTTCAAAGCGAAACCCTGGCCGATGGAGAGGCGATCGTGCCGGCGCATCGTCGCGGCATCGGCATCGTCTCGCAGGATGGCGCCCTGTTTCCGCATCTGAGCGTATCGGAGAATATCGGTTTCGGCATGGAGCGCGGCGCGCGCGACCGTGATCAGCGCATCAACGCCCTTATCGATATGGTCGAGCTCGACCGCGGCATGCTCGATCGCCGCCCGCATCAGCTCTCTGGCGGCCAGCAGCAGCGCGTAGCGCTTGCCCGCGCCCTCGGCCGCAAGCCGCGATTGATGCTGCTCGATGAACCCTTCTCCGCTCTCGATACCGGCTTGCGTGAAAATATGCGCAAGGCCGTCGCCCGCGTGCTGCAGATTGCCGGCATCACGGCGGTCCTGGTGACGCATGACCAGGCGGAAGCCCTGTCCTTCGCCGATCAGGTTGCTGTCCTGCGCGAGGGCAGGCTCATACAGGCCGGCACGCCGCAGGCGCTCTATCTCAGCCCCAGGGATCGCGAGACGGCGCTCTTCCTTGGCGATGCCATCGTGCTTTCGGCCGATCTCGATAAAGGATCGGCCAAATGCGTCCTTGGACAGATTCCGGTCGATACCGAGAGCCGGCAGGGGCGCACCGACATCATGCTGCGGCCCGAGCAATTGCGCCTCGAGGCTATTGATGAGGCCGGCGCGGGAGCTGCCTGCATCGGCAAGGTGACGGAAATCGAATTCGGCGGCGCCGTCTGCGCGGTCACGGTCGTGCTCTCCAATGCAAACGGCTCCGAGACATTGAACATCAAGAGCTCCGGCGTCGGCTTGCCCGAGGTCGGCAGCATGGTTTCGGTAAGCGTCATCGGAAAGGCACATGTCTTCAACAAGCTCGAAGCCTGAGCGTCATTTGGGTTGAAGCAGGCGGGGCTTTGGGGAAGATAAGGCACGCCGTCACCGTGCCCCATGCCGAAGGAATCTCCCATGTCTTTTCCCGATGAGATCGCGCAGGATCTCCCTTTCCTCACGTCGCTTCGCCGCAACCTTCATGCCCATCCCGAACTCGGCTTCGAGGAGGAGCGCACCAGCGGCGTCGTCGCCACTTTGCTGGAGGAAGCGGGGCTGACGGTGCATCGTGGCCTCGGCAAGACCGGTGTCGTCGGAACGCTGCAGGTCGGCAACGGCACGCGGCGCATCGGCCTTCGCGCCGACATGGATGCGCTTGCCATGCCGGAGAAGGGCAATCGCCCTTATAAATCGACCATTCCCGGCAAGATGCATGCCTGCGGACATGATGGCCATACGACGATGCTGCTCGGCGCCGCCCGTCACCTTGCCGCTACGCGTGGCTTTTCCGGCACGGTGCATTTCATCTTCCAGCCGGCCGAGGAAGGTCGGGGCGGCGCCAAGCGCATGGTGGAAGAGGGCCTGTTCGATCTCTTTCCCTGCGATGCCGTCTACGGTCTGCACAACATGCCCGGCCTTGCCGTCGATGAGATGGCCGTTGTCGAAGGACCGCAGCTTGCCTCGTCGGACAGCTGGCGTATCACCTTCCGCGGCACCGGCACCCACGGCGCCAAGCCGCATCTCGGCAAGGACCCGATCACGGCGGCGGCAACCTTCCTGTCTTCTCTGCAAACCATCGTTGGCCGCGTCGTCGATCCGCTGCAGCCGGCCGTCGTCAGCGCCTGCTCGCTGCAGGCGGGTGATCCCAAGGCGCTGAACGTCATTCCCGACATCGTTGAGATCGGCGGCACGGCGCGCGCCTATACGCCCACGGTCCGCGATCAGCTCGAAGAAGAGATCGGCCGCCTGGCGCATGGGACGGCCGCCATGTACGGCATTGCCGTCGATTATCAGTTCGAGCGCCGCATTCCGCCCGTCGTCAACGATGCCGACGCGACGGCGCGGGCGCTGATGGCTGCGAGGACGGTCTTTGGCGAGAATGTGCAGACCCGCTTTCCGCCATCGACAGCCGGCGACGATTTTGCATTCTTCGGGCAGAAGGCGCCCGGCTGCTATGTCTGGCTCGGCAATGGCCCCGCCGTTGATGGCGCCCTGCATCACAATACCGCCTACGACTTCAACGACGAAGCGATCGCCTCGGGTGTCGCCTTCTGGACGACGCTGGTCGAGCAGGAATTGCCTGGCTGATCCCGATATCATCAAGATGCCGGCATTCGTGCGCCGACAAACCTATCGAGAAACACGATGAATGATAAATGCAACGGAGTGAAAATGCCGGAGCGGACCGTGCCGTTTCCGACTTCGATAAGCCCGGAGGCGCGAGCGGCTCTGCACCGCGCTGTCGGTGAAGACGGAATCCCGCTGAACGCGCGGCACGTCATGCCCGACACGAGCGATTTCAATGGCTGGATGAAACTGAAGGCCTTCGCCGACATCTATTACCAATCAGCAGCTGAAAGGCTGGCGGGGCAAGTGCGCGCCACTGCGGAGACGGTGCAGATCGGCGAGGCTTGCGTCCACATCGCCACGCCGAGCGGCGCGTTTTCCGAAGATCATGCCTACATCGATCTTCACGGCGGTGCGCTGGTCATGGGGGGTGGAATTGCCTGCCGCGTTGGGGCGCAGAGCCACGCGGACCAGCACGGCATCCGCTGCTATGGCATCGATTATCGGATGCCGCCGGAACATCCCTATCCCGCCGCGCTCGATGATTGCATAACGGTCTATCGCCATCTGCTGACGCAATACAGACCGGAAAATATTATCATCGGCGGCCGCTCCGCCGGCGGCAATCTGGCCGCTGCGATGACATTGCGCGCCCGTGATGAGGGTTTGCCGCTGCCCGCCGCGCTGGTTTTGCTCTCACCCGAGCTGGACCTCACGGAATCCGGAGACAGCTTTCAGGTCAATCGGCTTGTCGACGTCGTCCTGCCGGGATCGCTGATGCCGAACAATCTGCTCTATGCGAAGGGAGTGGATCTCGCTCATCCCTATCTATCGCCGCTCTTCGGTGACTTTTCCAAGGGCTTCCCGCCGACGTTTTTGCAGAGCGGCACGCGGGATCTGTTCCTCTCCAATGCCGTGCGCATGCACCGGCTTCTACGCCGCGCCGAAATTCCCGTCGAACTGCACATCTTCGAAGCTATGCCGCATGGCGGCTTCATGGGCGCGCCCGAGGATCGCGAGCTGAGCGAGGAGGTCACGCGGTTCGTGAAGCAGCGTCTGCGCCCGGATTTGAGCAGAGAGTAAGCGGAGGTGGCGGGCGGCCGCTTGGCTAGATCGCAGACTGGCCTGCTTCTCGCAACATCGCGCCGAATATGATCGCGCGCGCTTTCTCCGCGTCGATCTCGGCGGCAAAATGGGCATTGAACTGCCCATGCGAGGCGCGGGTTTCGACGACGGTGCGTCCGCGCGTATATTGCCCCTGCAATTCCGCATCGATCCGCGCATGCCGAAGGGTGGCAACCTCCGGCTCGACGAAAATGGCGGCCGCCGTCGGGTCGTAGATGGCCATCGCCGGCCTGCCTCGGCTGATGGCGATGTTGACGTAGCCCTCCAAGAGATCGGCCAGCAGCTGCGCCTTTTCGCCAGCGATTTCGCGGATGCGGGCGACATCGGCAGGCCAAGCCAGCACCTTGCGGCAGACATCGAGATCGATCATGCGAAAAGGCAGATCATGCGCCAGCACGATCGCGAGGGCTTCGGGATCGGCAAAGGCATTGAATTCCGCCGACGCCGTATGATTACCCGCCGTGACGCCGCCGCCCATCCATGTCAGCTCGTCGATGCGGGCGGCAAGATCCGGCCGTGCCAGCGCCAGCGCCGCGATGTTCGTGAGCGGACCAAGTGCCAGGATGCGCTTCGGCCCATTGCCGTCGGAAAGCCAATTGCAGAGGGCGCCAAAGGCATCGCTTACCGGCAGCGGATCGGCTGGCGGCAGGCTTCTGCCCGCAGTGGGAATGCCGGTCTGGCCAAGAATGCTCTGTGCCGTTTCCAGTTTGCAAAGCACCGGCAGCTCACGGCCGCTATGGATCGGAAACGTCCAGTTGAAGACCGCAGCCGCGCTCGCGGCGTTGGCTTGGACATGAGACAGTGGCGCATTGCCGCTGACAAGCGAAATGCCGTCGATGACAAGATCCGAATGCGCGACCACCAGAATGGCGGCGATGTCATCGAACCCCATATCGGTATCGATCCAGATTCCCATGTCTTATCTCATCGGCGGTATGAATTGACGCGACGGCCGCCTTGGCCTTCCCGATTCGGATGACGGCATCCCTTGCCGTCCGGCGGGGATGGTCGCGGGCGGGCGCAGGGACGCGCACCCGCAGATGGCTTAGCCGGCGAGCGCGTCGAGCACGCGGACCCAGGAGCGGATGCCCTTGTGATAGGAGCGCAGTTCGTATTTCTCGTTCGGCGAGTGGATGCGATCGTCGGAGAGACCGAAGCCGATCAGCAGCGATTCCATGCCGAGCATCCGCTGGAAATCGCCGACGATCGGGATCGAGCCGCCCATGCCGATGACGATGGCGGGCTTCGGCCATTCGTTGGAGAGCGCCGTCTTCGCCTTGGTCAGGGTCGGCGAATCATAGGAAAGCTGAATGGCCGGCGAGCCGCCATGCTCGTGGAATTCCACCGAGCAATCCCCGGGGATTTTCGAGCGCACATAGGTGCGGAAGCTCTCGCGGATCGCCGCCGGGTTCTGCTGGCCGACGAGGCGGAAGGAAACCTTCGCCGATGCCTTGGCCGCGATCACGGTCTTGAAGCCGGCGCCGGTATAGCCGCCCGTAATCCCGTTCACTTCGGCCGTCGGCCGCGCCCAGGTGAGTTCCATCACCGAACGGCCCTTTTCGCCCGACGGGATCGCGAGGCCGATTTCACCGAGGAATTTTTCGGCCGTCAACCCGAGCGTTTCCCAGGAGGCCTTGATATTGGCGGGCGTTTCCTCCACGCCGTCGTAAAAGCCGGCAAGCGTTATGCGTCCCGTCTCGTCATGCAGGCCGGCGAGGATATCGCTGAGGATATGGATGGGATTGGCGGCAGCGCCGCCGTAGATGCCGGAGTGCAGGTCGCGGTCGGCTGCGGTGATGACGATTTCCTCACCGACAAGACCGCGCAAGCCGGCGGAGATTGCCGGCGTATCGCCATCCCACATGCCGGTATCGCAGACAAGGGCGAAATCCGCCTTCAGCTCGGCGGCATTGGCTTCCAAGAAGGGCTTGAGCGAGGGCGAGCCGGATTCCTCTTCGCCTTCGAAGAGGATGGTGATGCGCACCGGCAGCGCGCCCCTGGTTTCCTTATAGGCGCGCACTGCTTCGACGAAAGTCATGAGCTGGCCCTTGTCGTCGGAAGTGCCGCGGCCGACCAGGATCTTGCGGCCATTGCCCAGGTCTTTGATCGCGGGGGCGAAAGGATCGCTTTCCCAGAGTTCGATCGGATCGACCGGCTGCACGTCGTAGTGGCCGTAGAACAGCACATGCGGAGCATCTGCGCTGCCGGCATCGTGGTGGGCGACCACCATCGGATGGCCGGGCGTGTCGCGCACGGAAGCCTTGAAGCCGAGCGAGTTCAGGTAGGCGACCAGCCATTCCGCCGCCTTGCGGCATTCCGCCTTGTAGTCCGGGTCCGTCGAGATGGACTTGATGCGCAGCAGTTCGAAGAGGTTGTCGAGACTGGAAGGGAGGTTCTGATCGGCGCGGTCGAGAACGGGCGATAGATCGGTCATATCCGACTCCTTACATGAGATTTGGATGGACGATAGACCAAAGCCCGGCGGGTTTCGAGGCATTAAAACTGAAAATTTACCGTAGCTTGCGTCTTTCGATCGAGGCCTGCCCTTATGTGATTAGTTGCGTATGTAGTTTACAAGTTTTTTAGATTATTAGAAATAACATCAATCCAGAAGCGTATTCTGGAGACGCGTAATGTTTTCAGTGATTGCATGTATTCGTGACGATCATGACTTCAGGCTTATTGTTGTAGCGGCGGTCATCTGCCTTATCGGCAGCCTTGCCACCATGCTCCTTTTTTCGCGTGCGCAGGAATGCCAGTCGCATCAGCGTCGCTATTGGATTGTTGCTGCGGCGTTTGCCAGCGGTGTCGGCATATGGGCAACGCATTTCATCGCCATGCTCGCCTATCAGAGCAGTCTCCCGATCTCCTATGGCGTTTCGCTGACTGTGCTTTCGGTGGTTCTTGCCATCGTCGGCTCATGGCTTGCCATTGCCGTTGCCTTCGAATGGGATAATCGCGTTTCCTTTGCGGTCGGCGGCTTGCTGATGGCGTTCGGAATAGCCGCCATGCACTTCACAGGCATGCAGGCCATCGAGGCCTCGGCAGAGCTCTCCTTCGATATACCACGCGTCGTCGCTTCAGTCGCCATCGGTGGCGTCTTCTCCTCACTGGCTTTCCTGGTGTTTCGCAGTCTTCATGGCTTCAGGCGCATCATGGCTGGCGCTCTTCTTCTTTTGCTTGCGATTTGCTCCCTGCATTTCACCGCGATGAGCGGCGTCATGCTGACGCCCGAAGTGGGCATGCCGGGTGCTGCCCTCGCCATGGATCGAAGCATCCTTGCCGGCATCGTCATGACTGCCGCGATGGGTCTGATCCTCATCGCTCTTGGCGCCATCTTCATCGACCGTCATCTGACCGATCTCCGGGGTTTCGCCAATGCTTCGCTGGAAGGGTTACTCATCGTCCGCGACGGTCGGGTGATCGATGCGAACGAG
The DNA here is from genome assembly GCF_900094585.1 of Martinezella multihospitum. Lineage (GTDB taxonomy): Bacteria > Pseudomonadota > Alphaproteobacteria > Rhizobiales > Rhizobiaceae > Rhizobium > Rhizobium multihospitium. The sequence goes on from NZ_FMAG01000005.1 coordinate 34,285, forward strand.
CGGTTCTTCGCCATTTCCGGCTGGTCGGCACAGCAGGTGATCGGTGTCGCGCCCGATGTCTTTCTGACCATCGACATGGATATCCAGGCCGAAGCCGCCATTCCGCTGGAAACGACGCTGTCGGGGTGCGATGGCAAGGCGATCCCCGTTGAGACCGTGCGGCGCTCCATCACCTATCGCGGCCACGAATGCAGTGTGCTTGTCGTGCGCGACCTGACCGAGCGTCGCCAGGCGCAGCAGATGATCGAGCATCTGGCGCACCACGATATATTGACGGATCTGCCCAATCGCTCGCTGTTCGACCAGCGCATGCGCCAGGCACTGCAGATGGTGAACCGCAGGGGCGGCGAAGTCGCGATCTTCTGCCTGGACCTCGACCGCTTCAAGGCGATCAACGACGTCTTCGGTCACGCCGAAGGAGACCGCATCCTCTGCAAGGTCGCCGGCATCCTGCAGCGTGCGATCGAGGATGGCGATACGGTGGCAAGGCTTGGCGGCGACGAATTCGCCATCATCCAGCCGAAGCGCCGGCAGCCCGAGGGGGCAACCCGTCTTGCCGAGCGCATTCTGGCCGAATTCGGTATGGAAATGGATACGGCGCGGGATCCGACGGCCGTCGGCGTCAGCATCGGCATCGCCATCTATCCGCGCGATGGCACGAGCGCCGAGCAGCTTTATGCCAATGCGGATATGGCGCTCTATCGCGCCAAGCATGCGGGCCGGGGCCATGCCTGTTTCTTCGATGCGGAAATGGACAAGGCCGTGCGCACGCGCCGTCAGCTTGAGAATGATCTGCGCCAGGCCATTCTCCGCCGGCAGCTCTTTTTGGAATATCAGCCGATCTATGATGTCGGCAGCGACAGCGTCAGCGGCTATGAAGCGCTGTTGCGCTGGGCGCATCCGGATCGTGGCGTGATCGATCCGGAGACGTTTATTCCCATTGCCGAGGAAAGCGGATCGATTGTCGCGATCGGCGAATGGGTGCTGCAGCAGGCATGCCAGGAGGCAACGCGCTGGAGCGAGCCCGCGAATGTCGCGGTCAATCTCTCGCCGCTGCAATTCATGATCCCAACCCTGTACGACCAGATCGAGCGGATTCTGCGCAAAACAGGTCTCGATCCGCAGCGCCTTGAACTGGAGATCACAGAGGCGGCTCTGATGCGCGAGCGCACGGCTGTCATCGCGACCCTGCAGCGGCTGCACCGCCTCGGCGTGCGCGTTGTCATGGATGATTTCGGAACCGGCTTTTCCTCGCTCAGCAATCTGCGCGCCTTCCCCTTCGACAAGATCAAGGTTGACCGCAGCTTCACGGGCGCTCTCGAACATGATCCGGCAGCGCGCTCGATCGTCCGTGCCATCATCGGCCTCGGTCACAGCCTGAACATGCCCGTCGTGACGGAAGGCGTGGAAACGGAAACCCAGCGCCGCATCGTCATCGAAGAAGGCTGCGCTCAGCTTCAGGGAATATTCTTCGGCAGGCCGGACGTCGGACCCAGCCAATACCAAGCTGCGCTGGATAAGGTGGTCGGGCGGGGCTAGGGCGTTTGCCTCTTTCTTGCTGCTGCGCGCAGCGGGATAAGCGCCAATGATCGACTGGGCGGACGATAAGGGCCTGTTCGGCGTCCTCCTGTGCAGGGCAATCCGGAGCCGTCCGCTCCATGACGGGCTAGCCGTCGCCTATCCTTAATTCCGGCTCGTCGGCGCAAATCGCAGCGAGGAAATCGATAAATTGTCGCACTCGGGAAGGCATGCGCCGCCCGGCAACAGTAACAGCGTTGATCGGAAAGGGCGGCGGTGCATGCTGGTCCAGAATTCGTACAACCTCGCCGGAGGCCAGAACATCCGCAAATAGCCAACTCGCGTGATGGGCGATGCCGAGGCTCGCGAGGACCGCACCGCGGACATGCTCGGCGTCGTTCGTGCGGAAAGCTCCCCCACCGTCGACAGTGACCTGCCGGCCGTCTACTTGGAAACCCCACCCAACGATATCGCCCTGGTAGACATAACTGATACGCTGGTGGGTGCGCAGTTCGTCTAACGTTTGCGGTGTGCCGTATTGGGCGAAATAGCCGGCGGAGGCCAGGGTTATCATCCGCATGTCGCCGATGCGCCGGGCGACGAGTGCTGAATCCGAAAGCCGACCGATACGGATCGCGACGTCTATCCCCTCCTCGATGAGGTCAACGTGCCGCCCCGAGACTTCCATCTCGATCGCGACGTCAGGGAAACGGTTCCTGAAATCCGCTAGCCGGGGGATAACGAACATCCTCCCGAATGCTGGCGAAAGAGTCACGCGGACCAGCCCCGAGGGGGCTGACTGCCCTTCAAGAACTCTTTCTTCGACGAAGTCGAGATCCTGAAGGATACGGACGGTGGCTTCGTAATAATCCTGTCCTGCGGGCGTCACGGCAAGGGCACGCGAACTTCTCGCGAGGAGTTGCGTCCCGAGCCGCGCTTCGAGTGCGGCGAGCTGCTTGCTGACCGTCGGTTGGCTGACGTTCAGGTCCCGTGCTGCTTGCGAAAAGCTTCCGCTTTCGACGACGCGCACGAACATCCGCATCGCGTCTAGCTTATCCATCACCTGTATCCCGCCCGTCGCGTAGTCACCACTACGATGAATTCCAATAGAGAATAGATGACATTCGTCAAGCATGAATGTCATTCGCAAAGGGAATATGCGAATTGACGTTCGACCGCCCGTTCACGGGTCTGGAACCGAAAGGAACAGTTATGACAATCAAGATTTACGGCGATCCCGGCTCGGGCAGCTTGCGTCGCGTGACCACCGCTGCGAAGATCATGGGCATTGAACTCGAACGCGTTAAAGTCGATCTCTTCAAAGGCGAGAGCCAGACCGACGAATTCAAATCGCGCCTCAATCCCCACGGTTTGACGCCGGTTCTGGAGGATGGAGACACCATTCTCTGGGAAGCTTCTGCGATCAATCTGTATCTTGCCAACAAGGCGAATTCAACGCTGGTCGGAACCACACAGGAGGAACGCTTCCAAGTGCTTCAGTGGATGTTCTGGTCTGGCGAGCAGTGGCGCACCTTCACCACCACGATCTTCGATGAGCGTGTGGGGAAGACGGTCATGGGCGTACCGAAGGACGAGTCCCTCATCAAATTTGCTGAGAGTAAGATCCGCGCTGCAGCGAAGGTACTCGACCAGCATCTTGAAGACCGTAAATTCATGGTTGGCAACGCGTTGACCTTTGCTGATATCGATATCGCGGCTCCGTTCTCCCAGGTCGATCGTGCAAAGTTTCCGCTCAAGGAATTTCCGAACCTTATCGCTTGGCATGACAATCTTCTCCAGTCGTTCCCAGCGTGGGCGGAGACGAAGGCTGAGGTTGACAACCGTATGGAAAGCTTCCTGGCGAGCGTCGGCGTGAAACTATAGTTTCTGCCCCTCCTGTCTGGCCGGCGCGCGTGTGAAGATGATGCGCGCTGGCCGCAATCGCGACGATCTTGTATGCTGATCGGCTGCGTTGCCTGGCTCGCGATGCCGGCGCCGTCCCGGTCATTCCGGCACAACCGCAAGCGAATCATCGCTGGGATAAGCAGGGCTTCCGTGCTCGACATCTCATCGAGAACGCCTTCCGCAGCCTCAAGGACTTCGGCCGTGTCGCTACCCGCTATGGCAAGCTCGCCGCCAACTTCCGCTCAAGCGTGGCACTCGCCACCGCCTTGGCCTTCTGGCTCTGAATGAGTCTTAGCCCTAGAGCTGCTTGGCATTCTCCAGCACGCGCCGGATATATTCCAGCAGCAGTTCGCGCTCGAACTGACGAAAGTCTTTGAGGAGATCCGTGTCCGCGGCCATGGCGGCCTCGATCGCTTCCGCCTGCATGGCTGCGGCCTTGTTCGTCAGGAAGACCAGTTGCGCCCGCTTGTCCGAAGGATGCGGGCGGCGCTCCACCAATCCGTCCCGTTCCATGCGCGACAGCGTATTGGCCATCGTCGCCTGTTCGATATCGACCCTCTCGAGCAGCTGTTTCTGCGTGAGCCCATCCTCGGACCACAGTTCCAGCAGGATCGGAAACTGACCGGGGGAAAAGCCGAGCTTCGCCGCGCGTTGTTGTAGCGAGCGAGCGAATCCCTTTGCCATCTGACTGGCAAGGTAGGCGGCGGAGTCCATCCGATTAAATCCCATGATTGCAAATATGCCGATAATTCAAGGTCAAGACAATCAGCAATTATTTGGGTAGAGACCCTCTGAAATCAGCAACTTCAGTCTATTTTTTCACCTTCATAGGTTGCATTTTTCGGCATGAAAAAGCCGCCATGGCCTGGAGGGGACGCCATGGCGGCTCATGAAAGGGGGACAAAGGCCCGGAGAGGGGATAGGCCTTTGTCCAAGTCTGACATGGCGGGGGACAGGCCGGTTGTCAGACCCGCGGCGTATCAATCGCCGGTGAGTATGATTTGAGGTTTCGAATGTGGTTTTTCAAGGGAATGCGCAGATTAGATTGATTAAAAGTTAGTAACGTTTCGGTGAGAGATTTGGCCGTCTCACAACACTGTAAAACTGAAGTTTATATGGACGTTGGAAGTGCGCCACGCTATCCATGCTTCCATGAAAAAAGGTGATCATCTCTTCCTCGTCGACGGCTCCGGTTTCATATTCCGGGCCTTTCACGCCCTGCCGCCGCTGACGCGCAAGTCCGATGGATTGCCCGTCGGCGCCGTCTCCGGTTTCTGCAACATGCTGTGGAAGCTTTTGACCTCGGCGCGAGATACCTCGGTCGGGGTGACGCCGACGCATTTCGCCGTCATCTTCGACTATTCCTCGAAGACCTTCCGCAAGGAGATTTTCCCGGAATACAAGGCAAACCGCGCGGCACCGCCGGAGGAGCTGATCCCGCAATTCGGGCTGATCCGCGAAGCGACCCGTGCCTTCAATCTGCCTTGTATCGAGACCGACGGCTTCGAGGCCGACGACATCATCGCCACCTATGCCCGACAGGCGGAGGCAGCCGGCTCCGATGTGACCATCATCTCGTCCGACAAGGACCTGATGCAGCTCGTCACGCCAATGGTCCACATGTATGACAGCATGAAGGACAAGCAGATCGGCATTCCTGATGTCATCGAGAAATGGGGCGTGCCACCGGAAAAGATGATCGATCTGCAGGCCATGACCGGCGATTCGGTCGACAACGTGCCGGGCATACCCGGCATCGGCCCGAAGACCGCGGCGCAACTGCTGGAAGAATTCGGCGACCTCGACACGCTGCTTGCCCGCGCCGACGAAATCAAGCAGCAGAAGCGCCGCGAAAACATCATCGCCAATGCCGAGCTTGCTCGCATATCCCGCCAGCTGGTGACGCTCAGGACCGATGTGCCGCTGGAGCTTGATCTCGATGCGCTGGTGCTGGAGCCGCAGAACGGCCCGAAGCTGATCGGCTTCCTGAAGGCGATGGAATTCACCTCGCTGACGCGCCGCGTTGCGGATGCCTGCGATTGCGATCCCGCGGCGATCGAGCCCGCCGTCGTCAAAGTCGAACTGGCTGAGAGTGCGCACGGCCCCGATCTCGACGCCGGCGAAAATGCCGAGCTTGTTGCAGGCAGCGAGGTTACGGCCGAGGGAGCCTCCGTTCCGGCACCGGCGGTAAAGCCGCGCCTGGCCGTCGAGGGGCTTACGGAACCGGCCGCACTTGCCAACGCAAGGGCGGCAAGCTTCGCCACTGCTCCGATCGATCATTCAAAATATGTGACCATTCGCGATATTGCCACCCTCGATCAATGGATCGCGGATGCGCGCGAGACCGGCATCGTCGCCTTCGATACCGAAACGACGTCGCTCGATGTCATGCAGGCCGAAATCGTCGGTTTCTCGCTGGCGGTCGCTGATAACCGCAATGATCCCACGGGCAGCTCCATCCGTGCCGCCTATGTCCCGCTTGCCCACAAGACCGGTGTAGGCGATCTGCTCGGCGGCGGCCTGGCCGATAATCAGATTCCGCTGCGCGATGCTCTTGCGAGGTTGAAGGACCTTTTGGAGGATACCTCCATCCTGAAGATCGCGCAGAACCTCAAATACGACTATCTGCTGATGAAGCGCTACGGCATCGAGACCAAGGCGTTCGATGACACGATGCTGCTCTCCTATGTGCTCGATGGCGGCTCCAACGCCACGCATGGCATGGACAGCCTCTCCGAGCGCTGGCTCGGCCACAAGCCGATCGCCTACAAGGACGTTGCCGGCAGCGGCAAATCCAATGTCACCTTCGATCTCGTCGATATCGACCGCGCCACCGCCTATGCCGCCGAGGATGCCGATGTGACGCTGCGCCTGTGGCTGGTGCTGAAACCACGACTTGCAGCAGAAAAACTTTCGGCCGTCTACGAGCGGTTGGAGCGGCCTCTCGTGCCGGTGCTTGCGCATATGGAAGAGCGTGGCATCACCATCGACCGGCAGATCCTGTCGCGCCTTTCGGGCGAGCTGGCGCAGGGTGCCGCCGCTCTCGAGGACGAGATCTATACGCTCGCCGGCGAGCGCTTCAACATCGGCTCTCCGAAGCAGCTTGGCGACATCCTCTTCGGCAAGATGGGACTGGCCGGCGGCAGCAAGACGAAGACCGGGCAATGGTCGACCTCGGCACAGGTGCTGGAGGATCTGGCGGCGGCCGGCTTCGAACTGCCGCGCAAGATCGTCGACTGGCGCCAGCTCACCAAGCTGAAATCGACCTATACCGATGCTCTGCCGGGCTACGTCCATCCCGAGACGAAGCGCGTGCACACATCCTATTCGCTGGCCTCGACTACCACGGGGCGTCTGTCGTCCTCCGAGCCGAACCTGCAGAATATTCCGGTGCGCACGGCGGAAGGCCGCAAGATCCGCACGGCCTTCATCTCGACGCCCGGTCACAAGCTGGTTTCCGCCGACTACAGCCAGATCGAACTGCGCGTGCTGGCGCATGTCGCCAATATCCCGCAGCTCAAGCAGGCTTTCGAAGACGGCATCGACATTCACGCGATGACGGCGTCGGAAATGTTCGGCGTTCCGGTCGAGGGCATGCCGAGCGAAGTTCGCCGCCGCGCCAAGGCGATCAACTTCGGCATCATCTACGGCATCTCAGCTTTCGGTCTTGCCAACCAGCTGTCGATCGAACGTTCGGAAGCCGGCGATTACATCAAGAAGTATTTCGAGCGCTTCCCCGGCATCCGGGACTACATGGACGGTGCCAAGCAGGCCGCGCGCGACAAGGGTTATGTCGAGACGATTTTCGGCCGCCGCATCCATTTCCCGGAAATCCGCTCCTCCAACCCCTCCGTCCGTGCCTTCAACGAGCGCGCCTCGATCAACGCTCCGATCCAAGGGTCTGCGGCAGACGTCATTCGCCGCGCCATGATCAAGATGGAGCCGGCGCTGGCTTCAGCCGGGCTCGGTGATCGCGTGCGCATGCTGCTGCAGGTGCACGACGAACTGATCTTCGAAGTCGAGGATGCCGATGTCGAACGCACGACGCCGATCATCGTCTCGGTCATGGAAAATGCCGCCATGCCGGCGGTCGATATGGCCGTGCCGCTGAAGGTCGATGCCCGCGCCGCAAACAATTGGGATGAGGCCCACTGAGGCTCTCAATCCCGACCTCCTGAGCTTATCGAAGGGGCGGGCGGGAAAGCAAAATCAGTATTTAGCCGCAAGGCTAAGTGCTAGATTTTGCAAGGGCGGGGGCGGACAGGGGCAAGCTGAACCCTGAGACGATTTACGCAAGAAAAGGCCCCTCTCTTGCAATTTCAATGGCTTAGAAATTGCGCCAAGCTCCGGAGTATGCGGAGCCTTCGGTATCGCAATTTCTAAGCCATTGAAATTGCTTTCTCGCCCGCCAGGGGCGAGATTGGGCGGCTTCAGCGCTCTTACTTCCGGACCAACGCTTCCAGCACGGAAATGATCGCGCGTTCCGCCTCTTCGAGCGTGCCGCTGTTGTCGATATCGGCGACGTCGTAGCTGCCCTGAACGGTCAGGGAGCTTCTTTCCAGCCGCTTCAGCACGTCCTCGCGGCTTTCGCGTCCGCGCGCCATCAGCCGTTCGGCAAGCACGTCGCGTGACGCCGTGATGTTGATGACCTTCAGACGCGGGAATGCAGCCTGGAAATGATGCAGCGCCGAGCGCGAGCCATTGGCGATGACCAGATTGCCTCGCGCAAGTTCAGCGAAGATATCGGCTGGGATGCCGTATTTCAGCCCATGCGCCTCCCAGGACACGGCAAAGGCGCCAGTCTTCTCCATCGCATCGAAGTCGGCATCGGAAACGCTTCTGTGATCTTCGTTGCCGGCCTCGCCATCGCGGGTGATGACGCGGCGGACGAAGTGAATATCGGGCCGGCCGGCGAAATGCCGGGCAGCCAGGTTCATCAGCGTATCCTTGCCGGCACCGCTCGGGCCGACGACAACAGCCAACGTGCCCGAAGCGGCATCCGACAAGCCGTCATGAGCCGGCTTGGTGTTGGCGTCCGCGCTCATGCGACCCGCCGTCCTTCCCGCCAGACCGACCGCGTGACCGGCACGCCGTGGTCGCGGCGAACGCGCACGAGATCGGCGCGCAGGCCTTCGGCAATGCGGCCGCGGTCGTTCAGGCTGACGGTTCTTGCAGGCGTCGCCGTCACCATCGCAATCGCCTGCGGCAGCGAGATGCCCTCGACTTCATCTGCCAGGATGAAGGGCGCGTGCAGCAGGCTGAGCGGCACGTAATCGGAGGAAAGAACATCGAGTACGCCAAGCTCGGCAAGATCGCGAGCGGCGATATTGCCCGAATGCGACTTGCCGCGCACGATGTTCGGCGCGCCCATCAGCACGCTCATGCCGGCGCCATGCGAAGCCTTTGCGGCTTCGACGCTGGTCGGGAATTCGGCGAGGCGAACGCCATAGTGGATGGCTTCGTCGACATGGGCAAGCGTCGCGTCGTCGTGGCTGGCGACGGTGATGCCGCGCTCGGCGCAGACCTTGGCGATCGCGTCGCGGTTCGGTGTGGCGTACTTTGCCGATTCTTCCTGCCGCTTGGCGACGAAACGGGCAAAGACCTCATCGCTCAGGCCGCGCTTCTTCTGGTAGTAGAAGATGTACTGATCCATGGTTTGGAACTGGCGCTGGCCCGGCGCATGGTCCATCAGCGAGACCAGACGGACGTAAGCATCCTTCTCGAAATCCTGGAAGTGGTCGAGAACGTTGTCGGAGGAGACTTCGCAGCGCAGGTGGATCAGGTGGTCGGCGCGCAGGCGGTCTTCGCGCTGGGCTGCCTGAATGGCGTCGGCCATGTCGCGCATCTCGCCCTTTTCGAAACCGCCATCCTCGTCCGAGCCCATGCGCAGGCAGTCGAACACCGTGGTGATGCCTGATGTGACGACCTGGGCGTCATGGGCCTGGATGGCAGCCGTCTTGTTCCAGCGCACGCCTGGGCGCGGAGAGTAATGCGCTTCCAGATGGTCGGTATGCAGCTCGACCAGACCGGGAATCACAAAGTCACCTTCGAAATCCTCGCCGACTGCAGACTTGCCCTCGGAAATGGCGGCGATGCGACCGTCGCGGATCAGCACGGAGCCTTCGACGATCTGGTCTTCGAGGACGATGCGGGCGTTGGAAAGGACGGTTTCTTTGGTCATGTCAGGTCTTTCACTTTGAAGCGCCGGTCAGCGGCAGCCAGGAACGGACGGTAAAGGGAGCGCCGCGCTCATCTTCGGCGAAGATCGCGAGGCCGGAAATGTCGAGCGGCTTGCCGGTGTGCTCGGCGAAGCGCTCGGCGAGGATTGCCTGCAATTCGGGCTGACGCTCGGAGGGCACGCGTCCCGTCAGCGTCATGTGGAAGCGGAACTCGTCGTTGACGTAAGGATAGCCCCAGCGCAGCAGGTTGGCGCGCTGTGGTTCGGTGAGTCCCTCCGGCTTGCGCCGGGCAATGTCATGGTCCGAAAGCGGCGCGCGGAACGGCTCGAAGGTCTTGACCACGCGTGAGGCGAAATCCTGCAGCGGCTGGTAAAGCGAGCCGGGCACCAGCGCGAAGAAATGGCCGAGCTGGCCAAGCACAAGCTCGGGAATGGTGAAGGCTTTGGTCTGCGCGGCGAATTCCGCGGCAACCTCGAGCAGATCGCGCTCGGTCACCGAGGCGGCCAGCTCGAAAGGCGCCTTCAGCGTGGCATGGAAACCGTAGCGGCGCGGATCGTCCGTCAGCTCCGCATGGCCTTCCGGCACGGGTCCCATGGCTTTGTCGGAAAAAATCTCATTGGAAAATGCATCGCGGCCCAGCCAACGGGCGGCAAGCGACGTCAACGGGTCGTCTTTGGGCGGCGTGAAATAGAGAGCATAGCGCAAGGCTGCATTCCTTGGAAAAATCGGCTGCGCGGGACACTGTTGGGTGATTTGCGACAAACCGCAAGAGCAGCAAGGCAGCAACGATTCGAATCCGGCTAAAGCCGGCTTGACCGTTACGGTCTTGCCGGCCTGCGCTACCGGATTCCCGTGACAGAATGATGATGCGGAACGATTTTTTCTGGTTCTTTTTTATCTGACCCGCGTCCCCATCAGCCGCGAGCGCAAGGCGTTGGATGCGGCATCGAACAGGAAGACGACGATCAGGATCAAAAGCACCATATAGGCGACATTTTCCCAGTTGGCATTGGTGCGCATGGCTTCCCAAAGTTTGAGGCCGATGCCGCCCGCACCGACGGCGCCGATGATGGTCGCGCCGCGCACATTCGATTCCCACTGGTAGAGCGTCTGGCTGACGATGACCGGAACGATCTGCGGCATGATGCCGTAGCGATGCACGAGAATGGTCGGCGAGCCGGTGGACTTCACGCCTTCGCGCGGCTTGTTGTCGATGTTCTCAAGGCCCTCGGAATAGAGCTTGCCGAGCGTGCCCGTCTCGGTGAGGAAGATCGCGCCGCTGCCGGCGAGCGGGCCGGGGCCGAAGGCGCGGGTCAGGAACAGTGCCCAGATCAGCATGTCCACCGAGCGCAGGAAGTCGAAGAAGCGCTTCAATATCTGATTGAGCAGCCGGTTCGGCGTGATGTTGCGGGCGGCCAGGAAGGCGAGCGGGAAAGCCGCGAGCGAACCGAGCAGCGTGCCTAGGAAGGCCATAACGATGGTCTGGAACAGCTTGGTCCAGACGTCGCCATGCTGCCAGGCGCCATTGTTCCAGATATTGTCGAAGGCCAGCGAGAGATTGGACTGAGCAGGGTCCAGCCGTGGCCCGGAAACGATCAGGCCGATGACCTCGCTCGCCGGCTTGTCGAAGAAGGGCGAGTGTGTGTCGAAGACGAAATTGGCCCAGCCGATGAAGCGCTTGCGGATCTTCACGCGATCCGAGGAGATGCTGGCATCGCCGGCAAAGCCGAGGTTGACCAGGATATTGTCGTCATAGACGGTCATCCAGCTGGGAACGGGCTCGGAGCCGACGAGCTTCGGCGTGTCGCCGGTAATGTCGATCGGGATGGTGATGCCATGCGCCGTGACGATCGCCTGCGTCTTCGTCACCGTCACCGTGCGGCTTGTGCCGCTGACGGAAACCGTCATGCTGCCGTCGGGGTTGGTCTTCACCCAATCTGGGTTCGGATTGTCGCCCAGCGGCGAGAAGCGCGGATATTTGATGCTGATCTTGTCGCCGGAGATGCGGAACTCCGGTTGCACGTCATAGCTCACCCATTCACTGAGATAGATGCCGACGCGCTCCCAATGCGCTTCCGAGATGACCTTCGGCAGATCGAAGAACCATACGGCATAGATGCCATAGAGGATGACGCCGATGAACATCATCAGCGCGCCGAAGCGCTGGCGGAAGGACCGGTGAAGGATCTCCGGATAGCGCGCTTCGATTTCCTGCATACGGCCGGCGTCGATGACGGACATGGTCAACCTCAATGCTGCAAAAGAAAGGCATGCTCGCCGACGAGACGGCGGCGGAGCCATGCGGAGAACTGGTCGACGGCGATGATGGTCACGAAGAGCAGCAGCACGAGTGCCATCGTCTTGGCGCCGAAGCCGCGCGAGATCGAAAGCTTCAGCTCCTCGCCGATACCGCCGCCGCCGACGGCGCCGATGATCGTTGAGGCGCGGACATTGATCTCGAGGCGCAGCAGCGCATAGGACATGAAGTTCGGCAGAACCTGCGGCATGGCGGCGAAGCGGACGCGCTCCGTCCAGCTCGCACCGACGGCGCGCATGCCCTCGTCCGGCTTCATGTCGATGTTTTCGACGACTTCGTAGAACAGCTTGCCGAGCGCGCCGATCGTATGCAGGCCGACGGCGATGATCGCGGCAATCGGGCCGATCGACAGGATCGCGGAGAACAGGCCGGCAATGACGATTTCCGGGAAGGCCCGCAGGAATTCCATGATGCGCTTCGTCACCAGGCGGACTGGATTAGATGGCGACATGTTGCGGGCGGCGAAGAAGGCCAGAGGCACCGCGAAGACGAAGCCGATGATGGTCGACACCAGCGCCACGTTGATGGTGATGATCATCAGCTCGAAATATTCGGGAATGTAGAAATCGCCCCAGACATAGACGCGGCCGAGCGGGAAATTGAATTCCTCACCGCCGGCGCCGTTCGCCCCATTCGGGCTCGGCAGGTCGAAAAGGGCGCGGTAGACGTCGTTCCAGTCCTTGGGGATAAGCCAGCTCAGGAAATCGAAGAGATGCGGCAGTCGCTCGAAGAAGTGGCCGGCATTGCTTTCGTCGGCGAAGCGGACCGAACTGACGAAGGCGACGAGCAGGATCACGAGGCCGATGCCGGTGTAGAGGCGGCGCTTGGCCACCATCTTGCTCCAGGCATCGCCGATCTCCTTGGCGCTCTGTGGCGCGCTTTGCATGTTCGGGTGCGTATCGGCGATCGTCATCAAATCCAGCCTTTGTGAATAGCAAAAGGGCGGCCGTTGCCGGCCGCCCAATTATCGGAATGCGGATCAGCCGCCGATGGCAGCCTTACGAACGTCGATAACGGCGTTGTAGAAGTCCGGGGTAACCTTGACATAACCCTTGAAATCGCCGCCTTCGACGGCGTTGAAGCACTTGGCGTCAGCCGTCGGGAGCTTCATGAAGAAGTCCGAAAGCTTGGCCTGCCATTCGGTGCCGAGAGCGTTGCGAACAACGAGCGGGCCGTTCGGGATCAGCGGCGAACGCCAGACTTCGACGAGCTTGTTCGGGTCGACGGCGCCCTTGTCGACTTCCTTGCGGAAGGTGCCGGAGGTGAAGCCGTCCTTGAAATCGCCAACGCCCGAGGAGTCGTCGACAGCAACGTCGACCTTGCCGTCATAGGCGGCGAGCAGGTTGTTTTCATGGCCGCCGTTGAACTGGGTCGAAGCGAAGAACTTGTCGTTCGGAACGCCGGTGGTCTTCGGGATCTGCGTCAGCGGAACGAGGTAGCCCGAGGTGGAGTCCGGGTCGGCGTAGCCGAGCTTCTTGCCCTTGGCGTCCATGATGGTCTTGATGCCGGAGGACTTGAGAGCGAGACCGATCGAGTAGTAGCCGGTCGAGCCGTCGGTCTGCTGCGTGGTCAAGATCGGGGTAACGGCCTTCGGGTCCTTGATGGCGACGGCTGCGTAGCCGGAAGCGCCGAGTTCTGCGAAGTCGAGCGTGCCGCCGAGCAGGCCCTGGATAACGCCGTCATAGTCGGCGGCCGGGAACAGCGAAACCTTCTCGAAGCCGAATTCCTTCTTCAGGTGGTCGGCGAGGCAGGCGTAGTTGCGCAGACGGTCGGCTTCGTTTTCGCCGCCGAGAATGCCAACGCGGAATTCCTTGAGATCTGCAGCGTTAGCCGCAGCGCCGGCTGCGAGCGCAACAAGCGCCGTAGCGGCAAAGAGTGCTTTCTTCAACATGGGTTCGTCTCCTGATTAACCGGTGTCCCCGGATGTCTTCGGTCTGATAGAAGAAATGCGCCCTTGACGCGGGCCTTCGATCCCGGCCGTCCCTCTCAGAGACCGGCCAGTGCCAGCGGTTGCGGGCCGGCAGATTCAGTCGTCGCGGCTTGTGCGGCCGGATCGGCGATGTTGATGGAGGTCGACGTCATGGTCTCGTCGATGCCGGCGCCGTCCTTGTCGGTGCCGTAGATTTCCTTGACGGCGGCCGCCGTCAGATCGGTAGGCTTGCCGTCGAAGACGACCTTGCCGGCCGCCATGCCGACGATGCGTTCGCAATAGTTGCGTGCCGTATCCAGCGTGTGCAGGTTTGTGATGACGGTGATGCCTTCGCGCTCGTTGATATCTCGCAGCGCGTCCATGACGATCTTGGCGTTGAGCGGGTCGAGTGAGGCGATCGGCTCGTCGGCGAGCATCATCTTCGGCTGCTGCATCAAGGCGCGGCAGATGGCGACGCGCTGCTGCTGGCCGCCGGAAAGCGTGCCGGCCATCTGCAGCGCCGTCTGCTCGATGCCGAGGCGCTCGAGCGCTGCGATGGCTTCGATACGCTCCTCGCGGGTGAAGACAGAAAGCAGGCTCATGATGGTCGAGCGATGATTGAGGCGGCCGAGCATGACGTTGGTGAGCACGTCGAGACGCGGGACCAGATTGAACTGCTGGAAGATCATGGCGCAATCGCGCTGCCAGCTGCGCAGAGCGCGGCCGCTGAGCTTCGAAACTTCGGTGCCGGAGAAATGGATGGAGCCGGAGCTCGGGTCGGCCAGACGGTTGATCATGCGCAGCAGGGTGGATTTGCCGGCGCCGGACCGGCCGATGACGCCGACCATCTGTCCTTGCGGTATGTCCAAAGTCACGGAATCGACGGCGAGCTTGTTTCCAAAGCGGCGCGAGACATTCCTGAGTTCGAACATGTTGCTTCCCTTTCGCGGCTGCCGGGCTGCAGAAATTTCAGCGATACCGGTGCAAAGAATGGGCGCGTGCCCCTGCCTCGAAAGGAGTTTCGAGGGGGCTGGCGCCAACCACAAGGCAACCGATTAGTCCCGCTTCATGAAGCTCCAATGTCAGTTTTGTGTAACTGCTGTTACAATCCGGCTCGATTTTGCAAGATTAGCCGGCTGAGAGGTTTGCTTGTCTTTAGCCGTCAAATAAGCCCGTCGGCAAACCGTCCATACTGAGGACATTCTTCTCGCGCCGGTATTCCTCAATACCATCAGGACCTTTGGCTTTAGCCCATTGATCGAGGCTCGGTCTTTCGCCTTCATAGGAAAAGAGCGGCACGCCGAAGCCGCAGGATGTCTGCACCAGATCGATGTCGAGCCATACGATCTGCCGCGCGCCGAGCGGCTCGTCTCCGGCATAATGTGTGTGCAGTAATTCGCGATATTCGGGCGACGATCGATGGATGATCCGGCCGCGGCCATAGAGGCGCAGGATCATCGGCGGTCCCTCAACCGCGCAGAACATGATGGTCAGCCGGCCGTCAGCCTTCATATGGGCAGACGTCTCGTTGCCGCTGCCGGTGCGGTCGAGATAGATGGCGGTATTCGGGGAGATGATGCGCAGGCACAGCGCTTCGCGCGGCGAAACATTGACACGGGACTCTGCTGTCGCCGATGCCGTAAAGAAGATGTGCTGGCGCGTGATGAAATCGCGCAGCCGGTCGTCGATGCTGGAAAACTGCTTTGCCATGAGGAACGCCTCCCGATTCCGAACTTGCAAGGCTCGTTTGAAAGCTGGATCGCCTGTCGGCGCCTTGCAAGTCCGATGAGGGTAGAAACCGTTCTCAGGCCTCGTAGCGATCCAGAAATTCTTCCGCTGAAAGGGCGCGGAAATCGGCGAGCGCCGTGCGCAGGCGGTCGTGATCCCAATCCCACCATGAAAGCCTGTCCATGCGCGCTCCAACCTCAGGCGTGAAGCGCTCGCGGATCAGCTTCGCTGGTACGCCGCCGACGATAGTGTACGGAGCCACGTCCTTGGAGACGACGGCGCCTGCACCGATGACGGCGCCATTGCCGACCGTGACGCCGGGCAGCACGGTCGCGCCGTGGCCGATCCAGACGTCGTGGCCGATCACGACCCGGTTGTCGCGCCGCCAGGTGAAGAAATCCGTCTCCATATCGGCATCTGGCCAATAATCGGCGGCGCGATAGGTGAAGTGATGGAGCGTCGCGCGCCAGGTCGGATGGTTGGTGGCGTTGATGCGCACGGCGGCGGCAATGTTGACGAATTTGCCGATCGTCGCGCACCAGACGCCGCCATCCTGCATGATGTAGGAATAGTCGCCGATCTCGACTTCATCAATGCGGCAGCGATCCGACACCTCGGTATAGCGGCCGAGCGTCGAGTTGTTGACGCTCGCCGAAGCGCTGATGAAGGGCGTTTCGCCCAATTTCCTGCTCATGCGGCTGCCTTTCGCGGCGAAAATTGCGAGACGTCGAGAATGCGGCTGCCGACGGCCTCGCGCACCTCCTCGTCATGGAAGATGCCGAGCAGTGCGACGCCTGCTTCCTTCTTCTGTTCGATCATGTCGACGACGACGGCCCGGTTGCGGGCATCGAGCGATGCCGTGGGCTCGTCGAGCAGCAGGATGGCGTGATCGGTAATGAAGCCGCGGGCGATGTTGACGCGCTGCTGCTCGCCGCCGGAGAAGGTGGCGGGCGGCAGCTGCCAGAGTTCCTGCGGCAGGTTCAGCTGGGCCAGCAGCTCCGCTGCCCGTTCGCGGGCTTCGGCCACGGCCACACCACGGGCCACCAGCGGCTCGGCAACCACATCGATGGCGGCGACGCGCGGCACGGTGCGCAGGAACTGGCTGACATAGCCCATGGTCTGACGACGCACGTCGAGCACGGTGCGCGGGTCGGCCGTCGCAAGATCGACGATCCTGCCTTTATGGGTGACGAGGATCTGGCCGCTGTCGACGGCGTAGTTGCCGTAGATCATTTTCAAGAGCGAGCTCTTGCCGATGCCGGAGGGGCCGCCGAGCACGACGCATTCGCCCGAGGCGACGGAGAAGGAGACATCGGCAACGACAGGCAAGCGAATGCCGTCGCGCAGATGCATGGTGAAGCTTTTGAAGACTTCGGAAACGACGAGTGGGGTTGCCATGTTATGTCCTCAGACCTGCAGGATCGAAGAGACCAGCAGTTGCGTATAGGGTTCGCGCGGATCGTCGAGTACGCGGTCGGTAAGGCCGTGCTCAATGACCTGGCCGTCCTTCATCACCATCATGCGGTGCGAGAGCAGCCGGGCGACGGCGAGATCGTGGGTGACGATGATGGCCGAGAGGCCGAGATCGTTGACGAGGCCGCGCACCAGATCGAGCAGGCGGGCCTGCACGGACACGTCAAGGCCGCCGGTCGGCTCGTCCATGAAGACGAGGCGAGGGCCGGTCACCAGATTGCGCGCGATTTGCAGACGCTGGCGCATGCCGCCGGAGAAGGCGCGTGGCTGGTCATCGATGCGGTCGGCATCGATCTCGACCCGCTCCAGCCAGTCGATGGCGGTGTTGCGGATGTTGCCGTAGTGGCGGTTGCCGATCGCCATCAGCCGCTCGCCGACATTGGCGCCGGCCGAAACCGTCATGCGCAGGCCGTCGGCCGGGTTCTGATGCACGAAGCCCCAGTCGGTCCGCATCAGGAAGCGACGCTCGGCTTCGTTCATACGGAACAGGTCGCGATAGGCCTCGTCGCGCATATGGTATTCGACGCTGCCCGTTGTCGGCAGCAGCCGTGTCGAGATGCAGTTGAGCAGCGTCGTCTTGCCAGAGCCGGATTCACCGACGATGGCGAGAACCTCGCCGGGCCAAAGCTCGAAGGACACGTCGCGGCAGCCGATGCGGCTGCCATAGAATTTCGAGATGTCCTTGACCTTGAGAAGCGGTGAGTCACTCATTCGGCAGCCTCCTTGCTACCCGGCAATCCATCGGATGCCAGCATCGTACCGGCATGGCCGTGAGCACGACGGTCTTCGCAGAAATCGGTGTCGGAGCAGACGAACATGCGGCCGCCCTTGTCGTCGAGGATCACCTCGTCAAGATAGACCTGTTCGGCGCCGCAGAGCGCGCAGGGCTTGTCGAAGCGCTGCACCTCGAACGGATGATCCTCGAAATCGAGGCTAACGACTTCGGTATACGGCGGTACTGCATAGATGCGCTTTTCACGGCCGGCGCCGAAAAGCTGCAGCGCATCGGACAGGTGCATTTTCGGATTGTCGAACTTCGGCGTCGGCGACGGATCCATAATGTAGCGGCCGGCGACCTTGACCGGATAGTCATAGGTCGTGGCGATGCGGCCGTTGCGGGCGATATCCTCATAGAGCTTCACATGCATGAGGCCGTATTCCTCGAGCGCGTGCATCTTGCGCGTCTCGGTCTCGCGCGGTTCCAGGAAGCGTAAGGGTTCCGGGATCGGCACCTGGTAGACGAGCACCTGGTTCGGCCCGAGCTTGGCTTCCGGAATGCGGTGGCGCGTCTGGATGATGGTCGCCTCGTCCGTGCGGGTGGTGACAGCGACATTGGCGACCTTCTGGAAGAAGGCGCGGATGGAGACGGCATTAGTCGTGTCGTCGGCACCCTGGTCGATGACCTTCAGCACGTCCTGCGGGCCGATGATCGCGGCCGTCAGCTGCACGCCGCCGGTGCCCCAGCCGTAAGGCATCGGCATCTCGCGCGAGGCGAAAGGCACCTGATAGCCGGGAATGGCGATCGCCTTCAGAATGGCGCGGCGGATCATCCGCTTGGTCTGCTCGTCGAGATAGGCGAAGTTGTAGGTGGCCAGTTCGGTCATTCGGCTGCCTCCGTCATGGGGTCCATGCCGCTTTCGCGAGCGGCCTCGAAATCGCGGCGCATGCGCCGCACCAGGTCGAGTTCGGCCTGGAAGTCGACATAGTGCGGCAGCTTCAGATGTTCGACGAAGCCGGTTGCCTGCACGTTGTCGGAGTGGGAGATAACGAATTCCTCGTCCTGAGCCGGCGCAACGATATCCTCGCCGAGTTCTTCGGCGCGCAGCGCGCGGTCGACCAGCGACATCGCCATGGCCTTGCGCTCGCTCTGGCCGAAGACCAGGCCGTAGCCGCGGGTAAATTGCGGCGGCGCCTTGGCCGAGCCGGCGAACTGGTTGACCATCTGGCACTCGGTCACCTGGATGCGGCCGAGCGAGACGGCAAAGCCGAGTTCCGGCACATCAAATTCCACCTCGACTTCGCCGATGCGGATTTCGCCGGTGAACGGATGGTTGCGGCCATAGCCGCGCTGGGTCGAATAGCCGAGCGCCAGCAGGAAGCCCTCGTCGCCGCGGGCGAGCGCCTGCAGGCGAAGGTCACGGGTCATCGGGAATTCCAGCGGCTCGCGCGTCAGATCGCCGATCTCGTGATCAACCGGCATGGTGCCGTCGCCTTCGATCAGGTCTTCCTGGCCGAGGATTTCCGAGACGCGCATGATGCGGCCCTGCTCGGCCGGGCGCTGCATCGGCTCGTCCACGGGCTCGTCGGTCAAGAGGCTGGGATCGAGCAGGCGGTGCGTATAGTCGAAGGTCGGCCCCAGCAGCTGGCCGCCGGGCAGGTCCTTGTAGGTCGCCGAGATGCGGCGCTCAATCTTCATGACTGTGGTGTCGAGCGGCTGGGAGTAGCCGAAACGCGGCAGCGTCGTGCGGTAGGCTCTGAGCAGGAAGATCGCCTCGATCATGTCGCCGCGCGCCTGGCGAACGGCGAGTGCGGCCAGTGTCCGGTCATAAAGCGAGGCTTCGGCCATGACGCGGTCGACGGCGAGCGCCAGCTGCGCCACGATCTGGTCGATGCCGACGGCCGGCAGCGAGCGGTCGCCGCGGCGACGGTCGGCCAGCAGCCGGTGAGCATTGGCGATGGCGGCTTCGCCACCCTTAACGGCAACATACATATGTCACAACTCCGTCGCGGTGATCTTGGTGGTGCGCGGCAGGCAGAGGAATTGCCGGCCAGCCGTCAGGATGAGGTCGACGCCGCGCGGGAAGAGCGCGCGATTGTCGTTCCAGATGCGCAGCAGCGCATCCGGCAGCCCGACCGGGGCGATCATGGTCACATCCTTGATGCCGGGGCCGGAAAGCGCCAGTTGCTTGCCGCCTTCCAGGCTCTGGATTTCCAAGACGATGGTCGTCGAGCGGTCGGGATATTCCTGGGTGCCGATGCCGAACTGGCTGAAGGAGGAAAGCGCCATGCCGGCTTCGATGAAGGCGAAATGCGCTTCCAGCCGCTCGGAAATAACGGGCGCGCCGGTGTGGAAGGCCAGCCACTCGGAAAGGCTCGATCTTGCGAGGCTGTTGGAAAGCCAGACCGGCGTGTCATGATCGCAAAGCGTCAGTCCGATGGCGCCGGCGGCGATACCGAGTGGGGCAGGCGGTGCAGCATCGGCCGTGATGACCTCTATGGTTCCCGGGCGTGCCATGGCATCCATCGTCATCTTGAAGACGCTCTGCGCGTCGAAGACCGGATCGCTGAAACCGCCGGTCAGGGCCTCGTTGCCGAAAGTCGGGGTGCTGAACAGGCTCATCAATCTTCTCCGCGAACCATGGTGAAGAAATCGACGCGGGTCGCGGCCGTCTCTTCGGCGCGCTTGCGATCATATTCGGTAATGCGGTCGATGACGGGCTGCAGAACCGCTTTCTCGACGAATTCCTTGGTGGCGGATTGTTGCCACAAGGCGTCGAAGATGGCCGAAAGCCGGGCCTTTTCCCGATCGGTACCGAGCGCATGCGAATGGCCGATGGTGCCCGATGCCAGCCGTATGGTGGCCCGTGTCACCGTGACCTCGCCGAGATTGAAGGGCGAACCGCCGCCGCCGATGCGGCCGCGCACCATGACGAGCCCGGTCTCGGGGCCGCGCACCGGCTGTGCCGTCGGCTTGGTCGGCAATGCTTCCCAGGCCGCCTCGAGCTCGTCGCGCTGCGCCTGCGCCAGAAGATCGGCAACGCGCTTGCGTTCCCGGCGCTCCTGGGCGGCCGCTTCCTGCCTTTGTGCTGAATTCATCGCGCCTTCCTCTAAATGTCTATTGATATAGACAACCATACAAGATAGTCTTATATTTATTAGTGAGTCGTGACAAGCGTGTGACAGGGCGAGTGGGCGAGATGGCAGGCCAAAAGATACAGAGGCAAACGGGCGTGGCGCTCTGGCGGCAGATTGCCGACCGGATTCGCAACTCTATCAATCATGGGGATTTCGACGAGACGGGTATGGTGCCGCCGGAAACGACGCTGGCGCTGCAGTTCGGCGTCAACAGGCACACGATCCGAAGCGCGCTTGCCGCGCTGGCGCAGGAAGGCATCGTCCGGGCTGTCCAGGGGCGGGGTACGCTGATCGAGCGTAAGGAGCGCTTGAGCTTCCCGATCTCGAAGCGGACGAGATTCTCACAAGGGATCGGCGATCAGGTGCGCGAGACCCGCAGCGCGCTGCTTGCATCAGGTGAAGAGCCTGCAAGCGTGGAATTGGCCCGCCAGCTGAAAATCAAGGCTGGCGCGCCGCTGATAAGGCTCGAAACGCTCGGTCACGCGGATCATCGCCCGGTATCGCGGGCGACAAGCTGGTTCCCGGCGGATCGCTTCGGCAATATCGCCGAGGTGTACCGCGCCACCGGATCGATCACCAAGGCGTTTCGCGAGCTTGGCGTGCCAGACTATGTGCGCGTCGTCACCGAAATCACCGCGACGCATGCCGATGAGGGCGACCTCGCCGATCTGCAACTATCGCCGGGCGCCATCGTTCTAATCACCCAGGCGCTGAATTCAGATCTCGACAACGTGCCGGTGCAGTATTCGATCTCCCGCTTCGCCGCCGACAGGGTGCGCTTTACCGTCGAGAATTAGCGGCGCGATGCATTGCCCTCATCCGGCCTATCGGCCACCTTCTCCCCGCTCGCGGGGAGAAGGGGATGGACGCGCCCACAGCCTTCCCTCGACTAACCTGCCGAGACGAGGGTACGAAGGTGATCCCCTCTCCCCGTTTACGGGGAGAGGGCTAGGGTGAGGGGCTATTCCGGAACTAATTAGTCAGACGCCGCTCAATGCGCGCCGGACATGTCGCCGAGGACTTCCTTCGAGGCGACGGTGGAATCGGCCTTGAGCTTGTAGACCATCGGCACACCGGTCGCGAGGTTGAGCTCCAGGATCTGCGCCTTGCTCAGCCGGTCAAGAACCATGACGAGCGAACGCAGCGAATTGCCGTGGGCGGCGACGAGCACGTTCTGGCCGGCAAGCACGCGCGGCAGGATTTCCGTCAGGTAATAGGGCCAGACGCGGGCGCCGGTGTCGCGCAGGCTCTCGCCGCCGGGCGGCGGAACGTCGTAGGAGCGGCGCCAGATGTGAACCTGCTCCTCGCCCCACTTGGCGCGGGCATCATCTTTGTTGAGACCGGAGAGATCGCCGTAGTCGCGCTCGTTCAGTGCCTGATCCTTGATCGTTTCAAGACCGGCCTGGCCGATTTCATCGAGAATGATCTTGAGCGTGTGCTGGGCACGGGTGAGATCCGAGGTGAAGGCGACGTCGTACTTGATGCCGTAGTCGGCCAGCGCCTTGCCGCCGGTCTTGGCTTCTTCGACGCCAAGCGCGGTCAGATCGGGGTCCTTCCAGCCGGTAAAAAGATTCTTCAAATTCCAGTCGCTCTGGCCATGACGAACGAGGACGAGAGTACCGCTCATAAAATTTCTCCTTGATAGGATCGGATCAACGCGTGGAGAGCCCGAGAACATCGAGCATGGAATAAAAGCCGGGTTTCTTGTCGCGCGCCCAGAGCGCCGCCTGCAGCGCGCCGCGCGCAAACAGCGAGCGGTCGCCGGCATTGTGCGACAGCGTCACCCGCTCGCTTTCGCTGGCGAAGATCACCGAGTGATCGCCGACCACGCCGCCGCCGCGCAGGGTGGCAAAGCCGATCGTGCCGGCCGGGCGCGGGCCGGTATGGCCGTCGCGCACGCGCACGGAACTGTCATTGAGATCGACGCCGCGGCCCTTCGCCGCCGCCTGGCCGAGCAGCAGCGCCGTGCCCGAGGGCGCATCGACCTTATGGCGATGATGCATCTCCAGCACTTCGATGTCCCAGTCGTTCGAAGGGAGTGCGCGCGCTGCCTGTTCGACGAGCACGCTCAGGAGGTTGATGCCGAGGCCCATATTGCCCGATTTGACGATGCGGGCATGGCGCGCGGCGGCCTTGAACTTGGCTTCATCCTCGTCCGAGCAGCCGGTCGTGCCGATGATGTGGACGATGCGCGCTTGTGCGGCCAAGTCGGCAAAGGTGACGCTGGTTGCAGGCGTGGTGAAATCGATGACACCTTCGGCATGAAGGAACGCTGCAAGCGGATCGTCGGTAACGGGAACGCCGATCGGCCCCAGTCCAGCAATCTCGCCGGCATCCTTGCCGATGAAGGCGGAACCGGGACGCGCGACGGCGGCATGCAGGGTCACGCCGTCGGTCGCATGGATGATGCGGATGAGAGCCTGTCCCATGCGGCCCGCCGCGCCAACCACCACCAGCTTCATCGCATCGTCGCTCATGTCGTCTCTATCGTCTATTTACGGGAATTGCTTGATATCGCTGGTAGCTGCAGGTTGTTGAGCCGAGCGTAGAGGCCATTGTCGGCCGTCGCAAGCGTCTCATGGTTGCCCTCTTCGACAACCCGGCCGTTCTGCATGACGACGATCTTTTCGGCGCGGACAACCGTCGACAGGCGATGCGCGATGACGACGACTGTGCGGCCGCTCATCGCCTCTTCCAGCGCCT
The DNA here is from genome assembly GCF_900094585.1 of Martinezella multihospitum. Classification (GTDB taxonomy): domain Bacteria; phylum Pseudomonadota; class Alphaproteobacteria; order Rhizobiales; family Rhizobiaceae; genus Rhizobium; species Rhizobium multihospitium. Next base: position 57,872 of record NZ_FMAG01000005.1, read on the forward strand.
TCTGCACGGCGGCTTCGGATTCCGTGTCGAGCGCCGAGGTCGCCTCGTCCAAAAGCAGGATCGGCGCGTTGCGCACCAGCGCACGGGCGATCGACAGCCGCTGGCGCTGGCCGCCGGAAAGCGTCACACCGTTTTCGCCGACCGGCGTATCGTAGCCCATCGGCTGCGCCTCGATGAAATCATGGGCATAGGCAAGGCGCGCTGCTTGCTCGATCTCTGCATCGGTCGCGTTCGGACGGCCGTAGCGGATATTGTCGCGGATCGTGCCTTCGAAGAGATAGGGTTGCTGCGAAACATAGGCGAGCTGCTCCCGCAGCGACTGTTTCGTCACATGCGCGATATCCTGCCCGTCGATAAAGATGCTGCCTGCCTTCGGATCGTAGAAGCGCGGAATGAGATTGATGACGGTAGACTTGCCGGCGCCGGAGGGGCCGACGAGTGCAGTCGTCTGTCCGCCCTCGGCAGAGAAATTGACGCCGGAGAGGACGGCTTCGTCACCATAGGCGAAATGCACGTCGCGGAACTCGATGCGGGCATCGGTCACGTTCAGCGGCTTGGCATCCGGAAGGTCGCGCTGGCGCGGCTCCATGTCGAGCAGCTCGTAGATCATCCGCGCATTGACGACGGCGCGCTCCAGCTGCACCTGCAGCTTGGCGAGGCGACGGGCGGGATCATAGGCGAGCAGCAGCGAAGTGGCGAAGGAGAAGAACACGCCTGGCGAGACATTGTCGTAGATCGACCGGTAGGCCGCATAGGCGAAGAGGCTGGCGATCGCAAAGCCGGCGACGGTTTCGATCAGTGGTCCGTTGCGCTCCGAAAGCCGGGCGATGCGGTTCTGCCGGTGCTCGGCGGCGGTGATCAGCTTGTTGATCTTGCGCTCGAGCTCCTCTTCCATCGTGAAGGCCTTGACGATGGAAACGCCTTGAATGGTTTCCTGCATCGCGCCGAGCACATGGCTGTTCAACACGATCGCATCGCGCGTCGCAGCGCGCAGGCGCTTGGAAATGTAGCGCAGCGCGAAGAAGAGCGGCGGCGCAATGACGACGAAGGCGATGCTGAGCACCGGATCCTGGAAGATCATGACGCCGAGCAGCGACACGAAGGTCAGAAGGTCGCGCGCCGTCGACGTGATCGTCAGGTTCATGACGTCGCGAATGCCCGAGACGTTCTGGCTGATGCGGGCGGCGAGCTGGGCGGAGCGGGCTTCGCTGAAGAAGCCGACCGACAGCGTCATCAGATGCGAATAAAGGCGGCGCTGATAGCGGGCAATGATGTTGTTGCCGATTTTCGACAGGATGACCGACTGAAAATATCCGGCAAAGCCGCGCACCACGAAAACGAGGAAGATGCTGAAACAGATCTTCCAGGCATCGACGATATCGCGGGCGATGAAGGCGCTGTCGATGACCGATTTGACGATATAGCCGATGTAAGCAGTCGAAAGCGCAACGAGGATCAGGCAGGTAATCGCGATGGCGTAGCCGCGAATGTGATCGCGGCCGTTCTCGGCGATAATGCGCTTCAGCATGCCGGTGATGGCTTCGCTGTCGACGTTTTTGCTTTTCGGATCAGGCAATTTCAATAATCGGCTTCCTGTCTTGAACCAAGCGAGCCGCATCTGGCACGTGCTTCCGCGGCTCTATTAAAGAGTTAGCACGGCTTTGGCTAGACATGCCTTGCCGCGCTGGTTAAGGCCGATCACGGAGCCGAGCCCATTATAGAGGAAGGCGGCTCCGGCAAAAAGGCATGGCGCATCGGATGTTTCGGCGCGCCATGAGCTGTTTGGCAAGCGGTTAACGCCGCCAGCGACGGCCTTCTGTCGCAAGGCCGAAGTTTGTCGGCTTGCGGGCATAGGTCGCAAGACCGGAAAGCGCGGCAAGCGGATTGACGACCACGTGCGTGGGGATCGTCTTCATCAATTCCGTGTGTGGTGCCTTGTCCTCGAAGGCGGCGCGGAATTCCGGCTTCTGCAGCGCCGGCAGGATCTTCTGCGGGATGCCGCCGGAAAGAAAGACGCCGCCGCGCGCCATGAAGATCATGGCGATATCGCCGGCGACGCGGCCGAGATAGGTGACGAACAGCGTCAGCGTCTCCTCGGCCTGCTTGTTGGTGCCGGCAAGCGCATGGTTGGTGATGTCGGCCGGCTCCTTCAGGCTCGGCTCGATGCTGTCGGCTGCGCAGATGGCATGATAAATATTCTGGAGGCCGCGGCCGCAGATCACCTGTTCAGCAGAGATGCGGCCTTCGATGGGTTCCAGATGCGGCCAGATCTGCAGGTCGCGTTCCGTGCGCGGCCCGAGATCGATATGGCCGCCTTCGCCCGGCACCGGCACCCATTGATGCTGGGTATGAACCAGACCGCCGACGCCAAGACCGGTGCCCGGCCCGAGCACGGCGCGCGATGCAATCATGTTCCCGGATGCTTTGCCGATGGTTTGGCGATGCTCGTCGGAAATCTCGGCGATCGCGAGCGCCTGCGCCTCGAAATCGTTGATGACGAGCACGTCCTCGATGCCGAGATTGGCGATCATCGTCTTCGGACGGATCACCCAATCGCAATTCGTCAACGGAATCTCGTCACCCTGCACGGGACCTGCCATGGCGAGAATTGCCGAGCGGGGTCGGACCTTGCTGTTTTCAAGGGCGAGTTTGATCGCATCGTCGATCGTCGCGAAATTCGCCGTTTGCACGACCGGAAAATGCTCCTGTTCGGAGTCCGCATCGACGAGGATGGAAAAGCGCGCATTGGTGCCGCCGATATCGCCGATCAGGATTGGGAAAGGCAGGGGGGCATCGCTGTGATTGAGCTCGGGCATGGCCAGGTCCGTGGTCTGCCGCCGGCAAGGCGGATTAATGGTTCAGTGTTTTGATCAGCCGCTCGGCAGTGGATTCGTTGAGCGCCATCGGAATGTCGTAGAGAACGGCAAGCCGCGTCAATGCCTTCACGTCGACATCGTGCGGCATGGGCGTGAGGGGATCGATGAAGAAGACGAGCATGTCGATCTCGCCGGTGGCGATGAGAGCGCCGATCTGCTGGTCGCCACCGAGCGGGCCGCTTTTCAGACGAGTGACCTTGAGGTCGGGGCAGGCATCAAGCACGCGGCCGCCCGTCGTGCCGGTCGCAACGATAGTCCAACCGGCAAGGGCTGCCTGGTTGCGCCGTGCGAACTCCGCCATCGCATCCTTTTTCTGATCGTGCGCGATCAATGCGATGCATTTGCTGCCGGCCATGAAATCTTGCTCCGCCCGATGTTTTCAATCGATTTATTCGCCTTCTATACTAAGGGCGCGCGTTTTGAAAGACTGCCTCGGCAAGGACTGTTCGGGGCTCACTGCTGCGGAATTTGGCCGGGTGGCGTATCGCCTGAGGCCGGCATTGCGTTCGTATCGGCCGAAGCGGCCGCACCCTTGGCGGCAGGACGCGCGGAAGCCACAGTGGGTGCCGCCAACACGGCCTGGCAGGCCTTGGGCAGATCCGCAACCATGACCTCGCGCGGCTTTTGTGGCGGCTTGTCGCTGGGCTTCGGCTTGGCCCAGGGCTCCGGCCCGAACCACCAGGCAAGTGTCTTGTCGCAGCCATCGCCTGCGGCGACCGGCGCCTGCCCCGTGCAGCCGACCGAGCCGGCGGGGCAGCGGAGGCGGATATGGAAATGCGAGTCGTGCCCATATTCCGGCCGAAGCTTGCCGAGATTGCTGCGGTCGCCCGTCCATGTCTCGCACATCTTCTTCTTGATCGCCGGGTTGACGAAGATGCGCTCGACCTCCGGATAGCTCGCCGCGCGCATCAAAAGGCGGGCATGCGCCGGCGTCCAGACTTTGTCGTTGATGGTCAGGAACTTGTCCTTGGCGAGCATGGTGGTGAACGGCAAAGCTTCGCGCTCGTCCGCCGTCATCTTGCGCCGGGGCATCGGCGTCAGCCAGACGTCGGCGTCGAGGCCGATCTGATGCGAGGCATGGCCGTTGAACATCGGGCCGCCGCGCGGCTGCGAGATATCGCCGACGAGCAGGCCCGGCCAGCCGTCATTCTTGGCCGCATCGCGCGAGAGGCGTTCGAGCAGACCGATCGTTTCCGGCCGGCCCCAGCGGCGATTGCGCGACAGGCGCATGGCCTGCCATGTTGGCCCATCGGTTGGCAGCGCGACTGCGCCGCCAAGGCAACCCTTGGCATAGAAGCCGATCGATTGCGGCGGTCCCTGCGTCGGCAGCGTTACGGCTCCGAAAACAGCCTTGGCGCTGCCGGGCGAAGGGGTAGCCTGCTGTGCCAGCGCATCGCTGGCGATAAGGCCCATCCCGATCGAGGTGGCGAGGGAAAGTTTGCCGATCGTTCGAAAGGCGTGAGCCAGAAGTGAAGCCATACATATCCTTGAAAGGCGGTCGGCATTAGCCGAAGTGATTTGCGGCGAGACTATCCTGAAAAAGGATGGAAGTGAATCCGCGGCAATCACGGAGGCAATCACGGATGGTCGATTGGCGGCCGCCCTTGCTTGCATGGACCATCACATCGGACGGATCAGTTCGCCAGAATTTCCTCAGTCTTGCGGATGCGCGACAGCCGCGGCAAGACCTTCGTGCAGGCGAAATCCTGCATGTCCTGCGAGAAGGTCGTCACGGCATCTTCGGCGACGATGACGGCATAATTTGCCGCAAAGGCATCGCGCACCGTCGCTTCGACACCGAAATTGGTGGCGACACCGGTTAGGATCAGCGTCCTGATGCCGCGGCGGCGAAGCTGCAGATCCAGTTCCGTGCCGTAAAAGGCGCTCCACTGGCGCTTGACGATGGCGACATCGGGTGTCAGCGCTGCCATCTCGGCCGGAGCTTCGAGCGCGGCCGGCGGCAAACCTCCTGGGGGAAGCGCAAAGCTTTCGTCTGTCGGCTGATTGACAGCATCGGCATAGTCTGCGGAAAATCCGACCGTCACGAAAACGGTCGTTCCGCCATCGGCTTTCAATTTGTTTGCGATGGCGACCGTATTGGTGACGATCTGCTGGGCGGAGTAGGGTGCGAGCGGCCGGCTTAGGACGAGGCCTTGCAGGTCGATGGAAACGAGAGCGGTGGTTTTGGGGTCGTAAAGTGACATCGCGCGGTAGCTCCATAAAACATGAGGGTATCCTCACAATGGAAATATGAGGATGGCCTCACAAGAATCAAGTGAAGAATTGAAGACGCGCACGCCGAAGCGGCAGCGCGGTCATGATCGCGTCGTCATACTGCTGGAGGCGGCCGCAAAGGTTTTCGCGCGCAAGGGCTATGATGCGGCAACGATGACGGAGATTGCGGCCGAGGCAAATTCCTCCATCGGCTCGCTCTATCAGTTCTTCCCGACCAAGCCCCTGCTTGCCGAAGCGCTGCATATCGAACGGCTGGAGCGATTGAAGGCCGGGCTTCGGGACATGGCGGAACGGAGCACCGGCTTTTCGGCAGCCGATAGCGGCGAGGCGATCTTCCATGCGCTCGGTACCTTCATGGAGGAATATCCGGAATTTTCGGTGCTGGCGGGGCGCCGCGATATTCCCAAGGAGCGCAAGGCGCGCTCACGGGCAGAGCTGAAGGAGCTGATCGCTGGCGTCCTCAGGCAGGCGCAACCGCCGATATCCGACGATATCGCGCTGATGTCGGGCATCGTGCTCGAACTGCTGCGCATCGTCGTCGCCGTCGCCGCCGAACCTGATGCTGCCGAGGACCGCCGCGTCGCCGGCGAATTGCGGCTGATGTTGCGTAAACGTCTTGAAGAAGCTGCGGCAAAGGGTTGAATCCCGGAGACCGTCTTCGGCCTCTTTACGAAGAGGTGAGTTATTGCGTCCTGTTTTTTGCCCTCATTTGCCTTATGCTGATTCTCGAAAAATCACAGGAGATCATGGATGGCATTGTCGCGGTTGAAAGCAGGCTTGGTCGTTTCTCTTTTTTGCCTGCTGGCAATGCCTCTATCCTCGAAAGCCGAAGAGCCGCAATTCCGCATCGGCACGGCCATTCTCGGCGACCTCAAATACCAGCCCGGTTTCAAGCATTTCGATTACGTCAATCCGGATGCGCCGAAGGGTGGCGAGGTGAAGCTGTCGAGTGAAGGCACGTTCGACACGCTCAATCCGGTATTGTTCAAAGGAAACCCCGCCAGTGGATTGTCGATGGTTTTCGACACGCTGATGCAATCGTCCAGAGACGAGATCGCGGCCTCCTACGGCTTGCTCGCCGAGGGCGTAAGCTATCCCGACGATATATCGAGCGCGACGTTCCGCTTGCGTGCCGAGGCCAAATGGGCTGATGGTACACCCGTTACCCCCGACGACGTCGTTTTCAGCTTCGATCGCACCAAAGAGCTCAATCCCTTGGCGACGGGTATCTATTCCCACGTGACGCGGGCGGAAAAGACCGGCGAAAGGGATGTCACCTTCTATTTCGACGAAAAGAACAATCGCGAGCTCCCCTTTATCGCCGGCCAGCTTCAGATCGTGCCGAAAAAATGGTGGGAGAATGTCGGCCCGGACGGCAAGCAACGCGATATTACCCGCACGACGCTCGAGCCGGTCATGGGGTCCGGGCCATACAAGATCGCCGCCGTGCAACCGGGCTCGTCGATCCGATACGAACTGCGCGATGACTATTGGGGCAAGAACCTGCCGGTTAATGTCGGCGAGAACAATTTCGGGGTGATTTCCTACACCTACTACGCCGACAAGGATGTGGAATTCGAAGCCTTTCGCGGTGGGAACACGGATTTTTGGCAGGACCAGTCGGCAAGCCATTGGGTGACTGCATATGACTTTCCCGCCGCCAAGGATGGCCGTATCAAGCGTGACGAACTGCCCAACTCGTTGCGCTCGGTCGGCATCATGCAGGCGATGGTGCTCAATCTCCGGCGTGATCAGTTCAAGGATCAACGTGTGCGAGAGGCGCTGAACTACGCCTATGATTTCGAGGAGACGAACCGGGCACTTGCCTTCGGCCAGCTGACCCGTGTCAACAGCTTCTTTTTCGGCACCGAGCTTGCCTCTTCGGGGCTGCCCACGGGCGAAGAATTGAATATTTTGAACAGCATCAAGGACAAGGTGCCGCCTGAGGTTTTCACCACGCCCTATACCAATCCGGTCGGTGGCGACCCACAAAAGGCTCGGGACAATCTGCGCAAGGCGATCGAGCTTTTCAAAGAGGCGGGTTATGTGTTGAAGGGCAATCGCATGGTCAACGAAAAGACCGGCCAGCCCTTCAAGATGGAAATCCTGCTCGGAAGCCCTTCGCTGGAAAGATCCAACCTGCCCTACGTACAGAACCTGCGCCGCATCGGCATCGATGCGACCCTCAGGACAGTTGATTCATCGCAATACATCAACCGCATTCGCAGCTTCGACTATGATGCGACCTGGAACGTCTGGGGCACGGCTTTGCCGCCCGGCAGCGAACAAATCGATTACTGGGGCTCGGCTTCGGCAAACCGCCAAGGCTCTCGCAACTATGCCGGCATATCCGATCCAGGTGTCGATGCGTTGATCGCCAAGCTGGTTTCCGCTGCGACCCTCGAAGAAAAGACCGCTGCCGCCAAGGCGCTCGACCGCGTGTTGCTCGCCCATCACTATGTTGTCCCACTGTTCTACGGAACGACGAACAGAATAGCCTACTGGGATAAATTCGAGCATCTGCCTGAATTGCCCTATTATTCGATCGGCTTCCCCGATGTCTGGTGGTCGAAAAACGCCGCAAAGTGAGCTCTCTTGCAATGAGGGCCTGGCTGGCTCCAAATGCTCAAGGCTGATTCGGATAGTTTCAAGCCGAAATGACTGCGCCGGTCGCGATCCGGCGGAAGGGACTATGATTTGATCGACGGACGGATTGAGGCGAGGTGGAACATACCCCTCTTTGAGGGAGTGGCGGACTGATGGGCGCCTATATTCTGCGACGCCTCCTGCTGATGATCCCGACCATTGTCGGCATCATGGCCATTTCCTTCACCATCGTGCAGTTCGCGCCAGGTGGCCCGGTCGAGCAGGTTATCGCGCAGCTGACCGGGCAGGGCGACAATGCCAACGGCCGCCTGTCCGGCGGCACCGACATGCTGGCCCAGCAATCCTTCGATGACAGCAGCTCGAAATATCGCGGCGCGCAGGGGCTCGATCCCGAACTGATCGCCAAGCTCGACAAGCAGTTCGGCTTTGACAAGCCGCCGCTCGAGCGTTTCGGCCAGATGATGTGGAACTATATCCGCTTCGATTTCGGCGAGAGCTTCTTCCGCAACACGACGGTCATCGACCTCATCGCCCAGAAGCTGCCGGTGTCGATCTCGCTCGGCATCTGGATCCTGATCTTCTCCTATGCCATTTCCATCCCGCTCGGCATCCGCAAGGCGGTACAGGACGGATCGACCTTCGATGTCTGGACGTCGGGCATCATCATCATCGGCTATGCCGTCCCGAGCTTCCTGTTCGGCATCATGCTGATCGTGCTGTTTGCCGGCGGCTCCTTCTTCGACTGGTTCCCGCTGCGCGGCCTCGTCTCGGATAATTTTGCCGATCTCAACTGGTGGCAGAAGATCCTCGATTATCTCTGGCACCTGGTGCTGCCGCTGATTTCGCTATCGCTCGCAGCCTTTGCCACGACGACGCTGCTCACCAAGAATTCCTTCATCGAAGAGATCAAGAAGCAATATGTCATTACCGCCCGCGCCAAGGGCCTTTCCGAACGGCGCGTGCTCTATGGCCATGTCTTCCGCAACGCCATGCTCATCGTCATCGCCGGCTTTCCCGGCGCCTTCATCTCCGCCTTCTTCACCGGCTCGCTGCTGATCGAGAATATCTTCTCGCTCGATGGCCTGGGACGCTTGAGCTATCTCTCCGTCGTCCAGCGCGACTATCCGGTGGTATTCGCGACGCTCTTCATCTTCTCGCTGCTCGGCCTCGTCGTCAGCCTCGTCTCCGACCTGATCTACACTTGGATCGATCCGCGCATCGACTTCGAGCGGAGGGACGTGTGATGGACGCAGCCAATCAGCAGGTACTCCCGACGACGGTGAAGCCGCCGCGCAAGGGCCTGTTCTCGCCGACCAATGTGCGCCGCTGGGAGAATTTCAAGGCAAACCGCCGCGGCTACTGGTCGCTCTGGATCTTTCTGGTGCTGTTCGTGCTCAGCCTGGGTGCCGAATTCATCGTCAACGACCGGCCGATCCTCGTCTCCTACAAGGGTGAGATCCTGACGCCGGTCTTCGTCGATTACCCCGAGGAGAAATTCGGTGGCTTCCTGGCGCAGACGGATTATCGCGCCCAGGATATCCAGGATGAGATCAACGCCAATGGCTGGATGATCTGGCCGCCGATCCATTATTCCTATCAGACCGCCAATTCCAACCTTCCTACGGGGATGTCGGCGCCGACCCCGCCATTCTGGGCGATGAGCAAGGAAACACGCTGCTCGGGCTATGCGCAGGGCGTTGCCGATCCAAACTGCAACTGGAGCAATTTCAACTGGCTCGGCACCGATGATCAGGCGCGCGACGTGCTCGCCCGCCTGATCTACGGCTTCCGCATCTCGGTGCTGTTCGGCCTGGCGCTCACCATATGCTCGGCCGTCGTCGGCGTCTGCGCCGGCGCGATACAGGGCTATTTCGGCGGCTGGACCGATCTTCTAATGCAGCGCTTCATCGAAATCTGGTCGTCCATGCCGGTGCTCTATATCCTGCTGATCATCGCCTCGGTGCTGCCGCCCGGCTTCTTCATCCTGCTCGGCATCCTGCTGTTGTTTTCCTGGGTGGGCCTCGTCGGCGTCGTGCGCGCCGAATTCCTCAGGGCGCGCAATTTCGAATATGTGCGCGCCGCCCGCGCGCTCGGCGTCAACAACCGCACCATCATGTATCGCCACCTCTTGCCGAATGCGATGGTCGCGACCCTGACCTTCGTCCCCTTCATCCTGTCGGGCTCGATCTCCACGCTGACCTCGCTGGATTTCCTGGGGTTCGGCATGCCGCCCGGCTCGCCGTCGCTGGGGGAAATGATTGCCCAGGGCAAATCCAATCTGCAGGCTCCCTGGCTCGGGCTTTCGGCCTTCTTCACTATGTCGATCATGCTGTCGCTGCTGATTTTCATCGGTGAGGCCGTGCGCGACGCCTTCGATCCGAGGAAGACGTTCCGATGAGCGAAAACTCCACTCCACTGCTGTCTGTCCGCAATCTGTCCGTCGCCTTTCACCAGGGCGGGCAGACCTCGATTGCTGTCGATGGCGTTTCCTTCGACATCCATCGCGGCGAGGTCGTGGCGCTGGTCGGTGAATCCGGTTCGGGCAAGTCGGTCTCGGCCAATTCGATCTTGAAGCTTTTGCCTTATCCGTCGGCGAGCCACCCCTCCGGCGAGATCCTGTTCAAGGGCAAGGACCTGCTGAAGGCGTCGGATAACGAGCTGCGCGCCGTGCGCGGCAACGACATCACCATGATCTTTCAGGAGCCGATGACTTCGCTCAATCCGCTCCACTCGATCGAGCGGCAGATCAGCGAGATCCTGGCGCTGCATCAGGGCATGACCGGCCATGCAGCCCGCAGTCGCACGCTGGAACTGCTGAACCAGGTCGGTATCCGCGAACCGGAAAAGCGCCTCAAGGCCTATCCGCATGAACTGTCCGGCGGCCAGCGCCAGCGCGTGATGATCGCCATGGCGCTTGCCAACCGCCCCGAACTCCTGATTGCCGACGAGCCGACGACAGCGCTCGACGTGACGGTGCAGGCGCAGATCCTGGAACTGCTGCGCGAGCTCAAGGGCGCGCACGGCATGTCGATGCTGTTCATCACCCACGATCTCGGCATCGTCCGCAAGTTCGCCGACCGCGTCTGTGTGATGACCAAGGGCAAGATCGTCGAGACCGGCGCGGTGGAAGATGTCTTCACCCGGCCGCAGCATGACTATACCCGCCATCTGCTGGCTGCCGAGCCACGCGGCGAGCCGCCGGCGAGCGATGCCAACAAGCCCGTCGTCATGGAAGGCAGCGATATCCGCGTCTGGTTCCCGATCAAGGCCGGCTTCATGCGCAAGGTCGTCGATCATGTGAAGGCCGTCGACGGCATCGATCTGAAACTGAGAGCCGGCCAGACGCTCGGCGTCGTCGGCGAATCCGGTTCGGGCAAAACCACGCTTGGTCTGGCACTTGCGCGGTTGATTTCCTCGAGAGGGCGCATCGCCTTCGTCGGCAAGGATATAGCCGGCTATTCGTTCCGCGAGATGCGGCCGCTGCGCAACCAGCTGCAGGTGGTCTTCCAGGACCCTTATGGATCGCTCAGCCCACGCATGTCGGTGGGTGAGATCATCGCCGAAGGGCTCAAGGTGCATGAGCGCTCGCTGTCTGCCGACGAGCGCGACCAGCGCGTCTGCTGGGCACTGGAGGAAGTGGGCCTCGATCCGTCCACCCGCTGGCGCTTCCCGCATGAGTTTTCCGGCGGCCAGCGCCAGCGCATCGCCATTGCCCGCGCCATGGTGCTGAAGCCCCGTTTCGTCATGCTGGACGAGCCGACCTCGGCGCTCGATATGAGCGTGCAGGCGCAGGTGGTCGACCTGCTGCGCGATCTCCAGAAGAAGCATGACCTCGCCTATCTCTTCATCAGCCACGATCTGAAAGTGGTGAAGGCGCTCGCCAATGAGCTGATCGTCATGCGCTTCGGCAAGGTCGTCGAGCAGGGCGCATCCGCCGATATTTTCCGGGCGCCGAAAGAAGACTACACCAAGGCGCTGCTTGCCGCCGCATTCAATATCGAGGCGGTGCCGACCGCCGCCATCCAGCAATAGAGACCACCATCATGCCGGCCAAAAGCCCCGTTCTCATCGATCTCAAATTCGACCCTGCAACCGTTGCCAAGGCGCTTGAGACGGCCTTTGCCGATCGCGGCAGCATCAATCTCGCCGATCCTGCCAACAAAGGTGCGGATCTCTCCCATATCGACTACGCGCTTTTGTGGAAGCCGGATGCCGATCTTTTCGAACGGGCGCCCAATCTCAAGGTGGTCTTTTCGGGCGGCGCCGGCGTCGATTCGATGCTGTCCATTGCCGGCCTGCCTGACATCCCGATGGTCCGCTTCGTCGATCGCAGCCTGACGACGCGCATGAGCGAATGGGTCGTCATGCAATGCCTGATGCATCTGCGCGATGTGCAGGGGCATATGCGCAATCAGCGCCAGCATCTATGGGTGCCGCAGCATGGTCCGGAAGCGGCCGACGTTACCGTCGGTATCATGGGCCTCGGCGTTCTCGGCTGCGATGCCGCCGCGAAATTGAAAGTCATGGGTTTCAACGTCATCGGCTGGTCCCGCAGCAGGAAAGGGATCGATGGCATGGAAACCTTCGATGCTGGCGGGCTCGATGCGTTTCTGGCGCGTACCGACATTCTCGTCGGCCTGCTGCCGCTGACGGCAGAGACGACCGGGATCTACAATACCTCGCTCTTTTCCCAGCTGCATCGCAACGGTCCGCTCGGCAAGCCGGTCTTCATCAATGCCGGCCGCGGCAAGAGCCAGGTTGAGGCCGATATCGCTTCGGCTATTCGTACCGGCATCCTCGGCGGCGCCTCGCTCGATGTCTTCACCGTCGAGCCGTTGGCAGCGGACGATCCGCTCTGGAGCCTGGAAAATGTCATCATCACGCCGCATGATTCCGCCGTGTCGGAGGAAAGGGCGTTGATGCGCCACGTCGAAGAGCAGATCACCCGCTTCGAACGCGGCGAACCGCTGCAGCATCTGGTAGATCGCGGCCGGGGTTACTAAGTCTATCTTCGGATGGCGATGGTCGGGGCCTTATGCCTCGGCTGTTGCCGGCAAAATGCGACTCATTTGCCCTGGTATCAATTTTCTTTCAGCGACTGGACTTTCGCTCAACATTTTTTGATAACAGGGCGCTACATTCGCATGCCGGCACGCCGCCGGCGAAAAGCATGACGTCCGCAGGGCAGGAGACGGGGCAGGAACGACATGACCAAGACGGATATCGCCACCCGCGTCTATAACCATACCTGGAAGCTCGATCCGATCGTCCGCAGTCTGATCGATACGGATTTCTATAAGCTGCTCATGCTGCAGATGATCTGGAAGCTCTATCCGGATGTCGACGCGACCTTCTCGCTCATCAACCGCACCAAGAGCGTCCGTCTTGCCGAAGTGATCGACGAGAAGGAATTGCGCGAGCAGCTCGATCACGCCCGCACGCTCCGCCTCTCCAAGAAGGAGATGATCTGGCTGGCCGGTAACAGCTTTTATGGCCGCGCCCAGATCTTCGAGCCGGAATTCCTCTCTTGGCTGTCGAATTTCCAGCTGCCGGAATACGAGCTCTCGAAGCGCGACGGCCAGTATATTCTCGACTTCCACGGCTCGTGGAAGGAAACGACGATGTGGGAAATCCCCGCGCTCGCCATCATCAACGAGTTGCGCTCGCGCACGGCGCTGAAGGCGCTCGGCCCCTTCACGCTCGATGTGCTCTATGCCCGCGCCAAGGCCAAGATGTGGGAAAAGGTCGAGCGGCTGCGGGAGTTGCCGGGCCTGCGCATCTCCGACTTCGGCACCCGCCGCCGCCATAGCTTCCTCTGGCAGCGCTGGTGCGTGGAGGCGCTGAAGGAAGGCGTGCCCCATGCCTTCACGGGTACAAGCAATGTCCTGCTCGCCATGGACTCCGATCTCGAGGCCGTCGGCACCAACGCGCATGAGCTGCCGATGGTCGCAGCCGCTCTTGCCCGGAACGATGAAGAACTCGGCAAGGCGCCCTACAAGGTGCTGCGCGACTGGAACCGCCTCTATGGCGGAAACCTGCTCGTCGTGCTGCCCGATGCCTTCGGCACAGCTTCCTTCCTGCGCAACGCGCCGGAATGGGTGGCCGACTGGACCGGCTTCCGCCCCGACAGCGCCCCGCCCATCGAAGGCGGCGAAAAGATCATCGACTGGTGGAAAAAGATGGGCCGCGACCCCCGCCAGAAGTTGCTGATCTTCTCCGATGGTCTGGATGTCGATGCGATCATCGACACCTACAGGCATTTCGACGGCCGCGTGCGCATGAGCTTCGGCTGGGGCACCAACCTCACCAACGATTTCGCGGGCTGCGCCCCGACCGAACTCAAGGGCCTCAACCCCATTTCGATCGTCTGCAAGGTCATCGAGGCCAACGGCCGTCCGGCCGTGAAGCTCTCGGACAATCCACAGAAGGCGACCGGCGAGCCTGCGGAAGTCGAGCGCTATCTGAAGTTCTTCGGCGCTGAAGATCGCGTCGATCAGGAAGTGCTGGTTTAGAGCATTTCCAGGAAAAGCGCATAACGGCTTTCCGTCCGGAATGCGTAAAAGTTCTAGTGGCGGATGGCTGCTTCCATCCGCGCGACGCGCCGGAAGAGCGTCCAGCGGCCATTTTCCCAGCGATATTGATCCGGCGAAATAACGTAGGGCACGTCGCTGAGATCGGCGCTGATCAGCTCCAGAAGCTGCAGGCCTTCAACGTCATTCTCATGCGTGAAAAACACCTTGTCACGCGACAGGAACGCGGCGATCGGCGCGGCACCGCCGGATTGCTCCTGCACCTGCGCCCAGAAATTCGGCAGGAAGGCGATGCTGGATTCGAACTGGCCGTCCACCTCGACATATTGGAATCGGCTGCGTTTGGCGATCTGCACGCCGGTCTTCGTGAGAAACTTCTGCAGGTTGGCTTGTGCCATTTCGGCGAGTTCCCGGACATCGATGCCCCAGTCGTCGAGCGCTTCGGCCATGACGTAGTTGACCGTCGTTTCGCCGTTGACGACGAAGAGCTTGATCAGGTTTTCGGCCTCGTCGAGGTAGACGAATTGCGGCGGATTGGGCTCGTCCTTGACAGCCTGCATCATCTGTTGCCGCGCAACCTCGACGAAATCGCGTGCTTTCAGGACCGGCAGGACCTTGGCGAGCTCGCCGCTGTCAACCATGGCTTCCGTCATAGTGAGATAGTTGAGGAGCGCCTGCGCACGCGCCGGCCCGCGCTTTTCGCGCAGCGCTAGCAGTGCATTGCTCAGGAATTTCGTCATCGTATCGCCGTTGCGGCTGTGCAGCGTCAGGCTGCCGGCGGCAGCATCGTAATCGACGCGGATCAGATCGCCGAAGAACGGCAGGCGTTCCTGCAGATAGGCGGCAAAGGCTGCTTCATCCTGCAAGGCTTCGTCGGGAATGTTGAGATCGAGGGTTTTGGCAGCGGCCGCGCTCTCGGGCTCCTGCATCGGGAAGGTTTGGCCGGGGCGCACCTCCGCGCGCTTGCCTCTGCCGAAGAGCCTTTTCAGGAAATTGAACACGCGCATCCCCGAGTACTGAACGGTATTGCTGCAGAACCTAGCGCGGCTGCCGTTGCGGGGCAATGGCGGCATGATGGGGATCGGGTGCCGTAAGTGCCTGCTTGCCCGTATAAAAAACGCGTATAGTCTGCAGGAGCGGGCCGGATGGTCCGATTGCGGGAAAGGCAGCGCAGATGTGGAATGTCGGGGGCGGCAGGTGGACAATCGGAGGCCTGCTTTTTTGTCTTTTTGCATTGGCTGCACCTGCGGCGGTGTCCGCTCAGAATGTGGCCGCGTCACAGCCGGTCGCCCCGCCGCCCGATAAGGTTCGCGAGCTGATTCAACTGATGAACGAGCCTGATGTCAGGCAATGGCTGACCACGCAGCTCAACAGTCAGCCTGCCCCCGCTAGCGATAAACCCGCGCCCGCCAGCGATCCGGCTCCGGCCGACGGCAATCAGATGTCGGTTCTGTCGGGCATGCTCGGCCATACGCGGCATCACCTTGAGCTGGTCTCCGGCGCTGCGATGACGCTGCCCTACGAGGTCATGACCGCATCGGAAAAGCTGGAAGGCGAGGGCAAGTCGGTCGGCCTCGTGCGCATCATCGTTCAGATTGTCCTTCTGTTCTTCCTCGGGTTGGTGGCCGAACTCGCCGTTGCGCGCTTCATCAACACCAAGCATATGCAGCGCACCGAGAAGGCTGCCGGTACCGAGACGGAACTGCAGGCAGCGCGCTTCCAGTTTCTGGGCGGCGTCGTGCCCGCCATTATCCATGGCCTGGTGACGCTCGTTCCGCTTCTTGCCTTCGATTGGCCGCCTGCCATTGAAAATTTCGCCATCGCTTGCGTCATTGCGATGGTATCGATCAGGCTGGCGATCTCCATCGGCAAGCTTGTCATGGAATTGATCGCGATGCGTCGCGCCGGTGATGTTCTGGACGAGGACGGCGGTGTCGCCCGCATCGCCGAACGGCGGCGCGTGGCCTATTACTGGTATCGGCGATGCACGCTGTTTGCCATTTATTTTGCCTGCGGCTGGGCGATCATCCAGGCCGTCACGTCGCTGGATTTTTCCGCAGGCGCGCGGGACCTCATCGGCTATACGCTCGGCATCGGTCTGTTTCTGATTGCCACGGCGGCCGTGTGGTCCAGGCCGCTCGCGCCGGAAAAGCGCGGGGCGAAGACGGTCTCCTGGCTGTTGACGATTTTCTTCGTGGCCCTCTGGTGTCTCTGGGTGGCCGGCTTCGACGGCCTTTTGTGGATCGGCATCTATGCGATATTGCTGCCACGCATCCTCTCGGTATCCACGCAGGCGATCGAGGCTCTGCATGATGCGGCCGACGGCATTTTCGGCACCGGCAAGATCGCGGCCGTATTGCTCGACCGCGGCTTGCGGGCGCTGATCATTACCTTTGCGGCTTTGTGGCTCGGTCACATGCTGGGCGTCGAGGCGCATGCGATGATGAGCGGCAGCGAATCGAATGTCGGCCGCATCGCTCGCGGCATACTCGGCGGCATCATCATCCTCCTGATTGCCGATCTCGTCTGGCAGCTGGCGAAAACCTATATCGACGGCAAAGTCATGCAATCCCTGCCGGCCGTCGGCGAATCGGATGAGATGAGAGCGAGCCGCGCCCGGCTGCAGACGCTGCTGCCGATCTTCCGCAACATTCTTGCCGTCGTCATCGGCATCATCGCAGCCATGATGGTGCTGTCGGGCCTCGGCGTTCAGATCGGGCCGCTGATCGCCGGCGCCGGCGTCGTCGGTGTTGCCGTCGGTTTCGGGGCGCAGACCATCGTCAAGGATGTCATCAGCGGCATCTTCTACCTCTGGGACGATGCCTTCCGCATCGGCGAATATATCGAAAGCGGCCACTACAAGGGCGTGGTGGAATCCTTCAGCCTGCGCTCGGTCAAGCTGCGTCACCAGCGCGGCCCGCTGGCGACGATCCCCTTCGGCTCGCTCGGCGCGGTCAACAACATGAACCGCGACTGGGCGATCGACAAGATCATCGTCAAGGTCACCTACGATACCGATCTCGTGAAGCTGAAGCGCATCGTCAAGGATATCGGCCAGCGCCTGCTTGAAGACGAGGATCTGAAGCCGAGCATCATTCAGACGCTGAAGATGAAGGGCGTCGAGCAGTTCGGCGATTTTGCAATCGAGATCAGACTGGCGATCACCGCCAAGCCCAACGAGCTCTCGGTCATTCGCCGCAGCGCGCTGGCCTTGATCAAGCAGTCCTTCGACGAGAACGGCATCCAGTTCGCCTTCCCGACCGTACAGGTGGCAAGCGACAAGGAAGCCGCTGCCGCTGCTGCCCGGCAGCTTATCGAGATGCGGGCGGCGAACGTGGATGGCGCGCAGCAGGCGAGCTAGAGCACTTCCGGGAAAAGTGCGCAGCGGTTTTCCGTCCGGAATTGCGTGAAAACGGAGAGATAGAGCGGTTCAGGGATTCCGTGAAAAACTGAACCGCTCTAGCTCTGGTCATGGTTTCGGAGCCGCCGTACTGCCACGTACGATCAGCGTGACGTCGATCATCTCACGCTCGGCCGGTACGGCATCGTGAAGAACGGCCTGCACTGCCCGTTGCGCGATCTCGGCAAAGGGCTGGGCCATCGTCGTCAGGCCGGGCTCCACCATGCCGCCTTCCGGCACGCCATCGAAGCCGATGACGGAGACGTCCTGCGGCACTGAAAGGCCCCGTGCGCGCAGCCAGTTGATCGCCAGAAGCGCGATGTTGTCGGACATGGCGAGGATCGCCGTCGGCGGTTCGGGCGCGGAAAACAGGTAGTCGAGCCCGGCTTCGACGCTTGGCTTGTCGTTGAGCGTCTCAAAGATCGGCACGTCTTCGCGCCCAATTCCGAACGCTTCGAGCGCCTGCCAATAGCCGAGCGCTCGATCGCGCGAGGTGGAATACATCGCGCGCCCGATCCCGGCGACGCTGACCGGCCCGACATGGTCGTCCGAAAGCTCGGTCGCAAGCACGCCGAAACGCCTGTGGCCAAGTTCCGCCAGATGTCGGGCCGCAACGGCCGCACCACCCAGATTGTCGACGCTGATCGAGGGGATCGACGCATCCTCGTCGTTCAAGGCGAGAGCGATGAAGGGCAATTGCCGCTCGCGCGTCAACTGAACCAGCTTTTCGCCGCCTTCCACGCAGAGCAGAATGAAGCCGTCGACCAACGCGCTCTTGATGTTCCAGTCGAGCTTGTGCCGATCCTTGGCCGAGACCAGAGCGAGACCCGTGCCGCTGGCATCGCAGACCTGGGACACAGCGGCCAGGAGCGCCCTGGCCCAGGGGTCGTTGAAGAAATAGGCAAGCGGCTCGACGACGGCGACGCCGATGGCATTGACCTTTCCGGCTCGCAGCAGCCGGCCCGTCAGGCTAGGCCCGGCATAGCCAAGCCGCTTGGCCGTCTCGAGCACGTGCTCGCGCACCTCTTCACGCACCACTTCGGGCCGGCTGAAAACATTGGAGGCGGTCCCCTGTGATACGCCCGCCGCCTTGGCGACGTCCGCGAGCCTGATGGTGCCCTTGGCCAATGAAATCCTCCATATGGTTCCGGCGGATACTAGCAATGAAGTTGTATCGGTTCAATTCTGCTTGACAGCGGATTTTCGAGGCGTACGATTGAACCGATTCAAGACGGTGATGCGAGTTGATATTGAATCGATTCAAAATTGAAGGACGAACCCATGCTGACCAATTATCTCTTCAAGGATCTCTATGATGATCGATGGGGTGATCCCTGCAATCCGAATGCCGTCGATCCGCCTTCAGAACATAGGGGCGGGGCTGACAAACAGAGCGTGCTGGATCGGCTGGCGCAGCTTTTCCGCCGCCAGAAGCGGCCTTCGGCATGGTCCTTCACGATACCGAGCGAGACATCGGACGCGGAGGGTGAAGCCGAGATCCGGCATCGCACCAGCTTCGAGGACACGAAATTCCTCGTGATCGCCAAGGCCCTGTCGCGGAATTGTTAGAGCAAGGCCACATCGCGCTCAGATACTCTATGACAGCTTCAGAAGTTTTCCTTGTAGGGCCTGAGATCGAGCTCCTGCGTCCAGGCCGACGGATGTTGGCGATGAATGTGCCAATAGCTCTCGGCAATGGCGTCGATATTCAGCAACCCATCGGTATCCACATCCGGCCGGCGCGAACGCAGCCGTTCCCCGTCAATGCCGCCATCGATGATGGTGTGGGCGACGTGCAGGCCGAGAGGCCCGAATTCACGCGCCATGCTCTGGCTGATCATTCGAAGGCCCGCCTTGGCGGCGGCGAATTGCGCAAAGCCCGCCTTGCCGCGCAGGCTGGCGGAGGCACCGGTGAAGATCACGGTGCCACGGCCGAGCGGCGCCAGATGGCGCGCCGCCTCGCGCCCAACCAGGAATCCGCCGAAGCAGCAGACGCGCCAGAATTCCTCGAATTGCGCGGCGGTGACGGCACGAAACGCAATCTGGCGATTGATGCCGGCGTTGAAGACGACGAAATCCGGCGCGGCAATATCGTCTCGCGCGGTAAAGGCATGTTCGAACAGCCGGACGACGGCAGCTTCGTCCGTCGCATCCGTCTCGATCGCCTCGGCGCTGCCGCCGGCTGCCTGGATGACAGCGGCCACCTGATCGATCTTCGCTGCCGTCCGGCCGGCAATGACGACATGATAGCCCTTGTCAGCGAGAAGCCGGCAGAGCGCAGCACCCAGCCCCTGTTCGGCTCCCACTCCGACGATGATAGCGCTCGGCGTGCTCATTCGGCGGCCTCCCTGGCATCGAGCGTGGGATAATCGGTATAGCCTTCCGCGCCGCCGCCGTAAAAGGTGGGGCGATGATAGGCGTTGAGAGGCGCACCGCGACGAATACGCTCCGGCAGATCGGGATTGGCGATGAACAGACGACCGAAGGCGATGGCATCGGCATGGCCGGCGGCGAGCGTGGCTTCGGCCGTATCCGGTCGAAAATTGCCAGCAGCAATCAGCGTGCCGGACCAGGCGGGCCGGAACAGTTCCGCGGCCGACGGCACGTTCTTGTGATCGACCTCGGCTTGGCCCGCACCGCTGGCGCGCGGCTCGATCAGATGCAGATAGGCGAGATTGAGCCTGTCCAGCTCGCGAATGACATGCCCGTAGAGACGCAAGGGATCCTCCTCGCCGCTGTCATTGGCAATGCCAAAGGGCGAAAGGCGCACGCCGACGCGATCCGAACCCCAGACTTCGGAAACCGCCTCGACCACTTCCAAGAGCAGCCGCGTGCGGTTCTCGATCGAGCCGCCATATTGATCGGTGCGCTGGTTCGTGCGGGCCTGCAGGAATTGTTCGATCAGATAGCCATTGGCGCCATGAATCTCGACGCCGTCGAAACCGGCCTGCTTGGCATTGGCGGCCGCCTGGGCATAGACGTCGATCAAAAGCGGCATCAGATCGATATCGATCGCCTGCGGCGTCTCGAAGGGAACGCGTTCGAAGGAGGCGGTAAAGGTATCACCCTTGGCGGCAATGGCGGAAGGGGCGATCGGCGGAGCACCTCCCGGCTGATGTGAAGAATGGGAAATGCGGCCGACATGCCAGAGCTGCAGGAAGATCTTGCCACCCTTGCAATGAACAGCGTCCGTCACCGCCTTCCAGCCGGCGATCTGTTCGCCCGTGTGGATGCCCGGCGTTGCCGGCATGCCCTGTCCGGCACGGGAAATCTGAGAACCTTCGGAAATGATCAGGCCGCCCTCGCTGGCGCGCTGGGCATAATATTCGGCATTCAGTGCAGAGGGCACATTGCCGGGCTGGCTCGCCCGCATGCGGGTGAGAGGCGCCATGACGATGCGATGCGCAAGCTCATAGGGGCCGATGGAAAGAGGCGAAAACAAAGTGGCTGTCATAAAATTCTCCTGCCTGGAGCCAAAATGCTCCCCGGGGCGGAAGGGCCTGTCAGCGGCGATTCGGTCTCGGGAGTTGGAATAAGATGATGGTCATCATTTATTCCAACAATCGGACGTGCGCAACTGAATCTCGTATCAGGCCGGGATCGTTGCGAGAAAGCCGAGCAAGGCGGCGTTGAACTGCGCCGGCCGTTGCAGCGGCGCGAAATGGCTGACGCCAGGCAGAAGAATCAGCTTCGCGCCTGGAATGTGCTGCACGAGATAATGGGCGTGCTCCTGCTTGATGAATTCGTCATGCTCGCTCTGCACGATGGCGACGGGCACATCGATCTCGGCGAGATCTTTGACCGTGTAGTTCGGCTCCGTCCGCTGCATCAGGCCGACAGCCTCGACGAAGGTGTCGAACTTGTCCGGCGTGGCGGAAAGGGCTGCGTAATCCTTCGTGTGGCGGGAGAAGCAGCGCTCGATGATCGGCGTCGCCACGAATTCCTTGGTGCCGCTCGGGTCCATGTTGCAGGCAAAGAAGAAGACACCGGAAACGCGATCCGGATGGCTTTTTCCAAGTACCATGCCGATGCAGGCGCCGTCGCTCCACCCGGCGATCGCGGCCTTTTCGATCTTCAGCCTGTCCATGACGGCGAGAACGTCTGATGCCATCAGCTCGTATGTGTAAGGCCGCTCGTCCCGCATGCTGCGGCCATGGCCGCGGCTGTCGATGACGATAACCCGATGGCCTGCGTCGATGAGTGCGGGCACTTGGTAGCCCCAGTTGCCGCTGTTTCCGAGCCCGCCATGCAGGAGGATCACCGGGGCGCCGCTGCCATAGGAGGCATACCAGATGCGCGCGCCATCATGATCGACATGGCCTTCCACCTCTGTATGCGGCAAGGGTGCGGCCCCTTCGGCTTCGAAGCGATGAAGCTCATCGTCGTGAAATTCCATACCCACCTCCCATTGCGCCGTCTCCTCCCGACAGCCATATGGCGAGACTAGTCGATCTCAGCGCGTCTTTTCAACAGGCTGCGGTCATATCGTCGCTAGGTGTTCGAAAAGATCGCGGGCCGGCGACGGCAGCTCTTCGAGGGAGCGTGCGCAGATCGAAAGCCGGCGCGTCGCCCACCGGTCGGTGAGGCGGAGGGTCGCAATCTTCGCGGATCGGCCGCAGCGGCGTGCCACCGTTTCCGGCACGATGCCAAGGCCGATGCCCCGGCCTGCCATCTCGCAGATGCTTTCGAATGTCCGCATCCGCACCCGCATCTTCAGCCGGGTGCCGAGCCGGGCGGCCTGCGCGTCGATGTGATCCTGCAAGGCGCCGCCGGCTAGTCCGATGAAATGCTCATGCAGAATTTCCGCAAAGGCGATCTGCTTTGCTTCGGCAAGCGCATGATCGCGAGGCATCACCACCACCAGACGATCGATCGCGAAGGGCCGCAATATCAGGCCGGAGGTATCGACCGCGTCCGACAGGATGCCGATCTCGGCCAGCCCGGCCGAAACGGCTCGGGCGATTTCGATGCTCTGGCGCTCCTTGAGGTCGATATCGGTTCGTGGGTGTTTTGCCATCCACTCGGCAAGGCGCGGCGGCAGGTACTCGGCGATCGCGGCGGTATTGGCGGCAAGCCGGATGGTCGCACGCAGGCCGCTTGCATGTTCTCCAAGCTCGCCGCGCATCTGCGTGAGCTGCCGCTGTATCAGCCGGGCATGATGGGCCAGCGCTTCACCGGCAGGCGTTGGGCTGACACCGCGCCGCCCGCGCTCCAGCAGCTTGAAGCCGCCATTTGTCTCCATGTCACGCAGCCGCTCGCTGGCGGCCGGCAGCGAAAGCCCGACATCGGCAGCCCCATGGGTGATGCTGCCGGCATCGACGACGGCGAGGAACAGGCGAAGGTCGGTTAGGTCGAAGCGCATGGAGCGCAGACTACCGCATATCCAGCCTTCGGAATAGCCGAAGGCTGGCTTCGTATCATCCACATTGTGGCCATCCTCGCATCTGCTAGTGAAAGGGCATGATGGATCATTCGACATGGCTTCTCGCCGCAATCTTCGCGACCTTCTTCGTGGCCGGCATGGTCAAGGGTGTCACCGGCATGGGGCTGCCGACGGTGGCAATGGGAGTTTTGGGCGCGCTGATCTCGCCGCTCTCGGCGGCGAGCCTGCTGATCGTTCCCTCCTTCGTCACCAATGTCTGGCAGCTGCTCGCAGGTCCGAGTTTTGGCGCGCTTGCTCGTCGTTTCCTCCTCCTGGTTCTTGCCGTGACCGTCGGAACCTTCGCCGGCTCATATCTTCTCGCTGACGGGGATACGCGTCTGACGACCGCTGCGCTGGGTGCGGCGCTTATCGTCTATGCCGGCCATGCTTTGCTCGCCCGTCAGCTGCGCGTGCCCTCAAGGCTGGAACCGTTGCTCTCGCCGATCATCGGCCTGGTCACAGGCCTCTTGACCGGCGCGACCGGCGTCTTCGTCGTGCCGGCTGTGCCCTATCTGCAGGCGCTTGGGCTGGAGAAGGAGGATCTGGTCCAGGCACTCGGCCTTTCCTTCACCGTCTCCACCGTGGCGCTGGCCGGAGCACTCGCCTGGCACGGCGCTTTCCGCATCGACAATCTCGCGCTCTCTGCCCTCGCAATCGTACCCGCGCTCGCCGGCATGTGGGCCGGCCAGATCATCCGCAATCGCGTCAGCCCGGGCACTTTCCGCCGATGGTTTCTGATCTGTCTTCTGGTGCTTGGCGCCGAGATGATTGTCAAAGCCGCTTTTTGAGGCGGTCTCATATTGCTGGGTTGCCCCGTGGGTACCCATATGCTTCCGAGTTTGTTTCAAAGTGGGGCCTGACCGATCGATGGAAAGAGAGCAGCAAGAGATTTCCGATCACCATCTGCCTGCCGATGCCCTCCTGGTCGTCGATGTGCAGAATGCTTTCGTGGAGGGGCCGAGCGCGGTTCCCGGCCATGCCACCTTGAGAGCAATGGTGGAAGTCCTGTTAGACAAGGCGCGTTCGGCATGGACGCCGGTGATTTTCCTGCAGAACGATGGTCCGACGGGTGCGCTGGACGAGCCGCTTCAGGCCGGATGGAAACTCCATTTCCCACCCCTATCCGGCGAAATGGTCATCAGGAAAACGGAGGATGATGGCTTTGACGGCACCGATCTCGACGCCATTCTGACCGCCTTCGGCGCGAAGAATCTGGTGATCTGCGGCGTCCTTTCGGAGATGTGCGTTGCCGCGGCGGCGCGGGCGGCGCTTGAGCGCGGCTATGGCGTGCTGCTGCCTCATGATGCGCACGCCACCTATGATGTTCCGGCCGGGCCTGGCTCGCAGGGCGTGCCTGCGGCTTTGGCCTCACGGGCAGCCGAATGGTCGCTGGGCGATGAGGTGCGCATCTGCGCTTCGGCACGCGAGGTTCGTTTCAAAGAGCGAGCTTAGTCGCAACCCTCGCCTCATCAGAGCAGGGCGCCCTTGAATCTCGCGTTGATTCGTAATAATTGAAGTTACATGAAGCGCGATAGCCGACTTTCCTCCGTCCTCCATGCCTTGCTCCATATGGCTGAGCAGGATGGGCCGCTGACCTCCGAAACTCTGGCGCAATGCATGCACACCAATCCGGTCGTCGTGCGCCGCACCATGGGCCTGTTGCGCGAGGTGGGCATCGTCCATTCCGCCAAGGGGCACACCGGCGGCTGGACGATTGCGGCCGATCTCAAGGCCGTGACGTTGCGTCAATTGCATGAGGCACTCGGCGAGCCCGCCGTCTTCGCCATCGGCAATCGCAACGAGACGCCGGAATGCCTGGTCGAGCAATCGGTCAATTCCGTGCTCGATGATGCCTTTGCCGAAGCGGAAGCCTTGCTGCTCCGGCGCTTCGAAAACGTCACGCTTGCCGATCTCGCCGCTGAATTTGCCCGGCGTCATGCGCAGTGGCGCACAGAAAGGACCCTTTTATGACCCATGACGTCATCGTCATCGGGGGCAGCTACGCCGGCATGGCGGCCGCTCTCCAGCTTCTCCGTGCCCGCCGCAAGGTGCTGGTCATCGATGCGGACAAGCGCCGCAATCGCTTCGCCGAGGAATCTCATGGTTTTCTCGGCCAGGATGGCGTCAACCCTGGCGAAATCGCTCGCAAGGCGCGCGAGCAGCTTTTCGCCTATCCGACGCTGACCTGGATCGAGGGCACGGCCGAAGAGGCCGAGGGCGAGAAGGATGCCTTTGTCGTCACCACCGCTGACGGCGCGCGCCATGACGGCCGGCGCCTTCTCTTCGCGACCGGCGTTTCCGACGCTTTGCCCGAGATCGAGGGTCTTGGCGAGCGTTGGGGCAAAAGCATCTTCCATTGCCCTTATTGCCATGGCTATGAGCTCGATCAGGGCCGCATCGGCTGCATCGCCACAGGTCCGATGTCGATGCATCAGGCGCAGCTGCTGCCGGAATGGGGCGCGGTGACGCTGTTCCTCAACGGCAGCTTCATCCCGGATGAGACGCAGCGTGCCGATCTCGCCGCACGCGGCGTGACGATCGAGGAGCCACCCGTCACAAGGCTGGAAGGAAAGGCGGATGTGCGGCTTGCCGATGGGCGCCTGCTGCCGCTTGCCGGCCTCTTCACCGCGACGCGCGTGTCGCCCTCGAGCCCGATTGTGGAGCGGCTCGGCTGCGTGCTCGAGGAAACGCCCTTCGGCACCCAGATCCAGACCGATGCCATGAAGGAAACCACGGTGCCGGGCGCTTTCGCCTGCGGCGACGCCGCGCGTATCCCGCATTCGGTGTCGCTCGCCGTGGGAGATGGCGCCTGGGCCGGCGCGCAACTGCACCGCTCGCTGGTGTTTTGACACTACCGGCTGATGGCGACGATGCCGAGCACCGAGGCGATCGTGGCAAGGGCGATCCGCACATTGTGGATCATCAGCCACCTGTCGAGCCTGGTGGGTACCTCATCCAGAGGAACCAGCTTTGCCGCAAATTGCGCGTTGGTAGGCAGAAACCAGGCGGCCGTGAGAATGAGAACGGTCGCGATGCACACCATCGCTCCAATCCATAATGCTCTTGCCCCGCTCTCGCTCCAGCCGAGCCACAGCGAGCCGGCGAGACCAATGAGCGTCGGCGCGACGACAAGGGGAATCGTGCGCATGATGAACTCGCCATTTTGGCTGAACCAGTCGAGGAAATCGGACGGCGGAAGGCTTTTCCAATATCCGCCGAGAGTCACCGCAATCGTCAGCATGACGCCGGCGAACATCGCCGAACCCGAGATGGCGAGAATGTTGAAGAGGAGCCGCATCGGAATTCTTCCTGCTTTGCTTTGAATTCGATCCAATGATCCGGGATTTTGCCGATGCGCGTTCATGCCACGCAGATGCCGGGGACCGCGACCTTCTGGAACAGGTGCGGGGAAGCAATGGCCGAGGACGGATAGTGTGAGATCTTTGCCCTGAATTCCGGATGCGTAAACGCAGCGCGGAAATCCGTCATCGTCTCCCATACGGCATAGTTGAGATAGGTCGGGCTTTCACCGATCGCCCTGTGAAGCTGGGTCGAGATAAAACCCGGCTGCTGTTTCATGAACGCGGCATCGTCGCGCCATGCATCGAGAAAGACTTCCTCGTCCGCCTTGTCGAGGGTGAAGATATTCACGAGAACGACAGGAGCGGCATCGACGCCGATCTGCTGCTCTATCGGGAAGCTTGGGTCCATTGGGCGCATATGGGACATGGCGCACTCCGTTCAATATGGTTATATGATGTCAATGCGGTGTTATGTGTATCTAGTAAATTGACATCATAATGTCAATTTAATTATATGGTGACAAATGAGTGACGCGAAGCAAACATCTGCCGGCAGCGCTTTGACCGGCCTGATTCTCGAGCTGTTCAAACTGCATGGCCGGGTGCTCGCATCCGGTGACAGGTTGGTGGCTCCCCTTGGTCTGACGAGTGCGCGTTGGCAAATTCTGGGTGCCATCATCGCAGCTGACAGGCCGCAGCCCGTTGCGTGGCTAGCACGCGACATGGGCGCCAACCGCCAGAACATCCAGCGCATCGTCAACGATCTGGAAAAAGAAGGCCTCGTTAGCTTCGAGACCAATCCCCATCATCGGCGGGCGCAGCTGGTCGTGCTGACGGATAAGGGGAGGCAAACCTTCGATGCCGCCATGCGGCTGCAGGCGCCATGGGTCAACGAATTGGCAGAAGGGCTTCGGATCGAGGATATCGAAACGATGCGGGAGGTTATGCTGGCTCTGCGCAGCAAGCTGGAAAGAAGCGGCGACGTTGAAGAGCAGGACTGACCGCTTCACGCAGTTCTCGCTCTTTGCCTATTTTTCCTCCGGCACCTTCACGATGAGCGCTTCGTCCGGGCCGATCGCCCTGCCGTCCTGCGCCCGGATTTCAAGCTGCACCGGCTGTCCCGTCGCCCGATCCACCAGCAGCGAATGTTCCTCGGCCGGCGCGAAAAGATGGCGCTCGCCGAACTGGCGCAGTGCCACCATCACCGGGAAGAGATCCTTTCCCATCGCCGTCAGCCGATATTCCATGCGCGCGCCGCCTTCGCTTGCTGGAACAAGCTCCAGGATGCCGCTGGCGACAAGCGTGCGCAGGCGATCGGTGAGAATGTTCTTGGCGATCCCCAGGCTCTTTTGAAACTCGCCGAAGCGGGTCAGCCCGTCGAAGGCATCGCGCACGATCAGCAGCGACCACCAGTCGCCGATCACATCGAGCGAACGCGCGCTCGGGCAATAATCACCCTTCAGGCTTTTCCGCGCGACCATGCGCTCAGCCTTTCCGGTCCGTTGTCTGCACAAATGGTTGCATAATTAAACCAATAATGTTACCCGATCGTTGGTTTCATTATTAAACCGAAGAATCGGAGTTTTGCAATGACGATTGATCAGGACGCGCCGCCGACCGGCAGCGCGAAGGGCATTCCGCGTCCTCATTCCTCGCCAGAGGGTTTGTTTAAGAGCGCCGAATACTCCGGAGAGGCCAATTCGCTGCTGACACGCGCCACGATTTTCCTCTTTGCTGTCGCGAGCGGTCTCGCTGTCGCCAATGCCTATTTCGCGCATCCGCTCCTGGACGTCATGGCCGATGATCTCAGACTGTCACGTACGGTTGCCGGCCTCATTGTCGGTGCAACGCAGCTTGGCTACGGGCTCGGCCTCATCCTGCTGGTGCCGCTCGGCGATCTCGTCGACCGGCGCAAGCTCATCATCGTGCAATCGCTGCTAAGCGTGGCCGCTCTCGTCAGTGTTGCCTTCTCTTCCAGTGCCGCCATGCTGCTTGCCTCCATGGCGGCGGTTGGCTTTCTGGCCGTGGTGACACAGGCGCTGGTCGCCTATGCGGCGAGCCTCGCGCATCCTTCCGAGCGCGGCCATATCGTCGGCATGGTCACGAGCGGCATCGTCCTCGGCATCCTTTTGGCGCGCAGCGTCGCAGGGACTCTGACTGATCTTTCCGGCTGGCGGACCGTCTATATCGTCTCCGCCGTGCTGACGCTGGTGATCGCGCTGCTGCTTTGGCGAGCATTGCCGAGACAGGAAAAGCCGAAGGGCGGGCTTTCTTATTTCGGCCTCATCCGCTCGCTTGGCACCCTGTTGATCGAAGAACCGGTCCTGCGCATCCGCGCCGTGATCGCCATGCTGATCTTCGCCAATATCACCACCTTGCTGGCGCCCTTGGTCCTGCCGCTGACGGCGCCACCCTATTCCCTGTCCCACACCGAAGTCGGCCTGTTCGGCCTTGCCGGCGCGGCGGGCGCACTCGGTGCGGTGAGGGCAGGGCGCTGGGCCGATCGCGGCCACGGCCAGCGCACCACAGGTATCGCGCTCGCGCTGATGCTCCTTGCCTGGCTGCCGATCTCGATGCTGGACCGCTCGATCCTCTGGCTCATTCTCGGCGTGCTCGTCATCGATTTCGGCCTGCAGGCGGTGCATGTCACCAATCAGGG
Organism: Martinezella multihospitum; assembly: GCF_900094585.1. Lineage (GTDB taxonomy): Bacteria > Pseudomonadota > Alphaproteobacteria > Rhizobiales > Rhizobiaceae > Rhizobium > Rhizobium multihospitium. Next base: position 86,903 of record NZ_FMAG01000005.1, read on the forward strand.
CATGATCTACCGCGTCAGGCCCGATGCGCAAAGCAGGCTGACCGCCGCCTATATGGTCTTCTACTCCATTGGCAGCGCCGTTGGATCATCGACGTCGACGATCATCTATGCTCATGCCGGCTGGCCGGGCGTCTGCCTCGCCGGCGCGGCGATAAGCCTCGCAACGTTGCTTTTCTGGGCACTGACCTTGCGGGCAACGCCAAAAGTGGCGACCCAGAGCGTCGACCGAAGCGACGGCTAGCTTTCCAGCGCTCAGGCTTGCTTGGGCAGAATCGTCGGCAACTGCTCTTCCAGCAGGGAGAGAACAGCCCGAATCCGCGGCGGAAGCGGCCTTATTGCCGGATAGAGTGCATGCAGATCGAAGCCCGGCACGATAAATCCCGGCAGCAGGCGGATCAGCCTGCCATTGGCGAGATCCTCGGCGCAGACCGGCTCCTGCAGGACGCCGATGCCGGCGCCATCGAGCAGCAGGCGGTGCAGCGGCCGCCAATGGCTGATGCTCAAGGCGATGTCGGCGGCGGCGAGTTCGGCCTGTCCGTTCGGGTCGATCAAGGGAATCCGACCGTTGTTGAAGAGCCCGGAGACCCGCAGGAAAGGGTGGTCGGCAAGCTCGTCGGGTGTCGTCGGCGTCCCATGCTCATCAAGATAGGCAGGCGATGCCACCAGCACGCGGCGGACATGGCCAAGCTTGCGGGCAATGAAGCTGCCCTCGCCGAGATCGCCGAGGCGCAGCGAGATGTCGACGCCTTCCGTCACGGGATCGACGATCCTGTCGTTGAGGATCAGCTCGATCTTCAGCAGCGGATGACGCTTGCGCATCTCAAGCAGGATCGGCGGCAGGATGACCTCGCCCACGCCATGAGGCGCCGCGATCCTGAGCGTGCCGCGCAGCGACTGATCGCCAGTAACGACGGTCAGCGCATCATCGGCATTTTCCAGCACCTGCTTGCTGCGCTCATAAAAGGCGGCGCCGACATCGGTGACGGAAAGCCTGCGGGTGTTTCTGAGCAATAGCCGCGTGCCGAGATATTGCTCCAGCCGATCAATCCGCTCGCTGACGGCGGGCTGGCCCATGTCGAGATCGCGGGCAGCGGCCGACATGCCGCCCCTTTCCACCACTCTGACATAGACACGCATCGCCACCAACAGATCCATGGCGAGCAATATATCGGCTCAGCCGATAAATGAAAGCGGATCATGCCGTCTACCCGATGGGCTTATGAGCGCCGAAAACGGCACGCAATCAAAAAACACTGGTCAGGCTTATGAGCGATATCAGGCTTTACATGTTTCAATCGGGCACGCAGCGCTGCAAGGCCCACGACATCAGGATGAACCAGGGAAATGGCGCTGACTATGAGATACCCGTGCCTTGGTTTCTGCTCACGCATCCGAAGGGTAATGTCGTCATCGACGGCGGACTGGCGGCGGAGGGGCTTGCCGATCCGCGCGGCTATTGGGGCGATGTTGTCGACAGCTATCAGCCTCTGATGACCGAGGAGCAGGGATGCGTCGCGCAACTGGCCAAGCTCGGCATATCCGCCGAAGACATCCGCTTCGTCGCGCTCTCCCATCTGCATTCCGACCATAGCGGCGCCATCGGCCGTTTCCCCAATGCAACCCATATCGTCCAGCGCCGCGAATATGCCTATGCCTTCGCGCCGGACTGGTTCGCCGCCGCCGCTTATGTCCGCCGCGATTTCGACCGCCCCGGCTTGAAATGGCGTTTTCTGGAAGGCGATGCGACGGACGGTTACGATCTCTACGGCGATGGCGTTCTGCGGATGATCTTCACCCCTGGCCACAGCGTCGGCCATCAATCCTTCCTCGTGCAGTTGCCGAATTCGGGCGCCATTCTGCTTGCCATCGACGCCGCCTATACGCTCGATCACTGGAACGAAAAGGCGCTCCCCGGCTTCATGACCTCAGCCGTCGACACGGTGCGCTCGGTCGGCAAGCTGCGCGCGCTCGCCGAACGGACCGATGCCTTGGTGGTCACGGGGCATGATCCCGAGGCATGGCCGGGGTTCAAGCACGCCCCGGCCTACTACGATTGAAGCGGCACCCCGCCGATCAGCCCAGTTCACCCGATGGTGCTTGTTCAGCGGGGAAGAACTGTGCCCGATGCTGGCGAACCCATTCCTCGATGCCTGTCGGCTGGAAATCCTCTAGGCCGACTTGCGGCCTGAAGGGTTCGGCCAGCATCCTATCCGCATCTTCGGGGTGCGCTGTAAAGAAGCGAAATTTCGAGGCGACGCGACGCCCGGTTCCCGGCCCCATCGCCGCATCGACATCGCGTTCGAATTCATCGAGTGGCTGCTGACGGTAGGTAATTCGGCGACCAAGTCCCGCACTGATGCGCGTGACAAGCTTGTTACCAGTTACGCTTTCCGTCCCGGCGATGCGATAGTCACCGGACGTAGCGCCGCGTTCCAAAAGCGTAACGACCGCCCGGGCGCAATCATCGACCGAGGTCCAGGCGATGCGCTGGGTTTCGGCAATCGGCGGCGCGAAAGTTCCGTGCTCGACAATATCCATTCGCGCCGATGGCTTCAGCAGATTGTCGAGATACATGGTGGGGCGGACGATGGCAAAGGGCAGGCCTGATGCGCGGACGACGCCCTCGATCATGGCGTTGCTGACGAAGCTCGGTTCCTCGCAAGGTACCGGGCGGCTGGCGCTCGCGAGCTTCAGGACAACGGATTTGAAGCCGCAGGCGAGCGAAGCCGATACCGCATTGTCGGCCTGGATACGCATGTCGTCCTGTGATCCGATCGGAATCTGCAGCACGGCATGGGCGATGCCGGTGCTGGCGGCGCGAAGCGAGGCGGGATCACTGAGATCGCCCTCGGCAAGTTCGACGCCGAGGGCCGAGAGCGCCGAAGCACGTCTTCGGTCCCGGACAAGCGCCCTGACCTTGAGGCCACGCTGCAGCGCGGCGCGAACGACTGCGCTGCCTTGAACGCCAGCAGCGAGATAGACAAGAATGGGTTGGGATTGATCGATAGTTGACATGGAACGGCTCCTTCGAATGCGGTCTGCCGAGGGAGCATCGTCTAATGGCTACCGCGCAGACCCGAAACGCGCGCAAGGCGCAGGGACTGTCGGGGTATCCGCGCGAGCGCGAAACAGAACTTCTCCATTCAGGAAGAAGGGCCTGGGCCTACCGAGACCAAGCCAGCCATTTTCGACGAAAGGAATTTAGGTCGGCTTCGAGGCCGGCGTCAATGGGAAGATTGCCGGATGCCGACATCGTCACCTCTTGCGTGCCACGATATAGGGCCTGATATCGTTGCCCTTGGTTGCATGATTTTCGGTGGCAAGGATGTCGAAGCCCGCGGCGGATATTTGCTCGACCAGCTCCGATACCCGAAAGACACCTGCATAGGGAGCTTTGCCGATCGCACGCATCGCCGGCAGCAGGGCTAGCCGAACGAGCGGGTTCATCTCGCCGACACACGGGGTCTTGGAGATGAACAGGCCATCAGGAACAAGCAGCCGGTGGATGTGATGAAGTGTGCCGGAGAGATCGCGGACCAGATGCAGATAGTTGAATCCGAGAACGGCGTTGAACTGCGCAAGGTCGGGCGCAATCGCTTCGGCAGTCGCGACCCGGAAGGCAAGGGTCGGGCTCGGCTCGGCGCTGTATCGTTCTCTGGCGATTGCGATCATTTCCGCCGAAATATCTGTCGCAAGATAATCCTGAACTCCTTCGGCAAGCCGGAGTGCCGTCATTCCGGTTCCGCAGCCTAGTTCCAGCACTCTGTCGCTTGCATTCAAGAGTGCGCGGGTGCGGCTCAGCGTGCGCTGGTATCCTGCCTGATCCGCGATCGCACCCTTGGCGTAGTTGCGTGAGGCCCGGTCCCAGAAACGGGTGTCGCTGGCTATGCTCATTAAGGGCGCTTTCCCCCGATCGGCGTCTTGTCGGAAGCAACGTGATGCGGTGGATTGGGCGGCAGCAGCGATCTGATCCGCTCGGCATCGTCAGGCGTTGCCGGATTGTAGACGATCATGCTGAGATCCGTCCGGCCATCGACTGAAAAGGCCGAATACTCGAATGCCAGCGGGCCGAGGATGGGATGGCGGATATGTTTGACGGCTTCGGTATGGGTGCCGGGAACGTCGTTTTCGCGCCACATGGCCCTGAATTCCGGGCTGATGCGGCAAAGTTCCGCCACGAATGGCTCGATCTCACTCGATGCGCCTGCGCGTGCCGCATCGACACGGAATGCGCCCAGGGCGAAACGGGCGACGCTTTCCCAGTCATATTGCACGGCGCGCGCACGCGGATCGAGAAAGATATAGCGTAGAATGTTGCGTTCTTCCGGCGGCAGCGATCCGTAGTCGATCAGCATCACGGGCGCTGCCCGGTTCCAGGCGATGACGTCCCAGGTGGCGGTCCGGATAAGGGCGGGGCTCGGCTCCAGCGCATCGAGCACGCGCTGTAGCCGCGGCGTAACGCCATCATTCTTGCGGTAACGCGCTTCCGGCGGCCGACCGAGGCCGAGCAGGAACAGGTGCTCGCGCTCCACTTCCGTCAGCATCAGCGCGCGGGCGATCCGGTCGAGCACGTCGGCGGACGGCGCACCGCCGCGCCCCTGTTCCAGCCATGTGTACCAAGTCGGGCTGATATTAGCGCGCTGCGCCACTTCCTCGCGCCGAAGCCCGGGCGTTCGCCGCCGTTCGCCGGCAAATCCCAGGGCGGATGGGTCGAGTTTTGCGCGGCGGTCCCTCAGATAGGTCCCGAGTACGTTTTCGGTTTCGATGAGATCGGTCATCCTGTTAGTGTCTTTACTATGATAAGGTCACTACTTTACCAGAATAAACGATAGGCACAGATTTGTCTCCGACGAAATAAGGAGACAGTGCATATGCGTATATTCGTTACCGGTGCGACCGGAAACATCGGCTCGCATGTCGTCAGAGAGTTGATTGGAGCCGGCCATCAGGTGCTCGGCCTTTCGCGCTCGAAGGAGAAGGCGGTCGCGCTTGCCGCCGCCGGCGCCGAAGTTCTTCACGGCACGATCGAGGATGCGGAAATCCTGAAAAGCGGTGCCTCGCAATCCGACGGCGTCATCCACCTTGCCTTTAATCACGACTTCTCGAGGTTCGCCCAGAATTGCGAGGATGACCGCCGGGTCATCGCAACGCTCGCCTCGGCGCTTGCCGGCTCGGCCCGGCCGCTGGTCATCACCTCAGGCACGCCAATCGCCAACACCGTGCCGGGCGAGCCAGCCAAGGAAGACAATCCGATCGTCCGCTCCGACAGGCATCCGCGCGCCGCCACCGAGGAGGCGGGGATTTTGGCCAGCGAAATCGGCGTCAATGTCTCGGTCGTGCGTCTGCCGCAGGTGCATGATCCGGTCAGCCAAGGGCTTATTACCCCCTTGATCCAGATCTTCCGGGAAAAGGGAGTCTGTGCCTATGTCGAAGACGGGCTCAGTCGCTGGCCGGCGGCGCATTTTACCGATGTTGGCCGTCTCTATCGTTTGGTCGTCGAGCGCGCCGAGCCGAATGCCAAATATCATGCAGCCGCCGAGGAGGGCGTGCCCATGCGCGATATCGTCGAGACGATCGGGCGGCGCCTGAACCTGCCGGTCAAATCCGTCGCCAAGGAAGAAGCGCAGGATTATTTCGGCTGGCTCGCCTTGTTCGCCGGCCACGACATGCCGGCCTCCAGCGCCAAGACCCTACAGAAGCTGGGCTGGGAGCCGAACGGCCCGACTCTGCTTCAGGATCTTGCAGAGCTGCAGGTTTCCGCTGCGTGATGCCGATGCCATCGGCCATGATCCGTGGATGGTCGATGGTCTGACTGACAATGCGTTTGAAAACCCGGCCGACCTTTCTGCCGGGTTTTCGTCTTGTCAGGCTGCGATCCGGAAAGCTCCAGAGTCAGGCATACGGCGTCCCGGCAAGTGCCGCGTCGACACCGGCAAAACCTCGGTCCATGATGCTCGACAGCGCTGCCTCGGGCTTTCGGTTTTCGCGAAAGGCGCGAAGCGCCTCGCCATAGGCGGTGACCAGTGTCGCCATCAGCATGGTGCCGGCGAGCCGCGCCTCGGGATCGGATGATGGCCGGCCTAAGGCGCTGGACAACATTTCCGCGAGATCGTTCGCAAGCGTCACCTGCAGTCCGCACGCATGCGCCGTCAGTGCCTGGCTTTCCGCCACCATGCGCCAAAACGCGATGGGCCGCTCCGTGATCCTGAAAAGAGGGTGCTGCGTTTCCGCCAGTCTGCGCATCAGCGCCTGGAAGGCACGAACTGGCGGCTCCCGGCCGCGGTCGGTAATCGCCTTGCGCACCAGTTCCCGCACTTCATCCTCGCGATCGAAGACCAGATCCTCCTTGCGGCGGAAGTAGTTGAACACCGTCTTCCTGGCGACATCGGCCTCATAGGCGATGTCTGCGACGGACACCTTGTCGAAGCCGTGTTCGACGAACAGGCGCGTTGCGACCTCGGAGATCGCCTGACGCGTCATTTCCTTCTTGCGGTCGCGGAGTTTGATTCGGTTTGACATGGAAATATTTATACCATAAGTAAATTTATACCGAGTGTAAAAATTGTATCGCGATGACGAAATCGGTGAAATCGGCACAGGCCTTCTGGTTGTTCCTGTGGCCGGACCGCCGCCTGCTCGAATAGGGGTGGGCATTTTCCAACGACTCGCGCCGGCTGAGAGTGATCGAAGCCAGAATGTCTGGCGCCCTTGTGGCGCCGCTCGCTTGAGGAGTCCTGTCTTGATTTATGATGTCCTGATTGCCGGCGGTGGACCTGTCGGCTTGTTTCTCGCCTGTGAGCTGCGTCTCGCCGGTCTCTCCGTATTGGTGCTGGAGCAGGCCGAAGACCCGCGTTCGCCCTTGAAGCGCCTTCCCTTCGGCATGCGCGGCCTTTCCGCTCCCACCAGCGAAGCTTTCTACCGTCGCGGCCTGCTGGACGATGTTGCCGCGCCCAAGCCTGCGAAGGATGGCTCGGGCGAGAGCGCCCCGTCTGCCGCGCACTGGATGCACCAGTCTCGCCGCCCGGGTGGGCATTTCGCCGGCATCCAGTTCTTTTGCGATAATATCGACGCCTCCAAGTGGCCCTATCGCCTGCCAAGCCCGGCCGGCACCAGCATGATGGTCGAGATGGAGAGTCTCGAAACCGCGCTCGCCGCTCGCGCCGAGGCGATGGGGGTTGATATCCGGCGTGGCTGCAGCGTCGAGGAATTCGATCAGTCGGACGAGGGCGTCACTGTGCGAGCCGGCAGCGAGACCTTTCGCGGCCGCTGGCTCGTCGGCTGCGACAGCGGCCGCAGCACCGTCCGTAAGGCTGGCGGTTTCGAGTTCGTCGGCACCGATCCAGAGTTCACCGGCTATTCCGCCGAGATCGAGATGGCGGACCCGGAGAAGCTTCGTCCCGGCCGCCATTATACCGCGACGGGCATGTACACCTATGCGCCGCCGGGGACGATTTCGATGGTCGATTTCGATGGCGGTGCCTTCCACCGGACCCAGCCGATCAAGCTTGAGCATGTGCAGGAGGTGCTGCGCCGCATCTCCGGCACCGACGTCACCGTGACCACGCTCAAGCTTGCCACCACATGGACGGACCGTGCCTACCAGGCGACCAGCTATCGCAGAGGGCGCATTCTGCTGGCCGGCGACGCTGCGCATATTCATTCCCCCTTGGGCGGCCAAGGCCTCAATCTTGGCCTGGGCGACGCGATGAATCTCGGATGGAAGCTTGCCGCCACCGTCCGCGGAGATGCGCCGGATGGCCTGCTCGACACCTATTCCAGCGAACGGCATCCGGTCGGCGCGCAGGTGCTTGACTGGTCGCGGGCGCAGGTCGCGCTCATGCGGCCAAGTCCGAGCTCGCGCGCGCTCGAAGCCATCATCCGCGATCTGATCGACACGCGCGATGGCGCCACCTATTTCGCCGAGCGCGTATGGGGCGTCTCTCTCCGTTACGATCTTGGCGACATCAATCCTCTCGTGGGCCGCAGCGCTCCCGATTTCGAGCTGGCCGATGGAACAAGGCTCGGCGATCTCCTCGGGACGGGCAAGGGCCTGCTTCTGGATTTCGATGCCCGCGCATCGCTTGAAGCCCTCGCAAGCCGCTGGAGTGACAGGCTCACCTACGTCGCCGGCGACGCCAAGGATCGTCTCGGTCTGAGCGCCTTGCTCCTGCGGCCCGACGGTTTCGTCGCCTGGGTCGGCGAGGCAGAGCCGGATCTTGAAGCCGCCGCCGAAGTCGCGTCGCGATGGTTCGGCGAACCGGGACGAATCGGCGGCTCTCAGCCAGCCCTTTCATCAGCCGTCCTTGACAGCATTAGCAATCCATAATTATACACCGTATAATTATGGAGGTGCGAGATGATCACCGGTCATGTTTTTATTGCTGCCAGCTTGGATGGGTTCATCGCTCGCGATGACGGCGGCATCGAGTGGTTGCTCGAGTATGACGCTTCCGGCGAAGACCATGGCTACAATGATTTCATCAGGGACATCGACGCCATCATCATGGGCCGCGGCACCTTCGAGACGGTCCGCGACATGAAGCCGTGGTTCTATACGCGCCCAGTGCTCGTTCTTTCGAGCACCCTGGCGGAGCAGCCGGTTCCGGCCGAGTTGGCCGGCAAAGTCCGTTTCACGCGGAAGTCGCCGCCGCAGGCTATGGCCATGCTCGAGGCGGAAGGCTGCCGTCGCACTTATGTCGATGGCGGGCGCGTCATCCAATCCTTCCTTCGGGAAGGCTTGATCAGCGATATGGTGATCACGCGCGTTCCGATACTGCTCGGCAGCGGCCGTCCCTTGTTCGGCCCGGTCTCGCGCGACATCAATCTCACGCATGTGAGCACCCGCCCGTTTCCGTCCGGGTTGGTGCAATCGACCTACACAATTGCGCCATGACCAAGCGAAGCCGAGGCAGGCCACGCGCCGATGAGAACAGCGTGTCACCGGCAAGGATCCTTTCGGAGGCCCTGGCTCTCCTTGATGGCGAGGGTTTCGAAAGTCTGACGATGCGCGCGGTCGCGATGCGCGCGAACGTCAACCCGATGACGATCTATCATCATTTCCAGGATCGGGACGGATTGATCAAGGCAATGGCAGAGAGCGTCTATGCCGATGTTGCCACGCCTTCGGAAGGAACGGCTCGATCTCAGATAGAGGGCTTGCTGGGGGCATATCGGGCAAAGGTGGTGCGCTATCCAGGGCTAACCCTTGCCATCTTCAACCGGCCAGCCATGTTCCCTGGCCATGCAAGGCGGATCACCGACAGCCTGACGGATCTGCTGAAGGAGCTTGGCCTTTCGCCGTCGCGCGCGCTGCTGTGGGTGCATATTCTTGTCGACTACACCCATGGTGCAGCCCTTGCCGTCGCCATGGACGGAAAGGGCGATGGTTCGCGGTCGACAGCAGCGGACCTGGAACAGGCGAACTATGAACGCGCGATCTCTGAGCTGTTGGATCGCCTAGAGGCGTAATGCAATCAGGAGAGAGTGGATGAAAATGGCGGACAGGGAGGGATTCGAACCCTCGGTACGCTTTCACGTACACACGCGTTCCAGGCGTGCGCCTTAAACCACTCGGCCACCTGTCCTTTGGCGTTTCGCACCCGGTCAGGAAGCAAATCGTCGGAACGGCCGCGATATATACCGATGAATTCCTGGCAATCAACCCGAATCTGACAGATTTTTGACTTGTCGGCGCAAAACTCTGCATCTCCTCCCCATTGCGCTTATTTCGCGCGCAACTTATCTAATGAAATAGATGAGGCGGCGTAAAACCGATCGGCCCGAAAGAGCCGGGCGTAATGAGTATCCGGAGGGGTTTATGCGTTTCCTGTTGCGTTTTGCCAGCCTTGTCGCGCTGGTTGTGGCGGTCATCGCCGGCACCATAGATTCCATTCAGTCCGTTGCGGCTTCCGCCGTGGTCATGACACCGATGGGGGACGCGTGGAACGATGTCAGCCCGTCGTCGCTCGCAGGCCTCCGCTCGGCGATCGCCTATTACGTCCATCCCCGCTTGTACGACATGGCGATGCAATGGCTGCTGTTTCAGCCTGCCTTCGCCGTCTTCCTGGTGATTTCCCTATTGCTGTGGATGGTCGCCTACAAGCGCCAGCCTGCAGCCGGCCGCTTCAGCGCGTGAGGGGTTCGGCGCGTGTCTTCCGGCCTGTGCCATTCAGGGAATTGAGTGGCGTCGGAGCGGATCGACGGCAGCTCCATCGCAATGCGGCAAGCGGCAAAACTGGCGATTGCGAAGAGCTGATCGGCAGCTGTTCTGATCAATAAAATTGCAGTTTCGAGCCGAAATTGTTTAAAAAACGGGTCGTTTGGATGGGTTTTCACCAATTCCCACAAATCTTTACCAACTGAAAAATTTCTCGTGAATTTTTCGTGCAGCCATGCAAGGATGCGCGCCAGCTTGGCCTCGGGGGAGGCCGGCAGTTCCGCAGACTTGCCCGATCAACGGGCTTGCGGGAGGACCCAACAAGATAGAAACAATAGGGCTGCACCACATGAAAAAATCCCTTTTGACCCTTTTCGCCTTGGCTGCCATGTCGGCAACGGCGCTTGCGGCCGATATCAAGCCGGCAATCGTCTACGGAACCGGCGGCAAGTTCGACAAGTCCTTCAACGAAGCTGCCTATAACGGCGCTGAGAAGTTCAAGAAGGAAACCGGCATCGCTTACCGCGACTTCGAGCCGACGGGCGACACCCAGGGCGAACAGGCGCTGCGCAACTTCGCCAGCAAGGGCTTCAATCCGGTTATCGCTGTTTCCTTTGCCTGGACCTCCGCGCTGCAGAAGGTTGCTGCCGAATATCCGAAGACCGAATTCGTCCTGATCGACGACAGCCTCGATCTGCCGAACGTCCGCTCGGTCAAGTTCAAGGAAAACGAAGGCTCCTATCTCGCTGGCGTCATGGCCGCCATGGCTTCGAAGACCGGCAAGGTCGGCTTCGTCGGCGGCATGGACATTCCGCTGATCCGCAAGTTTGAGTGCGGTTATGAGCTTGGCGCACGCGCCACCAATCCGAAGATCGAAGTCTTCCAGAACATGACCGGCACGACGGGTGCTGCCTGGAACGACCCGGTTCGCGGCGGCGAGCTCACCAAGAACCAGATCGACCAGGGCGCTGACGTTGTGTACGCGGCTGCTGGTGCCACCGGCCTCGGCGTGCTGCAGACGGCGGCCGACAACAAGAAGCTCTCGATCGGCGTTGATAGCAACCAGAACTACCTGCATCCGGGTTCAGTTCTGACCTCCGTCGTCAAGCGCGTCGACCTCGCAGTCTACAATGCCTTCAGCGATGCCAAGAACGGCAAGTTCACGGCCGGCACCCAGGAACTGGGCCTGAAGGAAGACGGCGTCACCGTTGCCATGGACGACAACAACAAGCCGCTCGTCACTCCGGAAATGCAGACTGCGGTCGACAAGGCGCGGACCGATATCGTCGCCGGTACCATCAAGGTCCACGACTATCTGACCGACAACGCCTGCCCGAAGAACTGATATGAAACAAGGGCGTATGACGAGTTAAAAACGTCATACGCCCTTTTCTTATCCGGAAACCGGTTTCTGGAGCCCCTATAGTGAACCAAACCTTTGCCATCGAACTCGTGGGCATCGACAAGAAGTTCGGTGCTGTCCACGCCAATAAAGATATCAACCTGACCGTCGCCAAGGGCTCGATCCACGGGATCATCGGCGAAAACGGTGCCGGGAAATCGACCCTCATGTCGATCATCTACGGCTTCTATCAGGCCGATAGCGGCGAAATCCGCATTAACGGCAATCCCATCGCCATCCGCGACAGCCAGACGGCGATCGCAGCCGGCATCGGCATGGTGCACCAGCATTTCATGCTGGTCGATAATTTTACCGTCCTTGAAAATGTGATGCTGGGCGCCGAAGGCGGCGCGCTCCTCGCCAAGGGCGTCACGGCCGCGCGCGCCGAGCTTAACCGGCTCGAGAAGGATTACGGCCTGGAAGTCGATCCGGATGCGTTGATCGAGGAGCTTCCCGTCGGCCAACAGCAGCGCGTCGAGATCCTGAAGGCAATGTATCGCGGCGCCGAGATCCTCATTCTCGACGAACCTACCGGCGTTCTGACGCCTGCCGAAGCCGACAATCTCTTCCGTATCCTTCGCGTCCTGCGCGACCAGGGTAAGACGATCATCCTCATCACCCACAAGCTGCGTGAGATCATGGCGATCACCGATACGGTATCGGTCATGCGCCGCGGCGAAATGGTTGCCACCCGCAAGACGGCGGAAACCACCGTCGAGGAATTGGCCGAGCTCATGGTCGGCCGCCGCGTGCTGCTGCGCGTCGAAAAGGGGGCGCCCAATCCCGGCGAGGTCCTGCTGTCGGTGCGCAACCTCACCGTCAAGGACGGCCGTGGTGTCACCATGGTCGACAATGTCTCCTTCGATGTCCGAGCCGGCGAGATCGTCGGTATTGCCGGCGTCGCTGGCAACGGTCAGTCGGAACTGCTGGAGGCGATCGCCGGTATCCGCAAGCCAGCCTCTGGCGAGATCCTGCTCCATGGCAAGCCGATCGGCAATGCCGATCCGGCCGCGCTTCGCGACCTTGGCCTTGCCCATATTCCGGAAGATCGCCATCACATGGGCCTCGTCCTCAAGTTCGAGGAATATGAGAATTCCATGCTCGGCTATCACCGCGACCGCAAATACGGGCGCGGCGGCATGCTCGATCTCGATGCCATGCGCAAGGATGCGATCGAGAAGATCGAGAAATACGATATCCGCCCGCCGAATGCGCGGCTGAAAACAGCCAATTTCTCCGGCGGCAATCAGCAGAAGATCGTCGTCGCCCGCGAGATCGAGCGCGATCCGAAGGCTCTGTTGATCGGCCAGCCGACGCGCGGCGTCGATATCGGCGCCATCGAATTCATCCATCGCCGCATCATCGAGATGCGCGACGCCGGCAAGGCGATCCTGCTGGTTTCGGTGGAGCTGGATGAGATCCGTGCGCTTTCGGACCGTATCCTCGTCATGTTCGCCGGCCACATCGTCGGTGAAAAGTCGGCTGAGGCCGGTGAACAAACACTCGGCCTGATGATGGCCGGCATTGCCGCGTGAGGCGTATATGAGCACGGCTTCCGTTCCGCTCCCCAATTGGATCACCTACGGCCTGATCCCCCTTCTCAACCTGATTGTTGCCTTCCTGATTTCCGGCCTCGTCGTCTGGTTCATCGGCGAGAGCCCGCTCGATGCGCTCGTCCTGCTGCTGCAGGGCGCTCTCGGCAGCGGCGAAGGCATCGGCTTCACGCTCTATTATGCCACGAGCTTCATCTTTACCGGCCTTTCGGTCGCTGTCGCCATCCATGCCGGTCTGTTCAATATCGGCTCGGAAGGCCAGGCCTATCTCGGCGGTCTCGGCTGTGCCCTCGTCGCGCTGACGCTTGACCGCTACGTGCCCTGGTATGTGACGATGCCGTTTGCGGTCATCGGCGCGGCGATTTTCGGGGCGCTCTGGGCGCTTATCCCGGCCTGGCTTCAGGCCAAGCGCGGCAGCCACGTCGTGATCACCACAATCATGTTCAACTTCATCGCCTCGGCGATGATGAACTTCCTGCTGGTGCATGTGCTGATCGTGCCCGGCAAGATGGCGCCTGAAACCCGTACCTTCCTCGAGGGCGGTCAGTTGCCGAAGCTTGATTGGCTCATGGGCATTTTCGGCTCGACCATCGGTGCCGCTCCGCTCAATGTGTCCTTCCTGATCGCGCTCGTCATGTGTTTCCTCGTCTGGGTGCTCGTCTGGCGCACCAAGCTCGGCTATGAGATGCGCACGCTCGGCCTCAGCTCCACCGCTGCGGTCTATGCCGGCATTCCCTATGCCCGCACGGTCGTTATCGCCATGCTGATTTCGGGCGGTCTTGCCGGCATGATGGCGCTCAACCCCGTCATGGGCGCTTCCGCGCGCCTGCAGGTGGAATTCGTGCTTGGTGCGGGCTTCGTCGGCATCGCCGTGTCGCTGATGGGCCGCAATCATCCTCTGGGCATCATCCTGGCGGCGATCCTCTTCGGCATTCTCTATCAGGGCGGCGATGCGCTATCCTTCGACATGCCGAACATCACGCGCGACATGATCGTGGTGATCCAGGGTCTTGTCATCCTGTTTGCCGGTGCGCTCGAATATATGTTCCGACCTGCGCTCGTGCGCATCTACCAGACATTCGCCAGGACGTGAGGATCGGACGATGGATTATTATGATCTCCTCATCAGCATATTGGGCTCGACCATCCGTCTGTCGATTCCGTTGATCTTCACCGCGCTGGCAGGCCTGTTTTCCGAGCGTGCCGGCATCTTTGATATCGGTCTCGAAGGCAAGATGCTGGCTTCGGCCTTCGCCGCGGCCTGCGTCGCCGCGATCAGCGGCTCGCCCTGGGCTGGTCTCGGCGCTGGTATCGTTGTCTCGGTTGTCGTCGGCCTGTTGCACGGTTTCGCATCGATCACCAATCGCGGCAACCAGATCGTCTCGGGCGTCGCGATCAACTTCCTGATGGCCGGCTTGACCATCGTTCTCGGCCAGGCCTGGTTCGGGCAGGGCGGCCGCACGCCGACTTTGCCTGCTACCGCGCGCTTTTCCGGCATCACTCTGCCGGGCGCCGATGCCATTCGCGACGTTCCGTTCATCGGGCCGCTCTACGCCAATGTCATCTCCGGCAACAATATCCTGACCTATCTCGCCTTCCTCGCCGTGCCGATTTCCTGGTGGATTCTCTATCGCACCCGCTTCGGTCTGCGGTTGCGCGCCGTCGGTGAAAATCCGGGCGCGGTCGATACCGCCGGCATCTCGGTCGAATGGCTGCGCTATCGCTCGCTGATCGTTGCCGGCATTCTCTGCGGCTTTTCGGGCACCTATCTTGCCATTGCTCAGTCGGCCGCCTTCATCAACAACATGTCGGCGGGCAAGGGTTATATCGCTCTCGCCGCACTGATCTTCGCCAAGTGGAAGCCGGTGCCGGTCATGTTCACCTGTCTTCTCTTCGGCTTCCTCGATGCCTTTGCCAATTTCATGCAGGGCAAGTCGGTTCCGGGCATTGGCGAGGTGCCGGTACAGATTTTCCAGGCGCTGCCCTATATCCTCACCTGCATCCTGCTTGCAGGCTTTATCGGCGTCGCCAAGCCCCCGAAGGCCGGTGGCGTGCCCTATACCAAGGAGCGCTAAACCATGTCGCATGATCTGTTCGAGGCCGCGCGCGGCGCGATGGCTTTCGCGCATGCTCCCTATTCGAAATTCCCGGTCGGCGCGGCGATCCGTGCCGAGGACGGCAAGATCTACACCGGCGCCAATATTGAGAACCTGTCCTTCCCGCAGGGCTGGTGCGCTGAGCCCACGGCGATCAGCCACATGATCATGGCTGGCGCCAAGAAGATCGTCGAAATGGCTGTCATCGCCGAGAAACTGCCGCTCTGCCCGCCTTGCGGCGGCTGCCGGCAGAAGATCGCCGAATTTGCCAGCAAGGGAACGCGCATCTATCTTTGCGACGAAACCGGCGTGAAGAAGACCATGACCATGGACGAGATGCTGCCCTTCAGCTTCGAAACGGAGGTGCTCGGATGAGCGCGGCCGTCGATATCCTCACGGAGAAGCTCGGCGAACTGAAGCCGCGCTACGGTATCATTCTGGGCTCCGGCCTCGGCTCTCTCGTGGATGAGGTCAAAGACGCCCTGCGCATTCCCTATGCCGATCTGCCCGGTTTCCCGGTCAGCGCCGTCTCTGGCCATGCCGGCACGCTGGTCGCAGGCAAGCTCGGCGATGTCCCTGTCATCATGCTCTCCGGCCGCGTGCATTATTACGAAAAAGGCGACGCCAACGCCATGCGCGAGCCGATCGAAACCCTGAAGGCGCTTGGCGTCGACACGCTGATCCTGACGAACTCGGCCGGATCGCTGCGCGAGGAGATGCCGCCGGGCTCGGTGATGCAGATCACCGATCACATCAACTATTCCGGCATGAACCCACTGATCGGCGAGGAAAGCGACAGGCGCTTCGTCGGCATGACGAGCGCCTATGACATCGATCTGATCATGCGCATGCGCAAGGCGGCGGAAAAGGCCGAGATCAAGCTGTCACACGGCGTCTATATGTGGTTTTCCGGCCCGAGCTTCGAAACACCGGCAGAGATCCGCATGGCGCGCATTCTGGGCGCCGATGCCGTCGGCATGTCGACGGTGCCGGAAGTCATTCTGGCGCGTCTTTTCGGTTTGAGGGTTGCCGCTGCCTCCGTCGTCACTAACTATGGTGCTGGCATGACCGGTGGCGAGCTCTCGCATGACGAGACGAAGGACATGGCTCCGGTCGGCGGCGCACGCCTCGCCGCTATCCTGAAAGAAATGATCGCGGACGAAGGAGACCCAGAATGACGGGCCATTCCCTGAGAGAAACGGCAGCCGTTGCGCTTTCCCTTCTCGACCTGACCAATTTGAAGGACGACTGCACGCCGGCGCAGATCGAGGCGCTGTGCGCTCGCGCGCAATCGCCCTATGGCAATACGGCCGCAATCTGCATCTGGCCGCGTTTCGTCGCTCAGGCGCGCGGCATTCTCGGCGCCGATCATGCCGTGAAGATCGCGACCGTGGTGAATTTTCCGAGCGGCGACATGGAAATAGCCGATGTTGCCGCCGAGGCGCGTGAAGCCATTGCCGACGGCGCCGACGAGATCGATCTGGTCATTCCCTATCGCGCTTTTCTGGCCGGCAATGAGCAGGCCGTCACCGACATGGTCGCGGCTGTGCGGGCCGAATGCAAGGGGCCGGTCCTCCTGAAGACCATCCTCGAAACCGGTGAGATCAAGGATACCGCGCTGATCCGGCGCGCGTCGGAACTTGCGATCGACGCCGGCTCGGACTTCATCAAGACCTCCACCGGCAAGGTCGCCGTCAACGCGACGCTGGAAGCCGCTGATATCATGCTGCGGGCGATCCGCGCCAGCGGTCGCAAGGTCGGCTTCAAGCCTGCCGGCGGCATCGGTTCCGTTTCCGATGCGGCCCTGTATCTCAGCCTCGCCGAGACCATCATGGCGCCCGATTGGGCCATGCCTTCGACTTTCCGCTTCGGTGCATCGAGCCTGCTCGATGATATCCTGAACGTGCTGGCTGGCGGCGAGTCCAAGACGGCCTCTTCAGGCTACTGACCCATGATCCCGCAGGAGATTATCCGGCAGAAGCGCGACGGCGCCACCCTTTCGTCCGCCGATATCGATGCGTTTATCGACGCATTGGGCCGTGGCGAACTGGCCGAAAGCCAGATCGGCGCCTTTGCCATGGCCGTCTGGTTTCGCGGGATGACGCGGGAAGAGACGGTGGCTCTGACGCTCGCCATGGCCCGCTCCGGCGATATCCTGTCCTGGGATGGCATCGGCAGACCAATTGCCGACAAGCATTCGACGGGTGGCATCGGCGACAACGTCTCGCTGATGCTCGCCCCTATCGCGGCTGCCTGCGGCCTCGCCGTGCCGATGATTTCGGGTCGTGGTCTCGGCCACACCGGCGGCACGCTCGACAAGCTCGAATCCATTCCCGGTTACGGAATCACGCCGGATGCTGCCCGTTTCCGCAAGGTGGTCGATGAGGTCGGCTGTGCCATCATCGGCCAGACCGGTGCGCTGGCGCCCGCCGACGGCAAGCTCTACGCAGTGCGCGACGTCACCTCGACGGTCGATTCCGTGCCGCTGATTACGGCGTCCATCCTCTCGAAGAAGTTGGCGGCCGGGCTAGAAACGCTGGTGCTCGACGTCAAGATCGGCAGCGGTGCCTTCATGACCTCGCTTGAGGAAGCGGAGACGCTGGCGCGCTCGCTGGTGGAGGTGGCGAATGGTGGTGGGGTTAAGACTTCGGCCCTGATTACCGACATGAACCAGCCGCTCGCCGATGCCGCGGGCAATGTCGTTGAGCTTCGCAATTGTCTGGATTTCCTGAAAGGAGCCAAGGCAGGCACGCGGCTTGAAACGGTCGTGCTGGCCTTCGCATCTGAAATGCTGGTTCAGGCCGGCATTGCTGCGGGTGCTGCCGAGGCGGAGGGGAGGGCGCGCGAGGCTTTGGCGTCCGGCAAGGCGGCAGAGATCTTCGGTCGCATGGTGCATGGTCTCGGCGGTCCAGCAGATCTGCTCGAACATCCCGATCGCTATCTGGCAAGCGCGCCGGTGCAGAAGCCGATTCTCGCGGCCGCCGATGGCTGGCTCGGCGCCTGCGATGCGCGAGGGATCGGCATGAGCGTGATCGATCTCGGCGGTGGCCGCCGCCGCCCGCAGGACAGGATCGACCATCGCGTCGGCTTTACGGATATCCTGCCGCTCGGCACGAAGATCAGCAGAGGTGATCGCATCGCCACCGTTCACGCGGCGGACGAGGCAAGTGCACAAAAGGCTACGGCCGATTTGTCGGCTAATTATCGCATCGTGGTTGCAGCGCCAGCGCTCTCGCCTGTCATCCTCAGCAGGATTTGATCTGAAAGCAGCAGTATGGGTCGTCCCGCGGCTTCGTGACCTGTCCTGTCCGTTCTATTGCTTCAGGAGCAGGGTGCCATTCTGCACTCCGTAGGAGTTCAGCTTCTTCATAAAGCTCATGCCGATCAGCGTCGTACTCAATGCGCTGTCCTTTGCCACCACGGCGTCGACATCGCGAACCCGGATCGTACCGATCTCCAGACGGTCGAGTTTGACGTAGGCGACTTTGGAAGCGCCATTCGCGGTTTGGACCGTGTAGCGATAGTCGAGATCGACGCCGCTGAAACCAAGGCTGCGCGCGGTGCTTTCGTTCATCGCCACATAGGTCGCGCCCGTGTCGATCATGCCGTGCACGGACCGGCCGTTGATGGTGAAATCACCCTCATAGTGGCCGCCCGCATTGGCGCGTAGCTGAACGCTGCCGTAGGAAACGGGTGCCTCGGTCTTCGGTGGGGCAAGGGAAACTGCTTCGACCGGCACTGGCTTTCCTGCGCGCTCGCCAAAACTGTCAACGAGCATCGGCACCTGGGTCGCCGCAACGGCAATGATACCGGCAAAGACAAGAACGCGAACGAGCATCGGCAAGGCCCCTCCTGCGGGCCATGCCATCTATAGATGAGCTTTGCTGAAATGCCGCTAATGCAATCAATAAAAAGCCCGGCAGTTGTGTAATTGCCGGGCTCGGTCAAAAGTATAATAGCGGATTTACTTGGTGCCGTACATACGGTCGCCGGCATCGCCGAGGCCAGGCACGATATAGCCCTTCTCGTTCAGATGGCTGTCAATGGCGGCGGTGAAGACCGGCACGTCCGGATGCGCCTTGCGGAAGTTGGCGATGCCTTCCGGAGCCGCCAGCAGGCAGAGGAAGCGGATATTGTGCGCGCCGCGCTCCTTCAGCTTCTCGATCGCGGCAATCGAGGAATTGCCGGTTGCCAGCATCGGATCGACGACGATGATCAGGCGTTCGGAAATATCCTCTGGCGCCTTGAAGTAATATTCGACCGGCTGCAGCGTTTCGTGATCGCGGTAAACGCCGATATGCGAGACGCGGGCCGAGGGCACGAGATCGAGCATGCCTTCGAGCAGGCCGTTGCCAGCGCGCAGGATCGAGGCGAAGACCAGCTTCTTGCCCTCGAGGATCGGCGCATCCATCGGCTGCAGCGGCGTTTCGATGGTCTCGATCGTCAGTTCGAGGTCGCGTGTGACTTCGTAACAGAGCAGCGTCGAAATCTCGCGCAGCAGCCGGCGGAAGCTTCCCGTCGACGTGTCCTTCTTGCGCATGATTGTGAGCTTGTGCTGCACAAGCGGGTGATCGATGACAGTGACGCCGTCCATGGTTTCAGCCTTCCAGTAATTCCGTGATATGAGATGGTTCTTTCACGGAAAACGCCTTTGGTGCAAGAAAATAGGCCGCTTTTCGAGATTTCATCCCCAATCTGCGGCCTAAACCACGCTTTTAGAGCTTCGCGAACAATGCCGCCCGCGTCGCCTCGTCCACGAAGGCCGCTTCGATCGCCGTGCGGGTCATAGCGTTGATCTCGTCGTCGCTGAAACCGAAGGCTGTTGAGGCCAGTTCGTATTCGCGCTCCAGCGAGGTGTGGAAGAACGGCGGGTCATCGGAACTGATCGTGACCTTCACGCCGGCATCGCGCAGCTTGCGCAGCGGGTGCGACTGGAAATCCGGAAAGACCTTGAGCGCGACGTTGGAGCCAGGGCACACTTCCAGCACGGTGCCGAGATCGGCAAGGCGCTTGACGAGATCCATGTCCTCGATGGCGCGCACACCATGGCCGATACGAGCCGGGCGCACCAGGTCGACAGCATCGGCGACGCTGAATGCGCCGCAGACCTCGCCCGCATGAATGGTGATGCCGAGACCGGCCTCGCGGGCGATATCGAAGGCGCGGGCATAATCGGCAACGCGGCCCATGCGCTCTTCGCCGGCCATGTTGAAACCGGTGATCAGTGGATTGTCGCTCTTGGCGGCATATTCCGCTGCCTTCACCACGCGGTCCGGGCCGAAATGGCGTTCGCCGGTCACGATCAGCCGCGCCTCGATGCCGGTCTTTGCCTTGGCGGCGCGGATGCCGGCCGAAACGCCTGCCATATAGGCGTCGGCTCCGAGGCCGATGCGGTCGCCATGGTCGGGCGAGACGATGAGTTCGCTATAGATCGTGCCGATGCCGGCAAGCTCTTCGAGATAGGTTTCGGTCAGCAGCGCATAGTCTTCCTCAGTGCGGTAAACCTCGGAAACCTTATCGTAGCAAACCAGGAATTCGGCAAAATCCTCCCAGAGGTAAACGCCGTCCTTGAGGAAGGCGCGGGTATCGACGCCGTATTTCTCTGCCTGAGCCAGCGTCAGAGCTGGCGGGGCGGCACCTTCCAGATGGCAGTGCAGCTCCACTTTCTTTAGATGCGATGTCAAAGGAAACTCCTCCCGTGCGGCCCGGCCGCAATTCCCAAATGTCTGGCAACCGTCTCGCCGATATCGGCATAGGTCTGGCGGACGCCGATGGAGCGCGAGCGAATGCCCGGTCCGTAAGCCATGACAGGCACGCGCTCGCGCGTGTGATCCGTGCCGCGCCAAGTCGGGTCGCAGCCGTGATCGGCTGTCAGAATGACGAGATCACCCGCCTTCAGCTTCTTGTGCAC
Organism: Martinezella multihospitum; assembly: GCF_900094585.1. Classification (GTDB taxonomy): domain Bacteria; phylum Pseudomonadota; class Alphaproteobacteria; order Rhizobiales; family Rhizobiaceae; genus Rhizobium; species Rhizobium multihospitium. Next base: position 108,021 of record NZ_FMAG01000005.1, read on the forward strand.
CTCAGGCAGGCGCGCATCGAAGGCTTCGAGCGCGGCGGCATAGCCCCGCACGTCGCGGCGATGACCGTAGACCATGTCGAAATCGACGAAATTGGTGAAGACCAGATCGCCGTCCTCAGCCTCGTCCATGGCTTTCAGTGTCGCATCCATCAGCGCCATGTTGCCATTGGCCTTGATGACCCTGGAGATGCCCTGATGGGCAAAGATATCGCCGATCTTGCCGACGGCATGCACCGTGCGCTCGGCTTTCACCAGGCGGTCGAGCAGCGTCGGTTCCGGCGGCAGCACCGAGAAATCGCGGCGATTGCCGGTTCGCTCGAAAGTCGCCACCGTCTCGCCAATGAAGGGGCGGGCAATGACGCGGCCGATATTGTAGGGATCGAGCAAGGTGCGCACGATCTTGCAAAGGCCGATCAGCCGGTCGAGGCCGAAATGCTGTTCGTGTGCGGCGATCTGGAAGACGGAATCGGACGAGGTGTAGCAGATCGGCTTGCCGCTGCGGATGTGTTCTTCGCCAAGCTTGGCGATGATATCCGTGCCGGAGGCATGGCAATTGCCGAGAATCCCTGGCAGATCGGCCGCTTCGCAGATGGCCTTTACCAGCTCCGGCGGGAAGGCATCGCCTTCTGCCGGAAAGTAACCCCAGTCGAACATGACGGGCGTGCCGGCAATTTCCCAATGGCCCGATGGCGTATCCTTGCCGCGGGAGGTTTCGCTCGCGCATCCATAGAGGCCGTAGAGCTTTTCCGGCAAAGGCATGCCGGCAGGATAATTGCCAGTGGCCGCCTTTGCGATCTCCAGCAGACCGAGGCCGGACATGATCGGCAATGCCAGCGGACCCTGGCGCAAGCCTTCGCGGTCGGCAGCGCCAGCGGCGCAGAACTCGGCGATATGGCCAAGCGTATCGGCACCCTCATCACCATAGCTTGCCGCATCCGGGCCGCCGCCGACACCGAAAGAATCCAGAACGAAGAGAAAGGCGCGTGCCATAGATCACCCGATAGAAAGTCGTCACCCGGCAGGTCTTCCGGGTTATTGGACGTCACCCATATAACGGAGGCATCGGCTTGGCAATTTTCCGTTTAGAAGTGGTACTTCGGGCACGGTTTTAGCCGTCGGGCTATCAGCAATCGCTGCAGCTGATCGAAGTGCCGACACGCTGCCGGTAGTAATATTGCCGGCTGATGGTGATCTGGTTTGTGCCGCTTGGCAGGAAATTGGCACCGAAGGTGAGGAGCTGATAGGGGAGGGCAAGCTCGCTACGGACGAGGAATGTGCTTGCTTGATTCATGTTGGCCGGCACCGTGACCGTGGAGCCTGGTGTATATGGCCTGGTTCCGTCCTGTGCCCAGGACCAGGCAACGGTCGCCTTGCCGGTCGCGTCGATCGCAATACCGGTGATCTTCAACGTCAGGCCGGTCGTGCTATAGGGCGCGAAGATCGCGCCGGCAACGGACGGCATGCCCGCAAGCACGGACTTGGTGACCGTCGATTGCTGCGAGACGATGTCTGCGATCGAACCGGCAGAGCGGCTGGCGCGTTTCGACGCATTGAGGCCGACGGTAAGCTCGAAGGCACCGAGATAGAGCATCAGCAATACGGGAAAAAGAATAGCGAATTCGATCGCGCCGACGCCACGTTCGTCACGAGCGAAGCGTTTCAGGATGCCAAAGGGCGCACTCTTTTTCCCGGTCATGCTCATGAGGCCGTTCACGGATAATTCTCGTTCTGAAAGGCCGCGGTTGCGACGATGAGATAGACTGAGGCCGAGCCGTTGGTTGGATGCACATTGGTAAGATAGGGGCGCAGCAGATCCGTTATGATCTGCCAGCGATAATAGGCGCGCACCATGTTCAGCGACTTGGCGCCGCCGGGGGTAAAAGTGAATCCGGTGGTGCTGAGATCGGAATAGGAGTTGAGAGGGATCGTTGTCGGCATGGATGCGAAGCTCGAATAGCTCTCCACATCGAGGTAGAGGTTCGCCGGCGTCTGTACTTCGGTGGAGGAGCAGGTAATGAGCACGGCAATCTCGTTGCAGAATGCCTGTCGGAATTGCTGCGAAGTCGTATTGGCTGCCGTAATCTGTCCGGTTCGGATCTGGCGCGCCAGAGTATCGACCGCGTTTGAAACGACCTGCTCCGCAGTGAAGGCGACGAAGGTTTCGATGATCGCAAAGACGATTAGAAAATAGGGGATCGCAAGTAACGCAAATTCGATCGCTGCTGTCCCGTCCCGAGAACGCACGAATTCACGCAAGCTGCCTCGGACACGGCGACGTGCGCGGCCTGTATTGGCGTGAAGGGTATTATCTGGCGTCATGGGAAGTCCGCGGCGATTTACACGCGGACGACACTAGAATTGCTTTCTTGATAATCCGTTTCTCTTCTCTCTTCATATTTAGAGGAAACCGGGATTATCGTTTGCTGCTTAATTCCTTGAATGTACTTTAGAATATTTGCGTTATCGAATGTTATTATTGCCCGGCAGCAGCCGTTGGGGTTGTCGTCGTATTGTTCTGCTGGGCATGCTGTTCGCAATTGGGCGTGCACGACAGCACGGCGCGATCCGTCTGGCGAAACACACGGACTGTATTGCCTTCGTCGATCGACACCAGGATCTGCTCGTCCACAATGGCATTGCCGTCGGCATCGAGCAGGATGATGTTTGTCGTGCCGAAGCTGCGGCCGGTCAGTACGATGGTTTTCGGATCGGCGACCGTCGCGTCGGCAACTTGCGAATTGCCGACAATGACCTTGCTGACAGGGCGATCCAGCTTCAACACGCGCGCGTGATCCATATAGACGCGCAGCATGCTTTCTCCGGCAGCGTGTGAAAACTCTGGCGTCATGCCGGCCATGGCGACAATGCCGGCAAGGAATGCTGTTCTGCCGCCGATTGGCATGGCTTGGCCTCTTGGAAAGCGATAGTGAAAAGAATTTCTGGATAGAATGAGAAAGAATGGTGAATGAACGATTAAGCGCGTCTTCCGTCATGCAATTATGGCGCAGATGTCCCATACAGGCCTTCATCGCCATTTGATTACGCAGGGCATGTATTGTTTCGAGCCAAATCGTATATCGCGCTAATATTCATACATCTAATAATTTCTATTCGGCTAAAGATTTTCTTTAAAAGCCTACGGAATAACATAGAGGTCACGTTAACTATTCTATTTTCGCCTCTTTATTTACAACACATTAACCTAATTCTTTAAAGCGATGGAAACGGCGGGAAGCTACCGTGCAACTCATCCGATCAACGGCAACAGTTGACGGACGTGCTGTCAACAAAGTGGAGTCAAACACATGTCCAAGCTTTTTTCGCGCTTCCTGAAGGATGAGTCGGGCGCAACCGCAATCGAATACGGTCTGATCGCTGCTCTGATCTCGGTTGCCATCATCACCGGTGCAACCACCCTGGGTAACACGCTGAGCCTGACCTTTACGAACATTGCCAAGCAGATGAATACTTCCGGTTCCGGAATCGGCAGCAAAACTCAGTAATACTTCGTCTAAGTGGCGCAGTGCTTTTTGGAAGCCGCTCGAGAAAACGAGCGGCTTCCCTTATATGTGGAAGGATGCTGTCGTGATCGAAAATGTAGCGTTACTTATATTTCCACTCTGCATGTCGATTGCCGCGATTTCGGATCTGTTCACCATGACCATCCCAAATCGTGTTTCTCTCGCGCTCGCAATCTCATTCCTAATATTGGCGCCTCTCTTCGGGTTGTCGCTTGCGGAAATCGGCATGCATTTTGCCGGTGCCGGTCTTGTCTTTCTCGCATGCTTTGCGTTGTTCGCGCTGAACGTCATGGGTGGCGGTGATGCAAAGCTTCTGGCCGCTGCCACGCTTTGGTTCGGCTTCGATTCGTCCCTGATGGAATTTCTCATCTATGTCGCGTTCATCGGCGGCGTGCTGACGGTCTTGATCGTTTTACTCCGCTCCCAGGCCAACACGATACTGGCCATTGGTCTTCCGCTGCCGAATTCGTTGGTGATCGCCAAGAAAATTCCTTACGGAGTTGCCATTGCCATCGGTGGCATCATGGCCTTTCCGTCTTCGCCGCTCCTGATTGCGGCTACGGGCAGCATGTCTTGAGCCGGCGAGTAAAAATCAAACTCGAACATATATAATTTCTAATATATACCAAGTAATCATGGTTAAGTAACAATAAATGTAACTTCCCATTAACCATAATTACACCAATTGCCGGTCATTCTGTGGGCGAAGAATCCTGTTCCTCAAGGAATGACCATGAAACCCGCCCGCATAATGATACTCGCAGTGGCAGCCGTCGCGGCCGGGATGGCCGGTCTGCTCGCGATGCGCCTGGCTGGTTCGCGCGATATCGTTCCCCAGCAGATTGCGGCGGTAGTGGAGAAGGAGGCGACGATCAATGTCCTCGTCGCCGGTGCCAATCTGCCCGTCGGTTCGCGTCTGAACGAGCAATCGATCCATTGGATGCCCTGGCCGGAGAGCGGCGTCGTCAAAGGTCTCATCACCGAACGCGAGCGCCCAAATGCACTCAAAGATCTGACCGGTGCCGTTGTTCGCCTGCCGATATTCGAGGGCGAGCCGATCCGCGAGGAAAAGGTCGCCGATTCCAACAGCCGCATCCTTTCCTCATTGCTGCCGGCGGGCAAACGTGCCGTCGCCACCGAGATTTCCGTCGCCACCGGCGCAGGCGGCTTCATCCTTCCGAATGACCGCGTCGATGTGATCATGGTGCGCAAGGGTTCACAACAGCAGCTTGTCACCGAAACCGTGCTCAGCAACGTTCGCGTTCTGGCAGTCGATCAGCAGATCGAGGAAAAGCAGGACGGAAGCAAGGCCGTCGTCGGCGCAACCGCGACGCTGGAGCTGACGCCGGACCAGACGAAGGTCCTGGCCGTCGCGCATCAGATGGCCGATCGCCTGACGCTGGCACTGCGCTCCGTTGCCGACGCGCAGCAGCCCGATACGACAGCGGCGGATTATCTGCTGGCCGGGGACAATGGCGGCAGCATGATCCAAGTCATCAAATCGGGAGCGATCGTAACCGATGGCCCAAGCGGGCCGAAACCGCAGTGAGAAGGGGCGAGACCATGTTAAAGACAAGCAAGAAAGCCAGCCTCCCCCTTGCCGTGAGCCTCTCCTTCTCGGTCGCCTTTGCCGGCCTGCCCTTGGCAGATGTCCCGGCCTTTCTGCGCACGCCCACCGCTTTTGCGGGCGGATCGGACAGTATCGTCACGATAGCCGGCCTCGGCACGAAGCGCACATTGAAGCTTGGTCTCAACAAGGCGCTTGTCGTCGATCTGCCGGCCGATGCCCACGACATTCTTGTCTCCGATCCGAAGATGGCGGATGCGGTGACGCGGACCTCGCGTCGCATCTACCTTTTCGGCAAGACGGTCGGCCAGACCAACATCTTCATCTTCGGCGCCGACGGCAAGGAGATCGTCAGCCTCGATCTCCAGATCGAGCGCGACATTGCCGGGCTGCAGGCCAACCTCAAGCGCTTCATTCCGGACTCCGACATCAACGTCGAGATCGTTTCCGACAACATCGTCATGACCGGTACGGTGCGCACGCCGCAGGATGCGACACGCGCCGAGCAGCTCGCACAGGCTTTCCTCAAAGGCGGCGAAGCGACGACTCGAAACCAGACTGCCTCGGGCAGCGGCGACAACAATGCGGTCGCCATCTTCGCCGAAGCGCGGCAGACGTCGCAGATCGTCAACATGCTGCAGATCGAAGGCGAAGATCAGGTGACGCTCAAGGTGACCGTCGCCGAAATCAAGCGCAGCGTCCTGAAGCAGATCGGCTTCGACAACCTTGTCAGCAACTCCTCTGGCCTGTCGGTCGCTCAACTCGGCAGCCCTGTCTCGGATGGGACCGCGGCAACCGGCGGCGGCGGTCTGGCCAGCTTGTTCAAAACCGCCATCGGCAAATACAATATCAGTACTTATCTCAACGCTCTTGAGCAGGCTGGTGCCGTCCGCACGCTGGCTGAGCCGACGTTGACGGCGATCTCCGGTCAGGCCGCGACCTTCAATTCGGGCGGTCAGACGCTATACGCCGTGACGAACAAGGACGGGAGTGTCACGGTCACGCCCTTCACCTATGGCATCAGTTTGGCCTTCACACCTGTCGTGCTGTCTGCCGGACGAATCGCCCTGCATGTGCAGACCCAGGTTTCCAATCCGGTTGGCACGGCTAACGCCGGCACGGCAACCTATAACCAGCGCGCCGCCGATACCTCTGTCGAGCTGCCGTCGGGCGGCTCGATCGCTTTGGCCGGTCTCTTGAGCGATACCATTCAGCAGACCACCAACGGTACGCCGGGCGCCTCGAAGATTCCAATTCTCGGCGCTCTGTTCCGCCAGAAGAGCTTTCAGCGCGACGAAACCGAGCTGGTCATCATCGCGACACCTTATCTGGTGCGTCCGGTCGCCCGCAGCCAGCTTGCCCGCCCTGACGACAATTTCTCGCCAAGCAACGATATCAGCGGCTTTTTCATGAACCGTGTCAACAAGATCTACGGCCGCAGGGACGGGCCGCCGGTCGCCGATGCCGATTTCCACGGCACTGTCGGCTTCATCTACAAGTGAGGGGACACTGACCATGAAGCGTGCCTTTTCAACCGGATTAACGAGAGATCTAAAAATGGCCAGTCCCGAACGCAATGCGACTCGCATCGGCCGGCCCCGTTTCTCCGGGCTGGCTCTGATAGCACCGGCCCTGTTCCTGACGGCCGCCGCCATTAGCGGCTGCGCCGATTCACGTGATCGCATGACCACCAGTGCCATCAACGACGATTACCGGCAGCGTCATCCGATCGTGTTGACGGAGAAGGAACACAATCTCGATATCCCGGTTGCCGCCAGCGACCGGCGCCTGACGACGGGAATGCGCGATACCGTCCGCGGATTTGTCCAGGATTATCGAGCTCATGCAAGCGGTACGGTCGAAATCCTTGCGCCCAGGGGATCGATGAATTCGCTGGCGGCATCCACGTTGCGTCAGCAAATCCGCAGAGAGCTGGTTGCGAACGGCATCCCGTCAGCCCGCATCGTCGACAGCTACTATAGGGCTGGAGATCCAGGCGATGCGGCTCCGATCCGTCTGCGTTTCACAGCCACGACGGCTCTGACCAACAGCTGCGGTCAATGGCCGAATGATCTTTCCGACAACGCCTTCGACAATCAGAACTACTACAATTTCGGTTGCGCGACGCAGCGCAACCTGGCAGCGCAGATCGCCAATCCCACGGATTTGATCTCGCCCAGGGCTGTGTCGCCCATCGATACCGATCAGCGCAGCAAGGTGATCGACAATTACCGCAACGGCTCGGTTCCGACGAGTACCGCCACGCTCGGCGGCTTCAGTGGTTCCGGCCAATGATCATGGGGCTCACGCGTCGGCGCAACGGGATGAAATCATGAACGCCATCGAATACGATATCGGCTCGACTGCCCCGGAAGCGGAAGAAGTTTCGCGCTCGGGCAATCTCGACAATCTACGGCCGCTGCCGCGTATTTCCATACATGCCTTCTGCGAAAGCGAGCAGCTGCAGCAGGTGATGGACCAGTGCGCCAACGATCGGCGCATGTCCAAGGTCAGCCTCCGGATCACCAGCGGCGGTGTCGCGGCGGCGGCGAACATGTTCTCCTCGGCACCGACCCCGAATCTGATCATTCTGGAGACACGCGCCAATCCGCGCGGCCTCCTGGCGGAACTCGAGCCGCTTGCCGCAGTCTGCGATCCGAGCACCAAGGTCATCATCGTCGGCTATCACAACGACATCGGTCTCTACCGGGAACTCATCCGCAACGGTATTTCCGAATATATCGTGCAGCCCACCGACATGGTCGATCTCATGACGGCGATGACGGCGATTTTTATCGATCCGGATGCCGAACCGCTGGGCCGCAGCATTGCTTTCATCGGCGCCAAGGGTGGGGTGGGTGCATCCACGATCGCCCATAATTGCGCTTTCGGAATCTCCAGCCTCTTCTCGACCGAAACCATTCTTGCCGATCTCGATCTGCCCTATGGCACCGCCAATATCGATTTCGACCAGGACCCTGCCCAGGGGATAGCCGAGGCCGTCTATGCGCCGGAGCGCCTCGACGAGGTCTTTCTCGACCGGCTGCTGACCAAGTGCTCGCAGCACCTGTCGCTGCTCGCGGCGCCCTCGATGCTGGATCGCGCTTATGATTTCGAAGGGCAGGCATTCCTGCCGGTGCTCGACGTTCTCCAGCGCAGCGCGCCGGTGGCGGTTCTCGATGTGCCCCATGTCTGGACGGAGTGGACACGCTCGGTGCTTGGTGCGGTAGACGAGGTCGTCATCTGTGCCGCGCCCGATCTCGCCAATCTGCGCAACGCCAAGAACCTGATCGATGCTCTGCGCAAGCTGCGGCCCAACGACAAGGCGCCGCACCTCATTCTCAATCAGGTCGGCATGCCGAAGCGCCCGGAGATCAATCCTTCGGAATTCTGCGCGCCGCTGGAGACGGATCCGATTGCGATCATACCTTTTGACATCAACCTGTTCGGCAATGCAGCCAACAGTGGGCAGATGATCTCCGAGACCGATCCGAAGTCGCCGATCGCGGAAACTTTCTCGCAGATATCGCACATCGTCACCGGGCGTGTTGCTTTGAAGAAGGCAAGAAAGGGCGGTTTGCTTGGCCTTTTGAAGCGAAAGTAATCCTATGATTTCGCATAGCTTTCCGACAGCCGATCTTTCGTGAAAGCCATGCAGCAGCAGTAGAATTGGATCGAAGACATGTTTGGCAAGCGCGGAAGTGAAGGTCCTGCAAAGAGCGGTGGCGCAATGCCTCCGCCGGCACCGGCGCGTGCACCCGTTCCCGCAGGCGGGCCGACGGCGCCGGCCGTGCTGATAGAGCCGTCCCGTGATGCCGCGCAGCCGCGTCAGCAGGTCGCCCCGCCGCCGATGCAGACGCCCAGCCGGCGTCGCACGGCGCGTACCGAAGAATATTACGATACGAAATCGCAGGTCTTCTCCGCGCTCATCGATACGATCGACCTGTCGCAGCTCTCCAAGCTCGGCAACGAGGCCGCACGCGAGGAAATCCGTGATATCGTCAACGATATCATCACCATCAAGAATTTCGCGATGTCGATCTCCGAGCAGGAGGAGCTGCTCGAGGATATCTGCAACGACGTGCTTGGCTATGGCCCGCTGGAGCCGCTGCTCGCCCGTGACGACATTGCCGACATCATGGTCAACGGCGCCGGTCAGACCTTCATCGAAGTCGGCGGCAAGACGGTTGAATCCGAAATCCGCTTCCGCGACAATTCGCAGCTTCTATCCATCTGCCAGCGTATCGTCAGCCAGGTCGGCCGCCGCGTCGATGAATCCAGTCCCATCTGCGATGCGCGTCTGCCCGATGGTTCGCGCGTCAACGTCATTGCTCCGCCGCTGGCGATCGATGGGCCGGCGCTCACCATTCGTAAGTTCAAGAAGGACAAGCTGACGCTCGATCAGCTCGTCCGTTTCGGCGCCATCACGCCTGAGGGCGCGACGCTTTTGCAGATCATCGGCCGCGTGCGCTGCAACGTCGTCATTTCAGGCGGTACGGGCTCGGGCAAAACGACCCTTCTGAACTGCCTGACCAACTATATCGACCGCGACGAACGCGTCATCACCTGCGAAGACACCGCCGAACTGCAACTGCAGCAGCCGCACGTGGTGCGCCTCGAAACCCGTCCGCCCAACATCGAGGGCGAGGGCGAAATCACCATGCGCGATCTCGTCAAGAACTGCCTGCGTATGCGTCCTGAGCGCATCATCGTCGGCGAAGTGCGCGGGCCTGAGGTCTTCGACCTGCTGCAGGCGATGAACACGGGTCACGACGGCTCCATGGGCACGATCCACGCCAATACGCCGCGCGAATGCCTGAGCCGCATGGAATCGATGATCGCCATGGGCGGTTTCAGCCTGCCGGCCAAGACCGTCCGTGAGATCATTTCCAGCTCCGTCGACGTCGTCATCCAGGCTGCTCGCCTGCGTGACGGTTCGCGCCGCATCACCCAGATCACCGAGGTGATCGGCATGGAAGGCGATGTGATCATTACCCAGGACCTGATGCGCTACGAGATCGAGGGCGAAGATGCGAACGGCCGGATCATCGGACGGCACGTCTCCACCGGCATCGGCAAGCCGCATTTCTGGGATCGTGCTCGCTACTATAACGAGGAGCGGCGCCTGGCAGCTGCCCTCGATGAGATGGAACAGAAGGCGCAATAGGGTTCACGATGTTTGGTATCGATCCGATAGTGCTGCTGATTGTCCTGCTGACGGCGGTCTCCGCCGCCGCGGTTTGCTACGGCATTCTCTATTCACGGATCGAGACGCAGAAAAAGGCCGATAGCCGGGTCAACCGGGTCAAGCAGGCCGAGACCGATCGCGTCAAGGTCAAGGCTGCGCGCGATCGCGTCCAGGAAATGTCCAAGCGACGCAAGTCGGTGCAGGACACACTTAAGGACCTGGAGCGGCGACAGAGCGAAAACACGAAGAAGAAGCAGTCGCTCAAGGCACGTCTGGCGCAGGCCGGCCTGTCGTTGACGCCGTCGCGCTTCTACATTTTCAGCGTGCTCTTCGGTCTTTTCGCCGTCCTGGTGTTTTTCATCATTGGCGCACCGCCTCTCGTCATCATGGGGCTGTTCTTCGCCATGGCTTTCGGCTTGCCGCGCTGGGTCATAGGCTTTCTCATCAAGCGCCGGCAAGGCAAGTTCCTCGAAGAGTTTCCGAACTCGCTTGACCTCATCACGCGCTCGCTTCGCTCGGGCCTGCCGCTCAACGATGCAGTGCGGCTGGTGGCTGGCGAGGCGCGAGAGCCTGTCAAGACGGAGTTTCGGCGGGTGGTCGAAGCGCAGCAGGTCGGTCTTAGCATGTCGGACGCCTGCGCACGCATCGCGAACCATATGCCGCTGCAGGAAGTAAATTTCTTCTCGATCGTCATCGCCATTCAGGCCCAGGCGGGCGGCAACCTGTCGGAAGCCCTGGGCAACCTCTCGAAGGTGCTGCGCGAACGGAAGAAAATGAAGGCGAAGGTCAAGGCATTGTCGATGGAGGCCAAGGCATCCGCCGTCATCATCGGCGCTCTGCCCTTCATCGTGATGCTGCTCGTCTATCTGACGTCGCCGCAATACATGTTGATCCTGTTCACCGATCCGCGCGGCCATCTGATCTTGATTGCGGCCGGCATCTGGATGTCGCTCGGCATCTTCATCATGCGCAACATGGTCAATTTCGAGATCTGAGCGGAAGGAGCCGCGTAGCCCATGTCCGATCTGGCAGCCAATTTGACCGATCCTGGCACCCTTCTTGCCGTTGTGGTTGCCATTGCCGTTTTCGCGACCTTCTATACGATCGCCATACCGCTGCTGGAGCGTGGTGATCTCAGCAAGCGCATGAAGGCCGTGTCGACAGAGCGCGAGCAGATTCGCGCCCGTGAACGCGCACGGCTGAGCGCAGAGGGCGGCAAGGCATCGCTGCGCAGCCACAACAATCGAAACGTCAGACAGATCGTCGAGCGGTTCAACCTGCGCAATGCGCTTGTCGACGCCAATACCGTCAATCGCTTGCGGTCTGCCGGCCTGCGCTCGGAAAATGCGCTCAACATGTTCCTGGTGGCGCGATTCGTGCTGCCTTTCCTGTTTCTGGCGGTTGCGATCGTCGTCGTCTTCGTTCTCGGCTGGTTTGCCGCAAAGCCCCTGCCGATCCGCCTGCTTGGTGTCATCGGTTTCGCCTATCTGGGCTTCTACGCGCCGAACATCTATATCTCCAATCTGGTGACCAAGCGCCAGAAATCGATCAAGCGCGCCTGGCCGGATGCTCTCGACCTGATGCTGATCTGCGTGGAGTCGGGCATTTCAATCGAAGCCGGCATGCATCGCGTGTCCGAGGAAATGGCCGAGCAGTCCCCGGCGCTCGCCGAGGAAATGGTTCTGACCACAGCCGAGCTTTCCTTCCTGCAGGATCGCCGCACCGCCTTTGACAATCTCGCCGCCCGCACCCAGATCGAACTCGTCAAATCGGTGACGCAGGCGCTCATCCAGGCGGAACGCTATGGCACGCCGCTCTCGCAGGCCTTGCGTGTCATGGCGCAGGAAGGCCGCGACGAGCGCATGAACGAGGCGGAAAAGAAGGCGGCCGCACTGCCGCCGAAGCTGACCGTGCCGATGATCGTCTTCTTCCTGCCGGTCTTGATGGCAGTCATTCTCGGCCCGGCGATCATTCAGGCAATGGACAAATTCTGAGCCGCCGACTTGCTCGCGGCATGCGGGCATGATTATCTTCCATGCAATGTCGCCGATGGGCGTCAGGCGCATCGTTCCGGAAAGGCGCCGGGCGTTTGTATCGACCATATTGGGAGGTCTCACATGTCATCCTTGGCAATATTTTTCAGCGTCATCGCGGCAGTCTTCATCGGTGCGGTGAGCCCTGGCCCGAGCTTCGTGCTCGTTTCGCGCATCGCCGTTTCCCGCTCGCGCAAGGCAGGTCTTGCCGCCGCCTTCGGCATGGGAACAGGCAGCGTCATTTTCGCGACTTTGGCCCTGTTCGGCTTGAGCGCATTGCTGATGAAAGTTGAATGGCTGTATCTGGCGCTAAAAGTCGCCGGTGGCCTCTATCTGATCTATATCGGCATCCGCATCTGGCGCGGTGCTGCGGACGATCTTCCCATCGATGCGCCTACGACGCCGGCGGCGGGCGGTGTGATGCGCAATTTCCTCTTTGCGCTCGGCACGCAGCTCAGCAATCCGAAGACGGCCATTTTCTACGGCAGTATCTTCGCTGCACTCCTGCCGGCGGCTCCGGCTCCCTGGCTGCTGTTTACGGTTCCGCCCGCAGTTTTCCTGGTCGAAGTGGGCTGGTACACGGTGGTCACGATGGCCTTTTCTTCGAACCGGCCGCGGGCCATCTATCTCGGTGCGAAGTTATGGATAGATCGGGTGGCGGGCGTTGTGATGGGCGCCCTCGGCGCGCGGCTTGTCGCCGAGGGGCTGCCGCGCCACATCTGGCGTTAAAGGCCTGCGGCTATCGGGCGTGTGCCTCAACGGCTCCGCTGACGAGTTCCGTTTTCGAAAGTTGGGTAGGGAGGCCGTTACGGTTCTCCTGCTCTATTGCTGGGCTACTTTCCTGGTGTCGCCGCTGGCGGCAAGCTTCTGCCAGGAGTTCTGCTGTGCCAGCATGCCGCGCAGATAGGCGACGTTGGCGTTTGCCTGCTGCGGCGTCAGTTCCTGGCGAGCGATTTGTTCGGCCTCCGCAAAGCGGCCCTGCAGGCCGACGACGAGCGCCAGATTCTGCCGCACGCGGCTATCGGCACCCGGCTGCGCGACAGCTGTGCGAAGATAGCTTTCCGCATTCTTGAGATCACCGGTCAGCACGTAGGACATGCCGAGATTGGAAAGAATGGTCGGTTCGTTAGGGGCGAGCACGAGCGCATCGCGATATTTGGCCCGTGCGTCGGTGGATCGTCCTAGCTGATCGAGGATGGCACCCTGCGCCGAAACCAGCCGCCAGTCCGGCCGGTCCGGCAGCTGTGCGCGGTCAATGGTCGAGAGCGCTTCGTCGAGCTGCCCAGCTGCCGCCTGTGCCTTGCCGTAGGCCGCCAGCACGCCGCGGTCGGTCGGATTGGCGATCGCCACCTGCTGCATGACTGCAAGCGCCTGATCATTACGGCCGCTCATGCGCAAGGCGTTGGCGTAGTTGACGCCTGCATCGCGATCCCTAGGATTGGCGTCATAGGCCTTGCCATACGTGGCGGTCGCCTGCGCAAGATCGGTGCTGTTCATCGTGTCGAGAGGCCGCGACGCCGTGGGGATCGAGCCAGTCGTCATCCTGTCTTTTCCAGTCGTCGAGCAGCCTGCAAGCGCAAGCGCCAGAAGTGCGGCGGAAGCCCCCCGGAAAAGGAAGGTGCTGAACGAAGACGTGATTGAGACGGCGGGCATGTCGCTTATCCCTGAATTCCTTATAGTCTTGCGCCCGGCCTAGAATCGGAACAGGGAAAGGTTCGACGCAATGTTCGCTCCAGCAATAATCTGTTAACCCTAACAGACGGTTAACTCTCGATTCCCTGAAGTCCCCGATTCCCTGAAGTCATCGTCAAAGGATAGTCATGGCCCCCTATCAATTCATCGAGCGCGCGACACCCTTCAATTCGAAGGGTGGCGCGACCCTGCCGATCTTTGCCGTCACTCCGGCGCATATCGAGACAGGCACCATCGATCCCATCGCGCTCGATTGGGCACGCAAGGCGGGTTACAAGGCTGAAAGCGGCTCGCTGCTGCTGATCCCGACCGCTGAGGGGCATCTAGGCGGAGCCTTGTTCGGCCTCGGCTCCAATCCGTCCGAGCAACCCTTCCTCACGGGCAAGCTGGCACGCAGCCTGCCGGCTGGTGACTGGCATATCGAGACCGCGCCGCTGACGGCGAACCGGCTCTCGCTCGGTTTCGGTCTCGGCAGCTACCGTTTTGACCGCTACAAGTCGGAAAAAACCGCAGCACCGACGCTGATGATCCCGCGCGATGCCGATGCTGCCGATATCAAGCGCCAGCTCGCCGGCGTCTTCCTCGCCCGCGATCTCATCAATACGCCGACCAACGACATGGGTCCGGAACAGCTCGAAGCGGCCTTCCGGGCGCTTGCCGAGCACTACAAGGCAGAAATGTCCGTCATCATTGGCGATGATCTGCTGAAGGAGAATTTCCCCCTCGTGCACACAGTCGGTCGCGCCAGCGCCGATGCGCCGCGTCTCCTGGAACTGCGCTGGGGCAAGAAGGGCCATCGCCGCATCACGCTAGTGGGCAAGGGCGTCTGCTTCGATACCGGCGGCCTCGATATCAAGCCGGCATCCTCGATGCTGCTGATGAAGAAGGACATGGGCGGTGCTGCCAACGTCATGGGCCTGGCGCTGATGATTATGGACGCCAAGCTCAAGGTCGACCTGCGCGTCATCATTCCGGTCGTCGAGAATTCGATTTCGGCCAACGCCTTCCGCCCCGGCGATATCTACAGAAGCCGCAAGGGCTTGACCGTGCAGATCGACAATACGGATGCCGAGGGACGGCTGATCCTCGCCGATGCGCTGGCCTATGCCGATGAAGATACACCGGACCTGATGATCGACATGGCGACGCTGACGGGTGCTGCCCGCGTCGCGCTCGGCCCCGACCTGCCGCCCTTCTTCACGGACGACAGCGAACTTGCCAGCGATCTGACCGAGGCGAGCCTGGAGACGGATGACCCGCTGTGGCGGATGCCGCTCTATATGGGCTACGACAAGGATATCCGCACCAAATTTGCCGATATCACCAATGCGCCTGCCGGCGGCATGGCCGGCTCCATCACCGCGGCTCTGTTCCTGAAGCGCTTCGTCACGAAGACGCCGAGCTGGGTGCATTTCGACATCTATGGCTGGGCGCCGAGCGAGCGGCCCCATTCGCCCGGCGGCGGCGAGGCCCAGGCAATCCGGGCGCTGTATCATCACATCAGGCAGAGCGTACGGTAGGGGCTACATTATCGCGAGCAGATGGGTGTTCGACTATGCCGGGCCTCTGATACCCCCCCTGTCGCTGTCGCGACATCTGCCCCACAAGGGGGGAGATTGGTCACTCGCTGCACATACCTGCCACAAGCTAACGTCGTGCCTGCTGAAATCGCAGTTCGTTGTTTTGAGGTCGACGAGCGGCAAACTCCGAACGATCTCCCCCCATGTGGGGGAGATGTCGCGAAAGCGACAGAGGGGGGTGCGCACCCTCCGCGAGTTCTATGACTCGAAAGTCCATCTTCGAAGGAGCTAGAACCAAAACACCCCTTGAAACCGCCATGATCTTGGCCGAAACTGGAACGGTAGCGTAACGAATCCTCGGGGTTGCCCTTGCCGCTCGAACTCTCTGCCTCACAGGCTCTCGGCCTCTGGCATGGCGTGACGCTCGCTCAGGTGCGCCGCGAGGATCACGATTTGACGCTGCGGCAGACGGCGATCCTGCTTCAAATCTATCTCGTGCCGCCGCCCCATACCGTGCGTGGCCTTGCTGCAACCCTCGGCGTCACCAAGCCGGTCATCACCCGGGCGCTTGACACCATGGGCGTGATGGGATTGGTCGACCGCGTGCGCGACGATCGCGATCGTCGCAACGTCATCATTAAGCGAACAGTCACCGGCGCGCTCTATCTTGAAAAACTCGGCGATCTCGTCATCGAGCACGGCCGCAAACTGTAACCTCAGGAATTCCGCCATGACGCTCGACCGCCGTCTCAATGCTTTCAGGCCTGATCTCGCAGAGGCTTCTCTCAAGGGCAAGGTCGAGGCCGAGCGCTTCGTCGAGGGCAGCAGCGCACGCATCACAGTACCGGTCATTGCGCTTCGGCCGAAGCCTGATCTTGCCTCGGGCATCGACACCGAGTTGCTAATGGGCGAAGAGGTGACGGTATTCGAACGCCGCGATGGCTGGTGCTGGGTCAAGGCTCTGGCCGACGGTTATGTCGGCTATCTCCCGGAGGCGGCAATCAAGGAAGGCGCAGCCGCGCCGACCCACGTCGTCGTCCCGCAGCGCACCTTCCTCTATCCCGAGCCGGAGCTGCGCAAGCCGCATGCGGCGATCCTTTCCATGGGCAGCCTTGTCGGCGTTACCGGTACTGCAGAGGCGCGGGGCAATCACTATGTCGTCCTGGAGGACGGCACAGCCATCTTCGCCAAGCATGTCCAGCCGATCGGCGAAAACCGGGGCGGCGACTTCGTCGACGTCGCCTTGCGCTTTCTGGAGACGCCCTATCTGTGGGGTGGCCGCTCAGGCCTCGGCATCGATTGCTCCGGCCTCGTGCAGTTGGCGCTGTCGATGACAGGCCGTGCCGCTCCGCGGGATACCGACATGCAGGCCGCCGGCCTCGGCCAGCCGATCGAGCGCGAGGAGCTGAAGCGCGGCGATTTCGTCTTCTGGAAGGGTCATGTCGCAATCATGGAAGATCCGGAAACCATCGTCCACGCCAACGGCCATACCATGACCGTCGCCCGCGAGAATTTCGACGCGGCCATCGAACGGATCGGTTGGCTCTATGAGCGGCCGACGGGCTATCGCCGTTTCATCGACTGATAGCGCTCCGGAACCGTCCTTTCTCTCGCTCGTTATCTTCCTGATCGAGATATCCTATCGAGAGGAGAAAACTCATGCCCATTACGGCCATGGAAAAGACGGTGCGGGATATTCTGTTCGACAATCATCTGCGCAAAAGCGGCAAGATCGACAGGCTTCGTGAGCTGCGCAGCGAGGCTCGGGCTATCCAGCGCGCCGGCAGCGAAAGCTCGATGAGCGCCGATGACGGCCTTCAGGACGATTTGCGCGTGATTGAAAAGGCACTGCACGATCTGGATGCCGATGTCTCGCACAAGGGCGCCGCGACCTTGTAGCCGCGGCTGTTGTCGACGCTTATGGTGCCGATAGTTAAGGCGTGCGAGGGCGCGCGATCCAGATGCCGGCGACGATGACGATGCCGCCAAGCGCCTGCAGCAGCGTAACGTTTTCGCCGAACAGGAACCAGGCGAAAAGGGCGGCTGCGATCGACTCCACGAAAATGACGAGCGAGGAGAAAACGGTCGGCAATCGTCCGAGCGCCACCGAAAGCAGGCCTTGTCCACCGGCGTGGCTGATGAGGCCGAGCGCCAGAAGCACACCCCATCCCGAAATCGATTGCGGCAATATCCGCGGTTCAAAGAAAAAGGCGATGAAGAACAGGATCGTCGCAGTGATGACGCTCAATTCGAAGGTAACGCGTGCTGCGTTTGTCCCGGGGCGAGCGGCACCGACTGCCAGAAAATAAAGGCCGAAGAAGGCGCCGGTGATGATGGCGAGAGCATCGCCGACGGCGCGGTCTGGATTGAACGCCAAGCTCTGGACTACCAGCGCCGTACCGCCGGCAAGGCAGACGAGAAGCCCGAGAAGCGTAGTGCGACCGACCCTTTGCCTCAGCAGGAGCCAGCCGAAGATCACGACCCATAGCGGCGCCATCGTTGCGAAGAAGGTAGCATTGGCGATCGTCGTCCGCATGATCGAGAGATGCCAGAAGAACAGGTCGCCCGTGAAGGCGATGCCGGCGAGGATCGTCGGTATCGTAAAGCTGGCGCGCGGCGCATTGGGCTCCGCGGCTTCGCCATATCGCATCCATATCCAAAGGATCGGTAGCGCCAGGAAGACACGCCAGAAGGCGCTGGCGAACGGTCCGACATCGGCAAGACGCACGAGGCTCGGCGAAATGCTCATGGCCAGTGCGGCCAGAAGCATCGCCACCACGCCAAGAAGAAAACCCTTCGCATCGGCGCCTTCTTCGAGGCTCGGGCTGCGCATATCGTATTCTGTGTCCGGCTGTGACATTCTCGTGCCTTTGCAAGTCAGGTGATTTGTGGCGCAAAGCTAGTACATAGGGAAAGAGGATTTGGCTCCTTTGCGACAAGTTTCATGCAATTTTGTTTCTTCTTTGCGGTAAGGATGTATTGAAATGCGCAAATCCGCCGATCTCGACGAGTTTGACCTCGCGATTCTCGAGATTCTTCAGAAGGACAATACCGTCCCGCAGCGCGAGATCGGCGAACGGGTCAATCTATCGGCGCCGGCCGTGCAGCGGCGCATCAAGCGCATGCAGGAAAGCGGCGTCATTCAGGCCAATATCGCGGTTGTCGATCCGGCAGCGGTGGGCCTGCCGATCACCATCGTCGTCGAGGTGCATATCGCGAACGAGCGCTACGACCTGATCAATGCGATCAAGCGCAGCTTCCTCGAAGCGCCGGAGGTGCAGCAATGCTATGGCGTCACAGGCGAGGCCGATTTCGTGCTCATCATCGTCGTCCCCAGCATGTCCGCCTATGAGGAGGTGGCCCGGCGTCTTTTCTACGACAATCCGAATGTCACCAAGTTCAAGTCGCTTGTGACCATGGACCGGGTGAAGATCGGCTTGTCCCTGCCTCTGGCGAGGGACTAGCGTTTAGCTGTTGGAATGTCTCATCCCGGCCGTTTCGGCCAGTTCGTCACGCCGCCGGTCCAGTCCTCATAGGCTTTGGAAAGCCGGAGTACCAGCAGATCGTCGAAGCGCGGGCCGATGATCTGCATGCCGATCGGCATGCCGGAGCGGGAAAAGCCGCAATTGATCGATGCGGCCGGCTGCTCCGACATGTTCCACGGAACGGTGAAGGCGATGTGCTCGAAAGGCCGCGCCGGGTCGTTGGTGGGCGAAGCCCATTCGGCGGAATAGGAGACGATCGGATTGCTCGGCGAAAGCACGGCATCCACGCCTGCGAAGAGCTTGCCGCAGCTCTTGCGCATCTCGTAGGTCTGGTTGAAGCCGCGAACGGCATCGACGCCGCTGATATCGGCGCCGCCCTTCGCCCAACTATAAATATAGGGCAGGATGCTATTGCGGCGCTCTTCGCTCAATGCTGTCATGTCGCCCCAGAAGCGGGCGCGCCAGAAGGCATCCAGTCCGTCAAGCATCTGTCTGGTCAGCACCGGCGCGACGTCGATGATGATGGCGCCTGCTTCTTCGAAGCGCTTGGCGGCAGCAACGACTGCATCTTGTATCTCGTCCTCGACAGGCAGGCCGCAGCCTGCGTCCAGCATAAGGCCGATCTTCATGCCCCGGACATCGATATCGAGATCCATCCAGTCGATGTTATCAGGCGCCAGGCTGGTGCAGTCGCGCCAGTCGGGCCGCGAGAGCGTCGCCATGGAAAAGGCGGCATCCTCGACTGTTCGGGTCATCGGTCCGGCGCAGCGCCCAAGATAATAGGGATCGATCGGAATACGGCCATTGCTCGGCTTGAAGCCGAAAATGCCGGTCCACCCGGCCGGCAGGCGTATCGAGCCGCCGATATCGGTGCCGATATGCAGCGGTCCATAACCGGCAGCGGCAGCGGCCGATGCGCCGGCGCTGGAGCCGCCCGGATTTTGGCTTGGATCCCAGGGATTGCGGCTAAGCTTGTGAAAGCTCGATAGACCCGAGGACAGCATGCCGTAATCGGGGCAGGTGGTCTTGGCGAAGATCACCGCGCCGTCCTCGCGCATCCGGGCGGCGATCGGCGCGTCCTCGGCGGCAGGAACGAGCTCGACGGCCGCTGTGCCGAGCGGCACCGGCTGACCCTTGGTGGCGATCAGCTCCTTCAGCGTCACCGGAATACCGTCCAGGGTTCCAAGCGGCACACCCTTCGCCCAGCGCTCAGTGGAGGCCGCGGCCTGCTTGCGGGCATCCTCGGGATCATAGGCATAGAGAGCGGCGATCGTTGGCTCCCATGCCTCGATATGCGCTTCGAGCGCGAGCCAGTATTCGCTGGGTGACAGGCTCTTGTCGGCGAACTTGCGCCGGAGGTCTCGGATGGAAAGATCGGTAGGTTCGGTCATGGTCTATACTCTTCATGTCTCAATCAGCGCGTCGCCTCGCGGGGGTCGAGGAGATCGCGCAGCCCGTCGCCGAGCAGGTTGAAGCCGAGAACGGAGAGCGCGATGGCAAGACCCGGCAGGAGCGCGAGCCACGGCGCGAGGTGGAAATAGGTCTGCGCATCGGCGAGCATGCGGCCCCAGGTCGGCGCCGGCGGCGGTACGCTCAAGCCCAGAAAAGCAAGCCCGGCCTCGGTCAGGATCGCAAGGCCGAGCTGGATCGTTGCCTGGACGATGATGCTGCTCATGATGTTCGGCAGGACGTGACGCAGCGTGATGGAAAGTTGCGTATTGCCGATGGCGCGAGCCGCCAGCACATAGTCCCGGCTCCAGGCCTGCAGCGCCGAGCCGAGCGCAACGCGGGCAAAGACCGGCACCATGAAAACGGCAATGGCGACGATGGCCGTCATCCGCCCCGTCCCGAGGAAGGCGCCGAGGATCATGGCTGAAAGGATCGGCGGCAGCGCGAAGATCACATCGCAGGCGCGCATGACGAGCGCCTCGAACAGGCCGCGCTGCGCAGCAGCCGTGACGCCGATGATCGTTCCGAGCGTACCGCCGATCGCAACGGCCGAGACTGAGATCGACAGCGAATTCCAGCAACCGGCCATCAGCATTGACAGGACGTCGTGACCGAGCTGATCTGTGCCGAGAAGCCCGAAGCCAAAAGGCGGCTGCAGCTTGTGGAGGATCTGCATCTTCGCCGGCGGCACCGGCGTCCAGAACAGCGAGACGATGGCGACGCAGACGAGCGCAAGGATGATGACGGCGCCGACGATGAGGTTCATCCGTCGCAGCGCCCGAAACCGGCGACGGGAGGGCTGGGTGGCAGCTCCTGCTTCGATTGATGTCATCGTACTCCTCCGGCGCGCAGTCGGGGATCGATGACGAGATAGGAGAGATCCACCAGGAAGTTCACGACGATAACGAGGCCGGCAAAGAACAACACGACATCCTGAAGTACGATGACATCGCGCTGGCTGAGAGCCTGATAGGCAAGGCGGCCAAGGCCGGGCAGGGTGAAGACGTTCTCGATCAACACGGCGCCGGCGACCAGAAAGGTGAACTGCAGCCCGAGGATGGTCAGCACCGGGACCAGCGCATTCGGCACCACATGCCCCCAGAGCACGCGGCTGCGCGACAGGCCCTTGGCGATCGCCGTGCGGGCAAAATCCTCATGCAGCGTGTCGAGCACGGCCGAGCGCGTCACGCGGGTCAGTACCGCCGCCTGCGGCAGTGCAAGCGCGATCGCGGGCAGCACCAAAGATTTCAATGAGGGCCAGAATCCACTCTCCCAACCGGGAAAGCCGCCCGCCGGCATCCAGCCAAGCGAAGTGGCGAACAGAAGCACCAGCAAGAGGCCGACCCAGAAACCCGGCACGGCAATGCCCATCTGCGAAAACAGCGTGGCGATGATATCGAAAATGCCGCCGCGCCGTGCCGCCGCGGCAACGCCGAGCGGCACGGCAACGAGAACGGAGAGCAAAATGGCAAGGATCGCGAGCGGCAGGGTAACGGTAAGCCGTTCCACAATCAGGCCCGTGACCGGCACGCCATAGGTATAGGACGTGCCGAGGTCGCCCGTCAGCGCGCCGGCAAGCCATTGGCCGTAGCGGACGATCAACGGCTGGTCGAGGCCCATCTCATGTCTGAGTGCCGCAAGCGTTTCCGGTGTCGCCGAGGTGCCGAGCGTGATCGCAGCCTGGTCGCCCGGCAGCAGCGCCATGACGGCAAAGACCAGCAGCGAGACGGCGATCAGCGTCAGCACAAGTCCCAAAATCCGGCGGGTGAGCAGTGCGATCATAGCAAGTCCATGGCCAGGCTAATTCGGCTAAGAATGCGGAGTTGGTGCGGCCTTTGACACCTCCTTCTCCGCGCTGGGGAGAAGGAGGTGGCCGTCGTGCGCGAAAGAAATACCAAGATCATGCCCAATCAAACTGTTGGAGCGGTCAATCTTCCCAGGAGACGTTGGTCAGCACGTTGGATGGGATCGGTTCGTTCCCCCAGAGACCCCTAAGTTTCTTGTCCCAGACGCCGAGCTTCGGCATGACGAAGAGGAAGAGCGCCGGCACATCCTCGGCAAGAATGCTCTGCGCCTCGCCATAAAGCTTGTTCTGCTCGGCGGGATCGGCCGTCAGCTGGATCTTCTTCATGAGATCGTTAAACGCCGGGTTCTTGTAATTGAAGTAATAGGGATCGCGCGAATAGATATCGATATCCAGCGGCTCGGCATGGGCGACGATGGTCATGTCGTAGTTGCGGCCGGTGAAGACGTCCTGCACCCACTTCGCCGGAAATTCCGTCGGCTCGATGTTCATCGTCACGCCGATATCGGCAAACATCGCCTGCATGACCTGTGCGCTGCGCGGCGCATAGGCCATCTGCGGTGTCTTGATGGTGAAGGTGAAACCATTTGGATAGCCGGCTTCGGCAAGCAGCGCCTTGGCCTTGGCGGCGTCATAGGGCAACGTGCCGGTCAGGTCCTTGTAGCCGGGGTCGTTCGGCGTGTAGTGGCTGCCGATCGCGGTGCCTAAGCCGGACCATGCGCCTTCGATGATCGTCTTGCGGTCAAGCGCCATCATCAGGGCCTGACGCACGCGCTTGTCGTCGAAAGGCTTGCGGGTGTTGTTCATGCCGGCCACGACCTTGAGCTCGGTATTGCCGATCTTGCTCGTCAGCCTGGCATCGCCCTCGAAGGAGCTCATGAGCTCCGGCGCGGCGAATTCCGGAAAGGCATCGACATCGCCGGCTTTCAGCGCGGCGGCCTCCGCCTGCGGATCGGCGATGAAGCGGAAGGTTACCTTCTCAAGCTTCACGTCGACCGACTTGTTCCAGTAATCCGGGTTCTTGACCAGGTCGACATGGTCGCCCTTCGTCCAGGAGGAGAATTTGAACGGGCCGGTGCCGACGGGCGTCGTCTTGTCATTGGCGGAGGACTTCGGCCCGACCATGACCGAAGAGGGCCAGCCGAGCCAATAGAGCAGGCTGCCGGTCGGCGAGGAAAGATGCAGTACCAGCGTTTCCGCGTCCGGCGTGTCGATCGAGGCAATGGTCGAAAAGAAGCGCTTCTGCGGATTGACGGAATCGGCGCCGCGGGCGCGATCGAGCGTGAACTTGGCGGCGGCGGAATCGAAGGTCTCGCCGTCGTGGAATTTCACGCCGGTCTGCAGCTTGAATGTATAGGTGAGGCCATCAGGCGAAATCTCCCAACTCTTGGCGAGCTGCGGTACGATCTTGCCGTTTTCGTCGATCGCAACCAGCCCTTCGAAGATGTTCTGCCATGTGACCTGGCCGATCGCGACGGGAGCGGCGATCGTCGGATCGAGGCCCGTCGGCTCGACGCTCATGCCGAGATTGAGCGTCGTCTTCGCGGCTTCGGCCGGTGCGAGGCCCATCATCAGCAGGCCGGCGGAAACTGCGGCGCCATAGGCAAGCCGGCGCGCGACGTCGCCCAGGCTCGGGCGTGAAAACTTGGTCATGTCGGTTCCCTTGCTTTTTTGCCCGCATGTCCGGCTTCCCTCCGGCCTGCGGTCTTTTTCAGGATAGTGTCATCTCATAGGCGCACACACAATTCCGAAAATGTGTGCTCAGTGTAGCCGAAACCGTTACACTGGTTTGATCTTCTACTGTGTTTCGCTCAATCCTGCCTCCCCTTGGCGGAAAGTTGCTGGCGCATGAAGCGCTCGATGAAATCGAGCAGTTTGCCGGCCGCGAAGGAGAGCTGGCGATCGGGTGCGACGCAGAGATCGACCGGCGTCCGTACCCCCATGCCGCCCGCAACGGGCCGCGCGACGAGCTGCCCCGCCTCGATCTCCCTTTGAACTGTGAGTGCCGGCAGCATGGTGATTGCCGCGCCACGCAGCACCAGTTCCTTCTGCATTTCCAGCGAGCCAGTCTCAAAGACTGGATCGAGCCTCAGCCCCGCACGTTCGAACAACGCGTCGAAGGCCTGCCTTGCGCCGAAGGAGCGATCGGGGACGGCGAGCGGGTGTGCAGAGATTTCCGCAAGCGTGATCTCGCTGGCGGCAGCAAGCGGATGAGAGGCGGCGGCGATGACATCATAGATCAGCTCGGAACGCAGGCGTACCTTTGTGCCGGAAAGCGGCGGGGCAAACAGCGTTACCGCAATATCGGCCTCGGCATTGTTGACGGCTTCGATGGCGCCGCGGGCGCTGGTGATGGTCACGTCGAACCGCAGGCGCGGATAGCGCAGGCTAAACTCGGCAAGCGCCGGCGCGAGGATATTGGCGACCGACGCGCCGTTGGCATAGATGCTGACGGTCCCGCGCTGCAGGCCCTTCAGGTCTTCGATCAGCTGGTGAACGTGGTCGAGCTCGCGCAGCGTCCGGCCGGCGCGTTCCGCCAGCAATTCGCCGGCAGCCGTCAATTTGATGCCGCGGGCACTGCGTTCGACCAGCTGCGTGCCGAAGTGATATTCGAGGTTCTCGATCTGCCGGCTGATCGCCGTCGGCGCCACGTTGAGGTTTTCGGCCGCTTGCCGCATCGAATTGGTGCGGACTAACTCGTCGAAATAGATCAGCGCGCGAATCTGCATGCGAGGGATCTCCGGCTTCAAGCGGCGGGCTTGGCGAAGCGATCCCGCCACGCCGCTTGTCCACCTTCGACCGGCAGTGCCGTTGCCTCGTAGACGCCGCGGGCGATGGCACGCGCCATGACGATGGTGGCTAGATGGCAGAGCTCCATGAAACCAGGCATGTCGTCCCGGGCGTGCTTGCCGGTAGACGCCGCAAACACGGTATCGCCATCGAGCGGCAGGTGTGTCGGCAAAAGCGCCCGGGCAAAACCGTCATGGGTGCAGATGGAGAGGCGGTGCGCCTCCGCCTTGGTCAGCTGAGCATCGGTGACGACGGCGCCGATGGTCGTGGCGGTGATGTTGGTGCCCTTCAGTCGCAGGCGGGAATCGATCGCCTCAGGCATGCCGAGGCCACCGAATTCGCTGTTCTCCTCGAAGGGCGCCGCCCAGAAATGCGGACCGTCGCCGATGGTGGCGGAACCGAGCGCATTGACGGCGACGATGGCGGCGATCCTGTATCCCCTACTGCTGACGGCGCTCGCCGAGCCGAGGCCGCCCTTGACTGTTGCCGTCGTGGCGCCGGTGCCGGCGCCGATGCTTCCAAGCGCAAACGGTCCTTTATTGGCGGCCTTGAAGGCAGCATATCCCATATCGCGATAGGGGGAGTGCAATCCCCAATCCTTGTTGCCGCCGTTGATGAGATCGAACAGGATCGCCTGCGGCACGATCGGCACCAGCGCGCTGCCGACCTGAAGGCCGCGTCCGATCTCCCGCAAGCCTGCCTGCACCCCTCCTGCCGCATCGAGGCCGAAGGCCGAACCGCCGGAAAGAACGAGAGCATCCACCGTACCAACAGTCATCGCCGGGTCCAATAGCGCCGTATCCCGCCCGCTTGGCGCGCCGCCGAGAACAGCGCAGGAGGCGATAGCCGGCTCATCGAAGATGATGGCAGTGACGCCGGAACCGAGTGCAAGATCGGTAGAGTGACCGACGGCGACGCCTTCGACGTCGGTCAGGAGATTGAGGAGATCAGCCAATGAAAAATCCTTCGCCGTTTACAACGCGAGGTCGTCATGGCGATAGGACCGTAAAGAGGGGGAAAAGACAAGATAGGTGGTTGAGGTCTTTGGGGCCGGCGCTCGTGGTTCGAGGCTTCGGCCTTCAGCCTGCGCGCCTCACCATGAGGGCGGAGAGAGTGCGGCGAATCGACGAAATGTCGACTGGCGGGCTTAGCGCGAAAGACTAGCCCTCATGGTGAGGAGGCCCGAAGGGCCGTCTCGAACCACGAGGGCGGGTGATTTTGTAATGCGAAAATAGAGGTGATCCGACCCATCAAACATGGATCGGTTTTGCCTGTTGGCGGGAGAGAAGGTCGCGTATTGCCAGCTTCACTTCGTCCGCATTTCTGAAATGCTGCTCGTCTAGATCATGGACATGATATTTTACAGCGATGAACTTGAGCCGATCCTGGTCAGGAACGACGATACCGACGGGAACGCCGGCGTATTCGATGACTTGCTTCTTCATAAATAGACTCCCTCTGCGCACGCACGGCGCAGACATGGCGAATTGACTGTTTGATTCCGGTAGGGAGGACGAACGTCACATTCGACAGCACGGGCGGGAGAGCGCGCCCGAACGGTCATTGCCAAGCACGGACCGCCCAAGGATCGAAGCGATGACTTTTCTATTCAGCATGTCACTTCCTCAATTGGCGTTGTACTTGCTAGGGGCCCCAGTAGCGGAGCACCGTGATTGGTGCACTATTATCCACTACATTAGTAGATAATAGCAATTGCATCCTCAGAAACATATTCCGAAAGATGTCAAAATGTCGACGATCGGGAAAATAAAATTTCCAGCCTGGCGGATTGCGGGGAAGGTTGTCTTAAAACCTTCGTATTGCTACCCGTGTCGGTGTGGCTCGCCGATCACCGAGTGACAGATAGGAACTGGCGCGAGATTCGACAATGCCCCGGCAGCGTTAAAATTCGTGCGCCGCTAAAACACCTCAATGGTTAACGGCGTGACGAGAACGTCAAAATCCATCCTCAAGCACCCTTTCCAGGGCCTTCACGAAGAAATCGGCGCTCTCGGCTGCGAGGCATAGTGGCGGCTTGATCTTCAACACATTCAAGTGATCGCCGGTCGGCTGCATGATGACCCCGAGATCGAGCAGATGCTCGCAGATTGCAGCCGTTTCTTCGGTCGCCGGCGTCAGGCTTTCGCGGTCGCGCACGAATTCCACGCCGAGATAAAGCCCCGTGCCATGCACGGCACCGATCAGCGGGAAGCGATCCATGAGAGCAATCAGCCCAGCCTTCAGCCGGTCGCCGACGACGCGGGCATTTTCCTGCAGATTCTCGTCCTTGAGAATGTCGAGAACGGTGAGGCCGACGACGCAGCTGACCGGGCTGCCGCCGGCCGACGAGAAGAAATAACCTTCCTTTTCCAGCGATTCGGCGATCTCGCGGCGGGTGATGACGGCGCCAAGCGGATGACCGTTGCCCATGCCCTTGGCGATGGTGATGATATCGGGCACGACGCCCTGGGTTTCAAAGCCCCAGAAATGCTCACCGAGCCGGCCGTAGCCGACCTGCACTTCGTCGGCGATGCAAAGGCCGCCGCGCTGGCGCACCGCATCATAGACGCCGGCGAGATAGCCATGCGGCAGCGCGATGCCGCCGGCATTGCCATAGACCGGTTCGGCGATGAAGCCGGCAAGGCCATTACCCTTTTCGTCGATCGCCTGCAACTTCGCCATGACGTCGTTGAGATAGTCGATCGCGGAATCCGGGCCGCGAAACGGCCCGCGATAGGTGTTCGGCGAGAGGACGGGATGCACCCAATCCGGCCTCGTCGTCAGCGCCTGCGGATTGTCGGCGATCGAGGTGGAGACCGCGTCGCTCGCAACCGTCCAGCCATGATAGGCCTCCAGCAGGCAGAGCATGTTCCTCTTGGTCGTGTGCGCCCAGGCAAGGCGGATCGCCAGATCATTGGCTTCCGAACCGCTATTGACGAGGAAGACGCTGTCGAGACCTTCCGGCGCCAGCGTTGCCAGCCGCTCGGAGAATTCGGCAACGGCTGCATAATGGAAGCGGGAGTTGGTATTGAGGCGAGACCATTGCTGGGCGACCGCTGCCGTCAGGCGCGGATGGGCGTGGCCGAGGGTCGTGACGTTGTTGACCATATCGAGGTAGCAGCGCCCCTGCATGTCGAACAGGAATTCGCGCCAGCCGCGCTCGATCTGCGGCGGGAACTCGTAATAGTGCTTCTGCGGCTTGGCGAAGCGGGCATTGCGCAGAGAAAGCAGCGCGGAGGCGTCCGGCCGCGGCGCCTCGCAGGCCGGATTGAGGAGAGCGGCGGGCGAGGGGGAGACGGCCGACCATCCCTCCGCCTGATCCGCCGTCGCAAAAAGCGGCGGCACGAGGCCGGGCACGCGGCAAAGCTGGATGCGCAATCCTCCGATCGCCGAACCCTCGCTGCCGATCGTCCCCATTGTTGCGCCTTGCTCGATGGCCGCTCCGTCCTCGAGAGCACTCTCGATACCGTCGAGATGCAGGCTGATTTCTTCACCGACCAGCACGAAATGCTGGCCCTGCCGTTGCAGCAGGCCAGAAAAAGGCGCGGCGACAGTGGCGCCCGCCGGCAGGCAGATATCGCAATGCAGGGCGAAATTCTGCGGCGGCGCCATATTGAGCGGGGCGGCGAGAGACAGGCGGAATTCGCCGTAGCGGGTCGCCGCAGCTCCGGAGGCGATTGCCGTCTGGGCAAGCAGCCGCCAGTCCATATCCGGCTTCTGCCAGTTGCCGTCCATGAAGTCAGGCCCGGTGACGGAAAGATCGATGGCGGCAATCTGCGAGGGGTCTATGTCGGGCAGCAACGGCGACCAGCCGTCGGTCACCACTGGCGCGACATCGAAACCGATCGCTTTGAGGATCGCTGCTTCCATGACGTCCGGCTGCGCCTCGGTTGCAACATTGAAGATTTCGCGTTCGAAATCGAGATTGCCGCGCACATAGTCGTTGTCGGGGTCGATGGCGAGCTGCTGCTCGGTGCTGGCGGTGAGGATGACGGCCCGCGCGACGATCAGCGGCCACAGGGCCTTGGCTTCGACTTCCTCCAGAGGATAGATCGCATGATAGGCCTTGATCGCCGGAAGAATATGGAAGGGGTTGCCGCCCGCGTGATGTAGCAGCGATGCACAGGTGACGGCGAGATCGCCCACCAGCCAGCCCTGGATGATATCGCCGAAGTCGATGACGCCATCGGGCACGAGCTGTCCATGCGCATCGGGATGGCTGACGACATTGTCGTCGGTGACATCGTGATGCACCGGTTGAACGCGCAATTGGCTGGCAAGCGGCTGGATGCGCTTGACGGCGGCGACCATCGCCTTGGCGATTCGGTCGCGCGCCTCGTGATCGGTTATGGCCGACAGCAGCTGCACGGCGACCGGTCCTGCCCGTCGCAGGTCCCATTGCAGGCTGCGGTGCAGGCCGGGATGATCGAAATCGGCAAGGTCGCGCGCCAGCCGCGCCGAAAGCGCGCCGAGCCCGGCCACCGAAGCCGGCGGCAGGTAGTTGCGCCGCGTCAGCGTCTGGCCGGGGAGAAAACGGAGCAGCCGGATGAGGTAATCCTGCTCGCGAAGGGTAATGGCGAGGATATCGCGGCCATTCAGTGAGGGTATGACCTCGGGCACGCGCGGCGCATCCGGCTTGGCATGCAGATAGCGGATGGCGGCGTTCTGTGCTTCCAGCTCGACCAGCTCGTATTCGGTCCGGCAGATCTTCAGCACATAGGCATTGTCGCCGGCATCGATGCGATAGTTGCGGTCCTGCTGGCTGCCGAGCTCGGTCAGCGTCCCGCTCAGACCGTAATGCATCTGCAGGATCTCGGCAGCCTCCTCCGGTGTCACGTCCGGTCTCGGCAGTTGCATACGGTTCACGAGCGTGGCGTCGGCCATGGCATCCCCCGGATGGTTCATTCGCATCGACACTAAACCATTCCATCCTAAAGAAAATTACCCAAAACAGATAGGGTAGTCGAGCGGCGAGGAGGAAGATAGGCCGCAGAATGCAGCCGGCTAGGCATAGCAGCCTATTCGACCTCGATGGAATAGCTGCAACCGGCAAGCGTCTTGCCCGGATGAGTATCGACAGTGGAGACGTTGAGCGAGATGCGTGTTTCCAGCACGGTGTCCGAATTTTCCTGCTGGTCCTTGCGCGACAGGATGACCTTCTCGCCGAGAAACTTGTTCGGTTGGTCGACCGACGCTGTCACGCCAAGCTGTTTGGCGAGTGGATGCGGATCTGCCTCGTCGAGCACGGCAAGCGGTCCGGTGGAGGCGAAGACGATCCTGTTCGTCTGCCGCCCGAAAACGGTCATGGGTATCGAAAGCTGGAATTCGCGCAGCAACGGATTGTCCGATGGCAGCTCGGCAATGCCGAATAGTTTCATGGCTGTGGCGCGTTCCGGCCCGGTCAGCCATAGGGCGAAATTGTTGTAACTCGGCACGTCATAGGTCGCGCATTCGATCAGCTTGGCGAGATCGATCTTGGACGGATCCTGTTCCGACGTTTCGGCATGGGATGCCGGCGCAGATAGCAGGAGCGCCGCCAGCAGCAGCGCACCATTGCGGTAGAATGACATGTCCTCTCCTCAATCTCCGGGCGATTCGACAGTTGTAATATCAAATCGCGCTTCGAAGCGAAAAGGGAAGGAAGACGGCCGAAACCGAACCTCGGCGTCTCACCCCATGCGCTCGGAGGCATAGGAGCCCGGGCTTGCCGGGAAGACGATGGTGCGGTTGCCGTTGAGGAAGGTGCGGTAGTGGATATGCGCATGGATGGCGCGGGCGAGTACCTGGCTCTCGACATCACGGCCAATCGACACATAATCCTCGGCCGACTGCGCATGCGTGATGCGCGCCGTGTCCTGCTCGATGATCGGACCCTCGTCGAGATCGGCCGTCACATAATGCGCCGTCGCCCCGATCAGCTTCACCCCGCGCTCATAGGCCTGCTTGTAGGGATTGGCTCCCTTGAAGGACGGCAGGAAGGAATGGTGGATGTTGATGATCCGCCCAGACATTTTTCGGCACAGCGCATCCGACAGAACCTGCATGTAGCGGGCCAGCACCACAAGCTCGGTGCCGGTCTGCTCGACCAGATCCAGCAGCTGGGCTTCCGCCTGCGGCTTGTTGTCCTTCGTCACCTTGATGTGGTGGAAGGGGATATCGTGATTGACCACCACTTTCTGGTAATCGAAATGGTTGGAGACGACGCCGACGATGTCGATCGGCAAAGCACCGATCTTCCAGCGATAGAGCAGGTCGTTGAGGCAGTGGCCGAAGCGCGACACCATCAGCAACACCTTCATGCGCTTCTTCTCGTCATGGATCTCCGAAACCATGGCGAACTTTTCCGCGATCGGCTTGAAGCCTTCGATGAGCGCTGCCTGGCCGACACCTTCCTCTGAGATGAAGGAGACGCGCATGAAGAACATGCCGGTGTCGAGGTCATCGAACTGGCTGGAATCGACGATGTTGCAGCCCTCACCGGCCAGATAGTTCGAGATCGCCGCAACAATCCCACGCGTCGATTGGCACGTCACTGTCAATACATAGCTCGTCATGTCTCTTCTCTTCATATCCCGAGGATGTCCGCCTGCTTAGATGAAATCGGAGGTCTGGGAAATACCTCCCCCCAGCCATGTTTCGACGGATATTTAGGCAGGATGGCAGGCAAAAAGCCGTTCCCGTTGCGTCTTCGAACGGCGCATCCCCGCCTCAGCCGCTGGTTGCCAGCGAAAGCTTTTGCGGCCGCTTTGCCAGGGCTCCCTCGTTGAATTTCAGGAATCCAACAAGAAGCCAGACGAGTCCGGCGGTCTTCATGGAGAAGATGGCCGTGGAGCCGATCATCAGATTGAGGAACAGGAAGAGGGAAAGCGCATGACCGAGGCGTCGCTGATTGACCGTTTCGCCGCCCGGATAGAGCGAGGCATAGAGCCAGAACAGGATCAGGCCGAAGATGGTGGCGCCATAGATGATGTAGACGTATCCGCTGTCGAAGAAGATGCCGACCTGATCGAGCTGCAGGCCGATGGTGCTCTGCAGGTCCATGCCGAGGAAAGCCTTTACCGTGCCATTGATGCGCCCGACGAAATTATCGCCCGTCACGGTCGGCTTGAGCGCGTGAATGACGAAACCGACAATGATGATCCCGGGCATCGTCAGCAGATCCAGCGCCTTCGGAAGCCAGGGATAGATGAAATAGCCTGCGACGCAGATGAGGCTGAAGATCAGCATCGTGCGCGTGTCGTTCGTCAGCAGGATCAGCACGACCGTCGAGAAAAACAGCAGTCGCTCCAGCAACCCGAGACGATTGGAAAAGCTGATCAGATACAGCACCATGACGCCGCAGAAATTGGCGAGCGAGACCTGCTCCAGGAAGATGGATGACGACCGGTGATCGATCAGGCCGAAGGAAAATCGGCCCTCGAAACCGAGTGCGCCGCGAAACAGGCCAAGATCGCTGTAGGTGGCCGGCGGCACGCCGCGCGTGTTCTGGAAATATTCGGCCGGATGAAACAGCGCGACATATTGCTTTACGGACACGATTTCCAGGACAAGCACGGCAAGCACGATGAAGCATGAAATCTTGAAGGCAAGCTTGACAGTGCGCTCGTTAGCCAGCCGCCCCATGATCGAAAAGGCGAAGATGATCATCACGTTGCGGAGATGGTCGATATAGGCCTGCTTGTTGATGGCGATGACAAAAACCGTCAGCACGATGGTCAGCAGCAGGTAAAGGAGCGGCGCTATGTCCTCTTCATATATACCTTTCGTCAGCAGGTAGGTGAAAGCGGCGACCTGCAGCAGAACTTCGGACAGCACGACGGAGCTCGGCGTCAGCGGCGTGATATTGTGATTGATGAAGGCAAGGATGCAGTTATAGCAGACCGCAAGCAGCGAAATCGTGAGAATGACGAAATTGATCGGCTGCTTTTCGCCTGAACGTTGCATGAGATATCCGAGGTCGTGGCGTCTTCACTGGCCGCGGCAACATATCAGCCCGATGATTCGCGACAAAGAGCCGGCTCTCCGTTACCGGTCATTTCGCAGGCTTGACCAGCGCGCATGAAGGCGCCAGCGACACCTTTCGGCTCAGGCCTTCGGCGAGAACCTTCATCTGCGGTTTGTCGCGGCCGTTGTGGGGCTGGACGTTGAGCGGCTCTTCCGGCGGCCACCAGTCGCCAGCGGCCCAGTAGGTCCAGCCGAGCCACACGTCGCCGTTGGCGTTCATGATGTCGAGAACCTGCTTGAGACCGTCGAGGCAACCATCATTGGCGGCGACGCCGAACTCACCGAGGAATCCGCGCTTCCCGTTCTTGCGCAGCCAGTCGGTGACGTCGTTCATGCCCTTCACGGCATTGTCGGTGCCGTCGCAGACCGGGTGCGTGCCGGAGCTGTCCGAATCCAGATACTGGTGGAATTCGAAGGCGTAGAAATCGATCGGGTCCTTGACGCCGAGCATCACGGTGCCGTTTGCGCCACCGCCAAGCACATCGGCGGACCAGCTGTGTGCGCCGGTCCAGTTCGTGCCCGGCACGAGAATGAGATTGCGCGCGCCGACGGTGCGGATGCTGCGGATCGCGGTATTGGCAAGTTCGAGCCAGTCGGGAGCCTTGATATCGTGCGGCTCATTCATCAGGCCGAAGGCGACGCCCTTCCGATTGGCGAATTCGACTGCAAGCCGCGCCCAGAAATCGCCGAAGGCAAGATCGGTCGCGGGAGCCTGTTTGAGCTGGGTCTTGTCGTAATAGGCGTAATTGTGCGGATCGAGAACGACCGCCATTCCATGTTTCTGGATGAGGTCGACGGCATCCTTCAGCCGCTGCAGTTCGTCGCCATCGAGGGGCGCTCCGAGCACGGGCTGCAGCCGTTCCCATCGGAAGGGCAGGCGGATCGTATTCATGCCTTTTTCCGCGAAATAGCGCACGGTCTGCTCGGACGGATATGTGTAATTGACATTCACGGCCCCGCCACGCTCGCCATATTCCGCGCCGGACAGATTGACGCCGCGATAGCATAGCTGCTGCGCCGCGAGGGAGCTCTCCGCCTGCGCCGTGAAAGCGAGCATGACCGTGGCGGCCAGCAGGCGTCGCAGAGTTTTCGTCATCGATGCGGTCATTGCATGGCCCTGCCTTCCGTGCGGGTGTGGCTTTTCATAGGGATGATGGTGTTGAGCAATGATGAAGGGATGGATCCTGCTTGCGCCCGCCACGCGATTTCCTGAGAGCGTCCTTAATGTTCCGTTAGCCAAACGTTTCTAAACTTCGGGTACCTGCTGCGTGGAATGCGCCTGCGGAGCATTGAAAGTCTGCCATGAGCTCAATGGAACGAAGCAAGAGATCGGACCGACTTGCGGGTTGGCGCGATACCGAGCCGTCTGACATACGGCGCGACGGTATGCGCCTGCGCAGTCCTGTCTTGCGCCCTCGGGATTTCGTCGCCGCTGCCGAGCCTATAGCACATTCCGAGGAGCTTGAGGCGCCTATCGCGGATGCCGTCGTTCCGCAAAGCCCGCCGAAGCGATCCGATGTCGAGGAGCCGGTGGTCCCGCGCCCCGTTGCCGAGCCGGTTGTCGCTGCGGCGATCCCGACCGTCGAGCAGGTTGCGGTTGCTCCGATGTCCGCTGCTGCTCCAGCGGCATCGATACCGGCGGCAAAGTTGCCATTGCTTGATCTTCGATCGGCCATCGCTTCGATCTGGGCGAAGAAGTTTGTGGTTCTTGCCCTGGCGGGTGCCGGCGCCGTTCTGGGCGGCGCGGTCATTCCCCTTATTCCGCAGAAATTCACCGCCGAGACCAGCCTCTATTTCGACCCTCGGCCGGTCGGAGGCTCCGATTCTGCCCAGCAGGCTCCGACGCCACCGGAATTGATCACGA
Organism: Martinezella multihospitum; assembly: GCF_900094585.1. Lineage (GTDB taxonomy): Bacteria > Pseudomonadota > Alphaproteobacteria > Rhizobiales > Rhizobiaceae > Rhizobium > Rhizobium multihospitium. Next base: position 142,938 of record NZ_FMAG01000005.1, read on the forward strand.
CGATGATCGACAGCCAGACGCAGATCCTGTCTTCCGGCAAAGTGCTGGGGGGCGTCGTCGATGCACTGAAACTCGATCAGGATCCGAAATTCAATGGCGGCGCCACCGGCGAGGCAGCAAAATATGTGGCTACCGCCGCCTTGGCGAAAGCCGTGCAGATCGCCCGCGAGTCCAGCACCTACGTCGTCAATGCGAAGGTGACGACGGGCGATCCTCAAAAATCGGCCGAGATCGCCAACCAGCTTGTGACCTCCTTCATGGAGGAAGAAAGCAAGGCGGCTGCGAGCACCTACAAGAACAGCAATACGGCACTCGACTCCCGCCTGGAGGATCTGCGCCAGCTGGTACTGTCAGCCGAAAAGGCAGTCGAAACCTACCGCGCCGACAACGACATGGTGGCCGTCGAAGGCAATCTGATCTCCGACAAACGCCTGACTGCTCTGAACGACCTATTGGTGACGGCCCAGCAGAAGACGATCGAGGCAAGAGCCCGCGCGGACGCCGCCGGCAAGCTCAGCTTTGAAGACGTAGTCTCCAACAATCCGTCCGCAGGCGTGACGTCGACGGCTTTGAGCAGCCTCCGGCAGCAATATGCGACGATGGCGGCCAATGTCGGCAGCCTTCAAAGCCAGCTCGGCGCCCGCCATCCGCGCCTGCTCGCCGCAAAATCGTCGCTGGATAGCCTCGCTGCCGAAATCCGTGCGGAGCTGCAGCGGCAGATGACCTCGGCCCGCGCCGATTACGAGCAGGCACAGAAGGCCGAGCAGGATATCGCCAAGGAACTTGCCGTGCAGAAGGCCTCGCAGGTCAATACCTCAGGCAAGCTTGTCGGCCTGAACGAGCTGCAGCGCAAGGCGACCGCGGCCCGCAATCTCTATGAATCGCTGCTGAAACGGTCCGGTCAGGCGAGCGATGCCCAGGACCTGTCGCAGAGCAATATCCGCGTGATCTCGGAGGCGGAACCGCCACTGAAGGCGGATGGGCCGAGCCGCAAGGTGATGATGGTGGCCGGGCTGATCGCCGGCGCAATCTTTGGTGCCGGTCTTGGCATGGCGTTTGCCATTCTCCTCGGCCTGTTTCGGCATCCCGTCATCCGCGGCTATTTCGGCAAGTGATCATCGTCTTACCCTTTCGCATCGTCGGCCTTTTTCAGCATTGAGGATGCAATTGCGCGCCGACTGTTCTAAATGTAAATCGGCGCTGGGGATGATCGGGTCTTGCTAATGGAAGCGCGATACGGTCATTAGGCGTTGTGCGATACTTTGTGAGACAATCTATGCGAGAAAAGCGGTGCGTTGCTCCGATGACTGGCGCCAGGGAAAGCTGATCGATGGTGCCCGCGGATAAACTCGTTCTGCCGTTTCTGGCGTTGCCGCGCTCCACCAAGCGCGCGCTTGCGCTGCTTGTCGATGCCAGCCTGTGCGTGCTGACGGTCTGGTTTGCCTATTGTCTTCGCCTCGACGACTGGGTCATTCTCGAAGGCGTCGAGTGGCTGCCTGCGGTCGTTTCGCTTCTGCTTGCCATTCCGATCTTCATCGTCCTCGGCCTCTACCGCGCCATCTTCCGCTATGCGGGTCTTTCGGCTTTCGTGACGGTCGTAAAGGCTGTGGCGATCTATGCTCTCGCTTTCATGACGATTTTTACCGCGATCAGCGTGCCGGGCGTGCCCCGCACCGTCGGCATATTGCAGCCCTTGCTGCTGCTGATCGCGATCGGCCTGTCGCGCATGTGGACACGTTACTGGCTTGGCAACGCCTATCAGCGCCTTCTCAATCGCAATCAGCTCGCCAAGGTGCTGGTCTATGGCGCCGGCGCGTCAGGGCGTCAGCTTGCGGGCGCCCTTGCCAACAGTGCGGAACTGAACGTCGTCGGCTATCTCGACGACGATCGCAACCTGCATGGCAGCATCATGGGCGGCCTGCCGATCTACGATCCGGCCGATCTGCCGGCGCTCGTGGTCTCGGGCGAGATCAAGGGCGTATTGCTCGCCCTGCCGAATGCCACACGGCAGCGGCGCAACGAAATCCTTGAAGACATGCGCAAGGCTCGCGTCACCGTCCGGACCATGCCAGATCTGACGGCGCTCGCTCAAGGCCGCGTCGCGGTTTCGGATCTGCGCGAGCTTGACATCGAGGACCTGCTCGGTCGCAACGTGATCGCTCCGGACCGCGGCCTGATCGACAAGAATATTCGCGGCAAGGTCGTCATGGTCACCGGTGCCGGCGGTTCGATCGGCAGCGAACTCTGCCGCCAGATCCTGAAGAACGGTCCGTCTGCGCTGCTGCTGATCGAGCAGAGCGAGTTCGCCCTCTATGCCATTCACGGCGAGTTGGAGAAGGCGGCCGCCTCCGCCGGCTATGCCGATGTGCGCATCATTCCCTTTCTGGCTTCCGTCCGTGACGGCCAGCGGATCAGGCAGATCATGCAGGCCTGGCGGCCGAAGACCGTCTATCATGCCGCTGCCTACAAGCATGTGCCGCTCGTTGAATACAATCCCGTCGAAGGCATCCGCAACAATGTGCAGGGAACGCAGATAGCGGCCGAAGCCGCGCGCGATCATGGTGTCGAAAATTTCGTCCTCATCAGCACCGACAAGGCCGTGCGTCCGACCAACATCATGGGCGCCAGCAAGCGGTTGGCGGAAATGGTGCTGCAGGCGATGGACGCCGATCGCAAGCCCGGCACCGACAGTACCAATTTCGCCATGGTGCGCTTCGGCAACGTGCTCGGCTCCTCCGGTTCGGTCGTGCCGCTTTTTCGCCAGCAGATCCGCGATGGCGGCCCGATCACGCTGACGCATCCTGATATCACCCGTTATTTCATGACCATTCCCGAGGCGTCGCAGCTTGTGATCCAGGCGGGCGCGATGTCGGGCGGCGGCGATGTCTTCCTGCTCGATATGGGCGAAGCTGTGCGTATTGCCGATCTCGCGCGGCGAATGGTGGAACTGTCCGGCCTGACCGTGCGGGATGAGGACGAGCCGGATGGCGATATCGAGCTTGAAATCACTGGCCTGCGACCGGGCGAGAAGCTTTTTGAGGAACTGTTGATCGGCGACAACCCGCAGCCGACCAGCCATCCGCGCATCATGCAGGCCAAGGAGGATTTCCTGCCCTGGTCGGAGCTGTCGAAGCGGCTCGCCGCGCTTGAGGCGGCGCTGGATGAAAACGATATCCCCTTGGCCAGAGCCTTACTGCAAAAGCTCGTTTCCGGCTATGCGCCGAGCAGCGAAGTGGTCGATCTGGTCTATCGCGAGCGCGAGACGGATCTGACGGTCGATCAGCCGAACCTCGACAACGTTGCGCAGCTATAGACGCGTATCCGCCGTTAGAGCGGTTCAGCTTTTCACGGAAACTCTGAAACGCTCTAGCTCCTTGTTTTCACGCAATTTCGGACGGAAAACCGCTGCGCACTTTTCCTGGAATTGCTCTAGGCGGCCGCTCTTCAGGCTTGCCTTCGCCAAGCTTTGATGGCCGCTACTGTTTCACGGTGATGGCGTAGTACCAGCGGCGAAGCTGATCACAGGTGCGGAACCAATGTGCGGTCAGCCGCAACAGGGGCGGGCGCTTTACGGCGCGGTAGTGCACGCGCTTGCCGATTGTGGTGTCTGCGCGGTGCGGGCTGAAGTCGACCAGGTTTTCAAAGGTCGTGAATGTCTCGACGCCGGTCGACCAGCCGCGTTCCAAGGCGACGTCATAGGGAAGAAGCATAGGCTTCAGCGTCGTCAGCAGCTTCTTGGCCGCCTTGCGGTTGACGATATAACAGGCAGCCGACCCCTGAGGACCATGCATGCAGCGGCCGACGACGTCGTTTTCGCTGGTTTCGCAGATCGGCTTGAAGCCGACAAGGCGATGGTTGACGAGTTTGACGAGACGCGCACCCTGGACGCTTTCCATCGCCGCGATCGCACGTGGGATAAGCTTCTCGTTGAGCTCGACGTCGTCTTCCATGATGATCGCCATTTTGTCGCCGCTCGCGACGAATTGTTCAAGCGCGATCAGATGACTGCGGTAGCATCCGTATTCTCCCGGCAGAAGCTTGCGGCCGTTGTGGTAGATGAACGAATGCGGGTAAAAATCGACACGGTCCGTCTCTGCAATGATGCGGCCGTCGACGGCAGGAATGCGCGTGATATGCAGATCGTATTCGACAGCCTGGTTGCACAAGCGCTCCCAGCGATCACGCGAGCGATCGAGATTGATGACATAGATTGAGACCCGCTGAGCGGCATCGTCAGCAATCTCCGGGTCAACAAGAGGCGGGATACGATTTATCTGTTCGAGAATGACTGCTACTCCTTCAAACAGAAATCGCGCCGACAGCAACCAAGATGACAATTTCCATACTATATAACATGCTTATGACTTGTCGCAAACGGCTGACACACGTACGAATTGTATTCGCAGATAAAAGCATTTTTTTTGGTGTAACGTAGCGTGAATGGCCCGCATCGGCGATGCGGAAACTATCCATGACGCGCGATTTTGATCGGGGAACCCGTTGGCGCATGACTGCGGCCCCATTATATCTATAATATGCGGCGTGTGGTCGTTGCGCTCGCATTTGTAAAGGAGCGTAGCAGTTCATGTGGATCAAGTCGAAAATCGTCATTGCTGCCCTGTCCTTTGCGGTCTTGATGCCGGCGGCTGCCTTTGCCGATAACCCGCTCCTGCCCAAGCCATATGTCGCTCCCGTCTATCCTTACAAGGACCTTCCGGGAGTAACTGCGCCGAAAATGGCGGCTGACGAGAAGTTTCAATGTCGCACCGCCACCGTGTACGCAGATTATTTTCACGAAGGCCCGTTCTACCGGGGCCTGCCGCGTCTCGGTTACGTTTGCGAGCAGAATGGCGTCATTTCCGGCAGCACCAGAAAGCCGAACTACCAATATTGGCAGTATAACGGCCCGAATAGATAAGTCGTAGGCATTCTGCCGAATTATGCGGCAGCGCAATCAAAACGAGCGTGGCTTCACGTTTGCCTCTTGTAAGTTTTGTTGGCGATCTGAAAATAAATTTCATGTTTTTGGTTAAATGCGCGAACGTCGTTGACGAATGCGAAAATTTGCCCCAAGGTTACGAAAATAAATTACGTAATGGGAACACAAAAGCATGCGCGTTGGAATCATTGGGCTGGGATTCCGCCTGGGCTATCTGGGCTATGTCTTCAAGGCGATCGACGAGAGCTTCGAGATTGCGGGATATGTTGATCCGGAACCTGCGGGCCTGCCCGGTTTGCTCGAAAAGGGCATCTCTGCCGGAAAAGCCTATGCAACACCCCAGGATCTGATCGCCAACGAAAAGATCGATCTGTTGATGATCGGCTCGCCGAACCACATGCATCTCGATCATATCCGCATTGGCCTCGAGGCCGGCCTCAAGATCTTCTGCGAAAAGCCGATCGTCACGACCATCAAGGATAGCATCGAGCTTGCCCGCCTGATGGCGAAATTCGGCCATGAGCGCCTGAATGTCGGCCTCGTGCTGCGCTATTCGCCGATGTACCGTGATCTCCTCTCAGCCCAGGCCGAGGGAAAGCTCGGCCATGTCGTTTCCATCGAGGCTGCCGAGCACATCGAACCCTATCACGGCGCCTTCTTCATGCGTGACTGGCGCCGCTACGAGCATTATTCGGGCAGCTTCATGCTGGAGAAATGCTGCCACGACCTCGATCTCTATAACGGCGTGGTTGGCGCGCGGCCGGAGCGGGTTGCGAGCTTCGGTGGCCGCAAGAGCTTCATCCCGGAAAATGATCCTGCGCGGGAAGGCATCAACGATCTCGAGCTTTTCCATCGCAAGCCGAGCGGCTGGATGGGGTCGGACAAGGTCTTCGACAGCGATGGCGACATCATCGACTATCAGGTGGCGATCATTGAGTATGCCAATGGTGTCGGCATGAACTTCCACACCAATCTCAACGTGCCGGACCAGTTCCGCCGCTTCGCCATCATGGGCTCGCGCGGCATGGCCGAGGGTGATTTCATTCGCGGTTATTTCAACGTGCATGAAGTGCTCACCGGCAAGAAGGTGATCGATAAGACCTATGCGGCCACCACGCTTTCGCAGCACTATGGCGCCGATGAACAGATGGCCGCCGATATTATCGCACACGTCAAGACGGGCCTGCACCTGCCGGTGTCGACCCAGAATGCGCTGGAAGCCGGCATTCTGGCTCTCTCGATGGACGAGGCGCGCATGAAGCGGACCGTCGTTGATCTCCGGCCCATCTGGGATGAGTTCGACGAAGCGCTTCATTCAAGAGCTGCCTAGGGAGGGGCGCAGGATGGGTGTTCAACGCGGCACGGTCATCTTCGCCTGGCTCCTTCTTTTTCCGGCTCTCCTCTACGTCACCGTCATCGTCGCCTATCCGCTGGTCGACACCATAATCCTGTCCTTCACCGATGCATCGTTGAAGAAGGTGACGAATTGGGTCGGTTTCGAGAATTACGCCAAGATCTTCAACGACACTTTCGCAGGCGTCATCGTCCGGACCTTTATCTGGACGTTCTTCTCCGTGTCGATCAAGATGATCATCGGTACGCTGGGCGCGGCACTGCTGAATTCCGCCGTTCCGGGCCGCTCGCTTTTCCGCGTCTTGACCATGCCGCCCTGGGTTGTGCCAATGGCGATCGGCATCTTCATGTGGGGCTGGATGTACAATGGCCAGTTCGGCATGATTTCAGGCATGCTGCAGCGTTTCGGCATCGTCGACAGCCCGGTGGCGTTCCTCGCCTATGGCAGCACGGCCTTCTGGGCGACGATCATTACCGATGTCTGGATCGGTGTGCCGATGGTCACTCTTTATATGCTGGCGGCGATGCAGGCGATCCCGCATGACCTCTACGAAGCCGCCTGGACGGACGGCGCCGGTCGCTTCTATCGCTTCCGTCGGATCACCCTGCCGCTGCTGGTGCCGTCGCTGGTCACCATGTCAATGCTGTCGCTGATCGCCACCTTCAATTCCTTCGACATCATCTGGATCCTGACGCGCGGCGGCCCGAACGGCGAGACGACGACGATGATCATCGACACCTATCGCACCGCGATCGGATCCTACAAATATGGCGAGGGTGCCGCCCGCGCGGTGTTGATCTGCATCTTCCTGTCGATCTTCTGCCTTGCCTATTTCCGCCTGACCAGCCGCTTTTCCACGGGAGCCAAGCAGCGATGAGCCAGCCCGCCATGATCAATCGCTACAAGTGGTACGAGCTCATCGGCATCTATGCCGGGATCCTGCTGTTCCTGACTTTCGTGCTGGCGCCCTTCGTCGAGGGGTTCCTGGTGTCGCTGAAGCCACTCAGCCAGCTTTTCTCGTCGCCCTATCGGTTCATTCCCGAGAACGGTTCGTTTGCAGCCTATCGCACGATGTGGACCAGCGTGCCCGGTTTCGGCTGGTATATCTTCAACTCCTTCCTGATATCAGGCGTGAGCACTGTCATCGTGCTGATCCTCGTCGTGCCGGCCGCCTATGCCTTCGCGCGTTTCGAGTTCCGAGGCGCCGGCTTGCTGCTCGGCGCCTTCCTGGCGGTCAACATGTTCTCTGGCGCCGTGCTGCTGATCCCGCTGTTCCGGCTCATGCGCTCCTTCGGCTTTTTGAACACCTATTTTGCCATGATCGTACCGGGTGTCGCTTTCCTCATTCCCTCCGGGATCTGGCTGCTGCGCACCTATATGATGCGCATTCCGAAGGAGCTTGATGAGGCGGCCTTTGTCGATGGTGCCAGCCATTTCTATACGCTGCGTCGCGTCATCCTGCCGATCGCCATGCCGGGCATCACCGTCGTCGCCATTACCACCTTCATCGGCTCTTACGCACAGCAGTTCATCTACGCTCTTACCTTCAATTCGAAGACGGAATACATGCCGCTGCCGGTTGGGCTCTTTGCCTATTTCGGCCGGCAGGAGGTCGTCTGGAACGAACTCATGGCCGCAAGCTTCGTCGGCATCGCGCCGGCTCTGGTCGTGATCTTCTTCCTGCAACGGTATCTCGTCAGCGGTCTGACCGCTGGCGCGGTGAAGCAATAAAATCAATCAACCACCAGAGAGAACGGGAGCTTAAACGTGACATTCCATTTCAAGACGGGGCTTCTCGCCCTTGCTTTGCTCGGCTCCACCGCGCTTGGCGCCGTGAACGCCCAGGCCGCCGACAAGGAAATCAGCTGGATCTATTGCGGTGACAGCATCGATCCGATCCATGTGAAGTACATCAAGCAGTGGGAAGACAAGAATCCGGGCTGGGCTGTCAAGCCTGAGGTTGTCGGTTGGGAGCAGTGCCAGGACAAGGCAACGACGCTCGCTGCAGCTGGTACGCCGGTCGCCATGGCCTATGTCGGCTCGCGCACGCTGAAGCAGTTCGCCGATAACGATCTGATCGTTCCGATCCCGATGACGGACGACGAGAAGAAGGCCTATTATCCGGGCATCGTTGGTACGGTAACCTTCGATGGGAAGCAGTGGGGCACGCCGATCGCCTTCTCGACCAAGGCGCTCTACTGGAACAAGGATCTCTTCAAGCAGGCCGGTCTCGATCCCGAGAAGCCGCCGACCACTTGGGCTGAGGAAATTGCCGACGCCAAGACGATCAAGGAAAAGACCGGCATTCCTGGCTATGGCCTGTCGGCCAAGACCTTCGACAACACGATGCACCAGTTCCTGCATTGGGTTTACACCAACAACGGCAAGGTCATCGATGGCGACAAGATCACCCTCGATAGCCCCGAAGTTCTGGCAGCCCTTCAGGCCTACAAGGACATCACGCCTTACTCGGTCGAAGGTCCGACGGCTTACGAGCAGAACGAAATGCGCGCCATCTTCCTCGATGGCAAGGTCGGCATGATCCAGGCCGGCTCCGGTGCCGCCGCCCGCCTGAAGGAAACGAAGATCAACTGGGGCGTGGCACCGCTGCCGCTCGGTCCTTCGGCCAAGGGGCAGGGCACGCTGCTCATCACCGACAGCCTCGCCGTCTTCAAGGGCAGCGGCGTCGAGGACAAGGCGATCGAATTCGCCAAGTTCATCACGTCTCCCGGTCCGCAGGGCGAATACGAACTCCAGGGCGGCGCCGGCCTCACGCCGTTGCGCCCGTCTCCGATGGTTGACGAGTTCGTCAAGAAGGACGCTTCCTGGAAGCCGTTCATCGACGGTATCGCCTATGGTGGTCCCGAGCCGCTCTTCAAGGACTATAAGGGCTTCCAGAACGTGATGATCTCCATGGTCCAGTCGGTCGTCACTGGCCAGGCTCAGCCGGCGGATGCGCTGAAGAAGGCCGCTGCCGATCTCGAGCAGTATAAGTAAGTCTGCAAATCACCGGGTCGCGCGCAATGCGCGCGGCCTTTGGAGCCCTGCCCGCCGAAAGGCGGCGCCGCGCGGAGACAGAGTTTGGGAAAGCTGCACCTTCATCAGGTCAAGAAATTCTATGGTCATTTCGAGGTCATCAAGGGCATCGAGCTCGACGTAAATGACGGTGAATTCATCGTCTTCGTCGGTCCGTCCGGCTGCGGCAAGTCGACCTTGCTGCGCATGATTGCCGGCCTCGACGACGTGACCAGCGGCGACATCAAGATCGATGGCGCCCGCGTCAACGATCTGCCGCCCGTCAAGCGCGGCATCGCCATGGTCTTCCAGTCCTATGCCCTCTATCCGCATATGTCGGTGTTCGAGAACATCGCTTTCCCGTTGCGGGTGGAGAAAATGGCGGAGGACAAGCTGAAGGCCAAGGTCGAGAATGCCGCCCGCATTCTGCACCTGGATCAGCGCCTGCAGCAGAAGCCGGGTCAGCTTTCCGGTGGCCAGCGCCAGCGCGTCGCCATCGGTCGCGCCATCGTGCGTGAGCCGAAGATCTTCCTGTTCGACGAGCCGCTGTCCAATCTTGATGCGGCCCTTCGCGCCGATATGCGCATCGAACTCGCCAAGCTGCACCGCCAGCTGCAGGCGACCATGATCTACGTGACCCACGACCAGGTCGAGGCCATGACCATGGCCGACCGCATCGTCGTCTTGAACGCCGGTGAAATATCGCAGGTCGGCGCCCCGCTGGAGCTTTATCACAAGCCGGCGAATACCTTCGTCGCCCGCTTCATCGGCAATCCCAAGATGAACTTCTTGCCCGTCACCTGCACCGGCGTCAGCGATGCCGGCGTCGAGGTAGAATACAAAGGCCAGAAGGCCGTGCTGCCCGTGGCGCCGCGCCAGGGCGTTGTCGGCAAGGCGCTGACACTAGGCATTCGGCCGGAGCATGTTCAACTCGGCGATGGCGACCTCACTCTGACCATCGTTCCGACGGTCGTCGAGCACCTTGGCGCTCAGACCGTCGCCTATGCCACGGCTGACGGTATCGACGAGAATTTCTGCGCGACATTGCCCGGCAGCGCCGCCATCCGCATGGATACGCCACTGAAGACCGGCATCCGCCTTGGCGATTGCCACCTGTTCGACGAAAACGGCGAGGCTTTCGAGCGTCGGGTAGAACTCACCGAAATCGACATGGAATTGCTGAACCAGGCCGCTTCCTGAGGGAGGCGGTTGCCCGGAAGCAGCCATCCGCCCTCGTGGTTCGAGACGGCCCTTTGGGCCTCCTCACCATGAGGACTGATCAATCTCGCCCAGCTTATAGCTCAGAGCTCGCTCCACCCTCATCCTGAGCTCGTCGAAGGAAGAGGGTGGCCACGGAAGCAATTGGCGGACGGTAGATCGCCCTACCAGACGAGCCCACGCGCCGCCACGTCCTCGACGCGGGTGACGACGCCATCGCGATGGAAGACCATCTGGTCAAAGAGATTGGAAATGACGCAGGTGTGGTTCGGGATGATGCGGATCTTGTCGCCGATCTCAGGGCGAGGACCGGTGCAGTTCGACAGGTCGATGACGCCGTGTTCCTCCGAAAGACCCTTGATGACGGCGTCCGGGTAGCCGACCACCTGGCCGTAATCGGCAAAGCCCAGAAGGTCTGAGGTCAGCGCCTTCGAGCCGGCATCGATGACGGCGCGATCCTCGGTCGGTCGGGAAACGACTGTGGCGAGGATGTGCATGGCGCAATCCTCTTCCCGGCAATGGCCCGCCCGCACCATCGAGCGGTCATTATAGATGTAGGTCCCGGCACGATGCTCCGTGGCTGCGGTCACGAGATGTGCGTCGAAAAGGCTCGGTGTGCCGCCATTGCTGACGATCGGGCATTCGATACCATCCGCTTTGAGGAGCCCCACGGCGTCCGACAGGAATTCCTGTGTCGCGGCAGCGCTATCCGGCTTCGGATAGGTCATCAGGCCGCCAAAGACGAGGCCCGGCTTGCCGGCGATATGCTTGCCGAGCTTTGCCGCCTCTGCAGGCGATTGCACGCCACAACGGGCGCCCCCGGTATCGCATTCCACCAGCACGGTCAGTGGCTTGCGGGCGGCGAACCAGTCGGAAAGTCCGTCGACCGTGACGGCGCTGTCGGCGACGACCTTGAGGCCGGCAATGCGGTCGTTCAAGGCCGAGAGGCGCGTAAGCTTCTCCAGGCCGAGAATGTTGAAGGTGATCAGAATATCCTCGAAGCCCGCATCGGCGAAGGCTTCCGCCTCGGTGATCTTCTGGCAGTTGATGCCCTTGGCGCCGGCGGCGACCTGTGCGCGTGCGAGAGCTGGAATCTTGTGCGTCTTGATATGCGGGCGAAAATTCAGGCCGTGCTCGTCCATGTAGGACTGCACGCGGGTGATGTTCGCAGCCAGCCGGTCTTCGTCGATGACCGGGCGCGGCGTCGAGAGGCTCTCGATGCGGTCGCCGGGCTTGGGGCTGATTTCCGAGGCGATATCATGTGCCATGTCAGGCGTCTTTCCGTTCTTCTGCAAAGGGGTCCGCCACCATCGGCCAGAGATCCTTCCGCGCGCGGCGATAAGGCGTGCGTGCGGGATTGTTGGGATAAGGCGTTCCCGCGGAGCAGTAAAGGATCTGCGATGCAATCTTCGAGAAGGACGCATAGAAATGATTGGTCGATTTGATGACCAGGATCTTTTTCGTTCTGGGGTCGATGCCCATGACGGAAAACAAGCTCGGATCGAAACTTTGGGCGCGCGTCGAGTTCAGGATGATGTCGATACCGTCGAGCTGAATATGCGCGGCATCGCCGAAGGGAGCGAAGCTCTCGCCGAAACGCATCTCGGCATTGGCGACAAGGCGGATGATCTTGACGAGGCCGTCGATCGGATTGCCCGTGCCCGGCGCCGATTTCGCGCCGAAGCGCAAGGGAATTTCGGCGCCTTCGCCCGCCGCCATGCAGATCTGCACGGCCATGGGGTCCCAGATCGTGCCGATCGCCGTGTCGGTTGCGCCGCGGTCGAGCAATTCCTGCAGGATGACCGTTGCGTCGCCTGCCGTGCCGCCGCCGGGATTATCCCAGAGATCGGCGATGACGACCGGACCTGAAGTAGCGGCCATGGCCTCGCTTACCGCTTGCTTCTCGTCGATCTGCGGCATGATGAAGGTGCCGCGCTTGGAGAAGAGTTCCAGGCCGAGATCGCGGGCGATTGCTGAACCTTTATCCGGCTTATTATCGGTAACGACGAGCAGCTTCGTACCCATCTCCGGCACGTCGCCTGCCATGAAACCATGAACGACCGAAATCGAAAGAATATCGGCGTCACTCTTTTCCATCGCCATGATCTTGTCGACGAAGGAGCGCATCGGCTCGCGCGACGTCGGAAAGACATCGATCATGCGGCAGTCGAAGGCCGACATGACCGGCTTGACCCTGCCTTCCAGCGTATCGATGGCGATGCGCCACAAATCCTCGGCGCGATCGACGAAGTCTGTATGCGGGAATTCCTTGAAATAGACGAAGAAATTTGCGGCTGCGCGGCGCTTCGCCGTCAGATGGCTATGCGGATCGAGCTCGGCGCAGACCAGGATATCCGGCCCGACGATCTCGCGCACGCGCGACAGGAAGTCGCCTTCCGTATCCTCGTAACCGTCTGCGACCATGGCGCCGTGCAGACCGAGGACGACGGCATCGACAGGCATCGCCGCCCGCAGCTGCTCGAGAATTTCGTCGCGCAATTCCTCATAGGCCCGGCGGTTCACCAGTCCGGCGGGATCGGCCCAGGTGGCAGTACCCTCGATCACGTCCCAGCCCTTTTCCACCGCGATGCGTCGTCCCACCGTGATCGGTGCGGAACACAGCGTCGGCGTTTCCGGATGCATACCGGGCGGCGCATAGAGAGAGGCTTCGAAAGCGCGCCGGTCGATGCAGATGGGGGAGAAGGTATTCGTCTCGGTCGCAAGGGCCGCGGTGAAAATGCGCAATGCTGTCGCCTCTATTCCATGGGGTTCGGCAGATAGCCGGTGAAGCCGCAGATCTTCCAGCGTCCTTCATACAGGCGGCAGTAATAAAGTGTCTGCCACTTCATCACGTCGATGCCGCCATCCGATTTCTTCAGGCTGCCGTCGAACTTTTTGCGCACCAGCGCCATCTCGTCTTCGATCTCGATGTCTTCGAGGGTCGTTGTCGTGAAGATGGCGGTGCGCGGATCTTCGGCGAAGGATTGCGTGGCAAAGTCACGTGCCTGGCGCAGCCACTCGTCGCGATAGGCTGACAGCGTCGGGAAGGCGAGGCGCCATTTGTCGGGGCTGACCGCGCGCTTGCCATCGATGCCGATAAAGCCCTCTTCGACGAAATCGCTCGCGACCATCGACCAGTCAGCGGCAAGAAAAGCATCGATATCGCGCGGGACGAGCATCTCCCAGATCGAATGCCTGGCGGTATCGCTGGCAGGGAAGGGATTCTTGAAAGGATCACGCATGGTATCCGCCGTCATTTAAATTCTTTTCATAATTTGCGATTTTCACTGGTCAAATTCTGCTTTCTATGGTCATTTGTCAACGTATCAAGAAAATAATTTGCAGGAACCGCATGGTGGCCATCGCATGTCAGGGTTCCGGCCGAATGGGAACGAATGACAAGCCGCATCTGCTCGCAAACCCGTTCACAGGTGCTGGCGGAAATAGGTAAGGTTGAGATGGATCGCGTCGCTTACTACGTGTCGGACGTCAGGAAAACAGCGACAAGGGGGGCTGATGGATATCTTCACGACCATGCAGGAAGAGAGAGGCCGGCTTTCGCAATCGGAAATCCGTATCGCCGATATCGTCCTCAATGATTTCGAATTCGCCGTCAATGCTTCCATCATCGAGCTTGCGGGCAAGGCGGATGTCTCGCCGCCGACGGTGACGCGTTTCTGCCGGCGTCTGGGCTGCGAAAGCTTTTCCGATTTCAAGGTGCAGCTCGCGCGCACAGCCTATGTCGGCATGCGCTATCTGAAGCCCGAGCCGAAGAGCATCGCACCGGCCGACGTTGCCCAGGATATTATTACCAAGGCGCAGAATGCACTCTTCCTGCTGCATCGTGGGCTGGATGTTGCGGCCATCGAGCGGGCCGCGAACCGGCTTGCCGGCGCGGAGATGATCTATGCCTTCGGCTCCGGCGGCAATTCCTCGATGATCGCGACCGAGCTGCAGAACCGCCTGTTCCGGCTTGGCCTCCGCATTACCGCAAGTTCCGACCACAGCATGCAGCTGATGATGGCTGCGGCTGCCAAGCCGACGGACGTACTGATCGGCTCGTCCTTCTCCGGCCGCAACGCCGAGCTGGTGCGCGCTTTCGCGCTGGCACGCGAAGCCAAGGTCCCGACCATCGCCCTGACGCAGAGCGAAAGCCCGGTGGCCCGCGCCGCCGAGATTACGGTGCCCGTCGACCTGCCGGAAGGAGACAATATCTATCGGCCGACATCGACCCGCATCGCCTATCTGGCCGTGGTGGACATTCTCGCCAGCCTGATTGCCTACCGCATCCAGCCGCAGGCAACGGTGACGCTGCGCCGCATCAAGCAGCAGCTCGTCACCCACCGCGATGGCGACGACCGCCAGCTTCTCGGAGATTGAAGCAGTTTCAGGAAAGTCGGCGACGCTTATCGCGTTGGGCTCCGCCGAAAACAACAGAACACAGGGTGGCGGATCAAGCCGCTCGGGGAACCGATCGAAGGAATATGATATGAGCAAATCCGTTGCCATCGTCACAGGGGCGGCCGGCGATATCGGCCGAGCCATCGCAAAACGCCTGGCGGATGACCATGACGTCATCCTGCTCGTCGATATCGACGAGGCGGCCATGCAGAAGGCTGTCGGAGAACTCGGCCCGGCGGAACGTTTCGTCACATTCAAGGCGGATATCACCAGTGATGCCGACGTTGCCGCCATGGCGAAGGCCGCATTGGATCTCGGCGAGGTGAAGACGCTCGTCAACAATGCCGGTGCCGCCCGCGCCGTCAGCCTTCATGACACCACGCCGGCCATCTGGCGTGCCGACAATGCTCTCAATCTCGAAGCGGCCTTCCTGTGCTTCCGCGCCGTCGAAGACATGCTGAAGGCGTCAAAGGGATCGGTCATCAATATCGCTTCGGTCAACGGCATGGCCGTCTTCGGCCATCCGGCCTACAGCGCCGCCAAGGCCGGGCTTCTGCATTTCACCCGGCTGGTCGCGGTCGAATACGGCAAGTTCGGCATCCGCTCGAATGCGGTCGCGCCCGGCACGGTGCGCACCCAGGCCTGGGAAGCGCGCGCCGCCGCAAACCCGAATGTCTTCGAGGAGGCAAAACGCTGGTATGCGCTGCGGCGCGTCGTCGATCCGGCCGATGTCGCCAATGCCGTCTCTTTCCTCGCAAGCCCACTCGCCTCGGCGATCACTGGTGTCTGCTTGCCCGTTGATTGCGGCCTGACGGCAGGGCAGGCGGAGCTTGCTCACACCTTCTCCCAGTCCGAACATTACTGACGGGCTACGCCGACGGGGAATAGAATGCAGCCGTCCTCCTATCATCTCGAAAACATCTGGCCTCCCGAACGCGGAAAGCACGGTCGCCTGACTCCGGACACGCTTTAAGGCGTCGGCTCGACTTTTAATCATGCTTCAGGCCGCCGATATAGATTTTCGGCGGCTTTTTCGTGTCCAGCCGTTATCGAAGCAACGGTCGACGGGATTGCATGGTTGTGGCGCTGGAGCGCGCTACCCTGCCCGCAGGGTCGCCATATCGGTCGGGAAGAAACCCGCCCAGGCCATCACGGTCATGGCGGTGATGACGAGCAGATACCACATAACGACATAATCCCCGACCAGTCGCCGATTCAACGCGGCAAAGAGAAGAGCGACACTGAAGGCGAGCCAGAGCAGATTCCAGACGTGGTCCATTTTGTTGTTCCCCTTATTCGTCTTTTCCTCCCCGCTACAAAAGTTAACGACATAGTGGTGCGCGAGGTAGCGCCATAGCGGGATGGAGGTTTGCACACAGCGGGAAGCGGAGATCTCAGCCGCCGCCGGGATGGGCATTTGACGGCCAGCCCATAGGGTTTTCATGCCGCGCGTCTCGCCTCCGATCACATCCGATGAGGCCCGCAAGAAAATCTTAACGGCAAGCGCACGAGCCCCGGAACATCTTGCCACTGCTCGCCGTTATGGCCCGGTGGCGTTAAGGCGAGGAGGGCTGCCATGGAACATGGTGATTGGAACAATCCCGTCATAGTCGATCTCGATGGTGTCGGCCATTTCGCGATCATCACCAACGCGCTGGACGCGGCAAACTGCATGAGCGAGGAGTGGCCGGTAAACGGCGGCCCGGCAATGGATGAGGCCGTGCTGGTCTGCCTCGACGCCGTTCTCGGCAAGGTTTCCGCCGAGCGGTCGCGAAAGGCTTTTCTGGAGGCGGCGCGCGAGGCCGGGCTGAGTGTCAGGCCGGATTCGGGAAGCCTTCACTAGTCGCCATAAGACGGGGGCGACGGCCTCCCTGGACGGGAGGCGCTCAGATTGCCCAGAAGATCAGGCTGAGGACTATGATGACGGCGAGGATGAACCCTATCATTCTCCCGAGCCCTTCGTTGACATTGCCGTTGCCGACGATCAGGTCGTACCAGTCGCTTTTGTGGTTCATCATACGTCCCTCAGGGTTTGCCCCATTAGGTCGATCTCTTCTTCGGTAGTCAATGATTTAAAGACGGTGGGTGGCGGCCGTCGATCAGGCTTTTATCGCCTGCCTGCGGCGGGCATCAGGGATCGGTTCAAATGGAGATTATTCAGGGATGCCAAAAGGCCGGTTTTCATCCGGACAGCCGATTTCAAGACAAGTTCATGTGAACTCCCGGCCAACCGGAAGCGGCATCTTACGAGCTCGCTTAATCTTGAAATCTTTGAGAAATCCGAGTTTCTCAAGAAAGGAAATGGTGCCCAGAAGAGGACTCGAACCTCCACGCCTCGCGGCACAGGTACCTGAAACCTGCGCGTCTACCAATTCCGCCATCTGGGCGACGGACACGCATGTAAGGGGGTGGCCGTCCGGTGTCAACAGGGTTTTTGAAGTTTTCGTGGCAATCGTGAAAAAAGCGGGTGAAGCCCGGGTCAAACCCGGGCTGCGGCCCATGCGCTGATCAGGCCAAGTCCCTGTTCCAGCAAGGCCTTTGCCTCGTTTTCGCTCGATGCTTCCACATAACAGCGCATTTCCGGCGCATTGCCGGAGGGGCGGAAATGGATGATTCGGTTATCCACAAGTGTCACCCGCAGGCCGTCGATGTCGCTCTTCGAGGCGACGCTAGCAATGGGCTTGAGGAAATCCGCAAGATTGGCGTCGGAGGCGCGCAGATAGGCCATCAGAGCCGCACTCGTTTCCACCGGAAAGTTCTCCAGGCGGTCGGCTGCGGCAAAGGGCAGGCGGTAGCTGCCGGCAACGGCCGAAAGCGGCTTGCCTGCCTTTGCGGCGGCGTAGAGCGTCGCGAGGATCGGCAGGAAGCTGTCGCGCGTCGGCAGCGGCTCGAAGGCTTTTCCCTCGACAGTGAAACGGCTGGCGGTCAGCGTGCCGCCATTGGCCTCGAAGCCCATCACATTGGTCTTGCCGGCCGCAATGGCCTCATCCATGCCGGCGATCACATAGGGCGAGCCGACGCGGGTGCGGGTGACGGCATAGGAGCCGGCGGCCTCGATGCCGGAATTGGAGGTGACCGGCGTGACGACCACTTGCGCGCCGAGGAAGTTCGCCGCGATAAGGCCGAGCAGATCGCCACGCAGCGGTTCTCCGGTTTCGTCCGCGACCAGCGGCCGGTCGCCGTCGCCATCGGCCGAGACGATGGCATCCAGGCCGTGCTCGGGTGCCCAGGCTTTCATGAGGCGGATGGTTTCGGCCGAGACCGCTTCGGTATCGACCGGAATGAAGCTCTCGGAGCGGCCAAGCGGCACGACGCGGGCGCTGTAATGGGTCAGCACCTCACCGAAGAGATCGCGCGCCACCGTGCTGTGCTGATAGACGCCGATGGTGAGGCCGGCGAGGCTGCCTGGTGGCAGCAGGCCCTTGTTGCGCTCCAGGAACAGCGCCTCCGTCTCGGCCGTGCGATTTTCCGCCTCGGCAGGCGTTTCGTCGAGCACCTTATCGCCGATCGCAAGCGCCTCCTCGCTGATCGCCACTTCGTCGCGCTTGTCGATTTCGCCATCCGGCCGGTAGAATTTGATGCCGTTGCGGTCGGCTGGAATATGTGAGCCGGTGATCATCAGCGAGGCCGCCTTCAGCTGCAGGCCGTAAAGCGCCAGCGCCGGCGTCGGCAATGTGCCGCAGTCGATCGGCGTCAGGCCTGCCCGCTTCAGTGCGCCGATACAGGTGGCTGAGATCGCCGGGCTCGATTCGCGGAAATCGCGGCCGACGAGGATGAGATCGCCCGGCTTGGCATGGCCGTTTTTCAGCAGATGGCGGGCAAAGGCTGTAGCGTAGAGCGCTGATGCTCGTCCGGTGAGGTCTGCGGATAGGCCGCGAAGGCCGCTGGTGCCGAATTTCAAGCTGCTCACAGGCAATCTCCCTTGCAATGGTTGGGCTGTTATGGCGCAAGCGGTGGCGGCGATCAACTCATCGTGGATCGATAGGTTCCGGTTGCAGCAACACTGGTTTTGCCATCGCCATGACCCCAACTAAGATGAGGGGTGCGACGGCCCGGCATAGGTCCGCAGCGTCCGGAACAGGAGTATGTCATGGCTGTTTTTCATAGGATCGCGTTTGGCTGCGTTCTCGCGCTTGCCTCGCTGGCTCAGGCGGATTTCGCTACGGCCGCCTCGGACTCTCGGAAGCTCATCACCCCGCCGCGCACCAATACCGTCATCTGTGATTCCCGTGGCTGCTTCGGTTTCGGACAGCGGCAGTTCTACACTCGCCCAGGCCAGCCGCTTCCGATCACGCCGCCCTATAACGGAGGGCTCAATCGCTTTGGCAGCCCGCGAGTTCAGGTTCCTCCGCGCGAAACCTTTACGCCGCCGCCGAGGGCTCTCTATCCTTCGCCGGCCCAGAAACTTAGGCAGCATCAGACCTGGTGCGCCGAGCGCTACCGGACCTACAATCCCGGCACCAACAGCTATACGACGATCAACAACGGCACCAGGCCCTGCCGTTCGCCCTTCGATTGATGTCCCGAGCAGGAGGGACCTAGCTCTCCAGCGACGCGCGGTCGGTATGGCCGAGATCGCGCTCGGGGTCGATGATATCGCGCACCCGCTGCTTCAGCTCCTTCGGCCCAGGGAAGCCGCCATCGCGCTTGCGCTCCCACAACAGCTCGCCGTCGATGCGGATTTCGAAGATGCCGCCAGTGCCGGGGATCAGCGCCACTTCGCCGAGACTGTCGGTAAAGGTCTGCAGCAGCTCCTGCGCCATCCAGCCGGAGCGGAGCAGCCAGTTGCATTGGGTGCAGTAGAGAATGGTGATCCGCGGCTTGTCGCTCATCGTCCTGATCCTTTGTTGTTTGCTGAGATCTAGGCTCAACTTTAGTCCGTTACAAGCCAAAGTACTTCCAGGAAAAGCGCCCAGCGGTTTTCCGTCCGCAATTGCGCAAGGATAGACGGACAGAGCGGTTCGGCATTTCCATGGGGTGCTCAAATGCTCTGGCCACTTGCCTCTCCCGCAGCCTCATGCTCATCTCCGGTGGTAACATTGCTCGGGAATCAACGGTATGCGCGTCGCCATCATCGAGAATATGAAGAACACCCCGCTCGGCGCCCTCGGCATCGCGCTGGAGGAGGCCGGGGCCGAGATCGACTGGTTCCGCCCCTGGAGCGGCGAAGCGCTGCCGAAGGACACGTCGTTCTACGATGCGCTGGCCGTGCTCGGTGGCGAGCAGAGCGCCCGCGACGACGACACCCATCCCTATCTGCCCGAGTTGGCGCGGCTGATGCGCCGTTTCGAGGGTGAGGACAAGGCCGTGCTCGGCATCTGCCTCGGCAGCCAGATCCTGGCGCGCGCCTACGAGGCCGAAAATCTGCTCGGCACCGCCCATGAATTCGGCTGGAAGACGGTCGGCCTGACTGACGAGGGGAAGCGGGACCCGTTGCTCGCCGATGTCGGCGATGAATTCACCATTTTCGAATGGCACGGTGACACCTTTACCTTGCCTGCCGGCGCCACGCGCCTGGCCGCCAACGGCGTCACGCCGAACCAGGCCTTCCGCATCGGCCGCGCCACCTATGGCACGCAGTTTCACTTCGAGGCCAATGCCGCCGTGGTCGAGCGCTGGCGCGGCGAATTCAAGGAAACCATTGAGCGCAAGGAGCCGGGCTGGCTCGATCGCTACCCGGAGCTTGTGGCCAAGCATGCGGCAGCGGCCGAGACGGCCGGCCTTGCCATCGCAAGGGCCTGGGTGAGAACCATAAAAGTGCCGGTGGGGCGCCCTCAGGCCGCAGAGGCTTGAGGGTCGCTGATGATCGGACACGTCCGATCAATCCGATGGCGACGTGCTCTACACCGATAGTTTTGAAATAGGAGGAAATGACATCATGAGCACGCTGGAACTACCGAGCGAGGGCGGCTGCCGTTGCGGGCAGGTGCGGTTGAAGATCAGCGCCAAGCCGATGCTCACCATGGCCTGCCACTGCACCGGCTGTCAGCGCATGACCGGCGGCCCCTATTCGCTGAGCGCCGCCATCCCCTCTCAGGGCTTCGAGGTGACGCAAGGCGAGCCTGTCATCGGCGGCCTGCACGGCGATGCCATCCATCACTATTTCTGTCCGCATTGCATGAGCTGGATGTTCACGAAGCTGGAAGGCGTCGACTGGTTCGTCAATGTCCGCGCCACCATGCTCGACGACACCAGCTGGTTCACGCCCTTCATCGAGACCTGGGCGAGCGAAAAGCTCCCCTGGGTGACGACGCCGGCCAGGCACAGCTACGCCGCGCTCCCGGCGATGGAGGAGTATGAAGGGCTGACGAAGGAGTATATGGGGCAGGCATAATGCTGAAGCGGCGAGGTTGCGCCGTCAGAACTGACGGTACTGCGCGAAAGGCAGGCCATGCCTTTCGACATAGGCATTAGCTTTGGCAATTGTCTCTGCATTTTCAATGAGCCAGAGACGCTCGCGCTCAACTTTACTGACGCGAGCGTTATGTTCGACGGGAGCTGAGATACCGCGCTTCGGGTCGCTCACTCATCCCCCATCTTCAGCGCGGCGATAAACGCTTCCTGCGGGATTTCGACCTTGCCGAACTGCCGCATGCGCTTCTTGCCTTCCTTCTGCTTGTCAAGCAGCTTGCGCTTGCGGGTGGCGTCGCCACCGTAGCACTTGGCGGTCACGTCCTTGCGCAGGGCCTTCACCGTCTCACGGGCGATGATGCGCCCGCCGATCGCGGCCTGGATCGGGATCTGAAACATGTGCTGCGGGATCAGGTCCTTCAGCTTTTCGCACATGACGCGGCCACGCTTTTCGGCGGCGGAGCGGTGCACGAGCATTGAGAGCGCATCCACCGGCTCGGCGTTGACTAGGATCGACATCTTGACGAGATCGCTCTCGCGATAGTCCGTCAGGCTGTAGTCGAAGGAGGCGTAGCCCTTGGAGATCGACTTCAGGCGGTCGTAGAAGTCGAAGACGACTTCATTAAGCGGCAGGTCGTAGGTGATCATGGCGCGGTTGCCGACATAGGTCAGCTCCGTCTGGATGCCGCGGCGGTCCTGGCAAAGCTTCAGGATCGAGCCGAGATAATCGTCCGGCGTCAGGATCGTCGCCTTGATCCATGGCTCGCGGAATTCGGCAATCTTGACGACGTCGGGCATGTCGGCCGGATTGTGCAGCTCGATCTCGGTGCCGTCGGTCATGGTGAGCTGATAAACGACCGAAGGCGCCGTCGCGATCAGGTCGAGATTGAATTCGCGCTCCAGGCGCTCCTGGATGATTTCGAGGTGCAGCAGGCCGAGGAAACCGCAGCGGAAGCCGAAGCCGAGGGCGGCGGACGATTCCATTTCGAAGGAAAAGCTGGCGTCGTTGAGGCGCAGCTTGCCCATGGCCGAGCGCAGATCTTCGAAATCGGCGGCATCGACCGGGAAGAGGCCGCAGAACACCACAGGCTGCGCCGGCTTGAAGCCCGGCAGCGCTTCTGCGGTCGGGCGCTTGTCTTCGGTGATGGTATCGCCGACGCGGGTATCGGCCACTTCCTTGATCGAGGCGGTGATGAAGCCGATCTCGCCGGGGCCAAGGCTGTCGACGGCAACCATCTTCGGCGTGAGAACGCCGACGCGCTCGATCTGGTATTTCGCGTCCGTGCCCATCATGCGGATGGTCTGGCCTTTGGTGAGCGTACCGTCGATGATGCGCACGAGAACCATGACGCCGAGATAGGTGTCGTACCAGCTATCGACCAGCAGCGCCTTCAAGGGCGCCTTTTCGCCGCCCGCGCTCTTCGGCGCCGGCAGCTTGTGGACGATGGCTTCGAGAACGTCCGGAATGCCGAGGCCGGTCTTCGCGGAAATCAGCACCGCATCGGAGGCATCGATGCCGATCACTTCCTCGATCTGGTCCTTGATGCGGTCGGGTTCGGCCGCCGGCAGGTCGATCTTGTTGAGGACGGTGACGAGCTCGTGATTGTTGTCGATCGCCTGATAGACGTTCGCCAGCGTCTGCGCCTCCACACCCTGAGAGGCGTCGACAACCAGCAGCGATCCCTCGCAGGCCGACAGCGAGCGCGAGACTTCATAGGCGAAGTCGACGTGTCCGGGCGTGTCGATCAGGTTGAGGATATAGGTTTCGCCATTGTTGGCCTTGTAGTGCAGGCGCACCGTCTGGGCCTTGATGGTGATGCCGCGCTCGCGCTCGATCTCCATATTGTCCAACACCTGCTCCGACATCTCGCGTTCGGCAAGGCCGCCCGTCGTCTGGATCAGGCGGTCGGCCAACGTCGATTTGCCGTGGTCGATATGGGCCACGATCGAGAAGTTGCGGATATGCGAAAGCGGAGTGGTGGAATTGGTGCTCATGCGCGCCATATAGCAGCGCCGCCCCGCGCCGCAAAGCGGAAAAGCGGGGTTTTGGCGGCTATCTTCACGTTATGTTAGCCTTTTCCAGCCCGCCGCCAGGGAGCGCCGATGCGGACTTGATTCCATCATGAGATCGTGTATTTCTCATATAGTAGAATTCCAAGGCGTGAGACATTGATAATGGCGGATGATGATCTGGAACTGGCGATCGGCGTGCGCATCAAGGAGCTGCGCATCGCCCGCGGCCTGACGCTGGATGAGCTTGCCACTGCCTCGGCCGTCAGCCGCGCCATGATCTCGCGCATCGAGCGGGCGGAGGCGAGCCCGACGGCTTCGCTGCTGTCGCGGCTCTGTGCAGCGCTCGGCCTCTCACTATCGGCTTTCTTCGCCGAGGAAGAGGATGAGGTATCGCCGCTTGCCCGCCGCGAGCAGCAGGCGATCTGGCGCGATCCGGGAACCGGCTATGTCAGGCGCGCCGTCTCGCCGCCGGGCACGGGCTCGAAGGTCGATGTCGTCGAGGTCATCTTCCCCGCCGGTGCGCGGGTCATCTTCCCGCCGAATACGGCGAGCGCCGATATGAGCCAGCATGTCTGGCTGTTCGAGGGCGAGATGGAGGTGACCCATCGCGATGTCACCCATCACCTGATGCCCGGCGATTGTCTCTTCATGGGCGTCGGCGACGGCCATGCCTTCCACAATCCCGGCGAGGGTCCGGCACGCTACAGCGTCATCCTCGATCACGGCCGTTCATAGCTACCCAAGGACCTTTTCATGACCGATATTCGTCTTCTCTCCGCCGCCGAGGCCCGCGCCAGCCTATCCGATCTCTGCGATGTGCTTGTCGATTGCGTCAATGGCGGCGCCTCCGTCGGCTTTATGCAGCCTTACGGAACGGCTGATGCCTTGCCCTATTGGCAGGGCGTTGCCGACAGCGTCGAAAGCGGCGCGACGCTGCTTTTCGTCGCCGTGCTCGAGGGCAAGGTTGTCGGAACGGTGCAGGTGGGCGCAGCGCAAATGCCGAACCAGCCGCATCGCGGCGATCTCAAGAAGCTGCTGGTGCACACGTCCGCAAGGGGCAAGGGGCTTGCCCGCCTCCTGATGGACGCCGCGGAGCGCGAAGCCGCCCACATTGGCAAGACCTTGCTGGTGCTCGATACTGCCACAGGCAGTGATGCGGAGGCGATCTATCCGCGCCTTGGCTGGCAGCGCGTCGGCGTGGTGCCGGATTATGCCCTATGGCCCGAGGGCGGCCTTTGCGACACCACCATTTTCTATAAGCGCATCTCGGCCTGAACAAAGCAATTCAGGCTGAGAAGGCGGCCACGGCATCGCGCAGTCTGGAACCCGAAGTCCACAGCATCGCCTTCCAGCCGAAGTGCCGTGCGGCTTCGATATTGGCCTCCATGTCGTCGATGAAGCCGATCTCGCTTGCGGAGATCCCGACACGTTCGGTCGCCAGTCGAAAGAATTCGGTTGATGGCTTCTGATGGCCGAGGGCGGCGGAATAGAAGATGCCGTCGAAACGCGAGGAGAGCCCAAGTTCGTCCATCAGATAGGCGGCGCGCATATGCTCCTGATTGGTTGCCAGGAACATCTTCGTTCCTCCGGCCCGCAGCGCGGCGAGGTCGTCGAGCAGGCCGTGATCGAGGCGAGAATCGTTCTCGAACCAATAGTCGATCAGCGTTCGGGCCGTAAGCTCAGGCGCGATCCTGCCGAGAACCTCCGCTAGCCTCGGCTCCAGCGCATCGCGGCCGGTGACGATATCCTGCCAATAGGTTTTGAAGAACGCCTGTTGAAGCACATCCAGAGGCAAGCCGAGATCCCGCTCCAGATAGGTGAACAGCGGCAGCCTGTCGCTTGGCCGGCCGTGGACCAGAACACCGTCGACATCGACCATCAGGATTTTCATGCGCCTGTCCTCGATTCTTCAAATGCAGGCGGAAGGTGCCGTCGTTTGCAATGGCGTTCAAGACCGCATGCCGCTCTTTTTTCTCTACCGCGATCCATGTAAGCCTTTGCTCCAGCAAGATAACGGAGGAGGCGAACATGCGGGTCATTTACTCGGAAGATCACAAGCTCAGGGATGCCAAGACCGAGCTGCATGATGGCCAGCTCGTCACGCCCTTCGAAGCGCCGTTCCGGGCCGAATGGATTCTTGCCGCCATCAGGGAGGCCGGCTTTGCCGATGTCGTCGCGCCGGAAGCGCATGGGCTGGAGACGGCGCGCAAGGTGCATGATCCGGCCTATCTCGATTTCCTTGGCACCGTCTGGGAGCGCTGGGTCGCCGCCGGTTACACGGGCGAGGCGATCGCCAATTCCTTTCCCATCAGGCGCACCAGCCAGCGCGTGCCTGACAATATCGTCGGCATGATCGGCCATTATGCCAATGCCGCGGATACCTCGATCACCAAGGGCTCGTATGAGGCGGCGCTCGCCTCCATGCGCTGCGCCTTGACCGGTGCCGACTGGCTCAACGCCGGCAATCGCTTCGCCTTTGCGCTCTGCCGCCCGCCCGGCCATCATGCCGGCTTCGATCTCTTCGGCGGCTATTGCTTCATCAACAATGCCGGCGTCGCAGCGCAGCGCCTGCGCGACCATGGCGCTGCGAAAGTGGCTGTGCTCGATGTCGACTTTCATCACGGCAACGGTACCCAGGACATTTTCTACCGGCGCGGCGATGTCTTTACCGCCTCGCTGCATGGCGATCCCATCCATGCCTTTCCCTATTTCCTGGGCCATGCCGACGAAGAAGGTGAGGGGGATGGGCTGGGTGCCAACCGCAATTACCCCATGCAGCGCGGCACGCCTTGGGAAGTCTGGTCGGCAGCACTCGACGATGCGCTTGCCCGCATCAAGGCCTTCGGCGCGGAGGCGATCGTGCTCTCGCTCGGCGTCGATACGTTCGAGCGCGATCCGATCTCCTTCTTCAAGCTGACGTCGCAGGATTTTATCCGCATGGGCGAGCGGGTTTCTGCCGCGGGCCTGCCTGTCCTCGTCTGCATGGAGGGCGGTTACGGCGTGCCGGAAATCGGCCTGAACGTCGCCAATGTGCTGCAGGGCCTCGAAGCCTGAGGCCTCTTGCATCAAAGTGCCTGATCGCAGGATGAAAAGTTTGAATTTGCCACTGCATGGCCACGCCTCTACAAACGCCGCCTGGTTGGGGGGTGTTTATGGAACAGAAGCTTGTCGACAGCGGATCGGATGGCGGCGTGGCGCTGATGCCGCATCCGGATGTCGCGCCATCGACCGGCGGCATTGTCGCCGGCGTGCTGATGTGCGTGATGTCGATGTCGTCAATCCAGTTCGGCTCGGCTTTGTCGGCTCCGATCATCAACGCCTATGGACCGGCGGGCGCCACGTGGTTGCGGCTTGTCTTCGCCTCTATCGCGCTGGCGATCATCGTTCGCCCGAAGATCATGAGCTACAGCCGCTCGCAATGGCTCGGCGTGCTGGCGCTCGGCACCGTCTCGGCGCTGATGACGACCTCTTTCTTCTCGGCGATCGCGCGCATTCCCCTGGGGCTTGCCGTCGCCATCGAATTTCTCGGGCCGCTGCTGGTCGCAACCCTCGGCTTCGGGCTGAGCCGTCAGCTTCTTTGGCCGATCTTCGCCGCCATCGGCGTTCTGCTCTTGGCCTATGACGGCGAGGAGTGGGTCGGCAATCTCCCCGGCATCCTCTTTGCCATCGGCGCTGGCGCTGGTTGGGCCTGCTATATCCTTTTGACGAAGAAGGTCGGCAATGCCTTTCAGGGCCTCGAAGGGCTTTCCATGTCGCTGCTGGTCGCGGCAGTCGTTTCGACCCCCTTCGGCTTTGCCTCGGCCGTCCCGCATCTGACGGGTTACGGTCTGCTCGAAATTGCCGGACTGGCGCTGCTCGTGCCGCTGATGCCCTATGTGCTGGAAATGGTGGCGCTGCGGCGTATGCCGACGTCATCCTTCGGCATCCTCATGAGCCTCGAGCCCGCCATCGGCGCCTTTGCCGGCTTCATCATCCTGGCGCAGCCGATGACGCCGTCGCAGATGTTCGGCACGGCACTGGTGGTTTCCGCCAGCATCGGGGCAACGATCTTCGCTACGAAAGCCTGAGACTGGCGAGCGTAAGTCGTCTTTGCTTTGAGTTTTGCCCCGGCAGCTCCGCCGTCAATCCGGCGCTTGAAGCCTGGCGATCTGGGGCGCAACGATTGCGATGAACAGTCGTGGATCGCCGAAAGCTCTCGCCGAGAGCATTGCTCCATGAACGGAGGCCATCAGCATTTGCGCCTCTTCCTCGGGCTGCTTGTTCAGCCGGAAGAGGCCATTCTCGGTTCCCGCCTGCAGCACTGACGTAAGCCATCCGGCGAGGCTATGAAAATGGCCAAGCACCTGGGATGCGACCTCTTCCGGCAACATCTGCATCTCGCTGGCGAGCATCGCGCAAACGCAAAAGGGCAGTGAGGCGTCCCGAATGCATGAATGCCAATAGTTCACATAGGCTTGCAGCTGTTCCGGGGGGCTCGAGGTCCCTTCGCGCAAAGACTTCAGACCCGCCTCGGTCTGCTGTCTGTAACGGTTCACCAGCACCGAAACCAGTTCGGCCTTTGTCGGAAAGTGATGGTGGATGCTCGCTTTCCGGATGCCTATCGCAGCGGAGATGTCGGCATAGCTGAAGCCGTTGTAGCCTCCGGCCACGATAAGAGCCTGCGCGATGTCGAGAATTTTTTCTGAAGTCGAAGTTATTGATTTCATGTCGTTGCCTACCTTTTGGTAGGCTAGTTGTCAAGATTGCCGCACCGCTTCCGGCTCTCACGAAACGGTGTTCGAGCCTCATGTTGACTCGATGAGTGCATCTTCCTACTAGTAGGTAGGCAAATACAAGGAGCCTCCCGATGCAAAGCCGCATTTCACCCCAGCCCAACTGGCTGCAGTCCTACTATTTTACACGTGCCCTGTTCTCGATCGCCTGGATTTCAGCCGCGATCGTCCTCAGCGCAAAGCCGCCATCCGTCGCGTTTCTGCTGGTTATCTATCCTGTCTGGGATGCCCTCGCCAATCTGGTCGACGCCCGGGTCAACGGCGGTCTGAAGGTCAATCCGTCCCAAACATTGAATGTTGTCGTCAGTATCGCCACGGCGCTCGCCGTTGTCGTAGCCACCTACAATAGCACCTATGCCGTTCTGGCCGTGTTTGGGGCTTGGGCGATCCTCTCGGGCCTGCTGCAACTTTACACCGGCGTAAGGCGCTGGCGTACCTATGGCGCTCAATGGGTAATGATCCTGAGCGGGGCGCAGTCGGCGCTTGCCGGCGGTTTCATGCTCAGCCGGTCCCTCGGCACGGTCGCGCCGACGATTCTGGATATCGTCCCCTATGCGGCGTTCGGAGCGTTCTACTTCCTGCTTTCCGCAATCTGGCTTGCGGTCGCGGCCTATCGCAAAGCACATGCGTAGGCGCTGCCTGATCTTGCGGCGGCGAGTTTGAAGTAACTTGCCGCCGTATTTTCGCGTGGCCTGCCTTAAGCCGTCGTTTTCGCGGGATCGTCCAACGCCGGATTATAAAAGAGTGAGAGCGTCAGGCTCTTGGCGATGCGCTCGGCCGTCGCCATGAACCAGTCTCTTGCCTCCTTGGAAGGCGCGATATCGGCAAGCGTTTCGGAGAAAAGCGCCAGCCATTCCGGAAAGAGGTCCGTGGCCATGCCCTCGACGCCGAGATGCGCCTGTACCGGCTTGCCGCCATAGGCGCCGTTCTTGAAGGCGACGGAGGACCAGAAGCGCTTCATCTTTTCCATATGCTCGGACCAGCGCCCGGCAAGGCGTCCGTCGAAGACCGGTCCGAGCCGGGGATGCGCCTGAACGCGCCCATAGAACGTGTCGACCAGCCTGTCGATGAAGGCGGCATCGATGCCCATCCGCGCCATCTCCGCCTCGGCCTTTTCGCGGATGCCGGCAAGATGGGCGGCGCGAGCCTGTATCTCGTTTTCCATAATATTCTCCGAGTGCCGGCGCGTGGAAGTCCGCTGCTCCGGCATCTTTCAGGTCCCTATGTATGCAATTTCCCAGCGCGGCCAAGACGTCATGGAGATGTTGCGGCAATCTGTCAAAGTCGCGCTGCCATTTTCCGCGGCCTCGTTCGGCGGGCCACAAATTTTCCGGCACGATTTTCCCTCCGCAATGACGTCTCCGTGCTTGACCAGCGCAATTGCCCACTTTAGATTTAGAATAATTCTAAAGTTATGAGGTTGCCCCGATGCTGCTAGGCCTATTCCGCCCGTCGAAACGTCCCTTCACCTCTCTTTCCGAACAGGAGATCCTGGCGATCGCCATCGCGGCAGAAGAAGACGATTCACGCATCTATCTCGCCTATGCCGATACGCTCCGCCCGCATTATCCCGAATCCGCCAAGGTCTTCGAAGACATGGCCGAGGTCGAGGATACGCACCGCAAGACATTGATCGACATGCACCGCCGCCGCTTCGGCGAGCGAATTCCGTTGATCAGGCGCGAGCATGTGCGCGGCTTTTACGAGCGCAAACCCGATTGGCTGCGCAAGAATCTCTCTCTCGATGCCATGCGCGACGAGGCCGAGGCGATGGAGCAGCAGGCCTATAATTTCTATGTCGAAGCGGCCAAGCAGGTCTCTGACGCCTCGACGCGCCAGCTTCTCGGCGATCTCGCGCTGGCCGAGCAGGGGCATGAAGACGTCGCCCGCATGCTTGGCGAGAAGCATACGCCGGAAGAGGTCAAGCACGAGGAGGATGCGCAGGCACGCCGCCAGTTCGTTCTGACTTATGTGCAGCCTGGCCTCGCTGGTCTCATGGATGGCTCAGTCTCCACGCTCGCGCCGATCTTTGCCGCCGCCTTCGCCACGCAGCAGACATGGCAGACCTTTCTCGTCGGCCTTTCGGCTTCGGTCGGCGCCGGCATCTCCATGGGTTTCACTGAGGCGGCCCATGACGACGGCAAGATCTCGGGCCGCGGTTCGCCGATCAAGCGCGGCCTTGCCTGCGGCATCATGACGGCGCTCGGCGGCCTCGGCCATGCGCTGCCCTACCTCATCCCGCATTTCTGGACCGCGACGATTACGGCCGCCGTCGTCGTCTTCTTCGAGCTCTGGGCCATCGCCTTCATCCAGAACAAATATATGGAGACGCCATTCCTGCGCGCCGCGTTCCAGGTCGTCCTCGGCGGCTCGCTGGTGCTCGGCGCCGGCATTCTGATCGGAAATGGGTGAGGCATGAAGGATCTTCTGTCTCCACGAGTCGAGCGAAGATAACCTGTCATCACGAAATGTTAAATTTCGGAACGCCTTCCGCCGCCACCGGTTAGCAACACGAGGCCGCTCTTGGCCTCGTCTGCAAACCAAAGGAGATGATCCAATGGCAAACCAAGGTGGAACCCACGAGCAGCATGTGAAATCTGGCCAGCAGAGCCACAAGCGCATGGACAACGACAACACCAGGAATGCTTCGTCCACCGGCTCCCGCGAGCAGCACTCTGAAAGCTCGCGTGGCGGCACCCACGAGCAACACGTCAAGGCAGGCCAGCAGAGCCATAAGAACCATTGACGCTCGCAGTCGCAGCAAATTCGTTCGCACCGAAGAGTGAGGACGGTTTTTATTACATGACGAAAAAGCGAAAGGCCGGTCCGATGGACCGGCCTTCTCGCGTAATGAGAATTGGCTTGCGCTTACTTGACGGCGCCGACCAGGACGTCGTTGCCGTTCTCGATGGTGACCCAGCGGCCGGCATTGAAGCTCGCCTGACGCTTCAGATAGGAATAGGGGGTCTTGGTCCAGACCTTGATCTCGTCCTCGAGGTTGTCGAGGATAAAATCGCCCTGCCTGGTGCGCAGCGTCAGCACCGCATGTCCTTCGCCATCCGGCTTGCGAACGACCGTCATCAACAGGTTGGAGGCGGAAATGCCGCTCTGCATCAGGAGCTTGCGCTTCAGCAGGGCAAAATCCTCGCAGTCGCCGGCGGTCTTCGGATATTCCCAATATTCCTCCTGGCCGTAGACTTCCATGTCGGTCGCCGGGCGGATCGTCTTGTTGACGCGCAGGTTGATCTGGTTGACGAGAGCCCAGGAGGCCGCGTTCATGTCGACGGGACCGATATTGCGGGTCGGCCCGCACTCGTCGGTATGTCTCTGGCAGAAGTCGTAGTGCCCGATCGGCTGGGAGGTCACGTTGCCGACGGTCATCGAAACACCCTGCTGAGGTGCCGGCATCGCCGCCGACGACATCGCAACTATAGCAGCGAAGGCAATCAACAAGCCCTTAATACGCACGCCCACTATCCTTGTATCGTCCCTGCATTTGTTAACAAATTGTTAATGTAGGGGGGTGCGCGAAGTCAATCGTTACTTAAGTGTTAACACCGGAACCGGCTCATATGGTTAATTTCGGCACAATCAAGGAGATAGTTGCCATAATCTTTTGCTGCCTGCGATTACGCAGGCGCACGCATGAGGCGGCAGGAAAAGCAGCCCGCGCTTTGAGTATTTCGCAGATATCTATTTGTTTTTATGGCGTATTATGTAGTGCCAATGTCTCCGCCACAGCGAGCATGCGCTCGATGTCCTGCGGCCGTGACAGGCGATGATCGCCGTCGCGCACAAGCGTTAACACGACATCGTCGGCCGGCAGGTGCTCGACCAGCTTTAACGAATGGGAGAAAGGTACGTCTGCATCCTGCATGCCCTGCAATATATGCACCGGGCAGCCGGTTTCGATGATGCCGGTCAGCACGCGATTGGCGCGCCCGTCCTCGATGAGGGCGCGGGTGAAGATGTTCGGCTCCGGGCTGTATTCCGAGGGCTCTTCGAAATAGCCCCGTTCCGCCAGCGATCGCCGTTCGACATCGGAAAGGTTCGGCTCGATGAGGTCGATGGTGAAATCGGGAGCGGGCGCGATGAGCACGAGGCCGGCGATGGCGGCTGCCTTCTTGCGTTTGCGCAGTTCCTGAATGACCCTGAGTGCGATCCAGCCGCCCATCGACGAGCCGACGAGAACGATCTTCTTCGGCTTGGTATGGTCGATGACCGCAAGCGCTTCTTCCAGCCAGCGCGAAATCGTGCCGTTAGTGAACTTCCCGCCTGATTGCCCATGGCCGGAATAGTCGAAGCGGATGCAGCCGATACCAAGCCGCTCCGCCAGCGCGTCCAGTTCCACGGCCTTGATGCCGCTCATGTCGGATCGATAGCCGGACAACCAGACGAAGCTGACATTCCTGGCACCCTTGCCGGCGGCGCGCTGGACGATGGCGATCTGGCGCTCGCTCTCGCCCGTGCCAACGGGAAGGAAGGTCGGTTGGATGGATGCGGCGGTCTCGGACATGGAAAGCTCCCGGATTTTCTGCCCTATAGAACAGATTCGCGTCCGCGTGGCCTGAAAAATCCTCGATCTTTTCGCTGGGGTTTCTATATAAATGGAGAAGGATACTGTGTCCTTCGCGCATCTCGCGCTTCCATGACACTCTATTGACACGCGGGAGGTGCTTTTTTCCCGCTGTCATGCTATTGACTTCAACACAGCTTTTACGACATTTCCGTCAGTTGCGCCGACGGGGAGCGAGAGGCTGCAGCTATCCGAAACAATTCGTGGAGAATACGACCATTCGCAGACCCTTTAAAACCGATGCGCCCGTAAAGGACGGGCCACGTTCCAACAGGGAAATTCGCATTCCCAAAGTTCAGCTCATCGCTGCCGATGGCGCGAATATGGGCATCGTCCCGACCGACCAGGCATTGAGAATGGCAGAGGAGGCCGGTCTCGATCTGGTAGAGATTTCCCCCAATGCTGAACCGCCTGTGTGCAAGATCCTCGATCTGGGCAAGCTGAAATACGCCAACCAGAAGAAGGCCGCCGAGGCGCGCAAGAAGCAGAAGATCGTCGAAGTCAAAGAAATCAAGATGCGTCCCAACATCGACACCCATGACTATGAGGTGAAGATGAAGGCGATCGGTCGTTTCTTCGAGGAAGGCGACAAGGTGAAGGTGACCTTGAAGTTCCGCGGCCGCGAAATGGCCCACCAGGAACTTGGCATGAAGCTGCTTCAGCAGGTCAAGGAAGATACGATCGAGATTGCCAAGGTGGAGGCCGAGCCCAAGCTCGAAGGCCGCCAGATGATGATGGTGCTTGCGCCGAAGTGAGGCGCAAGTCGGAGTAGAGAGGCCGGAGCCGTCCCTTGGACGGCTTTTTCCTTTTCTGCGGCAGGGATCGATGCTTGTCATCGATCTGCAAAGATTCCCGCATTCGCACCGTTGCACTTCAGGGCAAGTGCGGTTATAAGCGCGCGTCCGAACTGACCGGCAGGGCATGCCGTGGCAGTTCAGAATGCTGGTGGAGCGGTTCGTCACCGTATCCGCCGTTCAACAACAAACGCTCCGGCACCTTGTTGCAGCCCGGCCAGTCCGGATCTGTGGGAAGGGCTTTTAAGCAAAGCGCGCCAGGAAGCATCGAAGGAGTAGCAAAATGCCCAAGATGAAGACGAAGTCCTCTGCCAAGAAGCGGTTCAAGATCACCGCATCCGGCAAGGTCAAGGCAGCCGCTGCTGGCAAGCGCCACGGCATGATCAAGCGTAGCAACAAGTTCATTCGCGATGCCCGCGGCACCATGGTTCTCGCAGAACCGGATGGCCGTAAGGTTGTCAAGAACTACTTGCCGAACGGTCTCTAAGACTATTCGTAACGCTATAGACTAAGGAGATCATGAAATGGCACGCGTAAAAAGAGGCGTTACCGCCCACGCCAAGCACAAGAAGGTTCTGAAGGCAGCCAAGGGCTTCTACGGCCGTCGCAAGAACACCATCCGGGCCGCCAAGGCCGCCGTCGACCGTTCCAAGCAGTACGCTTATCGCGACCGCAAGGTCAACAAGCGCAACTTCCGCGCCCTCTGGATCCAGCGCATCAACGCTGCCGTCCGCGAGCACGGCCTGACCTACGGCCGCTTCATTGACGGTCTGAACAAGGCTGGCATCGAAGTCGACCGCAAGGTTCTCTCCGACATGGCAATCCATGAGTCGGAAGCTTTCGGCGCACTGGTTGCGGCCTCCAAGAAGGCTCTCGAGTACCTCAAGGACGCCGGCACGAAGAACGAGTTCGAAGCAGCCGTTAACTAACGCTGCCTCGCACGTCTTTCGTAAATTCATTATGAAACCCGCGCTGGCGAAACCGGCGCGGGTTTTGTGTTTTGCAGCAGATGCTTTTCCATCGTCTCAGGCTTCCTTGTGAGCGAGGCTCGAAAATGGGTCGCGCATCGGGCGACAAGTGCCAAGGACCGCATTCTTGGCGTGTTTTTGTCATTTGCCCGGTTGATTGGCCGCCTGCACATGGATAGTGATCTGCAGCGCCTTATCGTTGCCACAAGCTGTCTGATGTGGGCGTTCATCCATTATTCCGCGGAATGAGCGGCGTTCCAAGCCCGCCGCCCGCAAGGCAGGATCAGATGACGGAACTCGTAACACTTGAAACCCAACTCATGGCCGACGTGGCCGCGGCGACCGACGAGCAATCGATCGAGGCCGTGAGGGTTGCCGCGCTCGGCAAGAAGGGCTCGGTCTCGGAGCTGCTGAAGACGCTGGGCTCGATGTCGCCGGAAGAACGGCAGACACGCGGCGCGGCCATCAACGCCCTCAAGAATTCCATCACCGACGCCATCAATGCCCGCAAGGGCGCGTTGCGGGATGCAGCGATCGACGCGAAGCTGAAGGCCGAGACCGTTGACGTCAGCCTGCCGGTCCGTTCGTCGCCTGCCGAACGCGGCCGCATTCACCCAATCAGCCAGATCGTCGACGAAATCACGGCGATCTTCGGCGACATGGGCTTCTCGATCGCCGAAGGCCCCGATGTCGAGACCGACTATTACAACTTCACGGCGTTGAACTTCCCCGAAGGGCATCCGGCCCGCGAAATGCACGACACCTTCTTCTTCCAGCCGGATGAAAAGGGTGAGCGCAAGGTGCTGCGCACGCACACCTCGCCGGTGCAGATTCGCACCATGGAAGCGCAGAAGCCGCCGATCCGCATCATCATCCCCGGCAAGACCTATCGCCAGGATTCGGACGCCACGCATTCGCCGATGTTCCATCAGGTCGAAGGCCTCGTCATCGACAAGACGGCGAATGTCGCCAATATCCGCTGGGTGCTCGAAGAATTCTGCAAGACCTTCTTCGAGGTCGATAATGTGACGATGCGCTTCCGCCCGTCGTTCTTCCCGTTCACGGAGCCGTCCTTCGAAGTGGATATCCAGTGCGACCGCTCCGGCCCGATCGTCAAGTTCGGCGAAGGCACCGACTGGATGGAAATCCTCGGCTGCGGCATGGTGCATCCCAACGTGCTGCGCCATGGCGGCCTCGATCCGGACGAATATCAGGGCTTTGCCTGGGGCATGGGTCTCGATCGTATCGCCATGCTGAAATACGGCATGCCGGACCTGCGCGACTTCTTCAATGCCGATGTCCGCTGGATGAACCACTATGGCTTCCGCCCGCTCGACATGCCGACCCTGTTCGGTGGTCTGAGCGCGTAAGGAAGGGATAAAGCACATGAAATTCACACTCTCCTGGCTGAAAGAGCATCTGGAAACCGACGCCACGCTCGACGAGATCTGCACCCGCCTGACACAGATCGGGCTGGAAGTGGAAGATGTCGACGACAAGGTCGCGTTCAAGCCCTTCGTCATCGCCAAGGTTCTCTCGGCCGAAAAGCACCCGCAGGCCGATCGCCTGAAGGTGCTGATGGTGGATATCGGCAGCGGCACGCCCGTTCAGGTCGTCTGCGGCGCTCCCAATGCGCGCGCCGGCCTCGTCGGCGCCTTCGCGGCCCCCGGCACCTATGTTCCCGGCATCGACGTGACGCTTGCCATCGGCAACATCCGCGGCGTCGAGAGCCGCGGCATGATGTGCTCGGAAAAGGAACTGCAAATCTCCGACAGCCATGACGGCATCATCGATCTTCCGGAAGATGCGCCCGTCGGCAAGAGCTTTGCCGCCTATGCCGGCCTCGACGATGCGGTCATCGAGATCAACCTGACGCCGAACCGTCCGGATTGCACCAGTGTCTATGGCATCGCTCGCGATCTCGCCGCCTCCGGCCTCGGGACGCTGAAGCCACGGAACACGCCGTCCTTTGCCATCGCCGGCGAGACGACGACCGAGCTGAAGATCGATCTGGATGACGAGCGCCTTTGCCCCGGCTTTGCGCTCCGCCTCGTGCGCGGCGTCAAGAACGGCCCGAGCCCGAAGTGGATGCAGCAGCGCCTGCTTGCCATCGGTCTTCGCCCGATCAGCGCCCTGGTCGACATCACCAACTACATGACCTTCGACCAGGGCCGTCCGATGCACGTCTTCGACGCCGCCAAGGTCAAGGGAAATCTCGTGGTGCGCCGCGCCAGGGACGGCGAAACCGTGCTGGCGCTCGACGAGCGCGAATACAAGCTCACCCCGAGCAATGTCGTCATCTCCGATGACAACGGCGTCGAGTCGATCGGCGGCATCATGGGCGGCGAGCATTCCGGCTGCGACGAGAACACCACGGACGTGCTGATCGAATCGGCGCTCTGGGACCCGATGAACATCGCCAAAAGCGGTCGCAGCCTCGGTATCATCACCGATGCGCGCTACCGCTTCGAGCGTGGTGTCGATCCGGAATATATGGTGCCCGGCCTCGAGCGCACCACCGAGCTGGTGCTTGCCTGCTGCGGTGGCACTGCCGCCAAGGCCCGCGTCGAAGGCTACAAGGGCTACGAGGCCAAGGTCGTCGATTTCCCGCTGTCGGAAGTCAAGCGCCTGACCGGCCTCGAAGTCTCGGCCGATGAGAGCAAGTCCATCTTGACGAAGCTCGGCTTCTCGGTGTCCGGCTCGGGCGAGCGTGTCTCCGTCGCCGTTCCCTCCTGGCGGCCGGATGTCGACGGCAAGGCCGATCTCGTCGAAGAAATCATGCGCATCCACGGCGTCGACAATATCAAGCCGCAGCCGCTTAGCAGCCATGCTGCCGTCAACGGCAAGATCCTGACGACGCTGCAGATCCGCACGCGCACCGCCAAGCGGGCGCTCGCCTCACGCGGTATGCTGGAAGCCGTCACCTGGTCCTTCATCTCCGAAGACCAGGCCAAGCTCTTCGGCGGCGGCTCCAACGCGCTGAAGCTTGCCAACCCGATCGCATCAGATATGTCCGATATGCGCCCCTCGCTGCTGCCGGGGCTGCTCTCGGCCGCGCAGCGCAATGCCGACAAGGGCTATGGCGACGTCGCGATCTTCGAAGTGTCCGGCACCTATGAGAACGACACGCCCGAAGGCCAGCGTCGCGTTGCTGGCGGTGTCCGTCGCGGCACGGCAACGCTTGCGGGCGCCGGCCGCATGTGGTCGAACGCCGCCAAGGGCGGTGGCAAGCCGGTCGATGTCTTCGATGCCAAGGCCGATGCTCTCGCCGTGATCGAAGCCTGCGGCCTGCCGATGACCAATATCCAGATCGAGCAGGGCGGCCCGGCCTGGTATCACCCCGGCCGCTCCGGCACCATCAAGATGGGGCCGAAGGTCGTGCTCGGCTATTTCGGCGAATTCCATCCGAAGACGCTGGAAGCGCTTGATGTCTCCGGCGCGCTCGCCGGCTTCGAGGTCTATGTCGATGCCATGCCCGAACCGAAGAAGAAGGCGAGCCGCACCAAGCCGGCACTGGAGCTTTCTCCGTTCCAGGCGGTCAAACGCGACTTCGCCTTCGTGGTTGACAAGTCGGTGGAAGCAGGCGCCATCATCCGCGCTGCCGTCGGTGCCGACCGCAAGCTGGTGACCGCCGTCAATGTCTTCGATATCTTCGAGGGTGCATCGCTCGGCGAAGGCAAGAAGTCGATTGCCATCGAAGTGCAGATCCAGCCGGCCGAGCGCACGCTCACCGACGAGGATTTCGAGGCGTTGACCCAGAAGATCGTGGCGAATGTCACGAAGTCGACGGGTGGTGTGTTGAGAGGGTAAGGCGGCTTATCACTATCAGCAGCTTTGCTTTTGCTGATAGTGCAACACCCCCCTCTGTCCCTGTCGGGACATCTCCCCCACATGGGGGGAGATTGGTAACTCGCGAAAATCCCCTGCTTCAATCAAATATCGAAGCTGCAGACGCTGAAGCTTTTAGGTTTGAAAGAGCGTGCGTCAAACTCCCAACAATCTCCCCCCTTGTGGGGGAGATGTCACGAAGTGACAGAGGGGGGTATCAGAGGTGCGGCATATCAAAAGCAACCGGTTCTACCGATGCAAATGATAAACCTTGTTCACCACGCTCCACCGCCCATCGATCTTCACCAGCGACAGATAATCCGAAAACTTCATCCCGGCGAATTCGTCGACGACCTTGACGCAGGCCGCATCGCCTTCGATGTCGATCAGCTCGATATCCATCAGCGGTATGGTGTCGGGCGGGGCGCTCCCTTCCTCGACGATCGCGGCGATGAATTCATCCCGCGTCATCCATTCCACTGCACCTTGGTAATTGCCGATGATCGTTGCCCGCGGATGGAAAGCCTTGCGGAGCGCCGGCTCGTTTGCGAATGCCATGCCATCGACATAGAGATGAACAACCGCACGGATTGCCTGCTCTTCCGACATCTCGTCATCCTCGTTTGAGTTATGGCTAAGATATCATGGACGCCGCCGGCTGACAAAAATGCGGGCTGCGTGCTCGCAATGATTTGAAGGATATTATTCCACGAAGACGCGCACGCTTGCCGCGCGTCCGGCAGCATCGATGACGGTCAGCGTCGAATAGCCGGCGCCATCGGGTGTCCACTGGTTGGTGCGGCGGCGCGACATATCGGGCAGGGGCTTGCCATTGGCGAGCCAGCGGAATGGCGCCCGTCCGCCCTGCAGCTTCAGCGCCAGCGGCATGATCTCGTTGCCGCTGCCACTTGCGCCGAGATCGACGCGCGCGCCTTCCGGCGGATAGACGATCTGCGGCGCCGGTTCGCGGCTGGACGCAGCCAGCAGCCCGGCGGCAGTCACCGAAAAGCGCCGCTGGCTGATCGGCAGCTCGGTCGGCGCGATGCGGACGGCGCCCATGGGAGCGGGTGGGAAGGGGGTAATGGCAACGCCTGACTTGGCGAAGGCTTCGAACAGGATCGGAGCGGCGGAAACATAGCCGGCCAATCCCGGCACGGCACCATTGTCCGGGCGGCCGACCCAGACGCCGAGCACATGCGCGCCGTCATAGCCGATCGACCATGCGTCGCGGTTGCCGTAGCTGGTACCGGTCTTGTAGGCGATGCCGAGCTGCTTGCTGCCGCGCGGCGCGATGATGTCGGAAAGAATGTCGGTGATGTTCCAGACCGCCACCGGCTCCATCAGTGGCTCGCCGTCGATCGGCCCCGGCTCGTCCTGAACGCCATCGCCGATCCGCATCGCCTTGCCGCGATTGGCGAGCTCGGCATAGAGCTGCACGAGATCCTTGAGCGTCACGCCGACGCCGCCAAGGCCGATCGCAAGACCGGGCGCCTCGTTCGGCGGCAGCTTCGGCTTCACCTCGGCGCGGCGGAAGCGCACCAGCAGCCGCGTCGGCCCGACGGCGTCGAGCAGGCGCACGGCCGGCACGTTCAACGACAATTGCAGTGCCTGCCGCACGCTGACATCGCCTTGATAGCTCATGTCGAAATTGCGAGGGCGGTAGCCGTAGAAATCGGCGGGGCGGTCCTCGATGATCGTTTCCTGCGCCACATAGCCCTGCTCGAAGGCAAGCCCGTAGATGAAGGGCTTCAGTGTCGAACCGGGCGAGCGCAGCACGCGGGTCATGTCGACCCAGCCGGCGCGCGAGGAATCGAAATAATTGGCAGAGCCGACCTCGCCGATGATCTCGCCGGTCTTGGCGTCGGCCATGATCATGGCAACCGACACTTTCGGCCCAAGCCGTTTCGCCGCCGCATCGGCGACGGCTTCGAGACCTTGCTGCACGTCGCGCCGCAGCGTCGTCTTGTGCTTGATGATACCGGGTTGCTTGCGCAGTGCCAATTCGGCGACATGGGCCGCATAGGCCGGCAACTGTCGCCGCTCGGCCGGAATAGGCGAAAGCGAAGCCCGTTCCGCTTCGCCTTCGCCAATGACGGTGGCAACGGCGGCGCGTTCGAGCACGCGATGACGGGCAGCCTGCGCGGCGG
Organism: Martinezella multihospitum; assembly: GCF_900094585.1. Lineage (GTDB taxonomy): Bacteria > Pseudomonadota > Alphaproteobacteria > Rhizobiales > Rhizobiaceae > Rhizobium > Rhizobium multihospitium. Next base: position 183,314 of record NZ_FMAG01000005.1, read on the forward strand.
CGAGGTTGCGATCCGGCCGGCGTTTTTCCGGCAGCTGCGGCAGCGCCACCAGTAGGCCCGCCTGCGCGACAGTCAAATGACGCGGCTCCTTGCCGAAATAGGCAAGGCTTGCGGCCCGAACACCCTCCAGATTGCCGCCATAGGGCGCATGCGTCAGATAGAGGTCGAGGATCTGCTCTTTGGTCAGCCGGCGCTCGATCTGGATGGCGCGAACGATCTGCAGAAGTTTCGCCGTCATCGAGCGCTCACTGCGCGGCTCGATCAGGCGCGCCACCTGCATCGAAAGCGTCGAGCCGCCTGAGACGATGCGGCCATGGGTGACGAGCTGCAGGAAGGCGCGGCCGATCGCCATCGGATCGACGCCGTGGTGATCGTAGAAGCGCCGGTCCTCATAGGCGACCAGCATGCGCAGAAATTGCGGATCGACATCGGCAAAATCGGTCTTCAGCCGCCAGCGCCCCTCGGGCGTGGCAAAGGCGCGCAGCAGATCGCCATTGGCGTCGAGCACCTCGGCCGAGACCACGCGGGCATTGTCCAGCGGCGGCGGATAGGCTCGGTCTGCGGCTTCCAAGCCAAAGACCAGAGCCACCGCCGTCAGGGCAGTGGCTCCAAGTCCGATCGCAATCTTCCAACGCGCCTTCATGGCTGCTTCTTACTGCTGGGCGCCCAGCACCTCCATGCGGCCCATCGCCGTGCGGGCCGAGAACTGCGGACGATACATGTCCTCGACGCTCGCGGCCGGATGGTCGTAGACGCCGGGGGTTACGGCGCGCACGACATAGGCGAAGGTCATGTCTTTATCGGCTCCCGAGCCCTGGTCGAAGGCGGCGACGAAACGGTCGTTGCGGAATTCGACATGGGCCGGCTGAACTTCGCTGAGGAAGTCGAAGTTCGAGAGCTGGGCGCTGTTGACGATGCTCGGATTGTCGATCTCGAAGCCTGCGGGCAGGAGATCGGTGACGAGGATACGCTGCGGCCAGTCATTGTCTTCGGTCACGTGCAGCACGACGACATAGCGCTCGTTCTGCTGTGCCTGGCTGACATTCGCCTCTTCGCCATCGAGCGTGTAGTACTTGCGCTCGATCTTGAAGCCGTTGCCGCTGGCCGGCAGCTGCGCAACCGGAGCCGCGACCGTGGTGACGGCGGCAGACAGCGGCTGGCGCGTCGTGTTGGTGACGGTCAGCGGATGGCCCATCAGCGCATCGCCGGACATCTGCGCCATGTAGGTGCCGCTATGGGTGGCACCGTTGACGTCGAGCGTCAGGCCGTCATCACCGTTCTGCAGGGCGCGGGCGGCGAGCAGCATCCAGGTCTGTTCCTGTGTGCTGGTATATTTCCGGCTCTGCCAATCCTTGGCGACGACGCTCGCGAGATCCGGAATGATCGGCGGCACGGGGCGGCTTTCGGCCGCCAGCGCCAGAACGGCAGCGCCATCGCGCAGCGACGAACCGTAATCCGAGCGGACGAAGCTGACCTTGGTCACCGCCGCCTTTTGCGACATCTGCAGCGAGTCCACGAAGATATTGCGCGAGCGCTGAGCATCCCCGTAAAGCCCGAGGGCCGCGGCCAAATGCGCCTTGGAGAGCGGCGTCGGGAAGTCGTTCAGCATCGTGTCCGCATAGTAGCGCAGATCGCTGATCGAGGCCTTCTTGTTGCGCGCCAGCACATAGAGCGCATAGGCGATCTCGTTGCCATTATCCTTGACGTTGGTGTTGGCGCTGAGCGCATTCTGGAGGTTTTCGAGCCCCTGCACCATGGCCTGGTCCGGCACGTTGTACTTCTGCTCGCGGGCGCGGGTCAGGAAGTCCATGACGTAGGCGTCAAGCCAGAGATCACCCGAGCCCGGCCCCCAGAGGCCGAAGCTGCCGGTCGAGGACTGGTAGGACAGTTCGCGATAGATCGAGTCCTGCACGCGCTTCTGGATTTCGGCGTCGTCGGCAAGCCCGTTCTTGATCGCCATGTCGCTGAAATAGAGCAGCGGCATGGCGCTGCTTGCCGTCTGTTCGGCGCAGCCATAGGGATAGTGGCTGAGGCTCATCAACAGCGCCGGCACATCGAAGGCGCTGGAGCGGCTGACATTGACGCTGACCGAGGCGCCGGGCAGCACGCTGTCGGCGAGAAGGTCGGCGTTGACGGTCAGGCTCTTGCCGGGGGCAAGCGCGATGACGCGCCGTTCGGTCAGCGGCAGCTGCGACGGGCGAACCGGGATATCGACCGATTGGTCGAGCGACATGCCCGATGCATTCGACAGCTTGATAGACACCGTGCCGTCGCCCGGCTGCCCGCCGGTCAGTGGCAGCGTGATGTTGTACTTGCCGCCGGTCTGCAGATTGATCTTCTGTTGGGTGGCGCTTGCGTCTACGGTGACGGCGCTGTTGCCGGTCACGGCGAGCGTGTATTCGCCGGCCGGCGCGTCGGTGTTGGCGACGTCGAGACGCAGGTTGGCCTTGTCTCCGGGCGCCAGGAACTTCGGCAGGCTTGCCGTGACGACGACGGGATCGCGGATGATGACATCCTGCGTCGCGTGACCGACGCCCGCCTTCGACCAGGCAACGGCCATCAGCCGCGCCGTGCCGTTGAACTGCGGAATGTCGAAGCTGACATTGGCCTTGCCGTTGGCGTCGAGCTTGACCGGGCCGGAGAAGAAGGCGACCAGTTTTTCCTTCGGCGGGCTCGCCTGCAGCGCTGCCTGTCCGCCGTCGCCGCCGGTGCGCAACTTGCCGGTTGCGCCGAGCGAACCGTCGATGAGGCGGCCGTAGATATCGCGGATTTCCAGGCCGAGCTGGCGCTGGCCGTAATACCAGTCATCCGGTGCCGGCGGCTGGTAGCGCGTCAGGTTCAGGATACCGACATCGACTGCGGCGATCGTGACATAGGCGTCCTGATTGGCGCCTGCGCCTGAAACCTGCAGGCCGATATTCAGCGGCTGGCGCGGCAAGGTTTTTTCCGGTGCGTCGAGCTTGATCTGCAGCTTGCGCTCGCCAGGGTCGACCGGTGCCCATTTGATGCCGATGGCGCGCATCGGCATGCGGCTTTCCTGGGCTTCGCCGGGACGGAAGAGCGTGGCGGTCAGATAGGTGCCGGCACCCCAGTCCGCAGTTACGGGAACGTCGACTTCGCCGCCGGTCGCGCCGATATCGGCATTGGTGACCGAGATCAGCGTTTCCGAGCCGGCCGTGACCATCAGCTGGCCGGCATAGCGCGAGGTGACCTTGAGCTTGGCGGTATCGCCGACATGGTAGCTTGCCTTGTCGAGCGCGATCTCAAGCGCATCGGGCGTCTCGGTCGAGCTTGCGGCGACATACCAGCCGGCATTGAACTCGACGCTGGACTGCGGGCCGTTGGTATCGGCCGTCGACACTTCGAGCCGGTAGCGGCCCCAGGTGACGGGCATCGAAATCGCAGCACCATCCGTCGTGGCATTGAAGGTGCCGACCGCCACCTGCTTGGTGGACATGATCGGCTCGAATTTCCAGCTATTGCCGTCGCGGTACCATTGGTAATTGCGCTCGACGCTCAGCAGCTTCCAGGTCAGGCCCTGCATGGCCTGCTTCTGCCCATTGGCGTCGACGGCGATGACATGGAAGTTGCCGACGGAATTTTCGCCGAGATCGCCGTCGAATTCCGGCTTGATGCCGATACGCGGCCCGTCTGCCTTCACGGGCAGTGTCAGCGAGCGCTCGACGGCGCGGCCGCCGGCTTCCTGCATGCGCACGGTGATGTTGGCGTTCAGGAGCTGCGTGGTCGAGGGCGTGTCGTTGATGGTGACATCGAAGGTGGTCTTGCCGTCCTCGTCCAGGGCCTGCAGGTCTTCGAGCGGCACCTGCGTGCTCTCCGCCTTGCTGTCGCCGCTGCTGCTGTCGTCGTCGTCATTGTTTGCGTTTGCCTTGCCGGCGCCTTCGTCGGCGAGGCCGAACTGATAGCCCTTGAAGGCGTCGCTCTGGCGGGTCGGCTTCAGCGTCACTTCGCCTTCGAGGTTAAGGCCGGCAGCCGGTGCGCCATAGAGATAGCGCCCGACGACGTTGACCGGCGTCGGCTGACCGACTTCGATCTCCTTGGCGTCGCTCTTCATGTCGAATTCGATGCGATCCGGCACGAAGTCGTCGACGAGGAAGGTCTGCGAGCCGATGGAGGAACCCTTCGGATCCGTATAGATGTTCATCGTCCAGGTGCCGCGCATCGAGGTCTGCTGCAGCGGCAGATCGACATTGTAGCCGCCGAGTTTGCCGCCATCGGTGACGATGCGGCGGTCCTCGACGCCATCTGGGCGCAGGAAGACGAAGGTGAGTGGCAGGTTTTCCACCGCCGTCGAGCTGATGTCACGGGCAAGCGCCGAAGCGTGCACCGTCTCGCCGGCGCGGTAGATGCCGCGTTCGGTCCAGGTCAGAAGGTCGATCGCGCCGGGCGCGGTTCGGCCGGCGACGCCGCGGTCGGAAAGGTCGAAACCGGCGCGCGTCATGTCGAGGAAGACGTAATCCTGATCGCCGTTCTGGGCGGTGATGACGGCCGGCGTCATGCCCGCCGTGCCGCGCATCAGGCCGGCGCTGAAGACGGCGCGGCCATTTTCGTCGGTCTTTGCCGTGCCGAGGATTTCATTGTTCTTGGCAAGCAGCTGCAGCTGGATGCCGGCAAGCGGCTTGGCGCTGCCGAGCGAGCGGGCGAAAACGTTGAGCCCGTCGGTGCCGGCATAGGTGGTGACGCCGATATCGGAGACCACGAACCACTGTGTCGCCTGCGGGTCCCACTCGTGGCCGCCATTGGGCGCAACCGCCGTCAGCACATAGACGCCGGGCTTGCGTTGCGGCAGCGCCTCGTCGACTGGGAAGCTGGTGGCGACTTCCTTGTTGAGTTCCTGCTGAATCTCGATCGAACCCTGCCAGACCAGCTCGCCATTGGTGTCCTGGATGGTCTGGGCGCTGTAGCTGTCTACCTGCGTCAGGAACTGCGAGTTGTTCAGCAGCTGCGCGATATTGCGGTCGCCGATGCGGTAGAGCTTGAGATTGGCGGAGGTGGTATTGACCGAAACGATCGGGATGCCGCGGCGTGCGGTCGAGGGCAGCACGAAATTGTCGCCGGTGAAGCGCAGCGTTGCGGCGCGATCCTTGACGTAGACGTCGACATTGACCTGCGAGGCAAGGTTTTCATCGACGGAAGAGGGCAGGCCGGCGCGCAGCGAAATGCGGTAATGCTGGCCGAATTCCAGGCCTTCGACGCAGATCTGATTGTCCTTGGCGTCGACGCCCTTCGGCGCGGCACCGTTGAGGGTGACGAAGGGCGTGTAGTCGACGCCGGTCTTCACCAGCTTTTCGGAGAACTGCACGCAGGCGCGCGGCGAGGCATTGTCGTTGTCGAGCGTGTTGCCTGTGACGCGGAAGCCCTGGCGGGCCAGGAGATCGTTATAGGCTGCCTGGACGGCGGCAGAGCTGACGAGGTTGAGGCTTGCCTTATAGGCGCTGAGCGCCGGACGGTAGTTCTGCGCATTCTTCAGCGCTTCGGCAAGCACGGCCAGCGCATCGGCGCGGCTGCTCGTCGTGCGGGTCAGCTGATAGCCGTTGAGCGCGGCATAGGCAGCCCGCGTAGCGACAGACGTGTCATTCGTGATCGTATTGGCGGCCCGCGCCATCTCGACCCACAGGTCGCCATTGTCAGGGCTGAGCGAGAGCGCGCCCTGGAAAGCATTCAGGGCATCGTTAACATTGCCCGAGGTCAGCTCGATGCGGCCGAGCGCAATCAGGCTTTCGACGCCCTGACCCTTCAGCTCGTTGCCGAGCGTCAGCGTGTTCCTTGCATCGCGCGCGCTCTGGACGAAATTGTCAGAAAGGAAGGAAAGGGCAGGGGCTGCGCCGATATCCGGCTCGCTGGTGGCGGCCGTCTCGACAATCTTGCCGGCGATCGCGCCGGGGAAGCTGTTGAGCTGGTTGAAGTCCGACTTCATGAAGCACCACTTCACCTTGGGATTGTAGGTGAAGGCCTTGCAGGACTTGTCGCCGATGCAGGAGGCGGAGCACTGATCCAGCGTCACATTCTGCTCTGTGCGCAGATCGAAGCCGAAGTAATCGCCATCCTTGGTGGTGACCACCTGGCGCTTGATGTCGGCAGCGGCCGAGGGGCTCAAAGCTGTGAAAGTGGCGAGAAGAAAAGCGGAAAAGCCGATAAACGCGCGCTTAGACATAAGTCCTCCCAACGCTGCCCGTTTTTGATGGCGGCAATCTTCAAATTTCAGGCCCGTTTGTCAACCGAGCGTCGAGCGCCGGCATGCGCTTTACGCCCATGACGTTTCGTCTAGACGCTTGAAAGAGGCTGCAAATCAGGCGATTCGCATGTTCGGAGACGCGTCGGTTGCGCTTCACTTTTCTTTTCAGTCTCAAAATGACACCGGCCTCAACGGCCGGTGTCTTTGTCTGAGCGTCAAAAGCAGCCCATTTGTCATATATTCGTCATGGCCAATGCGGCATCCGTATACCGCTTCCCGATGACGGTCTCGGGCGTGATGATCTCGCCGAGTTCCGTCACCTCTTGCGCCGAAAGCACGATGTCGGCAGCTGCTGCGTTCTGCTCGAGATGGTGCAGCTTGCGTGCGCCGGGGATCGGCACGATGTCGTCGCCCTGATGCAGCACCCATGCGAGCGCCAGTTGTGCGGCCGTGACGCCCTTTTCGGCGGCCAGAGCCTGAAGTCTTGCGACCAGGGCTGCATTGGCATCGAAATTCTCGCTCTGAAAGCGTGGCAGTGAACGGCGGAAATCGTCGTCGGCGAGATCGCCCGTCTGGCGGATCGCACCCGTCAGGAAGCCGCGGCCGAGCGGGCTGTAGGGCACGAAGCCGATGCCGAGTTCACGGCAGGTGGCAAGCACGCCTTCTTCAGGATCACGGCTCCAAAGGGAGTATTCGCTCTGCACCGCAGCGATCGGATGCACCGCATGAGCGCGGCGGATGGTTGCGGAGCCTGCTTCGGAAAGGCCAAGCGTGCGCACCTTGCCCTCTCTTACCAGCTCGGCCATGGCGCCGACCGTGTCTTCGATCGGCACATTCGGATCGACGCGATGCTGATAGAAGAGGTCGATGACATCGGTGCCAAGCCGCTTCAACGAGGCTTCGGCGACTTCCTTCACATGCTCGGGCCGGCTATCGACGCCGATCATGGCGGCGAGGCCCGATTTCGTGTGATCGAGCTTGAAGCCGAATTTGGTGGCGATGACAACGCGGTCGCGCACAGGCTTGAGTGCCCGGCCGAGCAATTCCTCGTTGGTAAAGGGGCCGTAGGTTTCGGCCGTATCGAAAAAGGTGACACCGAGATCGGCGGCGCGATGCAACGTTTTGACGGATTCGTCCTCGTCCGTCGGGCCATAGGCGAAGCTCATGCCCATGCAGCCGAGTCCGACGGCGGAAACGGTGAGATCCTTACCAAGCCTGCGGGTTTTCATGATCTATTCCTTTTGAACTTATGGGAGCGGCGGCGGTCATTTCCGCTGCCGACATGCTCAAATTAGGATTCCGGACAATGAATGAAAATCCATGCAAATCCTTACAGGTTGTTCTATAATTTAGATCAATGAACAGAACACAACTCTCTCAGCTTGCGGTTTTTGCCGCCGTCGCCGCCCATCGCAGCTTCCGTGCCGCCGGCAAGGAATTGTCGATCGCGCCGTCCGCGGTCAGCCACGCCGTCTCCAGTCTTGAGGAAAGCCTCGGCGTGCGGCTGCTTGCCCGTACCACACGCAGCGTGCTCCCGACCGAGGAGGGCCAAGCACTGCTCCAGAGGCTCGCGCCTGCCCTGGAGGAAATCGATATCGCGCTTGAGGATACGCTTGCCACCCGCGGCCGCCCTGCGGGAACACTGCGCATCACCGCGCCACGCTTTGCCTCTGACCTCCTGATGGCACCTCGGCTTGGCGATTTCCTCAACACCTATCCCGACATCACGCTTGAGATCGCCAACGAAGACGGCTTCAGCAATATCGTCAAGGAAGGTTACGATGCCGGCATCCGGCTGGCGGAGAGCATCGAAGGGGATATGATCGCGGTGAAGGTCTCGCCTGACATACGCACGGTCATTGCCGGCTCGCCGGCCTATTTCGAGAAAAATCCCAAGCCGCATCATCCGCGCGATCTGGTCCATCACCGCTGCATCAAGCGCCGGTTCACCGATGGCTCGCTCTATCGCTGGGAGTTCGAAAAGGATGGGCGCGAACTGGTCGTTGCCGTCGATGGCCCTCTGATCGTGATCGAGGATCGGCTTGGAGTTCTGGCCGCCGTCAACGGTGCCGGTCTTGCCTATCTCTTCGACATCCGCGTGCAGCAGGAACTGGCCGAGGGCAAGCTCATTCGCGTGCTCGAGGATTGGTGTCCGCCCTATCCCGGCTTCTGCATCTACTATCCAAGCCGCCGCCAGATGCGCCCGGCGCTCCGGGCCTTCATCGATTTCTTCAAATACACAGGACCTTAACGAGCAGGCGTCGCCGCTAATGGCCGATGATCGATACTGCTGACAGAAATCGGGTGGCGTCCATGTGATATCTGGTCTGCATTAGTCGGACGGACCGAAGAAGGAGTTGAGACCATGAGAAAGCCGGGATCGATGAAGGGGCTGGAGGATCTCGGCCGCGTGAGATTGTCGAAGAACTTCTTCTTTCGCGATTTCCTGCATTCGGAAATTGCGGATTTCTATCGCATCCCGAATATCCCGGAAGACCCGGATCTGGCGATCGAGTCGGGCCGCCGGCTTTGCGAGGAATTGCTGGAACCGCTGGAGGCGACATTTGGCCGGCTACATATCCGTTCCGGCTATCGCTCGCCCGAGGTCAACGCTTTCGGCAACAAGCATGGGCTGAACTGCTCGACCAATCCTCACACCGCCGCGCACCACATCTGGGATATGCGCGATCTCGACGGCTGCATGGGCTCGGCCGTCTGCATCGTCGTCCCCTGGCTGATCGATCATCACAGCCATGAAGGCGATTGGCAGAAGCTCGCCTGGTGGATTCACGATCATCTGCCCTATGCGTCGCTCTGCTTCTTCCCAAAGCTCTGGGCTTTCAACATCCAGTGGCATGAGCGGCCCAAGCGGACCATCCAGAGCTTTGTCAGCCCGCGCGGCATGCTGACTAAGCCGGGCATGGCCAACTGGGAGGGCGATCATTCAGCTTATTACGACGGCTTTCCGAAGCTCAGAAGCTGATGCGGTAGCGAATATGCTCGTCGCTCTTGACGTAGGTATCGTAGAGCTTGCGGGCCGTCGCATTGCCTTCTTCCGTGTGCCAATAGAGCCGCGCCCAGCCGTTCGTCTTGCAGAGCGCCACGAGATCGTCGAGCAGCGCCCGGCCGACACCGTGGCCTCTGGCGCTTTCATCGACGAACAGGTCTTCCAGATAGCAGTCGGGCGCACGGACCCAGGTGCCCTCATGTGTGAGGCTGAGGGTAAAGCCTTTCACCTCATCATCGACCTCGGCTACGCGCATGAAGATCGCCGACGCCGGATCGAAGACCCGGCGCCATGTCGCATCGGTGATGTCGGGGGCGACGGTAACGCCGTAGAAGGCCAGATAGCCATCCCAAAGCGTGCGCCAACGGGCTTCGTCGTCGGGTCTCGCGTCTCGGATCGTCACGGTCATCGGCCAGCCTCCGCTTACTTACCGGCTTCGTCGAGTAGCCGCATGGCGTCATCGGAAAGCGAGAGCTTCGCCGAATTGATGAGCGCGTCGAGCTGGCTGAGACTAGTGGCGCTGGCGATCGGAGCGGTGACGCCGCGCTTGCGCAGCAGCCAGGCAAGCGCGATCTCGGCCGGCTTCGCGCCGGTTTCGGCCGCGACCTTGTCGAGTGCTGCGAGGATGCGCAGGCCCTTGTCGTCGAGATAGGCGGAAACCCGTCCCTCGCGTGCCCGTCCCTCGGTATCCGCCTTGGTGCGATACTTGCCGGTCAGGAAGCCGGCGGCGAGGCTGAAATAAGTGATGACGCCGATGTCTTCCCTGACGCAGAGATCCGCAAGCGGACCTTCGAAACTGTCGCGGGCATAGAGGTTATATTCGGGCTGCAGCACGTCATAGCGCGGCAGGCCAGCCTTTTCGGCAGCATCGAACGATGCCTGAAGCTGCGTCGCATCGAGGTTCGAGCAGCCGACATGGCGGATCTTGCCCTGTTCCTTCAGCTTGGCATAGGCGGCAAGCGATTCCTCATGCGGCGTCTCGGGGTCCGGCCAGTGCGAAAGATAAAGGTCGATGTGATCGGTCTGCAGCCGCTTCAGCGAGGCTTCCGCCGCCTCGATGATATAATCGGCCTTGAGGCCCTTCTTGCCCGGACCCATCTCCGATCCGACCTTGGTGATGATGACAGCCTTGTCGCGCGAAACGCGGCCCTGCTTTAGCCATTTGCCGATGATCTCCTCGGAATCGCCGCCCTTGTTGCCGGGAACCCAGCGGGAATAGACATCGGCCGTGTCGATCGTGTTGAAGCCGGCATCGAAGAAGGCGTCGAGCAGTGCATAGGAGGTTTTCTCGTCGGCGGTCCAGCCGAAGACGTTGCCGCCGAAAACGATCGGGGCGACAAACAGGTCTGTTCGTCCAAGCTTGCGCGTGTCCATGCTGTTTCTCCAGGTCATTTGAAAGGTAAACCGGCGAGCGGACGCCGGAGGAAGGGACAAGGCAGGCTATCGGCCTTTCGCGGCGAAGACCACACACAATTTCTTTATTCCGCCGTCGAGCGCCGATAGTGGCTGGGCGGCAGCGTGTTGTATTTCGACCAGACGCGCCGCATATGCCGCGGCGAGGCGAAGCCGGATTTTTCCGCCACGCGCTCCATGTCCAGTCGTGAATTGGCGAGCACGTCACGCGCCAGCGTCACACGCATCAGATTGATATAGGCCGTCACCGACAGGCCGGCATGCTCTTGGAACAGCCGCGAAATATGCCGTGCGCTCATGGCGCCGATGCCGGCAAGCTCGGAAAGCGACCAGCCATGCGCCGGATCGGCCATGATCGCATCCTGAACGCGATGAATGGCGGGGTGGACATGGTTGCGCCCGCTGAGCCAGGGCGAGAGCTGCGGCTCGGCGCCGGTCCTGCGCATATAGACGACCATATGCCGGGCGATCGTCAGCGCCGTCACCGGCGAGGTCAGCTTGGAGGCGAGGTGCAGCATCAGGTCAGTGCCTGTCGTGATGCCGGCGCTCGAATAGCGGTCCCGGTCCTCGACATAAAGCCGGTTGTCGAGAACCCTGGCTGTCGGGGCATAGTGCCTGATGTCGTCGAGGCAGGCGGCATGGGAGGTGCAGGCATAGCCGTCCATCAGGCCGGCGCGGGCTGCGAGCACGGCTCCCGAGCAGATGGTGACGAGGGTGATGCCTGGACGGATCGCGCCTTTCAGCCACGCCGCGAGCGTGGCGAGCTCCGGCTCGACATCCTCGGCATCGTCGGGCGGCGTGACGCTGCCGGACAGGATGACATAGGCGTCATCCGGAATGAGATCGGGCAATGGCCTGAGATCGGCAAGCATCAGCCCGACCGAGGTCGTCTGCGACGGCTGGGCGGCGATGAACTGATAATCGAACAGGACGTCGCCCTGTTCGATATTGGCGCGGCGCAACACCTCTACCGGCCCGGCCACGTCCATCAGCAGCGTATAGGGCGGCAGGAGGACGTAGACGGGAATGATCCGCCGATGGAGGCGCCGGTCGCTTTGGGTCATGCGGCACTCCGGATTGATGCGTCGGCAAGTGCCTCTTCGACGGTTGCGATGCGGGCGAAACGGCCCGATAGCACCAGCTCGCTGCGCTTCTTGATATCGTCGGCACTGAAGACGGTGCCCGAGGCATGCGTCATCGGAAAGGTCAGCGTCGCCTCGGTGACGTAGTCGACTTCATAGCCGAGATCGGACGCGTGCCGTGTTGTTGTCTCGCAGCATTGTTCGGTGCGGATGCCCGAAACGATCACCTTGCGGATGCCGTTTGCCACTAGCCAGACATCGAGACCGGAGCCGACGAGTGCTGAGTGGCGGCGCTTGTGGAAGACGGCATCGGCCTCCAGCGAGATCTCATCGAGCTTGCGTACATAGCCGCTCTTCAGGCTGAAATGTGCGTCGTTATCCTCAACATGGAAAATCTGGACGACGGGAATGCCTTTCGCCTTGGCTCCATCGATCAGCGCCTGCAGGCGGGCGGTAAAGACCGGCAGGTCGTCCGTTCGCCAGTAGGGACGCTGGCGAAAGGATTCCTGAACGTCGATGACGAGCAGTGCGGTATCCGCATGGGACATTTTCGTATCTCCTGTGCTTGAAGGATAGCCGACAGTAGGCGTCGCTTGAAAGCTTCGAAAGCCATCTGGCAGACAGAAAGGGGACAAATACGGACATGATGTGATGGTCCTTATGCCCTCCGGTTCGCGCCTGCAGGCCGTCTCGGGCGTTGCGCCTTCGTCAAGGGCCGAATAAGGTTGGCGTCGATTTCGTTCAGAGCGGAATGTCCTGTTTCGCTTTACCCCACCGTGTTCACAAAGGATCCCGCCGGAAAGGCCATGTTGCGATCATCGCCATGCGGCCGTCTGTTTCGGGACGATGCTTCAGGAGAGAGAGCATGCTGCGTTTCGGAATTCTGTCGACGGCCAAAATCGGCCGCGATCTGGTCGTCCCCGCCATTCAGGATGCGGAAAACTGCGTCGTGACGGCGATCGCCAGCCGTGACCTCGATCGCGCCCGGCAGATGGCAGACCGCTTCTCCGTGCCGCACGCCTTCGGTTCCTATGAGGAAATGCTCGCCTCCGACACCATCGATGCCGTCTACATTCCGCTGCCGACCTCGCAGCATGTCGAGTGGACGATCAAGGCTGCCGATGCCGGCAAGCACGTGCTGTGCGAAAAGCCGATCGCGCTCAAGGCAGATGAGATCGACAGCCTGATTGCGGCTCGCGATCGCAACAAGGTGCTGGTGACGGAAGCCTATATGGTCACCTATGCGCCGGTCTGGCGCAAGGTTCGCTCGCTGCTCGCCGATGGCGCCATCGGCCGCCTGCGCCACATCCAGGGCGCCTTCACCTATTTCAACCGCGATGCCGGCAATATGCGCAATATTCCCGCGCTTGGCGGCGGCGGTCTGCCCGATATCGGCGTCTACCCGACAATCAGCACCCGTTTCGTCACCGGCCGCGAGCCTCTGCGCATTCAGGCCGTCACCGAGCGCGATCCGGAATTCGGCACGGACATCTACTCCAGCGTCAAGGCAGACTTCGGCGATTTCGAACTGACCTTCTATATCTCGACGCAGATGGCCAACCGCCAGGTCATGGTCTTCCATGGCACGGAAGGATTCATCGAGGTGAAGTCGCCCTTCAATGCCGATCGTTACGGCGCGGAAGAGCTGGAACTGACCAATCGCGGCCATTCGGAATCGCAGATCTTTCGCTTCCCCGACAGCCGCCAGTACAAGCGCGAGGCGGAGGCCTTCGCATCCGCAGCACTCGGGGAGGGCACGGAAATCGTGTCGCTGGAAAGCTCGAAGCTCAACCAGAAGGTCATCGACGCCATCTACCGCGCCAGCGAGAAGGATGGTTGGGAGCCGGTCTGAGGGCGTTCCTTATTTTCTGACGCAATTCCGGACGGAAAACCGCTGCACACTTTTCCTGGAATTGCTTCAGGAATTTTGCCGGTGGCGGAAGACGAAGCGCGAATAGCCGAAGAAGCTGAACGCAGTCGCTGCCGCCGATGCAAGCGTCAGCGCGATGATCGGCCGCAGTGACGGTTCGGTCATCAGCAGCGAGCTGAACAGAGCATAATTCAGCAGGGCCGAGGTCAAGCCGACCGAACCGTAGCGGAAGCCCTCCGCCGCCAGCGAGCGGTTGGATCGGCCGAAGGTGAAGTTGCGGTTGAGCACCCAGGTAGCAAGCAGTGCGCTCGGGATCGAGATGGCGCGGCCGATGAAGGGGCCGACGGGCGTGAACCACAGCAAGAGATGCAGGACGCCCGCATCGACGACGAAGCCGATGCTACCGGCGATCAGGAAGCGAAACAGCTTCTTCATGCGGCCTTGGCCCTTCTCTTCCGGCTTGCTGGTTTTTCGAGCTGCGTCATGTAAACGGTCCGGTCATCGCCGCTGTCACGCGAGGACGGTTTCGGCAGGCTCATATAGTGGATGCGCAACTGTTCGGCGCGGGCGCGCGCCATGGAATCGAGGATGATACCGGCCGTGAACAGCATGAAGGCGATCATCGTCAACGCTACGGAAAGCACCCAGGTCGGCATGCGCAATACCTGTCCGGTTTCGAAATACTCGATGAAAACCGGGATGGAGAAGCCAATGCTGAGCTCCATGGCAACGGCGCTCAGGATGCCGAAGAAGGCGAAAGGCCGCGTTTCCTTCATCAGCATGGCGAACATCCAGAGGATTTTCCAGCCGTCGCGGAAGGTGGAAAGCTTCGAGTGCGAGCCTTCCGGCCGCCGGCCGTAATCGAGCTCCAGCTCGCTGACGGGCAGCTTCAGCCTGGAAGCATGCACCGACATCTCGGTCTCGATTTCGAAGCCGCCCGAAACGGCCGGGAAGCTCTTGACGAAGCGGTGCGAGAAGGCGCGGTAGCCGGAGAAGATATCGGTGAAATCGGCACCGAAGATGGTGCGATAGAGCCAGTTGAAAATGCGGTTGCCGAAGGCATGACCCTGGCGGCCGGCATCGTTATGCACGTTGCGCCGCGTACCGACGACCATGTCGGATCCCTCGGTCAGCAGCGTGCGGATCAGCTCTTCCCCGTCTTCGGGCGCATAGGTGCCGTCGCCATCGGCCATCAGATAAATGTCGGCTTCGATATCGGCGAACATGCGGCGTACCACATGTCCCTTGCCCTGCCGGCGCTCGCGCACGACGGTCGCACCGGCAAGCATGGCATGCAGTGCTGTGCCGTCGGTCGAATTATTGTCGTAGACATAGATCGCGGCCTGCGGCAGCGCCTTCCGGAAACCGCATACGACCTCGCCGATCGTTGCGGCTTCATTGTAGCAGGGCAGGAGGACGGCGATGTTCAGCTTCTCATTCCACATGGTCTTGGCCGGTTGCTACGCGTGAAGTCAAGTTGAGGCCCGATTGACGATCCGGACGAGAGCTTATCCCGTTGGCTGTTAATAAGACCCTATGGCTGCGAAACAAAAATGGCGGGATATCGGCGCTGCGAAAAACATTATCGTGATGAAAGTGGCAACGGGCATAGGCTTTACTTTTTTTTGATCGGCAGCCGCTAGCGTATCCCCGACTATCCTTCCAACATGGGGTTTATCGAGATGGTGCAGACGCTGGCATTGCCGCCCGAGGCAGCCGGAACGGCAGAGAAGAAGGCGCTTCTGCGCTGGTCTCATCCTGCTCTCGTTGCGTTCGTCTACGCCGTCGTCGTCATCGTCGCGCAGCTCATCATTCATCGTAACCTCACGGACTATGTCGGCCCGGATAATGACGACGCCATGCGTCTTGTCGAAGTGCGCGATTTTCTCGCTGGCCAGGGCTGGTTCGACATGATGCAGTACCGCCTCGGCCTTGAGGGCGGGACGCTGATGCATTGGTCGCGCTTCATCGATCTGCCGATCGCAAGCCTTATCCTCTTCTTCCGGATGTTCTTTTCACCCGAAGGCGCCGAGGCGGCGGCACTGACCGTCTGGCCGCTAATGCTCGTCCTGCCGCTGATGTTCTTCATGGGTCTTGCAGGCAGGCGCATCGCCGGTCCGCAAGGCATGCATTTTTCACTGATCCTGACAGCATTCTTCGTGCTGCTTTCGCCGCGTTTCGTGCCGGGATCCATCGATCACGACAATGTTCAGCTTGGCCTCGTTGCCCTTGCCGTCGCCATGCTGGTCGACGAAAGCTACAGGCCTCACAATTTCGCGATTGCCGCCGTTGCGCTTGCCATCCAGCTCGGTATCGGCGCGGAGACGACACCCTTTGTCGCCGTCGCCTGCGTGTCGGTTGCCTGTTTATGGGCCTGGAAAGGCGAAGTCTTCGCACCTGCCGCGAAAGCCTTTGCCCTGACGCTGACGGTTGCCGTCAGCGCCGCCTTCTTTTCGCTGGTGCCGCCGCGCTTCTATTCCATGGTCACCTGCGACAATCTTTCGTTGGGCTTTTATGGCATCACCAGCGCCGGCTGCGTCGGGCTTCTCCTGTCGTCTCTCTTTGGCAGCCGTCTCTCCCGGCCCTGGCGCATTGCAATTCTCGCGGTCAACGGCGCATTCGTGTTTGCGACGACCGTCGCCCTTGCGCCGCAATGTCTGCGCAATCCGCTTGCCGATCTGGACCCCATGCTGGTGGATCTCTGGCTCAGCAGGGTGACCGAGGCACAATCGATCATCTCCGTGGCCCATCGACAGCCCGATACGCTCGGCGCCTTCTATGCGACGGGTCTCCTGGCGATGCTCATTTGCGCGGTTCGTATTTTGCGGGGCAATCGCGCGAGCCTCCATGCAATGCTGGTGGCTCTGATCGCGATCAATTGGATGATTACGCTGGTGCAGGTGCGCGGCGCAGAATTCGCCAATCTCCTGGCCATACCGCCATTGGCATTGGTGATCGCCGAACTGCGCAAAAGCTACATGGCCGATACGAGAAATCTTCGCTCCGTTCTGCTTTATGCAGCGACGCTATTGGCTTCCGTTCCGGCGGTTTGGGCCGTGGGCGGTGCGCTTGCGAACAAGGGGATTGTCAACGGCTTTATGGTCGCGACCCCGGCCAAAGCGGAGGAGACCTCCAATTGTGCCTCCAAGGAGGCCCTGGCGCCGATTGCTGGGCTCGAACCTGGGGTCGTCGCGGCCGCCTCAAACATGGGGGCGCCGATTTTGCGCTTCACGCCCCATCGTACCCTCTCTGGCCCCTATCATCGCGATCCCAACGGGATGCTGGCCGAGCTGCATATCGGTCTTGCGGAGCCGAAACAGGCCGAGGTGCTTTTGCGTGAGGCTAAGGTGACGATTGTCGCTTTCTGCAAAGATGATCCGCAAGTGGAAATCATGAGCGAGCGGGCGCCCAAGGGATTTTATGCGCAGCTAAGCGCCGGGCGTGTACCCGTTTATCTGGAGCCCATTGCGGCGTCGGCGGCATCGGGTGTGCAGTTCTTCCGGTTCAAGCCGCAGAATTGAGTTGGAGCATTTCAGCTCCTGCCGGGTTTTTGAACTGCTCCGAGTCACACAATTTCAGGGAAATCGCCAAATCCTTCCTGACGTTGCTTTTAGGCGCGGCGATGCTCCACCATGTCGGCGGTGACGAGATAGCCGATGAAGCCGAGATTGTAGCCGCCGAGCGCGATGAACAGCGTCGTCAGCGGCGGCGGAACGATCGATGTGGCGACGGCGACCATGAAAGCGATGCTCACGAGTGCCACGCCGAGCAGCGCGGCGATCGTCGAGCGCTGCAAGCCGGCGGCTATTCCGATGATCGTGGCGGTCGCGAATATCATCGCTCCATGTCCTCTTTACCAAGAATCAGTTTGCACAGGTTTACGCATGGATGGCTAAGAAATGCTTTGCCAGCAGGGTTAACGCTTGATGAAGCAATAGGCTCCGCGCCCTTTATGGGACATGCAAGGAGGCGGAGGCACGGAAAGTATGCGCACAATCCGTTCCCTCGATCGATTCAGACTTAAGCGGTATGCATCAGGCTCCGCATTTGCCGCGACATCGGGTAGAAGGAGCACATGAGCAGCTTTTTTGAGAATGATTCGCCTTCGAACCTGACGGAATACTCCGTCTCGGAACTGTCGGGATCGATCAAGCGCACGGTCGAAAATGAATTCGATCAGGTGCGCGTGCGCGGGGAAATCTCCGGCTATCGCGGCCCGCATTCCTCGGGCCATGCCTATTTCTCGCTGAAGGATGACCGGGCGCGCATCGATGCCGTGATCTGGAAGGGCACATTTTCCAAGCTGAAATTCCGACCCGAGGAGGGGATGGAAGTGATCGCGACCGGCAAGGTGACGACCTTCCCCGGCTCCTCGAAATATCAGATCGTCATCGAAACCCTGGAACCCGCCGGCGCGGGCGCCCTGATGGCGCTGTTGGAGGAACGCAAGCGCAAGCTGGGTGCCGAAGGCCTGTTCGATCCCGAGCGCAAGCGCAGGCTTCCCTTCATGCCCAAGGTGATCGGTGTGGTCACCTCGCCGACGGGCGCCGTCATCCGCGATATCCTGCACCGCATCTCCGATCGTTTTCCGGTGCACGTGCTGGTATGGCCGGTGAAGGTACAGGGGGATGGCTCCGGCGATGAGGTGGCGAACGCCATTCGCGGTTTCAACGAATTTGTCCCCGGCGGCCCGATCCCACGTCCGGACGTGCTGATCGTCGCGCGCGGCGGCGGCAGCCTGGAAGATCTCTGGAGTTTTAACGACGAGGCCGTCGTCCGCGCCGCTGCAGCGAGCGACATTCCGCTGATTTCGGCCGTCGGCCACGAGACCGATTGGACCTTGATCGACTATGCCGCCGACATGCGCGCTCCGACACCGACGGGTGCGGCGGAAATGGCCGTGCCGGTCAAAGCCGAGCTGGAAGCGCAGCTTGCAAGCCTCGCCGCTCGCTTGCAGGGCGGAGTGAGCAGGCAGATGGACCAACGCAGGCAGGTGGTGCGGGCGCTGCTACGCGCTCTGCCGTCGCTCGATCAGATTCTCGCTTTGCCGCGCCGCCGCTTCGATGAGGCAGCCGCCGGTCTCGGCCGCGGCCTGGAGCTGAACACGCTGAACAAGCGCCGTTCCTTCGAACGCCCGGCCTCGCAGCTGCGGCCGGATATCCTGTCGAACCGGATCGCCGAGCGCCGCCAGCAGTTGAGCGAGCGGATCACCCGTGCGGAGCGGACCATCGAGCGCATGCTCGACCGTTCTCGCGCGCGTATCGAACGGGCCGATGCCGTCTTCGCCACGCTACCCTCGCGCCTCGAGGCGCAGACCGGCCGCGCGCGCGACCGTCTCGGCAATCTCGTGCGACACGCCGATACCGCCATCCGCCATCAGCTGACCCGGGCACGCAGCGAACTTACGGCGCAGGAGCGCATCCTGCAGTCGCTCTCCTACAAGAACGTGCTGAAGCGCGGCTATGCCGTCGTGCGCGACGAAGACGATCGTCCCGTTTCGCTGGCAGCGGCGCTTTCGACCGGTGCCGCCATCTCGATCGAGTTTGCGGATGGCCGTGTTGGTGCGGTCACCAGCGAGGGCGGGATATCGCCATCGCCGACCGCGCCACCCTCAGCTACCGCGCCTTCGAAGAAGCGCGCTAGCAAGCCGGCAGCCCCTGCCACCCCACCGAAGCAGGGAAGTCTCTTCTGATGCGCATTCTGTTGGTGCTGGCCCATCCACTCGAGGATAGTTTCGCCGCCGCCGTGGCGAAGCTTGCGCAGGAGACGCTTGTCGCCGGCGGCCACGAGGTCGATCTGCTCGATCTCTATCGCGAGGGTTTCGATCCGCGTCTGTCGGAGGCGGAGCGGCGCGGCTATTTCGACCAGCCCTATGATGTGTCAGGCGTCGACGCCATCGTCGCGCGGCTGCAGGCGGCCGAGGGCCTGATCCTGGTTTTTCCGCAGTGGTGGTTCAATTTCCCGGCCATCCTCAAGGGTTTCTTCGATCGCGCCTTCGCGCCCGGTGTTGCCTTCATCCACGATGCTGCCGGCGGACGCATCGTGCCGAAGCTCACCAATATCCGCCTGTTCTGGGCGCTGACGACGACGGGCTCGCCTTGGTGGATCGTCCATCTCTACATGGGCAATCCGGTGCGGCGGCTGCTGAAGCGCGGCATCGCCGCCTTCTGCGCCAAGCGATTGAATTTCCGTATGCTGGCGCTGCATGACATGGACCGTGTCACCGATGCCGGACGCAAGGCGCATCTCGACCGTGTCAGGAAAGCCTTGGCAAGTATCTGACCTACGCTTGGGCATGTTGAAGCCATGCCTATCGGCACTGTCTGTCGCGCCCATCTTGCGTCGGCTTTCCAAATCTGAGAAGCTTGCTCTGTCTGAAACAGGTTAGGTTGGTGCGGTTGGCCCAACCCCCGCTAAGTGCGGGTCCTTCCACTACTTCGGTAGCGGCCCAAGACCTTGAGCGCCTCGCAATCTCGCGGGCGAACGAAAGGACTTGGTTATGCAGCAGCAGATTTCCGTCATCACCATCGGTGTTCTCGATCTCGATCGCTCCAGGCGCTTCTATGTGGAAGGCTTTGGCTGGACACCCGTCTTCGAGAACGACGAGATCATTTTCTACCAAATGAACGGCTTCGTCCTCGGCACCTTCAGGCTCCCGTCGCTGGAGGAGGATATGGGCCGATCCGGCCTGAAGTCACCGGGCGCCTTTTCGCTGGCGCATAATGTCGCCAGCCGTGAGGAGGTCGATGTCGTCATGGATCAATTGATCCAGGCAGGCGGGCACATGCTGCGCAAGGCCGATGCGCCGCCGCATGGCGGCTTTCGCGGCTATGTCGCCGATCCAGACGATCACGCCTGGGAAATCGCCTGGAATCCCTTCTGGCCGATCGATGAAAACGGCCTGGTGACGTTCGGCATCTAAATGCAGGAAAGCGGGCTCGTGGCCCGCTTTCCCTACGCTGAGATTGCCGTCAAATCCGGCTTACGCCCATTCGCCCTTGCGCAGCACCGGCACGCGCGAGCCGTCCGCATTGATGCCGTCGACATCGACCTTGTCGGAGCCGATCATCCAGTCGATGTGGATCAGGCTGGAATTGCCGCCCTGCGCCTTGATCTGCTCCTGGCTGAGCTTGGCGCCGTCGATGAAGCACTTGGAATAGCACTGGCCGAGCGCGATGTGGCAGGAGGCGTTTTCGTCGAACAGCGTGTTGTAGAACAGGATGCCGCTCGCCGAAATCGGCGAGGAATGCGGCACCAACGCCACTTCGCCAAGCCGGCGGGCGCCTTCGTCGGTGTCGAGCACCTTGTTCAGTACTTCCTCGCCGCGCGTCGCCTTGGCCTCGATGATCCGGCCGTCTTCGAAGCGTACCTGGATATTGTCGATCAGCGTGCCCTGATGCGAGAGCGGCTTGGTGGAGGAGACATGTCCTTCGACGCGCAGCGCATGCGGCGTGGTGAAGACCTCTTCCGTCGGAATGTTCGGGTTGCAGGTGATGCCGTTCTTCGCTGTGGAGGCGCCGCCATGCCATTCGTGGCCGTCGGCGAGGCCAACCGTCAGGTCGGTGCCCGGTCCCTGGAAATGCAGGGCGGAAAAGCGCTGGCCGTTCATCCAGGCCGAACGCTTGTGCAGATTGGCATTATGCTCTGCCCAGGCCGCGATCGGATCTTCGACATCGACGCGCGAAGCCGAGAAGATCGCCTTGGCGAGCTTTGCGACTGCGATCGCTTCCGGATCGTTCGGGAAGACCAGCTTTGCCCAGGACGGGTTCGGGTAGGAAACGATGTTCCAGTTGGTGTCGAAATTCGAGATCTTTTCGAGTGCCGGCTTGTAGGCTGCCGAATTGGCGCGGTTGGCGCGCGCCACCTTGTTCGGGTCCTGGTTGGAGAGCAACATCGGGTTGTCGCCGGCGATGGCGAGGCGCGCCGTGTTGCTGGAGAAGGCCTTGGCCATGCCCTCGTAGAGCCAGTTTGCGGCGCGGTCGAAGCTGGCATCATGCCCGTATTCGTAACGGGCAAGCGTCGTCTCTTCGTCTGAATAGAAGGTGGAGACGAGTCCTGCGCCGGCCTTGTAGGCCTCGCGCGTGATCAGCCGCACCAGCGGCATCGCCGCGACCGGCGCCGTCATCAGCAGATCCTGGCCGGCCTGCAGCTGTAACCCGACCTTTACGGCCACTTCCGCAAGCTTTTCCAGCTTGGCGTGATCGACGGGATGATGGTTGGGGGAGGCTGATGTCATGACAAAACCTGCTTGCTTGCTTTCGAAGATGGTCAGAAGACTTAGACCTGTTTGCGGCGAAATTGAAGGCGGTTTGTCCGATCTTGGGGAAGGTCAAGCAATCAGCGGCGCGGCCTTGGCCTTGAGCGCGGCCAAAGCGTCCTGTGGGCTCAACCGCACCTGCAGGCCGCGCTGGCCGCCATTGATATAGACATAGGCTTCGGTCATCGCCTGTGCTTCGATCGCCGTCGGCACGATCTTCTTCTGGCCGAAGGGGCTGATGCCGCCGACATGATAGCCCGTCAGGCGCTCGGCATCGACGGGCTTCATCATGGCAGCCGATTTGCCGCCGAAGGCAGCGGCGAGCTTCTTCATGCTGACTTCGTGATCCGAGGGCACGACAACGCAGACCGGCTTGCCATCCACCTCGGCCATCAAGGTCTTCAATACACGATGCGGCTCCTCGCCCAGTGCCTCCGCCGCCTGCAGGCCGACACGCTCCGCATTCGGATCATAGTCATAGGCATGCACGGTGAAGGCGACTTTCGCCTGGGTCAGCACTTGCGTGGCGCGGGTGGTTTTGGACATGGGAGCAATATTTCCAGGCGTGCGGCTTTATCCGCGTTGGGAATGAACGCGATCAAGCTTTTCAAGAATGTCCAGACCACGAGCTTTGTCGCCCTTGGCTGCCCTGAGCCGAAACCGTGTCTCTGCATCGAATTCCGTGAGTGCTTTTGTGGTCAGTTCTTCGAAAAGCTTGTTGAGGCTTGTCCCGCGAGAGGCGGCAAGAGCCTTCAGCCGTTCATGCTGGTCGTTTGGAAGACGAATTGTCAGCGTGCTCATGTCAAAGCTTCCTCTGAATAAGAAATTCACCTGCTGTATGAATGTTCAGCTGCGGAAATAGCAATTCCGCTTGGGCGAAATCTTTTTTGTTTGCCGTTATCAACGCCGAAGCGCCGCCACCGACCGCCAGTTCGATCAAATGATTGTCTCCTTGGTCGTGCAAGTTTGGACGCCATAGGTAATATATGGGAATCCACAAGCAGCTTGAAAGGAATGCATCGAGGAGTGTGGAGCGATCTTCTCTTGAGATGAATCGATTGTCGAAAAGGGCATCCCTTCCGCAAACATCCTCGTATTCGGCAAACAACGCGTTGCTGATCAGTGGAGCCAGGCGCCCTTCGAGACAGAGGCGGATCACCTGTCGCGGCGCACCATCGGCGTTCATGATCGCAGAAACGAAAATGTTCGTGTCAATGACAACCTTCATGCGAATTTGATAGCATATATGCTATCAAATTCAAAGTGTGGTGGCTGATCAAGCCTTGCCGAACGCGGCCGCATAAATATCCGGCTTGAAGCCGATGAGCAGTTTGCCGTCCGCTTCCAGCACGGGGCGCTTGATCATCGAAGGCTGCGCCATCATCAGCTGAATGGCCTTGTCCTTCGAAAGATCGGTGCGATCGGCTTCTGGCAGGGCCTTGAAAGTCGTGCCGGCGCGGTTGAGCACGACTTCCCAGCCGGCGTCCTTCGTCCAGCGTTCCAGATGATCCCGATCGATGCCGACGGCCTTGTAGTCGTGAAAGTCATAGGCAATGCCATGGCCTTCGAGCCAGGTGCGGGCCTTCTTCATCGTGTCGCAGTTCTTGATGCCGTAAATGGTGATCGTCATGGCGAATCCGTCTCTTGCTGTCCGGTAGCGCATAGCATGCGAATAAAGGCGGATGAAAGCCGGCCAGATGGAGAAGCGGTTCTCTCATCCGTTGCAGTTACCGGCGATAATCCTGTAAATATGCAGCATGCATATTTATCGTGCGGGTTGGAGCATGGCGACGGACAAGGAAATAATGCGACTGGAAAACCTCCTTGGCGCCATGAGCCTTGCTCTGGTGGATAAGATGGAAAAGGCTTTTGTCGCTGAAACCGGCCTTGGACCGAGCGCCATTGCCGCCATCGTTCAGATCGGCACCGAGCCCGGCCTGACGATCGAGACCTTGCGCCGAATGATCGCGCTTTCCCATTCCGCCACCGTGCGCCTCGTCGATCAGCTGGTGACGTCCGATCTCGTGCTGCGTGCAGGTGGTGTCGAGGGAGATAAGCGCGCCCGGTCACTGCAATTGACGGAGAAAGGCCGCCAGCTCTTTGACAGGAGCCTTGCCGCCCGCCGGGCCGTTATCCATCGGGCTTTTGGCGTGCTGGGACGGGAGGAGACAGCGCAGTTCGGTCGTCTCATCGAAAAGCTGCTGCCGGCATTGGTCGATCTTGGTGATGACCAGGATGTGGTCTGCCGTGTTTGCGATCAAGGCGTTTGCGACCAGGATCGCTGCCCGATTGCCTTCATGACATAACTTCAGGATAGGAGCCTTGACATTTTCATCAAATATATGCACACTACATACATATACTTCGAAGAGCAATAACTGCCACCTTCGATAATCTGAACATTGCCTGCATCAATTCGATCGGAGGCATGATCGTGATGGGAAACCGTTCAATTATTATCCGGCTAATGGATAGCCATCGCGCGGCTCTTGCGAGCGCGCTGCATCATATCGGTCGCTTCGGCATTCTTCTCAGGGTATCAGCGGCGATCGCCTTCACCATGCGCTGCAAGGTGATCGATCGCCGCTAAAGGAAATCAATCTTCCAGCGTACCCGGCTTGCGGGCGACGGAGCTTGGTCTGTCCGAGCCGATCTTCATCAGATCGCCGCGTCGGCGCACCAGCCGGTCCGAGACGCGAGTGACGATCAGGCCCGCCTGCGGCGCGCGGACATCGATCATGCCGTCCACCATGCCGGGCGCAGTGATAATGGTCGCCAGCAGGTCGCCTTCTTCGATCCGTTCGCCGATATTGCGATGGAAAAGCACGGTGCCTGCCTGTGGCGCACGGATCATCTCGACATTGTCGAGCGGCACGGCCGGTCCGCTAAAGATGCCAGGCGCGACACCGTCGTCCCGTACCGCACCGCGCACGGCGAGGAAGCGCCAGAGCCCTTCGGCATCGTTCTTTGCCATTTCGGGATAGACGTCGCGCGTGCCGCGTAATTCCACCGTCACCGAAAGCTTGCCCGGCAGCCTCGCCTTCTTTTCCCCCGGCACTTCATATTTCCAGGCGAAGCTGACGGCCTCCTCGAAGGCCGAGCTTTCGCCGTCGGAGAGCAGCACGGCATCCATGTCAAGCGCTGCCGCAAGATCGGAAGCCTCCGGCCAGAATGCCTCGTCGATATAGGCATATTGCAGGGATTCGTCATCGCAATGGAGGTCGATCACCAGATCGGCACCGAGCGCCATATGGATCAGCTGACGCTTCAGCCGGTCGACGGCGGGGTAGCGTTCCAGATTTTCGATCAAAAGATCGCGGTCACGCAGCGAGATCAGTGGAAAGTCGCGGTTGAAGTTGGTGCGCGATCCGAGATCGAAGCGGCCCTGCATCTCGCCGAAATGCGATTGCGCCGCGCCGATCGGGTTCGCGTGCGGGACGACGACGATATCGCTCAGAATGGCGCCTTCGGCTTCCGCTTTTCGAAGCCGCTCGCAGAGAAAATGCACCAGCGCCGTGCCCGGCAGCTCGCCGGCATGCAAAGCGGCCTGAATGTAGATCTTCGGCGCATCGGGCTTGCTGCCGGCAAAATGCAGAACGGGCAGCCGCCATGCGATCCCCGGAGTATCGCCTTCGATGACGATTTCGGTGATGTTCATATGTGGGCCTCCTGCTTTGTGATCATCGCAGACCCATATCAAGCCTTGGCTGCAGGCCGCAACCATTTGTCGCCTGACGACGGCATGCGGATCGGGAAGGGCAGCCTGAACGGCTCTAGCGGCTGCCGTTCCTGCGCAGGCAGAAGCTCAGGATCAGGCTGAGCAGCACCGCACCGACGCCGAAGGAGAAGGGCGCGGCATAGCCGAGGTGATCGGCGAACAGGCCGGCGATCGGGCCGGTCGAGCCGAGCGATACATCGAGAAAGATCGAGTAGAGCCCCAGCGCAACGCCGCGGTTCTGCGGAGGGATACGCTCCATGGCCTCGTTGCCGAGTGCCGGGAAGACGGGCGCGAAGCCCGCGCCGGCGAGAGCCGCGCCGATGATGGCAACCGTTGGTGAGGGTGCAAAGGCGAGTGCGGCGAGGCCGATGATTTCGATGACAAGCGAAATGCGCACCAGCGGCAGGCCGCCGAAGCGGGCGACAGCCTGCGCAAGACCCAGGCGCACGCCCATGAAGGCAAGGCCGAAGGCGCTGAGCGCGAAGGAGGCGCCGTCCCAGTTGCGGCTATGGAAGAATAGCGCGACGAAGGCCATGACGACGCCGAAGCCGCTCGAGGCGAGCGCCAGCGCGACGCCGTACGGTGCAACGCGGCTCAGCACCTGGCCGGTACCGATGCCCTTTTCCTTCACGCCCGGAACCGGGGGCCGCGTTTGCGCCAGCGTGAAGCCGGCAACCGCGAGGATGATGGTGACGACGCCGATGGCGAAGAAGCCGTATTGCCCCTGCAGCCAGGCGCCGAACGGCGCGGCGAGCGCTATACCGCCATAGGTGGCGATGCCATTCCAGGAGATAATGCGAACGGTCTCGCGTGATCCCATCAGGCCGATCGCCCAGGTGATCGCCGCCGTGCTCACCCAGCTCTCGCCGATGCCGAGCGCCAGCCGGCCCGCAAGCAGAAGAGCAAGGCTTGCTGCCGGGACCTGGATCGTAAAGGTGGAGGCGATGGTGAGTGCGCCAGACAAACCATAGGCAAGGAAGCCCAGGAAGACCGAGCGGCGTGGCCCATACTGATCACAGAGCCGCCCGACATGCGCCCGGCTGACGATGGTCGCCACATATTGCGTGCTGACGGCGATGCCGGCCCAGACGACGCCGAAGCCGAGGCTGCTGTCGACATAAGTCGGCAGAACCGCAAGCGGCAGGCCGATGGCAAGGTAGCCGAAGAATGTCAGCGCGACGATCGAGATGAGAGACAGGGTCGAAGTGGACCGGATGGTCTGGGAAGCAGTGTTCACGGGATATCGCCTGCGGGCACCGGCAGCGGTGTCCATGCTGTTTGCCACGAAGGATCGGGTTTTCGTATCGGATAGCCATGACGGCGGCGGCCTGAGAGCCGTGCGCCGCCATATGCAACCGGTATCAGGCAGGAGCAGGCATGGTCAACGAATTGCTGCCTTGCAGCAAAAGCCATTGACGGGATGAATGGATTGTGCGTCGAAGCTAAAACACCCCATCGCAATGAGTGGAGCCCTGCCGGGAGGCTCCGCTCACAGGTTATCACATTGTCAAGACGACACTGGCCGTGGTTCTGCCCGCCTCAAGGTCGGCATGGGCCTGGGCTGCGTCCTTGAGCGCGTATTCGGCGCCGATCGGATTGACGAGGCCTGCCTGCAGCGCAGCCATCAACGCGGCGGCGCCCTGGCGGTAGAGCTCCGGATCGCTGGCATAGGTCAACACGCTCGGGCGCGACAGGCCGATCGCGCGGGGCGCGGTCAGTTCCTCGATCTGGATCGGTGGAATGGGGCCGCCTGCCTGGCCGAGACTTGCGACCATGCCGAAGGGGCGTACGGCGGCAAGGGTCTGCGACAGCATGGTGCCGCCGATCCCATCGACGGCGAGATGCACGCCGCGACGATCGGCAATGCAGCGCGTTTCCTCCACCCAATCCTCGGATGTGTGCAGAAGAACCGCGTCGGCGCCTGCCTCATAGGCGAAGCCCGCTTTGGCTTCGGAGCCGACCGTGGCGATGACGTTTGCGCCAATCCGCTTGGCAAGGCGCGTCACGAGCTGGCCGAGACCGCCGGCGCCAGCATGCACCAGCACCCATTCGCCTGCTTTCACGGGATAGACCTTTTGCAGTACCATTTGTGCCGTCAATCCGCGCAGCATCGTGCTGCCGGCAACGCGTTCGCTGACGCCTTCGGGCAGTTTCACCAGTCGGGTGGCTGAAAGCGTGCGCACCTCGGCATAGCTGCCAAGCGGATGGCCGATATAGGCGACGCGGTCGCCAACCTTCAATCCTGCGACTTCGGGGCCGACCGCGTCGACGACACCGGCGCCCTCGAAGCCGAGCACGCTTTGCCCTGGCGGCAGCGGATAAAGTCCGGAACGGACATAGATATCGACGAAATTGACGCCGGAAATGCTCTGGCGGATGCGGGCTTGGCCCAGGCCCGGCTCAGTGGCAGGGAGTTCGATGGCTTTCATGGCCTCGGGTCCGCCAGGGCCGGTAATGGCAATCGCTAGGGGCATGCGGAAGTCTCCTTTCAGGAGATCTTTGACCATAAAGCCCGGCTTGAATAAATTCGGTATGAACTCACCATACCTGTGCAATAATGCACCGATGATAGACTGGCAGGACCTTCACCATTTCGCCGCCCTGGCACGAACCGGCTCGCTGTCTGCGGCGGCGCGGGAGCTCGGAGTCGATCACGCAACGGTTGGCCGGCGCATTGCCGCGCTGGAGCGCTCGCTCGATCTGCGCCTCATCGACCGGCGGCCGCGTACCTCGCCTTTGACGGCGGACGGCCGCGCCATTGCCGAACTGGTGGGACGTATCGATGAAAATGTCGAGGCGATCCGGCGCTATTCGAAAAGTGCCGTCGCCGGGCTTTCCGCAGCGGTCAAGATCAGTGCGCCACCATCGGTCGCCGCTCATCTTCTCGCCCCGAAAGCCGCGCTGTTTCGCATGGACCATCCGGACATTACCTTGACCGTCGCCGGTGTCTCGCGCCGTGCTGCGATCGATTACGGCGAGACGGATATTGCTGTGAGAACGACGAGGCCGGAGGAGAACGATCTGCTGGTTCGGCGCATCGGCGTGATGCGCTTCGGTCTTTACGCCGTCCCATCCTTTGCGCAGATGCCCGAAGAAGACTGGGTCTTTATCGGCTATGATGCAGCCCTTGAGCATCTGACACGGGAGACCTGGTTGCGCGGTCTGCTGGCCGGCCGGCCAATCGTATTCCGCGCCGCCGATATCTTCGGGCAGCTCGAAGCTGCGCGCGCCGGCATTGGCGTTCTCGTGCTTCCCACTTTCCTGGGGGATAGCGAACCCGCTCTGACGCGCCTTCCGGTAGCGGTTCCGTCCCCTACGCGAGACCTTTGGCTAGTGACTTATCCGGATTTGCGCCGTTTACCGGCTGTCCGCGCCGTCATGGATTTTGTCTGCGATGTGATCGGCCAAAGCTGTCCTATCCGGGATGACGTAAGCGCGGGGACGTAGGGCAACTCAGGGTCATATTTTCTTGTTGCAGCTTCGCCGCGAATCTCTATCCATAAATGGATGCGCCATCCCTATGGTCGGTGATCGATGACGAAGCTGGGCAGTTGGTTCGTGGTGGACAGGGCGGATCTGGTCGCGGGCATATCGGTTGCCGGACTGATGCTGCCGGAAGCGGTCGCTTACGCAGGCATTGCCGGCCTGCCGCCGCATCGTGCGATCCTCGCCGGCATCGCCGGATGTCTTGTCTATGCGATATTCGGCCGCAGCCGCTTTGCCATCGTCTCTCCCACATCCTCGTCCGCAGCCATTCTCGCCGCCACCTTGGCGGTGGTGCCGGGCGATGCCACGATCAAGGCGGGGCTTGCCACGGTTGCCGTGGCGCTCGCCGGCATTCTCTTCGTCATCGCCGGCGCATTGCGCCTTGGCGGCATCACCGGTTTCATCTCGCGGCCGGTCCTGCGCGGCTTTGCGCTCGGGCTGGCGATCACCATCATCCTGCATCAGCTGCCGATCCTCGTCGGCGTACCGGTGCAGGGCTCGAATATCCTGACCTACGCGACAGCACTCTTCGGCGCTATTCTGCAGTGGAATCCGATCAGCGTCATATTCGGCATCGTCGCGCTGGCGGCATTGCTGCTCTTGAAGCGATTGCCGGGCATTCCCGGCGCTTTCCTCGTGCTCGTCGCAGGCATCTTCGCCTCCTATCTGTTCGGCCTGGAAGGTCATGGCGTCAAACTGGTCGGCCCGATCGAGATCCTGCCGCAATGGCCGTCGCTGCCGGACGCCGACTGGACCGCCTATTCGCGGCTGGTGCAGTTCACCGTGCCTCTTGTCCTCATCCTCTTTGCCGAATCCTGGGGCACGATGCGGGCCTTGGCGCTGCGTTATGGCGAAACGCTGGAGGTCAATCGCGAGCTTGGCGCGCTGGGTGCTGCCAATCTCGCCAGCGCCGTCGTTCAGGGCATGCCGGTCGGCGCCGGTTTTTCCGCCGGCTTCGCCAGCGAGGCGGCTGGCGCGAAGACGCGGGCGACCACCATCTTTGCCGCGATCGGCCTGGCGATCCTGATTGCCTGTGCCGGGCCGCTCGTTGCGCTTCTGCCTGAGCCGGTGCTCGCCGCCGTCGTGATCGCGGCTCTTACGCACGCGCTCGATCCCAGTCCCATCCTGCGTCTGCGCCGCCTGCATCGCGATTTCTACGTGGCAGTGGGTGCTGCTGTCGGCGTGCTCGCCTTCGGCGTCCTCAACGGCATGCTGCTGGCGATCGCGCTCTCGCTTGCCGCCATGATGCATCGCCTGGCCTCGCCGCATGTCGCCCGTTTGGGGCGGCTCAACAACAGCCATGACTTCGTCGATGTCAGCAGGCATGACGATGCGTCCGAGATACCGGGCATTGCCATCTGGCGCCCCGGCGAAACCCTGTTTTTCGGCAATGCCGATACGATCTTCGGCGAGATATTGTCCGGCAGCCGCAGTGAAGCCGGGTTGCAGGCAGCCATTCTCAGCCTGGAAGAAAGCTCCGATATCGACAGCACGGCGATGGACGCCTTGATGGAGTTCGACAGCGCGATGCAGCGAGCCGGTCTCCGCGTGCAGTTTGCCCGTGTGCATGACCGTGTTCGCGATCTCATGACGGTCGCCGGTGTTGCGGAGGTCGACAAGCGCTGCAGCTTCAGCGTCGATGATGCGGTGACGGCAGTGATGGCGGATCAGAAGCAGCCGATGGCGTGAAGAGGCCGCTCAATCATGCAAAGTCCAATAGCACAGATGATCGTGCTTGGCCTCTCCCTGCAGGCTGTTAATGAGGACGAAGTCCCTGGCGGTCCAACTCACAGGTTCCTCGAGCATGATGTCGGGAACGAGGTGTCCTTGATAGAGCAGCGTCATATGCGGCTCGACGGGCTTTTCCTTAGTTGGCGCGATGCCCGTGAGCCGTATGGCATCGGCCAGTTCCCGATGAAGCGCCTTCAGTTCTGCATTGCCGTCCTTGTTCCATAGGACAAGCGGACGGTTGTTGCCGTTGCCGAAGCTGACAGCCCGATCGAAGACGACGGGAAAGGGCGGTTTCCTCACCCTCGACGCAGCTTCCATCGCCGCAAATGCCACGTCCTCGGGCAGGCAGCGAAACGAGCCGATCGGGTAGAGCGTCACATGAAAGAGATCGGCCCGACGCGGCTTCGTGGAAAAACGGTACTGCCTGCGAAAATTTCCAGCCAGCTCATGGCTGTACGTGGCGATCGCCGCATCGGGCAGGAGTGCGAAATAGAACTCGTTGACAGGCCGTTGATCGATTGGCGGCGGTGTCCGCGTGTGTGATCCGCCTGCGAGATAGAGCGAAAGCTGCCCATTATTCTTCATGGGTTTGCATCAAAGCCGCGTTGCTTTGCCTCCTCTTTTTTGACCGCGGCATCGTAATGCATTGCGAACGGCCAATCAAGAACAAAACGAGAACATATAGTGAGTTCAAGATTCCAAAAGGCCGTATCCCTCATTTCAAAATGCGATCGAATAAAAGGCAGGCCTGATCTGTTCATTCCAAGCGAGGCTCGCTTCCGTTCTCTCAAACAAGGAATGACGTCCATGTTGACCAAAGCTATCTTTTCAGTCGTCCTCTTCGCCCTCATCGGGCTCGGCATTTCCGCCTGCTCCACCTCGGGCGATCACAATTCCGGCGGCGGCATGACGCTGAACGCGCCTCCGACTGGCGGCGGATATTGATCTTTCAGCTCGCAATCGCCCTGAAGCCGCTCCATCGCCGCTAAAACGGTGGCAATTCTCGATCTTTGCAAGAATCGGGTTGAATTCGAGGCTCCCGAGGACGATTTTCATGACAAGTGGAAACACGGGAGCTTTCGTCATGAACGAGGCAAGGCAGAATTACCTGATCTTCGAAACCGCTGGCGGCTTCTGCGGCATCGCCTGGAACGATGTCGGCGTGCTGCGCTTTCAATTGCCGACCAAGGATGCCGGCGCGACTGAGCGCCTGCTTCTGCGCCGCTTGCCGAATGCGCAGCCCGGCACGCCGACCTCGCAGGTCACTGAGGCGGTCGCCAAGGTGAAGCGCTATTTCGCCGGTGAGGAGATCGACTTTTCCGACGTCGCGCTCGACCTCGGCGAGCAGGATGCTTTCTTCAAGCAGATCTACGATGCGGCCCGGCAGGTCGGCTGGGGCCACACCACCACCTACGGGGCGCTGGCCAAGCAGCTTGGCGCAGGGCCGGAAGCCGCGCGCGATGTCGGGCAGGCCATGGCGAAGAACCCGGTGGCGCTGATCATCCCCTGCCACCGCGTCCTGGCCGCAGGCGGCAAGATCGGCGGCTTTTCCGCGCCGGGCGGCTCCAATTCCAAGGCTCGCATGCTGGAGCTGGAAGGCGTCCAGCTGGCGCCGCCTAAGCCGGTCCAGCAATCGCTGGCGTTTTGAGCCGGACGATCGGGTGTACGGCTAAAGCTGCTCGTCCTATTCCTTCGGCCCCTGGCGGGCGCGCGAAAACAACAGCGTCTGCTTGTCATTGAGGCGCATCGGCTTCGGATCGCCATAGCCCGCCTTTTCGGCAACACGGATCGAGGCCGCATTGTCGGGCGAGATCAGGCAGACGCTGCGATCAAATCGTGGCTGCTGGTCGAGCCAGGCGACGGCCGCCGCCAGTGCCTCCGTGGCAAAGCCCCTGCCATGCGCCCATGCCGCCAGTGCCCAGCCGGCCTCCGGAATACCCCTGATCGGCGGTTCCATCACCCTGTGAAAATCGGCAAAGCCGAGATCGCCGACATAGCGGCCGGAGGATTTCTCGCGGATTGCCCAATAGCCGTGTCCGAGCAGCGGCCAGAGACCATGATAGGACAGCATCCGCATCCATGACTCCCTGGAAGTGGAGACCACATTGCCGAAAATATGCCTCACGACCAGAGGATCGCTCCACATGCCCGCAAGCGGCTCGAAGTCATCGAGCGTGTGTCCCGTTAGGACAAGCCGTTCGGTTTCCAGTCGCGGAGGGAAAAGCGCTACTTCCATAAAGGCAGACCTTTGATTTAGCTTTGGGCGCCGTGCTGCAGGCGCTCCGCAAGCGCATCCAGATCGGGCAGGAACCAGACTTCACGACCCCTATTGGATTCATACACGAAATCGCGCAGGGCATTACTGTCCGCGATCCATCCGGAGATGTCGCCGACGATGACGAGCTGCGAACGATAATTGACGAATTTCTGGATGATCGCGCCGGCGATGCGGGTTGAGAGCTGGAAAAACTCCTCGCTCAGCCGGGATGTCGGAACGACCACCAGCTGGGCTTCAGTGTCCCATGCAGCGCTGATCCAATCATTCACCTCCGTTTCGCTGGCGAGGAGCGGACCGTTGTCGTTACCGATGACGACTTTTCGGCCGGAGAATTCTTGGACTGTGTACATGCTGGTTCGACTTTGCCTGCTGTTGAAGTATCGCTTTCGCCATCAATCCATAGGAATGGTGAGGACAGCTATCATGTAGCGCATGGCGTTCCTAGGCCCACCAGATGCAATCCCTGGGCTCCGCCGAGGTTGGAAGCCTGTTGCGGGAGAGGCGTAGCACCGCGACCAGGTCGCCCCTTCGGCCTTTCATCGCCAAAATGTGTATTTTGCACCTTTACAAGCTGGGCTGGCTTCAATTAAGTGTATTATGCACATATATGGAGCGAACGTTATGCCATCCAGAATCCTCGTTATCGTCGGCAGTGTCAGGCCGAACCGTATATGCCCCGCCGTTGCCGAATGGGTGACCGCGGTCGGGCGCGAGCTCCTGTCGGCCGAATTCGAGATCGTCGATTTGCGTGACTGGCCCCTGCCGATGGACGCCGAACCCGCAATCCCGGCCACAGGTGATTATCACACCGATCTCACCAAGGCCTGGAGCGAAAAGATCACAAGCGGCGATGCCTTCGTCTTCGTCAGCCCGCAATACAATTGGGGCTATCCGGCCGTATTGAAGAACGCGCTCGATCATCTCTATCGGGAATGGGCAGGCAAGCCGGCCATGATCGTCACCTATGGCGGCCACGGCGGCAACAAATGCGCCGCCCAGCTTCATCAGGTATTGACCGGATTGAAGATGAAACCCACCGAAACCATGCCCGGCTTTACCCTGTCGCGCAGCCGCATCGAAGCGAATGCCGGCGAGGTGGACCCGACGACGGAGTTTGCCGATGGGCGACCGATGCTTGAACAGGCCTTTGGCGAGTTGGGTCGCCTCTGAGCACGCAATCCTTGCGGCATCGATCTTCCCGATCATATCGATGAAACATGACGGATTGGAGCCACGATAAAACTACAATCGATCATCATCCAAAGCGAGTTGATTTCGTTCATCGATATGAATTAATGCTCCACTTCACCAACCTGTTGCAGGCCGAAGACGACCATGTCGATGGTGTGGAGCAATCGCTCGCCTATTTTATCGCATTGCAGAAAGCCGGCGTCCCCACGGAAATGCATCTATATGTGCAAGACGGCCACGCTTTCGGCCTTCGTCCCACAAAGTTTCCCATCAGTCACTGGCCGGCGCTGGCGGAACAGGGGTTGCACACGATCGGCGTGCTCGATCCGCAAAAGGATGACTGATCGCGCCGGCAGTTCGGCTTGAGTGATCGCCGACCGGGAAGCGCCCACTATTTGATGAGAACCCTTTCGCCCTCAACCGCCAGCTTTACCTCGCGATAATGTTCCGTCAGTTTCGCCAGGTCGAAAGCCCGGTTGAGGCCGCTCGGATTGGGCAGGACCCAGATCGAGGTGCCGGCAAATGCTTCCGGTTGCCTGCCCCATTCGATATCGGCCCGCAGGCTGATAGCCGCATAGGCCGCTTTGCCGAGAAATGCCAGATTTGCCGGCGCAAGCCTCCTGATTTTCTCTTCGAGCACGGGAGCGGCGGCGATGTAATCGCTCTTCTTCAGCTCGCTGGCGCTTTTCGTCGGGCGGGAGACCGCCGATGTCAGGCCGAGGCCATATTGCAGCATCTCGCGCTCTTCCTCCGCCCGCAGCAGGCGGGGGGTAAAGCCGGCAAGGTGCAATACCCGCCAGAAGCGGTTGCTGCGGTTGGAAAAGTTATGCCCGTCGCGATGTGCGGTAAGCGCAGGATTCAATCCGCAGAAGACCACGGAAAGGTGCGGTGCCAGGATTTCGGCAAGCCCAGCCGCCGGTGCCGTGTTCTCTATCGGATCACTCAGCCCTTCGGCCGGGGTATCGTCCTGCATATTAAACGTCCGTGCGCGAGAGGAGGCGAAGGCGGTGCGGAAAGCCGCGTCCCGTCATCCTAGCCGATAGATCGTGCGACTTGTTGCGGACTTCGTTGATGAAGCAGCCCATGAAGCCTTATAACCAGGCAATTGCGTTGGAAATAGACCCTGCCATTCGCCGCGATGGGGATAGGTCCTAACGCTTTGTTTTAATGTGTTTTGGAACTAAAGGTCGTGCGAGACCGTTTATCTCTAACTTTGACACGACGCTGACGTCGTGACCGGCCGGCTGGGTAAGCGGCGCTTTTGAGGAGTGTCTTAATATGAATATTTCATCTGGATTTCGTTCGGTCGCAGTTGCCGCTATTGCTGCCGCGGGGATTGGTTTCGCCGGCGCCGCGCATGCAGACAGCGGCACAATCCGCTTCTCCGTCTACAAGGCGGCTTTCTTCGTTGGTGGGTCGGGAGGTGAGGGCACGCTGACCTTCCATGGTCGCAAATATCCGATCTCCATCGGCGGCATCTCGGGCGGCCTCGCCTTTGGCGCCTCCAAAACCTATTTCCAGGGCACCGTGCGCAATATTCGCCGCGCCCGGGATGTTGGCGGCGTCTACGGTGCCGCCGGCGGCGGCGGCGCGATCGGCAAGGGTGCTCAGATGATCGTTATGACCAATGACAAGGGCGCCCAGCTCGAACTCACGGGCAGGCAGGTCGGCCTGCAGGTCAACGCCGATATCAGCGGCTTGAGCATCACGGTGAAGTAAGGGCGCAATTGCGCCCTCATGATTATTGCCTGAAGGCCTGATTTGCTGGATTGGCGATCAGGCCTTCGTTTTTTCAAGAAAAACTACCAAGAGGAGCGATTGCCCTTCTTATTCCCATCCGATCGTTCAGAGCCATATCAAGCATTTGAATTCGTTGAGAATAATACTTCTCCATCCAAATACTACAGATCGAGAAACCGTCAAAAATCCATAGTTCTGATTTCACTGAAGAATTTCGGCCAACCTCCGCAGGCCATCTATCGACGACTATCGGCTCTCGGCACGTCATTCTAAGCCTGACATTCAAAGTGCGAACACGCTTAAAAGTACCGTCAGCTCAGCGCTCTGATCGGTGTTCTGGCGCTCATCTGGGCCGATGTCATCGCGCGCCTGATCATGGCCTCCGAGGACATGCCGATCGGCATCGTCACCGGTCTTGTCGGAGGCCTCGCGTTCATCTTGATCATGAGAGACAATGACGGGTGAGGTTAACATGCAATCGCATCAAACCGTCCAACTTGCTTGAGCTGTTGTTTGGCACCGAAAGGTAAGAATGCGGCAGTTTCGGTGGGAGCATGGGGCGACGTATCCTTTCGGCGCGATCGTTCGTCTTAGCTATTGACGGGCAATATCGCCCTGCTGACGAATTGGAGCGTGACAATGAGTAGCAAGCAGAGCTTGGCAAACAAGATACACTACGAAACGCTCGCGGAGGCTTGGCGCAGCGGTCGGGAGTCCCCGCAGGACGCCTCCGAGTGGTCTGTTTTAACGACAGAACCGGGCGGCGTCGATTACGTCGAGACGAAGCTCGGCGACAAGACCGCGCTGTGGGTTCAGCCAAAGCTGGCAGCTAAAGATCGGGTCATGCTTTACCTGCACGGTGGTGGCTATGTCGGCGGATCGATCTGGACCCATCGCAAGATGGTCGGACACCTCGCCAAGGCCATTGGCTGTTACGCTCTGCTCGCCACTTACGACTACTCGTTTCAGAGCAAGTTCCCGCGCCAGATCGAACAGGCCGTGAACGCGTTCGAGTGGCTGGCTGAGCAGGGCATCGCGACGGATCATACAATTGGCGCAGGGGACTCTGCTGGCGCGGGTCTGATCGTTGCGGCGGCAATCAAACTCCGTGATGCGGGACGTCCGCTGCCAGCTGCGCTCCTCAGTATTTCCGGCTGGCATGATCTGTCGGCGGGTGGAACCTCCTACGAAACTAACCGCGAGAAGGATGCCTTCTTCCAGAAGGCATCAGTAGATATGCTGGCATCGCTGGTTCTCGGAGAGGCCGATGCCCGAAATCCGTTCGCGAGCCCGATCTTCGCCGATCTCACAGGCTTGCCACCGATCAATCTGCAAGTGGGCGGAGACGAAACGCTGCTCGACGACAGCCGGGTGCTCGCCGACCATGCAAAGGCCGCCGGCGTCGAGGTGCGCCTAGACGTGTTTCCGGGGATGCTGCATTCATTCCAGATGATGGCTGGCCGTGCGCCCGAAGCCGATGAGGCGATCGAGCGGTTTGCACAATGGGTCCGCCCGAAGCTCGGCCTGACCGGAACCGCGTCGACCTGCGGTGAAAGTCAGGTAGTCGCATGACGGCTACCCTTGTCCTCAATGATGCAATATGTGGCAGGTGAAGAACATGACTGAGCGACCAACCGGTCTATTCGACGCGCGGTATCGAGCTTTCCTCGAGACTGTGTCAGACGCCCGAGCCCAACTGCATCGCTACTGCGCCCGGATGACCGGCTCACGGCTCGACGGTGAGGACCTCATGCAGGAGACGCTATTCGAGGCCTACACGAAGATCGAGACCCTCGACGACCCCGGCAGGCTGAAACCCTGGCTATTTCGCATCGCTCACAATCGCTGCATAGATTTTCTGAGGCGCCGCGAAGCGCGCAAGCACGCGGAGAGCGTCTATTCAGACGACATCGGCGTCGTCACTGCGGAGCCGGCGGGGGCCGATGCACGTCGCGCCATCGAACGGCTGGTTGGCAGCCTGCCGCCCAAAGAGCGCGCCTGCGTCCTCCTAAAGGATGTATTCGACTATTCGCTGGAAGAGACCGCAGAACTCGTGGACTCGTCGGTTGGCGGCGTTAAATCCGCGCTTTCCCGTGGACGGGCGAAGCTCGCCGACTTGCCCGCGGAACCAATCGGCGAACTGAGCCGTCCCCCGCTTGATCCCGACACTGCGCGGCTCTTGCAGCGCTATGTTGACCTCTTCAACCGTCATGACTGGGATGGCGTGAGGGGGCTCACCAGCGCCGATGCTCGGTTGCGGGTCGCCGACTGCTTCGACGGCCTACTCAGAAGCTCCCCCTATTTCTTCGAATACGAGCGAAATCCAGAAACGTGGACCATGGAGTTCGGGACGATCGACGGAGAGCCTGTCCTGCTCGTGCTCTTCCAACAAGGCGTCCAGTGGCAGGTCGCGTGGCCGGTTCGAGTCCATGTCGCCGACGGTGTTATCGATCGCATCGAAGACTATTATGCCTGCCCGTGGGTCATCGGAGACAGCGCGGACTCCAACTTAAAACTCACAACCGAGCCGGTCATCTTGGGAGGAGGATGACGGAGGCGGCGCTGAGAAAAGTCTCGGTGGTAGCGATAGTGGCCTCGAAGTCCTTGACGAAGCATGGCCACGCCCTGGCGGAGGTCGACGATGAACACCGCTACCAAGTCCGCAAGGAGGCCAAGAAACTTCGCTATGCCGCCGAGTTCTTCGCGTCGCTGTTTGACGACACGCATGGTGTGCGGAGACATACGCGTTTCATCTCCTCAATGGAGGAGCTTCAGGGTAGCCCCCTATTTCTCCTAGGCTGTTTCCCTCGAGAGCTCTCTACGGTATCCCACACCCTTTACTCCCACTCGATCGTGCCGGGCGGCTTCGACGTGACGTCGTAGACCACTCGGTTGATGCCGCGCACTTCGTTGATGATGCGGGTCGCGGCGCGGCCGAGGAATTCCATGTCGTAGTGATAGAAATCCGCCGTCATGCCGTCGACGGAGGTGACGGCGCGCAGCGCACAGACGAATTCGTAGGTGCGGCCGTCACCCATGACGCCGACGGTCTGGACCGGCAGCAGCACGGCGAATGCTTGCCAGATGGCGTCATAGAGGCCGGCCTTGCGAATCTCGTCGAGATATATGGCATCAGCTTCACGCAGAATTTCCAGCTTCTCGCGGGTGATGCCGCCCGGGCAGCGAATGGCAAGGCCGGGACCTGGGAAGGGATGGCGGCCGATGAAGCTGTCGGGCAGGCCGAGCTCCTTGCCGAGCGCGCGCACTTCGTCCTTGAAGAGTTCGCGCAGAGGCTCGACGAGCTGCATCTTCATGCGCTCCGGCAGACCGCCGACATTGTGGTGCGACTTGATGGTGACCGAGGGGCCGCCGGTGAAGGAAACGCTCTCGATGACGTCGGGATAGAGCGTGCCCTGGCCGAGGAAATCGGCGCCGCCAAGCTTCTTGGCCTCTTCCTCGAAGGTTTCGATGAACAGACGGCCGATGATCTTGCGCTTCGTCTCGGGGTCGGAAACACCCTCCAGCTCGCCGATGAAACGGTCGGAAGCGTCGACATGCAGGAGATGCAGATTGTAGTGCTCGCGGAACATGGCGACGACGTTTGCCGCCTCGTCCTTGCGCATCAGGCCGTGGTCGACGAGGATGCAGGTCAGCTGGTCGCCGACGGCCTCGTGGATCAAAAGCGCGGCAACGGAGGAATCGACGCCGCCGGACAGCGCGCAGATGACGCGCTTGTCGCCGACCTGGTCGCGGATTGCCTGTACCGCCTTGGCGCGATAGGCCGACATCGACCAGTCGCCCTTGATGCCGGCGATGTTGTGAATGAAGTTGCCGATCAGCTTGGCACCGTCGGGCGTATGCACGACTTCCGGGTGGAACTGCACGCCGTAGTACTTGCGCTTTTCGTCGGCGATGAAGGCGTAAGGCGCGTTCGAGGAGGTGGCAACCACTTCGAAGCCATCAGGCAGCGCGGTAACGCGGTCGCCGTGGCTCATCCAGACCTGATGGCGCGAACCGTTCGACCAAAGTCCTTCGAAAAGGGCGCAATCCTTGTCGACTTCGAGGAAGGCGCGGCCGAATTCGCGGTGATGGCCGCTTTCGACCTTGCCGCCGAGCTGCATGCACATGGTCTGCTGGCCGTAGCAGATGCCAAAGACCGGGATACCGCTGTCGAAGATGATCTGAGGCGCTCGCGGCGAACCTTCGTCCACGGTCGAGGCCGGGCTGCCGGAGAGGATCACGGCCTTCGGCTGCAGTCGCTTGAAGCCGGCTTCGGCGGATTGGAAGGGAACGATTTCGCAGTAGACGCCTGCTTCGCGCACACGCCGCGCAATGAGCTGCGTCACCTGGCTGCCAAAATCGACGATGAGAACGGTGTCTGGATGTGCTGTCTGGGTCATGGCGAGCCTTTAATGAAAAGCGCTTTCCCTGGCAATCGGGCAAATCAAGCGCAAGCCGATTTTATTGTCCCGATTGTCCTACATTCCGTGTCTTTTTGCGCAATTCCGGACGAAAAACCGCTCTACACGTTTCCTGGAATTGTGCCGGTGGCTTTCGGCCGATCAGAACCAGAATACGCCGTCTTCCAGCGCGGTAAACAGGCCGTCGACAGCATAGGAGAGTTTGCGGTCGATCACGTGCAGATATTCCGTCCAGTCGGAAATGCGCTGCAGCTCGACCTGGCCGTCGGAAATCCCGCGCAGGCCGATGAGCGGCAGGCCGTAAGTCTGGCAGGCGCGCAGCACCGCGAAGGTTTCCATGTCGACCATATCGGTGCCGATGCGCTGATAGGCATCCGTGCCGGAAACGATGTTGGCGCCCGTCGAAAGGCTGCCCTCGGCAATGGTCGGGATGCGCAGCGGCAGATCGATGGTTGCCGGCAGATCGAGGAAGGGGGTGCGGCCCTTTTCGAAGCCGAGCGGCGATGCATCCATGTCGCGGTAGGAAACCGAGGTGACCTGATAGACTTCCGTCTGCTCCAGCTTGGCGGAGCCGGCCGAGCCGAGCGACACCACGAGATCTGGAAGATCGCCCTGGGATTCAAGATGGGCGAAGGCGCGGGTGAGCGCGATTGCCGCCTCGACAGGGCCGACGCCCGTCATCAGCGGATCGATGCGCGAGCGCAGGAAAGGTCCATATTCGGCCTCGGCGGCCATCACGAACAGGATCGATTTGCCCGATACCCGCTTCAATTCGAATTTCATCCGCTAATTCCCTCTCTGCCCCGGATGACCATCATCGTTCCCGTCATCGAAGCAATCAGCTTGGCCGGCCCGTCGCCGATGGCATAGCCGCGCCCGTCTGCGACGATGATCGTCGTGCCGGGCTTGGTGACATCGCCGCGAAACAGGAAGCGCTCGCCGCGCCCCGGCGACATCAGATTGATCTTGAATTCGATCGTGAGGATCGATGCAGAGGGATCGATGACGCTGTAGGCGGCAAAGCCGCAGGCCGAATCCAGCGCGGCAGCGATGATGCCGGCGTGCAATATGCCATGCTGTTGCGTCAGCTTGATATCGAAGGGCAACTCGATCTCGACCGTGCCGTGCTCGACGCGCGTCAGCTCCGCGCCGATCGTTGCCATGGCCGCCTGCCGCTCGAAGCTGGTCCTGATGCGGGTCCGAAAATCGCCGCTGGTCCCCGTCTCGTCTGCCCCTGTCATGCCGTCCCCTTTCGCGGGTGCGAAATTGGCACGGAGAGGCGGTTTGGACAAGGGTAATCCGGTGGAAAAGCGGAGGCGTCCCGGCCTGCGCTCCCGACATCGAATTTCCACGATCGAATCGCCATGCTATCCGAAGCGATGAAGCTTGTGGTGAGGGCGCAGATGACGACGATCCAGCAATCGGTAGCGGCCTATGAGACCTGGATGCGAGCGCAGCTTGGCGCCGATCTGGTGGAAGTGGGGCTGACAAAGAAGCACAAGCTGATGAAGGCCGACAGCTTCTCCTTCCTGCGCGGAACCTATTGGCGCTGGGCGGAAACGATCCTCGACATCTGCCCTCAGCTTAAGAATGCGCCGCAGCTTTTGGCGATCGGCGATACGCATCTCGAAAATTTCGGCACCTGGCGCGACGAGGAAGGGCGGCTCGTCTGGGGCGCTAATGACTTCGACGAGGCCGCCGTCATGCCCTATGCGCTCGATCTGGTACGCCTTGCCACGAGTGCT
Organism: Martinezella multihospitum; assembly: GCF_900094585.1. GTDB lineage: Bacteria > Pseudomonadota > Alphaproteobacteria > Rhizobiales > Rhizobiaceae > Rhizobium > Rhizobium multihospitium. Next base: position 225,446 of record NZ_FMAG01000005.1, read on the forward strand.
ATCCTGGCGCGCAGCGAGGACGGCCCGACGCTGCGCGTTGTTGCCGACAATATTCTCGCCGGCTATCGCCGTGGGTTGCGTGAGCCATCTCCCGTCATTCTCGAACGCGATTACAAATGGCTGCGCAATGCAGTCTTGCTTGAGAATGCCGAGCGCAAGGCCTTCTGGGAGAAATACCGCACCCTGCCGCCGGCAACTGCACCGGTGGCCGAGCGTTACCTCAAGGCGCTGCAAACGGCCTTGCCCGATCCGGCAACCGCATTCGAGCCGAAGCCGCGCCTTGCCGGCACCGGCAGCCTCGGCCGCCCGCGCTTCGTCGCCTATGTCGATTGGCGCGGCGGCCCGGCCCTGCGCGAGGTCAAGGCATTGCTGCAATCCGGTTGGTCACTCAAGCACGATCCGTCGGACAAGACGATCCGCACCGGCATTATCGCCGGGGGACGGGCGCGCTCAGCCGATCCGCGCTATCAGGTGGATGGCAGCCTGCTGGTGCGCCGTCTGTCGCCGAACAGCCGCAAGATCGAAGTCGACGGCGATGCCGAGGTGCTGCTGTCGCCTGACATGCTTGAGCTGATGGGCTTCGAGATCGCCAATTGCCATGCCAACGATGCCTCGCTCGTATCAGGCATTTTGGCTGATCTCGATGCGCGTGGTGCCGATTGGCTGCGCCTGGCCGCCAAGGTGGCGGCCGCAGCGGTCACGGCAGAACAGGCGGAATTTGCTCGGCGGTGATGGGGTGTTGCGATCGACCTAGAGTGTGAGTTAGCGGAGAGTGCGGTACCCCCCTCTGTCACTTTCGTGACATCTCCCCCACAAGGGAGGAGATCGTTTGAAGCGTGCTGCCGTATATCGGTCAGCATCAAGCTTTGAGTCAGCGGACACAAGATTTGTTTAAGGCGAGCAGGTGCCACGGATTACCAATCTCCCCCCTTGTGGGGGAGATGTCCCGAAAGGGACAGAGGGGGGTATCGGAAGTCAGCTAAACCCAATTCTCTTCCATGTTTGGCAAGAACACTATCCTTGCCGAGCCACAGGCCGCTTGATCCGCACGATGTGCTGGTCCCAGGCGACATCGCTGTGCTCTCCCAGGAAATTTCCATCATAGGAGGAAACGGCAAAGCCATGCCGGGCTGGCGCGATGCCGGCCGCATCGGCGACGCTTTCCACCTTCAGCACCTTGCCAGTCTTTGCATCCAGCGTCACCGAAGTCCCTTCGATCGGCGATGTCACGCCGACAAGATTTTCGGCGCGATTGACGGCGATGGCGCCGACGTAGTTGCCGAGCGCCCGGGTCGTGTCGTCGGGCAGGGTGACAAAGATAAGGTCCTCGCCTTTGGCGAAATGGCCGACAAGCGGCGGCAGGTCGTTGCGGTGACCTTCGTATTGGCAGGCGAACCAGACGCGGCCGCTGGCGTCGATATCGACATGCCGTGTGGAGACCTGGGCATATTGCGCCGGCAGCGTATGCTTTTCGAGCAGCTGGCCGCTTGCCGCATCGATCAGCGTCAGCGACGGTTCCATGTGATCGAGATTGAGCTTGGTGCGGCCGAAATCCGGATGGGTCTCGATGCCGCCATTGGCGACGATCAGGAACCGGCCGTCGTCGGAAACCGTCATGTCGTGCGGGCCGACGCCATAGGTGTCGTATTCGCCGATGCGGGTAAAGCGGTTGCCGGCATCGTAGAGCCCGATGATGCCGCGATTGCCGTCGAAATCGTTCTCGCTGGCATAGAGCAGCCTGCCATCGGGCGAAAATGTGCCGTGCCCGTAGAAATGTCGGCCTTCTCTGGCCGATATGACGATGGGCTCGGTCTTGTTCCAGGGGTCGAAGATCATCGCATAGGTGCCGGGCCGGCGCGCGAAGGCGACAGTTTTGCCTGTTGCCTTTGAGAAGGCCATGCCATGGGCGCGGGCGGGCAGCGCCACTTGATCGACGATACGGCCCTGTTCTGTCATCGTCGCCACGGCGAAGGAGCCGTCGGCAGCGCGGATGCCCGAGGCATAGACCGCATCGGCCCGCTCCAGCGCCATCAGGGCACCGGGCTTCAGGGCTGCCAGGAAGGTCAGCCCCGCGGCTTTGACGAAAGCTCTCCGATCGATCAGGCCGCTGCGCATGGTGCTTAGTCCCCGTCCGCGAAGGAGAAGCCGGCCGAAAGGCCGATCGCGCCGCCGTACTGGTCGCTGAAGCTGGTGGCGAGGTCGCGGCTGACGGAAAGCAGCTTGTCGATCTTGGCGCGTTCCGCATCGTTGCCGATGGCGGCCTCGATATCCGTGTTGATCGTTGGCGCAGTGGTTGCCAGCTCGTTCAGCAGCCTGTCGATCTTGGTGGCGACATCACGCTTGTCTGATGGCAGCAGGCTTGCCATGTCTGCCTTCTCCCACAGCATCTTGATACCCTCGACATTGCCGGTGAACGACGTCCAGGTGTTGGCCGAGCGCCAGTAGATCGCCATCTTCGGCCGCGCCGCTGTCGGGTCGCCCTTGTAGAAGGTTTCCAGCCGCTGGTCGCGCATATTCGCGGCGCTATGGACAAGGATGCCGAGCAGCGCGGTGACGGCCTCCTTGTTGTCCATGAAATCGTCGCTGGTCTTGCCCGGAAACTTCCAGGATTTCTGCACGCCGTCGGGTGCATCCCATTCGTCGGCGATTTCCTTGGCGGTGTTTTCGATATTGCCGGCGACAGCCGCGCCATAGCGGCAGCGGAAGCTCTGCTTGTCCTTGCCGAGAACGTCGGAGCCGTTGCCGAAGAGCACATATTCCAGCGCCGTCATGCTCATCAGCGCCACGCTCTTGCCGGCGACGGCTTCGACGGTCGTATCATGTTCGTCGGCCTTGGCGATCAGCGCCTGCACCTGCTTGAGGCCGACGCCCTTGCGGTCGGGATAGAAGAGGATGTGCTCGAAGCGGTTCTTGTCGATGATCGGACCGGTGTCGACGATCTCGATGTGCGACCAGCTCTTCACCGTATCGCCGAAGGCCGATTTGGCGTCGGAAAGCGTCGTGGCGCTGGGGTCGGCGCAAAGCGCCTTCATCGCCGCCGTCAGCTTCGAGGCGGAATCGTGCATGGCGCGGTAGCCGGGGCGGATCACGTCATCCACCGCCTTCTGCAGGGTCGCTGGCACCGCCGCCTCGTTCAGGCCGGCGCCATTGGTCCTCACATCCTCGGCATGGGCGGGCAGGGCCGCCACGGTCAAGACAAGGCTGGCGGCCAGAGCAATTCCAGCAAAAGTGCGCAGCGGTTTTGCGTCCGGAATTGCGTGAAAACAACGGGACGGAGCATTTCCGTGGCTCCGTTCAAAGCAGAAATGCTCCGGGCTTTTCCAGTGGCGCATCAAAGTGACTCCAGAAAGTTGATGAGGGCTTGCCGATCATCCTTCGAAAGACCGGCGAATGCATTGCGGGCTTTTTCCGCCTCTCCTCCATGCCAGAGGATGGCTTCGGTCAAGGTGCCGGCGCGACCGTCATGCAGATAGGCCTGCCGGCCGCTGACCGTCTGTGTCAGGCCTATACCCCAGAGCGGCGGCGTGCGCCAATCGCGACCGGATGCCACGCCCACCTGCTGCCCATCCGAAAGGCCATCGCCCATGTCGTGCAGCAGGAAATCGGAATAGGGCCAGATCAGCTGAAAAGCCTGCGGCGAATCCTTGCCGTCGCTACCCTTCAGGCCGTCGCGCGTCACGAATTTCGGCGTGTGACAGGCAGCGCAGCCGGAGCGGTAGAACATCTCCTTGCCGTGCAGCACGGCAGGCTCACTCGTCATGCGGCGGGCGGGCACGGCAAGATTTTCGGAATAGAAGGTGACGAGAGGGAGCACAGGGTCCGGCGCCTCTGTGTCGCCCAGGCGCTTCTGCACGCCATTCGGCATGGTCAGGCAGCGGGCTTCCTTGGGCGTGCAGTCGCCGTACGGATTGGGCCGGTCCGGCGTCGAGATGCCGATATCGGCGGAAAAGGCATCGGCCGCCTGGTCGCGCACGGTCGCATTCTGGGCCTTCCAGCCGAAGCGGCCGAGCGCGATCTCACCCGTACGGTGATCGCGGACGATGGCGGGGCGGCCACGAATGCCGGTGCCTTTCTTGTCGTCCGGGTCGGCATTGGCGAGAATATCGGCATCCGGAATGGCTTCGATCAGACCGAGGCCGATCATCGGCGGCGCGATGCGCGGCGAAAGCGTGGTGCCTGAATCCATCGGCCCGTAGGCGAGATCGCTGACGCCATAATGCGGCTTGCGCAGGGTCACAGTTTCCCCGCCGGCAAGCGTCACCGTCTCCTCGCTATAACTGACGGTTACCTTGCCTTCGGCGGCAAGGCCGGGAACGGCAAGATCCTGCAGCTGCGCCCCATAGGTGGAATCCGCGAAATTGAGCGCGTGAAAATCCTTGACGGCCTGCTCCTCTTCCGGCGTCACCGCCGACCGTGCAAGGCGCAGGACCATCGAGGTTGCGGCAGCTCCCGCTTCTTCAGGCGGATGACCGCGTCCGTCGCGGATATGGCAGCTCTGGCAGGAGCGAGCATTGAACAGCGGCCCCAGCCCATCGGAGGCCTGGGTGGAGGAGGGGGCGGAAACCCAAAGCTTGCGAAAGAGCGCGTTACCCAGATGAAAATCCTGCCCTTGCTCCTGGTCCAATTTGGCCGAGGGCTGGGAGAAGATATCGCGCGTGACCTTGTCGATCGATGTCAGCGCACCGCCCTGCATCGTCTCATAAGGTTCCGCCTTCAGGAAATTGCTGGTTGCGCGGGTCACATCGCGGACGCGGTTCAGCTGATCGGCGGGAAGATCGGTGCGCGTGGCCGGAAAGTTCAGAATGTCGGCGCCGGCCAGGGTGATGGAGAAAACCAAAAAACCCGCGGCAAGAGCGGGCAAAAAGGCGCGATTGGCCGGGATGCGTGTCATGGGTATCGCGGCGGCAGCGCCTTGTTGCGCTGCCGCCATCCCCTATTACTTCTTGGTGAAGACGGCGTTCGGGTTGTCCAGGCTGTCCGAACCTTCGAGCTTGATCGTGCCAAGATCGAGAGCGGCGATGACGCGCTGGATGCTCTTCGTCTGGTCGAGCAGGCCGTCGATGGCCTTCTGTACGGTGGCGTTGCCTTCCTTGTTGCCCTCGCCGATCATCTGGTCGTACTTCTCGACCGTCTCGCCGCGATGCACCAGCGCCTTCATGGCAGCAAGCGTGGTGTCGAGCTTGCCTTCCATCTCCTTGTCGAGCGCCGGATCCTTGGCCTTGACCAGATCGTGGAGTGACGGACCCTTCATCTTGGTGCCGTCGACGCGGGTATAGTTGCCGGTGTAGGCCGCAGCGATGCCGACTGCGTCGCCATTGTGCTCGTTGTAGGTGTTATCGGAGAAGCAATCCTGTTCTTCTTCCGGATCGTGCAGCAGCAGGCCGAGCTTCATGCGCTCGCCTGCAAGCTCACCATAGGAGAGCGAACCCATGCCGGTCAGGATAGCGGTAAGGCCGGCCTTCGGATCGGCTTCGACATGCTTGGTCGCTTCGCCTTCCGGCGCCCACTTGTCGGTCATGTCCTGCAAATCGGAAACGAGCAGCGTCGAGGCGGACTTCAGATATTCGGCACGGCGGTCACAATTGCCGTGAGTGCAATTCTTCAGATCGTAGTCGGTAGCAGGGCGTTCGCCGGCGCCCGGTCCGGTGCCATGCAGATCCTGGCCCCAGAGCAGGAATTCGATGGCGTGGTAGCCTGTCGCGACGTTAGCCTCGACACCGCCGGCCTGATGCAGCGTGCCCGAGAGGAATTCCGGCGTCAGGTGCGAGGCGTCGACATCCTTGCCGTTGATCTTGATCGTCTTGTTGGCGATGACATTGGCGACATAGAGCGCGTTCTCGTCGCTTTCGGTGCCGTAGGAGGCGTCGACATAGTCGATCAGGCCTTCGTCCAGCGGCCAGGAATTGACCTTGCCTTCCCAGTCGTCAACGATCGGGTTGCCGAAGCGATAGGCTTCCGTCTGCGCATAGGGAACACGGGCCTTGATCCAGGCCGCACGCGCCGCCTTCAGCGTCTTGTCGCTTGGATTGGCGATGAGGGCGTCAATCGCCTTGTCGAGTGCCTTCGCCGTCGTCAGCGAGTCCTGATATTTGGCATGTGCCAGTTCCGCATAATGCTTGAGAACGGCCGCCGGCTCGGGAGCGGCTGCGAGAGCCGGCAGGCTGAATGCGGCGGTCGTGACAACGGCCACCGCGAGCGCGGCGCCAATTCTGTTTTTCAGTTTCATGTTCCTCTCCTGTGACAGCGGGGGCACCGTCAAAACTTGGCAATTTGTGTCATGTATGAAAAACAAACTTGTGTCAAACGCTCTAGTTTAGAATAATTTTAAGTCGGGGGAGAGCGGAGCCAGGCGCTGCGAGTGAAACGGATTCACCTGCAAACGCGCGGATGTAAGCTGCCTGGCAAGGTGTTGGCAGGGCAGTCGAAGGAGGGTGATGGCAGTAAGACCGGTTAGCCATGATCGCCAGCTCGATCGCACCGGACCGCATCGGTCATTTCTGGAGCGCTGATTCCGCCGCCAGCGAATGAAGTTCAGCTCACATCTTCCGTTGCAGGCGGCTAAAGAAGAAGCCGTCGGTATCTGTGGTGGCTGGCGTCAGCGTAATGGTCTTGCCATCCGAGGAGCGGGGCAGCGGGGCATCCTTGCCGAACAGCTTCCCCCAGGAGCTCAGGGTTTCCACTACTTCGAAATCCGGATTCTGGGCGGCGAAACGGTTCACCTGCGCCTCATTCTCCTCCGGCAGCACCGAGCAGGTGACATAGAGCAGCGCGCCGCCGGGGCGGACGAACTCGCCGGCCTGGGCAAGGGCTTCCTGTTGCTGGCTGGTGCGTTCGTCGAGGTTCTTCTGCGTCAGCCGCCACTTGGTATCGGGGCGGCGCCGCCAAGTGCCGGTGCCGGTGCAGGGAGCGTCGACCAGAACCTTGTCGAACTTGCCGCGCAGCTGGAGCAGGCCATTGCGCTCGTCATGGACTTGGACATTGCGGGTGCCGGCCCGCTTCAGCCGTTCGATGATCGGCGCCAGCCGCCGCCGGTCGCTGTCATAGGCATGGACCTGGCCCTTGTTGTGCATCGCGGCCGACATGGCGAGCGTCTTGCCGCCACCGCCGGCGCAATAATCGAGCACCTGGTCGCCTTCTTCAGGCAGAACCAGATCGGCAACGATCTGCGAGCCTTCATCCTGCACCTCGAACCAGCCCTTCTGGAAGGAGAGCTCGGCCGTGACGTTCGGCAGGCGGGACGCGCCTTCGCCGGCAGGAATGCGGATGCAGAACCGTGCGATTTTTGATGCCTGCCCGCCGGCGCGCTCCAGCGCCTTCACGACTTTGGCGCGGTCGGCCTTCAGCGCATTGGCGCGAAGGTCGAGCGTCGGACGTTCGGAAAGAGCTTGCGCTTCCGAGAGCCAACTGTCGCCGAAGGCTTGGCTGAAGGAGGGCGCGACCCATTCGGGAATATCGCCCTGGATATGGAGAGGGGCATCTTCGAGTTTGCGGGCTCCAAAAGCGGCCAGTGTTTCGGCGCTTGGCGCCTCGGGTGCGAATTTGTCGCCGTCCAGCTCGGCAGCCAGCGCCTCCGGCGTCAGGCCCCATTGGCGGAAGAGTACGGCATGGGCAAGCGCGGACGCGCTGTCGTCTTCCATCAGCCAGGCATGCGAAAGCCGCATGCGCAGGGCGTCATAGACGATGTTGCCGATCGCGGCCCTGTCGCCGGAGCCGGCGAAGCGATGGGCAAGACCCCAATCCTTCAGGGCATCGGCCACCGGTCGCTTGCGCGCTTCGATATCGGCAAGAACTTCGATGGCCCCCTGCAATCGGCCGCCCAGACGCATTCACACTCTCCTGCTCGCGCATATCCCGGAACCCGTTGGAGCTCATCTTGGGACTCTGCGCCCTACCAAAAATCGCTGACGGCTCGCCAATCCCCGTAAATAGTGCCCAAGGCGGCGGATTTTGAGACGTCTCAATCGCGTGGTAGCCGCGATTGGCCGAGAGAGCAAGCGTCATGCCGATATGCCGGATGGTTACGGCTCTCGGCGATTACTTCGAGGCGACGACCTCGTAACAGACCTTGGCGGTACCCGAAGCGACCATGCCGATGTTCTGAGCAGCTGCGCGGGAGAGATCGAGAACACGTCCGCGAATGAAAGGCCCACGGTCGTTGATACGGACGACGACGCTGCGGCCATTGTGCTTGTTGGTGACCCTGAGACGCGTGCCGAAGGCGAGCGAGCGGTGGGCTGCAGTAAGATTTCTGGAACTCATACGTTCCCCGGAAGCAGTTCGGGAGCTTCCCCCGTACCATGAAGCGCCTCCGCAGCCAGCGGATGCAAATGCCGGTGTCGAAACGACAGCAATGGAGGCGGATATAGTTGCGGCGATTGCCAAAGAACGTGCGATTTTCTTCAAACCGATTTTTCCCTCAAGCTATTGAACTTGCGCCTTGGGTAGGCGGCGGGGCTTAAATCAGGCCAAAAATGGCGAAAAAGTGCCAGCGGTGATCACGGAATGTTACATGATGTAACATTTGTGATACCAGGCAAATACTATGACTAATCAGCGGATTTGCTTGATTGTGGAAAAAACCTAATAAAATCAGTTAAAAATGGAATGAATTTTCTCGCGCCGACGCGCCGACGCCGGGGATCACGAAAATCGGAAAAATAATTTTCTGCCTTTGCCATAATCGCTGCCGCATTTGGGCCAATTTAGAGGTCGTTAACCTTAAATGCGGAGTAAATTGAACTAGGCCAGCCGGCTAAGTAGGAATTTTCGTGCGATTTCGCGCGACGTATCAAGCGGTTTCTCAGCCGCGCCAGTGCCCCGAGGACCAGAGTTCGGCGAGCGACAGACGATACTCAGGGTAGCGAAAGGGAAAGCCGAGCGCCCGCAGCTTCGCGTTCGAAACGCGCTTGTTCTCGCCGTAGAAGGAGCGTGCCATCGGCGTCAGTTCGGCCGTTTCGAAGGGCTGTTCCGGCGGCGGCTCGACACCCATCAGCCGCGCAGCTTCGGCAACGACATCCTGCGGCGGCGCAGGCTCGTCGTCGGTGACATTATATATGCCGCCAAGCTTGCGATCGGACAGGAAGCGGGCGCAGGCGCCGATATCCTCGACGCGGATGCGGTTGAACACCTGGTTCGCCTTGATGAGCCGTCGCGCTGTACCCTTTTCCAGATTGCAGAAGGCATTGCGGCCTGGACCATAAATACCGGAGAGCCTGAGAACGGCGACGGGAAGATCAAGCCTTACGCCGACGCGCAGCCAGCCGTCTTCCGCTTCGACGCGCTCGACGGAACGATCGGCGATCGGATGCAGTGATGTCTGTTCGCTGACCCAGGCGCCCTTGTGGTCGCCATAGACGCCGACGGTCGAGAGATAGCAGCCCCATTCCAGCTTCGGCATCAGCGCCTTGAGATTGAGCTGCGCCAGCCGCAGCAGCGGATCGCCCGATTTGCCCGGCGCGATCGATTGCACCAGATGCGTCGCTGTTTGCATCGCCTCGGAGAGAGCCGGATCGAGCGTCTCGCCGTCGAAGACGAAGGCTTCGATGCCTTCCCTAGTCAAGAGTTCCGCTTTATCGGCAGAGCGGGTCGTGCCCGTGATACGAACGCCTGTGCCGGCAAAAGCCTTGGCGATGGCCGTTCCGGAATAGCCGCAGCCGAAAATCATCACATGCATCATAATACCCCTGCCAGTTTCCATTCGGCGCGAACCTCTTCGTCCGCCTCCTCATGTCTTTGTGCCGCAAATGCGCTGAACTCGCCAGCCGTCATTAGCCGTGACAGCGCCCAGATCGCCATGCCGCGCACGACCGGCGAGGGATCTCCAGCCAGTTCGCAACATCTCTCTATAAGGGAGCGCTCGCCCGAATTGCCGGCAGCGATCAGCACATTGCGGATGAAACGATCGCGACCGATGCGCTTGACCGGCGAACCGCTGAAGAATGTGCGAAACGCCGCGTCGTCCAGATCAAGCAGAAAGGCGATCGACGGTTCCTTGAGATCCTCGCGTGCCACCAGCTTCATTTCCGAGGCGGTGCTTGCGAACTTGTTCCAGGGGCAGGCAGCAAGACAGTCGTCGCAGCCATAGATGCGGTTGCCGATCAACGACCGGAACTCAGGATCGATCGGACCCTTGTGCTCGATGGTCAGATAGGAGATGCAGCGCCGCGCATCGAGCTGATAGGGGGCTGGGAAGGCAGCGGTCGGGCAGGCGTCGAGACAGGCCCTGCACGAGCCGCAATGATCAACCTCGGCCTCGTCCGGCTCAAGATCGGCCGTGGTGAACATCGAGCCGAGAAAGAGCCAGGAGCCGAAGGCGCGGCTGACGAGATTGGTATGCTTGCCCTGCCAACCGAGGCCAGCCGCTGCCGCCAGTGGCTTCTCCATGACCGGCGCCGTATCGACGAAAACCTTGACGTCCTCCTTGGAGCGAGCCGCGAAACGCGTAGCAATCTCCTTCAGCCGTCCCTTGATGACATCATGATAGTCGCGGTTTCGGGCGTAGACGGAGATCGCCGCCTTGTCCTTTTTCTCCAGAATGCCGCGCGGATCTTCGTCGGGGCAGTAATTAAGGCCGAAGACGGCGATGGAGCGCGTCTCGCTCCAGAGCACGCGCGGATCGCCCCGCCGGTCACGCGTTTCCTCCATCCAGCCCATGGTGCCGTGATGGCCCTTGTCGAGAAACTGTCCGAGCCGGATGGCCGCCTCCGGAATGGCGTCCGGCCTGGTGATGCGACAGAGATCGAAACCCTGGGCACGTGCTTCTTCCCGCAGGAACACGGTCAGCGCACGTCGTTGCTTGCCGGCTTTTTCCGTTTCGCGATCATCGGGCATATTGAGCCCTCGTCAGAGCAATTCCAGGAAAAGTGCGTTAGCAGTTTTCCGTCCGGAATTGCGTGAAAAAAAGATAGAGCGCTTCGCCGTTCGAAGAAAAGCGAAAGTGCTCTAGAAATCCAGATCGGCATAGTGCGAGACCGGGGTGACACCACGCACGCGTTCCGCCAGGATCGGCCGGAAGGAGGGGCGCGATTTCAGCCGCTGATACCATTCCTTGGCGACCGGCGATTCCGTCCAGTCGATCTCGCCCAGATAGTCTAGCACGGAAACCGAGGCCGCGGCCGCGAGATCGGCGTAGCTCAGCCGCTCGCCGGCCAGCCACTGCCGCGAACCGGCGAGCCAGGAGAGATACTTCATGTGCTGGCGGATATTGCCGCGCGCCATGCGCATGACCTTGGAATCGGGCGCGCCGCCACCTTGTTCAGCGGTCATCTGCAGCTTGAAGACGCGCTCGCGCGTCAGCGGCCGCGTCACATCCTGCTCCATCTTTTGCATGAACCATTCCGTCAGCCGGCGGATTTCGGCGCGCTGGAACGGATCTTCGGCCAGAAGCCGGCGGTCGCGTTTCAGGACGCCATGCGTCTCGTCGAGATATTCGGAAATGACAGAGGCGCCACAGAGCGCCCGCATGCTGTCATCGACATAGACGGGCAGCGTGCCGGCGGGGTTCAGCGCCAGGAAATCGCGTCGCTTTTCCCAGGTCTGTTCCTCGATCAGCTCCGTCTGGTAGCCATATTCCGTCAGGATCAGACGAACGAACCGGGAGGAAGATGACATTGGGTGATGATACAGCGTCGGCATTGGTACTCGGGTGTTTCTGATTGATGCTATGGAGTCTTTTGGGTCGCGATTTTGCGGCCCTAGTCATTTGTCATCGGTTGAAGCTATAGGATCTTGGCCTAGTTTGCACAAGCGAATCGGGCCGCCCTGCCGTTAGACAAAGGACACGATATGGCTGAACAAATTATTATCGCGTTGGTTTTAGGCCTTGTGGAGGGGCTTACGGAGTTCATTCCGGTCTCCTCGACGGGCCATCTGATATTGCTCGGACATTTTCTCGGCTTCAAGTCGGCCGGCACTTTTGAAGTTTTGATCCAGCTCGGCGCGATTCTCGCCATTCTGCTCGTCTATTTCAATCGCCTCGTCCAGATCGCCAAGGCGCTCCCCGTCAGCGTCAAGGCCCGTCACTTCGTGCTTGCCGTCCTGTTCGGCTTCCTGCCCGCTGCCGTCATCGGCGCGCTGGCACATGATTTCATCAAGACCGTGCTGTTCAACTCGCCGCAGGTCATCTGCATCTCGCTGATTCTCGGCGGCATCGTCCTGCTCGTTGTCGACAAGATCCAGTTCAAGCCGAAATATACCAGCGCCTATGAATTTTCCTGGCCGATGGCGGTCAAGATCGGCTTCTTCCAGTGCCTGGCGATGATTCCGGGAACGTCACGCTCCGGTTCCACCATCGTCGGTGCTCTGCTGCTCGGCGCCGACAAGCGTTCGGCCGCCGAATTTTCCTTCTTCCTGGCCATGCCGACAATGGTCGGTGCCTTCACGCTGGATTTGTGGAAGAGCCGCCACGACCTCAGCATGGACCAAGGGCTGCTGATCGTCATCGGCTTCGTCATGGCTTTCATCTCGGCGCTGCTCGTGGTGCGCGCGCTGCTCGACTTCGTATCCCGCCGTGGCTACGCCCCCTTCGCATGGTGGCGCATTGCCGTCGGCACGATCGGTCTTGTCGGACTCTATTTCGGCTGAGTCCGATCGTCCGTGCTGTAATTCAGGAAAAAGTGAAGGCCGGTGAAAACCGGCCTTTTTCATGCCCGATCAGTTCGGGGAAGACGCGTCGATGGAACCCGTCGTGCAGGGATCGACGCCGTAGGTCGGCGCACATTCGCCCTTGATAGAGGCGATGCTGCCGCGAGCCACGAAGGAGCCTGCGAGAATCACCAGTGCCGCGCACGCAAACAGAAGCGCGATAGACTTGCCCATCGAAGAATGCCTTTCCGCAGAAGTGTGAAGCGCGCCACGGACCGGTTTGTTGTCCAAGCCTGAGACGCGCGGCTGTGTTAGTCAGTGAGATGAGCAATAGCAATAAATGTTCATATTAAATTTGACGTTAATGCTACTATTTCCGGAGTGCGTCTTTTGAGCAACGCCAAGCTGTGAATGGCGGGGCTTTGCCAGCGCCTTAAAGTACGATTCTGTCTTCGTAGGGCAATAAAAAACGCCGCTCGGAGAAACCGGGCGGCGCATGAATTTCGTGGAACAGCCGAATCGTCAGGCGGCTTTGCCGGAGCCTGTGAACTGACCCTGCGGACGGTAGCGCACCAGATAAGACGGCAGCACGGAGACGAGCAGCGTCGGCAATAGGCCGATGCCCTTCAAGGTGCGCCCTTCCGCTTCCGCCTGCTTGGAAACGACATTATCGCTCTTGAGCAGCGTTACCTGATCGGCCGTGATCGGCGGCTTGATGAGCGGCACCAGCGACGCGACGGAGCCGATCAGCGACGCCAAGCCGAAGGGGATGGAGACGAGCGCCTTCTTGCGGTTGATGACGGAGAGCGTCGTCTCCAGACATTCGCGGAAGGACAGCACTTCCGGGCCGCCGAGCTCATAGGTCGTGCCGGCTTTCAGTTTGCCGTCGACGCTGCGGGCGACCGTCTCGGCGATATCCTCGACGTAGACAGGCTGGAACTTCGTCTTGCCGCCGCCGATCAACGGCAGGAAGGGCGCGGTGCGCGACATGTCGGCAAACTTGTTGAAGAACTCGTCTTCCGGCCCGAAGACGATCGAGGGACGCAGGATAACTGCGTCCGGCTTGATCGACAGGATGGCCGCTTCGGCGCGCGCCTTGGTGCGGGCATAGGCCGAAGGCGACTTGGCATCGGCGCTGAGTGCGGAAAGATGCGTCAGCGAAGCGCCGACGCCACGCGCGGCTTCTGCGATGGCCTTGGCGCCGAATTCCTGTACCGCATCGAAGGTATTGCGGCCGCTTTCGGCGAGAATGCCGACGCAGTTGACGACATGCTGTGCGCCTTCGACGGCGCGGTCGATGGAGTTGCGGTAGCGCACATTGGCCTGAACGATCGAAATCTGGCCGAGATTGCCGAGCGGCTGCAGGAAACCGGCAAGATCGGGACGGCGAACGGCGACACGGATGCGATAGCCGCGCTTGGCAAGCGCACGCACGACATGCCGCCCGATGAAGCCCGATCCTCCGAACACGGTCACGAGCGGCGGGAGGTTGGACAGGGTCATGGCAGGCTCCTCGAAAGGCTTTGATTGGGCTGATCTGGTTTCGTCTTAGCCCATCCGCGCGCCGAGGTGAAGGGCTATCGCGCTGCATTGCAGCGCCGGCTTTTCAAAGGGTTTAAACCCCTTCGACGACGACCATTTCAGCGTCCGCCACCTGCTGGCGGATTTTGGCCGCGATCTGGTATTCCGGCGAGTTGTAGCAATCGACCGCATGCTGCAGCGACGGAAATTCGATGACGACATTGCGGCCGCGTGCCTGTCCCTCAAGCGGGGTAAACGCTCCGCCGCGCGCAAGGAAATTCGCGCCGTATTTCTCGAAGGCAGGCTTCGCGGCGGCGACATAATCCTTGTAGCGCTCGGGGTCGCGGACATCCACGCGCGCGATCCAATATCCCTTTGCCATATCTACCTCCCTGATTGTTGTCGTAGTTTAGAGCGCGGCGTCTATCTCGGCGAGGATGGCGCGGGCGGCCTCCTTCGGATCGGCCGCTTTGACGATCGGCCGGGCGACGACGAGATGGCTGGAGCCGGCCTTGATGGCGTCGGCCGGCGTCATCACGCGCTTCTGGTCGCCCTTGTCGCTGCCGGCCGGACGGATGCCGGGGGTCACCAGCGCCATATCCGGGCCGATGATCTTGCGGACGGCGGCGGCCTCTTCCGCTGAGCAGACGATGCCGCCCATGCCGGCGAGATGCGCCTGTTCGGCCCGGCGCAGCACCAGCGTATGCGGATCATATTCATAACCGGCGGCGATGAGATCCCCTTCGTCCATCGAGGTCAGCACGGTGACGCCGAGCAGGCAGAGGTCCGAGCCCTTGGCCGCCTCGACGGCTGCCTTCATTGCTTTCGGATAGGCGTGCAGCGTCAGCATCGACATGCCCATCTTGACGATGTTCTCGACGCCGGAGGCCACCGTGTTGTCGATGTCGAGCAGCTTCATGTCGAGGAAGATCTTCTTGCCGCTGGCGGCGAGATCGCGGGCGAATTCCAGCCCGCCGGCAAAGGCGAGCTGGTAGCCGATTTTGTAATAGAGGATATCGTCGCCGAGGGCGCCGACCACTTTCTCGGCCTCCTGAAGGTTTGGAACATCCAGTCCAACGATCAAGCGGTCGCGTGCGGTCATATCAAGCCCATCCCATCCAATCTTCCATGGGTGTCCAGTCGCATGAGACGGCGCGCTTCGCAAGATCGAAACAGAAAAGATTGCCGCCACCCGGCGGTTGATCGCCCTGCCGCGCGATCGGCTTTCCCTGCAAATGGCATTTCAGCAGCGTGCCGACGCCGCCATGGCCGACGAAAGCAATCGGCACTTTCGGATCGTGCCGCGCAAGAACGGCCTCGACATTGGAAACGATCCTAGTCTGCGCGTCGATCGCACGCTCCCAGCCCTTGAAGCTTTCATGCGGGTTGGCGAAGAACCAGTCCGCCGCTTTCTCGAACTCCGGCGGCGCCAGGAAGCCCGTAGCGCTGCGGTCGTTTTCATGCGTAGCTTCGATGATCTCGATCGACGCATTGCCTGCCGTCGCCAAAGCCTCGGCCGTTTCGATCGCCTTGCGCTCGCCGCTGGAGACAATGAGGCCAAGCTTGCCGGCCCAGGGGCGGCTCGCCGCCAGTCGCGCCCGCTCGGCGCCTAGTTCGGACAAGCCCCATTGCGGCACCGGCACATTCGGGTCGATGCGCACCTGCGGGTGCGTAATATAAAGAGCGTACATGGATCTCTCAGCGATTGTCTCAGCCGCGGCTATAGACCCAGAGTTGGGCCGGCGGAATATTGCGGACGATGAAGTCGTAGTGGCGGATATGATAGCGATCCGGCTTGGCGATGATCGGCGAGACCGGCCCGTAGGAAATCTGCACCACCGGCCGGCCGGGCGGCATGCGGTCCAGCAGGCTTTCCAGCAACGCGACGCGCGCCTTCATCGGGAAATTGAGGAGAGGAATGCCTGAGACGACGGAATCGAAGGTCTGTCCTCGCAGCACGCCAAGCGTCGTATCGAGATCGAAGGCATCGCCATTGATGAAGTTGACGCCCGGATAACGGCGGACGAGATGATTGTAGAAGTCGGTGGAATATTCGATTGCGACGAGGTTTTGCGGCTCGACGCCGCGTGCAAGGATCGCCTTGGTGATGGCGCCGGTTCCCGGCCCAAGCTCCAGCACGGGCAGGCCGGATTGCGTGTTGATGACACCAGCCATCTTGCGGGCTGTGATCGACGAAGTAGGAACGATCGACCCCACCGTCTTCGGCCCTTGCATCATGCCCTTGAAGAAGCGGATCTCCTCGTCGAACTTCTTGCCTAACCGTTCCTTGAGACGCAGCGCCATGCTCTCCCCCCATCAAATGTTACCGTCGCGACTTACATATTGCTTCTCTAGGATCTTGCAACGGAATGGCGCAATAACAAGAGAAAATGTCGCAATCGACAAAGGACCAAATAAAAGCGCCCTTGCGTTATATAAACGCATGAAGGGCGCTTTGGTTTCGCTACACGCGCATCGGCATCAGCACATAAAGCGCATCGTCGCCGGCCGTGTCGCGAATGAGCGTCGGCGAGCCGGCATCGGCCAGCAGGAACACGGCGGAATCGCCCGAAAGCTGCGCGGTGATGTCGAGGAGGTACTTGGCGTTGAAGCCGATTTCCATCGGGTCCATCTCGTAACCGACGGCAACTTCTTCGGTCGCGCTTCCCGAATCCGGATTGTTGACGGTCAGCAGTAGCTGGCCATCGGATAGAGCCAGTTTCACGGCGCGGCCACGCTCCGAAGAGATCGTCGATACGCGGTCGACGGCCTGGGCGAAGGTCTGGCAATCGACCCGCATTTCCTTGTCGTTGTTGGCTGGAATGACGCGCTGATAGTCCGGGAAGGTGCCGTCGATCAACTTCGACGTCATGACGATCGAGCCGATTGTCAAGCGGATCTTGGCGTCGGAGACTTCGACGGTGACCATCGTGTCTGGCGCATCGACCAACTTCTGCAGTTCGCCGACCGTCTTGCGCGGGATGATGATGCCAGGCATGCCTTCGGAGCCCGAGGGCGCACTGACATCGGCGCGGGCAAGGCGATGGCCGTCCGTGGCGACAGCCCTGAGCTTCAGGTCGCCGCCGCTTTCGATCGTGTGGAAGAAGATGCCGTTGAGGTAGTAGCGCGTCTCCTCGGTGGAGATCGCAAACTGCGTGCGGTCGATCAGCATCTTCAGATCGGCCGCCTTCAGCTTGAAAGAATGGCTGAAGCTGCCGGCGGTCAGATCCGGAAAATCCGATTCCGGCAGGCACTGCAGCGAGAATTTCGAGCGGCCCGAAGCGACGGTCATCGAGCTGCCGTCGGTGTTGGTGGCGAGCAGCACTTCCGATCCGTCGGACAGCTTGCGCACGATGTCGTAGAGCAGATGTGCTGGAACCGTGGTCGCACCCGCCTGTTCGACGTTGGCGGGCGTCGCCTCGGTGATTTCGAGGTCGAGGTCGGTTGCCTTCATGTCGAGGCTCGTACCATCGGCCTTCAGCAGAACGTTGGACAGGATCGGGATCGTGTTGCGACGCTCGACCACGCGATGCACGTGGTTCAGCGACTTCAGGAGGTTCGACCGCTCAATTGTTATACGCATGGATGCTACCGCTTTCGACCGTGACTTGCCGGGCGGCCCGAGGCGCCCGAGCGACATGTTTTCGGACGAGGCCCGAAAGATTGGACAGGCAACTTGGCAGACTTCTCCATCCGAATGCAAGAGGCATAGACGATTTGCCCAGCGCCAATTCGCCATTTCGGCGGCAATGCTCCACAGGAATTGCACCGCTCTTGCCGTCTGTAGCGGCCTCGCCCATAAAGGCTGTGAATACGAAGCGAATTCAGGACAGGCATGAGCGAAGACCAATCAGGCGGCGGGACGCGCAGTTTCCGCCTGCACAACACCCAGATTCCGGCCCGCCCTCTCGAACCGGCGCTCTATCTCGTCGCGACACCGATCGGCAATCTCGGTGATATCACGCTGCGGGCGCTCGAGACGTTGGCCGGCGCCGATGTGCTGGCCTGCGAGGACACGCGCGTGACCCGCGTCCTGCTCGATCGTTACGGCATCCAGAACAAGCCCTACGCCTATCACGAGCACAATGCCGATGAGGCAGGTCCCCGGCTGCTGCAGGCTTTGGAAGCCGGGCGGTCGGTGGCGCTGGTCTCCGATGCCGGCACGCCGCTCGTCTCCGACCCCGGCTATCGGCTGGCGGTGCAGGCAATCGAGGCGGGGTATAAGGTCGTTCCCATTCCCGGCGCTTCGGCGCCGCTTGCGGCGCTCGTCGGCTCTGGCCTGCCCAACGACGCCTTCTTCTTCGCCGGTTTCCTGCCCGCCAAGGACAAGGGCCGGCGCGACCGCCTGGCCGAGCTGGCAGCCGTGCCCGCCACACTCATCTTCTTTGAATCGCCGCATCGCATTGCCGCCACCCTTGCTGCCGCCGCTGATGTGCTCGGCGGCGAGCGCGTCGGCGCCGTCTGCCGTGAACTGACGAAGACCTTCGAGGAATTCCGCCGCGGCACGTTATCCGAACTTGCTGCATTCTATGATGCGGTCGATAATGTGAAGGGCGAAATCGTCTGGCTCGTCGGCCCGCCGGCGGAAAGTGTTGCGGCGGAGGCCGATGTCGACGCCATTCTCGCCGATCTCTCGGGAACGATGCCGACCGCCAAGGCGGCAACCGAAGCTGCGCGCCTGACCGGCCTGCCGCGCAAGGAGCTCTACCAGCGCCTGCTCGACATCAAGGAGCGCCATGGCTGATATGAAGCCTGAGGCAGGCGACAAGCTGAAGCGGCGAAAAGCCTGGCGTCGCGGCCATGCGGCTGAGTATTTCGCTGCCGTCTTCCTGATGCTCAAGGGCTATCGCATCCTGGCGATCCGCCATCGCACCAAGCTTGGTGAAATCGATATCGTCGCCCGCAAGGGCGATCTCGCCGTCTTCGTCGAAGTCAAATCGCGACGGGATGCGCAGGAGGCGATCGATGCCGTTTCCTTCTCGTCGCAAAGACGCATCCGCGCCGCCAGCGATCTCTGGCTTGCCAGACAGCCGGATTTTGCCCGCCTGTCGCAACGCTATGATATCGTCGCCATGCTGCCCGGCCGCTGGCCGCAGCATTTTCCGGATGCGTTTTGAGCACGGCGTTACAGCGCCGTCACAAAATCAGCCTATTGCCGGGCGACCAGCGCCGGTGATTATCCTATCGGCGCTCCCCATTTCGTTTCGACAGGCCCCATTATGATCCGCAACACCGTTTCAGCCTTTGCCGTTCCCTCGCAGGAAGAGCGCGAAAGTTTTGTCTCTCTCGAAAAGACCCCGGCCATTCATGCCGAAAAACTTGTGTCGCTCGCCTGCCTGAATGCGGTGCGCATCGGTGGCGCGAACGCCACGGCCGAAACCCTGTCCTTCCCCTTCACGGTCGCCGCCTGGAATCTCGAGCGCTGCCTGTTCGCCGAGGAAAGTGCCGCCAAGCTGCGGGAAACCGGCGCGCCGCTGGTCCTTTTGTCGGAGATGGATTACGGCATGGCCCGCACCGAACAGCGCGACCCGACGGACATCATCGCTGGCGAACTCGGCATGAACTACGCCTATGGCGTCGAGTTCCTCGAACTCAGCCTCGGCTCGGAGATCGAGCGCTCCTATTGCAGGGACGACTTCAACGAAAACGGTTTTCACGGCAATGCTCTGATGGCTGCCGTTGCCTTGAAGGACGCCTTCATGATCCGCCTGCCGGGCGAAGCCGTCTGGTTCAATGACAGCAATGAGCAGCCGCGCATCGGCGATCGTTGTGCCATCGGCGCTATCGTCGAGACGCAGGCTGGTCCCATGGTCGCCGTTTCCGTTCACCTCGAAAGTGTGGCGACCGCTGCCTATCGCGAGCGCCAGTTGACGGCTTTGATCGATGCCGTCGAAGCCTTTGCGCCGGGCCTTCCGATCCTGATCGGCGGCGATCTCAACACCGGCAACCACACCGGCGGCGATTTCTCGACCGATACGCTGTTTGCCATGGCCGAGAGCCGCGGCTTCGAATGCCACGGCGGCCCGCTCGACCAGACCAGCACCCGCCCGAGCCTGATCACGCGCTTTCCCGATCGCACCATGAAGCTCGACTGGTTCATCACCCGCGGCCTGAAGATCGGCGTAAGCCACCTTGTTTCCTCCCTCAATGGAGAGGGCAAGCCGCTGTCCGATCACGACATGATCGTCTGCACAATCGAAGGTTTTTCTGCCTAGTGCATGTCGCGCAAAAGTTTGCGGCGGCTTTGCGACAACGACGTGCACGAAATCAAAGACTTAAAGCGCGAAAAGCGAATCTGAAAGATCGCGATGCGCTTTAATCGCTGCAATCGTTAAAATGCGCTCAGTTTCATGAACTGCGCCGTTACCCCTTCCATGCGATGACAACGCAGACGCGCATGGAATTTGGGGGATTGCATGGTCTTGAAACTGATGTTGGCGAGCATGGCGGCTTTTGCCGCGCGTGCCGTACCGGTCGTTGTCGCGATGCCGCAGTCGAAAAGCTTTGTGGCAGGCGCCAGTGGCGACATGGAAATGAAGCCGTCGCCGATCGAACGCTCCTGGATATTGTCGGGCGATCCCGTTGCCCGCATTGCCGAGCATTCGCGCGGGCAGGACGATGCCGCGGTGACCGCGCTGTGGGATTGCACGGCCGGCGAGTTCCGCTGGTATTTCGGCTGGGATGAAACAGTGATGATCCTCGAAGGCGAGGTGCATATCACCACGGAAGACGGTGTCGAGCGCACGCTGCATGCCGGTGATGTCGCCTATTTCGCCGGCGGCACCTGGGCGACATGGCGCATCGACCGCTATCTGCGCAAGGTCGCCTTTTTGCGCAAGCCGTTCCCGAAGCCGTTGACGATGGCTTACCGCCTGCGCAACTTCGTCCGGCAGGGCAGCACGCAGGGCCTTGCTGCCTAAGCGGGACCACCTTGACGGAAGTCCTTGAATAGCCGTTGCGTTTGCAGGCGGGCCGACCTACATCTGTCCGCAAATCCGAGCGAGGGCTGACTATGGCTGGTATCAAGAACGTTGCGGTCCAGATGGACCATGTCCGGAGCATCAACATCGCGGGCGACTCGACTTTCGCCATGAGCCTCGAGGCGCAGAACCGGGGCTACAAGCTCTTCCACTATACGCCGGAACGGCTGAGCATGCGCGACGGCAAGGTCTATGCGTCAGTCGAGCCGATGATCCTGCGCGACGTCAAGGGCGATCATTTCGAGCTCGGCGAGCCCGAGCGCGTCGACCTTTCGACCATGGACGTCGTGCTGCTGCGCCAGGACCCGCCCTTCGACATGGCCTATATCACCTCGACGCATCTGCTCGAGCGCATCCACCCGAAGACGCTCGTCGTCAATGATCCGGCCTGGGTGCGCAATTCGCCGGAAAAGATTTTCGTCACCGAATTTGCCGATCTCATGCCGAAGACGCTGATTACGCGTGATGCCGGTGAAATCCGTCGTTTCCGTGAGGAGATGGGCGATATCATCCTGAAGCCGCTTTACGGCAATGGCGGCGCGGGCGTGTTCCATTCGACGCGCGATGATCGCAATCTCTCGTCTCTGCTCGAAATGTTCGGCCAGCTCTTCCGCGAGCCCTTCATTGCCCAGCAATATCTGCCTGATGTGCGCAAGGGCGACAAGCGCATCATCCTGGTCGACGGCGAGCCCGTCGGCGCGATCAACCGCGTGCCGGCCGAGCATGATGCCCGCTCCAACATGCATGTCGGCGGCCGTGCCGAAGCCACGGAGCTGACGGCGCGCGAGAAGGAAATCTGCGCCCGCATCGGCCCGGCGCTCAAGGCCCGCGGCTTCCTGCTCGTCGGCATCGATGTCATCGGCGACTATATGACCGAGATCAACGTGACCTCGCCGACCGGCATCCGCGAGGTCAGGCGCTTCGGCGGCGCCGATATCGCCAGCCTGCTCTGGGATGCGATCGAATCCAAGCGGGCCTGATCGGCAGTTCCCGTCACGCTTTCAGCTGAACGATCATATTCACCCAGACATGTCGATGACTTCGACATGTCTGGGTGAAGTTTTGTTCGTTTATTGTTCTTGTTTCATTCCTTGTCTTATGCCAGATTGCAACCCGAAGTTTGCTGATCGGGGCACGTAACGGCAAACGGGTTCGGTGACAGGGGATAGGGGATGGTAGCGCGCGTCAGTACGGTGGCGTTTCAGGGGATCGAAGGCGTACCGGTCGAAGTGCAAGTGATGATTGCACCGGGTAAGGTGCTGATGCATATCGTCGGCCTGCCCGACAAGGCTGTCGCCGAGAGCCGGGAGCGGGTTCAGGCGGCGCTGCACGCCTCGGGCCTTGCGTTGCCGCCGAAGAAGGTCACGGTCAATCTCGCGCCGGCCGATCTGCCCAAGGAGGGTAGTCACTTCGATCTTGCAATCGCGCTCGGCCTGATGGCGGCGCTCGGTGCAATCCCCGCTGATGCCCTGTCGTCCTATACCGTCATCGGTGAACTTAATCTCGATGGCACGATCGCGCCCGTTGCCGGCGCGCTTCCCGCAGCGATTGCCGCCAATGCCATGGGCAAGGGGCTGATCTGCCCGGCCGAAAGCGGGCCGGAGGCCGCCTGGGCCGGCAAGGAGATCGATATTCTGGCGCCGCGCAGCCTGATCGCGCTCGCCAATCATTTCCGCGGCACGCAGGTCCTATCGCGACCGGAGCCGTCAGTCCGCGCGAGCGCCGCCAATCTGCCCGATCTCGCCGACATTAAGGGGCAGGAAAGCGCCAAGCGTGCGCTGGAGGTGGCGGCCGCCGGCGGCCATAATCTGTTGTTCGTCGGGCCTCCCGGCTCCGGCAAGTCCATGCTCGCCTCGCGCCTGCCGTCGATCCTGCCGCCTTTGTCGACCAACGAGTTGCTTGAGGTCTCGATGATCCATTCGATCGCCGGCCAGCTTTCCGGCGGCAAGCTCTCCGATCGGCGTCCCTATCGCGCGCCACATCACTCGGCCACCATGGCGGCGCTCGTCGGCGGCGGCCTCCGCGCCAGACCCGGCGAAGTGTCGCTCGCCCATCACGGCATTCTTTTCCTCGACGAGCTGCCGGAATTTTCGCCGCAGGCGCTCGATGCGCTGCGCCAGCCGCTGGAAACCGGCGAATGTGTCATTGCGAGAGCAAACCATCGCGTCGCCTATCCGGCCGGTATCCAATTGGTGGCGGCGATGAACCCGTGCCGTTGCGGTATGGCCGGCGAACCAGGGCATAGCTGCGCCCGCGGACCGCGCTGCGCCTCGGATTATCAGGGCCGCATTTCCGGCCCGCTGCTCGATCGTATCGACATTCGCATCGACGTGCCTGCGGTCTCTGCCGCGGATCTCATCCGGCCGACAGCCTCGGAAAGCAGTGCCGATGTCGCGCTCCGCGTCGCCCGTGCCCGCGAACGGCAACGTGAGCGTTTCGACAGGGCCGGAATGAAGGATGTCAGCACCAACGCCCGCTGCTCGACCGCGATGATCGAAACCATCGCCGAACCGGATGCCGCCGGTCTGCAATTGCTGCGTGACGCGGCCGAGAAGATGAAATTCTCCGCCCGCGGCTATCATCGCATTCTCAAGGTCGCGCGCACCCTTGCCGATCTCGACGATAAACCGACCGTCGGGCGCATCCACCTTGCCGAAGCCATCTCCTATCGTATCGCCGGAGAGCGGCTGGCCGCGCACGCCTGAAAATTCGAGACTTTGGTCGCGCCCGATCGTCTCCAACCCGCCTAAATGAAAAGGGGTGCCGAAGCACCCCTTCTCGGGTCAAGCTAATGGCAGGCTGTCTCAGCCGCCCAGCCCTTCGAACAGCGCCGTCGAGAGATACCGTTCGGCAAAGGAGGGGATGATGACGACGATAGTCTTGCCTTCGTTTTCGGGACGCTGGCCGATCTTGATGGCTGCCGTCAGGGCGGCACCAGAGGAAATACCGACCGGCACGCCTTCGAGCTTGGCGACAAGCCGCGCCTGCTGGAACGCCTCGTCATTGCTGACGGTCACCACCTCGTCATAGACGTGGGTGTCGAGAACCTTTGGCGCGAAGCCGGCGCCGATGCCCTGGATCTTGTGCGGGCCGGGATTGCCGCCTGAGAGAACAGGCGAATCCGTCGGCTCGACGGCGATAACCTTGATGTCGGGCTTGCGCGCCTTCAGCACCTGGCCGACACCGGTGATCGTGCCGCCGGTGCCGATGCCGGATACGAAGATATCGACCTTGCCCTCAGTGTCGTTCCAGATTTCCTCGGCCGTCGTCTTGCGATGGATTTCCGGGTTGGCGGGATTTTCGAACTGCTGCGGAATGATCGCATCCGGCAGCGACGCGGCCAGCTCTTCAGCCTTGGCGATCGCGCCCTTCATGCCCTTCGGTCCCTCGGTCAGCACCAGCTCGGCACCGAGCAGCGCCAGCATCTTGCGGCGCTCGATCGACATGGTCTCCGGCATGGTGAGGATCAGCCGATAGCCCTTGGCGGCAGCGGCAAAGGCGAGCGCGATGCCCGTATTGCCGGAGGTCGGCTCGATCAGCACAGACCGGCCGGGAGCGATCTTGCCCTGGGCCTCCAGGCTCTCGATCATGGCGACGCCGATACGGTCCTTCACGGAGGCGATCGGATTGAAGAATTCGAGCTTTGCCAAGAGGTTGGCCTTGACGCCCTTCTCCTTCGCCAGCTTGTCGAGACGGACGATCGGCGTATCGCCGATGGTCTCGGTGATCGAAGCATAGACGCGGCCGCGGCCGGGTTTGCGGGTGTCGGACATGGGTAGCTCTCCCTATATTGGAATTATGCAATGACAATAGGATCAAACGCCCGCGGAAACCAGAGTGCGCACCCGTTCCCTGCACGAAGCGAGTGAGAAAAGAATCTCCCAATTGCCTTCTTTAAGGATGTTTTTTTCAGGCGGCGCGCGCGGCGATGAAGGCGGCGGTGGCGGCGAGGATGCTAGCGGCGACCCGATTCAGGATCTGCAGCGCCCTCGGCTTCTTGAGAAAGGTGCGCGCCCGTGACGCCAATAGCATATAGGGCACGAGAACGATCAGAAGGACGACGAAGGTCGCCGCAACCAGCGTCGCATATTCGCGCAGGCCGATGCTGCCGATATCGATCAGGGTCGGCACCAGCGCGACATAGAAAAGCATGGTCTTGGGGTTGCCGAGCGTGACAAGCAGGCCGGAGAGGAAGGACATGCCGGCGCTGTTCGATTTCTTCGCGGCGATATCGGCGGGGAGCAGACCCGCCGTCCAGAGCTTCCAGGCGATATGGCCGAGATAGAGCGCACCGGCGATCTTGATGACGATGAAGACCTCGGTGAAGGTCTGCGCTACGAAGGCAAGCCCGAGGATGACGGCCGTCAGGTAGATCGTGTCGCCGAGCACGAGGCCGAGGCCCATGAAGAAGGTCTCTCGAAAGCCCGAGCCGAGAGCGCGCGCAACGATCGCCGTAATGCCCGGGCCGGGGATCGCTGCGGCGATGAAGAGAGCGCCGCAATAGGCAAGCAGGGCCGCGAGCGTCATGGGATCTTCCTCCTGAGATGGTATTCGCTCTAGCGCACCACCTTTGCGTTTTCAAGCAATTGCGCCGATGATGCGAACATATTACCAAGGCGTTAACGGCGCGTCGAAACTGCTTTGCCCAAGGATCTCATGTCTTCTGCATTGCTTCTGATCGATCTTCAGAATTCCATCCTGACAGGCCTCGGCACACCGGAGCGTCAGCCGGCGATAGATGCCGCACTGGAGGTGGTCGTCGCCAGGCTGGCGGCGCTGAAGCACAAGGCGCGTGCGGCCGGCATTCCGGCCTTCATCGTCCAGCATGATGGCACACCGGGGCACCGCCTGGCAAAGCGTAGCGAAGGCTGGCAGCTGCGCCGGGACATCGCCCCCGAGGCCGGCGATGTCGTCGTCCACAAGGCGAGCTGCGATTCCTTCTTCGAGACGGATCTGGAGGCGCGGCTCAAGGCCCGTGGCGTCACCCATCTCATCGTCGGCGGCTGCATGACGCAGTTCTGCGTCGACACGACCGTGCGGCGCGCTGTTTCGCTCGGTTTCGACGTCTCGCTGATATCGGACGGTCACACGACCGCAGATATGGGCCGGCTGAGCTTCGAAGAGATTGTCACCCATCACAATATGCTGCTTGACGGCTTCGACGCCGGGCCGCATGAAATCAAGCTGGTTGCATCCACCGAAATCTCCTTCTGAAGCCCTTTCCTCGCCGGAGCCTCCATGCCGCATCTGACCAGCATGATCACCTTTGCCCTGATCGCTCTCGGCATGGTGCTGACGCCCGGGCCGAACATGATCTACCTCGTGTCGCGCTCGATCTCGCAGGGACCAGCGGCCGGATTGATCTCGCTCGGCGGTGTCGCCTGCGGCTTCGTCTTCTACATGCTGTCGGCCGCCCTCGGCATCACCGCCTTCGTCTTTGCCGTGCCCTTCGCCTATGATGCGCTGCGGCTGGCGGGTGCGGCCTATCTCGCGTGGCTCGCCTGGAATGCGTTGAAGCCCGGCGGCCGCTCTGCCTTTCAGCTGCGCGAGCTGCCGAAGGATAGCACGCGCCGGCTCTTCACGATGGGACTGGTGACGAGCCTGCTCAATCCGAAAGTGGCGATCCTTTATCTGTCGCTGCTGCCGCAGTTTATCGATCCCGCCGCCGGCAGCGTCTTCACCCAGTCGCTCGTTCTCGGCTTTTCGCAGATCATCATCAGCGTGACGTTCAATGCCATCTTCGCGCTGAGCGCCGGCTGGATCGCGATGTTTCTCACCCGCCGCCCGTCCTTCGCATTGGTGCAGCGTTGGTTGATGGGCACGGTGCTGGCTGGGCTCGCCGTACGAATGGCTTTCGAAGCGCAGCGCTGATGAAAAGTGTGTCGCGAACCGTCACCGCCAGTCTTCTGACGCTCGCCTCGTTCGCAAGCGTCTCGCCGCTGGCTTCGGCAGCAGAGACGGAAACGCAGACGATCGTCTTCATGCGCCATGGCGAAAAGCCGGAAGCGGGTCTCGGCCAGCTGAGCTGCCAGGGGCTCAACCGGTCGCTGGCGCTACCTCCGGTGCTGACCAAGCTCTTCGGCAGACCGGCGGCGATCTTCGCGCCGGATCCGTCGAAGCGAAAGAAAGATTCCGGCGCTTCCTATGATTACATCCGGCCGCTCGCGACCATCGAACCCACAGCCATCGCACTCGGGCTGCCGGTCGACACCAGCTTCGGTTACGAGGATATCGATGATCTGAAAGCCGAGCTGAAGAAGCCTGCCTATGCCGGCAAGCTGATCTTCGTCGCCTGGGAGCATAAACAGATCGTCGATCTCGCCCGCGAGCTGATGAGCGAGAATGGCGGCGATGAAAAAGCGGTGCCGAAATGGCATGGCAAGGATTTCGACAGCCTCTATGTGCTGCGCATCGGCGGCGTTAAGGCTGGATCGGGCGCGACCTTCGAGAAGATGGCCGAGGGGCTTGATGGCCAGCCGCAGGCTTGCCCGCAGCCGGCTAAGTAAATTCAAAGCAATTCCAGGGAAAGTGTGCAGCGGTTTTCCGTTCGGAATTGCGTAAGGATGTTAGAACACTGGCCGCATGAAGCTGCGCTCATAGCTGATGATGCAGCGCGTTTCCTCGCCATAGGCAAGAGCTGCCTGGCACTCCGCGTCTTCGGGTATTTTCAGCCGATATTCCTCGTAGGCGGTAAGGCTTGGAAAGCTGAAGAGCGCCAAGGCGATGTTGCTGGCGCCTTCATGCGGCATGAAATAGCCGTGATGCGTGCCGCCCATCCGGTTGACCAGCGGGATCCAGAGCTTGGCGTAGTGTTCGAACTGGGCAAGCTTGTAAGGGTCGATGACGTAGCGCAGGTAGCAGGTGATCATTCGGCGGTCCCCTTGGAAAGATGATCGTTTCTATTCCGGGGCAGGGGGATCGTCCAGCCCAGATTCATGCTGGCCGCAGCCGCGAGAATGATGATCGCGCCGATGATTTGTGCGGCACCAAGCACGTGGCCGAAAGCGAAGCGATCGACCACGATGGCGGCGATCGGATAGACGAAGGACAGCGCCCCGGTTAGGTGCGTCGGCAGCTTCTGGATGGCACCGTAGAGCAGCACATACATCAGGCCGGTATGCACGATGCCCATGGTGACGAGGATCGACCAGCCGCCGACATCGTGCGGAGTGGCCGAGAAATTGGTGAAGGGCACCAGCATCAGGATCCCGGTCGACACCTGGATGAGCGCAATCAGGTGCGGCGGCGTGCCCTTCAGCCATTTGGCGGCGATTGCCGCCAGCGCATAGAAGAAGGCCGCACCCAAAGAAAGCAAGATGCCGATCGCGTAGCTTCCCGCCCCTACCGCTTCTGCAGGCTTGCCTTCGACGATGATAATCATGCCGGCAAAGGCGAGGCCGAGCCAGAAAAGCTTGGTGAAGGTGATCCGCTCGCCGAGGAACAGCGCACCGAGCCCCAGCAGCATGAAAGGCTGCGTGTTGTAGACTGTCGTGGCGATGGAAATGGAGGCGTGGGAATAGGCCGCGAAAAGCAGCAGCCAGTTGAGCACAATGGCAATCCCGCCAGCGACGGCGATGGAAAATGTCTTCAGGGTGAGGATGCCTGGACGCAGCAGGCCCATGGCCGCGCAGACCACAAGCAACGTCAACGCGCCGAAGAGGCAGCGCCAGAAGACGACGCCGGTCACGGCCTGCCCGGACATCAGCACGAACCAGCCGATCGTGCCTGAAATCAGCATCGCCGCCGTCATTTCCACCGTGCCGCGTTTAATCTCGTTCATTGCCTTGGCTCCCGTCTATCTAAGCCAATCATATTGCGGCATCAGAGCTGGCGATATAGATTTAGTAAGGTGAAGACGTCGGTTGACCTAAATAAATGAGGTTGAATTATGAGTGTTCCTAACGCGAGCCTGGGTCTCGATGAGATCGACCAGCGGATGCTGGAGGCACTGGCGCGCAATGCCCGTATCTCGCTGAAGGAGCTGGCGGAAGCGGCCGGCTTGTCATCTCCGAGTGCAGCGGAGCGGTTACGCCGACTGGAGGAACGTGGCATCATCTCGGCCTTCACCGTGGATATCGCGCCGGAGGCGATCGGCTATCCCCTGCAGGCGATCGTCCGCATCCGGCCCTTGCCTGGCCAGTTGCATGTCGTCGAGCACATCATTCAGGAGACGCCGGAGTTCATAGAATGCGACAAGGTCACCGGTGACGATTGCTTTATCGGTCGATTGGTGGTGCGTTCGATGGGCGAACTTGATGGGATATTGGATAAGATCACCGAGAGGGCGGAGACGAACACATCGATGATCAAGGCAACACCGGTCAAGCGTCGCTTGCCGCCGCTTTCCCGTTAAAATTCCGCCATAGGCGAGAGCATGAGCGGCCCGAGAATATCATCCGCCGCTTTGCCGCGCGCCATCAGCATCGTGTGGCCCTCATAAGGCTGCAGCGATGTCTGGCAATCCAGTCGGTCCGGAGAAAAGCATATCTCGATACGATCGGGTTCGATATCAAGCGCGGAGACGATGGTCGCCAGCGAGGGAATGACCGTCCCTGCCACATCGAGAAGCCAGAACGTCGCGCCGTCGAACGTCCATGCAATGACCGCTTCATCCCCGAGCGCCGTCAGGCGGATCGCGGAATTGAAGGAGGCATTCAGCAGGAACATCTCCATCTGCCTGGCAACGGCAAACTGGGCGGAGACCGGCTGCCGGTTTTGCAGCAAGCTTTTGATCTGTCGCAGATCGTCCGGTGACTCGAGAGAAAGCTGCCGGGCAGTTAAGCCGGATTGCTGTAGCTTCGGCATCTTCGCGACGAAGAGGTGCTGCGGCAGGATACGAAAGCCGTAACGCTCGTATAGCGCCGGCTTGTCGGTGAGCAGGAGATCGAACTCGTAGCCTTCGGCCTCGGTTCGGGCAAAGGCACGCTGTATGAGGTCGCGATAGAGCCCGCGCCCACGCCATTCCGGCAGCACCGCGCCGGATTGATATCCTGCGGCTTTGACCGGCTTGCCGTTGATGATCAGCGGCATGGAGAAGGCGGTGAAATTGGCGACGCAACGGCCGTCGCCATCGAAGTAGCCAAACGGTGTGCTGCTTGGATCAGGGCCGCCAAATCGGTCCTGAATGCCGACGTCGATGGAGAACGTATCCTCCAGCAGGTCGACAAGACCCTTCCACGCAACAGGATCGCCGAAATAGTCCTGCCGCAGGGTCAGGCCATGCGTCTGGGCAATATCCGACATCACACGCCGGTCGAGCCGAAACCGCCTGCGCCGCGCGTGGTTTCGCTGATCTCCGCAATCTCGGCGATACGCACCTGCATGACCGGCGCGATGACCATCTGCGCGATGCGCATGCCACGGGTGATCTCGAACGGCTCCTCGCTGAGGTTGGCCAGCAGTACCTTCACTTCGCCTCGATAGTCGCTGTCGACGGTGCCGGGCGAGTTCAGGCAGGTGATGCCATGCTTGAAGGCAAGCCCGGAACGCGGGCGGATCTGTGCCTCGAAGCCTTCGGGAACTTCGAAAACAAAGCCCGTTGGAACGAGAACCCGAGTCCACGGTGCGATGATCAGCGTCGCACCGTCATCAACGGCGGCGCGCAGGTCCATACCGGCCGCGCCCTTGGTCTCGTAGGCGGGCAGCTCCAGGCCCTCGCCATGCGGCAGGCGAATGAGGTTCAGCGTCGGAGTGATGTCGGTGTGAATGGTCATGCGGCAATAGTTTGCGTTCGAAAGCCGGAGTCAATTGCATTTAGGGCTTTGAGTCGCTAGATACGGCCGCAATTCACAGGATTCACACGCATGGCTGAAAGTCTCGTCGAGGCGGTTTCCCGCCGCCGCACATTCGCTATTATCGCCCACCCGGATGCGGGCAAGACGACGCTCACTGAAAAGCTGCTGCTGTTCGGCGGCGCCATTCAGCTTGCCGGGGAAGTCAAGGCGAAGAAGGATCGTATGCAAACGCGCTCCGACTGGATGAAGATCGAGCGCGAGCGCGGCATCTCGGTCGTGACTTCGGTCATGACCTTCGAATATGAAGGCAACGTCTTCAACATTCTCGATACGCCCGGCCACGAGGACTTTGCCGACGACACCTATCGCACGCTGACGGCGGTCGACGCCGCGGTCATGGTCATCGACGCCGCCAAAGGTATCGAGCCGCGGACGCTGAAGCTGTTCGAAGTCTGCCGAATGCGCGACATCCCGATCATCACCTTCATCAACAAGATGGACCGCGAAAGCCGTGACCCCTTCGAGATTCTCGATGAGGTCGAAGAGAAGCTGGCTCTCGACACCGCGCCGATCACCTGGCCGATCGGCCGCTCCAAGACCTTCTGCGGCTCCTATCATCTGGCATCCAATACTGTTCGTGGTTCCGACACCGAGGTCACCGCGACCCCGGTCAATGGCCCGCAGGCAGTCGCTGACCGGTTGCCGGAAAACGAGCGCCAGGCCTTTATCGACGAGACGGAACTGGCGATCGAGGCCTGCCGTCCCTTCGACCGGGAATCCTTCCTCGAAGGCCATATGACGCCGGTCTTCTTCGGCTCGGCGCTGCGCAATTTCGGTGTCCGCGATCTCATCAACGCGCTCGGCGACTTCGCGCCGCCGCCACGCGATCAGGTTGCCGACATCAGGACGGTGCACGCCACCGACGACAAAATGACGGCCTTCGTCTTCAAGATCCAGGCGAACATGGACCCGAACCATCGCGACCGCATCGCCTTTGCCCGCATCTGCTCTGGCAAGCTGGAGCGCGGCATGAAGGCCCGGTTGTCGCGCACCGGCAAGCAGCTCGGCCTGACCGCGCCGCAATTCTTCTTCGCCTCGCAGCGCCAGCTTGCCGATACCGCCTATGCCGGCGATGTCGTCGGCATTCCGAACCACGGGACGCTGCGCATCGGCGATACGCTGACGGAAGGTGAATCCCTGGTCTTCCAGGGCGTGCCGAACTTCTCGCCGGAAATCCTTCGCCGTGTGCGCCTCGAAGACGCGATGAAGGCGAAGAAGCTGAAAGAGGCGTTGCAGCAGATGGCTGAAGAAGGCGTCGTGCAGCTCTTCTCGCCCGAAGATGGCTCGCCCGCCATCGTGGGCGTCGTCGGCGCCCTGCAGCTTGACGTCTTGAAGGAGCGGTTGATGGCCGAATACGGCCTGCCGGTTTCCTTCGAAATGTCGCGCTTCTCCGTCTGCCGCTGGATCTCGGCCGATCAGTCCGCCGATCTCGAAAAATTCGTCACCGCGCGCCGCGGCGATATCGCACGCGACCTCGACGGCGATCCGGTCTTCCTCGCCCAGGACGGCTTCTCGCTGCGCTACGAGGCAGAACGTTACCCGGCTATCAAGATGGTCGCGATCAAGGAATATCACGCCGTCAAGGCGGCATGATTCTGGAGCCGCTGCAGCCGCAGGCGATCAGCCTGTGGCCTTCAAGTTCTGCTCTCATGCATTCATCAGTTCTGCGTAGCGAGCCTCTGTGGCGTCATCCAGCGGAAACATGCATTCGACCCGCAGCTCCTGCGTCGTGATCATCTGCGGTGTTCCGACCGTCGTCACCAGCGAGAAAAATCTCAGAACATGCCCGTCCTTCACGAAGGACAGAGGGATGATCGGCGCATTCTCGATTGCCGGCGATGTCTGCCATTCGGGTTTCACATCCGGATAGGCAAGCAGGCTGTCGATCAGCTCCTTCGTCCGCACATCAATGACGCGGCCGACGGACTCGCGGAACACGCGCCACAGAAGGCTTTCGGCGGTCTTCTCCCAATCCGCAATGAAGGGTCGCATGCCCGAAGGGTCGAACATGAGATGCAGGAGATTGCGCGGTTTCGGGCGGGCGGCCATATCGGTGAAGTGACCGAAGAAGCGAAGCGTCGCATCATTGGTCATCAGCACATTCCAGTAGCGGTCCATGACGATGGCTGGAAATGGTTCGTGCTGGCGCAGCATACGCTTCAGCGCATTGGTAACGCCCTGCATCTCCTGATCGTCAAAACTTCCTTCGGAATAGATCGGCGCATAGCCGGCGGCGAGCAGCAGCGTGTTGCGCTCGCGGAATGGCACATCGAGGGCATCGGCGAGACGCAACACATTCTGGCGACCGGGCGTGCTTCTGCCGCTTTCGATAAAGCTGATCTGGCGTTGGGAGATGCCGGTGTCGAGAGAAAGCTCGAGCTGGCTCTTGCCGCGCGTGTCGCGCCATGCACGCAGGTGCGGGCCCAGCTCGTTCGGCAATCTCAGTTCTGCGGAGGAAGAGCTCATCCTGCAACGCCTCGCTTCGTTCGTTTGATATGGCGGGGCTGTGTTCGGCAGCCCCGCCAACGTCTTTTCTTATGAGAAGGCAACAGGCCCGACCGAACCGTACCAATGGCGCACTTTCGTCGGGTTTGCCTCATCCATGTAGAAAAAGTGCGTCATGACCGGCTTGACCACCGCCTGGGTGCGATCATTGGGCGTCATGGTCACGGTCCCACGGAACACTTTCAACGATCCGGCGTCCCAATATTCGGTGACATCATGCAATGCCGTGAAACCGGTGTCGATGAAGGCGCGCAGGTTCTGGCGAATGGTCTCGCGACCCTTCCAATCGGCAATACCGAGATTGCATGTGGCGTCTTCCGCCAGGCAATCAAAACCTTCGCCGAAGGTCTTGTCGTCGATTTCGCGCCAGAAGGCGAGCAGCCATTGCGGGGCTTCTGTCTTGGTGAATGACATCGTCGTCATGGATTTCTCCTGAGCCTGCCTTTGGAATGATGTCGTGGCCGTTGACGCCATGCCAGGCAAAAGCTCTCTTTCGTTGAAGGGCTAAAAGCTCTTCCTGCAAGAAGATGGTCTTTAGATACTCCAAGGCGGATGTCGCTCTCAATTACATGCGATGTAATGAAAGCGGCTCGATCGCGCCTCAAGACGACGTGATCGGTTCGGATGCGTTTCATTTTGGAATAGTGCCATCGCGATGTTCCATCCGATATAGCGCTATGCCATAGTGCCGCCCCGGGGTCCCCTCGATCAGAACGAGCAGCTTTGATGATGAAATTTCTTGCGGTTCTTGCTCTGGCCTTCGTTGGCCTGATGCCGGTCGCAGCCGAGGCGCGAATCATCACCGATGCGGCCGGACGCACGGTTTCCGTGCCGGACAAGATTAACCGCATTCTGGTGGCCGGGCCGCCGGCAACTGTGCTGGTCTATGTGCTGGCACCGGAAAAACTGGTGGGCTGGGTTCATGCGCCGGATGATGCCGCCAAGGCCTATCTGATGCCGTCGGTGCGGGCGCTGCCGACAATCGGGCGCCTGACGGGCAAGGACGGCACGATCGGCTCGAAGGCGGTCACGGACGCCAAGCCCGACATCATCCTCGATGCCGGCACGGTCGATCCCACCTACAAGGCGCTGGCAGACAAGGTGCAGAGCGAGACGGGCATTCCCTATATCCTCATCGACGGCAGCTTTGCCCGCACTGCCGATACGCTTCGCGATGTCGGCGCCCTGATCGGTGTCGAGGATCGCGCCAACAAGCTGGCCGACTATGCCGATTCGGCGATCAAGGACCTCAACGAGAAGTTGGCGACGCTGCCGAACGACCCGCGCCCGCGCGTCTATTACGGCCGCGGTGCCGATGGCCTCGAAACCGGGCTCTCCGGCTCGATCAACCTCGAAATTCTCGATGCCGTGGGCACGATGAATGTCGCTGCCGCTGCCGGCAAGGGCGGCCTCGCCAAGGTGACCGTTCAGCAGGTCGTCGGCTGGAATCCGGATATCATCATCGCCGAGAGCCCGGCTTTCGCCGCCTCGGTGAAGAGCGATCCGCAATGGGCCGGCATCAAGGCCGTCAAGGACGGCAAGATCTTCGTGCCGCCCTCCTTGCCCTTCGGCTGGTTCGACTCCCCGCCCGGCATCAACCGTTTGCTCGGGGTGCGCTGGATGGAGAAACTGCTCTATCCGAAGCTCTTCCGCAGCGATTTTTCCGACGATGTGAAGGAGTTCTACAAGCTGTTCTATCAGGTCGATCTGACCGACGATCAGCTGGCGGTATTGCTGAAGGGCATGAAGTAACCACGCCGACAAGGAAGGCATTGATGGTTCGGGAAAACGAAATTCGCGAAAACGAAGTGGCTGTCGAGCCACCCGCAGCCTCGGATGCCGGCCTTACCTTCATCGGCCGCATTTCGACACCCTGGACATCGCGCATGGAAACGCCGCGGCAGGGTCGCCACGACGGTCCGATCTGCCGGATCGAGATCTTCGAGCCCTGGGTGGCGGCGTTGAAAGGCGTTGAAGTTTTCGAGCGGCTGGAGGTTCTCTATTGGCTGGATCGGTCTCGCCGGGATCTCGTGCTGCAGAGCCCGGCCAGCAGCGGCAAGGTACACGGCACCTTCTCGCTGCGCTCGCCAGTGCGGCCCAATCCCATCGGCACATCCATCGTCAAGCTGGAAGCTGTCGAGGGTGCCATGCTACTGGTGCGCGGCCTGGATTGCCTGGATGGCACGCCCTTGCTCGATCTGAAGCCGGATCGCACCCTGTTCAAGCCGATCGCGCCGCCGCAGCCTGGAGATTTCCAGAGCGGCGACGGCGAGGCGGCGCATTACTGCCAGAAGCGAGACGCTTAGATTGCCTCATACCGCTTCGCACTTTTCCTGGAATTGCTTTAGTCGACGGCGACCATGACGTCGGATGCCTTGATGACGGCATAGGCCGAGGCGCCGACCGTCAGGCCCAGCTCATCGACAGCCTCGTTGGTGATCGAGGAGGTGACAATCGAGCCGTTGCCGATGTCGATGCGGACATGCGCCGTCGTCGCACCCTTGGTGATTTCGACGACCTTGCCCTTGAGGCGGTTTCTTGCGCTGATTTTCATGGATATTTCTCCCTTGTAACCGGCGCGACCATATCGCCTCGGCTGGTGCTGGGCTACCGAAATCCTATTCGCCTCGGGGATAGCGCTGGTTCTCCTCAAGCACGTTGAGGTCCATGTGGTTGCGCATGTAGCGTTCCGATGCCTTCTGCAAAGGCTGGTAATCCCAAGGATAATAGGCACCATTGCGGAGCGCGGTGTAAACAACCCATCGCCGCGCCTGGCTTTCGCGCACCGCAGCGTCGAAGTTCGCAAGGTTCCAGCGCTCCATGGCCTGTGCCGTCAGGCGCTTCAACGTGTCTGCGTAGGCGGGATCTTGCGCCAGATTGTTCAGCTCCTTCGGGTCCGCATCGATGTCGAAAAGCAGGGGTGGGTCCAGCTCGCAAAGCGTCAGCTTGTAGTTGCCGTCGCGCAAGGCCACGAGCGGCGCTTCGGAGCCTTCCGCTGCATATTCCATCGGCACGGGGCTGCGGCCTCCGGTTCCAAGAGCGAGCGGCGTCAAGTCTTCGCCGTCGGTCCAGCGGCGCAGCGAGGCAATGTCGATGCCGGCGAGTGCCGCCAGCGTCGGCGTGACGTCGAGCGTCGATACCGGCTGGTCGATCCGCTTTGGCTGCCAGCCGGGAGCCGCGATCATCAGCGGCACGCGGGCCGAACCCTCGAAGAAGTTCATCTTGAACCAGAGACCACGCTCGCCGAGCATGTCGCCATGGTCCGAGACGAAGAGGATGATGGTGTTGTCGGCCATGCGGCCGCGCTCGAGCGTTTCCAGGATCTCGCCGATCTTCTCGTCGACATAGGAGATGTTGGCGAAATAGCCGCGCCGCGCCCGGCGGATCTGTTCCGGCGTGATGTCGAAGGCAGTGTGATCGCAGGCCTTCATCAGCCGCTGCGAATGAGGGTCCTGCTGGTCGAAGGGGATTTCGCCGACTTCAGGGTCGAGTGCCGGGCAATCCTCATAGAGGTCCCAGAAGCGGCGGCGCGCGACATAGGGGTCGTGCGGATGCGTGAAACTGACGGTCAGGCACCACGGCCGCTCGTCATGCCGGCGCGAGAGATCGTAGAGTTTGCGATTGGCGTGATAGGCAACCTCGTCGTCATATTCCATCTGGTTGGTGATCTCGGCAATACCGGCGCCGGTCACCGAGCCGAGATTGTGATACCACCAGTCGATGCGTTCACCGGGCTTGGTATAGTCAGGCGTCCAGCCGAAATCGGCAGGATAGATGTCTGTGGTCAGCCGCTCCTCGAAGCCGTGCATCTGGTCCGGGCCGACGAAATGCATCTTGCCGGACAGCGCCGTCTGGTAGCCGGCGGCGCGCAGGTGATGCGCGAAGGTCGGAATGTCCGAGCAGAACTCTGCCGCGTTGTCGTAGACGCGGGTGCGGCTCGGCAGCTGCCCGGACATGAAGGAAGCGCGCGCCGGTGCGCAGAGCGGGCTTGCCGTATAGCTGTTGGCAAAGCGCACCGAGCGCTTCGCCAGAGCCTTCAGCACCGGAGCGTGCAGGAACTCGGCCGGGCCATCGGGAAAGAATGTCCCGTTGAACTGATCGACCATGAGGATGAGGATATTCGGGCGGGACATGCGGGTGTCTTTCTTGAAGATCAGAGGCCGATGGCGGCTTTGACGGCGTCGAGGCCGGGCTTGCCGTCGATAGTGGTGACGCCGGCAAGCCAGGGCGTCAAGGCATCCGGATGCGCCTTCAGCCAGGCGGTTGCCGCGTCCTTGGCGCTGTCGCCGCCGAGGATCGAGCCCATTAGCGAATTCTCCATGCCGATGTCGAAGGTCAGGTTATGGAAGAGCTTGGCGGCATTCGGGCATTGAGCTGCCCAGCCGGTGCGCGCCAGCGTGTAGACTTCGGCGCCACCGTAATTCGCGCCGAAATAGGCGTCGCCGCCGGAGAGATAGGCAATCTTGAAATGCTCGTTCATCGGATGCGGCGCCCAGGCGAGGAAGACGATCGCCTGCTTGTCCTTCGAGGCTCGCTCCACCTGCGACAACATCGCCTGCTCGCTCGATTCCACCAGTTCCCAGCCCTTGAGACCGAAGTCGTTGGCATCGATCATCTTCTGGATATTGGCATTGGCCGGCGCACCCGGCTCGATGCCGTAGATCTTGCGGTCGAAATCATCGCCATGCTTCTGCAGATCGGAAAAATCCTTGATGCCCTTGTCGGCGACATAGGTCGGGACGGCGAGCGTGAACTTCGCGCCCTCAAGATTGCGGTTCAACACCTCGGCTGCCTTCGCCTTGTCGAGATCATCGACGAAGGCCTTCTGCGCCGGCATCCAGTTGCCGAGGAACACGTCGATCTCGCCCGTCTTCATCGCCTGGTAGCCGATGGGCACGGAGAGCGTCTTGATGTCGGGCTCGTAGCCAAGCGCGGTCAAGAGCACGCCGGTTACGCCATTAGTCGAGGTGATGTCGGTCCAGCCGGGGTCGGACAGGTGAATCGTCCTGCAGTTGTCGCCATCGGCTCGGGCGATACCGGCAAAGGAAAGGACGGAAAGAAGAGCGCCGGCGGCGAGCCGACCCATTGCAGACATGCGCATGACGATGTTCCCTCTTGTTATTGGATTATTTTATTGAACATCACTAGAGTTATCGCTGTGAAGCATGCATTTTTCGATAGATGCCAAAAGGAAATTTTATGGCTGAACGTCTCGTCGATCTGGGCTGGCTGCGGATCTTCCTGGAAGTGGGCCGCTCCGGCAGCCTGTCCGCCGCCGCTACAACGCTCGGCCTGACGCAACCGGCCGTCAGCTATCAGATCCGCCGCATCGAGGAGCAGATGGGCGTGCCCCTGTTTCGCCGGCAGCATCGCGGCGTCGCGCTCTCGCCGGAAGGGCAGCGACTGTTCGAGATCGTCGAAAAGTCCGTCGGCAGCGTCGACAACCTGGTGCGCAGCTTCCGTATCGAGGCGGAGCGCCCGTCCGTTCGTCTGCGCACGGATTATGCCTTTTCCGCTCTCTGGCTGATCCCGCGCATGCACGCATTCCGGCTTCTTCATCCGGAAGTGGATATTCAGATCGTCGCCACGCAGCGGCTGGATCGCGGTGCGCCGGAGAGCGGCGATATCACCGTCTTCTTCGGCACTCGCAGCGAATTCGGTCCGGCCGCCACATTGCTTCTGCCGGAGAAGGTCGTACCGATCTGCACCAGGGGTTTTGCGGAGCGCCACGGCCTGTTCGCCGATCCCTCGCAGCTTGCCGGCATCACGCTGGTCCATCTCGATTCGGAGATGCCGTCGCCCTGGTTCGACTGGGAAAGCTATCTCTCTGGCTTTGGCATTGCCCGGGATGCTTATGCCGGCCGCGGTGACCTGCGCTTCAATACCTATTCGCTCGTCGTGCAGGCAGCCCTGAGCGAGCAGGGCGTCGCCATCGGCTGGGTGGGCCTCGTCGATTCCCTGCTGGCCGCCCGCACACTGGTGACGGCAGGCCCTGTGCTGGAGGCGCCGGAGCGCGGCTACTGGCTGCTGCCGCCATCGGCGCCGAATCCGCATGCCGAGCAGTTGGCGCAATGGCTGCTCACTGAGGCCGCCGTCGAGCAGCTGTGACCTATTCTGAGGTGAGATCGTTGAGAAAGGTCTCGCACCAGTGCGATACATCGTGCTCCAGCAGATAGTCCATCATGCCGCGCCAGCGCTCCTGTCGCTCCTGCAGCGGCATGTTGACGGCGCGCGCCAGCGCATTGGCGGTGCCGTCGACATCATAGGGGTTGACCAGCAGCGCGCCCTTCAGCTTTCGCGCCGCGCCGGCAAAGCGCGACAGTACCAGCACGCCGGGATTGTCGGGGTCCTGTGCAGCGACATATTCCTTGGCGACGAGGTTCATACCGTCGCGCAGTGGCGTTACCAGCCCGACTTTCGCGAGCCTGTAGAGACCGGCCAGTATCGGACGGCTGATTGAGCGGTTGATGTAGCGGATCGGCACCCAGTCGACCGTGCCGATCGCGCCGTTGACCCGGCCGGCCTGTTCGGCGACGGCGTGCTGCATCGCCTCGTATTCCGGCACCTCCGACCGCGATTTCGGGGTGATCTGCAGATAGGTGACGCTGCGCTGGTGAGCAGGATTGTTGGTGATGAAGCGTTCGAAGGCATCGATACGCTGGGTGATACCCTTGGAGTAGTCGAGCCGGTCGACGCCAAGGATCAGGTCGCGGCCTTCGATGCTTTTGCGCACCCTCTGCACCATACTGTGCGACGCGGCCCTGCGGGCGAATTCGGCAAAGCCCGCCGTCTCGATGCCGATCGAGTATGCGCCGCCGCGAAAATCATGGCCATGAGCGCTGAAATGGCCGGGGCTTTTCTCGATGCCCATGCCTTCGCGCTTCAGGCAGCCCGCGAAGTTTTCGAGATCGTGATCGGTCTGGAAGCCGAGCAGGTCATAGGAGGAGAGGCCCCGCATGATCTCCTCGTGCACCGGCATGGCGAGCACGACGTCTGCCGGCGGCCACGGAATGTGCAGGAAGAAGCCGATACGGTTCTTCAAGCCCATCTGCCGCAGCTCCGCCGCCAGTGGAATAAGGTGGTAGTCATGCACCCAGATGATGTCGTCAGGCTCGATCAGGGGGGCAAGCCGGTGGGCAAAGAAGCGGTTGACGCGGAAATAGCCGGTCATTTCCTTGCGGGCATATTCGGCAAGATCGAGCCTGTAATGGCAGATGGGCCAGAGCACGCGGTTGGCAAAGCCCTGGTAATATTCCTCGACATCGGTTTGAGTGAGGTCGGTCAGCGCATAGGTGATGTTGCCGTCCTGCGTCATCTGCAGCGGCTCGGGCTCGACATCGCCGCTCGATTTGCCGGACCAGCCCATCCAAATGCCACCGCGCTCGGCAAGGGCTGCCTGCAGCGCCACGGCAAGGCCGCCCGCGGCTGCAGCACCCTTGTGATCGGGCACGGAAACGCGATTGGAAACGATGATGAGACGGCTCACGAATTCTTCCTTTCGAGAAGGCTGAAGCAATTCCAGGAAAAGTGCGCAGCGCCGTTCCGTTCGGAATTACGGGGAAATAAGCAGCTGGTGGGGCGCCGAAGTGATCGACGGATTACTTGACGAGCGCTGCCAGCACGTCTCTTAAACGCGCGGGCGAGGCAATGGATGCACGCGCCAGCGTTTTTCCGTTGCCCTCTCCGATGCGCACGGATTGGCCGCCGAGACGGTTGGCGGCGGCAAACATCGTCTCGTCGGTCACGTCGTCGCCGATCGTAACCGGGCGGCGGCCCTCGAAGGGCTCTTCGGCAAGAAACGCCTCGACGGCATGTCCCTTGCTGGCGTGGGACGGGCAGATTTCGACCACCATCTTGCCGCACTGAAGGGTCCAGTCCGGCCCGGCTTCCTCCAGATGGCGCTGCATGGCCTCGCCGATCTCGGCCTCGTAGGCGGATGCATGCCGAAAGTGAACGGCGACCGCAGCCCCCTTGTCCTCGACGATGGCGCCCGGCCAAGCCAGAGCCTCATTCCGGATCAGCTGTTTCATTTCCTGGAAGGCGGGTGGGATATGAGCGCGCCGCAGCCGCCCGGCCGCATCGCGTCGTTCCGCACCATGCAGGCCGGCGACGGGAAAACGAAACGGCGCAAAAAGGGGATCGACGAATTCGATGGCCCGGCCGGTCACCAAGGCCAGCGCGCCGCCGAGCTGGCGGGAGAGCGCATGCAGAGTGCCGGGCAGATAGTCCGGAACGACGATCGCTTCCGGCGTTTCGGCGAGATCGAGCAGGGTTCCGTCGATATCGAGGAACAAGGCCCAGTCATGAGGATACAATGAGAGTGCGGTAAGGGCCGGCTCTTTCAGCGGCCTCGGTTCGGCTTCGCCCTGTTCGGGCTGTTCCTGAGAAGACATGCTGCCTTAGCTAAGGCGCTCTTCCCGTTCGGCAAGGAAAAAAATGAAATTGCTTGCGAGGGATCGGCGGCAATCGCCCCCATAATGACGCCTACAAATGCAAAAGGGGCCGCCTTAAGCGACCCCCCATGAGCTTTGGCCCGTAACTGGCCTGAAGCGGCGAACGCTTCGGGAAGGTGTTGGTCAGAGCGAGGGCTGCCTCGCAACGTTCACAACCATTTCCATGCCAAATACCAAGACCGAAATCCCACTAGACATTGGATCACCTTCCTTTCGTTACGTTTCAGACAAGCCAAAGGTAGCTCAAATTCGAGCCGATGCAAGGGGTTCGATCTATGGGAGCTTCACACTTCTTGTCGCATCGAAATCTCTTGCGCTGCCCTATCTCCCGTAAAAGCCCTGCCGCAGCGGCTTCACGAAGAAAATGTTGCGACGCGAAACGTGATCGGACGAGGCGTCAAATATCTGTCATGTTGCAGATCATAGGATGAAAAATTAAGACTTTATTACCCATTCTGCATAAACAATTGTCCAAGATTTGCCATTCTCCCGCGGGACAGGAAGACAGCGGGAATCGGAGTATAAAGACGCATGTGTCGCTGGGCAGCCTATCGTGGAGACCCCCTCTATCTGGAGGAGCTGGTGTCTTCGCCCGCCCACTCTCTGATCGAACAATCCCATTGCGCCACGCGCGCGAAGACGGCAACCAACGGCGATGGTTTTGGCATCGCCTGGTATGGTGATCGGCCGGAGCCCGGCCGTTATCGCGACATCCTGCCCGCCTGGTCCGATTGCAATCTGAAGAGCCTGGCGCGGCAGATCCGCTCGCCGCTGTTCCTCGCCCACGTCCGTGCCGCGACCGGCGGCGGCACGCGCCGCGACAATTGCCATCCCTTCGTCTTCGAGAACTGGTCGTTCCAGCACAATGGCCAGATTTCCAATTTCGACCGTTTGCGCCGGCCGATGGAAGCCATGCTTGATGACCGGCTGTTCCACGCCCGCAGTGGTACCACCGATTCCGAGCTGTTGTTCCTGCTGGCGACGCAGTTCGGCCTGGCAACGAATCCGATTGCGGCGATCGCCGAGACCATCGGTTTCGTCGAGGGCCTGTCGGTTCATTTGGTCGGCTCGGTGCTGGTGCGTTTCACGGCAGCCTTTTCCGACGGCAAATTGCTCTATGCCATCCGCTATGCGACCGACCGCAAGGCGCCGACGCTCTACGCATCGCCGGTCGGCTCCGGATATTGCCTCGTCTCGGAGCCGCTGAACGACGATGTCGATGCCTGGCGTGAGATCCCCGACGGCAGTGCCGTCCTGATCGACGAGGCAGGCGTGCACGTCTCGCCCTTCGAGCCGGAAGAGCGTGCAGCCGGAGAGACCCCGACGCCTGCTGCTATCCCTGCTTGAATTGTTCTGAAATCAGCGCCGCCAGCCGCACGGCTACTTCATCCTTGTCGAGGTCGGGCCACTGCTCGACGCCGTGATGGCTGATGATCTTCACGCGGTTGTGCGTGCCGCCCATGATGCCGGTTGCCGGTGACACGTCGTTGGCGACGATGAAGTCAGCACCCTTGCGTTCCAGCTTCGCGCGGGCATTGCTCTCGACATCCTGCGTCTCGGCGGCAAAGCCGATGACGAGTTTCGGCCGCTGCGTGTGATGGCCGACGGTCTTCAAGATATCGGGGTTCTCGGTGAGCGCCAACGTTGGGATCGACTCGCCCGGATGCTTCTTGATCTTCTGATCTGAGGCGGAAGCGACGCGCCAGTCGGCAACTGCTGCTACCATGACGGCGATATCCGCCGGCAGAGCAGCCAGAACGGCATCACGCATCTCATCGGCACGCTCGACATGAATGACATTGAGACCGACTGGATCGGGTATGGTGACGGGGCCGGAAACGAGGGTGACATCGGCACCGAGTGCCGCAAGTGCAGAGGCAATCGCATGGCCCTGCCGTCCGGACGAGCGGTTGGCAATGTAGCGTACCGGGTCGATCGGCTCGTGCGTCGGCCCGGAGCTGACGATCGCCTTCTTGCCGGCAAGCGGCTTGGCGCCGTCATCCAGACGTCTCTCGATGGCTGCGACGATATCGAGCGGTTCTGCCATGCGGCCCGCGCCGCTTTCGCCGCTCTCGGCCATTTCGCCTGTCATCGGCCCGACGAAGGCGATGCCATCGCCACGCAGCGTCTCGATGTTGCGTTTGGTGGCCGGATGCGACCACATTTTCGGGTTCATGGCGGGGGCGGCGAGAACAGGTTTGTTCGTCGCCAGCAATATGGTCGAGGCAAGATCGTCGGCCAGCCCGTTCGCCATCTTGGCGAGCAGGTCGGCAGTCGCAGGCGCGATCAGCACGAGGTCGCAGTCGCGCGCCAGCCTGATGTGGCCGACATCCTGTTCGTCCTCTCGCGAAAACAGATCGGTGAAGACATGGTCGGCGGCAAGCGCGCCGACGGCAAGCGGCGTGATGAACTGCTGTGCGCCAGCCGTCATGACCGGCCGCACGCTCGCATCGCGCTCGCGCAGCCGGCGAATGAGGTCGAGGCTTTTATAGGCCGCGATGCCGCCGGAGATGATGAGGAGAATGCGCTTTCCTGCGAGAACCATGCCTGAACCCGTCGTCTGTTCTTTTGCCCACAAGCCTAAGCCTTTGGTGTGTCATAGGCAATCGCCGCGTGCTTCCTTCGAACTCGGCGTGTCGGTGATTGCGGCGCAAGTGATGGGATTTTCCGCCATTTGCAGCCAATGATCACGTCGGCATCACCGACTTGTCATTTGCGGGCGTCTTCACCCTCGACAAAAGTGAACACGTTAACGACCAAAGGAGTGACGCCTTGAAACTGATGAAAGTCGCTGTCATCGCCCTGCCAATCATGGCCGCTGCTATGCCGGCTTTTGCCGAGCGCGCCTATTCGCCGCAAGAGCAGAA
The DNA here is from genome assembly GCF_900094585.1 of Martinezella multihospitum. Lineage (GTDB taxonomy): Bacteria > Pseudomonadota > Alphaproteobacteria > Rhizobiales > Rhizobiaceae > Rhizobium > Rhizobium multihospitium. The sequence continues at coordinate 270,148 of NZ_FMAG01000005.1, forward strand.
GAACAAGGAAATCGTTCTGGATTTCTACCAGAAGGCGCTGAACGACAAGGATTTCGCCGCGGCTTCCAAATATCTCGGCAAATACATCCAGCACAATCCGATGGCCGCCGATGGTCCCGAAGGCCTGCGCGGTTTCCTCGAATATCTGAAGAAGAACTATCCGCAGTCGAAGAGCGAGATCAAGCGCGTGATGGTCGACGGCGACTTTGTGATCCTGCGCGTCCATGCCATTCGCCAACCGGGCGACCGCGGCAGCGCCATCGTCGATATTTTCCGCGTCGAGGACAACAAGATCCAGGAACACTGGGACTCGGTGCAGCCGATCCCCGAGACATCGAAGAACAACAATACGATGTTCTGAGTGAAAGGGCCGCAAGGGATATAGCGCCTGCGGCCCGTTCTTATCCATTCAAAGCATGCCGGCGACGATAATTGCGCCGTGAAAAGGCGCCGTCAGGTCCGCGTGATCGACAGGCCGCCATCGACCAGCGAAGCCGTGCCGCTGACGAAGCTTGCATCATCTGAAGCGAGATAGAGGACCGAGCGAGCGATCTCCTCGGGGCCGGCGACGCGCTTCAGCGCATGCAGATTGGTTATGAAAGCCTGCTTTTCGGCCGTATCGTTCATGTCGCGATACATATCGGTGTCGACCGCACCCGGCAGTATGGCATTGACGCGCACATTCTGCGGGCCAAATTCGGCGGCGAGTGTTTGCGTCAGGCCGATCAGGCCGGATTTGCTGGCGGCATAGGCGGCAACGCCGGGGAAGCTCACGGTATGGCCGACAAAGGTCGAGGTGAAAATCACCGAGCCGCCGCCATGCTTGATCATTTCGCCAATTTGGTGCTTGGCAGCCAGGAACGACGCAGTGAGGTTGATCGCCAGTGCCTCGGCAAAGCCTGCCTCGGAGACCTCGGTGCTGGGGCCTGCCTCGCCGAGCGTGCCGGCATTGTTGAAGGCAATGTCGAGCTTGCCGTAGCGCTCGACCGCAAGGGCGACCAGCGCCTTGTGATAGTCTTCCGAGCGCACATCGCCGGCCAGGACGGCTGCTTCACCGCCGGCGGCCTTGATTTCGGCGGCAAGGCTTTCCAGTTCTGCGGCGCGGCGAGCGCCGACGACAACCCTGGCGCCTTCGGCGGCGAAAAGCTTTGCCGTGGTGCGGCCAATACCGGAACTGGCGCCGGTAACGATTGCGACTTTTCCATTCAAGCGGTTCATTGTTCCATCTCCTGTGTGAGGACGTGTCTTTCGGTTTGTCCGATACGTGGAAGATGGCCTTTTCCGATCGTTCGGATTAGTCTGCAGATAATGGAATTCGAATTCGGAATTGCCGAACGATGTTGAAAATCGAAGGGATCGTGACATTCGTGACTGTAGCCGAGGCCGGCTCGATCAGCGAGGCCGCGCGACGCCTGCGCCTGTCGAAATCCGTCGTCAGCGAACGACTGTCGGACATGGAGAAGGCGTTGGGGGCAACCCTGCTTCATCGCACCACCCGCAAGCTGACGCTGACGGAAGATGGCGCCGCCTTTCTGCAGCGCGCGACCCGCATCGCGCAGGAGGTTCGCGAGGCGGCTGCCGATCTCGCCGAGCGGCGCGGCACGCTGATGGGGCCGTTGCGCATCGCGGCACCCGTCACCTTCGGCCGCCTGCATCTGGGGCCTGCTCTTTATCCGTTTCTCGCCGAGCATCCGGAGATCGAGCTGACACTCGATCTTGACGACCGCCGCGTCGATGCCGCCTCGGATGGCTATGATGCGATCATCCGCCATGGCCTGATCGCCGACTCGCGTTTAGTTGCCTGGAAGCTCGCGCGCAGTCGCCGCCTTCTCGTGGCTTCGCCGGACTATCTCAGTCGCCACGGCGGGCCCACTTCGCTATCCGATCTCGAAGATCATCGCGGCATCTTCTACACCAATCGTGGCGTCGCGGACTGGCGTTTCGATGGGCCGGACGGTGCTGTCGTCATCCGTGCGAAGCTGGCACTGGGCGTCAACAACGGCGATGTCCTTCACGATGCAGCGATCGCCGGGCTCGGCGTTGCTTTGCTGCCGGCCTTCATCGCGGGGCCTTCCGTGAGGGAAGGGCGGCTTGTCGAGATCGATGTCGGCTATCGGCCGGAGCCGGAGTTCATCTTCATGGCCCATCCGGAAGGACGCAATCCCTCGGCCAAACTTCGGGCCATCGCCGATCATCTGAAGAAGGCATTCGGCGATCCGCCCTATTGGGAACGCGGCGCATAATTAAAGCATTTCCAGGAAAAGTGCGTAGCGGTTTTCCGTCCGAAGTGCGTAAGGAAACGCTCTATGCAATCAGGCTCATCAGATTGGCGATGACGGGCGATCTCTGCGCCTTGAGGCTAGCAAGGCCGAGACGCGCCACGACCGGCGGTCCATCAATCGGCCGGTAGGCGACGCCATCGAGCTTGATCTGTGCGATCGAAGCCGGAACGATGGAAACGCCGAGATTGGCGGCGACGAGATTGACGACGGATGGGATCTGCGGCGCCTCCTGCGTCACGACGAGGTCGAAGCCCGCCTCGCGGCAGGCACCAACGATATCGTCATAGAGGCTGAGCCCCACCATGCGCGGGAAGAGGATGAAGGGCTCGCCCGCAAGCGCCGCAATCGGCACGGGCTCCTTTTTCGCCAATGGATGATGGGCCGGCAGCGCGATCAGCATCGGCTCGTCGGCAAAGCGCTTCAGGCGCACATCCCGCGGATCTTCCAGGCCCGGGCGAATGAAAGCCGCATCGATTTCGCCACGCATCAGCCGTTCCATCAGTGCGTTGGTGTTCATTTCGGTCAGCGACAGCCGCACTTCCGGCCAATGCCCCCGAAACTCGCGAATGGTTGCTGTGACGATGGTGTTGAAGGCGGAGGAGGCGGTGAAGCCGAGCGAGAGACGACCGATTTCGCCGCGATTGGCGCGCTGGGCGGCAAGTTTCGCCTTTTCCGCCGCATCAATGGCCGTTCTCGCCTCGGCCAGAAAGGCCTCTCCGGCCGCCGTCAGCTCCGCACCGTGCGGCACGCGATGGAACAGTTGTGCGCCTACCTCGTTTTCAAGGTCCCCGATCTGCTGGCTGAGCGGCGGCTGGCCGATACCGAGATTGGCAGCCGCGCGGGTGAAGTTTCCCACCTCCGCGAGTGCCAGAAAATAGCGGATATGACGCAGCTCCATCGCTATCTCCAAAAGCTATTGAGATCGCCTGTTCCATATATTGGACTAATGGAGCTGATCTGGCTAGATTTCGGGGCAAGAAAGGTTGGGTGCCCCATGTCTCGCGCCGCTGGCAAGCAGGAAATCGCTGCTTCCGAAGTTCCATCAGGCCCCGAATTGACGCTCGTGAAGAGCGAGCTGTTGGCGGAGCCTCGTCAATTCCTGACACGCGGCACGCCCGCATTCCGCCGCGCGACCATTGCGTTGTTTCTCTCGGGCTTTGCGACTTTCTCGCTGCTTTATTGCGTGCAGCCGCTGATGCCGATCTTTTCCGAGGATTTCGGTGTCACGCCTGCCGCAAGCTCGCTGTCGCTGTCGCTTTCCACCGGTTTCCTGGCCTTCGCGATCTTCGGCGCCGCTGCCGTTTCCGAAAGCCTCGGCCGCCGCAGCCTGATGTTCATTTCGCTGCTCGGCGCGGCCATCTGTACGATTGTCTGCGCGGTGTCGCCGAGCTGGCACATGCTCCTCGCCGTTCGCGCCCTTGAGGGGTTCCTACTGGGCGGGGTCCCGGCCGTCGCGATGACTTATCTGGCCGAGGAGATCGAGCCGCGCGGCCTTGGCGGCGCCATGGGCCTCTATATTGCCGGCAATGCCTTCGGCGGCATGGCCGGTCGCGTTGTGACAGGTACGATCGCCGAATATCTGAGCTGGCGGCCGGCGCTGGCAACGGTCGGCATTCTCGGCCTGATCGCCGCCATCGGCTTCCTCTACCTCCTGCCGCCGTCGCGCAATTTCACCCCGCGCAAGGGCTTCGATGCCGCCTTCCACATAAAGGCCTGGGGTGGCCATTTCGGCAATGCGGCGCTGCCGCTGCTCTTTGCCATTGGCTTCCTCGTCATGGGTTCCTTCGTCACGGTCTATAATTATGCCGGCTTCCGTCTGGTCGCCGATCCCTATGATCTCAACCAGACCGAATTGGGCCTGATCTTCACCGCCTATCTCTTCGGCATCGTCGCCTCCTGGGCAGCCGGTCTTCTCGGCGACCGCATCGGCCATTTCATCGTGCTGCCGATTGGCGTGCTGATCGCAGCACTCGGTGCAGCGGTCACGCTTTCCAGCTCGCTGCCGCTGATCATTCTTGGCATCGTTCTGGTGACGATTGGCTTCTTCATGGCCCATTCCGCCGCCAGTGCGCTGGTGGGGCGGCTGGCCCATGGCTTCAAGGGCCACGCCTCCTCGCTCTACCTGCTCGCCTATTATCTCGGCTCCAGCATAGCGGGCTCGGTCGGCGGCTATTTCTGGCTTGCCGATGGCTGGAATGCCGTCGTTGCCTTCATCCTCGTCATGCTGGCACTATGTCTCGCCAGTGCCCTTGCCGTCGCCAGGCTGGCGCGTCGTTGAAGCCGGAGGCCGCCATGATCCGTATCGACCATCTCGATCATCTGGTGCTCACGGTCGCGAGCATCGAGGAGAGCTGCGATTTCTATGCCCGCGTCCTCGGCATGGGTGTCGGAACCTTTGGCGAGGGCCGCAAGGCCTTGACCTTCGGCAACCAGAAAATCAACCTGCACCGCGCCGGGCATGAGTTCGAGCCCAAGGCTGATAGACCCACGCCCGGTTCGGCCGACCTTTGCTTCATCAGCACGACGCCGCTGGACGATGTCATCGCTCACCTCAAGGCCGAGGGCGTTGCGATCATGGAAGGCCCCGTTCGCCGTACCGGCGCGACCGGCCCCATTCTCTCGGTCTATTTCCGCGATCCCGATCAAAACCTGATCGAAGTCTCCAACATCGTTTCCTGAGATTGCACGCCGTCTGGCCCTTCTTGACATCGCTCGCTCACCACCTATATTAAACCAATAAGTTAATTAACTTTATGGTTTATTAAATAGCATGGACACATTGAGCATGACCCTCTCGGCCCTGGCCGATCCGACCCGCCGGGCCATCCTGGCGCGGCTGGCGACTGGCGAGGCGTCCGTCTCCGAGCTGGCCGAACCCTTCGACATGTCGCTGGTTGCCGTTTCCAAGCATCTGAAGGTCTTGGAGAAAGCCGGCCTGATCTCGAAGGGGAGGGAGGCGCAATGGCGGCCCTGCCGGCTGGAGCTGAAGCCGCTGCGGCAGGTGGATGACTGGCTGGAGAGCTACCGGCAATTCTGGAACGACAATCTCGATCGCCTGGAAGCCTACGCGGCGCTATTGCAAAAGGGAGGAACGGATGAGCCCAGCAACTGACGGCGGCAGCGTGCGCCAGCCGCGTGAGATCGTGCTGACCAGAGACATTGCCGCGCCACGAGGTTTACTCTTTCGTCTCTGGACGGAGCCCCAACACCTGATGCGCTGGTGGGGGCCGCAGACCACGACCGCCTCGTCCGTCTCTGTGGATTTGCGTGAAGGCGGCACCTGGCGGCACTGCATTCTCACGGCAGAAGGCAGGGAATATTGGAGCCACGGACGCTATCTCGAAATTGTCCCGCCGGAGCGCCTTGTCTTCACCTTCGCCTGGGAAAACCAGGAAGGAAAGCCCGAACACCCGATGCAGGTTACCGTGGAGTTCCATGAGCTTGGCGAGAAGACGCGCCTCGTCTTCCGCAAGGTCGAATTGCCTGACGATACCGAGCTGAGATTGCAGACCGGCGGCTGGGAGCAGGCCCTCGACAAATACGTCGCTTACGCAGAAGCCACCTCAAGGGAAGGATGAGAGTGATGAAGAAGACCTATCACGGAAGCTGCCATTGCGGCGCCGTCAGTTATGAAGCCGATCTCGATCTGCAGGGCGGCACCTTCAAATGCAATTGCTCGATCTGCAAGAAGAAGCGCAATTGGCTGGCCGTCGCCACGCCTGCCGATTTCCGCCTGACGTCGGGTGACGACAGGATCGGCGAATATCAATTCGGCCCGCGCATCCTGCATCACCTCTTCTGCAAGACTTGCGGCATCAGCTCTTTCAACTGGGGTGAAAATCCCGTACTCGGCGGCAAGTTCTATGCGATCAGCATCAGCTGCCTGGATGATGCCACCGATGAGGAACTAGCAGCACTTCCGGTGGGATACTTCGACGGCCGCGACGACCGCTTCGATCGAGCACCGGAGGAAACACGCTATCTTTAGCCGTTTGCCAAGGACTCCCAGTCCTCAAATCGCAGCTTGGGAACACGTTCGAACTCTCTGACATTCCGCGTTATCAGGATCAGATCGCGGGCCATCGCCTGGCCCGCGATCAGGACGTCATAGGCGCCAATCGGGGTGCCGAGAGTAGCCAAATTGGCACGTATTTCGCCTGCCGCGCGGGCATCTTCCTTATCGAAGTCCAGCGTTTCGAATTGCAGGGCTTCGACACGACCAAGGTTCTCGGCAACACGCTGACCCTTGTAAGCGCCATAAAACAGTTCGTGTGCAACGATAGACGGAACCGCGAAATCTTGCGGCTTATGTCTGCGAAGCTCGCTGACGAAGCTGGAGTGACCTTTCATCAAGGCGATGACGGCATTGCTATCGAGCAGATACTTCACTTGAAGATATCCAGCTCTGGACGTTGCTGCTCGGCGGGCTGTTCGGCCACTGCGTCTTCAAAGTCTTGATCGAGCGGCCCCGTAACAGCTTCCAACCAACCCCAATCTTCGGCGATCGGCTCCAGAATAATTGCTTTTCCCTGCCGTCGGATGCGCACTTCCTCGCCATCGAGGCGGAAGTCCTTCGGCAAACGCACGGCCTGCGAGCGGCCGGACCAGAAGATTTTTGCGGTGTCCATGCCATAACTCCCTTGAGATATGACATTGATATATAGCATCAGGAGCGCCATTTCAATTCGGGGCGTCACGATCCTGATTTTGTCGCAAGCCAGATGACATGACGCGCGCCTGTCTTGCCATTGGCGCGCGTATTGACCACCTCGGCGGCGAAACCGCTGTCGCGCAGGCGTCTCGTAAAGCGCTCGTCCGGTCCTGACGACCAGACCGCAAGGATGCCGCCGGGGCGTAGTGCATCGCGCGCGGCCTTCAGGCCCTGATAATCGTAGAGGCCGTCATTGGCCTCCGAGGTGATGCCGTCGGGACCGTTGTCGACATCGAGCAGGATGGCGTCATAGGCAGTCTTGCGGACGCGGATGAGTGGACGCACATCGCCTTCGTGGATCGCGACGCGGGGATCGTCGAGGCAGCCGTCGAAGACCGTTGCCATCGGCCCGCGTGCCCAGGAAACGACCGCCGGAACCAGCTCCGCAACCGTGACCTTGGCGTCCGCCCCGAGTTCGCCGAGAGCCGCGCGCAGGGTAAAGCCCATGCCAAGGCCGCCGATCAGCAGATGCGGCGCCTTCCGGTCCTTGATCTTCTCGCAGGAAAGCGTCGCCAGCGCCCGCTCGGAGCCGCTGAGCCGGCTGTTCATCAGCTCGTTGGTGCCGAGCATGATGGAAAATTCCTGGCCGCGCTGCTTCAGGCGCAGCTCGCCGCCGCCAGGGATTTTCGCAGTATCAAGCAACGTCCAGGGGATCACGGGCAACTCTCAATTCATCTAAAGTTGCCCGGGACCATAGTCTCTGAATGTCGCTAAGAACAGACGCGCCTATCCCAAACGGATATAGGGCACATCCTTTTTCGCAACTTCATCAAGCGCTTCCTCGTAGCCGGCATCGGCATAGCGCATGACGCCGAGTGCCGTGTCGTTGGTCAGCGCATGGTCGAGCCGTTCGTCGGCGGCTTGGGTGCCATCGGCAACCACGGTGACGCCGCAGCTCGTCATGTAGCCGGCATAGCCGCCGCCGCCGGAATGAACGACGACGAGGTCGGCCATGGACGAGCAGAGCATCATGGCGTCGATCAGCGGCCAATCGGCGATGGCGTCGGAGCCGTCCTTCATGCGCTCGGTCATGATGTTCGGATGCGCCATGGCGCCGGCATCGAGATGGTCGCGCGAAAAGGCGATCGGACCTTTGAGTTCACCGCTTGCCACAAGCTCGTTGACGCGGCGGGCAAGTGCGGTGCGCTCGCCATGACCGAGCCATGCGATACGGGCCGGCAGGCCTTCGAAGGGCACGTGCTCGCGGGCGAGTTTGATCCAGTTGGTGATGATCTTGTTGTCCGGGAACATCTCCAGCAGCAGATCGTCGATGTGGGCGATATCGCTCTCCTCGCCGGAAAGCGCCATCCAGCGGAAGGGGCCGATGGCGCGGCAGAAGAGCGGCCGCAAATAGGCTTCGGTGAAGATCGGGATATCGAAGGCGTTAGTGACGCCGCCTTCCTTCGCCTGCGTGCGGATGAGGTTGCCGTTGTCGAAGACTTCGGAGCCCTTTTTCTGGAAATCCAGCATGGCCTTCACATGCTCGACGATCGAGGCGCGGCTGGCGGCCATCAGCTGGCCCTGGCCATCGTCGCGAAGGTCTTTGACCTGTTGCAAATTCATGCCCTTCGGCACGTAGCCATAGACGAGATCGTGGGCGGAAGTCTGGTCGGTGACGATATCGGGCACGATGCCGCGCCGCGCGATCTCGGGATAGATCTCGGCTGCATTGCCGACGAGGCCGACGGACAGTGCCCGCTTCTCCTTGACCGCCGCGTCGATCATCGCCAGCGCGGAATCGAGATCCGGGGCGATCTCCTGCAGATAGCCGATTTCCTGGCGCTTCCTGGCGCGCTCCGCATCGATATCGACGCAGAGGATCGCGGCTCCCGCCATGCGGCCGGCGAGCGGCTGCGCGCCGCCCATGCCGCCGAGACCGGCCGTCAGCACGAAACGGCCGAAGAGATCGCCGCCGAACCGGCGCTCGGCGATGCGCATGAAGATCTCGTAGGTTCCCTGGATCACGCCCTGGCTGCCGATATATTGCCAGGCGCCGGCTGTAAGCCCGCCCCAGCAGATCAGCCCCTTGCGCTGCAGCTCGTAGAACACCTCGGCCTTTGCCCATTGCCCCACGATGTTGCAGTTCGCCATGATGACGAGCGGCGCCTTGTCATGTGTGCGGATGAGGCCGATCGGCTTGCCGGACTGGATGAGCAGGGTCTGGTTCTCATCCATTTCGGTCAGCGCCTTGACGATGCCCTTGTGCGCCGCCCAGTTGCGGGCGGCCTTGCCGAGAGCGGCATAGACGACGAGATTGTCGGGATCTTCGCCGACCGAGAGCACGTTTTCGAGCAGGCGCAGCAGGGCCTCCTGCCGCCAGCCCTTGGCACGCAGCTCCGGGCCGCCCGGAATGGGGAATTTCGGGTGACGTGGATTGGCTTTCGGCATGGATTTCCCTTCCCTGATTTCTTTGTTGTTTCGGCGGCCCGGCTATTTCGGCGGCAGGCCTTCGACGAAGTCCAGCGCGGCCAGAAGCAGCCGCTTGCGCAGCACGTCGTTGCCATAGGCCTCTGGCCCGGCGCGCACCCAGCCCTGCATTGTCCGGCCGCCCATCTGCATGCGGTTGACGTCGTGCTGCTGAACCGCCCAGCTATCGTTGCCCTTGCCGAGGCGGATCAGCATCCCGTCTTCGCGCGCGCCGCACAGCAGATGGCCGTTGAGCAGAAAGGCCCAGCCGCCGAACATCGCTTTTTCGCTAAGCCCGGGCCGTGGTCCGAACTCTTCTCTCAGCAATTCTTCGAGACCTGCGTCACGCGCCATCTGCGCCTCCCGCGCTTTTCAGCCTTTCTTGCCGGCCAGAGCGAATTTGGCGATCTCGATCCCCATGGCCTTTTCCACGGAGGGATAGACGGTGGGATCAAGCACGCTGGCCGAGAGCGGAATGATGTCCATCGGCACATGCAGGATGAAGACGTTCATGCCCTCATGCAGCTGGCCGACACTCAAGGGCTCGCCTTCCGGCGACAGTGTCGTGATGACGGAGGGGAAGGTTGCCAGGCGCTTGCCGCCTGTATCCTCGACCGCCATATACTCGTTCATCACATGCATGATGACGGCCTTATCGCTGCTGCCGACGGTGACGGTGCCGATGTCGAAGGCTTCCTTCGTGTAGACGACATCCTTCCTGGTGATCGTCCCTTCGGCCAGGATATGACCGCCCGTCGTCTTGCAGATGGCGTCGATGACGGCACTGCCACCCTTCTTTTCCGCCTCGATGATTGCTTCGCCGAGCGAAAGCGCCATTGAGATGCCGCCGAGCGCCGCGTGGGTGCGAACGTAAGAAGCGCGCAAGGGATTGCGGCAGGAGGCGATGAAACCGCCGGACTGGTCGGAGGCCGCGCGCAGGATCGGCGAAATCTTCGCCGTCGCGCCCTTCACGACCAGCTCGATATAGCGGTTTTCGGCGCGGTTGCCGCCGACGGCGGTCTGGATCATCTGTTCTGGCGAGCCGGCCATGCCGATCGAGCCCATGTCGCCCGTTGGATGGGCACGAATATCGCCGACGGCGTCCACCACCTTCGTTCCAAGGATGGCCGATGGCAGCCAGCCGTTCAGCGTCGAGGACTTGCCGTTCTGGCCGATGATCAGGCCGGAAAGCTGCTCGCCAAGCTCGTCCTGCAGCAGCTGTGCGGCCTTGACGTAGTCGATGCCTTGCATTTCCCATGGGGTCGTGGAGGCCGGCGCGCCGATGGCGGCAGCCGTCGCGATCCAGTCATTGTCGTTGAGTTCGTCGATCGACACCAGCTCCGGCTTGCCGACATTGACGGCCGCATAGCCGAGCATGCGTCCATGATCGGCCCAGCCGCCACCGCCTGCGGCGTAAACGGAGCCGCCCTTGACGGCCGCTTCCACATCCTTGGCAACGAGTACGCGTCCCATTGGCTACTCCCGGTTCTGTTTGAGGTTCTTGTCCATGTCGCGCACCGCTTCGAAGAGCACGGCGGCGCCCATGGCGATGTCGTCATTCTCGGCCCATTCCTCGGCGCAATGGCTGCGGCCCTCCTTGCAGGGCACGAAGATCATGGCGGCTGGCGCGACCTTGGCGATCCAGGCCGTGTCGTGGCCGGCGCCGGAGGCCATGCGGCGATGCTTGGCGCCAACAGTCTCGCAGGCGCGCTCCAGCGTTTCGAGCAGCACGGGAGCGCCCGGCGTCGGCATATTGTCGGAGACGCGCACCGGCGCGTTGATCGTGACGCCATAGTCGGCGGCGATGGTCTTCACCTCACCGTCGATCCAAGCGAGGAACTCTTCCATGTCGCCACGGATTTCGGCGCGCCCATCAATCAGCAGCACGACCTTCGAGGGCACGACATTGGCGGCATTCGGCTCGATGCGGAATTCGCCGACGGTGGCAGCAAAATGGCCCGGCGTCTTCGCCTGCTCAGCCGCCCTCTGCCGGATATCCAGCACGAGCTGAGAAGCGGCCACCAGCGCGTCGGCGCGTCGATCCATCGGCGTCGTGCCCGCATGGTCGGCGCGGCCTTCAACGGTGATTTCGATGCGGGTGATGCCGGCGATCGCGGTGACGATGCCGATATCCTTGTTCTCGGCCTCAAGCACCGGACCCTGCTCGATATGCAGCTCCAGGAAGCCGGCGAGATCAGGACGCTTCTGGGCAAGCAGCACGGAGGGATCACCGCCGACTTCGGCAATGCCCTGCGACAGCGTGCGGTCGCCGCTCATGCGGGAAAGCCAGGCCTCGGGGATCTGCCCGGTCATGCCGCGGCTGCCGATGCAGGAGACGCCGAAGATACTGACTTCCTCGGCGAGGAAATCGACGATCTCCAGATCATGATCGAGCTCGATGCCGCGATCCTTCAAGGAGCGCACCACTTCAAGTGCTGCAATCGTGCCGGCAATGCCATCGAAGCGGCCGCCATCGGGAACAGTGTCGGAATGCGAGCCGACAAGGATTGTGCCGAGGCCGGGCTTGGCACCGGCGCGGCGGCCGATCAGATTGCCGGCAGCATCCATGCGCGTCTCAAGACCGGCTGCCTTCATCCGCGCCTCGATATAGGCTCGCCCTTCGAGGAAGAGCGGCGAGAAGGCGCGGCGCGTCCAGGGATGGCCCGGCTCGGTAATGCCGGCAAGCGCATCGATGTCCTCAGCGATACGATCGGCGTTGACGGGCAGGTTGTGGCGCTTGGGATCGGTCATCGGGTTGCATCTCCGGCAAGAACTTGGCGAGGCAAGGGACGCACGAAGCTGCCGGAGCCGGGTTCGGCCAGCACCTTCTGTCCCTCTGTAATCTGCTTGCCTCTAAGGTAGGCGGCCGACACAGTCCAGGGTAGGCGGATGCCGTTATAGGGGCTCCAGCCGACGACGTTGTTGCCGCTTGCGGCTGCGTCATAAACCATTTCGCGCGGCTCCAGCACGACGATATCGGCGTCTTTGCCTGGTGTCAGCGCACCCTTGATATGGTCGAGGCGAAAATGCTTAGCCGGGTTTTCCGCCATCAGCTTCGCGGCCCAGGTGAGTGGTACGCCGCGTTCCAGGGCACCCTTGACGAAGAGCGGCACCATGACCTCCAGGCCCGGCACGCCGGAAGCATTCGCCAGCATGTCCGGATTGGTTTTGCGGTTTTCCGACCAGCTGACGTGGTCGGTCGAGACGAGCCAGACATTGCCCTCCGCCACCTTGCGCCACAAGGTTTCCACTTCGGCGCGCGGCCGGATCGGCGGATTAATTTTCGCCTTGCCGCCCAGACGCCGCACATCGTTTTCCTCGTCGAGCGTCAGGTAATGGATGCAGCATTCGACCGTGGCTTCGAAGCCATCGCGGCGATAGGCACGGGCGATGTCGTAGCCGCGGCCGAGCGAGCAATGCACGACATGGGCCGGACAGCCGGTATCCGCGCCCGTCTCGAAGATCGTGTGCATGGCGAGCAGCTCGGTGATCGGCGGACGGGACAGGCCGTGAGCGCGATAGTCGGTGACGCCGCTCGCCTTCACCTGCTCCGTATAAGTGCGAACGGCTTCGTCGTCTTCGTTGTGGACGCCGGCGGTCAGGCCGGTCGGCGCGATTGCGGCGAAGCAGGCATCGAGCAGGGCAGGCGGAATGCGCGGGAAACGCTTGGGATCGGTGCCGAAGGTGGAGAATTTGAAGGCGGCAACGCCGGCCTCGACCATTTCGGCGATGCGTGCCGGGCCTTCTTCCGGGTCGATCGTGCCATAGAGGGCAAAGTCGACGCGCGATTGCGGCGCGGCGTGGTCGATCTTCTTCTTCACCGATGCTGCCGAGCAGACGAGATTGCCTTCGTCATAGGGCATGTCGACGATGGTGGTGACACCTCCGGCGGCGGCCGAACGCGTCGACCAGATGAAGTCTTCCTGATCCTTCTGCGATAGCGAATGCACCTGCGCATCGATTGCGCCTGGCAGGATCAGCGCCTTGCCGAGCAGATGCCGTTCGCGGGCGGCCGGCGGCACGCCGATGCCGATCTCGGCGATCTTGCCGTCACGCACGGCGACATAGCCGGCTTCCACGATGCGTTCGGGCAGAACCACGGTGCCTTGCAGAACAAGATCGAAATCGGCCATGTGCATTCTCTCCGCCGGTCGGTTGGTTCAAGTCGGTTGGTTCAGATAGCAACGGTGTCGCGATAAAGTCGCTCCTCGACCCGCTCCAGCGAGCCGAGCGCGAAGAAGTCATCATAGGCAAGGATCGGCTTGTGGGCGATCATTTCCGAGATGAAGGCCTCGGACGCCAGTTCCTCTTCGATGGCCTCGACTTCGGCCGAAAGCGGGCGGTCGACGACATAGAAATCCGCATGTTTGCGTACGACGTCATAGAGCATGCGCGCCACGCCCTCCGGCTTGTCGCCGAGAATGTCCATCGCCTGCGCCGACAACAGCGCTTCCAGCGCCGCCAGGCGCTTGAGCGCCCGCATCTGCCTTTCGAAACGCTCAATGACCAGCGGCAGGAAGGCGGCCTCGTCCTCCATCCCTGCTGCCACCACGAGCGACTGCGCGGAAACCGGATTGGACATGGAGAGCACGCGCGAGAAGATCTCGCCGGCAAGCTTGATGATCGGGCCGAAACCGGTCGCGATCCTGCCATCCGGCACGAGGTTGACCGGCAGGCCGCGACGCTGCCCGTTGCCGAGCAGGACGCAGCGATTGAACGAGTTGCGCGCGGCATGCGCCATACAGATGAGTGCACCCTCAAGCAGAATGGTGACATCGAGCGGAAGAGAGCCGCCCGATGTCATGACACGTCCGTCGACGATGACGGGATTGTCGTCGGAGCGGCCGGTGGCGGCGAGGATCTTGTGGCCCGCCGTCAGGAGGTTCTCGATGACGGCGCCGAAGACCTGAGCGATCATGCGCAGGCTCAGCGGGTCCTGCACATGGGTCGCGACCGGCCAGGGCCATTCATCCGAGGCATTGCAGAGCCACGCGCCGATCAGGGCCTCGCGGGGAGTGCCGACATGGCGCACCGAAATCCAGGGGTCGCGCGAGGTGCCGAGCGCGCCGGCCGCCATCATGCCGGTCGCAAGCAGGACACGGATCGAGGCGGCGGCATTGCGGGTTGTCTCCGCGGCAGCGGCGAAGCTGACGGCATTGACGCTGAGCGAGGCCAGGCTATCGCGCGGCATCATTCTAACGGGGGCGATGCCTGCCGCATCGAAGGCATCGGCGGCCTGCATGCGGCGGCCGCGATAGACGGCTTCGCCGACGCCGGTCAGAACCGCGCCGATCTGGCCCATCAGGCCGATATCGGCGCAGCCGATCGAGCCGGTGCGGCGCACCACGGGAATGACGTCGGAGCCTAGCAGCTGCAGATAGGCTTCGATCAGCTCCTGCGAGCATCCGACCAGGCCGGTCAGAGCCGTATTGACGCGGATCGCCATGGCGTTGCGCACGACTGACATTGAAAAGGGGGCACCGGTGCCGAAATGATGGGCGCGCACGAGCCCGAGATTGAAGGCATCGAGATCTTCCGGAGACCATTCGACATCCTTCATGGCGCCGACGCCGGTGGTGGAGCCATAGACCGGCATGCAGGATTGGATCGTGCTTTCAAGAACGCTACGCGCCAGCCGCACCCGAGCCATGCCGGTTTCCGATGCCGAGGGCAGGGCAACACCCGCCCCGATCCGCACCAGATCGCTGAACCCGAGGGGTTGCCCGGTGAGTTCGATGCCGGCTCTCTGACGCTCCATGTCTTTTGTTCTCCTTTTTCGCAAGGCTATGCGAGCCTTATCGCCAATGGGATATCCCAAATGGCGAACACCTCAATAGGCGGCATGGAGCTGAATTTTGAGGCGAGTCAGGCCGACACGCAACTCTGTGTTTGCGTGGGCATCATCTCAGGGAGGAGAAAACGGGGATGTAGGCCTTGCAGCTTAGCTCAGATGCCAGGCGATATAGAGCAGCGTTAGCGCGATCACCCACAGCGCAAGGCGGCCGGAGCGGCTGTGCTTGGCTTCCGACTTGCCGATCGCTTCCGCCGTCTGCGGATCGAAGCGCAGGCCGTTTTCGCTCATGTGCAGAAGCTCGTGATGGAATTTCTCCGTCTTGGCAGCGATTTCGGGTGCCGCTTCAGCAAGCTTCACGGCAGCCTTCAACCCGTCCTTCAGATCGGTCATGATCCGCTTCGGGCCGAGATTGGTGCGGATCCAGTCACCCACGACTGGTTCTGATGCTTTCCACATGTTGAAGCGCGGATTGAGCATGCGCGACACACCCTCGACCACGACCATGGTCTTCTGCAGCATCACCAGCTCGGGTCGCGTCTCCATGTCGAAGAGCTCGGTCACTTCGAAAAGCAGGGTCAGAAGCTTGCCCATGGAGATGGTTTCGGCCGGCTGGCCGTGGATCGGCTCGCCGATCGCGCGGATGGCCTGCGCAAAGCTCTCCGTATTGTGGTGAGCGGGCACGTAGCCGGCCTCGAAATGCACCTCGGCCACCCGGATATAATCGCGGGTGATGAAGCCGTAGAGGATTTCGGCGAGGAAGCGGCGCTCCTTCCTGCCCAGGCGGCCGACGATGCCCATGTCGACCGCGACGATCATGCCGGCGGGATCGACGAAGAGATTGCCGGGATGCATGTCGGCATGGAAGAAGCCGTCGCGCAGCGTGTGGCGCAGGAAGGACTGGATCAGCGTATCGGCAAGCGTATTGAGATCGTGTCCGGCGGCCTTCAGCCCCTCGACGTCGGACATCTTCACGCCGTCGATCCACTCCATGGTGATGACGTCGCGGCCGGTGCGTTCCCAATCCACCTTGGGGACGCGGAAGCCCGGATCCTTCTCGGTATTCTCGGCGATTTCCGAAAGTGCCGCCGCTTCCAGCCGCAGATCCATCTCGACCTTGGTGGTCTGCTCCAGCGTCTTCGTCACTTCCACCGGGCGCAGGCGCCGGCTGGAGGGCATGAAGCGTTCCTGCATCCCCGCCACGAGATACATTGCCTTGATATCGTTGGAGAAGCGCTGGCGCACGCCTGGCCGGACCACTTTGACCGCAACGCGCTTGCGCCCTTCGGTCGTGTCGATCTCCGCCGGATGCACCTGTGCGATCGAGGCGGCGGCAATCGGCTCGCCGAAGCTGGCATAGAGGTCGTCGATCCGCCGGCCAAGTGACGATTCGATCGCCGCCGTTGCCGTTTCATGCGGAAAGAAGGCCATACGGTCCTGCAGCTGCGACAGGTCGTTGGCCATATCGACGCCGACGACGTCGGGCCGCGTTGCCAGGAACTGGCCGATCTTCACATAGGACGGGCCGAGCCGTTCGACCGCCTTGGCAAGCCGGTCGCTGCGCGCCTGGCTCTTCGCCTTCCGGCGAGCGAAGATGCTGACGAAGGATTTGGCAAGGCTGACGGAGGGCGGCAGCCCTTCGGACGGCAGCGCCATGACCACGCCTTCGCGCACGAGCACCCAGCCGACCCGGACAAGGCCGAAATATGCGCTGAAAGCGGTCATAGCGCCTCAAGGTCTCGGTAAGCGGAGGCCGCAAGCCGGGTCAGATGGCTCGATATCATGCTTCAGAGCTTCCAGCCGGAGTGCAGCGCAGCGATGCCGCCGGTATAGTTGGTAAAGCTCACGCGCGAGAAACCGGCCTCGCGGATCATCGTCGCGAAGTCCTGCTGATTCGGGAATTTGCGGATCGATTCCACCAGATACTGATAGGGCTCTGCGTCGCCCGTGATCGCCTTGCCGAACTTCGGGATGGCGTTGAAGGACCATGTGTCATAGACGCGGTCGAGCAGAGGCAGATCGACTTCGGAAAATTCGAGCACGAGCAGGCGGCCGCCGCGCTTCAGCACACGATAGGCTTCCTTCAGCGCCACATCGATGCGCGGCACATTGCGGATGCCGAAGGCGATCGTATAGGCGTCGAAGGAGTTCGGCTCGAAAGGCAGCTCCTCGGCGTTCGCCTCGACGAAGGTGAGGTTGTCGGAGAGCTTCTTCTTCTCGGCGCGCTCGGCGCCGACGCCGAGCATCGAGCCGTTGATGTCGAGCACGGTTGCATGTGCAAGCCGGTTGGAGGCCTCCACGATGCGGAAGGCGATGTCTCCCGTGCCGCCGGCGACGTCGAGCACCTTGTAGGCGGGGTCCTTACGCGGGTTGAGCGCTGCGACCATTCCATCCTTCCAGGCGCGATGCATGCCCATGGACATGACGTCATTCATGACGTCATAGCGCTTGGCGACCTTGTGGAACACCTCGTTGACGAGGCCCTGCTTTTCGCCGTCGGCGACTTCGCGGAAGCCATAGGATGTTTCCATGCCGCCATCGGCGGAGGTGCGGCTGTCTGCCATCGGCTCAACTCCGTTACATTACAGCGCCGCGCGTCATTTATGGCGCGCAAAGGTCGATGTAACACTTTAAACTCGCTGCATAATTCTCTCCTTAAATCGATTCCGGTCTAAGGAATTATGCAGTATTCAGCGGCGGACCATAGCGAAATCGCGTTTGCCACGCTATCTCATCAGCCAGATCACCAGCCACGTTGCCTTGGGCTATAGCTCAGATCGTAAACGGTTGAAACATAAAGATGGATAGCCATGCCGGAATTACCAGAGGTCGAAACCGTCAGACGCGGGCTGGCGCCTTCCATGGAAGGTGCCGTTCTCAGGGAATTGGAGCTGCGCCGCAACGATCTGCGCTTTCCTTTCCCCGCCGATTTCGCGCAGGCCGTTTCGGGCCGCGGCATCACGTCGCTGTCGCGCCGTGCCAAATACCTGCTGATCGATCTCGATGACGGCAAGACGATCATTGCGCATCTCGGCATGTCCGGTTCGTTCAGGGTTGAAGCCGGTCAGAAGGCGCAAATGCCTGGCGAGTTCCACCATCCTCGCTCGAAGGATGAGAAGCACGATCACGTCGTCTTCCATCTGACAGGCGGAAGCGGCGATGCGCGCGTCATCTATAATGACCCGCGCCGCTTCGGCTTCATGGATGTTGTCAAGCGGGCCGACATGGCCGGCCATCCCTTCTTCCGAGACCTCGGCCCGGAACCGACGGGCAACGAACTCGATGCCGATTATCTTGCCAGGCGCTTCGCCGGCAAGGCGCAGCCGCTGAAGAGTGCGCTGCTGGACCAGAAGAACATCGCCGGTCTCGGCAATATATATGTGTGCGAGGCGCTGTGGCGCTCGCACCTGTCGCCGCTACGCGCCGCCGGCACGCTTGTTGCGGATGCCGGCGGGCCGACGGGCGCGCTGCTGGCACTGGTCGACGCCATCCGTGCCGTCATCGCCGATGCCATCGCTGCTGGCGGCTCGTCGCTGCGCGATCATATCCAGACCGATGGTTCGCTCGGCTATTTCCAGCATTCCTTTTCCGTCTACGATCGCGAAAGCCAGCCTTGTGGTACGCCCGGTTGCGGCGGTACGGTCAGCCGCATCGTTCAGGCAGGGCGCTCTTCTTTCTATTGCGCCGCCTGCCAGAGTTGATTGAAAGACAAGAACTGATTGAAGGGAGAGAGACAAATGGCTTACGAGACCCTCATCGTCGAAACACATGGGGCCGTCGGCCTCGTCCGTATCAATCGACCGCAGGCGCTGAATGCGCTGAATTCAACGGTCCTCTCTGAGCTGAAGCAGGCCTATGCTGCTTTTCATCTCGATGATGCCATCGGCGCGATCGTGCTCACCGGCTCGGAAAAGGCCTTTGCCGCCGGCGCCGATATCAAGGAAATGCAGGCGCTCGATTTCGTCGACGCTTATAAGAATGACTTCTTCAGCGGCTGGGCCGAGATCGCCAATGCCCGCAAGCCTGTTATTGCGGCGGTCAGCGGCTTCGCGCTCGGCGGCGGCTGCGAGGTGGCGATGATGTGCGATTTCATCATCGCCTCGGAGACCGCCAAATTCGGCCAGCCGGAAATCACGCTCGGCGTGATCCCGGGCATGGGCGGTTCGCAGCGCCTCACGCGCGCGGTCGGCAAGGCGAAGGCGATGGATCTGGTGTTGACCGGCCGGATGATGGATGCGGCAGAGGCGGAGCGTTCGGGCCTGGTGGCGCGTGTCGTGCCGACGGACAAGCTCTTGGACGAAGCGCTGGCTGCCGCCGCCAAGATCGCATCGCTATCGCGGCCCTCGGTGCTGATGGCCAAGGAAGCGGTCAACCGCGCTTTCGAAACCACGCTCGAGGAGGGACTGCGTTTCGAGCGCCGTCTGTTCCATAGCCTGTTCGCCACAGAGGACCAGAAGGAAGGCATGGCGGCCTTCGTCGAGAAGCGTAAGCCGTCCTTCAAGAACCGCTAAGGGCCTGGATTCAGGAATTACGCGGGTTTGGCGAGAATCCGCGTTGACGCCGCGGCTCATTCCGGTTATATGCCCGCCACAGTTTGGAAAGCCGCTCTGGTTTTCCGCAATTGCTCCCGCATTGCTGGATGAAGTGGCCGCAGGGCCCGCGCTGCAACGATGGAGTTTTGTTCGAATTCTAAGAGAGGCATACATGGCCAATACTACTTCGGCGAAAAAAGCGACCCGCAAGATCGCCCGCCGCACCGATGTCAACAAGGCTCGTCGCTCGCGCGTTCGCACGTTCGTTCGCCAGGTCGAAGAAGCCATCGCATCGGGTGATGCAGATCGCGCAAAGGCAGCTTTCGTTGCTGCCCAGCCGGAACTGGCTCGCGCAGCCACCAAGGGCGTGCTTCACGCCAACACCGCTTCCCGCAAGGTTTCGCGTCTTGCCAAGCGTGTGAAGGCTCTTTCGGCCCCGACTGCATAATCTTTCGTTAACGATTTAATCGTTAGAGTTAAGCCCGGCCCTCGCGCCGGGCTTTTTGGATTCGGCCAAAAAAATGCCGCATTGCCAAAAATGGCCGGCCGATCATGTCATTGACGTGACAGAAATATACCTTTGGAAACAAAGGCTTGCGGCAGGATATCCCAGCGCTTGGTGATCTGCATGACGCATTGCCGGCTCACAACTGAGTCAAGGGATTTTTTATTTTTTTTCTTTTGAAAGCTGTGAGAATCGCGTTCGACAGGAATCTCTTTGATTCAACAGCGATTCTTTTTTGAAGGGCTTGTGACAGTCAAAAATGGCCTCCCGAGTCAATGGCTGCCTCTTAATTTTGTGTAAAATTCATCGTTGATATCTGCCCTCGATCCTGCCTAAATGGATTTCAACAAGGGGCGCGGATATCACCTTAAACAGCTTCGGCAAACACCGTCACTTAGGGCGGCGTGGGTGGTTTTGTCTCTTGTAACGGAGCAGTTCAGTTCCGTGTTTTCAAACAGTTGACGAGTAAAAACCGCAAGCGGCAGCGTTTGCGGAACGAGGAAACTTGTCTGTCCTTTGCAGCCCAATTTTAATTGGCGCGGCTGCGGGGAGGGGAGAAAAATTGACAGCCGTCGGGGCATTCAATCGGAATACGAGGGCCGATTGATGCTCCGGTTACAGACGCCGAGACGGAGACAGCTTTAAAGAGCGGTTTTCGCCACAGTGTTTCTGTAAAGCCCGCTGGCCGGGCGTGGCTGATGAACCGGTATGCGGCGCAGCTTGGGACAACGAGCGCGATCGTCATGCCATGGCGAAGAACCAAGGGCGGCAGTGAAGTGCTCTCGCCCTATAAAGAGACTGTGGAAGGCGGCACTATATGCAGATACATACGAGGACGACGGGTGCGTTGGAAAATGGGGACAATGCGCAGGCGTTCGGTGCGGTTTGCTTAGAAGCGGCGGGGGAAAAGGGTGACGTGGCGCAAAGTAATTTGTTCGAGCGCGTCAGCGCGCGCTTGAAGGCTCAGGTCGGACCCGATGTCTATGCCAGCTGGTTTGCGCGGCTCAAGCTTCATTCGGTATCGAAGAGCGTTGTTCGTCTCACGGTCCCGACGACTTTTCTGAAGTCCTGGATCAACAATCGCTATCTCGATCTGATCACCAGCCTGTATCAGGCTGAGGATGCCGAGATCCTCAAAGTCGAAATTCTGGTGCGCACCGCGACCCGGCAAGGCGCGAAGCCATGCGCCGATGAGCAGCCGGCGGTGCCCGATCAAGCGGCTGTCGCACCGATCCGTCGCGCCGTCGCCCAGCCGGCGGGCCAGGCCGTTGCCCAGGCCGTGAGTGCGGCTGCGGCTGCACGGCCTGCAACGGCAGGTGCACCGCTGTTCGGCTCTCCGCTCGATTCCCGCTTCACCTTCGATACTTTCGTCGAAGGCAGCTCGAACCGTGTCAGCTTGGCAGCGGCGAAGACCATCGCCGAAGCCGGCTCCGGCGCTGTGCGTTTCAACCCGCTCTTCGTCCATGCGACGGTCGGCCTCGGCAAGACGCATCTGCTGCAGGCGATCGCCAATGCAGCGGTGCAGAACCCGCGCGGCCTGCGTGTCGTCTATCTGACGGCGGAATACTTCATGTGGCGCTTCGCAACCGCGATCCGCGACAATGACGCACTGACGCTGAAGGACTCGCTCCGTAACATCGACCTGCTCATCATCGACGACATGCAGTTCCTGCAGGGCAAGATGATCCAGCACGAATTCTGCCACCTGCTGAACATGCTGCTCGACAGCGCCAAGCAGGTCGTCGTCGCTGCCGATCGCGCTCCCTGGGAGTTGGAATCGCTCGACCCGCGTGTTCGTTCGCGGCTGCAGGGTGGCGTGGCGATCGAAGTCGAGGCGCCGGACTATGAAATGCGCCTCGAGATCCTCAAGCGTCGCCTCGATGCGGCCCGTCAGGATGATCCGTCGCTGGAAATTCCGGCGGAGATCCTCTCGCATGTCGCCCGCAACGTGACGGCCAGCGGCCGCGAGCTGGAAGGAGCCTTCAACCAGCTCATCTTCCGCCGCTCTTTCGAGCCGAACCTGACGGTCGAGCGCGTCGACGAGCTGCTGGCGCATCTGGTCGGCTCCGGCGAGCCGCGTCGTGTCCGTATCGAGGACATCCAGCGCATCGTCGCACGGCACTACAATGTCTCGCGCCAGGAGCTGGTCTCGAACCGCCGCACGCGCGTCATCGTCAAGCCGCGTCAGATCGCCATGTACCTGTCGAAGACGCTGACGCCGCGCTCCTTCCCGGAAATCGGCCGTCGCTTCGGCGGACGCGATCATACCACGGTTCTGCACGCCGTGCGCAAGATCGAGGAACTGATCTCCGGCGACAGCAAGCTGTCGCACGAGATCGAGCTGTTGAAGCGTCTGATCAACGAATAGGCCGAGCGATCGGCATTCACCACATAGTTTACGGCCGGCTTGATCGCCGGCCGTTTCTTTTGAGTGCACGTGCCGGCTCTCTCTGGCGGAGGCGTCGCCGTCATCTCTGAAAACCGATGCTGATCTAGGCCGGCGGCGTTGTTCGGGATACTTCCGAAAACAGCCAGGCACGCAGCGCTGCGATCGCCGGTCTTTCCAGTGCACCCGGCTGATAGACGAGGTGATAGGCAAGCGCGCTCGCAAATCCGGTCGGGAAGGGCGCCACGAGCGTGCCTTCAGCCAGTTCCTGCTCCACGAAGGAGCGGCGCATCAGCGCGATGCCAAGACTTGCCTTCATGGCGTGATAGGCGCCCATACCGTCGGTGAAGACCGGCCCGTGCATGGCATCCACCCGCGTTGCCCCGACGGCCTTCAGCCAAAGCTCCCAGTCGCGTCGATAGACATCGTGGATCAGTGTCAGACCCGCCAGGTCGTCGACCGCGGGAGACGGACCTAATGCCGTTGCCATGTCCGGCGTGCACACCGGCACATATTCGTCATCGAGAAATCTCTCGCTTGCCAGCCCCTCGTAGCCACCCAGGCCGTGGCGAATGGCGATGTCGATCCCATCCCGCTGGAAATCCATCATGCGATAGGAGGCGCTGATGCGCAGATCGATATCAGGATGGGCCTCCTCGAAGCGCCGAAGCCGCGGCACCAGCCAGTGCGTGGCAAAGCCGGCGGTGCAGGTCAGCGTCAGCATCGTATCCCTGGCGCGCATGACAAGCGCCGCCGTCGCCTCGCGAATGAGGCGGAAGGCCGTTCGCATCGTCGCGAAATATTCAGCCCCCTCACTCGTCAGCGCCAGGCTGCGGGCTCGCCGCTCGAAAAGGCGCACGCCAAGCGAGGCTTCGAGGTCGCGGATCTGCAGACTGATGGCACCCGGCGTCACATGCAGCTCGTTTGCAGCCAGCGTCATGCTGAGATGCCGGGCGGAAGCTTCGAAGGCGCGCAGCGCGGAAAGGGATGGCAGTTGATCCATGATGATTGAGTTCAACTAAATCATGATTCGAAAAAGACTCGTTTGCCAGAGCCTTGGTATAGCGAGATTATTGCAATAATTCTGATTGATGGCAATGATCTCAAGCCGTTCCATCAGTAAGTAGAACTCAATCAGAAAAATGCTGGGGATAGTCTCATGTCACAGAAATCCATGGGCGCGGTCGAGTGGGGCATGCTGGTGGGGCTGTCCATTCTTTGGGGTGGCTCCTTCCTGTTCAATGGCATCCTGGTGCGCGAACTCCCACCCTTTACCATCGTCACCGCACGTGTCGTGCTCGCTGCCATTGCCCTTCATGTCATCGTGCGCGCAACCGGACATTCCATGCCGAAAGACGGCAAGACCTGGCTCGCCTTCTTCGCCATGGGCTTCCTCAACAATGTCATCCCGTTCCTGCTGATCGTCTGGGGACAGACCCATATCGCGAGCGGACTTGCCTCGATCCTCAACGCCACGACGCCGCTCTTCGCCGTCGTCGTTGCGCATTTCCTGACGGAGGATGAGAAGATGAGCGGCAATCGCCTGATCGGCGTCATCGTCGGCTTTGTCGGCGTGGCCCTGATGATCGGCCCGTCGGTGCTCGCAAGCCTCGGTTCCAACGTGCTGGCACAGCTTGCCGTGCTGGGTGCCGCCTTCAGCTATTCGCTGGCCGGCATATTCGGCCGCCGTTTCCGCCGCATGGGGTTGGCGCCGATCATTCCCGCCGCCGGCCAGGTCACCGGCTCGGCCATCCTGCTGCTGCCGATCGCACTCTTCGTCGATCGCCCATGGACGCTGACGATGCCCTCGAACGAAGCCTGGCTGGCGCTGGTGGGCCTGGCCATCCTGTCGACCGCCATTGCCTATGTGCTGTTCTTCCGCATCCTCGCAACGGCCGGCGCCACCAATCTGATGCTGGTGACCTTCCTGATCCCCGTCAGCGCGATCCTGCTCGGCGCGCTCATTCTCGGCGAAAGCCTGCAGCCGAAGCATTTCATCGGCATGGCGCTGATCGCCGTCGGCCTCGCCGCCATCGATGGACGCTTACTTACCCTCCCCTTGAAGGGGAGGGTCGGCACGTAGTGCCGGGGCGGGGTGATCTGGGTAAACACTGAAGCCTCGATTGATCTTCGGGGATCACCCCCACCCGCCGCTTCACGGCGACCTCCCCCCTCGAGGGGGAGGTGTTAACAAGCGAGATCGGCGACCACTGAATCGAGAACCAGCATTCCCGCCGGCGTACAGCGCAGGCGGGAATTGCCGATCCGCTCTATGAAACCGTGTTCCAGTAAAAAGGCTTCGCGCTGCGGATCGGGATCGCGGCCGGAAAGCTGTTGCCAGCGGGCGAGATCGACGCCTTCGCGAAGCCGCAGGCCCATCAGCAGCAATTCGTCGGCCTGTTCGTCGAAGCCGAGCATTTCCTGATCAATCATGCCGTGGCCGTCGCGCTCGACCATCTCGAGCCAGCTTTCCGGCTTGCGCTCGGTCGCGGTCGCAAGCTTCTGCGGCCCACGGGTCAAACGGCCATGGGCGCCGGGGCCAATGCCGGCATAGTCGCCATAGCGCCAATAGGTGAGGTTGTGCCGGCTCTCGGCGCCGGGACGCGCGTGATTGGAAACCTCATAGGCTGGCATGCCCTCGCGCTCGGTGATCTCCTGCGTCGCTTCATAAAGCAGAGCCGATTGATCGCCGTCGGGCACGATCAGCTTGCCAGCCTTGTGCAGGCCGTAGAACGGCGTGCCTTCCTCGATCGTCAGCTGATAGAGCGAGAGATGATCGACCGCGTAGGAAATCGCCTCCTTCAGCTCGCGCTCCCATTCCTCGACGGTCTGGTTCGGGCGGGCATAGATCAGGTCGAAGGACATGCGCGGAAAAATCTCGCGCGCCAGCCTGATCGCCTTCAGCGCATCCTCGACATTATGCAGCCGGCCGAGGAACTTCAGATCGCGGTCGTTCAGCGCCTGCACGCCCATCGACACACGATTGACGCCGGCGGCACGATAGCCACGAAAGCGTTCGGCTTCGACGCTGGACGGATTGGCTTCCATGGTGATCTCGATGCCATCAGGCACATGCCATGTCCTGGCAATACCATCGAGCACCGCGCCGACGGTTTCCGGCTTCATCAGCGAAGGCGTGCCGCCGCCGAGGAAGACGCTCGTCACCGTCTTCGGGCCGCTGATCATCCGCATCGTCGCCATTTCCTTCAGAAAGGCGGCAGCGAAACGCTCTTGGTCGACAGGTTGATGGCGGACATGGCTGTTGAAATCGCAATAAGGACACTTGGCCGCGCAGAAAGGCCAATGCACGTAGACGCCGAAACCAGGTTCGCCGGTATCGGGCAGCAATTGCGCACTGCGCATCAGGTCCTCGGTATCCAAGATTTCCACAGAGTTAGCTTACGCCTCCAGGCAGGTTTCGACAAAGGTCTTGAAGGCGCGGGCGCGATGCGAAAGCGCCTGCTCGTCGCCGGGCTTCCACCCATGCTTCTGTTCGGCGCTCATTTCGCCGAATGTCGTCTCGTATCCCTTGGGCTGGAAGACCGGATCGTAGCCGAAACCCTGGGTGCCGCGCGGCGGCCAGACGACCGCGCCTTCCACTTCGCCGCGGAAAAGCTCCGTATGTCCATCCGGCCAGGCAAGGCAGAGTACGCTGACGAAGCGTGCCGTGCGGTTCTCCGGCGACGTGGCGCCAGCCTTCTCCAGGGCGGTCTCGACCTTCTGCATCGCCATCGCGAAATCGCGCGTGCCGTTAGCCGTCTCCGCCCAATTGGCCGTATAGACGCCGGGATCGCCGCCGAGTGCATCGATGACCAGGCCGGAATCGTCAGAAAGCGCCGGCAGGCCGGAGGCATTGGCGGAGGCAAGCGCCTTGATCGTCGCATTTTCCTCGAAAGTCGTGCCCGTCTCGTCCGGTTCGATGAAGTTGAGATCGGCTGCGGACTTGGCCGTAAAGCCGAGCGGGCCGATCAGATCGCGAATTTCCTGGATCTTGCCGGCATTGTGGCTGGCGACGACGATGGTCTTGGTATCGAGCTTGCGCATATGCTGTCCTGTCAAAGGCCCCAGATGCGGGGTTCGGCGCATTCCAGGCTGTTGCCGGCCGGATCGCGGAAATAGATCGATCGGCCGCCATTCGGCCAGTGAAAGTCGGCTTCGATATCGACGCCGGCAGCCTTCAGCTTCTGTGCCATGGCCTCGATATCGTCATTGTCAAGCCGGAAGCAGACGTGACCGTGTCCTTTGGTGCCATGTGGCGGCACGGGCAGGGCGCCTGGTTCGTGCGGCTTGACCGTTTCCTCGCTGTTGAAGATCAGGAGAACGCCCGGCCCGCAGCGATAGAAGACGTGGCGGTTGCCGCCACGCGAAATCTTCTGCAGCCCGAGAATGCCGCCATAGAAGGCCTCAGCCGCATCGAGATCGTCCGCATAGAGTGCGGTTTCTAGGACGCCTGCGAGTGTCGCATTGGTCAATGGATTAGCCCCTCACCTTAACCCTCTCCCCGCAGGCGGGGAGAGGGGACGACCTCGATATCGATCGTCCTCCGGTTCCAGCATAGTGAAGAGGGATAACAGAAGGTGCGCCTTGCCCCTTCTCCCCCGTCTCGACGGGGAGAAGGTGGCCGATAGGCCGGATGGGAGGCAGGCTGCACGCTCCGCATTGGTTAATATCCTCAGGCGATGGCCTGCTTCTGCAGCTCCACCAGTTCGGCAATGCCGTTCTTGGCAAGGTGCATCAGCGTGGCGAATTCCTCTTCGCTGAAGGGTGCGCCCTCAGCCGTGCCCTGGATCTCGACGATGCCGCCCTTGCCCGTCATGACGAAATTGGCGTCAGTTTCGGCGGAGGAGTCCTCAAGATAGTCGAGATCGATGACCGGCTGGTTGGCGAAGATGCCGCAGGAGATGGCGGCGATGTGATCCTTCAGGACGCGCTCGACCTTCACCATGTTGCGGCTTTCCATCCACTTCAGGCAGTCATAAAGCGCGATCCAGCCACCGGTGATTGAGGCCGTGCGCGTGCCACCATCGGCCTGGATGACGTCGCAGTCGACGGTGATCTGGCGTTCGCCCAATTCCTTGAGGTCGACGACGGCGCGCAGCGAGCGGCCGATGAGGCGCTGGATTTCCTGCGTGCGGCCGCCCTGCTTGCCGGCGGCAGCTTCACGCTTCATGCGCTCGCCGGTCGCGCGCGGCAACATGCCGTATTCGGCCGTCACCCAGCCCTTGCCGCTGTTGCGCAGCCATGGCGGCGTCTTGTCTTCCAGGCTTGCCGTGCAGAGCACATGTGTATCGCCGAACTTCACCAGGCAGGAGCCTTCCGCGTGCTTGGAAAAATTGCGCTCGAACGATACCTTGCGCATCTGGTCGGTTTTTCTGCCTGAAGGCCGCATTCCACTCTCCTGAAAGTTCGTTGACCGCTTCTACGACCCACAGGCCGCTTTTGCAAAGGAAAAGCAGGCCACAAAGCCGCTCGGCGGCAGCGGTGACATTTTTCCCTTTTGCCATTGCTAACCGAATGATTATATTTTGGCTAAGGCTCAACGGAATGGATCTGACAGCGAAATGGTATTCACGACATCGTCGGTCTCGGATGTCATTGCTGCACTGGACGAACGCTCCAAGGAGATTTTCCGACGCATCGTCGAAGGCTATCTTGAAACTGGCGAGCCCCTTGGTTCGCGCAATATCTCACGGTTGCTGCCCATGTCCTTGTCACCGGCCTCGGTGCGCAATGTCATGAGCGATCTGGAAGAACTCGGGCTGATCTATTCGCCACATGTGAGCGCCGGGCGCTTGCCGACCCAGGTGGGTCTGCGCTTTTTCGTCGATGCCTTCATGCAGGTCGGCGATCTCTCTGCCGAGGATCGGGCCAATATTGACCGGCAGGTGCGCGGCAGCAATCGCGACCAGCCGATGGAATCGATGATGTCGGAGGCAAGCCGCGTGCTCTCGGGCATTTCGCGCGGCGCCGGCCTCGTCATCACTTCCAAGAGCGATCCGGTGCTGAAGCACGTGGAATTCATTCGTCTGGAACCGACCAAGGCGCTTGCCGTGCTCGTCGGCGATCATGATCAGGTCGAAAACCGCATCATCGAGCTGCCGGCCGGCACGACCTCGTCGCAGCTCATGGAAGCCGCCAATTTTCTCAATGCCCACATGACCGGGCAGACGATGCCGGAATTGCGGCGGCAGTTGCAGAGCCTCAAGGAAAATGTGCGCCAGGAGCTGGACAGCCTGTCCCATCAGCTGGTCGAGCGCGGCATTGCCGTCTGGTCCGGCGGGGACGACGACGGCAAACCGACGCAGCTGATCGTGCGCGGCCACTCCAACCTGCTCGCCGAGATAGGCGGCGCCGAGGATCTGGATCGTCTGCGCCTGCTTTTCGACGATCTGGAGAAAAAGGACAGCCTGATCGAGATCCTCAACCTCGCCGAGAGCGGGCCGGGCGTGCGCATCTTCATCGGCTCGGAGAACAAGCTTTTCTCGCTGTCCGGCTCCTCGCTCATCGTCGCGCCCTATCGCGACGAGGACGATCGCATCGTCGGTGCCGTCGGCGTCATCGGCCCGACGCGGCTGAACTATGCCCGCATCGTGCCCATGGTCGATTATACCGCGCAGCTGATTTCGCGGCTGACGCGGCCCGGTATTTGACGAGCGGGAATCTGACGGCTGCGGTCAATCGGGAAGCAAGGTTCCCGATCCGCCCATCTCGGCCGGAAAATCCTTCTGTTTCGGCAGCCCGTCCTTCAGGTGCAGCACCGTCGTCTCGTAATTGACATGCACGACAGGCTGAAAATCGAGGCCGGGAAGGACCGCGGCATAGACGTCGGTGACGCCCCAGGGCGGATGCTCGGTCAGAAGATGGCCACCGCAGACCGTGCACCACTTGCGCACGCTCTTTTCGGTTTTCTGATAGCTGCCGATCTTGTCCGCGCCCTTGGTGATGTGGACGGCTTCCGGCGGCCAGAGCGAGAAGGCATTGACCGGCCCTGCCGACCATTCCCGGCAGGAGTCGCAATGACAGTAGCCCATCGCCATGGGCTCGCCGTTGACTGCAATTTCCACTGCGCCACAGAAACACTTGCCTGAAAGGGATTTGCCATTAGACATTGATGTCACCCCACGCTGTGCTGAGATGCATTTCAGAATATCACCGGGAAGGAGGGCTGAATAGTCGACGTCTCGAACCGTAGCCGGGAGCAGCCGGGCATATCGCTGCCGCCCTAATGCTGGGAATTGGCTGTTCTTCTCGACAAAGCCTTGATTTTTTCCGGCCAAACCTCGATATCGGGCACATCCAAAGACCAAGCAATTCGGAGACCGTCATGACCGACGAAACAACAAAAACCGGACCTGACGCCACGGCGGCTGATACGTCAGCGGATTTCGCGCAGGATGCAGCGGAAACCGTTGATGCAGCCGAGCCGTCTCAGCCAGATCCGGTTGAGCTGCTGAAGGCCGAGAACGGCGAACTGCGCGATCGCTACCTTCGCCTCGCTGCCGAGATGGACAACCTCCGTCGCCGCACCGAGCGCGACGTGAAGGATGCAAAGTCCTATTCCGTGGCAAGCTTCGCCCGCGACATGCTCTCGGTGGCGGACAATCTGCGCCGCACGCTGGACGCCATTCCGGCTGAATCCCGCGCTGGCGGCGATGCCGGCCTGAAGACGCTGATCGAAGGCGTCGAGATGACCGAGCGTTCCATGCTGTCGGCTCTCGAGCGTCACGGCGTGCGCCAGCTCGAGCCGATCGGACAGAAGTTCGATCCCAATTTCCATCAGGCCATGTTCGAAGTGCCCAATCCCGAGGTGCCGAACAACACGGTCGTCCAGGTCGTCCAGGCAGGCTTCGTCATCGGCGACCGCGTTCTGCGTCCGGCCATGGTCGGCGTCGCCAAAGGTGGCCCGAAGATCGTGGAAAATGCCGAGCAGGGCGCCAACAGCCCGCTGGACGAAAAAGACGCCTGATTTTCAAGGCACTCGCAAAAGAAAAGAGCCGGATGATTTTCAGATCATCCGGCTCTTATTTTTGCCTTGGTCCGATGTAATCCAGTCCGTCAAAGCATGTCGCGCAAAAATCTGCAGCGGTTTTGCTACGACGCGCTTTAGGCAGCGTTGGATGCCTGCTCCTCATTGAGGAAGGCGTAGATGGCGGAGGAGGATTCGGTGGCGCGGAGCTTCGCGACGAGATCCTGGTCCCGCAGAACGCGGGCGATGCGCGAAAGCGCCTTCAGGTGGTCCGCGCCGGCGCCTTCCGGCGCGAGCAGAAGGAAGACGAGATCGACGGGCTGATCGTCCAGTGCCTCGAAATCGACAGGCGCTTCAAGGCGCGCGAAAATGCCGGCGATGGACTTGATGCTGGCAAGCTTGCCGTGCGGAATGGCGATGCCGTTGCCGACGCCGGTGGAGCCGAGGCGCTCGCGCTGCAGCACGACGTCGAAGATTTCGCGCTCGGGCAGTCCGGTGAGCTTGGAGGCTTTGGCGGCCAGCTCCTGAAGCAGTTGTTTTTTGGAATTTGCCTTCAAGGCGGGGATGATCGCATCTTGCTGTAGCAAATCTGCCAATGCCATTCTCTTTATCCTTCGTGTCGCCGAGAACCGATGACGGGCAAGCGGCGGCCAGCTGCGATGATGCGCAGCCGCCGCTTATCTTCTATTCTCAGCCTTTGATATTGGCTGCGTCGATCCAGCCAATGTTGCCGTCCTGACGGCGGTAGACGATGTTCAAGTGTTCGTTGCCTGGGCTGCGGAAGAGCAGCAGCGGCTCGTCGGTCATGTCGAGTGCCATCACGGCAGTCGCAACCGACATGGTCTTCAGTTGTTTCGTGCTCTCTGCGACGATGACAGGTGCGAAATCGGCAGGGATCTCTTCGTCATCATCGGGAACGCCGTCCATGACGGTATAGGCGACTTCCGCCTGCCCGTTCACATGGTTGCCCGCCTGATGGTCCTTGAGTTTGCGCTTGTAACGACGCAGGCGCTTTTCGATGCGCTCGGACGCAGCGTCGAAAGCAAGTTGCGGGTCCATGGCTTCGCCGGCAGCATGCAACACGACACCGCTGTCGAGGTGAAGCTTGCAATCGGCCGCAAAGCGCGAACTGGACTTGTGCACAGTTACCTGACCCGAATACCCCCCGTCGAAGTATTTGGTCACGGCCATACCGATCTGGTCCTCGATCCGCTGACGGAAGGAGTCACCAATTTCCATATGTTTACCGGAGACACGCACACTCATGGAGTTTCCCTTCTTGTAGTGGTTATTGCGCGTATCAGTTTACGCCAAGCCTCAAGCTCATCCAAGCACTTCACGCAGTCAAAGGCAAATTGCGTATATCGACCGCCTTTTGGATGGTGGGGATAAGTTTCATGGGCGTGCTGTCCTGCAGCGATTGCGGCGGGCTTCTAGCCCTGCCTCATACGAAAGTCAACTGCATCTTAACGGACCGTTAGGGGTTTAGCATCCTGTGGTTGAAGGACGTCGGCCGTCAGAAACCAGAAACTTTGGCTAGAGCCCGCTTCTCCCGGCGCCGTTGCACGGAGGAGGGGATATTCATGGCTTCGCGGTACTTTGCAACCGTGCGGCGAGCAAGCTCTATGCCGCCCTTCTTCAGAGTATCGACGATATCGTCGTCGGAGAGGACCGCATCCGGGCTCTCGTTCGAGATCAGCAGTCGGATCTTGTGGCGCACGGCCTCCGCCGAATGACTGTCGCCGCCCTCGACGGCGCCGATCGAAACCGTGAAAAAATATTTGAGTTCGAATAGCCCGCGCGGCGTCAGCATGTACTTGTTCGAGGTCACGCGGCTGACCGTCGATTCATGCATCTTGATGGCGTCCGCCACGGTTTTCAGGTTGAGTGGCCGCAAATGGTCGACACCATGCAGCAGGAACGCGTCCTGTTGCCGCACGATCTCGCTTGCCACCTTCATGATCGTCTTGGCGCGCTGGTCCAGGCTGCGGGTCAGCCAGTTGGCATTCTGCAGGCATTCCGACAGGAAGGCATGGTCCTGGCTGGTCTTGGAGACGGAGGCGAAATAGGACTGGCTCACCAATACCCGCGGCAGCGCATCGGGATTAAGCTCCACCAGCCAGCTCCCGTCCGCGGAGGGACGCACGACGATATCGGGCATGATGGCCTCCGATATGTCGGTTTCGAAACCGCTGCCGGGCTTGGGGTTGAGTTGGCGGATCTCCGCCATCATGTCGAGCAGGTCTTCCTCATCGACGCCGCAGAGCCGCTTCAGCGTGGCGAAATCGCGGCGTGCCAACAGTTCGAGATTTTCTATCAACCGCTCCATGGCGGGATCGAAGCGATCCTTCTGCCGGAGCTGGATTGCCAGGCATTCGCTGAGGGAACGGGCAAAGACGCCGGGCGGATCGAGTTGCTGCAGAGCCTCCAGCACACGCTCGACGTCGGCAAGCGTCGCACCGAGGCGTTCGGCCGTCTCACCGAGCTCGCCGCGCAGATAGCCACAGTCATCGAGCTGATCGACGAGATGCTGGGCAATCAGCCGGTCGCCCATGGCCGGAAGCGAGAAGGGGATCTGTTCGTTAAGATGATCGCGCAGCGACACCTGGCCTGCGACGAAATCGTCCAGATCGTAGCCTTCGCCGGCCTCACCGCCAGGCATGGACTTCCACTGGCTGAGCAGCTCCGGCGCATCGGCGCGCTGCGGGTTGCCGTCATCGGGAAAGACGTCGCTGAAGTTGGTGTCGAGCTCGTCGCTCAGCCGGTTGGCGTTGCCGGTATTATCGCTCTCGTACCAGTCGCTCGCAAGATCGCCGGCATTGCGTTCGGAGCCATCCTCGCCATGGGCTTCTTCCATGGTCTCGAAGCGCTCGTCCTTGGTCTCGCGATCGCCACCGCTGCCTATATCCTCGTCATTTGACGCAAATTCCAGCAGCGGATTCTTTTCGACTTCCTGCGCGATGAACTGCGTGAGCTCGAAATGGGTCATCTGCAGCAACTGGATGGATTGCATCAGTTGCGGTGTCATCACCAGGCTCTGGCTTTGGCGCAGGAAAAGATTGGCCGATAGTGCCATGGCGGACGCGGGACTCCCCTTGAACTCCTCGGGAATCCGCGCCTCTTTTCACTAAAATTCTCGCGAAATTCCAACTGGCCCAAAAATTGCTTTTTTATTGGATTTGGTCAAGCGGAACTGTGATGCCGAAGTAAATTTCCGGCACGCGGTAGCATCCGCTAATATTGGCGGATGAGAGGATGGGATTTCAGCCTATCAGAGGCTGAAATTGTCACCCAGATACAGCTTGCGTACTTCAGGATTGCTGACGATATCGTTCGCCCTGCCGTGGGTCAGGACTTCGCCCGCATGAATGATATAGGCACGGTCGATCAGGCCCAGTGTTTCGCGCACATTGTGGTCCGTGATCAACACGCCGATGCCGCGCGCCGTCAGGTGATGCACGAGGTTCTGAATGTCCGCGACCGAAATCGGGTCGACACCGGCAAAAGGCTCGTCGAGCAGCATGAAGGTCGGGTCGGTCGCCAGTGCGCGGGCGATTTCCAGGCGCCGCCGTTCGCCGCCCGAGAGTGCGATCGCCGGCACGCTACGCAGATTGCGAATGTGGAATTCCTCCAGCAATTCGTCGATCTTGCGCTCCCGCTTCGTCTTGTCCCTTTCGTGGACTTCGAGCACGGCGCGGATGTTTTCTTCGACGGTCAGGCCG
Organism: Martinezella multihospitum; assembly: GCF_900094585.1. Taxonomy (GTDB): domain Bacteria; phylum Pseudomonadota; class Alphaproteobacteria; order Rhizobiales; family Rhizobiaceae; genus Rhizobium; species Rhizobium multihospitium. The sequence continues at coordinate 304,449 of NZ_FMAG01000005.1, forward strand.
CGGAAGATCGAGGCTTCCTGCGGCAGGTAGCCGACACCGAGCCGTGCGCGGCGATACATCGGCATCGAGGTAACATTGTTGCCGTCGATCTCGATCGTGCCTTCATCGACCGGCACCAGCCCGGTGATCATGTAGAAGCACGTCGTCTTGCCGGCGCCGTTCGGCCCGAGCAGTCCGACTGCCTCGCCGCGGCGCACCACCAGCGAAACACCGTTGACGACACGTCGCGTCCGGTAGGTCTTGGTGAGGCCACGGGCGATCAGCGTGCCCTTATAGCGTGCCTTATCCGCGGCCGGTGCGCTGGATGCCGCAGAAGACGGCCCGGGCACGCCGGGCAAAGTGGAAGTGGTCGATGTCGTCACGAGGGGGCCAGTATCAGTTTTTCTTTTGTTGTTGCTGCTGCACTTGCTGCGACTTCGGATCGAGCTGAATCTGGACGCGGCCGCCACAGGAATCCAGCTGCGCTTCACCCGTCGCCATATGCACGGTGAGCTGGCAGCCCGTGAAAACATTCGGTCCGTCGGTCAGAACCACTTTCTTGCCCTTGAGGATCGCAAGCTGGTTGGCCATGTCGAAGGAGCCGTCCTCCGCCGTCGCCGTCTGCGTTCCGGAAACGAGGTAAACCTTGTCGGTGACCAGAATGTGGTCGATGTTGGCATCGCCCGACACGAGCGACTGGTTCTGCTCCTTGGCAGCCTTGGCGACCGGATTGTCGGGCTGCTTGGCATCCCCTGCCTGCTTCTTCTTGTAGAAGACCGTCATCTTGCCGGCCTGCATGGTCGTGGTGCCTTGGACCACCTTGACGTTGCCGGTGAAGACGGCCTGGCTCTCCTGGTCGTGGATCTCGAGCTTGTCGCTTTCGATCTGGATCGGCTGATCCTTGGAGAGGGCAAGACCCGGCATTGAGCTGGTCGTCGACTGCGCACCAGCATCCGCGGCTGCAAAGAAGGCGACTGCGCCAAAAGCACAGAGAAGGCCGGCCTTGCGCAAGCCGGAATTGAAAATTGAATTAGGCCAATACTTTATCATGAACCGCCCGGCTTCTGTTGGCTATCTGAATTATGGAGAGCGGCAGGTTCGATGTTCATCCGAACCTGCCCGTCGAATTCGATTACGCTACCCTTATCCGTCATCTTGAGCGAACGCGCAACAACCGACATACCACCTCGGGTGATGGCAACCTCGTCCTGGCTGGAAAGGTCACCCTTCTTCACATCAAGGAAGGCGGTCTTGAATTCGGCGTGCAGACCATTGTCCATAATGATGGTGAAGGGCTCGGTCAATTTCAGCGTGTCGGCTTGGCGATCGAAGTCCGCGCTCTGGGCCGTCACGTGGGCGATCACGTCGGTATTGACCGGCATCGATGCCTTGATGGTCTTGAGCGTGATCATGTTGGGGTTCTTGATATCCTGAAGCGCCTTTTCGGCAAGCAGCGAGTAGTTGATGCCGTCCTTGTTGCGGCCGGCAATGGCGGGGCGTTCCATGACGACCTTGCCGTCCTCGATCTTGGCGCCCTCGATCTGGATGTCTGCCGGCAGATAGGCGCGGATGACGGAGACGACAATAAAGAGGAGCGAGATGATGATGGCGGCAAGCGGCAGCAGCACCCTGAGCCGCTTTACGCGGTTAGAGTGGAAAATCGCGTCTTTATACGCGCTCCGTTCCGGCACCGAGCGTATTGTCTCGCCGGGGGACTCGATCGTATTGAGCATGCAACAGGTCCGTCTTTTATGATCCGAAGAACCGCATTCACGCTATGCGAGGCTGTGCCAAAAAGCCTATCGGATCGTTTCGCATTATTGCACTGGCTTGCCAATATGGATTTTTTTCTGCGGTGGGCGAAATTTAGCAGAAAAATATGCCATAAGCCGGTTTCATCAGGTTGGGCGATGTCCTATCTCATGAACCAGCAGAGCGACGTCCCGCCGACGACATCGAAAACGGGAAACGCTTTTCTCTAAGGATTGTGCCCGTTTCAAGGTGTCATACATCCGGTTTGTAGCGCTTTCAATTTGTTGCAGGGAGAAATAAGGCGTGATGGACAGTTCTGCAATCGCGGATCGGCGACAATTGCGCCGCAAACTTGGTTTCTGGCGCATTGTTGCCGTTTTGCTCCTCGTGGCACTGGGTTTCGCGCTTTACCGTTTTGTTTCCGCCGACCTGCCGGATACGCGTGGTCCGCAAATCGCCCGCGTCACCATCTCCGGGCTCATTCAGGATGATACGGAACTCCTGGAGCGGCTGAAGAAGATCCGCGACAACGACCAGGTCAAAGCGCTGATCGTCTCGATCTCGTCGACGGGCGGAACGACCTATGGCGGCGAGCGCATCTTCAAGGCGATCCGCGCCGTCGCCGCCAAAAAGCCGGTCGTATCGGACATCCGCACCGTCGCCGCCTCTGCCGGCTACATGATCGCGACAGCCGGCGACGATATCGTCGCAGGTGATACCTCGATCACCGGGTCGATCGGCGTCATCTTCCAGTATCCGCAAGTCAAGGATCTGCTCGACAAGGTCGGCGTGTCCCTCGACGAGATCAAGTCGGCGCCGCTGAAGGCTGAGCCTTCGCCCTTCCATCCGGCAAGCGAAGACGCCAAGAACATGATCCGCAACATGGTCATGGATAGCTATGGCTGGTTCGTCGATCTGGTGGCGGATCGCCGCAAGCTGCCGCGCGACGAGGTGCTGAAGCTTGCCGACGGCAGCATCTTCACCGGCCGCCAGGCGCTTCAGAACAAGCTGATCGACACGCTCGGCGGCGAGGACGAAATCCTCGCTTATCTCGAAACGCGCAAGGTCAAGAAGGACCTGCCGATCGTTGATTGGAAGCGGGAAGACAAAACTTCATCCTTCTTTTGGCCGGGTGCCGCTTCCTGGTTGCTAAATCGTCTCGGTTATGATGATTTTATTAAAGGAGAGAGTCTCCAGAAAATCATGACCGATAAGTTGTTTCTTGACGGCCTGCTTTCTGTTTGGCAGGGTGCAGCCAATTGATAAATCAATGATTTAAGGGGATAGCTGTGATCAAGTCGGAACTGGTGCAGATTGTTGCCGCCCGCAACCCGCATCTCTATCACCGCGACGTCGAAAATATCGTCAATGCAGTCCTGGATGAGATCACCGATGCGCTCGCCGCGGGAAACCGGGTTGAGCTTCGCGGCTTTGGCGCGTTTTCCGTCAAGAACCGGCCTTCGCGCTCTGGTCGCAACCCGCGCACGGGCGATACGGTCTTCGTCGAAGAAAAATGGGTTCCCTTCTTCAAGACGGGCAAGGAATTGCGCGAGCGCCTGAATCCGGGCGCCGGCGACGACGAGGAAGACGACAACTGATCGGGCCATTCCGGCCGAGTTTCCCCAAATGCGCCGACGGAAATAGTTATCGGACATGATTGTGCCGCGACGCGGTGGCACTTGAATTCAGCCGCCTCTTTTCTATTCTGCGGCTGATGGCGGCTTGGGTGCGAGGCATCCATGGCTGCGGACAAAGGAGCTGCGCAATGGCCAAGAAGATCGTCAATCTGCTGATATTGCTGCCGCTCGGCATCATCCTCATCATATTCTGCGTCGCCAACAGGCAAGCCGTGACATTGGCCCTCAATCCATTCCGGCCGGAAGATCAGGTGCTGTCGCTGAGTGCGCCGCTGTTCGTTTTGCTGTTTGTCGCCCTGATCCTCGGCATGATCGTCGGTGCCGCCGTCACCTGGTTTGCTCAGGGAAAGCATCGCAAACGTGCCCGCAATCAGTCGCGGGAAGCGGTGCGCTGGCAGGCCGAGGCCGATAAGCATCGCACGCGCGCCGAAGAGATCGCCGGGCAGCTGCCGTCAAAGTGAGGAGAGGTCGGCGAGCCGCATCTCTTTATAGTCACCCTCCGGCGAGGCGCCATCGCCGATGATCTCGAAGCCGAGCCTCCTATAGAAGGCCATGGCGCGGATGTTTTTGACCAGGCATTTCAGCCGGTAGCGACGCTGAGGCCATTCCGGCAGGCCGGTAAGCAGTGCCTTGCCGACGCCGCGTCCCTGGAAGGCCGGCAGAACATAAAGCATATGGACAAAGTCATCCGGCTCCCAGATCGCGGCAAAGCCGACAATCTCGCCATGCCCGTCCTCGCAGACGAACAAGCGTTCGCCATTGGTATGAATGGCGAAATCCTCGAGGGCGAAATGGCCGGGATCGACCCATAGGAATGTTTCGCGACGGACGTGGAGGTAGATCTCCGCAAGCTGCTGCATGTCCTGTTCGCGTGCAGGCCGGATGGCCCAGATCTCGAATGTCGATGTCATGATCGACTATATGGGGCCGAAATATTCCGCTGACAATCAGGCGCTCGCCTGGCCGTTGATGGCAGTGGTGAAATCGGCAAAAAACTGCTGAGCCAGCTTCTTGGCGCTGGAATCGACCAGGCGGGAGCCGAGCTGCGCGATCTTGCCACCGACCTGCGCCTTTGCCTCATATTGCAGGATCGTCTCGTTGCCGTCTTCCTTCAGCACGACATCCGCGCCGCCCTTGGCAAAGCCGGCAATGCCGCCCTTTCCTTCGCCCGAGATCGTATAGCTTTCCGGCGCATTGATGTTGGAAAGCTTGACCTCGCCATTGAAGGAAGCCGAAACGGGGCCGATCTTCAGCTTTACGGTTGCCGTCAGCTCCGTCGGGGAGACCCAGTCGAGGCTCTGGCAGCCGGGAATGCATTGCTTGAGGATTTCGGAATTGTTCAGCGCGGCCCAAACGGCATCTCTGGGTGCTGCGATCCGCTCCTCACCGGTCATGTCCATGCGCAATCCTCCCAATGTGACATTTTGTGCATGGATCATCGCAGATCGGAAAGCGCTTTGCCAAGTGGCGGCCAGATGCTATTTGCACGCACATATCAATTTTGAGACAAGCATGGTGAAACATAGGGAAAGCCGGCCCGGCCAGAAGGCTGCGAGCGGTCCAGGGGCAAAACCCCGGCGTGATATGCCCGGCAAGTCGCCGGCAAAGCCTGCGCATGCCTCAAGGCCAGCCAAGCCTTCGCGCGATCATAGCGAGCGCGTTGCCGAGCCGCGTGCCGCAGTATCTGCTGCCTCCGCGCCCGAACGCCCGCTGATCGCCCGCACCGGCGAGCGGCCGGCCGAGCGCGTGCCCGTGATCCTCGAGTCGCTCGGCGCCGGCGATTTTCACCTGATCGACAGCGGTAATGGCCTGAAGCTCGAACAATACGGTCCCTACCGCATCGTTCGGCCTGAGGCACAGGCGCTGTGGCCGCCGTCGCTTGCCGCGCATATCTGGGACAATGCCGATGCCGTCTTTACCGGCGATACGGACGAGGACGGCATGGGCCGCTGGCGCTTTCCGCGCGAAGCGCTTGGCGAGACCTGGCCGCTGCAATTGCTCGGCGTCGATTTTCTCGGCCGCTTCACTGCGTTTCGCCATGTCGGCGTCTTCCCGGAGCAGATCGTGCATTGGGCCTGGATGAAGGAGCAGGTCGAGGCGGCGAAACGGCCGCTGAAGGTCCTGAACCTCTTCGGCTATACCGGTGTGGCGTCGCTCGTCGCCGCGGCTGCCGGCGCAGAAGTGACCCATGTAGATGCCTCCAAGAAGGCGATCGGCTGGGCACGCGAAAACCAGGCGCTGGGCCGCATGGAAAAGCTGCCGATCCGCTGGATCTGCGAGGATGCCATGAAGTTCATCCTGCGCGAAGAGCGGCGTGGCAGCAAATACGATATTATCCTGACCGACCCGCCGAAGTTCGGCCGCGGCCCGAATGGCGAGGTCTGGCATCTTTTCGAGCACCTGCCGCTGATGCTCGATATCTGCCGCGAGATCCTGTCGCCGAAGGCGCTCGGCCTGGTGCTCACGGCCTATTCCATCCGCGCCAGCTTCTACTCGATCCATGAGCTGATGCGCGAGACCATGCGCGGCGCCGGCGGCGTGGTCGAATCCGGCGAACTGGTCATCCGCGAAGCTGGCCTTGATGGCCGCACGCCGGGCAGGGCGCTTTCCACTTCTCTCTTCAGCCGCTGGGTGCCGAAATGAACCAGGATTTCCGCAATGACGGCCCGCGCAAGGTCGGACAGGTCAAGGAGGTCACCTCGCTTGCCAATCCGATCGTCAAGGACATCAAGGCGCTGACCGTCAAGAAGTCCCGCGAGGAAAGCGGCGCCTTCCTGGCCGAAGGGCTGAAGCTCGTCATCGATGCGCTGGAACTCGGCTGGACGATCCGCACGCTCGTTTACGCCAAGGCCGCCAAGGGCAAGCCGCTCGTCGAGCAGGTGGCCGCAAAGACGGTCGCCGCCGGCGGGCTGGTGCTCGAGGTCAGCGAAAAGGTCATCGGCTCGATTACCCGTCGCGACAACCCTCAAATGGTGGTCGGAGTCTTCGAGCAGCGCTGGCGGCCGCTTCGGGACGTCAGGCCGAAGGCAGGCGAAACCTGGGTGGCGCTCGACCGCGTGCGCGATCCCGGCAATCTCGGCACCATCATCCGCACCGCCGATGCGGCCGGCGCTTCCGGCGTTATCCTCGTCGGCGAGACGACGGATCCGTTTTCGCTGGAAACCGTGCGTGCCACCATGGGCTCGGTCTTTGCCGTTCCGGTCGTCAAGGCGACGCCGGAGGAGTTTCTGGCCTGGAAGAAGACGGCTGGTGTTGCCGTCGTCGCCACCCATCTGGCCGGCGCCGTCGATTACCGCACCATCGATTACAAGAAGAAGCCCGTCGTCATCCTGATGGGCAACGAGCAATCCGGCCTGCCGGATGCTCTGGCAAAAGAGGCCGACGCGCTTGCCCGCATCCCGCAGGCCGGCCGTGCCGATAGCCTCAATCTGGCGGTTGCGACGGCAGTCATGCTGTTCGAAGCCCGCCGCCATATCCTGACACTCACCTGATTCTGACACTTATCTAGCGAGACCAGATGACCGAAAGCGAGACCCACGAACAGCCGACTGCAAAGCCAGCCCTGTTTTCACGGCCCCTGCCCATCCTGATTTTCATCGTGGTCGCCGTTGTTCTCGATCAGGCCATCAAGATCATGGTCGATCACTGGTTGCCGCTGCAGGAAATGGTGCCTGTCATCCCGATGCTGGCGCTCTATCGCACCTACAATCTCGGGGTCGCCTTCTCGATGCTCTCTGGCATGGACGGCTGGTTCATCGTCGGGATGCGCCTCGTTATCGTCGCCTTCGTGCTGTGGCTCTGGCGGCGCACGCCCGATCATCGCTGGCTTGCTCATACGGGCTTTGCCCTCATCATTGCCGGCGCGCTCGGCAATCTGCTCGACCGCTTCCTCTATGGTCACGTGATCGATTATATCCTGTTCCATACGCAGACATGGTCTTTCGCCGTTTTCAATCTTGCCGACAGTTTCATCACGGTCGGGGCGGGCTGCGTCATTCTCGACGAGCTTCTGATGCCGAAAAAGGCAAAAGCTTAAAATTCTAGCGAATCCCTGAAGGCATCAGGAAGAATGCCCATGTTAGCCAGACTGCATGAGCACTCTGGCAGATTTGCAGGAAAAGCTTGCCGCGGCGGCAGTTCACGACCAAACGGGACCGATCGAAGGGCCGGCCGCCGACGAGTCGTTGCTTGCAAAATCGACCGCGCCGCGTGAGGCAAGCCAGCACTCGGCGCTGCCTGCGCAAGCTTGGTGGCTGCAAAGCCATTGGCTGAATGGCGGCGGTCTTGCGGCGGGGGGCGCCTTTCTTGCGATCGGCTTTGCCGGAGGTCCATTGGTGCTTGTAGGCTTTCTTGGCCTCGCAGCCCTTACGTTCGCAGCCGTCGGCATTGTCGAAGCCCGAAACGCCGCCCGCGAGCCCGAGGTTGCCGCCGCCGATTTCAGCGAGAGCGATCACGATCGCCTATGGGAGCACAAGGAAAGCACTAGCCTCCTTGCCACGGTCCACGATGCGCTCGGGGACATCGCGGTCACGCGCAGCATCGACCGCCGGATTCTGCACGCCAACGCTACCTTCAGCAGATTGACCGGCAGGTCGCACCCCGAGGGCCTGACGCTGGAAGAGGCTGGCCTCGTATTCCGTGCCGTCACCGATGCGAAGCATCAGGATGCGGAAATTGCAACGCCCGAGGGCCGGCGCATCTTCGCCTGGCACGATGTCATGTTCCGCGATGCGACGACCGGGCAATTATGCATACAGAGCATCGCGCGCGACGTGACGGAGGAGCGACAGACGGCCCGCCTGCGCGAAGACGCGCGGCTGAAAGCCGAATACAACAGTGCCGCCAAATCACGGCTGCTCGCCACAGTCAGCCACGAGATCCGCACGCCGCTGTCGGGCATTCTCGGCATGAACCATCTGCTTGCCCAGACGCCATTGACCCTGGAGCAGGCAAATTACCTGACCGGCATTCGCCAATCGGGTCACGCGCTGGTGCAGCTGGTCGAAGATCTCCTCGATTTCTCCACGATCGAAGTCGGTCGCTTCCAGTTGCATCCGCGCACGGAGCCTTTGCGGCCGCTGCTGGAAGGCGTCATCGAGATGCTCGCGCATCGAGCCCATGAGAAGGGCATCGAAATTGCCGCGAGCGTTGCGGCCGATGTTCCCGAGAGCATGGAATTCGATCCTGCCCGTTTGCGCCAGATCCTGTTCAACGTCATCGGCAATGCGGTGAAGTTCACCCAGACCGGCGGTGTTCTTGTCAGCGTCGACCTCAACGGCCGGGATTTGACGATATCGGTGCGCGATAGTGGTCCCGGTATGACCGAGGAAGAACAGGCCCGCGTCTTCGGCGAGTTCGAGCAGGCCGGTACCACGGTGGAGAGAAGCGCCGGCACCGGCCTTGGCCTTGCCATCTCCGCCCGCATCCTGCGCGAATTCGGCGGCGGGCTCAGCGTTGCCAGCGAGCGCGGCAAGGGCAGCGAATTCGTCATCTCCTTCCCGGTCGGCCTGAGTGCCGGGGAGGAAGGATACGATCGGCGCAATACCATGCTCAGGGGATCCCGTATCCTGCTGCTGGCTCCCGAAGGGGCGGCAAGCACGGCCATCATGCGAACCATCCAGACCCTTGGCGGCCATTGCCGGCTGATTGGCCCGGGCGACATGGACGACCTGCTGCCTTCGTTTCCGATGGGCGAGGGCGGGGTCTGGACGGATCTCATCGTCGACCATCGCATGGCACCCTGGTACTTCAGCGAGGGAAATGCGCTTGCGGTGCCTCGGCTGCGCAAGATCTTCCTGGTCAATCCCGAGGAGCGCAACACCCATCCGCTCGACCTTTTCGACGCCTGGCTCATCCGGCCGCTGCGCGAACAGTCGCTGATCGATGTGCTCAGAGGCCGCATGCGCGGCATGGAAAAGCGCGAAGCCTTGATCGAGGCCGTTTCCGAGATCGGCATCACGACGCCTGAGGCGGAGGAAGACCGCACGCTCGATATTCTGCTCGGCGAAGATGATCCGGTCAATGCGATGCTGGTTCGGGCCATGCTCTCCAAGGCTGGTCACAGGGTTCGCCTCGTCGAGGATTTCGATGGCCTTCGAGCCCGCACCGAAGACGCCGAAGCGCGGCCGGAGGTGCTGGTGACGGATTTCAACATGCCGGGTGGTACGGGTGCGGCTGTGCTTGCCCAATTGCGCGCTCATGAGCGCAGGCATGGCCTGCCGCCGCTTCCGATCATCGTGCTCACCGCAGACAGCCGCGATTCGATCCGTCGTCAGGCATTGCTGGCCGGAGCTGATGCCGTCATCGTCAAGCCGGTCGATCCCGAAAAGCTGACGACCGCGCTACGCGGCCTGTCGAGGTCGGTCTTCGAACGCGCCTAGAAATTATCCGTGATCTGCGGATGGAAATTGCAAAGCCGGCTCATCAATGCCCGATAGAGGCCGGTGATATGGCTCAACTTACGGCAATTGTCATCGCTAAGTTGGGGACGGCGCGTCCATTCGAAAAATTGCAATGGGCACGGTTCTTGCTTTTAGCCAAGCTGCGTGTCACTTTCCTGTCGCACGAATTTGGTTTATGGCGCTATATCGGCCCGTAGGGGGAGAATCGCCATGTCCATCGAAATTTTGAATCGCGAAGCTCAGGGCGAAATGGTTCAGTCTTCAAAGGCAACGGTTGAGCCGGTTGCCAGCGATGTGCTCGGACGCATCGGAAATCTAGAAACGCGCCTTGCCCGCACGGCGCGCGAAATCGATGCCGCTCAGGCCGTCCGCTACCGCGTTTTCGTCGAAGAGATGAACGCGCAACTGCCGGCCGACGCCATGCGTCGTCAGCGCGATGTTGATAGCTGGGACGCCATTTGCGACCATCTTCTGGTGCTGGACCGTTCGCTCGAGGGCGATCCGGAAGACCAGATCGTCGGTACCTATCGCCTGCTGCGCCAGGAAGTGGCCATGGCCAATGGCGGCTTCTATTCCTCGTCGGAATTCGACATTGATGCGCTGCTTGCCCGTCATCCCGACAAGCGCTTCATGGAGCTCGGCCGTTCCTGCGTGCTGCCGGATTACCGCAACAAGCGCACGGTGGAACTGCTCTGGCAGGGCAACTGGGCCTATGCGCTGAAGCATGGCATGGGCGCCATGTTCGGTTGCGCATCCTTCCCTGGCATTCTGCCGGAGCAGCATGCGCTGGCGCTTTCCTTCCTCTACCACAATGTCCTTGCCAAGGACGAATGGGCCGTCGGCGCGCTGCCGTCGCTCGCCCGCAACATGGATTTGATGCCGGTCGAGGCCGTCAATCCGAAGAAGGCGCTGATGTCGCTGCCGCCCTTGATCAAGGGCTATCTGCGTCTCGGCGCCATGGTCGGCTCGACAGCCGTGGTCGATCAGGCGTTCAATACGACGGATGTTCTGATCGTCCTGCCGATTGCCAGTATCTCCAACCGCTACGTGAATTATTACGGCGCGGATGCCGGTCGCTTTGCCAGCTGACGAGTTGTGTGAAAACAAAGAGATAGAGCGGTTCGGAGATTCCGTGGAGAGCTGAACCGCTCTAAGGGATCGCGAAAATATCGATCGCATCCGTGATGCCGCGCAATGCGACATGATGCGATTGCGGCGTCAGGCCGCGCCTTGTCATCAGCTCGGCAGCACGAGGATGATCGAGCACCGAGCTGGTGGCGAATATTTCGCGTGATGTGGCGAGATGCTGGACGCGGGACGCGATATTGACCGTCTGCCCGAAATAATCCTGCCGTTCATTCAGGCTTACGGCGATGCACGGCCCCTCGTGAATGCCGATTTTCAGGAGAAGATCGTCGTTGCCGCGCTCATTGTTGAGGCTGAGCATGGCCTCGCGCATCCGCATTGCCGCTATCAGTGCGCGGTCCGGCGTCGGAAAGGTGGCCATGACGGCATCGCCGATGGTTTTGACGACGGCACCCGCTTCCGCCGCTACGATTTCGTGCAGGATGCCGAAATGCGTCTTGACCAGATCGAAGGCTGCGAGATCGCCGACCCTTTCGTATAATTCCGTCGAACCGCGCAGATCGGTGAACAGAAAGGTGAGGCTGGTGATTTTCAGCCTCTGGTCGATGTCGATCGTATCGGTGCGGTAGATGTCGCGGAACGTCTGGTTGGAGAGCAGGTGCTTGGCAGTCAGAAATGGCCTGCGTTGTCCAAGCAGGGTATGAAGAGCGTCGTTGGCCACGCAGATCGATGGCAGCACCCGAAGGTCCGTGTGGTTCTCCATTTGAACGCGCAAAGGGCCGGGTCGCAATTCGATGGCCTCGCTGTGGCGGTGCATGCGATCGAAAACGAGTGAGAGAGCTTGCCGTTCCTTCGATGGCTCCCCCTTCACATCGAGGAATTGCGCGGCATGCGTGACCGGCTCGAAGATGATGGTGAATTCCGCCGGCAATTGAAGCGATATAACCGCTTTCTCGCCGGGCGGCAGTTCCAGGGATTCCAGCACGAACTGATCGACCTTCTCTTCGTAACCCTCATCGGGAAGGTCGATGCCCGAGCCCCAATAGATCTGGCGGAAATATTCGAGCGGCGGCAGGTCGTGCGGATTATGCGCTTCAATGTGGCGCACGCGCGGACTGACGGTGAAGGTGACTTCGACCATCTCGTCGAGCGTCGGCTCGTAGCCGGCTGCGCAAAGCGTGCAGTTATAGGTTTCGCTTTGTACCGTTTTCAGCGAGGTATTGGCATCCAGCACCCCGCCGCAGCCGGGACAAAGAACATTCCACGACATCTCGAACAGGCCGAGGCGCGAGGCGTGCAGGAAGGCGTTGACGGTCGGTTCATCATCGAAGCCGTGGCTGGCTGCGAAGGCGAGTGCATTCACACGGTTGAGCTTGCGGTCGGGCGCCTCAAGAACGAGCCGCTCGATAGCATCGACAATGTCAGGCTGCGCTGAATGGCGCAGCACTCCAAACAGGACCTGAGCTTCACTCATCCCCCCATTTTACACCGAATTGATACGGCAGCCCATCACCTTTGTTGGGTCGCCGGCTCAGTCTTATGGGGTAGTGGTCACGAACCCGCGCCATAGGCCGCGATGGCGGCCATGTTGACGATATCGGAATCCTTGGCGCCCATCGAGGTGATCTGCACCGGCTTGTCGAGGCCGACGAGCAGCGGCCCGATCACCGTGGAGCCACCGAGCTCCTGCAGCATCTTGGTGGAAATCGCCGCCGAGTGGAAAGCCGGCATGATCAGCACGTTTGCCGGTCCGGAAAGCCGCGAGAACGGATAGAGGCTCTCCATGACCTTGCGGTTCAGCGCCACGTCGGCTGCCATTTCACCGTCGAATTCGAAATTCACATAGCGCTTGTCGAGGATGTTTACGGCCTCGCGCACGCGCTCGGAACGTTCGCCCGAGGGATGGCCGAAGGTGGAATAGGCAAGCATGGCGACGCGCGGCTCATAGCCCATGCGCCGCGCGAAGCCGGCGGCCTCTTCGGCGATATCGGCCAGCTCCTCGGCGGACGGCATGTCGTGCACGGCGGTATCGGCGACGAAGACGGTGCGACCGCGGGCAAGCACGATCGACACGCCGATAACCCGATGCCCGGGCTTGGCGTCGATGCAGCGCCGCACGTCGCCCAGCGCCGTCGAATAATTGCGCGTCACGCCCGTCACCATGCCATCGGCATCGCCCAGCGCCACCATGCAGGCGGCGAAGTGATTGCGGTCATTGTGGATCAGGCGCGTCACATCGCGATGCAGATAGCCCTGGCGCTGCAGCCGGGCATAGAGATAGTCGATATAGGCATCGCCCCTCTTCGAGATGCGGGCATTGACGATCTCGAGACCTGGGCGGTTGAGATCGATGCCGGCACGTTCGGCCGTCGCTTCGATCAGGTCTTCGCGGCCGAGCAGGATTGCCGTGCCGAGCCCCTGGTTGGCGTAGGAGAGAGCGGCGCGCATGACCTGCTCTTCTTCCGCCTCGGCAAAGACGATGCGCTTCTGATGCCGGCGTACGCGCTCGTAGAGCTGCGACAGCGTTGAGGCGATCGGATCGCGCCGGGCCGACAGTTCGCGCGCATAGGCGTCCATATCGGGCATGTCGCGACGGGCGACGCCGCTTTCGATCGCCGCCTTGGCGACAGCCACCGGAATGGCCGAGATCAGGCGCGGGTCGAAGGGCACGGGGATGATGTACTGCGCGCCAAAGCGCGGCCGTGCGCCCTGGTAGGCGGCGACCACGTCGTCAGGCACGTCCTCGCGCGCCAGGCTCGCCAGCGCGTTGACGGCGGCGATCTTCATCTCGTCATTGATGGTGCTGGCGCGAACGTCGAGCGCACCGCGGAAGATATAAGGGAAGCCGAGAACGTTGTTGACCTGGTTGGGATAATCCGAGCGGCCCGTCGCCATGATGGCGTCGTCGCGGATGCGGGCAACTTCTTCCGGCGTGATTTCCGGATCGGGATTGGCCATGGCGAAGATGATCGGCTTGTCCGCCAGGGAGCGGATCATGTCTTCGGAGAAGGCATCTTTCTGCGAAAGGCCGAGAACTACGTCGGCACCCTTCATCGCTTCCGCCAGCGTGCGCTTGTCTGTCTTGACCGCATGCGCCGACTTCCACTGGTTCATGCCCTCGCTGCGGCCCTGGTAGATCACGCCCTTGGTATCGCAAAGGATGATGTTTTCCGGGTTGAAGCCCATGGCCTTGATGAGTTCGATGCAGGCGATGGCGGCGGCACCGGCGCCGTTGCAGACGAGCTTGGTGGTCTTCAGGTCGCGGCCGGTCAGTTCGAGCGCGTTGATGAGGCCGGCGGCGGCGATGATGGCGGTGCCATGCTGGTCATCATGGAACACCGGGATATCCATGAGCTCGCGCAGCCGCTGCTCGATGATAAAGCAGTCGGGCGCCTTGATGTCTTCCAGATTGATGCCGCCGAAGGAGGGGCCGAGATAGCGCACGCAATTGATGAATTCGTCGACATTCTCGGTATCGATCTCGAGGTCGATCGAATCCACGTCGGCGAAGCGCTTGAAGAGAACCGACTTGCCTTCCATGACCGGCTTTGAGGCGAGTGCGCCGAGATTGCCGAGGCCGAGAATAGCCGTGCCGTTGGAGATGACCGCGACCATGTTGCCGCGCGAGGTATAGTCATAGGCGGTGGCCGGATCGGCCGCGATCGCTTTCACCGGAACGGCAACGCCGGGCGAATAGGCAAGGGAAAGATCGCGCTGAGTCGCCATCGGCTTGGTCGGGTTGATCTCAAGCTTGCCGGGGCGGCCGTTCTTGTGGAAGTCCAGTGCTTCCTGATCGGTGATCCCGGCTCCCGGACGCGACTTGCTCTTGCTGTCAGCCATTGTTCCTCCAAACCTCCTGTGGGCGACCGGTCCCTCTTGTCCGATAGCTGTTGTCTTCTATAGCGGCGCGCGGATAGGGTGGCACCTCATTTTTTTGGAAAAACTGCACCTCCGTGAACGAACGTATTAACGCCAGCATCGATGCTTTCTCGGCCGCCGAGCTTGCCTCGGAGGAGAGCCGCGCCTCGGCCACTCCGATGATGGAGCAATATATCGAGATCAAGGCGAACAATCCCGGTTCGCTGCTGTTCTATCGCATGGGCGATTTCTACGAATTGTTTTTTGAGGACGCCATCGACGCCTCGCGCGCGCTCGGCATCACGCTGACGAAGCGCGGCCAGCACATGGGGCAGGATATCCCGATGTGCGGCGTACCTGTTCACGCCGCCGACGACTATCTGCAGAAGCTGATCTCCCTGGGTTTCCGTGTCGCCGTCTGCGAACAGGTGGAAGATCCTTCAGAGGCGAAGAAGCGCGGTGGCAAATCGGTGGTGCGGCGCGATGTCGTGCGTCTGGTGACGCCGGGCACGATCACCGAAGAAAAGCTGCTTTCGCCTTCGGAATCCAATTATCTGATGACGTTGACCCGCATTCGCGGCGGCGCCGAGCCGCAGCTGGCGCTTGCCTGGATCGATATCTCGACGGGCGTCTTCCGCCTTGCCGAGACGGAAGCCTCGAGGCTGCTCGCCGATATCCTGCGCATCGATCCGAGAGAGCTGATCCTGCCGGATACGATGTTCCACGATCCCGAGCTGAAGCCGGTTTTCGATATACTCGGCCGCACCGCCGTCCCACAGCCGGCTGTCCTCTTCGACAGCGCCAGCGCCGAAGGCCGGATTACCCGCTATTTCGGCGTGTCGACGCTCGATGGTTTCGGCACCTTCAGCCGTGCCGAGCTTGCCGCCGCTGCTGCCGCGATCGCCTATGTCGAAAAGACCCAGCTTGCCGAGCGCCCGCCGCTCGGGCTGCCGGAGCGCGAAAGCGGCGCCTCGACGCTTTTCATCGATCCCGCCACCCGCGCCAATCTCGAACTGGTGCGCACGCTTTCGGGCGATCGCAATGGTTCGCTCCTGAAAGCGATCGATCGCACCGTGACCGGCGGCGGCGCCCGTCTTCTCGCCGAACGGCTGATGTCGCCGCTCACTGATCCCGCTCGCATCAACGAGCGCCTGGATTCGATCGGTTTTCTCGCAGAGGAGCCATCGCTTTCGAGCGATCTGCGTTCGGCATTGAAGCATGTGCCCGACATGCCGCGCGCCCTGTCGCGCCTCGCGCTCGATCGCGGCGGCCCGCGCGATCTCTGGGCGATCCGACAGGGACTGGCCGCTGCCGCTGATCTCGCCCGTATGCTCGGTGCCGCACTTCTGCCGGAAGAGCTTGCCGCTGCCTTGGCCAGCCTGCAGGCTTTGCCGGCCGATCTTGAAGCGATGCTTGCCGCAACCCTTGCCGAAGAACTGCCCCTGCTGAAGCGTGATGGCGGCTTCCTGCGCGAGGGTGCGAATGCCGAGCTCGACGAAGTACGCGCCTTGCGCGATCAGTCCCGCCGCGTCATCGCCGGCCTGCAGCTGCAATATGCCGATGAAACCGGCATCAAGTCGCTGAAGATCAAGCACAACAATGTGCTCGGCTATTTCATCGAGGTCACGGCCGGCAATGCCGGTCCGATGACGGACACGAGCGAAGCCAAGGCGCGCTTCATCCATCGCCAGACCATGGCGAACGCCATGCGCTTTACGACGACCGAGCTTGCCGACCTCGAAAGCCGCATCGCCAATGCCGCCGACAAGGCGCTGGCGATCGAGCTGGAAGCCTTCGACCGCATGGTCGCGGCTGTTGTGGCCGCTGCCGAAGCGATCAAGGCTGGCGCTCGCGCGCTGTCCGTAATCGATGTCGCAGCCGGGCTTGCGCTGCTGGCCGAAGAGCAGGCCTATTGCCGGCCTGTCGTCGATGGCAGCCGGATGTTTGCCATCGAAGGCGGCCGCCATCCGGTCGTCGAGCAAGCGCTCCGCCGTCAGGCCGGCGGACCCTTCGTCGCCAACAATTGCGACCTCTCGCCGAAGTCCGACGGTAAGGATGGCGCCATCTGGCTTCTGACCGGTCCGAACATGGGCGGTAAATCCACCTTCCTGCGTCAGAATGCTTTGATCGCCATTCTCGCGCAAATGGGCTCCTTCGTGCCTGCTGCGTCGGCCCATATCGGCATTGTCGACCGGCTGTTCTCGCGCGTCGGCGCGTCCGACGATCTGGCGCGGGGACGCTCCACTTTCATGGTCGAAATGGTCGAGACGGCGGCGATCCTCAACCAGGCGACCGAACGTTCCCTCGTCATCCTCGACGAGATCGGCCGGGGCACCGCGACTTTCGACGGCCTGTCCATTGCCTGGGCCGCCGTCGAGCATCTGCACGAAGCCAATCGATGCCGCGGCCTCTTCGCCACGCATTTCCATGAGCTGACCGTACTTTCGGAAAAGCTCGGGCGGCTTTCCAATGCCACCATGCGCGTCAAGGAATGGGATGGCGATGTCATCTTCCTGCACGAGGTCGGGCCGGGTGCTGCCGATCGCTCCTATGGCATTCAGGTGGCGCGTCTCGCCGGCCTGCCGGCTTCCGTCGTGGCGCGCGCCCGCGATGTCCTGACGCGGCTTGAAGATGCCGATCGCAAGAATCCGGCGAGCCAGCTCATTGACGATCTGCCGCTCTTCCAGGTGGCGGTCCGCCGGGAAGAGGTGATCGGCAAACGGGAGCCCTCCAAGGTCGAGGAACGGCTGAAGACTCTCGATCTCGACGATCTCACGCCGCGCGCCGCCCTTGACGTGCTTTACGAGCTGAAGAAAACCCTCAACAAGACCGGCTGACACAGGCGATATTCCAAGGACAGCATGATGTATCTCGAAGTTCTTCTCGCCGAAGTCCGCATTCTGGGTGAGCGCTTCTCTCCAATCGCCGCGCGCGGCAAGATCTGCGGCGAGGGCGAAGCCCCGGACTGTGAATCCGATCGGGGCCTGCTCGACATCACGCTGTCCTGCAGCCGCATTTCCGACATCTGCTCGAAGATCGCAAAGGCTGGCTATTGGGAATGCGAGCGCGAGATGGTGACACAGATCGGCGCCCAGTCGCGAAACATATTGTATAGTTTGAACGAGCTCAGACGGGCGCTTGAGCCGGCAAGGCCCTAAAACTGCCGATTTCTGCGGCGATTGCCGTCACGCTTCGTCAACTTTGGCCCGATAAAAATCTTGAGGTTCGTCGATTCGCCATGGTCGGCTGAGGCTGGCGTCGAGGAACCGGGCATAGAATGCCTGTGTCAATCGTAGGCCAAAGAGGCTATAGCGCATGCAGACGAAAAGACAGGCGCGCCGGCAACGGGCCGCGGTCAGCGAAGAGAAAGCCGATCGGCAGAGCATGGAAACGCATCATATCGATTTTTCGACCATTCTCGATGTATCCGCGCTGAGGGCGGAGTGCGAGGCTCTTGCCAAACGCGGTCTGGACAAGAATGAAGAACGCTCCGCTCTGCTCGTTCTGTTGAAGAAGGCGAGCCAGGAAGGGCGTGAAGAGGCGCGGCGGTCGCTGATAGCCGATGGCAGCGGGCTCGATTGCGCGCATCGGATTTCCTGGCTGCAGGACCAGATCATCACCATCCTCTACGATTTCACTGTTCGTCACGTCTATCCGAAGCAGGCAGGCGCCTTCTCCGTTACAGCCGTCGGCGGCTACGGTCGCGATACGCTGGCGCCTGGTTCCGATATCGACCTGCTCTTCCTCTTCCGGCCCAAGCCTGAGAGTGAGACGCATAAGGCCGTTGAATTCATTCTCTACATGCTCTGGGACATGGGCTTCAAAGTCGGCCACGCGACACGCACGGTTGAGGAGTGCATCCGTGAAGCCAAGTCCGACATGACGGTGCGCACCGCCATTCTCGAGACCCGCTATATTTGTGGCAACGCGCCGCTTGCCAAGGAATTGGAGGCGCGCTTCGACAAGGAAATCGTCACCAATACCGGCCCGGAATTCATCGCCGCCAAGCTCGCCGAGCGTGACGAGCGCCACCGCAAGGCCGGCGATACCCGTTACC
This sequence comes from Martinezella multihospitum, assembly GCF_900094585.1. GTDB lineage: Bacteria > Pseudomonadota > Alphaproteobacteria > Rhizobiales > Rhizobiaceae > Rhizobium > Rhizobium multihospitium. Next base: position 323,219 of record NZ_FMAG01000005.1, read on the forward strand.
TTGTCGAGCCCAACGTCAAGGAAGGCAAGGGCGGCCTGCGCGACCTGCATACGCTGTTCTGGATCTCGAAATATTATTATCACGTCCGCGATCCCGCCGAGCTGGTGAAGCTCGGCGTACTCTCGAAGCAGGAATACCGTCTTTTCGAGAAGGCCGAGGATTTCCTCTGGGCCGTGCGCTGCCACATGCATTTCCTGACGGGCAAGGCGGAAGAGCGGCTTTCCTTCGATATCCAGCGCGATATCGCGGCAGCCCTCGACTATCATGCTCGCCCCGGCCTTTCGGCGGTCGAGCGCTTCATGAAGCACTATTTCCTCGTCGCCAAGGATGTGGGCGATCTCACCCGCATTCTCTGCGCGGCACTGGAGGACCAGCAGGCCAAGGCGACACCGGGGCTCACTGGTGTCATCAGCCGCTTTGCCAACCGCTCGCGCAAGATCCCCGGCACCGTCGAATTCGTCGAGGACCGCGGCCGCATCGCTCTTGCCAATCCCGATGTCTTCAAGCGCGATCCGGTGAGCCTCATCCGGCTGTTCTTCGTCGCCGATATCAACGGCCTGGAATTCCATCCGGATGCCCTGAAGCGCGTCACCCGCTCGCTGAACCTGATCGACAACGATCTGCGTGAGAACGAGGAAGCGAACCGACTGTTCCTGGCGATCCTGACCTCGAAGCGCGATCCCGCGCTGATCCTGCGCCGCATGAACGAGGCCGGCGTGCTCGGCCGTTTCATCCCGGAATTCGGCAAGATCGTCTCGATGATGCAGTTCAACATGTATCACCACTATACGGTGGACGAGCATCTGATCCGCGCCGTCGAGGTGCTGTCGGAAATCGACAAGGGCAAGGCCGAAGATATCCATCCGCTCACCAACAAGCTGATGCCGAACATCGAGGATCGCGATGCGCTCTATGTCGCCGTGCTCCTGCACGACATCGCCAAAGGCCGCGAGGAGGATCACTCGGAGGCCGGCGCCAAGGTCGCCCGCAAGCTCTGCCCGCGCTTCGGCCTCTCGCCGAAGCAGACGGAGCTGGTGGTCTGGCTGATCGCCGAGCACCTGACCATGTCGATGGTCGCCCAGACGCGCGATCTGACCGACCGCAAGACCATTATCGATTTCGCCGACCGGGTGCAGTCGCTCGACCGGTTGAAGATGCTGCTGATCCTGACGGTCTGCGATATCCGCGCCGTCGGCCCCGGTGTCTGGAACGGCTGGAAGGGCCAGCTGCTGCGCACCCTCTACTATGAAACCGAGCTGCTGCTGTCAGGCGGGTTCTCCGAAGTGTCGCGCAAGGAGCGGGCGGAGGCTGCAGCCGAGGCGCTGGAACACGCACTTGCGGACTGGAATCCAAAAGAGCGCAAGGCCTATGTCAAGCTGCACTATCAGCCCTATCTGCTGTCCGTGCCGCTGGAAGACCAGATCCGCCATACGCAGTTCATGCGTGAATCTGACAAGGCGGGCAAGGTGCTCGCCACGATGGTACGCACCGACAGCTTCCACGCCATCACCGAAATCACCGTGCTCTCGCCCGACCATCCGCGTCTTTTGACCGTGATCGCCGGTGCCTGTGCCGCCGCTGGCGCCAATATCGCCGATGCGCAGATCTTCACGACATCGGACGGTCGCGCGCTCGATACCATCCATGTCAGCCGCGAATTTCCCGACGATGCCGACGAACTGCGCCGCGCCGGCACCATCGGCAAGATGATCGAGGACGTGCTGGCCGGCCGCAAGCGGTTGCCGGAGGTCATCGCGACGCGGACGAAGAACCGCCGCAAGAACAAGGCTTTCGTCATCCCGCCGTCGGTCATCATCACCAACAGCCTCTCCAACAAGTTCACGGTCATCGAGGTCGAATGCCTCGACCGCCCCGGCCTGCTATCGGAAATCACGGCCGTTCTTTCGGACCTGTCGCTCGATATTCAGTCGGCCCGCATCACCACTTTCGGCGAAAAGGTCATCGATACCTTCTATGTCGCCGACCTGGTGGGCCAGAAGATTTCCAACGAGAACAGGCGAGCCTATATCACCGCACGCCTGAAAGCCGTCATGGCCGGCGAGGAGGATGAAATGCGCGAGCGCATGCCCTCCGGCATCATCGCACCCGCCGCCACGCGCGGCGTCGCCGTCGAAAAGTCAGACACTGAGAAGAAAGCCGGTTCCGCCGCATGAGCCTAGTCAAGAAATTCATCACGGTCGGTGGCGCGACGCTCGGCAGCCGCATCTTCGGCTTTGCTCGCGAAACGCTGATGGCGGCCGCGCTTGGCACCGGGCCGATGGCCGACGTCTTCTACGCCGCTTTCCGCTTTCCGAACCTCTTCCGACGGCTGTTCGCTGAAGGCGCCTTCAACGCTGCCTTCGTGCCGCTCTTCGCCAAGGAGATCGAGGCGAACGGCATCGAAGGCGCCAAGCGCTTTTCGGAGGAAGTGTTCGGCGTTCTCTTCTCCGTCCTGCTGCTGATCACCATCGTCATGGAACTGGCCATGCCGCTCCTGGTGCGTTGGGTCATCGCGCCCGGGTTCGCCGACGATGCCGAGAAATTCGACCTGACGGTCCGGTTGGCCGCCGTCATGTTCCCCTATCTGATGTCGATGTCGCTGACGGCGATGATGAGCGGCATGCTGAATTCGCTGCATCATTTCTTCGCCGCCGCCGTGGCTCCGATCTTCCTCAATCTGGTGATGATCAGCGCCCTGTTTTACGCAATCTATTACGGCGCCGACCCGCTGACCACCGCGTGGTACCTGTCCTGGTCGGTGCTGGTGGCGGGCGTGCTGCAGCTCGCCGTCGTCTATATCGGCGTGCGCCATGCCGGCATCAATATCGGCCTGCGTTTTCCGCGCTTCACGCCGAATGTCAAACGACTCCTGCTTCTTGCCATCCCGGCTGCCATCACCGGCGGCGTCACCCAGATCAATCTGGTGATCGGCCAGGCGATCGCCTCGGGCAAGGAAGGCGCGATCGCCGCCCTGCAATATGCAGACCGCATCTACCAGCTGCCGCTCGGCGTCGTCGGTGTCGCGGTTGGAATCGTGCTTCTGCCGGAACTGGCCCGCTCGCTGAAGTCAGGCCATATCGAGGAAGCCGCCAATATCCAGAACCGCTCGATCGAATTCGTGCTGTTCCTGACCCTGCCGGCCGCTGTTGCCCTCTGGCTTCTCTCTGACGATATCATCCGCGTGCTTTACGAGCGCGGCGCCTTTAACGCGGAAAATACAAAGCTGGTCGGCTCCATCCTCGCAATCTTCGGCCTTGGCCTGCCGGCTTTCGTGTTGATCAAGGCACTGCAGCCCGGCTTTTATGCCCGCGAAGATACGAAATCGCCAATGCGCTACACGGCGGTCGCCGTCGCCGTCAATTCGGCGCTGTCCATCCTGCTTTTCCCGGTACTGGCCGAACGAGGCATTGCGCTCGCCGAGGCGGTTGCCGGCTGGCTGAACGCTGTACAGCTCTTCGTCACGCTTTATCGCCGGGGACATCTTTCCTGGGAGTGGTCGCTGGCGCGCCGCACTGTGATGCTGCTCATCTCCTCCGCCGTCATGGGCGGCGTTATCGTATATTTGTCTGATCGCTGGGAGCCGCTTCTGGGAGGGAGCTCGTCGCTGCTCACCAAAACCGGCGTCCTGGGCTTGCTCATATTGATTGCGATGGTGGTGTATTTCGTTGTCGCCTTCCTGATCGGCGGCGTGGATTTGGGCATGATACGCCGCAAATTGAAGCGCAAGCCGGCAGCATCGGCGGCACCGGATGCGGAGACGGTGAATGGGGAGTAGGGGCAAATCAGAGGACGGCTTATGCCTCAACTACGGTACCCCCCTCTGTCACTGTCGTGACATCTCCCCCAGAAGGGGGGAGATTGGTAACATGTGGCAGCCTCTCGCAATCAACTAGCGTCGTATCTGCGGAATCTGAGCCTATTGTTTTTGCAGGATCTGCGGCAAACTCCCAACGATCTCCCCCCTTGTGGGGGAGATGTCCCGATAGGGACAGAGGGGGGTGCGCACTCTCCGCATATTCAAAATCTATTTGCTCTCGGAGCCCCTCATGTCCCAATCCCTCTTCCTCGTTGCCCTCGTTGTCGATGATTGCGATCGTGCCAAAGCCTTCTATTGCGATAGCCTCGACTTCGAATGCCTCCAGGACGAGGTGCAGCCGGAGGGCAAGCGCTGGGTGGTCATCAAGCCGAAAGGCGGGGAGGGAGCGGCACTCCTGCTCGCTCAAGCCGCAAGCGAAAGCCAGCGTGCCGCGATCGGCAACCAGACGGGCGGCCGCGTCGGCTTCTTCCTGAAGACCGATGATTTCGCCCGCGATCATGCGGCGATGAAGGCAAAGGGCGTGCGGTTCATGGAAGAGCCGCGCCACGAGGTCTATGGCACGGTGGCGGTCTTTGCCGATCCCTATGGCAACACCTGGGATTTGATTCAACATTCTTCCTGAGGCCGTCCCACATAGCCTCTTGATCCCAACCTATCCGCCGTGCATAAGCCGCTCGAAACCAAGGGTCGAGCGTGAGCTCGCCCGGGCCCTCCACAAGCCTTTTGAGGACGACATGACCGAATTCAAGCCGCTCGTATTCTCCGGCGTTCAGCCCACAGGCAATCTCCACCTCGGCAACTATCTCGGCGCAATCCGCAAGTTCGTGGCCCTGCAGGCCAACAATGACTGCATCTACTGCGTCGTCGACATGCATGCGCTGACGGCGCAGCTGGTGCATGAGGACATGCCGAACCAGACGCGCTCGATCACCGCGGCCTTTCTTGCCGCCGGCATCGACCCGGAAAAGCATATCGTCTTCAACCAGTCGGCCGTGCCGGGGCATGCCGAACTTGCCTGGATCTTCAACTGCGTCGCCCGTATCGGCTGGATGAACCGCATGACGCAGTTCAAGGACAAGGCCGGCAAGGACCGCGAGCAGGCCTCGCTCGGCCTTTACGCCTATCCGAGCCTGATGGCTGCCGACATCCTGCTCTACCGCGCCACGCATGTTCCGGTCGGCGACGACCAGAAGCAGCATCTGGAGCTGACCCGCGATATCGCCATGAAGTTCAATCTGGACTACATGGAGCATATCCGTCGCACGGGCTACGGCATCGATATCACCGTCGGCGACGAGCCGGTGCATGCCTATTTCCCGATGGTCGAGCCGCTGATCGATGGCCCGGCGCCGCGCGTCATGTCTCTGCGTGACGGCACCAAGAAGATGTCGAAATCCGATGCTTCGGACCTCTCGCGCATCAATCTGCTCGACGACGAGGAAAACATCTCGAAGAAGATCCGCAAAGCCAAGACCGATCCGGATGGCTTGCCGAGCGAAATCGCCGGTCTCGCCGGCCGCCCGGAAGCGGACAATCTGGTCGGCATCTATGCGGCGCTCGCCGATAAGTCGAAGGCCGACGTTCTCTCCGAATTCGGCGGCCAACAGTTCTCGGTCTTCAAGCCGGCGCTGGTCGATCTCGCCGTGCATGTGCTCTCGCCGATCACGATGGAAATGCGCCGCCTGATGGCCGATCCCGGCCATATCGACGCCGTTCTGCGCGATGGCAGCGCCCGTGCCCGTGCCCGTGCCGACGTCACCATGAAGCAGGTTCGCGACATTATCGGCTTTATTTATTGATGCCTTGCGGCGGAAGCTGCGAACGCAAATCTGCTAGACAGGAGCCTCTTGTGGTGATGTACCACAGGAGGCTTTTTTGATCTTCGGCGATCGGTAGATTCGGTCGAGAGGCAATATTTCTGCGGGAGGATAAATGGTGTCGAAACTGAATATCTTGCGGATTGCCTCTTTTTCGCAAGGTGAGACCGGCGGCAATCCGGCTGGCGTGTTAATTACGGAGAGCTTGCCCGATCCCGCTGAAATGCAGCAGATTGCTGCCGACGTGGGCTTCTCCGAAACGGCTTTCGCATGCCGTGATGGCGAGGCCTGGCGGGTGCGCTATTTTTCGCCCGAGTCGGAAGTTCCCTTCTGTGGTCACGCGACGATCGCTCTCGGAGCAGCGCTTGCCTTGCGAGAAGGTGATGGCATTTTTCCGCTGGTGCTCAACCACGCGAACATCACGGTCGAAGGGCATCGAAATAGTGATGCTTTGACGGCTGCGCTCCAATCGCCTCCGACAAGCAGTCAATCGCCGGCACCCGAACTGATATCCGAAGTCATGGCGTTGTTCGGATATTCGGCTGATGACCTTGATCCAACGATCCCGCCCGCGCTCGTAAACGGTGGCGCGCAGCATTTCGCACTGACCCTCAATTCTCGCAGCGCTCTTGCTTCGATGCAATATGATCTGAGCGCAGGGCGGTCGCTGATGATCCGCGAGGGTTGGGTCACAATCATACTCGCCTTTGCTGAAACGCCCCGATTGTTCCACACGCGCAATCCGTTTGCCTCTGGCGGCGTCTATGAAGACCCAGCAACCGGGGCTGCAACGGCAGCGTTCGCGGGCTATCTGCGTGATCTCGGTTGGCCGCATGGTGGGTCGATCGATATCATCCAGGGCGAGGATATGGGCATGCGATCCAGCCTTCACGCCGATATTCCGCAGACACTCGGAAGCTCTATTCGAGTATCGGGTTCCGCAAGGCTCATGACCGCGTAAGTTTACGAGGCCCAGACAGTCACAGCTGGCAAAACGGGGGCTTGCAAAACGCCGCCTTCGGGTGTCAGAGTCGCCGCATGGTTTCAAAACGTCTCTCACGGCTCGAAGGGCATCGCCGCAAGTTCATGGCGATCATCGACGATACGCCTGAATGCCAGCGCGCCGTCCATTACGCCGGCCGGCGCGCCAAGAATTCCAATGGTGGCCTCGTGCTGCTCTATGTGATCCCCGACGGCGACTTCCAGCAATGGCTCGGCGTCGAGGAGATCATGCGGGCGGAAGCGCGTGAAGAAGCCGAAGCGGTGACGGCAAAGGCGGCGCAGACCATCCGCGAGAATATCGGCATCGATGCGGAAATCGTCATTCGCGAGGGGGCGGCTGCCGAGCAGATCAATGCTGTCATCGAAGAGGATCGCGATATCGCGCTTCTGGTTCTGGCCGCAGGTTCCGCCAAGGAAGGCCCAGGCCCGCTCGTCTCGTCCATCGCCGGTCGCGCCGCTGCCTTCCCGATCCCGGTGACGGTGCTGCCAGATACGCTGAGCAATGAGGAAATCGACGCGCTGAGTTGATCGCGTGTGCCATTTCTTGAGAAACACTCTCTTGAATAGAATGGCCAAAAGGCCTATTTTCTTTTGAAATATTCTAAAGTCGGGACCGGGCGTCTGCCCGCCGCATGGAGATCAAGATGTTCATTCAGACCGAAGCGACGCCGAACCCCGCCACCCTCAAGTTTCTGCCGGGCAAAGTGGTGATGGAAAGCGGCACGGCCGAGTTCCGCAGCGCCGAAGAGGCTGAGGCTTCGCCGCTTGCTGCCCGCCTTTTCGAAGTCCCGGGTGTAACCGGCGTTTATTTCGGCTACGACTTCATCTCCGTCTCCAAGGAGAGTCAGGAATGGCAGCACCTGAAGCCCGCCATCCTCGGTTCGATCATGGAGCATTTCATGTCCGGCAAGCCGGTCATGGGCTCCTCTTCCGTGTCCTCGGAAGTGCAGGATGCCGGCGGTGAGTTCTTCGATGAGGGTGACGAGGCGATCGTGCTGACCATCAAGGAGCTGCTGGATACCCGCGTCCGTCCGGCCGTTGCCCAGGATGGCGGCGATATCACGTTCCGCGGCTTCCGTGACGGCAAGGTCTATCTGAACATGAAGGGTTCCTGCGCCGGCTGCCCGTCTTCGACTGCGACGCTGAAGCATGGTGTGCAGAACTTGCTGCGCCATTTCGTCCCGGAAGTGCAGGAAGTCGAAGCCGTTTAATATCTAGGCTTTCGGAAAAATTGACATGATCGTACTGGCGCTCGACACGGCAGGTGTGGATTGCGCTGCCGCTGTGTATGATAGCGGCAGTGATTCTGTGATGGGGGAGGTCACGGAAACGATCGGACGGGGGCATGCCGAGCATTTGATGCACGTGGTCGACGCGACGCTGGCGAAAGCCGGTGTAGCGCTTTCGGCGATCGAGCGTGTCGTCGTGACCGTCGGCCCCGGTTCCTTCACCGGCATCCGCATCGGCGTCGCAGCCGCACGCGGTTTTGCACTTTCCCTCAATGTTCCAGCCGTTGGCGTCACGACCCTCGAGGTCATGGCAGCAACGGCGCGACAACAGAATCCGGGTAAGTCGGTTCTGGCTGCCATCGATGCCAAGCGCGAGGAGATCTATCTCCAGACGTTCGATGCCAATGGCAGCCCGCTGGACGAGGCTCGGGCCGTGACGATCGATGAAGCGCGGGCAATCGCCGGCTCCTTCGATGGCATCGTCACCGGAACGGCTGTCGCCCGGTTAAGCGACGCGCCGCCGGCGGAGCGGCCAGACGCATTTCCGATTGCCATCGTCGCCCGGCTGGGCGCTGGCAAGCCTGCCGGCGAAAAGCCGAAGCCGCTTTATCTTCGCGGACCCGATGCCAGACCGCAGGCCGGATACGCAGTTGCCAGGCAATAGACATGCTCGAATCCTACCTGACTTTGAAAGCCGAATACGAAATCGTCCCGATGGAGCTCAAGGATTGCGCCGAGGTGGCGCTTCTGCATGGGGAGCGGTTCCCCAGGGTTTGGGACGAGAGTGAATTTCAGGGACTCCTCGGACAGGAGACCACCTTCGGCTTCGTCGCCCGCCAGACCAACGCCATCCTGAAAAAGGCGCTTCCAGGCTTCGTGCTGGCGCGACATGTGGCGGGTGAGGGTGAAATCCTGACGATCGCCGTCAACGCCAAGCTCGGGCGCTCCGGTCTCGGCTGGCGGCTGATGCAGGCAGCTCTTCGCGAAGCCCGCAATCGCGGCGGCGAAACCATGTTTCTGGAGGTCGACGGCGGCAATCAGCCAGCCCTCGGCCTCTATCGCAAGCTCGGTTTCGAAACGGTCGGCGAGCGCAAGGCCTATTATGTCGGTGAAAACGGCCAGAAGTCGACGGCGCTTGTCATGCGCCGCGTTCTTCGCTAGTCCGTTGTCACAGTCCAATAGACCAAACCGACAGACCGAAGACAGCGATCGATGGATGATGCCGTAAAATCCCTGGAGGAGCTCTGCGCCGAGCGCGGTATGCGCATGACGGACCAGCGCCGGGTCATTGCGCGCATCATCGAAAGCTCCGGCGATCACCCCGATGTCGAGGAGCTCTATCGCCGCTCCGTTCAGGTGGATGCGAAGATCTCCATCTCGACGGTCTATCGCACGGTAAAACTGTTCGAGGATGCCGGCCTTCTCGCCCGCCACGATTTCCGCGACGGCCGCTCCCGCTACGAGACCGTACCCGAAGAGCATCACGATCACCTGATCGACCTGAAAAGCGGTCAGGTGATCGAATTCCATTCGCCGGAGATCGAGGCGCTGCAGGAGCGCATCGCCCGCGAACACGGCTTCAAACTCGTCGACCACCGGCTGGAGCTTTACGGCATCCCGCTGAAGAAGGACGAAGGTTGACGTGACGGTTTTCATGCAGGAGCGAATGATTTGATGACCTGGCTGCGCATCGGCTGTGCCGCCGTGGTCATTGGCGTCGTCAGCGCGGTGATGCTGCCGATGCAGATCCTTTGCCTGCGTTTCGACTGGAGGCTCAGGCGCTATCTGCCGCGCTACTGGCATCGCATCGTCTGCTACTGGCTTGGCGTGCGCATCCATGTGATCGGCAAGATCGAGACGAGCCGACCCTTGATGCTGGCGGCCAATCACTCATCCTGGCTGGATATTCTCGTTCTATCGGCAGTCGCCGATGTTGCCTTCATCGCCAAATCGGAAGTTCGGGACTGGCCGATCTTCGGTCAATTCGCGCAGTGGCAGAAGAGCGTCTTCGTCGAGCGCGAGCAAAAGCGCAAGACCGGCGATCAGGTGAATGAGATCGCGGACCGCATGGCCGATGGCGAGATCATGGTGCTGTTTCCCGAAGGCACGACTTCCGACGGTAATCGCCTGCTCGAAGTTAAGTCGTCGCTGTTCGGCGCCGCTGCCGCTGCCTTGCCGAAGGCGCCGGATGCCGTCGTGCATGTCCAGCCGGTCGCGGTCGCCTATACCCGCGTCCACGGCACCGCCATGGGCCGCTATTATCGCCCGCTGACGGCGTGGCCCGGCGATATCGAGCTCGTGCCGCACTTGAAGGGCATCATCCAGTGTGGTGCCATCGATGTCGACGTCTGCTTTGGCGAGGCGGTCGATTATCGTGCTGGCACCAACCGCAAGGAAGTCAGCGCCACCATCGCGCGGCGCATCCGCAATATGCTCGCAAGCCGCCTGCTCGGCCGCGAGATCGCTTGATTTCCAGGTGATTCCAACTTTTCCATTTTCTCCGACGGCAAAAGCCACTACATAGCGGCCCATGACCAAGGACAGCCTAACCCTCGATGCCCCGGCGGCCGACGCTTTGCAGCTCGGCCCCCGCGATGGCTCCAACAGCCGCAAGGTTTTCATCAAGACCTACGGCTGTCAGATGAATGTCTATGATTCCACGCGGATGAGCGATGCGCTGTCGCGCGACGGCTACGAGCCGACCGAGGACATGGAAGAGGCCGATCTCGTCCTTTTGAACACCTGTCATATCCGCGAGAAGGCAGCGGAAAAGGTCTATTCCGCGCTTGGCCGTCTGCGCGAGATGAAGAAGCGCAAGGCTGCCGACGGCCGCGAGATGATGATCGGTGTCACCGGCTGCGTCGCGCAGGCCGAGGGCGAGGAAATCCTGCGGCGCGCGCCTGCCGTCGATGTCGTCATTGGCCCGCAGACCTATCACCGCCTGCCGGACGCGCTTCGCCGCGCCAAGGAAGGCCAGCGTGTCGTCGATACCGAATATGCGATCGAGGACAAGTTCGAGCATCTACCGATCGCTGAAAAGACAAAGATCCGCGCCCGCGGTGTCACCGCCTTTTTGACAGTGCAGGAAGGCTGCGACAAGTTCTGTACCTTCTGTGTCGTTCCCTATACCCGCGGCTCCGAAGTCTCCCGCCCGGTCGCCCAGATCGTCGAAGAGGCCGAGAAGCTGGTGGATGGCGGCGTGCGTGAAATCACGCTGCTCGGCCAGAACGTCAATGCCTGGCATGGTGCCGGTCCTACGGGCGAAGCCTGGAGCCTCGGTGATCTCCTTTATCGGCTTGCTGAAATTCCCGGCTTGGCACGACTGCGCTACACGACCAGCCACCCGCGTGACATGGACGATCGCCTGATCGGCGCGCATCGCGATCTGCGGACGCTGATGCCCTATCTGCATCTGCCGGTTCAGGCCGGCTCGGACCGCATCCTGAAGGCGATGAACCGGCGCCATACGGCGGCGGAATACCTCACTCTCATCGAGAGAATCCGCACTGCACGGCCTGATATCGCCCTGTCGGGCGACTTCATCGTCGGCTTCCCGGGGGAGACAGATCAGGATTTTGAGGATACATTGAAGCTGATCGAGGAGGTGAATTATGCACAGGCCTTCTCGTTCAAATATTCCACGCGGCCGGGCACGCCCGGTGCGGAGCTGAAGGACCAGGTGCCCGAAGAGGTCAAGACCGAGCGTTTGGAGCGGTTGCAGGCGTTGTTGCTGAGGCAGCAACATGCTTTTGCGGAAGCCTGCGTGGGCAAAACAGTGGATATCCTTCTGGAAAAGCCGGGCCGGATGCCGGGCCAGTTGATTGGACGCTCTCCCTGGCTGCAATCTGTGAATATTGATGCAAAAGCATCGCAAATCGGTGACATTATTAACGTACGAATCACCGGAACCAGCACCAACAGCCTTTTTGCTGAGTTGCTCTAGGGTCCGGACGAGCCAAGGGAGCCGCACCGCTTGAACGGACAGGAATTGGTTTCTTCTTCATCGCGCCAGCCCCGCACCGCGAGCGACGCCAATCACTTCACCCTGACGTTCGAGAATAATCGGTTCGCCAGCGAGCTTTTCGGACAATTCGACCAGAATTTGAAGCTGCTTGAGGAGCGCCTCGGCATCGATGCTCGCGCCCGCGGCAACTCCGTCGTCATCACCGGCGACGTGCTCGCCACCAATCAGGCGCGCCGCACGCTCGATTACCTCTATGACAAGCTGCAAAAAGGCGGCAATGTGGAGCGTTCCGACGTGGAAGGGGCAATCCGCATGGCGGTTGCCGCCGACGACCAATTGACGCTGCCGACCATGGAGAGAAAAGCCAAGTTGACGATGGCGCAGATTTCGACGCGCAAGAAGACGATCATCGCGCGCACGCCGACCCAGGATGCCTATATGCGGGCGCTGGAGCGCTCCGAGCTCGTTCTCGGCGTAGGTCCTGCCGGTACCGGCAAGACCTATCTCGCCGTCGCGCACGCCGCCCAGCTCCTGGAGCGCGGTGCGGTGGAAAAGATCATCCTGTCGCGCCCGGCCGTCGAAGCCGGCGAGCGCCTCGGCTTCCTGCCCGGCGACATGAAGGAAAAGGTCGATCCTTATCTTCGCCCGCTCTATGACGCGCTTTACGACATGATGCCGGGCGACAAGGTCGAACGTGCCATCACCGCAGGCGTCATCGAAATTGCGCCGCTCGCCTTCATGCGTGGCCGCACACTCTCCAATGCCGCCGTCATCCTCGATGAGGCGCAGAACACGACGTCGATGCAGATGAAGATGTTCCTGACGCGTCTCGGCGAAAACTCGCGGATGATCGTAACCGGCGACCCAAGCCAGATCGATTTGCCGCGCGGTGTCAAATCCGGCCTCGTGGAAGCGCTGCAGCTATTGGACGGTGTCGAAGGCATCACCATCGTCCGCTTCAAGGATACGGACGTCGTCCGTCATCCGCTGGTGGCGCGCATCGTCCGGGCCTACGATTCCACCTATGCCGCAAAGGCAGAGGAAAGCGATCCGCAGATCTGATCTGCGGTGCGAAAACTCATGGCCGAACTCGATATACAGATAAGCGTGGAGGAGGGCGATTGGCCCTCCGAAGAGATATTGCAGTCGCTTGCCGAGCGGGTGCTGGGTGAAGCTGCCGATTATCTCAAGAAACACGAAAAGCAGCCATTTCCAAAAATGGCGACCGAATTGTCGCTGGTCTTCACCGACGACGCCTCGATCCGTGAGATCAATGCGGAATGGCGCTCGCAGGACAAGGCGACGAACGTACTTTCCTTCCCCGCCTTTCCACTTGAGCCCGGCGGCAAGCCCGGCCCGATGCTTGGCGATATCATCATCGCCAGGGAAACCGTGGAGCGCGAAGCCGTCGATCTCGAAAAGAGTTTTGACGACCATCTGACGCATTTGATGGTGCATGGTTTCTTGCATCTCTTCGGCTACGACCATATGAATAATAGCGAAGCCGAAAGAATGGAGGGGCTGGAGACTCGCATTTTGGCTGGTCTTGGCCTATCTGATCCCTATGCGGGACAAGACCCCATTTGATTTGAACCCTGTCTGACCAGGAACAATGAGCGACTTTACGACAAGATCGGCCCCCGAGGCCAAAGACGGCGCCGATGCAGCCTCCTCCGACGAGGTAGGCAGTAGTAGCAACGGCAAGCGATCCCAATCTTCATTCTGGGCACGTGCTGCACGCATTCTGCGCCCGGCACAGGATTCCGCCCGGTTGCGCGAGGATCTTGCCGATGCGTTGATGACCAACGCGGCCGGCGACGATACCTTCTCCGCGGATGAGCGGGCGATGCTGCACAACATCCTGCGCTTCCGCGAGGTGCGCGTCGAGGATGTCATGGTGCCGCGCGCCGACATCGAGGCCGTCGACCAGAACATCACCATCGGCGAACTGATGATCCTCTTCGAGGAAAGCGGCCGTTCGCGTATGCCCGTCTATGCCGACACGCTGGATGATCCGCGCGGCATGGTGCATATCCGCGACCTGCTCTCCTACGTCGCCAAACAGGCCCGCAACAAGCGCCGCGCCGGCACGGCCAAGACGGCGGCCGCTGCAACGGCAGTACCTGCGGCCGAAAAGCCGGCGCGCTCGGCCAAGCCGAATTTCGATCTGTCGCGCGTCGACCTGCAGAAGACGCTGGTCGAGGCCGGCATCATCCGCAAGATCCTGTTCGTGCCGCCTTCGATGCTTGCCTCCGATCTCCTGCGCCGCATGCAGGTCAACCGCACGCAGATGGCCTTGGTTATCGATGAATACGGTGGCACGGACGGCCTGGCGTCGCATGAGGACATCGTCGAAATGGTCGTCGGCGACATCGACGATGAGCACGATGACGAAGAAGTGATGTTCAAGCGCGTCTCCGAAGACGTCTTCGTGGCCGACGCTCGCGTCGAGCTCGAGGAGATCGCAGCCGCGATCGGTCCGGATTTCGACATTGCCGAGCAGGTGGACGAAGTGGATACGCTTGGCGGTCTGATCTTCTCCGCTCTCGGCCGCATTCCGGTGCGTGGCGAGGTCGTGCAGGCGCTTCCAGGCTTCGAATTCCATATTCTCGACGCCGATCCGCGCCGCATCAAGCGGGTGCGCATCACGCGCAAGCGTCATGCCGCCCGTCGCCGGCCGACCGTCAAGCTGGAAGGTGAGGCGGGTGCGCCGGAGCGTGATTTGCCGGCGCCGGAAGCGATTGCCGAAGAAACCTCGGCAGAACGTAACGCGACCAGCCATTAATAGGCGCTCCAGCGGGACAAATCGCTGCATTTTTGAAAGACTGCGCCCAGTTGATTCGCGATTGGACGGAGCTGGCGCATGGAATGGCTTTCGGGCAGGGTGATCCTCGTCTGGGGTTTCAAACGTGCGTTGCTTACGATTTTAGCCGGTGCCATCGGCGTGCTGGCGCTGCCTCCCTTCGGCTTCTTCGCGGCGATGTTTGTCTCGTTCACGCTGCTCGTCTGGCTGCTGGATGGCGTTGCTGCCAGCCCGGATAGCGGCCTGCTCGGGCGGCTGTGGCCGGCCTTTTTCACCGGCTGGCTGTTCGGCTTCGGTTATTTCGTTGCCGGCCTCTGGTGGCTTGGTCATGCCTTGCTCATCGATGCCGATGAGTTCGCCTGGGCGCTGCCGCTGGCAATCCTCGGCCTGCCGGCCTTTCTGGCTGTTTTCTACGGCGTTGCGACCGTGCTTGCCCGCATCCTCTGGTCCGACGGCATGGGGCGCATCGCCGCGCTTGCCTTCAGCTTCGGTATGCTGGAATGGCTGCGCAGCTTTCTCTTCACCGGCTTTCCCTGGAATGCCATCGGCTATGGCGCCATGCCCATTCCGCTGATGATGCAGTCGGCGCACGTCGTCGGCGTGCTCGGGGTGACCGCGCTTGCCGTCTTTGTCTTCGCCGCACCTGCGCTGCTCGGCACGCGCCAGGGGCGGGTGCCGGGGATCGGCCTTGCCGTCCTCATCGCCGCCGCCCATTTCGGCTATGGCTATTACGCGCTCGGCCAGCCGGAAGCTCCGCTCACCGATGCCAAGACCGCGCCGGTCGTGCGCATCGTCCAGCCGTCCATCGACCAGGAAACCAAGATGGATACGGCCGCCGATCGCACCGCCATCTTCGACAAGCATTTGGCGCTCTCCGTCCAGCCACCCGCCAATGGCGGCAAGCGGCCCGACATCATCGTCTGGCCGGAAACGGCCGTGCCCTTCATTCTGACCGACAATCGCGATGCGCTCGCCCGTATTGCGGATCAGCTCGAAGACGATCAGATCCTGATCACCGGCGCCGTTCGCGTTGAAGACATGGGGCCGGGTCTCGAACCTCGCTATTACAACTCGATCTATGTCATCGACGGCCGCGGCCAGATCATCGGTGCGTCCGACAAGACCCATCTCGTCCCCTTCGGCGAATATGTACCCTTCGAGCACATTCTGAGCTATCTCGGCATCGAGAATGTGGTGGAACTGCCGGGCGGCTTCTCCGCGGCGACAAAGCGGCAATTGCTGACCATGCCCGACGGCGTCAAATTCTATCCGCTGATCTGCTACGAGATCATCTTCCCGAATGAGATGACGTCGGCGATCCGGCAGGCCGATGCTATCCTCAACGTCACCAACGACGGCTGGTTTGGCGATACGCCTGGCCCATACCAGCATTTCCAGCAGGCAAGGGTGAGGGCGGTGGAGCAGGGACTGCCGCTGATTCGAAGCGCCAATACCGGCATTTCAGCATTTGTTGATGCACACGGACGTATGCTTTCCGGCATCGATTATAACCAACAAGGCTTCATAGATACCACTTTAGGTGGCGCAACCGTATCGCGCATCGACGATAAAGCCAGAAAAACATACTTTTGGTTGATCATCGGAGCAGTCGGCATGATTGCCGTGATTTCGCGCATGGGTTTTATTTTCAGGGTGAATTGACCAAAAAACCCTAAAATTGCATAGTGCTAGATGTCCGCCTTTCGAACGTAGACTGGAGGCCTTGGGGGCGTCGGCTGCAACGTGGCGTTATAGGGGTGGTGAAGGGTACCGGGTGGCAGGTCCTGAATTCAACCTATGTTAGGGTAAAATGATGATTGAGAATAAAAAGAAGCCGAACCCCATCGACATTCATGTCGGTAGCCGCATACGCCTCCGCCGCACGATGCTTGGCATGAGCCAGGAGAAGCTCGGCGAAAGCCTCGGAATTACGTTTCAGCAAATCCAGAAATACGAAAAAGGCACCAACCGCGTTGGCGCCAGCCGCCTCCAGAATATCTCCAGCATCCTCAATGTCCCGGTTTCCTTCTTTTTCGAGGATGCACCGGGCGAGCACTCGACCGGCGCGGGCGGCATGGCCGAGGCATCCAGCTCCAACTACGTCGTCGACTTTCTGTCGTCTTCCGAAGGATTGCAGCTCAACCGCGCCTTCGTGAAAATTTCCGATGGCAAGGTCCGACGCAAGGTTGTCGAGCTGGTCAAGGCGCTCGCCGCCGAGGCGGATGCCGAGTAACCCTTCGAAGCGGGGTTAAACCGACAAAGTCGAGAGGCGGTCATTTTGGCCGCCTTTTCGCTATTTACGGCAAAATTTTATCACTTGAGCGGGGATATAAAGATATATTTATGTCCTTGTGCGGCTTGTTTTTCGAGGCGGAGACGAATATCAAAAGCAGAGATTTGTTCTTTGAGGGGAATCCCGCATGCGCGCGAATTATCTGTTTACGAGTGAGTCTGTTGCCGAAGGTCACCCGGATAAAGTTTGTGACCGCATTTCCGATGAAATTGTCGATCTGGTTTACCGCGAGGCTGCAAAGACCGGCGTAAACCCCTGGACCGTGCGCATTGCATGCGAGACCCTTGCCACCACCAACCGCGTCGTCATCGCCGGTGAAGTGCGTCTGCCGCCGAGCCTGATGAAGAAGGACAAGGACGGCAACGACGTCATCAATCCTTCGAAGTTCAAGGCTGCCGCACGTCGCGCCATCAAGGACATCGGCTACGAGCAGGACGGCTTCCACTGGAAGAAGGCCCGCATCGACGTTCTCCTGCACTCGCAGTCCGCAGATATCGCCCAGGGTGTCGATAATGCCGCCGACCAGCAGGGTGACGAAGGTGCCGGCGACCAGGGCATCATGTTCGGCTATGCCTGCAAGGAAACGCCTGACCTCATGCCGGCGCCGATCTACTATTCGCACAAGATCTTGCAGCTGCTCGCTGCCGCCCGCAAGAAGGGCGATGGTGAAGTCGCCAAGCTCGGCCCTGACGCCAAGAGCCAGGTGACGGTCCGTTACGTCGATGGCAAGCCGTCCGAAGTGACCTCGATCGTGCTCTCGACACAACATCTCGACGAGAACTGGGATTCGAAGAAGGTTCGCGCCGTTGTCGAGCCCTATATCGTCGAAGCGCTCGGCGACCTGAAGATCGCTTCCGATTGCAAGTGGTACATCAATCCGACGGGCAAATTCGTCATCGGCGGCCCGGACGGCGACGCCGGTCTCACCGGCCGCAAGATCATCGTCGACACCTATGGCGGCGCAGCCCCGCATGGCGGCGGCGCATTCTCCGGCAAGGATACGACCAAGGTCGACCGTTCCGCGGCCTACGCTGCCCGCTATCTGGCGAAGAATGTCGTTGCCGCCGGTCTTTCCGATCGCTGCACGATCCAGCTCTCCTACGCCATCGGCGTTGCCCAGCCGCTGTCGATCTATGTCGACCTGCACGGCACGGGCAAGGGCGTCACCGAGGACCAGGTCGAAGCGGCCATCCGCAAGAACATGGACCTCTCGCCGACCGGCATCCGCCGCCACCTCGACCTCAACAAGCCGATCTACGCCAAGACCTCGGCTTACGGTCACTTCGGCCGCAAGGCCGGCCGTGACGGCTCCTTCTCCTGGGAGCGTACTGACCTGGTGAAGGCCCTCAAGGAAGCCGTGAAGCTCCGGGAAGCCGCATGATCGATACCGAGCGCCGGTCGCGGGCGACGGAAGCATTCTTCGGCCGGCGCAAGGGCAAAGCCTTGCGCGGCCAGCAGGCTGAAAAGCTGGAAGCATTGCTGCCGCGGTTCATCATCGACCTCTCCGCCCCGGCGCCGCAGCCGCTGAACGATCTCTTCCCGGTGCCGACAGAGCGTCTGCGCCTTGAGATCGGTTTCGGCGGTGGAGAGCATCTGATCCACCGGGCGCTGGAGCAGCCGAAGACCGGCTTCATCGGCGTAGAACCCTTCGTCAATTCGATGCAGAAGCTGCTTGCCAGCGTCGACGACGCTGGTGCGCATAATATCCGCGTCTACAATGATGATGCGACGCAGGTGCTGGATTGGCTGCCGGATGGCTGCCTGGATCAGATCGACTTGCTCTATCCCGATCCCTGGCCGAAGAAGAAGCACTGGAAGCGCCGCTTCGTTTCGCAGGTGAATCTTGCTCGCTTCCATCGCGTCCTGAAGCCCGGCGCGCTCTTCTGTTTCGCCTCCGACATCGACACCTATATCAATTGGACGCTGCAGCATTGCCAGGCGCATGGCGGCTTCGAATGGACCGCGCGGAATGCCGCCGACTGGCTGACGCCCTATGAGGGCTGGCCGAGCACGCGCTACGAGGCCAAGGCCAGGCGCGAAGGGCGCTCGTCGGCCTATCTGACCTTCAAGAGGGTCTGATCGCTCCGACTACGGGCGAGAATTTCAGATTGAGATAGTCGCATCATCCCGTGACGACCGCCGCTTGAGGCGGTCTGGATCATGCGCGCGCGTTGCCAGGTGGGGCCGGTTCGATGCGGTCCTTGCGGACGGTGACGTTCACCGTCGGGCGGCGCTCGTGGTCAGTGCAGGCTGACCGTCTTCAATTCGTCTTCGGCAGCACGATAGAATGTGCTGGAGCGATTGTCCGTCAAAAGGATCGGGGTGCCGTCGGCGCCGAAAAGCGCCCAGAGATCGACATCCGGGTCAATATCCGGCGCTTCCGGGAAGCAGCGGGATACTTCGGACCAATCCATTTTTCTGATGTAGGCGACCTCACCGGTGCCGATATTGGCAAGTTCGGATGCGGTCAGGCGGGCGGTAGCTTCTTTCAACAACATGCTCGTACCTCCAGTATGAGGGACCAACGGCTCCGGAGCATGATGCCGAAAAGTGTGAGTGTCTTTCGGGCGACATCGTGCTCTAGTTCTTTGATTCTAGAGCCGATTCAGACTTCAGATCGATTCGGCCTGAAATCATCCGGCTCTAGGCCGTTGTCCTACTGTGAGACCGAAATGTTAATTTTCTTTACTATGCGGTCGGGTTCCGGCCGAATGAGATCGACGGAGAGCAGGCCGTTCTTCAGCGCGGCGCCGAGCACCTGCATGCCGTCTGCAAGAACGAAAACGCGCTGGAATTGCCGGGCGGCAATGCCGCGGTAGAGATAGTCACGCTCGCCCTGTTCGATCTGGCGGCCGCGGATCAGCAGCTGGTTTTCCTCGGTGGTGACATCGAGTTCGTCTTCGGAAAAGCCGGCGACAGCCAGCGTGATACGCAGACGTTCCGGCTCGCCGGAAAGGCGGTCCGCACGCATCCGTTCGATATTGTAGGGAGGGTAACCGTCGCTGGCCTTGGAAATCCGCTCAAGCGTCTTTTCCATAGTATCGAAGCCCAGAAGCAGCGGGCTGGCAAAGGGAGTCGTCCGGCTCATCGTCTCAAAGTCCTTGGGTGTCAAGCGACCGTTCCGGACCTGATCTTCAGCACCCGGTTGTCCCTAATATGGGAGTACGCGCCTGTGAGTGCAAGCCATGGCGTCTTCGCATTTGCGAGATCGAAATCCATGGTGAAGAATCGTTTTGCGACATGGCGAGCGAGCGCTTGACAAAGCCGGACCGGACCCGCGACAAAGCCTGTCGATCTGCACCGGAGGAAAGTTACAGATATGACCGAACCTAGAAAAATCATCATCGATACCGACCCTGGTCAGGACGACGCCGCGGCGATCTTTCTTGCCTTCGGCAGCCGCGAGGAGATCGAGGTGCTCGGTATCACGGCGGTTGCCGGCAACGTGCCGCTGAGCCTGACGAGCCGCAATGCCCGCATCGTCTGCGAACTCTGCGATCGCCGCGACGTCAAGGTGTTTGCCGGCGCCGATGCGCCGCTGAAGCGCAAGCTGGTGACGGCGGAGCATGTGCATGGCAAGACCGGCCTCGACGGTCCGGACCTGTCCGAACCGACCATGGAACTCCAGCCGGGCCATGCCGTCGATTTCATCATCGATACGCTGCGCAAGGAGCCGGAAGGCGCTGTCACGCTCTGCACGCTCGGCCCGCTGACCAACATCGCAATGGCCTTCCAGAAGGCGCCTGACATCGTTGGACGCGTACGCGAACTCGTCATGATGGGCGGCGGCTTCTTCGAGGGCGGCAACATCACACCGGCGGCCGAGTTCAACATCTATGTCGACCCGGAGGCGGCGGACGTCGTGTTCCGTTCGGGCGTTCCCATCGTCATGATGCCGCTCGACGTCACCCACAAGCTGCTGACGCGCAAGGATCGCGTCGAGCGCATCGCCGCCGTCGGCACGCCGCCGGCCAAAGCCATGGTCGAAATGCTGCAGTTCTTCGAGCGTTTCGATATCGAGAAATACGGTTCGGACGGCGGCCCGCTGCACGATCCGACTGTTATCGCCTATCTTCTGAAGCCAGAGCTCTTCAAGGGCCGCGAATGCAATGTCGAGATCGAGGTGACGTCAGAACTGACGGTCGGCATGACCGTCGTCGACTGGTGGCACGTCACCGACCGCAAGCGCAACGCCAAGGTTATGCGCGACGTCGATGCCGATGGCTTCTTCGCGCTGCTGACGGAACGCTTCGCCCGCATCTGACTAGACTCCATGAGAAAGGCCGCCGGATCGCTCCGGCGGCCTTTTGTATTTCATCGAGCCAAGGTCGGCTCAGAATTCTTCCCAGTCGTCCTGGGCGAGCGCATTGGCGCCCTGGGTCTGCGGAACTGACTTGCGTGCCGGTGCAGCTACGGGCGCAGGCGCGCGACGCGAGGCTGCCGGAGCCCGCATCTGCTGGGCGGTCGCCCGCAATGCGCTGGCATTCTCCTGGGCGGCACGCGCGGTGCGGAAGCGTGCAACGAGCGTCCGCAGCGACTGGGCTTCCTCGGCAAGCGCCACGCTGGAGGCCGTGGTCTCCTCGACCATCGCAGCATTCTGCTGGGTTACCTGATCCATCTGGTTCATGGCCGAGTTGATTTCCTTCAGGCCGATAGCCTGCTCGCTCGCGGAGGCGGAGATCTGGCGGATCAGGCCGTTGATCTCCATCACCTGCTGGGCGATCTTGTGCAGGGCATCGCCCGTGCGGCCGACCAGATCGACGCCTTCCTTGACCTGTCCGGCCGAGGCATTGATCAGGGTCTTGATCTCCTTGGCGGCGTTGGCCGAGCGTTGGGCCAGCTCGCGCACTTCCTGCGCGACAACGGCAAAGCCCTTGCCGGCTTCGCCGGCACGGGCGGCCTCGACGCCGGCGTTGAGCGCCAGAAGATTGGTCTGGAAGGCGATCTCGTCGATGACGCCGATGATGCGCGACACCTCCTGCGAGGATTGCTCGATGCCATGCATGGAGGCTATAGCCTTTTGCACGATCTCACCGGAATGCTCGGCATCCTGAGACGCTGCGTTTACGCTGCTTGCTGCCGTGCGGGCATTCTCGGCGCTGGAATTAACCTGCGCGGTGAGCTCGTTAAGTGCTGCGGCCGTCTCTTCGAGGCTGGCTGCCTGCTGCTCGGTACGGCGGGCGAGGTCCGAGGCGCTGTTGCTGATTTCGCCGGTGCCGCTGCCGATATTGCCGACGCTGACATTGACGGTGTGGACCGTCTCTTCGAGGCTTGCCAGCGCAGCATTGAAGTCCTGTTTGAGCTGGGCGTACTCGCCAGGGAAATCGTCTGTGATCCGCTGGCTGAGATTGCCCTTCGACAACTCGGCAAGGTTATGGCCGAGAATGCCGACGATATGGCGCTGCAGGGAAACGCTCTCGTTACGTTCGGTCTCGGAGCGGCGGCGTTCGCCCTCGGCGGCCTGACGCTGGTCATAGGCTTCGCCCTCGAGGCGCTTGGTATCGGCGAGCGCGAAGCGGAAACCTTCCAGTGCCTTGGCGACCGAACCCACTTCATCGGCACCTGCCTGCCCGGCGACCGGTTCGGCATAATTGCCCGCACTCAGGCGATTGACGCTTGTGACAAGACCGGCGAGCGGCTTCTGCACGAAGCTGCGCACGGCGGCGTAAAGAGCGAACATGACGGCGGCGAGTACCAAAAGTCCGGCAACGATCATCGTATAGGTCTGATCGCGTACAGGCGCTGCGATCGCGCTGTGCGGAACGTCGATCAGAACGACCCAGGTGGCATTGAGGCCGGGGACGGCGAACGGATAGACGACACGGTCGAACTCTTCGCCACCGTCTTCGGAGAGGTTCTTGAGGATGCTCGTGGACGAGGAGGTCAGCGCCGCCTTGATGGCATCGGCGCCCGAACCATTATAGTCCTTCATCAGCAGGTTCGCGCTTGGTGCGACCAGCCACTTGTTGTCCTGGGAAACCAGCAGCACGCGGCCGGTGCCGAATGGCTGCAGCTTCTGCAGCTTGGTGGAAAGCGAGGCGAGCGAGATATCGACGCCCGCAATGCCGATCAGCTTGCCGCCCGACATGACGGGATAGGCAATCGAACTCATGGTCGTCGGAACGTCGGTGCCCTGTGCAAGGTAGGGCGGCGTGATCGCGCCCTTGCCGCTGTCGGCGGCAAGCTTCCACCAGGCTGCGGTGTAATCATTGTCGAAGGTGGAAAACTGGATGCCGCCGTCCTTGGTCTTTGACCAATAGGGCGTGAAGGCACCCTTGTCGTTGACGCCCTGATCCTTGTTATTGGCAAGCTCCGTCGTCTTGCCGTCGAATGCGCCGAGCTGCTCGCAGAACCAGCTGCCGAAGGCAAAGGCATTCTGTTCGACGTTTGCTTTGAGGATGTTGATGATGCCCTTGCGGTCGAAGGTATGACCTTCGTGGCCGCGGCCGATGATGGCGGCCATGGAGCGGGCGGCGCTCGCCATTTCGCCGACATTGGCAGCGATTTCGTTGGAAATGGATTTGGCCTCGGTATTGGCCTGGTCCATTGTCAAGGTCTCGACGCGATCACGGGTCTGGGAAATCAGCAAATAGTTGGAAACCAGCAAGACGAGTGCAATCGCCAGCCCAGTGACCAAGATCAGCTTGGCCGCAAGCGACTTCATACGAAAGATGAACATCATTTCCTCGAAAAAGCGATGCGTCGGATACACATTATCCAGATGCAAGGTCGGCGCAGGATGGCCCTGTCATGGAGCCGCCGTTAAATTCCTGCCGCAGCCGGAAGGCCATATGCGCCAGGCCAGAGGAGAATGATGTGGAAGCGCAAAAATTTAATTAATTGCGCTTCGCAATGCTTATGAAATTTTAGCGTTAAAGCTTATCGGTGACTTCGCTGGCAACCGGAATCGACGGCTGCGCGCCCGGCTTCAGGCAAGCAAGCGAGCCGGCGACGGCGGCGCGGCGCAGGCTGGCGTGGAAATCCAGGCCCTGATCGAGGCTGGCGGCAAAATAGCCGCAGAAGGTGTCGCCGGCGCCGACCGTATCGACTGGCTCGATCACGAGGCCCTTGGCGCGTGAAACCTCGCCGTCACGAATGGCGATGACGCCGTCGCCGCCAAGCGTGACGATCAGGGTCTGACCGGTTTCGCCGTGCAGGCGGACGAGGGCAGCCTCGCGCTCGGAGGCCGACATATTGTCCTGGCCAGCCAGTCTCTCGAATTCCGTCTCGTTGGCGATGACGATATCGGCAAGGCGGCCGAGGCGGGCCGCTTCCGGGATCAAAGGAGCAAGATTGAGCACGGTGCGCACGCCCTTTGCCTTTGCGGCGTTGAGCGCCGTTTCGACAGCCTCGACCGGAATTTCGAACTGCAGCATCAACGTATCGCCGGGGTTGAGCGCCGCCACGGCAGCCGTTGCGTGTTCGGCCGTATTCGTGCCGTTGGCTCCGGGAACGACCGCGATCATGTTCTCGCCGTCACCGCCGACGAGGATCAGAGCCGTGCCGGTCGGTTCCGAAACGCGCCGGACGGTGAAAAGATCGGTGCCTGCTGCCTGCAGCAGATCGACTGCGGGTTCCGCAAAGCCGTCATTGCCGACAGCACCATTCATGCGCACCGTTGCGCCGGCGCGGCGCGCGGCCAGCGCCTGATTGGCGCCCTTGCCGCCGGCAGCGGTGGAGAAGCCGTTGCCGGCAACGGTTTCTCCCGGCTTCGGCAAACGATCCGTGGTGGCGATGAGGTCCATGTTGATGGAGCCGAAAATAGTGATCATGCGATATCCTGCCCTGGGTGTTGCGCCTGCACGATCCTGCCCGAAGGCTGCCGTTGTCTTTTCGGATCATGCATCGATTGGGCGCGACACTGCCGAAGCGATCAGTCTTCGTCAACCACCCTGAGCTTGAGCTGGCTCGTGCGGTTGTCGACAGGCTTGGGCCGCTCTTCCGGCCGCGCCTTGGCAGGCTCTTTCACGGCCTCGAATTCCAGTGCCTCTATGCGCTCTCCGCGCCTTGCGAGCTTGTCGGCGGAGGTGACGATCATGTCGATATCCTTCTGCGCCATGGCGAAATGGCCTTGCAGCTTGCGCACCCGCTCATCGAGGCGCGAGAGGTCGTCCATCAGATGCGCCACTTCGCTCTGGATGACATGCGCCTGCTCGCGCATGCGCTGGTCCTTCAGCACAGCTTGGATGACCTGGATCGACAGCATCAGCAGCGAGGGTGAGACGATGACGATGCGGGCGCGCTGGGCCTTCTGCACGATCGCTTCGAAATTCTCGTGGATCTCGGCGAAGATCGATTCGGACGGCACGAAGAGGAAAGCCGTGTCCTGCGTCTCGCCGGGGATCAGATACTTCTCCGAAATGTCGCGGATATGCAGCTCCAGATCCCGGCGGAACTGCTGCGCGGCGATCCTGCCATGTTCGGGGCTGGCGGCAGCGCGAATGGCGTTCCAGGCTTCCAGCGGAAACTTCGCGTCGATGACCAGCGGCGGCGAACCGTTCGGCATGCGAACGGTACAGTCCGGCCGCGAACCGTTCGACAGTGTCGGCTGGAAGGCGTAGGCGCCTATCGGCAGCCCATCGGCGATGATGGTCTCCATCCGTGCCTGGCCGAAAGCGCCGCGCGTCTGCTTGTTGGAAAGAATGGCCTGCAGGCCGACGACATCCTTCGCCAGCGTCTGGATATTGGTCTGCGCGGCATCGATGACGGCGAGCCTTTCCTGCAGTCGGCGCAAGTTTTCGTGCGTCGAGCGCGTCTGCTCGCCGATCGTCGCCGTCACCCGTTGCGACATGCCGTCCAGGCGCTGGCCGATCGCCTGATTGAGCTCCGCCTGCCTGGAGCCGAACACCTCGGCCATGGTGGCAAGCCGCCCCTGCATCTCAGCCTGCGACCGCAGCAGTGCCGCCATCGTATGCTCGGCATCAAGCTCATCGTCCTCTGCTTGCACCCTGCCGCGGACGAAAAGGACGATCACTGCGATCATAAGCAGGATGACGAGGCCGGTCAGAACCTGGACCGTGGAAATGGCTTGGCCGAAGATGATGAAGGACATGAAACCTGGCGCGCTGATGAAGTTCTTCACACAAGCATAGCAAAATTGTTGTGAATATCCAGATCAAACCGTGAACAAAATTTCGAGGCCAGCCGCTGCTGTTCGGATCGCTGCTGGCGAAAAAACACCGCTCCATCGCCATCTTGGCGATTCCATCGCACGACAAGATGCGTTAAGGGAAACGTCATGACGATCAAGCCACTCATCATTTTGCCCGACCCGCTGCTCCGCCAGGCTTCCAAGCCCATCGAGCAGATCGATACCGAAATTCAGCGTCTCGCAGACGACATGCTGGAAACCATGTACGACGCGCCGGGCATCGGCCTTGCGGCGATCCAGATCGGCGTTCCCCGCCGCATGCTCGTCATCGACGTCGCGCGCGAAGGTGAAGAGAAGAAGCCGCTGGTGTTCATCAATCCGGAGGTCGTCGCGTCCTCGGACGAACGTTCGGTCTACGAGGAAGGCTGCCTTTCCATTCCGGATTACTATGCCGAAGTGGAGCGCCCGGCACGCGTCACCGTCAAGCATCTCGACCGCAACGGCAAGGAGCAGCTCACCGAGGCCGACGGCCTGCTTGCGACCTGCGTGCAGCACGAGATCGACCATCTGAACGGTGTACTCTTCATCGACTATATCTCGCGCCTGAAGCGGGAGATGGTGATCAAGAAGTTCACCAAGGCTGCCAAGTCGAAGGCTCTCTGATCTCCGGCCATTGAAAGCTCGGCTTGAGACGCCTATGATATCATTGATATCAAATGGAGGCGCGGATGGCTGATATTTTAGTCAGAGACATGTCCGAAAGCTTGAAGCGAGAGCTTAGCGACGAGGCGAAGCGCGCCGGCCACAGTCTTTCGGAAGAAATTAAGATTCAGGTTCGTAAGGGCCTCAATGCTACGCGATTGGAGAATGTTGCAAAGGCTGGCTCGACGCTCGGCCAGCTGCGTTCTGCCTTCGCCGGCCTTGCATTGAGCGACGAAGAACATCGTGACTTCATGTCTGCCACAGATGAGGCCCGCCGCAGAGAGGCGGAGCGCCGTGGCTCTGAATGATTGTTCTCGATACGAATGTGGTGTCGGAAATCACGAAGGAGAATTTATCTCCAAACGTCGGTGAATGGTTTGAGCGGCAGGAGATGGAAACCCTGTATCTCTGCTCTCCCGTTCTAATGGAACTGTCCTATGGTGCAGAAAAGGTGCTGTTGAGGGATCGATCAGAACGATTTTTCGAGGGCCTCGACTCTCTCATGGGACATCACTTTATGGGGCGCATCTTGCAACTGGATCAAGACAGTGCGCTGTTAACGGGCCGCATTCGCGCCCGTCGCGAACGTTCGGGCCATCAGATTTCCGTGCAGGACGCCATGATCGCCGCCATCTGTCTTGCGAATGGCGCGACATTGGCGACGCGCAACACAAAAGACTTCGAGGGGCTTGATCTGAAGCTCATAAACCCGTTTGAAGGCGGCTAACGCCCGACCCCGACGGCACGTGCCGTCGATGCCGGGTCACTCCAAGTTTGATATCTCAGCCGGATGGATCGCATGTCGCTCAACATCATTTTCATGGGAACGCCCGAATTTTCCGTACCGACGCTGCGGTCCTTGATCGATGCGGGGCATAGGGTTCGCGCCGTTTACACGCAGCCGCCGCGCCCAGGTGGCCGGCGTGGACTGGACCTGCAGAAGTCACCGGTGCATCAGGCAGCCGAGTTGCTGGGCCTGCCGGTCTTCACGCCGGTCAATTTCAAGGATCCCGACGAGCGTCAGCGTTTTCGCGATCTGAATGCTGATGTCGCCGTCGTCGTCGCTTATGGTCTGTTGCTGCCGGAAGCGATCCTCACCGGGACACGTCTTGGCTGCTACAACGGCCATGCCTCGCTATTGCCGCGCTGGCGTGGTGCCGCGCCCATCCAGCGGGCGATCATGGCCGGCGACGCCAAGACCGGCATGATGGTGATGAAGATGGACAAGGGGCTCGATACCGGGCCGGTCGCTTTGACACGTGAAGTCGAGATCGGCGAGACCATGACCGCAGGCGAACTGCATGACAGGCTGATGCTCGTCGGCGCGAAAGCCATGGCTGAGGCCATGAACAAGCTGGAGCATGATGAACTTTCTCTGACCGCGCAGCCGTCAGAAGGTGTTCTGTACGCTGCAAAGATCGACAAGGGCGAGACCCGCATCGATTTCGGCAAGCCGGCGGCCGATGTTCACGATCACATTCGCGGCCTGTCGCCTTTCCCCGGCGCCTGGTTCGAAGCCGAGATCGCAGGCCGGCCGGAACGCATCAAGGTGCTTGGCTCGGAGCTGGCTGAGGGCGATGGTGCGCCTGGAAAAGTTCTGACGGACGATCTCGTTATTGCCTGCGGCTCCGGCGCCGTCAGGCTGACGAAGCTGCAGAAGGCTGGCGGCAAGCCTTTGGCCGCAGCTGATTTCCTGCGTGGCACGCCGATCGCGCCGGGCACCGTGCTTGCCTCGGAGCAGGGCTGATGCCACGCTATAAAATGACCGTCGAATATGACGGCATTCCCTATGTCGGCTGGCAGCGCCAGGAGAACGGCCCTTCCGTGCAGGGCGCGATCGAAGGCGCCATCCTGTCCTTGACCGGCGAAACGGTTTCGATCCGCGGCGCAGGGCGCACCGATTCCGGCGTGCACGCCATGGGACAGGTCATGCATGCCGATCTTTCCAAGGAATGGAAGGTCTATACGCTCCGCAACGCCCTTAATGCCCATCTGAGGCTCGCCAGCGACCGCGTCGCCATTCTCGACATCGTCGAGGTCGACCAAAGCTTCGACGCGCGCTTCTCGGCCATCCGCCGCCATTATCTCTATCGCATCATCGCCCGCCGCGCGCCTCTGGCTTTGGAAGCCGGACGCGCGTGGTGGGTGCCGAAGGATATGGATCATGAGGTGATGCATGCCGCGGCCCAGACCCTTGTGGGACGGCATGATTTCACCACCTTCCGGTCGGCGCATTGCCAGGCAAACAGCCCGGTGCGTACGCTCGACCGGCTGGATGTGACGCGCAGCGGCGAGCTGATCGAGATCCGCGCCACGGCGCAAAGTTTCCTGCACAATCAGATCCGCTCCTTCGCCGGCACGCTGAAGCTGGCGGGGGAGGGCAAATGGACGCCCGATGACGTGCGCGCGGCGCTCGAGGCTAAGGATCGCAAGGCTTGCGGCCCTGTCGCTCCGCCGGACGGGCTCTATTTCATGCAGGTGGATTATCGTGACGGGGCCGGTTTACCCGGCGAGGGCGAAAATATCGACGACGGCGAGGATCCGTCCTGATCCGCGCCTGTTGGTTCAGCCCGGCGGATAAACGCCGAGGAAGCGCTGCAGGAAGTCCGTCAGCAGCATGGTCGGAATGAGCAGCACCAGCGTCAGCGTGCCGATGAAGAGCGGGTGCATGCCGCAGATCATTCTGAGCATGCGCGCCAGCGAAAAGATGATCGCCATCATCAGCGCCAGCCACAGCAACGCCGCCAACCCGCTGGAGCCGGGAACGAAGGCGATCAAGGCGATGAGCAACGCATTCAGATAGGATGTCGGCACGCCAAGCCAGTTCACGACGACGACGATCGGCGTGAACTTGTCGCCGAAACGGAAAATCAGCAGCAACACGCCAGCAAGCACGAGCGGGATCAACCAGTTCGCAAGTTCGACTAAGGCCAGGCGCAGAAAGAAAGCAAGACCCGTCGATGTCTCCGGCGGCATGGCGGTCAGATAGGCCTTCTGCCACCACAACCAGGAAATGCCGATCGACGGCAGGCACCAGAAGATTGCCCAGAAGGAGCGCATCATGCCGCGGTCCGTTATGTCCAGATACTGGAATCCGCGCGCATCCATCCGGATCAGCAGCCAGAGGCCGGACAGGTAATATTGGACTTCCCTAAAGGTCGGCATTCTCGAACCAGCGCTGGATGAAGGTCTGGTAGATCCCGGTCAGCGTTTCGAGATCCGAGATTGCCACACGCTCATCGACCATGTGCATGGTCTGGCCGACGAGACCAAACTCCACGACGGGGCAGTAGTCCTTGATATAGCGGGCATCGGAGGTGCCGCCGGTGGTCGAAAGTGCCGGCCTTTGGCCGGTGACGTTCTCGATGGCGGCAGAGAGCGAGGCGATCAGCGCGTTGTTGCGCGTCAGGAACACCTGGCTCGGGCGCTCCGACCAGGCGATGTCGTATTTTGCCGGCGGACGCCCGGGGCGCAGCGTTTGGTCGGCTGCAGCAGCATCCAGACGGGCCAGGATTTCAGCCTTTAGCGTGTCGGCCGTCCACGTATCGTTGAAACGGATGTTGAAGGTGGCGGTTGCCTTGGCGGGAATGACGTTGGTGGCGGCATTGCCGACATCGATCGTCGTCACCTCGAGGTTCGACGGCTGGAAATTGTCCGTGCCGGCGTCGAAGGGCGGATCGAGCAGCGCTTCCGTCAGCTTGATGATGCTACGCACCGGATTGTCGGCGAGGTGCGGATAGGCGGCGTGGCCCTGGACGCCGTGGGCGGTGATGGTGCCGGAGATCGAGCCGCGGCGGCCGATCTTGATCATGTCGCCGAGCCTGTCCGGATTGGTCGGTTCGCCGACGAGGGAGGCATCCCATGTCTCGCCGCGTTCGGCTGCCCATTGCAGCAGCTTGATCGTGCCGTTGATTGCCGGACCTTCTTCGTCGCCTGTTATCAGGAAGGAGATCGAGCCGGCCGGCTTGCCGTGCTTTTCAATATGACGCGCAACCGCTGCGACGAAGCAGGCAATGCCGCCCTTCATATCGACGGCGCCACGGCCGAAAAGCTCGCCATCGGCGATTTCGGCGGCAAAGGGCGGGTGGCTCCAAGAGGCAGCATCGCCGACAGGAACGACATCCGTATGCCCCGCAAACATCAGGTGCGGCCCATCCGTGCCGAGCCGGGCATAGAGATTTTCGATATCGGGCGTTCCCGGCTCGCTCGCAGTCATGCGCTCCACCTTGAAACCGAGCGGCGCGAGCATGTCGGCAAGCGCGGTCAGCGCGCCGCCTTCGGCTGGGGTGACGGAGGCGCAGCGGATCAGGGTCTGCAGATTCGTGATGGGATTCGTAACAGTCATCGGAGGCAACTTATCCGGCGGGAAATGGCAAAGCGATGGCAAAGGATCGGCGATGAGTCGAAAATCCTTGCCGCGATTCCAGCAATCGCACAGGCATGCTCACCCGGCAAGCATGAGGGAAGCGCGATATGGCAACCGCGCTTCCAAAAAATTCTAAAATCAGTCGCGCAGCAGCTCGTTGATGCCGGTCTTCGAGCGGGTCTTTTCATCGACGCGCTTGACGATGACGGCGCAATAGAGGCTGGGGGCCGGCTGGCCATTGGCCATGGTATTGCCGCTCGGCAACGCGCCGGCGACGACGACCGAGTAAGGCGGCACTTCGCCATAGGTGATCTCGCCGGTGGCACGATCGACGATCTTGGTGGACTTGCCGATGAAGACGCCCATGCCGAGCACCGATCCTTCGCGCACGATGCAGCCTTCGACGACTTCGGAGCGGGCACCGATGAAGCAATTGTCCTCGATGATGGTCGGGCCGGCCTGCATCGGCTCCAGTACGCCGCCGATGCCGACGCCACCCGAGAGATGCACATGCTTGCCGATCTGGGCGCAGGAGCCGACCGTCGCCCAGGTGTCGACCATGGTGCCTTCGCCGACATAGGCGCCGAGATTGACGAAGGACGGCATCAGGATCGCGTTGGGAGCGATATAGGCGGAATGACGCACGACTGCGTTCGGTACGGCGCGGAAGCCGGCTTCGCGGAAGCGGTTCTCGCCCCAGCCTTCGAACTTCGAGGGAACCTTGTCCCACCAGGTGGCGCCGCCGGAGCCGCCTTCGACGATCTTCATATCGTTCAGGCGGAAGGAGAGCAGAACCGCTTTCTTGAGCCATTGGTTGACCGTCCAGTTCCCATCGGCGCCACGTTCGGCCACGCGAACCTTGCCGCTATCGAGAAGATTGAGCGCGGTTTCGACGGCATCGCGGACTTCGCCGCGCGTCGACGTGTTCACATTGTCGCGATTGTCGAAGGCAGCCTCGATGGACTTTTCGAGGGAGGCGAGGTCGGTAGCGCTCATGGGAATTCCTTACAACGTCAGGGCCTATCGTGATTTCCGGCTAAAGGTCCGGAAGCGGTCGATTGGTCCTATAGCATGGATGCCGAAAATGGAATGTCTTTTCCGCGCCGATTGAGCTTGGATTCAAGGCGTTGTAGGGGCATATGCAAGAGCTTGGGCATTCCTGTCCTTCGGCAGGAAAGACCCGTCATGATCGATTCGAAAGGCATGAATAGATGAGCAAGGGGAAGAACGGCAGGCTGAGGCGCAAGGATGGGGTTTGGGACCCGTTGAAGACGAGCTCGGCAGACAAGCAGCGAGCCGAGTCGGTGCCGCGCACGCCGCAGTCGATGTCGCCTTCCTACCGGCTTGCCTATGCGGATGAGGATTTCCTGTGCCGTGAGGAATTGCGGCCCATCCGCCTGCAGCTGGAATTGCTGAAGACCGAAATGTCGCTGACCGAGCGCGGCATCAAGTCGACCGTCGTGATGTTCGGCGGCGCGCGCATTCCCGCCCCCGGCACCAATGCCTGGGCTGCCCGCAACGACGTGCAGCGCGCCAATCTCGAGGCAGCATCGGTCTATTACGAGGAGGCGCGCAAGTTCGCCAGGCTCTGCTCGCGCTATTCCGCCGGCTTCGATTACCACGAATATGTCGTCGTCACCGGCGGCGGCCCGGGTGTGATGGAAGCGGGCAATCGCGGTGCGGCCGAAGAAGGTGCGCCGTCGATCGGCCTCAACATCGTGCTGCCGCACGAGCAGGCGCCGAACGCCTACGTGACGCCGGAGCTCAGCTTTAATTTCCATTATTTCGCAATCCGCAAGATGCACTTCATGGTGCGCGCCAAGGCGATCGCAGTGTTTCCAGGCGGCTTCGGCACGCTCGACGAATTGTTTGAATGCCTGACGCTGATCCAGACCGGCCGCATGGAGCGCCTGCCGCTCATTCTCTTCGGCGAAAAGTTCTGGCGCAGCATCATCAACTTCGAGGCGCTTGCCGAATTCGGTACGATCGCGCCCGATGATGTCAACCTGATCAGCTTCGTCGATACCGCCGACGAGGCCTGGAAGATCGTCACCGATTTCTACGAGCACGATAACGGCCACTGACAGTGAAAAGCCCGCCTTCGCTTGGGCGACGGCGGGCTTTCGATCGTTGATATTGTCGAAGCGACGAGCTTACAGCAGCGGACGGCCCGGCATGTCGTCCAGGTTGACCACGCCGTCGTGGTTGCGGTCCAGCCGGTCGAAGAGCTTGTTCATGGCGTCTTCGGCTTCCTTCTTGCTGATCTGGCCGCTTTGGTCAGTATCTGCGAAGCGGAAGATCATCGCGCCGCGCATGAAACCGCCTTCGTGCATGAAGCGGCCATGCGGCCTGTGATGACGATGGCCTTCGCCGCCATTGCCGTTGTCATTGTCGTTTTGGGCCTGGTCGTTCTTGGATTGGTCGGCCGGAGCCTGATTGCCCTGCGCCTGATTGCCCTGGGCTTGATCGCTTTGAGCCTGGTCGCCGCCCTGCGCCTGGCCATTTTGAGCCTGATCGCCATCGGCCTTGGCATGCTCGGCTCGCCACTGCTTGAACTGCTCCTGGCGGTAGGCGCGATATTCGCCGGGGGTGATTTCGCCATCATGGTTGACGTCGATCTGGTCGAAGATCTTGTCGACGCCCGCCTTCACCTCATCCTTGGTGAGCTTCGTGTCACCGGGATTGCCGAATTCCTTCAGCATGCGCACGTAAAGGACTTCAGGCGAAAAATGTGGTCTGTGCCAGCGGCCGTGATGATGTCTGCCCCCGCCATCGCCATCATGCGAAGCGGCGAGCGCTACCTGCGCGGCACCGCTGAGAAGCAGGGTTGCGGAAAGTCCAGCCAGAAGAAGTTTTTTCCCGTTCATCGCTTTTCCTTTCGTGTCGAGGAATGGTCAAACGATACGGCTGGCGGTCGAAAACGACCAATTAAACCTCTGTAAGGCGCATGAAACTTTCGTAACCCCGCCTTGGGTGTGCGTTTCCGCATTCCGAACGGAAAACCGCTGCGCACTTTTCCTGGAAGTGCTCAAATGGACGGTTAAACCAGCGCTTTCAGGAAAGCGGTGAGGTCATCGGTCACATAGTCGATGTGATCGTCTTCGCCGGTCGTTCGCTCCCACCATTCGACGACCGTCGTCTCGAGATTTTGCGGCACGAGCAGCACCGTCTTCATGCCAAGCGCCTTGGGTACGGTGAGGTTGCGCGGCAGGTCTTCGAACATGACGGCCCTCTTCGTGTCGACGCGATGCAGGCTCATGAATTTGTCGTAGGTCGTACCCGCCGGCTTCGGCACGTAGTCGGCCGCGACGATATCGAAAATGTCGTCGAAGCCATCGAGGATGCCAAGCGCACCGGCGGTTGCCTGGGCGTGTTTGACGCTGCCATTGGTGAAGATGAACTTGCGCCCCGGCAGCGCCTTGATGGCGGCGGCCAGTTCCGGCTGCGGCATCAGCGCCGAATAGTCGATCGCATGCGCCTTTTCCAGGAAGTCGTTGGGGTCGATGCCGTGGTGGATCATCAGACCCTGCAGCGTCGTGCCGTGATCGAGATAGTATTGCTTCTGTAGCTTGCGGGCGTCTTCACGTTCCATCTGCAGCAGGGCGGAGACGTAAGCCGTCATGTTCTTGTCGATCTGCGCGAAGAGATCGACATGATGCGGATAGAGCGTGTTGTCGAGATCGAACACCCAATCGCGGATATCGGAGAAATCGGATGGCTCGGATAAGGTTTTTGTCTGGTTCATAGGGCCTTATCGCATGCCCTTTCCTGAAAGGGGAAGGAAAATATTCATGCCGCGACATGCAGGTCACGACGACGAGATTGCCGGATGATTCAATGCCGGCTATGATTTTACTATTGATTTCCGGGGTTTTACTCTATCTGCCGTGTGAGGGAGGGCTTACGCTCTTCGGGTCGAGGAGCGGAGATCACCCGTTAGGGCTTTTCGGAGGGGATGCGATGAGTCAGGTCGAAAAGGCGCAGGAATTTGCGCGGCTGCACAAGAAGGGCGAGCCGCTGATCCTATTCAATATTTGGGATGCGGGCTCTGCCAAGGCTGTCACGGAAGCCGGCGCCAAGGCGCTGGCAACGGGGAGTTGGTCGGTCGCCGCCGCCAATGGTTTCGGAGACGGCCAGGCAATCCCGCTATCGCTGCTGGCGGTGACCGCCAGGCTGATTTCGGTGACGAGCCCGTTGCCTCTCTCAGTCGATTTCGAAGGCGCTTATGCCGTCGAGCCTGAAGAGGTCGCCGCCAATGTCGAAAAGATCATGGATCACGGCGCCATCGGCATCAATTTCGAAGATCAGGTGATCGGCGGTCAAGGCGTTCATCCCATCGAAACGCAGGCGGCACGCATTCGCGCCATCCGCGAAATGGCCGATCGCCGGGAAATACCCTTGTTCATCAACGCCCGCACCGATCTTTTCCTGCAGGAAAGCGATACGGCACATCATCAGCTCCTGCTGGACGACGCCTTTCAGCGCGCCGATGCTTTTGCCGAGGCTGGTGCCAGCGGCTTCTTCGCGCCAGGCCTGGTCGAGCCGGAATTGATCGGCGCCCTCTGCGAACGCTCGCCTCTGCCGGTCAACATCATGGTGCGCCCGACGACCCCCGACAATGAGACCATGGCAAGGCTGGGCGTCAGCCGCATCAGCTACGGGCCGGCTCCCTATCGTTCGGTCATGGGAATGTTGAAAAGCGAGGCCGAAGCGATCTATCGGCCCTCCTGACGAGCCTCTCGACGCTTCGCAATCACATTTGCGGAGCGCCTGAATTTTCTCGATGAACGCGCCCTGTCAGGGAACGATCAGCGTGCCTGCACCGCGTTCCGTGAAGATTTCGAGCAGGACCGAATGGGCCGTCTTGCCGTTCAGAATGACGACGCCCTGAACACCGGCCTTGATGGCGTCGATGCAGGTTTCGACCTTCGGGATCATGCCGCCGGAAATCGTGCCGTCGGCGATCAGGGCATGGGCCTGGGCGACGGAAAGCTCCTTGATGAGCTGGCCTTGCTTGTCGAGGACGCCCGGAACATCTGTCAGGAACAGCAGGCGGGTGGCGCTGAGCGCGCCGGCAATCGCGCCGGCGAAAGTATCGGCGTTGATGTTGTAGGTCGCACCGTCGCGGCCGGGGGCGACTGGAGCGATGACCGGGATCATCTCGGACTTGGCAAGCAGGTCGAGCAGCGTGCGGTCGACTTCGACCACTTCACCGACAAAGCCGAGATCGAGCACACGCTCGATATTGGAATCCGGGTCCTTGATGGTCTTGTGCGCCTTTTCGGCGAAGACCATGTTGCCGTCCTTGCCGCAAAGGCCGATCGCCCATTCGCCGGTCTGGTTGATCAGCGCGACGATTTCCTTGTTGATCGAGCCAGCGAGCACCATCTCGACGATCTCGACCGTCTTCTGATCGGTGACGCGCAGGCCGCCTTCGAATTTCGATTCGATGCCCATCTTCGTCAGCATGGCGCCGATCTGCGGGCCGCCGCCATGAACGACGATCGGGTTGACGCCCGACTGCTTCAACAGGGCGATATCGGCGGCAAAGGCCTTGCCGAGTTCGACATTGCCCATGGCATGGCCACCGTATTTCACGACGATGGTCTTGTTTTCATAACGCTGCATGTAGGGCAGCGCCTGTGCGAGCAGGTTGGCTTGGAGTTCGCTTTGGGCTTCGGACATGGTGCACCCTTCGGAATTGATCGCGGCCTTTTATCTCAAGTTTTTGACAGAGGGAATAATGATCTCGGGATTAAAGCATGTCGCACAAAAGTCTGCAGCGGTTTTGCGGCAACGATATGCGTAAAATCAAAGACCTAAAGCGCGAAAAGCGTATCTGAAAGATCGCGCTGCGCTTTCGTTGACGCTATGTCACATTAGCGTCGCCGAAATTGATGGCGTAGACACGTTTGCCGAAGCGAAGTTTTCTTCTAAAGATGATGCAGGCGTCGCACCCCGGGGATTTGGATGGCGAGCGAGGAGACGGAAGCGCTGATCGGCCGCATCGCCATGCGCGACCAGAAGGCCTTTGCCGCACTCTACAAGCGTACCAGCCCGAAACTCCTCGGTGTTTGCCTGCGTATCGTCGGCAACAAGGCGGATGCGGAAGAGGTTTTGCAGGAGGTCTATATCAAGGTCTGGCAGCGAGCCGAACAGTTTGCCGTTGCGGAAGGGCCGGCCATGCCCTGGCTGATGACGATCGCGCGCCATCGCGCCATCGATTTCATCCGCGCCCGCAAGCCCGTGGCCGACGAAATAGATAGCGCTTACGATCTTGCCGACCTGGAACCCGGCCCCGAAGAGCAAGCAATCGTGAAGGGAGAGGGGAGGCGGATTGACAGGTGCATGGAAGAGTTGGAAGCTGATCGTGCGCGGGCTGTTCGCAGCGCCTATGTCGAGGGCTTGAGCTACCAAGAGCTCGCCGACCAACACGCTGTGCCACTGAATACTATGCGCACCTGGCTGCGCCGAAGCCTGATCAGACTGAGAGAGTGCATGGACCGATGAGTACGCCCGATCAAAGCAAGGGAGGCCGCTCCCGCGATGAAGTCCTGGCCGGAGAATATGTGCTTGGCGTGCTTTCCCTGGAGGACCGGCAGAAGGTCGAGCGCCGCATGCGCAGCGACCGCCAGTTTGCCGCCATCGTCAGCCGCTGGGAGCAGAACCTCTCGGAATTCAATGAGGAATATGAGGCGGTGACGCCTGCGGCCGCTGTATTTCCAAAGATAGAAAAGCGGATTTTCGGCGAAGCGGCGTTCGGCGCCCATCTCTGGAATTCGCTGATGCTGTGGCGCTCGGTCGCCTTCGGCTCGCTGTTCTTGGCCGCCGGCGTACTCGTCTTCGCCATCACGAATGAAGGCGGCTTGCGCACGAGTCCGGGCAAGCAGCTCACCGCATCCCTTTCCGGCCAGAACAGTCCCTTCAATCTCCTTGCCAATTACGACGTCGCCAATGGGCGTCTGAAAATTACGCCGGTCGCCGCTGGTAAGCCCGAGGAGAAATCGCTGGAGCTCTGGCTGATTCGCGGCAGCGATCCCGCCGAGGCGCTGGGCATCCTGCCACCGACCGGCGATGGCGAAATCGTCTTGTCGCCGGAACTTCACGCCAAATTAACTGAGGGCGCCATCATCGCCGTTAGTGTCGAGCCCTTTGGCGGCTCACCGACCGGCAAACCGACGGGCGATGTGGTTGCTTCCGGTACGATCCATTTGCCCTGAGGAATTTCGGCTCGCGAAAAACGATCGCGGCTGAAACTCTTTATCCGCGTGCTCCGTATCTTCTTCCGACCCCGCCTGATCGGGGCAACACAGAGGAAGAGGAGACGTTATGATCAAGACCGTGTTTCGCATTGCTGCTGCTGCCGCAATGCTGTCGGCCGCAAGCAGCCTAGCCTATGCCAAGGATCCGATGGTGGGCGGTGCTGCGATGTATGCCAGCAAGAACATCATCCAGAATGCCGCCAATTCCAAGGATCACACGACCCTGGTCGCAGCCGTCAAGGCGGCAGGCCTTGTCGATACTCTTGAAGGCAAAGGCCCGTTCACCGTCTTCGCGCCAACCAATGAAGCCTTCAAGCAGTTGCCGGCGGGCACGGTCGAAACCCTGCTGAAGCCTGAGAACAAGGAGAAGCTCGTCAAGGTGCTGACCTGCCATGTCGTCGCCGGCGACGATATGGCAGCCGCCATCAGGAAATGGGCGATGAGCAAGGGCGGCGAATACGATCTGAAGACGGTCGGCGGCTGCACGATCAAGGCCATGGACAAGGGCGGCAAGCTGATGCTGACCGACGAGGCCGGCGGCACCGCCCATATCACCATCGCCGACGTCAAGCAGTCGAACGGCGTGATCCATGTCGTCGACAAGGTGTTGTTGCCGAAGATGTAATCCTTAGCGGCAACACGGCCGCCGTTTCCCCATGCGGGGTCGGGAGCGGCGGCCTCATTCCACCGGTCGGTCTTCAGACCTGGATGCCGACCGTCAGGCCGATGGCCTCGCGCAATTCCTGAAGGCCAGCGCCTTTTTCCGAGGAGGTGGCGAGGATGCCGGGATAGGCGGCGGGGCGCTTGCGGATTTTCTCGGCGGTATCGGCGAGCAGCTTCGGCAGGCCGGCTTCCTTGATCTTGTCGGTCTTGGTGAGCACGATCTGATAGGAAACGGCGGCCTTGTCGAGCAGGTCCAGAACCTCGGCGTCGTTCTTCTTGATACCGTGGCGGCTGTCGATCAGCACGTAGACGCGCTTCAGCGTCGTGCGCCCGCGCAGATAGTCGAACACCAGCTTCGTCCAGGCATCGACCTGATCCTTCGGCGCTTCGGCATAGCCATAGCCCGGCATATCGACCAGAGCCATCGGCGGCAGATCGCCGCTCTCGCCGGAAAAGCCATCGGGGACGAAATAATTGAGTTCCTGCGTGCGTCCCGGCGTATTCGAGGTCCGCGCCAGCCCCTTATGCCCGACCAGGGCATTGATCAGCGACGACTTGCCGACATTGGAGCGGCCGGCAAAGGCAATTTCCGGCGGCCCTTCCGGCGGCAGAAATTTCATCGACGGCACGCCGCGGATGAAGATCCACGGACGCCCGAAAAGCGGCTTGTCGTCTTTTGTCGTCTGATCTGCCATTTGCTCAGTCTTTTGCCTGGTTTGATGGTCTGGCTTCGGGGTTTTGTCCATGAAAGTCAAGTTTTGATCGATGTATGTGCCATGTTGCGGACCTGCACGGACCCTGTCATGCTGCGCGCATGGAGCAGGATGCCTCGAAAGACGACGATATCGCAGAAATACGCCTCGATGCGAAGGAAGCCGTCGTTCTATTCGAGCTTCTTTCCCGCTGGTCCGATCCGAAGGCAACGCACACCCCCGACAAGTTGTGTTTCGAAAGCCCTGCCGAATGTGCGGTATTGAACGGTTTGCTCGGGGATCTCGAAAAGCAGCTCGCTGCTCCGTTCAAGCCCGAATACAGGCAGATTCTCGCCGATGCCCGCAGCTTCCTGGCGGGGCGGTGGAATGATCCGACCCTCCGCGGCTGAACTCTTCTAAACCGTCGACTTAGATCGGAATTTTGATCTGCTGTAGATGGTGATCCCGTAAAATCCGCAATTGCTGCACCACGGCGCCGCACAAGTCGTGCTAAGGCTCGATGCCATGAAAGCCGCTACAGAACAAAACTATCGTCGGCGCATTGCCCGGGTCATCGAGGCGATCATGGTCGATCCCGCAGCACCCCATTCCGTCGAAAGCCTGGCGGCGGTCGCCCATTTCTCGCCGTTCCATTTCCACAGGCTCTATCGGGCGATGACAGGCGAAAGCGTAGCCGCTACGATCCGCCGGGTGCGGCTTGCGCAGGCGGCCAATCAATTGGCCGCGAGCCCTGCCTCGGTCACCGAAACGGCGCTCGAGGCAGGCTACGACAGTTCGCAGAGCTTCGCCCGCGCCTTTCGCGGCATGACCGGCCTCACCCCGACCGCATTCCAGCTGCAACAGCAGGCGATCACTGCAAATCTGCCCACCGTTACGGTCGACGACCGACTTCCCGCAACACTCTTCGGGCTGCGTCACGAAGGGCCGGCCCAGACGATACCGCACACCTATCGCCGGCTCGCGCAAAGGCTGGCGGAGCGCGGGCGTGCCTGGCATGATATGACACGCATCGGCATCGGCTCCGGCGATCCTGAACAAGGGGCAGGGTTCTGGTATTTCGCCGCTGTCATGCTGTCGCCGGACGATGCTGCGGCCGAGGGACTGGAGCAGCGCGATCTGCCCGGCGGCCTCTACGCCTGCTATCGGCTCATGGGTTCATATACCCTTATTTCGCCGACCTTTCAGACGCTCTTCGGCGGCTGGCTGCCGCAGAGCGGTTACGAGCCTGACGACCGCCCTGTAGTCGAGCTCTACCTCAATCATCCGGCCAAGGTGATGGAGCACGAAATAGCCACCGATCTGCTGATCCCGTTGCGTCGCACCGTAGCCTGAACTGTTCGAGATCGGACTTCCGAATGGAACATGCCGGCCATCAGGGTCGGCGTGTCGATATCACTCGTCCTTGCCTCCCTTGATCCCGTTCCCGGAGAAGAAAATGCGCTTCATGAAGATTGGAATTCTCTTGGCCCTCGGTCTGGCTGCCTCATCGGCTCGAGCGGCCGGTCTGACGTCCATTCAGGTTCCTGCAACGGCAGACAATCCGGCCCTGAGCGCCTTCGTCTGGTCGCCCTGCGCGACGCCGCCGGAGGAGGTGAAGCTTGGACCGATGACGGTGACTGCCGCCCGCAATTGCCCGATCGCCGGAAGCAAGCTGCCGCTCGTCGTCATCTCGCATGGGCACGGCGGCGGTGCCCTCAACCATCACGATGTAGCGGAAATGCTGGCCGATGCCGGCTTCCTGGTAGTCGCGCTCAACCATCCCGGTGACAATTTTTCCGATCTCAGCCGGTCGGGCGACATCTCGATCATGTTTCAGCGGCCTAGAGACATAAAGCGTTTGATCGACTTCCTGCTTACCAGCTGGCCGCAAGCAGCAAAAATCGATCGCGATCGCATTGGTTTCTTCGGCTTCTCGCGTGGCGGCTACACTGGCCTGGTGCTTGCCGGCGCGGTTCCGGACTTTCGCGATGCCACGGTTCCCTGTCCGGAGCCGGCTCCGATCTGCGGCGAAATCCGCCGCAACGAAATACCGGCCGAACCGCTGGCCCGTGATCCGCGCATCAAGGCCTTCGTCCTTGCAGATCCGCTGAGCTTCTTCTCGACGAGGGAGAGCCTCAAGGCAGTCGGCGCTCCGATCCAGCTCTGGGGGTCAGAACATGGTGGTGATGGGGTGCTGCCGGAAAATGTCGCGGCACTGGCCGCCAATCTGCCTGACAAGCCGGACTTCCACGTCGTGCCCGGTTCGGCCCATTTCGCCTTCCTGGCGCCATGTTCGCCCGGCTTGGCCAGGTCGCAGCCGGAGATCTGCACGGATCAGGCGGGATTTGACCGGGCCGCGTTTCACAAGTCGCTCGATGCTGACGTTCTCGAATTCTTTCGCCAGAATCTCGCGCCGGAGCGCAAAAGCTGAAAGCTAAGGCGAAATGGCTGCGACAAAAGAAAAGCCCCGCCGAGGCGGGGCTTTTGTCGTCATTTCGATGGTGCCGGTTTTCGTTTGAAGAGGCCCTTCAGATTGTCGAAGAGTTCCACCTTCACGCCATGGCGCTTCATGATGATCGACTGCTGGATGACCGAGAGCGTGTTGTTCCAGGCCCAGTAGATCACGAGGCCGGCCGGGAAGCTTGCCAGCATGAACATGAACACCAGCGGCATCCAGTTGAAAATCATCGCCTGCGTCGGGTCGGGCGGCGTCGGGTTCATGCGCATCTGGAAGAACATGGTGACGCCCATGATCAGCGGCCAGACGCCGAGATGCAGGAAGGTCGGAGCCGCAAACGGCAGCAGGCCGAACAGGTTGACGATCGAGGTCGGATCGGGAGCGGAAAGGTCCTGAATCCAGCCGAAGAACGGCGCGTGGCGCATCTCGATGGTGATGTAGATCACCTTGTAGAGCGAGAAGAAGATCGGGATCTGCAAAAGCACTGGCCAGCAGCCGGCGATCGGGTTGATCTTCTCTTCCTTGTAGAGCTGCATGGTCGCCTGCTGCAGGGCCATGCGGTCGTCGCCGAACTTGGCCTTCAGCTCCTCCATCTTCGGCTGCACGCGCTTCATGTTTGCCATGGAGGCATATTGCCGGCTGGCGAGCGGGAAGAAGAGCGCCTTGACGACGATGGTGGTGCAGAGGATGGCGACGCCGAAATTGCCGAAGTAGCGGAAGAAGAAATCCATCAGCTTGAACATCGGCTTGGTGATGAAATAGAACCAGCCCCAGTCGATCAGGCGGTCGAAGCGCGGGATCGAGTAGCTGGTCTCGTAACGGTCGATGACCGGGACTTCCTTGGCGCCGGCGAAGACGAGATTCTTCAGCTCGATCGACTGGCCGGGGGCGACGGTTACGGCATCTTCCTTGTAATCGGCCTGATAGCGCGGTGTACCGTCGGTGAAGTGCGAGAAACGGGCGTCATATGCC
Organism: Martinezella multihospitum; assembly: GCF_900094585.1. Lineage (GTDB taxonomy): Bacteria > Pseudomonadota > Alphaproteobacteria > Rhizobiales > Rhizobiaceae > Rhizobium > Rhizobium multihospitium. Next base: position 366,350 of record NZ_FMAG01000005.1, read on the forward strand.
GTCGACTGCGGCGGTACGATCGTTGCGGCCCAATATTTGTCCGTCATGCCGAGCCAGCCGCCGGTTGCCTTGGCGGGCGTCGTGGCTTCCTTTTCGGTAGACGCATATTTGGTCTCGATCAGGCCGTCATCGCCGATGACGCCGATGAAGCCTTCATGCAGGACGTAAGCCGACGGCGTCTCGGGCTTGTTGTAGCGGGTGACGCGGCCGTAGCTCGACAGCGCAACCGGCGCCTGGCCGCTATTGGCGATCTTGTCGCTGATCGTGAACATGTAGCGATCGTCGACCGAGATGGTGCGGGTGAAAGTGATGCCCTTGTCATTGGTATAGGACAGCGTCACCGGCGTCTTGTCGGTCAGCTTGTCGCCGCTTGTAAGCTTCCACAGGGTCGAAGGGCCGGGGACGACGCCGGTCGCATCGCTGCCGACATAGCCGAGTTCGGTGAAATAGCCGTCCTTGGTGTCAGCGGGGCTGAACAGCGTGATGATCGGGCTGCTCTTGTCGACCGTCTCGTGATAGCTCTTGAGGCGGAGATCGTCGAGGCGAGCGCCTTCCAGGTTGATGGAGCCGGCAAGGGCCGGCGTATCGATGATAACGCGCGCGGATGCGGTCTTTTCGACGGACTGGTCACGGGTGAGGACCGTCGGCGTCGTCTGGCCGTTCGCCGGCAGCGAACCGTTGACGGCAGTGCCCGCAGCAGCTGGCTGCGTCGTCTGGGCTTGCTGCGCCTGCTGATGGGCCTTGGCGGCCTGCTCGGCCTGGCGCTGCGCTTCGAGGCGCGGGTTCATGTAGAAAAACTGCCAGCCGAGAACAATCAGCACAGACAGTGCAATTGCAATGAAGTAATTGCGGTTGTTTTCCATCATACTTTCCTGGAGCGGTCCATTTCCGACCGCCGGTGTTTCGGCCTGGTTTCGATGCGGCTTACGAGTTCGCTCGCCAGTTTTTCGAAAGGCGCGGTCAGCACCTCGCGTCGCGCGACAACCACATAGTCGTGTCCGGGCTGCATTGCAAATCCGGCGTGAAGCCGCACGGCTTCTTTCAGCCTGCGCCGCATGCGGTTGCGCTCCACCGCGTTGCCATGTTTTTTGGTGACGGTAAAACCGACGCGGGGTTCGGCGTCGGCGGTCTTGTGGTCCAGCATTTCGATGAGGAAGAAGCTGCCTCTGCGCTTCTCGCCCTCGCGGACTGCAAGAAACTGCGGCCGGCTTTTCAGCCGCCCGACAGTCTTTTTTGGTCGTTCATTCGTCAATTTGCCCGCCATCCTGGATTATCGGGCACTTCGGCCCTTAGGCCGAAAGACGCTTGCGGCCGCGGTTGCGGCGAGCGGAAAGAACCGCACGGCCGCCCTTGGTGGCCATGCGCGCACGGAAGCCGTGACGACGCTTGCGGACAAGCTTGGATGGTTGGTAGGTACGCTTCATTTATTTAAACACCGCGGAGTGCGGCCCTTCTTGAGCTTTGCTTTTGATAGCAAGGAGCGTTGTTGATTATGGCGAACGGACTTGGCCCGCAAAAGCAGGCTCCATGACCGGACGTGCGCGGGCTTATACGGATCAAGGCCCCGGAAGTCAATTATAGGAGCGCAGATTCCTTGATATCAGGCAAATTCGCGCTACCGACCGCAGCAACGCGCATTTGGCGGCAGTGCTCGGTGGAATGTGTGCACAACCTTAAATATAGATTGCGGATGTCCTAAAATATATAAGAAGTATAGTTGGGAATGCAGTACGTTTAGATTAAAAATACTTCAATATAACATTAATGATTTTAACCGATATCTAGCTCTATGTCGTAAAACCCATCGATTTATGGGGGATGGGATCTGCGCCGGAGGGGTATTGTGAAAATTCGCGGCAAAATAAATCTGCTTGTATCTGTCATGGCCGGGGCGGCGCTTCTGATTGGCGCCACCGCCCTCTATGCGTTGCATCAATATGACCAGAAATTACAGAGCTACGAGCAGACGGCGAGCCGTGCTTACATGGGTGAGCGCCTGAATCGCTACGTGACCGCGGTGGTCATGGAAGCGCGCGGCATTTATGCCGCTGCCGCGGCAAAGGATTCCAAACCCTTTGCCGATGGGCTGATGGCCGATCTCGACGAAATCGACAAGGTGCTGACGGACTGGGCGCCTCTGGTGCCGGATACGCAGAAGCCGGAATTCACCAAGCTGCAGGCCCGCGCCCAGGAGTTTCGCGTCTTTCGCACCGAAACGGCCAGGCTGGGCGTAACCGATGGCCCGGATGCCGCCGGCAAGCAGGGCAACAACGAGGCGAACCGTGCCAACCGCAAGGCTTTCCAGGCCGAGATCGATGCGATCGTCCAGACCGACAAGGCGGAGCTTGCGAAAGCCGAAGCCGAGATTGCAACCTTTCACAGCAACGTCTTGTGGGTCGTTCTCGGCATCATGATCGCCGGTATCGTGGCGGGCGTCGGCCTCGGAGCCTATATCGGAACCGTCCACCTGAGCCGCCCGATCCGCAAGGTGACCGATGCGATAAAGAATGTTGCCAACGGCCATTTTGATATCGAGGTGCCGTTTGCCGGCCGTCAGGACGAAATCGGCGAGATGGCGGCAGCCGTCGACGTCTTCAAGGAAAACGGCAATGCCGTGCGCCGCATGAATGCCGAGGAGACGGCCATGCGCGCCAAGAGCGACGAGCTTCAGTCGAGCATGTCTCTCGCAGTCTCTGCCGCGGCAGCCGGCGATTTCAGCCAACGCATCGAGAAGGACTATGGCGACGTCAATCTCAACCGCTTCGCGCGCAACGTCAACGAGCTCCTGATCAGCGTCGACACCGGGATCGGCGAGGTCCGCCGCGTCATTGCAAGCCTGGCAGACGGTGATCTGACCCAGGCAATGAAGGGCGAATTCCAGGGCGCCTTTGCCGAGCTGCAGCAGAACGTCAATGCGACGCTCGCGACGCTGAAGAGCACCATGAGCGAAGTGCGCGAGACCACAGGTTCGATCAACTCCAACACCAATGAGCTCCGTCACGCCAGCGACGACCTCTCCAAGCGCACCGAACAGCAGGCGGCTGCCTTGGAAGAGACCTCGGCGGCGCTCGACGAGATCACATCCGTCGTGCAGAATTCAACGGAGCGGGCGCGCGAGGCCAGTGTCATGGTCAGCGAAGCCAAGGACGATGCCGCGCGCTCCGGCACGGTCGTTCGCAATGCCATCGATGCCATGGGACGCATCGAGCAGGCATCCGGCGAGATCAGCCAGATCATCGGCGTGATCGACGATATCGCCTTCCAGACCAATCTTCTGGCGTTGAATGCAGGCGTCGAGGCCGCGCGCGCCGGCGAGGCGGGCAAGGGCTTCGCGGTGGTTGCCCAGGAAGTGCGCGAGCTTGCCCAGCGCTCCGCGACAGCTGCCAAGGATATCAAGGCTTTGATCGGCAAGTCCGGTGGCGAGGTGCAGATCGGCGTCAAGCTCGTGCAGGCGACCGGCGAGGCGCTGTCGTCCATCGAGGCGCGCGTCCTCAAGATCAACGACCACATCCACTCGATCGCGACAGCGGCGCGCGAGCAGGCAACCGGCCTCTCCGAGGTCAACAACGCCGTCAACCAGATGGATGAAGTCACGCAGCGCAATGCCGCCATGGTCGAGGAAACATCGGCCGCGACCCATCGATTGGCGGCCGAGGCGGATGGCCTTGTCCATCTCGTCTCCCGCTTCAAGGTCGATGCGGCCAATGTTTCCGCACCCGTTCCAGCGCGCGCGGAAACGCATCGCCCGGCGGCTTCGCCGGCACGGCGCATGATCGACAGGGTCGCGACTGCCTTTGGCGGAGGAGCGCTTGCTCCAGCCGCCGCGGCGCAGGGCTGGGAAGAGTTCTGATCCTGCCGATCGATCCCATCGATATGAGGCTGGTTGTGGCGCCTTGGCGTCGTAGCCGGCCTTTTCCTTCTGCCAAAATCCGGAGCCGATTGGAAAAAAGCCCACAATCGCCTATTATCTAGTTTCGATCAGGTCGCATCAGATCGCTTTGCGGCGAAGCGGGACAATTGAAATGGACAGTGGGCAGGACAAGGGCGCCGTAAAGGACGGCAAGGTCGAGAAAGGCCGCCTGTCCCAGTTTTGCCGTCCCACAGGCATTTTCGGCGGCCTTTCCGGCAAGCTTCTCATTCTCACCGTCGTTTTCATTTCGTTGGCGGAAGTGCTGATCTTCGTGCCGTCGGTTGCCAATATGCGGCTGCGCTGGCTGGAGGATCGGCTGAACACCGCCGCTGCCGCCGCTATCGTCATCGATGGTCTGCAGCCGGCCGAGTTGCCGCGTGCCTTGCAGAAGGAAACGCTGATGGCGACTGGCACGCGCGCCATCGTTCTGCGCAAGGACGGCACGTCGCGCCTGCTGGCAACGGCCGAGATGCCGGCCTCCGTCGATGAGAAATACGATCTCAGCGACGTGTCTCAGCTGACCGCGATCAAGGATGCGCTCGATACGCTGCTGTTCGGCGGCAACCGCATCATCCGCGTTTTCGGCCCCGTCGGCGGCGATGCTAACACCGGTATCGAGGTGGTGCTGAAGGATACACGGCTGCGCAATGCGATGCTTGCCTATTCACGCAGCGTCTTCTTCGTCTCCATCCTCATCTCGCTGTTCACCGCGACGCTGATCTTCTTTGCGATCAACCGCATGATGATCCGCCCCATCCGCCGGCTGACGGACAGCATGCAGGCCTATTCTGACGATCCGGAGGATCCCGGCCGTGTTCTTGCACCGGAGAGGGGACGGGACGAACTGGCCGTGGCCGGCCGGCATCTCGCCGCGATGCAGTCGCAATTGCAGAAGACCTTGAAACAGCAGAAGAATCTGGCTGCCCTTGGCTTGGCGGTGTCGAAGATCAATCATGACATGCGCAATATCCTCTCGGCCGCGCAGCTGATGTCGGATCGTCTGGTCGATGTCGATGACCCGATGGTCAAGCGCTTTGCTCCGAAGCTGTTGCGCACCATCGATCGGGCCGTCGGCTATACGACCGAAGTGCTCTCCTATGGCCAGACCTCCGAGTCGGCGCCGCGCCGGCGCAAGATTCGCATATTCGAGCTTATCGAAGAGGTGCGCGATATTCTGGCGATCGATCCGGATAGCGGCATCGAGTTCATCGAGCAACTCAGCCCGGACCTGGAGGTCGATGCCGACAGCGAGCAGCTGTTCCGAGTCATTCATAACCTTTGCCGCAACGCCCATCAGGCACTGATCGCTTTCGGCGAGGCGGCGCCCGATAGCGTCAGGCGGATCACGGTCTCGGCGCACCGGATCGGCAGTGTCGTCAGCATCACCGTCGACGATACCGGCCCGGGCATGCCGCAAAAGGCGCGGGAGAACCTGTTCACGGCCTTCCGCGGCTCGGCCCGCTCCGGCGGTACGGGCCTTGGCCTGGCGATCGCCCGTGAGCTCGTCCTTGCCCATGGCGGCACCATTGCGCTCGTCGAAAAACCGGCGGCCGGCACGCAGTTCCGCATCGAAATTCCCGACCGCCCGGTATCGCTCGATGATTACCGCAGCAGAAGCCTCCAAGAAAACTGATTTTTTTCAGTAACTTGACGTCAATATGCACGAAAATCGCGATCTTTTTCAGAAATCCACTTGCATTCCCTCAAGGGAGGCTTTAGAGAACCGCCCACGCCAACGGTTTCTTCCGTTTCGGCCACGCACCCGTAGCTCAGCTGGATAGAGCACCAGACTACGAATCTGGGGGTCAGGAGTTCGAATCTCTTCGGGTGCGCCATTTCAGTACAGAACTGCGAACCGCAAACGCCGCCGATTCCCCGCTCGAAGCAGCGACGAGGCTTTGAAGCAGGTCCGATTTCCTCCCCATGATGCGAACCTCGTCATCGGCGACCTCAACGCGCTGGGCAAAGGCGCGCAGGTGGTCCCGCCGATAGCCGCCTCCTTCGATCCGCAGGCTGATGCGTGCGGTTTCCGAAAGCGCGTCGATCATGTCTGGCGTAACGGCCCGGTGCCCGGAGCTGTCAAGTGTCGCCCGTATCCGCTCGGCGTCCGCCGCCGCCTGATCGCGGATCGCTTTGAGATTGGCGATCCGGTCCTTCAGTCCCATGTCGTCCAGCGCGGCCACACCCGTTTCGATCGCATCGTAGAGACGACCCAATCGCTGATCCGTCTCGGTGATTCGCCGATTTAAATCAGCCAGGTGTTCGCGCCGGCGTTCGGCTCGTTCCTGCCGGCGATCGAGAAGGCTCGACAGGATCGTCTCCAACCGCTTCGGTTGGAGAAGGCGCTCTTCAAGATGGCGCGCGACCAGATGATCGAGCTTATCCATTCGGATCGAACGCCCTTCGCAGCCGACCTTGCCTTGCCGCGCTTTGGTCGAGCAGGAGTAATAGGTGTACTGCCCGCCATTGCCCTTGCCGGTACGCAGCGTCATCGCACCGCCGCACTTCGCGCAGAAGCAGATGCCGGTGAGCAGCGTCGGACCACTCGTAACTCGTGCGGGCACCAACATCGGATTGCGCGATTTGAGACGCGCCTGAACGGCGTCGAACGTCTCCCTCTCTATCAGCGGCGGCACCGCCATGATCGAGACCTCGTTCTCCGGCTTCCTCTCGCGGTTCTTGAAAGAGCGTGTGTTGAATCGGTGCTCGCCGATATAGGTCGTGCGGGTCAGGATCGCGTGGATTTGCGCCAGGCCCCATTTCCCGCCGTCACGGGTGAACATGCGGCGTTCGTTGAGATAGGTCGCAATGGCCTTGACGCCCTTCGGGCCAGACGTACCGCCGCCTTCGAGGAACAGGCGATAAATGAGCCTGACCGTTTCCGCGTGCAGCGGATCGATCTCCAGCTTCTTCTTGATCTTCGATCCACGCTGCTCGGCCGCGACGACGCGATAGCCAATGGGTGGTCGCGCGCCGTTCCAGAAACCCTGACGGGCGTTCTCGTTCATGGCGCGCAGGACGTGCTTGGCGTTCTCCTTCGATTGGTACTCGTCGAACAGGGCCATGATCTGCCGCATCATGACGTGCATGGGATCGTCGCCCATCTCCTGCGTGATGGAGACGAGCTTGACGCCATTCTTCGCCAGCTTCCTGACATAGAATTCCAGCTCGAAGTGATCGCGGAAGAAGCGCGAGAAACTGTGAACCACGACGACATCGAACGGCGCAGGCTTCGATGTGCCGGCTTCGATCATGCGCTGGAATTCCGGGCGGCGGTCATTGGTGGCGGAAGCTCCAGCCTCCACGAAGGTTTCGACAAGCTGGTATCCACGCGAAGCACAATAGGTTTCACCCTGCTTACGCTGATCCGGGATCGACACGTCATGCTCGGCCTGCCGCGTCGTCGAGACGCGCAGATAGAGCGCCGCGCGCTGCACGATATGCGGACTTTGAATGTTCATGGGCGGCCTCCCTTCGCTTCGCGCCGTTCGAGCAAGGGCAGTTCCAGGGCCACCCGATCGTGCAATACCTTCGGCATGATCTTCCGGCCTTTGCCAGGCTCCATACTGACGAGACCGTAGCCCGCCATGGTCTTGAGGGTTCGAGACAGGCTCGACTTCGCCCGCCCGGTGATCTGCGACAGCTCCTCCAGCGAACCGGGTGCTTGCTCGTCGATGACGCGCAGCAGTTCGCGATTTCCGCTGGAGAGCACCTGCGCGAAAGATTCAGTGGAGGTGAACCACACCTTCGGATCGTCCGCCGCCGACTTTTCCTCGCCGCGCGCGATCCGCATGGTGCGGGCCTTCATCTCGTCGTAGTCGGCAATCCCGACTTTCAAGGTGGTCATAACACGCCTCGCTCCTTCAACACCGCGTCCACCGCCTGCCAGAAGTCGGCCAGTAGCGTGGCCGCGTCCTCCCAGGCGTATGGCTTCACGGTCTGGAGGCGGTGGCGATGGTCCATCGGCTCTCCCCTTCTGCCCCGGCCGACCGGATGGGCGTTGTCAAAGCCGACCAGCCGTTCGCCCGAAGGCCCGTGAAGCGTGAGCGAGTAATCGAGGCCGTGCGGCTTTTCCGGTGAGACCGGAATGCGGGTGACGACGAACTTCACCCAATGACCGCCCTCGGGATCGACAACAAGCACCTGACCGTCAAGGTCCAGTAGCGTGTCGAGGCTCGGGTCACGATCCTCGCTCATGGCTTATTGTTAACATCTGATGTTAACTTATTCAAGCCCTCATTACCTTCGGCATCAAGAGGGCCGAACAGCCGGTCGAGAACATCGCCGAAATAGCGCTCGAAAATGTCCACCTCGGCTTCGGTGACCGGCACACGCTCCGGCCAATCGTCGATGACGGGCAGCTTCTCGACATCGAAAGTGCCAGACCACGGGTTGCGGCGGCGTGGCGCGCGCGACGGCGCGAGATCGTCGCCATAATTGTAAAGGTCGTCAGGAAGTGCTTGCGGGGCTGGCCGTTGTGGCCGCCCCCTGCGGGCGCGGGAATCTTGCGCGGACATTGAATCCTCCGTGGTTCGCGATTGAAAACCGAGCGTCAGGAGGCCCGGATTTATGCGAAGCATGGAGGGAGATCGGCGGCCGGTAGCGTGCCGCATTTGCGCTCGCGCGCCAGCGGCACCCCAGCATAGAAAGCGGGGGGCCGCGGCGGCGGATCAGCTTGGCGTCCGCCGTGCTTTCGCAAAGCCGCGATCGGTGGCGATGAAGCGCTCCAGCATCGGCACGATCAGCTTGGCCGGCTCGATCGGTGCGCCACCTTCGGCCAGGAGGCGGCCGTATTCGATCAGGTCGCGGTGGAGTGCGGCGGGTAGCTCCAGCGCGATCCTGACGGGCTTGTCGTCAGCGATGGGACCGAGTTTCAGCTTGGTCATGGTCAGCTCCTATAGGGCTCGAACACGATGTCGCGCGTGACGATGACCCTGACCGGGAAACCGGGCCGGATGGTCAGCGTGGGTGCGACCTGCAACTGTCGTTGGATGATCTGCTGACCGGCCTGGTTGACCGTATCCTGTGCGCCGTCTCGGATGGCGCGGATCAGGCGGTCATTGTCGTCGGTGGCGAGTTCCGCGCCGACGCCGAGCAGGGTCGAGAGCGCAGCGGCCTTGGCGAGGTCCCACCAGTGATAATCGACGCCATCCTCAAGGCCGGCGTACCCTTGCGTGTCGGCGCCGGGCTGGCGCTCGAGAACGATCGAGCGGCCATTCGGCATGATGAGCCGGTTCCAGACAAGCAGCACGCGGCGCTGTCCGAACTGCACGTTGTTGTCATACTGGCCGATCAGGCGCGTGCCCTGCGGCACGAGCAGGATACGCCCGGTCGGGCTGTCGTAGATGTTCTCCGTGACCTGCGCAGTGATCTGGCCGGGAAGATCGGAACGGATGCCGGTGATGAGCGCCGCCGAGATGACGGCGCCGGCCTGAAGCACGAAGGGCGAAGCCGGCGGCGTGACGCGATCGGGCGTGACGGTGCGGCGGTCGGCCGCCGCGTTGAGGAAGGCGAGCTGCTTGTCCTGTCTGGTGGCGGGCTGGCCCGCTGCGCCGGCCGGGTCGAGGCCCGCGAGACCGGGCATCGCACCGGATGCGGTTGCCGCCGTCGAGCCCTGCCGCGACTGAAAGAAGACGGTGCTGAGACGGGCGGCCTCTTCCTCGGCGCGGCGTCGCTGTTCGGCCTCGCTGACGCCGGGCGTCGGAACCGCGGGTGTCACGACGGGCTGGCCGTTGTTCTGGGCGTCGAGGATCGGTCGGCCGAGATCGCCGGGCAGCGCCGGTCCCAGGACCGGGCCGGTATAGTCCTTCGGCAATCCGGCGAGACCATCGGCGGTCTGGCGGTTGTTGGTCGAATAAAGCTCCTCGCTGCCATCGCCGGGCGCGCGGGTCTGGAGCGCGTAGATCAGCGCCCCGCCGATCCCGACCATAGCGACGGCGGCGACGCTGGCGAGCATCTTGCGCGACAGGCGGGTGACGCGCGGCGGCTCGCTGCGCAGGCGCATGGGTTCGGCGTTGGTGTCTGGGGTCTCGGTCATGATTGCGGCCTCCCGTCGGTGCGGACGATCCTGACGGTCTGCTGGCGGTCGCCAGCGCCAAGGCGCAATTCGGCCGCGCCGAAGAGGCGGTCGACGATCAGGATGTGTTGATAGATGCGGCTGTTGACGATCTGGGTTTTGCCGTTGGGGCCGATGACGAAGATCGGCGGCATCTCGCCCTGCACGATGCCGCGCGGGAATTCGACATAGACGCGGCGGCCATCGTCATAGACGGCGACGGGCTTCCACGGCGGATTGTCGCCCGTGAGGCCGTAGCGATAGTTGCGCGCGGCAACGGCCGGAATGACCGGCGTTGCCGGAAGTGCCTGCTGGCCGCCGCCTGCCGGCGGCGGATAGGCCCAGGCGACGGCCGGCATATAGGGCTTCTCGCCCGAACGCAGCTCGATCATGTAGGTGCGCTTGTCGGTCGTGATGACGAGATTGGTGGTGATGTCGGCGCGCGACGGCTTCACCAGCACGAGGACGCGGCGGCCGACGCCGGAGCCGGATTCGGTGTCGCCGATGATCCAGCGGGCGGTGTCGCCCGCCGCGATCGGCCCGGAGCCGGTCAGGCTCTCGCCGGGTTCGAGCACGATGCTCGTAATCTGGCCGGGCGCGGCATAAACCTGATAGAGCGCGCCTTCCGACCATGGATAGACCTGGATGGCGTTGTAATAGCCCTCGCGGCGCGGCTGCACGCGCGCCGCGGCATTGGCGTTCTCGACGCGCACCGTGGGCGTGCCGGCGGTCTCGCCGCCGCGCGCGACGGTCCAGGCCGGCGGCGTGTGGAGCGGCTTGGGGCGCTCGTCCGTGACGGTGACGGGCACGACGGGCAGCGGCGGCACACTGGCGTCGTAGTTGATCTCGGGCGGCTTGAAGGTCGCGCAGCCGGCGAGTGCCGAGGCGGACAGCAAAAGGGCGATGGCGGCAGGCGTGCGGAAAGTGCTCCTCATTGGCCCATCTCCCGCGACCAATTGATGGCGTTGACGTAGATGCCGAGCGGATTGGCTTTCAGCCGCTCAGTGTCTCGGGGCGGCTGGACGGCGATGGTCAAGATCGCCGTCCATCGCTCCGTCGCGGCGAGCACGCCGTTCTCGAAGCGCCGTTCCGTCCAGGCGACGCGGAACGAATCCGGCGATGCGCGGATGACGCTGGAGACGTCGACGGCGATCTGCTGCTTGCCGACCTTGGCGAAGGGATCGTTGGTGCGGGCATAGTCGTTGAGCGCGCCCGCGCCGCGATCGGTGGTCCAGTCATAGGCGCGAAGCCAGTTCTGCCGGACGATGATCGGATCAGCGGGAATGCTCCTGACCTGCTCGATGAAGCGGGCGAGATGCCAGGCGATTTGCGGATCGGTCGGGCGGAAATCCGCCGTGGCCGGCGCGATCGCTTGCGCCTGGCCGAGCTTGTCGACCTGTACCACCCACGGCACGACGGTCCCACGCGCGGACTGGATCACCAGTGCGCCCGCGAAGCCCGCCGAAAGGATCAGCGCGCCGAAGGCCATATAGCGCCAGTTCCTGGCCTGCACACGGGCCGAGCCGATGCGCTCGTCCCAGACCTGGGCGGCCTTCTGATAAGGCGTTTCGGGTTGGACTGTCTTGCCGTAATGCGCGGCGGGTCGATTGAAGAGGTTCATGAGCGGTCGCTTTCAGAGAGGTTGATGGAAGAACCGGAGCCGTGGCTGTCGCCGGAGCGGACGGCATGAGCGGCAGCGCTGACGCCGTGGCTGACCGTCTGGCCGCGCTTCATGCGCTTGGCCCAATCGGGCGGCGTGCCGTCCGTCGTGGCCGATGGCGTGGGTGCGGCAGCGGTAGCTTCGCCGCCGACCGTTCCCATGGTCGATGAGCCGCCGGTTGCCCCGAAGCCGGCCTTCGCGCCGTCGCTGAAGCTGGATTTGAGGCTGGAGGCCGCACGGCGAAGCGGTGAGAACGCGGCGTTGCCCGCGGTGCTGCCGGCTGCGCGGGCCACACCGCCGATGCCCGATGCGACGCCGGAGGCGCCGGACTTGCCGAGCGATCCGAGCGAATAGGCAGACGATGCCGCACCCACCGCGGTCGCGCCGCCACGTGCTGCTGCCGCGCCACCGGAGAGCATGGCGCCTCCGCCCTTGGCGGCAAGCATCGCACCGCCGCCGACGGCCATGGCAGCGCCGCCGACAGCAAGGCCGGTGCCGACCGCTGCGCCCGCGCCGAGCTGCGGGCCGCCGGAGACGAGGCCATTGGCGATGCCGGGGCCGAAGATGCCGAGACCGACCAGCGAGAGTGCGGCGAGCACGACGGCCATGGCGTCGTCGATGCTCGGGGTCTGACCGCCGAAGCCTTGGGTGAACTGGCTGAACAGCGTCGAGCCGATGCCGATGATGACGGCGAGAACCAGAACCTTGATGCCGGACGAGATGACGTTGCCGAGCACCTTTTCGGCCATGAAGGCGGTTTTCCCGAACAGGCCGAACGGGATCAGGACAAAGCCGGCGAGCGTCGCCAGCTTGAACTCGATCAGTGTGACGAAGAGCTGGATGGCGAGGATGAAGAAGGCGAGGATCACCAGCGCCCAGGCGAAGAGCAGGCACGCGATCTGGATGAAGTTCTCGAAGAAGGCGACCCAGCCCATCAGGTCGGAGATGGATTCGAGCAGCGGCCGGGCCGCGTCGAGGCCGGTCTGTGCGACATTGCCGGGGCGGAGCAGATCGGCGGTGGAAAAGCCGGTGCCGCTCGCCTTGAGGCCGAGGCCGGCGAAGCTGTCGAAGACGATCTTCGCGAGGTTGTTCCAGTTGCCGATCAGGTAGGCGAAGATGCCGACGAACAGCGTCTTCTTGACGAGCCGCGCCATGATGTCGTCATCGGCAGCCCAAGACCAGAACAGCGCGGCCAAGGTCACGTCGATGACGATCAGCGTCGTGGCGATGAAGGCCACTTCGCCGGACAGAATGCCGAACCCTGAGTCGATGTAGCGGGTGAAGGTTCCGAGGAAGTTGTCGATGACGCTTGCGCCGCCCATGGCTCACCGCCCTTCGTTGGCGGACGGCACGGCCGGCGCAGGCGTGCGGCCAAGGAAGCGGTCGCGGGTCTCGGCCCAGACGCGCAGGCACCCCGTATCCTCGGCCGCTTTCTGGCCAAGCTGCTGGCACCGACGTTGGCCCTCGCGCAGCGGATCGCGCGAGGGCTCATGAAGACGCACGGGCGAGGATGGCGCAGCCTGTTCCTTGCGGGTCATCTCGATTGCCGTCGCGGTGACTGCGACGGCGACGAATATGATTGCGCCCAGCCGGGCCAGCATCTTGCCATCCATCGCCCGCGCCTCAGTTGCCGTTGTTGAACATCTGCGCGTTGCCGGGCGTGTAGCCGCCGCCCGGTGTCAGGAACCGGCGGCGCTGTTCGCGGCCCTGTTCGGCAGCGGCGCTACGCTCCGCCTCCGTCAAAGCGCCAGCGCGCCCATTGGCGGCGAGCAACGCGACGAGATCGGAAAGCTGCTGCGACTGGAGGGCGAGAAGCTGGTTGCCGGCCTGCGTCGCCTGAAGTGCGCCGGTCGCGCCCTGGCTCTGGCCGACCAGCGCCGACATCTGCGCGCGGTTGCTGTCGATGTTGCCGACAGCGCCGGCCTGCACGCGCATCGCGTCCTGCAAGCCGCCGACGGTGTTTTGCCAGCGCGAACGGGCATTGGCGACGAGCTGCTGGTCGGTCGCCGACATCGAGACGTTGCCGTACTTCTGGCTGAACATCTGGTCGATCTGCTGGACATCGAAAGCGATGCCCTGCGCCTGCTGCAAGAGCTGTTGCGTCTTCTGGACGGACTGCTGAATCTGCTGGAGCGCCGAGAACGGCAGGCTGGCGAGGTTCTTCGCCTGATTGATGAGCATCTGCGCTTCGTTCTGAAGCGAGGTGATCTGGTGCGTGATCTGTTCCAGCGAACGCGCTGCCGTCAGCACGTTTTGCGCATAGTTGGTCGGGTCATAGACGATGCGCCAGGCATGGGCCGGCGTCGCCATCATCGGTGACAGGGCGATCGGCGCGGCGGCGAGCATGGTTGCGGCGAGCGCCAGGGTGCGCGAACGGATAAGGCGGGTCTTCATGATGCAGTCTCCTTTTCTGCGTGGGGGATCGGGAAAGTCGGGATGAGATCGGCAGCCCAGCCGGCGTCGCGGGCCTGAAGCCAGGCGCCAAGAAAACCGTCGCGGTCATGTTCGGCGACGAGGTTGGCGATCAGGGTCTGGTCGGATTTTGAAGAAGCGGCGCAGAGCGCGAGGCCGACTTCGCTGAGGTCCAGCTCGAAGAGCCGGTTGCCGCGCCGCGACTGGCAGTAATAGTCCCGCTTGGGCGTTGCCCGCGCGAGAATTTCGATCTGGCGGTCATTGAGACCGAAGCGGCGATAGATCGCGGTGATCTGCGGCTCGATCGCGCGCTCGTTCGGTAGGAGCAGCCGCGTCGGGCAACTCTCGATGATGACCGGTGCGATATTGCTGCCGTCGATGTCGCTGAGTGACTGCGTGGCGAAAATGACCGACGCATTCTTCTTGCGCAGCGTCTTCAGCCATTCGCGGAGCTGGCCGGCGAAGCCTTCATCGTCCAGCGCCAGCCAGCCTTCGTCGATGATGAGCAGCGTCGGGCGGCCGTCGAGCCGGTCGCCGATCCGGTGAAACAGGTAGGACAGGACGGCCGGAGCCGCGCCGGTTCCAACAAGCCCCTCGATCTCGAATGCCTGCACGGCGGCGCGGCCAAGGTGTTCGGCCTCGGCATCGAGCAGCCGGCCATAGGCCCCGCCAACGCAATACGGGCGCAATGCCTGCTTCAAATCGTTCGACTGGAGCAGGACGCTGAGACCCGTGATGGTGCGTTCCTCGACTGGCGCGGAAGCGAGCGAAGTCAGCGCCGTCCAGATATGCTCCTTGGCTTCGGGCGTCATCGGCACGCCCTCGCGCATCAGGATCGCCGCTATCCAGTCACCGGCCCAGGCGCGTTCATAGGTGTCTTGAATGCGCGCGAGCGGCTGAAGCGAAACGGAGGTGTCGGAGCCTTCGGTCAGGCCGCCGCCGAGATCGTGCCAGTCGCCGCCCATGGCGAGCGCGGCGGCGCGGATCGATCCGCCGAAGTCGAAGGCGAAGACTTGGGCTTGCTCGTATCGGCGGAACTGGAGCGCCATGAGCGCGAGCAGGACGGACTTGCCCGCGCCGGTCGGGCCGACGACCAACGTGTGGCCAACGTCTCCGACATGAAGGGATAACCGGAACGGAGTCGAGCCTTCGGTCTTGCCATACAGCAAGGGGGGCGCACCGAAATGCTCGTCCCGTTCCGGCCCCGCCCACACGGCAGAGAGGGGGATCATGTGGGCGAGATTGAGCGTCGAGACCGGCGGCTGACGGACATTGGCGTAGGCATGTCCGGGGAGCGAGCCGAGCCAGGCGTCCACCGCGTTCACCGACTCGATCATCGCGGTGAAGTCGCGGCCCTGGATCACCTTCTCGACGAGGCGGAGCTTCTCATCGGCAAGACGGGGATCGGCGTCCCACACCACGATCGTCGCCGTGACATAGGCCATGCCGGCGACATCCTGACCGAGTTCCTGCAAGGCGAGATCAGCATCGGCCGCCTTGTTCGCCGCATCCGTGTCCACGAGGGCGGATGCCTCGTTGGTCATGACTTCCTTGAGGATCGCGGCGATGCTCTTGCGCTTGGCGAACCACTGGCGCCTGATCTTGGTCAGCAGTTTCGTCGCGTCGGTTTTGTCGAGCAGGATCGCGCGGGTGCTCCAGCGATACGGGAACGCCATGCGGTTGAGGTCGTCGAGCAGGCCGGGCGTCGTCGCAGTCGGAAAGCCGATGATGGTGAGGACGCGCAGATGCTCGGCGCCAAGGCGGGGTTCGAGCCCGCCGGTCAACGGCTGGTCGGCGAGCAGCGCATCGAGATAGACCGGCGTTTCCGGCACGCGGACGCGATGCCGGTTCGTCGAGACGGTCGAATGGAGATAGGTCAGCGTCTCGCCGTCATCGAGCCAGTCGCATTCGGGCATGAAGCCGTCGAGCAAAGCCAGCACGCGGTCGATGCGATCGGTGAAAGCGCGCAGGATCTCGTGGGGATCGACGCCGCTGCGCTCGCGACCCTCGTAGAGCCAGGTCTCGGCGCGGGCGGCTTCCTCGGCCGGTGGCAGATAGAGGAAGGTCAGGAAATAGCCGGACACGAAATGCGCGCCGGCTTCTTCGAAATCGGCTTTGCGCTCGGCATCGACCAGACCGGAGGCCGGATCGGGGAATTGGCTGTCGGGATAGGTCGCGGCTTCCGAGCGCTGCGCCTCGACAAAGATCGACCAGCCGGAGCCGAGACGACGCAAGGCGTTGTTGATGCGACCGGCGACCGCGACCAGCTCGGCTGCGACCGCGCTGTCGAGATCGGGGCCACGAAAGCGCGCGGTGCGCTGAAAGCTGCCGTCCTTGTTGAGCACGACGCCCGGCGCGACGAGCGCGACCCAGGGCAGATAGTCGGCAAGGCGGCTGGCAGAGCGGCGATATTCGGCGAGGTTCATCATGGTTGCGCCTCCCTCAAACCGACAAATGACCGGGGATGCGCAGATGTCGGCGGCCGACCTCCACGAAGAGCGGATCGCGCTTGGCGGCCCAGACCGCCGCGAAATGTCCGACGGCCCAGATGAGGAGGCCGACGAGCCAGAGGCGCAGGCCGAGGCCCACGGCCCCGGCCAGCGTCCCGTTCAGGATCGCGATGGAGCGCGGTGCACCGCCGAGCAGGATGTGCTCGGTCAGCGCGCGGTGGACCGGCACGGTGAAGCCCGGCACGTCCAGTTGTTCGAACGCCGTCGCCATCAGACGAGCGCCCCGCCGCCGAACGAGAAGAACGACAGGAAGAAGCTCGACGCCGCGAAGGCGATCGATAGGCCGAACACGATCTGGATCAGCTTGCGGAAGCCGCCCGACGTGTCGCCGAAGGCGAGCGCCAGGCCGGTCGCGATAATGATGATGACCGCGATGATCTTGGCGACCGGGCCTTCGATCGACTGAAGGATTTTCTGGAGCGGCGCTTCCCACGGCATGGAAGAGCCGGAAGCGTGCGCGGCGGGCGCGAGGACGAGATTGACATAGGCGACGGCGGCGACCGTCGCGACGGTGCGGCGCACGCGCATGGGGATGCGGATCATGAAGGTTCTCCTGTGCTGCTGGGGGTGGCTGGGGTGATGCGGTAGTCACCGTCCGGCCCGAGCCCTTCGACACGGGCGAGTTCGGCGAGCCGGCGCGCGGACCCGCGGCCGGAGAGGACGGCAACAAGGTCGATGGTCTCGGCGATCAGGGCGCGCGGGACCGTGACGACGGCTTCCTGGATGAGCTGTTCGAGCCGGCGCAGCGCGCCGATGCCCGTTCCGGCATGGATGGTGCCGATGCCGCCGGGATGGCCGGTGCCCCAGGCTTTCAGGAGATCGAGCGCTTCGGCGCCGCGCACCTCGCCGACAGGGATGCGGTCGGGGCGCAGGCGCAGCGATGAGCGGACGAGATCGGAGAGCGTCGCGACGCCATCCTTGGTCCGCATGGAGACGAGGTTGGGCGCGGCGCATTGCAGCTCGCGCGTGTCCTCGATGATGACGACGCGATCCTGCGTCTTCGCCACCTCGGCGAGCAGCGCGTTGGTCAGCGTGGTCTTGCCGGTCGAGGTGCCGCCCGCGACGAGGATATTGGCGCGCGCGGCGACGGCTTCGCGCAGCGTCGCGGCTTGATCGGCGGTCATGATCCCGGCGGCCACGTAGTCCGCGAGGGTGAAGACAGCGACGGCCGGCTTGCGGATCGCGAAGGCCGGCGATGCCACGACTGGGGGAAGCAAGCCCTCGAACCGCTCGCCCGTTTCGGGCAGCTCGGCCGAGACGCGCGGGCTTCGGGCGTGAACCTCCGCGCCGACATGATGGGCGACCAGGCGCACGATGCGCTCACCGTCGGCGGGCGACAGGATTTCGCCGGTGTCGGACAGTCCTTCGGAGAGCCGGTCGATCCAGATGCACCCGTCAGGGTTCAGCATCACCTCGACGACGGCGGGGTCTTCCAGAAAGCGTGCGATGGCCGGGCCGAGCGCGGTGCGGAGCATTCGCGCGCCGCGTTGGATCGCCTCCGGTTTCTGGTGAGAAGAAGTCATGTCGTCCCCAAGATTTGAAGGGGACGCAACAGACAGTTCCCCGATCGGGGATGATTAAAAGAGCCCGAAATCGGTCCTGTTCAACAAGTATCGAGAGCCGTGCGGCGGTCGACGGCTATCGGCGGTGAATAGGACGGGTCGATTATTCTTGCGATACGCCGTTCGTATCTTTCTGGTCTGTTGCCGGACCTTCGGGGATGGACTCGACGTCGCACGAAAGCTCTTTCAGGAACCTGTCGCCGCTCGCCAGACGGCGGCCGAGATTCTGCATGAAGCCCTCGAACCGCTCGGCGCCTTTCGCGCGTGCGGCGGCCTGAGCGTTCTCCGGCAGCGGCGGCGTAGAGGAGAGCCAGATCAGGACGAAGAGCGAGAGTGTCTCGCCGAGCACGGCGAGATCTTCGTCGAGCGTGTCGATCTGGCGGCCGAGCTTGTCGAGGCGGCGCGACATGGCCGCCTCCAGCTTCTCGGTCGTGTCGCCGGAGAGGAACGACGCGACGGCGGCCTCCACGATGGCTGATGCCGAGACCTTGCGGCGCATCGCCAGGGCGTCGACCTGTTTGAGCAAGGTGGGATCGAAATAGACATTCCTGCGGGTGCGGGTCGGCATGGCGCGGTCCTTACAGTTCGATGCCGTCGCCGGGGTCGAGCGAGGCTTGCCGCGCGACCATCCGCATGCGGCTGCGCATGGCGTTGGCCTTGGCGGCGTCGACATCGGGGTCGTCGTCCAGAAGCTCAAACTCCTGTGCTGGCGACGGCGGCGGGGTGATCTCTTCGTGCTCGGGCAATTCCGGCTCACGGCGGATACCGGCATTGGCCGGATCGCCGCCGTCTTCGCCCGCGCCCGTCGCGCTCGTCTGACCTGCCGCCGCGACGACGCGGCCCGACCAGTCGTCGGACGTGGCGGTGTTCGCGGGAGCGCTCGCCAGCTCGGGTGGCGTGATGATGCGCTCCTGCAAACGCGCATCCTCGAAATAGCGGGCCTTGGTGGCGCGGATCGGCGGCGTGCCCGCAACCATGACGATTTCCTCGGACGGCGGGAGCTGCATGATCTCGCCGGGCGTCATGAGCGGCCGCGCCGTCTCCTGCCGCGAGACCATCAGGTGGCCGAGCCAGGGCGAAAGCCGGTGGCCGGCATAGTTGGTGGAATCGCGCATTTCGGTCGCCGTGCCGAGCGCATCGGACACGCGCTTGGCGGTGCGCTCGTCGTTGGTCGCGAAGCTGACGCGCACATGGCAATTGTCGAGGATGGCGTTGTTCGGCCCATAGGCACGTTCGATCTGGTTGAGCGATTGGGCGATCAGGAAGCCCTTGAGGCCGTAGCCCGCCATGAAGGCGAGCGCCGATTCAAAGAAGTCGAGGCGACCCAGCGCCGGAAACTCGTCGAGCATCAAGAGCAGCCGGTGGCGCTTCGTCGTCGCGGTCAACTCCTCGGTGAGCCGGCGGCCGATCTGGTTGAGAATGAGGCGGATGAGCGGCTTGGTGCGATTGATGTCGGATGGCGGCACGACGAGGTAGAGGCTGACCGCCTTCTTGCCGCCGACGAGATCGGCGATGCGCCAGTCGCAGCGCGCCGTGACGCGGGCCACGACGGGATCGCGGTAGAGGCCGAGAAACGACATGGCGGTCGAGAGCACGCCGGAGCGTTCGTTGTCGGATTTGTTCAGCAGCTCGCGCGCCGACGATGCAATGACGGGATGGACGCCGGCTTCGCCGAGATGCGGCGTGTCCATCATCGCCCGCAGGGTGGCTTCTACCGGGCGGCGCGGATCGGAGAGGAAATTGGCGACGCCCGCCAGCGTCTTGTCCTTCTCCGCGTAGAGGACGTGCAGGATCGCCCCGACAAGCAGACTGTGGCTGGTCTTTTCCCAGTGATTGCGCTTGTCGAGACTGCCTTCGGGATCGACCAGAATGTCCGCGATGTTCTGCACGTCGCGGACCTCCCATTCCCCCTGCCGAACTTCGAGCAGCGGATTGTAGGCCGACGATCGGGCATTGGTCGGATCGAACAGCAGCACGCGGCCGTGCCTGGCGCGAAAGCCCGCCGTCAGCGTCCAGTTCTCACCCTTGATGTCGTGGACGATGCAGCTTCCCGGCCAGGTCAGCAGCGTCGGTACGACGAGGCCGACGCCCTTGCCGGATCGCGTCGGCGCGAAGCACAGGACATGCTCCGGGCCGTCATGGCGCAGATAGTCCCGTTCGTATTTTCCGAGCACGACGCCATCAAGGCCGAGCAGGCCCGCCACAAGCACCTCCTCCTTCTCGGCCCATCGCGCCGAACCGTAGGTCGCGACGTTGCGGGCTTCGCGCGCGCGGATGAGGGACATGAGAATCGCGGCGGCGATGGCGATGAAGCCGCCGGATGCGGCGATGATCGAGCCTTCGGTGAAGATCGACGGCGCATAGGCGTCGTAGGAAAACCACCACCAGAAGAAGGCCGGCGGGTAGTAGATCGGAACGCCCGCCAGCTCGAACCAAGGCTGACCGAGTTGCGGCTGAAAGCCGAGCCGCCACGCGGTCCATTGCGTCGCCGCCCAGGTCATGACGAGAACTATGGTCAGAACGACGGTGATCTGACCCCAGAGGATTCGGCCGCCACGCATACAGGCTCCAATCGGCAAAAATGTCGGAGCCGATCAGAGAATGGGTGTTTTCGGGACAGGCAACAAAAAAGATGAAACGGGAGGGCGGTCGGATACTCTGGCGTACAAATCGGATAGGTTTGCGTTATGCCTTGGTTTGTTCGCGGGATTGTGGAGTCGAGCCGCTGAGAACCTGAGTGAGCTGGGCTGAGCGCCCCATTTCGTCAGCGAGTGCAAGTAGGTTCCGCAGCGCCGCGCCGCGGTGATGCGGCGACCAGACTGCGGAAAATGAAACCGACACAGGTTCGTCTGCAATGAGAAGAAAGACCAAGCCGGAAGTTGGCAAAAGCGACGCGGCCTGCCCGACAATGGTGATGCCGAATCCTTGCTCGACCATTGATTGCAACGTGGTTTGCCCGACATCGAAACGGAGGATTGAGGGGGCGGACCAGCGACCGGCTAGGCGCGCCACGATATGGTCATAAACTTGCGGCCCGGCGCCACTGTATCGGACGAGGAACGTCTCCGCTGCCAGATCTGACCACGTGACGTAGGAGCGCTCGGCAAGCGGATGGTTTGTTGGTAGCGCTGCCATCAGCGCTTCGGTCCATATCTGTCGTGAGTGGCAATCCGGAGGGTCGGGTGTTCCTGCTACGAATGCTATGTCCAAGTGGGCAGCGCGGAGCTGCATTACCGCCTCGCGCGCAGTGCCTTCGGTGATCTCTATCTCAATGCCTGGATGCCGCTCTCGATAATGTTGCAAAAGAGTAGCGAGGAAGCCGCCAGGGATCAGAGCGTGAATACCGACTCGAAGACGCCCCTGCTCACCGCGCGAGAACATGCCGGCGGTTCTAACAGTCTGGTCGAGTTGATCGATTGCCAAAGCAACGCCTTCGATAAAGTGCCGGCCCGCTTGTGTGATGCGCACGCCTCGCGTGTGGCGTTCGAAGAGAAGAATACCAAGTTCTTCTTCCAGCATTTTCACGCGCTCGCTGACACTCGATTGAGTAACTCCAAGCGCATTGGCCGCGTGACGGAAATTCAGATGCTCAGCGACAGCGAGTGTCTGTACAAGTGACATCATCGGAATACGACCGCCAAGCAGCAATGGGTTTGCTGGCATTTGAGGCATCTTGCTCAGTTTCCGACGGCGCATTTCTAGTCCCTACTGAAAGAATTGTAATGGCGCGATCCTCTCTAGGGATGGACCCGCGAGCCGAATGATCACATGCAGCGCCGGTCATTCGCCGCCGGTATGATTCCTCCGGGCTATTTGTGCTGAAGCGGCTGCGATCTTAGCGGGACGACATTCGGCGCTGTTTTGGCCGCTTTCGCGATGTCGTGATCACGTTCGTCGCGGGCGAGCGTCTTTCGGTCACCGCGATCCGAGGCCGCCGAAACGGCTTCACCGAAATACCGCGCGGGTGTTGTTCCCAGCATTCGCCTGAACATCGAGATGAAAGCGCTGACACTCTCATAGCCGAGATCGATGGCGATGTTCGTAACCAGTTCGCCTTGCGCGAGGCGCTGCAGCGCCAGACCGATATGCAGTTGCTGGCGCCAGCGAATGAACGACATGCCGGTTTCGCGCTGAAACAGCCGGCTCAGGGTTCGATTGCTCGCCCCGACGCGCGCACCCCACTCGTCGATGGTGAAACGCAGGCCCGGATTTTCGATCATGGATTCGGTCAGCCGCCGGAGCCTCCGGTCGTTCGGCATCGGCAGGTAGAATGGTTCAAGTGGCGCCGCGGCCAGTTCATCAAGCAGCACTGAAATGAGTCGTGTTTCGCGCCCGCGGTCCATGTTTTCCAGCGGTGATTCAAAATCGAAGCGCAGGATCAATTCGCGGAGGAAGGGCTGTATGAACAAAATGCCGCAATCCTGATCAAGCGGAACGGCCAAACCCGGATCGATGTACAAACTCCCGATCTTGATGTGACCATCCATCCTGCCGGCATGGGAAATACCGCTTGGTATCCACAAGGCGCAATGCGGCGGAACTGTCCAGATGCCGCCTGCGGCCTGAACCGTCAAGACGCCACTGATGACATACATCAATTGCGCCTTGTTGTGGCAATGAGGCTCCGTTTCACCGACGAAGGTCGCTTCAGTGATCAGACTGAAGACGGGGCGTGGAATTTCATCCACCGCGTCGATGTCAGTTTTAGGCGGAAACTCCATTACATTATTCCAATCCGGCCTCATTGCCCTGAACAGGGTATCGTACCCCTTAATGATGAGTGTTTCTCCACTCGCCATTGTGGCTCAGGCGGCATGCTTTTCAAGCACGAGTAAGCCCTTGGCAGCAGCTTGCTCTTCGTCGGCTGCAAACTGGACGGAAAAGCCCAAAGCTTTGCTTGCCGCCGCCGCGGCGACCCGTGCCGCGGCGTTTATCGGAGAGTGGCCTTCGATCACAATCAACCCAAGGCAATACTTCCTCATCCGGTCCTTGATCCGCTTGAAGAACAACGCCTTTGCCTTGCGCTCCTCGGGCGTCTCGTCATCGTGATCGTGCGTAGAGTGATCGGCAATCAGCACGAACGGTGTCTGCTTGTCCAGAAGGCTTTCAAGCTGATTGTTCCTCTCCAGCACCTCGTCAATGGACGAGCCGTCGTCCTCATGCTCGCGCAGGAAGACAAGGGGAAAGCGGGAATCATCTAGGAGCATCGTCTTACCTTTCGTTGACCGTGCAAGATGTCGGGAGCCGCCGAAGGCCGACATCACTATTCGGTCAACAGGCAAGTCCACGGGCAATAACTGACGCAGTTATCCATATCACAGGCGACAGGCCGACCGCTCCGGCAAGCCTGCCAACAAATACCGCGATCCTGCCATCTGCCGGCCGCTGGCTATGCCTTGCTTCGCCACAGTAAGCCACGGCTGTCAGCAACCGCGCGCGCACTCCAACAAGATGATTGGCCGGTTTGAGAGATATCTTGGCGGGATCGTTCGATGTGGCGGGCTGACCACCAGCGTATCTGAGTTCGGAACCGGGGACGCATCGGCGCCGGCCGGCAACGATCATGTGAGCCGCACAGCCTC
Source organism: Martinezella multihospitum (assembly GCF_900094585.1). Classification (GTDB taxonomy): domain Bacteria; phylum Pseudomonadota; class Alphaproteobacteria; order Rhizobiales; family Rhizobiaceae; genus Rhizobium; species Rhizobium multihospitium. Next base: position 390,041 of record NZ_FMAG01000005.1, read on the forward strand.
CGGCACATGCTGAACAGTTTTTTAGGAACACTTTTATGCCTCGTCATTCCCCTCGATCATGGCCCGCCCTTCTGATCGTCCTGCTAGTCCTTCAAGGTTGCAATGATGGGGATGAACCTGAAGCGGCGACGGATCCCGCTCCGGTCGTCAGCATCGTGCGCGCACAAATCCTGCCCCTGGTTTCTTCCATCACGGTGACCGGTTCGCTGATACCGCATCGTGTGGCGCTGGTTCACGCACAGACATCCGGCCTGGTGGTGACCGAACTCTTGGCCGAAGAGGGCCAGACGGTCCGCTCCGGCCAGGTCCTGGCACGCCTGTCCTCCGAGCGGCAGAGCGCTGAGTTGTCCGGCGCGCGTGGAGAACTTCATCGTGCCGAGCAGGCGCTGGCTCGCGCCCAAGCACTTAAGACTTCTGGCACGATGGCAGGCAGTGCCGCTGATGCAGCAACGGCCAGCTATGTAGAAGCACAGGCGCGTGTGCGCGCGTTGGAAATCGACGTTGCACGCGCCGAAGTCCGCGCACCCGTGGCGGGGTTGCTGCAGCGACGACACATCGAAATCGGCGAGGTCGCGAATGAAAAGCCCCTCTTCGAGATCGCCGCTGAGAGCGTCATGGAACTGGTGGCCGACCTGAGCGAAACGGCATGGCGCCAGACCAGCGTCGGCCAGAGCGCCGACATCACCCTGGCAGACGGACAAGCGATGTCGGGCACAGTGCGCCGCCTGTCAGGCGCACTGGACAGCAAGACCCGATTGGGCCGGGCCTGGATCAGCCTCAACAACGCGCCCTCTGGCCTCGTCTCCGGCGCTGGCGCCAGCGCCCGCCTGCGGATAGGCCGTGCCGATCTCCTCGCCATTCCGCAATCCAGCCTCCTGTTCGACCAGCAAGGAGCCTATGTCTTCGTCGTCGCGGACGGCAAGGCCCTGCGACGGGCCGTGACGCTGGGCGCGCAGAACGCCGAGCATGCCGAAATCATCGAGGGGCTGAATGCTGGTGATGCTGTCGTGGCGAGAGCGGGCTCACTGCTGCGCGATGGCGATCCCGTTCGGATCGCTGCAGTCGGCGATGACGCAAGGGGCATCGCGCGATGAATCTCAATATTTCCGCCTGGGCAATCCGCCAGCCCGTCCCCTCGCTGGTGCTGTTCGTCTTGCTGATCTTGCTGGGCGTGTCATCCTTCCTGTCGTTGCCGGTCGGGCGCACCCCCAACATCGACCTGCCGCTGGTCAACGTGTCCATTTCGCAGCCTGGAGCCGCGCCCGAAGAGCTGGAAACGGACGTGACACGTCTGGTCGAGAACGCGGTGGCGGGGATCACCGGCATACGCCATGTGAGTTCGTCGATCACCGATGGACTTTCCTCCACTCGGATCGAGTTCCAACTGAATGTGGCGCCCGACACCGCGCTCTTCGAGGTCAAGAGTCGCGTCGATGCGCTGCGCAGCCAACTGCCTGCCGACATCGACGCGCCGATCGTTTCCAAGGTGGATACGGAAGGTGTGGCGTTGGTGACGTGGCAGGTTTCGTCACCCGGCAGATCCCTTGCGGAACTGTCATGGTTCATCGACGATGCCGTTTCGCAACACCTGCGCGGACTGCCTGGTGTCGGCGATGTCGTGCGCCGGGGCGGGAGTGCGAGGGAGATTGAAATCGCCCTCTATCCGGACCGGCTATTGTCCCTGGGCATCACTGTCGGCGACGTGCAAAACGCCCTTCGAGGCGGCCGCGTCGATCTGCCCGCCGGACATTGGAATGCAGCCGATAGCCAGCAACCGGTACGCATACTGGCGCGCGCACGCTCGGTTGAGGAACTGGCCGGCACGCTCCTGCCTCTGGCCGGCCGCAGCCTGCGCCTCGGCGACATCGCGCGCGTAACGGATACGACAGCCGAAGCTCAGACATTCCTGCGCCGCGATGGCGAGCAGGCCGCGGCTGCCTTCTCCGTGTTTCGCGCACGAGGCGCCGACGAGATCGCGGTGGCGCGTGCGGTCGCCGATGCGCTGCCAACGCTACAGGCCTCGGCACCGGATATCACGTTCACGCGCATCGACGAGACCGTCACCCCCACGCAGGAGACTTTCGATGCAGCAATGAGCACGTTGCTCGAGGGCGCGGCACTGGCTGTCTTCGTGGTCTTCGTCTTTCTGCGCGACTGGCGCGCCACCCTGATCGCCGCGACCTCCTTGCCGCTGGCCATCGTTCCGACCTTCTGGGTGCTCGATCTGGCGGGCTACACGCTGAACATGCTCAGCCTCCTTGGCGTGACGCTGGTGACCGGCATCCTGGTGGACGACGCCATCGTCGAGATCGAGAACATTGAGCGGCACATGCACATGGGCAAGACGCCCCGGCAGGCCACATTCGACGCCACCGCCGAGATCGGCCTAGCGGTGATGGCCATCTCGACCAGCGTCGCCGTGGTGTTCGCGCCGGTGGGCTTCATGAGCGGCGTCGCAGGCCAATACTTCAAGCAGTTCGGCCTGACGGTCTCGGTTTCGGTCCTGTTCTCGCTGCTGGTGGCCCGGCTGATCACGCCCATCATGGCGGCCAACTTGCTGCGCTCTTCGACAAAGCCGCTAGCTGAGGAGGCGTCCCCGGTATCATCGACCGGCTGGTATGCGCACATACTGGGCTGGGTGGTTCGCCGGAAAGGTACGGTGATCATCGTCAGCGTCCTGGGCTTTGCGCTGTCACTGGCGGCTGCCAGTCAGTTGCCGGATGATCTGGTGCCGGCGGAAGATACCGGCCGTCTTATATTCGCCGTGGAAGCCTCTCCCGGAATCACACTGACGCAGTTGGCCGACCGGACCGATGCCATGGCAAAGCGCGTGCGTGCCGAAATACCCGACGTTGCGCGCGTCCTGGTGGAAGGCGGTGTGTCGCCTTCGGGAAGGCAGGAGCTTCGACTTTCTACCTTGATCGTCCACCTGAAACCGAGGGGCGAGCGGCAGCGGAGCCAGCGTGAGGTGCAGCTTGCCGTTCGCGATTTGCTGCGCACCCTGCCGGACCTGCGGGCTTGGCCTCTGAACAGCAATCTCGGGCGCGAGGTGGAAATCTCCGTCGCTGCGGCTTCGCCCGCACGGTTGCACGAAGCAACAGCGCTGGTTGGGACACAGATGCAGGCGATGGGTCTGGCGAACGTCTCCACGGATTCCGGCTTCACGCGCAGCGAGATCCACATCACGCCGCGGCTGCCTGATGCCTCCCGGCTCGATATCTCGACCGTGCAGATTGCCGATGCGGTGCGCCTGGCCGCGGTGGGCGACGCAGATATCGTGTTGCCGAAGTTCAAGGCGGAAGATCGTCTGGTCCCCATACGCATACGTCTGGATGCTGCCGCCCGGCGTGACATCGAATTGCTGCGTGTACTCCCGGTTACGCGGATCGACGGACGGCCCGTTCCGCTCTCCGCCGTTGCCGACGTTCGGTGGCAAGGCGGGCCTTCGTCGATCGAACGATATGACCGCCAACGTCGTGTCTTGGTTGGCGCCGACCTCGCGGCCGGGCAGACCCTCGGCACAGCACTCTCCGGAATTCGTGCCTCCGAAGAGGTGCGAGCGTTGTCGTCCAGCATATCAATCCAGGCTGCTGGCGACGGCGAACTGATGGATGAGGTCATGAACGGCTTCGTCGGCGCGCTGGGCCTCGGGTTGCTGCTGATGTTCGCCGTCCTGGTGTTGCTGTTCTCGGGCGTGCGTCAGCCTCTGATCATCCTGCTGTCCCTGCCGCTGGCCCTGACTGGCGCGATCCTGGCATTGTTCGTGACCGGCACACCGATCAATCTGCCCGTGCTGATCGGCGTTCTCATGCTGATGGGAATCGTGGCCAAGAATGCGATTCTGCTCGTGGATTTCGCCAAGATCGGTGAGGATCACGGGATGCCGCCTGCCGACGCCATCGTCCATGCCTGCTGCACCCGAGCTCGGCCCATCCTGATGACCACGCTGGCGATGGTCGCAGGCATGTTGCCGAGCGCATTGGGTGCTGCCGTCGGCGGCGGGTTCCGCGCCCCTATGGCGATCGTCGTGATAGGCGGCCTGATTGTGGCAACGGTGCTGTCGCTCCTGACCACGCCGGCGCTGTTTCTGGCAATCGAGGGCCTTCATGGCCGTTTCCGGCGCGCTCCCGCACCTGCCGAGCCATCCCCGGCGCATTCGAAATAGTCGCCGATCCGTGTGGTGGAAAGGAAGCGAATGGCCGGTTCGAGATTTTGGCGGGATCGTTCGATGCGGCGTTCCGCCGGCTAGGAGAAGCAGGCATGGATGGTTTGGAAACCGCATTGCAGTACGTGCAACGGGACGTCGCTCGAATCGACAGGATTCCTCGGCCTGTCGTCGCTATCGGTCTCAAGCAGGTCGCAAACCGCCTTGAGGTTTCAGAGCATCAGCACCGCAGATGCGAACTGATCTATACTGTCAAAGGTGTCCTCACTTGCGAGATCGAGCGTAGCCTCTGGACGGTCTCTCCGCAAAGCGCGGTATGGATTCCATCCGGCACGCCGCATAAGTGTCAGGCTTTCGGCAAGACCGAATATTACGTTCTGTTCTTCGATCCCAACGTCTATCCGAACCTTCCACGGGCCTGCTGTACGATGTCTGTCTCGCCCCTGCTGCGAGAGGCACTGATCCGCGCCGCGCAGTTTAGTGCGCTTTACCCCCTGGATGGGCCGGAAGTCCGGTTGCTTCCTGTCATCCTCGATGAACTGAGCACTGCCCGGACCGAACACCACCGACTTCCATTGCCATCCGATCCCAGCCTGCGGCGTCTCGCCGACATGATGATGTCCGCTCCTGATGACAAGTCATCGGTGGCGCAGTGGGCGGTGCGCTGCGCGATGAGCGAGAGAACGCTGAGCCGGAAGATGCGACGCGAGACCGGCATGAGTCTCTGGCGCTGGCGTCACCAGCTTCACGTTACACTGGCACTCCAGCGCATGGCGAGCGGAGACAGCGTTCAGGCGGTGGCGCTCGACCTCGGCTACGAAACGGCCAGCAGCTTCATCACCATGTTCAAGAAGACGACCGGCAAGTCGCCCGGCCGCTATTTCGCGGAGCGCGGCAGTGGCGATGATACGCGGAGACCGCGAAAAGACGCCTTCTCCCGATAGTCCGGCAGCAACAAGAAGCTCATCTATCGTTTAATGTCTCCCGGCAAGTCGAGGTGAACTTGCCGATGGAGTTCTTCAAACAATGATTGATCGTGAGCGGGTTCAGTCCGCCGCACACCTCTTTCACCTCCAACTGGCACTTGCGAAGAGTGGCCCAGAGAACTCTGCACATCGAAGAGAGCTTGAGGCGGTTTTCCTCGACACAGATCGATATAGCGTCGGGCGTAAGCCGCCACGGCCGCACGCAGATTGACAGGATCTCCGCTTCGCAAGCCTTCTTGACGGAAGGCTCAAGCACGGCAGCCAGCGCGGGTTGCGGGAACGCCGTGACAAGGCAGATCAGCATGCATGCAGAACGAAGATGCAAACACCCGGACCGGGACATGACCGCTACCTAACCTTGGGGTGCAGGTCTGTTTGACGGAGAAAGCCTCCAAGAATCGATCATCAATGGGATCCTCGTCTCCCCGGACCATTGCCGGTTTCGAATAGCGGTGCCGCCAGAGCGTCATCTCAAAGGGCATGGATGAGCTGATTGCCCCGAGCAGGCGCCAGTAAATAGTCCCTTCCGATAGCCCCGGAAGCCCTCAGCGAGCATTTTGGCGGGATCGGAAAGCTGTTTGGCGAAACAGCGAAAGGCGAGTCTCAGCCTCAAGTTTATCAACATCGATAATGCGGATCACTCGCAGATATGTCCGTGGTATCGTCGTTGGGGGCTGGTATGTCACTTTGGAATAAAAGTAATCTGATGTTGAGCGGGGTTTCCGTGACCACGCTGGTCTTTGCTCTTTCGGCAATGGAGCCGACCTATGCGCAGGAAAGCCGGCGTTCGTCGCGCCAAGAAGCCGATAATGTCACAGTTCTCGATCCGATCATCATCACCGCGCGCAAAACGGACGAGCGACTTCAAGACGTGCCTGAGAGCGTCACCGTGGTCTCGCCGGAAGACCTGGCCGCAGCTCCCCTTGCATCCGCCCCTGCCATCGCGCGCAATTCTCCCAATGTTCAATGGGTCGACCGTGGCGCCGGAACGCAGTTCTTCTCGATCCGTGGCGTAAGCTCCCTCGGCACGCCGCTCAATTTCTCCGACGGCACCGTTGGCTTCAATGTCGATGGTGTTCCCAACAGCATGATGAGCGCTTCGAGCGTTCTGCTCGATGTCAATCGCGTCGAAGTCCTGCGAGGGCCGCAGGGCACGCTCTGGGGCACCAATGCGCTCGGCGGCGCCATCAATGTTGTGACCAATGAACCTGACGGGGAACGCGACATTCGCTTCACCACTGAGTTCGGATCGAACGGCTACCGTATGGGTGAAGCAGTTCTCGGCGGCAATATCATTCCCGGTGCGCTCGACGGACGGATGGCGGTTCGTTTTGGACGTCAGGACGGAGACATCGACAGCCTGTTCACCGAGGATCTCGGTAAGCGTGATATCGGCGCATTTCGTGGCGGCCTGCGCTTTACTGGTCTGGAGAACACCACGATTACCTTGTCCGGCTCATATTTGAGCGACAAGGGCAACGCCCCGGCAATTCTGTTACGCGACACGCCTGGCTTTCCGATCAGCGGGACGTTGACCGAGCCCTACGCAAAAACAACGCACGGGGATGTGACGCTAAAAGTCGAACATGATTTCGATCAATTCAGGTTTACCTCGATCAGCGCGTATCAGAGCAATGAAAGCGAGAGATGGTCGAGTTTTGCTGACAAGCTCGTTTTCGACAGGATCGGTTTGCCTGCTATCCCTGGCGTTGGCGGCACGATCGACAAGGAAAACATCTACAGTCAGGAATTTCGCCTGAGTTCGCTTGAAGGCGATCCGATCCGCTGGGTGGTGGGCGCGAGTGTGGTGCGCACCGAAGGCAGCCGTTTGTGCGATGCTTTGCAATGCACGCTCCCGCCGAACACGACCACGGCGTCCATCGACAGCACGAATCTTGGTCTGTTCGGCGACATATCGATACCGTTCGCCGAGCGTTGGGAAGCCTCCGCCGGCGCACGTCTAAGCCATGACGATATCGATGCAGGCTTCACCAACGCGCTGAACTTGCCGGGACTGACCGGCCGCAATTCAACCACGCAGACGTATCCGACCGGCAGGCTCGCACTGTCTTACAAGTGGACCGACGACATTCAGACGTATGTTTCCGTTGCCCGCGGACACTCGACGCGCGTTTACTCGCTCCTGCCGTCCGTCATGAACGGTGTCCTTCCCGATCCATATCCCGCCGCGACAGGTTGGACTTACGAGGCTGGTGTGAAAGCGAGCCTGTTCGATGACCGTCTGCAACTCGACGGGAGCGTGTTTCACAACGATATCAAGAATGGCCTTATCGCCTATCTCGATCCGCGGGCACCTCTCGCATTCAAGACCACCTATCAGGATTATACAACGAGCGGATTCGAGCTTCAGGCCCGTGCTCGCATCACGGAAAGCCTGAGCTTCATCGGCGGCGTCGGTTATACGCACAGCTCTCTTGGCGCGAACGGCGCGAACTACGCTAGGGTGAAGGGCAATCGCGTCCCGAACACAGCCGACTGGACATTCTCGACCGCGCTTCAATACGACGCGCCGGGATCGGTCATGAACCTGCCGGGGGCGTTCTCATTCAACGTCCAGTATCAGTTCAACGGTTCTCGCGCGGCCGATCCCGAAGATTCCTTCGATCTCGATCCGTACCATATTGTGAACGCGCGTGTTGGCTGGAGGAACGACGGCGGGGATTTCGAGGTTTACGCCTTCGGCCGGAACTTGCTGGATGAGCGTTACGAGGCTTTTGGCGCGCCTCTGAATGGCGTCCCGACAGTCAATGTCGGCCAGGGCCGCATCGTGGGCGTTGGCATCACCAAGACTTTCTGAACGTCGTTTCGGTCCCGTGTCGAGCCTTCAGCCGACCGGGACCAACGCGCTCGCTCACGTTTCGACGGAACCAGCCTGTGTCTATTCCCGGCCAAGAACCTGTTGCCTCGCGCCCCCGGCGTTACAGCACACGAACGATCCTGATCGCGGCGGCCCTCGGTGCAGCGATCGGCATTATTCTGGTCCCGGTCAATCTTGCCCTTGTCGGCTTTGCGACCGCCTTTCCGCCCATCGCCTCCGCTTCGTTCGGCTTGTGGGGCATGGCAACGTTGCTGCCGCTTGCCGTGCTCCGACGCGGCGGCTCGGGCGTGATCGGCGCGGCCGCTGCCGGTGTCGTGTTGATCGTGTCTCCAGGCGCCTTGCTGATGGTCGTTGTGATGGCGATGTGGGGCGCCGTCATGGAGATGCCATTCTTCGTGACCCGATACCGCTGGTTTGGCTGGATCATGTTCACCGCCGCAGGCGTGATCTCCGGCCTCATCTCCTGCGCCATCAGTATCTATACGTACAACCTGCCGAGTATGGACGGCGGTCTGGTCGCTTTGATCTGCACCGTCCAGATCGCCTCCTTTGTCGCGGGAAGCCTGTTGTCCCTCGTCGTCGCTCGTGCGCTGGCCCGAGCTGGCATTGCGGGAGGACTTCGTGGTGACGACAGCCGATAAGACGAACCCCGTCATCTCTCTGAAAGACGTCAGCATACGCTATGACACGAGCGACAGATGGATCGGCGATCAGATCGATCTCGACATCTATCCCGGTGAGACGGTTTTGCTGCTTGGTCCTTCCGGCTGCGGCAAGTCCACTGTCATGCTGGCCCTCGCGGGCCTCATTCCGACAAGTCTGGAAGCGGACCTGCGCGGTCGGGTGCTGTGCGGCGGCATCAATACCAGGCATGTCGACGCCGGACAGCTTGCTGGAAAGGTCGGCATCGTCTTTCAGGACCCTGATGCCCAGGTCGTAACCGGAAGCTTGCTGGATGAAGTGTGCTTCGGGCTGGAAAATCTTCTCGTGCCGGTGGACGAGATCGAGACCCGTGCGCTCGCCGCTCTTCGCAGAATGGGTTTAGCCGATAGCCGCGAGGAAGCGCTCCGCACTCCGACCGAGTTGTCCGGCGGTGGCCGGCAACGTCTTGCCATTGCCTGTGCGCTTGCTCTTGACCCGCCGGTGCTTGTGCTCGACGAACCGACCGCGAACCTTGATCCAGTCGCTTCGGCCGAGCTTTACGCTGCTCTCACGACCCTCAAGGACGCCTCGCGTGCGATTGTCCTGGTCGAACACGAACTCGATGACGCTCTCCAACTGGCCGATCGTGTCGTCGTGCTCGACGGCAACGGCACCATAATTCACGATGGCGCTCCTGCCGAAGTGCTCGGCAGGCATGCCCGCGATCTTTCTGAACGCGGAATTTGGCTTCCAACCGCAACCGGCGTCGCTCTCCGCCTGGGTCTCGACGCCGATCCCGCCCGAGTGTTGCCGCTGACAGTCAGCGAGCTTGCTCAGGCGCTCGATGCGGTCGAAACGCCTGAGAGCACGATCGTATCGACTACCGACCCGGGCAGATCGCACGATCAGGCGCTCGCCCAGCAAGATGTTGCGATCGACGTTCACGCCGCCAGCGTCAGGCTTGGGGGCGTGACTGTGCTCCACGGCGTCGATCTTCGGATAAGGTCCGGGGAGTTTCTTGCCATTGCCGGTGTCAACGGGGCTGGAAAGAGCACACTCACGCGCGCGATCGCAGGGCTGGTTCCGCTCTCGACCGGTTCAATCGCGCTTGCCGGCACCCCGCTCACCGCCTTGGACATCCGGCAGGTAGGTGATCGGATCGGCTATGTGTTCCAGAATCCCGAGCATCAGTTCCTCGCACGCACCGTCCGCGATGAACTCGCTTACGGCCTGCGCGTCCGGCGCCGTCCCAAATACGAAATCGACGATCGTGTCGATCGCATGCTCGGGCGTTTTGATCTGGCCCGCTATGCCGACGTAAACCCATTTCTGCTTTCTCATGGAGAGAAGCGGCGCCTTTCTGTTGCAACCGCTCTCATCACAGAGCCGGGCATTCTCATCCTGGACGAACCGACCTTCGGGCAGGATCAAGCCCGCGCGCGTGAAATCGTGGACATGATCTGCGAACTCAACGCTGCGGGCATCACCATAGTCATGATCACGCACGATCTGCAGCTCATCGCCGACCACGCCCACCGCATGGCGCTGCTCGCACAGGGGTGTCTCCTCCAAGTGGGAGCTACTGGCGAAATCCTCTGCGACACCAAGCTAATTGAGAGTGCGGGTCTCCGCCCGCCACCAGTGCGTCGCATCGCGTTGGCGCTCGCCCGAGCGAGACCCGGGTGGCAGGCAGTTTATCGTAGTGGACAGGTCCAGGAAATTAAACCATGAGCGAAGGGCGCAATGCCGCCACCCGCCGAGGCTGGCTGGCGACGATCAACCCGGTCGCCAAGCTCGCCGCCACGCTCCCGCCGCTCGCTCTGCTCTTGTTCATCCGCGACATCGCCACGCCCGCTGTCGTCGCAGGGCTCGCGCTCGTCGCCATTGTCTCCGGTGTCCCGCTGCGGCTTCGCGCGCTGCTCGCCGGAGCCGCGGCGATACTGCTGATCGGCGCCTGGACGACCCTCGTCTGCGCTCTGCTCACCCGCCCCGATCTCGTCAGGGACTCACCCATCATCATCGACGGGTGGATTACGTTGCGTGCCGGCGCCGTGCACAATGGTGCCGCAACCGCCATGCGCTTGGCGGCGATGATGATGTTGGCGCTGCTTGGCTCCCTCGGCACCACGACCGACCAGCTCGCAAGCGCACTGGTCCACCAATGCCGCATTCCCTATCGCTTTGCATACGGTTCGATCGCCGCGATGCGGTTCGCACCCCGTTACCGTCAGGAACTCCTCACATTGCGTGCGGCTCAGCGGGCGCGCGGCATCATCGATCCTGCTGGTCCGGTCGGCTATTTGCGTCGCACAGGTCGATCGATCGTTCCGCTGCTCGCGGCCGGTGCCCGCTACGCGACACGTCTCTCCCTTGCCATGGATGCACGCGGGTTCGGTGCCTTCAGCTCTCGTAGCGATCGTCAGCCGTCGGTGGTCCGTGCTCGCGACGTGATATTCGTCATGACGGTCTGGGCTGGCTTCGCGGCGATCTTCGTCACAACTGGGATGCTTGGACTTCTCTCCATAAGCGGAGATTTGCGCGATCCAGGATAAAGTGTGATCGGGTTTGCCTGATCCCAAGAACGGCCCTCGGCGGCTTCATTCGGCAACCGAAACATCGCTACAGAGCTAGGCCCCGTTGTCGGCCAATCTGCCACGACACCGATCCGCCCTGCACAATACCGCTCACCTCACGGCCGAGTTGGCGGTCGATGACCGGGCGCCACGGGACAAGGGTGAACTCGTGGCTCTGCTCGACGACCGCGAACTTGCCGCTCGATAGCTGGACGGTCCCGGTGAATTTGCCGCTGACGGGCTCGCCGTCGCTGGCGGCGCGGAACGGCAGGTTCTTCGTCGCAGCCATTTCGCCGCCGATGCGTTCGATCTCCCGCGCGCGCAGCGTGGCGAGGAGATTGCGCCGATAGAGCGTGCCGCCGTTCAGGCCGAGCGTCGCGTCGCCACGATCGATATGATGCTCGCGGCGGCGGTCCATCGCCTGGCGCACCTCAAGGCCGAAGCCGGTCGGCGCGAGGTCGGATATTTCCGCCGTCATGAGCCGCCGGTCGAGCCAGGTCGCGCCCTCCGCGCCGATCTGCTGTTCGAGCTGGGCGGCTGAGAGGATGCGGATATTGGCATGCTTGTTGCGGCCCGCGTCATAGGCGGCGGCGCGGCTCTCGAAGTCGTCGGGGATGCGCCATTGGTCGGCGTCGATCCGCTCGGCGATGCCGGCGCGGCGCAGCGCCTCCAGCCGGCGCACGTGGGCGTCGACATAGCCGTCATAGTCGCCGCCCGGCACGCGGCCCTCGAACTTCGACTGTTCGAGATGACGGCTCGGCCGATAGACGCCGCCTTCGGCGACTGTCGCGATGGTGCGGTCGGACGGACGGCTCGCGGTGTCGGCGGGGCCGATCTCGACGACGCTGCCGATCCGTGCATCCGCGACACGGGCGGCGTCGATGCCGTCGACATGGTGCGTGCGGCCGTCGATGCCGTCGACCACCACGGTCAGGTTCTCGCCCAGCTCGTCGGTCAGATATTTGTCGACGACGCGGCCGGCGATAGGAGTCTTCGGCGGCCCATCGTGAATCTGGAAGGTCATGGGGTCGCGCTCCAGCCCGTCGGCCTTAAGCGCCTTGTGCATGTTGCGGATGATGTCGCCGTGCTCGCCCAGCTCGCGCAGCGCCGGTTCCATGCGCTCGCCCAATTCCCAAACGCCTGGCGCGTGCTCGGTGGCGAGGCCCATCTTCTCCAGTTTGGCGAGACGGCGCAGGCGTAGCGTCCGGTTGAACTCGCGCTTCGGATCGGCGGCCTCATGGCGCAGGTCGAGGAAGCGTTCATCGGCTTCCTCGACCATCGCACGGTCGATGCGGGTGAAACGGTCCTGATCGATTTCGGCCGAGAGCTTGCGGCTCTGCTCGATCTCGGTGACGGGGCCTAGCTCCAGCGTGGTCAGCTCGCTCGCCCGCTCGCGGATACCGTTGGCGAGATAGTCGCCGTTGATAACGAGGTTTTCGCCCAGCTCGTCCTTGCCGCGCACGATGACATGGACGTGGGGATGGCCGGTATTGTGGTGATTGACCGCGACCCAATCGAGCCGGGTGCCGAGATCGGTTTCGACCTGGCGCATGAGGTCGCGGGTATAGGCCGTGAGGTCGGAGAGGTCCGCGGCGTCCTCGGGCGAGACGATGAACCGGAACTGGTGGCGATCATCCGCGCCGCGCTCGACGAAGGCCGCACCGTCGGCGCGATCCTCGGTCGCCGAATAGAGCTGGCCGCGTTCGCCGTCGCGCGAGGTGCCGTCGCGCTGGATGTAGCGCAGATGGGCGGCGGACTTTCCATTCTTGCCCGCGCCCTGAACGTAGCGGGTCTTGACGACGACGCGGCGCTGACCGGGCGCGTTGTGCCTCCAGCCGCCCGACAAGGTGCGGGCACGAACGAAGGCCGCGCCGCGTCCGCGCTTCAGGCCCGGCGCGCTCGTTCGCGACGCCTTGCCGCCCTTGGCGATCGCCGAGAATCGAGAGCGCGATGGCGATGACGCGGATGACCGCGACGGGCTGTTGCTCTGCTGGCGGGCGATCTTCTTCGCCTGGGTGAGAAAGCTCTTGGCCTTGCCGAGCTTCGGCGTGTCGGCGCGGATGCGGCCGGGCTTCGGCCGGAAACGGAATTCGTCGTCGGCGCTCAAGGGCGCGCCTCCGGCCAAAAATGCGGAAAACCGCCCGATTTCGGGCTATAGTGCCGGTCGAAACCCAGAAAAGCCAAGGCTTTGCACTGAGGCGCGGCACGTGGGCTCAAGAAGCAAGGTGCCGGAAACGGCGCTCCAAAACAGTGTGCAGACAAGGGCTTGCCCTGAAACCGCCGCCCCGTGGTGCCGGTTTCCTTTATCTTGCCCTCCGCCCCTTCTTCCGTAAGCGTCCGGTCCCGACACGTCGTTCCAGTAGTGCAAAATCGCAGCATGTGGGGTTCCTTCGTAGCATGGAGGATCTCTGGTGAATTTGAGACATTTCGAGAACACGGCACGGCAGTCCTTCTGGATTGTTCACATGGAAGGATGGCGTCGCAGCGGGCTGGCGCGCACGACGTATTGCAGACATCACCGCCTCAACCGGCACACATTCGACCGCTGGATGGGCTACCTGCTCGGCAAGGAGGAGGCGCGTAAGCAAGCGGAATATCAGGCGCAATTGCGCCAAGAACAGCGTCTGAAAGCACGGAAAAAGAAGCCACGGCAGCGCCAGAAGGGCCGCTTCGGCGCCAACACGGATGTTCGCAGCCGTGCGCTCCAGGCGTACTGGGCGATGCATGTCGAGGCGATGAACTGGAGCGGAATGGGCGTTCGCGAATATGCAGCCGCCATGTTCCTGTCGCCCTATGCGCTGCGTCGTTGGCGTGACCGTCTGGACGATGGTGAGGTGGAGATCGACTGGCGCGCGCATCTTCACCCCTCCGCCCGCCCGGTCGTTAGCACTAGTGCTAGCGGAACGCTGGCGGAATCGAGCTTGACGGCCTCATCGAAGGATGAACGTGGCGCGCGCCGGGAACCTATCCGGCGTTTCTTCAGCGACGCGGAAAAGCATGCCATCGCACTGGAGAGCGACCAGCCTGGTGTCAGCGTCTCGCAGGTCGCGCGCAAGCACGGGGTCGTCACGGGCATGCTGTTCCGCTGGCGCGTGCAGTTCGGCGTGGCGCAGAAGAAGCGTGTGCAGCTTGCGCCCGTCGCGCTGATTGATGGCACGCCGGCGGCACTTCTGCTGCGTGGCCTGGTGCAGCCGCCGGATGGAATGACGGTGATCGACCTGCCCGACGGGCGACGCGTATTTGCGCCAGCCGGCAGCGATCCGGATGCCGTTCGTGAGCATCTCGAAAGCGGAGGAACAGGAAGATGATGATGGTTCCCGCCGGGGTGAAGGTGCATCTGGCGCTGGGCTATACCGACATGCGCAAAGGTCTCGACGGGCTCGCAATGCTGGTGCAGGGAACGCTGAAACAGGACCCGTTCTCCGGTCATCTGTTTGCCTTCCGGGGCAAGAAGGCGTCGATGCTGAAGATTCTCTTCTGGGATGGAAACGGCCTGTGCCTGTTCACAAAACGGCTCGACCAGGGCAGCTTCGCGTGGCCGGTGATGGCGGGCTTCAATGGCTCGATCACGCTGACGCCGGCGCAGCTTGCGATGCTGATCGAAGGCATTGACTGGCGCGCTCCCGAGCGCGTTTGGAGACCTGCCCTGGCCGGCTGAAATCGGCACTTCGACCGGCACGGAAAAGCCCGGAATCCTTGGGTTTTGGGGCTGTTTGTGGTAGATTCGATCATGTTGGTTGATCTCGAAAACCTGCCATCCAATCCAGAGCTTTTGCAGCGTCTCGTTCGCGATATGGCGGGCGTCGTCGAGAACCGCGACGGCGAGATCGAGCGCCTTCAGGCCATCATCCGGAAGCTTCAGCGAGCGCAGTTCGGGCGTCGTTCCGAACGTCTCGACGCCGATCAACTGGCGCTCGCGCTCGAGGAACTCGACGCCGACATCGCGCGCGTCCAGGAAAGCCGTCCCGTCGTCGCGAAGCCATCGGGCGACCGGCCGGCGCATCGCAAGCCGCTGCCCGATCATCTGCCGCGCGAGGACGTCCTGCTCGACATCGGCGACGCGGCTTGCCCTTGCTGCGGCGGCGCGCTCCATACAATTGGCGAGAACGTCAGCGAAATGCTCGACTGGGTTCCGGCGCAGCTTCGCGTGGTCCGCATCACCCGCCCCAAATACGCTTGCCGTCTCTGCGAGACGGTGGCGCAAGCGCCGGCTCCGGAGCGGCTGATTGGCGGCGGCCTGGCAACGCCGACGCTGCTGGCGCAGGTGCTGGTCGCCAAATACTGCGATCACACGCCGCTCTATCGGCAGTCGCAGATCTTCGCCCGGCACGGCGTCGATCTGGCGCGCTCGACGCTCGCCGGCTGGGTCGGCGGCGCCTGCTGGTGGCTGGAAAGTTTGCACGAGCGGCTGGCCAGAAACGTGTTCGCTTCGAACCATCTCTTTGCCGACGACACGCCCGTTCCGGTCCTCGATCCTGGTCGTGGGCGCACAAAGACCGGGCGACTGTGGGTCTATGCCCGCGAGCAGCGGCCATGGGCCGGACCCGAGCCGCCGGCGGCCGTCTACCTGTTCGCGCCGGACCGAAAGGCCGAGCGCCCGGTATCGCACCTTCAGCACTTCAAAGGCGTGCTGCATGTCGATGGTTATGCCGGCTTTGAACAGCTCACGGCCAAGGGTGACATTGTTCTTGCCGCATGCTGGGCACATACGCGGCGCAAGTTCTACGACGTGGCTGTGGCCACGGGATCGCCCCTGGCTGCCGAGGCGCTGCGCCGGATCGGCGAGCTTTACGCGATCGAAGCGGAGGTGCGCGGCCAGTCGCCGCCGCATCGGCTCGCGGCGCGGCGGAATCGATCGAAGGCTGTCGTGGCCGCCTTGCACGCCTGGCTGGAAGCACAGCTTGTGCAGATCTCCGGCCGGAGCACACTGGCCGAGGCGATCCGCTATGCGCTCTCGCGCTGGACCGGGCTGACCCGTTTCCTGCACGACGGTCGCGTTGAGCTCGACACCAATGCCGTCGAACGCGCGATCCGTCCCGTCGCACTTGGCCGCAAGAACCACCTGTTCGCCGGCAGCGATGGTGGCGGCGACCGCTGGGCGATCGTCTGTTCTCTCGTCGAAACCGCCAAACTCAACGGCGTCGAACCCTACGGCTACCTCGCCGACGTGCTTCAGAAAATGGTTGACGGACATCCCGTCAACAGGCTCGACGAATTGCTGCCGTGGAATTGGAAAGCAGCAAATCCTGTCAAGACCTGACCTCATGTGCAGCCCCCGGACGGATACCTTCTTCCCTTCCAGCCCTGAGAACCGGGAATGCAGCCAGGCGCGACCCTGCCTGACTGCACACCGGAACAAGCGCAAGCGGACGCGGGAGCGCGATCCTCATGGCGTTCTCCCATCGTCGGCGCGCGCGACGAACATGCTGCCGTCACCCGGCTCCGCATCGCGACGCTCGCGCACCGGAACGGTCGGGCGAGCGTCGGCTAATGTGCCGATAGTCTGCACCGGATCGGCCGCCCGTCTGTCGTTCGGGCGCATAACGAAGAGCGGTGCATCGCGCCAATCGGGCGGCGGCGAGGATTGTTTCTCCGGCGTCTCGACCGCGACCGCGCCGCCGAGCACCGGGGCGAGCGCGGCGACATAGGCGTGGGTCTCGGCCGGCAGCGGGCGGCCCGTCGCGCGGTGCTCGTCATAGCGGCCGGGACCGGCATTGTAGGCGGCGAGCATCGCCGCGACATTGCCGTAGCGGTCCCACATCTCGCGCAGATAAGCAGTGCCTGCGAGGATGTTGTCGCGCGGATCGTAGAGATCGCGGCCGAGATGATAGCGGACGCGCAGGCCCGCCCAGGTATCGGGCATGACCTGCATGAGCCCGACCGCGCCGGCTGATGAGATCGCACGCACGTCGCCCGCGCTCTCGGCGCGCAGCACGGCGCGAATCCAGCGCTCGGGAATGCCGAAGCGCTGCGACGCCTCGGCGATATGACCGCCATGCGGATCGGCTGCAACCGTGCGCGCAACGGGCGCGGATTGCGCCAAGGTCGTCGCCGGTCCTGCGCCGAGCGCGAGCGCGCCAGCGATCAGGATAGCGGTATAGCGCCATGCCCGCCTTTCTCCGCCGAACCGCCAGCCTGCCAGCGTGCTCGCTGCGGTCAAGGGTGCGCGCGAAGCGCCGGCCGGAGGCCGCCCCTGACCTTCGCTGCGCGCGCCGGCCGACGTGTGGTCGAGCGGGACGAAGGAATGAGACGGCTTTTCCGCGAACAAAGGAATAGAGGCTTTGAGCGCGATGATGACACGGGGCCGCATGGCCTTAGTCCCGCTCTTCGCGCGGTTTTGGGCGCGTCCAGTGCAGCGACCATGACGAGCCTACATCGTCGTCGCGGAAGAGGTTCGCGCGGATCGGCTGCGGCAAGGCCGGATCGTCGAGCAGGACGGAGAGATATTCGCCGGCCTTCTCGCCGGTGCGTTTCCAGGCCGCGCCGATCTCCGGGCCGTCGTCGGCGCCGTGATGGACGCGGTAATCCGGCACGTTCTCCGAGTCCGAAGGATCGGCGGGAACGATGGTGAGTTCGCGATAGAGCGTGAGGGTGTGAACGCGCCCGGTGAAGCCGGATTTCTCGCGCGTGAATTGACCGATTTGCGGCATGACTGTCTCCATGCGGTGGTGTTGGGAAAGGCATCGGCGGACACCGCTTCCGTCGATGGGGAAGCGGTCAGTGGATCGGCGCGCGCCAAACGAAGCCGCCGTCGCCGCCTTCATCGGTCCAGAGCGGCAGCGCGCGGCCGATGACAGAGCTTGCGGGGATGGGTCCGAAGTAGCGGCCGTCGAGGCTATCGGGGACGTCCCAATTCATGAGGAAGAGCTGGCCGGTGGCGATGACGCGGCAGCCCTGCCAGACGGGCAGAGCACGGCCGATCCGGTCGCGGTCGAGCGCGTCACCCATCTCCACGTCATCGACCGTGATGGCGCGGCCGGTGCGGCAAACCCGCTGGCCGGGAAGACCGACGACGCGCTTCAGGAGCGGCACGCCGCGCCCGACATAGCCGCGGTCGGTCATGAACCCGGCGAGCGGTTCCGGCGGCCTGATGGCGACCAGCTCAGGCACTTCGATCCGGTTGGCCGGCTCTATGGTGTAGAAGCCGA
Source organism: Martinezella multihospitum (assembly GCF_900094585.1). Classification (GTDB taxonomy): domain Bacteria; phylum Pseudomonadota; class Alphaproteobacteria; order Rhizobiales; family Rhizobiaceae; genus Rhizobium; species Rhizobium multihospitium. Next base: position 408,394 of record NZ_FMAG01000005.1, read on the forward strand.
CCGGCGCGCTCGCCGTGGCGTTCCAGACGAGTTTTGTCGGCATATCGGCCGCGCTGGTGGCGGCGATGCCGATGACGGCGAGCAACGTCACCGCGAGGATGCGGCGGCGGCTCATGGGTCGATCCTCCGGCGGCCGATCCATGCCGCATGGCGCTCGGGCGTGTAGGCGCTCGGCTCCAGACCGGCGGAGAGCCGGTTATGGACATGCCGCCAGTGATCGGGCGAAGCGTCTGCCGGATCGAGGCCGAGCGCTTCAACGGCGTCGATCGCGGCAAGCGCGCGCTGAACCTTCGGCCAGCCGTCGAGGCGCAGGAGGATGTCGCCGCCAGGCCGGACGAAGGGCAGCGTCTGGAACGGCTCGCCGCGGCGGATGGCGCGCACGATGTCGATGCGCGAAATGATCGTGCCATGCTCGCCTGCCGCCCAGCGGACGAAGGCGAAGATGCTGTCCGGCGCAAAGCCGACGACGCTGCGGCGACGGTCGAGGATCTGTTCGTAGTTCTTGTGGCCGAACCTGATCCAATGCTCGACCTTGCGTTTCTCGAAGGTCAGCTCAACCAGAGTGGTGAACGATGCTGGCCCGTCCGGCAGCGGCCGACCATGCGCGCGGTGGGATGCCCTGCCACTCATGACTGACCTCCGTGGCCATCATCGCGGGTGAGCATGTCGCGCAGCACGTCGGCGACGGATCGCGCAGCACCGGCACCACGCCTTGCGCGCGGATGCGTCAAAGAAGAAGAGTTAGATTCTCTGTTAGACTCTAAGTTAGCGGTCGGATTCCGTGTTTCAGGCCATAGGCTTAACTGTTGTCTCTGCGCCTGATGTGCCGATAGGACTGCGCCCGATGTGCCGATGCCCTGTGCGCCTGATGTGCCGATGGTATTCACAGGCGTTTCCACAGGCACTGTGGACAGGATTTCGGGGCGGATGCGCAGCAGTTCGCGGCCATGCTCCCGCTCGATCTCAAGGCGATAGCCGGGGAGAGGCTGGCGAGCTGCGATACGGCGCAGGTCGAGCGCGAAGTCGGAGACGCGGGCGAGACTGCCGGACTTCACATGGAGATGCGCGACCTCGAACAGCCAGCCGTGGCGCTGGTGGCCGGCGTGCTTGCGGGCGACACGATAGAGCCACCGTTCGATGCCGCCGGTTAGCCGGAAATAGGCCGGGTCGATGGTAAGGACGAGCGATCGATCGACGACGCTGTTGTAGAACCATTCGGGCAGGACGAATTCCATGCCCTCGACGCGGCCGGTGTGCGTCGTCATCTCCTCCCATTCGTTGATCCAGGAGAATTGCCGACGCCTCCAATGCGGGCCGTTGCGAATCGTGGTGGCGATGACAGTCGATTGCAGGCGCGCGAGCGCGGCCTTCAGTAGCACGTATTGGCGGTTGCCCGTTGGCCGCCCGATGGCACGCAGCAGGTGATAGGGCGTGAAACGGAAGAAGCGCGAGGTGCGCAGGCCGTCATTCTCGGCCGCCACGATCTGCGAGGCGGCCCATATCAGCACGTCGGCGTCCCAGATGGTCGCCATGCCGTGTTCGGGCATGGCAAGCACCTGCACCTCGACATCGGCGGCCTTGTAGAGAATCGGCTTGGTGCGCGGCGTCTTTGCCAGCGAGAAGAAGGGCCGCTCCATCAAATCACGCTGGTCGCGCGGGGCGGCATCGCCGGTCGCGACCACGAAAGGGTTGAGATGGCTGCGCTCGCTCGCATCGGTCGGCTGCGCGGGTCTATGATCGTCGTCGCGCAGCATTCAGCATTTGCCCCGCTCTTCGGGCGTCAGCGGACGCGCGGGGAAAACCGTGCCGGCCGTCGTCTCGCGGGTGGATTTGCGGCTGCCGGTCTCCGACCAGGATTCGAGGTCTTGGACGGTGTAGAGGACGCGGCCACCGATCTTGCGGTAAGTCGGGCCGGTGCCATAAGTTCGATGCTTCTCAAGGGTGCGGATGGAAATGCCGAGGAAGCGGGCGGCTTCCTGTGTGCGCAAGAGTCGTGGCGGCAGGCCCGCCAAGGGGTTGGCCATGGGATCACCTCTGGAGTTCGTCGTTGATGCGCGCCGCAGGCAAAGCGGCGGGCTACGGCGAACCATGGCGAGGGATCGGCGGCAGGTAGCGTGCCGCATTTGCGCTCATGCGCTGGCGGCACCCCTCCTGCTGTTGTGGCTGGGATTGTCGTTACGGTCGCTCGGCGGACCTAGCCAGCGACGTTCGGCCCTCTGATCGGCCTGCTATTTTGGCGCGCCGACCTTCTTCAGTAATTCGCCGGGCTCGATCTCAAGGGCATCAGCAATCTGGCCAAGGACGGTGACGCTGGCGGATACGTCGCCACGCTCGATCGCTCCGACATAGCGCATACTCAGGCCCGCCCGATCGGCGAGTTCTTCTTGCGTCAGCTTCTTATCATGACGTGCCCGACGCAGATTCCTCGCCATGACCTCCTTGAGATCCATGATAAGAGGGGAACCAGCATAGGAACGATCATTCTAGGAACGATCATTCCTATTCGTATCAAGCCATGCTATTCGTCGGGTTGTCCTGAACTTGCTTCACTATGTCCGCGTTCCCGATGCAAAAGGGCAGAATTCATGCGTGAACGGCCTCAGCTTGATCCAGATGTTGAAGATGAGGCTCCCAGCGGGCCAGATATCACGACCTATGACGAACAGCACTACGTCACCTATCTGCGGCTGTTGGATGCCAGCCGAGACGGCGCGGACTGGCAGGAGGTCGCGCGCATCGTCCTGCACCGCGACCCCATCGCTGAGGAAGCGCGCAGCCACCGTTGCTGGGAAAGCCATCTTGCCCGCGCGCAGTGGCTCTCAGGCTCAGGCTATCGGCGCATTCTGGAACAGGCGATCGCGCTGGCTGCGCGCGGTGGCAGGCAGGCGTAGGCTTATTTGCTCACAGCCTTGATGGGATAATGCAGGAGCAGCCGATAGCCGCCGCGCATCATCTTGATCCCGTGAGCGACGATGCGACGGGCCTTGTTCTTGCGCGGATCGCCCTCGAAATCCTCCTTGGTGCCGCTGAACCCAAGCAAAACCTCGGCGACGGTGCGGTAGCTTTCGCCGCGCAAGCGCGCGTCGAGCGCACGCAGGGACAGAATGTGCCATTGCCGAAGCTGCTCCGGCAGCGCGCGAAAATCAGGACCGGGCGGTCGGCCTTTGAGGGAGCGCCAAAGCCTCCGGGCGGCGTGAGCGCGCAGATCGTAGAGGTCGTCCATCGGCAGGACTGTTCCATAGAAAGTCGCGGCGTCAGGAACGGCGTCGGGCAACCAGAATTGATGCGCTACGCCCTCGACCAGCCAGATGCCATGCCAGCCATCTGCGGCCTGGCGCAGATCGAGTCCGTCGAGATGCGCCAGCGTTATGATCGGCTCCGTTTCGCTGTCGTGATGCTGCACGGGAGAGAGCCATATGGCTTGCGGCTGAAGGCTTGGGCTCCAGAACAGGGATTGCCGATCCGATGGGGTTTCAGGATCGGTCGGAAAATCGCAGCCCCCAGCGTTGCACGAAGGCTTCCAACCGCTCCGGGTCTGGCTCGTGCGACGCGGTTATGGTCTGAAACTCGCGACGATACTCGTCATCGCGGCGAAGATATTCCCAGGCGAAACCGGCGGCGGGGATGCTCCTGGCAAATCTGTATGCCGCCGGAGAACGCCAGTCGATGCTCAGCATGGCGCTTCCTCTCTACACCGGACACACGCAAAGCAACGCCCGGACAGAGAACTTCAGGCATCGGTTGAAACAACTGTAGCCGCGCTTTCGCGATAACTAGATCGGCTAACGCGATCAATCTCTTGGTTACTTTCTTCTTAACAGTGCTTACGTGTTTCTGCGAGACGGGCGTAGCCCGGCGAGCGCGGCCATGTTCTCGGGCATGGCCGCACCGCCGATCCGCAACGCCGGATCGGCGCGATTTTTTCCGCCCCCGTGATCGCCGGGAGAGGCAGGGCCGTCGGGGCGGCGGCCCTGTCGCGCTCGGGGTCAAAGCCCCTTCAAGCGCTGCATTCCTTCCGCCAGCGTCCAGAGCGCGCGATTGAGGCCGACATTCTGGTCGATGCCGTTGATGGCGCGGGTCTGGGTGCGACGAATGCGGCCGTCTGAAGTCTGGCGGCGTCCCCGCAATCCGCCCCGGATGAGATTTTCCTGAATGACGTTGAACGTGCTCCAGACGCTTTGCCCCGCATCCTCGTGCCGGCGGGGTATGATGATCTGGTCCGGCTGAACCGGGCTCTCCTCTTCACCATAGCGGGCGACAAGGCTGGCCTCTGCCAAAACCCGCTGCTCGTCTCGCGAAAGCCGCGTCTCCTTCATCGTCTCGGTGGCGTCGATAAGGCGCGGGAAGTCCTCCGCGACGGTGTAGACGCCCTCAATGATCTGATCCTGAATGCCGCCCTTGTGGGGAACGCGGATTTCCTCGAAGCGCTCGCCCGCGATCATGCTGTTGGTGCAGACGAAACGCAGCATCCCGGCGAACATCTGATAGGCTGATGTTCCATCATGACTGTTCACGATGATGACTTCGGCGGCCTCCGGCTTGCCGATTCCGCCATCGCGGCGTAGGCGCAGCATGTGCTTGGCGTGGCCGTGGCGGCTCCCGTCGCGCGGAACCGACTGCACGGCGAAGAACGGGAACCATCCTTCCCGGCGAAGCCCCTCCACGATCTCGATGGTGGGGACGTAAACATAACGCTCCGAGCGGCTGTCATGGGCTTCGCGGGCGAAGATGGACGGGACGTGACGGTATAGGGCCTCGTTGTCGAGGGCTTCACGCCCGCTGATCTGGTGAGAGTTGCGGCCGAACCGGGTAGCGAGACGATAGGTCATTGTTTTGATCCTCATAGGCTTGGGTTGGAGCGCAGCGCTGCGCTGCAACCCTGGCCGTCGCCGAGACCGGGGGGGGGGTGCAAGGAGCAAGGGCGGACGGGACGGAGGGGGATCACCCGGCCTGCACGGAACGGCGGAACGACGTGGAGGAAGGCTGGGGATACCGTCCCGGCTGAGCGTCAGCGATCCCTTGCGCCGCGCCAGGGGGAGACCCCCAAGCAACCCGCTCGGCATGAGCGCCAGCGGGCGCCGGGCAAGAAACCGGATCAGGATGTGCAAAGCCGCCGAATCTGAAAGCCGCATATCCTGATTGCCGTAATCTCTTGAAGGCGCGGACAAGCATGACGAAGCCCCGCCATTCAAGCGGGGCTCGGAGGTGTCCGGGCTCAGTCTGCGCTGCGGCGGGACCAGATGAGGTTGTGGGCCTCGCCGCCTTCGTCCTCGACCAGGCTGGCGTAGATCGGTGCCGGGAAGCTCGGATCGTCTAGCTTGACCGAGAGATATTCGCGGCCGGTTTCGCGGGCAGTTTTCTTCCAGGCAGCGCCGAACTCGGTGGCGCCGGCGAAGATCCGATAGTCGGGGCCGCGCTCGCTTTCGCCTTCGGCCGGGACGAACTTGGCCTTGACGTTGAGGGCCAGGGTCTTGACCGTGCCGGTGATGTCGCCGTTCGCGGTCTTGGTGAAGGTGCCGATGGTTGCCATTGTCGTATCTCCGTTCCTCGGGCCGCGCCTATCGCGACCTCGATGGCGGTCGTGAGACCGGAGGCGATCAGCCCGCACCTGAAGGGCTGAAACGAAGTGGAAGACGGCCGATGACGGTTTTTTTGCTTCGCGATGCAAAGCGCGCTTGCGCGCGGCGGAAAAAAGCCGGCGGCGGACGTTGCGGGAGGATGATCGAGGCGAAGCCGGTCTTCGGTCAGACCCATGCCTTTCGAGGACGCCGTAGGTGCGCCCCTGCAGGACGGCAGAGAAACGATGATGCGATCTCGGCCTCTGTCACGCGATGAACCTGCGGATGGCATCCCCGGTATGGTCTACGCTGTTCCTGAACGAGGCTGGCTTCTTCTATCGGCGCTGGACAGTTGCGGCCATGCCTCAAGGATTGCGGACGCCACCGAGTTTGGAGCTGCCGGACTGGGCGCTCCCGTCCGGCTTCACTATCGCACGGCAATGCGGGATGGATCGTCGCTCCAAGCGTGATCCGCTACTGCGGGTGATGGAATGGGGCAAAGCCCGCAAATCCTGAGTCCGCCGCCCCGGAGACCGCGGCAAGACACCGTTCCCCGTTGTTGCGGGGCTTCACGCGATCCGCCGCCGCTTCTTGCGTTAGTGATCGAAGCCGAATGGCGGAAACGCGTTCCTGGGCGTGGTTCCGGCGCAGCCGAGAGCGCGGCCCGACCGGCAACGCCATACCTCTCCATGTTTCCTTTCACCTCAATGCAATCATTTCATGAGCGGGGTCCCGAAACCAGACTGAGATTTATTTTGGCGTAAATGTGTACATACGCTCATCATCTATGATGATGTGGTCTGGAGGATTGAAAATGCCGAATAGCCTAGCGAGGATATTGGATCGAGAAAGGCCGGCACTTTTGATCGGTAACGGCATCAATCGGTACAACGGAAACTCAAGTTCATCTTGGAACGAACTTCTTGCCGAACTGGCTCGGAAACAGGGTCTCGCCCTGACGGAACACGACGCTGCGGAAATGTCGAATACTGAGTTTTTCGACATCCTTGATCTTGCTCGACCAAAGGAGGACCGAGGCAATTTGCAGGAAGAGTTCTGCAAGCTGATGGGCAAATGGATGCCTGGCGACCAGCATGCGGAGATCGTCGGCTGGGCACGACGACATCAAAAGCCCCTCATCACCGTCAATTTCGATGAAAACCTCTCCAAGTCCGTAGGCGCGCAATTCTACCGACTTGGCGAGCATTTCACCCATTACTATCCGTGGAATTGTTACTTCTCAGATCGTGAAGTTAGAAATCCCCGGTCAAGCTTCGCGATCTGGCACGCGCACGGGATGATGCGTTACAAAACGAGTATCCGTCTTGGCCTCACTCACTATATGGGGTCCGTGCAGCGTGCGCGTCCTTGGGTGTACAATCGTAACGGTCTCCGTGCTAACGCAAAAACCAACGAAAACTTATGGCTGGGCTCCGACACATGGTTGGAGGTGTTCTTCTTCTGCCCATTAATTCTCGTCGGCTTTGGGTTCGGAAAGGACGAAAATTTCCTTCGCTGGCTTTTTCTGGAACGGGCACGCCTGCACAAGCTGAGGCCTGATTGGGCTGCTAAGACGTGGTTCGTTGATAGAGGTACACCGGATGAAAAACAGCGGCGGGTATTTCTCGAAGGGCTAGGCATGGAGGTCGTCACTGTACCTGAGTACTCCGACATATACGCCAATCAAGCTTGGAAACGCTAATCTTATAATAAACGCCCGGCACAAGGCGGGTCATTCGTCTTGATTTACGTCGCCAACAAGTCGCATCAATGCAGACAGGCCCTTCACACCGCCACCAACCAGGCAGAAGATCGTGCGCCAAACCTCGGACGGCACGGCCTCGCGCGTGATGCCGTGAACCAATACATAGCCAGCAACGGCGGCAGGCGCGGCGAAAACAAGCGCCACGGCGAGACGCAGGATCGGTGGGCGCACCGCCATGAACAGGACGATCAGCAGACCATAGGTGACAGCGCCTGCCACCAGTCCGACCAATCCCGCACCGATCAGGCCGGAACCGGAGGCTTAGGCCCAACGCGCCACCTCCACACCGAGCATGAGGGCAGCGCATATATGGCTAGCGTATAGGCCAGGACGCATAGACCGGCGAGCAGCGCGATGACCATCAACGTGAACACAATCATCGCAAGTTCCTCCTGAACCGATGAGGGCGACGGTCATCGGTTCGGTCGCGCGGGGTCGCCCCCCGCGCGACCGCGTTTTTTCTGAGGGTCGAAAACAGGAAGGCCGGGACCGCTTGCACGATCCCGGCCCGGTTCTCACTCGGCGGCTTGCAGATAGGCGTCGGCTTCCGGCTCGGCGGCAGGCTGTGCGGTGCGCAGCACGGTCGGCAGCCAGCCGGTTCCGGCCAAAAGCTGTTCGGCGGCCTGCGCCATCTCCGGCTTCTTCAAGCCCGCGATCCGCTCGGCGGCTTCATCGCTGACCGCTTCCCGCACGGCGGCGAGGATATGCGCCTTGGTGACGCGACCAAGATAGGTCTGGCCGGTCGGGGTCCAGTGCGCCGTCATGTCCAGCATTGTCGCCGTCGCCAGCTTCTCTGCTGTCGCGCGCGCATTCGGCTTCTGTTCCCACTGAACCTTGACAGCATTGATGGTCAGCGATGCGCAATGCGCGAGCAAGGCCATGAGGCTCGCATGGTCCAGACCGGCGACGAAGGCCCACAGGTCCGCCACGTCGCGGGGCATATCCGATGCCCAATCGGCATGACGATCCGCCAGCGCCTTCGCGGCGGGCGTGTCCTCGATACCGTCCGCATGAGAAGCGAGATAGGCGCTGGTCAACCGGATTTCGAGGCAGGATGCTTCCCCACCACGATAGAAGGTTTGCGCCGCCAGTGCATGAACCACGGCCACAAGTGCGATATCCGGCTGCTCGCCAAGGGCGAGGTGAAGGCCAAGGGTGCGATGGGCGGTCAGATCGCGGATGAGAAGGTCCGACAGCGGCTTTCCCGCATCCCCGGCGTCCTCTTCCTCGGTCTCGAGCGCGGAATCTGCCCGCTCGTCTTCGTTTCCCTCGTCCCCGACGATCTCCCCATCCTCGTTGACGGTCACGCCATCCACTCCATAGGTGGCGCCTTCCGCTGCCTCCGGCTCCGGCGCTTCGTCCTCGGCGCGCATGAAACCACGCTCGATGCGGGCCGTGCCATCATGGTTGAGGATGACGAACACGCCGCCGCGTGCGATTTCATCGGCGTCATAGGCGTGGCGCTTGGCGTCGATCCGCTCGATCTCGGCTTCAAGCTCCGCAAGCCGCTGATCCACCTCGTCGGGAAGGTCCACGTCCGCGTCCTGCCATTCCGCCGACAGGCGCTCCAATTCCTCCTGTGCGGCGTCGTAGGCGACGGCGTCTTCTTCCGACAAATTCACCGGATGCGGATAGCTGCGGCGCAAGCCGTGGGCATGGGGATAATCGATGTGAGCAGCGCTCCACTTCCACCCTTCTGCCGCCTGCACCTCGGCGGCGATGTCTTCCAGCTTTCCGACGACAAGCCGGTCGAGCAACACGGCGTCCTCGAAATAGCCGCCCCGATCCTCGGTGAAGAGGTCGCGGATGATCGTGCCGCCTGCCTCCGCATAGGCGTCCACCCCGACGAAACGCGCTCGCCGTTCGGTCGCCTCCACGTTCGCCTTGGTCAGATCACGCCGGATAGTCGCGGGTTCGCGGTTCCACGACAGGTTATCGAAAACCTGTTCCTGCCGGTCATGATCCTCGGTGATGGCAAAGGCCGTCAACTGATCCAGCGACAAGCCGCCATCCCGATAGACCTGCATCAGCTTCGGGCTGACCGCGCCAAGGCGAAGCCGTTGCTTCACGACATGGGCAGAAACCCCAAACCGGGCGGCGATCTCTTCGGCGCCCCATCCGCGATTGTCCGCCAACTCCCGGAACCGCTCGAACTGGTCGGCGGGGTGCATCGCCTCGCGGGTGACGTTCTCGTCAAGGCTGATTTCCGCCGCGTCGTTCTCGGTATCCAGAACGCAGCGGATCGGTTCAGACTTCTTGATCTGCTTGCGCTTCACACGCAACAACTGCGCGAGCCTCCGGCCTTCACCGATGGTCACGAAATAGCTGCCGGTCGGTTCGCCCTCCGCGTTCGTCTCCGGCTCTACCACCAGATTTTGGAGCATCCCCTTGGCCGCGATGCTGGCTGACAGCGCTTCGATATGAGCTTCGCTGTGCGGGGTCTTGCGGGCATTACGTGGCGACTTCTTCAACTTGTTCAGCGGCACGAACAGGACCGCGCCGTTCTCGGTGGCGGGAACTTCGGAAACCGTGGCGGTCGTTTCGATGGTGTTGGTCATGGTTTTGATCCTCATAGGCTTGGGTTGGAGCGCAGCGCTGCGCTGCAACCCTGGCCGTCGCCGAGACCGGGGGGGTGCAAGGAGCAAGGGCGGACGGGACGGAGGGGATCACCCGGCCTGCACGGAACGGCGGAACGACGTGGAGGAAGGCTGGGGATACCGTCCCGGCTGAGCGTCAGCGATCCCTTGCGCCGCGCTAGGGGGAGACCCCCAAGCAACCTGCCCGGCGTGAGCGCCAGCGGGAGCCGGGCACGAGGACCGGATCGGGATGGGCAAAGCTGCAAAACCTGAAAACGGCAAATCCTGATCTCCGCGGGCTTCGCGGCGGGTTTTGAGCGCTTACCCGTTCATGGGAAATCTCCATGACGGGCGCCGGAAAGGCTCTTTCCCTGATCGCGATCTTTACGTTACCAATTTGCGGGCCATTGACTCCCAATTTGCCGAGGCAGATAGTCTCAATCTGCTGAATCTTGGAGCTGGCATGTACGAACGGTTTGTAGAACGGCGGGCGGAAGAGGCCCTCGCGGATACGCCCGTGGTCCTGATCGTGGGGCCGCGCCGTGCCGGCAAGACCACGCTCGTCCGCAAGATGGGCGAGACTGGTCGAACCTATATCACGCTGGACGATCAGACGGTTCTCGCAGCCGCGCAATCCGATCCGGCCGGTTTCATCCGTGGGCTGGATCAAGCCATCATCGACGAAATCCAGCGCGCCCCTGACCTACTGCTGGCCATAAAGAAGACGGTCGATGAGGATTATCGGCCAGGACGATTCCTGCTGACGGGATCAGCGAACGTCCTGACCCTGCCACGGATCGCGGACAGCTTGGCCGGACGGATGGAAACCATCCAGATGTTGCCGCTGGCCAAGGCCGAAGTCGAAGGCCGGACGCCTATATTTCTCGAACAGCTCTTTGAGGGCAAGCTCCAGAGTCAGCGGAACGCCGTCGTCGGCGACGATCTGGTCCAACTCGTTCTTCTAGGGGGCTTTCCCGAAGCCATCAGCCGTGACACCGAGCGACGGCGCCAAGACTGGCTGCGCTCCTATCTCACATCGATTCTGACGCGCGATCTGCGCGACATTGCCGATGTGGAGAAACTGACCGAGCTGCCGAAATTCGTGCGGCTACTGGCGGAGCACTCAGGCCAGTTGGTCAATTATTCTCAGTTCGCAGCCGGGATCGGCGTCACCCATAAGACCGGACAGCGCTATGTCGGGCTACTAGAACAGGTCTTTCTGGTCACAACGGTGCAACCTTGGTTCACCAATGCCCTGAAGCGTATCGCCAAGACACCCAAGCTGCACTTCCTCGATTCCGGCCTGTTAGCGACTGTGCGTGGTCTGACGTTCGACAGGGTGAAGGCCGATCGCGCGACATTTGGCGCGCTTCTGGAGAGCTTCGTGTTCTCTGAGGTGCTGAAGCTGGTGAGCGCCTCGGATCTGCGGCTGACACCCCATCATTTCCGGGATCGCGACATGCGCGAGGTCGATATCGTGCTGGAACGGGACGACAGCATGATCGTCGGGATCGAGGTGAAGGCCAGCGCCACGGTCAAAGCTAGTGATTTTGGAGGGCTGCGTGCCTTGGCCGAGGCCTGCGGGGATCGCTTCGCCTTCGGTGTGGTCCTCTACGACAGCGCGGACGTCGTGCCATTCGGCGACAAGCTGGTGGCAGCGCCTCTGTCATGTTTGTGGAGCGCCGCGGCATGAAAATTCGCGAAAAACCGGAAGAACAAAAAATCCGACGACCAATGCTCTTGCGACAGTCGCCGTTCGGAAAGTCTGTGAAGCATCGATATATATTAAGCGTTTTGGTGGAGCATCTCGGCCAATGAAAGCTTTTCAGTTCAATCACAGGCTTATCGATTCATACGCTCGCTTCTCGCGGTCATTTAGCACTGTCCGATCCGATGATCTGAAAGCTGAAATTGACCGGAAATATGATAACGGTCATTTCTGGCCCGATACTTTGCTATCTATTAATCCTCGCTTTCTTAAGGGGGCTACGGCAGATGAGCTAGTTGCTTCGGGTGATCTCGATGAAGCGACTGGTAAAATATTCCGATTTGGGCCAACGCCGCTACGGTTTCACCGCCACCAAACCCAAGCGATCGCCAAAGCTCGCGCGGGGAAAAGCTACGTAGTCACGACAGGAACAGGCTCGGGTAAATCGCTCTGCTTTTTCGTGCCGGTCGTCGACTCGATTGTTCGCGCTCGGAAAGCTGGGAAGCCTCGCAAGACCAGTGCGATCATCGTTTATCCGATGAACGCACTGGCCAATAGTCAGATGAACGAGATCGAGAAGTTCATCTCGCAATCCGGGCTGCCGAACGAATCCAAGCCGGTGGTGCGGCGCTATACCGGGCAGGAAACCCAGGAGGAACGACAGCAGATCGCCGACAATCCGCCGGATATTCTGCTCACCAACTTTATGATGGCTGAACTTCTCCTGACGCGACAGGACAGTCTCGACACGAAAGTCATTGAGAACGCAAGCGGCCTAGACTTCATCGTTCTCGACGAACTCCACACTTATCGTGGTCGTCAGGGCGCCGACGTGGCCGTTCTCGTCCGGCGCCTTCGCAATCGCTGCACACCGGACAAGGCACCGATCTGCATTGGCACATCGGCTACCATGGCAAGCGAGGGGTCAGACGCCAATAAAGCCCAAGCCGTAGCGGATGTTGCATCCCGCCTTTTCGGAGTCACCATCGGGCCGGACTCTGTCATCGATGAATCTCTGGAACGCGCGACGGATGACCGGCTGAAGCTGGATGACGTGCGTTCGAAACTGACTTCCGTGCTTACATCTCCAATGCCGGATGCCTTGACTGACGAGGTGCTAAAAAAGCACCCCTTGGCGGTATGGACCGAATTGGCGATCGGTCTGGATGATGGTCAGGAACTGAAGCGCAAGAAGCCAATTCCATTCGGGGAAGCGGTGGAACTTCTATCACAAGATAGCGGCACGGAGACTGAAACCTGCCGGCGCTATTTTGAGGCATTTCTGACCCATATCAGCCTGCCGGAAGCCGATCGAGGCGGTCAGGGAGCCGGCGCATTCCTAGCATTTAAGCTCCATCAGTTCATATCAGGCGCAGGCGAAATCTTCGTCACATTGACCGAGAAGCCCAGAAACGTGCTCTTTGAGGGGCAACTAGAAGATCCTGGCGCGCCGGGACATCGTCTTTATCCCACGCGCTTCTGCCGGGGGTGTGGGCATGAGGTTCACGTTGTCACCAGAACGGATGATGCCTCAGGCGTTCTATTCGTTCCCAGAAACATCGACGACGCCCCCCTCGACGATCAGGAAACTGACACTGCCGGCTATCTTATCTCTGACGGTGACGGCGACCCCGACTACATCTTCACGGGTGAGGTAGAAACCTATCCCGAAGATTGGCGCGAAGAGCGTCACGGGATTGAGCGCCTGCGGGCGAACAGAAAGGGACGAGTGCCGCAACAGTTCTCGGTCGCCCCCGATGGCCGCCCCGCGTCAACGGGCAAAGCCTTCTGGTTCATCCCCGGCAAATTCGGCTTTTGTCCCTGCTGCCTCGACCAGCCGCACCCCAGCATGAGAGAACGCAGCAAGCTTGCGGGCCTGTCGGGCGAAGGACGCAGCTCTGCCACGACTCTGCTGGTTTCGACGGCTCTGGAATGGATGAACGGCCACAATAGCGGCGTTCCCAAAGAGAAGCGAAAGCTCCTTGGCTTCACCGATAACCGGCAGGATGCCGCGCTTCAGGCAGGTCATTTCAACGACTTCCTGTTCGTCAGCCTACTACGTGGCGCGATCCTACGCGCCGTCTTGGATGCTGGTAATGATGGGATAACGGAAGACGAATTTGGTCTGAAAGTGGTCAAAGCGCTCGACTTTACCGCGAGCAACAGGGAAGCCCGCATCCATTGGATGTTGGATGCAGAAGCGGGAGCCGTGGTTCGCGAAGACGCGCAGCGATCCCTCGCAAAAGTCCTTGCTCACAGACTCTGGACAGATTTGCGGCGCGGATGGCGCTACACGAACCCCAGTCTCTCCGTCCTCAAGCTGATCGATGTTTCGTTCATCGGCCTCGATGAGGTCGCGGAGGATTCCGAGCGCCTCGGGGCAATCCTGCCAGCCTTGACCACGCTGAGCGTTTCGCAGCGGAAAGAAATACTGAAAACGCTTCTGGGCGCCATGCTCGATGGCCTGGCAGTAGGAACCGAGGCGCTTGACCTAACTGTCCTCGATACCGTCGCACAGAAGTCTCGAAATCTCCTGCGCACACCCTGGTCCATCGACGCGAAGGAAAACCCAAGGAGCCGTACAACCCTGTTTCTTCAGGCTCCGGGTAAGGACCGGGTGGGACTTCGGGAAGAGCAAACGATCGTTCGTGCCGGGCATAATTCCCGTATCGGCCGCCTGATTAATCGCAGGGACGTTTTCGGAACAAAGCTCGGCAAAGACGACTATCTGACGGTCTTGACTGGCCTGATGGAGCTTTTGGCCCGCGAGGGGCTGGTGTCGCGGGTTGACATAGAGGCGGACTTGCAAGGATGGCGCCTGTCACCATCGACCGTTCGGATCGTCCCTGGTGAGGCCGTCCGGTCTGGCGCGGCCAAAGGAAATCGCTATTTCCACGATCTCTATCATCAGATTGCCGCTGATCTGAAAGCCGGTGGAAGCGGCTTTTGGGGGCTTGAGGGTCGTGAGCATACAGCGCAGGTTTCTCAAAGACAGCGCGAATGGCGCGAATGGCGTTTCAGATACGAAAAGGAAGACCGGGAAAACCTCGCCCAGAACGCCGCCGAACTCAATGCGGTGGGGGAGTCAGACCAGTTCCTGCCGGCTCTCTTCTGCTCTCCGACCATGGAGCTTGGCGTCGATATTTCGGCGCTCAATGCCGTCTATCTGCGCAATGTGCCGCCGACGCCGGCGAACTATGCCCAGCGCGCTGGTCGCGCCGGCCGTTCCGGACAGGCCGCCGTCATCGTGACCTATTGCGCTGCTCAATCACCGCATGACCAGTATTTCTTCGAACGGCGCAATGAGATGGTGGCCGGCGTCGTTCGCCCCCCTGCGCTCGACATCACAAACGAAGAGCTTGTGCGTTCACACCTGCACGCCATTTGGCTCGCTGAGGCGAAACTCGCCCTCTCGCCGGACATCCCAGAAATCCTCGATCTGACAGGGGCCGGCTATCCGTTGAAGCAGGAGGTTCACGACATCATCGATCCGCCCGCACTCGTTATGGCGGCACATGCGCCGATGAAGCGAGTGCTTGATCAAATTCTTGCATCCGTGGATGGCCGAAAACCAGCTTGGATGAGTGATCCCGACGATTTCGTGTCTGCCGTCGCTCAGCGTGCGCCCGAGGACTTTGATCGAGCCTTCGACCGTTGGCGCGAACTCTACAATTCCGCTCGAACGCAATTGATGGAAGCCAATGCGCGCTCCGAGATCACGGGGCTTTCCGGCGCAGATCGTCGTCGTATCAAAGCGGCGCAGATGCAGGCGAGCGACCAGATCACCATTCTGGAACAAGGCAAGGCCTCGAACGGATCGGACTTCTATTCCTATCGCTATCTTGCGACCGAAGGCTTCTTACCGGGCTACAATTTCCCGCGCCTGCCTCTCTATGCTTTTATCCCTGGCGAGGGCAAAGCGGGTTCATTCCTCCAGCGCGCCCGTTTCCTGGCCATTTCGGAATTTGGGCCACGCAGCCTGATCTATCATGAGGGGCGTGCCTACCGAGTCATGAAGGCGAAACTGCCGCCGGAAGTCCGGACGGGGGATGGGGCTGAACTGGCCACGAAAGACATCTTTATATGCTCGAACTGCGGCGCCTGCCATGACGGAGAGGTTGAACGGTGCCACGCCTGCAATGCGCCGATGGCGGGCGAAGTGCCGGTACAGAGAACCCTCCGCATCGACAATGTGGAAGCGGCCCCGGCCGAGCGGATCACGGCGAACGACGAAGAGCGTGTCCGGCAGGGCTTCGACATACAGACCGTCTTTTCCTGGCCGAAACGGGACGGTCGCACGCAAGTCACCGAGGCCGACTTCCGCTGTGAGGACGTCTCGATCCTCAATCTCCAATATGCGAACAGCGCCGAGATCAGCCGTATCAATAAGGGTCTGAAACGACGCGCCAATCAAACCGTCTTCGGCTTTCACATCGATCCGCGTAACGGCTATTGGGCGAAGTCGGATGACGAAGATCCCGATGTCGATGTGCCGCCGGATGTGGTGAGGCCGGTTCGGATCGTCCCCATCGTGCGTGACCGTAAGAACGCGCTGCTCTTCCGTTTCAACAATCCTGCCGACTACGCGCCCGAGACCATTGCGACGGTCCAACATGCTCTCATGAGAGGCGTCGAGATTGTCTTCCAGTTGGAGGAAGGCGAGATTCTCGGTGAGCCGCTCCCCGCCCGCGACAATCGCCGCGCTGTCCTGGCCTACGAAGCCACGGAAGGCGGAGCAGGCGTACTGAGCCGTCTGATCGAGGATTCCCAGGCGCTCGGGAAAGTCGCTCGGGCAGCACTGATCCTGATGCATTTTGATAGGGTCGATGAGGCCATCGTAGCAGGCAATGCCAAGCTGCTCGTCAATCACGATGAGGAGTCATGCGTTCGAGGCTGCTACCGATGCCTGCTTTCCTATTTCAATCAACCCGATCACGAGTTGATCAACCGCACGCACGAGGAAGCCAAACAGATGCTGGTCGATCTCGCGCGAGGCCGGGTCGTTCTTGCCTCGGCGGATCAGACGGTAGGACGTGGGGAATGGGTGGAGGCCTTCAAGAAGGCGGGACTTCCTGTCCCGGATAGTTCGGCTATAAAATTTTCCGATCAGGAAATGGGTTTCGCATGGCGCAGCCATTTCATCGCCGCTTGCACCGTTCCCTTGAGAGAATCAACACGCCATGAAGCGGAGGCCAAGGGCTGGACGCTGTTTGAGTTACCAGAAGCCGTCACTGCGGGCATGCCCGACGCGATGCGTTCGATGTTCGGGGAATAGAAGTGATGACAGTCAATTTTGGTCCGGGAGATTTGGTCCGAGCGCGCGGCCGTGAGTGGGTGGCACTTCCGTCACCGCAGAGCGGCATTCTCACGCTCCGGCCCCTTTCGGGTAGCGGCATCGACACGGTTGTCCTTGATCCGGCTCTCGAACTGCTGCCGGTCGAACCCGCACGTTTCGATCTGCCCGTCGATGCAGCCACGACCGTCCAGGCCAAAGCTGCTTTGCTGGCGGATGCGATGCGCCTGACGCTCCGCCGTGGCGCAGGCCCTTTCAGGTCGGCTGCGCAGCTCGCCTTTGAGCCGCGGACTTATCAGCTTGTCCCCCTGCTGATGGCGCTTCGTATGGCGGTGCCACGCTTGCTGATCGCGGATGATGTCGGCATCGGCAAAACGATCGAAGCCGGCCTCATTCTGCGGGAGCTGATGGATCGAGGCGAGATGGATGCGTTCTCGGTGCTCTGCCCACCGCACCTCGTCGAGCAATGGCTTGGAGAGTTGAAGGCCCGCTTCGGCATTGACGCCGTTCCAGTCACGTCCAGCACCGCCAATCGGCTGGAACGTGGGCTGCCGCTCGCCCAGACCCTGTTCGAGGCTTATCCGTATACGGTCGTCAGCCTCGACTACATCAAGGCGGAGAAGCGCCGGGAAGGCTTCGCGCGCGCCTGCCCGGATTTCGTCATCGTCGATGAGGCCCATGCCTGTGTCGGAACGCACAAGGGCCGGCAGCAACGCTTTGATCTTTTGCAGGGGCTGGCGCGGAATCCGGATCGCCGGATGATCCTTCTGACCGCGACGCCGCATTCCGGGGATGAGGAGGCGTTCGCTCGTCTCCTCTCCCTGATCGATCCGTCATTTGCCTCGATGGACTTCGAGGACACGCGGTATCGCGAGCGTCTGGCGCGCCATTTCGTGCAAAGGCGCCGGATCGATCTCGTTGCCGGCGATTGGGACGAAGATCGTGCCTTCCCGAAACATGAAACCACCGAGTTCGCCTATCACCTGTCCAGCGCCCATCGCGACTTTCAGGAGGCCGTTCTCGACTACTGCGTCGGCGTCGTCTCCCAGGTGGGATCGGGACAGCGGGAGCAGCGCCTCGCCTTCTGGGGCACGCTGGCGCTGATGCGTTGTGTCGGCTCTTCCCCAGCCGCCGCTTTGAGCGCGTTGCGGAACCGCATGTCGAGCGAGAGCGATCGCCTCGAACCTCAAATCTATGATGACGACGGCGATGATGAGGATGCAGTCGATCTCGAGCCGGGCACGGCATTCGATGTCGATCCGGCGCTTCTCGCGCTGGTGAGGCACGCCGAGGACTTGGCCGGAAAACCCGATCCGAAACTGGCGGCTTTGATCGAGACGCTGACGCCACTCATCAAGAAGGGCGCAAATCCCGTCGTCTTCTGCCGTTATCTGGCGACGGCCGAGCATGTGCGCGACGGTCTGCGCAAAGCCTTTCCGAAGCTGTCCATCGAATCCGTGACGGGTGTTCTCACGCCGGACGAACGTCGGGACCGTGTTGCCGACATGGCGTCTGTGGATGAAGAAAGGCCAGTCCAGCGTATCCTTGTCGCAACCGATTGCCTCTCCGAAGGTATCAATCTTCAGCAACTGTTTGACACCGTCGTCCATTACGATCTGTCATGGAATCCGACCCGGCACCAGCAGCGCGAAGGGCGTGTCGATCGTTTCGGCCAGCCGGTGGACCTTGTCCGGTCGATCATGATGTTCTCGCCAGACAGCGCTATCGACGGCGCCGTGCTTGAGGTCATCCTTCGGAAGGCCGAGGAAATCCGCAAGGCGACGGGCGTGACCGTGCCGCTCCCAGAAGAACGCGGGCCGGTAACGGACGCATTGATGGCGTCGATGATGCTGCGCCGCCGTGGAAGCCCCCAACTCACGCTCGACCTTCGCTTCGAGGACAGCGTGAAAGCCGTGGAAGCGCGCTGGCGGGACGCTTCCGAGAATGAACGGAAGTCGCGGGCGCGTTTCGCGCAGAACGCGATGAAGCCGCAGGAAGTCGCACCCGAATGGGAAAATGTTCGCGCGTTGCTTGGCTCCCCAGCAGATGCGCGCCTGTTCGTCGAGCGCGCTATGTCGCGCTTCGGCGCGCAGTTGGAGACTCGCAAAGCTGTGCTTCTGGCCCATGTCGATGCCCTGGATGCTGGCCTGCGCGAGCGTCTGGCCGAGCACGATCTGAAAGGATCGGTGCGCTTGGCGACAATGGAGCCTGCACCTTCGGGCACGGCGCTGCTAACCAGAATGCACCCGCTGACGGCGACGCTCGCCGAAGCATTGGTCGAAGCATCGCTCGATCCAGAATCGCTATCCGGGTTGGGCATCGGGCGTGTCGGCGCGTGGCCCACCACCGCCGTCCAGCAAGTCACCCGCCTCGCGCTCGTGCGCATCCGCTTCAAGCTGACTGTCCATGCTCGCAAGGAACGGTTGCTGCTGGCAGAGGAAGCGGCGCTCGTTGCGGTGCAGGGCGCGCGGATCGTCGCTATCGGCGAAGAAGCGCGCGAACTGCTGAACGCGCCCGCGACGGCCGATCTTGCGCCCGTCGCGCGGGACAGATTCATCGCCAAGGCCAAGGAGGAACTGCCGAGCCTGCTCGAAGGGCCAATCGCCGAGTTCATCAGATCGCGAACGCAGGAGCTTATACAGGATCATGCCCGCCTTCGCGCCGCATCCGGGTCCGCTTCCCGCGTCACGGTGGAAGCTGTATTGCCGCCGGATGTCATCGGTCTGTTTACGCTGATGCCGGGGGAGGCTTGAGCCATGGCGCGCAAACCAGTCACCGACATGTCGGCATGGCCTTCCCTCACGCTGGAAGGCAACCTCATCGCGCCGGCCATGGTTGCCAGCATCGACCGCCGGCAAGCCTCAGATCAGTCGGAAGAGGATTATCGCATCCGCAAGGGGCTGACGATCCGTGAGGAAATTTCAACGTCCTTCCGCGTCGGCCAGTCCCATTTCGACGCCTTCATGAAGCTTCAGAATCCCTCGGTCGAGGCGACCAGGCGCTTTGTCCGGGCCTTCCTCGCGGAAACCTTCGGATTCGACGATCTCGCTCCGGCCGATGGCACGCTCCTTTTCCTCGCCGGCGGTCGTGTCCCGGTTGTTGTCGTGCCGCCATCCGAGGAGAAGCTCGATCGCCGCAGCCCGACACTTTCGATCGACCGTTCGCGTTCTCCGGCTTTCGCGCTTCAGGATTATCTCAACGACCATGACGACGCGCTTTGGGGGCTGGTCACGAACGGCACCTTCCTGCGTCTCATGCGCGACAATGCCTCGCTGACGCGACCGGCCTACATCGAAGCCGATCTCGCGCAGATCTTCACCAACGAGGATGCCGCCTCTTTCGCGGTTCTCTGGTCACTGATCCACCGCACACGGTTCGGCGCTGCTGGCGCCCCGGCCACGGATTGCGCGCTGGAACGCTGGCGCGATGCCGGCTCCCGTGAAGGCGAGGCCGCGCGCGACCGGCTGGCGGCGCAGGTGGAAATCGCTCTTCGGGTGCTCGGCTCAGGCTTCCTCGAAGCCAATCCCGATCTCGCCACACGCCTGAAGTCGGGCGAGATCGATCTGACTGAGTGGTTCAACGAGCTTTTGCGCCTCGTTTATCGCCTGATCTTCCTGATGGTGGCGGAAGACCGGAACCTGCTTCATCCCGAGACGGCGACACAGGATGCCCGCAAGCTCTACCGCGAAGGCTACAGCCTCGCGGCGCTGCGCGCCTCATGCGTTCGCGCGGCCGTCTGGGACAAGCATCACGATCGCTACGAGGGCGTGAAAATCGTCTTCCGCGCGCTGGCGCACGGACAGGATGCCCTCGGCCTGCCGGCGCTCGGCGGCCTTTTCAGCGACGACAAGCTGCCACATCTCGAAACGGCGCGTCTGCGCAATCGCGCGTTCATGGAGGCGCTCTACCGCCTATCGTGGCTTTCCGACAAAGCGGGCATGACGCCAGTGAACTGGCGCGCGATGGAGACCGAGGAGCTTGGCTCCGTCTATGAATCCCTGCTCGAACTCCAGCCGCAGCTTGGCGAGGACGGCAGAACCCTGCACTTCGCTTCGGAAGCGGTGGAGCAGAAGGGCAACCAGCGCAAGATCACCGGTTCCTATTATACGCCCGACAGTCTGGTACAGCTTCTGCTCGACACCACGCTCGACCCGGTGCTTGACGAACGGGAGGCTCAGGCAGCCGATCCCGCTGAAGCGCTGCTGGACCTCACCGTCATCGATCCCGCCTGCGGATCGGGCCATTTCCTTCTCGCGGCTGCGCGGCGCATCGCCACCCGCGTTGCCCGGCATCGCACGGGTGGCGTCCCTTCGGCGGCGGATTTTCGTCATGCGTTGCGCGACGTCGCCTGCCGCTGCCTCTATGGCGTGGACCGCAATCCGATGGCGGTCGAACTGACCAAGGTCGCGCTGTGGATCGAGGCGCTGGAGCCAGGCCGGCCACTCGCCTTCTTCGACGCACAAATCCGATGCGGCGACAGCCTGATCGGTGTGTTCGACCGCGCTATGCTGCGCGAGGGACTGCCCGACGAAGCCTATAAGCCGCTCACCGGCGACGACAAGGAACTCTCCCGCCGCTACGCCCGCCTCAACCGAGAACAGCGCGAGCGGGCCAAGGGGCTCCCGCAACTGTTCAAGAACTGGTCGCCGCCTGAAATCTTGGCCGATCGGGATCACAAGCTAAAGGCGATGGCCCAGGACGATCTAGCAAGCGTCGAGGCCAAGGCGAGCGATTTCCAAGCGATACGTGCGTCGGTCGCCTGGCAGAATCTGAAAACGGCCAGCGATCTTTACGTCTCGGCCAATTTCTACATGGCGGCGTTCTTCACCGCGAAAGCAGGCGCCGCGGGGGGCACCGATGCCATGCCGCTCACCGAGCATGTATGGCAGGCGGCAGGTGGCCAGACGCCAGCCGAACATCTGAACAACGGCGCCACGCTGACCTCCGAGAAGGTAAGCGCCTTTCACTGGTTCATCGAGTTTCCCGAAATCATGGAGCGCGATGGCGGTTTCGATGCCGTCATCGGCAATCCACCATGGGAGGTTTCACAGCTTAGCGAAAAGGAATTCTTCGCTACCCGAGCGCCAGCAATCGCTAGCCTTTCCGGCGACGAGAGAAAGAATACGATCGAGCGTTTGGAGATAGAAAATCCTCGGCTCTGGCGGGATTATATCTTAGCAAAGCGAGCACCTGAGGCCGCAAATGAGTTTTTCCGATCCAGCGGTCGATTTTCCAGCACAGCGATCGGTAAGCTGAACACATACTCTCTTTTTGCGGAACTATTTTTGCGCCTCACGAAGCCGGGCGGGCGGGCGGGTGTGATCGTACCCACTGGCATCGCAACGGACTCTTCCACCTCGCTCTTCTTCGGCAATCTCGTTACGCACCAGCGCCTTGTCCAACTCATTGATTTCGAGAACCGTGAGGCCATCTTCCCCAGCGTTCATCGCAGCTACAAATTTAGTATTCTTAGTATGGGGTCGGCGGATCGGGCGTCTTTCGCCTTCTTTCTTACCAATACGGCGCAATTTGCGGAGGATGAGCGACGTTTCACCCTGACGCCGGATGAGATCGCGCGCATCAATCCGAATACGAAGACCGCCCCGGTGTTTCGCTCTCTGGCCGATGCGGACCTGACGGCAAAGCTCTATGCCCGCACGCCCGTGCTGATCCAGGAGCGGTCGCAAGGGAGCGGTGTCGACATCAATCCCTGGGGCATCTCATTCCGACAGGGCTTGTTCAATATGACAAGCGAATCCAGCTTTTTCCGAACGCCTATGCAGATGGAGGTTGATGGCTGGCAACGCGATGGCGCGAACTGGATGCGCGAATCAGCGATAGGCGTGGAGCGTCGTGTGCCGCTCTACGAAGCCAAGATGATCCACCATTTCGATCATCGCTGGGCGACCTACGGTGCTGGCGCGAGTGACGATGAGGAAAGCGCTCGCGACTGCACTCTTGCCGAAAAGCAGAATCCGCACTTCGAGCCATCACCGCGTTATTGGGTACCAGAGGAAGAAGTCGCGCTACGCGCTGCGCGCGTGCCCTCATCGCTGAAAAGTGCCGTAAGGCAGGGGCGTGGCGAAGGCGGCAAGGGACGGCGCAAAGCCGACGCCGATGCACAGGAAGGCGGTCGCGCAGTTGCGCTTAAAGTGCTCGTCACTTGGCTCGCCGGCGCTTTTCCTATTCTCGAAGGACGATCGGCCAGAGAAGCTGACATCTTCCGCCTTCTTGGCCGTGCGCAGGATTACCGTTCGGCGTTGAAGGCATCGCCCGAACGCTTCCTGCTCGACCCAAAGACGCTTGCCGCTGGCGCCGATATGCAGCGTGAAACGCCGCTGACGGCGGACGATTTATCCCTAATCACGGAAGGAGAAAAGGACGCGCTCGCCGTTGCCGAAGTGTTGATCGCAGCCAAACAGCCCCGTTGGCTCATGGGATGGCGTGACATCTGCCGATCAACCGACGAGCGGACGGTGATCGCTAGCGTGTTCCCAAAGATAGGCGTTGGGCACACTATGCCCATCTTCAATTTGAATGAAGGGGCTGATTTCGCAGCAGCACACTTGGCAATGTGGTTGTCCTTGACGTTCGATTTCATTGCCCGGCTTTCCGTCGGCGGGACACATCTGACTTATAGCTATCTGAAGCAGTTTGTAGCGTTGCCTCCTAGTGCCTTCTCTAAGAATGACCTCAATTTCATTCGACCGCGCGTGTTGGAATTGACCTACACGAGTCATGCGATGAAGCTCTGGGCGGAGGATTTGGGATATTCTGGCCAGCCCTTTGCGTGGAACGACGACCGTCGTGCCCAGTTGCGTGCCGAGCTGGATGTCTTCTTCGCCAGAAAATACGGCCTGACCGATGAGGAACTGCGTTATGTGCTCGACCCCGCCAAGGTCAAAGGCGCGGACTATCCCTCGGAAACCTTCCGCGTCCTGAAAGAAAAGGAAACCCGCCTCTACGGCGAGTACCGCACCGAGCGATTGGTGCTCGACGCTTGGAAACAGACGGCAGCCGGCGCAGCGCCTGTCGCGCTTCCCGCTTCCATCATACCGCCGTCTCCTGTCGATCTTCCAGATGGGGCCTGGGCACGGGCCACACAGCAACCACACGACGCAGGCGCTGCGCTGACCGCGATCCTGAAAACCATCAACGGGCCAACACCGAGGCAAACCGTTCGTTTCGCTGCGGCGCTGATTCTGGAGCCGCACCTCCTGACGGCGCTGCTCTCGGCGGCCCAAGCACAAGAATGGCGGCGGCTGGTCGGGCAGGAAGCGGAGCCACGTACCGGCAATGTTGTCGGCTTTGCGGCGCGTACCAATCAGGGCTGGGGCACGTCAGTGTCCAATCACCGTGGCAACGGCCGCCTGATCGAAGACCTGTCAGCCGGAACATGGACGCCAGGACCGGGCCTCGACGTGTTCGACACCGCCGGCTGGCCGGACGGGCGGGCCAGCTTCGCGCTGGAGGCGCTGCGCTCGCTCGATCTCGATTCGACCGTTTCCTCTATGCCGGATGAGGTCCGGGACTGGATCGCCCATGCCGCAGCAGCATGAGATGTTTACCCCTCCCAAGCTCAGCCTGACCGCGCCGGCAGGTGTGAAGGAGCCGCGCCTTTGGGTGCGTCGCATGGCGATCTGGGATGCGCCGGGTGGTCAGAAGATTCGTGACGTCTCGCTTCGGCCGGGCCTTAACATCGTCTGGTCGCCCGACGGCTTCGATGACGGCCATGTCAGCGGCGCGCGCGCCATCGGTCACGGTGCCGGAAAATCACTATTCTGTCGTCTGCTGCGCTACTGTCTCGGAGAACAGCGCTTCGCCGACGAGACCCAGCGGGAGCTGATTGCGATTGCATTTCCCAACGGCATCGTCGGCGCCGAGGTGATGCTCGACGGCGTATGCTGGGCTGTTGTCCGGCCATTGGGCATCCGTCGTCGCCATGTCGCCATCGCGGATGGCAACCTCGATGAGATCGCCGCAGGCGACGGCGCGACAACAAGTATCGACCCGCTGATCGAAGCCATCGAGCAGGCCATTGTCACGCCCTCTATCGCGAGTTTGGCTCGTCTTCAGCCCGGCCAGAAAGCATGGCCGATCGCGCTCGCCTGGCTGACGCGCGATCAGGAATGCCGCTTCGACGATGTTCTGGATTGGCGCTCTCCCGCCTCCGGTTCCGATGCGCCGATACCAGCGAGTGGGCGCGAAACCGGGCCTCGGCGCGAGGCGCTTCGCGCGTTCCTCATGGCAATCACGGAAGATGAGCAGCAGGCTCGGCGCAACGAGGAAACGCTGCGCGGTGATGTCGCCAATGCGGAGCGCGAAATATCCCACATTGCTTGGGATCTTGGCCGCCGTCACACACGATTAGTCGACCAACTCGGCCTCGGTGGGCAGACCCTACCGGAAATGCCTTTACTCCTGGAGATGTTTCGGAAGGTGACCGACGACCGGCTTGCCGCCGCAGCTCAGCTTCCCAGCGGCAACACCGCTGAGTTGGCGGCCGCCCGGAAGGTATTGCAGGAGGCTAACGGCGAGTTGAACCGCGCAAGCGAAGAACGTGTTAGCCTGGATGCGCAGTTGCCCGCCGAGAAGCAGGTCCTCACTCTGCTTTCCAGCGAGATACCCGGCCTTTCAGCGGCAGCGGAAAACGCGGCAAGTCAGGTATGCCCAATCTGTGAAGTGCCGATCGATAAAGCCTTGGCGGAGGGGTGTGGCCTGTCTCACAGGCTGCACAACGAAGCGGAATGCCGAGCACGGCTTGAGACGAAGCGCCAGGAAATCGGCGAGCAGCAGAAGAAAATCGGCGATCTGGAGACGCGATCGAAAGCTCTCCAACCCGTCATCGCCTTGGCTAAGCAGAAAGTTGAGCAGGCTGAGAAACACGCCCAAACCATCGAGGACGTCCGTGATGCGCGCACGTCCGCATGGCAGGCAGCGACCCGTCTCAAGGAGGGCGTCGAGCGATTTGCCGAACTATCGGCCGAACGAGATGATCTGCGAAAACGGTTGCGGGGATTTGAGGACAATCTGGTCAAAGAGCGTGAAAGGCTTGCCGCCTTCCGCGGTAAGCAGGGGCAGACTTTCGGCAGGATAACGCAGAAATTTTCGGCCATCGTTCGTCGGCTGGTCAACGACAACGCGAAGGGAATGGTTACTCTGAGCGGGAACGGACTCGAAATCGTCGTCGATGTTGATGGAGATCGCCGCACAGCCGCCATCGAGTCCCTGAAAGTTTTGGCGTTCGATCTTGCCTGTCTCTGCCTGAGCATTGAGGGGGCAACACGCCTCCCGGCGTTTCTCGTTCATGATAGTCCCCGCGAGGCTGATCTTGGCCTCAGCATCTACGACGAGTTGTTCCGCCTGATGCGTGAAGTGGAGACAATGACCGAGGCCACGGCCTTCCAATATATCGTGACGACCACAACACGTCCTCCCGATGATCTCCGTTGCGATCCCTGGCTGAGGCTGACCTTGAAAGGCGCGCCAGGTTCGGAGCGCCTCATGGCGCGCGATCTGTAGGCGGCCAATGCTTGAAGCCCCCCAATCCTTCATGGTCCGGGAAGAATGTGAGAAAGCCGCCTCACAAAATGGCTTTCGCCGTGTTCTGGACGAAGAAGCAGGATGGCGTGCCTTCGCGTCCACGACAGCGCATGGCACCATCTATCTGGCGGCTGAAAGCAGTCATGGGCGGTGGTTTCTCGCCACCGACCATGCCGGCGTCGTCACGGAACTGGATTGGCCAGCCGCCGCCATACCCGGCCCCGGCACGCGACGCTACACCTTTAACGCGCTGGGAGAACTCTACGCGGCGCTGAATCGCGTCTATGCCTTGGCGATCAGCCTTCCCGACGCACCTCTGCGCGAGTTCGAGCGGCGCGTGGCGGACCTGCCGAGAACCACCGAGGTTGAGCGTCTTGTGGTGCAACGGATCGGGCAGGACATCTTTCGCGATCGCCTGATGGATTATTGGCAGGGCCGCTGCCCTCTGACGGGGATCTCCGATCCCGCGCTACTCCGCGCCTCGCACATCATCCCGTGGGCTGATTGCGAAAGCGATGTCGAGCGACTCGACGTGCATAACGGCTTGCTGCTGTCGGCACTCTGGGATGCCGCCTTCGATCGCGCGCTCCTGACCTTCGACGATGCCGGAAACCCTGAGTTTTCGCCGGCACTCAGCGACCAGGCGCGCGCCGAACTACGCTGGAGCGCCCCCATTTTGCTAACGGACGAGCATCGACGCCGACTCGCGCGCCATCGTGAGAGAGCGGGATCTCAATGGTAGCGCGGCTCCAAGCTTGCGCCCGATTTAAAGGTGCCAGATCACGCTTCTTTGTCAGAGGAACACAAAGGAGGGGTTTAGAGGGCTATGGCGTAGACATAGTTCTCATCATCACCCGGCGCGGCGCGCCATTTTCTCCATCTTCATGCCAATAGAAAATGAGTTAGGCACTAATGCCTGAGCCCGGTCACATAAAGCCTGGATTTCGCGGCAGATATTGAGTCCAGTCGCCATAGCCAGGCGATGCCATCAATAGCATCGGAAAGGTGATCCGCATGCCTTGGTTGATCGCAAGGCTCAAGGCGCGGTCGCATGTGCCTGGCAGGAATGCCGATATCTTCTCGGCAGAGCCATCTGCCGCCAGCTTCAATGCGGCCGCAAAGGCATCCTGAAGAAAATCGGGCCGTGTGACTGCGAGGGGGCCGATGTGCCCGTTGGAGCTGATATAGCCATAGCCAACAATATCATTGCCAGCGCAGAGCAAAAAGCCTGCGGTCGATGGGTCGTCGAGCAGATAGCGATGATGCTTCTCCCGCGAGACGCCTATGGCATGGGAATCGATCTCGGCAAGATTTTCCATCGCCGCCGCGCCGGTATCGAGTGCGATGGCGCGCAATGACGGTTCCGGCAATGTTTGCCTCACCCGTTCGCGCTCGATGCTGAAAAAGTAAATCGGCATCTTGGGAAAGAGGCCATGCCGCATGTAAAGGCCCTGCGAGACACGATTGAAGGTGAAAGTAATCAGTGCCTTGTGAACCGCTCCTGATTTGCGAGCGTGCTCCACGGTTCGCTCCAAGAGTTCATTCCCGATGCCCTGGCCCTGCCGGGCGGGATCGACGAACAGCTGGGCGAGGAACCAGACATTGCCGCAAACCCAGCTCCAGGCGAAGCCGAGAATTTTCCCGCCGTCGTCGGCGACCCATAGTCCATCAGGGTCGTCCTTGAGCGAAAACAGCTGAAAGTTGGGAGGGCTCGCCGTCGCCATCGGGCCGAAACCATGCCGAACGGTAAGATCGTTGATGCTGGCAACCACCAGAGCATCGGTTGCGGCCAAATCGTCCGCACGGGCAGGTCTGTAAACAAGCGGCATTGGATAACCCCGCAAATGTTCCCGCGAGGGAGCGCCGTAACGCATCGTATCGGCCGCTCAAGACTGCCGTCTCAGATGTCGCCGCTGCACTTTCGGCACCCCTGCGTCTCAATAAGAGAAACCGGAGGCTTGATACTTCTCCCTCCGGGTACATTCTTTGATCACAAGGCCGTGATTATAACATACGCGTTCCCAGTTTCATCCTGCCCGGCGCGCTGTTTGCATACTCATTTAGATAGAGAGCACGGCCCTCCCGCGTTGCGAATCTGCGCCTTTCCGCTGGCCGCGCTGGCTTAAGCCGGGCTTATTGCTAGGTGACTGCAATTGCTCGTGCGCCACTCACCCCTGATGCTTCGTTTCCTGCCCATGATCCGTCGCCAACGGCAATTCCGGCAAGAATAGCAGCACGATCAGCGCCAGGGCTACAATCGCCGTGCCCGTCGCAAAGGTCATGGCAATCGCATGCCGATAGAGCGCTATCGCCGCGTCATGCGCTGCGGGGGAGGCGGTGGCGAGCTGCTTCATGCCGGCTTCGGTCAAGGACGATACATGCATCCCGTCGAGGACGCCGCCGGCATTCTGAACGCGATAGGCAAGAATGGCGCCGGAACCAGTGACGCCGATGAGGCCGCCGAGTGAGCGGAAGAAGGCAAGCGTTGCCGTTCCCACGCCACGATGGGCAAGCGGCAGGGCATTCTGCACTGCGATCGTCATTGTGGGCATGACGAGGCCAAGTCCGAGGCCAAGCGCGAAGACTGCCGGCTCGATGATCCCAAAACCCTGGCTGGTGGCCGCCGCCCAGGCGAGTACGGCGAAGGCGGCGGTTGCAAGGCTGAGGCCGCAGAGCTGCGCCGGCTTGTAGCGCCCGAAGCGATGCAGCAGCACGCGCCCGTTGACCATGGAGGAGATGACGACGCCGATCATCAGCGGGCCGGTGAGCAGACCGGAATGCGAGGCGCTGACCCCCATGACCATCTGGAAGAACAGCGGAAAGAAGAGGCTCGCTCCCAGCATGCCCATGAAGGTCAGGGCCAGCACGATGCAGGCGACGACGAACAGCCGATTGCGGAAGAGATCGGGCGGCAGCACCGGCTCTGGCTCGCGTCGGATATGCAGGATGAAAAAAACGAAGAGAACGAACGCGAGGGCGGAGAGGCCGAAAATCTCGGGCGAATTCCAGGCCCATTCGTTGCCGCCGAGCGCAAGCACCAGCAGGAAGCTGGTGGTACAGCTGGTCAGCAATGCTGCGCCGAGATAGTCGATACGGCGGCTGCGTGCATGATGCGGGCGCTTCAGCGCCCGGCCGATCATGACGAGCGCGACGGCGCCGATCGGCAGGTTGACGTAGAAGATCCAGTGCCATGACAGGAGATCGGTGATGACGCCGCCGGCGATCGGGCCGATGACGCTGCAGACGGCGAAGACGGCCGCGATCGAACCCTGATTGCGCCCGCGTCTGGCCGGCGGCACGATGTCGCCGATGATGATCTGCGCCAGCGGCAGCAATCCGCCGGCGCCGATGCCCTGGATCGCCCGGAAGATGATGAGCTGCATCAGCGTCTGCGCCATGCCGCTCAGCACCGAGCCGAGCAGGAAGATCAGGATAGCCGCATAGATCATCGGCTTGCGGCCGTATTGGTCGCTGAGCTTGCCGTAGAGCGGCATGGTGCTGGTTGAGGCGAGCACATAGGCGCTGACCACCCAGGAGAGGTGCGTCAGCCCGCCGAGATCGCTGACGATGCGCGGCAGCGCGGTCGCGACGATACTCTGATCGATGGCGCCGAGGCCGAGAACGATCATCAGGCCCAGGATGACGGCGCGGATCTCGCGACGATCGGGCGGGTCGCCTGCCGCCGGAGCGGATGGTGGGACAACATTCGGGCGAGCGGTATTCATTGTCCGATCTCCATGAGCGGTTCGATTGCGGCACGAATGGCGTCACGCTGCTGCGGCGACAGTTTGGCGAGTTCGGAGGCAAGCCAGTCGGTTCTCCGCCGTTTCAGGCTGCGGATGATTTCCTCACCTTTCTCGGTCGCCACCAGACCATTGCGGCGCCGGTCGCTCGGGTCCGGTTCCGAACGGGCGATGAGGCCATCCCGCTCCATGGCTTTCACATGGCCTGAAATCGTCGGTCCGCGCAGTTTCTCCATCCGCGCCAGTTCGGCAACGCCGATGCCCGGCTGGCGCATGATGGCGACGAGCAGCAGGGCATGCAGCGGCGACAGTCCGGCCTCGTCGCTCTCGCGCCGCAATTGTCGATGCAGGCGATGGAGGGCAGGACGCAACGCCTCGGCCAGCGCGTAGGCTTCTTCGATTCCGTGATGGCGATCGGCTTTGCTCATCGATGGTCTCGTTCGTGTATGGATAGATAGGCTTCCTATCTATATACCTATCGTGCGGCATGTACTTGCGCAAGCGATAATATTGTGAAAGATTTTCAATCATTGCGCGTTGTTCATCAGTATTACGACTCGATAGGAGGAGAAGAGCTGTGAAACGATTTCTGACAACCGTAACAGTGACTGCCCTGAGTGCCCTGCTTGCCGTCACGTCTTTCGACCCGGCGGCCGCTGCACCGATCCAGCCGCTGATCCAGCCGGCAATCCAGCAGACCGAAAATCAGCCCGCTGGCCTGACCGAAGTTCAATATCGCCACCACAACAGGCACTATCGCGGGCGTCACCGCCCCCATTATCGCCCGCACTATCGTCCGCATAATCGCCCGGGCTATTGGCATGGCCATCGCGGCTATCGCTATCACCGTCCCGGCTATCGGCGCCATGATGGCTGGTGGTATCCGATGGCCGCCTTCACCGCCGGCGCGATCATCGGCGGAGCCGTTTCGCAGCCGCCGCGCGGTAGCGCGCATGTTCGCTGGTGCGCAAGCCGCTACAAGACCTATCGTGCGTCGGACAACACCTATCAGCCGACCAATGGTCCGCGACGCCAGTGCGTCAGCCCGTAATGTGAAACAGGTCGAAATCCCCCTCCGTTCCGCGGAGGGGGATTTCTTTTCAGACCGTTGCGGGAAGGGTTGTCTTCAACCGGTCAACTGCTCGGAGACGTCCCACAGCCGCCGCCAGACCGCCTGATCACGGGCATGGGCGGCAATCTTGGCACGCACCGGCGGGCCTTTGAGTTCATAGAAACCGTTCGGGCCATACATGGCGCCGCCTTCCGCGGTCGGTGCCGTGGCGGCAAAGAGCGTCGGCAGGGCGCCCGCCGCTGCCGATTGCGATGCAAACGGCTCCAGCAGTTTCGTCAGGAGTTCAAGACTGCCCGGCCTGTTGCGGCCCATGCGGGGTCCTGCCGTCTGAAGTCCGGTGACGGCGTAGCCGGGATGGGCGGCAACGCTTTTAAGCTTCCAGCCTTCAGCGCGTGCGATCCGATCGAGCTCCAGGCTGAAGAGCAGCGTCGCCAGCTTCGATTGGCAATAGGCGGGCCAGGGACGATAGCGCTTGCGCCACTGCAGATCGTCGAAATTGATCCTGCCGCTGCGATGTGCCAGGCTGCTCACCGTGACCACTCGCGGATTTTCGGCCGCAGAAACCTTCGGCAGCAGCCGCATCGTCCAGGCAAAATGGCCGATATAATTGGCGCCCATCTGCATCTCGAAACCATCTTCGGTCTCGTGCCGGTCTGGGATGGCCATGACGCCGGCATTGTTGATGAGCAGGTCGATATGCGGCAGCCTATCGGCGATGCGGGTTGCCGTGCGTGCGACGGAATCGAGGCTGGCAAGATCGAGCGCCTCGAATGTCACGTCTGCGCCTGGTGTTGCCGCACGGATCCTGGCGAGCGCCTCGTTGGCCCTGGCCTCGTTCCGCGAGGCGATGACGACTTTTGCACCGGCACCTGCCAGAGCCTTTGCCGCCTCGTAACCGATACCGCTGTTGGCGCCGGTGATGACTGCGATACGGCCCGTCTGCGGCGGAATATCTTTTACTGTCCAGTCTGGCATTGCGGAGCTCCTGTGAAGAGATTTTTGCATTGCCCATTGTATCTGGTGATTTTTATACTAGATGCAAGTTTGCAATAGGTGAAAATATGTAAGCGTAAAATATGCGATGATGCTTGCATATCAATGACTTTCGACGGTCTAATGGCGTGGTATGCCTTCGAATTGCCACGCTGTTCGGCCCTCATCAAATTATGTGATCGAAGATTGGATTTGCGGAATGACGACAAAGACCTCATGCGCTGATTTCGTGCAGTTCTTCCGCTCCTGGGTGAGCAATCCCATGCGGGTTGCGGCGGTGGCGCCCTCGGGCGAGCGGCTGGCAAGATTGATGACGCAGGAGATCGAGCCGTTCGATGGGCCGATCCTCGAACTCGGTCCGGGCACCGGCGTATTCACGCGGGCGTTGCTTGCGCGTGGTATCCCCGAAAGCGCGCTGACCCTCGTCGAGTTCGGCGAGGAGTTTGCCGTGCGCTTGCGCGGGCGCTTCCCCGAAGCGCGGGTGGTGCATATGGATGCGGCCAAGCTCGGCCAGTGCGGCCTCTTTGATGAGGCACCTTTCGGCGCCGTCGTCAGCGGCCTGCCGCTGCTCTCCATGCCGCCCTCCAAGGTCGCGGCCATTGTCGGCGGCGCCTTCGAAACGATGAAGCCGGGAGGGGCTTTCTATCAGTTCACCTATGGCCCGCGTTGTCCGGTGCAGAAGCCGATCCTAGAAAGCCTCGGCCTGCAAGCAAAGCGCATCGGCGGTACCGTGCGCAACATTCCGCCCGCCGGTGTCTACAGGATATCGCGGCAAAATCCTCTGGAGCTCTCGATTGCTGGCTCCAAATATCGTAGCAGCGGAGAGAATGCCGGAATCAGCGCCTAGGTGCCGGAAGCCGGCAAGGCCGATTTGGGGCGGCCCGAAGCGAATGGCTGGCAGGGGTAGCTGGATGGCGAAGAGACCGGATGTCGACAGCGCGGTGAAGGAAGGCCGGCGCGAACGCAAGCGTCGTCAAACCCGCGAACGAATCGAATCCGCCGCCTTGAAGCTCTTCCTTGAACGCGGCTTCGAGGCCACCACCATTGAGGACATCACGGAAGCTGCCGATGTTTCCAAGCGCAGCTTCTTCGATTACTTTCCGAGCAAGGAAGAGGTCGTTGCGGCCTGGCAGGATGGTTTCGCCCGCGAGCTGATTGGCGCAGTCGCTGCGCAGCCCGAAGATGCTTCGATCGTCGACGTCATCGAGATGGCCGTCAATTCTGCTCTTCGCACTGCCATCGCCGATCCGCAAAGCCTTGCTCTGGCTGCCCTGATTCACAATACGCCGACGCTTCAAGCACGCGACCAACTCAAATACGCCAAATTGGAGAAGAAGCTCGCGGACGCACTGTTTGCCCGTGGCAGCGGCAGCCAGGAGGAGCGTCTTCGCCTTGGCATGCTTGCGGCCGCGGTCGTGACGATGCTGCGCATCGGCAGCGAGCGCTGGATGCAATCGCCACAGGATGTTTCCGTGGAGCAATTCGCTCGCAACCTCTTCGATGAGCTTTGGGCCACGCTTGCCGATCTCGGCAAACAGGTGCAACGGCGTACATGACGGCGCCAGGCTAGATCAGGGGGAAGCCGCCTGATTGGTCCTGGCGCAACGCGCATCGGTGCATTGCATATGCCGCGACGCAGACCCATCTAGTATCGGGTCGCGACTGTATCTCTCCCTCGCGAAACCCTCGATTTGCCCTTCGAATCTCGGCTCCTCCCAGGATGCCGGAAACGTCAGATACATTTCAGATCAGCAAAAGGGACTATAACCATGTCAGAATTCGACGCAGCCAAGTCCGGTCAGTTCAAGATCGGCGGTGACCTCCCCGTTCATCGTCTCGGTTTCGGCGCCATGCGCATCACCGGTTCCGGTATCTGGGGTGAGCCCGAGGACCATGACGAAGCCATCCGCACGCTGAAGCGCCTGCCGGAGCTCGGCATCAATTTCATCGATACCGCCGATTCCTATGGCCCGGATGTTTCCGAACGTCTGATCAAGGAGGCGCTTCATCCCTATGGCCAGGGCCTCGTGGTCGCGACCAAGGGCGGTTTGACCCGAACCGGCCCAAATGTCTGGGTGCCCGTGGGTCGCCCCGAATATCTGATCCAGCAGGCGCACAAGAGTCTGCGCAACCTCGGCGTCGATCGCATCGATCTCTGGCAGCTGCATCGCATCGATTCCAAGGTGCCGGCGGCGGAGCAATTCGATGCCGTGAAGTCGCTGCAGAATGACGGTATTATCCGCCATGCTGGCCTCAGCGAAGTGTCCGTTGCCGACATCGAAGCGGCATCGAAGCATTTCAAGATCGTGACGGTGCAGAACCGCTACAACCTCGTCGATCGCACCAGCGAAGACGTACTCGACTATTGCGAAAAGCACGGCATCGGCTTCATCCCGTGGTTCCCGCTGGCAGCCGGCGATCTCGCCAAGGAAGGCTCGCTCCTCGATACCATCGCGAAGAAGCACAATGCCGCTCCGAGCCAGATCGCGCTTGCCTGGGTGCTGAAGCGCAGCCCCGTGATGCTGCCGATCCCGGGAACGGGCAAGGTCAAGCATCTCGAAGAAAATACCGCAGCGGTCGATATCGTTCTGTCCGACGAGGAGTTTGCAGCGCTCGATGCCGAAGGCAAGAAAGCCTTCAAGGCCGCATAAACCCAAATTTGCTTGTCCGGTCGGCGGTTGCTGACCGGACAAGCGTCGGCGAGGGCGCGTCCCATGCAGAAACGCCGATCACAATCATGTGAATCTCAGGATTAGGGTCGATAACGACTGCAAAATAGGCGCTGGAACGCCGGAAATGCCGGTGCTATGCGAGGTTTTCGGCATTTATGAAGAAAGCAATGCGCTATATGCATTGCTGCATTGCGAAAGCCGATCTGTTCATGCCGGCTCCAGCGTTATATCTAATCCCTCGAAGGCAGCGCACTCCTCCTCCCAGCGCTCCTTCAATGATTGGCAACACTCCTCCTCCTCCCAGTTGCCAATCCGGATCAAGAGCCCGATGCATCCTCCTCCCGCATCGGGCTCTTTTTTTATCTTGTCTTCCTCAGTGATTTTCCGGGTCTTCAAAGGCGTTGCGCCTTTGCAATGCCGTCGCGAATTAGCATCGCATCATGTGGTCAAGAACCGCTGGAGTCGCTTGCGCCGCAGGTATCCATGCGTAGAGTGGCGCGACGTTATGGCGGTAAGGAAGGGTTGCATGATGCAGCGCATGGCGGGTTCGGACCGATGGGGAAAGCTGTTTTTCCGAACTGTAGCTGTCGTTGCGACATTGTCGCTGGCCGCATGCGGTCGTCCCATCGGGGTTATGCAGCCCATCAGTGAAAACGTGCCGGGCACATCCAAGGTCGATCTCCTCGTGGCGACGACACGCCTGCCCGACAAGGACCCGGCCATTCTGTTTTCGGGCGAGCGCGGGCCGGGGCTCAAGGTGGATGCCGTCAGCGTCTCCATTCCGCCGGAGGCCAATCGCAAAGTCGGCCAGGTGCAGTGGCCGAGCCGCCTTCCAGGCAATCCGCTGAAGAATTTCGTTACGACGGCCGTCAAGCCTTTGGCGACGGAGGCGGACGGGCGTGCCTGGGTGCATGCGGAACTGCCGAAGAACAAGCGTGTGCTGATCTTCGTGCATGGCTTCAACAACCGCTATGAGGATGCGGTCTATCGTTTCGCGCAGATCGTTCACGATTCGCATGCCGACGTCGCGCCGATCGTCTTCACCTGGCCGTCGCGCGCCAGCATCTTCGACTATGCCTACGACAAGGAAAGCACCAACTATTCCCGCGACTCGCTGGAAGAGCTGCTGCGCCGGGTTGCCGCCGATCCTGCCGTCGGCGATATCACCGTCATGGCGCATTCGATGGGCAGCTGGCTGGCCGTCGAATCGCTGCGGCAAATGGCGATCCGCAATGGCCGCGTCGCGCCAAAGATCAAGAACGTCATCCTCGCTTCGCCCGATCTCGACGTCGATGTCTTCGGAAGGCAGTTCGCGGCACTCGGCAAGGACAAGCCGCATTTCACGCTGTTCGTCTCGCGTGACGACCGCGCGCTTTCGCTGTCGCGGCGCATCTCCGGCAATATCGATCGCCTCGGCCAGATCGATCCCACGGCCGAACCCTATCGCAGCGAGCTGGAAAAACAGGGGATCACCGTGCTGGATCTCACCAAGCTCAAGACCGGCGATGGCCTCAATCACGGCAAGTTCGCCGAGAGCCCGGAAGTGGTGAAGCTGATCGGCGCCCGGTTGATTGCCGGCCAGACGATCACCGATTCCGATGTCGGCATCGGCGATGCCGTCGGCGCGGTCGCCATGGGCGCGGCCCAGACCGTTGGCAGCGTGGCGGGTGCGGCGGTCAGCGCCCCGATTGCGATCTTCGATCCCCGCACACGCCAGAACTACGGCGAACAATGGCGCCGCGTCGGCGCATCCGCCAACAATACCGTCGGCTCGCTTGGCGATAGCGTCGAGGCAACCGGCAACAATGTCGGCGACGCATTGAAGCAATAGCGCTATCATGACTTGATCCGGGGCGGCGGCTTCCAGCCTTGCCGCAAAACGTCGTAGCCATATTGCTCGATCTGATATATCAGAGAGCTGCGTCAGCCGGGCAGGCTGCCGGTTAAGTGGCCAGCGAGAGGATCCGCATTGGCGGCGGCATGACGCAACACCTCTGATGGGAGCCTGTGAAATGAGATGGAAGCGCACGATCCAGCTGCTGGATGTCCACTGCGAGGGTGAAATCGGCAAGGTTGCCATTGGCGGCGTCCCGAAGATCCCCGGCAACAGTATTGCCGAGCAGCTGCATTGGCTGAACACCGATCCGAAGGGCCAGGAACTGCGCCGTTTCCTCGTGCTGGAGCCGCGCGGCGCGCCGATCGGTTCCGTCAATCTTTTGCTCCCCGCCAAGCACCCGGATGCCGATGCCGGTTTCATCATCCTGCAGCCGGACCAGGCCCATGCAAGTTCCGGTTCGAATTCCATCTGCGTGACCACCGCTTTGCTCGAATCCGGCATTGTCGAGATGACGGAGCCGGAAACGGTCGTCACGCTCGACACGGCTGCCGGCCTTGTGCGGGCAACGGCGACCTGCCGCGACGGCCGCTGCGAGAAGGTGCGGCTCACGATGGTGCCGTCCTTCGTGCATGAACTCGATGTCGAGCTTGAGACGTCGCAATGGGGCAAGATCAAGCTCGATCTCTGCTATGGCGGCATCTTCTATGCGCTCGTCGATGTCGGCCAGATCGGTCTGACGATCGAGAAGGGCAATGCGGCCGCTCTCGTTCAGGCCGGCATGATCCTCAAGGAGGCGATCAACCGCACCATGTCCGTGGTTCATCCGGAAATCCCGGCGATTTCGGGCGTTGCCTATGTGATGTTCCGGGATATCGATGCCGATGGTGCTATCCGCACCTGCACGACCATGTGGCCCGGCCGCGCTGACCGCTCGCCCTGCGGTACCGGCAATTCCGCCAATCTGGCGACGCTGCACGCCCGCGGCAAGGCCAAGGTCGGCGATGTCTTCAAATCCCGCTCGATCATCGGTTCCGAGTTCGAAGTCGGCCTGCAGGCGGAGACAGAGGTTGCCGGAAAGCCGGCAATCATCCCGACCATCACCGGCCGCGGCTTCACCTTCGGCTTGAGTCAGGTGGCGCTCGATCCATTCGACCCGATGGCCGAAGGCTTTGCCATGACGGATGTCTGGGGACCTTCGGCAGGGGATATTTGAGGGCTGAGCACCGGCTCTTGCTGCATGGAGAGTTTGCCCCTCACCCTAACCCTCTCCCCGCAAGCGGGGAGAGCGACTGTCTTATCAGTCAAGCGTTTTGCCATGGCTTATTGTCTCGAATGATGGCGTTGAGGATGGTGATCAGTTTTCGCATGGTTGCGACGATGGCGACGATTTTGGGCTTGCCTTGGGCGACGAGACGGTCGCGGAAGGCCTTGAGGCTTGGGTTATGGCGGCTGGCGACGAGGGCGGCCATGAAGAGGACGGCGCGCACCTTGCCCCTGCCGCCACTGATGAAGCTCTTGCCCTTCCATTTTCCCGATTGCCGCGTCCAGGGGGCAAGGCCTGCCAGTGATGCTATCTGGCGTCGGTCGAGACTGCCGAGTTCGGGCAGTTCGGCCAACAGCGTGCGGGCCGTCGTCGGCCCGACGCCCGGCACCGAGGTCAGCAGTTCCTCCCGCACCCGCCAGACCGGCGACTTGCGGATATGGTCGTCGAGATCGGCATTGAGACTTTCCAGCTCGCGACGCAAGGCCGTCAGCAATCGCTTGATGCTTTTCTGCGCCTGCTTTGCCAGCGCCATGCGCAACCGGTTCTCCTCGGCCACGATCATCTGCACAATCTGCCGCCTACGGGCCACGAGTTCGCAAAGAGCTTGCGTCTCGGCGTCGCGCAACGGCCGGATCTCAGGCTTCGTCGCCAGGACGAAGGCGGCGATGACGGCGGCATCGATCGGATCGGTCTTGGCCCTGCGGCCAATGGCATTGGCATAGGCACGCACTTGCGCCGGATTGACGACGAGGACCGTCAACCCCGCTGATGACAGCTCGGCCACCGCCAGGGTCTCGAAGCCGCCCGTCGCCTCAAGTGCGATCGCATCAGCGCCGATGGTCTTCAGCCGACCAATCAATTCATCGATGCCGGCATGATCATTGCCGATAGCGAAGGCTTCACCCTGCGGTACGACCGCCACGTCGAGCCGGTTCTTCGAAACATCGATACCAACGATCGTCTCCATCTGATCCCATCCTTGCCTAAGCGGGCTTTGCCTTCGCAAGCGGCCCCGGCGACTGTTCGGGTTCAATGGAATGGCGGACGGAGACCCAAGCTCTCCCACGGGCTTGCTGTCCCAAAGGAGCGGCGGTCTTCCATCCCCAACCGCAACCGGCACTACAGCGCCAATAGCGGATAAACGGAAGTTACAA
>NZ_FMAG01000006.1 GCF_900094585.1 Martinezella multihospitum
TGCATGAGCTCAAAGCCCTTGTTGATGTCTTCGAGCGGCATGGTGTGGGTGATCATCGGATCGATCTGGATCTTGCCCTCCATGTACCAGTCGACGATCTTCGGAACATCGGTACGGCCACGCGCGCCGCCGAAGGCCGTGCCCATCCACGAGCGGCCCGTCACCAGCTGGAATGGACGCGTCGAAATCTCCTGGCCGGCGCCGGCAACGCCGATGACCACGGACTTGCCCCAGCCGCGATGGCTTGCCTCCAGTGCCTGGCGCATCACCTTGGTGTTGCCCGTGCAGTCGAAAGTGTAGTCGGCGCCGCCGATCTGGTCGGCCCCACGCTTCGTCATGTTGACGAGATAGGGCACGATATCGTCGCCGACCTCCTTCGGATTGACGAAATGCGTCATGCCGAAGCGCTCGCCCCAGGCCTTCTTGTCATTGTTGAGATCGACGCCGATGATCATGTCGGCGCCGGCAAGCTTCAGGCCCTGGATGACGTTGAGGCCGATGCCGCCGAGACCGAAGACGATGGCGGTTGCCCCCATCTCCACCTTGGCGGTGTTGATGACGGCGCCGATGCCTGTCGTCACGCCGCAGCCGATGTAGCAGATCTTGTCGAAGGGGGCGTCGGGATTGACCTTGGCAACGGCGATCTCCGGCAGCACCGTGTAATTGGCGAAGGTCGAGCAGCCCATATAGTGATGGATCTTGTCCTTGCCGATCGAGAAGCGCGAGGTGCCGTCCGGCATCAGGCCCTGGCCCTGGGTCGAGCGGATCGCGGTGCACAGATTGGTCTTGCGGCTGAGGCAGGACGGGCATTCGCGGCATTCGGGGGTGTAGAGCGGAATGACGTGATCGCCCTTCCTGACCGAGGTTACGCCCGGACCGACATCGACGACGATGCCGGCGCCTTCATGGCCGAGGATGGCGGGGAACAGGCCTTCCGGATCGGCGCCCGACAGGGTGAAATCGTCGGTATGGCAGATGCCGGTCGCCTTGACCTCGATCAGCACTTCGCCGGCCTTCGGCCCCTCCAGCTGAACCGTCATCACCTCCAGCGGTTTGCCTGCCGCAACCGCGACTGCTGCTCTTACGTCCATGGCTTCATCCCTTCCTGCTATGATTTTGTTCCGGGCAACATTGGCATGGCCTCATAGAGAGACTCAAGCCAAAATCAGACACTTAGCGTCGCAATTATTATGTTTTAGCCGAGCAATCGCCACGCAGATTTTTCCATATGGCTGCGATGGCGAAGCTTCTCGATCAGGCGAATTCCATGATCACGGCGTCAACGGCGAGGCTTTCACCCGGCTTGGCATTGATCTTGCCGATAACCAGATCGCGTTCGGCTCGCAAAACGTTTTCCATCTTCATCGCCTCGACGATGGCGAGCGTTTCACCGGCCTTGACCTCCTGTCCCTCAGCAACGGCAATCGCAACAACCAGGCCCGGCATGGGGCAGAGGAGGAGCTTTGATGTATCGGGCGGTAATTTGACCGGCATCAGCTTGTCGAGTTCGGCCTGACGCGGCGTGAACACCCTAGCCCGCACAGAAATACCCTGCCAATCGATGCGCAGACCATTGAGCACGATGCGGATCTGAGCCGTCAGCTTGCGGTCGCCGACAGTGCCGACCCAAATGGAATCGCCCGGGCGCCAGTCGGTCGTAACCGTCACGGTTTTGCCGCCGATCTGCATGTCCATCTCGAAGGGAATGGTCACCACGCCTTCAAGCAATGTCACGGGCAGATAGTCCGCACCGAGCTTGACGACCCAGCTCTCCCGCAGCGGCGCGGCCGCGGAACGCAGCCGATCGCCATAACGTTCACGACGGTTGGATTCGATCAGGTTGCTGGAAAGGGCGATTGCCGACAGCAAAGCGGTTTGGTCCTCGTCCGGCGTCACCGGCGCGAAGCCATCGGGATATTCCTCGGCAATGAAGCCCGTGGAGAGGCGGCCCTCACGCCAGCGCGGATGCTTCATCAGCGCGGAGAGGAACGGCATATTGTGCTCGATGCCGTCGACAACGAAGCCATCCAAAGCTTCGCCCATTGCTTCGATGGCCTCTAGCCTCGTCGGAGCCCAGGTGCAGAGCTTGGCGATCATCGGATCGTAATACATGGAGATTTCGGCACCTTCGAAGACGCCGGTGTCGTTGCGCACGACCGATTTCTCCGTCTTGCCCTCGCGTGGCGGACGGTAGCGCGTCAGGCGGCCGATCGAGGGCAGGAAGTTGCGATAAGGATCTTCCGCATACAAGCGGCTTTCGATCGCCCATCCGTTGAGCTTGATATCCGCCTGCTTGAACGGCAGTTTTTCGCCGGCGGCAACGCGGATCATCTGCTCGACGAGATCGATGCCGGTGACAAGTTCCGTCACCGGATGCTCGACCTGCAGGCGGGTGTTCATTTCGAGGAAATAGAAATTCCGGTCGCGATCGACGATGAACTCGACCGTGCCGGCACTCTGGTAATCGACGGCCTTGGCAAGCGCCACGGATTGTTCGCCCATGGCCTTGCGCGTCGCTTCGTCGAGGAACGGCGAGGGCGCTTCTTCGACGACCTTCTGGTTCCGGCGCTGGATGGAGCATTCGCGCTCGCCGAGATAGACGACATTTCCGTGGGCATCGGCCAACACCTGGATCTCGATATGCCTGGGGTCGACGACGAATTTCTCGATGAAGACGCGGTCGTCGCCGAAGGAGCTTTTTGCTTCCGAACGGGCGCGCTCGAAACCGTCGCGCACCTCATCCTTGCTCCAGGCGATGCGCATGCCCTTGCCGCCACCGCCGGCGGACGCCTTGATCATGACGGGATAGCCGATCTCGGCAGCGATCCTTTCCGCATGATCCGCGTCATCGATGATGCCGAGATAGCCCGGAACGGTGGAAACCTTGGCGGCATTGGCGAATTTTTTCGATTCGATCTTGTCGCCCATGGCTTCGATCGCCTTCGGCTTCGGGCCGATGAAGACGATGCCTTCCTTCTCCAGCGCCGCACAGAAGGAGGCGCGCTCAGAGAGAAAGCCATAACCCGGATGGACCGCCTCGGCACCGGTCTCTTTGCAGGCGGCAATGATCTTGTCGGCGACGAGATAGCTTTCGGCTGCGGGCGCCGGGCCGATATGGACTGATTCATCGGCCATTTCGACATGCAACGCATCCCGGTCGGCATCGGAATAGACGGCGACCGTCAGAATGCCCATTCGTCGCGCGGTCTTGATGACGCGGCAGGCGATCTCGCCGCGATTGGCGATCAGGATTTTCTTGAACATGCAATCTCCGCCCAAATACCCTATTCAGTCAGTGTTTTAGCCACAAATTGCACTGCGGGTCCATGTGCAAGATATCTGCGCTCACGCGGTTTTTTCCAATCTCGATTGGACACGCTCCCGCCAGATGATGAAGAGGCCGGAGCTGACGATGATGGCGATGCCGATCCATTTGGAAAGATTAGGGAAATCGCCGAATATCGCGTAGCCGAGGACGGTGGCGGAAATGATTTCGAAATATTGGAACGGGGCAAGCAGCGAAAGCGGCGCCAGCCGGAAGGCTCTGACGACGAGCATATGCGCATAGCCCGATATCGAACCCAGAATCAGCAAAAGGACGAGCCCAAGCGTGGAGGCGGGCAGCGAAGGTTCGAAATCGGCAATAGCGGCAGATGCTCCCGCCAGCAGGGTGACCGACATGAATAGCGTGCCACCTACGCCGGCCATGACCTGCATCGTCATCGGCGAATCCGCCTCGCCGACCGCCCGGTTCATGAACAGATAGAGCGCGAAGAGGAAAGCGCAGGCAACGGGCAACAGCGCCTTCAGTCCGAAAATCTCGAAACTCGGCTGGATGACGATCATCGCACCGACGAAGCCGATGACGATCGCCAGCCAACGCCTCCAGCCGACCTTGTCTCCGAGAAACAAGGCCGAAAGCGCTGTCAGCATAAAGGGTTCGACGAAGTAGATCGCGAAGACATCGGCAAGCGGCATGTATTTGACCGCTGCGAAGAAGAGCAGACTGGCAGCCCCGTGCAGCGCGCCCCGCAGCAGGTTCATCCAGGGGCGCTTTGCCGAAAAGGCCGACCGTCCGGCGACGGTCGCCAGCAGCGGCAGCATGCAGACAAGTTGAAAGAAGAAGCGATAGAAGGTCACCTGACCGGGCGACATGCCTTCGAAGCTCGCCATGTATTTGGCGATCGCATCCATCGTCGGCAACAGGATCATGGCGCTTGCCATGATCGTCATGCCTCTAAGCGGATTTTGCGGCGTGGAAACGGCGGAAGAAACGGACATGCACGAACATCAAACACAGGAACGGCATGCAATCAAGGCGCGATCAGGAGTGGGTTGGAAGTCTCGACGAGAGCTCAGCGGAAAACGTCACACTTTTCCAATTGGGACAGATCGCCATGGCGAGATGACGCCCTTAGACCTATCTGGAGCTTTGGAAACAGCTAAAACATGAATGCGCGGCACAAAATTGCCGGCGCGACCAGGAAAGGGATCGCACCGATGTTCAAACCAGAACAAGAGACGACCGTTTTTTCGGACGAAGGCGGTGATACGCTTGGAGGGCGCTTGTCCATGGCGCGCGACGCCGCGGGAATCAGTCTCGAAACGCTGGCCAGGCAGCTTGGCGTCAGCGAGGAGACAATGCTCGCGTGGGAATCCGATCGCGCCGAGCCCAATCCCTCCGCGCTGGCCAAGATGTCGGCTCTTTTCGATGTTTCTCCAGTATGGTTGATGACCGGATCGGGCGACGGGCCTGGAGAGGACAGCGACGAGCGTGCCCTGGAAGCCGTCAGGAACGAACTTTCGCGGCTGCGAACGGCCTATCAGGAGATGGGCCGGCTGATAGAGACGACGACAAACCAGCTAGAACGCCTCGACCATCAGATCAGGCTGCGCAATCTCAGCAAGGATGTGGCGCATTGAGCGCTCCGCCCTTCGATGTTCATGGCGCCGCGCTGAGCCTCTCTAGCTGAGGCGGGCGATCGTATCGTCGAGGTTGTCGATTGCGAGCTGCTCGCGGGCGATCATGCCGTCAAGATCGATATCCTGACTAGCCCCTTTTGTATTTGCGTCCTGCATCTTCATCGCCAGCAGTTCGTTGCGATGGGCGATCTTTTCGCCTCTGATTTTGATAAGCTTCAAGCGAAAATCATCATTCATCTCCAATCCCTCCGTTGGAATGAGTTATCCGCTGTTTCGAGCTGTCATTCGTTTTCCAGGCTTATCTCGGCCTGTCTCAATCGTGCCCGCGTCCACGATAAGTGGTGGGAACGCCGGCCTCCTCATGGCATTGCGCAAGAATTTCCAGCCATGCTGCCAGTCCGTCCGGC
This sequence comes from Martinezella multihospitum, assembly GCF_900094585.1. Classification (GTDB taxonomy): domain Bacteria; phylum Pseudomonadota; class Alphaproteobacteria; order Rhizobiales; family Rhizobiaceae; genus Rhizobium; species Rhizobium multihospitium. The sequence goes on from NZ_FMAG01000006.1 coordinate 5,331, forward strand.
ACTTCGGCATTCCCAGCCTCCATAGCCTCCACCCATGACAGGTCGCATTGCAGGGCGCTCGCCAGATTGATCGGCGTCCAGCGGATATGCAAAAGGCATTCGGAAAAGCGTTCTGGCGTCATACATCCTCCTATCTCAGAAGAAGTTTCACGGTGCCAGAGGGGCGCGCGAAGTCAAGTGATCATGAAAATCCGGCCGCTTTTGCCATCAAAGGCGAGGAAGGCGAATTCGCTTGGATTTCAGTCTCCGCTTTGATTATTTTCGTTTCTCCCGTTTTGGATGAAGCCGCTTCGCTCACACGGCTGATATGCCGATGGTCGGTAGCGCGTCTGCTTGCTGTCCCCAAGCACACCTCTGCCGGCCTCATCGTTATGGTGGAAAGGTCCATCAACGAAGTCAGGTTAAAAAGGGCATGATATCGACGCCGTCGCCGGGAAAGACGGTAATATGGGGGTGGTCCTGGAAAAGCCTTGCGGCGGATTCTGCGGTTTCAGCCTCGACCACCAGGTAGCCGCAGAATGGATTGACCGCGTCGGCGACGCCGTTCCTGGTGATGCGCGTCGTCTTTCCCACCATGCCGCCACGATCAAGGATAGAGGCAGCGTTTCTTTCCTCCCATGCCGACCACTGTGCGATGCCGATAGCATCGACAGCATCCTGCTCCGCTTTGGGTAGGCTTCGAAAAGACGCGAGGTCTTCAGGCTTCATGGTGTAAACGGCAAGGAAACGGGGCATGAGCCACCTCCAAGGTTTTCAATGATTGCCAGCTTACACGCCGCGCGCCTGAAAACATCCATGGAATTCTATCGTGGTGCGAAGCATCGAATGGAACACGACCCGCGTTTTCGTCACCGTCGTCCACTGCCTTCACTTCCCGCCGCATCATCCTGATGGACGGGCAGGGCATTTACATCACCCTAAATCGGAGACCGGATTCCGTCATCGCTATCCGCGAGAAAGCGAGAGCGGCCCCTAAACGAAAGAACCCGTTCGCGAAAGCCCTGGAACTCTTCGCCAGCCACTTCCCCGTCGATGTTATGGTTTCCGCATGACCGACTCGCTTCACATCTACACCGACGGCTCCTTCAACGCCGCCTCCCGCTCCGGAGGATGGGCGTTCGTGGTCTATGAAGGCGACCGACAGTTATATGCCGGTTGTGGCAAGGAGGCCGGCACATCGAACAACAGGTTCGAAGTCCTCGCGGTTCTGAACGCAATGGCCTGGATCGCCTCGGAGGCTTCGGCACAGCCGGTCACGCTCCGGACGGACGCCGCCTACGTCATAGAAGGCTGCTGTCGGTGGAGAGCAATCTGGCGCACCAACGGCTGGAAGCGGATTACTCCGAACCCGCACACTCGACGCCGTCGGATCCACGACATGGAGATCTGGCAACAACTCGACCGCCTGCTCGAACAGCATCCGAATGTGGTTGTGGAATGGTGCAAGGGGCATTCAGGAGCCGCAGGCAACGAGCTCGCCGACATCCTTGCGCGCGATGCCGCGTGCTCAGCGGTGACTTAGCCGGCGCCCCTCAGTCGCAGAGCGCGATCTGCCGCTTGTAGATGATCGGGTCGCCCTTGGTACGAGCAGTTTTCCAAATTCTGTACCCAGGACTGAAGATCCATTTGGAGGGCTGCAACACGAGCGCCCAAAAGGCGCAGACCTTTGTCATTTCGCCAAGGGCCAAAAACAAAAAACCCGGCCAAAGCCGGGTTCTTGGTGCGGTCGAGAAGACTCGAACTTCCACGGGTTGCCCCACAGCGACCTCAACGCTGCGCGTCTACCAATTCCGCCACGACCGCATCGTGGTAGGCCAGATTGCTCCGGCGCGGCTGCATGTAGCAAAAGCATTCGGGGGGCACAAGAGCGATATGTCAGTTTTTTTAAATTCCTTCACAGCTCCTCCGATCGAGCTGGTCCGGATGCGGCGGAAACGCCTTACATGTTTGAATTCCCGCCCGAATAGCGCCATATGTGGACAACCCACCGGCGCGCAGGTTTTCCACACATGCGGCCGGCGCGGCGCGCAAAGGACTGCCATATGCTTCGCACCGAACTTTCTCACCAGATGTTTCCCGTTCAAGGCACGCCGCCCGTCCGCTGGCGGATCAGCGATGGTCTTGTGCCATATGAAGAGGCCGTAGCCACGATGGAGGCGGAAGTGGCAGCGATTGCCGAGGGGCGGGCGCCGGAGCTCGTCTGGCTGGTCGAACATCCGCCACTCTATACAGCGGGCACCAGCGCCAATGCCGCCGATCTGATCGAGCCGGATCGATTTCCGGTCTTTGCGACCGGACGCGGCGGCGAATATACCTATCACGGGCCGGGTCAACGCGTGGCCTATGTCATGCTGGACCTCAAGTGTCGGCGGCAGGATATCCGTGCCTTCGTCGGCGCGCTCGAAGAGGTCATCATTCGCACGCTCGAATCGATGAATGTGCGCGGCGAGAGGCGCGAAGATCGGGTCGGCGTCTGGGTCAGGCGCCCGGAGAGGCCGATTCTGGCTGACGGCACCGTGGCCGAGGACAAGATTGCAGCCCTCGGTATCCGCGTGCGCAAATGGGTGACGTTTCACGGCCTTTCGCTGAACGTCGACCCCGATCTCGGGCACTTCACCGGCATCATTCCTTGCGGAATCTCGGCCTATGGCGTCACCAGCCTCGTCGATCTCGGCTTGCCGGTCATGATGGCGGATGTCGATATCCGCCTCCGTGAGGCGTTCGAACAAGTCTTCGGTGAAACGATCAATGACGTGTGAAGCCGATCGGTGATCGCCTGAAGACGATCCCGGATGCTACGTTGAATTCCAATGCTAAGCAGGACAGGTCAGGCGGCCTGTCCGATCCATTGCGAAAAAGCTGCTATCGCTCACAAGGAAAGGTCTTCGGCGTCCTCTGCCACGGGCACTTCCAATTCATCCAAAGCGCGCCGTTTCGATTTCTCCAAAAGATCTATTTTGTCTTCTGCCTTGAGAAGATCATGCAGTTTCTGATCGCTCAATATATTGTCGTGATTGTTATGCGAGGTCATGCGGGTAACTCCTTGACCTCTGCAGGCGAGAGTGCGTTGTCTCTCTCAGCCGTTGGCGCCTACGGATTCGGTAGCCGACGGTAAAAATAGCCTACGCCCATTTGGAGGATGTAGCGAATCATTTGGTGCGATGGTCCATTTTCACTGCACGCCCGGCACGACAGGAGAAGTGCCCTGAAAGAAAAATGCCCTGGAAGGGAGAGCATCCAGGGCACAGAGAGGGGAACTGCACTAGAAAAGCTAGGGCGATGCGTCTGCACTTCAAGGTCCAAGTTTCAGGGTAGGTTGCATCCGTTCCGCAATCGCTCACATTCCTCGCGAAACAGTGATCGCCGACGGTCTTTGATAGGGTCCTAACGACTTTTTCCCTCTGCGCAGTGGTGATATCGTCGGTCAGTAAGTCGGACGAAAATCCCGATGGTTCCCAGCCATTATGCCGAGCCGACGCGCGCGATATTCCGTTCATCTCATGGCTAGAAATTGCGGACGGGAAAGGTTTCGCAACAGACGGAGAAACGGAAGAAACATTCCGAAACTAGAATTCATTCCCAAAGAAAACTGCAGAATGGAGTAAGGATATGAGAGCCGTTTTTGGCCCGACCCGTTATTGGAAGGCAGGCTTCGAGGCGTTGTTCCTCCTTGCCGTGTCCGTCCCGCCGGTCATGGCGCAGACCACTGGTAACAACCAGAATGCCCAGAATTCGGCATCGAGCTTCAGCTATCGGCGTGCGGATCTTGGTAGCGGCTATTCCACCTCGAGCATTCTGAAGATGCCGAACAATTCATCCTATTTCGTAACGTGCAATTGCGACGACCGGACATTGCAGGACATGACGTGCCCGACCCAGTCTTATGCATGCACCTGCGTTCCGCACGCCTATCTGATGTGCCAATAGGAAAGGTGGGCGCGAGATATGGTCAAATCGTCTTCAAGGCTATTGCTTGCGATCTGCGGTGTGCTCTGCTTTCCATTCACAACATTCGCTCAGGATAATTCGCCGCCGCAAAGCTCCGCCTCGACCTATTCCTTCAGCGTCGGGTCTCGCCCGGCCGATATCGGCACCGGCTTTTCGATCTACAGCGCGACGTCGGCGACGGCAGATCAACAATTTCACGTCCAATGCAATTGCCAGGATTTCAGCCTTGCAACCGCAACATGCCCAGCTCCCCGTTACGAGTGCTATTGCAGCCCGAGCGCATCGCTGACCTGCGAATAGCAGAATCGGGCCTACCAATGTGCCAGATCGGGGCTGCGATCTCTTTCTACCTCCGGCTGAGCTCAGCGCACCGGCGAACCACCATCAAAGATTGTCAACTCAGCCAAGCCACTCTTTTTGATGGCTATTTTTGTACAGTTTGCGTTCATGTTCGTCCGCATATGGTGTCTTCCGTCGCCCCCAGATCGCGCGTCGATTGACAATCGATATGGACGATACGATTAATAGTTTCGACATTCGTCATAGAGCGGAGGATATGCCAATGACAAGTCGTGCCATCCTGTTGATGTCTCTTGCGTCTCTCACAGTTGTAGGCTCGATGGGCCTCGCTTCTTCGGCTTCTGCGCTAACCATGAAAGAGTGCAGCGCCAAATACCAGGCTGCCAAAACCGCTGGTACGTTGAACGGCCAAAAGTGGAATGACTTCCGCACAACGCAGTGCAGTGCGGACGCCAGCGCCACGACGACGACCACCGCTCCCGCAACCACCGCACCGGCGGCTACGACGCCTGCCAAGCCGGCGAAGACCACTGCGGCAGCCAAGGTCGATGCCAGCGAACCCGACGCCACCAAGCCGCCGGCAGCAGAGCCGGCAAAGCCGACGATGGCTGCTCCGGCTGGCGTAACCTTCCCGGCAAAGGTCGATCCCAAATATGCTACCGAGACGCCCGGCAAGGGCCGCTTCCACACCTGCGTCGATGCATACAATGCCGCAAAGACCAAGAATGCACTCGGCGGTCTGAAGTGGATCCAGAAGGGCGGCGGCTACTACAGCCTCTGCAACACCAAGCTCAAGGGCTGATTGCCGAGTTTAGCGATGACAGGACGGGCGCTTTCGGGCGCCCGTTTTCTTTTGCGGATTTCAATCCCGGATCTTCTCCCATTTTTTGACAAGCCGGTCGCGCTTGAGCTTGGAAAGCCGCTGCAGCCAAAAAATGCCGTCCAGCTGGTCGATCTCGTGCTGAATGCAGATGGCCAGAAAGTCGTGCGCCTCCGCTTCATGTGTTTCGCCGGCGATATCCTGATAGCGAAACCGGATCGATTTCGGCCTGACGATCTCCTCCGTCGCTCCGGGCATGGAAACGCTGCCCTCCATATGCCGCATGGTTTCCGGCGACGACCATAGGATTTCCGGATTGATATAGGTGCGCACGCCATCCTCGCGGCTGAGTTCGATCACGACGACTCGCTTGAGGATGCCGATATGCGGGCCGGTGATGCCGACGCCGGGCGCCGCCCGCATCGCATCCAGCAGGTCGTTGACGAGCGCTCGCAGATCGTCGTCGAAGGCGGTGACGGCAGCGCAGGCGGTTCGCAATAGCGGATCAGGAAAGCGGATAATGGGGCGGGCGGACACGGTACTCTCTATCGGATGGAGGATATGGGTAGGAGGCTGCCAGGATAAGGGGAAGATGATGGTAATGCCACCGTCTCGATGGCCGGCTTTCTCCATGAGCTTTTTCCATCATCCATCTGTTTTTATATCGATTTCACGCGAACCCAATCAGTGGCGTCGGGCGAACTGGAGGCCTTTTAGCCGAATGACGTCTGCCGTCATTGAAGGTACAATCGCTGCATTCCAGCATTTCGTACTTCCATCGCATTGATTCGTGCATCAAATCACTGAGGTGTCAGCTGTCTTGTGATCATTCCTATCGAATTTGCGGGAAATTTTGCCCTCTCAGGCCTTGCGAGCCTGTGGTTTTGTGCGGCATTGGCGGGTCGGGAACTGACCGCAACCCGTAAAAATTGACTATTACGTAAAAGTCAATATTATCATGGGCAGCAGATAGGGGCGGATTCTTGGTCGACGGATATTATAGCATAACGGAGCTTACTCGGGAATTCGGAGTTTCGACCCGGACTTTGCGGTTCTATGAGGATGAGGGCCTTATCCATCCCGAGCGCAGAGGTCGCACACGTCTGTTCCGGGCAGCTGACCGACGTCTCATCATGGAAATCCTCCGCGGCCGTCGCATCGGCTTCACCATTGCCGAGATTCGCGAGATCATTCAGGTCTATAAAGAGCCTCCGGGCGAAATCGGCCAGCTTAAGCTGCTGATGAAGCGCGTCGATGAAAAGCGCGACGAGCTGCGCCAGAAGCGCAAGGATATCGACGATACGCTAAGTGAACTCGACAATGTCGAAGAGGCCTGTCTCGGCCGCCTCGCCGAAATCGGCGTCGGCACTTAATCGGCAAAATGCTTGCCGATCATCAAAGCCAGCGGCGGGTGCGCTTGCAGTAAAATTCGAATTCGCAGCCGAATCGGGAGAGGAGATGCATCTCCTCGCAACGGATGACGAGCAACGTCGTCAAGGCGGCTGCCGCGGCCGCCATCGCCAGGAACCAGAGATTGCCGATCAGCAGGCCGAGGCCTGCGGTCAGCAAGGTATAGCCGAGATAGGTCGGGTTGCGGGTGAAGCGAAACGGACCTGTGGTCACGAGATGCGCCGTACAGCGCTGTGTCAGAACGGTCGTGCGGCGTTCCATCAACGTTTTGACGGCCCAGACGTTCAGCGTCACGGCGAAGGCGGTCAAAAGCGCGCCGAAAACCCACGAAACCAGCGCCCAGACAAAGGGTAAAGGCAAGGGATACACCCGCTGCAGATACAGCGCCACCATGACGGCGAGGCTATAGAGCAGCGGCGGCCACGGAAAACTCAGCGACTTCGAACGATAGGCATTCATAGAATAACCCTGTCATTGCGCTTCATCCGTGCATTGTATCGCGATTCGGCTTACACGTTCATCGCTATCTGCTTTGATCGCTCCGGATTCCAATGGTTTGAAAAGATCCTGAGCCTGCAGCTTATCGAGCGTGCATTGGCAGAAGCTGCGGCACATGGCTTCGCTGCCCGACCGCGTGCAGGAGGCCACGCATTGCCTGATATAGCCGACGGTCGGGTCCTGTAGCGGAGCCGGCGCGACCAGCGACAAAAGATAGACGAGGCCGAACAGCACAGGCTGGTGAAGCAGATAGAAGATCAAGCTGTGCCGGCCGGCGCGGGCAATGAGATTGCGGCCGGGGCCGAATTTTGCCAACGACTTAAGCCAGCCGCGGGAAATTGCCAATTGCGCCGCGCCGAGGCCGAACAGGAATGGCGTCAGCCATGGGAAAAGCGGCACATAGTCATTCGAGCGCTGGATGTTTTCCGAAAGCCCCACCCACCAGAGCCAGGGCGCGTCGAAAAATGTCGAATGCAGCGATAGCGGCGCGACGACATTGTCGACGACGATGCCGACCGCCAGTAATGCGGCGATTAGAAGGGTGGCGAATGCCGGCAAGCGCAGGAACAGGAGCCCGATGAGGCTCGCCGCCGCGATGCTGTGCAGGATGCCGAAGAATATCCATTCGTCGCGCATGCCGATGAAGGTGACGAGGGAGATGGCAGCGGCCGCCGCGACGATCATGCCCAGTCGCCGCCAGTAGGAGCGCCAGCGAATCTCCGGCGTATTCGCGAGCACAAGGCTGCAGCCTGCCAGAAATAGGAAGGTGCTGGCGATGACGCGGGCATAAAGCTTCAGCCAGCCTGTTTCCGCCGTGCCGGAATCGAGATAGCCGAAGAATTCGAAATCCCAGGTGCAGTGATAGCTTGCCATGGCCAGGAGTGCGACGCCGCGCGCCGTGTCCAGAATGCCGATGCGGGGCGTCTTTTGCGGTGCATCGGCGCTCTCGGCGATAGCGACCATTGGCGGGTCCTTCCAGGCATGAAACTCAGATCACGAGCACCGCTTGAGACGGCGCGAGCATGTCATGGCACATCGCTATCCATAATGGCCAGACGGGCATCGGAAAAAAACTGCCGGCGGACCAGCACGATGATGATGAACATGGTCGTGACCATGAAAACGTAAGGGCTCAGAAACCAGCCGAGATAGCCAATCGATAGGAAGATGGCTCGCAGGCCGGAGTTGAAATTCCGGGCTGCGATGATGTTCATGCGGATGACCCGCTCGGCGGCGCGTTCGGCGCGCACGGGATCACGAATGGCATCTTCCAGCATCGGCAGGGAGCCGAAGAGAATGGTGCAGTAGTTGAACAGGCGATAGGCCCAGCCGAACTTGAAAAAGGCGTAGCCAAAGAGACAAGCAAGCCCGGCCACCTTGATTTCGAAAGCTGCCCGACCGCCGTTGAAGATGAAGGGCATGTCGGAGAAGAAGGCATTGATCTTATCTGTGGCGCCGAGCAGCGCAAAGCAGCTGCCGATGGCGAAGATCGAGGTAGAAGCGAAGAAGCCGGTGCCGTTTTGCAGGCCTGAGAGGATCTGTGTGTCGATCATCTTCAGGTCGCGGCGAAGCGAGTTGTAGATCCATTCTCGCCGGCGTTCGTTCATCGCCAGCGTCAGGCTGGTACGATTGAAGAAGCTGGCGCTGCTGACGATCCAGTTCAGCGCGACCCAGAGAAAGATGAAGAGGGCGAGGGCGACATAGTCGGCAGTCGTCATAAAGGGAGATTCTCCAGATCAATCCGATGTGGACTGTAGCTCAGCGCGAGCTGCGCGCAATGGCCTTCTGTTTGCTTCCCCCAATGCCTATATGTAATGTCGCTGCCATGAAATCCGATGTCGGCCAATCGCCGTGCAAGCTTGCCCCGATAGCGTAGCCTTGCCGGAAATCGATTTGCCTGGAGGCACCAAAGGTCCATGTTTCTTTCAGTTTTCGACGTGTTCAAGATCGGTGTGGGACCATCCAGCTCGCATACGATGGGGCCGATGTCGGCCGCGAATCGTTTCCTCGACCTCGTGCTTTCGAATGAATGGCCGCGCCCGTCTTCGAACGTGCATGTCGAGTCGATCAAGGTCAGCCTGCACGGCTCGCTCGCCCATACGGGCATCGGGCATGGAACGGGCAGGGCGGTTATTCTCGGCCTGATGGGCGAGAGGCCCGATGGCGTCGATCCCGACCACATGGATGCCATCATCGACGAGGTCGAGCGTAGTGGGCGCATCACGCCGCCGGGCCATCCGGCCTATCGGTTCCAGCCGAAGACCGATCTCATCTTCGACAAGAAGGTGCCGCTGCCCGGTCATGCCAATGGCATGAGCTTCTCCGCCTTCGACAAGGATGAGCGCCTGCTGGTCAAACGCATCTATTATTCCGTCGGCGGCGGCTTCGTCGTCACGGATACCGAACTGGAGCAGATGAAGGCCGACCGGAAAAAGCCGGCCCCGGCCGGCGAGCGCGTTCCGTTCCCTTTCGCCAGCGCCAAGCAGATGCTCGAAATGTCCGAGCGTTCCGGCCTTTCGATTGCGCAGATGAAGCGCGCCAATGAAGAGACGCATATGAGCGCCGAGGAGCTGGATGCCGGCCTCGACCGCATCTGGGCGGCCATGAGCAGCTGCATCGATCGTGGCCTCAAGGTCGATGGCATCATGCCTGGCGGCCTGAAGGTGCGCCGACGTGCGCGTGCCATCCATGATAAATTGCAGGAAGAGTGGCGCAGCAACCGCATCAACCCGCTGCTCGCCAACGACTGGCTCAGCGTCTACGCCATGGCCGTCAACGAGGAGAATGCGGCCGGCGGCCGCGTGGTGACGGCGCCGACCAATGGCGCGGCCGGCGTCATCCCGGCAACGATCCGCTATTATCAGCATTTCCACGAGGATTGGGATCAGGACGGCATTCGCAACTACCTTCTGACGGCCGCCGCCGTCGGCGGCATCATCAAGCACAATGCCTCGATCTCGGGCGCAGAAGTCGGCTGTCAGGGCGAGGTGGGTTCGGCGGCCGCGATGGCGGCTGCGGGGCTTGCCGCCGTCATGGGGGCGACGCCGGAGCAGATCGAGAACGCAGCGGAAATCGCGCTCGAACATCATCTTGGCATGACGTGTGACCCGATCGCCGGCCTGGTGCAGGTGCCGTGCATCGAGCGAAATGCTCTCGGCGCCGTCAAGGCGGTCACCGCCGCTTCGCTTGCGATCAAGGGCGACGGCCAGCATTTCGTGCCGCTCGACGCCTGCATCGAGACCATGCGCCAGACTGGCTACGACATGAGCGAGAAATACAAGGAAACCTCGACGGGTGGCCTCGCCGTCAATGTCGTGGAATGCTGATGCGGCCCAAGGTCGAAACGCGACCTTGGGAGAAGATCATTTGCTTATGGGAGTGGTGACGGGGATGCCGGCTATGCGGCTTCCCAGAAGCATGGCTTGCAGTTGCTCGATTTGAGCGCTGCTTGGCCCGTTATTGGCGTCGCTTACTCTGTGAACCAAGACCGTCGCTATGTCCGGAAACATCATGAGATATTGGTTTCCCATGCCGGATGCCCAGTAGAATGGCTTGTCTCTGACGACTTCGCCGCCAGGTACCGTTGGCGGCTGCAGTGCGTATCGTCCGATCCACCAGCTATAGCCGAAACCTGCACCGCGCCCGAGATTCGTATAAGGCACGATGCTTCTGCGGATCCATTCCGCCGGAATGATCTGCGCACCACGCCATCGGCCGTCATTTACCAGGAGCACGCCTAGGCGTGCCAGGTCACGCGCGGACATTCTGATCTTGTAGGCAGGGTGGACCGATTGAGGAATCGTCTTGAAATAGAAGTGTTCCGGCCGAAAATCCTGCATCTGGAGCGGAATTGCAATACGACGGAAAAAATCCTCGGCGATCGGAACGCCGCTCAATTGCTGGAGGAGGATGCCCAGGACATTGAAGCTCCAATTGTTGTAGAACCATTGCTCTCCCGCAGCATGGATACCTCGGGGAGGCAAGAGGGCCGGGTCCTGATCGGCGGCGGCATGATAGACACCCGACCTCGACATCAGAAGATCAGCGATCGTCGCCTGCTTCTCCTTCACTGTCAGCGCCGGTTCGCAGTCATCGATAGCCAGATCGGCCAGAGTCATTGCCAGATCGATCGTACCCTCGATCTCATGAATGCCGATCAATGCGCTCAGCAGGCTTTTGCGCATGGAGGCGATGCCGGTCACGTCGGCAATCTTACCCCATGAACTCACAATCAAGCCATCTTGCACGACCATGATCGCGGACGATCCGATCGATTGCGCATAACGGTAAGCATTCGCAAGAGCAGCGCTGGACCAGCCGAACCGGCCGGGATCATTCACTGTTATCCACTCATTGGACGGGTAATCCGATGCACTATCCATAATCGCCTCCGAGAATCACCTCTTGCGCTTTCGGGTGATGTTACCCACTCTGTGGATGTCCGCAGTGAAAAGCTTGACGCTGCCGGTCAAAAGGACTTCAACGGCATTATGGCTTTGCATCTCATTAAATTGTGCGTGGGCGCGGATTCGCTGGATGATCTGCGCGAATGGGTTTCCGAGCGGGCAATGAATGCCATTGCTGCTGGGCTCGAGCCGCATACAACCCATACGACGCGCATGGTGCCGAAGCGGGTAGACGAGCTATTGGACGGAGGCTCGCTTTATTGGGTGATCAAGGGGCAGGTGCAAGCGCGGCAGAAATTGCTTGGCATCGAGACCTTTACCGACGCGGACGGTATTCAGCGCTGCCGCCTTATTCTCGACCCGAGCGTTGTCGAGACAACGGGCCAGCCGAAGCGGCCGTTTCAGGGCTGGCGGTACCTGCCGCAGGACGACGTACCGCGCGATCTCGACAGTCTCGGCGCGGCAGCCGAATTGCCCGCCGATCTGCGGCGGGAACTTTCCGAACTTGGTTTGCTTTAACGCAGCCGCATCATGATCGGCGCACGGCCGGTCGGAGCGGTGATGTGCAGATGAATATGCGCTTCCGGCTGCGAATAACGCCAGGCGCGTGCGCCATGGCAAAGCAGGATGCCGATCAGGTCTTTCGTCTTGTTACGCGAGCGCGAACGGCTGAGACCCAGGTCCGCCAGCCGCATCGCCGCCTCATGCAGCGGATGAAGAGCAAAGCCCTTCTGTTTCATCTTGCCCCCGCCGTCGAGCGAGAAACCGGGAAAGTTCTCGTTCATTGCCATTTCAAAACCCCGTACACGTTACAAACTCAGGGCCGGCCCGTTTGACATTCGGAACCGGAAGATCGGGCGCAACAGAAGGCCCGACCAATCTTCACATCATGCGGCGCGAAAACACCGGCCACATTCTATTCCATGCTCGCCCAGCACTTCACGCCGGCGCGCTTGAGCGCCTTGCAGGCATTGAGGGCTTCGTTCTGATCCTCGAACCCGCCGAAGCGGGCGCGGTAGCCGCCATCGAAGGCGACCGCATAGGGCTTGGCCGAACGCAAGGCCTTGCCACCCTTGTTCTTCGCCGTATCAAGCAGGTCGGTCGCGCCATTCTTACTGGAGGAAATACCGATCTGAACGACCCAGCCAGTCGGCCCGCGCTCAGCTTTTTCAGCCTTTGCGACCTTTTCGGATTTCTCGGCCCGCTGCAGCTTGACGAGTTTCGTATCGCTCTTGGAGGTCGATGCGGTCGTTACGGTATCGACTTCGTCCTCATCAGCGTCGTCTGAAGGCCCAGTGGAGGCTGTTTCATCATAGGCGGGGCGCTGAACGGGCTTTGCTGAGAGCAACGGATTGCTCGACTGCGACGTCACCGCTGCAAAAGCCGCCGCGCTGGATGGGCTGGAATCGGCGACTTCCGTCGTCCCGTCATTCCTAATCTTTGCGCGCGTGATATCGGCCATGCGTGCGCTGGCTGCCTGCACGTTTGGCGTTGCAGCCGGCACCTGTGCGATTACATTGGAAGCAATGTGCTTTGTCGATGCCGCGGGCAGATAATCAGCGATCAGCTTACGCATCTGATTGTCGCGAGCCGGTGTCGAAGCGCCGCCAAGGACGACGCCGACGATGGAGCGACCATCGACTTTCACCGAAGTCGCCAGATTATAGCCGGCAGCGCGCGTGTAACCGGTTTTAATACCATCGACGCCGCGCACGGAGCCGACCAGGCGATTGTGACCGAGGATCGTGCGGTTGCCGAGCCGGAAGCTCGTTTCGGAGAAGAAACCGTAATATTCCGGGAAATGCTCGCGCAAGGCGATGCCAAGGCGGGCCTGATCGCGTGCCGTCGTCATCTGCGCTGTGTTCGGCAGGCCGTTCGGGTTGCGGTAGGTCGTGCGCGTCATGCCGAGCGCTCGCGCCTTGTCGTTCATCATGCGGGCGAAGCCTTCCTCCGAACCGCCAAGCATTTCGCCAAGCGCCATTGCGGCATCATTGGCAGACTTGGTGACGATGCCGAGGATCGCCTCGCGAACAGTCACAGAGCGGCCGGCGCCAATACCGAGCTTGGTCGGAGCCTGTGCTGCAGCGTTCTTCGAAAACACGACGGGGGTATCGAGGGTGATGCGGCCAGCTTCAAGCGCCTCGAAAGTCAGATAGACCGTCATCATCTTGGTCAGCGAGGCCGGATAGTGCAGCGTGTCGGCGTTTTCGCTGTAGAGAACGTTGCCGGTATTGGCATCGATGACGATGCCGGCATATTTCGGACCGGCCGCGCTCGCGTCAATGACAGTCACAGTGACCGTCGCCGTTGCGATCGAAAAACCAAGAAGCGCTCTCGCCAGAATCTTACCGGTTTGAGACGACGAAACGGAAAGAATAGATCTGGACACTAAATCACTCTCTGCTTGCATTTACATTCTCGATTATCCGGCCGCCGCCTCCATGAACGGCCATTCCGTTCGACAGTAGAGGCTTAGCGTTACCAATCGGTTTATGATGAACAGTTGGTTTCAGGTTTCTGTGCCATTTTAGCGGCCGCCCACGGCTGTCGACACAGGCACGGTATTATCCACAAGGCGCGTTTTGACGAAGTTCTGGACAGCGGCATCCATGGCGCGCCAATCACCCAGCTGATTGCTGGAGAAGCGGTAAAGAACACTTAAATCCTTACCGACCTTGATGTCCCTCTGACAGTCGCCGCTGGTTGCCAGCGCGGGCGAGGAGGGCAGGATGCATCGCACAACGTAATCGGTCTCGCCGGGCCGCGGCGCCGTCAAAAGGATTTCGTCGTTATAGCCGGCATCCGTACGAAGCCGATGCGCCGTCAGGCCGAAGGGGCCGGCATAAGCGGCCCCATCCATCAGCTGCGAATAGATCGGACCGAGCCGGCCGGACATGTCATGGGACATGGTGCTCTGGCTGATTTGCAGGAAGATTAGAGAGGACGACTGCGAGATATCGTCGAAGCGCATCCGATCGGTTTCACTATAACCCTGCATCTGCGGCCAGGTCAGATAGAGATCGACGCGCTCGGCCGTACCGTCCGAACGCTCGCTTGGAAAGCGGATGGTATTTGCGGCCAGACGCATCGTGTCGTCGCCGATCGTGACAGAGATAGGCTTGATATCCGTCGTATGGCCTGCAAGCGAAATTTTCTCGCCAAGCCAGTGCCCACCAACCGATATGGCGACAGTCAAGGCTGCCAGAACGGCAACACCTGCCGTGAGCCGATAGACAAAGCCGCTCGATATCAGCGGTCTTTCTTCGATCATTGCGGCGGATGACAGAGGAGGAGCCATACTCTTGCCTTCATTTCCTTCCGCTCCGGTCGCCATCATCGATGGCAAAGCCTCGCGGCGTCTGACTTTTTTGAGTCTCGTCGGAAATGATGATTGGCGCCACGATAGTTAACCGACAGTTAAATATGCATCGCAAGCCATGCTAATGGCACACTTAAATTCTCGGGATATTTTCAGCGCCTGCCTTGAGGCCAGTCACCAAATGAAAAAGAGCCGTTCCCCGGGACAGTGGGAACGGCTCAGAGGCACCGGCCTGGACAGAAATCAGGGGACGAGACCGGGCCTCTGACTTTGACCATCGACGCTAGGTCGCCGATGATCCTGTGTGGAAAACGCTTATTTCAAGCTGCCGACCGCGACGGCGCGGCCATCCTGAATCTTGACCCAGCGGGCCGGATGGTCGGCGGACTGGCGCTTGAGGAAGGTATATTCGGTCTCGGACCAGAGCTTCACCTTGTTGCGCATGTTATCGAGAATGAAATCGCCACGATCCGTGCGTACCGTCAGCACGGCATGACCTTCGCCGTTCGGCTGCAGCACGACGGTCATAAGCAGATCGGAAGGCGAGAAGCCGGCATCGATGAGCTGCTTGCGCTTCAGCAGCGCAAAATCTTCGCAGTCGCCGGCGGTGGTCGGGATCGCCCACTTCTCTTCGACGCCGTAGAGTTCCATATCGGTCATCGGCTTGATGGTCGTGTTGACCGTGTAATTGATCTTCAGGATCGTCTTCCAGCTATCCTGGTTAAGGATCATCGGGCCTGCGTCACCGCCGGAATAAGCGCATTCCCGCGGATTTTCCTTGCAGAACTCATAGTGACCGATCGGAGGGGCGGCGTCGCCGGTGATCGTCATGTTGGCGGGTGCTGCCTGAGCAAGACCGAAGAAGCCAAGAGTGGAAAGCGCCAGAGCGGCAAAGCCGCGAAGTACGATTTGAAAGTTCATGTCCCTGTCCCTGTTTTTATTGGGATCAGAATGACACGCGTGATTTTACCTGACGCAAAATTGCACAGTCAAATTAATGGCTTAGTTGAATCAAATCTGGAGAAAATTCTCATAAAACACGCAGAAAACTTGATTCAAGTTCGCGGCAAATTCGATTAAAATTTGAGGAATATCAGTATGGAATGCTGCGATGCAGGAATTTGATATCCGGCTGTTTCGCAACGGTTTTCAACAATGAGGATCGTTAACGTCCGGGCACAGATCTGGGCAGCAACCGTATCGTATTGATACAGAACACGCCTGGCGATGAGCCTGCCAAGTGCTGGAAATGACCGCAAGAACCTGAACCTGTCCCATTTTGGGAAAGCCGGCTCAAAAAATATTTTTGATTTTTATTGCTTGAAATCGCGGCATAGCCCGTCGGTTGCGCGGATGATCGCGGCAGCCATCTCCGCGACCGCCGGCGAGTGGGCCGCGTTCGCGACGACCACCAGTTCCGCCCGTGGCCATGCTTGCGACAATTCCCACGCGGTTACCAGCGGCGCCTCGAGATCCATGCGGCCCTGGATCATCGTACAGGGGATACCGGCGAGCCGGTGGATATCGCGCAGGATCTGCCGCTCCTCGAGCCAGCCCAGATGGTGGAAGTAGTGCGTGATGATCCGGGCACGGGCCGTCAGATAGCGAGGATCGGACCACCGGGACGGCAGAGTCTCGCGCGGATCGATCAGGATCGAGGCGCCTTCCCATTCGTGCCAGTCTCTGGCAGCTCTCACATGGATTGCGGGATCTGGATCAAGCAGAAGGCGATAATAGGCAGCGACGAGATCGCCATCGCGATCCTCTTCAGGCACGGCAGCCCGAAAACGTGCCCATTGCTCCGGAAAGAAACGACCGAGACCTTGATAGAGCCAATCGATTTCCGATTGTCTCGTCATGGTGATACCGACGAGGAGCAAGCTTTCCACTCGTTGCGGATGAGTTTCGGCATAGGCGAGCGCAAGCGTGCAGCCCCAGGAGTTGCCGAATATGATCCAGCTTTCAATACCGAGGCGCCACCGCAATTGCTCGATATCAGCAATCGTGTGCCATGTCGTGTTGGCCGAGAGATCGATCGCCGGTTCCGACGCGTGCGGAAGGCTACCGCCGCAGCCGCGCTGGTCGAACTGAATGATCCGATAATAGTGCGGATCGAAATAACGGCGCGTTCCAGCGGAGCTTCCTGATCCCGGGCCGCCGTGCAGGATAAGGACAGGCACACCCTCCGGGTTGCCCGATTGCATCCAGTAAACCCTGTGGCCGTCACCGACCTCAAGCAGGCCTTCGTCAAAAGGAATTGTGTGCGGGTAAAGCATTGTGCCGTCACGCGTTGAGGAGAAGACAGGCGTCGCTATTTCGCGATGCCGCGTGACAGGAGGATGACAATATCAGAGAAATTCGCGCAAGGTCTCGCGCGATTGCAGCGAAAGGAATTCGATCGCCACGCCTTCAATGAAGTGGCGGACGACGCGGCCACGCATATTGCCGAGGCGCACCGGCGTCCCGATCGTGGGGCGTATTTCGACATCGACCGCTGCGCCCGAGAGCGAGAGGTCCATGATGCGGCAGACATATCGCGTACCGTCGTCGAGCGTGAGCTCGCTGCGGGTGTTGCGCGGCGTCAGGCGATCATGGCGGCGATCTTCCGGCAGGCCGAGTTCGTGCTTGTTGGCAAGCCAGGTCAATTGGGCAGCAAGCTTTTCGCGTTTCCGCTCGGTCGCATTGATCGACATGGTGAACCCGCGGCCATCGACGGCAACGACATTGCCTTCGACACGGCCAAGGTGATCGATATAGGCGATGACGCGCTCGTCGGCGCGCGGACGTCCCAGGCAGGTGACATGAAGGTCCCCCGGCGACATCTCGGTGACCAGGCACTCGAATTCCTCGTAGTTAGCCAGCATCAGGCGACCTTGCATATTGATCGGAACCCGTTGAAAGGTCCGCTGATCATTGCGAACAGCATTGCCTGTCATTTGGTTGGGCCGTGTCGCATGGGCCGGCTGGAATGAGTGCATGAAGCGTCTTGAACCCTATTGCGTCTCGTCCAACTATTAGCCGCAACTCCTTAAAGTAAGGTTGTCTTTCCCAAGGCATGACTTAGAGATGATCGTCGATTTTGTTCCGAGCTGGGTCAATTCCGGCTCTCTCGCGCCCATTTTTTGCTTGAATTAACTTTCGACGCATCCATTCGCCCAGGCTGGCGCTTCCCTGATGCGGCAGAAGATCTGTCGGATCGGGATGGGGCGGCGTATCCGCGAGGCGGGCAGGGCGGTCGCGAAGCAGGCGGCTGCGGTCCAGCGCCAGAAATTCCAGGCGCTCGTTGCCGAGCCATGTCGCGTAAACGGTAGGCGTCAGACAGCCGAGCAGTCTGTCGCAGGTGTCGCTCGATGTGCGAACCGGCAGCAATATCAGCTCGAAGGTCATGCTGCGGCCGCTGATGCAATAACCCGTCGCATGGATCGATGCGGGAACCACGTGCCTCATCACGCCGGCGGCGATGTGCACCGGATCGTCCTGCTGACTGCCTGCCCAGAGCGCTGCGAAATTCTCGCCGCGAATCTCGCGCCCCATGAGGTTGCAGATCGCTGTGCCGGCCAGCCGGAAGCGTGGATTGTCGTCTGCCGTGTTTTCCAGGATGAACAGCTCGGGAAGAATATGGCCGATCGCCGATGGCTGTATCAAATTGCGCAAGGGGGCATCCGCGTTGCCGCGTATGTGCTCCCAATAGGTAAATATATCGATGCTCGTCTTTTGGCGCATAATGCGTCCGTGTCCCATTTCATTTCAAATACAAAGGCATTCATTGCCTTCGACTCCAACCTTGCGAATTCCATGCCAGAACCGGGTCGTTAGGGTTAACAAGGAGTTTCGGTTGCTCCGCCGGCTGGTCGGTGTAAGGCTTTGTTCATCACTTCACCAAGTGACCTTCAGCACGAATTTCCCGGGCGCCGGACGGACCATCGAGGTCCAATCCGGAGAGGAGCATCCCGGCACGCCGCCCCATACTGCGGGGCGGCTTTTTTTTTGATTTTCGCTGCGCTATGTGTCGAAGACCTCTATTGATAAGCCGAGCAAGACATGGACGATGAACAGCTGCCGCGCCCAGAGCCGGAAAATCCGCGGCCGCAGCAGCATGTGCCCGCCTTCAACCTGCCTCCTGCGATTCTGGCGAGCCTTGCTGTCCTGATCGTCATCTTCGCGGTCATGAACCTGCCATGGTGGTCGGACGATACGCTGAACTGGATTTATTTCGCCTTCAGCTTCATCCCCGCCCGCTATGCCTTTCCCTTGTCGCAGCAGGGACTGGAATGGCTTTGGACGCCGGTCACCTATTCGCTGCTGCATGGCGGGATCGAGCATATCGTCTTCAACAGCCTCTGGCTGATGGTCTTTGCCGCGCCCGTGGCGCGACGCATCGGTGCCCTGCGCTATGTGATTTTCTGGATTTTCTCGTCCGCCGCTTCCGCCTTCCTGCATGCGGCGCTCTATTGGGGAGACCAGACGCTTTTGATCGGGGCATCCGGCGTCGTCTCGGCGCTGATGGGGGCGGCTTGCCGCTTTGCGTTTCCGGCCATGGACGGTCGCAGGGTTTCCATGCGGCAGGCGCATCTCAACCCGCGCCTCAGCATTTTGGAGTCGCTTCGAAGCCGCACCGTGGTCGCTTATATCGTCATGTGGGTCGCCGGTAATGCACTCGTCGCCTTCGGCATCAACCTTGCGGGCGACAGCTCGCAGCCGGTGGCCTGGGATGCTCATATCGGCGGTTTCCTGTTCGGATTCCTGCTTTTTGCACCCTTCGACCGGCAGCCGCCCGTGGAAGCTCAGGAAGCTTTACCACTCGATGAATGAGCTGTTGCTTTCTTACTGACACAGGCGCACCATTGCTATCCGTCGATCGTGGGATGAGGAGATCGACCGACCGACGGGCAAAGCGCCGGTTTGAGCTCCGGGGTAATTTCGGAACATATCGGACGCTTCAAGTGTTCATCATGCTTTCGAGATGGGAGGATCGAATGTCAGTTTCCGTAAAGGCCATACTTGAAGCCAAGGGCCGCGACGTCGTGACGACGGGCGGTAATACGACCGTTGCCGAGGCCGCGAAGATTCTCAACGAGAATCGCATCGGTGCCATCGTGGTGGTCGGACCGGGCGGCAAGATTTCCGGCATCTTCACCGAGCGGGATGTCGTCAATGCAGTTGCCAAGCATGGGCAGGAATGCCTCGACAAGCCGATTGCATCGATGATGACGGCCAAGGTGCACCGCTGCAAGGAAGATACGACGACCGACGAATTGATGGAGCTGATGACGATGCGCCGCTTCCGTCACGTTCCTGTCGAGGAGAAGGGCAAGCTTTCCGGCATCATCTCAATCGGCGACGTCGTCAAATGGCGCATCCGCGAGATCGAGATCGAGGCCGAGCAGATCAAAGCCTATATCGCCGGATAAGGGTGGTTACGCACTCTCGAAGCAATCGACCCGAGCTCAAAGCAAAGCGGCGCCGATTGTGCGGCGTTAGAGCGATACCAGGAAAAGTGCGTAGCGGTTTTCCGTCCGGAATTGCGTGAAAACAAAGAGATAGAGCGGTTCGGAGATTCCGTGAAAAGTTGAACCGCTCTAGCAGCGCCTCTTCTCGGCGCAGGGGTCTACATGAGCTGTCAGTTTTTCACAGTTTAACGCGCGTAGGCTTCTTGCATGCGCCGGATTTCGGTCAATCTTGCCGATGCCTCTTCGTAGCCGCGCTCTATTGCTTCGCCAGCACGATGAAATTCCGAAAGGCCGATATCGCTGAGGCGCGGATGCAGCCCCAGATCGGGCGGGTCGCCGGCAAGGCGCGCACGCGCAATTCTATCCTGTATTATGTTGAAAGCCTGTACCATGACACCCGTCATGCCGAGTTTCATGGCGGGCGCATCTTCGCGGCGAAGCAGATCGCCGTTGGGCGAGCCGACATTGTGTTTGACTACCGCGGACCGGCCATAGAGATCGTAGTGCAGGTTTACCGCAACCACCAAAGGCTGTTCATAAGTTCGGCAGACCGAAACCGGCACCGGATTGACCAAGGCGCCATCGACCAGCGTACGGCCGTTGGAGCGCACCGGCTCGAAGATGCCGGGCAGGGCATATGATGCCCGCAGCGCAGTGATGAGAGAGCCGTTGGCAATCCAGACTTCATGGCCTGTGTTCAACTCCGACGCGACCGCGACGAAGGGACGGTCGAGATCTTCGATGGAAAATCCTTCCAGATGCTCCTGCATACGCTTGGTGAGTCGCATGCCGCCGAACAATCCGCTTCCGCCGATGGTGAGGTCGAGCAGGCTGGCGATGCGTCTCATGGTCAACGAACGCGCAAAAGCTTCGAGTTCGTCCAGCTTGCCCGCAAGATAGCAGCCACCGACGAGGGCACCGATCGACGTGCCGGCAATCATGCCGACTGCGATGCCGGCTTCATCGAGCGCGCGCAAAACACCGATATGCGCCCAGCCACGCGCAGCGCCACCGCCGAGCGCCAAGGCAATCTTCACTTTTTTAGGAGGGGCAGGAGGGAGAAGCGGGGTAGACGTATCCTGCGTAAGGCCTGAACCGGTCGAGCTCTGTCCGCCGATGTGACGATTCAACCCCCAATTCAGCATTTTTACGCCTCCTCCGAGGCTCCGTGTGCCTCGGCTAAAATACTGTCCCTTTTTCGTTTCCAAATCGTATACTGATTGTGGCTTGTTGAAACACCATCACCGATAGGTCTACTGCTTGTAGACTTCTTCCGGATTGAAATGCAGGTGATCGTCGACCACGCTCAGCACCGGCTTCCCATCTTCGAGCTCAACCGTGCGATAGAAGCAGGAACGGCGGCCAGTATGGCACGTCGCATCATGTCCGGCGACCTCCACTTTCAGCCAGATTGCATCCTGATCGCAATCCGTTCGGATTTCCTTCACCGTCTGAAGGTTTCCGGAGGTTTCGCCCTTTTTCCAGATTTTCCCGCGCGAGCGGCTGAAATAGTGCGCCGTGCCGGTCTTGATCGTCAGCGCGAGCGCCTCGGCATTCATATGCGCGACCATCAGCAATTCGCCATCATGCGCATCCGTCACGATCGCGGTGATCAAGCCGCGATCGTCGAAACGGGGCGTGAAGTCGCCTGCATCCTCCAGCTCGGATTTATCTTCGGAAGAAGCATTGAAAATCAGGTTCATTTCCGGCTCTTTCGTTGAAGCCCGGTCAGCGACCCCGGACCAAGGACATGAAACGGGCCTGCTCGGCTGGATCGGCCTTGAAGGCACCCGTGAAGGTCATCGTCAGCGTCGAGGAACCCTGCTTCTTTATGCCGCGCATGGACATGCACATATGTTCGGCATCGATCATCACGGCAACGCCACGCGGACGCAGCGACTCGTCGATCGCATTGGCGATCTGGGCCGTCATGGCTTCCTGCGTCTGCAGGCGGCGCGCAAAAATATCGACGACACGGGCGATTTTCGACAGGCCAAGCACACGACCGCTCGGCAGATAGGCGACATGCGCCTTGCCGATGATCGGCACCATATGATGTTCGCAATGCGAGTAGAACGGGACGTCCCGCTCAAGAACGATGTCGTCGTAGCCCGAGACTTCTTCGAAAGTGCGGCCGAGCACATCCTCGGGATTCAGCTCGTAGCCGCCGAACAGCTCGCGATAGGCCTTGGCAACGCGCGCAGGCGTATCGAGCAGGCCTTCGCGACGCGGATCATCGCCGGCCCAGCGAAGGAGAACGCGGATTGCGTCTTCAGCTTCCTGCTGCGACGGGCGTTCGGAATCAGTGACTTGCGGAAAGTTCTTTACAATGGCGTCCATTACCTGTGGTTCTCCTGATCCGCTATGCGGATATCATCTTGTCGGACTCGCCACTGGCATTCCCCGAGGTACGGAGATTTTGTACCTTTGGCGGGCTCCGGGGCGTTCTGGCTGGCGGACAAGCCTGCCGTCCTGCACGGTTTCCCATCAAACTTACAGAAGACCATTGCATTTCGATGGTCTTCGAACGACATACATATAGTATGGCATTGTCCCTGTGAAAGTGTCCTAAACGGACACGCTGTGTTTTTTGTTACGAAACACTAGAGCCGGATGATTTAGGTTTGTTCGACCTAAAATCTAAATCCGCTCTAGAGTCAAATATGTAGAGCATGATGTCGTCCGAAAACCGCCTACACTTTTCGGCATCATGCTCTAGCGGGTGCATCGGAGCAAAATCTGTTATGGACGACATCTACAACAGCAAAATCCTAGAGTTTGCCGGCAATATCGGCCGCATCGGCAGTCTTTCTGACGCCGATGCCAGCGCCCAGGCCCATTCCAGACTGTGCGGTTCTCGCGTAAAAATCTGGCTGAAAATGGACGGCGATGTGGTGACCGATTTTGCCCATGACGTCAAGGCCTGTGCGCTCGGCCAGGCGTCATCCTCGATCATGGCGCGTCATGTCGTCGGCGCCAGTGCGGATGAGGTGCGCAAGGCCCGCGAGGACATGCTCGCCATGCTCAAGGCCGACGGCGAGGGACCAGACGGCCGCTTCGAGGACATGCGCTATCTGAAGCCGGTCAGAGATTACAAGGCCCGTCACGCTTCGACCATGCTGACATTCGATGCCGTTGTCGATGCGATCGGGCAGATCGAGGCGGCGCGGACGGGCGGAATCGCCAAGACTGCGGAAGCTGTTTGATCGGGGCTTCGCGCGATGTGCCAATTCTGTCTCATGCAGGACGACGATGAAGATGAGGGTGGTGCCGCTCCCCCAAGGCACGCTCGTCGAGACATATCACCGTCCGGCGACAAGCCGGCCAGATCGCGCAATTATTCCGGCCCGTTCCGCAAGACGCCGGACCGGCTTTTGGGCATGGGTCTTATTCGCCTCTATCAACTGACGCTCTCCGGATTCATCGGCAATTCCTGCCGCCATATCCCGACCTGCTCGGAATATGGCTATGAGGCTGTTGCCCGCCACGGACTTTGGGCTGGCGGCTGGATGACGCTCTTCCGCGTCGCGCGCTGCGGACCGGGAGGGACGAGCGGGCTCGATCCGGTGCCCGGCGATCTGGAGCGCCGCTATCACTGGTGGACGCCCTGGCGCTATTTCCGTCTTGGGCAAAAGGCTGCCTGACCGCATGACCATTTACGTGGCGCTGCTTCACAGCATCGTGCTCGGCGCCGGCAGCAGGGTGGTGATGAGCGATCTGAAGGCGATGGCGGAACGACTTGGCTTTCGCAATCCCCGTACGCTCGTTGCGACTGGTAATCTGGTTTTCGAGAGCAGGAAGCAGTCAATCGCGTCTATCGAAGCGAAACTCGAGGCCGGTTTTGCCGCGGCTTTCGGCAAGCATGTCGATATCATCGTCCGCGATGCCGATACATGGTTGAGGCTTGCCGACGGCAATCCCTTTCTCGACGGGATCGGCAGCGAGGTCATCGTCCGGGTGATGCGGCAGCCGCTCGAACCCGAAGTGCTGGATACGCTTGCGAAATACCGCCAAGCCGAGCGCCTGGCCGTTGTCGCGGGCGATCTATGGATCGATTTTGGCCTCAAGGCCAGCGAGACGAAAATGTTGCCGGCTTTGACGACAAAGCGGCTCGGCATCGGAACGATGCGGAACTGGAACACCGTGCGTGGTTTAGCTGAGATGATCGGCCGCTAACGCCGCTTTTCCTTTACTAGAATACGAAATACAGCTATCAGGCGCGCGGACATAAGTAAGCATTTACTTAGTCCGTAACTTTCGAAACCACCCGCATTCGTTGGCGGGACTGGACAAGGAGAATATAGATGTCCCAATCCGTTTCCCTGACATTTCCCGATGATTCCGTGCGCAGCTTCGCTGCCGGCACGACCGGGCGCGATGTCGCCGAATCCATTTCCAAGTCGCTGGCCAAGAAGGCCGTCGCCATTGCCATCGACGGCACCGTGCGCGACCTTTCCGATCCCGTAACCGATGGCAGGATCGAGATCATTACCCGCTCGGACGACCGCGCGCTGGAACTGATCCGCCATGACACCGCACACGTTCTCGCCGAAGCCGTTCAGGAGCTCTGGCCGGGAACGCAGGTGACGATCGGCCCGGTCATCGAAAATGGCTTCTACTACGACTTTGCCAAGAACGAGCCCTTCACGCCCGATGATCTTCCGGTCATCGAGAAGCGGATGCGCGAGATCATTCAGCGCAACAAGCCGTTCACCAAGCAGATCTGGTCGCGCGAAAAGGCCAAGGAAGTCTTCGCTTCCAAGGGCGAGCGTTACAAGGTTGAACTGGTCGATGCGATCCCCGAGGGTCAGGATCTGAAGATCTATTACCAGGGCGATTGGTTCGATCTCTGCCGTGGTCCCCACATGGCTTCAACTGGCCAGATCGGCAACGCCTTCAAGCTGATGAAGGTTGCCGGTGCCTATTGGCGTGGTGACAGCAACAATCCGATGCTGACCCGCATCTACGGAACGGCGTTTGCCGAACAGGCCGACCTCGACAACTACCTGCATATTCTTGCCGAAGCCGAAAAGCGCGATCATCGCCGTCTCGGCCGCGAGATGGACCTGTTCCATTTCCAGGAAGAAGGCCCAGGCGTCGTCTTCTGGCACGGCAAGGGCTGGCGCATGTTCCAGACGCTGGTGTCCTATATGCGCCGGCGGCTGCAGGGCGACTATCAGGAAGTCAATGCGCCGCAGGTGCTCGACAAGTCGCTTTGGGAGACTTCTGGTCACTGGGGCTGGTACCGCGACAACATGTTCAAGGTCACCGTTGCCGGTGACGATACCGACGACGATCGCGTCTTCGCGCTGAAGCCGATGAACTGCCCGGGCCACATCCAGATCTTCAAACATGGCTTGAAGTCTTACCGCGAACTACCGATCCGCCTTGCGGAATTCGGCGCCGTGCATCGCTACGAGCCTTCGGGCGCGTTGCATGGCCTGATGCGCGTACGCGGCTTCACGCAGGACGATGCACACATCTTCTGCACCGATGAGCAGATGGCTGCCGAGTGCCTGAAGATCAACGATCTCATCCTGTCTGTTTATGAGGACTTCGGCTTCAAGGAGATCGTCGTCAAGCTCTCAACCCGCCCGGACAAGCGCGTCGGTTCGGACGAGCTATGGGATCGCGCCGAAAGCGTGATGATGGACGTGCTGAAAACGATCGAAGCTCAGTCCGAAGGACGCATCAAGACCGGCATTCTGCCGGGCGAGGGTGCGTTCTACGGTCCGAAGTTCGAATATACGCTCAAGGACGCCATCGGCCGCGAATGGCAGTGCGGCACGACGCAGGTCGATTTCAACCTGCCGGAGCGTTTCGGTGCATTCTACATCGACCAGCACTCCGAAAAGACGCAGCCTGTCATGATCCATCGCGCCATCTGCGGCTCGATGGAGCGCTTCCTTGGCATCCTGATCGAGAACTTCGCCGGCCATATGCCGCTCTGGGTCTCGCCTCTGCAGGTGGTCGTGGCAACCATTACCTCTGAAGCTGATGCCTACGGCGAAGAAGTTGCGGAAGCCCTGCGCGATGCCGGCCTCGATGTCGAGACCGACTTCCGCAACGAGAAGATCAACTACAAAATCCGCGAGCACTCGGTGACGAAGGTTCCGGTGATCATCGTCTGCGGCAAGAAGGAAGCCGAAGAGCGTTCGGTCAACATCCGCCGCCTCGGCAGCCAGGCGCAGACATCGATGTCGCTCGACGAGGCGATCGCATCGCTTGCTCTCGAAGCGACGCCGCCGGATGTTCTGCGCAAGCGGGAAGCAAGACGCGTCAAGGCCGCTTGACGGCCCTTATATCTGGCGGCACCTTCAGGGTGCCGTCAGAGAACTGACATACAGCTTTCATATAGTTGATGAATCAACGCGTTGCTGTGGCTGCAGCATGGGACGCAACTGAACCATAGGAGCGGGGCAGCCCCGTCGCGCACTTGGAATTCAAAGAATTATCCTACGCCAACGAGCGGGACACGCGGATCAAGCGCTGGTTTATCCGCTCCATCGAAGGCCTTTCCGGCCGAGACCGTTACGCCCGGCTCTACGATATCTGGCGCACCGATATCGTCGGCAAGAGCGAGCGGGTTTTCGGCAAGATGCTCGATCTCATCGATGTACGCCTGCTCATCAAGGGCGAGTGGCCGCCGAACCAGATCCCCGAAGCGCCGATCGTCATCGTCGCCAATCACCCCTATGGTATCGGCGACGGGATCGCGGTTTTGGCGCTTGCCGAACAATTGGGGCGCCCCTTCAAGGTCCTCATCAACAATGAGTTGCTGAAAGTGCCCGAGATGCACGACTATTCGCTGCCGGTTTCCTTCGAGGAAACCAAGGAAGCGATGGCGATCAACATGAAGACCCGGCACGAGGCCGTTCGCCTGCTCAAGGAAGGCACGACCATCATCGTCTTTCCAGCCGGTGGCGTCGCAACCGCCAGGAAAGGTTTCGGCCGGGCAGAGGATCTGCCCTGGAAGATATTCCCGGCAAAACTCATTCAAGCGGCACGCGCGAGCGTCCTTCCCATCTATTTCGAGGGACAGAACGGCCGGCTGTTCCATCTGGCGAGCCGCATCTCGATGACTTTGCGCATCTCACTGCTGATCCGCGAATTCCGCCGTCTCTCCGGCAGCACCATCACTGCCCATATCGGCGCTCTCCGAAGCTGGGAGGCGCTGAGCGAAGGCAGCGATCGCAAGGACCTGCTGACGAAGCTCTATGGGGCTGTCTTTTCCATGGCACCCCCTAGAAAGGTGCTGCGGCGCAGGGCTGGATGAGCGGAAAGAATACCGATCTTTCTCCCACTGAGCGGTGACTGCTGAGATAGCTGCAGCCGGCGACCAAACCCGGGTCTCTGCCGTCAATCCATGCTATCGCCGTCGTCGCCGCCAGCGGCAGGCGCCAATTGTTCATAGGTGGGCAGCGGCTGCTGGTTGGTCGTTGCCGGTGGCGTCTGGCTCTGGCGCATTGGCGGCATCTGGATCGGCAGCTGTCGGGCCGACTGTTCGGTATCGGCATCCTGCGGCTGCTGCTGTTTCATCAGCACTTCCACATCCGTATTCATGCCGGCGGCGACCGTGAAATCACGCTGATAGATCTTGTCCTTGTTGCGGGCGACGGCCGTATAGCGGCCTTCTGCAAGCACCATGGTCGGAAAGGCGCTGACGCTTTCCCCGACGATATCGCCCGCAGATGTCAGGATCGACCAGGCAGTATCAGCTATCGCCTCGCCGCCGGCATCCGAGACCAGCTTGAACGTGATCTTTGCCGCCCTGTGTTGAATGGTCGCCTCAGTCACCTTGCCGGCTTCCACTTGGATGTCGGCACGGATGACAGCATTGACCTCGCCATATTCGGAAACGACATGATAGGTGCCGGCGCTGAGGCCAACCAGAGTGTTCGGCTTGACGTCGTCCATGACAAGACCGCGTTCGCCGTCCTCCTTGGCTTCGCTCGAGTAGATCGAGAAGCTCAGCTCGTTCGGAGGAATGCGGACATCGGGGCCGGATACGGCGTTCAAGACCATGCCACCGGCATCGAGAACCATCGTCTGCTTCTGGGTGTCGCCGCTTTCAGGCACGCTCAGCCGCTTGGTAACGCCAGCGCGGCCGAAAGAGACATTGACGAAATAGTCGCCCGGCAAAAGGTGGAAGGAGGCCGAGCCTCCGCGCGAACTGGCGACCAGCGGCAGTTTGCCGTCGGCCCCCGCTATCGGGCTGAAGACATACCAGGCAAGGCCTTGCTGCTGCGGGCCGCTCTGAGGCGTGAGCTTGGCTTCCAGGGAAACGTCACGCAATGCGCGCGCAGGCGAATTCTCGCCATTCGGCGCTACGAAAGCATTGAGCTTCGGCATCTTGACGCTGCCGTCGAGCTGCTTGAACTCCTTGAAGGCATCCTGTGCCGAGACGGCGGTGCTCATGCTCGCAAGCATCGCGAAAACCGCGCTCAATCGGCGAGCGGATGAAATGCCTGACATGGATACCAACCGATTGACTTCCGATAAAACACACGCCACTTCAAAACCAATGCGGTGGCAAATTCAAGACCTCATCATACCACAAGCCAAAATGAAGGCAGTTCCTCAATGAAAACCGATATCAAGCTGGTCGACTATCTCGCGGTGCGCCGATCCATCCCTGCGTTCCAGATGTCGGAACCGGGACCAGGCAAGGCCGAAATCGAGGAGATTCTCCGGCTGGCCTCGCGCGTACCGGACCATGGCAAGCTCGCTCCCTGGCGCTTCATCGTCTATCGTGGCGAGGAACGTGCGCGTATCGGCGAGGAGCTGTTGAAACTGGCGCTGGAAGCCAAGCCGGACCTTTCCGATGAGATGATTCAGGTCGAGAGGACCCGCTTCACCCGCGCTCCGGTCGTCATCGCCGTCGTCAGCAAGGCGGCGCCGCATTTCAAGATTCCGGAGTGGGAGCAGCTGATGTCGGCCGGTGCGCTGTGCATGAACCTGCTAATTTCCGCCAATGCCCATGGCTGGGTTTCCAATTGGCTAACCGAGTGGTTCGCCTTCGACGAGCGCGCCTATCCGTTGCTCGGCGTCAAGCCGGACGAAAAGGTGGCTGGCTTCATCCACATCGGCTCGACAAGCTTCCCGCCGGTCGAACGCCCACGCCCGGAACTTGCCGAAACGGTAACATGGGTCGGCGGCGAGGACGCATAATGTTTTATACGACGGACACCAATCGTCATGGTTTGGCGCACGATCCTTTCAAGGCGATCGTGGCGCCGCGGCCGATCGGCTGGATCGGCAGCAAGGGCAGGGACGGTTCGCTGAACCTGTCCCCCTATTCCTTTTTCAACGCCGTCAGCGACCGGCCGAAACTGGTGATGTTTTCTTCCGCCGGCAGAAAGGACAGCGTGCGCAATGTCGAGGAAACCGGCGTCTTTACCGCCAATCTCGTCAGTCGCCATATCGTTGAGAAGATGAACCATTCATCGATTGCCGTCCCCTATGGCATCAACGAATTCGAGCTTGCCGGACTGACGGCAAAGCCGGGAGAACTGGTCGACGCGCCCTATGTCGCCGAGGCTTTTGCCGTGCTCGAATGCCGGGTGACTGAAATTCTGCAGCCCAAGGGTCTCGATGGTGAGGCATCGGAAAACATCATGGTGATCGGCCAGGTCGTCGGCATCCATATCGACGAGACGATCATTCGCGACGGCAGGCTGGACATGGCGCTGGCGCGTCCAGTCGCGCGCATGGGAATATGGATTATAGCGAGGGCAGCGACGTCTTCGAGATGATCAGGCCAAAGGCGCCCTGATGGGCGCCGTTCGTGCCGATAGGCGAAAGGTTAATAAGCAAGGTAAACGTCCCGTAAACCTTTGCCCGATAACGTGAAGCATATGAATTTGCGGGGCAAGAATCGCCTCGTCGATATCGGGGCGTTACGTGATCATAGAAGCATTCCTTCGCTGGGCTGAAACGGCCAAGGCAGAAAGCAGAACCCGGGCCGCCAACGCGCTCGGCAGGGCCTATCTGCAGTCGGAGATGCCAAAAGAAGAGCGTGACGCCGCCGAGATGGCGATGACATACCTGCTGGACGATCCATCTCCCCGCGTGCGGCTGGCGCTTGCTGAAGCCGTCGCCCATTCGGCTGGCGCGCCGCGCAATGTCATTCTGTCCCTTGCCCACGATCAGCCTGAAATTGCAGGGCAGATCATCCTGTTTTCGCCCGTGTTCACTGATGCCGATCTCGTCGATCTTGCATTGCATGGCAGCGATGTGGCACGGATTCTCATCGCCTCCCGCGGGCAGGTGCCGCGTGCAGTCTGTGCCGCACTTGCCGAGATCGGCGGAGAAGCCGAAATTCTGTGTCTGTTGGAAAATGACGGTGCATTGCTTTCACAGGCTTCGCTCAAACGCATCGCCGAGCGCATGGGTGATTGCGCCGAGATACGCGGGCTGCTTCTTTGCCGCGATATGCTGTCTTCCGACATCAGGCATCTGCTGATGCGTCAGGTCAGCGACGCGCTTTCGGAATCGGCGCTCGTCCAGAACTTTGTCGGCAGCTCCAGGCTGCAGCAGGTGACACGTGAGGCGACTGAATCCGCAACCGTTACGATTGCGGGAACGGCGCAGCACGAGCAATTGCCGGATTTGGTCGAGCATCTCAGGCGGAGCGGCTGGCTGACGCCTGCATTCCTGATGCATGCGCTGTGCTCCGGCAAGGTCGATTTCTTCGCCTGCGCGATCACCAATCTTTCCGGCTGCGACGAACGGCGCGTGCGCTCCATCATCTCCAGGGGCCGCGTCTACGCCATTCGCGCGCTCTACGAAAGCGCTGGACTGCCACGGGATATCAGCACCATCTTCGTCGAGGCGACGATGATATGGCGTGAATCTTCCCGCAAGAACGGCAGTGCAATGCTGGAAGATGTCTCTTTGCGCCTGCTGCGCAAGTTCCGCCTCGCGGAGCCAGCTCCCGCCGCTGCGACACAGCTCCTCGACATGGTGGAGAAGCTTGCGAATGCCGAACGGCGGCAGGCAGCACGGAGTTTCGCCGCACTGGCGACGCTCGCTGCCGCGTGATATCCAGCAGGCGTTCTATTGTCCGAGGTTTATCTTGTCACTGACGATTGCTGTCGAACCCCCGCGTCAGGAGGGCGTCATTCGCCTTCTCGACATGTCGAGCGCCTATGTGGAATCGCTCTATCCGCC
This sequence comes from Martinezella multihospitum, assembly GCF_900094585.1. Classification (GTDB taxonomy): domain Bacteria; phylum Pseudomonadota; class Alphaproteobacteria; order Rhizobiales; family Rhizobiaceae; genus Rhizobium; species Rhizobium multihospitium. Next base: position 36,654 of record NZ_FMAG01000006.1, read on the forward strand.
TGAAAGCAACCATATCCTTGATCTGTCTTCGCTGGAGAAGGCGGAGGTGACCTTCTGGGTTGCCAGGGTAGGGGGTGCGATCGTCGGATGTTGCGCCTTGGTGGAAGCCGGCGATGGTACCGCGGAGATCAAGCGCATGTTCGTCGATCCGGCTGCCAGGGGCCGCAGTGTCGCACGCAAGCTCATGGAGACGCTCGAAGCGGCGGCGCTCGAAAGAGGCCTTTCGGCAGTCCGATTGGAGACCGGCATATATCAGCCGGAAGCGATCGGCCTATACCGGAAATTCGGATATCTCGAAATTCCCGCATTCGGCAGCTACCAGCCGGACCCGCTCAGCCTGTTCATGGAAAAACGGTTGGAACAAACCGGCTGAGCAATCAGCCTTCGGCAGCATCCCGAACATGCAGTTGCAGCTCGGGTTCCTGCGCCTGCTGTTCCTCGGTCAATTCGGCCTCGCGAATCCATTCGCGCCAGATGGCGACGATGATCGCCATCAGGACCGGACCGATGAAGAGCCCCAGGAACCCCATGGTCTTCACGCCGCCCACCAGGCCGAAGAAGGTGGGAAGGAACGGCAGTTTGATCGGCCCGCCGACAAGCTTGGGGCGAAGCGTCTTGTCGACAATGAAAAGCTCGATCGTGCCCCAGAGGAAGAGAGCGATACCCGCCCAAAGCGAGCCGCTGGCGACAAGATAGATCGACACAAGCGACATCGACAGCGGAGCGCCACCGGGCACGAGAGCCATGACGCCAGTCAGCACGCCGAGCGTGATTGCGGACGGAGCACCGGCGATCCAATAGGCCACACCAAGAACGATGCCTTCGCCAATGGCGATCAGCGTCATGCCCATGACGGTGGAACTGATCGTCGCCGGTACGACCCGCGAAATCCGCTCCCAGCGATTTGGGAGAATCTTCTCGCCGAGCAAATCGACCTGGCGAACGAAGGTCGCGCCGTCGCGATAGATGAAGAACAGCGCAATCAGCATGAAGAGCAAGGTCAGCACGACGTGGAAAGCACCACCGCCGGCTGCAAGCACCGCTCTATAGATATTGCCGATATGGGCGCCGCTTACGAGTTGTGCCAACTCGCCAAGCGAGCCCGGGCTGCCGACATATTGCGTCCACTGCTCGCCGAGCCAGGCGCCGACGACTGGCAAGGCCAGAATCCATTGCGGCGGCGGCGCCCCCTCGCGGTTCACATGGATCGCCCAGCTGAACCACTCGCGCACCTCGCCAGCCATATAGATGGCGGATAGGACGATGGGCAGGACGAGGAAGGTGACGATGAATGCGATGGCGATGGTGGCGGCAAGCGTCGTATTGCCGCCGGTACGGCGCACGATATCGCTATAGAGCGGCCAGGTGGCAAAGCCGATCACCGCTGCGGCCAGGACCGGAACGAGAAAGCCGTAAAAGAAATAAATGCCGGCGATGGCAATCAGAATCAGCAGCCAACGCGCCGCGGAAATGGATGGGATCAAAGGCATGCGCGCATGCGCGCTTGGCCCCAGCCACCGATGCTCCCTCGGCTTATGACGTTCAAATACACCCACCGGTCTTACTTCGCCCCTCTTTACTAGATCATCCGGTTATGGGGTATGATCTAGGCCGTTTCAAGAGCAACGGCTTTAAAGCCTCTTTATTATGCGGCCATGACATTAGCACGACTGGAGCGAGATATCAGGAGGGGCGCCTGATCACCTTGAACGCGAAAAACTGCGTCTTCTGTGCCGGATTGAAATTATTGTCGGCAACCAGGATCAGCAGATCGGTGCCGTCCTTCGCCTTGCCGAAGGTAATGCCTTCGATATTGTCGGGGGCAAGGCCGAGAGCACGCAGATCCATGATCTGCGTTTTGCGCACCGGCACAACGCGCTGATCGGTCTTCGCAAGCGACGGAATATTGGCGACGTCGGTGGCACCATCGACGTCGACCATATTGATGACCACCGAATTGCCGATGCCTTGCGCAAAGCCTCGCTCGATCGACAGAAGATGACGATCATCGAGTGCCATGATCTCGGACAGGCCGAAGTCATTCCAACCGTTTGCCATGGGCGGCGCCTGCGGAATGGGCGGGATCGGATAGACATATTGCGCTTTCTGCTGGCCGGTCGTCCCGTCATAGCGGATGAGACGTGCAAGTGCACCATTTGTCAGCGTCGTGATGGGGCCGTCCTGATAAAGCGCCGATTCCGTGCCGACGAGAACGTCTCCGTCTGCGAGGAGCGTAATGCCCTCGAAGGCGAGATTATCGCGGATACCCGCGCTCTTGTCCGCGGTCGGCGCAAAACCGTCAGGCAATGAGAACTCGCGAAGGAAGCTGCCGTCACGATTGGCGACGCGCACGAAGGGCGGCAACAGCGCCTTGCCGTCGCCTTCGCTGGTCCAATAGATACCGTCCTTGCCCAGACGAATGGACTCGCCATCCACTTTCTTGATGGCAAAAGGCTGGCCATCCTTGTCCTTCAGCGTGACGTGATCGACAACCGCGACACCCTTCAGGCCGTTTGCATCGACATCGATGTCGAGATCGTAGAACCGGGCCGGTGCCTTTTCGGAGCGGTCGTCGCTAATGGCGATATAGCGGCCGGTCGAGGGATCGAAATCGATGCCCGAGAGGCCGCCGACTTCAACGCCGTTTTCCATAAAGCCGGTCGGAATATCGTAATTGCCGAGATAGGAGAGGCTGATCCCGGCCTTGCAGTCGCCGAAGGGGCAGGGGACGTCGATGGCCGTTCCGATATCCAGCGCATAGGCGGAATGGCCAAAGAGGAGAACGGCAGCAGTCGTCAGAAATGGCTTCAACATGGCGAAATCGTCAACCCGAATGGTAAAATGGCGGCATCTAAGGCAATGCCGTCATCTACACATTCATCCATGACGCCTTCGTAACGAATATCCGACAATCCGATAAAATATCGCGAGATCGGCCGAGCGCGGCAATCGGCGGTTGGTCTGACGTCAGATATCGAGATCCTCGGCGAAGGCGGCCCGCTCCTGAATGAAGCGGAAGCGGGCATCGGCCTTGGTTCCCATCAGGTTGTCGACGGCATCGCGCGTTCCCTCGAAATCCACTTCGTCGATCTCGACGCGCAGCAGCGTGCGCTTGGAGGGGTCCATCGTCGTTTCCTTGAGCTGGGCCGGCAACATTTCGCCCAGACCTTTGAAGCGGCTGATCTCGACCTTGCCTTTGCCTTTGAATTCCGTCGACATCAGCTCCAGCCGGTGGGCGTCATCACGGGCATAGATGGATTTCGAGCCCTGGGTGATCTTGTAGAGCGGCGGGACGGCCAGGAATAGATGACCCTGGCGGATCAGCTCCGGCATCTCCTGATAGAAGAAGGTGATCAGCAGCGAGGCAATGTGGGCGCCGTCGACGTCGGCATCGGTCATGACGACGATGCGCTGATAGCGGAGATCTTCTTCGCGGTATTTCGTGCGGGTGCCGCAGCCGAGCGCCTGGACGAGATCGGTGATCTGCTGGTTGGCCGACAGTTTTTCGCGACCGGCGCTGGCGACGTTCAGGATCTTGCCGCGCAGTGGCAGGATCGCCTGGTTCGTACGGTTGCGCGCCTGCTTGGCCGAGCCACCTGCCGAATCGCCCTCGACAAGGAATAGTTCGGCACCTTCTGCCGCACTCTGCGAACAATCCGCCAGCTTGCCCGGCAGGCGCAGCTTGCGCACGGCGGTCTTCCGGTTGACTTCCTTTTCCTTGCGACGGCGCATGCGCTCTTCCGAGCGCTCTATCACCCAATCCAGCAGCTTCTCGGCCTCGGCCGGATTGTCGGTAAGATAATGATCGAAAGGATCGCGTAGGGCATTTTCGACGAGGCGCTGGGCTTCGACCGTTGCAAGCTTGTCCTTCGTCTGGCCGACGAACTCAGGTTCGCGGATGAAGATAGACAACATGCCGACACCCGAAATCATCACATCGTCGGTGGTGATATTGGCCGCGCGCTTGTTCTGGGTGAGGTCGGCGTAGTTCTTCAGACCCTTGGTCAGCGCAATGCGGAAACCGGCTTCATGCGTGCCGCCCTCGGGCGTCGGGATCGTGTTGCAGTAGGAGTGGATCTGCGGGTCGCCGCCGTACCAGGTGATCGCCCATTCGAGCGAACCGTGGCCGCTCTCCTTTTCCGACTTGCCGGCAAAGATCTCGCGGGTAACGGTGAACTCATTGCCCATCGTTGCCTTGAGATAATCCTTCAGGCCGCCCGGGAAATGGAAGACCGCCTTTTCCGGAACGTCGGCGCCTTCCGGCGCCAGCTCTGGATCACAGCTCCAGCGGATTTCAACGCCGCCGAACAGATAGGCCTTGGAACGGGCCATGCGGAAGACGCGGGCGGGATCGAAGCGGGCGTGATCGCCGAATATTTGCGGATCGGGATGGAAGCGGACGCGCGTGCCGCGGCGATTATGCACATCGCCCAGTTCTTCGATGCCACCGACCGGCAGGCCGCGTGAGAAGCGCTGGCGATAGAGCTTGCGGTTGCGGGCGACCTCGACTTCCAGATCATCCGACAGCGCATTGACGACGGACACGCCGACGCCATGCAGACCGCCAGAGGTCTCATAGGCCTTGCCGTCGAACTTACCGCCGGCATGGAGCTTGGTCATGATGACTTCGAGCGTCGACTTGCCAGGCACCTGCGGATGGTTTTCCACAGGGATGCCACGGCCGTTGTCCGTGACGGTCAGGTAACCATCGCGATCGAGATAGACCTCGATGAAATTGGCGTGGCCGGCCACCGCCTCGTCCATGGAGTTGTCGATGACTTCGGCGAAAAGGTGGTGCAGCGCCTTCTCGTCGGTGCCGCCGATATACATGCCGGGGCGCATGCGGACGGGCTCGAGCCCCTCGAGAACGCGGATGGAGCTTGCGCCATATTCCTCCGACGACGAAGTCGCCGGAGCCGCGCGCTGTGCGGGCGCAGGGGCTGGCTTTTCCGGCTTTGCGGCCGGCTTTTCCGCTGCTTCCGGTTTCGGCGAGCGGGGGAGGCCGGAGAAGAGATCGTTGCTGTTATCCATAGAATTTCAAGCTGCTCAGATTTGTTCTGGTGGGGCCAGACCCCTTTATTATCGCATTTGTCGCCGGTATTCGCGAATCACCGTGATTCTGCCAGAAACGGCGCACAAGAGCGATGGCACCCCGAGACGGGGCGGATTTATGAAGAGATTTGCGTTGCCGGGTGACGAATGGCAAGCCCAGTGGCCGATCGGAGGAAGTATACGCATGCGAATGTCCACAGCTCATTTGCCTATCCTGTCCGCAATCTCGGCCATTTTGCTACTGGCGACGGGGCAGACCGCCTCGGCAGATATGTTGAAGCCGTTCAAGGACGAGCTGTTTTCCAATCAGACGGTCATCGAAAGCCACGACAACGGCGCGTTTCAGACGATCGATTACCAGGAAATGCGGGATATCAACGGCCGCGACCAGATCCCGGAAAAGCGCGTCAAGCCGGCCTATGTCGATACCGCTGTGCGCTGGAAAGCCCAGGACGACGAAACTCTGCAACTGGGCGACCGCAAGGTGGATGTCACCCGCATAGGCCCGGCATCGAAGCAGGCATTTACCGTCATCTTCATCCATGGCCGCGGCGGCGACCGCAGGCTTGGTTCCAACGACTATACGTTCGGCGGCAATTTCAACCGGCTGAAAAACCTCGCCTACCGCAATGGCGGCACCTATTACGCGCCGAGCGTCAAAGGCTTCGATAGCAACGGTGTTGCCGATATCGCGGCGCTGATCCGCTACTCTTATGAGCAGTCGGGCGGCAAGCCCGTCATCCTGACCTGCGCCTCCATGGGCAGCTTCATCTGCTGGGGCATTACCCGCGATGCCGAGAGCGTCAAGCGCCTGAAGGGCATGGCGATCCTGAGCGGCGTCACCGATCTGGATTTCACCAAGAGCGCTTTCTACAAGGCAAAGCTGCCGCTCTGGTTCACGCATGGCAGCAAGGATCCGGTCTATGCGGCTGCGGACCAGCAGGCCCTGTTTGAGAAGCTTTACAAAGCGCATTATCCGACACGCTTTACGCTTTTCGAGACCGGCAATCATGGAACGCCGGTGCGCATGACCGATTGGCGCAAAGTGCTCAACTGGATCGTTGATCCGCAAGCGTCATAAACGCTCGCGCAATCCGACTTATTTTCCGGATAAGCATTTTTCAAACGATTTGAGCCCGTTTCGGCCGCATTCGATAACTTTCCTTTCCCTTTCCTTTTTGTTAGTCCGAAGCTGGATCAAGGGGGAGAATATCGGAATGACGAAGACCATACGGCCGCTTCTGGCCGGAAACTGGAAGATGAACGGCACGCGCGCGAGCCTGGATCAGATCAAGGCGATCGCGGACGGCGTCAAGGCGCCGCTGTCGGAGAAAATCGATACGCTGCTCTGCCCCCCGGCAACCTTGCTCTATGTCGCGACCGCGCTTTGCGACGACAGCCCGCTCGCCATCGGCGCCCAGGATTGCCACCAGCAGGTCAGCGGCGCACATACCGGCGACATTTCGGCCGAAATGATTGCCGACTGCTTCGGGACCCACGTCATCGTCGGCCATTCAGAACGCCGCAGGAATCACGCGGAAAGCGATATGCTGGTGCGCGCCAAGGCTCAGGCGGCGCATGATGCTGGCCTCATCGCCATCATCTGCATCGGCGAAACGGCCTACGAGCGCAACAGCGGCCAGACGCTAGAGGTATTGAAGCGGGAACTTGTGGGCTCCATTCCGGACGGCTCAACGGCGCAGACGACCGTGATCGCCTATGAGCCAGTCTGGGCGATCGGCACCGGCGTTGTCCCGACCCAGGAGAACGTGGAGGAGGCACATGCCTTCATCCGCGCCGAACTCATCGAACGCTTCGGTAAGGAGGGCGCGAATATGCGAATCCTCTACGGCGGATCGGTCAGCGGCGCCAATGCACGCGACCTTTTGGATGTTCCGCATGTCAACGGTGTGCTTGTCGGTGGCCAGAGCTTGAAAGCGACCGATTTCCTCGCCATTTATGCCGCATTCGAACGGCAGTTCGCCTGAAGCAACAACTTGCCCGGAGTTCCGACCTTAAAAGGGCTTGGAATAGGCGAGAGCCTCATGTAAAGAGCCGCGAGCTTTTATTTTTGATGCCCGCACCGGGCAGGACTGGATCTATGCAAACCGTACTGCTTGTCATCTATCTCATGATTGTCGTCGCCCTTATCGGCGTGGTGCTGATTCAGCGCTCCGAAGGTGGCGGCCTCGGCATCGGCGGCGGATCGGGCTTCATGTCTGCGCGCGGTACGGCCAACGCGCTGACCCGCACCACGGCGATCCTCGCAGCGCTCTTCTTTGCGCTGGCGCTCGGCATGAACGTGCTGTCCCGCTTCGAAGCTCGCCCGACCGATATTCTCAATCGTATCCCGAGCACGGCCGGCCAGGGTAACGGCATTCTCGATTCGCTCGGCGGCCAGAAGGGTGCAGCTCCGGCCACGACCCAGCCGAAGCCGGCCGACAATAGCGGCGTTCCGAACAGCGGTGCCGTCGCTCCGCAGTCGCAGGCGACACCGCCTGCCGCGACGAATCAGACGGCACCTGCCCAGCAGGCTCCGGCCGCAACCGGTCAGCAGACCGCACCGGCGACGACCACTCCCGCGCCAGCCGACAACGGCAGCGTCCCGACCGGTAAGTAAATCCGGTCGCTGAAGATCATCCCCGGCAGGTCCTCGGATCTGCCGGTTTTGTTTTGTCTATATTCCGTCTTCTGTGCCCAATATTCCGGAAACGAATTTTAGGGCTAGCGGAATCATTTGTGAAAAGGTATCCGGTGACTCCCATGGCGCGATATGTATTCATCACTGGCGGCGTGGTTTCTTCCCTCGGAAAAGGAATTGCGGCTGCGGCTCTCGGAGCGTTGTTGCAGGCTCGTGGTTATCGAGTCCGCCTGCGCAAACTCGACCCCTATCTGAACGTGGATCCGGGCACGATGAGCCCGACCCAGCACGGCGAGGTCTTCGTCACTGACGACGGAGCGGAAACCGACCTCGATCTCGGCCACTATGAGCGCTTTACCGGCCGCTCGGCCACGAAGACCGACAACATCACCACCGGTCGCATCTACAAGAACATCATCGACAAGGAACGCCGCGGCGATTATCTGGGCGCCACCGTCCAGGTCATTCCGCACGTCACCAACGAGATCAAGGATTTCGTGACCGAAGGCAATGACGAGTATGATTTCGTCATCTGCGAGATCGGCGGCACGGTCGGCGATATCGAAGCGATGCCCTTCATGGAAGCGATCCGCCAGCTCGGCAACGATCTGCCGCGCGGCACTGCGGTCTACGTTCATCTGACGCTGATGCCTTATATTCCGGCTGCCGGCGAGCTGAAGACCAAGCCGACGCAGCATTCGGTCAAGGAACTACAGGCCCTCGGCATTCACCCGGACATCCTGCTCGTCCGTGCGGATCGCGAAATCCCGGAGGCCGAACGCCGCAAGCTTTCTCTGTTCTGCAACGTGCGGGAATCTGCCGTCATTCAGGCGCTCGATGTCGCGAACATCTATGACGTGCCGATGGCCTACCATAAGGAAGGCCTTGATAACGAGGTCCTGGCCGCCTTCGGCATCGAGCCGGCTCCGAAGCCGCGCCTGGAGCAGTGGGAAGAGGTCTGCAATCGCATTCGCACGCCGGAAGGCGAGGTAACGATTGCCATCGTCGGCAAATATACCGGCCTGAAGGATGCCTATAAGTCGCTGATCGAAGCGCTGCATCACGGCGGCATTGCCAACCGGGTCAAGGTCAAGCTCGAATGGATCGAATCCGAAGTCTTCGAAAAGGAAGATCCGGCCCCGTATCTCGAGAAGGTTCACGGTATTCTCGTCCCCGGCGGCTTCGGCGAGCGCGGTTCTGAAGGCAAGATCCTCGCCGCCCGTTTCGCGCGCGAACGCAAGGTGCCGTATTTCGGCATCTGCTTCGGCATGCAGATGGCCGTCATCGAAGCGGCCCGCAATCTGGCCGGCGTCGAACATGCATCGTCGACGGAATTCGGACCGACCAAGGAGCCGGTCGTCGGCCTGATGACCGAATGGCTGAAAGGTAATGAGCTGCAGAAGCGCACGGCCTCCGGCGACCTCGGCGGCACCATGCGTCTCGGCGCCTACAAGGCGGCCCTGAAGAAGGGCACGAAGATTTCCGAGATCTACGGCTCCACCGATATTTCGGAGCGCCATCGCCATCGCTATGAAGTCAACATTGACTACAAGGACAAGTTGGAAGACTGCGGCTTGACCTTCTCCGGCATGTCACCGGATGGTGTTTTGCCTGAGACGATCGAGTATGCAGATCATCCGTGGTTCATCGGTGTCCAGTATCACCCGGAACTGAAGTCCCGTCCGCTGGAGCCGCATCCGCTGTTCTCAAGCTTCATCGAAGCGGCGACGGAACAGAGCCGGCTGGTTTGAGAGCTGCAAATCGCTTGCGGTAGTCGCTCGGACTGACCGCAAGCCTCTCTCGAAAATGATGGCGCATGGTGGCGAGCGATCCAAATCCGCTCGCCACTGCCACGTCATCCAATGAAATGGCCGTTTGCTTTTCAAGCAGATCGCGAGCCCGTCGCAGTCGCTCGCTGAGCAGCCATTCGCCCGGCGCCATGCCGGTGGTCGCCTCGAAACGACGCTGAAAAGTCCTCATGCTCATACCCGCCCGCGCCGCCAGCGCAGCAATGGGCTGCTCCTCCTGCAGGCGCTCGCGCATCCATTCAAGCAGGGGCCCCAAGCGGGCGCCTTCGCGCTGTCGCAGAACCGGCGTCTCGATATATTGTGCCTGGCCACCCTCGCGATGGGGCGGCACCACCAGACGGCGCGCGACGCTATTGGCGATCTCAGGTCCGAAATCCCGCCGCACGACATGCAGGCAGAGATCGATGGCGGCGGCACTGCCGGCGGCGGTCAGCACCTTGTCTTCATCGACATAAAGAACATCCGCATCAACAGTGATGTCCGGATAGCGGGCGGCGATGGAATCGACATAGCGCCAATGCGTCGTCGCCTTCCGGCCCGCGAGCAAGCCCGCAGCAGCAAGGACCGCGACGCCGGAGCAGAGCGACATGATGCGAATGCCGCGGCGGCTCGCCGCCTGCAGTTCGGCAATCAGCGGGGCAGGGACAGCCGTTCCTATGCCGCGCCAACCGGGCACGACGATCAGATCGGCATCGGCAATAACCTCAAGGCCATGATCGACCTGTACCGTCAGCCCGCCCGCAGCACGCAGAGGGCCATCCTCGATAGCGCAGGCGGAAAAGCGATACCAGTCCTCACCCATCTCCGGACGCGGCAGGCCGAAGATCTCGTAGGCGACGCCAAATTCGAAGGTACAAAGTCCGTCATAGACGAGGGTGACGACATGGGGGCCTAGAAGATGGGGACGATCAGAGTTTGGCATGATTTTGACGTTATATGGCATTTCGGCCAATTTCAACGGTGGGATCGCTCAGGCATGAATGCGCCGAACCAAAGAAGGAGCACTCCATGTCCCTAGTCAGTGAAATCCCCGCCGCAGACCCCAGTCTCGTCGCCGAGCATTATGCCCGCAAGCTTGCCTTCGAGACCGATTGTTCCGACGTCTATCTGTCCATGACCTCAGGCAATGTCGATTTCGTCCTGCTCGACGTTCGCGGGCCGGCCCTGTTCCAGCAACAGCATATTCCGGGTGCGATCAACCTGCCGCACGGCAAGATGACCGCACGGAAGATGGCGGAATGGCCAGACGATACGCTGTTCGTCGTCTATTGCGCCGGGCCGCATTGTAACGGCACCGACAAGGCAGCCTTGCGGTTGGGCACGCTCGGCAAGCGCGTGAAGGTCATGATCGGCGGTATCACCGGCTGGGCCGATGAGGGTAACCCGTTCGAGATAGGCTAAGAGCGAGGGCAGATCTGGTATATACAGGATCTGCCCAATTTTGCGACACTGCGAAAAACTTCGGCATCTACGTCAATTGACTGTCGCGTCGCCTCCGTTTCCGTGACACTGTGCGAGTAAGCATAACGGGAACAAAAGTATGATCCTCAATCCATTTGATGATGGCGTCGAGCGGCCGAGGGCCAAGATCGCCATCACCTTCACGCTGTTGATTGTTTTCAATATTGCCGCATGGATCTGGGCCTGGGTCGCCTTTGCCGACAGGCCCTCCCTCCTGGGCATTGCGCTTCTTGCCTATATGTTCGGCCTACGCCACGCTTTCGATGCCGATCACATCGCCGCGATCGACAATGTCGTGCGCAAGCTCATTCAGGAAAAGAAGCAGCCCTACGCCGTCGGCTTCTTCTTCTCGCTCGGTCATTCCTCCATCGTCGTGATCGCCTCCATCCTGATTGCCGCAACGGCCGCCGCCATGCAGAGCCAGCTCGATTCCTTTCATGATATCGGCGGCGTCATCGGCACGACGGTTTCGGCGGTTTTTCTGCTATTGATCGGCATTGCCAATCTCTTCGTCCTCAAAGGTATCTGGTCCGCCTTCAGAAGAGCGCAGAGGGGTGAAAGGATCGCAGAAGATGATCTCGACACGCTGCTTGCCGGTGGCGGCTTTCTGGCGCGCATCTTTCGGCCCATGTTCAAGGTCGTGACCCGCTCCTGGCACATGTATCCGATCGGCTTCCTCTTCGGCCTCGGCTTCGATACCGCAACGGAGATCGGGCTCTTGGGGATTTCCGCCGCTCAGGCCGCGCAAGGCATGTCCTTCTGGACCATCCTCGTCTTCCCGGCACTGTTTACGGCCGGCATGTCGCTGATGGACACGCTGGATAGTACCCTCATGACCGGCGCCTACGGCTGGGCCTTCGTCAAGCCTGTACGCAAGCTCTGGTACAATCTGACCATCACCGCAGCTTCGGTCGTCGTCGCCGTCTTCATCGGCGGCATCGAGGCCCTGGGGTTGATTGCCGACAAGCTTGGTCTCGAAGGGAGATTCTGGAACTTCATCGCCGAACTCAATGATAATCTTGCCAATTTCGGTTTCGCTGTCGTCGGCATTTTCCTTTTGAGCTGGGTGATTTCGAGCGTGCTCTACAAGGCGAGAGGCTACGACAACTTGCAGATCAATCGCTCATGACGCATCATCCCCCCAGGGATCGAACACGCCATGACTGGAAATCGCCGCAGGTGGCTCCAGTTACATGCGATGAGGGGCCACAATCATGATCCACGCTAGCAATATTCGCGGCCTGGCGCTGGCAGCAGGCAGCCTATGCATCATCAGTGTCGGCACGGCTTCTGCGCAAGCCGTCGCAAATTGCCCGTTGCAGCCAGCTGTCAGCGCGACGCGCCAGACCTTGAATTGCGAGGCTGGGCTTAGCGTCATCGTCGAGCGCGGCGCGCATTACCGGTTTGCAGACCGAAACCATGATGGCCGGGCGGATGCTCTCATACTCGACAGCAAGGCAGCACTGGTTGATGTCGATCGCAACCGTATTAAGGGCGGCTTCGAAGTGGTGACGCCGCAGGCGATCGCCGCCGTGCGCGGCACGCGATGGGCTGTTGATGCCCAACGCGGCAAGACATCCGTACTTGTATTGCGCGGCCGTGTTGCTGTTAGCAAGATATCGACCGGACAGGGGGTGACGCTTGGGCGAGGGCAAGGTGTCGATGTTGATCGCACCCGCACTAGCTTGCGCGTCAATGCATGGGCCCAATCGCGCATAAACGCCCTGATCGCGCGCCTCGCCCAGTGAGATCCTGACGTCCATGCGCAGACCGCCGCTGCAGACGCTGATTGCACTTTTCTTGACTGCTGTCTGGGGGTTGGGCTTGGGCGTCGCGCATCTGCGCGGTGACATTCCCTTTGTCGACGGCGCCGAAGCGACGCTCACGAACCTCCGCAATACGCTCGGCGGCAGCTTCCAGCCACCCGATCTCGTCACGATCGTTGCCATAGACGATGAGACGTCGCGTATGGCGGGACACTATCCTTTGCCTCGCGCCACGCTTGCCAAAATGATCGATGCCATCGCCGCACTGGGGCCGAAAGCTGTCGCGCTCGACCTGCTTCTGGTCGATGCCGGCGACGAGGCCGGCGATGCGGCATTGGAACAATCACTCAAACGGACCAAGGTTGTTCTGGCTGCGGCCGGCATCTTTCCCGAAAGCCATCAGCGCGTCACAGAAGATAGCAAGGAACCTCTCGCCCGCGTGCCCAGTGCGCTGCAATTCCTCGAACCACAGCAGCGGTTCGCCGATGTCGCAAGCTATGGCATCGTCAATGTGCAGACCGACAAGGCGGGCACGCCGCGTTTCGTGCCGATGCTGTTTCGCAGCGGTGAGCGCATCGAACCATCCTTTTCGCTGCGTGTCGTTTCCACCGCAACCAACGAGCAGACAACCGTCATCTCCGATCATATCAAGATCGGTGACCGGTCCGTCCTGACCGATACCGGCTATCTCTTGCCGCTCACGTTCTACGGTCCGCGCGGAACGATCCGCACCGTCAGCGCCGGCGCTGCGCTCAATGGGCAATTGCCGGAGGCTGCGATCAGGGACCATATCGTCATTATCGGCGCGACCGTTACCGGCGGCGGCGATGTCTTTCCAACGCCTTTCGATCCCGTTCTGCCGGGTGTCGAAGTTATCGCGACCTCGATCACGCATCTGATTGCCGGAGACGGTCTGGTACGCGACCGCAACGTTCGTTTCATCGACCTTTATTTCGCCGTCGGCCTGCCGCTGCTCGTCGTTTCCCTTCTCTCCTGGTGGCGCAGCACCATTGGCCCGATAACGGTGCTCGGCGTCATGCTTGTCTGGTTCGCAGTCAATGTCAGCGCATTCAAGCGTGGGATATGGCTGAGCGCGGCTCTGCCGATTGCTGCGACCGTACCGCCGATGCTGCTATTTGGCGCAGCACAGCTTTGGCTCGACCGTAGGCGAGCCACGCGATTTGCCGAGCAAAGCGAGCTCCTGCAGCGCATCGAGGCGCCCGGCCTTGCCGAATATCTTGCCCGCGACCCCGATTTTCTCGCAAGTCCGGTACAGCAGGAAGCGGCCGTCGTCTTCATCGATATCAACGGCTTCACGGGGCTTAGTGAGGCGATCGGCCCGGCCGCCGTGCGGGAACTACTGAGCGGCTTCTACAATCTCGTCGACGAGGAGGTAACCGCATCCGGCGGCGCCATCACCAGCTTCATGGGCGACGGAGCGATGATCCTTTTCGGCCTGCCGCAGCCGAAGCCGAGCGATCCCGCCAATGCGGCGCGCTGCTGCATCCGTCTGGCCGCGCGGATGAAGGGCTGGCTCTCAGCGCTGCCGGAGACGGTCGCGTCCCGCATCGGCTTCAAGATCGGTGCGCATTCCGGCACCATCGTCGCCTCTCGGCTGGGCGGTGGAGGACGCCAGCAGATCACCGCAACCGGCGACACCGTCAACGTCGCAAGCCGCCTGATGGAGGTCGCCGCCAGCAATCGCGCCGAAATCGCCATCAGCCATGAGCTGCTGCTCTCCGCCGGTCGGGACAGCTCGCCTTTCAGTGAGGGGAGCCTCGATGGCCCGATCGAAACAGGCTTGCGTGGTCGCGCCGGGACCTTGACCATATGGCTCTGGCGCAGCCGGCCGTGATCAAACCAGCCTCCGTCTGCCTGGTTTCACTCGCCCCACATCGGAATGATCGAAATCACCAGGAGGCAGGCAAGAGAGATATTGACCGCGCGCCACTGCCATGCCGTTTTCAGCAGACGCCCGAGCATCTGCCCGAGAAGGCACCATACGGCGAGCGAGAAGGCTGCGATAAGGCAGAAGGTCATACCGAGCAGGATCGCGAGTCTGACGGGACTTTCCGCCAACGCAGCGAAAGAAGCAGCGGCCCCCATCGTCATCGCCCAGCCCTTGGGATTGTGCCAGAGCATCCAGAGGCCGGCGATGAAGCCGGTGGGTCTCGCCATCTGTCCGGTCGTGCTCGGCGGGCCGCTCCTACCGATCCGGATGGCAAGCCAGATCAGGTAGAGCGATCCAAGCGTCTTCATGCCGATCTGCAGCGTCGGCAGAGCCAGTAATACACCGCCAAGGCCTGCAGCCGTCGCGCCAGCCATCGAACCGAGACCAACAGCGAAGCCGGCCATGACCGGTATCGACCGACGAAACCCGAAATGTGCTCCGGACGCGGTCGCAAGCGTCGTAGCACCTCCCGGCGTTATCGTCGAAACCAATGCGAAGAGGATCAGCGGCAATAGGGTTTCGATTGTCATCTCCAACCTTTCTCGATTTTGAGACAAGGGATAGAGAGGCGACCTTCATCAGCAAAACGAATATTGAAGGATCGCGGCATTAGCATTTATAATGCTGAGATGATCCGAAACTTCGATATTGCCCTCATCAGAACCTTCGCCACCGTTGCCGACCAGGGCAGCATGACGATATCGGCCAATATGCTGCACATGACCCAGGGTGCCGTCAGCCAGCAGATCAAGCGGCTGGAGGACATGCTCGGCTGCGCCCTGTTCGAGCGTGACAGACGCGGATTGCGGCTGACCGAAGCCGGAGAACGGCTGCGCGGCAATGCCCGCCGCCTGCTTGTCTTGAATGACGAGATCTGGGACGACATGACGGAAAGCACTGTCCGCGGCGGTGTCCGGCTCGGCGTTCCCTATGATCTTGTTGGAGCGACGCTGGCACCCGTGCTCAAATCCTATTCCGAGCGCTATCCGCAGGTGGAGATTTCGCTGGTCTGCGCATCGTCGCCGGAATTGCTGGAAGAATTGGGGAAGGGAGCTGTCGACCTCTGCGTGGTGGAGGAACCATACGGCACGTCACAAGGCGAATGCCTTGCTGTGGAGCGGCTTGTCTGGGTCGGCGCGAAGGCCGGCAATGCCCATCGCAAAGTACCGCTGCCGATCTCGATGGTCGCCGATACCTGTGCCTTCCGGTCGTCCGTCTTTGCGGCACTCAGCAAGGATGGCCTGCGCTGGCGGACGGTCTTTGAGAACGGCAATATCGAGGCGACCACGGCAACGGTGCGTACGGATCTGGCTGTCACCGCCTGGCTTGCCTCGACCGTTCCCGCCGATCTCGATATCCTCACCATCGAGCAGGGCCTGCCCGAACTGCCAATCTTTGCGATCAACCTGCATTTGCCGAAAGGCAATGCGACGCCGCAAGCGCTCGAACTGGCCCGTCACATTCGCGAGGGCATGATGCGGCCGCGCCAATCCGCGGCCGCCTAAATTCCATCTTCTGGCAGAGCCGTCTATGCGGCCTTCGGCAGCGGACCGACATAACGCGATTGCGGCCGGATCAGGCGGCCGTCGAGCGTCTGCTCGCGGGCGTGGGCGATCCAGCCGACCGTGCGGCCGATCGCGAAGACGCCGGTGAACGAGCTGCGCGGAAAGCCGAGAGCGTCGAGCAGCAAGGCGGTGTAATATTCGACGTTGACGTCGAGGGGGCGATCCGGTTTGCGCTCCTTCAACAGCGCCAGTGCCGCCGCTTCAATAGCTTCCGCCAGAGCGATGCGCCCGGCATCCGCCTGTCCCGTAGCAAAAATTGGCTTCAATGCCGTCTTCAGGGCATCGGCGCGGGGATCGCGAACGCGATAGATACGATGACCGAATCCCATCAACCGCTCGCCATGATCGAGCGCGTTCGATAGCCAGGCACGCGCATTTTCGGGCTTGCCGACGCCGTCGAGCATATCGAGGACAGGGCCGGGGGCGCCGCCGTGCAGAGGGCCTTTGAGGGCGCTGATTGCCGCCAAGACTGACGAGGTCAGGCCGGCATGGGTCGAGGCGATGACGCGCGAGGCGAATGTGGATGCATTCAAGCCGTGATCGGAAATCGTCACCAGATAGGCATCGAGGCCTGCCGTCTGCTCCGTCGTCGGCACTCGACCCGTCAACATGCGCAGGATATCGGCCGATTGCGAGAGTGAGGCATCCGGCGCGATCGGCGCGTCGCCCTTTTGCAGCCGTAAGACAGCGGACAGGAAGACGGCGGGCGCTGCCATCAGGCGGATCGCCGTTGCAAAATCCTCGCCGTCGGCAACGCGTGCCAGCAAGGCACGTACGGCATCCACCGGCGGCAGCGCGAGGATGGCGGCATCGGCTGCCTTCACATGCGAGAAAAGCGCAACGCGGGCAGCACCAAGTTGCTTGCGGATGGAAGCTGCATCGATATGTTCGTCGAACAGACCATCGAGCAGCAGTGCTGCGACATCCTCGAAACGGCTGGTCGCGACCAGATCATCGAGCGACACGCCGCGGATGATCAGGCGACCGGCAGCGCCGTCGACGTCGGATAGCTTGGTTTCTGCGGCAATGACATCTTCAAGACCACTTTTCATTACGGTTCTCCTTTGACTATCCGATTAGATCGGATCTATTCCTATTGACGTCAATCTTGATGCAATTGATCAATATGAGAACCGATGAGCTGGCTGACGGCAGAGCAGGCACTGAACCTGCTGGGAACGAAATCACAGACGCTCTACGCCAATGTTAGCCGCGGGCGCATTCGGGCGAAAGCCGATCCCGCCGACACGCGGCGCAGCCTCTATTTCGCCGATGACGTCAAGCGATTGGCCACCCGCCATGCCGGAAGGCGCAAGACCGAGGCGGTGGCCGCCGAGGCCATTCAATGGGGTGATCCTGTCTTGCCATCGGCGCTGTCGACGGTTTCGAGCGGCAGGCTTTTCTATCGCGGCAAGGATGTGGCGATGCTTGCCGAAAGCGCAAGCCTCGAAGATATCGCGCTGCTGCTTTGGGATATGAAACGACCGTTGCGATTCCAGCAAAGCGCTGCACGGCAAAAACTTCCGTCCCTGGATGCCGCGTTTTCAGCATTGGCAGAGCGCATAACAAGCGACCTGCCATCACTCGGACGCTCGCTTCCAGCCCTGCAAAATGAAGCCGAAAGCGTGCTCGGTACGGTGGCTGAAGCCCTGGCCCCGGGCGCGTGGAACCAACCGCTGCATCGGCGCCTCGCGGCTGCCTGGAACCGCCCCGATGCCGCCGATGTGATCCGCCGCAGTTTCGTCTTGCTTGCCGATCACGAGTTGAACGCTTCGACCTTCACTGCGCGGATCACGGCATCCGCCGGCGCCACGCTGTCCGCCGCCACTCTATCCGGCCTCTCCACGCTGACGGGTCCGCTGCATGGCGGTGCATGGCAGAGCGTGCGCACGCTGATCGCGCGGGCAGCCACGACGGGGGTGGATGAGGCGGTCCGCAGCTATCTGGCGGAAGGACGGCCACTGCCGGCTTTCGGCCATCAACTTTATCCTGACGTCGATATCCGCGGAGAGGCGTTGCTTGGTTGCTTCACGCTGCCGCCGCTCTTCGCCAGGGTTCGCGATGTCGGCGAACAGCTGGTCGGCGAGCGGGTCAATGTTGATTTCGCTTTGACAGCGATGACCCACGCCTATCATCTCCCGGAGGATGCGCCGCTGATCATCTTTGCGCTGGCACGGACGGTCGGCTGGCTTGCGCATGCCATGGAGCAGGCGACCAGCGGCAGGCTCATTCGGCCGCGAGCGCGCTATGTAGGTCCGCCGGTACCATGATCTCATTCTTATCGGACATAGGGCGTTTTTCGCTCAAATCACCGTCAGGTGACAAACGGCTTCGATATTGTGGCCGTCAGGATCGAGAATGAAAGCGCCATAATAGTTCGGATGATAATGGGGGCGAAGACCGGGAGCACCGTTATCGGTGCCGCCGGCGATGATCCCGACCCGATGGAAGTCATCGACGAGCTCTCTGTTTGGGGCGGCAAAGGCGATATGGGCGCCTGTTTGCAGAGCATCGCGCTGACCGATCCAGAAGAAAGCTTTCTGGCCAATACCGTAACCCGCAAATCTTTCGCCTTCAGCATAAAGACGCTCTATGCCGATGGAGCGCAATATCGTGTCGTAGAACATCTTCGATCGCTCGAGATCGCGAACCCCGATCGTCACATGATCAAGCACATCACCCTCCTGACGGCGATATTGAGCTCCATTATCGCTGACCAACGGCGCCGGCGTCGCTGCCGGCAAGTTCGACCCAGCTAATGACAAGTTTGCGGTTGGCAATCAGCCAGATCGTCGCCAGCGCGACCAAACCGACGACGATATTGGCGGCGACGAACAGAATGGGAGCAAGTTGCGTGACTGGACCGACATCGCCACGTTCAACAAGGCGCATCGGGGCGGTGGCCAGCGCGGTCGCGCCGAAGGTGAAGGCCCAATAGGCGGGGCTGAAGCCCTCCTTCATAATCCAGGGCAGGAGGCGCAACATGATCAGAGCCTGCAGCAAGCCATAGCCGATCATGGCATGGACGAGCATGTCGGGAGGGCCTTGCGTAACGCTGATATAGGCAAGTGCACCAACGGCCGGCGGAGCCAGTTGAATTCCGAGGGTCGGCCTTAGTGGCGGTGCCAGCGCCGGTCCCGTCAGCAGGCGATGCAGCAGGGCGGATTCGATGGCAAGCCAGGCGAAGAAGCCGGCGCCGAAGAAAAGCTGCGCCCATTGCGGGAAGCCAAGCGCCGCGCCGACGATGGCGGTGACGAAACTGCCGGCAACACTCGGCAGATAGAGCACGGCTGTCGTGGTGGCGATATCGCGTTCGCCCTGCCAGAGCCCTCCGGTGCGCCACACGGAGAATGCCAGGGTATAGACGGCGCCGATCAGGAATATGGTTTCTGCGCCGATACGCGAGTAGGGCAGGAGCCCACCGGCCACCAGCATGGTTGCGACACCGACAAGGCCGATGAAGCAGCACTGGACAGGGTGCGCCACTTCCTTGAGTGCCTCCTCGCGCGCCACCATCCATTTCAAAGCGTAGAGCACGATCAGCACCAGCCAGACGGTTAGCGCCATGAAAGTCAGCACTTCACCGACAAATGCCGGCAGGCGCCAGATGCGCGCACCCACGCGCCAAGCATTGGCGAGACCGGAAAGCCCGAGAACCACACCGAAAAAAGAAGCTGGAACCAACGGCAATTTCAAAGACGCAGCCATATGCCTCCTTTGACGCTCTATGTCAGCGCCGCACTAAAGAGAATAATGCAAAGAACCCGAGATCGATGCTAAATCCATCAACATGAATGAAGAGCAAAATACAGCTTTCCTCGAAACCGGCAAAGCGCGATCATGACGAAAAGCGGGAGGTCTGACCAAGCGACATCACAGATGCGTGAACGGGCGAATTTTTCTTCGCTGACTGGCTTGTGCATAGCTCGCCCGTCATTTGTTCATTGGAAAATGCTGCGAAATGTCTCTATTGAACATTCAAACGATTAAAACCGTCCTAGGAGACTGACATATGCAAATCGGAATGATTGGCCTTGGCCGTATGGGCAACAACATGGTGCAGCGCCTGATGAGAGGCGGTCACAGCGCGGTTGTTTTCGATGCGCGTCCGGAAAGCATCGCGGGGCTGGAGCAGCTCGGCGCCACCGGCAGCAAGTCTCTCGCGGATTTCGTATCGAAACTCGCAAAGCCGCGCGTCGTCTGGATGATGTTACCGGCTGCAATCGTCGATCAGGAACTGGCTGCGATCGTCCCGTTGCTGGAAGAGGGCGACATCGTCATCGACGGTGGCAACTCCTATTATCACGACGACATCCGCCGCGCCGAAGAGCTGAAGCCGAAGGGCATCCATTACGTTGACGTTGGCACTAGCGGCGGCGTTTTTGGCCTGGAGCGCGGCTATTGCCTGATGATCGGCGGCGAGAAGGAAACCGTCGAGCATCTTTCGCCGATCTTCGCGACGCTTGCTCCGGGTGTCGGCGACGTAGCACCTTCGAAGATGCGTTCCGAAGAAGCCGCCAAGAACAGCACGGCGGAGCAGGGCTATCTGCATTGCGGCCCGTCTGGCGCCGGCCACTTCGTCAAGATGGTCCATAACGGCATCGAATATGGCCTGATGGCCGCCTATGCCGAAGGCCTGAACGTTCTGCATCACGCCAATATCGGCAAGCAGACGGCCGAGAAGGACGCCGAAACCGCGCCGCTCTCGCATCCGCAATACTATCAGTATGATCTCGACATCGCCGAAATTTCCGAAGTCTGGCGCCGCGGCAGTGTGATCACCTCCTGGCTGCTCGACCTCACGGCCGACGCCCTGCATGGCGACGCAGCCCTTTCGCAATATGCCGGCCGCGTTTCCGACTCCGGCGAAGGCCGCTGGACGATCTCGGCCGCCATCGATGAGGGCGTTCCGACGCCTGTGCTGAGCGCTGCGCTTTACGGCCGCTTCGCGTCGCGCGGCAATGACGACTACGCCAACAAGGTGCTCTCCGCCATGCGCGCCGGCTTCGGCGGCCACCATGAGAAGCCGGCGAAATAATTGGTTGGCCGATCGATCTGATGATTGCGAGCCGGGTGGGTCAAACCTCCCGGCTTTTGCTTGTCCGCTTTTATGGTCCCGCTGCTTCGAGCCGGAAAACCGCCATGCACTTTCTCGGGGGTACCTTCAGCCCAGCAAATCGGGCCGCAGGAATATGACTGGAGTGGGCGAGCCGACTTCCAGCTGCGAGGCATGTGGCGGGCGGACGACCAGGCAGTCGGCGCGTGAAAAGACTTTCATCATCGACGAATCCTGCTTCGAAAAGGGCTCGGCGAGCCAGCTGCCGTCGGCTGCCTTTGTCAGGGTCGCGCGGACGTAATCCTGTCGCTGATCGTTCGCGGCAAAGGGCACGGCAGCGCGCGCAATGCCTTCACGCCTTATCGGAGGCAGGGATGCAAGCTTTCTTATCAACGGCTCGAGAAAGAGCAATCCGCAGACGAGGCTGGAGACGGGATTGCCGGGAAGGCCGAGGACATGCATGTCGCCGAGGCTGCCGACCATCAGCGGCTTGCCGGGACGCATGGCGATGCGCCAGAAATCCAGCTTCATGCCTGCAGCGATCATTGTCGCCTGCACCAGATCGTGATCGCCGACAGAGGCGCCGCCGAGCGTGACGATGATATCGGCCTTGGCGACCTGTGCGCGGCCGATGGCGGCGGTAATCTCGTCGCTATCGTCGGAAACGATACCGAGATCGAGAA
Organism: Martinezella multihospitum; assembly: GCF_900094585.1. Lineage (GTDB taxonomy): Bacteria > Pseudomonadota > Alphaproteobacteria > Rhizobiales > Rhizobiaceae > Rhizobium > Rhizobium multihospitium. The sequence goes on from NZ_FMAG01000006.1 coordinate 58,637, forward strand.
CATGCGCGCCGGCATTGCGGGCCAGTGCAGCAATGCCGAAGGTGTTCGAGGCAATGATTTGCGACGGCCCCGGTTCATTGCCCGGCGCCACAAGTTCGTCGCCGGTCGCGAGGATCGCCACCAGCGGCCGCCGGTAGACATCCAATGCCGGATGGTTCATGGCCGCGGCGACGGTAAGCCTCGAAAAATCCATCACCGTGTCGGCGGGAAGCACGGCTTCGCCTTCCAGGAAATCCTGTCCGCGCGGGCGAATATGCTGCCCCTTGCGCAAGCGATAGGTCGTGCGGATGCGATCACCCTCCAAGCGCTCGGCATCCTCCTGCAAAAGCACCGAATCGGCACCGGCCGGAACGGGCGCGCCGGTGAAGATGCGAACCGCTTCACCCTTGCCGACACTGCCATCAAAGGCATGGCCGGCGGCGGAGGCGCCGATGACCTGCAATTCGGAACCCGGCAGTGCCGCATCCTCAAAGCGCAGCGCATAGCCGTCCATCGCCGAGGCGTCGAATGGCGGCTGCGTCAGGCGGGCAGTCAGATCCTTGGCCAGAACCCGGCCCTCGGCCATGTCGAGCGGAACGCTTTCAACACGATGGATCGGCGCGGCACTGTCCAACAGGCGCGCCTGCGCTTCGGCAACGGGCAATAGGCTCATGTGTCAGGCCCCCGGATGGCGGAAATCCCCCGATTTGCCGCCGGATTTCTCCAATAGAGTGATACCGCCGATTTCCATGCCACGATCGGCGGCCTTGGCCATGTCGTAGATCGTCAGGCAGGCGACCGAGACCGCCGTCAGCGCCTCCATCTCGACGCCGGTGCGGCCGGTCAGCTTTGCGGTGGCGGTGACACGCAGGCCGGGCAGGGCGGCATCCTCTTCGATATCGACGGCGACCTTCGTCAGCATGAGCGGATGGCAAAGCGGGATGAGATTGCTGGTCTGCTTGGCGGCCATGATGCCGGCCAGCCGCGCCGTGCCGATGACATCGCCTTTCTTGGCATTGCCGTCGCGGATCAGCGCCAGGGTCTCCGGCGTCATCCTGACGTAGCCGGTGGCTGTGGCGCTACGGGCCGTCTCGGCCTTGTCGCCGACATCGACCATATGCGCTTTGCCTGAAGCATCGATATGCGTGAGACCGGCCTTCGGCGCGCTCATGTCACTCGGCCGCCAGAATGCCGGCTTCACCGTTCAGCAGCAGTTTCGTTGCCGCCGTCACGTCATCCTTGCGCATCAGGCTCTCGCCGACGAGGAAGGTGGTGATGCCTGCCGCTTCAAGACGCTTGCAATCGGCATGGGTGAAGACGCCGCTTTCGCCGACCAGCAGCCGATCCTCCGGCACCATGGGTGCCAGCTTCTCGCTGACAGTGAGACTCACTTCGAATGTGCGCAGATTGCGGTTGTTGATGCCGACCAGCGGCGAGGACAGTTTCAGCGCGCGATCCATCTCTTCGGCATCGTGCACCTCGACCAGCACATCCATGCCGAGGCCGAAGGCTTCGTCCTGCAGGCGCTCGGCATCATCATCCGAAAGCGACGCCATGATGAGGAGGATGCAATCGGCACCCCACGCGCGGGCTTCCTGCACCTGATAGGTGTCGAACATGAAGTCCTTGCGCAGTGCCGGCAGCGAGCAGGCCGCGCGGGCAGCCGTCAGGAATTCCGGAGCACCCTGGAAGCTCGGTGTATCCGTCAGCACCGAAAGGCAGGCCGCACCGCCGGCCTCATAGGCCCTGGCGAGGGAGGGCGGGTCGAAATCGGGGCGGATCAGGCCCTTGGATGGGCTTGCCTTCTTGATTTCGGCAATCAGGCCAAAAGCACCGGATTCCTGCTTGGCGAGCAGCGCCTTGTGAAAGCCGCGCGGCGCGGATTGCCCGGCCTGCATCGCCTTGAGATCGGCAAGAGAAAGCCTGGCCTTGGCAGCAGCAATCTCTTCGCGCTTGTAGGCTTCGATCTTTCTAAGGATATCGCTCATGATGTCCTAGTCCTGTCCTTCCTCGTTGGAAACGGCGATGAGCTTTTCCAGCGCAACGGCAGTGGCGCCGCTATCGAGCGAATGTGCCGCGAGCTTCATGCCATCATGGAGCGTTTCCGCCTTGCCGGCAATGACCAGCGAGGCCGCCGCATTGGCAAGAGCGATGTCACGATAGGCGTTCTTTTCGCCGGCAAGCACAGCACGAAGAGCTGCAGCGTTGGCAACACCATCACCGCCTTTGAGGTCGGCGAGGTCGGCATGCTTCAGACCGAAATCGGCAGGTGTCAACTCGAAGGTACGGATTTTGCCGTTTTCCAACGCTGCGACGGAGGTCTTACCCGTCGTTGTGATCTCGTCCAGGCCGTCACCATGCACGACCCAGACACTTTCCGCGTTCAGATCCTTCAGAACTTCGGCCAGTGGCAATACCCATTGCGGCGCGAAGACGCCCAGCAGCTGACGGCGCGCACCCGCGGGATTCGAAAGCGGGCCAAGAAGGTTGAAGATCGTCCGCGTGCCGAGTTCGACGCGCGAGGGACCGACGTGGCGCATGGACGAATGATGCAGCTGCGCGAACATGAAGCCGATACCGGCTTCCCGAATGCAGCGAGCAATTGTCTTCGGTCCGATATCGAGCTTGATGCCCAATACGGATTGCGTGTCGGCGGTGCCGGCCTTGGAGCTTTGGGCACGATTGCCGTGCTTGGCGACGGGTACCCCCGCGCCGGCAACGATGAACGCGGCCAGCGTCGAGATATTGTATGTGCCAAAACCATCGCCGCCTGTGCCGACGATATCGATCGCATCGGCAGGCGCTTCCACCGGCAGCATCTTGGCGCGCATCGTCGTCACGGCGCCAACGATTTCATCGACCGTTTCGCCGCGCACGCGCAACGCCATGAGAAAGGCGCCGATCTGCGACGGCGTGGCCTCGCCCGACATCAGGATTTCGAATGCCTGCCGGGCTTCGTCCCGCGTCAGCGCCTCACGATTGGCGACCTTGGCGAGGAAAGGCTTCAATTCTGTCATTGATGATCCATCCTCCCGTATGGGCCTAGCGGGACATCGCCTGCTCGGCGAGGCTCTGGTTGACCGTTACGGCGTATTTGGACTGCAGCTGGCCGACGATCTGGTCGAGGATGTCGTCGCCGGCAGCATTGGCGATCTGGGCCACCTGCTGATCGTCGTTGCTCAGCGCGTCAGTCGTCGGATTGTCGTTGACATCGGTGACCTTGAGCAGGATCTGCGTCGTGTCATCGGCACCGACGGCGTTTGCAGCCGTATCGACCGGACCGGAGAAGGCGGCAGCGATACCACCGCGACCCAGAACCGGATCATCCGTCGAACGCGTGATGCCGGTCTTGCTTTCAACGGCAATGCCAAGCGGCGCGGCGATGTCGGCAAGCGACTTGCCCTTCTGCGCCTCCTGCTTCAGCTCGGTCGCCTTGGCGGCAAGCGCGATCTTCTGCTGCTCGGCGGTCCAGTCGGCGACTGCCTTTTCACGGACTTCGGCGAGCGGGCGGTCATGGTCGGGCGTGACATTCATGACGTCGTACCAGATGTAACCGTCGTTGCCGACCGTCAACGGTGCGGGGTTGCCGCCCTGATCGGCCTTGAAGACTTCCGAAATCAGCTGCTGGCGCGAGGGTAGATCCTTGATCTCATTGCCATTCTGATCGAGGCCGGTCTGATCGATCGAATCGATGGTGACGAGCTTCAGCTTGAGCTGCGAAGCTGCGTCCTGCAGCGATGCGCCGGAGCCGCGCAGGTCTTCGAACTTGTCGTGGACGCTGGTGATTTCATTGGCAGCGTTGCCGAGCGCAATCTGCTTGCGGATATCTTCCTTGACCTCGTCAAAATTCTTGGCCGTTTCGTTCTTCACATTGGTCACACGCAGGATGACCGGGCCGAACGAACCGTCGACGACGGGGGTCGTACCGCCTTCCTTGGAGACGGCGAAGGCTGCTTCGGCAACGGTCTTGTCCGGAACCTGGTCCTTGGTGAAGGTGCCGAGCAGCACGTCGGACGGCTTCTTGCCCTGGTCGGAGACGAGCTGATCGTAGGTGGTTCCCGTCTTCAGCGCATCGGCCGCCGCGTTGGCGAGATCCTTGTTGGCGAAGGTCAGCTGCTCGATGGTGCGCGTTGCCGGTGTGGTAAAGCTGTCCTTGCGCTTATCGAACTGCGCGCGTGCTTCGTCATCGGTAACGCTTGCCAGATCGGCAATATCCTCGGCCTGCAATTTCACATAGGCGAACTTACGATATTCAGGCGCGCGGTATTTCGACTTCACGCCATCGAACCATTTCTGCAACACGTCGTCGGCCGGCGCCTTGACGGGATCGATATTGGCATTGGTCAGCAGCAGATAGTCGATGCTGCGGGTCTCGTCGTGATACTGCTTGACCGCATCGGCAAGAACCGCCGGTGCGGTAAAGCCGTTCGAGACAGCCTCGACGATCTGGCTGCGGATGGCGACCTTGCTGCGCTCCTTGATGTAGTCATCCGGCGATATGTTGCTGTTGCGCAGAAGCATATCGAACTTTTGACGATCAAATGCGCCGTTCGCAGCCTTGAAGGCCGGATCATCACCGATGAGCTTGGCAAGGCGATCCTGCGAGAGGCCGAGGTTCATGTCGGCGGCAAGCTGATCGAGCGACGCACCGGCGACGAGCTGGGCGACCGTCTGCTGACCGATGCCGAAGGCACGCGCCTGTTCCGGCGTGATCTGCATGCGCAGCTGCTGGCTGATCGCCTGGATCTGGCGGCGGTAGGCGAGGCGGAACTCATTGGTGTCGATGTGCTGGTCGCCAACCGTAACGACGGTGGTGCTGTTGCCGCCGGTGATGAGGGACCGCTCGACGCCCCACACGCCGAAGGCTGCCGCAAGAAGAAGCAACAAACCCTTGGCAACCCAGGTCTGGGCGATTTTTCTCAGCACGTCGAACATCGGAAAGCAAACCTCGTCATCATCAAGTCTTCGCCCGCAGGCGAAACAATCGGAGTTCCTTAGAACAATCCGAACCGGAATTGAAGAGCCAGTGGGGAAATCGCCTGATGAGGTGCTGCCATGCCGGAACCTTTGAGAAGTGGCAGCGTTCTAGCAACACGGAAACTCAAGGAGCATACGATGGCAGAGACAAAATCAGCTTCCGCCCAGTCCTCTTCGGCACGAGCCCAGACGGAAACGGCAATGGAGGATCTTGCCGCCCAGGTCGCAGCATTGCGCGAAGATCTGGCAAAGCTGTCACAAAGCGTGGCGGCAGTGGGGCAGGGAGCGAAATCTGTCGTCGCGGAGGAAGCCCAGGAGATCACCGAGCAGTTGCGCGAGAGAGTTCGCGAAGAGCCGATCTTCATGGTCGCGGCCGCAGCCGGCATCGGCTATCTGATCGGCCTTCTGAGCCGACGCTAGTCAGGGCGAACTCTCGACCGGTGGACGAGCCCCACGCGCCACCGCAGCTGCGAAACTGCCGAAAAGGCGCGGACGATTCGTTCGCGCCTTTTCAATTGGTAACTGCTGGGAGCGCCTGCGCCCAGGAATTGCGGCATATATGCATCGCGCTACAACCGAAGCCTGCTGCTGCGTCTTTGTGACACTCCCTGCGACATGTTGACCATCGCTATTTGTTGAACGCTCACCCTCTTGTATCACATGGGCGCTTACTATACGTAACAACAATTATAAGGTTGCTTATGAATAGCAGGCTCCCCATACAATGATTTCGACCCCCACCGTTGGTTTTCTCATCCATGACGTTGCGCGACTGCTTCGGAAGAGATTCGAGCAGCGTGCGAAGGATTTGGGCTTGACGCGCTCGCAGTGGCAAACCCTTGCCTATCTTGCAAACAATGAAGGTATCCATCAGGCCGGACTGGCCGAAATTCTGGAAATCGAGCCGATCACGCTGGTGCGTATCCTGGACAAGCTCAGCGAACGGGGGCTGGTGGAGCGCCGGCAGCATCCGAATGATCGGCGCAGCTGGCTCCTTTATATGCGCGAAGAGGCTCGGCCGTTGATGGACGCCATGCGCAGCATCGGCGAACAGTCGCGTAAGGAGGCGCTCGAGGGCGCTTCTCCGGAAGATCAAGAGCGCCTCTATGAATTGCTTACCCTTATGAAATCGAACCTGGTTAGCGCCTGCCGTTCAAAGGCAGTCGACAAAGAGTTACAACATGGCTGACGCATCCTCCCCGCTTCGCGTACCCGCGAACGCAAACTCCTCCGAACAAAATCAAGCTACCGTCGCTGAGGCTCCATCCTCCAACCCGGCGTCCCAGCCTTCGACGGCTGCGCCGGCCGCACCGGTAGCGCCCCCGGAGACGCCGCGCAAACGCCGTAGCATGACGCGACCAGTCCTGTTTGCGCTGCTTCCGATCGCGCTCGTCATCGGCGGCTATTACTACGTCACCGGCGGGCAGATCATGTCCACGGACAATGCCTACATCCAGGCCGATATGGTCGGTGTTTCCACCGACGTTTCCGGCACGGTAATCTCGGTCGACGTGCATGAAAACGAGGTGGTGAAGAAAGGGCAGGTGCTCTTCCGCCTGAAGCCCGATTCCTTCCGCATCGCCCTTGAAGGCGCGAAAGCGCAGCTCGGCAATGCCAGGAACCAGATCCTGAACCTGCAGGCGAGCTACAAGCAATCTCTGTCGGAAATTGCGCAGGCGCAGGCCGACATCCCGTACTATCAGACGGAATTCGACCGCCAGCAGAACCTGATCACCAATTCGGTCGCCTCCAAAGCGGCTCTCGACCAGGCCAGACACAATCTCGAAGCCGCGCAGCAGAAGGTATTGGTCGCAAAGGCCACAGCCGCTGCGACTCTCGCCCAGTTGGGCGGCGAAGGCACTGCCGATCTGCCTCCGGAGCAGAACCCGCTCTATCTGCAGGCGAAGGCTGCAGTCGACAATGCACAGCGCGAGCTTGACGATACCGTCGTAAAAGCTCCCTTCGACGGCGTGACCGCCAATGTTCCATCGCTGCAGGTCGGCGCCTATCTGACGGCATCCCAGCCGGGATTCTCGCTGGTTTCCACCACGCATCTATGGATCAACGCCAGCCCGAAGGAAACCGAACTCACCTATGTCCGGCCCGGCCAGAAGGTCGACATCTCGATCGATGCCTATCCGGGTGTGACCTGGAAGGGCACGGTCGCCAGCATTGCGCCGGCATCCGGTTCCAGCTTCTCACTTCTGCCGGCGCAGAACACGACCGGTAACTGGGTGAAGGTCGTGCAGCGCATACCGATGATCATCAATATCGACGACACGGCAGGCAAGCCTCCGCTGCGCGTCGGGATGAGCGTCGTTGCCGGTGTCGACACCGGCCATGCCCGGGGGCTCCCTGATTTCATCGCCAACCTGCTGGGCCATTCCCGCGGTCAGGATCATGAGTAACACCACCACAGCTTCGCCCGCAGCGCCCATCGCCAATCGCGGCGCGATCACCGCCTGCGTCATCCTATCCGTCATCATGCAGGCGCTGGATACTACCATCGCCAATGTAGCGCTGCCGCATATCCAGGGCGACGTTTCTGCCAGCGCCGACCAGATCAACTGGGTCCTGACGTCCTATATCGTCGCAGCGGCGATCATGACGCCGCCCTCCGGCTTTCTTTCTGCCAAATTCGGTCGCAAGCGCGTGCTGCTGGTCGCAATCGCCGGCTTCGTCGTTGCCTCGGTCCTGTGCGGCCTGTCGGAATCGCTGATACAGATTGTCGGCTTCCGCCTGTTGCAAGGCCTGTTCGGCGCTTCGCTCGTACCTTTGTCGCAAGGTATCCTGCTCGATATCTACAATGTCGAGGAGCGCGGCCGCGCCATGGCGCTGTTCGGCGTTTCGGTCATGGTCGGACCGGTGCTGGGTCCCGTCATCGGCGGCTGGCTGACCGACAATATCAGCTGGCGCTGGGTGTTCTACATCAACGTGCCGATCGGTGCGCTCGCCTTCTTCGGCATCGTCGTCTACGTGACGGAAACGAAACTCGATGCGCTTGCCAAGCTCGACTGGTTCGGCTTCGGCATGCTTTCGATCTCGATCGCAGGCCTGCAGCTTTTCCTCGACCGCGGCGAGCAGCTGGACTGGTTCTATTCCAGCGAGATCATCATCGAAGCGCTTGTCTGCGTCAGCGCCTTCTATCTTTTCCTGGTGCACATGTTCACGGCCGAGCGAAGTTTCGTTAATCCGCGGCTATTCATGGACCAGAACTTTGCCGTCAGCATCCTGTTCATCTTCATCGTCGGCGTGACCTATCTGGCTTCGCTGGCGCTAATGACGCCGTATCTGCAGACATTGATGGGCTATCCCGTCGTGACCGCCGGTATCGTCATGGGGCCACGCGGCCTCGGTACCATGTTCTGCATGTTCCTGGTCGGACGCTTGATCGGCAAGGTGGACACGCGCTGGCTGTTGTTCATCGGCCTCGCGCTGACCGCCTGGGCCATGTACGACATGACAGGCTGGACGCCGGATGTTTCGCAATGGACGCTGATTTCAGTCGGCTTCGTCCAGGGGGCGGGCCTCGGTTTCCTCTTCGTGCCGCTGACGACGATCGCCTTTGCGACGCTGCCGGCGCAGATGCGCGGCGAGGGGACCGGCCTCTACAACCTCTCGCGCAATATCGGCTCCAGCGTCGGCATTTCGGTCGTCTCGATGCTGATCACCGAGAACACGCAGGTCAACCATGCCAACATCGCCGCCTATGTCACGCCGTTCAACCGCTATTTCGACCTCACTGCCGCGCAGGGCGTGAGCCCGCTCACGGCAGTCGGCAGGGCCTCGCTTGACGGCATGATCACGACGCAGGCGACCATCATCGCCTATATGGACGACTTCAAACTGCTGATGTTGATGTCGATCTTCGCCATGCCGCTGCTGGTGCTTTTGCGCAAGCCAAAGGCACCGCCGGCAGTCGACCACAGCGTCGCAATGGAATAGCCGCGCAGCCTTTCCAGTTTCACTGCGTGGTTCACGGCCGCCGGGCGCCACCCCGGCGGCCGTTTTTGTTCGATCACGCAAAACGGCGGCTGACGAAGCGCGAGCCCGCAGCGCCGAAACGCCAAAGGGGATCGATGTTCTTCGTGATGCCGATGCGCTTGCCCGCCACGATCGGCACCGATTCCGCAAGCGTAAACGAAAACGGCTCCGTATCCAGTGAACGGCCGTTGAGCCCTATGTCGACGGCCAAGGCCTGCGAAAGCTTTCCCGGGCCGTTGCAAAGCGAAACGATATCGGCAAGGCCTCGCCGCCGGATCATTTCCTCGATGCCGCTCTCCGGCTCCAGCGCCCGGATGAGCACGGCGCTCGCGCCGATACAGACAAAGTTGAGGCACCAGTGAATGCCATAGGACCGATAGATGTAGACATGTCCGGCCGGCCCGAACATGGCCGCATTGCGCGATGTCGGCCCGTTATAGGCGTGGGATGCCGCATCATCCGGTCGATAGGCCTCCGTTTCGACGATTCGCCCTCCGATGCCCGCGACCGTCAGGCGCGCTCCGATCAGCTCGGCGGCGACTATAACAGCGTCCCGACTGAAGAAGGCAGCAAGGGCATCACCCGTGAGGGGCTTGGCGCCGAGGGAAAGGGAATCATCGTCAAGTGTCATGGGCGAGGGCGGTATCCAGATTGGTCGACGCCGAACGGTTTATAAAAAGCGCGGAGTTTGGGAGCCTCTTTTCCTACAAATTTTGGTGAAAGCACAGCAGACAATTAGCCCCACACGACGGATTTCCAGGATGCTCAATCCGATCAACGGCACTGGAAGGAGCATTCCTTCCGCTGGACTGTAGAATCCGCTGCTGGCCCCTTCTTTAACAAAGCCGCCCAACTTATTGATCTAAATGAATCTCGATCTGCGAAGAACTGAATAGATGAGAGCAAGGCGGCAAACAGGAATATTTGCCCGCGCCTTTGATTTGCCGAAATGAAGAGGTCGGATGATTTAGGCGATGATAATTGACAAACACTAAGCTTGACTTATCATTAGCTTGCTTCAGTCAGATTTGACCCCTGACCTGGCGAAAGGGGTTCGGCCGCTTTAGGTCGCCGAACCCCTTTATTTTGCCAGCTTGGGCAAGCGCTTTTGAATGGCCTGGATGCCTCTCGAGAAGCGATGTGGTCTCACAATCCAAATTCCGACTTTTCATCACGCTATCAAATCATCATCCAAACTTGGTTAGCCTCACCTGCGAGATATTTCCTCGACTTGCCCATTCGCATGATGCGCCGGCAATGGAGGCTGACGATACCGAATAAGTTGACGCAGCGTTGCAAGTCGCTATAAGCGCAAGTCGGAAACCGGAATGATCGCTGATTGCTTCGCGACGCTACGGTTCCTGCATCGGATATTGAAGAATAAAGCTCTTCGATATCAAATAGTTGGAAGAGTGTCCGAGTGGTTTAAGGAACCGGTCTTGAAAACCGGCGTGCGGGAAACCGTACCGTGGGTTCGAATCCCACCTCTTCCGCCAACAATCAATAAAATCAATGATTTAGGCGCAAATAAATCCTGATGACATAACCGATTGGCTGAGGCGCACGGCACGGCGCGCAAGATCAAATGACAAGCGAAAACTCTCAATTCAAAGATCGCTTTCTTCCCTTTCGGCCCACCATTGCAAGGTTTCAATACGACGGCGACTTTCGGTCACAAGTGAGCCTGCCCGCACAACCGGCTGCAACGTACCTCCAGCCACAAGTGAAGCTCGATATTCCGCCTCCGCGTTGGCAAAATTCCACCATGCTTCTTGACTTCGATCCAGCAATCGAAGGTCGGTGTCGTTACGCGAAATAATCCTCTTCATTAGGATTTCGATCTCGCGCTCAAGGTCCTTAACCTCGGAGACGGCTTGCCTGTTCATTTCCGTTTGTGTGCGGGGGACCGGACCATGCAATTCTCCTATTAAGACCCACTCTGTTGCGCCGATGAATTCAGTCGCCGCTTCAAGAAAGCCTGCGATCTCGGCGATGCGAAACGGGACCTCGGTCGGTAGCTCATGAGTTAGTATATGGCGTATCTCGAACAGGCGGGAGAGCTGTGCCTTCATGTGATTATAGTCGGCTATAATCGGCTCCTGCGGCTCCGTATCCTCGATCCATATCGTGCGGGAGTTCCGTAGCTTTTCTTCGAAGTTGGGAATTATTTTTTTGAAATTGTCGATCAACTGCGCGAGATTGTTAGTCGAAATGGAATGGCTGATTATGTCGCCAACCGATAGTTTGCGACCCGCAAGTTGGCGTAGAAAAGCGAAATCAACTTTCAAATCCTTCGCTAGATGTTCAGCGCGTTCCAGATATGAATCGCCGCAATCAACAAATTCGCGGATTTTGTCGTGGACAAACACTTCTATGATCGTGACAATTCTCATTGGAACAAAGGCGGCGAACACGGCCAACTCGCGACTTCTGCCCTCCCAAGCGTCGCGAAGTCCGCCAAGTTCCGCCACTGCTACAGAGTTCTCTCCACGGCGATTTTTCCATTCCAAAATCTTTTCGATAGAAGCCTTGGCCATTTTTAGTGAGGTCCGTGAGTGAATCCGTTTCACTGTCACATACCAATTTTTGACGGCCTCTTGAATCGGCCTTTTCATTCCACCGTCATTTATCAGCTTGACGATTCGCGCCTCGCCAAAAGCTGCCTTCTGCTAGCAACAGAAGGAATTCCATATGAAACCGACCACAGTACGCTTTGGTCGCTTTGTCGTTCAGCTCGGTAAGACCAGCGGCGGCACAACGACCTATACCAGCCCTTGCGGCTTTACTTCCAAGTCCCTCCAGTTTTCGAAGGACTTGAATGACGTTCAGATTCCAGATTGCGATGACCCGGATGCAGTATCGTGGCTTGGCCGCGACGTCGCCAGCCTGTCCGCTCAGGTTTCCGGCGAAGGCGTTCTCGCTCAGGAAGCCGTTGACGATTGGCTTGAGGCCGTTGAGTCGATTGACTCGATTCCCGTCCAGATCATCCTCCAGTTTCCGGCCAAGACTATTACGTGGACCGGCCACCTCCACGTCTCGGAATTTACCGTGAGTGGAGAGATGGGCGGCCGTGTGACCGCTTCCGTCACGATGAATTCGGATGGCGAGCTTACTCGTGTAACTACTCCGGTAACGCCGTAAGCTCTACGGGAAGCCTAAAACGACAAAGCCCCGGCGTCGAAAACCGGGGCTTTTCTTTATGCTACGCGGCCTAGATCGAAATGCCGTCGACCATCGGCAAGTTGCCGCTCGTAATGTTTCAGCGCGACCTTGAGGATGGCCCCTAGGATCGGCGAGCCGTTTTCGAAATACACTACCCGTCGCTGGGAGTGTGGGTTCTTCGTCGCGACTGCACGGACGTTGTATTTCCCATTTGGATGCTGGATAAGCGCCATATCGCTCAAATAGATGCCTTCAGACAGCCGAACGCCGAAGGTAGCGAGCGTCAGGTATGAATCAGACTTCCAGCCGTTATGCAGGCTCATAAACTCGATTTCGATCAAGCCGCACCTCCTGCATTCTGCTGCTGGCCATTCTTCGCCGGATCGTGGATTCCAGCCGTATTGAGTGGCACGCGCAATCCGTCACCGCCGTCTATTCTTGGCAGGTCAAACACCGCGCGAGATTCGTTCACGCTCATAATGCCGCTTGTCGTCAGGCTGGCGTAAGCCGCTGCGCGATCTTGCAGACTGCCCGCAATCAACGAGCTGAAGTCGTTTGCGATATACATGGCGCGTCGCTCACGGCTCGACAGCACAAACGCGGCAAGCTGGCTGTTCAAAGCATTCGACCAAGGAGTCATCGTAAGGTTGACGAACTGGCGGTTTGCCTCTGTTGCCGAACTCCATGTTGAATGGAACGGCAGGCCCGCGACGTCTGGCTGGACTCCATAAGCTTGCGCAACCAGATATGCGTTGAATCGACGGTTCTCGATCAGCTCCGAGTCCTTGTTGGACGGCGTAAATCGCTCGAAGGTAAGACCATCACCAGCGACCGCTATTTTTCCAGCCGCTTGAGGCCCCATATAGTTGTTTTCGAACGTAGCCTTGAGGCGCTTGGCTGCTTCATCGCTGATGGCCGAAGGAGCGGTAAGAATGCCTGAAGCACGGAATCCTTGTTCGGCGTCCGTCTTGGTGGCCTCTTCAACGCCGGCAGCGATACCCATACTCAGCGCCGCCAGCTCGATAGGTGAGCGGCCCATAAACCCATCTGGCAGCCACTTCGCATGGAAGATAGAATCTTGAGAATAGACCGTCTCAACGAAATTACGAAGCGAGTCGCTGTGCCTATATCGCAGGCGGCCGTTCCCGAGGGCTTCGACAACCGTATCCTTGAACGCCAGCGGCGTCAGATTTGTAATCTTGCCGTGCTGATCGAATTCCACATGAGCGTAAGCGTTGCCGTGCCGAACGAAGTCCTTCATCAGGCGCGTGCGAATCTCTTGGCTCGACATGCTAGCCGTGCCATCCATAAGGATGTTGTAAAGCGGGTGGTCCACGGCCGGCGAAGGACTGCCATCCTTCTGTATCTTGTACAGAATCGAGTCGTAGCTGGCGTACGTTGTAGCGATGATGGAAATACACCTCGCCGACGTCGATAGCTTGCTTGCCGTCTCAGCAGATGAGGCGACGCCAAGGATTCGAGCAAGAGCCGGATCATTAACAGAAACCGCGTCCCGCTTCTCAGATCGGCGGAACATGGCCATGATGTTGTTTCTGAAACCCATTAGCGGCCACCTCCAAGATAGTGCATGTAAAGGGCAGCTCGCATGGAAGCCTCAGCATCGGCATAGAGCTGACGAACGGACAGCGTTTTGCCGGTATCCTCGTACGCGGCATGCGTCACTAGAGACACCTCCAGCAATTCGGCCTCTTCAACGGTCCTGTGATTGCCGTTCCAAGATTCCTTGGTGGCAATGAAGCCCACGCTAGCGCCGCCCAAATCGCCACGATCCGCAAGAGCCTTGATGTCGTTGCCAAGCTGGGTTTCGGGCAGATCAATTTCGACGGCAAGTCCTCTCGCATCGCTGACCAGCCGCATAGTTCCGTTGGCCTGACGTGCAAGGTACTGGTCTGGATTGTGCTGTGCGAGGGCAATCACGTCTCGCTTGCCTGTCCGGTCGGCTAGGCTGCGATCAAAAGCACCCGGCGCGAACGACTCCGTAAAATCGCCAAGGCGGGCCTCGGTATTCCAAAGAGAGGCGTAGACGCGAATAGTTCGGCCTTTCACCTCTGCAAAATTAGCAGTCGCTAATCTCTTTTCCATTTGAACTCCTTTCCAGAGGGAAGAAAGGCCGCGCTAGGCGGCCTCTCAATTCCGTTCCGCTTGCCGATTAGGCGGCCAGATCGGCCCATGCCGCCGAAGCCGCGCCGTTCTTCAGCCCAACGTCCACATCGGTAAAGCCGACGATCTTCAAAGCGCCTTCAGATGAATAGGACGCGGTATCGATGATAATATCCACGCTCGGCGCGGTGCCTGCCTGATTCCAGAAGCCAATCAGGATGTCGCTCGGAACCGCCGCGATGACCTTTTGGCCGGTCGCGATGTTCGTCACGTAGGGCTTGCGGCCAAAGAAGTTGGTTTCCAGCGGGATCGGCAGCTTGTCGGTCGTCTTCAGCTTGCGAGCAGCCTGCGCAACGGCGTTCGTGATGTAGAACACAGCCGAGTCGGAATTCTGGTTCGCATTTTCGAGGACTGCCAGCAGATCGGCCGCAACATCGGAGATATCAGCTCCGGAAGCGGTTGTGGTTTCCGTGATGAGCGACATGATGCCCTTAGGAGCGTTCGTCTGACCACCCTGAAGAGCAACAGAGTCGACAGCGCGGCCAAGAGCGGCGTTGAGATCGGCACGGAGCACGGCGTCAAGGCCAATCGAGTTAGTGACGAGCGCGCGCCGACTGATTTTCAGGTACACGGCTGCGGTGTGCGGCTGCAACACGACGTTATCAAAGGTTGCGTTACCCTGCGGCGCGGCACCCGACTCAGGAAGCCAAGCGATCTGCGCATCCGGGCCACCAACGAAACGCGGCAGAGCGATGCTGCCGTAGCCAAGGCCGTTCAGGACAGTGGCTCCGGATCGAATGACAGTCGAGGCCGGCGTAAGGCGCGGAATCAGGTTGCCGAACTTCTGGTCTGCGATTGCCGGATTGCCGGCTGCGGTCACTTCGCGCTGTTCGTAGTCTGCGATTGCGGACAGAGGAATACGCAATCCACGCGTGGATTGCCCACGGCCAAGCTCCTGCGCGATTTCTGCCTCCCGGCCTTCAAGATTGCCATTCAGGAAGCCGGCGAGGGCACGGCTAACCGAATAAGAACGCAGCTCGGTTTCCAGCGTGTCGCGAGCGACGGAGCGGGCCGTCTCATAAGCCGCCATGCGCTCTTCGGCGTTGATCTTGGCGTCCAGCGCCTCTACGTCCTTCGCGAGCTTGTCGAATTCCGGCGTCTTGCCAGCCGACAGAGCGGCCCGCATTTCGGTGACGAGGGCTGCACGCTCAGAACGCATATTGTGAATCGATGTCATATGTACTATTTCTCCTTTGGATTTCGATTGGCTGTCCGCTTGCCTTGGAACGTTGGTGGACAGCCGGTTTGCATGTGTGTCCATTTCTGGACGGCTTTCCGTGCTTTTTGGGCGCGGAACTGGTTTCGCTGGCCTGAGATGCGGCCGGCGTGAAACTTGTTGCTTCCTCTGGCTGGTTCGACGGGCGACTACTTAGATTCGCCGCCCGTCAATCTCGAAGTCCGAAGGAGTAGACGGTGGGTAAGTTGCCAAGTGGCGCTGAACGTCAAAAAAATAACAGATCAATAAAATTGATAGATGGCCGATAGCGTATCAATTGGATTAATCCTATCTCCCCATTTGCAGGAGCTTACGAACAGGCCCCCCGCCGGTCCCACGTAGACGCAAATCTCGCAAAGTCGAGCCACCCCGGCCCATCGACGGCGGTTTCAGACTCGGGCCTGAGTTGATCATGCTGACGGTACTCTTGCGCGAAGAGTCACAATGCCGAATATAGTTGTCGCTTACTCACGGCAGTGTCATGGCTTAGGAACCTAATGCGGGAACACATTATAAGCGAAATCAGGCGATTAGCGGCACAAAGCGGAGGCCAGCCACCCGGCGTCCAAGCATTCGTCAGTGCTACGGGCATCATAGAATCTAAATGGCTGGGGAAGTACTGGGCACGCTGGAGTGACGCACTTATTGAAGCTGGATTTGAACCAAATTCGTGGGCCGGGAAATCAGATACAAGTGTCATCCTCACTGGTTTAATTGCCGCCTGTCGGCACTATGGTCGATTTCCCACCAACGCTGAGATGTCCATGCTAAGGGCCACAGACGCAACGATACCGTCGCCTAAGACAATTCTAAGTAATTTTGGCGGGCGCTCAGAGCTGATTGCCGCCTTGAGAGAACACATTGGCCGTGATCCACGATATGACGACGTGGAAGCCATGTTGCCAACGATGAAGCAATCCATGCCAGTGCAGCTAAAAGGCCCCAAGCCAGTTGATGGTCACGTGTACCTCATAAAGTCTGGCGAGTTTTACAAGATCGGTCGAAGCGATGAACTTGAGCGACGCGTGAAGGAGATACGTATAGCGCTGCCCGACGCCGCAACTCTGCTTCACTCGATAACTACAGACGACCCGCCAGGAATTGAAGCTTATTGGCATCGCCGCTTTGCGGATCGGCGGGCGAATGGAGAATGGTTTAAACTTACGGCTGACGACATAAAGGCGTTCATGCGCCGAAAATTCCAATAACGGCCGGTCAGTTGGCACTCCCTATGCGTAGGCATTGGCCGTTGGTTGCGCCTTGATGCGCTGCTGGCGCGCATACTCGCGTTCCTTGGCCTTTGCTCGCTTACGACGAGAATCCCGTTCCGCACCTTTAGCCAGCTCGGCTTGGTAGTTCTCAATAGGTTCGACGCACTTAACGAGCGTCACGCCTCTAAACGAGGGCACGCCGTCATTCCAGCCGAGAATGATATGCTTAGCCTCACATTGGGCGTGCGCAAGCTCTTCGAACCGCTGAACATGTGTAAGGCCGTCAGCGCTAATTTGCACTACCCAATAATCCCCGGAGCCGTTTACCGTCACAGCGGATTCGTAAACTGCCACCGCAGTCGTTAGGTTGATAGGTGTTGGATTCATGGTGTTTCCTTTCATCGGTTGTGTTACGCGCTCGCCCACGCGTTGCCGGCGCGTTCGTTCGCTGCTGTGATGGTTTGCAAGAGCTGTGCCGGGCTATCGCCCATATCGATGGGCAACGCGCTGATTATCTTCCTCGCGCAATTCCTCGCGCTTCCCCGTCTTCCTCTTCTTAGGGGATGGGGCTCCACCCCATTCCCCCTAAGAGGAAGAGGAGAAGAGGAGGGGATTTTTCCTCTTGGGTGGATTGATTTCCTCTCAAGAGGAGACAGGCAAGAGGAGATTAAATCTCTTCGTCCGTGGTAATTTCGTACCGCATCTTCACGTCATCCAACTCAAGAACACCTCTTGTCAGCAGAAGGTTTTTTCCCTTCTCGAAGTCCCGACCAAAATTCTTGGTGGCGATGAATCTGCGCGCCTTCTCTTCTGTGGCGTGCATGGTGGCGGAATACGCCCATCTACCCGAAGACAACCGCAAGGGCTGCTCTTCTCCAGCATCTTCCATTGCCGCCTTAACCGCCCGAAGAAAGGCCATCTCGCTTGCCTGTAAAGGCTTCTCTTTCGGCCCGGCCCTCAACACGGCTAGCTTCTGGTCGCCGTCAGTGTCCGCGCGCAAGACGGGCGCAAACATAGCTTCGCCTGTACCCTTTACGCCTACGCGGATAGCCTCAAAACTAAGGTCCGCGATATAGCCGGTATCGCCGTCTTTCGACTTGTCTGCATATATCCAGCGGCGGCTGACTTCGCCCTCTTGTTTATCGACCTTCACGCCCAAAACCACCTCAAGAGCGGCGTAGGAACTGGACGAACCTCGCCATATGTTTTCGGACTCTTGCGATTTCGCCGCGTGATGCAGCAGAAGGATAATGATGTTCAGCTCTGCACAGATCGAGTTCAGGTTGTCGATGACGACAGCCCATGAATCCGCCTCGTTCTCTTTGGCGACCATGCCAGACGCGGCAAGGGTGTCGATCATGGCGACCTTCAGCGGCACGCCGTGTTTTTCAACGAACTCATCGTTGATCACGGCAAGCGTGGCGGCGAAGCCCTCCCAATCCCTACGGCCGGCAAGGATGCGCGGGCGCTTTACCAGTCGGAATGGCACGTCAGCCGTTGCGCCTTGCGTGTCATCATAGATTGCCTTCCATCGACGCTTGACGTTGCCCGCACTCTCGTAAGGAAGGTACGCGACGCCTACAGCTTCCGGCACCTGATACTTACCTAGCCACGACTGGCCCAGCACAAGGCTTTTCGCCATATCTAGCGCAACTACGGTCTTGCCCGACTGTGATTGGCCGGCAAGCCCACAGATACCGTTTTCTGGTAGCACGCCTTCAATTACTTCCCGAACGACGGGCAGTTCGTCAGCCGGGTTGAAATCATCTAACTGCCACAGGTCCGGGTAGTCTTCCTGCGATGGCTCATTTCTAATCGGGGCCGACGCTTGAGGGGTATCGTTCAATTCCTCTTCATGTCCAATCGCTTGGAGGTGATCAGCAATGCGAATTGGTGTGGACAGCCTAGCCATTAATCCTGCACCATAAGCACGGAAACCGTACCCGGCGTGAGAGGATTCTCACAGGCTGGCGGGATATTGTGCTTCTGCATGAGCCGTACAAACCAGCCTTCATTATTGCGGGCAGGACGATAATAGATGCTTGCGCCGGCCCCGCGATAGGCGGCAATGGCCTGCTCATTTCTCGCTATGAGCTTTTGGATTTTCTTAAATTCGTTCAACTCATGTTTTCCTTTTTCCATAAATTCTCTGTAGCTTTAGACCTCAAAAACACATTCACCTCATCCAACTTGGGGTATTGAAGTCTCACCATCTGCTGAATCAGCTCAAATGCTTCTGGATGTTTGTTGTCAAAAGCCTGACGAGCAGCCATTAGTGCGTCATAAAATTCGTTGCTCATTTCACTATCCCCTAGATTGAAGCATCTTCACGCTAGCGCAACCTTTGGGAAATGTCCAAACCACTGCGCCTTGTCATGCCGCCACCCCGCCATTGATCTTGCCGTCAATCCAGTCCATAACCTCAGACCGCACGAAGGCAATTCGGCGAACACCGATCTTACGCGGCTTTGGGAACTGGCCCTCTGCCGCCATCAGCTTCAATAGTTTGTCGGACAGCGTGGTCATGGCCGCCGCTTCTGTAGGCGACATTAATGGACTAATGAACTGTTTCTTCTCTTTGCTCATTATCGCGTCCTTTCCTGTTGTTGGCGATAAAAAGCATCTGTGAATCAGCTCAAAAATCGTCAAAAAGAAAAACAAAGAAAAACCCGCCAACAAGCCGCTCGCGGGTCCGTAAGATTTTGAAATATCTTTTATATTAGGCGTGTAATTATTTTTGGCTTTGGCAGTATGTGGCCCATTCGTCCATCAAGGCGCGGCGCTTCTTCAGGGCATCCGATCTGCGGTAAGCCGCCTCTGTTTTGTCACTCAAACCGTGCGCAAGCGCATGTTCCATTACCTCACGCGGATGATGAGTTTCATCACCGGCCCAATCTCGGAAGCTAGAGCGAAAACCATGGATCGTCTCATTGCCGCCGGATGCCAGCCGTATGGCTTTCACCATCGCCGTGTCACTAATAGGCTTACCCTCACTCTCGCCCTCGAAAACCAGATCGCCGGTTGCCACTTGCTGCCTGTCCTTAAGGATTGTCACCGCACGGTCACTTAGTGGAACGCGATGCTCAACTCCCGCCTTCATACGTTCTTTCGGAATGACCCAAAGCGCGCCATCCAAGTCGATCTCGGGCCATACAGCGCCACGCACTTCACCGGACCTGCAAGCCGTCAGGGCTGTGAATTCAGCTGCCCGTGCAGCGACACCCGAAGACGCCCGCAGCTTGATCATGACAGCCGGAATCTTCTCATAGGCGACCGCTTCATGATTGCCGCGTGATAGTTTGTTCTGTGCGGGCAGTAGCTCTTTAAGGCCACCCTTCCAGCTTGCCGGATTGTCGCCGATAAACAGGTCACGCGCCTTAGCGTGGTCTATGACAGCTTCAATCCGCATGCGCGTACGATTCGCTGTTTCTGGCTTTTTCGTCCAGATGGGCTTGAGGGTTTCTACGATATCGTTGCGGGTAATGTCGGCAATCGGCTTTTTATGCAGCGGCTGGGCATAGGTGCGCAGGGTCATCTTCCACTGAGCTACATGCTTCTCATTCTTCGCACTGGCCGTCTTTACCTTAATGACGTCTTCCATGATCTGGCCGAACGTCTTGCGCCCTTCCTTGGGCGTTTCCATCGTGCCGCGCGCAAGTTTGTCGCGAATCTCCTGAGCTTTTTCGCGAGCATGTTCGATGGTTACGGGCTGGGTGCTAAAACCGGGGTAGGGGCCAAGGGCGATCTCTTGCCGCTTGCCGAGGCGCTTGTAAATGAAGTGCCACGACTTCGAACCGCCTGTGCGGACACGTAGAAAAAGCCCAGCACCATCGCTGTAGATTCCGGGCTTGGAAAGCTTCTCTATCTTGGTTTTCGTGAGCTTGTGAAGCGCCATCGCAGATTCCCTATGTCATAACTTAATCTAGAGAAAAGCCGAGAATAGGAGAAAATTCAATGGTTTTAACCGGTATTTTGCTTATTTTCCGGGAATACGCGGACACCTCTTCCGCCATATCTCCATGATAATGCTTGACAATTTTCGTTGACGTGATCGCGATCAATCTACAACATTGTCAACAATTACCTATAGCAATGCTGCCGCTGTATACGTGTAGCAAGAACGCCCACTTCGTGCTGCAGCGAGCGGTTCGACGAGAGGATGCAAAATCCACCCCACGCATATCGTTTTTCCTACCCCGGACTACGCACAACAACCGCTTTTTGAGGCGGCTGATCCGCAACAGGGAGGGGCTTCCCTCGTGTTCTCGGCCAACCACCGGTCACGTGGCTTGCAGCTTGCCGGACGCGGCAACAGTTCGACATGGACAACTCCGTTACGGAACGTCGGCAAAGACGCGCAATAGAGCTGCATCGGTCGCACGCCATCGCTGACTTCAAACGTCAGCTTTGCAGTTCTGTCGAGCTGTACATGCTCGGTCACCTTCCGGATGATCGAGTGGAACTTGCCCGCAGACATATGCATTCGATCGTCTTCGTCGATGTCCCAGAGCTGGATGAATAGCTCCAGCCAGGCCTCCGGATTTGCGCCGCAGTCGAGAGCCGAAAACTGGCCCGCCTTGACCTCCGTGACGTGATAGCCGGCCTTCACCGGACGTCCGTCATAGTGGAACACCAGCGGAGAATCCTTTGCTCCGGAGAGGATCGAGACCAGGTCGCCGAGGCTGATGTCGTCCGTTTGTATTTTGCTGTTGTCGATCGCATTCATTTCCGGTAATCCTTGTTTCAACATTTCAAGGATTATTGAAATATGGATCAACGTCAAGCCTTGGTATCGTTCGGCGCCCTGTCGCAGGAAACCCGCCTGCAGATCGTCAGGATGCTCGTGGTCGCCGGACCTGATGGTATGTCCGCGGGGATGATCGCCGAGAAGGCGGAAGTCTCGCCATCGAACGTCTCGTTCCATCTCAAGGAACTGGAGCGGGCAGGTCTCATCAACCAGCAGCGGGAGTCCCGCTCAATCATTTACTCGGCTTCCTACGATGTCCTTGGCGGACTTGTGCGGTTCCTGATGGAAGACTGCTGTGCCGGACATCCTGAAATCTGCGCTCCGGCCGCTGCCGTCGCAGCATGTTGTACGCCGACGATGGAAGGGGCGACATCGACGTCGAAGAAGGTGAACTGATGGAAGAGTTCGATCTTCCCCGGCGGCTGGCAGCCGAAGCTATCGGAACCGCCTTGCTGGTTGCGACCGTCGTCGGTTCCGGCATCATGGCATCCTCCCTGACGCAAGACACTGCGCTAGCGCTGCTTGGGAATACACTAGCGACTGGCGCAATCCTTGTGGTGCTCATCACAGTGCTCGGACCAATATCCGGAGCGCACTTCAATCCTGCGGTATCGCTGGTGTTCGTCCTGTCGCGTATGATGCCCGGGCGCGATCTCGCCGCCTACATTGCTGTTCAGATTGTCGGCGGCGTCTTAGGCACCATACTGGCTCATATGATGTTCGCGCAGCCCATCCTCGAATGGTCCGTGAAAGAGCGTTCCGGAGCAAGCCAATGGCTGGCGGAAGGGGTCGCGACCGTTGGGCTCGTGTCGGTCATTCTCCTCGGCATCCGCTTCGATCGGAAGTCCGTTCCGTGGTTGGTCGGCCTCTACATCACCGCGGCCTACTGGTTCACGTCTTCGACATCCTTCGCCAATCCCGCTGTCGCGGTCGCGCGCTCGCTCACAAACACCTTCTCCGGGATTCGACCTGCCGATCTTCCGGGGTTCGTCGTCGCAGAGTTCATCGGCGCGCTGTGCGCCTTCCTAGTGGTCACTTGGCTGCTTCGGCCGACCCCAACCGTGGAGACAGCATCATGAACGTCACCATCTACCACAATCCGGACTGCGGCACGTCCCGCAACACGCTGGCCATGATCCGCAATGCCGGCATCGAGCCGACGGTCATCGAATATCTGAAGAATCCGCCGACACGCGCCCAACTCGTGAAGATGATTGCCGACGCCGGATTGACTGTCCGGGAAGCGATCCGAGAGAAGGGCACGCCTTACGCGGAGCTTGGTCTCGATAACGCCGACCTGACAGATGCCCAGCTCCTGGAGGCGATGCTCAAGGATCCGATCTTGATCAATAGGCCGTTCGTCATCACGCCCCTGGGAACACGCCTTGCCCGGCCTTCGGAAGTCGTTCTCGATATCCTTCCGGACACTCATAAGGGACCGTTCAGCAAGGAAGACGGCGAAGAGGTTCTCGACGCCAAAGGAAAGCGTCTTGTCTGAGCGGTGCCGCTTCTTGCCGTGCTTGCACCGGACATGATCGTAGTTCTCCTAGTCGAGCGCTGATTGCCATCGAGAATGAAGCAGGACGTGTCACATTGGGAATTCCTGTCTTGTCTTGTCCTTCGCAACACCAATTTCGAAGGAGATGACACATGATCCGCCAGCGCATCGCAATCGTCTATCATAGCGGCTATGGACATACGGGCCGGCAAGCCGAAGCCGTCAGGGCAGGGGTGGAAGAGGTCGCAGGTGCAGAGGCCATGCTTTTGACCGTGGACGAGGTGGCGGGCCACTGGGAGGATCTCAATGCGGCGCAGGCGATCATCTTCGGCTCGCCGACCTATATGGGTGCGGTTTCCGCGCCATTCAAAGCATTCCAGGAGGCAACGTCGAATGCGGTTCTCGCCAGAGGCTATCTCTGGAAGGATAAGATCGCAGCCGGCTTCACCACCTCCGGATCACAATCCGGCGACAAGCTTTCGACGCTGATGCAGATGGTGATCTTCGCAGCTCAGCACGGCATGCATTGGGTCGGCCTCGATCTGCCGCCGGCAAACTGCTCTTCGACAGGCTCGGAGGATGATATGAACCGTCTCGGCTTCTGGCTTGGCGCGGCCGCACAGGCGAACACGGATGAAGGCCCCGAAACCGCGCCGCCCGCATCCGATCTTGCCACCGCACGCCATCTGGGAAAACGTGTGGCGCTGGCTACGCTGCAATTCGTTCGCGGCCGTGACTTCAATCCATTTCCACGCGAGCTTGCGGCCCATGAGTGAAACGGCCTCCGACCCGATCTTTTCCGAGCTGCGTCCACGCCTTGTCCGGCTTGCTTACAGGATGCTCGGGTCGGTCGCGGATGCGGAAGACATCGTGCAGGATAGCTGGCTGCGCTGGCTGGCGACCGATCGTGCTTCCGTTCGCGAACCGGCGGCATTCCTGCGGACTATCGTCACCAGACTTTGTCTGAACGAGCTGAAATCGGCGCGCCGCCGCCGGGAGTCCTATGTGGGCTCCTGGCTGCCCGAGCCGATCTTCGATCCGGAGGACGGCGATGCCGGCGACGATATAACCATGCCATTGATGCTGGCGCTGGAGCGCCTTTCACCGCTGGAACGGGCCGCCTTTCTTCTGCATGATGTGTTCGGCATGAATTTCGATGAGATCTCCCTGGCAATTGGTCGCGAGGCGACCGCCTGTCGCAAGCTTGCCAGCCGGGCGAGGGCACATGTCACCGAGGCCCGGCCGCGCTTCGCTGTCGGCAAGGAAGAAGGGCTCAAGCTTGCCACGGCCTTCTTCACGGCGTCGAGAACGGGAGACATGGCCTCTCTTCAAGCCTTGCTTTCCGAGGACGTCGTTGTCCATGCCGACGGCGGCGGCAAGGTGCCGACATCGCAGCGACCACACATCGGGCTTTCTGCCACCATGCGGCTTCATGAGCAGCTGGCGCGAATTTTCCGCGCGCATCCCTCGCAACTGATCCACTATGCCGTCATCGATGGCTTGCCGGGCTTCGTGACAATTGAAGGCGACAACGTGGTGCAGACGACCGCGCTGCAGGTCGAACGGGAAAAAATCGTCGCCATCTACTGCACCCGCAACCCGGATAAACTGCAGCACATTATCGGCGCCTTGCCGCATTGATGGTTGACGGCACGAAGAGCGAGATGCGAAACCCTCATCTTCTTCGCGCCGCTATGGCGCTTCGGCAAAGAGGATGGGCATGCAGCGCTTCAGCATACGCCGTCTATATCGTGACGACGCTTCGATGTTCAGGGAGATCCGCCTGGAAGGACTGGCCCGCCACCCGGAAGCATTTGGCGCATCTCACGAAGAAGAACTGGACTATTCGCTGACGCAGCTTGGCGACAGGATTGAAAACGGTGCGGTATTTGGCGGCTTTGCGGATGACGGAACGCTGGTTGGCGTCGCTGCGGTCGCACGATCAAAGAGCGCGAAAATGCGCCATATCGCCACGATCTGGGGAGTGTATGTACGCCCGGAAGGGCGAGGTACCGGCCTGTCGCGTTCCCTGATGATCGCGGCAATCGACGAGGCGAGACAAACATGCCGCTCGATCCGGCTCACCGTCGCATCTTCCAACGCGGCAGCCATTCGCCTCTATGAATCCCTTGGCTTCAAAGCCTGGGCGGTCGATACGGATGCGCTAAAGGTCGGCGAGATCTATCATGACGAAATACTGATGCGTCTTGATACAAGCACCTGAGAAAACTGCGCCAAATCTCCCCATCGCAATCCCAGCTCAATGACAAACCGAGTGCATCTGTTGCAATCCGGAACGACCGATGACGACCGGAAAACAGGTCATTACCGGAGCGGGATGGTCGTGGCCGACACTACTTACAGCCGGCAGCGCTTTACTGGGCATTAACCATGATCTTCAGAAATTCTTCGGTGCGCTCAATTTGCATCGCAAAATGGACAAACTGCAATCATGATTAAAGCACCGTTAGGTGATTGGAGCGTAGCAGGATACCGGAATGAGGGACGTACCGGTAGCAAACCTCCGTCAAAGTAATGAGTAGCGGCTTGGGACAGATGAAATTCGAAAATCGTGCGGTGACATACGCAACGGGTATGCGTTGGTTTGCTCTCTCACTGATGTGCGCAACCATCACGGCCTGCGGAACGTCTCAGAAGGTCGCTTCCACGCGCCAACACGGCAAGGAATATTTCTCCGAGAAGGAATATGGCGTGAAGGCGAGCCCTCGCGTCGTCAACAACGGCCCCGTGCCGAAGGGCGGCGGTCGCTTCATGGTCGGCAATCCCTATCAGGTGAAGGGCAAGTGGTACTATCCCAAGGAAGATTTCGGCTATAACAAGGTCGGCATCGCTTCATGGTATGGTTCGGCATTTCACGGCCGCCTGACCGCCAACGGCGAAGTCTACGACCAGCAGTCGCTGACCGCCGCCCATCCGACCTTCCCGCTGCCGAGCTATGCCCGCGTCACCAACGTCGAAACCGGCTCCTCCATCATCGTTCGCGTCAACGATCGTGGCCCATACCATCCCGGCCGCATCATCGACCTTTCGAACAAGACGGCACAGCTGCTTGACCTTCAGCATAGCGGCACGGGCGACGTGCGCGTGCAATATGTCGGCCGCGCCCGCATGGATGGCCATGACGATCCCTATCTGATGGCGTCCTATATTCCGAAGGGATCGCGACTGCCCAGCATCAATCCGGGTGGCCAGATCGCAACCGGCGTGATGGTGGCTTCTGCCGGCCGGATGACCGCCGATCAGCTGCCAGATTCGTATACCCCAACACCGACGCGCGCCAGCCGTCAGGTGCGCAATTTTGATGCTGCTCCGGCGATCGCACCCGTCCCACGTCAGTCGCCTTATTCGACGACGGCTTTCGCCGGCTCGACCCCGGATGGCGGTTACAACGCCACCAAGCGCAACGACCCGCCACCGATGATGTGGAATGGCGGGGCGATGCCTGCGGCGGAAGCGGCGGACCCGACCATGATCGTGCTTCCGCGGATCGGCCCGATCCCCCGCGAGCGGCCGGATTTCTCTCCGCGTCTGGCAAGCCAAGGGGACCAGTCCCTTGGCTCCATGGTTGCCGGCTATCAGGAAGCGCCGATCAAAACAGTTTATGTCGACCTCGCTTTCGATGCCGTCATGGTTCGCAACGACGGCCTTACGCAGGAATCGATTCTCTCGTCCTATCGCCGCCAGCATCAGGGTACGACGCAGGTCGATTGATCGGCGTCATTGCCTGAATCTTAACCCGTCACTAAAATAATCGTGCCGGTGGTCGGATGAAGGGGACGATATGCCAAAGCGCTTGATTCTTTTGTTCCTTTTGCTCCTCGGGTTCGCGAATGTCGCGGCCTTCGCGCAGCCGGCCGCACCAGGCGCTTTCGACACGAAAGCTGCGCAGGCATTCATGATCGAGGCGTCGACCGGCACTATTCTGCTTGCCAAAAACGAGGATCAGCTGATTTCGCCGGCGTCGCTTGCGAAACTGATGACGCTGGATGTCGTTTTCGACGCGATCGGGCGAGGGGAGATCAACCTCGACACCGAATATCCCGTCTCGGAAAATGCCTGGCGGACGGGCGGCGCTCCCTCGCGTGCATCGACGATGTTCGCAGCCCTGAAATCGCGCATCCGCGTCGGCGATTTGATGCAGGGTATAGCCGTGCAGCAGGCGAACGACGCATGCATCGTTCTTGCGGAAGGCATGTCCATCAGTGAGCGCGAATTCGCGCGGCGCATGAATGCGCGTGCCCGCGAAATCGGCATGTCTCGATCGACCTTCACCAATTCGACCGGCCTGCCCGATGCCAACGATCCCAATGCCGGGGGCAAGGTCTCCGCGCGGGAGATGGTGATGCTTGCGCAGGACCTGCAGGAGAAGCACCCGGATCTCTATAAATATTTCGGGCAGGCCGACTTTACCTGGAACAAGATCTATCAGCGCAACAAGAACCCGATGCTTCTGCTCAATATCGGCGTGGATGGCCTGGGGCTCGGCTTTGCCGAAGGCGAAGGCTTTTCGATCGTCGCCTCCATTCAGCGCGACGGCCGCCGGCTGTTCCTGGCGCTGGGAGGTCTGAAGAGCGACAAGGAACGTATCGAGGAGACGCGCCGTGTCCTTGAATGGGGCCTCAGCAATTTCAAGAGCCAGCGTATTTTCGCCGATGGTGAGGTGATTGGTGACGCCAGCGTCTATGGCGGCGCTGCTTCCACCGTCGGCTTGCAGGCGAAAATACCCGTCGATGTCTATGTTCCGATCGAGACGCCGGATCGGCTTTCAGCGCGCATCGTCTATCGCTGGCCTCTGACGGCGCCGGTGGCCGCGGGTTACGAAGCCGGCACCCTTCGCGTATTCCTGGGCGCGCGTCTTGTGCGCGAGCTGCCACTCTATACGAAGGAATCGGTCGAGCAGGGCACATTGGGTCGCCGCGCCTTCGATGCCTTCATGGAACTGACGGAATCGCTGCTGTTCTCCTGGCTGTGGGACAAGCCTTTGCCGACGTGAGTGGGCCATAAGGCTCGCGAAATCTCTGTTCACACCCCATATAGAGTGGCGGAGACCGGGACATGCACGGTTCCACCTGGACATGTCTTGGGTTAAACAGGATGCGTATCGCACGCCGCACGAATGGCACGCGAAAAGTGCAGGACATGATCATTGGCTGATGCAAACGGATTATTCGTAAGCTTCGAAGGCGGCGAGGGGGCTGGCAAGTCCACCCAGATTCGCCGCCTGGCTGAGCGGTTGCGCGAGCGTGGCCATGAGGTTCTGGTAACGCGCGAACCTGGAGGCTCGCCCGGCGCAGAGGCGGTGCGGCACGTCCTGCTTTCGGGAGCAGCGGAAATGTTCGGTACGCGCATGGAAGCCATTCTCTTCGCTGCGGCCCGCAATGATCACGTCGAGGATGTCATTCGCCCGGCACTTTCGCGCGGCACCATCGTGCTTTGCGATCGGTTCGTGGATTCTTCCCGCGTCTATCAGGGCGTGACCGGCAATCTCGAGCCTGACTATATCGAAGCCCTGCAACGGGTTGCCGTCAACGGCGTCGTTCCGCATTGCACGCTCATTCTCGACATTCCCGCGAAAGTCGGCTTGGAGCGTGCACGCAAGCGCGCCTCCGCCGTCACCGCACCCGATCGCTTCGAGAAGGAAGAGATGCAGACGCATGAGAAGCGCCGCGAGGCGTTCCTCGATATCGCCGCCCGCGAGCCCGAGCGTTGTCACGTCATCGATGCTCAGAAGTCGGAAGATGAGATCGCCGCTGAAATCGCCGGGATTGTCGACAAGCGGCTCGGTGCCGCCAATATCGCCGCAGGATCGGAAGCGGCGCAATGAGCGATGAACGTCCGGGCGTCCTCGACGGCGCCATTCCTCCGCAAGACAATGCGAAGCTCTTCGGCCATGAGGAGGCGGAAGCCTTTCTCGCGCAATCCTATCGCTCCGGCAAAGGCCACCACGCCATGCTGATCGAAGGGCCTGAGGGCATCGGCAAGGCAACGCTCGCCTTCCGTTTCGCCAATTATGTCCTCTCCCATCCCGATCCGGCATCCGCGCCGGAGACGATCGGCGATCCCGATCCGGCATCGGTGGTCAGCCGGCAGATTTCCGGCGGAGCATCGCATAATCTGCTGCATTTGAGCCGGCCTGTTGACGACAAGACAGGTAAGGTGAAGTCCGCGATCACCGTGGACGAAGTGCGCCGCGCCGGAAAATTCTTCTCGCAGACCTCAGGCACCGGCAACTGGCGGATCGTCATCATCGATCCCGCCGATGATCTCAATCGCAACGCGGCCAACGCCATCCTGAAAATCCTCGAGGAACCGCCGAAGCGCGCTTTGTTCCTCGTATTGTCGCATGCGCCGGGCCGGCTTCTGCCGACGATCCGCTCACGCTGCCTGCCTTTGAAACTTGCGCCGCTCGGCGATGATGACTTGCGCATGGCGCTCGAAAATCTCGGCGTGCCGCCGGGGCAGAGGAGTGAATTGCTCTCAGCTGCCAAGGGCAGCGTCAGCGAGGCGCTCAAGCTCCTGAACTACGGCGGTGGCGAGATCATCGAGGCCTATCGCCAGGTGCTTTCGGCTGATGGACCCGCGGCCCGCAAGGCGATGCACCGCCTGGCCGATGCGCTTTCCGGCAAGGACAGCGACACGATCTTTGGTTTCTTCCTGTCACATATCGGCGATGACATCATCGACCGGGCTCGCGCTGCCGCGCTTGGCGGCTCCATTTCCACGGCCGAGAGGTTGGCCCGGCTGCACTCCGAGACCACTGAGCGATTGAACGTATCCCAGGCGTACAATCTCGACCGCAAGCAGACGCTCATCACCATCCTCGGCGAACTCAAGCAGCAGCTTTCGGCGTAAATTCACCGCGTTGCGCCTGACGAAACGCAGCCGCATACCTTTTGAATTACGAGCGAAAACCACTAACGCGCACTTGCGGTCCAACGTGGACAGGTACCGGCGGCAAGCAATGCCTGTCCGCAATGATCGTATATGCCTCAGAGAACCGGGCAGGGCTGCATGTTCCAGACTTCCTCGGCATATTGCGAGATGGCGCGATCGGATGAGAATTTGCCCGAGCCGGCGACGTTGAGGATCGCCTTGCGAGCCCATGCGCCGCGATCGCCATAAAGCGTGCTGAGTGCTTCGTCCGCATTGAGGTAAGAGACGATATCGGCCAGATGCATGTAACGGTCGCCGTTCTTCAGAAGCACGTCGTGCAGGGCCGAAAACGCGCCCGGTTCATTTGCGCTGAAATAGTTCTGGGCGATCAGATCGAGCGCATGGCGCGTTTCGGCATCATTCTCATAATGCCAATAAGGGTTGTACCAGCCGCGGCCGTCAGAGACCTCCTGGGCGGTCAGACCGAAGAGGAAGAAGTTTTCCTCGCCGGCCTCTTCGGCCATTTCGATCGTCGCACCATCCCGCGTGCCGAGTGTCAGCGCGCCGTTCATCATGAATTTCATGTTGCTGGTGCCGCTGGCTTCGAAGCCGGCCGTGGAGATCTGGTTCGAAACATCGGCGGCCGGAATGAGCCGCTCTGCGAGCGAAACGCAATAATCCGGAAGGAAGACCACCTTGATCCGGCCGGCCACCAGCGGATCCTTCTCGATCGTCAGTGCGAGATTATTGATGAATTTGATGATGAGCTTGGCGATCTTGTAGGCAGGCGCCGCCTTGCCCGCGAAGAAGAAGGTACGCGGGGCCATGTTCATGCCGGGATTGGCGCGGAGACGGCTGTAGAGAATGATGACGCGGAGCGCATTCAGCAGTTGCCGTTTGTATTCGTGGATTCTCTTGATGTGACAATCGAAGATGCTGTCGGGATCGACAATCTGCCCGCTGCTTTCCTTCAACCAGCTGGCGAAACGCACCTTGGCATGTCGTTTTGCACCGAGGAAGGCCTCGCGGAATGCCGCATCGTCCGCTAGCGGCTTCAGCCGGCCGATCTGGTCGAAATCGGCCACCCAATTGTTGCCGATCGCCTCAGAAATGACGTCCGACAGCTCTGGATTGGCAAGACGCACCCATCGGCGAGGCGTCACGCCATTGGTCTTGTTGTTGAAACGCTCCGGGTATAGCTCGGCAAAATCGCGTACCGTCGTGGTCCGCAGCAGCTCGGAATGGATGGCGGCAACGCCGTTGGTGCTGTGCGATCCAACGATCGCAACATGCGCCATGCGGACCTTGTCCTCGTGTCCCTCCTCGATGAGGCTGACACGCTCCACGAGTTTGTCATCTCCCGGATGGCGATTGCGCACATCATCGAGAAAACGGCGGTTGATTTCATAGAT
This sequence comes from Martinezella multihospitum, assembly GCF_900094585.1. GTDB lineage: Bacteria > Pseudomonadota > Alphaproteobacteria > Rhizobiales > Rhizobiaceae > Rhizobium > Rhizobium multihospitium. The sequence continues at coordinate 89,898 of NZ_FMAG01000006.1, forward strand.
GATTTCGAGCTGGCGTGGCAGCATCTGCCGGAAGTAATGCAGCGGCCACTTTTCCAGCGCCTCCGGCAGCAGCGTGTGGTTGGTATAGGCGAGCGTGCGCTGTGTCAGATCCCAGGCCTGGTCCCAGCCGAGATGCACGTCATCGAGAAGGATGCGCATCAGCTCCGGCACGGTCAGCGCCGGATGGGTATCGTTCATCTGTATGGCTACCTTGTTCGGAAGCTCGTTCCAGTCGTCATTGTCGCGGCGGAAGCGGCGCAGCAGATCGGCGAGCGAGCAGGCAACCAGGAAATATTCCTGCGCGAAACGCAGGCTCTGTCCCATCTCGGTGGAATCATCGGGATAGAGCACGCGTGTCAGCGTTTGTGCCGCGATGCTGCCGACGAGCGCACCGACGAAATCGCCAGAGCTGAATTCCTGGAAATCGAAATAGTCCGGTGCAGCAGCGCTCCACAGACGCAGGCTGTTGATCGTCTTTCCGCCGAAGCCAACGATCGGCCGGTCATAGGGGACGCCGATGAGGGTCGAAGGCTTGTTGGCGATGATCGTCAGCGCGCCCTGATGCATTTCGAAGCTGCATCCAAGCTTCACCTCGACGAACTGGCCGCGGCGCGATACTTCCCACGGATCCTGGCGTCGCAGCCAGTTGTCCGGCTGTTCGTGCTGCCATCCATCCTCTATCGCTTGGCGGAACATGCCGTATTCATAGCGCAGGCCATAACCCATGGCCGGCAGTTCCATGCTGGCCATCGAATCGAGGAAGCAGGCCGCCAGCCGCCCGAGACCACCGTTGCCGAGACCGGCGTCCGGCTCCTGTTCGAGAAGATCAAGCCAGTCGAGGTTCGCCTCGCGGCTGGTGCTTTCGATGAACCGGTCGAGCACGAGGTTCATGACATTGTTGCTCATCGACCGGCCAATCAGGAATTCCATCGACATATAGTAGACGCGCTTGGGATTTGCCTGATCGTAGGTGCGCTGGGTCCTGATCCAGCGTTCGGCCAGAATGTCGCGAACCGAACGCGCCATGGCTTCGAAACGCTGTCGCTGATAGGCCGTTGCCGGCTCCACCAGGGCGTCGGAGAGAAGATGACGCTCGAAAAATGTATCGGCCTGCCCAAGGTAAGGCATGGAACTCAGATTTGGGAGATGGGCATGCTTTTCGACAGCATCGGCATGAATCAATTCGTCCACAACCTTCTCCTTTGAAATCAATTAGAGATTTTATAGTGCGCGTTCGGCCTTCGCCGCCCGACGGCGCGTATGCGCCAACATTCGATGGACGTTACGATTTTTCGACCGCAGAAATGTGACGCATCCTGACCGTCAGCATGGCGTCCACTCCAGGGCGGGCAGCCTTACTGGCCATAGGGCGAGCTATAGTGAATTAGCACGCAGCGAAGCGTAGGAGATGCTTTCTGGCGGAAGAACCAGCACTCCATGATCCGACTGCCGTCCTCTATGAGATGGCGGCAACCCTCCGCCGGATCATATGGCGGCCATTTGCCGATATCGTGAACTGGTGATTTTCATCGCGTTCCGGAGACGGCACTTACAAACTCGTTCGAAGTCGTCACGATCGTATCGCCGAGGAAACGCAATGCGTCGATGGAGCGCATGGCTGCGGTTTCGTCTCCATGACCGCAGGCGTCTTCGATGACGATGGGAACGATCCCAAGATCGGCGGCATGTCGACATGTCGGCTCGATGCCGATTTCCGTGGCGATGCCGCAAATCGCCAGCGAGGAAAGCCCCGCATCGCGCATGGCCAATTGCAATGGTGTTCCTTCGAATGCAGACATGCCCAGCTTGTCAAAGACGAAGTCCTGCTCTTGCGGACGAAGTTCCGGCACGATCTCGACCGCCTCGCTGCCCCGAAGGAACCAGGGGTGCACCTTTTCCGGGTCGTCCGTGCGCTGCCAAGCCATTGCCATACGGGTCGCAAACAAACCCATCCATGGCTTGGGCAACGAAAGATGGCGGCAGAAGGCCACTCGGATGCCTGCACTTCTGGCCGCGGCCACGATCGTTGCAATGCGCCGGATTGTTTCATCCGAGCCTTTGACTTGCCGAGCGATGCCGATCTGCATGTCGTACACCAGCAATGCGGTTCGATTTGGAGAAAGCCAATCGGCGAGCGTCGTGGGTATGGTCATTGGCACAACATCCCTGACTGCGGTCGAGGGTTCTTTTTAGGGTAAGTGGGTCCCCTTGCATAGCGTCGCCATTGGCGCTGCAAGAATTGGCAGTTCCTCCACTGCTGGCATGATGCTGTCCATCCGATAATCGAACCCGGTTGGCGGCGCTCACCCCATAATTCTGCATTTCTCTATGAACTGCCCTAGGAAAAGATCAGCTTCCAGGCGACGATCGCCAGCGTGACGGCAAGGATGATGCGCACGGACCGCTCATGCAGGCGCGGCGCCAGCAGACTGCCTGCGACGATGCCGGGGATCGATCCCACCAGCAAGGCGAAGAGCATCGTCCAGTTGATCTCGCCGATGAACCAGTAGCCCATACCGCCGATCAGGGTCAGCGGCACGGCATGGACGATGTCCGAGCCGACAATTTCGCGGACATCCGTCTGCGGATAGAGCACCAAAAGCACCGTGACGCCGAGCGCGCCGGCGCCGACGGATGTCATCGTAACGAGAATGCCGAGTACAAGGCCGAGAATGACCGTCAGCATGGCGATGCTGCGCGGCGATATTGTTCCGCGTTCGCCGCGCCACTTGCGGATGGCTTCGAGAATCTGGCCACGGAAAATCAGCATCAACGCCGTCAGAAGCAGAAGGCCGCCAAGCGAGAGGGTAATGGTATGGGCGACGGCCGGGCTCTCGCGATTGACGCCTGCCATGATCCAGAGCATGACAAGCGCCGCCGGAACGCTGCCTGAAGCGAGAAGACTGACAACTCTCCAATTGACCCGTCCGTGCATGCCGTGCACGGCCGTTCCAGCCGTCTTGGTGATTGCGGCATAGAGCAAATCGGTTCCAACGGCCGTTGCCGGATGGACGCCGAAGAGAAGCACGAGGAGGGGGGTCATCAGCGAACCGCCGCCGACCCCCGTAATGCCCACCAGCATGCCGACGAAAAAGCCGGAAAAGGAATAAAGCGGCTGAAAGGAATCAATCAAACTCAAATTCACGGCCTCTTGAAGCCGTTAGACAGACCAATACATAAAACGATGAAATTCACGGCCACGTCTGTCCTGCGCTCCACTCTTCCGAAGGGGTAAAGGCGAGGCGGAGTCGTGTCAAGCAAGGTGCCATCCCGAAGTTCCGAATGCTGCGAGCGCGAAACTTGGTGTTTCGCTCATGGCAAACATGCGCTAAAGCGAGCGGAGCAAGAATAACAGCGACGTAACAGTAAAAGCGGGCCACTGCCTCACATGACCGAAAAAACTCCGTTCTACATCACCACCGCGATCGCCTATCCCAACGGCAAGCCGCATATCGGCCACGCCTACGAGCTGATCGCCACCGATGCGATGGCACGTTACCAGCGCCTCGATGGCCGCGACGTCTTCTTTCTGACGGGTACGGACGAGCATGGCCAGAAGATGCAGCAGACGGCGCGGGCAGAGGGCATGGAACCGCAGCAGCTCGCCAACCGCAATTCCGATGAATTCCAGGCGATGGGCAAGCTGCTGAACGCGTCGAATGACGATTTCATCCGCACCACGCAACCGCGCCACCACGAGACCTCGCGGAACATCTGGAACCTGATGGCCGACGCCGGCGACATCTACAAGGATTCCTATGCCGGCTGGTATTCGGTGCGCGACGAAGCCTATTACCAGGAAAACGAAACCGAGCTGCGCGCCGACGGCGTGCGCTACGGACCGCAGGGCACGCCGGTCGAGTGGGTGGAGGAGGCAAGCTACTTCTTCAAGCTCTCCGAATACCAGGATCGGCTGCTGAAGCACTATGAGGAAAATCCTGACTTCATCGGACCGGCTGAGCGCCGCAATGAAGTCATTTCCTTCGTCAAATCCGGCCTCAAGGACCTGTCGATCTCGCGCACGACCTTCGACTGGGGCATCAAGGTGCCGAACGACCCATCGCATGTCATGTATGTCTGGGTCGACGCTCTGACGAACTACATCACGGCGACGGGCTACATCGAAGATCGCAACAATCCGCGGGCGAAATACTGGCCGGCCGACCTGCATGTCATCGGCAAGGACATCATCCGCTTCCACGCCGTCTATTGGCCGGCCTTCCTGATGTCGGCGAAGCTGCCGCTGCCGAAGCGCGTCTATGCCCACGGCTTCCTGCTCAACAAGGGCGAGAAGATGTCGAAGTCGCTCGGCAACGTCGTCGATCCGGTCAATCTCGTGAACCATTTCGGCCTCGACCAGGTGCGCTACTTCTTCCTGCGCGAAGTCTCGTTCGGCCAGGATGGCAGCTACAGCGAAGAGGCGATCGGCACGCGCATCAATTCCGATCTTGCCAACGGTATCGGCAACCTCGCCAGCCGTTCTCTGTCGATGATTGTCAAGAACTGCGACGGCAAGATCCCGGAATGCGGGCCGCTGACGGATGAAGACAAGGCACTGCTCGCACAAGCAGACGCCTTGCTCGCCTCGACGCGCGAGGACATGGGCAAGCAGCTCATTCATCGTGCCCTTGCGTCCATCATCGCCGTGGTATCCGAGACCGACCGCTATTTCGCGAGCCAGGAGCCCTGGGCACTGAAGAAGACCGATCCGGCCCGTATGGCGACTGTGCTTTATGTCACGGCCGACGTCGTGCGCCAGATCAGCATTCTGCTGCAGCCTTTCATGCCGGAATCCTCGAGCAAGCTCTTGGATCTCATCGCCATCCCAGCCGACAAGCGCGATTTCGCGGCGCTCGGCGAGGCAGGTCGCCTCGTTGCCGGAACGCCGCTGGAAGCCCCGAAGCCGGTCTTCCCGCGCTATGTCGCGCCGACTGCCGAATAAGGTTTTCCATGCTGATCGATACGCATTGCCATCTGGATTTTGCCGACTTCGAAGAGGAGCGTGACGCGATCGTCGCGCGCGCCCACGAGATGGGCGTCAAGCAGATGGTCACCATCTCCACAAGGGTCAGAAAGCTCGATGGGTTGCTTGGGCTCACCGAACGCTATCCGTCGGTTTTCTGCTCGGTCGGCACGCATCCGAACAGCGCCGATCAGGAGCTGGATATACAGACGGAAGATCTGGTGCGGCTGGCAAACCAGCACGAGAAGATCGTCGCGATCGGCGAGGCCGGTCTCGACTACTTCTACGATACGGTGAAGCCGGAGGACCAGAAGACCGGCTTCCTGCGCCATATCGCTGCCGCGCGCGAAACGAAGCTGCCGCTCGTCATTCACAGCCGCAGCGCCGACGAGGACATGGCCGCGATCCTGACGGAGGAAACAGGGAAGGGGGCTTTCCCCTTTATCCTCCACTGCTTCTCCGCCGGACCTGCCCTTGCCCAGACTGGCGTCGAACTCGGCGGCTACATCTCGTTCTCCGGCATTTTAACCTTCCCGAAGTCGGAAGAGCTGCGCGAGATCGCCAAGTCGATCCCGCATGACCGGTTGCTGGTCGAAACCGATGCGCCGTATCTGGCGCCGAAGCGCTGGCGGGGAAAACGCAACGAGCCGTCCTATGTCGTCAACACCGCCGAAGTGCTCGCCGATACGATCGGCGTCAGCATGGACGAGATTGCCGACATCACCACGGCGAACGCCTTCCGCTGTTTCTCCAAGATGACGAGGGTCTGACGTCGTGACATACCGGCGGCGCTTCACCATTTTGGGTTGTTCATCGTCGCCGGGCGTTCCCCGTATTACCGGCGACTGGGGTGCCTGCGATCCGAAAAACGCAAAAAATCGACGTACGCGCGCTGCCTTTCTCATCGAGCAGATCGCGCCGGACGGCGGCATTACCACCGTCGTTATCGATACCGGTCCGGATTTCCGCGAGCAGATGATCCATGCCGGCGTCAGTTTCATTGACGCCGTGCTCTACACCCACGCTCATGCCGACCATATTCATGGCATCGACGATCTGCGCGGCTACTTCCATATTTCGAACGAGCGCATTCCGATCTATGCCGATCCGCCGACCATGGACCGCATCCGCGAAGGCTTCCGCTATTGCCTGGAAACGCCGCCCGGCAGCAGCTATCCGCCGATCGTACGGCCGATATTGATAGAAGATCTCGACAAAAGTTTCGTGATCGACGGGGCAGGCGGCCCGATCCGCTTCTGGCCGCATAAACAGGTACACGGCGATATCCATTCACTGGGTTTCCGCATCGGCAAGCTTGCTTATTGCAGCGATATCAGTGACTTCCCGCCGGAATCTATCAGTAAAGTTCAAAATCTCGACATCCTGATTATCGACGCGTTGCAGTACCGGCCGCATCCCAGCCATCTATCGCTGGAACAATCCTTAGGCTGGATCGAACGCCTGACGCCGAAACATGCCATCTTGACCCACATGCATACGCCGCTCGATTATGAAACCGTGCTGGCTGAAACGCCCGACCATGTCGAGCCGGCCTACGATCAGATGCAGATCGAACTCGACGTGGAGGATGACGATCTATGAGCGAAGATATCAAGAAGCTTTCCAGCCTGGAGCGCGTCGAACTTGCGGCGCGCACGCTGGGGCTCGACATTTCGATCAAGCGCATGGAGCAATCGACGCGGACGGCCGAAGAGGCTGCTAAGGCGGTAGGATGCGCCGGTGGCCAGATCGTCAAATCGCTGGTCTTCGTCAATGCCGATACGCACGCACTGACGCTGCTTCTGGTTTCGGGCGCCCATAACGCCGATACGGCTTATATTGCAACGGCTTATGGAGTTCGATTGAAGCGTGCCGATATCGATCGCGTTCGTGACGAGACCGGTTTCGCCATCGGCGGCGTCGCGCCGATCGGCCATCTGGTCGACCTGCCCGTTTTTATCGATGAAAGCCTTTTGGCCTATGATCAGGTCTGGTGCGCGGCCGGGCGCCCGGACAGCATTTTCTCCTGCAATCCAACGACGCTGGCCGAGAAGATCGCAGCCAAGGCGATCCGCATCAAAGCGAGCTGAGACTAGCGAATACAGCCGGCGCCGGCAGCCGGCAGAGATTGCATGGGATCCCGCGGTGCTACAGGGAGGATGCGATGAGCGAGGCTTCAGACGGTAAAAGGACCGATACGGCTTTCCGAATAATTCGCTCGACGCCACACGCGATCTTCAAAGCATTCCTCGATCCCAAAGCATTGGCCTCGTGGCTTGCGCCGAAAGGCATGACCTGCCGCATCCACGTCTTCGAACCGCATGAAGGCGGCGGTTATCGAATGGCGCTATCCTATGACGCACCGGATCATTCGACACCTGGAAAATCCTCCGAGCATATTGACATCGTCTCGGGTCGGTTCCTCGAGATCGTGCCGACTGAACGCATCGTTCAGGCGGTGGATTTCGAATCCTATGATGCAGCATTCGGCGGGACGATGATCATGACCTGGTCATTGGCAGAGGTTCCGACCGGCACAAGGGTCACCATAATTTGCGAGAACGTGCCTTACGGCATCAGCAGAGAAGATCATGACGAGGGACTGAAATCGACCCTCGAAAATCTGGCCAACCATCTGGAATAAAAGCCAAAAGCGTCTGCTTCATTGCTGTATCGATATCCGCTTTAGTTCCATAATCTATCTTATCTGATGTCTGTATGTAGCCGGGTGGGTTCAAGGATGAAGTGCGACTTGCGAATGATGCCAATGGGTTGTCACTCGCAAGGAAAACGCAATGAGACGCGCCGCCCCCGCATCGATCCGGATAAACAGCGCTTATCCTTCAGCGTCGATCCGATCCATCTGAATAGCCTCTTCGCCGTTCAAGCAAACCGAGGTGGTAAACTGAACATCAATCGCCCGGCAGGCCCATCATGCCTCCAATGCCATGACGACGATCCAGGCCTGCCATCGGACACCCGGGATTTTCAGGAGCAGATTATCGATCTGCTTGCCAGTACCCCGGACCGCGGTACCGAACGGGCTCTTGCGAAACGGAATGGAAGCAAGCGCAGCGAGCCCGAAGAATTCCAGATCACACTTCGAGAAATATTTGCGCACAATCTCGAAGTCCGATTTCAAAAGCGGATGCTCATCGACAGTACGGGCCTCGGGCGTCCGGTTGCGATAGAGATTGATCACGGGATTGTGGCCGAGCGGCTCGAAGAAGAAGGCTTTGCCGCCGGGTCGCAGCACCCGCCGGATCTCGCTAAGCGATTTCTCCAGGACGAGGTGGTGCAGGATGCCGCTACCGAAAACAACGTCAAAGCCCGCTGACGGCAGATTCATATCCTCCGCGTTATCGACCTGGAACGTTACGTTGTCGATTCCGCGAAGAGCCGCCGTATTTGTGGCCTGTTCAATGGCGACGTCCGAAATGTCGATACCGGTAATCCGCTTGGCGGAGTGTGCCAGACCAATACTGCTCATGCCGTTTGAGCAACCGTATTCGAGCACGTCCCTTTCAGGACAGGCCGCCCTCACCTGTCGCCAATAGGCGTCCACAGCGGGCTTTACGGCGAAATAGAATGAGTCCTCTTTGCGCTCCTCCACCGCACCGAAGCGTTCATTGTGAAAGTCTCGCTCACGCGCCAAACGTGCATCATACGTCATCCCGGTCCTCCCAACTTGACCTAATGCGTTGAAATGTTTGCGAAATCTATCTTGCAAGGAGCATCAGACCGGCCGCGGCCCACGATGGATCCTTCATTTTCGGAGAATAACAACTGAAACCAGATATCTCCGCCTACGCGAATTCGCAGTTCGGCGCTGATTCCTGCCAGAACATGACAAGCGCAGCGAACAAGCAACTTCCGCTGTAGACATAGGGCAGCCCGCCAGTTCGGCAATCACCGCTATTCATGATAAGCGAGCCTTCTCAGCGATCCCTCGCGAAAATACCTCGGATGAAGAGCAGCAGTCGAAGTTTTCATCGCACGTTTGCACGAAGAAACCCGATCCTCTACCCTCCACGACAGACACGACGCGGTAGGATCAGCTTCTTAGCGGAGCCGCGCTCTTGTCGGCTGCCCAAAGATGGGTGGCTGGCTGGATGCTGAAATCAGGCCGAACTCAGTTGGCCGAGCTTTGCTTGGGAGTTCCGGTTGATACCGTGGCTGTTTTCGCCACCGGGGCCAGATACATATCCAGAAGGTTCGCCATCTTGTCGTCACGAATCTGCGCGGTCTTTTCACCCATGACGACGCCGACGACACGGCGGCCGTTCTTCGAGGCGGATGTCACGAGGTTATAGCCGGAGGCGTCGGTATAGCCCGTCTTGATGCCATCGGCGCCGGCATAGCGATACATGAGATTGTTGTGGCCGCGCAGCTTCATGCCGCGGAACTTGATGCCGCGCATCGAGAAGAGCTTGAATTCCTCCGGAAAGTCTCGCATCAGCGCAACGCCGAGGGTTGCCATGTCACGGGCCGTCGTCACCTGCTCCGGGTCCGGCAGGCCCGACGGATTCTTGAAGACCGTATTGCTCATGCCGAGCTGATGCGCCTTTGCCGTCATCATCTTACCGAAACTATCTTCGGAACCGCCAAGCTGCTCGCCGATCGCAACCGCCGCATCGTTGGCGGACAGAACGATGATGCCCTCGACAGCTTCGCGCACAGTGACCTTGCGGCCCGCGCCGACTGCGAATTTGAAGGGCTCCTTGCTCTCGGCATTCTCCGACATGGTCAATTTCTGATCCCATTTCAGATGGCCGGCATGCAGTGCTTCAAAAGCGAGATAGAGCGTCATCATCTTGGTGAGCGATGCAGGGAAATTCAGCTCGTTCTCGTTCGATGCCTCCAGCACCTGGCCGCTATGAGCATCCACCACATAGCTCGCCTGCCCGGCCTGCGCCAACGAAGCTGCGCCAAGGAACGACGCGGTCGAGATTGCCGCGGCGAGCAGCATGGAGGTCTTCTTGAGCATGGTTTGTCTGCGTTTCCTGTGATTGAAATCTGTGAGCGAGCGACGGGCGATCGAAAGTGAATATTCGTCGCTTTTCGAAGGCGATGGATCGGGCAAATCTATGGCGGAAAAAAGAACGGCGCCATGAAAAAAGGGCTATGCGGCAATAACCCCCTGCTCTTTTCAATATCGGCTGGGCCGGATCACAAGCGCTTGATGACGCCGGTGCCCTGCCCTGCGCATCCCATCTCCTCCGGCATAGCGGGCTTTCACAATAACTTTATGCATAAACATGATTATTATACTCATATATTATTGACGATTCCGAGCTTCGTCTTTACACACTCACGCGCCGGTTGTGATTTTGAGAAAGAGGGGGCGGATCTTCCATGATGGCATGCTTGAATAACAATGACATAAGACGCAGGAGCTCCGGCGTGACAACTGCCACCTCGGCATTTGCGCTCGCCCTGTCACTGTCAGGAAATGCCTTCGCTCAGGAAGGCGGCGAAAGCGCTACACAGTTGGAGCCGATCATCGTCGAAGGCGCCGGATCCGAGCGGAACGACGACAGGACCGTAACGGCAAAGCGCAGCCGCGGCGCGACCAAGATCAGCACGCCGCTAATCGAGACGCCCCGTTCCGTTTCCGTCATCACCAAGAAGGAATTGGAGGAGCGAGCGGCCAGCAATATCGTCGAAGCCGTACGCTATACGGCCGGCGTCACTACCGCTTCGACCGGTTTCGACCCGCGCTATGATGTGATCATGCTGCGCGGCCAGGTGCTGTCGCTGAACGGCGATTATCGCGACGGCCTGCGCCAATACTACGTCAACTACGGCAATTTCCCGACCGAGCCCTACTCCCTGGAGCGCGTCGAAGTCGTCAAGGGACCGGTTTCGGTACTCTACGGCTCCGGTTCGCCGGGCGGGATCATCAACAAGGTTTCAAAAGAGCCGCTCGATCAGCCATTTCACGAAGTCGGCATTCTCTGGGGAACGAAGGATCGCGCGCAGGCGACCTTCGATTTCAGCGGTCCGGTCAAGCAGGACGACGACCATCTCTTCTATCGGCTGACGGGCCTTGCGCGTGCCGGCGATACCAATTTCGACATTGCCGACGACCGCTACATGCTGCAGCCCTCGTTGCGCTGGAATCCGGATGCGGCAACCTCCCTCACCCTCTACGGATTGCTGCAGGCAGACGAGAGCGATGGAAGCCCCGGCGCAGTCATAGCGCCGGATGGCCGTGTCCTCGACATTCGTGCCAGCGATCCGGATTATGACCATCAGAAGGTTCGCCAGCAGCAGATCGGCTACCGCTTCGAACACGAATTCGACAACGGCCTCACCTTCCGCCAGCACGCCCGCTACTCCCACATGGATCTGCGCACGCGCTATCTGAGCGTCGCCAGTTGGACCGGCACGATCGCGCATCGCAGCGCGACGGCCTTGCGTGACGACGCCCATATCTTCCAGGTCGACAATCAGCTCGAAGCGAAATTCGACACCGGCCCACTCGCCCATACCATGCTGTTCGGGCTCGACTATACCTACCTGACCTCATCCTTCGGCTACGGTCTCGATTGGGTCACGAACCCCGCCTACGATCTCGATATCGCCAATCCGCGCTACGGCGTTTCTGGTCCGACGCCGGACTATAATTTCTCGCTGCTTGACAAGCACATCAGCCAGACAGGCATCTACGCGCTCGATCAGATCGAACTCGACAGATGGCGGTTCACGCTCGGTGCGCGCCAGACCTGGGTCAAGCAGACGCTCGACACCACCTACCCCACATCAGGCACAAGCGACCATCAATCGGAGACGAATAGCGCGACCTCCGTTCAGGCCGGCGCACTTTATCTCTTCGACAACGGCATCGCGCCCTTTGCCAATTATGCCACCTCCTTCGATCCGGTAACAATGCGCTCGGCTTCCGGACGCGTGCTGGAGCCGACGAAAGGCGAACAGTTCGAGGCAGGCGTGAAATACCAGCCGCCGGGGACGAATATTCTTCTCTCTGCGACCGCCTATCATCTGATCGAAAGGAACAAGCCTCAATTGGTCAATCCGCTGCTGCTCGCCTACCAGTCGCTCGGGGAAGTGACGACCAAGGGGCTGGAGCTCGAAGCACGCACGGCGCTCGATTCCGGGCTCGACCTGATCGCCACCTATACGCTGAGCCGTTCAGAGATCACCGAGGGCGAGAATGCCGGCAAGGAAGTCGCAGCAAGGCCCCGCCATGTGGCATCATTGTGGGCAAACTATACATTTGAGGAAGACTCCGCTGCTGCGGGGCTGAGCGTCGGAGCTGGCCTGCGCTACAGCGGCAGGAACTATACCGACAATACGAACACCGCCGAAAACACCTCAACTTTTTATGTCGATGCCGGAATGAGCTACGATTTCGGCGCTGCGAACAAGGATTATGACGGCCTGATTGCGGCGGTGAACGTGCGGAATATCGCAAACCATCGCGACGCGATGTGCGAAAGCGGTTTCTGCTATCTGGGACAAGGCCGCAACGTCACCGCCTCTCTCAAATACCGCTGGTAGCCGCATCAAGAACACCACTGCTCAAAGGCGTTCGGCCCGATGGCTCGCGCGCCTTTGAGCGACATGCTTTATCCCCAAAACCAGGACTTGTTGACCTCGGCACGTGCTTCGGCGGGCGTCATGCCGATATCGCGAAGCTGATCATCGGTAAGGTCACGCAGGTCCCACCTCGTTTCACGCTTTTCGAGATAGACCAGAAATCTCGCCAGCGCCCTCCGCAAAATTCCGCGCCTTCGCGGACCACTACCTGCACCTGCCGCTGCAAGCATCGGCCTATCGACATCGGTGGTCATTTTCATGCTCCTTGGGGCTCGTATCAACATGGCCTTAGGATGCACTGGCGTAAGCAATGAATGAAGCTTATGCTATTTATACAATCCATAAGGAATTCTTCTGTTGCTCAATCTGGATCAGCTAGCCGCTTTCCTCAGCGTGGTCGATCTCGGCAGTTTCACGGCTGCTGCCGATAAGGTCGGGCTGACGCAGCCAGCCGTCAGCCTGCAGGTGAAACTGCTGGAACAACGCCTTGGCGTGAAACTGATCGAGCGTGTGGGACGACGGGCGCAGCCCTCGCCGGCCGGACTTGATCTGCTACCGCATGCGCGGCGCATCATCGAGGCCTGCTCCATGGCAGAGGAAGCAATGACGCCTTTTCGCGAGGGATCGGTCGGCCGTGTGCGGATCGGCAGCGGCGGCACGGCCTCGATCCATCTCCTGCCGCGCGCCATCGCCATGGCAAAGAAACGCATGCCTGATCTCGAGATCATCGTCCGCATCGGCAATATCGACGAGATTCTGCGGGATCTCGAAGCCAATGCGCTGGATCTCGCAGTAGTGGCCCTGCCCGCTGTCGGTCGTTCTCTCGAGGTCGAAGCATTCCATGAGGACGAGCTTTTGGCCGTCGCCCCCAAAGGAAGCGTAATGCCGGATGGCGGGCCTGATGTGGAATTCATGAAGGAGAGGACGCTGTTGCTCTACGAAGGCGGCAACACACGTCGCGCGACGAACGAATGGTTCGAGGCAGGAGGTGTCCGTCCAGAACCGGCCATGGAGTTCGGTAGCGTCGAGGCCATCAAGGAGCTGGTCGCTGCGGGTCTCGGATGGTCCATCCTCCCGGACATGGCGCTGAGACGCGACAGGTCCGATCTTCTGGTGACGTCGCCGCTCAGGCCGAGACTGGTTCGGCAGCTCGGGATAGTCCTGCGCCGGGACAAGCATCTCACGAAGGGCCTTCGCGAGATCATGAAATCGCTGCGTGAAATTCAGGCAATGGAACACATGGTATGACTGCGGCTGGATGCTCGTCGAACACCCGGCCGCGGCGAGATCGGTTATTTGAGCCGCTTGCGACGCTCGATCTCCTCTTCGGACGGATTCGGCCCGACGAAGGAGCCGGTCTTCACCGGGCCATCCGGCTGGTAGGTCGCAAAAATGACGCCGTTAGAGGACGACTGGGTACGCAGCAGTTTCATTGCGGCGGGAACCACCCCGCCGGCGAACAGCTTCTTGCCGCCGCCCAGCACGACCGGAAAGATCACCAGCTTGAATTCGTCGATCAGCCCGTGACGCAATAAGGTCTGGATAAGGTCGCCACTGCCCTGAATGAGAAGGTCCGGTCCGTCGTCTGCTTTCAACTCCTTGATCGCCACCACAACATCCTTGCCGAGCGACTGGCTTCTATTCCATTTCAGCTTGGCATCGCCATGCGTTGCGACGTATTTGACAACGCTGTTGAATCGCTGGCCGATTGGATCGTCGTCGCCTGCATAGGGCCAAAAGGCTGCGAAAATATCGTAAGTCTTGCGTCCGAGCAGCAGATCGAACGGCTTTTCGAACAATTCGAAGAGCGCCTTGCCAGTTTCTTCGTCGGCATGCGGGAATACCCAGCCACCATACTCAAAACCGCCGGTCGGGTCCTCATCCGGACCGCCGGGTGCCTGCATGACGCCATCGAGACTGATGAATGTTGCCGCTACAACTTTGCGCATGATGTCCTCCTTTTCTGGCACGGTGCCCAGAGGACGTCTCGTCGGTTTCGATCCCGACATCTCATCGATTATTTTTAAACACGCAATCTAACGTTCGCGTTGGACTTGTGACCGATTGACTCTTGAACGCCGCCACGGAATCGGCAAAATTCATCCTATCAATATTCTCCTTGAGATACGAACCCGTCTGCGGGCCCGCCTCGTTTAATTATGCCTGGATAAAAGCGTGAGCAGCGATTCATCAAGAAGCGCCGCGAAGCCACTGGCTTCGCGTGCGCATGTCAATGCGGTCGGTTGGGGCCAAGGCCTGTCGACGATCGTCCGGATCACCCATATGACGCTGCGCCATCCCTGGCAGACAAGCTTCGCCATTGGGGCAACTTTTGTGGCTGCAACGTTGCAGCTGTCGATCCCGCGCCTCTTGGGCCGTGCCGTCGACCAGACGCAGACGGCGGTTGCCGGCGGTGCCGCCGGCCAGATCGCCGAGAATGCCTTGATGACAACCGCTCTGCTGCTGCTCGTCGTCAGCATTTTGCGCGGCCTGTTCACGATGGTGCAGAATTACTACAGCGAAGCCGTCGGCCACCACATGGGCTATGAGCTTCGGCTCGCCTGCTATGAGAAGATCCAGCAGCTCTCCTTCAGCTTTCACGACAAGGCCCATTCCGGCGATCTCATCACGGTCGGCCTGCTCGATCTCGAAGGCGTGCGCATGTATTTCTCCACGGCGTTGGTGCGCATGGTGCTGCTCACCATGCTGATCGGCGTCGGCGCCTATATGCTGCTATCGACCGATATCGCGCTTGGCCTGTTGGCTTTGAGCTTCGTACCCTTCGTCGCGTGGCGCTCTTCCGTCACGCAGCTGCGATTGCGTTCGACTTGGCTCGATCTGCAGGAGCGCCTCTCGGTGCTGACGCGCGTGATGGAGGAAAATCTCGGCGGCATCCGCGTCGTCCGCGCCTTCGCCGCGCAGGCGCATGAACTCATGAAGTTCGACCGGGCCTCGCACAACGCGCTTTCGCTTGCCCACCAGCGCGTCGGCATCCGTGTCATCAATACCAGCGCCATGAACCTCTCCTTCTTCGTGTCGATGGGGCTGGTGCTCTGGCTTGGCGGGCTGAAGGTCATCAATGGCGAAATCAGCGTCGGTACGCTGGCCTCGTTCCTGACTTTCATGACCATTCTGCAGATGCCGGTGCGTCAGCTCGGCCTGATGGTCAATGCCTTCGCTCGAGCCTCGACCTGCGGATCGCGCCTGTTCGAGCTCCTCGATCTGGATATTCCAATCAAGGATGCGCCGGACGCCAGGCCGCTCGTCGTGACCGAAGGCACGCTGCGTTTCGAGAATGTCGACTTCAGCTATCCGGGCTCGGAAATGCGGCCGGTGCTGAAGAATATCTGTTTCGAGGCAAAGCGCGGCGAGACGATCGGCATTGTCGGCCCGCCCGGCAGCGGCAAGTCCACCATTGCCCATCTCATTCCACGCTTTTACGACGTCACAGCCGGGCGGATCACGCTTGACGGCCAGGATATTCGCAAGGCGACGCTGCAATCGCTGCGGCAGAACGTTGCCGTCGTGCAGCAAGATTCCTTCCTGTTCACCACCAGCATCGAGAACAACATCGCCTATGGCGACCCCTGGGCGAAGGAAACCCGCATAGAGCGCGCCGCAGAGTCGGCGCAGCTGCACAACTATATTCTTGGCCTGCCGGCCGGCTACACCACCGTCGTCGGCGAGCGCGGCGTGTCGCTCTCCGGCGGCCAGCGCCAGCGCCTGACGATCGCCCGTACCCTGATGCTGAAGCCTGCCGTGATGGTGTTCGACGATTCCACCGCCGCGATCGACGCCGCCACCGAGCAGCGCATCCGCAGCGCCATGAAGCGCTTTGCCCGCGACCGGGTGACGCTCATTGTCGCACACAGGCTGAGCTCGCTGATGCATGCCGACCAGATCCTGTTCATCGAGGATGGTGAGATCGTCGAACGCGGCACGCATGAGCAGCTCCTGGCCGCGGGAGGGCGGTACAAGGCGCTCTACGATCTGCAGGTTCGCCCGGAGGACGATGTCGTCAAGACATCCGGCGGCACGCTCGAAAGAGCGAAAAGGGAGGTATGACAATGTCGGAAACCATCGAAACCGAGCGCAACGATGTGCGCGAGGATGGTCGTCGCCCTCCCCGCGCCGTGGTCGGTTCGCATCGCGTCGAAGAGGAGATCTTCGGCAAGGTCTTCGATAGCAAGATCATCCGCCGCATATGGGCCTTCGTCAGCCCCTATCGGCGCCAGATCTATATCTCCGTTGCGGCCGTTCTGCTCTTCACCGCATCGCAGATCGTCATACCGCTCGTCATCCGACATGCGATCGACAGCGCGATGGCGCCCGGAGCTATAGATTATTCCGCACTCTGGTTGTCTCTCGCAGTTTTCACGGTGGCCATCCTCGTCAATTACGGGGCAAGCTACGTGCAGGAAACCTATGTCGGCCAGGTCGCCGAGGAAGTGCTGTTCGACATTCGTCGGGCGATGTTTGCGCATCTGCAGCGCGTCTCACTATCCTTCATGGATAAAACGGAAGTCGGTCGCCTGATGTCGCGCCTGCAGGGTGACGTTAACTCCATGCAGGAATTCCTTGAAACTTCAGTGCTTTCCGTCGGCGACATAGCCCTGCTCTTCGGCATCGTCATCGTCATACTGTCACTCGATTTCCGGCTCGGCCTGCTGACGCTTTCCGTCATGCCGATCCTTTTCATCGTGCGGCTGTTCTGGCTGCCGAAGGCGCGCGTCGCCTTCATGAACGCGCACGAGACCAACTCCGTCACCAATGGCGCACTGGCGGAGGCGATCCATGGCGTGCGTGCCGTCCAGGGCATGCATCGGCAGAGCGTGAACTTCTCGCTTTTCGACGACAAGGCCCACGCGAACCTTGAGACACACCTGACCGCGGCGCGCTACGCCCAGGTGATGGTGCCGATCGTCGATACGCTGACCGGCATGGCCATGGCGATCGTCATCATCGTCGGCGGTTCGATGGTGCTGAACCACAAGCTCGATGTCGGCATCATGGTCGCCTTCCTGTTCTACATTCAGCGCTTCTTCGACCCGATCCGTTCGCTGACCATGCAATATTCGGTCATGCAGCGCGCCATGGCGTCCGGCCAGCGACTGACCGAAGTGCTCGATGTTCCGGTCGACATCAAGGATGCGCCCGATGCGATCGAGCTGTCGCCAGACATGGATGGCTCGGTCGAATTCCGCGATGTGATCTTCGGCTACAATCCCCAGCATCCCGTGCTGAAGAATGTCAGCTTCAGGGTCAATCCGGGAGAAACGGTGGCGCTGATCGGGCCAACGGGCTCAGGCAAGTCGAGCTCCATGGCGCTCATCCACCGCTTCTATGATGTGCAGCACGGCCAGGTATTGGTTGGCGGTCATGACGTACGCTCCCTTACCCAGGATTCGCTTGGACGCCAGATCGCCATGGTGCTGCAGGAGCCGTTCCTCTTCACCGGCACAGTGCTGGAGAACATCCGCTACAACAAGACGGAGGCGACGCGCGAAGAGGTGATCGAGGCAGCCAAGGCCGTCGGTGCGCATGAATTCATCATGCGTCTTCCGGATGGCTACGATTCCGTTCTCGGCGAGCGCGGCGGCGGTCTTTCGCTCGGCCAGCGCCAGCTCGTCAGCTTCGCCCGCGCTCTTGTCGCCGACGCCAAGATCCTCGTGCTCGACGAAGCGACGGCGAATATCGACAGCTACACCGAAATGCTGATCCAGAAAGCGTTGGTGAAGCTGCTCGAAGGCCGCACAGGTCTCGTCATCGCCCATCGTCTGGCCACCATCCGCGAGGCCGACCGCATCATCGTGCTGCAAAACGGCCAGTTGCTTGAAAGCGGCAACCACAATCAGCTGATGGCAAACGGCAAGCTTTACTCGAAGCTCTATAACCTCAATTATGCGTCCTTCGACGATATTCCGGAGGAGGAAGTCTCTGCTTCGGTGCCGGTGGAGTCGCGAACCTAAAGCGATTCCCGGAAAAGTGCGTAGCGGTTTTCCGCCCGGAATTGCGTGAAAACAATAAGATAGAGCAGTTCAGAAACTTCGTGACGAGCCGAACTGCTCCATACATGTCGCACGAGACTGTGAGGACATAACCAACAATGGCCGACAATATTCTGGTTCTCTACGGTTCCTACCGCTCGGATCGTGTCGGCATCCGCCTCGCGAATTTTATCGTAGCCGGCCTGATTGAGCGTGGAAACGACGTGGAGCTCATCGATGCGCAGGCGGTTGGACTGCCGATGCTCGACCGAATGTACAAGGAATACCCCAAAGGTTCCGCACCGCCGGCAATGGAGGCGCTTGCGGCAAAAGTCCGGGCTGCCGACGCCTTCGTTTTCGTCACCGGCGAATACAACTGGGGTATGCAACCCGGCCTGAAGAACCTGACCGATCATTATCTTGAAGAATGGTTCTGGCGCCCGGCGGCGATTGCCAGCTACTCCGGCGGCCGCCTTTCCGGCGCACATGCGGCGCCCGCCTGGCATGGCACTCTTTCGGAGATGGGAATGGTCGTCATTTCAAGCACGCTTGCCGTCGCCAATATTTCGGCGGCACTGGACGCTGACAGTAAACCTACCGGGAACGGAGGCGATGCGCTGGCAAGGGCTTTTCCCCGTTTTGCCGACGACCTCGCCTGGTGGACCGAGGCAGCAAAACAGCAGCGCGCTCGTAAGGCACCTCCCTATTGAGGCCTCTTTGCGACGAACAACTAGCTCATATAGACGACTTGTTCTGCTCCAAACCGCTGCAATCGTCGCAGCTCCTTCATTCCTAACCTTTCGAGCAGACGACGGGACGCGGTGTTGGCAGACTGAGTTTCCGCTATCAACCGCTTGAGCCGTAGATCGTTCAGGGCAAATTCGATGACACGCATTGCTGCTTCGGTTGCATAACCGAAGCCCCATGCATCAGGATGAAGCTGGTAAGACAGTTCATAATCCTCGCCGTCTGTGTGGCGTGAAATGCTAATCAAGCCAAGAGGATGTCGCGCTTTTCTGGTTTCCACGAGCCATACCAACTTCCCTTCGACGGCAGAGCGATAATCAGATATCGCCGCTTCACGCTGAGCAATGGGAACGGGACCGCCGAGAAAGCGCCGCACCTCGTCATGGCTGATCAACTCTCCGATGAACGAGGCGTCGGAGGCAAGAATTTCGCGTAGGTGTAACCGCTCCGTGGTGAAATATGGGGTCGTTGCCATATCGCTACCCTAGTGGGACTCTCCCTTAATATCAGCCCTATCAGAAGCTGAACATCTGGATTGAAACTATCGCAAACGGATTCCGATTCACTCCATTTTATTGCTGACATCCTGATGCAAATTCCCGCAGATGTTGCGCCAACTTAGTAACTTGCATGATGATAGTTACTCGTGCTATCTGCCTCCGCATGCAAAGAACGAGCTTCAGTTCCTTCAAATGCCCTGCCGCCCGTGCGCTCGAAAGCGTGGGCGACTGGTGGAGCATTCTGATCCTGCGCGATGCGTTGCAGGGGCTGAGCCGGTTCGACGAATTCCAGAAAAATCTCGGTATTGCGCCGAACATCCTGACACGGCGCCTCAAGCATCTGACCGATGAAGGCCTGTTCGAGCGGCGACCCTATCAAGAGCGGCCGCCGCGCTACGAATATGTGCTGACCGGCAAGGGCCGGGATTTCTTCCCTGTGCTGATGGCGCTCTTCACCTGGGGCAATCGGCATTTGCCCGCCGAAGACGTCGCAATGCGCCTTGTCGACGCCAATACCGGTGAGGATCGCGACCCGCTTCTCATCGACCGCGTCACCGGCCGCGCCTTTAAACCCGAAGACACGATGCTCGTGCCCGGGCCTGCGGCCGATGACATCGTTCATGAACGCATCGCTCAGATGAAAGCATGGTTTCTAGGCTTCGACGCCTGATCGAATAGGAGCAAGACATGGATCGTATCGTCGTCACCGGCATGGGACTGGTTTCTCCCCTGGGCGTGGGTGTCAATGCAAGCTGGAAACGGCTGGTCGAGGGGCGCTCCGGCCTCAGGCTGCTGCCTGAGGAAATGGTAGGTGATCTCACCGCCAAGATCGGCGGTGTTGTTCCCGACATCGCGGAAGATCCCGAAGCCGGCTTCGATGTCGACCGCTATGTGCCCGTCAAAGACCAGAAGAAGATGGATCGTTTCATTCTCCTCGCCATGGCGGCAGCAGAGGAGGCGATCCTGCAGGCCGGCTGGCAACCGACTGACGTCGGCGCTCTGGAACGGACGGCCACGATCATTGCATCGGGTGTCGGTGGCTTTCCCGCCATTGCCGATGCCGTGCGCACGGCCGAGACAAAGGGTGTGCGCCGCCTTTCGCCCTTCACTATCCCCTCCTTCCTCGTCAACCTCGCCACCGGCCAAGTGAGTATCCGTTACGGATACAAGGGGCCGCTCGGCGCACCGGTTACAGCATGTGCTGCCAGCGTCCAGGCGATCGGCGACGCGGCACGGCTGATCCGCTCAGGCGAGGCCGATATCGCCATCTGCGGCGGTGCCGAAGCCTGCATCGACAAGGTGAGCCTTGGCGGCTTCGCTGCCGCGCGCGCTCTCTCGACCGGCTTCAGCAACCGGCCGGAAGAAGCCTCCCGCCCCTTCGACAGCGGTCGTGACGGTTTCGTCATGGGCGAAGGCGCCGGCATGCTTGTCATCGAGACCTTGGAGCATGCCCTTGCGCGTGGCGCGACGCCGCTTGCCGAGCTTGTCGGCTATGGCACCGCCGCCGACGCCTATCACATGACCGCCGGACCGGAAGACGGCGATGGCGCGCGCCGGGCCATGCTTGCGGCACTTTCCCAGGCTCGCATTTCGCCAGCAGAGGTCAAGCATCTGAATGCGCATGCGACATCGACCCAGGTCGGCGACCGAGGCGAGATGGAAGCCATCAAGACTGTTTTCGGCCGCGAAGGTGCGATTGCCGTCAGCGGTACGAAGGCGGCGACCGGCCATCTGCTGGGTGCCGCCGGCGGTATGGAAGCCATCTTCACGATTATGGCTCTGCGTGATCAGATCGCCCCGCCGACGCGCAATCTGCAGGATCCGGATCAAGCGGCCGAAGGCATCGACATCGTCGGCACCACCGCGCGCCCGATGGCCATGGAGTATGCGATCTCCAATGGCTTCGGTTTCGGTGGCGTCAACGCCAGCGCGCTCTTCCGCCGCTGGCAATAATCACTTCTGCTTGAGATCAAAGCGCGCTAAGCTCTTCCCATATGGCTGGGGACGGACATGCGCGCTTTTTCCATAGCCGCTTTTCTCTGCTGCATAGCCTTCGCGCCGGCCGCCTATGCGGAAGATCCGGTGCAGACGGCGCAGAGCCTCATTGAGCAACAAATCGAGGCCTTTCTGCACGATGATGCGGCGACCGCCTATTCCTTCGCCGCACCCGGCATCAAGGCACTCTTCCCCGATAAGGACAGCTTCTTCGCCATGGTGAAGAGGAGCTACCAACCAGTCTATCATCCCGGCAACTATGCCTTCGGCAAAAGCCGGGCGATCGACAACGGCGCAGTCGTTTATCAGGAGGTGTTGATCACAGGTACCGATGATAAGGACTGGACGGCGATCTATCAGATAACCCGTCAACCCGACGGTAGTTACAAGATCAATGGCGTGCAGATACTCCCGAAAGCAACGAGCGAGGGCATCTGAGATGGCTCGGCCCAAATGAAAACAGCGCGCCTCTAAGAAAGAGACGCGCTGCTCAAGGGTTTGGGCCAGTTGCTGCTAGCCGCGAATTCTAAGCGAATTTCCCGCCGGCGCGTTGCCGTCGAATTCCGGGCGCGGCTGCGGAATGACGACCGTCGATGCCGGCATTGGCGTATTCGTGTAGGTGGTTTCGCCGCTCGAAAGCGGTCCCGAAATCGCCATGTCCGTGGGTGCCGGTGTCGGGATCGGTACCGCAGCCGGGATCAGAACGGCGCTCTGCGGCATCGTCACCACCGGGTTGGAGACAGGCGTAAAGGCCGCGACGGTCGAAGTCGTCGGCGCCGGCTGCATTTCCGGCAGGACGAACGGAGATTGCGGCGCGCCCTGCGTGGGCACGTAATTCATCGCAACCTCATAGGCCGGAAGCGGCGCAGGCGTCTGCAATTCGCCATCGTGACCACGCTTCTCATAGAACGCGTTGCCGCCGGCGTAAGCGACGTAGTGCATATTATCGTATGGGAATCTCAGGCCTTCGGTATGGAAGAACATCGCGTCCTTCACCTGGGGATGCCGCTCGCCGCGCAGGATCTTCGAGGCAGCAACTTCGAGATCGGGCTTTGCCTGATCCTTGACTTCCCTGGTCATCACGCCTGGCGCGAACTGCCTCTCCTGAGAGACCACGCCACAGATCGTGGGCGGATAGGCACCGGAGGTCAGTCTGTTCATCACGACCGTGCCAACGGCCATGTAACCGCCGGGATCGGAGCGTTCCGACTCGAAGTACATGGCACGTTCGAGACAGTCCTTGTCCTTCATCGTGTAATTATACGTCACCTTTGCCCCACGAATGGGCTTGGTGGTATTACTGGGGGTAGCTGTTGTCTTCTGTGTCGTCGTGCAGCTGGTAGCGGCCAGACCGACGACCAATAGCCCCGAAAGACATGCCCCGAATTTGCGTTGCGCCCTCAACGGCAAGTGCCTCCTATTTTCGGTAGTACAGCCCTTATCGATCAAGAGAATGCGTTTTAGCCGGATTTTTTCAAAATTCCAAGCGGCCACGCAATCAAATCAGCCAATGACGTTTTTCAAAGGCGGATGGACCGTTTATTCCGATTCGCTATTTTTCCCAATGCTTTATTGTCGCCAAACTCATTTTGAAGCACGGCCGGAAGCGGAAATTGCCCGAGGCAAGCCCGTTCCAGCCGGCTCAAAATGATGTTTATTAAGGATAGCAATCAATCGATAATAAATGATTTACCAACAGCGCAAGCTCCATGCGCCAGCCGACTTCGATGAGGATTCGCCCCGGTGCAAAACAATAAAACGACCAATTGCCACGTATGGCCGAAGGTGGTTTCCAGATTTCACTGCCGCTCGATTTCGCCCGCTCGAACAGCAGATCGACCGCCTCGCGAGAGGGCTGCATGAAGCCGATATGATAGGTATTGCGACCGACGGAGACGCCATCGGCGCCGCCGAATTTCTCGACCGGCCGGCTGATGACAAGTTCAAGCCCGGCATCGTCTCGAAGGATGGCGAGGCCATTTGCGCCCCGCGTTTCCACCTCCGTCAGGCCGAATACGGAAACAAAAAAATCCCGGGTCGCAGCGACATCGGGAACATGCAGATCCAGGTGGTTCAGTCTCATGACAGCTCCAAAAGGCTTTCCCGCGGAGACATGTCGGTCGATCCGGCCCACGCCAACGCGAGACACTCGACCACAATGGCCAAGTTCCGCGTCGTGGGTTCTCACGCCAATGGCGAGGAGCAGAGCTTCAAATAGAAGGGGTCGGGCTTACCGATCCGCCCCTGCCTTTTTCGACGAAGTCCAACTAACGCTAAATCGGAATCGAGGCAAGGCCTGCATCAAGACCTTATCGCTGCCGGATCAAACCGACTCGAGATCACCCCTCACCCGGTTTTCCCGCGCCTCGGCCATGAAATCGGCAAAACTGCTTTCATCTACCGAACGGCTGGGCGTCACAGGCCCTTGTTCCAAGGCATTCGGCCCAGCACCAAGGCAAGACCGCACCAGCCAGAAATGCCGGCAACGGCCAATGCCGCACCGAAGAAAGCCGCGA
This sequence comes from Martinezella multihospitum, assembly GCF_900094585.1. Lineage (GTDB taxonomy): Bacteria > Pseudomonadota > Alphaproteobacteria > Rhizobiales > Rhizobiaceae > Rhizobium > Rhizobium multihospitium. The sequence goes on from NZ_FMAG01000006.1 coordinate 114,169, forward strand.
CAGCGAATCCGACCGGTGTTACAAAATAGCCCGCCAGCACAGAGAACAGCACCAGCAGTCCGACCGTGATCTGGACCTGCCGGAAGATCGACACACGCGGCGCGGACAAGCTTGCTCCGATAACGGGAAGTCCTGCAGCCTTCCAGGCGGTGATGCCACCGGTCAGATTGAAGGGTTCACGAGCCTCCGCATCCGAGGAACGAAAAGCTTCGCATGCTTTTTCGCCACGGCCGCCCTTCAGGCATTGGAAGATCACCTTCTTTCCAGAGGGAATGGCCAGGAGGGACGATATTCTCGCCACCTGCGATAGCGGAACCGAGATGGCGCCGGGGATATGTTCGCCACGGAATTCATCAGGCTCGCGTACGTCGACCAGCACCGCCTCTCCGGACAAGAGCCATTCACGGGCCTGTTGGCTATCGATAGTTTCGATCGGCATGATTGCTAGTCCTTTTTGCAAAAGCGGTTGTAGAGAACCTGCATGATCTCCAGCGCGGCAGGATCGCTGATGTAGTAGTAAAGCGTGCGGTGATCGCGCCGATAATCGACGAGTCCCTCCTTCTTCAATTTCGCCAGATGCTGAGACATCGATGTCTGGCCAATAGACGTTTCCGCGATCAGAGCCGTGACGCTCTTCTCGCCGCTCGCAAGCTGACAGAGGATAAGCAGTCGGCTGGGATTGGCGAGACCACTCAGGAAATCCGCTGCACCGCCCGCCTTTTCCTGCATTTCCAACATGAAGTCAGTCATGATTCCCTGCCTTTACATTTCATATTTTTATGATATCAATTTTTTATGAAATGAAAAGCGAAGAATTGGAGATGGAAAATGACCAAGGACTACAAAGAGATAACGCGCGACATCTCTGCTTATACGAGCGAATTGCGCAAACTTTCACCGGATGCGATGCAAGGTTTTTATGCACTCGCCAAGGGCGCGAGCGCCGATGGAGCTCTCGACAAAAAGACCAAAGAACTGATCGCACTCGCTATCGGCATCACCCAGCGATGCGATGGATGCATTGGCTTCCACGCCAAGGCTCTGAAGGAATTGGGGGCAACTCGTCAGGAAATTGCCGAGGTCATGGCGATGAGCGTCTATATGGGCGGCGGGCCGGCGCTGATGTATGCCGCAGACGCGCTACGCGCCTATGACCAATTCAGCGCCGTATGAACCTCTTCAAACGGGCTCCAAATCACCCCTGGCCCAATTTTCCTGGGTTTCGGCCATGAAATCGGCGAAGCGGCCTTCGGCGATTGCCTGTCGGATGCCCTGCATCAGCTCCTGGTAATAGGCGAGATTGTGCCAGGAAAGCAGCATGCCGCCGAGCGCTTCGTTGGCGCGGACGAGGTGATGCAGATAGGCGCGCGAATAATCCCGTGAAGCCGGGCAATTGGACTGCTCGTCCAGCGGACGCATATCCTCGGCATGGCGCGCGTTGCGGATGTTGACCTTGCCGCGACGCGTAAAGGCCAAACCATGACGGCCCGAACGGGTCGGCATCACGCAATCGAACATATCGATGCCACGGGCGACGGACTTCAGGATGTCATCGGGCGTGCCGACACCCATCAGGTAGCGCGGCTTCTCCGTCGGCAGTTCGGGAAGCGTGATCTCGAGCATGCGCAGCATGACTTCCTGCGGCTCGCCGACGGCAAGGCCGCCGACTGCATAGCCCTTCAGGTCCATGCCGCTCAGTGCCTGCGCCGAACGGACGCGAAGCTCTGGAACGTCGCCACCCTGGACGATGCCGAACATGGCCTTGCCGGGCTGGTTGCCGAAGGCGACCTTGCAGCGCTCCGCCCAGCGCAGCGACATTTCCATGGCGCGCTCGATGTCCTTCGGCGTTGCCGGCAGGGCGACGCATTCGTCGAGCTGCATCTGGATATCGGAATCGAGCAGGCCCTGGATTTCGATCGAGCGCTCCGGCGACATATGATGCAGGCTGCCGTCGACATGCGATTTGAAGGTAACGCCCTGCTCATCGAGCTTGCGCAGGCCGGAGAGCGACATCACCTGGAAGCCGCCGGAATCGGTGAGGATCGGATGCGGCCAGCGGATCAGCTGATGCAGGCCGCCGAGGCGGGCGACGCGCTCGGCCGTCGGGCGCAGCATCAGGTGATAAGTATTGCCGAGAATGATATCGGCGCCCGTCTCACGCACCTGGTCGAGATACATGGCCTTGACGGTGCCGACGGTGCCGACGGGCATGAAGGCCGGCGTGCGGATCGTACCGCGCGGCATGGAGACTTCGCCGAGGCGGGCGCCGCCATCGGTCTTCTTTAATTGAAACTGAAAGCTCTCGCTCATGTCGTCCTAGTCTTTCCGGTAGAGCAGGCTGCCATCGCCATAGGAATAGAAGCGATAGCCCGTCTCGATAGCATGGGTATAGGCCGCGCGCATCGTATCGAGGCCGGCAAAGGCCGATACGAGCATGAACAGGGTCGAGCGCGGCAGGTGGAAATTGGTCATCAGCATGTCAACGGCCTTGAAACGGTAGCCGGGCGTGATGAAAATGCCCGTGGCACCTTGCCAGGGCTGGATGGTGCCGTCGTCAGAAGCGGCGCTTTCGATCAGCCGCAGCGAGGTGGTGCCGACGCAGACGATGCGCCCGCCCCTAGCCTTGACGGCATTAAGCTTTTCGGCGGTGACGGCATCGACGTAGCCAATCTCGAAATGCATCTTGTGATCGTCGGTATCGTCGGCCTTGACCGGCAGAAAAGTGCCTGCGCCGACATGCAGCGTCACGAAATGCCGCTCGACGCCGAGGGCATCGAGTGCGGCAAACAGAGACGGCGTGAAATGGAGGCCCGCGGTTGGTGCCGCGACGGCGCCCTCTTCGCGCGCGTAGATCGTCTGGTAGTCGGCGCGATCACGCTCATCTTCCGGGCGCTTCGCCGCGATATAGGGTGGCAGCGGAATATGTCCAACGCTGGCAATCGCCTCATCGAGAGCGGGACCGGACAGATCGAACCGAAGCGTGATCTCGCCACCCTCTCCCTTTTCTTCGACCGTTGCATCGAGCGAGCCGAGTGCGCAGACATTCTCGCCATGGCCGAACTGGATGCGATCGCCGATCTTGATGCGCTTGCCAGGCTTGGCAAAGGCCTTCCAGCGATCCGGCGCGGTGCGCATATGCAGCGTCGCCGAGACCTGCTGGCCTGGTGCGCCTTCGCGATGGCGAATGCCTTCCAGCTGTGCCGGGATCACTTTGGTATCGTTGAAGACCACGGCGTCGCCGGGGCGCAGGAAGGATGGCAGATCTCGCACCTGATGATCGCTCAGCGTATTCGCACCGCCGTTCGGATCGACGACGAGCAGGCGCGCGCTGTCGCGCGGCTCGGCGGGCCTCAGCGCTATACGCTCATCCGGCAGATCGAAATCGAAAAGGTCAACACGCATTGAATTCATCCAGGCAAAGCGAAACCCGCCCCTCACGCCAGCGACGCAAGAGGCGGGTTTCAGGAATAATCACGATCAGACGTCGGCAGCAACCCGAGCAGATACGATCGAATCCGGATCCTTTACCGGCTCGCCGCGCTTGATCTGGTCAACGAATTCCATGCCGGAGATGACCTGACCCCAGACAGAGTACTGCTTGTTCAGCCACGGAGCGTCGGCAAAGCAGATGAAGAACTGCGAGTTGGCCGAGTTCGGGTTCTGCGAACGGGCCATCGAGCAGGTGCCGCGAATATGCGACGTCGCGGAGAACTCGGCCTTCAGATCCGGCTTGGAAGAGCCGCCCATGCCGGCACGGCCGGGATTGAAGGTTTCGCTGCCCTGCTTGCCGAACTGCACGTCGCCGGTCTGGGCCATGAAGCCGTCGATGACGCGATGGAAGACGACGCCGTCATAGGCCTTTTCGCGCGCAAGCTCCTTGATGCGGGCGACATGCTCGGGAGCGACCTGCGGCAGGAGCTGAATGACAACCTGGCCCTTGGTGGTTTCCAGGATGAGGGTGTTTTCTGGATCCTTGATCTCAGCCATGTTCGTTTCCTTGTTTTTTCTGTTTGTGCATGATCCTGCCCGGATCATGCAGCTTGCCTTGGCGTGATCTCATCCAAAAGCCGCGCCGCGTCTTTTGGGATCATGCCCGTGAAATCACTTCTTGGTGACGGTGACCTTGATCATCTTGTCAGGGTTGCTCACTTCGCCGTTCTGGCCCTCGCCACGCTTGATCTTGTCGACGAGCTCCATGCCCGAGATGACCTTGCCGACGACCGTGTACTGGCCGTTCAGGAAAGCGCCGTCTGCGAACATGATGAAGAACTGCGAATTGGCGGAGTTCGGGTCCTGGGCACGCGCCATGCCGACGGTGCCGCGCGTGAACGGAACCTTGGAGAACTCGGCCGGCAGGTTCGGCAGATCGGAACCGCCGGTGCCGGCCTTGTTCGGGTCAAAACCCTTGGCGGCATTGCCGTACTGGACGTCGCCCGTCTGGGCCATGAAGCCATCGATGACGCGATGGAAGACGACGTTGTCGTAGGCGCCCTTCTTGGCCAGCGCTTCAATCTGGGCGACATGCTTGGGAGCGACCTCAGGCATCAGTTGGATGACGACCGGGCCGTCCTTGAGCTGGATCGTCAGAAGATCGGCGGCCGAGGCAGAGAGGGCGCTGCCTGCGAAGGCGGCGAGGCTCAGGAATCCTGCCAATGCAATATGAAAGAGTTTCATGGATGCTCCGTTCGGGATTGGATTTTGGCTCAGCTATTGCCGCTGGCCATATTTTTGAGTTTGCCGGTCAGGGCTTCCAGAACCGCTGACGGCACGAAGGCGCTGACATCGCCGCCCATGGATGCGATCTGCCGCACCAATGTGGCGGTTATGGGCCGCGAGGCCGTGCCGGCGGGCAGAAACAGCGTCTGTATATCCGGCGCCATCTGCCTGTTCATGCCCGCCATCTGCATTTCATAATCGAGATCGGTGCCATCGCGCAGGCCGCGCACGAGCAAGGTCGCGCCATGGGTGCGGGCCGCATCGACAACCAGATTGTCGAAAGCGACGACGGAAATATCGCCTGCCTTTTGCGGCAGAGCATCGGCGAGCGATCTGCGGATCAGTTCGGCACGCTCGTCGAACGAGAAAAGCGGCTTCTTGCCGGGGTGAATGCCGATCGCGACGATCACCTTTTCGGCGACGTTCAACGCCTGCACGAGGACATCGAGATGTCCGTTGGTCATTGGGTCGAAAGACCCTGGATAGAAGGCTGTCGTCATTACCAAGCCGGCTCGTTGTTTCGACGCCTTTTGTCACGGATGAGGCCGTATCGCAAGTGATTTGCAACCCGGCGGCCGCCGCTAAACTGCAGATGAACACGCCGTTCAAGCCCGTTTCAGCTCGACAATGCTTTACTGACATCAACATCGAAACGGGCATGCTTCAACGGCCCGCCGGTCTCCGCTTCAAGGACATCATACCATGCTCGTCTTCATTATCGCAGGCGCCATCATCGGTTCATTTCTCGTCGAATACCTCGTTCATGTTTTCGCCGACCATTATGAGATCGAATGGGATTCCGCCTCGGGAAACAGCAACGAGATCGATTTTGCCCAAGAAATAGCCATCGCCATGCGCAAGACGCATCGCGAATCTGAACGCCAGATGAACGGGGCATTCAAGGTCGCTTCAGGCGCGCATTGCTAGATAGCCATCAAGATCGGCGGAACCATTTGGAAAACGCCGCGTTAACAGTCCGAAACGCAGATTGCACATTCCGACAAGAAGGAAGAAGAGTATGCCCGACAAGATCACCCTTATTAACGTTGTTTGGATGGCTATGATTTCGGGAATGCTCGCAGCAACCGTTGCGCTTTACGATCAGAAACCCGACCAGTCGAAGATCTATGGTCCCTTTGCTTCGGCTCGTCCTTTCGTTGCTTCGAGCCAATACTAAGGGATCTGAACGCTAGTCCCACCAAAGGAGGGAGCGATCATGTTCACAATTTTGACGCTGCTTACAGTTTTTATCAGCATCATGTTTGTCGTGTCAGTCGCATCCACCATTTCGGCGCTCCATCGCGAAAGCGAAGAGAGCAAGAGGCTGCATAAGCGTCACAAGACGCTCTGATCTCCGCGTACCGAGCATCTCTCCCCGCCACATATGCTCGGATGGACCCTGAACCGGACGCTATCCCCGCCAGCGTCCGGTTTTTTATTGTCATTATGGTTCCGACCCTTTCCCTGCAGGCCCCTCCACCAACACGCAAAAGCATGATCTTGCGAGAGGAAGCACGCCAGACGCTTCGATCATGCTATGGTGACTGAGGTTCATCGAGGGATCGAGATGCGCATTGTCCTGACAGGCAGTTCCGGGCGACTTGGCCGGGCGATCTTTAATGCGCTGGCACCAAGCCACACGGTGATAAGCATCGATCGTTCGCCGTTTTCGACGACGCATCTCATTGGAGATTTTACCGATGCCGCGTTGCTGCGCCAGGCGCTGACGGGTGCGGATGCAGTCATCCATTGCGCGGCCCTGCATGCCCCTCATGTCGGCGCGGTTTCCGACGATGAATTTCGCCGCATCAATGTGGACGGAACACGGCAGCTGGCTGAGGCAGCGCTTGCTGCCGGCGTGAAGCGATTGGTGTTTACCAGCACGACCGCACTGTATGGTCGCGCCGTCGTTCCCAGTCATTGCACATGGATCGATGAAGACACCGTGCCGCAACCGAAAAGCATCTATCACCGCACGAAACTGGAAGCCGAGCAGATCCTTAAAGGCATGACTGGCCCGGATTTGCAGGTCCGCGTTTTACGCATGTCTCGAAGTTTTCCGGAGTCGGCAAATGTGATGGCTGTCCATCGCCTGCATCGCGGCGTCGATATCCGCGATGTCGCCGACGCCCATGTCGCGGCGCTGACGAATGGCGGCAAGGATTTTCAACGGCATATCGTTTCCGCCGGCACGTTGTTCAAGCCGGAGGATTGCGAGGCGCTCGCGGTCGACGCCGCTTCCGTCATTCGATTGCGTGCACCCGGCCTCGCCGCGAAATTTCTACAGCGAAACTGGCCGCTGCCTGACAGAATCGATCGCGTTTACGCATCGAAATCTGCGGGCGTGATCCTCGGCTGGCATTTCCGCTTTGGCTACGACGAGGTTTTCGCGCAGCTGGATCGGGAGAGCCTGGAGGTTCTGCCGTCCTTTGCCCAAAGCGATAGAAGACAGGAATAAAGAGTTAGGAATCAGCTGCCAGATCCGCGCACGCCATACTCCAAATGACAATCGCATGAGCCTGTTGCCAAGCTCATGCGATTGAAAACATTCAACTTCCAGACGGGCCGACCGAGCAGCCGCTGGTCTCTTCGAGCGGATACAGCGAAGACTATTCTTCGCTGCTGCCCTCGCCACCGGCATCTCCGGCCTCACCGGCAACAGCATCGTCCTCGGCTGCCGAGGCATCATCCTCGTCGCCTTCCGGTTCGCTGATACGCTCGACGGATACGACCTTCTCATCCTTCGCAGTGGAGAAGATGGTGACGCCCTTGGTGGCGCGGCTGGCGACGCGGATGCCGCCGACCGGCACGCGGATCAGCTGACCGCCATCCGACACGAGCATGATCTGATCGCCATCCTCGACCGGGAAGGCGGCAACAAGCTCGCCGATCTCGCCTGTCTTCGAGGTGTCCGTGGCACGGATACCCTTGCCGCCGCGGCCGGAGATACGGAAATCGTAAGAGGAAGACCGCTTGCCGAAGCCCTTTTCCGAAACCGTCAGGATGAATTGTTCGAGCGCCTTGAGTTCTTCATAGCGTTCGTCGCCGAGTTGTCCCTCTTCGGTGACTTCCTCGCCGACCAGAGCGATTTCCTCGTCGTCGCCCGTTGCGGAGCGACGCTCGCTGACGGAGCGCTTAAGGTAGGCAGCACGCTCCCATGGCTCGGCATCCACATGCCGGACGATCGTCATCGAGATGATGCGGTCGCCGGATGCAAGCGTGATGCCGCGAACGCCGATCGAATTGCGGCCGGCAAAAACGCGCACATCCGATACCGAGAAGCGGATGCACTGGCCGAGCGCCGTGGTCATCAGCACGTCGTCATGTTCCGTACAGGTCTCGACGGAGAGGATTTCATCGCCCTCTTCCTCGAGCTTCATAGCGATCTTGCCGTTGCGGTTGACCTGCACGAAATCCGACAGCTTGTTGCGGCGCACGGTTCCGCGCGTCGTCGTGAACATCACATCCAGATTGTCCCAGCTATCCTCATCCTCGGGCAGAGGCATGATCGTGGTGATGCGCTCGCCAGGTTCGAGCGGCAGCATGTTGATCAGCGCCTTGCCGCGCGACGTCGGTGTGCCGATCGGCAACCGCCAGACCTTTTCCTTGTAGACGATACCGCGGGACGAGAAGAAGAGAACCGGCGTATGCGTATTGAGAACAAATAGCCGGGTAACGAAATCCTCGTCGCGGGTGGTCATTCCGGAGCGGCCCTTGCCGCCGCGGCGCTGCGCACGATAGGTGGTCAGCGGCACGCGCTTGATGTAGCCGAGGTGGGAAACGGTAACGACCATGTCCTCGCGTGCGATCAGATCCTCGTCGTCCATCTCGAGACCGCCATCGACGATCTCGGTGCGGCGCGGCGTTCCGAATTCATCACGAACAGCGGAAAGCTCTTCCTTTACAATGGTTTGAATGCGAGCGCGTGAAGACAAGATATCGAGATAGTCCTTGATCTCGGCGCCGATCTGGTTGAGCTCCTCGTCGATTTCATCGCGACCGAGAGCGGTCAGACGTGCGAGACGCAGTTCGAGGATCGCGCGGGCCTGCTCTTCCGAGAGGTTGTAGGTGCCGTCTTCGTTGATGCGGTGCCGCGGATCGTCGATTAGCCGGATAAGAGACTCGACATCCGCCGCGTTCCAGCGACGTGTCATCAGCTCTTCGCGGGCCGATTGCGGATCCGGCGCCTGACGAATGACGCGGATGACCTCGTCGATATTGGCGACCGCAATGGCCAGACCGACCAAGACATGGGCGCGATCACGCGCCTTGCGCAGCAGATACTTGGTGCGGCGACTGATCACTTCTTCACGGAAAGCCACGAAAGCGCGCAGCATATCCATCAGGTTCATCAGCTCGGGCTTGCCGCCGTTCAGCGCCACCATGTTGCAGCCGAAGGAAGTCTGCAGCGGCGTATAGCGATAAAGCTGGTTCAGGATGACATCGGCATTGGCATCGCGCTTCAGTTCGACGACGACGCGATAGCCCTGACGGTCGGACTCGTCGCGCAGGTCCGAGATGCCCTCGATGCGCTTCTCGCGCACGAGTTCGGCCATCTTCTCGATCATCGACGCCTTGTTCACCTGATAGGGAACCTCGGTGATGATGATCTGCTCGCGATCGCCGCGCATCGGCTCGATGGTCGCGACACCGCGCATGACAACGGAGCCGCGGCCCGTCTCATAGGCGGAGCGGATGCCCGCACGGCCAAGGATCTTCGCACCCGTCGGGAAATCCGGGCCGGGGATGATCTCCATCATCTCCGGCAGCTCGATCGCCGGATTGTCGATCAGCGCAATACAGCCGTTGATGACTTCGGAAAGGTTGTGCGGCGGAATGTTCGTCGCCATGCCGACGGCGATACCGCCCGAGCCGTTGACGAGCAGGTTCGGGAAGCGCGCCGGCAGAACCTTCGGTTCTTCCGTGGTCGCGTCGTAGTTTTCCTGGAAATCGACCGTTTCCTTGTCGATATCCTCAAGAAGCTCGTGGGCGACCTTCGTCAGGCGCGATTCCGTGTAACGCATCGCCGCCGGCGGATCGCCGTCGATCGAGCCGAAATTGCCCTGCCCGTCGATGAGCGGTACGCGCATCGACCAATCCTGCGCCATGCGGACCAAGGCGTCATAGATCGAAGCGTCGCCGTGCGGGTGGTAGCTACCCATGACGTCGGCGACGGGACGAGCCGACTTTACATATTTGCGGTTCCAGTGATAGCCGCTCTGATGGGCCGCATAGAGAATGCGCCGATGAACGGGCTTCAGACCATCGCGAACGTCGGGAAGCGCGCGGCTGACGATCACGCTCATGGCGTAATCGAGATACGACCGCTGCATTTCCTCCATGATGGAAATCGGCTCGATGCCTGGCGGGAGCTTCCCGCCGCCGGGTGGTGTTTGCTCAGTCAAAACAGATCACGATCTCTTTTAGAATCACTGCGAAATTTATAGCCGAAAGGCCTGGCGAGCGCCAATTTGGGCCGGTGTTTTTGAACAGGCTTTTGCCCCTTTAAGCCATGAAATCGAACATTTCCATGGCGTAACCAGCCAATAGCAGCGCATGGCTCTTTGCGAAAGCTCGTTCCTCGCATAACAATGCTCGATAACAACGACAGAACAAGCTTTGGGGACTATATGGCGAGCGCGGATACGCTGATCAATGCCTTCACGACTCTGCTTGTGACCGTCGATCCGCCTGGGCTCGCACCGCTTTTTATCGGGCTTACGGCGGGCATGAATCGCTCCGAGCGCAAGCAGGTGGCTCTGCGCGGATCGTTGATCGCCTTCTTCATCCTGGCAGCCTTTGCGCTATTCGGAGCAAGCGTCCTTGGCGTGCTCGGCATCTCCATCGGCGCCTTCCGCATCGCCGGCGGCCTGCTCCTATTCTGGATCGCTTTCGAGATGGTATTCGAGCGGCGGCAGGACAGGAAAGAGAAGACGACGGAAGTCGCCATCACGAAGGATCATATTCGCAATATAGCGGTCTTTCCCCTCGCCTTGCCGCTGATCGCCGGCCCCGGCGCGATCTCGGCCACGATCCTCTTGGCAGGATCGCTGCAAACGACACTCGACCGGGCGCAGCTGATCGGCGTCATCGCCGCCAATCTCTGCCTGGTCTTTGCCGCACTTGCGATTTCCGACAGGCTGGACCGCATGCTTGGCGCAACCGGCCGCGCCATCCTGACCCGCCTGCTCGGGGTTATCCTCGCGGCACTTGCCGCGCAATTCGTCGTGGATGGCGCGAAGGCGGCACTCGCCCTTTCATGAAAAAGCCCGCCAAACGGGGCGGGCTTTTAAAGATCAAGCGGCTGCGCCGATCTCAGAACGGGATGTCATCATCCAGATCGCGCGAGAAATTGCCGCCGCCACCGCTCTGGTTACCGCCGCCGCGGTTGCCACCGCCGCCGCGAGAGGAGCCCTGCGAAGAGGACTGGCCATAGTCGTCACCGCCGTAATCACCGCCACCGCCGAAGTCACCGCCGCCACGACCACCGCGGCTTCCGCCTTCGAAGGAGCCGCCGCCTTCGCCGCGACCATCGAGCATGGTCAGGGTCGAATTGAAACCCTGCAGCACGATCTCGGTCGAATATTTGTCCTGACCGTTCTGGTCCTGCCATTTGCGGGTCTGCAGCGCGCCTTCGATGTAAACCTTGGCGCCCTTCTTCAAATACTGCTCCGCGACCTTGCAGAGGCCTTCATTGAAGATGACAACGCGGTGCCATTCCGTCTTTTCCTTGCGCTCACCGGAATTGCGGTCGCGCCAAGTCTCGGAGGTGGCGATATTGAGATTGGCGATCGGACGGCCATCCTGCGTGCGGCGGATTTCCGGGTCCGCCCCGAGATTTCCAATCAGAATTACCTTATTCACACTACCGGCCATGACACCACCCTGCTTGCCGCCCATCGACGGCTTTGAAATTCAATCCGAGCACCTTAACCCATAGCAGGCATCGGGTGCTATTTATGCGGCCTTTCCAGCTCCGTTCATCCACAAAGAATTCGCCGCGATAATTTTGTTCTTTATTTGTTCTAATTTATCCCTATGATCATGTCAACGGAATCGAAAACCCGGCTCCACCCTTCATTTCAGCCTCGACTCGCGGGCTGACATCACTAAATAAAGGCAGACTCCAAGGGACCTGCATACGACGATGAGCGAACTGAAGACTATTTCCATACGTGGTGCGCGTGAGCACAATCTCAAGGGCATCGATCTCGACCTGCCACGCAACAAGCTGATCGTCATGACCGGCCTTTCCGGCTCCGGCAAGTCGTCGCTCGCCTTCGACACCATTTATGCCGAGGGCCAGCGCCGTTATGTCGAAAGCCTTTCGGCCTATGCGCGCCAGTTCCTTGAGATGATGCAGAAGCCAGATGTCGACCAGATCGACGGCCTCTCGCCGGCGATTTCGATCGAGCAGAAGACCACCTCGCGCAATCCGCGCTCGACGGTCGGCACGGTCACCGAGATCTACGACTATATGCGTCTGCTGTTTGCGCGCGTCGGCGTTCCCTATTCGCCGGTCACGGGTCTGCCGATCGAGAGCCAGACGGTCAGCCAGATGGTCGACCGCGTGCTCGCATACGAGGAAGGCACCAGGCTCTATATTCTGGCGCCGCTCGTGCGTGGGCGTAAGGGCGAATACAAAAAGGAACTGGCGGAGCTCATGAAGAAGGGCTTCCAGCGCGTCAAGGTCGACGGCCAGTTCTACGAGATCGCCGATGTGCCGGCGCTCGACAAGAAATATAAGCACGATATCGACGTCGTGGTCGATCGTATCGTCGTGCGCCCTGACATGGCGGCTCGTCTTGCCGACAGTTTCGAGACTTCACTGCGTCTGGCTGATGGTCTTGCGGTCGCGGAATTTGCCGACAAGCCCTTGCCGCCGGAAGAAACCGCCGCCGGCGGTTCGGCCAACAAGTCGCTGAACGAGACGCATGAGCGCGTGCTGTTCTCGGAGAAGTTTGCCTGCCCGGTTTCCGGCTTCACCATTCCGGAAATCGAACCGCGCCTGTTCTCGTTCAACAATCCCTTTGGCGCCTGCCCGTCCTGCGACGGCTTGGGCTCGCAGCAGAAGATTGATCCCGAACTGATCGTGCCGGAGCCGGAGCGCACGCTGCGCGATGGCGCCATCGCGCCATGGGCCAAGTCGACCTCGCCCTATTACAATCAGACACTGGAAGCGCTCGGCAAGCATTATGGCTTCAAGCTCGGAAGCCGCTGGAACGAGCTTTCGGAAAAGGCGCAGGATGTCATTCTGAACGGCACGGAAGACAAGATCGAATTCCACTATGCCGACGGTGCGCGTTCCTACACCACGCACAAGAATTTCGAAGGCATCGTGCCGAACCTCGAGCGCCGCTGGAAGGAAACGGATTCCGCCTGGGCGCGCGAAGAGATCGAGCGCTTCATGTCGGCGGCCCCTTGCCCGGCCTGCAACGGCTATCGCCTGAAGCCCGAAGCTTTGGCGGTCAAGATCGACAAGCTGCACATCAGCCAGGTGGCGGAAATGTCGATCCGCGTCGCCCGCGACTGGTTCGACGCTCTGCCGGGGACATTCACCGACAAGCAGAACGAGATTGCCGTGCGCATCCTCAAGGAAATCCGTGATCGCCTACGTTTCCTGAACGATGTCGGCCTTGAATATCTAAGCCTGTCACGCAATTCCGGCACGCTTTCCGGCGGCGAAAGCCAGCGCATTCGCTTGGCGTCGCAGATCGGCTCGGGCCTGACGGGCGTTCTCTATGTCCTCGACGAACCGTCCATCGGCCTGCATCAGCGCGACAATGCCCGCCTGCTGGAAACGCTGAAGCATCTGCGCGATATCGGCAACACCGTGATCGTCGTCGAGCATGACGAAGACGCGATCCTGACGGCCGATGATGTCGTCGATATCGGCCCGGCCGCCGGCGTCCATGGCGGCCAGGTCGTGGCGCATGGCACGCCGCAGGACATCATGGCGAACCCGAAGTCACTGACCGGTAAATATCTTTCCGGCGAACTCGGCGTGCTGGTTCCGGACGAGCGTCGCAAGCCCAAGAAGGGCAAGGAAATCAAGGTCGTCGGCGCTAGAGGCAACAACCTCAAGAATGTCACGGCTTCGATCCCGCTCGGCGTGTTCACGGCGGTGACGGGCGTTTCCGGCGGTGGCAAATCGACCTTCCTGATCGAGACGTTGTACAAGTCGGCGGCGCGCCGCGTCATGGGTGCGCGGGAAATTCCCGCGGATCACGACCGCATCGACGGCTTCGAGCATATCGACAAGGTGATCGATATCGATCAGTCGCCGATCGGCCGGACCCCGCGTTCGAACCCGGCGACCTATACCGGCGCCTTCACGCCGATCCGCGACTGGTTTGCCGGTCTGCCGGAAGCCAAGGCACGCGGCTATCAGCCGGGCCGCTTCTCCTTCAACGTCAAGGGCGGCCGCTGCGAGGCATGCCAGGGTGACGGCGTCATCAAGATCGAGATGCACTTCCTGCCCGACGTTTACGTCACTTGCGACGTCTGCCACGGCAAGCGCTACAACCGCGAGACACTCGACGTCACTTTCAAGACCAAGTCGATCGCCGACGTGCTCGACATGACGGTCGAGGAAGGCGTCGATTTCTTTGCCGCCGTTCCGGCCGTGCGCGACAAGCTGCAGAGCCTGAAGGATGTCGGCCTCGGCTACATCAAGGTCGGACAACAGGCCAATACGCTTTCGGGTGGCGAGGCGCAGCGCGTCAAGCTAGCCAAGGAATTGTCGAAGCGATCGACGGGCCGCACGCTCTACATTCTCGACGAACCCACAACCGGTCTGCACTTCCACGATGTCGCCAAGCTTCTGGAAATGCTGCACGAACTGGTCAATCAGGGCAATTCCGTCGTGGTCATCGAGCATAATCTCGAAGTCATCAAGACCGCCGACTGGATCCTCGATTTCGGTCCGGAAGGTGGCGACGGCGGCGGCGAGATCGTGGCCGTCGGTACGCCGGAAGCGGTCGTCAGGGAAAAGCGCTCCTATACGGGGCAGTTCCTGAAGGAATTGCTGGAGCGGCGCCCGGTGAAGAAGGTTGCGGCGGCGGAGTGAAAATCACCCGGCCGAATGGCCAAGGAGGAAAGAATGACCAAAGCGGGCGAAATCCGCACAGGCATAGGCGGCTGGACTTTCGAGCCCTGGCGCGGGACCTTCTATCCCGACACGCTGAAGCAGAAGGACGAACTCAATTACGCCAGCCGCCAGCTGAGGGTGATCGAGGTCAACGGCACCTATTACAGCACGCAGAAACCCGAGGTCTTTGCCAAGTGGGCCGCCGATGTGCCTGATGGATTCATTTTCTCCTTGAAGGCCACCCGCTTCGTCACCAATCGCCGGATTCTTGCCGAGGCCGGCGAATCCATGCAGAAATTTCTGGAATCTGGGATCAGCGAGCTCGGCGATCATCTCGGCCCGCTGCTCTGGCAGTTCGCGCCGACGAAGAAATTTGATTCCGACGATTTCGAGG
This sequence comes from Martinezella multihospitum, assembly GCF_900094585.1. Lineage (GTDB taxonomy): Bacteria > Pseudomonadota > Alphaproteobacteria > Rhizobiales > Rhizobiaceae > Rhizobium > Rhizobium multihospitium. The sequence continues at coordinate 129,369 of NZ_FMAG01000006.1, forward strand.
CCTTCCTCAAGCTGCTGCCGGGGAAGCAGGACGGCCTTGCCTTGAAACACGTTGTCGAGGTCCGGCACGATTCCTTCAAGGTGCCGGAGTTCGTCGCGCTGCTCGAAAAATACAATGTCGCACCCGTTTGCGCCGAGCATTTCGACTATCCGATGATCGCCGATGTCACGGCCGATTTCGTCTATGCCCGCCTGCAGAAGGGATCGGACGATATCAAGACCTGTTATCCGCCGAAGGACCTGAAAGCCTGGGCGGATCGCCTGAAATCATGGGCCACAGGCAATGTGCCTGATGATCTGCCGCTGATCGACGCCAAGCGCAAGGTCAAGGCGGAACCGCGCGATGTCTTTGCTTTCATGATCCACGAAGGCAAGGTAAATGCACCGCCCGGCGCGATTGCATTGCAGGCGGAAGTCGCCAAGTAGCTTTAAAGCGGCTTGACGGCCGCCACGAGATCTTCGGCCGTCAGCCCCTTGCCGGCATGCTGGCCTGCCAGGCCATGCAGCCAGACGCCGGCAGCGGCCGCCTCGAAGGCCGGCGCCCCTTGCGCCATCAGGCCACCGACAATGCCGGCGAGCACATCGCCGGAGCCGGCGGTGGCAAGCCATGGCGGCGCGTTGGCATTGATCAGTGCCCTGCCGTCCGGAGCGGCGATCACGCTATCGGCACCCTTGTAGATGATGGCGGCATGGGCTCTGGCGGCCGCCGCCCTCGCCTTGTCAACCTTGCTCAAAGCGTCATCGGCGGCGATATCGGGGAAAAGACGACCAAACTCGCCTTCATGAGGCGTCAACACCAATCGCGTCGGCCCTTCGGCGAAAGCATCGAAAAGCTGTTGCGGATCGCCGCGAAACGAGGTGATGCCATCCGCATCGAGCACCAGATGTCGATCCGCGACCGCGAGGCAGAATTGCCTGGCCTTCTCGCCGACGCCGAAGCCAGGCCCGAGAACGAAGGTCGAGAGGCGCTGGTCAGCGAGCCATTCGCGCAACGAAGCTTCATCCGCGACAGCGTGCAGCATGATTGCGGTGAGCAAGCCGGCGTTGACACCAAGCGCTTCGGGCGGCGAGGCGATGGTGACTAGCCCAGCCCCAGCCTTCAGCCCGGCCATGGCCGACATGCGCGCGGCACCTGTCGCGTTCGGCCCGCCCGAGAAGACGACGAGATGGCCACGCTTGTATTTGTGCGTCTCGGTGCCTGCCGAGGGTATGGCGGCCAGCCATTGCGCCGGCGTGTTTTCGGCGAGCGCGCCGTCTGCATGGGCGCGTACGATACGTCCGGGAATGCCGATGTCGAAGACCTCCAGTTCGCCGCACAGGTCGCGACCCGGCAGGAGAAGATGCCCGGGCTTGCGTGTCATGAAGGTCACGGTGCGCTCGGCATGGAAGGCTGCACCAAGGGTCTGGCCGCTACGCCCATCGATTCCTGATGGCAGATCGACTGAAATCACGGAAACACCAGCTTCCGCGACGCGAGCGATCGTGGCAACCAACTCGTCCGGAATCGGCCGCGAGAGGCCCGCACCGAAGACCGCATCGATGACGACATCGCCGGCCTGTGGAACATAGCCGTCGATCGTCTCGCCCTCGATCGGGCAATCGGCAAAAGCGCAGGCCGCATCGCCCTTGAGTCGCCGGGGGTCGCCAAGATGGAAAAGCCGCACTTCGGCGCCGGCCTCTTTCAGCGCGCGGGCCGCGACATAGCCATCGCCGCCATTGTTGCCCGGTCCGCAGAGAACGGCATATCGGGTGGCTCCGGGAAAGTGCCGGAGCGCGGATGCGGCAACCGCCTGCCCTGCCTTCCCCATAAGCCCATAGGAATCGATGCCGGATGCGGCCGCAGCGCGGTCGACGGCAGCCATGGCGTCGGGAGTGAGAAGCAGATCGGCGAGCGGCAACATCATGGCGGATATTATAGATGCGAAATCTGCCTCAAAAACAACCGCTATTGCGGCCGCCATTTTGGTCGATAAATATGCATTTGCATAATAATTAAACAATAACATTCAAAGTCTTGCCGAAGCACAAACCTACCGCGCATGGCTCTTTTTTGCGAATTTTTGCTTATCCCACGCATTTCCGCGCGAAATCGCTTCCATTTTTCCGAAAAATCCTCATCAATTCATCGTCTCGGTGCGAATTCGCCGAGATTTTTTACAGCGGTTCGTCCTCAGTTGGCATGATACGTGCATCACGTTGGCCGAGCGGGGAGTAGTCCTGCTGTATCAGGAGAAGCGGAGAGACATTTTCTCATGAAAAAGATCGAAGCGATCATTAAGCCCTTCAAGCTCGACGAAGTGAAGGAAGCCCTTCAGGAAGTCGGCCTGCAGGGTATCACCGTCACGGAAGCGAAGGGCTTCGGTCGTCAGAAGGGCCACACGGAGCTTTACCGTGGCGCCGAATACGTCGTCGACTTCCTGCCGAAGGTGAAGGTCGAAGTTGTATTGGCGGACGAAAATGCGGAAGCAGTGATCGAGGCCATCCGCAAGGCTGCGCAAACAGGCCGTATCGGCGACGGAAAGATTTTCGTTTCCAACGTGGAAGAAGTCATTCGAATCCGCACCGGCGAAACGGGCATCGACGCCATTTAATCCGCCCGGCCTATTCTCGGCCGCGGCTCGTTTAATCGTCATCTAAGTCAAGGGAAGTAATTTAATGACGACCGCAAGCGAAATTTTGAAACAAATCAAGGACAACGACGTCAAGTTCGTCGATCTGCGCTTTACGGATCCGAAGGGCAAGCTCCAGCACCTCACCATGGATATCGTCTGTGTCGACGAAGACATGTTCGCCGATGGCGTCATGTTCGACGGCTCTTCGATTGCCGGTTGGAAGGCCATCAACGAATCCGACATGGTGCTGATGCCCGATCCGGATACGGTCCACATGGACCCGTTCTTCGCGCAGTCCACCATGGTCATCCTCTGCGACATCCTCGATCCGGTGTCCGGCGAAGCCTATAACCGCGATCCGCGCGGCACCGCCAAGAAGGCCGAAGCCTATCTGAAGGCCTCCGGCATCGGCGACACCGCCTTTTTCGGCCCGGAAGCCGAATTCTTCGTCTTCGACGACGTCAAGTACAAGGCTGATCCATACAATACGGGCTTCAAGCTCGACTCCAGCGAACTGCCGTCCAACGACGACACCGACTACGAAACGGGCAACCTCGGCCACCGTCCGCGCGTCAAGGGCGGCTACTTCCCGGTCCCGCCGATCGATAGCTGCCAGGACATGCGCTCCGAGATGCTGACGGTTCTCACCGAAATGGGCGTCGTCGTCGAAAAGCATCACCATGAAGTCGCAGCTGCCCAGCACGAACTCGGCATCAAGTTCGACACGCTGGTGCGCAACGCCGACAAGATGCAGATCTACAAGTATGTCGTGCACCAGGTCGCCAACGCCTACGGCAAGACGGCAACCTTCATGCCGAAGCCGATCTTCGGCGACAATGGCTCGGGCATGCACGTTCACCAGTCGATCTGGAAGGGCGGCAAGCCGACCTTCGCCGGCGACGAATATGCAGGCCTCTCCGAGAGCTGCCTCTACTACATCGGCGGCATCATCAAGCATGCCAAGGCGATCAACGCCTTCACCAACCCCTCGACGAACTCCTACAAGCGTCTCGTCCCGGGTTATGAAGCTCCGGTTCTGCTCGCTTACTCGGCCCGCAACCGTTCCGCCTCCTGCCGCATTCCGTTCGGCTCCAACCCGAAGGCAAAGCGCGTCGAAGTCCGCTTCCCTGACCCGACCGCCAACCCCTATCTCGGCTTCGCAGCCATGCTGATGGCCGGCCTCGACGGCATCAAGAACAAGATCCATCCGGGCAAGGCCATGGACAAGGACCTCTACGACCTGCCGCCGAAGGAGCTGAAGAAGATCCCGACGGTTTGCGGCTCGCTGCGCGAAGCGCTGGAAAGCCTGGACAAGGACCGCAAGTTCCTGACCGCCGGCGGCGTCTTCGACGACGACCAGATCGATGCTTTCATCGAACTGAAGATGCAGGAAGTCATGCGCTTCGAAATGACCCCGCATCCGGTCGAATACGACATGTACTATTCGGTCTGATATCGAATACGAAAGCCCCGGCTTGCCGGGGCTTTCTTCATTTCATGATGAGGAAGCCGGTGGCAGGCGTCCCTCCAGATAGCGCTTCACATTGAATCGACGCTCCAAGTAGATCGGAGCCGAATGTGACAGTTCAATGAAGGAATGGGGGCAAAAATCCTTGATATCAGTGGTGAAAGTCACCACATGGTTAGTTGAAAGGAAGTCGTGCCATGAAACAACGAAACGCAAAATTCAATATTGGCGACGTGGTTCGACACCGGATGTTCCCCTTCCGTGGTGTCATCTTCGATGTCGATCCGGAATTCGCAAATACAGAGGAATGGTGGAATTCCATTCCCGCAGAAGTGCGTCCCGACAAGGACCAGCCCTTCTATCATCTTCTCGCCGAAAACGACGAGACGGAATATGTCGCATACGTGTCGGAACAGAACCTCATCAACGATGAGAGCGGCGTTCCCCTGCGCAATCCGCAGGTCGCTCAGATTTTCGACCAGGCCCCGACCGGGCAGCTCAAGCCCAAGATGAGCTTTGCCCACTAAGCGACGGTAGAATATATCCTATTTCAAAGGGAAGGCGCTCCCAACGCCTTCCCTTTTTGTTTGGCCAATGCATCGCATGTTGCGATCAGGGCAAAGAAAAAGCCCGGATCACTCCGGGCTTTTCCTCATGAAACGAAACGATCGTCAGCTTACTGCTGCTTGGCAGCCTTCTGCGCATCTTCGAGCTTCTTGCGTGCTTCCTCGGCCTTCTTCTGCATGCTGTCCTGCAGGCTCTTCTGGCTTTCGGCAAGCTTGCTGTCGGAGATCGCCGGGCCGTCATAAGCCGCGCCGAAGCCGGTCAGCGAGATCTTGATCGGGTTCGGAGCACGGCGGAAGTTGACCGAGGTGAAGGTGACGTCGGTGCCCTTCTTCAGCGAGGCGATCATCGCGTCCGTCACGGGGACTTCCGCGGTGCACTTGTCCGGAAGGCAAACGGCGTAGTCGAGCTTCTGGCCCTTGCCGCCATCGACCTGCATGGTGATGCCGGGCGGGATCAGGCGAGCGGTCGGAACCGAGATCTGCAGGATCTTGCGGTTGACCTTGCCATCGACGGAGATGAGGCCGACAGCCGTCACGAGCTGGCCGTTGTTAGCCATGATCAGGTTCTGCACGATGCAGATATCGGCATCGTCCTGCTTGGTGCAGGTCTTGTACCAGCCAAGACGCGGCTGGTTGGGATCACCACCGCCATCGGCAGGAGCCGCGTTGGACGCATCCTGGGCGAAAGCAGCTGCCGGCATGGCTGCGCCGATCATGAGAGCCAGAGCAGAGAGACCTGCCCGCATTTTGTTGTCAGTCTTGAACATCATAGCGAAACCGCCTCCTGAAATCCGCTTCGGAACGACAGCGTGCCGTCCCATGCAATTCGGGTCAAACCGTCGTCCACCTGTCGAATGAATAAGGCAAATACATGACCCGAGAAACCCGGCACCCCTGTTACATCGCACTGGCACGGATATCCAGCTTTTCTTTGGTCTTTTCTGCCAAGTCCTAAGATTTCCGCAGTCGCGTGTTGAATTCGGCACGCTCATGATAATGTTCGGCCGAATCGTACCCTTCCCGGAAAGGATGCCATGCAAGCGCTCCGGATCGCTGCCTTCCTGCTCTTCGCAACCTTGTGCAATGCTGCCGCGGCTCAGCCGCTTTATGGCATCGCCATGCACGGAGATCCGGCGCTGCCGGCAGACTTCAAGCATTTCCCCTACGTCAATCCGGATGTCAAAAAGGGCGGCCGCGTCAGCTATGGCGTCGTCGGCACTTTCGACAACCTCAATCCCTTCATTCTGAAAAGCATGCGCACGACCGCACGCGGCATGTGGGACCCGGAATTCGGCAACCTCGTCTACGAGTCGCTCATGCAGCGCTCGAGCGACGAGCCTTTCACGCTTTATGGACTGCTGGCACAGACGGTCGAATGGGACGACAATCGCAGCTTTATCCAGTTCAACATCAATCCGAAGGCCAGATGGTCGGATGGGCAGCCGGTGACACCGGAAGATGTGATCTTCACCTTCCAGCTTCTGCGCGACAAGGGTCGCCCCAACCTTTCATCTCCGTTGAAAGGGGTCGGCAAGATGGAGAAGGTCGGCGAGCATGGTGTACTGATCCACTTCAACGAGACGGCGAATCGCGAGACGCCGCTGATCATCTCCATGCTGCCTATCTTGCCGAAACACGCGATCGATCTTGATAATTTCGATCGCACCACGCTTAGCATCCCCATCGGCTCCGGCCCATATCGCGTCAAGAGCGTAGATCCCGGTCAGCGAATCGTCTTCGAGCGAAATCCCGACTATTGGGGCAAAGACATCCCGACGAAGGTCGGCGTCGATAATTACGATCAGATCATCGTCAACTACTTCCTGCAGGATACGACCGTGTTCGAATCCTTCAAGAAGGGCGATATCGATATCTATCAGGATGGTAGCCCCGCCCATTGGCAGCAGGCCTATGATTTTCCGGCCGTAAGCTCCGGCGTGGTCGTCAAGGAGACGTTTAGACCAAAACTGCCGAGTGGCATGCTGGGCTTCGTCTTCAATACGCGCCGGCCGATCTTTGCCGACAAGAATGTGCGCAAGGGTCTGGCGCTTGCCTTTGACTTCGAATGGTTCAACCGCAGCCTTGCCTCCAGCGCCTATACACGCACAGAGAGCTACTGGCAGAACTCCGATCTCTCCTCCTTCGGCGTGCCCGCCGACGCCAACGAGCTTTCCATGCTCGGCCCGATCAAGGACCATGTCGACGCAGACGTGCTCGACGGCACCTACAAGCTTCCGGTCAGTGATGGCTCCGGCCGCGACCGAAAGATCCTGCGCAAGGCCGTCAATTTCCTCAAGCAGGGCGGCTACACGATCAAGGGCGAGCGCATGGTCGACAGCGCCGGCCGCCAGCTCAGTTTCGAGATCATGACGCAGAATGCGGATCAGGAGCGCGTCGCCATTGCCTATCGCCGTTCGTTGGCGCTGCTTGGCATTGCCGTCACGATACGCACGGTTGACGATTCGCAATATCAGCTTCGGACGGGGAACTACGATTACGACATGATCCTGAAGGCCTATCCCTCCTCACTATCTCCCGGCACGGAGCAGCTTGGACGATGGGGATCGGCCGCCGCCAGGGTGCCGGGCAGCTTCAATTACGCCGGTGTTGCGGATCCTGACGTTGATGCGTTGATGGGACATTTCCTGACTGCCCATTCGGCCGAAGACTTCCGCGACGCGGTGCGCTCCTTCGATCGCATTCTGATATCAGGCTATTACATGGTGCCGCTCTATCATATCGGCCAGCAGTGGATAGCACGGCGCAGCCGCATCGATCACCCCGGAGTTTTGCCGCTCTATGGCTACTATTTGCCCGCGTGGTGGGATGCCTCGGCGCAATAGCGCCGCAATGGTTCCCTTTCAGTAACCGGTTGAAGCCATCGGCGCAAAGGCCTAGATGGAGGGGAACAGCCCGAAAACCGAAAGGATGAAACCATGGAACGCATCACGATCGACATCGTCTCGGACGTCGTCTGCCCATGGTGCTATCTCGGCAAGGCCCGCCTGGAGCTGGCGATTGCCGAGGTGCAGGACGAAGTGGGCGTCGACCTCAACTGGCGGCCTTATCGGCTCAATCCCGACTATCCGCCAGAGGGTGTCGACCAAAAGAAGGCGCTTGAGCAAAAGCTCGGCGGTGCAGAACGCGTCGCGCAGGGCCACAAGATGCTGACCGAGCTCGGCCGCGAGGTGGGCATCAAGTTCGATTTCGACGCCATCAAGATCGGCCCGAACACGCTCGACGCCCATCGCCTCATCCATTGGTCCGTCACCGAAAGCCGTGAAAAGCAGGACAAGGTGGTGGATGCCCTCTTCAAGGCGAATTTCGAACAAGGTCGCAATGTCGGCGATCACGCCGTGCTGCTCGACATTGCCGAAGAAGCCGGGCTCGACCGTTCGGTCATATCAACCCTGCTTGCCTCCGACGCCGACCGCGACCTCATCATCGGCGAAATCGACGCCGCCCAGAAGATCGGCGTCAACGGCGTGCCTTTCTTCATCTTCGACCAGCAATATGCCGTCAGCGGTGCCCAGACGCCGGATGTGCTCGCTGAAGCATTGCGAGACATCGCCAAGATGAAAGCGGAAGCGCGCGCCGGAATGAACTAAGCGGGATTCTGCTTTTCGATCATGGCGGCAAGGGCTTCCGCGAGCCGCCGATCGCAGAAGCAGCCGAGCCATAACCGGCATCAGGTCTTTGCCAGCAGTCCCGAAGCCATCGCGCGGAAGGCCTCTATCGCCTTGGGCAACACTTCTGCCGGATTATCGCTGGCGGCAACCCAAAGGGCAGCATTCAGCGCTGCGCCGGAAATGAGCCGGGCTGCCGCCTCGGCATCGACCGGCTTGACCACCTGTTGTTCCAGAAGCTTTGACACCGTCTGCCGGGTTCCCGTGAGGCAGCTATTCTGGCTAGGCCATTTCGAGGGATCGCCGAGCACCGCTGGGCCATCGAGCAGGACGATGCGTTGGACCTCGGGATCAAGCGCCATCTCGATATAGGCCTCGCCTTCCGCGAGCAGGCCTTGCCAGTCGCCGCCCGCCTGTGCACCGATTTCCTTCGCCCGCAGCGCCATCTCATTGTCGATCTGATCGACGACGGCGGCGAGCAATCCGCGCTTGTCTCCGAAATTATGATAGAGCGCGCCCCTCGTCAGGCCGACATCCGCCGTCAACTCGTCCATCGACGCTGCAGCGAATCCTTTTTCGGCGAAGGCTTTGCGTGCGGCAGCAATCAGCTTGTTCCGATTCTCTTCCATCGTTTCCAGGCGCTTTGCCATATCACCCTCAAATTTCACATACGCTTCGTATTTGAAATATTGACATACGCAGCGCATATGAATATCTCACATACATGCCGTATATCAAATAAGGCAGCGCTTTGGAATGGCCGCACAAGCTTGCGCCCCTCCGATCTTTTCACGTCAACACGAATGAGAGGCGAATATAATGACGACCAGGAATGCAATTTTCCCGAAGAACAGACATGCGCTTTATGAGGAGCACGGCTATTCCGCCGCGATCCGCTCCGGCGATCTGCTGTTCGTCTCCGGCCAAGTCGGCAGCCGTACGGATGGGAGCCCGGAGCCGGATTTCGAAAAGCAGGTCCAGCTCGCCTTCGACAATCTGAGAGCAACCCTGGAAGCCGCAGGCTGCACTTTCGACGACATCATCGATGTCACCACCTTTCACACCGATCCGGAGCAGCAGTTCGGCGCTATCATGACCGTGAAGAACCGGATCTTCACCGAAAAGCCCTATCCGAACTGGACGGCGATCGGCGTCAACTGGCTAGCGGGCTTCGATTTCGAAATCAAGGTCATCGCGCGCATTCCTGATTCTGGGGAGATGCGTGAGCCGCAGGCGGCTTGAGAGTATGGTCAGATTTCGGCCCGCGACAGCAAATGGCCGTCGCGGGTCGGAGGCGGCCCCTAAGGCTAATTGGCGCAGCCGCGCTTCCAGCCGTTGCGAGATGTGCAGAAGTCGCTATTTTTCTTCGTCGATGAAACTGCGGATTTCGATGATGAACGTTTCCACCCGTCCCGATCTAAGCGATATAAAACTGGGAGACTGGGTGGATCGCCGTTTGCCCCCGGCATTGCGGCCCTACACGCGGCTCGCACGGCTGGATCGGCCGGTTGGCATTTGGCTGACGCTTTTTCCTTGCTGGGCAGCGCTCATTCAAGCCTCACATGGTTTTCCGGATCTCAGACAGCTGGCCATTTTCTCGCTAGGCGCGTTGCTGATGAGAAGCGCGGGTTCTACCGTCAATGACATTGCCGACCGGAAATTCGACGGCCACGTGGAACGGACCCGTTTTCGGCCTTTGGCGAGCGGCCAGATCGGCGTGTCAGAAGCAGTCATGTTTCTGCTGGCAGAGCTCGCGCTGGCTGCCTCGCTGCTGTTCTTCCTGGCGCCCCTTACGCGCCTTGTCGCTATCTGTGTTTTGCCTCTGGTCTTCGTCTATCCGCTCTGCAAGCGCTTTACATATTGGCCCCAGGCTGTGCTCGGCGCGGCGTTCAACTGGGGTATGCTGATGGCCTGGTCGGAGATCACAGGCGCGACCCCCGCCGGTGCGTTTCTGATGTGGCTCGGCGCCATCGCCTGGCAGATCGGATACGATACGGTTTACGCCTATGTTGACGTCCGCGACGATACGCGACTGGGCTTGAAATCGACCGCCATCCTGTTCGGCTCGCGCGGCAAGGCATGTATCGGCCTCTTCTACGCCATGGCCGTCGCAGCATGGTCCGTTGGTGGGTGGCTGGCGGGCATGTCGTTGCCCTATGCCGCCGGAATGCTTGTCATTGCCGTACATCTCGGCTGGCAGACCTGGCGCCTCGATCTTTCACGCCCCGAGATCAATTACCGACTGTTTCTGGCGAATATTCTTACAGGTATGTTGTTGGCCGCGGCGGCCTTTGCTGGAACGCTGTAAGCGAACCAACCATAAAGAGAGTTGGCCTTCGATATTTTTCCATTACGGGTTAGCATCCCAAGCAGCCAATAGCGGAAGACAGGCGAAAACTGGCATTCCCCAATCCAGATCGAAAGGCATCCGGGCATGTCGTCGATAAACTCCGTCAACGAAAAGCAATATGCGGACAGCAAGAAGCTCGCCGCACGCGCACGCCTCAACAGCGAATATATGATTGCCGAAATCGGCTGGTTTCCATGGGTGGCGCGGCAGCTTCCGTTGAAATCCGGCGATCGCATTCTTGATATCGGCTGCGGCCCCGGCTGGTTCTGGGCGGCAACGGCGGCGTCACTGCCGGAAAATCTCGACCTGACTCTTGCCGATCTTTCTCCGGGCATGGTTCAGGAAGCCATCGAGCGATGCAAGACATTGCCGCTTGGCAGCCTCGCCGGCGAGCGCGCCGATGCTGCTTCGCTGCCCTTTACGGACGGCTCCTTCGATGGTGTCATTGCGATGCATATGTTCTATCACCTGCCGGACCCGTTCAAGGCCATCGCGGAAATGCATCGTGTACTCAAACCCGGTGGCTTCCTTGCCGTGACGACGAATGGTGCCGGCAACATGCGCAAGATATACGAGCTGACCACCGTATTCGGCAGCCCGCCTTACGACCCTGCCGGCGCGGCCTTCGGCTATGATACCGCCGAGCGACTGATGCAGACCCAGTTTGGAAATGTCAGGATGACCGAACATCCGGCCCGCCTGCGCGTGACGGAGCCGGAAGACGTGTACCTCGCCCTCACTTCCTATCCTCCCGGCGACGGGGCCGACGAGGCGCAGCTTGCCGAATTTCGCAAGACGATCGCCGAAGCGTTCGAGGCTGGCAACGGCGTGCTTGAGACCGAGAAGGAAACAGGGCTATTCATTAGCCGCGAGGAGAGCTGAGAGTTCGCCCCACTATTTCGCCAACTCCGCCAGTTGCGTCATGACCACAGCCGCCCCCTGCAGCCGCTTTTCCGGCGTCGGCAGGTCGCGGGTCAGGAACACGCTCTGGTCGGGGCGGATCTTTGCCATCGTGCCCTGCTTGGCGATGTAGCCGACGAGGTTGGCCGGATTCGGAAATTCCTTGTTGCGGAACTGCACGACGACACCCTTCGGGCCGGCGTCCAGCTTCTCGACATTGGCGACGCGGCAGAGCGACTTGATGTAGACGATCTTGAGCAGGTGCTGAACCTCGATCGGCAAGGGACCGAAGCGGTCGATCATTTCGGCGCCGAAACCATCGATTTCCTTGAGTTCGGTGATCTCACCGAGGCGGCGATAGAGAGCCATGCGCAGATGCAAATCGGGCACGTAATCGTCGGGGATCATCACCGGCGTGCCGACGGAGATCTGCGGCGACCAGCCGGTATCCTGGATCTCGTCGACGCCCTTGACCTCGGCGACAGCCTCTTCGAGCATCTGCTGGTAAAGCTCGAAGCCGACCTCCTTGATATGGCCGGACTGCTCCTCGCCGAGCAGATTGCCGGCGCCGCGGATATCGAGATCGTGGCTGGCAAGCTGGAAGCCGGCGCCGAGCGTATCGAGCGACTGCAGCACCTTGAGCCGGCGCTCCGCCGTCGTCGTCAGCACCTTGTTGACGGGCAGCGTGAAGAGCGCGAAGGCGCGGACCTTGGAGCGGCCGACACGGCCGCGCAGCTGATAAAGCTGGGCAAGGCCGAACATATCGGCGCGATGGACAATCAAGGTGTTGGCCGTCGGCACATCGAGGCCGGATTCGACGATGGTGGTGGAGAGCAGCACGTCATAACGGCCTTCGTAGAAGGCGTTCATGATGTCTTCCAGCTCGCCGGCCGGCATCTGACCATGCGCGACCGCCACCTTCAGCTCCGGCACATCAGACTGCAGGAAGGCGTGGATGTCGGCGAGATCGGCGAGACGCGGACAGACATAGAAGCTCTGGCCGCCACGATAATGCTCGCGCATCAGCGTTTCGCGGATCACGAGCGAATCGAAGGGCGAAATGAAGGTGCGCACGGCCATGCGGTCGACCGGCGGCGTTGTGATGAGCGACAGTTCGCGCACGCCGGTCATGGCAAGCTGCAGTGTGCGCGGGATGGGCGTCGCCGATAGCGTCAGCACATGCACGTCGCTCTTCAGCTCCTTCAGGCGTTCCTTGTGCTTCACGCCGAAATGCTGCTCCTCGTCGATGACGAGCAGGCCAAGATTGGCGAATTTAATGCCGGCGCCGAGGAGCGCATGCGTGCCGACGACGATATCGGTCTTACCCTCGGACACTTCCTTCTTGGTGAGCGCCAGATCCTTGGCGCCGACCAGACGGGACGCCTGTTGTATTCGGATCGGCAAGCCGCGAAAGCGCTCGGAAAAGGTCTTGAAATGCTGCCGTGAAAGCAAGGTCGTCGGTACGACCACCGCCACCTGCACGCCGTTCATGGCAGCGACGAAGGCGGCGCGGAGCGCCACTTCCGTCTTGCCGAAGCCGACGTCGCCGCACACGAGACGGTCCATCGGCCGACCGGCGCCGAGATCCTCGCGTACCGCCTCGATGGCGTTCATCTGGTCGTCGGTTTCGTCATAGGGAAAGCGCGCAGCAAACTCGTCATAGAGGCCATCCGGCGTGCTGAGTACCGGCGCATGGCGCGTCAAGCGCTCGGCCGCGACGCGGATCAAGTCACCAGCGATATCCAGAAGGCGCTTCTTGAGCTTGGCCTTGCGCATCTGCCAGGCGCCGCCGCCGAGCTTGTCGAGCTGCGCCTCGGTGCCCTCGCCGCCAAAGCGCGAGAGCAAATCAATGTTTTCGACCGGCAGGAACAGCTTGGCGTCATCGGCATAGCGCAACTCAAGGCAGGCATGCGGCGCGCCGGCAGCTTCGATGGTCCTGAGGCCAACGAAACGACCGATGCCGTGCTCGGCATGAACGACGATCGAACCTTCGTCGAGGCCGGCCACTTCCGAAATGAAATCGGCGGCACGCTTGCGGCGCTTGGCGCGGCGCACCATGCGGTCGCCAAGAATATCCTGTTCGCCGATGACGATGAGATCGCCGGCCTCGAAACCCGCTTCCAGGCTGAGAACGGCAGCAGCCGCCTCGCCTTTCGCCAGACTGCCGAGATCCTTGAAGGCCTCGATCGTCTTGACGCGTGCCAGCCCGTGTTCGGAGAGCACCTGCAGCAGGCGATCGAGCGAGCCTTCGGTCCAGGCCGAAATCAGCACCTTGCCGCCCGCCGCCCGCTTGTCGGCGATATGCTTGACGACCGCATCGAAGACGTTGACGCGCTCGCTGTCGGCGCTATCGGTGGCGGAGCGTGCCCAGCGCGGTCCCTGGCGGGCGTCGAGGCTGACGACACGGCGTGCCTCGCCCTCGTGCTCGTTGAAGGGCGAGATACGAATGGCGCCGAAGGCATCGAGCGCGTTGCCGAAAGCCTTGCCATCAAGATAGAGCTGGCCGGGCGTGACCGGCTTATAGGGCGTGCCCTGCGCCATCTGCCCCTTGGCCTGCTGACCGGAATTCAGGCGGGCATCGTAATAGTCGAAGACGAGCTTGGAGCGTTCCTCGGCCGCCTCGCGCACGGTGTGATCCGTCACCAGCCGGAAGCCCTTGAGATAGTCGAAAACTGTCTCCAGCTTCTCGTAGAAGAGCGGCAGCCAATGTTCCATGCCGGCATAGCGGCGCCCCTCGGATACCGCCAGATAGAGCGCGTCGTCGCGCGTGGCCGCGCCGAAGGCAGAGAGATAATTCTTGCGGAAACGGCTGATCGTATCCGGCGTCAGCGTCACCTCGCTCATCGGATTGAGATCGAGCGAGCGTACCTGCCCCGTCGTGCGCTGGCTGGCCGGATCGAAGCTGCGGATGCTTTCCAGCGTATCGCCGAAGAAATCCAGGCGCACCGGCTCTTCCGTGCCGGGAACGAAGACATCGAGAATGCCGCCGCGCACGGCATATTCGCCGACCTCGCGCACGGTCGCCACGCGCTCGAAGCCGTTGCGCTCGAGGCGGGCCGCGATATCGTCCATCCGGACCTGGTTGCCGGGACGTGCCGAGAAAGCCAGGCTCTCGATGATATCCTGCGGGGCGACCTTCTGCAGCATGGCGTTGACGGTCACCAGCACGATCGCCGCATGCGGCTTGCGATGATGCGCGATCAGGCCGGACAAGGCGGCCAGGCGCCGGGCCGAGGTGTCGGAGCTCGGGGAAACTCGGTCGTAGGGAAGGCAATCCCAGGCCGGCAGAGTAAGCACTGGAATTTCAGGCGCGATGAAGCCGAGCATCTGTTCGACATCGGCCATGTGCTGACCGTCGGACATGACATAGGCAACCGGCTGGCCGGCCTTTGCCATTTCGGCAATCAGGAATGGCTCCATGCCGGCGGGAACATGACCAACCGTCATCGGCTCACTTGCGGCGAGCAGCTTCTTCGCGTCGAAACCGGGGATCATTTCGTTAATCCGAACCTTTCGGCGATCTCTTCGAAATCGGGCTTGTAGGATGCCAGCCGCTCAAAGAGCGGCGTCTGCAGGTGCTGCGGCGTCGGTTCACTACCGAGGATCCATTTAAGAAGATCGTTGTCCTCTTCGGCCATGATGCGTTCCAGCTCATCAAGATCGGCTTCAGCGAGGTCCGGCAACTCGTTATCGGCAAACTGGCCGAAAACCAGATCCATCTCGCGGATGCCGCGATGCCAGCAACGGAAAAGGACGCGCCGACGGCGAGGATCGAGATCGGCACTGCTGAGGGTCAGCCCAGTCATCAAAAACACCTTTATGTTGATGCGTCTCTATAAAACCAGCGCTCAAAGGTGGGAACCGGTTTTTCAGAAAAAAGCACCTGCGATGCAATTTTCCGGGGAGTGTTGACCTCAAAGAGATCGAGTTCTTCGCTGCCCCTTGCCAAATGCGCCCTGCCCGTCGCATTTTGCCGGCCATGCGTCCCGCTATCCTCGACCCGCTGTTTGCCTCCATCTCCTCGCTATCAGGCGTCGGGCCGAAGGTATCCGAGCTGCTGGTGAAGCTGCTGGATCGGGAAACCATCGACGATTGCCGCGTCATCGACCTGATTTTCCACGCGCCGCATTCGATCATCGACCGGCGCGAACAGCCGGGCATCGCCCGAGCACCGCAGGGCGCCATCGTCACCATCACCGGCCGCGTCGACCGGCATCAGCCACCGCCCAATGCGCGCAGCAACGTGCCCTATCGTGTCTACTTGCATGACGAGACTGGAGAACTGGCACTGGTCTTCTTCCGGGGCAAGGCGCAATGGCTGGAAAAACAGCTACCGATCGACGAGACCGTAACCGTCAGCGGCAAGGTCGACTGGTTCAACGGCCGGCCGTCGATGGTGCATCCGGATTACATCATGCGCGAGAGCGAGGCCGAGAACCTGCCTCTGGTCGAGCCGGTCTATCCACTGACCGCCGGCCTCACGCCGAAATTCCTGCGCAAGACCATCGAGGCGGCGCTGCCGCGCATTCCGCAACTGCCCGAATGGGACGACCTTGCGCTTACCCA
Organism: Martinezella multihospitum; assembly: GCF_900094585.1. Lineage (GTDB taxonomy): Bacteria > Pseudomonadota > Alphaproteobacteria > Rhizobiales > Rhizobiaceae > Rhizobium > Rhizobium multihospitium. The sequence goes on from NZ_FMAG01000006.1 coordinate 145,456, forward strand.
GAAGCAGGGCTTTCCATCGATCTCCGATGCCTTCCACATGCTGCATGCGCCGAGAGATGCGGCCGATATCGATCCGCAATCTCCCGCACGCCGACGGCTTGCCTATGACGAATTCCTTGCGGGTCAATTGTCGCTTTCCCTCGTGCGCCAGAGGCTGCGCAAGGTTGCGGGACAGCCGGTGCATGCGACGGGAGAAATCAGCCACAAAATACTGGAATCTCTACCCTTCTCGATGACGAACAGTCAGCGCGACGCGGTGGCTGATATTCTGAAAGACATGGCGGGCACCGAACGCATGCTCCGGTTGCTGCAGGGTGATGTCGGCGCGGGAAAGACGCTTGTGGCGCTGATGGCGATTGCTGCTGTGATCGAAAGCGGTGGTCAGGCCGTGCTGATGGCACCGACCGAAATCCTTGCTCGCCAGCATCATGCGACAATCTCGAAATTCGCAGCGAATGCAAATCTTTCCGTCGAAGTCCTCACGGGTCGCACGAAGGGACGCGAACGCGATGCGATCCTTGAACGTATCGCCTCCGGCGAGGCGCAGATCATCATCGGCACCCACGCTCTGTTCCAGGATAGCGTCGCCTATGCCAACCTCATGCTTGCCGTAGTCGACGAGCAGCATCGCTTCGGCGTTCACCAACGTTTGCGCCTGACCGCCAAGGGCATCTCTCCGCATATGCTTGTCATGACCGCGACGCCGATCCCGCGGACGCTGGTGCTGGCCGCGTTTGGCGATATGGACGTTTCCAAGCTCACCGAGAAGCCGGCTGGGCGCAAGCCGATCCAGACGATCACCATCCCGAACGAGCGAACCGGCGATATCGTCACCCGCCTGAAAAGTGCGCTAGCGGAAGGCAAAAAAGCCTATTGGATATGCCCGCTTGTGGAAGAATCCGAAGAATCCGATTTAATGTCGGTCGAAGAGCGGCATGAGACGCTGACCAAGGCACTCGGCCCCGGCATTGGGCTCATCCATGGCCGGATGAGCGGCCCGGAAAAAGACGCCGTGATGATGGCCTTCAAGAATGGCGAAATCCGCCTGCTGGTCGCCACGACGGTTGTCGAAGTGGGTGTCGACGTGCCCGACGCGACCATCATGGTCATCGAACATGCGGAGCGGTTCGGCCTGGCGCAGCTGCACCAGCTGCGCGGCCGCGTCGGACGCGGCGATGAGGCCTCGACCTGCATCCTGCTCTACAAGGGACCGCTCGGCGAAACCGGACACGCCCGGCTTTCGATCATGCGCGAGACGGAAGACGGCTTCCGTATTGCCGAGGAGGATCTGAAGCTACGTGGCGAAGGCGAGCTTCTCGGCACGCGCCAGTCCGGCACGCCGGGCTTCCGCATCGCCAGCCTGGAAGCCCATGCCGATCTTCTGGAAATCGCCCGCAAGGATGCCGCCTACCTTATCGAGCGCGATCCGGAGCTGACCGGCGAGCGCGGCATGGCAGTACGCACCCTGCTCTACCTTTTCCGCCGCGACGAGGCGATCCGGTTCCTGCGAGCGGGATGAGCGGATGGACGCGTTAGCCGCGTCCATCCCTTTCTCACAACATTACTTGGCAGCGAGGCCTGGAATGGTGACCTGAAATACCTGGAACATGGTGTCGACATCGCCACCGCCATCGCCCTTGTAGGCGGCGCCGACCTGAAAACCATCCTGGGTCAGGAAGTCGTTGTCGTTGGCAACGAACAGGAAGTAATCGTCCGGCAGCTTCGGATCCTGAACGCTGACGAGCGACATGGCCTCCCATTTTTCCGAGAGATTGTTGCGGTCGTTCGGTGCGCCGTTATGCAGGTCGAAACGGGCCAGATCGGCATCATTATTGATGTCGATGAACTGGCTGACTGCTGCCGGCTTCACGGATGAATCGAGAACGCCCTTGGGAGCGACCGCCGTATCGGCGTCGAACTTGCTGCCGGCGATGTCGGTCGCAGCGGACACGTCGACGGCGACGATGCTGCGGTAAAGCGACTTGTCGCCCTTTTGGCCGTAGCCATTGTTGCTGTCGCGGGCCAGCATCAGAAAGCTCGTCGGCGAGAGAGCATAGATCTCGCTCTGCGCCGCAACGGCCGTCTTGCCCTTATCATTGGTGAAGACCGGCAGCGGCACGACATATTCGTGCACCAGCTTCAGATTTGACGGATCGGCGGCATCATAGACCAGCGCGCGGGTATTCTGGCGGGTGGAACTGGAGTCGCCACCATCCTGGCGCGTTGCGGACTGCAGCACGGCGATCAGGAACTTGCCATCCGGCGTCAGCGACATGCCTTCCAGGCCCTGGTTGTTCTGGCGGCCGCTGGTCGGATCCTTCGGATCCGGAGCGGATTCACCGGGAGCGGGGTTGTTGGAAGCGAAGTTGACCACGCCATTGCGCATCGGCAGCAAGGCCGCCGGCGGAGGGGTGGCGGACATCATGCGGCCATCGGCAGCGAAGCGGTAGATATAGGGGCCGTACTCGTCGCCGATGAACATCGTACCGTCGGGCAGTCGTGCGATCGCTTCCGTATCGAGCGAGATCTTGCCGTTCGGCGCCTCGGGCAGGAGCGGCATCGCGCCTGCCGCCTTGCGGGTGCCATTGGCCGGATCGAGACCGGTCGTGTCGGCGCCCTTATCGTCCTTCAGAAGCGTTGTCTCGACGAGCTTGGCGTCGACGCCAGACTGCTCCTTGCCAGCCGCCGGGGTGGCACCCAGAGCGACGGGGGTCAGCGTGACTTCAATCGTATTCAGACGTGGGCGATAATCGGTCGTGCCGACGGCATTGTAGCCGCGATCCGGCAGCAGCCACAACGAACCCTTGTAGGTGCCATCGGCATTGCGGACCCAGCTCTTGGTGTCGATGGACATGCCCGAACCGGAACCGAAGGTTTCGCCGAACTTGTCGCGCAGATTGGCGGGGATGCGACCGACGGCGACGCGGCCCTTGTTGACGAGCGTCACGCCTTCAACCGTTACAGAACTATCCGCCAGTGCCACCATAGGGGCCGCGAAAACAAATGTGGCCAATGCCGCCGACAACAGCGGCAGGTTCTTCGAACGCGTATATCTCAAGACAATATCCTCCTGATGAAAACCTTTGTGGAGACAACGGCATCCATCTCCGGCTGGCCTGTCAGGCCGCGTTGAAGAATCGCAGCCCGGCGCCGGCGCGCCGAACATTCGATGCTGAGATACATGCGATTATCTGTCCCCAACGACGATCTAAGGCGTCAATATGATAGGGGCATGACAGTTCGCGTAACACGCGAGGATATCAATCCAACTACAGGAATGGGAGTAGTTCTAGGTCAGCGACTTCATGGGAACAGGCTGCCGCAGCTCCTTGGTCGCGATCAGTTCCTTGTAATCAGGCGCCACGAGGCCGCCCGAGATCAGCAGCTTGGCGCCATCCTCCGGGCTCATATCGAGCACGGTGATCTTTTCGCGCGGAACGAAAACGAGAAAGCCCGCCGTCGGTACAGGCGTCGGCGGCAGGAACACCGCCACCATGTCCTGGCCCATGGCATTGAATTTCGAGGCGATCTCGCCCTTGGCATCCGTCGATATGAACACCATGGACCAGAGGCCGGGGCTCGGATATTCGATCAGCCCGACCTTCTTGAACGAGGTGCCCTGCTCCTTCAGTACGGTTTCGAAGATCTGCTTGACACTCTTGTAAATGGTTCGAACCAGCGGCACGCGATTGACGATCGACTCGCCGAAACGGACGATGCTTTGGCCGATCAGGTTTTTGGCCAGGAAGCCGACGAGCGTGATGAAGATCATCGCGATCACCAGGCCGGTGCCGGGGACGGCGAAATTCAGGTAGCTCTCGGGATCATAGCGTGCAGGGATATAGGGGCGCACCCAGCTATCGGCCCAGTGGACCACCGACCAGGTAAGCCAGAGGGTAATGGCGATCGGAGCGCAGATGATCAGGCCGGCCAGGAAATTGTTTCTGATCCGCGTGGTTACGGACATTTTGATGAGTTTTTCAGTCATTCGCCGCTCGAAAACTCCGTTTCGCCGCCTACCGCTACCCGGCAAATCCTCCCCACCATCTCTGTATAAGAATCGTGCCAGAAATCAGCGCGGCATACAACCCGCCAGCCGCTTCTGCGAGCCGAACAAACGCCCGGCTCACGACGACGTGACAGCAAATGCGGGACGGAAGTTGTCCTATTCCACGGTGACCGATTTGGCGAGATTGCGCGGCTGATCGACGTCCGTGCCCATGAAGACAGCCGTATGATAGGCAAGCAGTTGAATCGGCAGCGAAAAGATAATCGGTGCGATGATCTCATCGACGACGGGCAAGGTGATCGTCGCCATGGTCGGCAATGTCGAGGCTGCCGCGCCAAGCTCATCCGTGATGAAGATGATTCGGCCGCCGCGCGCCGCCACTTCCTGCATGTTGGAAACGGTCTTGTCGAAGAAGCGATCATGCGGGGCGATGACGATGACCGGCATATTTTCGTCGATCAGTGCGATCGGCCCGTGCTTCAACTCGCCAGCCGCATAGCCTTCAGCGTGGATATAGGAGATTTCCTTCAGCTTCAGCGCGCCTTCCAAGGCGAGCGGGAAACTGGTGCCGCGACCGAGATAAAGCACGTCCTTGAACTTCGATATCTCGCGCGACAGGTTTTCCATCTGCGGCTGGATGATATTCAGGACATTCGCCATGATGCGCGGCATCTCGACGAGATGGCGCACCATTTCTTCCTCATCCTTGGCGCTGATCGTGCCGCGAGCGACACCGGCACCGATCGCCAGCGATGCGAGAACGGCAAGCTGGCAGGTGAAAGCCTTCGTCGAGGCGACACCGATCTCGGGACCGGCCAGGATCGGAAACACCGCGTTGGATTCACGCGCGATGGTCGACTCCCTGACGTTGACCACGGCGCCGATCTTCAAACCGTTGTCCCGGCAATAGCGCAGCGAGGCCAGCGTATCGGCCGTTTCGCCGGACTGCGAGATGAACAGCGCCGCCTGCGACGGCGACAACGGCATTTCGCGATAGCGGAATTCGGAGGCAACATCGATTTCGACCGGAAGACGCGCATAGCGCTCGAACCAGTATTTGCCGATCAGGCCAGCAAGATAGGCGGTGCCGCAAGCCGAAATCGCCAGGCCGGACACGCTGCCGAAATCGATCGTCGAGACGTCTGGACGCACGCGATGGCTGCCAAAATCGACGTAATGGCTCAGCGCATGGGAGATGACTTCCGGTTGTTCGTAGATTTCCTTTTCCATGAAATGGCGATGATTGCCCTTATCGACCACATAGGCGGTCGCTTGGGAAATCTGCCGCGGTCTTTTCACTTCCTTGCCGTTGAAATCAAGAATGGTCGCGCCGCTATGCGTGACAATAGCGCAGTCACCATCGACCAGATAGGTGATCTCGTTGGTAAACGGTGCAAGCGCGATGGCATCCGAGCCGAGGAACATCTCACCCTTGCCGTAACCGACGGCGAGCGGCGGGCCGGAACGCGCTGCCATCAGTGTGCCGGGATCGTTCTGGAACATCACAGCCAGTGCATAGGCACCCGTCACGCGGTTCAGCATCTTCAGCATGGCCGCACGCGGCTCGAGGCCGTCACGGATGTAATTCGCCAGCAGGTGCGCGACGACTTCGGTATCGGTCTGCGAGGCGAAGACCCTGCCTTCGGCCTTCAGCTCCTCACGGAGTTCGGAAAAGTTCTCGATGATGCCGTTGTGGACGACGGCAACACCTTCGACGAAATGCGGATGAGCGTTGGTTTCATTGGGAACGCCATGCGTTGCCCAGCGCGTATGGGCAATGCCTGTGGTGCCAGGCAAAGGATCGGACTCGAGCCGCTTTTCCAGATTGAAGAGCTTGCCCTCGGCGCGGCGGCGATCCATCGCGCCGTCATGGATCGTCGCAACACCGGCCGAATCATAGCCGCGGTATTCGAGACGCCGCAGCGCATCCACCAGGCGATCCGCTACGGGTTTCGTTCCGACAATGCCAACAATACCGCACATACAGCTCTCCGTTTGACCTCAGATAATGAGGGCAAGTCCTAATCATTCCTAGCATTTTCTCAATTGGCACAACGGTCACTTTCGATTTCCGACCGTTACGTCAGCCGACCAAGGGTTTAGTGACCACCCTTCTTCGCTGCCTTGATGGCAAGGGCTCTCTCACGGATCACCTTGGCACGCTCGGGTTTCACCTCCTGACGCGCGCGACCGAAGGCCAAGGCGTCGGCAGGTACGTCGTCGGTGATGACACTGCCGGAAGCAACATAGGCACCGTCGCCGATGCGTACGGGCGCCACGAGGGAGGAATTGGACCCGACAAATGCATTTGCGCCGATATGGGTCTCGTGCTTGTTCACTCCGTCATAGTTGCAGGTGATGGTGCCTGCGCCGATGTTGCTCTCAGCGCCGATCGTGGCGTCGCCGATATAGGTCAGGTGACTGACCTTCGCACCCTCGCCGATCTTGCCGTTCTTGACCTCGCAGAAGTTTCCGACCTTGGCACCATCTGCAAGATCGGCACCCGGACGCAGCCGGGCAAAGGGTCCGACCGTCGCGCCGGCACTGACATGCGCGCCCTCGATATGAGAGAAGGCATGGATGACGGCGCCCCCATCGATCACCGCGCCTGGGCCGAAGACGACATTCGGTTCGATCAGCGCGTCCTGGCCGATCACGGTGTCATAGGCCAGGAACACGGTTTCGGGCGCGATCATGGTCACGCCCGAGAGCATCAGCTCATGGCGCCGGCGCTCCTGCCAGAGGCGCTCGATGAAGGCGAGTTCGGCGCGATTGTTACAGCCGGTCATTTCGACCTCGGGCGCATCGACGGCAACGGCGTGTCCCCCGAGCGAACGGGCTATCTCGACAAGGTCTGTAAGGTAGTATTCGCCCTTGGCATTGTTGTTGCCAATGCGATCGAGAAGATCCAGCGCCTTGCGGCCGTTGATCGCCATCAGTCCGCTATTGCACCACTTTATCGCCAGCTCGGCATCGGTGGCGTCCTTGGCTTCTCGAATGGCAATCAGTTCGCCATCCTTGACCAGCAATCGACCGTAGGCATTCGGATGGTCTGTGTGAAAACCGATAACGACGATGTCGTTGCCATCGGCCAATCCCTGGCGGGCGGCGCGAAGCGGCACATCGGTCAGCAGAGGGACGTCTCCGTAGGCGACGATAATATCGTCATATCCGCGAGCGATCGCCTCGCGCGCCGCCAGCACGGCGTGACCGGTGCCGAGCCGCTCCTTCTGCAGATAGGATTCGACGGAGATGCTGCCGATCGACGACGCCGCGCTGACCTCATCCGCATTACGCCCGACGACCAGAGCCGCCGCCGAAATCTCGGTCTTGGCAATCGCCTCCATGACATGGGCGATCATCGGACGCCCGGCAATCGGATGCAGGACCTTCGACATCGACGACTTCATGCGGGTACTGTCGCCGGCGGCGAGGATGATGGCGAGGCAGCTGCGTTCCATTTCAAGCTCCGAGATATACGGTCAATCACCGCCCGGGGGCTGGGCGACTCCCCTCATATCAACAAGTCGAGCGCTGAACTACGGCGAAATTCAAGGCGGCCTTCAGGCCTCGGCAAGAGCCTCGAAAGCTTCGAGGACATGCTGACGCCCATCGATGATCACAAATTCCATCGCCTTATGGGCCGAAAGACCGTCACGCGCCGCTATCGCGTCCACTATGGCCATATGCGTATCCGCAATATTGGCAAAGCCATTGGTTGAAGGCGGCGCGCTCATGCGGAACATGCCGACAAGTGCGGCTTCGATAAGTCCACCCAGCGATCGCATGAATGGGTTCTGCGAAGCCTCCGTAACCGCCAGATGGAAATGCAGATCGGCGACCGCGAGACTATCGGAGGTATGATGCGGCGCTGCCATGGCAGCGGCAAGACTGCGAAGCAGTTCGATGTCCTCCTGACTGGCCCTTTCCGCCACGAGGCTCGCGGCAAAAGGCTCGAATGCCATGCGTATGTCGTAAAGATGGAGAAGGAACTCCTTGTTGACGCCGCTTTCGAAATGCCAATTGAGCACTTCGTTGTCGAACATGTTCCAATGGATCTTCTCGGTGACGCGTGTGCCGACGCGCGCGCGCGGCACCACCAACCCCTTTGCGGCCAAAGTCTTCATACTCTCACGCAGGACCGTGCGGGATACCTTGAATCGTTGCAGAAGCTCGCTGTCGCCTGGAAGAATGCTTCCGATCGGAAATGCGCCAGAGACAATCGCCTTGCCCAGCTCATCGACCACCTGAGCGTGGCTCGTGCGCGATTTTCCCTCTGATTTTCCGGTCTCAAGCAATCGGTCGCGCAAGCGCTCTGTCCTTCCCTCAGACATATCGTCGATTCAAGCGGGAAAGCAGCAGAAGTCCCTTCTGCATCAGAATAAAGGCAAACAGCAACAAGCCGATCAATATCTTCGTCCACCAGCTGGAAAGCGTTCCATCGAAGGTGATGTAGGTCTGAATCAAGCCCTGTATGAGAATTCCGATGAGTGTTCCTCCGACGAACCCCGCTCCTCCCGTCAGCAGTGTTCCGCCTATAACCACGGCAGCGATCGCATCGAGTTCGACGCCGACCGTGGCAAGCGAATATCCTGCTGAGGTATAAATGGAAAAAACGATTCCGGATAGACCGGCAAGAAAGCCCGATAGCGCGTAGATCTGGATCGTCGTTCGCCCGACCGGCACGCCCATCAGCTCCGCGGTCTGCGCTCCGCCGCCCAGCGCGTAGACATTGGCACCGAAACGGGTGCGATGCGCCAGCACGATACCGCCAGCAAAGACGAGCAGCATGAGGCCGCCGATCAAAGTCAGCCGGCCGCCGCCGGGCATCAGCCAGTAGAGATCGTTGAGCTGAGAGTAGAAATCATGCTCTATCGGAATGCTGTCGATCGACAGCACGAAGGCGATGCCCCGCGCCAGGAACATGCCGGCCAGAGTCACGATGAACGGCGGCATGCTGAGATAGTGAATGATGGCGCCCATGCCGGCGCCAAAAATCGTCGTGATCACAAGGACCAGAGCGAAAGCGATCAAGGGATGGATCGCGGTATCACGAAGGACGATCGCCAGGAACACGCCGGTAAAGGCAATGACCGAGCCGATGGAGAGATCGATCCCGCCAGAGATGATCACGAATGTCATACCGACGGCTGCTATACCGAGAAAGGCGTTGTCGGTCAGAAGGTTGCCGACCACGCGTGTCGACAGCATGTTGGGGTACTGCGTCACGCAGCCGGCATAAGCCAGGATGAAGATGACGATGGTCGCAAGCAGTGGAAGATATTTCGAATTCACTTTGCCTGCTCCTTTTGCACCATCTGCCCGTCGCCGCGCCGGCGCCAGAAAAATGCAGTTGCAGACTGCATGGCGGGCGACTGGATGACCAGAATGACGATGACGATGATCGCCTTGATCACCAGATTGAACTCCGGCGGAAAGCCGGAGAGCAGGATGCCCGTATTGACCGATTGAATGATCATCGCGCCGATCAGCGAACCGACGATGCTGAAACGGCCGCCGAGCAGCGAATTGCCGCCGACCACGACTGCAAGAATCGCATCCAGCTCAAGCCACAGACCGGCATTGTTGGCGTCCGCCCCCTTGATGTCGGCCGTAAGGATGATGCCGGCGATGGAGGCACAGAGACCGCTCAATGCATAAACTGCGATGAGCAGGACCGGGGTGCGGATACCGGAGAGCGTGCTTGCCCGGCGGTTGATGCCGATGGCTTCGACCAGCATTCCGAGCGCCGTGCGCCGAACGAGAAGAATCACGGCCAGCGCGGCGACGAGCCATATGACCACCGGCATCGGCAACGCCGCGAAAGAGCCGCCGCCCAGAAAGGTCAGTCCGTCATTGTTGAAAGTGAGGATCGTGCCCTCGGTGATCAATTGCGCGATGCCGCGGCCGGCGACCATCAGAACCAGCGTCGCGATGATCGGCTGAATATCGAGCGCGGCAACGAGGAAACCGTTCCAGAGCCCGCATGCCAGACCGATGCCGATCGTCAGCAACAGCGTATAGGCAAGCGAATAGCCCGCAACGATCGAGGATGCCGCGACAGCACCGCAGATGGCGATCACCGCGCCGACCGAAAGATCGATCCCCTTGGTGGCGATGACCAGCGTCATACCGATCGACAGCAGCGCCACCGGCGCACCGCGATTGAGCACGTCAATGAGGCTTCCGTAGAGTCTTCCATTCTGAATTTCCAGATGAAAGAAATGCGGGAACATAATGAAATTCAACAGAAGAATGACTGCAAGCGCTATGAGCTGCGGCATGAGGCGAAATAGGGATGCCTTGATTTGCAAGCTCATGCGTCCTCCAGCGTCTTTTGAGCCGTGGCGATGGCCTCGACGATATTTCCGGCCGTTATCTCGCTGCCGGCCAACTCGGCAATATGCTCGCGATCACGCAGAACGATGACGCGCGAACTATAGGCGACTAGCTCCTCGAGTTCGGATGAAATGACCACCAGGGACATTCCCTGTCGGCAAAGGTCCTCGATCAGACGAATGATTTCCGCATGAGCACCGACGTCGATGCCACGGGTGGGTTCATCCAGGATCAGGAAGCTCGGGTTGGTCGCCAGCCACCGCGCGAGGATCGCCTTCTGCTGATTGCCACCAGACAGAAGCCTGATGGGTTTTTCCCGGTCGGTCGTGCGGATATCGAGCGCCTTGATGTAGCGATCGGCGATGGCATTCTGTTCGCTGCGGGCAAGAGGTCTCGCCCAGCCCCGCCTTGCCTGCAGTGCCATGATGATGTTTTCACGAATGGAAAGATCGCCGATGATGCCATCGGTCTTGCGGTCTTCCGGACAAAAGCCGAAGCCGCTCTTGATCGCGGCGCGCGGACTGGAAAGCGTAATCGTCTTGCCTTCGATCCTTGCTTCACCGCTGTCGGCGCGCTCGACGCCGAAGAGCACTTCGGCAGTTTCCGTACGCCCGGAGCCAAGCAGGCCGGCAATGCCGACCACTTCGCCGACGCGCACCTCCATGTCGAAGGGCTTGATCTTGCCGCGCTTGCCGAAGTTCGTGAAGTGATATCGGACCGGGCCGCTTTCCGTCTCGCTCTGTTTCGCCGTGCTTTCCGTTTCAGCAAGTTCGCGGCCAAGCATCATGGCGATCAGGGTTTGTCGTGGAAGGCCGCCCGCGTCGCGTGTGCCGACCAGGCGACCGTTGCGGAGAACGGTGATGCGATCGCAGATTTCGTAAACCTGCTCCAGAAAATGCGTAATGAAAACAATTCCGAGCCCGCGTTGCTTCAACTGCCTGACGATGCCGAACAGCATTTCGACTTCATGCGTGTCGAGGCTCGCAGTCGGCTCGTCGAGGATGAGGACTTTGCCGGAAAGATCGACGGCCCGAGCAATTGCGATTACCTGCTGGATTGCTACGGAGAAGCGGTCAAGCTGGCGGCTGACATCGATATCCAAGCCATACTGCGACAGCAGATCGCTCGCCATGTTGTTCATCAACCGGCTGCTGACCAGACCGAACCGCCGCGGCTGGCGGCCCAGAAAAAGGTTTTCCGCGACGCTCAGATTGGGCAGCAGGTTCACTTCCTGATAGACGGTTCCGATGCCGAGGTTCTGCGCGGCAAGCGTGTCATGCGGATCGATCTCGGCCCCGTCGAGAACCAATGTACCGGCATCGGGCCGATAGGCGCCGGTCATGCACTTGATCAGTGTGGATTTTCCGGCACCGTTTTCGCCGAGCAGCGCGTGAACCTCGCCGCGCATCAAAGCGAAATCGACGTGATCGAGAGCGGTCGAGCCGGGGAAATATTTACAAAAACCTGTCGCTGTCAGAAGTCGCTCTACGTCGTGAGCCATGAAGCGCGAATTTCCTTGGAATGAATCAAATTGCGAAAGCGACAGCCGGCGCATTCCTTAGATGCGCCGGCATCTGCACAAGACATCGCACCGGCGGCGTTGCCAGTCCGGTGCGATGGGCTTTCGTCTCAGTAGCCGAGATCCTTCTTCTGCTCGTAGACCTTCTGCGGATCATCGGCCTGCGTGTAGAGCTTGGACTCAGTCTGGATCCACTTCGGCGGCTCCTTCTTGGTCTTCAGGTAGGCATCCAGCGCATCGAAGGCCGGACCGGCCATGTTCGGGGTCAGCTCGACGGTCGCATTCGCTTCGCCGGCCGCCATGGCCTTGAAGAGATCCGGAACCGAATCGACCGACACGGTCAGGATATCCTTGCCCGGCTTCAGACCGGCTTCCTTGATCGCCTGGATGGCGCCAACGGCCATATCGTCGTTATGGGCATAGAGCGCGCAGATGTCCTTGCCGCCGTTCTCGGCCTTCAGGAAGCTTTCCATGACTTCCTTGCCCTTGGCGCGGGTGAAGTCACCGGTCTGGCTGCGAACGATCTTCAGGTTGTCATGACCCTTGATCGCCTCTTCGAAGCCCTTCTTGCGGCCGATAGCCGGTGAGGAGCCGGTCGTGCCCTGCAGCTCGACGATATTGCACTTCTTGTCACCGACTGTCTTCACGAGCCAGTCACCGGCAACCTTGCCTTCATGAACCAAGTCGGACGTAACGGCGGTCAGATAAAGGTCCTTCGGCGCGTTGACCGTGCGGTCAAGCAGGATGACCGGGATCTTTGCTTCCTTGGCTTCCTTCAGGACGGCATCCCAGCCGGTTTCGACGACGGGCGCGAGAAGGATCGCATCGACGCCTTGCGCGATGAAGGAGCGGATCGCCTTGATCTGATTTTCCTGCTTCTGCTGCGCGTCGGCAAATTTCAGGTCGATGCCGCGCTTCTTCGCTTCCTGCTTCGTCAGCGTCGTTTCAGCCGCACGCCAACCGGACTCCGAACCGATTTGCGAGAATCCGACGACCAGGTCTTTAGCCGATGCCGACGTAAACATGCAGGCAGCAAGCATCGTGGCACTGATCAGTGCAGTCTTCAATTTCATGATATCCTCCCAAAGGCCGTTTCCTCAGGCCCGCAGTCAAAAAATCATATAGTAATACTTTTGTAAATCGGCATTCGATGATGCAGTGCAACAAAAAAGGGCGCCTTTGGCGCCCTTTCTCAACTTAGACTATTTAGTCTGCTTATTTCGAAGCCGGCAGCTTGTCGTCAACGCCTTCGATGTAGAAGTTCATGCCGAGCAGCGTGCCGTCGTCAGCCTTTTCGCCAGCCTTCAGCCAGGGCGTGCCGTCCTGCTTGTTGATCGGACCGGTGAAGGGAGCGAGTTCGCCGGACTTGATCTTGGCTTCGGTTTCCTGAGCCATCTTCTTCACGTCGTCAGGCATGTTGGTGTAGTCGGCCATCTTCAGGATGCCGTCCTTCAGGCCGTCCCAGCTCTGCTCGGACTTCCACTTGCCGTCGAGCAGCGCATGAACGCGCTTGGAGTAGTAATTGCCCCAGGTGTCGACGATGGCAGTCAGCTGCGCCTTCGGGCCAGCCTTGATCATGTCGGAAGCCTGACCGAAGGCATGAATGCCGCGCTCTTCGGCAACCTGCATCGGCGCCGTCGTATCGGTATGCTGCGTCAGGATATCGACGCCCTGGTCGACCATCGCCTTGGCAGCATCGGCTTCCTTGCCGGGGTCGAACCAGGTGTTGACCCATACGACCTTGAGCTTGAAGCTCGGATCGATGGAGCGGGCACCCTGCTCGAAGGAGTTGATCCCCATGACGACTTCCGGAATCGGGAAGGACGCGATGTAGGCAGCACCATGGTTCTTCGACATCTTGGCGGCGATCTGGCCAAGGATGTAGCGGCCTTCATAGAAGCGCGAGTTGTAGGTCGCAAGATTCGGGCCGCTCTTGAAGCCGGTCGCATGCTCGAACTTCACCTTCGGGAACTTGGCGGCAACCTTGACGGTCGCATCCATGAAGCCGAACGAGGTCGAGAAGATCAGCGAGCAGCCGGAACGGGCAAGACGCTCGATGGCACGCTCGGCATCCGGGCCTTCCGGCACGTTTTCAAGGTAAGGCGTATCGATCTTGTCGCCGAATTCCTTCTGGATCTGCTGGCGGCCGAGATCATGCGCCTGCGAGTAGCCACCATCCGTATGCGAACCGACATAGACGAAGCAGACCTTGGTCGGCGCCGCTTCGGCGGCGGCAGCGAAACCAACGATGGCGGCGGCTGTCGTTGTGAGGGCGAGTGCTAGTTTTTTCATGGTTACCCCTGTTGGTTTGACATGTTTTGCAGAAATCGGTCCGGCCGTTGCAATCAGCGCTCCGGAACGAAGGCCTTGCCGAGCGACGCTGGCGTGTTGATCAAGGTCGCGCGACGATTTTGAGAGATGATGACGAGAACCACAATAGTCGATGCGTAGGGTAGCATCGACAGGAATTGCGCGGGTATGCCGACGCCAAAACCCTGCGCGTGAAACTGCAGGATCGTCACGGCACCGAAGAGATAGCCGCCGGCCATCACACGCATCGGCCGCCAAGATGCGAAGACGACGAGAGCCAGCGTCACCCAGCCACGGCCGGCCGACATGTTCTCGACCCATTGCGGCGTGTAGACGAGCGAGAGTTGCGCGCCGGCAAGCCCGGCGCAGGCACCGCCGAACATGACGGCGAGATAGCGGGTGCGGATGACATCGATGCCAAGCGCATGGGCCGAGCCGTGGCTGTCGCCGACGGCGCGCAGCTTCAGGCCGGCACGACTGCGGAAGAGGAACCAGTTCACGCCGATCAGCAGCGCGATCGAGAGGTAGAAGGTCAGGTCCTGCTTGAACAGCACCGAGCCGATCAGCGGAATATCCGACAGGAACGGGAAGACGATCTCGTGCAGCTGTACGCCCGGCACGCTGACATAGCCCTCGCCGATCATGCCGGAAAGGCCGAGGCCAAGAATGGTCAACGCCAGACCGGTCGCCACCTGGTTCGTCACCAGCGTCAAGGTCAGGAAGCCGAACAGCAATGAGAAGAGCGCACCGGCAATAATGCCGGTCAACAGGCCGACATAGGGCGACCCGCTCATCTGCGCGCCGACGAAAGCGGCGACGGCACCGATGATCATCATGCCTTCGACGCCGAGATTGAGCACGCCGGAGCGCTCCGCCACCAGTTCGCCGAGGCCGGCGATGACGAGCGGCGTTGATGCGGTGATGATGGTGAGCAGAATTGCTTCGAAGACGCTCATGCCGCACCTCCCCGAACCCGCGACCAGACCAGCCGGATTTTGTAATAAATCAGCGTGTCGCAGGAGAGCACGAAGAACAGAAGCAAGCCCTGGAAGACGCTGGCCGCCTTGGCGGAAATGCCGGGTGACAATTGCGCCGCCTCGCCGCCGAGATAGGTGAGCGCCAGCACCAGACCGGAAAGGATGGCTCCGAGCGGATTGAGGCGTGCGAGGAAGGCAACGATGATGGCGGTGAAACCGTAGCCCGGCGAGATCGCCGGCTGCAGATGGCCGATAGAGCCGGAGACCTCGGATATGCCGGCCAGCCCAGCCAGTGCGCCTGAGAAAAGGAAGGCGAACCAGACCATTTTTCGCGAGGAAAAGCCGGCAAAGCGCCCTGCCCGTGCCGACTGGCCGAGCACCACGATCTCGAAGCCTTTCAGCGTGTACTTCATCAGGAACCAGGCGAGGATCGCCGCAACAACAGCAAAGACGATGCCCCAATGTGCGCGCCCAGAATCCTCCCAGATCGCCGGCAGGACCGCTTCGGGCGGAAAATCGATGCTCTGCGGGAAGTTATGACCCTGCGGATCGCGCCACGGCCCGCGCGACAGCCAATCCAGGAAAAGCTGGGCAATATAGACGAGCATCAGGCTCGTCAGGATCTCGTTGGTATTGAAATGCGCCTTCAAGAGCGCCGGGATGGCGGCATAGAGCGCACCGCCGATGGCGCCCGCAATCAGCATCAAAGGCAGGACCATCGGCGAATGCCAATCGGTGAAGACGATCGGGATGAAGGAGCCGGCGACAGCTCCCATCGTGAACTGGCCCTCGGCACCGATGTTCCAATTGTTGGAGCGGTAGCAGAGGCAAAGACCGACGGCGATCAGGATCAGCGGCCCGGCCTTGATCGCCAGTTCGTGCAGCGACCAGACTTCCAGCAAAGGTTCAACGAAGAAGGCGTCGAGCGCCTCGACGGGATCCTTGCCCATGAGGGCGAACATGATGGTGCCGGCAATCAATGCCAATGCAAGTGCAAGCAACGGCGACAGGATGCCGAACAGCTTCGAGACCTGCGGGCGCTTTTCGAGTTCAATGCGCATGTGCAGGCTCCGAATGCGTCTTTGCTTCATGCAGCCCGCCCATCAGCAGGCCGATCTTTTCGCGGGTCAGCTCTCCAGCCGGGTAGGATGGCGATAGGCGCCCTTCCGAGATGACGGCGATATCGGTCGCGACCTCGAAAATCTCATCGAGATCCTGGCTGATGACGACTACGGCCGAACCATCGCGGGCAAGATCGACCATCGCCTGGCGGATGCGGCTCGCAGCACCTGCATCCACACCCCAGGTCGGCTGGTTGACGACGAGGACGCTTGGCTGACGGTCAAGCTCGCGGCCAACGATGAACTTTTGCAGATTGCCGCCCGAAAGCGCGCCGGCGGCCGGATCTTCGCCGCTCTTGCGCACATCCATCGCCTCGCAGATCCGCTTCGTCGCCTGCCTGACTGCGCCGTGCCTGATGATGTTGAGGAAGCGTCCGCTCAAAAATGCCTTGCGATCCGACTGATTGCGGGCGAGCACGAGATTGTCGGACAGTTTCAGCGCCGATACGGCGGCGTGACCGTGACGTTCCTCCGGCACGAAACCGGCTCCGAGCAGCCGGCGCGCGTTAATGCCCTTGGTGCCGACGCCCTTGCCGCGCAGCTGGACCAGATCATCCGCTACGACCGTATATTCGCCCGAAATGACATCGAAGAGTTCTGCCTGGCCGTTTCCGGCCACGCCGGCTATCGCCAGCACCTCGCCGGCGCGCACGCGCAGCGAAAGATCCTTGAGCGACATGGCAAAGGGAGTGCGCGCGGGAGCGGAAAGGCCGGCGACCTCCAGTAGAATATCGCCTTTCTTGTCCAGGCCTTCATGCTGCACGCTCGCGACATCACTGCCGACCATCATGCGGGCGAGCGATCCCGTTGTCTCCTGCCGTGGATCGCAGGCCCCGGTAACCTTGCCGTGCCGCAGCACGGTAGCGCGCGAACAGATGCGCTGTACCTCTTCCAGCCGGTGGCTGATGTAGAGTACCGAGCGCCCCTCGTCTCTGAGCTGATACAGCGTCTCGAACAGGCGATCAGCTTCCTGCGGCGTCAGAACGGAAGTGGGCTCATCCAGGATAATAAGCTTCGGGTTCTGCAGCAGCGCGCGGAGAATTTCGATGCGCTGACGCTCGCCAACCGACAGATCGGCAACATGCGCATTGGGATCGAGCGGCATGCCATAGGCGCGCGAAAGCTTTGCCGTCTCCTCCGCGACCTTAGCGAGCGGGATATTGTTGTCGAGCGAGAGCGCGATGTTTTCCGCGACGGTCAGCGCCTCGAAGAGGCAAAAATGCTGGAACACCATGCCGATCCCGAGCTTGCGCGCCGTACTCGGCGCGTCGATCGACACAGGCTGCCCCTGCCAGACGATCTGCCCGTGCGACGGCTCGAGCACGCCGAACAGCATCTTGACCAGCGTGGATTTGCCAGCGCCGTTTTCGCCGAGAAGGGCGTGAATTTCGCCTGGCTGGATTTCAAGATCGATTTCGTTGCAGGCCGCAAAACTGCCGAACAGTTTCGTCAGTTTGCGAACCGACAATAGTGCACCGGTTGCCGGCGCATCAGATGACGACACGTTCCCCTCATTTCCTTCCCACCGACCTGTCCTTTGCGGATCTATGGGATCAGTAGTGTAGTTCCACTCGTTTTCCTGGCTTCCAGATCCGCGTGCGCGCGCCCTGCATCAACAAGCGGATAAGTCTGATGAATATTGATACGCACTTTGCTGCTTTGCACAACAGCAAATAACGCATTTGCACTGGCTCTCAACTCCTCAGGCGTGCCGATATAGGCAAAGAGGCTCGGGCGCGTCGTGAAAAGAGAGCCCTTCTGATTGAGGATTGCGAGATTGAAGTTCTCGATCGGGCCGGAAGACTGACCGAAGGTGACCCACATCCCGCGCGGCTTCAGGCAATCGAGCGACTGCGGAAACGTGTCCTTGCCGACCGAGTCGTAGACGACATCCACACCCTTGCCGCCAGTAATCTCACGAACCCGCTCAGCAAAATTCTCCTTGGTGTAATCAATGACGTGGTCGTAGCCATGTGCCAGTGCGAGCGCGATCTTCTCGGCGGAACCGGCGGTGCCGATGACGGTGCCGGCGCCAAGCGCCTTGGCCCATTGGCCAGCAATCAGGCCAACGCCGCCAGCAGCCGCATGGAACAACAGCGTCGTGCCTGAACCGACCTTGAAGGTGCGGTTCAGCAGATACTCGGCTGTCATGCCCTTCAACATCATCGATGCCGCGGTTTCGAGCGGAATATCATCTGGCACCTTCACGAGATGCCGCGTCTCGATGTTGCGCTCGACGCTGTAGGCACCGTCGCTGCCGACATAGGCAACACGATCGCCGACGGCGAAATCGGTCACGCCAGATCCAACTTCGGTGATCGTGCCCGCTGCTTCCTTGCCGAGGGCCAACGGAAATTGCGGTGCCTTGTAGAGGCCGGAACGAAAATAGACGTCGATGAAATTGAGACCGATCGCGGCATGGCGAAGCTGCACCTCGCCCGCGCCGGGAGGCGGCAGATCCAGCTCCTCCAGCTTCATGACCTCAGGACCGCCATTTTCATGGATACGGATAACTTTGGTCTTCTTCATAATGCGTCGTCCTTATTGACGTCCGAGGGACGGGAAAAACTGCAGTACGGCACCGATGCAATAAAGATAAATACCACTGATGATGAAGAGGACAACGGCCCATTGCGGCATGACGAAATGCATCAGCAGCGAATAGATGCCAAGCGCCGACCAGAAGAGAAATACGCCCAGGTTCAGTGGCCGCAAGCGCTTGACGCGCACGGGATGTAGAAAATTGATCGGCAGGAAGGTCAGGACGACGGAAAAGCCGACGAGGATCATGGCTGTCGTGGCGCTGGCGCCGATGACGAAAAGCGTGAAGATCACCATGTTCCAGACGACCGGAAAGCCGGAAAAGAAATATTCGTCCGTCTTCATGCCGGTATCGGCGTAATAGATGGCGCTGGAGACCACGATCATCCCGGCCGCGACAAACGACCAGGGCTCACCGATCATGCCGCTCTCATAGAGCGCGAAGGCCGGCAGCAGCACATAGGTCACGTAATCGATGATATTGTCGAGCGTATCGCCAGACCAGTTGGGCAGCACCTCCTTGACGCGAACCTTGCGCGCGATCGGCCCGTCGATCCCATCGACCAGCAGCGCCAGGCCGAGCCACCAGAACATATCGACAAAGCGGTGCTCGGATGCTGCGACCACGCCGAGAAAGGCGAGAAACGATCCGGATGCCGTGAGAATATGAACGGAGAAGGCACGCATCTCCGCATAAGGCACCCGCTTGTAATTGAAGATTTTCATCCGCCCCACGACTCGTCAGCTTATGCGCCTGCCCCGGCAGGCGGTTTTTTCGCTAATATGCATCCTTTGGTTTGCACCGCCAGCACAAAAGCGTCGATCCCCACACGCTAGCGCGACTTGTTGTCATTTTCACCAGTTGCGATGTTTCATCCCATGGATTTCAACAGGCTAAGCGCTTATTTTCAGAACCAAAGGCAATTGAGGCATCGATATGAAGCAGATTGAAGTGGCCGTCATCGGCGGTGGGCTCGCCGGCATGATCACGGCTTTCGCGTTGGCACGCGGCGGAAGATCCGTCGCCCTTGTCGCGGCACCGCATAATAAAGCCGACAAGCGGACGACGGCTCTGATGGATCAATCGATCCGCTTTCTGGAGCGCCTGACGCTGTGGGACCGGATCGCGCCTTCGGCCGCGCCGCTGACCACGATGCGCATCATCGACGGCACGTCGCGGCTGCTGCGGGCGCCGACCGTCTCATTCCGATCGTCCGAAATCGGCCTGGACGCCTTCGGCTACAATATTCCAAATGCCGTTTTGCTCGACAATCTCAGCGAAGCCATCGACGCCGAAGGCAATGTCAGCCGCATAGAAGCCACCGCTTCTGAAATCACCTTCGGCGATGATGGCGTATCGATCACCCTCGACAATGGCGATTCGATCGATGCCGCATTCGTCGTCGGCGCGGACGGCCGCAATTCGATGGTGCGAGAGACGCTTGGAATCAAGACCAAGGGCTGGTCTTATCCGCAATCGGCAATGGTTCTGAATTTTTCGCATAGCCTGCCGCATCAGAACATCTCCACGGAATTCCACACCGAAAGTGGCCCCTTTACACAGGTGCCCCTGCCCGGCCGGCGCTCCAGCCTCGTCTGGGTTCAAAAGCCAGCCGAAGCGGCTGTCAATGCGGAGAAGTCGCTGGAAGAACTCGGCCGGCAGGTCGAGGAGCGGATGCAGTCGATGCTCGGCCAGGTCACGATCGAGGACAGCGTGCAGGTCTGGCCGCTTTCCGGCATGACGGCCTATCGCTTCGGCAAGGGCCGCGCCGCGCTGATCGGCGAAGCAGCCCATGTCTTCCCGCCAATCGGCGCGCAGGGGCTCAACTTGAGCCTTCGCGATATATTGGTGCTGTCGGAAATTCTGAACACACGTCCGGATCAGCCGATTGCGGCAACATCGGGCGATAGTTTCGACCGCAAGAGACGCGCCGACATTCTCAGCCGCACGGCGAGTGTCGATCTCCTCAATCGTTCGCTGCTGTCGGACTTCCTGCCCGTACAGATGCTGCGCGCGGCGGGCCTGCATGTCCTTTCGGCCATTGCTCCGCTGCGCAACATCGTCATGCGCGAGGGCATCGAACCCGGCGGCGGCTTGCGCAATTTCTCGTCGGCATTACGTGAAAAGCTGCGCCGGTAAGACGCCCGACTTTATCAGATAGAGAACCAGGGAAACCGTCACCACGGAACATGCCGTGGTGATCAGGATGGTCGCGGAGGCCCGTTCCTGCCAGACGCCATATTGCTGGCCGATGACGAAGACGTTCGTTGCCGTCGGCAGCGCTGCCAACAATACGGCCGCCTCGATCCAGATCGGATCGAAGCCGCCGACAGCTTGCAGAACGATATAGACGACCAACGGATGCAAGATGAGCTTTGCCGGCACGATATAGCCGATCTCGACTGGAATCCGCTTCAACGGACGCAGCGCAAGCGTTACCCCCATGGCGAATAGTGCACAAGGCGCAGCTGCTTGCGCGAGATAATTGACAAATCGCTCGAAGGCGATGGGCTGATGCAGCGAAAGCGCAGCCACGACGAAACCAAGCGCGGTCGACAGGATGAAAGGGTGCAGCAGCACCTTCCGGGCGATATCCGCTGCAAGCCGCCATGGCGAGCGTTTGTCGCCGCCTTCCAGTGCCATAAGGGCGGGCGCGACGATGAAATGCAGTGCGTTTTCAAAGCACACGATCAGCGCCACCGGAACCGCGGCCCTTTCACCGAGCGCCAGCAGCGCAAGCCCCGGCCCCATATAGCCGATATTGCCATAGGCGCCGGCAAAGGCCTGGATGGTGCTGTCGGCAAGCGAATTGCGGCGCAGGAAACGGCCGATCAGAAACAGCAGCAGAAAAATCGAATAAGTCGCGGCGATATCGGTGGCGATAAAATCGATCCGAGTCAGCTGTTCGATCGGCGTCTGCGAAACGAGCTTGAAGAACAGCGCCGGCAATGCCGCGTAGATAATGAACGTATTCAGCCAGCCGAGCGCTTCTGCCGGCTGCTTTGTGACACGTGCGGCAACATAGCCGATCAGGATCAGGCCGAAGAATGGCAGCAGCAGACCAATGATATCAGCCATGGGGGTCAGCCATCAAGCACGTTCCATTTTGCCGAGGGAAATGAGGGCGAAAGGTATCGCCCGGCTTAGCCGATTTTCATCAGGATTGGAAAGGTCTGCTGAAACCAGATCGCCATATCGCTGACATAGCCGAAGATGAAAGCAAGGCCGGTCAGCACCAGAAGTCCGCCCATGATTTTTTCGACCGTCCCGAGATGGCGGCGGAAGCGGGAGAGAAACCGCATGAAGGCGCCGGAAAAGCCGGCGGCGATCCAGAAAGGGATGGCAAGCCCGAGCGAATAGACGGCGAGCAGGCCCGCGCCAGCGCCGACCGTCTCACGCGAGGCGGCAATGCCGAGGATGGCGCCGAGCACCGGGCCGATGCAGGGCGTCCAGCCAAAGGCAAAAGCAAGCCCCATGATATAGGCGCCCGTCAGCGTCGCCGGCTTGCCGCCGCTCTGGAAGCGGGCCTCACGGGCGAGAATGCCGATACGGAAAACGCCAAGGAAATTCAGGCCCATGATGACGATGATGATACCGCCGATCTTGGCGAGGACATCGAGGTGCTGGCGCAAAAGCATGCCGATCGAGGATGCACCGGCACCCAGCGCGACGAATACGGTGGCAAATCCCAGCGTGAAGAACAATGCCGACATCAGCACATTGCCGCGAACGCTCGGGCTCGCCGCTACGGCTGCACCGCCGCCGCGAAACTGTTCGACCGAGATTCCCGCCATGTAGCAGAGATAAGGCGGCACGAGCGGCAAGACGCAAGGTGAAAGAAACGAAAGCGCTCCGGCGAGCAAGGCACTCAGAAGCGAGATATCGGCAAGCGACACGATGGACTCCGGCTATGTCATTTCGGCTCCCTTCCTAGCGGCGCGGGTATCGGAAAGCCAATCACCTTTTCGAGCGGGCTCGGCATCTTGCCTTAAAGTTGACGGAATTGAGATACCTGCGGCAACGCGTAAAACCCCGATTTCCCCCGGTTTTCCGGGCGCAGCCAACAGTCGCGAAGCTGCCTGATGAACGAATTGCTTTTGTAAAAATATTGGTTCAAGCTGTTGATGTTCGTCGAACAACGCACATTCCACCCCAGCTAGTCAGCAGAGGAAAAGCCCCCATGAGAATTGCTACTATGTTCACGACTGCAGCCTTTGTCGCACTCTTCAGTGTAAGTGCCATGGCACAAACCGCGACCACCCCCAGCACCACCACAACAACCCCGAGCGCAACGACGTCGACCCCCTCGACGACGACAATGACCAAGCCGAAGGCAATGAAGCCGGCGCAGACTGCCGTCTCCAAGGCATGTTCGACTCAGGCTGACGCCAAGGGTCTGCATGGAAAGGCACGCGCCAAGTTCCGAAGCGATTGCAAGAAGAACGGCGGCAAGGCCTAAAACTCGTTTCACTCTCGAATCGTGGTCAACTTTACCGTCCAGCTGGTGGTAGAGTTGACCGCTACGGCGCTCCATCAAATATCCTGACGAAAGACCGAGCTGCGGCAGCTTGAATGCCGCTTGCTTAATATGATCGTTTGTTTTGCGATCCTTTCGTCGGATGTCTCTCGCTGTTTTCGCGGAATTCCGGACGGAAGACCGCTGCGCACTTTTCCTGGAATGATTCTGGAGGCTGGCTCCATCGATGTCGGCAGGGGCAAGTGTGCATTATCCGGATATCGCCCGCCAAATACCGATATCGACCTTGGCTCTCTTGAAGCCACTCGGCAGTAGCAACGTTCTGCAATAAACGAGACAAACCCGGGAAACCCGGTGAAATTACAGTCCATTCCTATCCGGTCAAATCAATAGACGGAGCAGGAAGTTGAGACCCGCCATAAACCCTCCCCCTTTGGAAGCAGCATCACAGACAAATTATCTGACAGCCTGTCTTTTCGCCCTGGAACCCTCCATCGAGAGCCTGGTTGCTGCGGCGATGAAATCAGGCTGGAAGCGCGAATATGTTCTTCTTGCCATCATGGCCATTGCGCTGAACGATGGCAGCACAAACCGGCCGTCATCCCAGTCACTGCATTCGTGAATGATGGAAAATCAAGTCGCCCACACAAACGGCACTGCCGAAACGATTATCGTCGTGCGATCGTCCCGCCGCCACGTTGTCGGGCCGCAAGATTATCTTCTCTCCATGAGGAAACGGCACATGGAACACGCAGGCAGCCATCCGACACCGGTATCGCTCATGCGTCCCTAGGCTTGCGCTCCTTTGTCACCGGATCGACTTTACCCTCCGTAAGCCTGTTGCGGGGATCGGCAACGAGGGAAGCCTCGTCCTTTTCTTTGTTCAGCCGGTCGTCCTTGCGCACCTTGCTGTGCTGTATTTTCGCCAGGGCTTGCTTCTTCTCACGTTCGCCATGCGATTCGCTTTGTCGATCCTGTGCCAAGTTGCGCCTCCTCTCTTTTGAAAAAGGAACTCGCTTGATGGGATTAGGTTCCGATGGAAATAACGACACCAGCATACGCGGCGATCTCTCAACCGGCTACCGCGCGATTTTCGGAGGATTTCCGTCTTCGAAAGTGACACAGCGCCACATCACTGTACTTTTAGCGACACATAATATTATAATGCGACGATAGACGTGAAACGAATCATGAATTTCATGCGTTTAAGCTTCACTGCCATGTGAGGAAAGCTGATCATGACGTCGATCGAAAAGAAGAAACTCGCGCGGCTTGTTATGCTGAAACTGCTGCCGATCTTCGGCGGCCTGACTGCGGTCGCGGTCGTCGCACTTTCGACAATCGCATAGGCCCACAATCGCATAGGCATTGGCCGTAGAACCTGTATCGACGATGCTCGACCACGAGTGACGGCCGATCTCGAATCAGGGCGCTCTTGATATTTTGCCTGTCCAAACCTCAGGAGCAGTCGGTGCTGTCGACCGAAAATGAATAGTCTCTGCCCTTCAGCTGATAGATGTAATTCGCCAGAGATGCTTCGCCGGAACTGAACTTCGGCAGCAGGAAGTCGCAGAGGTCCGTGAGCTGCGCGGATTTGACGAGAGGTGGATCGAAATCGTCATCATCCTCGTCAAGATCGTAGAAATAGCTGTAGATATGATCGGTTAGGTCTATTTTCGTCAGCGTGGTTTTCTGGTCGATCTTCCTGGGTAGATCCTTGTTGGCAAAGATCACCGGATAGCGTTCCGTAAGGTAAGGGATCACAATTCGCTCCGTCACCGGTGTCGTGATCGCGATACCGATCAGTGGCAGCACGCTCAAGGCTACCGAAAACTTCCTGCCCGCGATCAATCCAAACAAAAGTCCCAGAGACCCCAATAAACCGCAAACGATTGCATAGATTTCCCATAGGGACAGCTCTGCCACGAATTCCATCATTCGCCCGTCGTCTTCACCAACCATCTTATTGATGAGATTATGGTACTATCAAATCGATATTTTTCACCAGTCAATTTGCACCAAATGTCATCAACAACCTGTGCGTTATGGCTAGCCAGAAAAATCGGCGGGCGGCGGAGCCGCGCAATCAACGAGATTCAACAATGCAGACACAGCCGAGAAAGCTGCACGTTTTTATCGCTTCGTTCGAAACTGAAGGACAGGCGCTGACCTACTCCCAGCCGCACTGGGAGCCAGAACCAAGCGAAGAAGCTTCTGACGAGGAATATCAAGCCTGGGAGGATCGCAACCCTTTATGGCCTATGAAACGAGAACTCGGAGACGCCGAGCTCGATGAAGATTTCATCGAAACCATTTGGGCAGTCGACGACGGCCTAACCAGCCTAGATTGGAAATATCTATCCGGGCGTCTCGAAACGGCTGACGTCGAAGCGTGTAAAGCCATTGCACCATCAAGGAGCAGCACATTGATATTGATTGATGAACCGGGGCTGGGCGGGCTCGATTTCAAACCCTCGTCGACGTCGACGATCACCTATTGCGGAAGCTACCCGCAGCGATCCTAAATATCGCTCATGGGCCTATTTCCGTATCGCTAGCAAATAGAGGCAATATCCCGCAGCTCAGCTTTCCGATCTAGGCCACACACCAAAGCGAGGATTGCTGACTTCCGTTCGATTGGATCGGTCCTTGGCCGAGCCAGCCATTCCGATTCAATGAACCAGCTTCGCAACCGGCGGGACAGTTTGCATCCCGCTCTCGTGCCGTCCCGAAGTCGCCCCGATGATAACCGCAACGACAGCAACCATTATGTAGATAATGGCTCCTTTAGGCTTTCGGTCCGATACACAATGCCTTGTCGACTCTAGTGAACGCGGATGGTCAGACATCTTGATCCTTTGGTGTTGAAGAGCGCTCATTTAGTCGATCAGCAGGCCCTAATGAATATCTCGATTCGCGCATCTCCCTTGCAGGAAGCGAATACCGGCCTTTTCTCGGGTCCCAGTTGCTCGGCAAAAAGATCGGACTCCCTGCTCGCACGCAGCATCTGGGACGAGATGCCTGCCTTTGCCGAGAGAATGTCAACATCGAATAGGAAAATTTGGGCGACACAAAGTTCGGGGCTTTTTCAAGACATCGCGTTCCTTCACGACATGAACGGCAGATTTCAGCGCCGTCTTTCATGAATGGAGCCAAAACCGAATCCCGAAAGAATACTGCAAACTTGATGGTGAGAGCGATGGGATTCGAACCCATGACCTACTGATTAAAAGTCAGTTGCTCTACCGACTGAGCTACGCTCTCCCTTTCCGCAGACAGAGGCTGCCTCGGCTGGAAGTGCGCGGAACATATGCAGACACCCTATTGTGGTCAACCCATAAAATTGTGGTTGCTAGCGACCGACGATGCTTTTCCTCATCTCGCTACCACGAAGTGACGGCATCGAGCCGAAGAAATCGCCATTAAAACGGAAAATCAGAAGTCCGGCGCCATAGGCGGATGAGCTCCGACAAGGCAAACGATTCTGAAAGACCCAAACAACCGTAACAATTTCCCTTAATAATCAGGGTTGCAATGAACGGATCGATCGGCTCGCCATCTGCAACAGTTGGGGTGCGAATCGTTTTTGGTGTATATCAGTTATTGTTAACAACCTGTCGGGCCCTCAGGAGGTTCTTTTATGGAAGACGCAAACGTCGGTTGGATTGCAGCAATTATCATCGGCGGCCTAGCTGGCTGGTTCGCCGAGATGATCATGAAAAGCAACACAGGCATCATCATGAACATCATCCTCGGCATCGTCGGCGCACTTGTCGCCAGCTGGCTGTTCCGGACACTCGGTATCGCGCTGCCGTTCCATGTATGGCTGAACTACCTGATCACAGGTTTCATCGGCGCCTGCATCCTGATTTTCGTCGGTCGACTGATCAGACGTTAGCAGCGCATCGGGCTATACAAGCCCGAATCGGGAAGAGGAAAAAAGGGAAGGCGGAACAAACCGCCTTCCCTTTTTTGTTGCGTTCGCCCGATGAGACGCAAGACGCGAAAAAATGGGCCGTGGCTTTTGAGGCCTTTCCAAGCCCGGCCTCGGCGCTATCTACCAAAGAGGAACCGAAAGGAGGTTGGAAATATGACGGAAAACGCCAATCGGACAACCACCCGCAAAGTCATCCGCGGCCGCCCTTACAGCATTGCCGAGTTTGCGCGGAAATATCGCCTCGATGATGCGGAGGCAAAGCGCCTCTTCTACAAATTCGGCCCGTCGTCCACCGAACTGGACTTGCTCATGGCTGCCAAGCGAAGGCCGCCCACCCTTGCGACCGCAATCGGTCGATAGCACGCGGCTTTTCCAGCCAGGCTTGCGAAATGCCACCGAGATCGTCGACAGCAAAGCGACGATCCGGCAGACACGATATTCAGGCATGCTGCATGGCCGTGATGCCTAGCTTTGCAATATGCTGATATATCACGCTTGGTTGCCTTCGGAGATGCTAGATGACACTGTGTGCCACCCAAGCATAAGCCGGACCCAGCCTCGAATGCAGAATTCGCTTAGCCACCTCGCCTATCTCGCGTTGGAATACGCGATCGTGACGCTTGCGCTGAAGCCAGGCGCCCTCGTCACCGAAAAGCAGTTGATCGAAGTGGCCGAGCATGGGCGAACACCGGTGCGCGAGGCAATCCAGAAACTTGCATGGCAGGGATTGATCCATGTGCGGCCGCGCGTCGGCCTGCAAATCGCGGAGATTCGCCCCGAAGACCATCAATATGTCATGCAGGTGAGGCGCGAATTGGAGCCGATTGCGGCCGCGCTTGCCGCCACCCATGCCGATCAGCAGCAGCGCGAGCAGTTGGGGGAATGCGCCCGCCTGATGACGGAGTGTGCTGTTACCGGCGACCTTCCCGGCTTTTTCGCTGCCGATAAGGCCTTCGACGAGATTCTCGAAGCCGCCTGCCCCAACAATTTCATCATGGCGGCGCTCGCGCCCGTACAAACGCACGCACGCCGGCTGTGGTATTCCACCGGAACGCATGATCGCATGGGTCGGGCAATCGCTATGCATGTTCAGGCCATCGAAGCCATTCGGGGCGGTGATACGAAAGCCGCCGAGACGGCCATGGCGTCACTCATCGATTATCTCAGCCGCGCATGAAAAAGGCGGCTCCGTTGCCGAAGCCGCCTTTCATTCTGCATTGAAATAATTCGCTTAACCGACGAAAGCGCGTTCGATGACGAACTCGGCCGGATTGTTGTTTGCACCTTCGTTCAGGCCGGCTTTTTCGAGCAGCACCTTGGTGTCCTTCAGCATGGCGGAGGAGCCGCAGATCATGCCGCGATCGATCGTGGGATCCAGCGCCGGCACGCCGAGATCGCTGAAAAGCTTGCCGTTTTCGATGAGATCGGTGATGCGGCCGGTGAAGGGGAACTCCTCGCGGGTGACGGTCGCATAGTGACGCAGCTTGTCGCCGACGACTTCGCTCAACAGCTCGTCGTTGCGAATTTCCTCGACGAGATCGAAGCCGTATTTCAGCTCGGCAACATCGCGCGTGGTGTGGGTGAGGATGACCTCCTCATACTTCTCATAGGTTTCCGGATCGCGGATCAGGCTCGCGAACGGCGCAATGCCGGTGCCGGTGGAAAACATGTAGAGACGGCGGCCGGGGGTGAGCGCGTCCAGAACCAGCGTGCCGGTCGGCTTCTTGCGCATCAGCACTTCATCGCCGGGCTTGATATTCTGCAGGTGGGAGGTCAGCGGGCCGTCCGGTACCTTGATGGAGAAGAATTCGAGCTCGTCGGCCCAGGCAGGGCTCGCGATCGAATAGGCGCGGTACAGCGGCTTGCCGTCGACCATCAGGCCGATCATGGCAAACTCGCCGGAGCGGAAGCGGAAGCCCTGCGGCCGGGTCATGGTGAAACGAAAGAGCCGGTCGGTATAATGCGTGACGCTCAGCACCCTCTCGGCGAAGACGCCGGCTGGGACTGCTGAAGCAAATTCATCTGATTTGGCGGGGGCGTTCATTCTGTCTCGGATCCCGTATTAATCTTACACGTATTCCTTGGCACGTCTTTCCTGGCAGGCTCATTTCGCGACGCTGATATTATAATATAGCCGGTTTTGAAAGGCATTCCATTCCAACCGACGGCTCAGGACTGAAATATGCATATTCCAGTCAAGTTTCCAGATTGCCGACATTACATCATTCGAAAGGCTTGAATACGGCAATCCGACATTGTCAAATTGCCGCAACGCAAGCCGTTCGGTGTCAGGCCGACTTTGCTGGCAATCGCCGCCAGCTATAGGCCTGTCCACCTTCGGCACGCTGCGCCGTCGGCTGGTAGTAATGCGGAATACCCGGCAGCCGGTTTTCCGAAAGTCTCTTCAGTGCTGTCTCATTCGTTACCGCAAAACTGTCGATGCCGACGCGCAGCATCAACGGAATCTGGTCGATCAAAACATCCCCTACAGCGCGCAGCTCATTGGCGTAGCCGAGGCGTTGGCGCAGCAGCGAGGCATGGCTGAAAGCGCGACCGTCGTTGAAGGCCGGAAAGGCAACCGCCACAATATCGAGGCGATCGAGATAGGGCTGCAGCCGGGTGACATCGTCGGCCGGCTTGATGACGACGCCGAGGCCGGCCTCATTGCTTTCTTCGGCTTTCGCGATCAGTGCATCGAGGCTAAGCAGCGGCTTCTGTGTCTCCGCCACCTTCACCTCCTCGGTCTCGATAACCCACGGATCATTGTCGACGAAGCCGGTTTCACGCCAGATCTTGGTCATGGTCAATCTCCTTACGCTGCTTCGGCTGCCGACGAGGACGCGCCGTAGAGCGCGGTCTTGAACGGCTGCGGCCCGACGCGGCGATAGGCGGCGAGGAAGGTTTCTGAAGCATCGAGGCGAAGGCCGAGATAGGTATCGACAATGGTCTCGATGGCATCGGTCACCTTGTCGGGCTCGAAGCCACGGCCGATGATCTCGCCGATCGAGGTGTTCTCGTCGCCGGAGCCGCCGAGCGTGATCTGATAGAGTTCCGCACCCTTCTTCTCGACGCCGAGCAGGCCGATGTGGCCGATATGGTGATGACCGCAGGCATTGATGCAGCCGGAAATCTTGATCTTCAGCTCGCCGATCTCCGCCTGACGCTCAGCCGAACCGAAGCGCCTGGAGATCTCCTGCGCGACCGGAATGGAGCGCGCATTGGCAAGCGCGCAATAGTCGAGACCGGGACAGGCAATAATATCCGTGATCAGGCCGGCGTTGGCCGTTTCCAGACCGATGGCGACGAGGCCGCGATAGACGGCTTCGAGATCGGCCAGCGCGACATGCGGCAGGATGAGGTTCTGCTCGTGGCTGACGCGGATTTCGTCGAAGGCGTATTCCTCGGCGATATCGGCGACAGCTTCCATCTGCGCGTCCGAGGCGTCGCCCGGAATGCCGCCGATCGGCTTCAGCGAAATCGTCACCATGCCGTAATCCGGGTTCTTGTGCGGCTGTACGTTCTGCTGCACCCAGCGCGCGAAAGCCGGATCGGCCTTCTTCCAACGCGCCAGGCTTTCCCAGCCTTCGGCGCGCTCAGGCAGTGCCGGCGGTGCGAAATAGGCCGAGATCGCCTGAACGTCGGCTTCCGGCAGTTTCAGTTCGGTGTTCCTCAGCTTGTCGAATTCGACTTCGACCTGGCGTGCCAGTTCTTCGGCGCCGGTTTCGTGCACGAGGATCTTGATGCGCGCCTTGTACTTGTTGTCGCGGCGGCCATGCAGATTGTAAACGCGCATGATCGCCGTCGTGTAGGACAGGAGATCTTCTTCCGGCAGGAAGTCGCGGATCAGTTTGGCAATGAGCGGGGTACGGCCCTGCCCACCGCCGACGTAAACGGCAAAGCCAATCTCGCCCTTGTCGTTCTTCTTCAGATGCAGACCGATATCATGCACCTGGATCGCGGCGCGGTCGCGCTCGGCGCCGGTCACCGCGATCTTGAACTTGCGCGGCAGGAAGGAAAATTCCGGATGCACGGACGACCACTGACGCAGGATTTCGGCGTAAGGCCTGGGATCGGCGACTTCATCGGCCGCAGCCCCGGCAAAATGATCAGCCGTCACGTTGCGAATGCAATTGCCCGAGGTCTGGATGGCGTGCATTTCAACGGAAGCGAGATCGGCCAGCGCATCGGGCATCTCGGACAACTTCGGCCAGTTGAACTGCAGGTTCTGGCGCGTGGTGAAATGGCCATAACCGCGGTCGTAGGTGCGAGCGACATGGGCGAGCATGCGCATCTGGCGCGAGCTCAGCGTGCCGTAGGGGATGGCGATGCGCAGCATATAGGCATGCAGCTGCAGATAGACGCCGTTCATCAGGCGCAGCGGCTTGAAGGCATCTTCGGACAGCTCACCCGAGAGGCGTCGCTCCACCTGATCGCGGAACTGGGCAACCCGTTCCGCAACAAAGGCGTGGTCGAATTCATCGTAACGATACATGACTTCCTCGGGGCTTCTCAGACGGCAATGAAATCGGGATCGGCCGCGGCGTAGCCCGGCGCGTATTCCATGGTGGGGCCTTCGGCGCGGATACGCTCGCGCAGGCGCAGCGGCCAAAGCTTGCCACCGGTTTCCTGCACGTCGATCAGATTGACGTCGACAACCTTGTTGTCGGCATAGGCCTGCTTACCGATCGCTTCCAGAGCGGCTTCCGCTTCGGCATGGCGAGCGACAAGCGCTTCCTGCAGCGATAACGTCCACTCACCATTTGCGTTCAGCCAAACGGCGACGCCATCGGTGAGCCGGTTTGCGGTCAAAACCTTGTCGACCATCAATCAGCTCCTTGCATAGTCTTGAGCGACGGTCTCGCGACGGACCAGCGGCTCGGATTGTTCGAAATTCGCGCCGGCGACGGCATCGCCGATAATGACCATGACCGGACCGCTCAATTCATCGCGATGCTCGAGATCAGGCAGATCGCGCAATATGCCGTGCATCAGGCGGCGGTCGCGGCGGCTGGCATTCTCGATGATGGCAACGGTCGTCTCGGGCGGCAGGCCGGCCTGCATCAGGCGACCGGCGACGGACGCAGCAACCGTGCGCCCCATATACACGGCAATCGTGGCGCCGGATACGGCGAGGCTTGCCCAATCAGGCAACACATCGCCTGTGAGATCGTGACCCGTCGTGAAGACCAGCGACGAGGCAACACCGCGCAACGTCAGCGGCAGTTCGAAGTCGGCAGCGGCAGCAAAGGCCGAGGTGATGCCTGGAACGATCTCATAGCCGATGCCGGCGGCGCGCAGTGCGGCCATTTCCTCGCCGGCTCGGCCATAAACCAGCGGATCGCCCGACTTCAGCCGAACGACACGCTTGCCTTCGCGGCCAAGCTGCACCAGCAGATCGTTGATCTCTTCCTGCGACTTGCTGTGGCACCCCTTGCGCTTGCCGACCGACAGGCGCTCGGCATCGCGGCGACCCATATCGACGATCGCCTGCGGGACAAGCGCGTCATAGACGATGACATCGGCCTCCATCATCACGCGCTGGGCACGTAGCGTCAGCAGGTCTTCAGCGCCGGGACCTGCGCCGACCAGCCACACGTGGCCGTCGACGTCACGCGAGGACTGCAGCAACTCATCGGCTGCCTGCTCCGCCTGCGAGACAAGGCCGGCATTGACGGCATCGGCAACGGGACCCGAAAAGAACTGGCGCCAGAAGATGCGGCGGGCAACGCCGCGCGGTACAAAGCGCTCGACCGGCTTGCGGAAGCGCGTCGCGAGCTCAGCCAGCTTGCCGAGCGACGGCGGCAGCATCTGGTCGATCTGCGCGCGGATCATCTGTGCCAGCACCGGGCCGGCGCCTTCCGTGCCGATAGCGACAGCCACTGGAGCGCGATTGACCAGCGCCGGCGTATAGAAATCGCAATAATCAGGCTGATCGACGGCGTTTGCCGGAATTTTCTCAGCACGGGCCGCATCGACGATCGCGCGATCCGCCTCGGCATCGCCAGTGGCAGCAAAAACAAGCGCCGCGCCCTTGACCTGATCAGGCGAAAAATCGCCGCGTACGGTTTCGATGCGGTTGGCGATGAGGAAAGCGTGATAATCAGCCTCGGGCGCCTGCACGAAGGCAACGATCTTCGCCTGCGTGTTCATGAGCAGCCGCACCTTGGCAAAGGCTTCGTCGCCATTGCCGAAGACAGCCGTCATCCTTCCTTCTACGCGAAAGAAGGCGGGAAACACCGAAAGCTGTTCAGTCTTGGGAGGCATCGCTATTCCACTTCAAGGTTTGCCGAATATCGCCTCTGCGGCCAAGAGATTGAAGAAACAGAATTCTAATGCTCAGGCAAGCGCGTATTCTTTTGCTCGACATCTACGGGATTTGAGCAAAACTCACCAGGCAAGCAGATTGCAATAAATATATAAAATCTATAGATTTTTACGATTCAGCGGCATCGGCGGATTGCTTTATTGCCTCTGGCGAACATAGTCTTTAACTTATTTGCGCATACCGCCGCATTTCCAACCCCGTTAGACTGCAGCGAAAATCGCTGGAGGAAACCCCTTGCCTGACAATAGCATCGCTGCACGCCTTCTCAACGTCGTCGAGCACGACATCCTGCCCCTGACCCGCAAGGGCGTCGCCACTGGCAACAAGGTCTTCGGCGCCGCCATCCTGCGCAAATCCGACCTTTCGCTCGTCATCGCGGAAACCAACAATGAGCTGGAAAACCCGCTTTGGCACGGTGAAGTCCACGCTCTCAAGCGCTTCTACGAACTCGGCGAAAAGCCTGCCACCAAGGATCTGATCTTCCTGTCGACCCATGAGCCCTGCACTATGTGCATGTCGGCCATCACCTGGGCCGGCTTCGACAATTACTACTATTTCTTCAGCCATGAGGACTCCCGGGATGCCTTTGCGATCCCGCACGATCTCAAGATTCTGAAGGAGGTCTTCGGCCTGGAGCCGGGCGGCTACCGCCGCCAGAATGCATTCTGGAAGAGCTTTGCCATCGCCGATCTGGTGGAAACCGAAGAGGATCCACGCAAAAGCGAATTGAAAGAGCAGACGGCGCGTATTAAGCAGGCCTATGCTCGTCTCTCCGACAACTATCAGGCGTCGAAGGGCAGCAACGACATTCCCTTGAATTGACAGAGCAAGACCCGAGGCAATGATGGAAGCATCGCGAGACATTTCCGGCCTGATTGACATCATGGCGGCGCTGCGAAATCCCGAAACCGGTTGCCCTTGGGACATCGTCCAGACCTTCGAGACCATCAAGCCCTACACGATCGAAGAAGCATATGAGGTGGCCGATGCGATCGAGCGCAAGGATAATGACGATCTCTGCGACGAGCTCGGTGACCTGCTGTTGCAGGTCGTCTTTCATTCGCGGATCGCGGAGGAAGCCGGTGCATTTTCCTTCGGCGACGTCGTGCACGCCATCAGCCGCAAGATGATCCGACGCCATCCGCATGTCTTTGCCGTCTCGGACGCCAAGACCGAGGATGCCGTGACGCTGCAATGGGATCGGATCAAGGCCGAGGAGAAGCGCGAACGGGCTGAACGCCGCGCCAAGAGCGGCATTACCGAAGATTTCAAGGCCGGATTCCTGGGCTCGGTGCAGCGCACCTTCCCTGCCTTGACCGAGGCGCTGAAATTGCAGGAACGCGCCGCCAAGGTCGGCTTCGACTGGTCGGCGCCTGAACCGATCCTCGACAAGATCGAGGAGGAGATCGGCGAATTGCGGGTAGCACTCGCAAGTGGCGACAAGGCCAAGGTCAGCGACGAGCTCGGCGACCTGATCTTCGCCGTCGTCAACATCGGCCGGCATGTGAACACCGATCCGGAACAGGCTCTGCGCGGCACGAACACCAAATTCCGCCGCCGCTTCCATCACATCGAGACGACGCTAGGCGCGGAAGGCGAGACGCTGGAAGGCGCCTCGCTCGAGCGGA
Organism: Martinezella multihospitum; assembly: GCF_900094585.1. GTDB lineage: Bacteria > Pseudomonadota > Alphaproteobacteria > Rhizobiales > Rhizobiaceae > Rhizobium > Rhizobium multihospitium. The sequence continues at coordinate 180,640 of NZ_FMAG01000006.1, forward strand.
TGGAAGAGATCTGGCAGTCGGCAAAGGCCATCGAGCGGCAGTTGCTGGGCGCGAAAACGGCGTAAGGCCGCTTACCCGCCTATTCCCAATCCTCACGCTGCGGCTTCGGGCCGTTGCCCATGCGCCGCTCAAGTTCCACCGCCTCGGTTTCGGTCAGGCGAACCTCGAGCGTGACCGTGCCGTCCTCGTTGTCTTCGCGGTTGTCGACGATGGCATGATTGTAGAGCCAGGGCAGTAGCGCCAGCTTTTCCACAGGCAGCGTGATCGTCGTTTCCGTCAACACGCCGGAAAGACGGCGACTGATTTCATCCATCAGGCGATCGACGCCCTCGCCGCTCTTCGCCGAAACGGCAATAACGTTTTCCGCCGTCGACGCCTTCTGCACGATGGCATCATGCGCTTCCGGCTCCATACGGTCGATCTTGTTCCAGACTTCGAGGATGCGCTCTGCACCTTCCGCCTCGCCGATGCCGAGATCACCGAGAATGCGCATGACGTCGGCGCTCTGCACCTGATTATCGTCGTCGGAGAGATCGCGGACATGCAGGATCAGATCGGCTTCCAGCACCTCTTCCAGCGTTGCACGGAAGGCGGCCACCAAGTGAGTCGGCAGGTCGGAAATGAAGCCGACGGTGTCGGAGAGGATGACGGTACGGCCATGTGGCAGCTTCATGCGGCGCAGCGTCGGATCGAGCGTCGCAAACAACATGTCTTCCGCCAGAACGCCAGCGCCGGTGATGCGGTTGAACAGCGTCGACTTGCCGGCATTGGTATAGCCGACCAGGGCCACGATCGGGTGCGGCACCTTCTTGCGCTTGGCGCGATGAAGCTGGCGGGTGCGAACCACCTGCTCCAGCTCGCGCTCCAGCCGGATGATTCGTTCCTGCAGCATACGCCGGTCGGCTTCGATCTGGGTTTCACCCGGGCCGCCCATGAAGCCGGCACCACCACGCTGGCGCTCAAGGTGAGTCCAGCTTCGAACCAGTCGGCCCTTCTGATAGTTCAGATGCGCCAGCTCGACCTGCAGCGTGCCTTCCTTGGTGGAAGCGCGTCGGCCGAAGATTTCAAGGATGAGGCCGGTGCGGTCGATGACCTTGGCGTTCCAGGCCTTCTCGAGGTTGCGCTGCTGCACCGGCGTCAAAGGATGATCGACGATCACAAGGCCGGCGTCGAACTCGTCGAGCAGCGCGAGGATTTCCTCTATCTTGCCTGTGCCGAGAAGCGTCGCCGGCCGCGGATCGTTGATCGGGACAATGGAACCACTCACCACATCGAGGTCGATGGCGAGCGCAAGCCCTTTTGCCTCTTCCAGCCGGCTTTCGGGCGGTCGGGTGACAGAGATGGCATTATCGGCTTGGGCAGCACGTGCCGCGCGGGCCTGTTTCAACACGGGCACCACCACGACAGCCCGCATGTCATCCCGGTGCCTTACAGTCTCCGGGATGAGGGAATCATTTTTGGTATCGCGTGTCGTGATAACGGCTAGTCCCGGTTAGGATGCGGCTTCTTCGCTCTCGAACATCTGCATCGGCTGACCCGGCATGATCGTCGAGATCGCATGCTTGTAGACGAGCTGCGAATGGCCATCACGGCGGAGCAGGACGCAGAAATTGTCGAAGGAGGTTACGACACCTGTGAGCTTCACACCGTTAATCAAGAAAATTGTCAGTGAAATCTTTTGCTTGCGAACAGTATTGAGAAACAAGTCCTGCAAGTTCTGAGAACGTTCCGCCATCGCGCCGCTTCTTTCTTTTTTGCCGACCTGAGCCGGTTAAATGTCATGATATACAGAGGTCCCGGACGGGAGATACCCTCATTCTCTCCCCCCAGCGAATGTTGGTATCAAATCGCAGTCTTTTCCGCAACGTCGAAAAAGGCTTCACGAATTTTCTGTGACATGCTGCCGGGATGGCCGTTCGCAATCGTCTCTCCATCGATAGAAACGACCGGAAAACAGATACTTGTCGCCGCTGTAATGAAGACTTCGCGGGCCTTCATCATCTCCTCGACCGAGAAGAATCGCTCGACGATCGTCACATCGAGCTTGGCTGCGACGTCCATCAACGTCGTGCGCGTGATGCCGCGCAGGATGCCATGCTCGGCCGGGCGGGTGACGAGATTCCCGTCGTGATCGACGATCCAGACGTTGGTCGCGGCCCCTTCCTTCACCATGCCGTTGTGGTCGATATAGATTGCCTCTTGCGCGCCGGCCTCCTTGGCCTGCTGGCGGGCCATGGCATTCGGAAGCAGGCCAACCGACTTGATATCCACCCGATCCCAGCGATTGTCGCGAACGGTGATCGCCTTGATGCCATTGGCATTCTTCATGGCGATCACGGACTGATCGGTGCTCTTGGCGGTGACGACGATCGAGGACGGCGTGCCGGCCGGCGGGAAGACATGATCGCGCCGGGCGACGCCGCGCGTCACCTGCAAATAGAACAGGCCGTTGCGAACATAATTGCGGCGCAAGGTCTCGCGAATCACCAGCGCCAATGCCTGACGCGTCATCGGCCAGGCGATCCGCAGCTCGCTCAGTGAACGGTTGAGGCGATCGAGATGGCGCGTCATGTCGACGATCATGCCATGACGAACCTCGCACACCTCATAGACGCCATCGGCGAACTGATAGCCACGATCCTCGATATGCACCATGGCATCGCTGTGCTTGATGTAGCGGCCGTTGACATAAGCTATTCTCGGCATGGAAGCCCCTGACCCAAATTCTGCATTGTTTGAGATGCCGGGCGACCGATCAGACGCCCAACGACTTCAGCTTCCGGTGCAGCGCCGAACGCTCCATGCCGACAAATTCCGCCGTGCGCGAGATATTGCCACCGAAGCGGTTGATCTGGGCGATGAGATAATCGCGCTCGAACATTTCACGCGCTTCACGCAGCGGCAGCGTCATGATGTGATAGTCATTCTTGGCGGAGACCTTCGGCAGCATGTCGCCAAGATCGGTCGGCAGCATTTCCGCCGTGATCGGCGTATCCGCGCCATCCGAGCGCGCCAGGATCATCAGACGCTCGATATTGTTGCGCAGCTGGCGGATGTTGCCGGGCCAGTCATGCGCCTGCAGCACGGCCATGGCGTCATCGCCGATCCGGCGCGGGCGGATGCCAGCTTGCTCGGAAATCTGGCGCATCAGCTGGTCGACAAGGAATGGAATGTCCTCCCTGCGCTCGGCAAGGGCAGGCACGCGCACGGGCACAACGGCCAGACGATGATAGAGGTCCTCACGGAACAAGCTTTCAGCAATACGGCTTTCAAGATTATAGGCCGTGGACGAGATGATACGCACATCCACCTTCACGCGCTTCGAACCGCCGACGCGCTCGAACTGCTGATCGACAAGCACGCGCAGAATCTTGTTCTGCGTCTCGCGCGGCATTTCGCCGACTTCATCGAGATAGAGAATGCCGCGATGGGCTTCTTCCAGGGCACCGATCTTGCGGGCCTGCCCCGGCGAGCCTTCGGTGCCGAACAGGGCGACTTCCATGCGCTCGGGCGTGATGGTCGCCGCATTCAGCGCCACGAAGGGGCCGTTTGCGCGGGTCGATTTCTTGTGGATCATCCGGGCCACCAGCTCCTTGCCGGAGCCCGACGGACCGAAGATCATGATGCGGCTGTTGGTAGGCGACACTTTGTCGATCGTCTGGCGCAGCTGCGAAACGGCAACCGACGTGCCGATCAATTCTACGGCGTCACCGGTGCGGCGCTTCAGCTCGGAGACTTCACGCTTCAGCTTGGAATTTTCCAAGGCGCGCTCGGCGATCAGGATGAGGCGATCAGCCTTGAACGGCTTCTCGATGAAATCGAAGGCGCCGCGCTTGATCGCGGAAACGGCCGTCTCGATATTGCCATGACCCGAAATCATGACTACGGGCAGCTCCGGATGGCGCGCCTTGATCTCGTCCAATAGCGCCAGACCATCGAGCTTGCTGCCCTGCATCCAGATATCGAGGAAGATCAGCCGTGGCGCACGATCGGAAATTGCGGCGAGCGCGCTGTCGCTATCATGCGCAGTGCGGGTTTCGTGCCCTTCATCCGAAAGAATTCCCGAAACGATTTCGCGAATGTCTTCCTCGTCATCCACTACGAGAATGTCAGATGCCATAGACGCTTTCCTTGTCACTTGCTGTCGGGGCGACGGCGGCCTGCTCACGGCGCGGCAGATGCACGCGGATCATGGCCCCCCTGCCCTGGTCGAAATCGGCCGGCGCATCGTGGAGTTCGATCTGCCCGCCATGGTCTTCAATGATCTTCTTGACGATGGCGAGGCCGAGGCCGGTGCCCTTCTCGCGCATCGTCATGTAGGGTTCGAGAATGCTGTGCCGGTTCTCGACCGGCAGACCGCGGCCATTGTCGATGACATCGACCGTGAAGCGATCGCGCTCCGGGTCCAAAGACGAACGCACCAGGATTTTCGGCTGCTCGCGCGCCTGATCGCTCGGTACGCCCTCGATCGCCTCGACGGCATTCTTGATGAGATTGCCGAAGGCCTGGCCGAGCATGCGGGCATCGAACATGCCCTCCAGTCGTTCATCGCCCAGCTCACGCTCGAATTTGACGTGATTGTTGCCCATTTCGCGCAGGAAGACGGCATCGCGCAAAATATCGCGCAGGTCGGTCGGCTCCATGGTCGGCTTCGGCATGCGGGCGAAAGAGGAGAACTCATCGACCATGCGGCCGATATCCCCCACCTGCCGGATGATCGTATCCGTGCATTGGTCGAAGACCGGACGGTCGGCATCGGCGATGTTCTTGCCGAACCGGCGGCGGATGCGCTCGGCGGAAAGCTGGATCGGCGTCAGCGGGTTCTTGATCTCATGCGCGATACGGCGCGCGACGTCGGCCCAGGCCGTCGAACGCTGCGCGATGACCAGATCGGTGATATCGTCGAGCGTGATCACATAGGATTCATTGGCATCGCGTGATTCCTCGCGCGTCACCTGAACGCTGAGCGTACGGACCGTTCCGCCGCGAACAAGGCTGATCTGCTTGCGGAAATCGCTGCGATGGCGCGTCGTCGCTTCCGTGACGACCTGCTCGACCTCGGGGGCGATGTCCGACAGGTTTTTGCCGATAAGCTCGTCGCTCTTCAGCGTCAGCAGATCTTCGGCCGAGGTGTTGACGATGGTGATGCGCCGATCATGCTCGACACCGATCACGGCCGCCGTCACGCCTGAGAGCACCGCCTCGATGAAGCGGCGGCGGTCATCGACCTCGTCCTTCGCCTCAAGGATTTCGTCACGCTGGGTGCGAATTTCGGAAATCATCTTGTTGAAGGTGCGCGACAGGCTGCCGACATCGCCATCGGCCGAGCGTACCGGCACCAGCACGTTCATATTGCCCGAGGCGACATTGTCCGCAGCGCTGATAAGAAGGCGGATCGGCCGCACGATGCGGTCAGCAATCGCAATCGCGGTCCAGATTGCCGCCAAAAGCACGATCAAAGCAAAGCCGATATAGAGGACGGCAAAGGCGATCTGAAGCGACATGCGGCCGGCTTCCATCGCCTTGTATTCGACGGTGTTGTCTTCGACCATGCGCATGGCATTCATGACACGCGGGTCGACGGCACGCACGGTATAGAGGAACGAACCAGGGATCTCATCGAGCTTGATGACCGCGCCGACAAGATTGGTCACCCCTGGCGGGATGAGCGTCGGCTGACCATTGGCGGAGGAATCAAGCGCATCCTTCGGGATGGCCGGCAGCGGGCGTTCGGTCTTGATATCGGCCTGGACGATGGCGGTGCCGTCGCGGCGCACGAGAAAGGCGCCCAGCAAGCCACGTCCCCGCGCCTGCCGGGTCATCAGATCGGCAAAACCGGTGCGATCAAGGTTGAAGAGCGAGCGGTTGCGCTCCAGGTCATTCGCCATCGAGACGGTTTGACCCTGCAGATAGCTCGCATTCTCCATCAGATAGGCCTGCGCGACATTCTGCGAGGAGCTGATGATCTGCTGCGTGCGCACGCCGAACCAGCGGTCGAGGCCGACATTGAGCGTCAGGCTGGCGACGATGGCGACGAGGATGGCCGGCGTGATCGCCACGATCGAGAAAAGGACGACGATGCGGATATGCAGGCGGGCTGCCGCGCGGCCGCGGCTGCGCGCCTTCATCAGCCGCGCCACTTCGCGGGCGATCAGCGCAATCAGTCCCAGCACGAAGAGGCCGTTGATGACAACAGAGGTGAAGACGACCGAGGAGGTCGGAGCAATCGGCGTCAGCCCGAGAAGCATCAGCAAGGTCGCGATGGCGCACAGAAGAGCGCCGCCGGCCAGGATCAGACCAGGTAGGGCAAAGGAAGCACGACGGTCCGTCACCTTGACAACCGCCTCGTCGCTCGCCGCCGGCGACACCGCGTCCTGCATCATTCCCATCAATCTCCACGCCCGAGCGACGGTCGGCGCCCTGGTCGAATCGCACGGCCACTATTGGGCACGGGTGCGAGCGACAAGCAGAGGCGGGAACTGTCGTCCGGTTTCGCTTGGAAGCGAAACCTTTACTTCATGTCACTTTTGCAACAAGTTGAAAAATCAGACGAACTCTCGTTCTGACGAGAGTGGGCCAGATGAATCGCCACCGCAAAAACGACGAATCTGCTGCGTGACCTTTAAGCAACGCATTGTGGCGAAAATGCAACGCATCGGATTGCGTTGTCAAGCCGTACGGGAGCTTCTGTAAACCGAAACACCCAGTTCTCTGATCTTTTTGCGCAGCGTATTGCGATTCAGGCCTAAAAGATCGGCCGCCTTGATCTGATTGCCGCGTGTGGCGGTCAGGGCAGCGAGGATTAACGGGTATTCCATTTCAGTCAACACGCGATCGTAGAGACCCGGCGGCGGCAGATTTTCGCCGAAACCGGCAAAATAGGTCCGCATGTTCTCTTCCACCGCCTGGGCTATGGTCATCGTACCGGTGCGGACCGGCCCCTTCTCGATAGGGCTGTCGGGCACGTCGGCGCGCAGCTCAGCGTCGATGATCTCCTTGGTGATGACATCCTGCGGATAGAGCGCCATCAAGCGGCGAATGAGGTTTTCTAGCTCACGGACGTTGCCCGGCCAGGGGTAAGCCTTCATCAGCTCGAGCGCTTCCTGGTCAAAACGCTTGGAGCCCAGGCCTTCCTTTTCAGCCTGCTGAATGAAATGGCGCACCAGATCGGGAATATCCTCGGCGCGGTCGCGCAGCGGCGGCAGGCGCAGCGGCACGACGTTGAGGCGGTAATAGAGATCCTCGCGGAAGAGGCCCTGATTGATCGCCTGCTTCAGGTCCTTGTTGGTGGCGGCGACGATGCGGACATCGGTGCGGATCGGGGTGCGGCCGCCGACGGTCGTATATTCGCCCTGCTGCAGGACGCGCAGCAGGCGCGTTTGCGCATCCATCGGCATGTCGCCGATTTCATCGAGGAACAGCGTGCCGCCTTCGGCCTGCTCGAAGCGTCCGGTCGAGCGGGTCTGCGCGCCGGTGAAGGCGCCCTTCTCGTGGCCGAACAGTTCGGATTCGATCAGGTCGCGCGGGATAGCAGCCATGTTGATGGCCACAAAGGGACCGTTGCGGCGCTTGCCGTAATCATGCAGGGCACGCGCGACCAGCTCCTTGCCGGTACCGGATTCGCCGGTAATCATCAGCGTCAGGTCGGTCTGCATCAGGCGCGCGAGCACGCGGTAGATTTCCTGCATGGCAGCGGAACGGCCGACGAGCGGCATACCGTCCTGCATGTCATCATCGATCTTTGCCGGCTTGCGCTTCGGTTCGGACAGAGCACGACCGACAATGGCGATCAGCTCGGTCAGGTCGAAGGGCTTCGGGAGATAGTCGTAGGCACCCTTCTCGGAAGCCTTGATCGCCGTCATGAAGGTGTTCTGCGCACTCATGACCAGAACCGGCAGATCCGGCCTCGCCTTTTTGATGCGCGGCAGCAGATCGAATGCGTTTTCGTCGGGCATGACGACGTCGGTTACGACAAGGTCGCCTTCGCCGGCGGAGACCCAACGCCAGAGCGTGGCGGCGTTCGATGTGATGCGTACATCGTAACCCGCGCGGCTCAAGGCCTGGTTGAGCACGGTGCGGATGGCCGCATCGTCATCGGCGACAAGGATCGTGGCTGTCATCGAGTAGTCCCTGTAGAGTTCGGAAGTGGGGCATCTTCTGAGGTGATGCCCTTGGAGGCAGGCATCAAAACACGGAAAGTGGTACGATGGTTCTGGCTGTCGCATTCGACAATGCCGCCGTGGTCACCGATGATCTTGGCGACCAGCGCAAGGCCGAGGCCGGTTCCGTTCGTCTTCGTGGTGATGAACGGATCGAAGAGATGCGGTACGAGATCGGCCGGCACGCCGGGGCCATTGTCGATGACGCAAAATTCCAGCGGCAGCGAGATCTTCTCGCGCGTTCCTGCGACCGAAAGCCGGATGCCGGGACGATAGGCTGTCGTCAGCATGATCTCGCCATCCTGGCGGTCGCCGACTGCCTCGGCGGCATTCTTCACCAGATTGAGGAAGACTTGCACCAGCTGATCCCGATTCGCGAAGACCGCCGGCAGTGAGGGGTCGTAATTCTCGGAAATCTTGATGTTGCGGGCAAAGCCAGCCTTGGCAACGGCCTTCACGTGGTCAAGCACGGAGTGGATGTTGACGGGAACACGATCGACCGGCCGCTCGTCGGAGAAAACCTCCATGCGGTCGACGAGCGAGACGATGCGATCCGTCTCGTCGCAGATAAGGCGCGTCAGCGCGCGATCATCATCCTCGACCGACTGTTCGAGCAGCTGTGCAGCACCGCGGATGCCCGAGAGCGGATTCTTGATCTCGTGCGCCAGCATGGAAGCAAGGCCGGTGACCGAACGGGCGGCGGCGCGATGCGTCAGCTGCCGATCGATCTTGTCGGCCATGGAGCGTTCCTGGAACACCACCACGACCGAACCAGGCGTGCTGGAAACGGGGGCAACATAAATGTCCACCAGCTTGTCCTGCCCCAGGCGCGGCGAGCTGAGATCGACGCGGTATTCATTCACTGGTGCGCGGCGTTCGCGCACCTGGTCGATCAGCGCCAGCAAGGGGCTGCCGAAAGGGATGAAGCTGGAGATCTTGTAGCGCGACAGGTGCGACGCGCTGGCGCCGAAGAAGGCTTCCGCCTCCCAATTGGCAAAGGCAATGAGGCCGGCCTCGTCAACCATGACGACAGGGTTCTGGATCGCATTGAGAACGGCCATGGCCACGGAGTTGGCCGGGCTGTCACCGGCGCCGGAGCTGGATTTCGAAGTCATGCAGCCTCCTGGACGCAGTGGGCGAGATCAACACCTGCCTGCAACGCGGCATGGAAGGATGCAGCCGCCTCGCTACTCTCCTTCGACGTCATGATTTTCGCCTTGTCAGCCCCTGCCGTCGCAGGCGCATATCGATCGAGATACCAGGCCAGATGCTTGCGGGCGTGGCGAATGCCGACGGCCTCGCCATAGAACTCCAGCATCATCCGGTAGTGTTCGAGCGCGATTTCCACGATCTCCTGACGTCCCGGCTCGCGATGACCGGCCAGTACGCCAGCATGCCAGGGACGGCCTTGGCAACCTCGGCCAATCATGACGGCATCAGCACCGGAGCGGCGCAGAATTTCCTGCGCATCTTCAGCCGTTTCGACATCACCATTGGCAACAAGCGGAATGGAGATGACTCCGCGCACGGCGCGGATCGCATCCCAATCCGCCCTGCCCTCGTAGAATTGCATGCGCGTTCGGCCATGAATGGTGACGAGCTGAATGCCGGCCTCTTCGGCCCGGCGCGCGATATGAGGCGCGTTGATGGAATTTTCGTCCCAGCCGAGCCTCATCTTCAGCGTCACGGGGATGCTCACCGCACGGACGGTCGCTTCAATCAAGGTCAGCGCGTGATCCGGATCGCGCATCAGTGCCGAACCGGAATAGCCGCCAATGACCTTCTTCGCCGGGCACCCCATATTGATATCGATGATATCGGCGCCATTATCCGCAGCGATCCTTGCCGCCTCGGCCATCCAATGCGCTTCACGGCCGGCGAGCTGCACCATATGCGGCTTCAATCCGGCGCTCTTCAGGCGCGCCCAAGATTCTGCTGTATCCTGCACGAGCTCACGGCTTGCCACCATTTCCGTGACGACCAGACCGGCGCCGTAGCGCAAAGCGAGCTGCCGGAAGGGAAGATCGGTCACGCCCGACATCGGTGCAAGAATCACGCGATTTCGGATAGGCACGGATCCGATGGAAAATGGAGCTGCAAGCTTGGAAGAAAGCAAATGATTATCTTTCGGGCACACCATACATCTGCACTATTTTTAGACACGCTTTGAAAGTTTGCCAAGGGGTTTCGACGAATCCCGATATTTTTTGGGCAGATGCTGGAAAATACTCAGTTGAGGCGATAGACCCTGCTGGAACAGGGTCCCGTTTTGGCGATCTATTTAGCATGTGCTTGTTCAAAGGAAAGCTCTACGCTTTTCAAAGCCATGCCACAGACGGCGCCTTTCAGCCTTCGGGGGTTTATGACGCAAATGCATTCAAAGCAACCGCTGTCGGTGGGAATCGTGATCGTTGCCGCCGGGCGCGGCGAACGGGCAGGCTCTCCGGAAGAAGGCCCCAAGCAATATCGCCCGATCGGCGGCAGAGCGGTTATTGCGCATACGCTTGAAAAATTCGTGACATGGCCGCAGGCATCGAAGATTGTCGTCGTCATCCATCGCGACGATGAAAAGCTGCTCCGGGCAGCATTCGACCAGGTTGCCGGCTTGCCCGAAGTCGAGATCGCCTTTGGCGGCGCGACCCGTCAGCAATCCGTGCTCGCAGGACTTCGGCAGCTGAAGGACAGCGGCGTGCCGCATGTGATGATCCATGATGCCGTGCGCCCCTTCTTCGACCATGATCTGCTGGATCGTGTTGCCGCAGCCCTCGCCGCCGGCGCACCCGCCGTGCTACCCGCCATGCCTGTCACCGACACGCTGAAGCGCAGCGATGCGGACGGGCTGGTGGTCGACACCGTGCCGCGCGCCGGGCTGCACGCCGCGCAGACGCCGCAGTCCTTCCGCTTCGCCGATATTCTTGCCGCGCATGAAAAAGCAGCCGGCGATGGCAGAACGGACTTTACCGACGACGCCGCCATCGCGGAATGGTGCAATCTGCCAGTGACGCTCGTGACCGGCAGCGCCGACAATGTAAAACTGACGATCAAGAGGGATATTGCCATGGCCGATGAAAAGTTGAGTGCAGGCCTGCTGCCCGACGTACGCACCGGCAACGGCTATGACGTCCACCAGCTGGAGCCCGGCGATGGTGTTACCCTTTGCGGCGTCTTCATTCCGCATGACCAGAAGCTGAAGGGGCATTCTGACGCCGATGTCGCGCTGCATGCCCTGACGGACGCCTTGCTCGCCACCTGCGGCGCCGGCGATATCGGCGATCATTTCCCGCCCTCCGACCCGCAATGGAAGGGCGCACCCTCGCGCATTTTCATCGAACACGCGGCAAAGATCGTGCGCGAGCGCGGCGGCACCATCATGAATGCGGATGTCTCGCTGATCGCCGAAGCGCCGAAGGTCGGGCCGCACCGCGACGTCATGCGCGCCAAGCTCTCCGAATTTCTTGGCATCAGCATCGATCGGTGTTCGGTCAAGGCAACGACAAACGAGAAGATTGGCTTCGTCGGCCGCCGCGAAGGCATTGCAGCCATCGCGACCGCAACCGTCGTTTATCGCGGAGGCAAGGCATAATGCATTTTCCCGATGAGATTATCGCGCTGGCGCAAAAGATCGTGGCTGACTTCACGGCAAAGGGCTGGATGGTCGCGACAGCCGAATCCTGCACCGGCGGGCTGATCGCTGGCGCGCTGACGGAAATTCCAGGCTCTTCGGCCGTAGTCGATCGCGGCTTCGTCACCTACACCAACACCGCCAAGATGGAGATGCTCGGCGTCCAGGAGCAGACGCTGGCGCAATTTGGCGCGGTGTCGAAGGAAACGGCGTTGCAGATGGTGCACGGCGCCCTCTTCCGCTCCCGCGCCGATTTTGCCGTCGCGGTGACCGGTATTGCCGGCCCCGGCGGCGGCTCAGCGGAAAAGCCGGTCGGACTCGTCCACCTCGCTGCCAAGGCACGCAGCGGCGCACTCATCCACCATGAAATGCGTTATGGCGATATCGGCCGCGACCAAGTTCGGCTCGCCACGCTAAAGACGGCGCTGGAGATGCTGGTTACGCTCGGTCAGTGAGTGGACGCAGCTTCAGGCGTAGATCTTGTTGGCGCGCGTCTCGAAGGCATCCGTGAACATCCGGAAGGCGCGATCGAACATCGATCCCATCAGGGCGCCGAGGATGCGGCTCTTGAATTCGTAATCGATGAAGAAATCGATGCTGCAGCCGCCATTTTCGGACGGCGCGAAGCGCCAGCGATTGTCGAGATACTTGAATGGGCCATCGATATATTTCACATCGATCGCCCGCTCGACCTTGTTCAACAGCACCTGCGTCGTAAAGGTCTCGCGGATCGCCTTGTAGCCGACGGTCATGTCGGCAATCAGCAGGGTCTTGCCGTCACGCTCCTTGCGGCTGCGGACCGTAAGCGCCTCGCAAAGCGGCAGGAATTCCGGATAGCGTTCCACATCGGCAACGAGGTCGAACATCTGGTCGGGCGAATGCGGAACGGGGCGATGGGTTTCGAATTGAGGCATGAGCCGCAATTAAGCAGGACGGCCAAGAAGATCAAGAAGCTGACGCATTTCGCCGCGGGATTTCAGCTGCAAAACCGGCACATCGGGTCCATGCTGCGCCAGGCCGGCCATAACTTTTGGCGCAAATTTCTGCTCCCAATCCCATATGTAGCGCAGAAACTCTCAATCGATGCGCTCGGGGCACCCTGGGGCCATGTCGGGGCGCGACCGCCCCAGCCATCGCAGCGCCCTCGACAAAGCGCCCCACATGCAAATCCAGCGCGGCACGCGCACCCAGAGCACAAGTTCGGTACGCGGCAATCTGAGATCGAAGCTGGAAGGTCCCGTGCCGTCGATCAGCCAACGATCCTCAGCAACCTTCACCGCAATAAGCGCACGTTTCTCAACCTTGTCTCGCTTCACCCAGCCCGGCAGCCAGAAAAACTCCCGGTCCATGGAGGCGTAGGGCAAATCCAGAAAAGCAACGATCTTTTGGGCCAATGTCGACTTGCCGCCGCCAGAGCAGCCCATGATGAGGATACGATCAGCCACCCTAAGATAGGCCGCGCCCTCTGCTATGCTGCTCAATTCCCGCATATGTCACCTCCGGCAACCGAACGAGCACAATAATTTGAATGTCTGGAAACGCCTATGTCGGTTTTGCGAGCAAATCGAGCAATTCACTCATTTGCCGGCGACTGGTCAATTGAAGGACAGGCACATCAGGCCCGTGCTGAGCAAGGCCGGCCGTGACGCGCGGCGCGAATTTTTCCTCGAACGTCCAGATGAAGCGCAGAAATTCCCAATCGACCTTCTCGATACAGCCCGGCGCCATTTCCGGGCGCGTGCGGCCCATCCATCTGATCCAGCGAGAGATTACGCCCCAAATGCACAGCAGCCGTGGCATCCGTACCCAGATGACGAGATCGGTACGCGGCAGGCGAACATCGAATGTGGATGGATTGGTGCCATCCAGGATCCATCGCTCTTCCTGAACCTTGGTGATGATAATGGCGCGCTGCTCGTCCTTTGCGCGCTCAACCCAGCCCGGGAGCCACAAGACGTCGCGATCGATCGAGACATAGGCAAGGCCGAAGCGGGTGGCGATCTTCTGCGACAGGGTCGATTTTCCACCGCCGGAACACCCCATGACAAGGATGCGGTTCGCATTGCGGACGTGATCGGCAGCCACGCCAAGATCGCGTATCTCACTGCGCAATGTCGGCATCGTGATATGGTCCATGGCTGCCTCTCAGGTCTTGCTTCGCAGACACGACAACAGCTCCTCGCCGTCGCGGTAGGATTTCAGCGTCACGACAGGCACGTTGTTGCCGTGCCGCGCCAGCATCTCCTGAAACTGCGGCGCCTCGTCACGCTCGAATGTCCAGATGTAGCGCAAAAACTTCCAGTCCAGCCGCTCCGGACACCCTGGCGCCATTTCCGGGCGCGAACGGCCCCTGTAGCGTAGCCAGCGTGAAATCACGCCGCGCAAGGCCACATGCCGTGGCGGCCTTCGCCAAATGACGATATCCGTGCGCGGCAACCTCAGTGGCAGGGTTCCGGGGCTGTTGCCGTCGATGATCCAACGCGGCCCGGCGACCGCCTGCTCGATCAGCGAGATCGCCTCCGGACGTGGCCGCATCTTCCAGCCCGGTAGCCAGAAGATGTCGCGATCCATCGAAACATAGGTCAGTCCGCGCAAGGAGGCGATCACTTGCGCCAGCGTGCTCTTGCCAGTGCCGGAGCAACCGATGATGAGAATTCTATCCGCCTTTTCGAGGATGCGAGCCGCCTCACCAATATCGACAGCACGGGAAAGCGCCTGCGGCGCGACGGTCTGCTCCACGGTACAGCTCCATAGTCGAATCGAAAGCGCCGATACCGGTGACAAACGGCGGCGTGTTCCCTAGGCCGCGTCGATGACAAATAAATGACGGAACAAAGAAAAACCGCGGCGCACTCGCACCGCGGTCCGTTCAAAAGGCAAATTCAGTTCGGCTGGGCTTATTCGGCGGCCAGCAGCAGCTTCTTTTCGCGGGCGGCGCGCAGACGCTCGAAATCGTCGCCGGCGTGGTGCGAGGAGCGCGTCAGCGGGCTCGAAGCGACCATCAGAAAGCCCTTCGTGTAAGCCACGGTTTCGTAGGACTTGAACTCTTCCGGCGTGACGAAGCTCATCACCTGGTGATGCTTGCGCGTCGGCTGCAGATACTGGCCGATGGTCAGGAAATCGACATCGGCGGTGCGCAGGTCATCCATCAGCTGCAGGACTTCGTTACGCTCCTCACCGAGGCCGACCATGATGCCAGATTTGGTGAACATGGTGGGATCAAGTTCCTTGACCCGCTGCAGCAGACGAACGGAATGGAAGTAGCGCGCGCCGGGACGAACCTTCAGGTAGTTCCCCGGCACGGTTTCCAGATTGTGATTGAAGACATCGGGCTTGGCGGCGACGACACGCTCCAGAGCGCCCGGCTTCTTGAGGAAGTCCGGCGTTAGGATCTCGATCGTGGTTGCCGGCGAAGCAGCGCGGATCGCCCAGATCACCTTTTCGAAATGCTCGGCGCCGCCGTCTTCCAGATCGTCACGGTCGACCGAGGTGATGACGACGTGGCTGAGGCCCATCTCCTTGACGGCCTTGGCGACGTTTTCCGGCTCGGCCATGTCGAGCGCGTTCGGCTTGCCGGTCGAGACATTGCAGAAGGAACAGGCACGCGTACAGATCTCGCCCATGATCATGAAGGTGGCGTGCTTCTTGTCCCAGCACTCGCCGATGTTCGGGCAGCCAGCTTCTTCGCAGACCGTGACGAGCTTATGCTCCTTCACGATCGAGCGGGTTTCGGCATAGCCCTTCGATGTCGGCGCCTTCACGCGGATCCAGTCCGGCTTGCGCAGGACTTCGGTGTCAGGCCGATGCGCCTTTTCCGGATGTCGCACGCGCTTGGCGTCCGGGTTGATCGTGTCGAGAATGGTGACCATGAAACGTCTACTTTCCGCCGCTTGAAATGCGGCCCTTCATCGCCGAGCGAATTTGGCGAGGAATATCAGAATGCATGCACCGATGAAACCGGTGATGAAAAAGCCGAGCCGGCCGCCCGGGACGCCGACATGCAGGGCCACCAGAAGCCCCGCAGCAACGACCGAGCCGGCAATGCCGAGGATGATGTTGAGAATAATGCCATAGCGTGCGTCCATCAGCTTGCCCGCGAGCCAGCCCGCAAGACCGCCGATGATGATCAGACCCAGCCAACCGACACTTTCCATCAAACCCTCGTTCCAGACCTATTGCCAAGATGCCCTAGACGATCAGTCTCGCCAACAGCACCACGATAATCGCGCCGACCGTGGCATGGATGACTTCCACGACCAGAGCATTTTGAATGCCGAGCGATATCCCGAAATAATGGAACAGGAAACCACCGACGAAAGCCCCGATCACGCCACTCACCAGGCAACCGATGAGCCCGCCTCCTCCGACGATCAGGCTCGCGAGAAAACCCGCGACCAGCCCGATGAGAAGAAAGACGATCCAACCTTCCGTAGCGATAGACATGTTGATTTCCTTTCCTGTTTTCCACCCCCTGGATAAAGGGCATGGCAGGAAATTATCAAGCGTTCAGCACTCGGCCATAGGCGTCCAGCACGGCTTCCTTCATCGTTTCCGAAACGGTCGGATGCGGGAAGATCGTATGCATCAGTTCTTCTTCCGTCGTTTCCAGGTTCATGGCGACGACAAAGCCCTGGATGAGTTCGGTGACTTCGGCGCCGACCATGTGCGCACCCAGAAGCTCGCCGGTCTTCTTGTCGAAGATGACCTTGCAGAGGCCCTGGTCTTCACCGAGCGCGATCGCCTTGCCGTTAGCAACGAAGGAGAAGCGGCCGACGCGGATATCGCGGCCGAGTTCCTTGGCCTTGGCTTCCGTGAGGCCGACGGAGGCGACCTGCGGATGGCAATAAGTGCAGCCGGGAACCTTGCCCTTGTCGGTCGGATGAACGTTCGGCAGACCGGCGATCTTCTCGATGCAGACGACGCCCTCGTGCTCGGCCTTGTGGGCGAGCATCGGCGGGCCGGCGACATCGCCGATGGCGTAGATGCCTGGAACATTGGTCTTGCCGTAGCCGTCGATGACGACGCAGCCACGGTCGGTCTTCACGCCAAGCGCCTCGAGGCCGAGGTTTTCGATATTGCCCTGCACGCCGACAGCCGAAATCATGCGATCGGCAACGATCTGCTGTACCTTGCCGTCTTCAGTTTCGACATGGGCGGTGATCGAGTTGGCAGCCTTGTCGACCTTGATGACCTTCGCCTTGGTGAAGATCTTCAGGCCGCGCTTTTCGAGCTGCTTGCGAGCGATGCCGGAGATTTCGGCGTCTTCGACCGGCATGATGGTCGGCATGACTTCGACGACGGTGACGTCAACACCCATCGAGCGATAGAAGCTAGCGAATTCGATGCCGATCGCGCCAGAGCCCATGACCAGCAGCGACTTCGGCAGGAAGTCCGGCTTCAGCGCTTCGAAATAGGTCCAGATCAGCTTGCCGTCCGGCTCGATGCCGGGCAGAGCACGCGGACGGGCGCCCGTCGCGACGATGATGTGCTTGGCAGTGTAAGTGCCCTCGCCCTTGACGTTCTTCGGCAGCGGATGCTGCGGCTCAACAACAGGCTTGGTCGACTTGCCGACGACGATCTCGCCCGGCTTGGTGATCTTGGCTTCGCCCCAGATGACGTCGACCTTGTTCTTCTTCATCAGGAAGCCGACGCCGGTATTCAGGCGGGCGGAAACGCCGCGCGAGCGGGCAACGACTGCCTTCACATCCGCGCTCACCTTGCCTTCGAGCACGAGGCCGTAATCCTTCAGATGGTTGGAATGATCGAGAATTTCGGCCGAACGCAGCAGCGCCTTTGTGGGAATGCAGCCCCAGTTGAGGCAGATGCCGCCCAGATGCTCGCGCTCGACGATCGCGGTCTTGAGGCCAAGCTGGCCGGCGCGCACAGCGGCGACATAACCGCCGGGACCGGAGCCGATGATAATGACGTCGTAATTCTCAGCCATGTGTTTCCTGCCTTATTGCTGGCGGCGGATCGAAGCCGGCGCCTTGACTGTATCAGAGACCGAGCATCATCCGCACGATCGGCTCGAGGCCGCGACCGAGCGCCCGGGTGTTTTCCGCATCGAGATGCACGCCATCAAGCGGTGTGGTGACGGCGGCCGTATTGGCATCGAAGAAACCGCAGCCCAACTCGTCGGCCAGATCGCTATAGAGCGTCGGCAGCTTGTTCGATTCCTTGACGGCACCGAGAAAGCTTGCCGCAAAGGCTGCATTGGCCGTCTCGGTGATCGCCGGCGGGGCGACGATGAGGATGTCGGGCACCTCGTAGTCGAATCCCCAGGCGTGATTGCGAACCAGTTGCACCAACCGGCTAATGCCTTGAAGAGCAGCAAAGGCCGAGCCGGCCACGACCGGCTTCATGTCATTGGTGCCCAGCATGATGATGACGAGATCAAGCGGATTATGAGACTGCAGGATCGTCGGCAGGATCCTCGCGCCGTTGCGGTCGCAATCGGCGAGATGATCGTCGAATGCCGTCGTGCGGCCGTTCAATCCTTCCGGTATCACGCGCACCTGGTCGCCGAGCGCCTTTTGCAGCACGCTCGGCCACCGATCTTCATAGGCATGACGGCCGACCGTTTCGGCACTGTAGCCCCATGTCAGCGAGTCGCCGTAACACAGAACAGTCTTGGTCATTCATGCCTCCGTGTCATCAAGGCTCAGACGAGCATCCCCATCGGATTTTCGATGTAGCCCTTGAAGGCTGCCAGGAGCTTGGCGCCGAGCGCACCGTCGACGGCGCGGTGGTCGGTCGACAGCGTGACGGTCATCACGTTGGCAATCACCATTTCGCCCTTCTTCACGATGACGCGCTGCTCACCCGCGCCGACAGCCAGGATGGTCGCATGCGGCGGGTTGACGACGGCGGCGAAGTTCTTGACGCCCATCATGCCCATGTTCGACACGGCAGTCGTACCGCCCTGATACTCCTCGGGCTTCAGCTTGCGCTCCTTGGCGCGCTTGCCGTAGTCCTTCATCTCGTTGGAGATGGTGGAGAGCGTCTTCTGCTCGGCGCTGCGGATGATCGGCGTGATCAGGCCGCCCGGAATGGAGACAGCAACGCCGACATCGGCATGCTTGTGCTTGACCATGGCGCTGTCGGTCCAGGACACGTTGGCATCCGGGACATCGCGCAGTGCCAGCGCCAGGGCCTTGATGACCATGTCGTTGACCGAGAGCTTGTAGGCCGGCACGCCGTCCTTCGACTTCGGCGCGGAATCGTTGAGCTGCGTGCGGAGCGCCAGCAGCGCGTCGAGTTCGCAATCGACCGAGACGTAGAAGTGCGGGATGGTCTGCTTGGATTCCTGCAGGCGCTTGGCGATGGTCTTGCGCATGCCGTCATGCGGCACGAGCTCGTAGGAACCCTGCTCGAACAGCTTGAGGACGGCGTCGTCGGACATGCCCTTCGGCGCTGCCGGAGCAGCGGCGGCAGCGGCAGGCTGAGCAGCCGGTGCGGCTGCAGGAGCTGCCTTGGCGGCGCCACCGGAAACTGCAGCTTCGACATCCTTCTTGATGACACGACCATGCGGGCCGGTACCGGAAACTGCCGTCACGTCAATACCGGCTTCCTTGGCAAGGCGGCGAGCGAGCGGCGAAGCGAAGGTGCGCTGACCGTCGTTCGCTGCCGGAGCCGATGCAGCGGGTGCCGGAGCAGATGCGGCAGGAGCCGAAACGCTTGCCGGGGCCGGGGCGGCAGCAGGTACCGCGGCCGGAGCCGCTTCTGCCTTCGGTGCTTCCTTTGCAGCCGGAGCAGCAGCGGCGCCAGCGCCGGACGCTGCAGCCGCGACATCTTCACCATCGGCAGCGAGCACGGCAATCAGGGCATTGACCTTGACGCCTTCGGTGCCGGCGGGAACGACGATCTTGGCGACGGTGCCTTCATCGACGGCCTCGACTTCCATCGTTGCCTTGTCAGTCTCGATCTCGGCGATCACATCGCCGGACTTGATCTTGTCGCCTTCCTTGACCAGCCACTTGGCGAGGTTGCCCTCTTCCATGGTCGGCGAGAGGGCAGGCATAGTGATGTTGATAGGCATCGATGAGCCCTCCCCTTACTTGTAGCAAACGGCCTTCACCGCATCGACCACTTCGGCGACGCTCGGGAGCGCCAGCTTTTCGAGGTTGGCGGCGTATGGCATGGGTACGTCCTTGCCAGCGATCGTCAGGATCGGCGCATCGAGATAATCGAAAGCCTGCTGCATGACGCGGGTGGCGATTTCCGTGCCGACGGAGGACTGCGGATAGCCTTCCTCGACGGTGACCAGACGGCCGGTCTTCTTGACCGACTCGATGATCGTCGGAAGGTCCATCGGACGGATGGTGCGCAGGTCGATGAGTTCGACGTCGATGCCCTGGGCTTCCAGTTCGGCAACAGCCTTCGTGGCATAGGTCATGCCGATGCCGAAGGAGACAACGGTCACGTCCTTGCCCGGACGATGGATGCGGGCCTTTCCGATCGGCAGAACGAAATTATCGAGCTTCGGCACATCGAAATGCTGACCGTAGAGGATTTCGTTCTCGAGGAAGATGACCGGGTTCGGATCGCGGATGGCAGCCTTGAGCAGGCCCTTGGCGTCGGCTGCCGTGTAAGGCATGACGACCTTGAGGCCGGGAATGTGGCTGTACCAGGCCGCATAGTCCTGGCTGTGCTGAGCGCCGACGCGCGCAGCAGCGCCGTTCGGGCCGCGGAAGACGATCGGAGCGCCCATCTGGCCGCCGGACATGTAGAGCGTCTTGGCAGCGGAGTTGATGATCTGGTCGATCGCCTGCATGGCGAAGTTGAAGGTCATGAACTCGACGATCGGGCGAAGACCGGCCATTGCGGCACCGACGCCGATACCGGCAAAGCCATGCTCGGTGATCGGCGTGTCGATGACGCGGCGGTCGCCGAACTCCTGCAACAGGCCCTGGGTTACCTTATAGGCACCCTGGTATTCGGCGACTTCTTCACCCATGACGAAGACGTCCGGGTTGGCGCGCATTTCCTCAGCCATGGCATCGCGCAATGCTTCACGCACTGTCATCGACACCATTTCGGTGCCGGCCGGAACTTCCGGGTCGGCAGGAGCGGCAGCCTTCGGCTTGGCCGGAACCGGTGCAGCAGCTGCGGGCGCCGGAGCGGCGGCAGGAGCCTCGGCCTTTGCCGGCTCAGCTACGGGCGCAGCCTTGGCCGACGAAATGGCGTCGGCCGATTCACCGTCCTGCAAAAGGATGGCAATCTTGGCGTTGACCTTGACGCCTTCGGTGCCGGCTTCGACCAGCAGCTTGCCGATCGTGCCTTCGTCGACGGCTTCCACTTCCATGGTGGCCTTGTCGGTTTCGATTTCGGCAATGACGTCACCGGAAACGACCTTGTCGCCTTCCTTCTTGAGCCATTTCGATAGGGTACCCTCTTCCATCGTCGGAGAAAGGGCGGGCATGAGAATGTCTATGGGCATGGATCGTCCCTCCCCGATTTAGAGCAGAATGTCGGTGTAGAGCTCGGATGCATCCGGCTCCGGATCGTTCTGGGCGAAATCGGCGCTGTCTGCGACGATGTCGCGGACATCCTTGTCGATATCCTTCAGATCGTCCTCGGTCGCCCAGCCCTTTTCGATAAGGCGGGCACGAACCTGCTCGATCGGATCATGCTCCGAGCGCATCTTCTGCACTTCGTCCTTGGAACGATATTTCGCCGGGTCGGACATGGAGTGACCGCGATAACGGTAGGTCAGCATTTCCAGAATGATCGGGCCCTTGCCGGAGCGGCAATGCGCGACGGCCTCATCAGCCGCAGCCTTGACAGCGCGAACGTCCATGCCGTCGACCTGAATGCCGGGAATGCCGAACGAAGCACCGCGCTTGGAGAAATCGGCCTGCGCGGTGGCGCGGGCGGTCGAGGTGCCCATGGCGTAGCGGTTGTTTTCGATCACGAAGATCACGGGCAGCTTCCAGAGCTGCGCCATGTTGAAGCTTTCGTAGACCTGGCCCTGGTTGGCAGCGCCATCACCGAAATAGGCGACGCTGACATTGTCATTGCCGCGATACCAGTTGGCAAAGCCGAGACCGGTGCCGAGCGAAACCTGGGCGCCGACGATGCCATGGCCGCCGTAGAAATTCTTTTCTTTGGAGAACATGTGCATGGAGCCGCCCTTCCCTCGGGAATAGCCGCCCTGGCGCCCGGTCAACTCGGCCATGACGCCACGTGCGCTCATGCCGGTCGCCAGCATATGGCCATGGTCACGATAGCCGGTGATGACCTGGTCGCCATCCTTCAACGCCAGCTGCATGCCGACGACGACTGCCTCCTGGCCGATATAAAGGTGACAGAAGCCGCCGATGAAGCCCATGCCGTAAAGCTGGCCCGCCTTCTCTTCGAAGCGGCGGATCAGGAGCATCTCACGATAAGCCTTGAGCTCCGCATCACGATCGAAATCTGCGATCGGGCCGCCATTGGTTTCCTTGGCAGGCCTTGATGCTGTCTTACGGCTGGAAACGGTCGCGTTCTTTCGCGGCGCCATTCAACCCTCCCTGTGTGAGTAGCCTCGTTTTGTGGTGAGGCGTAACATAGGCAAGATTGTTCGCCACAGCAATGCTATAATTGCATGGCTCATATTCATTGCAAGTTATTGATATAACTCACAAAAACTCAATTAACCGAAATTCGGTTAATTGTGGCTATTTGTTGAAGATGACGATCTCGTTCGTCTTGGAATAGGTCAGCTGATAGCGCGCATATTGATCGAGCATATCCTTGTCCAGAGAACCGTCACTCAGCAGCGCAACCTCTTTTTCAAGGTGCTCGCGCTTGGCGACGAGATCAGCCAATTCCTTGGCGCGATCGATGCGGCGCTGCTCGAAAACCTCGGTCGCCTTCAGGCCGTAATCGCCATGGATGCAATGATAACCGAAGTAGCTCACAAAAGCGATGGTGATGGCGGGAAGGATGAGACGGCCGAACCTTCTCTTCTTATGATACTTTGTCCACATACTCGCTCGTCACGCTCTGGCTTTAGGCAATCTCCCCAAAGCCAATGCGCTTCGAACAAGATCACATCAAATCAAACACCTAGAGCTAATTTAACCTACAGAGATTAACCGTCCGTTGACTCTAACTGCCAGGGCCAACAAAATACCGCGCCCGAAGGCGCGGTTCGATCCAAGCGATAATTTTGCCGCGGATCCGGATGGATCCGACAGATCAGATATCAACCACGAAGGATGGAGCGGCCGGCATATTTTGCCTGCGGGCCGAGTGCTTCCTCGATGCGGATGAGCTGGTTGTACTTGGCAAGACGGTCGGAGCGCGACAGCGAGCCGGTCTTGATCTGGCCGCAGTTGGTGGCAACGGCGAGATCGGCAATCGTGGAATCTTCCGTTTCGCCCGAGCGGTGCGACATGACGGCCGTGTAGTTGGCCTTGTGCGCGGTCTCGACGGCGTCGAGGGTCTCGGTCAGCGATCCGATCTGGTTGACCTTGACGAGGATCGAGTTGGCAACGCCCATGTGGATACCGTCGCGCAGGCGAGCGGAGTTGGTGACGAACAGGTCGTCGCCGACAAGCTGGGTCTTCTTGCCGATCAGGTCGGTCAGCGTCTTCCAGCCTTCCCAGTCGTCTTCAGCCATGCCGTCTTCGATCGAGACGATCGGGTACTTGGCTGCGAGTTCTGCGAGGTATTCAGCCATGGCGCCGGATTCCAGCGTACGGCCTTCGCCTTCGAGAACGTACTTGCCGTCCTTGAAGAATTCGGTCGAAGCGCAATCGAGGCCGAGAGCGATTTCGTCGCCCGGCTTGTAGCCAGCCTTTTCGATGGACTTCATGATGAAGTCGAGAGCTGCCGGAGCGCTGGAGAGGCCCGGTGCAAAGCCGCCTTCATCACCGACGTTGGTGTTGTGGCCCTGCGATGCCAGTTCCTTCTTCAGAACGTGGAAGATTTCCGAGCCCATGCGAACGGCGTCGCGGATGGATTCGGCGCCGATCGGCAGGATCATGAATTCCTGAAAGTCGATCGGGTTGTCGGCATGAGCGCCGCCGTTGATGATGTTCATCATCGGGACGGGCAGCAGGCGGGCGTGAGCGCCGCCGACATAGCGGTAGAGCGGCAGGTTGGCGCTCTGGGCGGCAGCCTTGGCAACGGCCAGCGAGACGCCGAGGATGGCGTTGGCGCCGAGACGCGACTTGTTCGGCGTGCCATCGAGTTCGATCATGATGTTGTCGAGCTGGATCTGGTTTTCGGCATCCATGCCGCCGATCGCGTCGAAGATTTCCGAATTAACGGCTTCGACGGCCTTCTCGACGCCCTTGCCATGATAGCGCTTGCCGCCATCGCGAAGCTCGACGGCTTCATGCGCGCCGGTCGACGCGCCCGACGGAACCGCCGCGCGGCCCAAGCTGCCATCTTCGAGGTAGACATCGACTTCGACAGTCGGATTGCCACGGCTGTCGAGAATCTCGCGGGCGATAATGTCGGTGATTGCGGTCATGATAGCTTCCTGCTCGCTGGTTTATAAATCGATTTAAATCGTCTTAATCGAAGGCGCGGAAATTACAATGGCGATCCGCGCCGCGATTTAGCACTCCTGCAGGCCCGTAACGCAAATTCATGTCAGCCTGTTGAATGCCGGCTACATTTCAGGCCTTGGCGATGGCGTCGAAGGCCAGCAACTTCTCCAGAAGCCGCGGCATGTCCTTCAGATAGACCATGTTCGGGCCGTCGGATGGTGCATTGTCCGGATCCTCGTGCGTCTCGACGAAGAGACCGGCAACGCCGACGGCAACGGCCGCTCGTGCCAGCGTCTCGACGAATCGACGATCGCCGCCGGTCGAGCCGCCCTGCCCGCCGGGCTGCTGCACGGAATGGGTCGCATCGAAGACGACAGGCGCGCCCATCGCCGCCATGATCGGCAGCGAGCGCATGTCGGAAACCAAGGTGTTATAGCCGAAGGAGGCGCCGCGCTCGCAAAGAAGGATGTTCGGATTGCCGCTATCATTGAGCTTGGCGAGCACGTTCTTCATGTCCCATGGCGCCAGGAACTGGCCTTTCTTGACGTTGACCACGCGGCCGGTCTTGGCGGCAGCAACCAAAAGATCGGTCTGGCGTGACAGGAAAGCCGGGATCTGAAGAATATCGACCGTCTTGGAAACGATGGCGCACTGCTCTTCCGTGTGGATGTCGGTCAGGACCGGAAAGCCATATTCCTTCTTCAGGTCTTCAAAGACTTCCAGTGCCTTTTCCAGGCCGATGCCGCGTTTACCCGACAGCGATGTGCGGTTCGCCTTGTCGAAGGAGGACTTGTAGACAAGACCGATGCCGAGCTTGCCGCAGAGCTCCTTCAGGACGCCGGCAACCATGAATGCATGATCGCGGCTTTCCATCTGGCAAGGGCCGGCAATCAGCGAGAGCTTCGCGCTGTTGGAAAAGAGGACCTTGGAGGCTCCTTCGCCGACGGTCACTTCGGAATTCGTGCTCATACTATCTCCTCGAAGGCGAACAGCGCGCCCTCACCGGGCGCCAGTCTTGCCAATATACGATTGTTCTTACGCGTATAGGTGACGCCGTTAGCAGTGAAATGCGACGATGTCACGGAAAGATCGCGCGTTTTGAAAAGGATTGCCCGCGCCCTGATCCCCGGATCGTTTGTGCGAACAGGCAGATCATAGAATGCCTCCATTCCTTCCGGCGTCAAAATCTCCAGATCGGCATTGGCGGCCCTGATCGTCAGGCCAAAGGAATGTTCCGTAATGTGCGGGCCACCTAGGACCTCCTCGAAAAAACCGCGATAGACCGCCGGCTTCGGCGCGCAAAGCGCTACCCGCGCGATGCCGGTCACGCCGTTCTCGTGACGCTCGAGCACGCTGCGGTCAGCCGGCAGCGGATTGATGCGCTGACAGCAGAAAGCGAGAAAATCCGGCGCGCGCAGATCGGCGGCGAAGGCGAGACGAAAGCCGGCCATGGTTTCCGTTCCATCCGGCATCTTCATCGGACGGGAGAAATCCAGCATTTGCCCCGCCGAAATCGCGGCTGCTTTGAAACGCTGTTCATCCGCCACCGCATCATCCGTACCGAATACCACGGCCGAGAAGCCATCCTCCCCCACCCGGAACCGATAAGCCTGGTCGCGCGCGACGAAAACATTGCCATCCACGATGCTCTTCTCGCATTGCTCCGGAGATGCGACGCCCAGAGGTTCGAGATAGGTTTTATCGGCAAGGAAGACGCAGGCATTCTGCGTGCCAAAGGGATGGCGCGCATCCGGAGCCACCGTGAAACCGAGCTTGCCAAGGCGTTCGCGCGCCAGAGCGATGTTGACGGTCGGCAACACGAGATGATCCAGCGGATGCGGGGGCGAAACCATGACTTCTCCTGTTTGCTTGCGGAAGCAGATTTGCGCCCATCCCCCGAGCAATTCAAGATGGAAGCATGCAACACCCGAAGCACACGACATGGACCGAAGACAATCTCGCAAACGTGATTGCCGATTCTCTCCCATAGCCGGCTTATGCAGTGACCCGCCGCATTCATCCAAATCCTGGGTGCACTGGCGGAACGACAAAGTCCTGGAAGCGAGCAGAGCGGCATTTCCTATATTTTTCCGTGGGTTAACGCAGATATAGCGCCCCGATGTACCGAGCCGATCCATTCGCAAATGGTAATTATTTAACTGACCCCACAAGGCTTTACCGAAATTTAAGCACTTGCGGAACACATATGGAACATATAGTGTCCGTTCTGGATTTGTTTCACCGCTTTTCTTGATTCTGGGGTTCTAAGACGATGTTGACGCGCAAGCAGCAGGAACTGCTTCTCTTCATTCACGAACGCATGAAGGAATCCGGTGTGCCGCCATCTTTCGACGAGATGAAGGATGCACTGGATCTGGCATCCAAATCCGGCATTCACCGCCTGATCACGGCTCTGGAAGAGCGCGGCTTCATCCGCCGGCTGCCGAACCGGGCCAGAGCGCTCGAAGTCATCAAGCTTCCCGATGCCTATAATCCGAGCCTGCAGCCGCGCCGCGGTTTTTCACCGAGCGTCATCGAAGGCAGCCTCGGCAAGCCGCAGCCCGTTGCCCCGCCGGCTCCGCCGAAGGTGGCAAATGACGATCACAATGGCTCGGCGTCCGTACCCGTGATGGGCCGCATCGCTGCCGGCGTTCCGATCTCGGCCATCCAGAACAATACGCACGATATTACCGTCCCCGCCGACATGCTCGGCTCCGGCGAACATTATGCGCTGGAAGTTCGCGGGGATTCGATGATCGACGCCGGAATTTTCGACGGCGATACGGTCATCATCCGCAATTCGACGACGGCCAATCCCGGCGATATCGTCGTGGCACTCGTCGACGATGAAGAGGCCACGTTGAAGCGTTTCCGTCGCAAGGGTGCCTCGATCGCGCTGGAAGCCGCAAACCCTGCCTATGAAACCCGCATCTTCGGGCCAGATCGCGTCAAGGTTCAGGGCAAGCTCGTCGGCCTTATTCGTCGCTATCACTGACCGGCGAATTGTCAATAACTGGCGACACCTGCGCAACTGGTGCATCGAATTTGCCGGTGCGCCAATCATAGGTTCGATGCCTGGTCCATGGCCGCTGCGGGTTTTCGAACGCGGCGGAGATGATGGGTTTATCGGTGGTGAGCGCCATTTCGATGGATCCCGTTTTGCGCAATGTCGCACCCGTTATAAGCATCGCGCCCGAGCGGCAATGGTCCAACCGCAATCGGATTGGCGTGACGACGATGTTCGCCATATCGCAGGCTGAGGGCAAATAGGCTGCGTTCTCGATCGTGACCAATATCGCGCCGTTTTCGAGGATGGCTGCGCACCATGCTCCTTTCTGGCAGGCGAAACTGCCCTGCAAGGTTCGGTCCAAGGCCTCTTCCATCGCTGTCCGGACTGCCTTCTGTTCTTCACTGTTCAATCGCTTATGACGATCTGCCTTGCTGATCTGTGGAAGTCTGCTATCGGCAGGGAGCATGGTCGGAGGCTGATGTTCCGCCGCAACCAGCGCCTTTTGCCATTGTTCGAAAATGAAGGCCTGGGGTCTCTCGCGATTGGTCGCGAGTATATCGTCCTGGCGCAACGCGACCAGGACGCCATCTTCGGAGATCATCAGGTCGGGTTTCGGTACGCCAGGTCCGAATGCCGCCAAGCCCGTGGACGAAAGCAATAATAGCAGACCCAGATGGCGAAGCCAGGTCCGCAATATGCTCATGATCAGGAAGCCGACAATGAATGTCGGCATCAGCCAGGCGGGCTGGCGGCCGAAGGTAATGTCGCCTCCCCAACCGGCCACGGTTCTTGCAATCACGATGACGAGCTCCAGTCCCTCTCCGGTGACTTTCCAGAAAGGTCCGTCGAGACCGAGCGGCATGAGCAGCATCGCCGCCATGCCGAATGGCATGACGATAAAGGAGACGATGGGCATAGCCGCGAGATTGGCGGCAAGGCCATATGTCGCCAACCGGTGAAAATGCTCGATCGAGAAGATGGCCGTCGACGCGCCGCCGATGAATGAGGTCGACATCACGCCCCCAAAGAAACGCGTGACGAACAATAGTGGACTTAATAGACGGACGCGCGGCAGAATGTTTTCGCGATGCCGCCGCCGCTTCCATAGCGAATAGCCCGACACCAGTGCCAGCGTCGCCGCATAGGACATCTGGAAACTCGGGCCGAGCACTTGCGACGGCGACAGTACAAGAATGATGATCGCTGAAAGTGCGACATTGCGCAGACTGATCGATGGCCGATCGAAAAGCACAGCCACGAGCATGATCGCCATCATGATGAAGGCACGCTCGGCGGATACGCCGAAGCCGGAGATGAGGTAATAGGCCGTGACAGTGAGAAGCGCGCCGATGGCTGCGAATTTCTTGGTCGGCCAAGCCTGCGCGACACCGGGAAACAAGCTGAACAAATAGCGTAGACCAACATAGAAAATACCGGCCGACAGCGCCATGTTCAGACCGGAAATTGCGATAATATGGGTCAGGCCGGCAATTCTCAGCGCTTCGGTCGTATCCTTGGAGATTGCGCGTCTCTCATCGGTGACAAGCGCTGCTGCAAAGGCGCCGGTATCTCCCGGCAAGGTTTGCCTGATCCTGTCGCCAATGCTGTTGCGCAGGCCGGCCAGCCAGATATCGGCGGTATCCATCAGAGAGCTGGCTGCATTATCACCGGCCGGGGACAATAATTCTGGCGTTCCGTAGGCAAAGCCGTTCGCACCGATACCGTTGAAATAGGAACTGAAGGCGAAATCGTTGAGGCCAAGCAGGGCTGGCCCGGCCGGAGGCGTCAGCCGCGCCCTGCCCTGAATACGATCACCGAGATCGAACGACTCCGCCTGCTTGCGCACGAAGATCGTAACCCGCTGCGGCGCGCGGCGGATGGATGGCTTTTCCGTTGCCTCGACGCGGACAACATAGCGCCAGCGTCCATTGTCATAGGATTCCCGTCGCTCGATCTGACCGGTCACAGTCGTCGTCACGGCCGAATCGAGCATGACAGTGGAAACCCGCCAGCTTTCGCATTGCGCCAGTGCCATGCCCAGACAAAGGAGCATGCCGGCAAAAAGCAGATGGCGAAACAGCCTGCCCGCCTCCCGCATGAGCGCAAAGCCACTGGTAAAGACCAGCAGGCCTGCAAGAACCGCCTGTGAAGGCGGATCGCTGCCAGCCTTGAACCAGAAAATTGCACCAAGCCCCATATAGATCGGCGCAAGCAGGATCGCGCGACCATGGGCCGCCTCTTCTTCGATCAACCTAACGGTGCCAAGCCGAATGCGGCTTGATATCCGCAGCAGCCGAGATGTCAGCCGCGTCTGGTCCTGCGTCCGTTCCCGTCGCTGCACTTCGGCAGGCAAGATATTCGTGGCAACAATAGGACGAGGCTGCGAGAGCGCCGCAACGTCCCCACCCTCTTTCCGCTGCTCGGATGCCTCCAAATTAGGCACTCGCCGCCGCCCCCACGCAAAACTACAGCTTTCGCGCGATTTTTGCCGTCAGCAGGCGGTGAATTCAACCAAAATCGACGCAAGCTGGGCTCAATTGGGCCGGTTTCGCCGCCTAGCATAATTAAAGGCGCTTCTGCAGTGCCCAAAAGTTGATACTGCATTGCACAATTCAGCGTTAGGATAACTTGGCATTAGGCTCTGGATCATATAGCTAGTCGGTAGTCGCTTAACCTTTTGGCGCTTTTTATGGCGTCAATCCCGCCAAATCTTGGAGGATCAGCATGACGGAACAAAGCGCGAAACTAACTTGGGGTGAAAAGACGGTGGACCTGCCGGTCAAGACCGGAACCATCGGCCCGAGTGTCATTGATATTGGTGCCCTTTATAAGAACACCTCCACTTTCACTTACGATCCTGGTTTCACCTCCACCGCGTCGTGCGAGTCGAGCATTACCTATATCGATGGCGACGAAGGCGTTCTGCTGCACCGCGGCTATCCGATCGATCAGCTGGCCGAACACGGCGATTTCCTCGAAGTTTGCTACCTCCTTCTCTACGGCGAACTGCCGACGGCAGCGCAGAAGAAGGACTTCGACTATCGCGTGACCCACCACACGATGGTGCACGAGCAGATGTCGCGCTTCTTCACCGGCTTCCGCCGCGACGCGCATCCGATGGCCGTCATGTGCGGCTGTGTTGGCGCGCTCTCTGCCTTCTATCACGACTCGACTGATATCACCGATCCGCACCAGCGCATGGTCGCTAGCCTGCGCATGATCGCCAAGATGCCGACGCTTGCCGCCATGGCCTACAAGTACCATATCGGCCAGCCCTTCGTTTATCCGAAGAACGACCTCGACTATGCGTCGAACTTCCTGCGCATGTGCTTTGCCGTTCCTTGCGAAGAATATGTCGTCAATCCGGTGCTTGCCCGCGCCATGGACCGCATCTTCATCCTCCACGCCGATCACGAGCAGAACGCTTCGACCTCGACGGTTCGCCTGGCTGGTTCTTCCGGCGCCAATCCGTTTGCCTGTATCGCAGCAGGCATCGCCTGCCTCTGGGGACCGGCTCACGGCGGCGCCAACGAAGCGGCATTGAACATGCTGAACGAAATCGGCACGGTCGACCGCATTCCGGAATTCATCGCCCGCGCCAAGGACAAGAACGATCCGTTCCGTCTGATGGGCTTCGGCCACCGCGTCTACAAGAACTACGATCCGCGCGCCAAGATCATGCAGAAGACGGCGCACGAAGTTCTCGGCGAACTCGGCATCAAGGACGATCCGCTGCTCGACATCGCAATCGAGCTAGAACGCATCGCTCTGACCGATGAATATTTCATCGAAAAGAAGCTGTACCCGAACGTCGATTTCTACTCCGGCATCACGCTGAAGGCTCTCGGCTTCCCCACGACCATGTTCACCGTTCTCTTCGCTCTTGCCCGCACCGTCGGCTGGATCGCTCAGTGGAACGAAATGATCGAGGATCCGCATCAGCGCATCGGCCGTCCGCGCCAGCTCTACACCGGCGCTCCGCTGCGCGAATACGTGCCTGTTTCCAAGCGCTAAGCTTCGGTATTGAAACAAAAAAACCGGTCAGAGATGACCGGTTTTTTTATGGGCGAGAACCTGCAGCAGTACCTCTGCCGCCTTGTCGCCGGGCGGCACCTCCGTCTGCATTCGCTCCCAGACCAGATCGTAGCCTGCCAGCATAGCCGCGCGCTCGGGAGTGTCGTTCGAAAGACGCTCCATGTATCGCGCAAGCAGGCCAGGCCGCAAAACATCGTTGATCAATTCAGGCAGGACGGCGTAATCGGCGATCAGGTTCGGCAAGGCCGCTGTCCACACCTTGATGCGCGACATCACGAACCTCGCCAGCCATTCCGTCTTGTAAGTCGAAACGACAGGCACACCAGCAAGCCCTAGCTCCAGGATTACCGTGCCTGAAGCGGCCATGGCGGCATCCGCCTGCGCAAAAGCGCTCCACTTGGCATCCTGGCCCACGAGAATATCCGGCTTGACCTGCCAGGTCTCGACGAGAGAGCGAACCAATGCCTCCTGCCGCGGCACGGTTGGCAGCAGAAGACGAACATCATCATTTCGCCGACTAAGCTCTTCGGTAGCCCGCTCAAAAACCGGAAGCAGCTGCCGGATCTCCGATGCACGCGATCCGGGCAGCAGGAGGATGGTTTTGCTGGTATCAGGGCCAGTTGCGCCACGCAAGGCGCGCTGGCGCCGCGTCTCCACAAGATTGGCATCGACGGTCAGGCGGTGACCGACATAGGTCGTTGCCGGACCGCTCAGGCGCTGCATTGCGGCGGGTTCAAAGGGCAAGACGGCCAGCACATGGTCGACATAGGCGAGCATCTTCTGCGCGCGATATTCCTTCCACGCCCAGACGCTGGGACAGACGTAATTGATCACAGGCAGATCAGGCAACGCCTTGCGCACCCGCTTGGCAACGCGATGAGTGAAATCGGGGCTATCGATGATCAGAAGCACATCTGGCTTTGCAGCAATGATCGCATCGGCCGTCTGCCCGATGCGGGCCAGCAGCTTCGGCAGCCGTTTGATGACCTGGATGAAGCCCATGATCGAAAGTTCGGAATAGTCGAAAAGCGAATGCAGGCCCTGTGCCTCCAGTGCCTCGCCACCGACGCCCACCAGCTCGACCGGACCATCATGACGTCGCTTCAAGGCCGCGACGAGATCGCCACCCAGCAGGTCGCCGGAGACTTCCCCGGCAACGACGGCGAGCTTCAAGGACGCGGCGCTCACATGAAGCCCTCCGCGCTCAGACCACGATCAATGCCGCAGACGAAAATGCCGGCCTCGTCGGCTGCGGCGATGACAGCCGGCCGATCAAGTATCAGTGCCCTGCCGGCTTCGACGGCAACACCTGCCAAGCCCGCCTTCTTAGCGTTCAACACCGTGGAGACGCCGATCGACGGCAAATCGGCCCGGACATCCTGCTGCGGCTTGCAGAGCTTGACGAGCACGCCGCGCCGACGCGTGGAAATGCGTCCTGCCGCGCGCAACTCCGCAACGCGCTCGATCATCTTGTCCGTGCCCTCGGCGCCTTCGAGCGCCACGACACGGCCGCCGACGCTGACCGCGCCCTGCCCCACATCCAGAAGCCCCAGCGCATCGGCGGCTTTGGCACCCTGCGCAATATCGCGCAGATCTTCGTCAACTGGCGCGATTTTCCCCAGAGAACCTGTCGTCGCCAGGAGATCAGGCGCAATTTCATGTGCGCCGACAACGCGAACGCCACCGGCTTCGATCAGGCGAATGACCATCTGCAGGACGGCGTTGTCGCCACCCGAAAGAAGGGTGCGGATGGTCGAGGGCAATTCCTTGATGACGCGCCAGGTCGGATGCACCTGCCGCCAGGAGGGGCGCCGCGCCACGCCACCCGACATGACGACGCGGTCGACGCCATGTCGGCGGAACATTGCTTCCAGGCCGGCAAAATTGCCGACGCCAAGATTGGCATGATCGAAGGCGGACCAATCTCGGTCCGCCTCGTCCGTCAAAGCGATGATGACGGGGTTTTCACCGGCCTGCCGGGCGGCGTCAGCGACATAAACCGGCAAAAGACCGCTACCTGCGATGATCGCCAGCCTGCCCTTGCCGTTTTGGCCGGCCGAAACCACCTCAGGCCTTGCCGCGATTGGGCGACGACAGTGCGCGATCGCTATCGGCAGCGATGAAATCGAGAATCTCCATCGCTTCCTTGCAGTCGGCATATTCATCACGGATGGCGGCTGCGTTATCGCGTACCGAACCTTCGGTCTCGAAGATACTCTTGTAGGCGCGGCGAACCCGATGAATGACAGCGCGCTCAATACCCGCGCGCGTCATGCCAACGATATTCAGCCCGGAAAGCACGCCCGGATTGCCGTTCAGCATGCCATAGGGAATGACATCGTAGCTCGCAGCCGTAAGACCACCAATGAAGGCCTGGCGGCCGATACGGGTGAATTGGTGCACCGCGCAACCGCCGCCAAGAATGGCGCGATCCTCGATGGTGACATGTCCGGCCAGCATGACGTTGTTCGACATGATGACGTTGTTGCCGACGCGGCAATCGTGAGCGACATGCGAATTGGCAAGGAACAGGTTGTTGTCCCCGACGATCGTCTTGCCGCCGTAATCGGCCGTGCCGGTGTTGATCGTCACGCCCTCGCGGATCGTGCAATTCTCGCCGACATCAAGCGTCGTTTCCTCGCCGTGATGATGAACGCTCTGCGGATCACCACCAACAACGGCCATCGGAAAGATCTTCGTTCCCTTGCCGATCGTCGTACGACCCGTCACGACGGCATTGTTGAGCAACTGGATATCGTCATGCAGCACAACCTTGGGACCGACATAGCAGAACGGGCCGACAACAACATTCTCGCCGACGACCGCGCCGTCTTCGACAACCGCCAGCTTATGGATGCGGGCGCTTTTTGCGATGCTGCTCATGCCTGTTCCTGATCCTTCCGTACGATCATCGCACCGATATCGGCCTCGGCGACCAGAGAACCGTCGACCTTGGCATCGCAATGGAATTTCCAGATGGTGCCGCGCTGCTTCTGCTTGACGACATGGAATTCGACGCGGTCGCCCGGAACGACCGGCTTGCGGAAGCGGGCATTATCGATCGTCATGAAGTAGACGAGGTTGCCACCGATGCCGTCTTTGCGGGCGCAGATCGCGCCGGCGGTCTGCGCCATGCCTTCAATGAGCAGCACGCCCGGCATAATCGGAGAACTCGGAAAATGGCCGGTGAATTGCGGCTCGTTGGCCGTCACGTTCTTGATGCCGATCGCGGAATTATCGCTATCGATCTCGATGATCCGATCAACCATGAGCATGGGATAGCGATGCGGCAAAAGCTTCATAATTTCCAGAATGTCAGCCGACGACAACGACGCCTTGGCTTCTTCAGTCATGCTCCGCACTCCCGTCTTTCTTGTCTCTGGCTCCTGACCGCTTCGCGATCTCCGCCGATTCCCTTAGAAAATCCCATAGCGGCCGCGCAGGAAGACCCGCATAGCGCTCGCCCGCCGGGATGCTGTTCATCACGCCGCTCTTGGCACCGATCTGCACGCCGTCGCCGATGTGGATATGCCCGTTGAGGCCCGCCTGACCACCGATCTGCACACCATCGCCGATCACCGTACTGCCGGCAATGCCGACCTGACTGACGATGGCACAGTGGCGACCGATGCGGACGTTATGTCCGATCTGGACCTGATTGTCGATCTTCGTGCCTTCGCCGATCACGGTATCATCCATGGTGCCGCGATCGATCGTCGTATTGGCGCCGATCTCGACATTGTCCTGGATGATGACGCGACCGATCTGCACGATCTTGATCATACCGCGCGGTCCAGGCGCATAGCCAAAGCCGTCCTGACCAATGCGCGTGCCATTGTGGATGATGACGCCATTGCCGAGATAGGCACAGAGCACGCTCGCACCGCCGCCGATGCTGCAATTGCGCCCGATTTTGACACCCGGCCCGATGAGGGCGTTAGGGCCGATGTAGGTCCCCTCGCCGATCTCCGCGCCAGGGCCGATGATTGCACCCGGCTCGATGCCGACATCGGCCTCCAGCTTCGCAGTCGCGTCGATTGTCGCAGCGGGTGAAATTACACGCGGATTCGCGGTGAACGTAACCGGCCGCATGGCTTGCGGATGCAGCAACGCACCGGCAATGGCGAAATCCGTATGCGGCTTCTTCGACAGAAGTACCGGGATATGATCGGGAACGAAAGACCTCAGTGCCGGTAGGCAAATGATGGCCGAAGCCTTGCAGGTCTCCAGCTCAGCCCGATTCTTTCGGGAAAGGAGATAACAAACGTCACCCTCGCCTGCCCGATAGACGGGAGCGATAGATCTGATGACGACCTCGGAAGAGGCCGTATCAGCCAGTTCCGCCCCAAGATGCTCAGCCAGTTGTTTCAAGCTGATGCCACCATGGGGCGGGAAAAAACCAGTATGTTCCATAAGCACAGCTCCAGAACGGTGTTCAAGCCCGCAGTTCTGGACTGCCGATATCAGAACTGGTTGGCGATGCCAAACCGGAAATTCTCAACCTTGTCGTAGTCTTCCTTGAGAACCGGCACAGCATAGTCAACGCGGATGACGCCGAACGGTGACGACCAGATCAGACCAGCACCGAGCGATGCACGGATCGAGTTGTCATTGTGAAGCGTATCGCCGAAGAGATTCGCCTTGTTGCCGTAGAGCGTGCCTGCGTCAGCGAAGGCTGCGATACGCAGGCCGATATCCTGGGGAACACCCGGCATCGGCATGCTCGCTTCAGCCGAAGCTGTGAAGTAGGTCGTGCCACCGAGCGGATCGCCATGCGACGAACGCGGACCGATACCGGCATTCTCGAAGCCGCGGATTTCACGGCCGCCGAGCGTGAACTGATCGAAGACGTTCAGCTTACCATTCGTCGGCATCACGTAGCCGGCACCCACCGTCAGCGAGCCGATGATATCGGCTTCGTCGCTGATCATCTGGTAGTAACGAGCCTTACCGCTCAACTTGTAGAAATCAGAGTCGCCGCCGAGACCCGCAAATTCATGCGTGAACTTGGCGATGAGGCCTTCGCGCGGAAGATTCTGATCGTCCAGCGTGTTGTAGGTGAAGGTCTGCGAAACCGTCGACTGTACCCACGGACCGTTCTCGACGAGATTGAGATACGGAGCCGAAAGATTGTTCTGCCAATCGTTCGTGCCGTCGTAGGTCAGGCGCTTGTAGTTGTAGCGCAGGGTCGTCGCCAGGTTCTCGGTGATCGGCGCGGTAACGCGCAGCGAGAAGCCTTCTTCCGAATAATCGTAGTAATCGTCGCTCGACGTCTGGTTCTTGAAGATATCGAAACCGGCAGCCAGACGATAACCGAGGAAATAAGGCTCGGTGAACGAGATGTTGTAGGTACGATTACCTTCCGTACCGGCACCTGCAGCGAGACGGATGTACTGACCGCGACCGAGGAAGTTCTTTTCTTCGACCGAGGCTTCGAGAAGCAGGCCGCCATTGTTGCCGACGGCGTAACCGGCGCCGATACCGAAGGAGCCCGTCGGCTGATCTTCGACGTTGACGATGACGACGACGCGGTCCGGAGCGCTGCCCTGAGCCGTCGAGATGTCGACCTTGGTGAAGTAGCCGAGCGCGTCGAGGCGGCGCTTCGCGCGCGTGATCATTTCCTGGTTGAAGGCATCGCCTTCGTTCAGGTCGAACTCGCGGCGGATGACGTAGTCGCGCGTGCGGGTGTTGCCGCGGATTTCGATGCGCTCGACATAGGCGCGCTCGCCCTGGTCGACCAGATATTCGATGCCGATGGTGTGACCGGACAGATCGCGGTTACCGCGTGGCGTGATGCGGGCGAATGGATAGCCAGCAGCCGCGACGCGCTTGGAAATGTTCTCGATCGACGTCTGGATATCCTTGGCACTGTAGACATCGCCCTTGTGGGTGATGACAAGGCCCTTCAGTTCGTCGGCATTGATGCCTTCGACGGTCGAGATGACGTTGATGTCGCCGTAGGTGTAACGCGGACCTTCGTCGACATTGAAGTTCAGCGTGTATTCGTTGTTCTGCTCGTTCAACGTCGCATCGGCGCTGACGACGCGGAAATCGGCGTAACCATGGTTATAGTAGAACTGACGCAGCTGATCCTGGTCGCCCTGCAGGCGCTCGGGGCTATAGACGTCCTTGCGCGTCAGGAACGACAGGAAGTTGCTCTTCTTCGTGCTGATGACCGAAGCAAGGCGACCACTGCCATAGGCCTGGTTACCCGAGAAATTGATCTTGTCGATCTTGGTGCGATCGCCTTCGTTGATGACGAAAGCCACGTTCAGGCGGCCCGGCGCGACCTCGGCGGTCTGCGTCGTTACCTGCACATCGTTACGACCGATGGATGCATAGGCATCCTTGATGGTCTTGACGTCAGCCTGGACGGTCGCCTCGTTATATGGGCCTGCCGCATGGGTCTGGACGATCCCCTGCAGCTTGTCATCCTTGATCTTTCGGTTGCCGTTGAAGACCACGGCGTTGATGAGCTTGTTTTCGCTGACCGATACGACCAGCGTGCCGCCCGAAACGGTGATGTGGACATCGGAGAAATATCCGGTGGCATAAAGCTGCTTCACCGAAGCGTCGATATCACTGGGGGAGAAGCTCTTACCGGGCTTAATGGTGATATTGTCCCGGACAGCCGTCTCACCGACTCGCCCAGCTCCGCGAACGTCAACCCGCTGAATAACAGCTGCTTCCGCGACTGAAACAGAGGCAAGGGTGATCACACCAGCGCCCGACGCAACAACACCTGCAGACAGCGCTACCGCCGACACTGCGTTCAAAAATTTTGAACCAGCCTTCATTTCACTTCTTACCTTTTTTCAATCGTCCCCAGCCCCGGGCGAACCCGATTCCGGCCACGTGTGTCGTTTTACCCGCTTTTGACATACAAGCAAGGGAGCACGTTAATTTCTGTTTACTTCATTTCAAAGCGTGGCCCATTCGCCACTACGGCTTTGAAACATCGTAAATAAATCGTAATTTCCTCTCGTCGCCCCACTAGCCTATTCTGGAACTAATATCGTTCCAGGTCGCAAACACCATGAGCGAGAGCACCATCGCAAATCCAATCCGGAAAGCGATATCCTGCGCCCGTGCACCCAAAGGTTTTCCCCTTACGGCTTCAATCGCATAGAACATCAGATGCCCGCCATCAAGTACCGGGACCGGCATCAAATTTAATAACCCTATTGAAACAGAAAGTATGGCGGCGAATTGGAGCACCGCCGCAAAACCCAGGGTTGCCATCTGCCCCGAGAGTTGTGCAACCCGAATCGGCCCGCCGAGCTGATCGGCCTTCATGTATCCGCCGATGACGTTGCCAATATATTCGAACGTGCCGGAAACGATGCTGCCGGTCTGCTTCACACCTTCGGTAAGCGCCTGCAGCGGCCCGTAAGCCTCGTAACGCAGCCTGATCGGCTTCTGGCCATCGCTGATGCCGATCGTGGCAATCTCCGTCCGTGCGCCGAAGACATCAGTCTCCTCCGACTTTTTCGGTGTCACCGTTAGGTCGCGCGTCTGGCCGTTACGCTCGATCGACAGCGCCATGGGCTTGTCGGCATGAGCAGCCGCATAACGCTGCACTTCGCCGATGGAGCCGATCTCTCGTCCATCCACAGAAAGAATGCGGTCACCAAGTTCGAGGCCCGCCGTCTGAGCCGGACTGTCGGAACCGATCGATGCAATCAGGGGATCGATCGGTGCAATGCCGATGCTGCCGACATCCTTCTTGTCTCCGGATGCGTCCGTATCCGTCAATGTCGCGGTCACGATCGGCAAATCGCGGATCACGCCATCGCGCTGGATGGTCAGCACGATGCTCTTGCCGGGGCGCTCGGCGATATAGCGGCCGATATCGTAATAGGTAGCGGCATTATTGCCATCGACGGCAATCAGACGGTCTCCCGCCTGCACACCGGCCTTTGCCGCCGGCCCGGCCGGTTCCACCGCAGTCACCACCGGATCGACAAGTGCAATACCGATACGACCCATTTCCATCTTGTTGCCGAACTGATCGGTGTCCTCGACCAGTTTCGGAACGATCCGAAAATCGCGATTCTGGCCATCCCGGTCGACGGTCAGCACGATAGTGCGGCCGGGGCGCAGGCCAACATAGCGCTGCACCTCGTCGAAAGTCGTCACCTTGTTGCCATCGACGGCAATCAGGCGGTCGCCTGGCTCGATGCCGGCCTCCGCGGCCGCACCGTCGCGCGTCACCATCGCAACGACGGGATCGGCGACCGTGCGGCCGTAAACGCTGAAGAGGACTGCGAAGATTGCAATGGCGAGGAGGAAATTGGCGATCGGTCCGGCCGCAACGGTTGCAGCCCGCTTCCAGAGCCTGGCTCCAGCGAAGGATTGGGCGCGCTCCTCCTCCGTCATGGCGGAGAGCTGATCCACATCGGTCTTGCTGGAGGCGTCCTCGTCGCCGAAGAATCGCACATAACCGCCGAGTGGAATAAGGGAAAGCTTCCAGCGGGTGCCGTGTCTGTCGGTAAATCCGGCAATCTCCGGCCCGAAGCCGATCGAAAAAGCCATAATGCGGATGCCGGACCAGCGGCCGACCAGATAGTGGCCCATCTCGTGCACAAAAACGAGCAACGACAGCACAAAGACGAATGTGATGACGTTGTTCGTCAAGAAACCGATGAAGCCAGCCGCGCTACCCATGCAACGATCCTGTTCGTGTTAGAGCGGTTCAGCTTTCTCGGAAGCTCTGAGCCACCCCATCTTTCTGTTTTCTCGCAATTCCGAATGGAAAACCGCTGCACGCTTTTCCTGGAATTGCTCTTGTATTCAGACCCCGAGCAGAACGCCGCCCAATGAAAAGGTCTCGCCGCTCATTGTCAGCGATATTACGATAGCCAACAAAAACGCTGCAAAACAAGCAAAAATTAGTCCATCGACCCGATCCATGACGCCGCCATGCCCGGGAATCAGATGGCTGGAGTCTTTCACGCCAAACTTGCGCTTGACGAACGATTCGAACAGGTCGCCGATCTGACTGCAGACGGAAAGCACCAGGGCAAGAAGAGGAATCCACAGGTCCTCGGCTGAAAAGAAGCTCCAGACCACCGCCGTTCCCGCGATGACAGCTGCGATAGCACCACCGATGGCGCCCGACCAGGTCTTGCCCGGCGATATGCTCGGCGCGAGCTTCGGCCCGCCGATAGCGCGGCCGACGAAATAGGCAAAAATATCCGTCGCCCATACCGTTGCAAAGACGAACAGCATCAACACAAAGCCGCGAAAATCGTCATCGCGGATCTCGGCAAGGGCAATTGCCGTCAATCCGGAATAGAATATGCCGCCCGGCAGCCACCAGCTCTTTCCACGTATGGCGACCATGATCGCGGTGACGGCAACGAAAGCGGCCAGAACCTCGATGGAATAGACGGATTCGCTCAATGCCGTCGCACCGGCGATCAATACCAGCCCAAGCCAGCCTAGCGCGTTTCCCTGAGGGTCGCGGCCATGCAGGTCCGATATCGTCGACCATTCATAATAGACGAGCAGGCCGATCACGGCGGCCAGCAGGCGAAAACCCGAACCGCCATACCAGGTAGCCACGAGAACGATAACGGCAAGAATAATGCCGGAAATAATACGCAGCCTGAGTTCGTGGCTCATTACGACCCCACGGCCGCCGCCGGCTTGACGGAAAGGCCGCCAAAGCGCCGGTCGCGCGCGGCATATTTCTCCAGCGCTGCAAAGAAAAGGTCGCGACTGAAGTCGGGCCAGTATTCCGGCATGAACATGAATTCCGAGTAGGCAGCCTGCCAGAGCAGGAAATTCGAGAGCCGCTCTTCGCCGCTCGTACGGATAATGAGATCCGGATCGGGAATGCCAGCAGTGTCCAGACGGGCATCGACCAGCTCCGGAGTGATATCCTGCGGGCGCAGCCGCCCGGCCTCGACATCTTTTGCAAGGCCGGCAAAAGCACGCGTGATTTCGTCGCGCGAGCCGTAGTTGAAGGCAATGACCAGCGTCAGGGCCGTATTGTTCCTGGTGGTCTCCTCCGCCTCGATCAGCAAGGGCAGGATATCGCCGCGCAGGCCGGTGCGATCGCCGATGACGCGGATACGCACATTCTGCCGATGAAGCTCGGCAAGGTCCCGCCGAATAAACGCCTTGAGGAGGCCGAGGAGATCGCTCACCTCGGCTTCGGGCCGGCGCCAATTCTCCGAGGAGAAGGCGAATAGCGTCAGATATTTTATGCCGATATCGCCGGCCGCCCGCACCGTCTCCCGAACCGCCTCCACGCCCTTGCGGTGGCCCATGGTGCGCGGCAGGCCGCGCGCATTGGCCCAGCGACCGTTGCCATCCATGATGATGGCAACGTGTTCAGGAACAACAGAGAACGTAGGAGCTGACATATGGGTCCAGTTTCGTTCGGCAGAAAGATGCTCTGGCCTCGTAATCTAGGGCGCCGTCGCCGCTTTCAATATTGTAAAAATCGAAAGCGCGACATTCCCCGGCGTACGATCAGACCTGCATGATTTCCTTTTCTTTGTCGGCTAGCAAGCGGTCGATTTCCGAAATCGTCTCATCCGTCATCTTCTGCACACGTTCAGAGAGAGAGCGGCTTTCGTCCTGGCCGATTACGCCATCCTTTTCGGCCTTTTTGAGGCCATCCATGCCATCGCGACGGACATGGCGAATCGCCACTTTCGCCTTTTCCGCGTATTCATGGGCAACCTTCACCAGCGAACGGCGGCGCTCTTCGTTGAGTTCCGGTAGCGGGATGCGCAGGTTCTGACCATCGACGATCGGATTGAGGCCGAGATTGGATTCGCGGATGGCGCGCTCGACGGCGCCGACCATCGACTTGTCCCACACCGACACGGTCAGCATGCGCGGTTCCGGTACGGTGATGTTGGAGACCTGGTTCAGCGGCATGCGCGAGCCATAGGCTTCGATCGTGACCGGATCGAGGATGTTGGCGGATGCGCGCCCGGTGCGCAGTGAGGCAATGTCGCTCTTGAATGCCGCAATGGCGCCATCCATACGGCGCTTCAGTTCCTTGAGATCGCTGGCTTCACTCATGTCTATGCTCCCCTGTAATGAGGCGACACCGGGGCTGACCCGACGTCACAGGAATGTCAGTTGTCTGATACGATGGTCTTGCGGCCGCCGCCGGTCAAGATTTCCGCGAAGCCGCCCTTCTCGTGAATGGAGAAGACGACGATCGGAATGGAATTTTCGCGTGCAAGTGCCACGGCGGCCACATCCATGACAGCCAGCCCCTTTTCGAGCACCTGGCTATGGGTCAGATGGTCGAAGCGCTCGGCATCGGGGAATTTCTTCGGATCGGCCGAGTAGATGCCATCGACCTGGGTTCCCTTGAAAATGGCTTCAGCGCCCATTTCGGCAGCGCGCAGTGCTGCGGCAGAATCGGTAGTGAAGAACGGATTGCCGGTGCCGCCGGCAAAGATCACCACGCGACCGAGCGAGAGATGATAGAGCGTGGCGCGCTGCGAGAAGCTTTCGCAGATTTCCGGCATGGAGATGGCCGAGAGCACCACGGTATCGATATCGAGCTTGCGCAGCGAAGTCGCAAGCGCCAGCGCATTGATGACCGTGCCGAGCATGCCCATGTGGTCGCCGGTCACGCGGTCACCGCCCTTGGAGGCCACGGCAACGCCGCGGAAGATATTGCCGCCGCCGACCACGACGCCAACCTCGACACCCATTTCGCGCGCCTGCGCGATGTCACCGGCAATTCGGTCCGCGACGGTGACATCGATACCAAAACCCTGGCTGCCCATCAGAGCTTCACCAGAGGCCTTGAGCAACACGCGCTTGTAGATCGGCTGGGACATCGTAGCTCCTTGAAGTGATCACCGGGGGAATGATTGTGAATGCCGGATACACGAAGGGCACCGCGTTGTCACGCGATGCCCATACGTTTTCCCTGATATGGTTTCACCAAACCGGGATGTGTCTCTTTTCGACCGTGCTTTTCCGCACTTCTTCGAATTGCGTAAAAACCCTATCGTTTTGTTTCCTTACGCATTCCGGACGGAAAACCGCTACGCACTTTTCCTGGAAATGCTTAAATCAGCCCTTGGCGACCGCTGCAACTTCGGCAGCGAAGTCGCTTTCTTCCTTTTCGACGCCTTCGCCGAGCAGCAGACGGGCCATGCCGACGACTTCGATCGGGGCGCCGGCAGTCTTTTCAGCTTCCTTGATGGCAGCTGCGACCGTCAGGTCCGGGTTGATGACGAAAGCCTGCGAGAGAAGAGCGACTTCCTCGAAGAACTTGCGCATGCGGCCTTCGACCATCTTTTCGATGATGGCTTCCGGCTTGCCGGATTCGCGGGACTGCTCGATGAAAACGTTGCGTTCGCGCTCGGCGACTGCAGCATCGACTTCTTCGGCGCGGATAGCCAGCGGGTTGGTCGCAGCAATGTGCATGGCAACCTGGCGGCCGATCGACGTCAGAACGGCCTTGTCGCCGACCGACTTCAGGGCGACGAGAACGCCGAGCTTGCCGATGCCGTCGCCGGCAGCGTTGTGGATGTAGGTCGCAACGACACCGTGCTCGACTTCCAGCTTGGCTGCACGACGGAGCGTCATGTTCTCGCCGATGGTAGCGATCGCGTCCTTGATGGTGTCGGCGACCGGCTTGCCCGAAGCCGGGTAGGTCGCAGCAGCAATAGCCTCGACGGTGCCGTCGGTGGACAGCGCAACTTCGGCGACGCCGCGAGCGAGGTCCTGGAAGGCATCGTTGCGGGCAACGAAGTCGGTTTCGGAGTTGAGCTCGACGACAACAGCCTTATGACCGGCGCCGGCAATGGCGATCAGGCCTTCAGCGGCGGTGCGGCCGGACTTCTTGTCGGCCTTGGAGATGCCCTTGGCGCGCAGCCAGTCGATCGCGGCTTCGATATCGCCGTTGGTTTCGGTCAGCGCCTTCTTGCAGTCCATCATGCCTGCGCCAGACTTTTCGCGCAGTTCTTTCACCAGTGCAGCCGTAATCTCGGTCATAAGCTTCCTCTTGTCGGTTCATACGGTGCAGCCAGCGGCATTAAGTCGAAGCGGCACCGATTTGAGGGACGAAATGTACCCGTAAGTATGACAGCGTTATGAAGCATCGTCATACCGGGGAATTCTTGAATGGAACAAGCCTGGATTTACCGCCCAGGCAAAGCGTTATGCAAAACGCGATAAGGCCGCTCGAACTTCTTGAAGTCGCAAACGGCCTT
The DNA here is from genome assembly GCF_900094585.1 of Martinezella multihospitum. Classification (GTDB taxonomy): domain Bacteria; phylum Pseudomonadota; class Alphaproteobacteria; order Rhizobiales; family Rhizobiaceae; genus Rhizobium; species Rhizobium multihospitium. The sequence continues at coordinate 225,150 of NZ_FMAG01000006.1, forward strand.
ATCCGGATGTCATTGCGCTTGGGCGGACAGTCTACTGCCCGCCTCTTGGCGCGATCAGGCTTCGGTGCCGTCCGCCAGGGTCGGCTCGACCGGAGCTTCTTCAGAAGCGCCGAGGTCGCGGCCCGATGCGCTCTGCTGGCGAGCGATGCCGTCGATGGCAGCGCGCGAGATCAGGTCGCAGTAAAGAGCGATGGCGCGCGAGGCGTCGTCGTTGCCCGGGATCGGGTAGTCGATCAGGTCCGGATCGCAGTTCGAGTCGATGATGGCAACGACCGGGATGCCGAGGCGCTTGGCTTCGTCGATCGCGATCTTTTCCTTGTTGGTGTCGATGATGAACATCAGGTCCGGCGTGCCGCCCATGTCCTTGATACCGCCGAGGGCCTTGTCGAGCTTTTCGCGTTCGCGCTCAAGGTTCAGACGCTCCTTCTTGGTGAAGCCCTGGGCTTCGCCGGAGAGGATTTCGTCGAGCTTGCGCAGACGCTGGATCGAGTTGGAGATCGTCTTCCAGTTGGTCATCATGCCGCCGAGCCAGCGCGCGTTGACGTAGTACTGAGCCGAGCGCTTCGCGCTGTCAGCTATCAGTTCGGACGCCTGACGCTTGGTGCCGACGAACAGAACGCGGCCGCCACGAGCAACGGTGTCGCTGACAACCTGCAGAGCGCGGCTCAGCATCGGAACCGTCTGGGCGAGGTCGATGATGTGGATGTTGTTACGATCGCCGAAAATGTACGGCTTCATCTTCGGGTTCCAGCGATGCGTCTGGTGGCCGAAGTGAACACCCGCTTCGAGAAGCTGGCGCATAGAAAAATCGGGCAATGCCATGCCTTTGTATCCTTTTCCGGTTGAACCTCCGCAAGGCGAACAGCATCCTCTTCGAGAATGCCACCGGGCGGAAAAATCCGGATTTCTCCCGGACAATCCCATGCCTTACGTGTGGAATGCGGGTGCCCATACATTCGATTCGCTTGGAATGCAAGGCTTTTGGATAAAAAAGCGACAGCGCCCTGCCCCTCAGCTCACCAATTTATCGAGCAGCGCCAGCATGACATTGGCATCCGGCATGGGCAATACGGCATCGATCTCAGCTGGCAGCAGGCCGGCAATGGCGCTATCGGCATCGCCGGTCGCGGTGCCGAGCGGCCCGCGGAAGCCGTGCTTGGTCCAGGCGAGCTCCTGCAATCGCGGACTGATGAGAGCCTCGATCATGCGATCGACCTGTTCGTCGATAGCGATGAGCGGATGCGCGGAATAGACGGTCGGGTGCGGATAGAGCACCACGGGCTTGGCGCTGTTGCTCGCCTGCACCCTTTTCCAGCGCTGCGGATCGGCGATGATCCATTCCACCAGCTGGTTCTCATAGCCGACGATCATCGGCTCGCCACCAATGCCGCCCGCCAGATATTGCTCGAACAGCTTGCCCGACGAGGACGATTTGAAACCCATGTTGCGGAAGATCGCCTGGGCCTTGTCCCCGAACTGAGCCAGAGCGTCTGCGCTTGCGACATTGCCGCTCAGCAGGCTGAGCACCAAGCCGGAGAACATGAAGCCGGAGTTGGAGCGATTCGGATCGGTCGACACGATTCTCGCCTGGCCATAGAGCGAGTTGACGCCGAGCTTCGACCAGTTCGTGCCGGCAAGTATCGCGTCGAGCAGCGCCTTGAGATCAAGCTGGTGCTGTCCCTCCGGCGTCGTGGTGACGAGCCCCGCCTTGGTCAACCCGTCGACGACCGGTTGCCAGGAATAGACGACGACGGGCGTATTGAGGATGACACGGTCGTTGCGGATCTTGATACCGTTCTGCCGGGCGATATCGACCATGATCGACGAGGAAGGCCAGAGAAAGGCTGGGTTCTGTGACAGAAGAGCCTGCTCTCGCACCATCTCGACGGAGCCCGCGACACGGCTGTTGATCTCGAGGCCATGGCTGTGCAGCGCCGATACCACGTCGGCATCGGCAAGGAATGCCTCTTTCTCGCCGCCGATGAAGCCGAACAACTTGGTGCTGTTGCCGAGCAGGCCCTGCAGCTCCGGCCGGTCCTTGACCGCGAAATAGCCGCCAGTCCCTGCGGCACCGGCGGCAAGAAGCCCTACTCCAAAAGCGCGGCGGGAAATGCCCATCAGCGTCCTATATCCTCTTTGAGCGAGGCCTGTATCAGGCGCAGCTCTGTATCAAGCGTATCGAGCCTGTCTTCGACCAGGCTATCGGAGTAATGCACGAAAGCGTCTTCCAGCTTGGTCAGAACGAGGCCGACCTCCTGCAGGCGTGCCGCATCCGGCTGGCGTTTCGCCTCGATCACGGCAAACCCTTCCGCCACCTCAGCCGCACGCGGCAGGTAATAGCTGAGGAAGCGCCTGACAGTGCCGGCGCTTTCCGGGTTGGCCTCCACCTTGGCGAAAACGTCGGCGGCGATCTCCGCCAGATGCCGCACCCGCCTGGCCACGTCCTTGCTGCCGATCTGTTTTGCCGATGCCTCGAGCCTCTCTGCCGCTGGTGCCGCCGTGCTCAAAAGATCACGGGCAAAATCCAGACGCCCGCGGCTGATTGCTTTCGCATCCAACCCCTCGAACAGGCGCTTGGGTGCAAGCGCGAAGATCAGGCCGACGAAAACCAGGAGGCCAATGATCGCCGCGATCCATATCGGCATGCCTGCAAGGAAGCTGAGCACAGGAACGACGATCGCGGCGGCAAGCCCCGCCACGATCCAATTCCAGTCATTGCCGAACCAGTTGCGCATTATCGTCCTAGAGCAATTCCAGCAAAGGTGCGAAGCGGTTTTGCGTCCGGAACTGCGTGAAAACAAAGAGATAGAGCATTCTGTGACTCCGTTCAGAACAGAAATGCTCTAGTTATAGCCGCGCACCGCCCGGAATGCGCTCACCAGATCGCCACGGCCGTCGAACACGCGCGCCGAGGTCTCCTGCGCAAGCGTATCGAGCTGCCGCTTGTCCGCATCGCCGAAGGTGATGCCGAACACGGGCACATGCGGGCTTACCGATGCCCAGCGGCTCATGAAATAGCCATTACCATCGTCGGATTTTCCATCCGTCATGATGACGATCGCCGGCAGGTAGGATGACAGCTCTTGCGTCGACTTCATCCAGTCGAGCGCCTTGCTTGCACAGGCATACATATCCGTACCTCCGCCCGCATGCTGACGCGAGACCCTTTCGACCAAAGTCTTCTGTTGATCGGGCCTCCCCGTCGCCTCGATCGTGGTGCGCACATTCGCATCAAAGGGAATGACCATGATGCGATCGGCGGGCGTCCATTGCGCCAGGACCTTGCCGGTCTCATCGGGATTGAACAGGAACTGCATGGCCGCCTGCAGCTGCTCTTCCCCCTTGCCCGCCATCGAGCCGGAAAAATCGAGGCAGAGAGCCGTCAGCGAAGGCTTGCGCAGCGCCACCTGATAAAGATCCAGCGCCTGGCGGATCATGGCAGGTTCCGGCATGCGGATCGCCGTCACGATCCGGGTCGGATCGAAATTCCATGTCGGGTCCGGTTTCGCGGCAATATCGGAGAGGGGAATGCGGCGGCCCGTGTCGGCGATGCGCTTCTGCACCGGCGCGGAGCGCAGATAGTCGACGAGCTGATTGAAGAAGGTCTCCACCTCCTGCCCTCGCCCGTGATCGACAAAGCCGATCGGCGAATCGGCGACGACGACGCCATCGGCGGGGTAGATGGCATAAAGCGGCTCCTTGCCCATGCCAGCAAGCTTGTCGTTGGTTTCCTTCAGGATCGCTTCGTAATTCCACATGGCGTCGTAGAGCACGCCCTTGCCGGCGGAATCCATATAGAGATCCGCAAGCCAGCCCGACGAGCCCGACGAGCGCTCGACACCGCCAAGCAGCGAACGGACTGCATTCTGGACATCCGGCTTGTCGAGATCGCCCGGCTCGATGACGGGCTTGTTGCCGAGCGTGCTCGACAGCATGGCAAGATAGGCGCTGGCGCCGGAATTGGATTGCGTGGCCGATGTCATGAGAAACTTCAGCGAGCCGCTCTTCACGGCCGCCAATATGTCCTTCATATAGACCGGCTTGCCGAGCCAGCCGAGCGCCTCGGCCTTGGATTTGCGAACGCCGAGGATGACCGGCATCTGCGCGACCGATGTCAGCGACTTCACCCGGCGCTTGGTATCGAACATATCGACCCAGACACCCGACGCCGGCCAGACGGCATCCTGCTCGACACCCTGTTCGCTCTGGAGCGCCAGGCCGATATCCAGCGTGCCCTCATAGGAGAAGCTGCAGGTCGCCTTCTTCTCCTTGCAGAATTCCTCGACGATCGGCTGCAGCACGGTGTTTTCCGAGCCGGAAATGATCGAGAATTTAGGGCCTTGCCCGCCGACATTGCAGCCTGCGAGCGCCAAGATGCCTGCCAGCATCAACCCGGTAACGAATCTGCGGATCGTCATGAATTCACCGCGCCTCGATCATTGCCTTCTTGAGGTCAATCGTCATCTTCTGCATTCGCTGCTCGGCCTCGGCCCGCTTGGCGCGGCCCTCTTCCTGCACCTTCAGCACGCCGCCGATCGTGTCGATCAGGTCGCGGTTGGCGGCAGCAAGCGTGTCGATATCGACGATACCGCGCTGCGATTGCTGTTCGATGGCGATCGCCTGGTCCTTCATCATTTTCGATGCCTGCCGGATCATGTCGTTGGTGGCGTCGGTGACCGTCTTCTGCAATTCGAGTGCCGACTTCTGCTGGGTCAGACCGAGCAGAATCACCATCTTCTGCTTCCATGCCGGCACCGTCAGCGCGGAGGTCGCCTGCAGGTTCTCGATCAGGGTTTCGTCACCGGCCTGGACGATGCGGATCTGCGGCAGCTGCTGAATGCCGAGCTGGCGCGCCTGCTGCAGATAGAAGACCCGCTTTTCCAGCCGGTCGAGGGCCTGCAGGCTGTCCTGATAGACCTGCGCCTCCAGCATGCCGCCGCCGGGATTGGCCGAGGCCGCGTCGGCGGCACTCTTCAGACGCGGAAGTTCGGTGACGCGAAAACGCTCGGCAAAGGTCTTGCCGGCCTGCACATAGGCATCGAGCTGCACGATCGATTGCTTGGTCTCCTCGTGCAGGTCGTCGAGAAGAGCGATATCCCGACGCAGGACATCCTTGTGACGATCGAGCTCGAGCCCGATGCGATCGATCTGGCCGGCTACATCCTCGAACTGTTCCTTGAAACGCTCCAGCTTGGCCCTGAACGAGGAAAACATCCGCGACAGGAAGCCCTCGTCCTTCAGAGAGGCCGGATCGAGCTTCTTCGACTTGACGATGATATCGGTCAGCAACTTGCCGACTTCGCCGAGATCGCGATTGCGGACCTCGCGCAGGATACGGTCGGAATAATCGGAAACGGCCTGCTGGGCTCGATCGCCATAGACGGAGATGCCGGCGCGGTCGGTGAGGTCGATGCTGTCGCCGATGCGGGCGATTTCCGCCGGGTCGGCTGTGACAGCCGGCAGCGTATTGTTGGAGCCGGCTGTTAGGTCGGTGTTGCTCATAGGTCGTGCTTTCTCGTCCATAGACTCGGGAGCCGACCGCAAAAATTGCCAATCGCCCCCAAGACGATGCCCCCGCGCGCCCCACTACAATTCCAGATCGAAGCAGAGAGAAGCTACGCTTACTTCTGCGTGTCGATCATTTCACACAATAGTGAAACTTGGATCACAGTTTTATGACAGAGATTTTGCACGCCGGACGAGAGTCTATTGGCACGCCTTCGTACCGAGAACTTCAAGCTTGGTGAGCTTGCCGGTCAGCACGAAGTCGCCATAGTCCATGGTGAGGTCGCGTGTTATGCCGTTCTCGTAGAGTTTAAAGGACATGCGGTAGACGGGCATGGCATCGCCCGTGGACTTTTCGTTGAAATAAGCCACGGTCACTGGCCAGAAAGGCGTCTTGGAGAAGGCGCCAGCCTTGTCGGCATCGGGATCATCGGTCGCAGGCGTCTGTTCCTTGCCGACGACGGTGGTCGCGATCAGCGGCTTGTCGCCGTCATCCGAACCATCGAAAACCTGCGCCTCGAAAAAATTCTTGCCGAGCTTCGCATTGTGGATGATGTCGAGCATATGCTCCGTCGGGAAACGGCTCTCGATGATCTGGACCTGCTTGTTGTGCGGCTGCGTAAGATCGACCTTGATGCCCTTCTGGTCGTCGCTTGCGGCGCCACGCACGTCCTTGTCGAGCTGATTGTCGGTATAGGACTTGGTCTCGAAGCGGAACAGGCGCTTGCCGAGATCCTCAAAGGTCGTCGTCTGCTGGTCGCTGACGCGCGTGGAATCACCGGTGTCGATCTTCGTCACGAAGCGGAAATTGGTGGTAAATCCGGTGCAATCTGAACCATCGAACTCATAGACCATGCGGCCGACCATGCCCGAAATGCCGGAGCGATCCGAGGCATCCTTCAGCTCAAGATCATAGACGGCACGATGCGCGATCAGCCCGCTCGGACCGGCCGCATAGGCTGCCGAAGTCCCCAGTGACAGAATGCCCAGCCCCGAAACGACGGCGGCAGCAAGACTCGAGCGGAACATTCATTATCTCCTGTTGGACTCGCATGCGATGTTATAAGAACGCTTTCGGCTGAAACGAGGCTGCCGATCCTAAGTGACGGAATTTAGTCTTGATGCCGGATTTTTGAAGTTTTTACAACAAAACGGGAGATGAAAATGTCCGACGCTATCGAGGGTCGCCTGAAGGAACTCGGCATCGTTCTGCCGCAGGCCGCGGCACCGGCCGCCAACTACGTTCCCTATGTCATCAGCGGCAATCTTCTTTATCTGTCGGGCCAGTTGCCGATGGAAAACGGCAAGATCGGGGTGACGGGCCATCTCGGCAAGGATGTGGACGTTGCGGGCGGTCAGCGAGCCGCCGAGCTCTGCGCCATCAACATTCTCGCCCAGGCAAAGGCTGCTCTCGGTGGCGATCTCGGCCGGATCAAGCGGCTGATCAAGCTGAACGGCTTCGTCGCCTCGACGCCTGATTTCGTCGAACAACATCTGGTGATCAACGGCGCCTCCAATCTTCTGGCAAACGTATTGGGCGAAGCCGGCAAGCATGCCCGCGCCGCCGTCGGCATGGCAGCCCTGCCGCTCAATGCGGCCGTCGAAATCGACGCCATTCTGGAAATCGCCTAATGAGCAAGCTCGCCTGGTTGACCGAGCGTCCCGTCGCCCATCGCGGCTATCATGACATGAACAAGGAAGTCTGGGAGAACACACTCTCGGCCTTCAGCCGCGCCATCGACGCCGGTTTTGCCATCGAATGCGATCTGCATTACGCCTCGGACGGCGTTCCGGTCGTCTTCCATGACGACGATCTGCAGCGCGTCTGCAATCTGCCTGGCGAAGTGCGCGAGCGCACCTCGGCCGAACTGGGTCTGCTGTCGGTCGGCGGTACCAAGGATAAGATCCCGACGCTCAAGCAGCTCCTGCGGCTCTGCGATGGCAAGGTGCCGCTCGTGCTGGAGCTGAAGGGACGCGAGGGCGATGACGATGGCTTCGCCGAATCCGTGCTCGAAGTGCTCGAAGGCTACAAGGGGCACGTGGCGCTGATGAGCTTCGACCATTGGCTGCTCAAGGACCTTAAAAGCCTGGCAGCGCCCTACCCGGTCGGCCTTACGGCTGAAGGAAACAAGCCTGAGACATTTTTTCAGCATGACGAAGCCATGCATCTTGGGCTAGACTTCATCTCGTACTTCTACGGCCACCTGCCGAACCCCTTTGTTACGGCGCAACGCCAGCGCGGTATTCCGGTCATCACCTGGACCGTGCGCGACGAAGCGGCCCGCAAACATACATTTGCCAATGCAGACCAGATGACCTTCGAAGGTTTTGATCCGCGCCTGGCCTCGTAAATCGGCATCGATCGAAGGAGAGGCTTTGCGCATACCAGCGCATTTCCGTTTCAAACGGAATTATGGAAATACGCTGTTTCTTTTGTTTGAACGCAATTCCGGACGCAAAACCGCTACGCACTTTTGCTGGAATTGCTCCAAATTGCCGCTGCGCCGACAATACGCCCCTCGGGCGGGTGGCGCAGCGGTGAGAGCCCCTCCCTTCCTTCCAAGCGCAAGACCTTGATGACAGACGAATTATCCATTCGAGTCGAACGATCCTTCAAGAATATCGCCCCGGAGAGCTGGTCCAAGCTGGCCGGAGCGTCGAGAGCCGGCGGCATCCTACCCTACAATCCCTTTGTCTCGCACGCCTTCCTCTCATCGCTGGAGGAATCCGGTTCCGCGACCGACAAGACGGGCTGGCTCGGCAATCACCTGCTGCTGGAAAAAGATGGCGGCGAGTTGCTCGGTGCCATCGCCGGCTATCTGAAGAGCCATAGCCAGGGAGAATATGTCTTCGACCATGGCTGGGCCGACGCCTTCGAGCGGGCCGGCGGCCGCTATTATCCGAAGCTGCAATGTTCCATCCCGTTTACGCCTGCCACCGGGCCGCGGCTGCTGGTTGCCGAAGGACACGACCGAAGCGTCATGCAGCCGGCGCTGGCCGAAAGCTTGAAAGAGGTCACCCGGCAGCTCGGCGTTTCCTCCGCGCACATCACCTTCCTGCCAGAAGATGAGGCTTCGGTCTTTGAGGGCGATGGCTATCTGCATCGCACCGACCAGCAGTTTCACTTCATCAACGAGGGCTATGCCGATCACGATGCCTTCCTGGAGACGCTGGCATCCCGCAAGCGCAAGGCCTTGAAGAAAGAACGGCGCGCGGCAGTCGAGCACGGCATTACCATCGACTGGCTGACCGGCAGCGATCTCACCGAAAACATCTGGGACCAGTTCTTCGCCTTCTATATGGATACGGGCAGCCGCAAATGGGGCCGCCCCTACCTCACCCGGAAATTCTATTCGCTGATCGGCGAGCGCATGCCTGACGATATTCTGCTCGTCATGGCGAAGCGCGAGGGACGTTACATCGCCGGCGCCATCAACTTCATCGGCGGCGAGACGCTGTATGGCCGCCATTGGGGCTGCATCGAGGATCATCCCTTCCTGCATTTCGAAGTCTGCTATCACCAGGCAATCGATTTTGCGCTCAGCAAGGGACTGAAGCGCGTGGAAGCCGGCGCGCAGGGCGAGCACAAGCTGGCGCGCGGCTATCTTCCCGTCATCACGCATTCCGCGCATTATATCGGCCATCAGGGCCTACGGCGCGCCGTTGCCGATTACCTGAAGCATGAGCGGGAGCAGGTGGAGGAGATGAGCGAAATCCTTACCGAGCACAGCCCCTTCCGCAAGGGTGAGCGACAGGATATCTAGCCGTTCGGCATAAACACAAACGCAAGACGAGGAGACACTGGATGACCAGCCCCGCCTATGACGACAACAATATCTTCGCAAAGATCCTGAAAGGCGAGATCCCTTCCTACCGCGTCTACGAGGATGAGCACACCGTCGCTTTCATGGATGTGATGCCGCAATCGCCGGGCCATACGCTGGTCCTGCCGAAATCCCCTTCCCGCAACATTCTCGACGCCGATCCCGCCGCGCTGCAGCAGGCGATCATCGTGGTACAGAAGATCGCTGTCGCCGTGCAGGAGGCTTTTGACGCCGACGGCGTCTATATCGCTCAGTTCAACGAGCCGTCTGCCGGCCAGACCGTGTTCCATCTGCATTTCCACATAATCCCGCGCCTTGAAGGCGTGGCCCTGAAGCCGCATTCGGGCAAGATGGAAGACGGTGCCGTGCTGGCTGAAAACGCCAGAAAGATCATCGAAGCACTGGCCTGAGCTGGAGACGCATATGATTCGCCATACCGTCGCCTTTCGGCTGAAACATGCAGCCGGCTCGGCTGAGGAAGCCAGCTTCCTCAAGGACGCCCTTGTTCTCAAGAAGATACCGAGCGTACGGAATTTCGAGCAGCTTCGCCAGACCAGTCCGAAGAACGATTTCACCTTCGGCTTCTCGATGGAGTTCGATGATCAATCGGGCTACGACGCCTATAATGTCCACCCTGATCACGTCGCCTTCGTGAGGGATCGCTGGTTACCTGAAGTCGCAGCCTTCCTCGAAATCGACTACACCGAGCTCTAGCTTCTCATTAGAATATCAAAATAAGCATATAAAAAGGCTGCATTGTTTCCAATGCAGCCTTTTATTTTTCTCATGCAGCCACTCGGCGGCTACTTGCGCGGAACCTTCGGAACCGTGCCGCCCTTGCGCGGCGACTTGCCTTCCGACTCGTCGCTTGATGTCGAGGCCTTGGCCGAGCGGCGGCTATCGGCTGCCGTTGCAGCCTTGCCGACGCGGGTTCTGGCCTTGACGGTGGTATCGCCGTCATCCTCTTCCACCTCGACATGCTGTTCGCCGACCTCGGCCTCCGGCTTCGGCCGGATCGGCGCGGTATCGGCGGTGGCGTCGAGCAGGATACCGGTCGAGCCGTCTTCCTTCTTGCCGACCGTAACGGTGACGACGCCGCCCTTCTTCAGCTTGCCGAAAAGGATTTCGTTCGCCAGCGGCTTCTTGATGTTTTCCTGAATGACACGCGCCAGCGGACGGGCGCCCATCTTGTCGTCGTAACCCTTCTCGGACAGCCATGCGATGGCGTCCTCGTGCAGGTCGAAGGTAACGTTCCGTTCGGAAAGCTGCGCTTCCAGCTGCATGATGAACTTCTGCACGACCTTGTGGATAACGGTCGTCGGCAGCGGCGCGAAGGGAATGACCGCATCCAGACGGTTGCGGAATTCCGGCGTGAACAGGCGGTTGAGCGCCTCTTCATCCTCGCCCGTACGCTTGGACGAGCCGAAGCCGATGGCAGCCTTGGCCATTTCCGAAGCACCCGCATTGGTCGTCATGATCAGGATGACGTTGCGGAAGTCGATCTTCTTGCCGTTATGATCGGTCAGCGCGCCATGGTCCATGACCTGCAGCAGGATATTGAAGATATCCGGATGCGCCTTCTCGATTTCGTCGAGCAGGACCACACTGTGCGGATGCTGATCGACGCCATCGGTCAAGAGGCCGCCCTGATCGAAGCCGACATAGCCGGGAGGTGCGCCGAGCAGACGGGAAACCGTATGACGCTCCATGTATTCCGACATGTCGAAGCGCAGCAGCTCGACGCCCAGCGACGAGGCAAGCTGCTTGGCGACTTCCGTCTTACCGACACCGGTCGGGCCGGAGAAGACGTAGCAGCCGATCGGCTTGTTCGGCTCGCGCAGACCCGCACGAGCGAGCTTGATCGAGGTCGACAGCGCTTCGATGGCCGTATCCTGGCCGTAGACGACGGAACGCAGTTCCTGTTCGAGGTTGGCAAGAACCATCTCGTCATCCTTGGAAACCGTCTTCGGCGGAATGCGGGCCATGGTTGCAATCGTCGCTTCGATCTCCTTTTCGGTGATCAGCTTGCGGCGCTTGGACGGCGGCAGCAGCATCTGGGCGGCACCCGTCTCGTCGATCACGTCGATCGCCTTATCCGGCAACTTGCGGTCGGAGATATAGCGAGCCGACAGCTCGACAGCCGTCTTGATGGCGTCGTTCGAGTAGCGCAGGTGATGATACTCTTCGAAATAGGGCTTCAGGCCCTTCATGATTTCGATGGCATCCTCGATGCTCGGCTCGTTGACGTCGATCTTCTGGAAGCGGCGGACGAGCGCCCGGTCCTTCTCGAAGAACTGACGGTATTCCTTGTAGGTGGTCGAACCGATGCAACGGATCGCGCCTGAGGACAGGGCCGGCTTCAGCAGGTTCGATGCATCCATCGCGCCGCCTGACGTGGCGCCTGCACCGATGACAGTGTGGATCTCGTCGATGAACAGCACCGCGCCCGGATATTCTTCGAGCTCCTTGACGACCTGCTTCAAGCGTTCTTCGAAATCGCCGCGATAGCGGGTGCCGGCCAGCAGCGTGCCCATATCGAGCGAAAAGATCGTGGCATCGGCCAATGCTTCGGGAACCTTGCCCTCGACGATCCGCTTGGCGAGGCCTTCGGCAATCGCCGTCTTGCCGACGCCAGGGTCGCCGACGTAGAGCGGATTGTTCTTCGAGCGGCGGCACAGCACCTGAATGGTGCGGTTGACCTCAGAGTTGCGGCCGATCAGTGGATCGATCTTGCCGTTCTTGGCCTTCTCGTTGAGGTTGACGCAATAGGCCTTCAGCGCGTCCTGCTGCTTCTTGCCATTGCCCTCCTCCTGCTCGCCGCGGGAGGTCGGCTTGCTTTCGGATTCGCTTTCCTCGGCGCCGCGCGGCGTGCGGGTCTGGGAGGAACCCGGGCGCTTGCCGATGCCGTGGGAGATATAGTTGACCGCGTCGTAGCGGGTCATTTCCTGCTCCTGCAGGAAGAATGCAGCGTGGCTTTCCCGCTCCGCGAAAATCGCGACGAGAACATTGGCGCCCGTCACTTCCTCGCGGCCGGAAGATTGTACGTGGATCACGGCGCGCTGGATGACACGCTGGAAGCCGGAGGTCGGCTTCGAGTCCTCATCATAGCCCGTGACCAGATTGGAGAGTTCATTATCGACGTATTCAGTCAGAGTCTTACGGAGCGCGTCGAGATCAACATTGCACGCGCCCATGACAGCTGCGGCATCGGCGTCGTCTACCAGCGCCAAAAGCAGATGTTCCAGCGTGGCATACTCGTGATGCCGCTCGTTCGCGTAGGTCAGTGCCTGATGCAGCGCCTTCTCAAGACTAGGCGAAAATGTTGGCACGTTCAGATCCTCACTTCTTTTCCATAACACATTGCAGCGGATGCTGGTGCTGCCGGGCAAAGTCCATCACCTGGCTCACCTTCGTTTCGGCTACTTCATATGTATATATCCCGCATTCGCCCACGCCGTGGTTGTGGACATGAAGCATGATGCGGGTGGCACTTTCGAGATCCTTTTGAAAGAAACGCTCCAGGATATGGATCACGAAGTCCATGGGCGTATAGTCGTCATTCAGAAGCAGCACGCGGTATAGATTGGGTTTCTTGGTTTTGGGCTTGGTGCGTGTAATCACCGAGGTCCCGCGATTTCCGTTGTCCCCGTTCCTTTCGCTATTGTTTTGCATCCGGATCGGCTCAGCGATCATTTCATTCATTCCTCAAATCATCCGGCAGAAGCTATCGCATTCCGACTTGGCATTAGGTTGGGTTCTTCACTTGGTCGGGCCGGATATCCGAACCTCTAACTTAGTTCATATTGGCGTGATTTTAAGCCCCTTGCGGGACACTGCAATCACAATTCGCTGACAAACGGGGCTGCGGTCAAAAAAGTCGCTGCATATCGCCACGTCCGGTTCCGCGCGCCAAAACGCAAAAGACCGGCCACGAATCGCGTAGCCGGTCTTTCTGGAAATTTTGCCTTTCGGCGAAAGTTTAAGCGGCGGTCGCCGTTGCTGCTGCCTTGCTGGCAGCCTTCGTTGCAGCCGCAACGGGCGCTTCGTAAGGCTTGTACGCATTCTTGGCGAGATCGGCATACATTTCGCCGAGCTTGGTGGCTTCGGCGACGAAGTTTTCGTAGGAGGACTTCACGTAGCTGCTCTGCAGTTCGAAGGCAGCTTCGAAGCTCTTGACGCCGGCGAGTGTTTCGAAGTGCGCAACGCCATCCTGGAAAGACTTCTTGGAGTATTCAGCGGCTTCGGCAGCAATTGCCTGAAAGCCCTTGGTGACATCGGAATAGCTCTTCAGCGCCGTGTCCATGGCTTCCTTGCCCTTCTTGTTCGCTTCATCGAAATTGAACATGCTTCTCCGTCCCTTGTTGGCCGGCCGGCGGCCGGTTTACAGGGATAAAGGTTAAATGCGGCGCACAATTAGTCAAGTAGTCTTGTGCGTCGCAATATCACCTTTCAGTTGCATTTCGAATGACAACGCGGTGTCGATGATAATGAATGCGCCGCATCATTCTGTTTTTCCTAATATATATCATTCCACCTGCAACCACAGGCTTTGATTAAAATATTGGCATTTGGGCAGAAAGAAGCCGTGAGAGATCAGAACGGCAGCGGAATGATCAAATGGGCAAATGCCAAAGAAAAAGACCGTATTTCAACGAAATACGGTCCGAATATTCGATCACTATACGAGACCGATATAATTAGAGATCGACGTCCAGAATGGCCATCGAGAAATTATAGGAGCGGTCGCCATCTTCGTCGTCGATATAGACGACACCCAGGAACTCTTCGCCAAGATAAACTTCAGCCGAATCGTTCTTGCGCGGGCGGGCCTTCACCACGACCTGCGGATTGAACGTGCGCTTGAAATAGGCGTCGAGTTTCTTGATTTCTTCAGGCTTCACAATGCTTCTCCGTGAGGATCTCGGTTGGCCGCTTCTTGCATAGGAAAAGCGGCGGTGTAAAGACCGGAACCGCGCATAGCTATCCAGCGACAGCGCAAACCTCCGAAAATCGAACTGGAATTTCCTAGATTCCTGCACCCATAATCTGATCCACGACCAGTTGCTCGGCAAGCAGCTGATCCATCGAGCGAGATGGCTCGGAACACCCTGCTTCTCCGACCACCTTGGCCGGAACGCCGGCAACGGTCGTCTTGGCCGGCACTTCCTTCAGCACTACGGAGCCGGCGGCAATGCGCGAGCAATGACCGATCTGGATATTGCCGAGGATCTTGGCCCCCGCACCGATCAAGACGCCGTGGGCGATCTTCGGATGGCGGTCGCTGCCTTCCTTGCCGGTGCCGCCAAGCGTCACCCCGTGCAGGATCGAGACGTTATCGCCGATCACGGCCGTTTCCCCTACGACAAGACCGGTCGCGTGATCCAGGAAGATGCCCTTGCCGATGCGCGCGGCGGGATTGATATCCGTCTGGAAGACGCTGGAGGAGCGGCTCTGCAGATAGAGCGCGAAATCGCGGCGGCCGCGATTATAGAGCCAATGCGCGAGGCGATGCGTCTGCAGCGCATGGAAGCCCTTGAAATAGAGGACCGGCTCGAGGAACCGCAGGCAGGCGGGATCGCGATCGTAGACGGCCTGGATATCGACACGGAGGATCGACCCCCATTCCGGCCAGTCGGCGAGCATTTCCTCAAAGGTCTGCCGCAGGAGAATGGCCTGCAGGTCCGGATGGTCGAGACGCTCGCAGATGCGATAGATCACGCATTCTTCCAGCGAACGGTGATTGATGATCGTCGAATAAAGGAAAGCGGCAAGGAGCGGGTCCTTTTCGGCAGCGGCGCGTGCTTCGTCGCGCATGCTGTCCCAGATCGGGTCCATGACCTTCACTGCGCCCAAGCCTTCTACCTGGCGAATATCCGTTGCTGCGACCATTGGCGGTCTCCCGATTTTCTGTCAGGGCTGCATTATATAGAATAAAAGCCACACAAGACAAATGGGTTGGTTGGGCATGAGTTTCGAGCATGACTTTGCTGGTGGTTTCATTCGCGCGACGTGCAGTGATGCGATCGGTACGATCACCATCAACAACCCCGGCCGAAAGAATGCCGTGACGGCTGCCATGTGGCGTGCCATCCCGCAAGCCGTACGCATTCTGACCGATGAAGCGCACGCACATGTCATCATTGTCCGCGGCAGCGGCGTAGATTTTTCCGCCGGCGCCGACATCAGCGAATTCGACAGCGTGCGCAAGAATTCCGAGACCGCAGTCGCCTACGAAGCACTGAACAGCCAGGCTTTCGAGGCTATCCGTCACTGCCGCGTGCCGACGATCTCTGCGATCCGCGGCATTTGCTATGGCGGCGGCTTTGGGCTGGCCGCCGCCTGCGATCTTCGAATCGCTGAACGGGGCGCGCGATTCTGCGTGCCTGCCGTCCGCCTCGGCATCGCCTATCCCGCCGACGCCGTGCAGGACATCGTCAACGCGCTCGGAGCGCAGATGGCGAAGGTCACGCTGTTCACCGGCGCGCCCATGCCTGGCGAGAAGATGGTGGCCGCCGGCTTTCTTCTGGAGGAAATCGAGGCGGAGGCGTTCGATGGCGAAGTCTCCGCCCTCGCCCATGCGATCGCCGCCAATGCGCCGATCGCGCTGCATGCCTCGAAACTCGCGATCCGCGCCGTCATCGAGCAGAACGGCGACCTGCTGCGCGAGGCGGAAGTGATCGGCGCCGAGACGTTCGATAGCGCCGACTATGTCGAGGGCCGCGCTGCCTTTGCAGAGCGGCGGAAGCCGCATTTCACCGGCAAGTGACTCAGCTCTTGCCGAGACGCTGATAGAATTCGAGAACCGCAGCCTTGAAGATCTTGTCGCCGACGGCAAGCATGTGATCGCGGTTCGGGATGTCGATGGCCTCGGCGTTCGGCATCAGTGCAGCCAGTTCCTGCCCGGAGCCGGCGATATCGTCCTTGGTGCCGACGGCGATCAGGGTCGGCACATCGATCCTTGCCACATCCTCCCTCGACGCCAGATCGCGTGAGCCTTGGATGCACGCGGCCAGCGCTTGCCGATCGCTTTTCGTCTGTTCGGCAAAGGCGCGGAACATGCGCCCGCGTGCATGGGTGACATCATCGAGCGACGGTGCCACCAGCGCATCCGCAATCGGATCCCAATCGCCGACGCCCTCGACCATGCCAATGCCAAGACCGCCGAGAACCAGCGAGCGGACGCGATCCGGATGAGCGATCGCCATGAAGGTCGAAACACGGGCACCCATGGAATAGCCCATGACATGCGCTTCAGGTATGCCCAGATGATCGAGGAGTGCCACGGCATCCTCGGCCATGATCCATGGATGGTAGACATCCGCGTCGTAAAGCTTGTCGCTCATACCGTGGCCACGGTTATCGATGGCAATCACGCGATAGCCCGCTTCTCCGAGTGTCTTCAGCCAGCCCGGATTGACCCAGTTGGCAATCGCCGTGGAAGCGAAGCCGTGAATCAGCAGCACCGGCGGGCCGTTCGGATCGCCGTCGTCGAAAAAGGCAAGCTTCAATCCGTCTCTGATAAAATGGGACATCGGGGGAGCATTGAGATTCATAGCGTCGTCTTCACAAACTGGGTCCTGTTGGCGCCGGACCATATTTTATCGGCGATATCAAATGAACCCTATGCCTGCGAAAATCTCTGCATCAAGCCGGACTTTCGCACTACACAATCGGGAAGAAGGATTATAAAGAGGGGCTACCAAGTCTGGCGCAACATTCATGCCGCTTACGGCAAGACGCATTCGGAGATCATCATGGCCGGCCACAATATTCCCCATTTCCAGAACGACGGCGGACATCGCGTCATCGAAATCGGCGTTAAGGAATTCATGTGCACCGGCGCCTCGATCCCTTACGATCATCCGCACATCTTCATCGACCTCGGCGACGAGAGCGAGAAGGTCTGTTCTTACTGCTCGACGCTCTTCCGCTACAATCCGTCGCTGAAGGCCGACCAGACCAACCCGGCCGGCTGCGTCTTCCACTTCAAGGCGGCCTGACGCCATAGCGTCCGATCGGACATAAGAGAATGCCGATCAAAGCAGCCGCAATCATCGGCGCCGGGATAGCCGGATTGACGGCGGCTCTGGCGCTGGCAAGACATGGGATTGCCTCCGACATTTTCGAGCAGGCTCCGGTATTGACCGAAGTCGGTGCCGGCCTGCAAATTTCGCCGAATGCTTCACGCATCCTCGATACGCTTGGCGTGCTCGACGCGCTTCGTCCGATCTGGCTGGAACCGGAAGACGTCCGTCTGGTATCCGGCTCCTCGCTGGAGCTTGTCGCCTCCGTTCCTTGCGGAGAGTTCGCCCGGCAGCGATGGGGCGCGCCTTACGGAACCGCCCATCGCGCCACCCTGCAGAAAGCGCTCCTCGATGCCGTATCAGCCAATGCTTTGTGCAGGCTGCATCTTGGCCAGCACATTGACATCAAAGGCAAGCAGGCTCTGGAGGAGACCGTCGGAAGAGAGCTCGATCTCGTCATCGGCGCCGACGGCGTCTGGTCGAAGGCACATGCGATGGTGCCTGGTGCGCCGACGCCGCAGTTTTCCGGCAATATCGCCTGGCGATTCTCCGTCGCACAGACGGCGGCCCCGGCCATTCTGAACAGGAAGAGCGTCACGGCATTCCTCGGTCCTTCCAGCCACCTCGTCTGCTATCCGATCCGGGAAAATGCTGCCTTCAATATCGTCGCCATCGTCTCCGGCAGCGGCACCAGCCGCACTTGGGGCGCCGCCGGCAGCAAGGCGCAACGCGAACAGATGCTCCGCGGCTTTTCCGGCTGGAACGGTGCAATCCTGCAAATACTGGAGGCCCAGGAGCAGGCGAGCTTCTGGCCACTCTACGAGATGAAGGCCGGTCGGTGGCACAATGGCAGCGATACGATCCTGATCGGCGACGCTGCGCATGCGATGATGCCGTTTGCCGCGCAAGGGGCGGCCATGGCGATCGAAGACGCATTCGAGCTTGCCGGCCTGCTTTCGGCCCGCTCACCGGCGGAAGCCTTCGAACTCTATGAGAAACATCGAGCGCCGCGCATCGCGCGCCTGAGGCAGCGCGCCGCCTTCAATCAATTCGCCTATCATGCCCGCGGCCCGATCCGCATGGCGCGCGACCTCGTTCTCTCGCTCCGTCCGCCGCAAAGCCTCGCGGCGGATATGGACTGGATCTACGGCTATCGCGCCATCGGTTGATCAGACCTCTTTTGTGGCAGCAAAGCCCTTCTCGATATCCGCCTTGAGATCGGGCACGTCTTCCAGGCCAACCTGCAGGCGGATGACCGGCCCTTCCGTCGGCACCTTGGTGACTCGCCGGTCGTTGAGATTAACGTGCAAGGCGAGGCTTTCGAAACCGCCCCAGGAATAGCCGAGAGCGAAAATCCGCAAGGCATCGAGGAAGGCATGCGCCTTCACCTTGAATTTCTGCGGATCGTCGACAGCCAGAACGAAGGAGAAAATCCCGCTCGCGCCCTTGAAGTCACGCTTCCAGAGTTCGTGGCTGGGGAAGCTCGGCAAGGCCGGATGCAAGACGCGAGCGACCTCCTCCCTGCCCTCGAGCCACTGGGCGATCGCAAGCGCGCTTTCCTGATGGCGATCCAGGCGCACGCCCATGGTGCGCAAGCCGCGCAGCACCTGATAGGCGTCGTCAGGCGCACCACAAAGGCCGAGCTGACCGTGCGCGTCGAGCAACCGCTTCCAATGCGCCTCATTGGCGGAAACCGTACCCATCAAAATGTCGGAGTGGCCGGCGGGGTATTTCGTCACCGCATGGATGGAAACATCGACACCATAATCGAGCGGCTTGAAATAGAGCGGCGTTGCCCAGGTATTGTCCATAGTCACCACGCAGCCATGGCGATGCGCCACCGCCGCGATTGCCGGGATATCCTGCACTTCGAACGTGTTGGAACCCGGCGATTCCGTATGAACCAGCTTCGTGTTCGGCTTGATCAGCTGCTCGATTCCAGCACCAACCGACGGATCGTAATATTCGACCTCGATGCCGAGGCGCTTCAGCATGGTATCGCAGAAGAAGCGCGTGGGACCGTAGACCGAATCAACGATCAGCGCATGATCGCCGGCGGAGAGGTACGCAAGAAGCGGCACGGTGACTGCAGCAAGCCCGGACGGCACGATGATCGTTCCCGCCGACCCTTCCAGCGCGTTCATTGCTTCGCATAGCGCATCCGTCGTCGGCGTGCCGCGTGTTCCGTAGGTATATTTCTGGTCGTGCGTCTCCATCACGCGCGCATTGGGAAACAGCACCGTCGAGGCACGCACGACAGGTGGATTGACGAAGCCGTGATAGTCGAACGGCGAATTGCCGATATGGGACAAACGCGTGTTGATGCCGGCGTTCGGCAGGTTTGTGTCTTTGTCTTTCATGTCAGGATATGCCTTTGGCGCTGTTGGAAGCTGGATTTGTGGCGGCCAAGTCCAGTGGGGTCAACCCCGATCGTTCCAACGCCAACATTATTAGAAGGCTAAAATAACAAAAATGGCGACCAAAACCGCATTTTCGCGCAGATTTTTGGCAAAACGCCGCTCATTTTGACGCCAAATGCCCAGTTTTCCGCCGCCCCGGGCGAAAATGCCGAATAAATCCGCAATAATTGGGGCGATCTCTTGACCGCTACACCATTTACGACTGTGATAGCGCCACTCGCACCCGAAAAGGGAAGGAACGTGGTTCTCCAGGGACCTGTCGGGCAGCGATACACTTTAACTATAAAACAAATAGACAAAGGTAGGGAAAATGAAAAAGATTGCTCTCTCCGCATTCCTCGGAGTCGCAGCCTTGGCTTACACCGCGTCCGGCGCCTCCGCGTCGACGCTGAGCGACGTAAAGGCCAAGGGCTTCGTGCAGTGCGGCGTGAATCCTGCTCTTCTCGGCTTCGCACAGCCAGATGCGTCCGGCAACTGGGCCGGCTTCGACATCGACTTCTGCAAGGCTGTGGCTTCGGCCGTATTCGGCGACCCGACCAAGGTGAAATACACCCCTCTCAGCGCCAAGGACCGCTTCACGGCGCTGCAGTCCGGCGAAATCGACCTGCTGTCGCGCAATACTACCTGGACGATCAACCGCGACACCGCGCTTGGCCTCAAGTTCCGCCCCGTCACCTATTATGACGGTCAGGGTTTCCTGGTTCACAAGGAGCTGAACGTGAAGTCGGCGCTCGAACTCTCCGGCGCGGCTATCTGCGTCCAGTCCGGCACGACGACCGAGCTCAATCTTGCCGACTATTTCAAGACCAACAACCTTCAGTACAATCCGGTGGTCTTCGACAAGCTCGAAGAAATCACGACGGCCTATGACTCTGGCCGTTGCGACGTCTTCACCACAGACCAGTCGCAGCTTTATGCCGTGCGCCTGACGTTGAAGAACCCGGACGATAACATCGTTCTGCCCGAGATCATCTCGAAGGAGCCGCTTGGCCCGGCCGTTCGCCAGGGTGACGACCAGTGGTTCAACATCGTCAGCTGGACGGCCTATGCGCTCGTGAACGCCGAAGAGTTCGGCATCACGCAGAAGAACGTCGACGAGATGAAGAATTCGGCCAACCCGGATATCAAGCGCTTTTTGGGTGCCGAGCAGGGCTCCACGATCGGCACCGACCTCGGCTTGACCAACGATTGGTCCTACAACATCATCAAGGGCGTCGGCAATTACGGCGAAATCTTCGAGCGTAACATCGGTGCAAGCAGCCCGCTGAAGATCGCCCGCGGCCTCAACGCACTGTGGAACAAGGGCGGCATTCAGTATGCACCTCCGGTGCGCTAATTCGCAGAGAGCCTAACTTTAAGAGAGAGGCGACTTCGCCTCTCTCCCCTCAAGAAAACAAGCCTGAACAGGCACATTGGGGAAAATTTCTATATGGCAATTACTGTAAACTCGCCTGAAGGCGAGCGACCGCGTATATCCGCGCTATACAACCCAAAAGTCAGGGGTGTGTTCTACCAGGCCGTCACGATTATCATCCTCGCGGCTTTCTGCTGGTTCATCGTCACGAATACGATGGACAATCTGCGCGCTTTGAACAGATCTTTTGGCTTCGACTTCCTCCAGGGCCGCGCCGGTTTCAATCTCGGTCAGGCGCTGATCCCCTATTCCAGCGATTCCACCAATACCACGGCACTCATCGTAGGCCTGCTCAACACGCTTCTGATATCGTTCGTGGGCATCATTGCCGCAACGATCGTCGGCTTCATCGTCGGCATCGGCAGACTTTCGCATAATTGGCTGATTGCGAAGCTCTCCCAGACTTATGTCGAAATCTTCCGCAACATTCCGCCGCTGCTCGTCATCTTCTTCTGGTACAGCGGCGTTCTGGTGCTGCTGCCGCAGGCGCGCGATGCCGTGCACCTGCCCTTCTCCAGCTATCTCAGCAATCGCGGCCTTGCCTTCCCGAGCCCGATTTTCGGCGCGGGCATGTGGGCCGTGGGCATTGCCTTCCTCGTCGCCATCGCTGCCGTGTTCTTCGTGGCGCGCTGGGCGCATAGGCGCCAGGCGGCAACCGGTCAGCAATTCCACACGATCTGGGTGTCGATTGGCATATTGATCGGCCTGCCGTTGCTGGTCTTCCTGGTGACAGGCATGCCGCTTTCCTTCGACTATCCTGTTGCCGGCAAATTCAACCTGACGGGTGGAACGGTGATAAGTCCGGAGTTCCTTGCGCTTCTCCTCGCCCTTTCCCTATACACCGCGTCCTATATTGCCGAGATCGTGCGCGCCGGCATTCGTGGCGTGCCAAAGGGGCAGTCGGAAGCAGCAGGCGCACTCGGTCTGCGGGCATCAGCCATCAACCGGCTGATCGTCATACCGCAGGCAATGCGCATCATCATTCCACCCCTGACGAGCCAATATCTCAATCTCATCAAGAACTCGTCGCTTGCCATCGCCATCGGCTATGCCGATGTTGTCGCTGTCGGAGGCGTGATCCTCAACCAGTCCGGCCGCGCCGTCGAAATCGTCATCATCTGGATGATCATCTACCTCATCTTGAGCATCGGAATGTCGTTGTTCATGAACTGGTTCAACGCCAAGATGGCTCTGGTGGAGAGATAAGATGTCGAGCGTGGATCAACACTTCGTCAGCAAGACATTGCTTTTGGCGCAGCCGGCACCCGCCAGCGAAAGAGGCCCGTGGCACTGGTTGAAAAAGAACCTGTTCGCCACACCCAAGGACATCGTTCTGACCTTGCTTGCTGTCGCCTTCCTTGCCTGGACGATACCGCATCTGGTCGACTGGCTGTTCATAAACGCAGTCTGGAGCGGCACAGACCGCACATTCTGCGCCACCACGGTTCAGGGCGGAACACAGCCGGATGGCTGGAACGCCGCCTGCTGGGCCTTCGTCCGCGCGAAATTCGTCGTCTTCATGTTCGGCCTCTATCCACCGGACGAGCGCTGGCGGCCGATACTCGTCTGCATCCTGATGATCGTCAGCTTCGTTCCGTTGCTGATACCGTCCGTTCCCAGGAAGGGGTTGAACGCAATCCTGGCATTCTTTGTGCTGCCGGTCATCTCGTTCTTCCTGCTTCGTGGCGGTTTCGGCCTTGAGATCATCGAAACGGAAAGATGGGGCGGCCTGCTGGTGACGCTGGTGATTGCCTTCGTCGCGATCGCGGTCTCCTTTCCGTTCGGCATCCTGCTTGCGCTTGGCCGCCGCTCGAAGATGCCGGTCGTCCGCATGCTGTGCGTGATCTTCATCGAAGTGATCCGCGGCGTGCCGTTGATCACCGTGCTGTTCATGGCCAGCTACATGCTGCCGCTGTTCATGCCGCAGGGCTGGACTGTCGATAAGCTGTTGCGTGCCGTCGTCGGTGTTGCGATCTTCACCTCGGCCTATATGGCTGAAGTCATTCGCGGCGGTCTGCAGGCGATACCCAAGGGCCAGTTCGAGGGAGCCGACTCGCTCGGCCTCGGCTACTGGCAGAAGATGCGGCTGATCATCTTGCCGCAGGCGATCAAGCTGGTCATCCCCGGCATCGTCAACACCTATATCGGCATGTTCAAGGACACGTCGCTCGTCGCGATCATCGGCATGTTCGACCTGCTCGGCATCGTCCGCCAGAACTTTGCGGATGCGGCTTGGGCGAGCGCAGTAACGCCGGTCACGGGCCTCGTATTCGCAGGATTCGTTTTTTGGCTGTTCTGCTTCGGCATGTCGCGCTATTCAGGCTTTGTGGAACGCCATCTCGACACCGGCCACAAGCGATAAAATTGAGGGAAATAGAAAATGGCTGAAGCCCAATCGAAAAAAATGACCGTCTCCGAGACCGAAGTCGCGGTCGACATGATCAACATGAACAAGTGGTACGGCGATTTCCACGTGCTGCGCGATATCAACCTGAAAGTCATGCGCGGCGAGCGCATCGTCATCGCCGGTCCGTCCGGCTCCGGCAAATCGACGATGATCCGCTGCATCAACCGTCTGGAAGAACACCAGAAGGGCCAGATCATCGTCGATGGCGTCGAGCTGACGAACGATCTGAAGAAGATCGATGAAGTGCGCCGCGAAGTCGGCATGGTGTTCCAGCACTTCAATCTCTTCCCGCACCTGACCATTCTGGAAAACTGCACGCTGGCGCCGATCTGGGTGCGCAAGATGCCGAAGAAGCAGGCGGAAGAAATCGCCATGCACTTCCTCACCCGCGTCAAGATCCCCGAACAGGCAAAGAAATATCCCGGGCAGCTTTCCGGCGGTCAGCAGCAGCGCGTGGCGATTGCCCGCTCGCTGTGCATGAACCCGAAGATCATGCTGTTCGACGAGCCGACTTCGGCGCTCGATCCGGAAATGATCAAGGAAGTGCTCGACACCATGGTCGGTCTTGCCGAAGAAGGCATGACCATGCTGTGCGTGACCCACGAAATGGGCTTTGCCCGCCAGGTCGCCAACCGCGTCATCTTCATGGACCAGGGCCAGATCGTCGAACAGAATTCGCCGAAGGAATTCTTCGACAATCCGCAGCACGAGCGCACGAAGCTGTTCCTCAGCCAGATCCTGCA
This sequence comes from Martinezella multihospitum, assembly GCF_900094585.1. Lineage (GTDB taxonomy): Bacteria > Pseudomonadota > Alphaproteobacteria > Rhizobiales > Rhizobiaceae > Rhizobium > Rhizobium multihospitium. The sequence continues at coordinate 249,487 of NZ_FMAG01000006.1, forward strand.
CTGATACGGAATGGATCGAATGAACAGGACCCGCCGCTGCATCGCAGCCGGCGGGTTTTTCATAGGTCACCTGTTATCGATCGGCTCGGTTGAGAGCGGTCAACGCAATGGCAAAGCATAGGTCTGCTTGACAACCTGGCTCGGCACGTCGGTCTTGACGTTCTGAATGCCATTGACCTTTGTCAGATGCGTGGACTGGAACTGCCTGTACTCGTCAAGATCGGCGACGGCGACACGCAGTAACGCATCGCTCTCGCCCAGCATGATGTAACATTCCATCACCTCAGGTAGCTTCTTCATGGCGGCGATGAAGCGATCGATCGTTTCAGCATCCTGGGCCAGCAGCCAGACGCGAGCAAACATCGAGAGCGGCAGGCCCGCCTTGACCGGATTCACCACGGCCACATAGCGATCGATGATGCCGGCATCCTCGAGGAGCTTCACGCGCCGCAAGCATGGCGATGGCGATAGCCCCACTTCCCTTGCCAATTCCACATTCTGAATCCGCCCGTCGCGCTGCAGCGCGCGCAATATACGCCTGTCGATTTCATCCAGCCGCATTGGCATCCTCCACCGATAATCTGCTAATCTTGAATTCCAATGCCAATAATCTGGCAGAGATTGGCATCTTCGCAAGCCGATTGCGCCGGCAGACCGCTAGGCTTCCATTCATGGAAAACACCAATCTTCTTCTCTTTGCGGCCACCGTGCTGCCTCTTATCTGCACGCCGGGGCCTGATACACTGTTCGTGGCATCGCAGACGGTCTCCGGCGGCGCCATCGCCGGACTACGTTCGACGGCCGGTATCTGCATCGGCTACATCGTCCATTCCACGCTGGCTGCTCTTGGAGTGGCAACCATCATTATCGCCTTCCCCGTCCTGTTCATGCTGCTGCGCTGGGTCGGCATCGCCTATCTTGCCTACCTTGCGGCTCGCCTCATAGGCTCTTCGCTGAAGGCTGGCCAGGTCACGCCGGCATCCAGAATTGCGACAAGTGGGTTTCGGCGCGGCTTTCTGACCTCAGTCCTCAACCCCAAGGGCATGATGATCTATTTCGCCATCCTGCCGCAGTTCATCAACCACGATGGAAACGTAGCGCTGCAGGCATCTTTACTGTCTGCCGTATTCATCGGGCTCTGCGCGATCGTCGATGTCATCCTCAGCCTCGTCCTCGCAGCGATCGGATCACGCGCCGGCTTCAGCGATCGCCACCGGCGTTGGACCGAGGGTATCGCAGGCTGTCTTCTCTTGATCGCCGCCTGGCGATTGGCAGCGTGAGCAAGGCCTGTAGCGCTTTGCATAAAACGCGATATACTCTTTGCCGCCGCTAATAACGCGGCATTCACGAGACGTCGAGGGAAGCGGGCCGTGAAGAAAAGCGACAGAATCATCGGCGGGCTTGCACTTTTAAGCGCGGCCATCATCGTCATCAAACTGGCCGGATCGATGTTCGGCTACGACCTCATCCAGATGACGGTCGATGCGACAAGACCTGCGGACACCGGCGGCTGGCCGACGGCAGCGAACTGAACTGGAACTTACTGATACCGCCTGGCTAGCGGCACGCGATGCTACCGCACGCAAATCATATCGGGAAAATGGCGACCCCTGCAGGATTCGAACCTGCGACCACATGCTTAGAAGGCAAGTGCTCTATCCAGCTGAGCTAAGGGGCCATAAGGCCTGGCCGCACCCAAGGTGCGGCGGGCAACACATGCCTGAAACCGCCGCCAAACTCAATGGCCGGCGTTCAATAAGTGCTTGGCTTCAGTGAGTCCAGGGCTGGATGCGATTGAAGCGGAAGTTGTCGGAATAGGAGACGGTCTGCCGGATCGGATCCTTCGGAGCGATGACGCGGTATTCGATACCATTGCGCTTGGCGTAATCTTCCGCCTGCTCCTGCGTCTCGAAGGTGAGCTTGAGCTGCTGGCGCGTATCGGCCGACGAGGTATAGCCCATGATCGGGTCGATCTTGCGCGGTGTTTCCTGATCGAACTCCAAAACCCAGATATTGGTTTTGGCCTTGCCGGATTGCATGGCGGTTTTTGCAGGACGATAAATCTTGGCAGGCATTGCTGCAGCGCCTCCGAATCAAGCGGGAATGATCCGCTTTCTTGCTTCTCTTGCCTCGGCGCGATCCCTTGCAGGCCGCGCAAACACGACTTTTGCTTAGCCGCGAATCCCTTTGTTTTCAAGCGAAAAGGCAGCCGTCACCAGGACGAATTCAACGACGTCAATGAAGGGGTTTTAAATGGTCGGAGTGGAGAGATTCGAACTCCCGACCCTCTGGTCCCAAACCAGATGCGCTACCAGACTGCGCTACACTCCGTACCAACGGCATGATCGCCAAAACAAGATCATGCCCTCAATTTCGCATCGCCGAACACTCGACCCTGCGGAACGAGTGGGGAGATACACGGTTCATCTGCCCGCTGCAACAGATAAAATCTTGCCGGGCAAATCTTCCCCGATGAAAATCTATTTGCCGAGCTTTGCCGAAATGGTGGCGCTCGTCACCGTGTCGCCGACGGCAAGGCCGAGTTTCCGAACGATGCCGCCATTGAGCTCGATGACATAGGCAACCGGCCCACCGGAGCTGATGATCGCTTCGGAATAAGGCACAGCGTTTTCCTGAATATGGGTAACGACACCCTTCTGATCCAGAAAGAGCATGTCGAGCGGCAGTTCGGTGTTCTTCATCCACATCATGACGGGCCGCGTCGTGCCGAAGTCAAACAGCATGCCATGGTCGGCCGGCATCTTATCGCGGTACATCAGGCCGAATTCGAGCTGTGCCGGCGTCAAGGCCAGTTCCACGGTGAATTTATGCGTCTGGCCTTTAGACGATGCGATCGAAAGCGGCTCCGAATCGAAAGCCATCGACTGCTGCCCTGCGGTCTGCGCCGCGAAAGACGATGGGGCGATGGCCCCTACGAGAAAAAGCGCCAAAATGGCGCTTTTAATGGCACATAAATACTTGTTTTTAAACGGCTTTATATATTCTACCATAACTAAAACCATATTCAAATAGGTTGCTATCGTGGTCATTATGGTCGTAATAGCGCTCGGTGTCGATGCGTGCCTGATGTGAGCGAGTCAGTCGACGACATTGTGTAGCGATCGCAAGGAATGTGGCTTCAGATCGCCTGTATTTGAGCAAAACCATTGTCACAATATCATTGGCGGATTTGGACCACCGAGGAATGCTTAGCCCCAATGGGCGTTAAGGAGCGGAGCAAGTTGCTCATCGCTCAGAACGCATTTCTGCTCTGCCACTCTCATATTTTCAGCTCCAATTGCATAACAGAATCGAATGCAACCGCTCCGCAACAGGCTGTTTCCCAATCGGACCTCACCCGACGTGGGATTGCGTTTCAGTCTGAGCTGAAATTCGTGAAACATTCGGGTTTCATGGGGATGAATAACAAAATCCGAAGGTGCACCGATATATTGACGTCCTCTATAATTCGATACTTCGTTTCTGCTCGTTGAATAGTGCGATGTACCAAATGCTTCCCCAGCTAGGCTCCAAATCTGCAAGGACACCGACTTGGCGCTCACTTCGCCTTCATTCATAAGGCCGAATTGAAAGCTAAACACCTTTTCCGTCATGCCGATACTCATGCTCTCCTGGAATGATGTATCGAGAATTAGAATTGGCGACGTCGTGCGCCTGAACGCATCCTCGATGTCATAATGTTCCATCGGATAGGATCGGCTTCCGATCCGCTTGAAATATTCCTTCTGGCCCTTCGCTTCTGAGCGATGAGGTCGTCTGTCCGACCGAGGAACGCGGACGATGATGTACCCAGAGGTTGGATCTGCAAGCGAAGGAATCCTAGCTACCTCAATACCGGTATGTCGGGGCTGCAGAAACTCAGCCGCCGCATCGCGCACGGACGTTTCAGCTCTTGCTAAGCTGGATATCGGGGTGAGCAGCTCGGCCTGATCAATTCCATCGGTTGACCTGCAATCCACGCCAAAAACGATCACGCCACCGGCTGAATTTGAGAATGCTGAGGCCTCTTTTGCTAAGATTTTCTTTCCCGCCGGAGAGAGGCTGCCATCAAGAAAGATCGGCTCGCGCAGATCATTTGCTTTAAACTCAAGCGTCAAATCTTCCTGGCGTCCGAGCAGGCGTTCGATTGCTGCTTCGCCTCCAGACAATAGTTCGTCCCACATAAATTTGCTCCTTAAACCGTCCACTGCATAGTCGACTTTTACGCTTGGTTGAAGATGTCCGCCAACTTCTCCCCCAACGTGTTTGACAACATCGAGAGGCGACAGAATCTCAATTGCCAGGTGGCCTGTCTACGCGGCGCATTGTTGATCAGGTCGCCCAACGCGGGGGCGAGATGATCGATTGATACCGATTGGTCAGCCTAGGCCATCAAAGTCCGGGCAGCGCTGTGCAGGTGTCACCGCACGCATGTGCACGGATAATTAAACGTGCATTGGAAGTCGTAGGCGAAGATTTGCACGCGTGCATTACTGAGCCAACGGCGGCGGATCAATCTTGTATTTATCGGGTATTTCGTTTGCGAGCTCTATTGGTTCAATTTTCGAAATCGATAGTATGTGACGTGCTTGGTTGACCGCAATGTAGTCGGTGTCGGATTGAGAGAACGACCCCCTGAGCTCACGAAGTAATTTTTCCTGAAGCTGATCCACGAGATATAACGGTGCAACTTCCGGATATTGGTCAATATAAGACGAATACTCAGGAAGAACTTTTTTGATCGCGTCATTTCCTGATGATAGCTTTTTTAGAATTCCGAGATCTAAGCCATTCTTAAGGGTCAAGAGCGTTATGGCGGCGTGTCCTCCAATTGTTCGTAGTGCATCAAACGCCAGCCAAGCCTCATCAGATACAAACAACTGCTCGACATCCGCCACAAGCTCATTAGGTTGGCCCTGATCCGCCAACCCGGTTGTTTGCCATATAACCTCTGCGAAAGTTCGCATTTTTTCTGCCTCGACACCGCCGGATTTGATAGTCTCATCGATCTTGGCAATGTTCAAAATTGCGACGGTGGAGATTGCGCTTCTATATTTTCGCTGGTCGATAACCGCTCTCCAAAGAGACTCGGCAGCCTTGATGCGGCGCCTATCCAGCTCTTCGTGCTTTGCGGAAAGAGCAGACAACGCACCGGACCTTAGGGATCTTAGGTCTTCCTCTTTGGATTTTATGTCGGCGCGCAACGTTTCAATTTGACGGTCAAAGCCGTGTTTCACGCTCTGCTCGATCATTGATTTCAGAAAATGGCTGCCGAGTATAGTCAACGCTGCTACCGTTGAACTAGACAACAACGCCGGACCCCAATTTTCCCAATTCATCAGCCACTCCATGCCTTAGCTGAGGCGAGAATCGCAGAAGTCGGAAAAAATAAAAGCGGCATTTCTGCCGCCCCAGATTACGCCGCCCGCACGAACATAGCTGTCTCTCATCGTATCGGGTCCCGGCCCTCGCGCTCGACGAGCACGCCCTCTTTCAACAGGGCCTTGGCCATGATGGCTGCTCGCTTTAGCGCCGCATCTGTATCTTGTAAGTATGCAACGCATACGTTATCTTTGTATACGCAAGAGACAACGCAGTACGAACCACGCACCACGAACGAGAAATGGAAAAGCCGGACATGATTGGAAAATTTGAGGAGATTGCTTTGTTAGCACTCGTGAAGGCCGGACCTCGCTCGCACGCGGCGAAGGTCTACCAAGTAATAGAAGACACTCAGATCAAGCCACCGGCGTTTGCGGCGCTCTACACCGCACTGGATCGGATGGCAGCGAAAGGCCTCGTTACTGAGGTCCGGGATGCCGCCGACAAAAGGGCAAAGCGCCTGTTCACTATCAGCGCCGAAGGCCAGCAGGCCTTGCGGGATGCGGTGAACGCGACACGTTCGATTGAGGCGCTATTGCCGGGCGGAGGTCTTGCACATGTCTGATAGGAACTACGCACAGTGGAAACAAGTGGAATGCTATATGCTTCCAGAGAGGCGCCAGCAAATGGACGACGCGGATTATCCAGCATACGGAGCTTCTGCTTGGATTTGGACGGAGAAGGATTTCGCCGTCGACGACGTTTCGCTTGTCCTTAGGCATAACTTGAAGGCGACGCCGATCTATCTTGGCGATAATCTAGACGCAGCCCTCACGGAGGCGGCAAGCTTTGTGATTGTGAGCAACATGCAGGTGGAAGTCGAAGCGTCCGCCCCGCCATCTGCCTATCTAGCCGAGCTCCTGACACCCACCAGTAAGGCGTCGGACTTTCTCGCCAATCTTGAAGAAGCCAAGTGGAATGAATGGGTCAAGCGGTATGGGGTGAAGCGAGCCACCGTCGTCTGGCATGCCCAAATTGGTCATTTTGTGTTCTTGCACTGGCTAGGCGTCGCCCTGGATGTATTGAAGCTCATCCCGAGGACATGATAAAGTCTCAGTGCTATCGCGCTCGACGAGTGATTGCCCAAGTGTTCTGGCGCGATAAAGGAGCAACTCGCCTGGAAGCGCTTTCATCATGGTGGCATCGTCATGCGCAATGCAACTCACAGTTATGCATGGCTTGGCGTGGAAGGTGACCGCGGCGATCCGGAACTTGAACGATTATTTTCGGACGTGAAGGGTGCATCCTCAGTAGCCTCACTCTCGCTTCGTTCGCCGAATATTTCCTCAACCTCAGCTAAAAACGCGGCGGCGTGTCGCGATACCGCTTTCGAATATTTCCCGACATTTTCAAAGAGAACCATCAAGTGGGCGGCGCGTTGATCATCCCGCGCACCCGCCAAATGCTCTGCCTGATGATGCATCTTCATCATAAGAAAGACCACTTCTAGCGTCCTGTCGGGGCTGACCTCAATCTCATCTTCGAACTGCTGAAAGCCTCCAGACTCAAGTAGGCCTCGGACCATATCAAAAATCGCATCATGCCCTTCAATGCTCATCGGCTCATTCGAGCGTATAGCTGGGATCAAGAGCAATTTCACAAGCATATCCGTCACATATGTCAGGGAGCTCGCATTTCGTAGAACATTGCGCGAGAGACTTTTCGACCGTCTCAGTTGAATTTTGAACGAAATGCGCTGATTGCGATCAGCATCACGCACCTGCCGCCAAAGGACATAAAGAGAAGGACCGCCGACGAGAAGCGCGGCCCAGCCTCCCAGAGCCTCAAGCCAGTCTCTCAAACACGGCACACCTTGCTTGCCGGCATCGCACCAGGGTTGGTCCAGCCACCCCCAAAATACCAGTACCAGAAAGATTACGGCAAGGATGACATAAGCCACGATCCAGCCGGTCCAATAAGTCCAGTCCTGATCCTTCTTTTGCATGATGCTGTTCTTTCGTGGTTCTTCGCGAAGGTAAGCGAGTTGCCGCATTTTTTGCAATGGCCGCGCGATTGAACCGACTCAATATCGCAGCTGATATCGGCGGTGGCGGACGGCTTGGATAGTCGATCTTTATCCCAGACTGCCTTTGGGCGGGCAGCCGCAAGGCTGCTTTGTACGCAGAAGTGATAAGATAAAAGCATCACATTGATCCGCTCTCGACCAGCAAAGGAGCGCGCGTGTATCGACATTCACCGCTGTCGAGCTTGATCACGGCATCCCGCGGACGCGCATCTATGTGCGCCTATCCTCCCAGAATTGCCTGCTCTGAGAGGTCGGTCGAGACCGGAGCATGCAACAGCGTGGCGGCGAATAGGAATGGGCCACTTCTAAGGTGTGGTAGTCTGAAAGACGCTAACCTTGTCGACAATACGAACTGAGAGAGTTTGATCGCCCAAGCTTATAAAGCAAGGCTGTATAGACGAGCCACAGGACAATTGCTCCGCGTGGGATGGCCGGACGTCGTTCTTGAAAATGTTTAGCACCAGGCCGATAGCGATGACGGTCAACACAAATTTTGAATAGCGGTCGATCATAGCGTTCCCCTAACGAATAGACATACTCCTCTTAATTGCATCGTTCTAAAAGTCAGTAGAATTCAAGATTGCATGCCGTATTGGATGCGCGCCTTCTCCAGCTCGCACATTTTGTGGGACTGAAAGTGTGAAAGTAATGATTCTGGGCGTATCGGCTGTCGCCGGTCTGTGGGTTGTATAGTGCACTGCCAGGATCGTAACGCTCGGCTCTAGCCTACACCTCCCGCCCAACAGCCTCCTTGGAACATCCCTCGCCCGCATGAGTTTTCCTCCCGTCGCAAGAAGGAGGAGCATCATGACCGACGAACTAAGTGCGGGCTTCACCGGCAAACCGACAGATCCGCCCACAGGCGCCCGGAAGGTCGCAAAGGAAGCGAAGGATGCTGTTGTCCGTGAAAGCACTGCACTCGCCGCGGGCGCTGCCCAGCATCCGCATACAGCAACCGGGATCGTCCTGACGATCGGCGCCCTCGCCTTTGCAATCGGCTATGTCATGGGCCGCGACGCAGCGTCTAGGGATACTCGCTGGTGGTGAGGGTCGCAACATAGAAATGCCGCCGGCTGGTGAGACCGGCGGCGCGCTTGTGGTGGCTGTGGTGTTGGTGGCCTGCCGCGAGCGTGCACCCTACGATCTCAGCGGCGCATGGCTTCTTGTGCTCGACGTACATCCTTGAGCATCTTCTTTTGCCACGCCTCACGGCGCCAATAAGGTATGCCGGGTCGGCTTATGTCTTCGGGAAAGGCAGTCTGCCACGCAGTAATCGGTGCGCCATCCTGATTGTCGTGCGCTTCCAGAATCCATTCTGGCTTAACCCAGCCAAAGTAAATCCACCAAGTAGCAGCCGCAGCTCCATCCGCTTTCTCAAGGGCGCGCCGTGTCTTGGCCGACACATTTATCGGTGACCAGTCCGTCCATCGGACTAACTTTACATCACCGTCCGGAATTCCGACTGTCAGCCGCACCCTTTTTTTATCAAGCCTGGCGCCTTCGAGTCCATGTCCATTCGCGTCCGCAGTATCCGTGAACCACACGCCAATTCGTCCAGCTGCAGTATCGAGATCGGTAGGCACATCCCCAACCGTTATCCCACACTTAGCAATCCCTCTGAGCATTTCGGCTCCAGTAAAGTGATATAATATCAAGATTTCCTCCAGGCCGAACGAATGAGTGAACCTATACAGGATTAGCTACGGTATGCGGAAGCCCAACGAACCTCCAAAAACCGGCCAGCGCGCTGCAGGTGTGGGCGCAGGTGGTGGTCGCGCCGGCCATTGGTGTGGTGGAGCCCACGGCTGGATTCGAACCAGCGTGATCCTCTACGGCTACTGAGATAGAAGCTCAGACCGTTACGTGGGCGAATTTGGTGACGACTATTGCTGCTCGTGCCTCGCGATGTGCCCGTACCAGGTACAGGGTTTGCCGAATTCCCTCTGCCACTCCTGATCTCGAAACCGCGCCAGATCTGCCAACGCTCCGAATACCGCGGCCGGCTCATCGGCCATTAGACCGTGCGGGCACTCAATTAGCGCGGCAGCGAACCGGAACTTGTTTGCAATGTCCGCCTCGCTCGTTATCGGCGCCGCTATGATCGCCTTGGAGATGATTATGCTGGCTTCGGTGAGCGCGCTCATAGCCTCATCTGGCATTGGACAGAATTCCGCGCCGAGAGCGTCTATTGCCGCATGAAGGCCGATCATGCGGCCGATATAGGCTTCGGTAACCATGATCTGTGTCATTTCAGTACCCTCGTTGCCGTCAATCGATTTTCGATATACATAGCGATAAACGATATTAATGTTGACAGCAAGCGAAAATCGCTAGCATTAGCTATTATTGGAGAGAGGACCGATGCTGACACCATCCCAATGCCGCGCTGCCAGAGCGCTCCTAGACTGGTCACAACAGAACCTGGCCGAATATTCAAGGATCGGTAACGCGACCATCCGAAACTTTGAGGGTGGTAAATCCGTGCCTCAGCATGCCACTCTTGATGTTCTAAGAAGATGCTTTGAGGCTGGCGGCGTCCTTTTCATTGATCAGAACGGTAATGGCCCGGGCGTCCGGTTGCGGAATCGGCAGCCTTGACAGATCCGACTATATTGACGATCGACGATGTTATCCGGATGGAGCCACAACTTCACGCGTGGGCTGAATTGGCGGCTCACGCATATGGCTTATACTCTGGTGTCAATGAGGCCATCAAACGATCCACCGAGAAGTGGCCAGCGGCCGCGCACCACGCCGCTGAATATCGGCAAGAGTTGGCGCTTATGGCCATTATCAGGATTTTTGCCACGATGGATCGGAGCGCAGAAATTTCTTTCCAAGCCGTTCACCGCTATCTTAAGTTGGCTCATGCGAGTGAGGAGATTGCGGCTTCCTATGCTGCATCAGATCCTCCCTCTCCTTTGGAGGCAGCCAAGAGAACTGTCAGGGATTCGATTGAGCGCTTTTTCGATTTATACCAAGCCATCGACTTCAAAGCGTTTGGTCGAATACAGTCCTTTAGAAATGGTCAAATTGCTCACATATCATGGCCAGAAGTTGAAGCCGCTAAGGTCACTTATGCTGACGTAGAAAGATTGGTCCGAACTTGCTGCCGCATGGCTGGCGAATTGAAACTGATGCTGACGGGCTGCAATGATTGGCCTGAAGAGCATTTGGACGACTGCCATAAGCGCGCGTGTGAATTCTGGAACGCAGCGATAAGCGCCGAAGCAGAAAACAAAACGATGCGCCGGCTTGACCCCCACATTTTCCCGCAATAGCTTCCCTCTGCGGCCCACCAATCCGCGACCACCACATCAAGGAGACTTGCAAAGCTTTCCGGCATTCGTGCCGGCGGGCGACGGTTGTTCTCTTGATGGAGGTGCGCTCGTGAGCACACCCAGTCCGCTCGATACCATTTACACAGTCGGCGAAATGGAGGTGCGACGGCGCCTGACCAATCGAGCCGTGATCAAACTAGGCAAAGGCTGGATGATGCGAACATGAGCGACCCGCTCTCAAAACTCCCGATGTTCGCGACCGACCGAGAGATTGCCATTGCCATCGTGGGCAAGGAAAGAGCCTCCATGTACGTAAAGGCCGTCATCCCGCAGCTTGAGCGGAAGGGATTTCCAAGGATCGACCAGCTTCATGATGGCCGCCCAGTCCCTTTGGTCCGTAAGTTCTACGATGGCTATTTCGGCATCACGGCTGGCTTTGCAGCTGTCGCGCCGGACGGAGAGGAAAGGCTAGGAGAATGGAAGAAATCAAGGCGCCGGCCTGACAAGCGAACTACGGTCGGCAGGCATCGTCTCCCGGCGACACGCGCTGCGCCCACAGAAGAGACACCAGAATGACTGAAAGTGATTCTCCCCGCCTAATCGGCAGGAAGGAAGCCGCCGCGTACCTCGGCATTTCAGAATCGACATTCTCGCTCTGGGTGGCCACCTACAAGATGCCGCCGTGCATCCCAGGCACGCGCAAATGGGATCGGCGTGCAATTGATGCCAAGCTTGACGAGATCAGCGGTCTTGGTGCGAATGACGGCGAAGATCCGTACGACAAATGGATGCGTGAGAACTCGCAAGGTTCGTCGGCCGGCTCAAATGCGGTTTCGGAATGGCGGGCGAAAAAACTCAACCGCCAGGCAAAGTATCGGCCACAGATGGGTCTCGGCGCAAAGCTGGAGCGAGTTTTGCTGGAGATGGCCGCCTATCCCGAACGTGATACCGTCGCGTCGATTGCCGCGGCCGGGCCGGTGCTGATGGATCAGCTTATCGAGGCTGGCGCTGTGCGTTTGGTCGGCCTTGAGCGCGACGCATTCCGCTATGCGCTTACTGAGGAAGGCAGGGATGAAGCAAAGCGGATCACAAAATGGCGCGCGTTGGCGCCCTAAGTCGGTTGCGATTCGAAACTCGACATTCCCGGTTCAAAAGTAAGAAGTAACGGGGGGAGAGTGTCATCGATGCCCGGTGTTTGCACGATTATTTCCGAGGAGCCTATGGACGATATCAAGCGGTCCTATAGCCGCGAAGAGCTGCACGAACTCGTGTGGTCCACACCAATGCAAAAGTTAGCACAGAGGTTTGGATTATCCGATCGTGGCCTTGCCAAAACATGCGCAAGACACCTTATACCAGTGCCGCCGCGCGGCTACTGGGCAAAGATTGAAGCCGGCCAAAGCGTGAAGAAAACGCCGTTGCGCTCTGTGGAAAACACAGATCTTCATACAGTTGCGATCGGAAGTGCATCTCAGCCGCCCACGCCCTTCGTGGCGTCGATAATCAAGGCAGCAATAAAGCAGGCGTCAGAATGGCAAGCGGCATCGCCGCAAACCGAACCACCCAAAGCAAGGGTCTCATCGGCCGTTAGCGAGGTTGAACGAAATCCATCCGACCCCTTCGGGCCGGAGTTCGAAGCTATAAAAAAACCTCATCGTTCGATAGCAAATCTTTGTAAGGAGCTCAGAACCTCAAAAGCCGACTCCGATGGCGAATTGCGCCTCCCTGGCATTCGCGTTCATCAATCGAGCATGGAACGGGTCGTATCGTTGCTAAATAGCATCGCTTTGCAAGTGATACAGTCTAGTATCAACATAACGCGAGACGAAAATGCGCTGCGAGCTTCCATTGGCCAAGACTGGGTAAATTTTAAAATTACTGAAGGCGTTCGTCGTGAAACACACACACCGACCGAAGAGGAGTTGGAGAAAAAGCGCTTATATGAGGGAAGGCGTAACGCGGCAAATCGACGTGGTGAATGGCTCCCGCCGAAGGAGTTTTGGCCGAAATTCGACTTTCACTATCTTGGCACCCTGACCGTCGAAATCGATAAGTGGGCGCAGGGTGCCCAAAGAAAATGGGCAGATGGGAAGAAGCGAACTCTTGAAAGCATGATTGATGGGATTGTATCGGGCATCCAATATCATCTCGCATATGAGAGGGCCGAGAGAGAAGGACGGGAGGAATCTCAGCGCCGCCGACAACACATGGCCGGCCGTAGAAAACTTCATCAACTTCGCATCGAGCGGGAAAGCAAACGTATCGCGTTTCTGAAGCAGATCGCGGATTATCAGCGCGAGGCGGCGGACCTTCGGGCGACCATTGATGCAGCGGGCTTAATAGACGCCAGCGGCTCACCTGAATATCAGCGCATGATTGAATGGGCTTGCCGAAGGCTCGCGACTATCGAGGCCTGTAATGATATTGCGACGCTCGATCAGACCCTAAAGGACAACAACCTGTTTCCTGAGAATGACGAACTTTTCGATCCAGAAGGCGATCCATCGCCGAAAACAGATTATTGGGGTCATTAACGGCTAGCGAGTAGCGATTCGTGAGACAGCTATCGGTATCTCGCCACGCGAAGTAAATCGGCCTATGAGACGAGCGAAAAGCGGCCAAAAGTTCGAGGTTTCCCCGTGACGCACAGAAAATGGAGCAAGGCGGTCACGATCGCTCTTGAGAGCCCCGACGAGTGGGTCGTTATCGATACGACGCAGGCCGCCAGTTGGGCTCTCATCGAAGATTGGCCACTTGAGGAAGCCCCCGCGCTGGACCGTGCCTTGTCCGTCTGCGCCGACGTAATCAGCGGCAAGCGAACCCCAGAGGATGCTCGCCGAGCGTTCATCGATGCCGTCAACGAAGCCAAGATACCGATGAAGGAAGGTTGAGGTCGCGCCGCGGCTCCGGTTTGCTGCCGCCTCAGCACGGGCAATCAAATCGGCGCGCTGCTGTGGCTCTAGCTTAATGAGCGCATCCATCTCGACGCCTTTGTCGAGGCTCGTGTTGGCGATGCGGTTGATATCGGTACCAAGCTCGCGAGCGCGGGCGATTTTGATGTTAATGTCGCGTTTGGAGGCGCCTGTGACGCTCGCTACCTCAGATGCAAATTGCTGAGGCATCCCTCGACCCCTAGCAATAGTGGGAAAATTTTTCCCACTATTCATCTCATCCCAGATCTGCTTTCTGCGATGGATATGTGCCGCTTCTTGTGCCGGCGAAAGCTCGGCACGCTGCAGGTTCTCGTCGATTTCCATGAGCTCGGCGCGCAGGTCGTCGACGTCATAGACGACACATTCGACGATTTTCAGAGCTTAAATGACGTGCCACTACGAAAACTCTCCTCCCTTCATAGTTGATTTATTTAGATCCATTGGCGCAATATATGCGGGCATCGAAAGGGGGCCGAGATGTTTCGTAGTGTTTCGCTGGCAGCAGCTGTATTTTTTGTAACAACCCTGCCGGGACAGGCCGGTTTCCAAAGCTGGTCTGTCGACAAGGAATCCGACCCGTTCTCTGGTGGCGAGAGCGTATCGGTCAACTTCATGACAACGCTTCGTTCTGGTATTCTCGTGCTCTGCGACAGCGCCAAGAAAGGTCTGAAGGTCCGAGCAATTCCCGGGTTTGCCTACGACCAACGCCTTGATAATTTCAAGCCGACGCTGAAGTTCGCATTTGACGGAAAGCTTCTATTTACCGCTGAGGGCGAAACTGGATCAGTGGGCAATAATCTAGCCGCCTCAGAGGTTATGTTGGAAGGTGACCAAGCGAAGCAATTCGTTGAGTCGTTCGCATCAGCGAAGAAGCAGATCGCGATTGACGACGGGATTGCAGACAAGCCTCATCTTCTGACTGCCAAAGGTTCGACTTCGTCAGGCGCTGCGATTGTTTCGTGTGTCGAAAAGCAGGGCAGCCCGTCCTGATCAGTAAGCCCATCCATCGTTTGTATCGGCGCCATGATCGAGTGGCTGTTCTTGCTGCGCTTTCCATTTGGCGACCATGTGCCGCGTATAGGACTGCGACGCGCGGCCTAGAAGGTCTGCGAGATTCCGAAAACTTACGCCGATGATTTTCAAGAGGTGCCTATGAAAAAATCCGAAGCAGAGAAGGCCATCCGATCTTTGAGCACGACATGGTTTCGATCGCTGCCGGAAGCGGAAAAAGAACATCCAAGCTTCGGCTCGTTTAAGAGCTGGATGCGATCCAACGGATATGGCCACTATCTCGACTTCCGATCAACAGGCGGCGCAGATGAGGCGGCCGAATGGTGGTTCGATCAGGAACTCAAACAGACGTGGCGAAGATAAGCATGGGTTATCCTGACAAAGTTTTCGCGCTCATTGACAACGTGCATTCCGCCTTCAGCGCAGCGAAGACAATAGAGCAGACAGAAGCCGCATGGGACTACTTTCATGTGCTCGAAGCATACATTGAACGGACATGGCCACATGAGCCCGCAACGATGGACACCCTGCGGCGCCTAATTTCCAGTCTATCTACGTTCACCATGCACGTGCGTCAGAGGATGCCGTCGCCCTACAACGGCTGGCGTAGCGATCTAGGTTTGCTGCGCAGCCGCGTTTCACCGAATGTTAGCGAGAACGGCTAGGGAGCTTGCGATGGGGAAGCCGCAGCGGCCGGCGATAAAGGCGCAAAGAAAGCCTCGTAAAAGGACCGCCTCTCGCCCAGCCCTGCCGGCGTGGATTTACTTCGTCGCGATCATTGCCACTCCAGTGACTATAGAGTTTTTTATCCCCAGGCATTGGGCTCACTTTCCCTGGATAGTCGGTCCAATTGCTTGGTTGGTGACAATTGTGGCCGCGATCTCTTTCCTATGGTCGCTGATTACTCTCAAAGGGCTGACCATTGGATCTGCGGGCAGTTGTATGGCTCTCGCGGCCTTCATTGTTGCCGGCACGGTATACTTGTTGGCGCCGCCGATAGCGTTTGTATTGACGCTGTTGGTCTCACAGGTCGCAGCGACAATCATCTTCATCATGCTGATGTTTATCTTACGGAGGATTCAAATTGCCTTGGATCCTCTGCACCATCAGGAAATTCGCCCTCCGATCCTGAACCTGGCCACAGGCCGCGAGTGGCTACGGCGCGCCCTGCCGGGTCTGGTTTTATGGGATGGCCTAACGCTTATTTTCCTCCAGACAGGATGCAAAGATCTCACCATAGCGACAGACGTTCGCAGGTGCATGGATGGCGAAGTCTTAATGGGAATCCATGGCCCCTTTTCAAACATCTACTACGCGGCATACTTCGGGATGATGGCTTTCGTGTCACCAGTTATGGCTATCCTTCAAACGCTTTGGCGCCTTGCGAAGCGTTCTGACGATAACAATGAGATGTCGCTATAGCGGGATGCCGGAAGGCAACAATGTAATTATTGCGATCGCGGCACCGATATCGAACGCATCATCGGGGCTGCCAACGCAAGAGGCGGTCTGTCAACGACGCCGACGGAAGTGAAACATCAGGGCCAAAAGCAAAATTGTAGGAATACCGGCGATGCTGGAAAGCGCCGCGTACCCCCAGAGATCCTGCGCCTCGCCAGTGCATCGAGCAAAAGGACAAACAATCTGCGCCGTTGCAATCAGCGCGAGAAAGGCAACTGCGAGCAGGATTAGAAAGGCCATGATCGCGGAAGCTAACGTGAACGCGAAAATGCGATTGATAAACCCAATTGCCGCCTGCATTGCCTGACCTTTTCCGGCTTAACCTTCCCGCTTTTTTTACATGAGCTCAGTTGTCCTGGCCATGCTCCTCGAAAGCTCTCGACACCTTCAGCCGGCTATCCCAATTTGCCAGATATTCCCGCGCTAGTTCCCGGCTCTCCGTAAACGTGACATTCTCCGCGTTCCGCTTCTGCGCTCCGCGGTGTAATTGTACGAGCCGCCAATGGTTAGGTGGCCGTCAATCACGATAATCTTGTTATGCGCGATCGCCGGCTCGAAATCGATCCAGACCGGAACGCCGGCGCCTTCAAGCAGTGTCGCGCCCGAGTATTTCCTCTCATTCGTCTTGTCGAGGATGGCCAGGACTTCGACGCCCCTGCCCGCGGCTCGCTGGAGGGCATGGATGATCGGAAGCGACGTGAAGCCATAAGCCTGGATCTACGAGAGATTGTTGCTCACAATCTTGTTCGAGCCGGTCCCATTATCCACCACACCGCCGCCGGAATTACCGTGGACGCGATTATTGGTGATGATGTAACGGTCCGAGGCGCCTGAACTTACGACAATACCGTACGTGTTTGATGGCGTCGTTGGGTCATAAGATCCAGCGCTGACATTACTGATCGTAAAGTCAGATACGCCAGGGCCAGCCGCAATTCCATAGTAGTAACCTGCACACATACCGTTCGAAATCGTTACGTTTTTGACGTTTGCGCCTTGAAAGAGAATCCCCGAATTCGCAGGGCCAAAATCATTGTGGCAGACGAAGTTCGAAATGTTTACGTCAGCGACGGTCCCTGCAGAACCATCGATGAATATGCCATTTTGTCCACCGCTAGCCGGGCTCGCCCAAACATTCGAGAACTTCGTCCATATGACGCTTCCGCCACTTGCCGGCTGGATGGCTACGCAGTTGCCGACACACGTATCGAAGTACGTATTCGTGGCGTAAATCGCCTGTGCTACTTGTCCTGAGCCGGGGTTAACCAGCAGAGCGGTCCCTTGGCCGACAATATCGCTATTGTCCAACATGAGGGCGCCAACGGCTTTTACGTTGATCCCATAGGTTGGGGGGCCGACCGTATCATTGAGAAACAAAAGTCCTTCTAAGCGTACATCTGTGCCCGGCACATTCATCCAAATTCCGCCGCCGTTGGGGGCGGCGGCTGCAGCAACTGCGTTGTGAAGTACGCAATCTCTGACGTACACCGGAGCGGCGGGAGAGTTGATATTTATCGCGCAATAATGATTATCGAAACGGCACCGTTCGATATGGCTAAAGGCACCTGTCAGCAATACAAAAGCACCGGCGGTGCGAGCGACCGACGATGTGAAGCCGAGCATTTCCACCGCGGAATCCCAACCGCTGATATTTAGAATGTTGGCCGTTGCTGACGTCGTCGACAAAATGGAGCCCTGTTGACCGGCACCGCAGAACACTACGCCGCGAACGGTCGATGAAATTTCCGCTGAGACGCGATAAGTCCCTGCGGGGAAAAATACTTTTCCGCCCGCGGATAGCGAATTTACTGCCGCTTGAATTGCCGCAGTATCGTCCGTGGATCCGTTGCCCAGCGCACCGAAATTCTTAACGTTCGCTACGTCGCTAACAACTGCCCGCAATGTCCGGGCTACAGCACCAGTCCCTGATGCCGTTACTGTGTCGCTTGAGAGATCGGTCATGAAAACTCCTCTAGGTTAACGCAGGCAGGAAAGCTCACTTAGCGACAACCTGCAAGATCAACCTCTGCGACATAAGCTGCGCCGAACTAGTAGGTGCCGCGTTTGACAAGCATCCTGAAAACGCTCTTGTCGGGCTTCCCTTGCATGTCCGCAAGCCTTGACGTCCATGTGAAAACATCCATCCACTTAGAGTGGTAGACACACCGCCTTTTGTGGCAATGGACTAAATGCGTCCGGCAGCGATGATTGTTTTCTCAACCAGGGAGACAGTCATGCGCAAAGCGTTTGCTATTTTAACGCTGATGTCGTCAGCGCTGGCAAGCTGCGCTAGTTTCACGCCGGCGCAAGTGGCAAAGCCGAGTGACATCTCGCTCGACAGCGCCCTCAACGACGTTGCGACATCCCTTCATAAGCTACAGCGCAAATATGCCGACAAAGAGAAAATCGGCATGATGGTCGATGAGGTGCAAGTCCAGTTTGCAATCGCCGTCACAGCGGCGGACAGCGGCAAAGTTCAATTGAATGTCGCGGATATACCGGTTGGCACCGCAGGTGGCACACTTGGCGCAAGCGCTGAGCATGATCAAAGTTCCGGCGCCAATCGCGGGAACACTATTACCGTTACCTTCAAAAACGTAGCGACAGCAGACCTCAGCAAGGGAAGTTTTTCCCTTCTCAAGCCTGCGGGTAAAGGGGGAAAGGCTATCGGCGATAACGCCCCGAAATGGACACCCGAGCAACTCGCTGCCCTGCAAAAGGCGCTCGATAAATTGAAAGTCTATGAAGTCCAACCGGGTGGCAGTTAATGCAGGTGGCGCCGTTTCACAGCTGCCGCCTGGATGCAAAAGGGGTGGGGTGATAGGGATGAATGAGGAACATCCTCATATCGAGCCCGAATGGAAAAGCGCCTTGGCGGTTATCGCTGTGGTGCTCGCCTGCATCTTTCTGATTACCGCTCCCTTTTGGCTCTGACCTGCCGCCTCACCCTCGTATCCACCGCTTTGAATTTCGTACCGGTATGGAATATCATGCGGAGCTTTCGTGCTCTCTCAGGCCTAAGTCCGTACTTGATCGGGACTTTGGTCCATGTTCACGCGCAGCGTTCATGGCATATTACATCTAAGGCGTGGATTAATGCCTCGCAGCCGTGTGTAAATCGGAATGGAAAGACATGAAAAGAATCGTAATCGCCGCACTGGCGCTCGCAACGACTTTGACCGCATCGCCGGCATTCTCTCAGGTCTACTTTGAATACGGAGTTGGGCCTCGCTACGACTACGATCCGCCGCCACGCTACTATCGCGATCCGCCGGCCTATGCATATGATGGGTACTATGACGGACCGCGCTATCGGTATCATCGCCGGTGCTGGACGGAGAGACACTACGCTTACCGCCATCATCATCGAGTGATGGTGCGCGAAACTGTGTGCGACTAGTTGATACGAAGGAACGTTGTTCTCTGTTCGCTCACGTCCGGTCCCAGATGTAATTGGTAGCGCTCACAAAACTGTCACACAGTGATGGATTGAGGCTGTGCAAGTGAATAAACTCCAGTTCACCCCCCTGCTTTTAACAGTGCTCCTGTTGGTGCCCTGCGTGGCCCCACCCGGCAGGGCAATTCATTTTAGACCACTGGAGCCTTAATAGGACGACACAGTTTGATACTTTCCCACCAAGCTTAGCCCGACGTTAAGTCGGGCTTTTTCGCGGAAATGTACCGCGCCGGGTTTGCCGGAAACTCTAACTTCTGAGAAAGTAGAGCCCATGCAAGCAAGACAACAAACAAATTTCCACCGGAAGTCCGCGCCCGAGCAGTGCGGATGGTTTTGGATCTCCAAGGCGAATATTCCTCGCGATGGGCGGCGGTTTCCTGGATCGCCGCCAAGATCAGCTGCTCGGTGCAGACGCTCAATGAATGGCTGAAGAAGACGGAAGTGGACGATGGTTCGCCACCTGTGTGGCAGCGTAAGAACCTGTGCCGGTGCTCGCCAATCGGTGGCGGAAACACCCAATGTTACTTGTGAGAACCGCTGCTAACCACTGGCGCCGAGCTCTACAGATCTGGTACTGCGCTCCTGGGCGACAGCTTTTCTAAAGAGGGCATCTACTTGCTTAACATCATCGCTAAGAAATTGCTCCGACCACTCCGAGAAAAGCGCCATCAGCGTGCAAACGTGTTGATCCATATCGGACTTCATAAAACAGGCTCAACCTCTATCCAGCATTTCATGGCCAGCAATAGGGAGCGGCTTCGCGATGGGGGCATACTATACTACCGGGGGGCCTTGACCGATCATAACCACGTGGACCTGCATGTCGTTTCAATTCGCCCTGACAGAGGAACTCCCTTCAAGCGCGATACTGGCATTCAAAACACCCCCGAATTCTTAAAGAAGGTGCAAGGGCGCGTTAGAGATGCCCTGGCCCAAGATGCCAAATTAATAGTTTTCTCGAATGAAGGAATTTCATTAATTGCTCACAGAGATGAGGCGCTTCGCCTCAAGTCTCTATTCACGGATTCCAATATTAAAATCCTCGTATACCTGAGAAACAAAGCCGATTTTTTGGCTTCGTATCGCGCTGAGATGGAGAAATATAAGCATCCCATTACTATTACGCAGGACTCTTACGCCTACACTGAGGACGACAGCTGGTTAATCAACTATCCAGAACGATTGAAGGTATTTAGAGAAGTATTCGGAGACAGCAATATCGTTACGATAGACTACGATAAAGAGATGGAATCACATGGAAGCGTACTTCCATCGTTCATCAGCGCCATCGGTGCAGAGTCCCTTTTCGCGCCTTCAGATTGGCAAGACGTTTGGCTGAATGCACGACCTGCAAGCAATTGAAGCCTGAGGAGCGGAATTGGAAATGCAATTCCTCATCGGAGCAGTGTTTCAGCGGCCAATGAGAACCAACATCAAACGCTTTAGCGCATCGGCGAAAGACACACCGAGTGCCATACCGGCAATCCCGATCATTCCTAACGCCCCAAGACCTATGAGCTTCCACCGCTTCACGTCATCGGTGACCGGCCAGCCAGGGGCGCCGATGGCGGATTGTCGTGAGCCGCGATATAGTGGATCAGCCGGAGGTTGACTAGCGACGTTAATCCCAATGCACAGAGCCAGCGCCGCGGAGCTGAAACATGATGGCCCCCCTCCAATAAAATATCTGTGCCTAGCGAAAGCGCGCGGTGGCGCGATCAGCGAGAAAATTCTTTCCCAGAAGGACCCACCGTTTTTTTGGGGGGCTGTCGGCCTTAGTTGGCTCCAGCCCCTGATCGAGCCGCGCATCAATGGCGCGTCGCGTTATTCCCGGCTCCACCACCTCAGCATCGCGGATCTGGCGGGCCTCGTGAATGTCTTTTCTGGTGAGGCCGATGTCAGCGACGGTAGCAGCGTTACGGACTGGAACGGTGCTATCCCCGCCACCTTTGGGTCCGACAACCTCACCGCGTTCTTGCGCGGCATCATACTCGTCGGCAAGGCGACGCTTGGCCATGGATTCGATTTCGAGGGCATCAGCCTGTGCCCGATAGACGGCGCTGATCAGGCGCCATGGAGTCATGCCGTACGAAGTGCGCCACTCGCCACAAGGTAATGACGAGCGGCCTGTTTTGGATTGGTCGCCCGCCAAGGATGTTGGGCTTCTCGCGTAATGCGCTAGAGAATGGATTCTTGCCCCTTAGGTCCGTCCATCGTTGGCGTACCGGGCGTGATCACGGTCGACGTCGCTTTCTGCACGTCGGTCTGTGCTGGCGCCGAGCTCTCGACGCTGCCAGGAGCCGTGATCCAGTCTTGCAGGAGGATTGTCGTGCGCGTGCCGGCCTGGTCCTGCGTGAACGTCACCTCTGCAATCTGAAGGCGGGATGTCTTCAACATCAGCATGGGGGAGTCGACAGTTGTATAATCAGCCACCTCCGGCAGGTTGCCAGAGGACAGCAACCAACCCTGATAGACGATGCGAACGGTGAGCTGCCCACCTAACGACGCAAGCTGGTTGTGTGCAGCCGCCTGCTTCAGATCGTCGGCGTCGACGGGGATGTCGGCCTGTATTTGCCTCTCGACGGTGTAGTTGGCACCCTTCGCGTCAGCCTTCCCAGAATAGGCGCCGCGGTTCTGCGCCGGCGTGCTATTGTCGGTCCCGCGCTGTTGACCGACCACTTCGATAGTCGTGTCCTGTGGATTGTGATCAAGACAGCTTGCGGAAAGGATATTCCTGCCCTCAACGAATTCGGCTGTCGGCTTCTTATCGGCGCTTCCACGCGCAACCATGTTCCCGTTCTTGTCGTCGTGAAGCCTGATACCGCGGTATTTCGACAACCTGGACAGCAGACTGAAAGGCGTTTCTCCAGGCTCGATATTGACGTATTTGAATGCCTTATCCCAGCCGGATGGCGGATTGAGAGCCTTCAGCACCACACCAACAGGTGATAGCACCTTGTTTGCGATAGCCTGAAAGCTATAGCCCTTGAATTCTCCATCCTTGAGAGGGATGGACTGCTTTACCGCTTTCAATACCTGCGACGCGAAAGTCACTCTCACAGAGTGGTTGTTCGCGTCATAGGCGACCTGCCGCTCGTGAATGTGACCCGATGCAAATAGCTGGCCGGCGAGCTTCACCGTAGCGGAGTCACCCTTTTTGATCTGCAGCGCCTGTCCAACCGCACCATTGGCGCCGACCTTCTCGGTGACCGTCAAGGTGACAATCCGGGCGAATGGATTGATGCTAGCTATGGCCGTCACCGAGTCCCAATCACGGAAAACCTTTCCGTTGATCGTGACCTCGCATGTTTCTTCAATTTTTGGCAAATTTGTACTCCATGGCGTCCGATCCGGCATGAAGGCCGGATGAACTGGGCTATTTTCATTGATGATTTCATCGGCTCGGCTGGCGTCGCCATACAGGATGTTTGCCAGGGTCAGCGCCGTGCGGCACCGCGAAATTTCGATCGGTCCATTATAGACTCCAATGAAAAAGGCGCCCCGAAGGACGCCTTGTGAATGACATGCTTGTTAGCAGTGCGTGACGATGCCATTTACAACAACCATCGTCGAGACGTTCACAGATCCGACAGAACAGGACACACCAACAGAACTTCCGGCCGTAATGCTTCCCTGAAAGACGGTTCCAGACGAATTAATCGTGATTGGTGTCGCTCCAGGGACAGATAAGGCCATGGAGCTATCTACCGCACCGGCTGAAACTGACGTGACTGTTGCTGTGATATTCGCCGAATTCTGAATGGTGCCATTGCTATCGGCCCCCTGAAAAAGCACCGTTCCCAGCGTATCACCAACATGCACCGCACTCCCGGCGCCGCTTGCCCCGCGACTTTTTTTCAACTGAATATAGGCCGCATTCGCATCATTTGCCTGGTTTGCAAGCGAATTTTGCGGTGCGAAAGATGCTGTTGAAACGGTCGTTAAAGAGCCTTGAAGGTGCGCTCCTGTTCCATCGACAGCAAACGTCGGCGTTCCGCCAAAGGATGTTACGATAGCACCGGAATTCGGATTTACCGGCGAGACAGTAGTCGAGTAGCCAAGAGTAGACGTACCGTAATTATTACCATACCAATTGATGCCGTCGATCGCCGAGGCCGTGGAATTGAAATTGATGGTTTGGCCGCTTGCCATATTCAAGGCAGACTGCAAACCGGTCATTTGGGTCGTATCGAGTCCGACGTTATAGCCGCCGCTCCCAGATAGAAAGACATCAACATTCTTTGAGCCAGATGACTGGCCGCGATATCCCATCCATACTTCGCCAAGAGCGGCAGTATTGTTGGTGCGGATGAAATTTCGTACATCGCCGATCGCCGCAACATCGTGGCCGCCATCAGAGAAATTGAGATCTCCAACACCTTGCAAATAACCGCCATCGGTCGTGGCGCCGAAATCACCAAACATGCCGACGCAGGCCGGGCTAGCAAGAAAATTTGTCGCGCCCGCACGGGTATTGGTGATCTGGCAGAACGTATAATAGCCACCAGCATCCCCCTGTCCGTTATGATTGATCATAGTGCGGTAGGTCGAAAATCCGGTGCGTTGACTATTAGTGGTCGTAGATCCATTGGCCCCGGAGCTAAAATTTATGAGGGACTGGAACGGTGTCACGGCAGGCGACCAATAATAGGTTCCGTTTCCCATCGTTCCTGCACCAGTGACATTGTATGTCAGTGGCAAGAACGTCTTGCTAAAATCACCATTAAATTCAGTCGCAAGATTTTCTGGGAAACTATAGGTTGGTTGCGATGATACGTTAACGGTGGCCGACGTATTTGCAACGCTCGACGGGGCTATATTATTGGGCCGCACCGAAACCGCAGACCCGATGATCCCGGAATTAATTTGGCTGGCATCGATGCTCTTGTTGGTGACGGTGGCCGCGCCGTTCGCAGTGAGGAGCGTATCAGTTCCTGACGGAATCGTGATCGTGCCAGAGGCTGTTGAAGACGCCTGCAGGACTGTCGCACCAGATGTCGAGCCGCTGAAGTTCGCGCCACCGGTTATCACTGGGCTTGGGAGGGTTTTGTTCGGAAGCGTCTGGGTATCCGTGGTCCCGACAATGGCGCCGGAAGGCAGAGATTTGCCGCAATCAGCGATCAGATTGGCACTTGTTCCCCAGCAGGCGATATTCCCATTGACCGGTAAAGTGGAACCCGGCTTGAGAAAGTCCGTGACGGGCTCGCGTCCTGCAAGGCCACTGCTATCGTGGCCAACCATGTAAGAAAGGGCGCGAGTCGGAAGATTATTGATCGAAACAGATGTCGATTGCGCAAGTGCTCCAGTCGCCACAGCGCACGTCAGTAGCGCGCCGAGGATTAGTCGGTTCAAATTCATCGATTATTTCCTGTGATTGGGCGCTCTTCGTCGGCCGAGGCTACCCTTGGCCCATTGAAATACCTCCCCCTATGAACAAATTGACCATATGTTCAGAGGGAAGCTGATGTTGACTGAAGAGCTGTTGAATCAGCGCGACCTTGAAGAATGTTCGTCAAGGCAGCGCTTTACTGCGCACGCTCTATTTGAGGTGCGTCCTATTTCGCGATCGCGGTCGCGGGTCAGCCGCTAAATTGCGAGCTCGGCCGTTGGGATAGCGATCACGACATGCTTTCTTAGTGCCGGCTCACCGACGCTAAGTTTGATTGAAGCTAGGTTCGGAGTCATCGTCACTGGGAAGCTGACGGCGCTGGCTTGGTCTGTCATATCGAGATAGAAACTGCCGTCCTTGGCGCGGATCTCGACAATGTATCGGTCACAGCGGGTTGCCGCGCTCCGAGCGACGGACATAGCTTTCTGTTCCGAGGTAGGTGATACCGTCGTGCGTGTATTCGACGATGTATGCGGGCTCGCCGTCATCGTCTTTCGTCACGCCGATAACACGACACGGCTGCCAACTGGCCTTCATCGAGCCGCCGGCTTGCTTTGTGTAGATTTCCCGGCTGGCGAAGTAGGGGGTGGGTATTGCGAACATGTTTTCATCCGATCTTCTCCTCGATTGTGTTTTCGATAAGCGGTGGGTAGCGAGCGGCCGGATTCCACCGGCCAGCGGTGCTTCCACCGCACGGGGGGTATAAGGGGGGTGGTGGCTACCCCCGGTGGAAGGCGGTGGAAGGGCGCTGGAAGCGCGGTGGAAGGGTCGGTGGAAGCACCGCTGAAAGGCCAATATTCCGCCGTCAGATCTACGGTGGAACGGCGGTGGAAATGCCAAGAGGTTTGACGTTCACGCCTTCGGGCCGAAATCTTCAGACGCCAAGATCAGTCGTTTTCGTTGTCTGGACGGTGGCCCCTCCATGATGATCCGCACATCACCTGAATCAATGAGACGCTGCATCGCATCTGCAAGCGCCTTCTTCGACATGCCCTCTGCGGCCGGATGCTTCGCCATCTTCGCAGGTGCGTAACTGGTACCAGTGACGTCGCTGACGTTCTGGCCAGTGCGGTTGAACAGAGACAGCACCTCCTTAAACACGCGTTCGGCCTTTGCTGCCAGAAGCTGCGATCCCAGCTGAGGCTTGCCGTCGTCGAGAACAAATGCACCATCCTTCCAACGCAGCCGGATTTCGCCGCCGGTCGTGCCGTAGTTCGCTTTCATCGTCTTCAAGATACGCAGGTCTGTGTCCGCATCCTTCGCTTCTGGTCGCGTCAGGTAGAGTCGCGAGCGAACACTGTTGTTCCAGGCCGTCGAGCCGGACGAGCCGGTGCCGGTTTGGATGCCCTGTACGGAAGGATGGGCCAGCAGGATAACGGCACAATTGACGCTAATGGCAAGCTGACGAAGCATGCCGATGAATTGGCGCACCTGGCCGCGCTTGATCTCGTCACCACCGAAAAGATCGGCCGCGGTATCAAAGACAATAAGCTTTGGCTGCCATTCGCATGCGCGATCGACAATGCTCTGCATGAGCGGCGTGCCTAGCATCTTGCCGGATTTATCGGGCACCGCCAAAAGCGCGTCTCGATCAGCGAGAGGTATGAGACAAAAACCTGCAAGGTCCGCGAGAGTGCGGCCGTGCGACCTGGCTATGTCCAGCAGGCGACGGTGAAACTCTTCAGCTTCATCCTCGGCGCCGACATAAAGCGTGCGGCCTGCGCGCGGATTCATTTCCAGTGTATCGACAGCCATGGCGCCGGCCGCAGCAAGTTGAAGCGTCAGAAGGGATTTGCCGACGCCACCGTCGCCATTTACGATGGTGACTTGGCGCATGGGTATCAGCTCTTCCACGTACCACTCACGCACGGGCACCGGCTTGCCGTGCCACTCAGCGGGATTGACTACCGTCAAGACGTTCTCGCCGTTTTCGGCTTCCTTGGATGAATGCTCAGCTATGACTTCGCGCGTGTTGGCACGTTTCGCATCGGCTTCGCGATACCCCATAACGCGCCTTGCGGCCTTTGGGGATATTCCTTGTAAATCGTCCGGGATGTCATCGTTCGCTGCGAACGACGTTAATGCACGCGATTTCAAATATGAGGGATGGATTGTTTTCGAGTCGCCGCTCTCGAATATCACCAAGCATTTGTCGCCCGTTGCCGCAGACACCCTCCCATTCCCCCAGATATCATGCCGGACATTCTGCCCAACAGCGAATTTACGCGCATCAGGCAGCGCGGTCGGTATTGTCGCCATCGGCCGTCATTGCCTCGAATTGGTCAGTTGCAAGTTTGGTAATGCGTTCGGCTAAGGGCGCTGCGAACGTTGCTACCCGCCGGTAGCCGGACTGCGGTGCGAAGGTAAGTAGCCGGCCGTCGCGCATCTTCAGAAGTCGCAATCCGTAAAGCCGCACCTCGGGGGTCAGCTCCAGATCGAAACAGGCGATGGCGCGGTGACCCCCGCTCTGCTCGTCGATCAATTTAAAATCAAGAATCTGCATTTCATCCTTTCTGTTGGCGCCAAAGGGCGGGACCCACCGCCGAAGCGGGCAGATAGAGTGGAGTCACTTGTTGGTGATGTTGGTCAGGATGCTTCCGTTGCATGCACAGCAGCGGCACGATCCAGAACTCGTTCCAGCACGCCCCTGAGCGGTATGACGGCGCCGGGCTTATCGTCGATGACCACAGCATCGGTCATCTCGAAGTCGGTCGCAGCACCGTTTGTGCGCACGATCATGTATTCATGGTCTAGCTCGCCGTCCGCTGTGTTGTTGGCAATCGATCCTGCCTCGCGCATAGCCGGCCTGACGGAGACGCCATATGCCGTCAGCTCCCGGAGGATGGCAAAGTAGAGCGCGTCGTGGGCGCTGAACCACAATCGGCTACCCGACTTGACGCCGGTGAACTCAGGCACGAGGTTGCGGGCGAGCCAGCCGCGAAGGGTATCTTCCGGGACATCGACGATGTCGGCGGTTTCGGCGACGCTGAAATCAGCTCGTCGCCAGAATATTGGCAAGGTCATTGTCTGTCCTTTGTTGAAGGTTGAAAGGGGCTGAAGGCAAAAAGAAAGGCGTCCGAAGACGCCTTGAGCTTGTGAAGAAGTGCAGATGCACGGCAGATAAGTAGTGTCTGGGTGGCAACGCCCCGCGCTGCCATCGAGAGGCGCGCGGGGCGATGATCAACAGTCGGGAGAGGAGGAGACCGACTGGATTGGAGTGCCGTCGCAGTACGGCTGGCGAATAAAAAAACCGCCCTGAAGGACGGCCATAACAGATTGAGCGGAGCCCGAAAATTTCGCACCCCTTCATATATACTCTCCGCGAGAAGCCAAAAAATGGCACATTGGCCCGTTTTCATTAACGCCAAAATGAAAAGCGTAATGATTTCAATCCAAGCAATTTTTGTCTTTCGGCCGTACAATCCCAGCTGCAGGAGCGGCGTGGGCGGTCCCTATGCAGCCGCATCCCAATCGATCGCCGGCTTCCGTCTCTCCCGGAACGGCACAATAATCCCGCCATATCGTTTCGCTGCGCGGATCTCCGCCGCCGCGTGAGACAGCCTGCGCTCAAGCTCTGCGATTTTCGCCATATCTGCCCGCTGACGCGCGAGAAGCTTCACGGACAGCACAATAGCGTACGCTGCGGCCGAAAGCTTTCCTGCGGCCCAGGCGCGGCGCTGCGCTGTAGTTCCATAGGGTCCGCTCGCCCCGATTTCCTCCAATGTCTCTCCGGTCACCAAGGCGCGTTGCGCAACATCCAGAAGATCGAGCTCGTCGAGAATGCCGTCGATGGCGGTATTCGGTGTGCTTGCCCACTTCGCGGCGGCCTTTGCCGCGAGATTATCAAGCGAGCCGTGTTCTGCGTCTGGCAGCGCTTGGCGCAGGTTCTTTGTGGCTTGGCTGTTCATGCGGTCCTCCTCAATGATTTATTGTCGTGCGCATGCCGCTCATGCCGCCCTTGCGGCGATTTTGGCTTCTATCCAGGCAGTAACTTCCTCGCGAACGAACGCTACGCGACGCTCGCCGAGCTCGACAGCAACCGGGAAGCGCCCCTCAGCGCGGTATCGATTCAACATCGTTCGGCTCATCGAAGTGACGCGGCATGCATCATTGAGAGAAATGAGTATTGGAATGTTGTCGTTGCTGGCGGAAGGAATAACAATATCTCCTCTTTATCGACGCGGACGGAAGCCTGACGTCAAGTTGATCGATCGTTTTCAAGAAGATTTGGTGACCAGCACGCGGTTGCTGGGTTTATCGTTAAGCGACGTCCGAGACGCCACGTTCCCCGGGAACGCGTCCGGCGGCCACGCCGCAGTTATATCCTCAGAAGAGGTCAGGCCTGATCGGGGCCTCATCAAGGCTTGCACCTTGGAAAACTCGGCGACAGCCGCCAAGCATCTTCATTATCTAGCGTAAAGTTACAAAATGGACAACTTGTTTATTTACCTATGGTTGTCAAAAATTTCTTGACGCATTTGTAAAGACGCATGTTTACACCGACAGATACTTCGCCCAAGTCTCCATAAGCTGCCGGCGCTTCTCAAGCGCGTCGCTTCTTCTGTAGGCTTGCTCAACTGCATTGCCGACCTTGTGCCCAAGTGCCATTTCGGCGATTTCCCTAGGGAATTCAGTCTTGTCACCGGCGAAGTCGCGAAACGCTGATCTAAAGCCATGCATCGTTATATCCGGCTTGTTCTTCCTGATCCAATTTGGCATGGCCATGATCGGTAATGCTTGGTCATCCTGAGTGAAAACAAGGCCCTTGCCCTGTTCTGGCAGCGATGCGATTGCTTGATCTGTAAGCGGAACAATCAATTCCCGCCCAGTCTTTGTCCGCTCTTTCGGTATCGTCCAGATCTTGGCGCCGAGATCGATCTCATCCCATTCGGCAAGACGGGCCTCGCCGCTACGGACAGCGGTCAGCAGGATAAAGCGTATAAGCTGCTCGACGGAGCTGTCGCCCAACGACGAAAAAAAGGCAGGCACATCTTCGTATCGCATCGCTTTGTGATTGGCTCCGGTAACCCGTCCAGCCTTGGTGAGAAGGTGCTCCAGGTGACCAGACCAACGCGCGGGATTGTCACCGGTACGCATCTTTTTGACAGTTGCGTAGTCCAATACAGACTCGATTTTCCCTCGGACGCGCTGCCCTGTCGTCACACGCTTTTCCCATAGAGGTTTGAGCGTCGCTTCGACGAGGTCCGTGGTAACAGCGTCGATCTGCGTGTTAGCTAGTATCGCAGCATGCTCAAAGAGGTGGCGCTCCCATTCCTTTCGGGTGTGCTCCTTCCAATCGTCCCGATCTGCGATGAATTGCTCAGCGACCTTACGGAACGTTTTCTCAGACACGGACCTGGCAGCGACTTTTTCAGCATGCGGATCTATGCCGTTTGCCAGCATCACGCGCAATTCATCAGCCTTGCGCCGTGCCAATGCAAGACTCACCGGAGCTGTACCACCAAAGCCACCGAGCCCGAGCTCTCGTCGTTTTCCATCGCGCGAATAAATGAAAAACCAGGATTTCGAGCCGGCCGCGTGCATACGCAGATAGAGCCCGTCACCATCAGCGTAGATACCAGGCTTCTTGATCGCCTTGATTTTTATGTCGGTGAGCCGATTGCTTACCATAGCCTCTACCATAAAGTGGACGGTTGCCAATATGGATAAGGTGGACAGCTTAGGCAAGGGAAAAGCCTGAAAATCAGGCGTTTAGCAATATTAGATCAGTGAAATCAATGCCGCCTAAGCGCCAAAATGGCGCTTTTCAAAATTCCCAGAAATCCAGCTTTATTCATATCAGTGCGGCCGCGTGACCGGGCTCGGCGCATCCGGATGGATTTCCGCCGCCATCAGGCCCTTTTCGCCAGGCCCGAAGCGCACGAGCACCACCTGCCCCGGCCGCAGCTCGGCCAGGCCGAAGCGACGCAGCGTTTCCATATGCACGAAGATATCCTCGGTGCCCTCGCCGCGCGTCAGGAAGCCGAAGCCCTTGGTGCGGTTGAACCACTTGACCAGAGCCCGTTCCAGGCCACTCGTCGCCGTTACCTGCACATGCGTGCGCACGGGAGGCATCTGCGAGGGATGCACCGCGGTCGATTGGTCCATGGAGAGGATCTTGAAAGCCTGATAACCACGCTCCCGGCGCTGGATCAGCGCAACGATGCGGGTTCCTTCGAGAATCGTCTGATAACCGTCGCGGCGGAGACACGTCACATGCAGCAACACGTCCTGCATGCCGTTATCCGGCACGATGAAACCGAACCCCTTGGCGACATCGAACCACTTGACGACGCCTGAGATTTCGATGAGCTCGACGGTATCGCCGGACATCTCCTCGAAGTCGTCAA
This sequence comes from Martinezella multihospitum, assembly GCF_900094585.1. GTDB lineage: Bacteria > Pseudomonadota > Alphaproteobacteria > Rhizobiales > Rhizobiaceae > Rhizobium > Rhizobium multihospitium. Next base: position 280,777 of record NZ_FMAG01000006.1, read on the forward strand.
CTCCCTTCGATGAAATTCTGTCACCCATCCTAGCCAGCCCTCGATTACGCGTCACACTGTTACGGTTAACTGATTCCCTGATATCAAGATTAACATCTTGGTAACGGAAAAGCGCAAGTCCTAGTTTTCGTTTATTCCCACCCTAAGATTATTGCTCCAAGACTTGCGCGAAGCTGGTGCCGCGATCGAAGATCCGCCCAGCTCAACATTAAGAGAGGAAATAGAATGCGTTATCTCCATACGATGGTCCGCGTCACCGATCTCGACGCCTCGTTGCATTTTTATAGCACCCTGTTCGGGCTTGTCGAAACCCGCCGCTACGAAAACGAGAAGGGTCGCTATACACTCGTTTTCCTTGCGGCCGATGAGGATGCCGAATCATCCCGCAGCAATGGTGCTCCCAGCCTTGAACTGACCTACAACTGGGATCCGGAAGAATATAGCGGAGGACGTAGTTTCGGCCACCTCGCCTATGAAGTCGACGACATCTATGCGACCTGCCAGAAGCTGATGGACAACGGCATCACCATCAATCGCCCGCCGCGCGACGGTCACATGGCCTTCGTGCGTTCTCCGGACGGCATTTCCATCGAGATCCTGCAGAAGGGCGCCAACCTTCCGTCTGCCGAGCCCTGGGCCTCCATGCCCAATACCGGCTCCTGGTAGCGCCAAGCTTTCGCGAGGCTTACGGCACGCGCGGAGCCATCCGTTTCGCGCTTGCCGCCCATGCCTATCCTCCGGCATGCTTGGACGACTCGAAGCATCATGCATCGGATATCGCGCGGTCATCGTTCCCAGTCAGCGCGTGCGATATCGCCGTCCCTCGCAAGGAGGCCGTTCCGATGCAACCTTATTTGCAGGGAACGTCCTATGTGCGATCAGCGGATTTTATACGGCAGGAAGAAGCTCGCAAGCACAATTGCCGTTCTTGCCTCATTTGTGATGATGGCGGGCTGCGCGACCACGGCCAAAAAGCCAACCGAGACTTCGCAAGCCGCGCCCGTCGTGCCATTGACTGTGGCAGAACAGCTGGCAGCCGACATGAACAGCAAGGCAGACGCGAGGCGACGCAAGGCCGATGGCGCCTATCGCGATCCGATGGTCCATAGCGTCAACGGCACACGCCAGCAGATCGTCGCCCAGCAGAATCAGGCGCTCTATCCCGCACCTGCGGCAGCCCCGACCGCGGACGGCCAGACCGGCATCGCCGGGCTGGTCACGCAGCCGACCGGCGTCAACGCGAATAGAAGCAGCATCTTCTCCGCGCCGCCGCCGATTGCGGTCAATCCGGACGGAACTCTAGCAAAGAACCAGCCAGACGGCGGCCAGGCGATCACGCCGATGATGCGCAGCGTCTACAGCACGCCACCAGCCGCTATGCAGACAACGGCACCGCAGACGATGGATGCCGCCAGCGTCCCCAATGGCCGCACCTCGGCCGACATGCTGCCGCCACCCGTCATCCGCAACTCAAACTCGCCGGCGGTAGCTGCACCGCAGCCGATTGCGCAGGTGACGGCATCGGGAGTTTCGGCGACGCCGAACCCGAATGTGCGTGAGTTGAACGGCAGACAGGCAGCGGCCTTGGCGCAGTTCATCGCCTCGAAGAACCAGCCTCAGAACGGCAAGCTGCTGGTGCAGCCCATGCCGGGTGCAAGTGGGCAATAAAAAAGCCCGCGTTTCCAGGGAATCTTCGATATCGCCGGCAAGAGCCTGTTAAGGCTCACTTATTCAGTGCCGGCGGTAGTTTCACCCATCTGTCATTTTTTCCACAAAAAAGCAAAATTGCCGCTTGCGGGAATGAAATCACCCCGCTATAAGCGCGCCACACAACAGCTGCACGCGCCCTTCGTCTATCGGTTAGGACGACAGATTTTCATTCTGTAAAGAGGGGTTCGACTCCCCTAGGGCGTGCCACTGTTGTTCTCTCCTGTCATGAATTCATTGACCTACCGCTTGCGGACGCAATGGGCTATTCTTATCTAGGCCATGCAGCACGCGCCCTTCGTCTATCGGTTAGGACGACAGATTCTCATTCTGTAAAGAGGGGTTCGACTCCCCTAGGGCGTGCCAAAAGCGTGTCCCGAAGTTTTCCACAAGCACCTCGAAAAATCTTCGCCTAGTCATAGATTTTTTTGGGATTTTTCTCAGATTTTTCGCGATTTTCCGCTTGCGAGAATGAAAGGTGCTGACTATAAGGGCGCCACAGCACGCGCCCTTCGTCTATCGGTTAGGACGACAGATTTTCATTCTGTAAAGAGGGGTTCGACTCCCCTAGGGCGTGCCACTGTTCTTCCCCCTGCAAATCGTTGATTGAACTTCGTAAACGAAGTTTTGGGCAAGTTTCTCAGAGAGCTTTTGCCACGTCCGTGACGCGCAGCTGCACGCGGCGGCTTCCCTGCCAATGATCGGCGCCGAGCGTGCCGGCGACATGGATCTGAGCGCCGCGCGACGACATCAGCAGATCACCCAGAGGCGTCTCGGCCGCACGGAAGGCGATGCCGTCAACCCGGCCGCCGTCCTGCGCCTCCAGCGTGATCTTGATATGCGACTGGCCGACAAGGCGGGAATCGCGCAACCTGTGGCTTGGAAGGGCGAAGACGGGCTGTGGATGGCCAGAACCATAGGGGCCTGCTGTCTCGAGCCTGTCGATCAATTCCACGGTGGCGCCGCTTGCTCCGAGCGCGCCGTCGATCTTCAATGTCTCGTTGGCCACGAGACCGGGGACTTGTTTCTCCGCCTTCTCGGTGAAGAAGGCGCGCAGCTTGCCGAGATTGCTCCGTTCCACCGTCAGACCGGCCGCCATGGCATGGCCGCCACCTTTGACCAGCAGGCCGGCATCAACGGCGGCGCGCACCATACGGCCCATGTCGAAGCCATTGATGGAGCGGCCGGAGCCGGTGCCTTTGCCGACGGGATCGAAGGCGATGGCGAAAGCCGGGCGGCGGAATTTGTCCTTGAGGCGCGAGGCGATCAGACCGACGATTCCCGGATGCCAGCTCTCGCGCGCCGTCACGATGACGGAGGCGCCATCACCATTGCCATATTCCGCCAGCGCTTCGGCCTCGGCCTCCTGCAGCATGGCGGCTTCCATGGCCTGCCGCTCGCGATTGAGCTCGTCCAGCTTCGCCGCGATCGTTTCGGCCTCGCCGGCGTCCTCAAGCGTCAGCAACCGAGAGCCAAGGGCTGCATCACCGATGCGGCCACCGGCATTGATGCGCGGGCCGATCAGGAAGCCGAAGTGATAGGGCGTGACGGGACCATTGAGCCCGGCCTTGCGAAACAGGGCGGCAAGCCCGAGATTGCCCTGGTGGCGGGCAGCGATCAGCCCCTTGACCACATAGGCGCGGTTGAGACCCTTCAGCGGCACAACATCGCAAACGGTCGCGAGCGCGACGATATCGAGCCAGGCAAGCAGGTCGATCGAACGCACGCGGGAATCACCCGCTTCGCGCAGCAGCCTGAGCGCCGCGACCAGAACCATGAAGACGACGCCAGCAGCACAGAGATGCCCCTGCCCCGAAAGATCGTCCTCGCGATTGGGATTGACCAGGGCATGGCAAGGCGGCAGCTCATGCGCCACCTGGTGGTGATCGATAACGACGACGTCGATGCCGCGTGCCTTGGCCACCTCAAGCGATTCGAAGCTGGTAGAGCCGCAATCGACCGTCACGATCAAGGTCGCGCCACTATCGATGAGTTGTCCGATGGCGGTCGGATTGGGGCCGTAGCCTTCAAAGATGCGATCGGGAATATAGATGCTGGCCGGGACGCCGAAATGGCTCAGGAAGCGATAGAGCAGCGCCGAGGAAGCCGCACCGTCGACGTCATAGTCACCGAAGATCGCGACGGTTTCGCCCTTCCTGATCGCTTGCAGCAGGCGCTGCGCCGCCTTCTCGCAATCGGTCAGCAGATGTGGATCCGGCATCAGGCCGCGAATCGTTGGATCGAGGAAAGCCATGGCTTCCTCCTGCCCGACGCCGCGCCCGGCAAGCACCCGGGCAATCAGTTCCGGTAGACCATGTGTCTGCGCGATGGCAAGCGCTCTGTTCTGGCCGGCCTGATCGAGCCGGGACACCCAGCGATTGCCTGATACCGAGCGCTCGACACCGAGAAATGCCCGTTGAACTGGATCGACCGGTTGCTCCACCATCTCTCCCGGAATTTGCGGGCGGCGTCCCTTTAAGGCACGCCGCCGCTGGTCAGATTATTCTTTCGGCCGCTCGATGCGAATGACCTGCGGTTCGCCGACGAGATAGCCCTCGTTCTTGATCGTGGCAACGGCCTTGCGCACCGAATCCTCCGTCGTCGCATGGGTGACGAGGATGATCGTCTGGTGATCGGACGGCGCCAGATGCTGCTTCGAGCGCTGGACGATCGATTCGAGCGAAATATGGTTTTCCGCCATGCGGGTCGCCACGCTTGCGAAGACGCCGGTGCGGTCAAGCACGGTCAGGCGGATAAAATAGCCGCCTTCATGGCTCTGCATCTGCGCCTTGCGATAGGGTTCCAGCGCCTTGGCCGGATGGCCGAGCACCGGCACGCGCTGCTCGCCCGGGCGGCTCTTGGCGATATCGGCGATGTCGCCGAGCACGGAAGATGCCGTCGCATTGCCGCCTGCGCCTGGGCCGACCATCAGCAGTTCGCCGAGAATGTCGGATTCGATCGCAACCGCATTGGTGACACCATCGACCTGGGCAATGACCGAATCGAGCGGCACCATGGTCGGATGCACGCGCTGCTCGATGCCGCTTTCGGTGCGCTGGGCAACGCCGAGCAGCTTGATGCGATAGCCGAGATCGGCAGCAGCACGAATATCCTCGATGGAGACATTGGTGATCCCCTCGAGATAGATGTCGTCGGCCGCGATGCGATTGCCGAAGGCAAGCGTCGTCAGGATGGCAAGCTTGTGAGCCGTATCATTGCCCTCGATGTCGAAAGCCGGATCGGCTTCGGCATAGCCGAGGCGCTGGGCTTCCTTGAGGCAATCGCTAAAGGATAGGCCTTCCTTCTCCATCCGGGTCAGGATGTAGTTACAGGTGCCGTTCATGATGCCGTAGACGCGGGAAATCGTATTGCCCGTCAGGGATTCGCGCAGGGCCTTGATGACCGGGATGCCGCCGGCAACGGCTGCTTCGAAATTCAGCAGGGCACCCTTCTCTTCGGCGATCTGTGCGAGCTCAACACCGTGATAGGCCAGCAGTGCCTTGTTGGCGGTGACGACATGCAGGCCACGTGCAAGCGCTGCGCGCACAGCTGCATTGGCAGCACCCTCGGAACCGCCGATCAGCTCGACGAACACGTCGATATCGGCCTTCTGGGCGAGATCGACCGGACCGCCGAACCATTCGATGCCAGTCAGATCGATGCCGCGATCCCGCGTGCGATCGCGCGCGGTAACGGCGACGATCTTGACGGGACGACCGCAGGTAACGGCAAGCTCGTTAGCGCGGCTCTGGATAATGCGGACGAGCGAGGCACCAACGGTGCCCAAGCCCGCAATGCCGATTTTGAGGGCATCTGCCATGGAAAATTCCTGATCAGTATTGGGGACGGCAGCCGCCAGAGCAGCTGCCGCGCGACATTATGAACGGTGAGCGTTCAGCGAAATGACATTGTGCATCGTCTCGTCCGCCGTCGAGAGGAAGCGCTTCAGATTGCGCGCTGCCTGGCGGATGCGATGTTCATTTTCAACGAGCGCGATGCGGACGTAATCGTCGCCCTGCTCGCCGAAGCCGATGCCCGGAGCAACCGCAATGTCGGCCTTCTCGACCAGAAGCTTGGAGAATTCCAGCGAGCCGAGATGACGGAACTTTTCCGGGATCTTCGCCCAGGCGAACATGGTCGCCGCCGGCGGCGGCACGTCGAAGCCGGCCTTGCCAAAGCTGTCGACCAGAACATCGCGGCGCCGCTTATAGATGTTGCGCACTTCGGCGATATCGGAACCGTCGCCGTTCAGCGCGTGGGTCGCTGCCACCTGGATCGGCGTGAAGGCACCGTAATCGAGGTAGGACTTCACGCGCGTCAGCGCCGCAATCAGCCGCTCGTTGCCGACGGCGAAGCCCATGCGCCAGCCGGGCATGGAGAAAGTCTTCGACATCGAGGTGAACTCGACCGTCACGTCCATCGCGCCCGGCACTTCCAGCACCGACGGCGGCGGCGCGTCGTCGAAGTAGATTTCCGAATAGGCCAGATCCGAAAGCACGATGATGTCATGCTTCTTCGCGAAGGCGATGACTTCCTTGTAGAAATCGAGCGTCGCGACATAGGCTGTCGGGTTCGACGGATAGTTCAGGATGAGCGCCAGCGGCTTCGGGATCGAGTGACGCACGGCCCGCTCGAGCGGCGGGAAGAAGCTATCATCCGGCTCGACCGGTATCGAACGGATGACGCCGCCTGCCATCAGGAAGCCGAAGGCATGAATCGGATAGGTCGGGTTCGGGCAAAGGATGACGTCGCCAGGCGCGGTGATCGCCTGCGCCATGTTGGCGAAGCCTTCCTTCGAGCCGAGGGTGGCGACCACCTGCGTATCGGGGTTGAGCTTCACGCCGAAACGACGGGCGTAATAGGCGGCCTGCGCGCGACGAAGGCCTGGAATGCCCTTGGAAGAGGAATAGCGATGCGTGCGCGGGTCCTGGACCACTTCGCACAGCTTGTCGACGATCGCCTTGGGGGTCGGAAGATCTGGATTGCCCATGCCGAGGTCGATAATGTCCGCCCCGCCCGCTCGCGCGCTCGCTTTCAAACGATTGACCTGTTCGAAAACGTAGGGCGGCAAACGCCGGACTTTATGAAACTCTTCCATTTCTTTCCCCATGGGACAGCGGCCCTCAAAACCGCGCTGAAGTTCGTTGATCTCCCGGCCAGCCGCGATACGAACTTGGGACTCGCGGCGCCGTATTCATGCTATCTCGAAAGATAAGGTGAATCTTGGGCGCTTATGCACGCAAAGTGCAATCCGCCTGTCAGATACATCCAAATTCGGCCTATCCGAACGCTTTGCGTCCAAATCGCCTGAAACGCAAGGCTAATTCTGCGTCTGGGCAGGCTGCGTGCCGCCCTCTTTCTGAATTTCCTGCAATGTATCCTGACCATGTTCGGCAGCGAGCTTGCGCATCTCGGCGACGCGTCTCTGGTACTCGGCTTCCGAGATCGTGCCGGCCTTGCGCTGCGATCCGAGTGCCGTCAGCTGCTTGACCAGATCACCAGCCTGCTGATCGTTGATCTGGACGTTTGCAGCGGTCGGCGGCGCATTGAAGGAAGGATAGCCATCCTTGTAATATTGCTGCGTGCTGGTTTCCACGACCGGCGTGCCCTTGGCGGGCTTTACGATCACCGCCTGGGGCGGTTGCTTGCGCTTGGCGAAGGCCGCCTTTTCCTCAGGCGTCGAGCAGCCCGCGAGCGTCAATGCGAGAATTCCGCACATTGCACCGCAGAGTACGGAATACCGGTTCAGTCTTGCCACCATGCCGCCGCCCATAATTGTCTTCCTGCGCTATTCCTTGCTGTGGGTTGCGACTGTTAAATTTGTCGCAGCAGCAAAGCAAGAGCAGGGTTGCGTTTCATTCGACTTGTATTCCTTTTCCCGCAAGATGTACAAATGGAAAACAAGACACGAGCTGCCGCCGGGAGGATGATGCGTGACCGACAGCAAGCGGGACAAGAATGAAGGTAATGGCGGCTTTCCCGGCTTTGATCCAAAGTCAGTCGAGCCTTACATCGTCAGGGATCCCGAAGCGATGGCCGTCAACTTTGCCCGTGCGCTGGAAAATCTCGGCAAGGCCGCCTCCGCCTGGCTTGCGCCACGCGAACGCGGCGAGAAGGTCGATACGGTTGCCGACCCCTTCACCGACATGGTCAAGACGCTCTCGAAGGTCGGGGAATACTGGCTTTCCGATCCTCGCCGGACGCTGGAGGCGCAGACTCACCTGCTTTCCGGCTATTTCGGCCTGTGGACGAAAACCATGCAGCGCCTCAGCGGCGATTCGTCCGCCGAAACCGAAGCCGAGCCGGTGAAGGACAGGCGCTTTGCCGATGAAGACTGGCAGAAGAACCCCTTTTTCGACTTCCTGAAGCAGACCTATCTTCTGACGTCGAACTGGGCGGAAAAGCTGGTCGGTGATGCGGAAGGGCTGGACGAACACACTCGCCATAAGGCAGCTTTCTACACGAAGCAGATCACCGCGGCCTTCTCTCCGACCAATTTCGTCGCGACCAATCCTCAAGTCTATCGCGAAACCATCGCCTCCAATGCCGAGAATCTCGTGCGCGGCATGAAGATGCTGGCTGAGGATATCAGCCTCGGCCACGGCGAATTGCGGCTGCGGCAGACCGATATGACGAAATTCGCCGTCGGCCGCGATATGGCGCTGACACCAGGCAAGGTGATCGCGCAGAGCGATGTCTGCCAGGTGATCCAGTACGAGCCGGCGACGGACAAGGTGTTGAAGCGTCCCTTACTCATCTGCCCGCCCTGGATCAACAAATTCTACATTCTCGATCTCAACCCCCAGAAATCCTTCATCAAATGGTGTGTGGAGCAGGGTCACACCGTCTTTGTGATCTCCTGGGTCAATCCCGATCATCGCCATGCGGCGAAGGACTGGACTTCCTATGCCCGCGAAGGGATCGACTTCGCGCTCGATACGATCGAAAAGGCGACCGGAGAGCAGGAGGTCAATGCCGTCGGATATTGCGTCGGCGGCACACTGCTCGCCGCCACCCTCGCCCTCCATGCCAAGGAAAAGAACAAACGCATCCGCACGGTGACGTTCCTGACGACGCAGGTGGATTTCACCTTTGCCGGGGACTTGAAGGTTTTCGTCGACGAGGAGCAGATCGCAGCGCTTGAGGGACAAATGAATGTGCTCGGCTATCTCGAAGGCTCGAAGATGGCGACGGCCTTCAACATGCTGCGTGCCTCAGAGCTGATCTGGCCTTACTTCGTCAACAACTACCTGAAGGGTCAGGAACCCCTGCCCTTCGACCTCCTGTTCTGGAACGCCGATTCTACACGCATGGCGGCCGCCAACCATTCCTTTTACCTGCGCAACTGCTACCTCAACAATGCGCTGAGTCAGGGCAAGATGGTGCTCGACGGCAAGACACTGTCGCTGAAGGATGTCCGCATCCCGGTCTATAATCTCGCGACGCGCGAGGATCACATCGCGCCGGCCAAGTCCGTCTTCGTCGGCAGCCAATATTTCGGCGGCCCGGTCGAATTCGTGGTGACGGGCTCCGGCCATATCGCCGGCGTCGTCAATCCGCCGGACAAGCACAAATACCAGTTCTGGACCGGCGGCTCCTTGAGTGGCGACTATGAGAAATGGCTGACGGAAGCAAAGGAGACACCAGGCTCATGGTGGCCGCATTGGCACTCCTGGATCCTCTCGCAGGATCACCGCATGACCGCGGCACGCCAGCCCGGCGGCAAGGCGCTCAACGCACTCGAAGAGGCACCGGGCAGCTTCGTCATGGAACGGGCATAAGCAGCCATCCGATTATGCAATTTCCTTCGTCTCTCATCCCTGCCCGCCTGATTTCGCGCTACAAGCGCTTCCTCTTCGACGCCGAGCTGGAGGACGGAACCTTCATCACCGGCTCCTGCCCGAATACCGGATCGATGCTTGGGCTGACGACGCCCGGCTCACGCATCTGGCTTTCCGAGCATGAGGGCGCGAAGAGAAAATACCGCCATGTCTTCGAAATGATCGAGGCGGACGGCACGACGGTCGGTGTCAATACCGGTATGCCGAACCGGATTGCGGCCGAGGCGATCGCGCTCGGGCAAATCTCCGATCTCGGCGCTTACACGACTGTCAAACGCGAGCAGAACTACGGCCGCAATTCCCGCATAGACCTGCTCTTGACCGACCCTTTGCGCACAACCACCTATGTCGAGGTGAAAAACGTCCATTTCATGCGACAGCCGGGCCTTGCGGAATTTCCCGATACGGCGACGGCCCGCGGCGCCAAGCATCTGGAAGAACTCGGCGATATGGCCGAGGCCGGTTACCGCGCCGTGATGCTGTTCGTAATCCAGCGCCGTGACTGCGATCGCTTCCAGATCTGTAGCGATCTCGATCCGGTCTACGCCAAGGCCTATGAACGCGCTTTGAAGCGTGGCGTCGAGGTCTATGCGTTGAAATGCAGGGTTTCGCCGACGGAAATCGCGCCTGCCGGGTTGATCCCGATAGACGAACCCGGCATAGCTGCATTAGAACAATTTAAGATCTCTACCGAAGGCTAGTCATGGTGAATTACATCGAAGCGGCAACGGCGCCGGCGAAGAATACGGGCGCTATCCGCATCTACGGGCAGGATGCCTTTGCCGGAATGCGCAAGGCCTGCCAGTTGACGGCGCGCTGCCTCGACGAACTGGCCGCCATCGTCAAGCCGGGTGTCGCGACTGATGTCATCGATCGCTTCGTCTTCGAATTTGGCATGGATCACGGCGCCTATCCGGCGACGCTGAACTATCGCGGCTACATGAAATCCTCCTGCACGTCGATCAACCACGTCGTCTGCCACGGCATACCCAACGACAAGCCGCTGCGCGAAGGCGATATCGTCAATATCGACGTGACCTATGTGCTCGACGGCTGGCACGGCGATTCCAGCCGCATGTATCCGGTCGGCGAAATCAAACGCTCGGCCGAACGGCTGCTGGAAGTCACCTACGAATCCCTGATGCGCGGCATCGCTGCCGTCCGTCCCGGCGCTCGCACCGGCGCCATCGGCGAAGCGATCCAGACCTTTGCCGAAGGCGAACGCTGCTCTGTCGTGCGCGACTTCTGCGGCCACGGCGTCGGCAGTCTCTTCCATGACTCGCCGAACATCCTGCATTACGGCCGGATCAATGACGGCCCGGAACTGCGCGAAGGCATGATCTTCACCATCGAGCCGATGATCAATCTCGGCAAGCCGCATGTGAAGGTGCTCGGCGACGGCTGGACGGCCGTCACCCGCGACCGCTCGCTTTCGGCCCAGTACGAACATACGGTCGGCGTCACGGCGGCGGGCTGCGAGATCTTCACCCTGTCGCCGGGCGGCCTCGACCGCCCCGGCCTGCCGCCGCTGCAGGGATAATTCATGGCGAAACGTCCTGCTTCTTCCAACGGACATGGCGACATGCCCCTCGAAAGAGGCGGGAAGCTGGAGACTTTGGAAGAGGCTCCGCTGCTCGACGAGCGGCTGTTCTTCCCCCAACAGACTGTCAAGCCGGCCTCGCAGACCGCCAAATCCGCCCCGATAGCCAAATCTGCGCCAGCCAATGTCGAAGCCCATTATCATGGTCACCGCGACCGGTTGCGCAATCGCTATCGCGACGGCGGCGACGCGGCGCTGGCGGACTACGAAATTCTCGAGCTCTTGCTTTTCCGGCTAATCCCGCGACGCGACACGAAACCCATCGCCAAGGCATTGCTTGCCCGCTTCGGCACGCTTGGCGGTGTATTCGGCGCGCCGGTCAACCTGTTGACCGAGGTCAATGGCGTCGGCGACGCCGTCGCTCTCGACCTGAAGCTGGTCGCGAGCGTCGCACAGCGCATGCTGAAGAGCGAATTGACCGGCAAGCCGGTGCTCTCCTCCTGGAAAGCGCTTATCGATTATTGTCATGCCGCGATGGCACACGAAGCCCGCGAGCAATTCCGCCTACTGTTTCTCGACAAGCGCAACGCTTTGATCGCCGACGAGGTGCAGGGTTTCGGCACCATCGATCATACACCGGTCTATCCGCGCGAGGTCGTCAAGCGCGCGCTCGAACTCTCCGCCTCGGCAGTGATTCTGGTCCACAACCACCCGTCAGGAGACCCGACCCCATCTCGCGCCGATATCGACATGACGAAGACCATCATCGATACAGCCAAGCCGTTAGGCATCACTGTTCACGACCACGTTATTATCGGCAAGAACGGTCATGTCAGCTTTCGTGCATTACGTTTAATTTAGAATTTCGCACCAAAAGCGATAAATATATTTAAGAAATCACAGTATCAATTTGATATTAAATGATAATATTGATTCGACTTAAACCATATATTTGCAGGTCCTCCGAATTTGCCGTTGTGATCGCCGCTCTAATTTTTCAGTTCAGCGTCAGCATCATCTGGCAGAAGGATCATCGCATCCGATCGGCATATACACCGGCGGAAGCTATTGTTTTGATTTGGCCTATCCGCTGCGGGCGTCGGCCATGTGGAGATCGAATGCCGAAGATGTCGCCAGTGCTTGCTCATCGCCTCCTTTCTATCGGTCGCGGCGCGCTTGTCGCGGCAGGCGCTTTCCTCGTGGTCGCCGGCGGCTTCTATGCTCACATGCTCTGGACGACGAACTTCCATCCGGTCATTGCCGGCGAGCTTTACCGCTCCTCGCAGCCCTCGGCCACCAACATCGCCGAGTTTCAAAAGCAGTACGGCATCAAGACCATTATCAACCTGCGTGGCTACAATAGCGGACACCATTGGTACGATAACGAAGTCGCCGAGGCAAAAGAGCTCAACATCGACCATATCGATTTCCATATGTCTTCCGGTCGCGAGCTGACACAGGAGCAGGCAGCACAGCTTGTCGAGATCATGCGGAATGCGCCCAAGCCGATCCTCATTCATTGTCAGGCCGGAGCCGACAGAACCGGCCTGGCCTCGGCACTTTACCTTGCCGCCATTGCCAAGACGAATGAGGCTACCGCGGAGGGCCAGATGTCGATCATCTATGGTCACTTGCCGTTCTCCTTCACGCGTGCCTATGCCATGGACCGTACTTTTGAGAAGCTTGAACCTTGGCTTGGCCTTTCGGCGTCGTGAACACCAAACTTTCCCGTTAGATAATCTGTAACATTGAGAGGCTACCGGTTGACGGAGCATGTTGCATTGCGACATTGATTCCCCATTCCAGTCATCCGAGGCTTCCCGATGGACCAATTCGATCTCCTAGTCGTAGGTAGCGGCCCCGCCGGCCGCAGAGGCGCTATCCAGGCCGCCAAACTCGGCAAGAAGGTGCTCGTCGTCGAACAAGGCAAGCGCGTCGGCGGCGTCTCGGTCCATACCGGCACCATTCCCTCCAAGACGCTGCGCGAAACCGCGCTCAACCTTTCCGGCTGGCGCGAACGCGGCTTCTACGGTCGCGCCTATCGCGTCAAACAGGAAATCAGCGCCGAAGACCTGCGCCGCCGCCTGCTGATCACGCTCGACCACGAAGTCGAGGTGCTGGAACACCAGTTTGCCCGCAATCGCGTCCAGCACATACGCGGCAAGGCAAGCTTCGTCGATCCGCAGACCATGCAGATCGTCAAGGATGATGGCGAGGTCGTCACCGTATCCGCCGCCAGCATCCTGCTTGCAGTCGGCACCAAGCCGTTCCGTCCGGATTACATGCCTTTCGACGGCAAGACGGTTCTCGACAGCGACGAGCTGCTTGATATCGAGGAGCTGCCGCGTTCGATGGTGGTCATCGGCGCCGGCGTCATCGGCATCGAATATGCAACGATCTTCAGTGCGCTCGATACGCAGGTGACGTTGATCGATCCAAAGTCGACCATGCTCGATTTCATCGACAAGGAGATCGTCGAGGATTTCACCTATCAGCTGCGCGATCGCAACATGAAGCTGCTGCTCGGCCAGAAGGCCGAGAAGGTAGAGCGTCTGCCAAACGGCAAGGTGGAGCTGACGCTGGACAACGGCCGCCGCATCACGACGGATATGGTGTTGTTTGCCGCCGGCCGCATGGGCGCGACGGATACGCTCAATCTTGATGCCGCCGGCCTCGAGGCGGACAATCGCGGCCGCCTCAGCGTCAATCCGGAAACTTTTGCGACGAAGGTGCCGCATATCTTCGCCGCCGGTGATGTCGTCGGCTTCCCGAGCCTCGCCTCGACCTCGATGGAACAGGGCCGCATCGCCGCCCGCGTCGCCGTCGGCGCGATCGCCAAGGAGCCGCCGAAATACTTCCCCTACGGCATCTATGCCGTGCCGGAGATTTCCACCTGCGGCCTGTCCGAGGAAGAGGTCAAGGAGCGGCACATCCCCTACGAATGCGGCATTGCCCGTTTCCGCGAGACCTCGCGCGGCCACATCATGGGCCTCGACACCGGGCTCTTGAAGATGATCTTCTCGCTGAAGACCCGCCGCCTGCTCGGCGTTCACATCGTCGGCGAAGGTGCCACCGAACTCGTGCACATCGGCCAGGCCGTGCTGAACCTGAAGGGCACCGTCGAATATTTCGTCGAGAACACCTTCAACTACCCGACGCTCGCCGAAGCCTACAAGATCGCCGGCCTCGACGCCTGGAACCGCATGGGCGACATCAAGTCGGAACTTTAGACTGAGACAATATTGACCGTGCCGGCAGGGCTCACTACTCTGTCGGCATGATGAGCATTCTCAACATCGCTTCGGTCTTCTTCATAAGCCGCTGATCCCCAGGGCTCTCAGCCAAATGAAGATGAGACCGCCTGAGCGGCTGCAACGCCGCGGGTTGGTCCATGCCGAAACAGCCGTACCCCATGAGAAGGGCACAGTACGGCGCGACGATTGAGAAAGATTTCACATGCCATCCGAAGAACAGTACCCGGCTGCACTTTCCGGCGCACAGCTGAATGATTTCATCGAACAGGGTTTTGTGCGCATCGATAATGCGTTTTCAGCGGAACTCGCAGAGCAGGCACGCGTCATCATGTGGCGTGATCTTCGCTGCAGCGAGCATGATCCAGCGAGTTGGACGCTTCCGGTCATCCGGCTACCGGGCTATGGCGGCGAACCGTTCCGCACCATCGCCAATATGCCCATTCTCCACGCCGCCTTCGATCAACTGGTCGGCCACGGACGATGGCTGCCGAGAGACGGCCTCGGCACATTTCCCGTGCGCTTCCCGCATCCCGATGATCCGGGCGACGCCGGCTGGCATGTCGATCTCAGCTTCCCCGGCGACGATTGCGATCCGAACGAGAAAAGGGACTTCTCGGCCTGGCGCGTGAATGTCACCTCACGAGGGCGCGCCCTACTGACGCTCTTCCTGTTTTCCGATGTCGGCGAAGACGATGCGCCAACCCGCATCCGCGTCGGCTCTCACCTGGATATGGCACGCTATCTTGAGCCGGCAGGAGAGCAAGGGCGTTCGCGCATGATGCTCGAGCATATGGGAGCTGACCGGCCTCAGACATTAGCGACGGGAAAAGCTGGGACTGTCTATATCTGCCATCCCTTCCTCGTTCATGCCGCCCAGAAACATCAAGGCAGCACGCCGCGCTTCATGGCGCAGCCCTCGATCGGGCTTGCCGAGCCTTATCGATTGGAGCGGCCGGATAATGCCTATAGCCCGGTCGAGACAGCCATTCGCCGCGCTTTGGGTAAGGAATAGTCGCGCCGAACTGATTGCTGATAGCCTGGAGCCCCTCACCCCAGCCCTCTCCCCGCTTGTGGGGAGAGGGAACATTATGGCGACACAACAAAAAAGCCCCGCCGCGAACGGCAGGGCTCAATTTCAATCCGGAAGAAAGTCCGATTATTCGGCGCTGTCTTCAGCAGCCTTCTTCTTCGGAGCGGCCTTCTTCTTCGGAGCAGCAGCTTCTTCGCCTTCGGCGGCAGCTTCGGTCGCTTCAGCCTTGGCAGCAGCCTTCTTCTTCGGAGCAGCCTTCTTGGCGGCCGGCTTGTCTTCGGCTTCGTCGTCAGCCAGCAGCGCTTCCTTGGAAACGGTCTTGTCCGTGACGTTGACCTCGGTCAGCAGGTGATCGATGACCTTTTCTTCGAAGATCGGCGCGCGCAGGTTGGCGGAGGCGCCGGGCGTGTTGCGGAAGAATTCCAGGATTTCCTTTTCCTGACCCGGGAACTGCTGAAGCTGGGCATAGAGCGCACGCTGCAGCTCGTCTTCGGTAACTTCGACGCCGGCCTTTTCGCCGATTTCGGAGAGAACGAGGCCGAGGCGAACGCGACGCTCAGCAAGCTTGCGGTATTCCTCGCGAGCCTTCTCTTCGGTGGTGTCTTCGTCTTCGAAGGTCTTGCCGGATTCGCTGAGATCGGTTTCGATCTGGCGCCAGATGCTGGCGAATTCGGCATCGACCAGCTTCTGCGGCGTGTCGAACTGATACATTTCGTCGAGCTGGTCGAGGATCTGACGCTTGACCTTCTGGCGGGTGACCGAGCCGTACTGGCTTTCGATCTGACCGCGAACGATCTCCTTCAGGCGGTCGGCCGATTCCAGACCGAGCTTGGTAGCGAGTTCGTCGTTGATCTCGACTTCACCGGGCGCTGCAACTTCCTTGACGTTGATGTCGAAGGTGGCTTCCTTGCCGGCAAGGTTCTTGGCCGGATAGTCGGCCGGGAAGGTTACGGTGATGACCTTCTCATCGCCAGCCTTGACGCCGACGAGCTGTTCTTCGAAGCCCGGGATGAAGCGGTTGGAGCCGAGAACCAGCTGCGAGTCTTCGTCCTTGCCGCCGTCGAAGGCAACGCCGTCGACCTTGCCGAGGTAATCGATGGTGACGCGGTCGCCGTTGGCGGCCTTGCCCTTCTTGGTTTCGTAGCTACGAGCGCTTTCGGCGATCTTGAGGATCTGCTCGGTGACTTCTTCGTCAGCGATCTCAGCGACTTCGCGGGTGACCTTGATGCCGGAAACCGGCTTCAGTTCGATCGCCGGGATGACTTCGTAGGACAGCGTGAACTCGAAGTCGGCCTGAGCGGAGAGGATCTTTTCTGCCTCGTCCTGGTCTTCCGTCATGGCGATTTCCGGCTGCGTTGCCGACTTTTCGCCGCGCTCGGTCAGGATCGCCGGCGGCTGGTCGCGAACGATTTCGTTAACCAGGTCGGCCATGATCGACTTGCCGTAGACCTTCTTCAGGTGCGAGACCGGAACCTTGCCCGGACGGAAGCCGTTGATGCGGACCTTGTCCTTGACCTCGGCCAGGCGCTCGTTCATGCGCACTTCCATGTCCTTGGCCGGGATGACCACCTTGATTTCGCGCTTCAGCCCTTCAGCGAGCGTTTCGATAACCTGCATTGTCCTACCTTCATTCATGGCGGCCGTGCCCAGCCTGCCGTTCGTTTCGATGAGCACGACGCCGGAAAATCCCGAGCGTGGCTTGGATGCAATTCTCTTTCATCTTGCTAGAGCGCCGCGCCTTCTTGTGAACGCGCAAAAGGCAGCTCTATCCCGTCACGAGCCAAAACATCTGATCCACTTTCCTCATCGAAAGCGGGATGCTTTGGGCAAGATGCGCGTCCTGCGGCATATCGGAAGACAGGCTTTTTGAGCCTCCCCCCGTCCACAAGACAGTGTTGGTGCGGGTAGAGAGACTTGAACTCCCACGCCTTGCGGCACCAGAACCTAAATCTGGCGTGTCTACCAATTTCACCATACCCGCGTTCCCAAAACCGCATGGCGATGCCTGCCCATGGGGCCTTCCGGAGCGCGGCGTCTCTATATCACCCGTTTCAAACCACGCAAAGGAAAAATGACGGTTCCGCGACGACGCTAAAGCTTATCGGGGCTCTTCGCGTAGATATCGTCAGTAAAGCGGCTCCTCGTAGACGGATTTGCCGTCGAGAAGCAGGCTTCTGATATGGGCAACACCATCGGAAGACACGCGAGCAGCGATCGCGACACGATTGTCGTTGCGGGCGCTCTCGATATCGCGCCCCTGCCCCTCGGGCACATAGTAGCGCTCGATGCCATAGGTAACGCCGATGATCGCCTGCGATGGATCGGTCGCATCGCCATCGAAAACATAGTCGACAGGCAGGCTCTTGAGCACGACCGTATCGGGTTTCGGCTCTAGCTTTCCGAAGGATGATTCGACGATACCCCAATAGCCGTCATCCTGCTTCTTCAGGCGAACGGACAATATCACGGCACTTCGGCTCATTTTCGGTGGCCCCTCGACCATCGTCGAGAATGGAACCCGTGAAATGTCGTAGTTCAAGGTCACATAGTCGCCGCGCAGAAGATCGCGTGGATCGACCGGCGCGGTCTTTAGGAGAATCTCGACGCCGCTCCGCAGGCCCCAGGCCCGCTCGCCGACCATGTAGCCGAGGACTGCGGTCTGCAGAGCCGCACCGACGATGGCGGCAAGCCACAGGCGGCGGGAACCGATGGTTGGGCTCTTCTCAGCAATATCGGTCATGCCCGCGTCCCCTGCCCGCGATTATCGGAAAAGCGCCGTTCCAGCTGGATGACCAGCCAGGCGGCAATCGCTACCAACAAGCCGGCAACGAGGAAGAACCCGGCCGTGCCGATGATTGAGCCGATCGTCTCGCTGGCGAGGTAAAGAATCTCGCAGGAAAAGACGAAATAGGCGAGATAGCGCACAGCGCCATTGTCGCGGCCGCTGAGCGCTATCGCTACCACCGAGCTCGCCAGTGTCGCTGCCGCGACGATGACGAGCGGCAATTTATCTTCGACCCAGACATTGTTCTCAAAGGAGCCGTTGCTGATCTCGGCATGGACCAGGAAAAAGCCGATCGATGCGATCAGAAAGGCGTAGAAGGCCGGCGCGGCGCCGGCCGTGCGGGCAAAAGGCACCAGCGGCGACGCGGGGACGCTGACGACGAGAAACGCCGCCATGCCGAGAGCGGCAAACAGGATCGCGGTATTCAATCCCTCATGACGGCCAAACAGCCATGTCAGCCAGCCGACGAGCATGAGATAGGCCAAATGCCGAGCCATGGGTGCATCGGCATAGCGGACAAGCACGATCAGGACCATGGCCATCAGGGGCGGCATCCAGGGCATGATCCCATACCATTCGTCGAAATGCCCCCAGAGGTACACGCCGCAAAACGCCCAGGCGAGAAAGCCGGCGAGCCCAACCTGCGCAGCTGAGCGAAACGACGCCGCCACGATGCAGGCCGCGGCGAACCAGACGAGCATCATTCTAAGTTCATCGCCAGACAAATTGTACATCTGACCGACCAAGGCCATGGCGCCGCCAAAACTCAGAGTGCCGAGGATCAACAATCCGGCGGCGACGATCGAACGCCCCTGGACCAGCAGATACGCGGCTCCGAGATAGAAGGCCCATATCATTGCTACCAGCCCGGCGAGACGGATGATCCTCGGGAGAGCCTCCCAGTTTGCGGAGATGAACAGCAAGATGGCAAGGCCGAGAAGCACAGCGGCGATGATGGTCAGTACCCGGCCGGCGCTGAAACTCGTCTGGCGACCGTCATACTCACTGAGGATGGCTTTCGCCGTCCCCGCGTCGACCAGGCCCTTGTCGGTCCAGATCTTGAGATCCCGCTCCAGCCTGCCTCTGTACATGCTTGGCTCCCCTCGCTGCGATTCTGCTCGCGACAGAGTTAGCACAAATCGCCGCACAATCGATGCGAGCCGGGCGGTTCTGGCAGAAGCTTCGGCTCACAGGAATATGTGCCATATTAATACGGAATTAACGGTCTATAGAGTATTCTTAGGACCGGTAAAGAGATACCGATCAAAGATATGCGCAGAGCTCATGCCTCCCATGAAATTATTGCGCTGCACAAATTCGAAAAGTCATACTATTTATTGGACAACAAACGCGGCAGTGGCGCGCCGGGCCGATGCAGATCGGACTAAGCCTGGGGATGGATATCCCGACAAGATATTCGGAGCCGCATACTCCTCCTCCCAATGCGCTCCGATCGATTGACGACACTCCTCCTCCCAAGTCGTCAATCACTATAAATGACGCCCACCGCATCCTCCTCCCGCGGTGGGCGTTATTTTTTTGCCCACTTAAATCGGTTTATGTCGCCTGGACACATGTGCGACCTGCCAATTGGTAAATGCCGGCGCAGACGACTGGTGAGATGATTTTCCACCGACCGAAGGCAGCCTGCGACAGCATCCGACCCCTTCCAAAACAGCAAGGCTGGCGAAAAAGTGGCCAAAGGCCGGCAGCCATCGGTAACTGCCCTGGAACGCCGGGCGCATACCCGAAATCGACTTCCAGTGGTAAACACCCTTTGGCCGCGATATGCACACAAAGCAGCCGCCATCTTAGGCAAAGCGCCCGCAAGACTTGCATATGACGCATAGGTGGCATGAAGCATTCGCTCTTTTAGTTTTCGCGGCGCAGCATATATTTAAATCCATTAGATCGATGACGGAACCAATCGTGGAACTGCTCGATCCCCAAGATCCTCGAAAGGGACTACAATGAACCTGACCCGCTCTTTCAACAACTGGCGCAAGTATCGTCAGACCGTTAACGAACTCGGCCGCATGAGCTCGCGTGAACTGCACGACCTCGGCATCGACCGCGCCGACATCCATCGCGTTGCTCGCGAAGCCACCGGACGTTAATCGCCGGATAGGCTTCGCCTTTCAGCGAAAGCCTTCTCAACGCCCGTTGCGGACCTCCGCGGCGGGCGTTCTTTTTTGCCTATCGACTGAGCAAGTGCAGCATAGCCGAATCCGCCGCGAGCTATTCCTTATCTGCAGAGCACACAAATTTTGAGCATTGGTGTCTTTTTAAGCGTCATATTGCACAAATGCATAGCAGGGACCTTTTCTTTGCACTGCACAAATCACGTCCTCGCGCCTATATAGAGTGCAAGCGCTGAGGCGGTAATCGTACCGCTCGCAAACAAGATACCGAGGACAAGATCATGAACCCGCTTCGCATTGCAAAGAACTGGATCAGCTACCGCCGCACTCTGAACGAACTTGGCAACCTCTCCAGCCAGACCCTTTCGGACATCGGCGTCAGCCGCTACGAAATCCGCAACATCGCTGCTCGTTCCTTCCGTTAATAGGAACGAACTGAGCAGACTGCCTCAAGACGGCGCCTTTCGGCGCCGTTTTTGATTCCGGCGATTAAACGGCGTCGGGACTAGAGCGCGCGACGCCCTTTTGCGCGAGATGCCTTAGCAAAGCATTGGATCGCCGGCCTGCCCGTGATAATGACGCGCGCATGACACAGATCACTTCCCACTCTCCCATTCACGTCATCGGCGGCGGCCTCGCCGGCTCGGAAGCCGCATGGCAGATCGCCAATGCCGGCGTTCCGGTCATCCTGCATGAAATGCGCGGTGTGCGCGGCACCGAAGCACACAAGACGGACGATCTCGCCGAGCTCGTATGCTCCAACTCGTTCCGCTCCGACGATGCGACAAGCAATGCCGTGGGCGTCATTCATGCGGAAATGCGCATGGCCGGCTCGCTCATCATGGCGTGCGCCGACAAGCACCAGGTACCGGCCGGCGGTGCGCTCGCCGTCGATCGCGACGGCTTCTCCGCGGCGGTGACGCAGGCAGTGCATAGTCACCCGCTGATCACAGTCGTCCGTGAGGAAATTGAGGGCCTGCCGCCCAGGGAATGGGATCAGGCGATCATCGCCACCGGCCCGCTGACAGCGCCCGGGCTTGCCAGCGCCATCCAGGCTGAAACCGGCGCCGATGCGCTCGCTTTCTTCGATGCCATCGCGCCGATCGTCTATCGCGACAGCATCAACATGGACATCTGCTGGTATCAGTCGCGCTACGACAAGGTCGGCCCCGGCGGCACGGGCAAGGACTATATCAATTGCCCGATGGACGAAGCCCAGTATAATGCCTTCCTCGATGCGCTGATCGCCGGCGACGCCGTCGGTTTCAAGGAATGGGAAGGCACGCCCTACTTCGACGGCTGCCTGCCGATCGAAGTCATGGCTGAGCGCGGGCGCGAGACGCTGCGCCACGGGCCGATGAAGCCGATGGGCCTCACCAATGCCCACAATCCAACGGTCAAGGCCTATGCGGTCGTGCAACTGCGCCAGGACAATGCGCTTGGCACGCTCTACAACATGGTCGGCTTCCAGACGAAACTGAAATACGGCGCGCAGGCGGAAATCTTCCGGCTGATTCCCGGTCTCGAAAATGCGGAATTCGCCCGCCTCGGCGGCCTGCATCGCAATACCTACATCAACTCGCCCACCCTGCTCGACCGCTCTCTTGTGTTGAAGTCGCGACCGGGGCTGCGCTTTGCCGGCCAGATCACCGGATGCGAAGGCTATGTCGAGAGCGCCAGCATCGGTCTGCTTGCCGGCCGTTTCGCGGCTGCGGAGCGCAAGGGAGAGACACCATTGCTGCCGCCGGCGACGACAGCGCTCGGCTCGCTGCTGAACCACATCACCGGCGGCCACATCGTCTCCGACGAGGAGCCGGGCAAACGCTCTTTCCAGCCGATGAACATCAATTTCGGGCTTTTCCCGGAGCTAGAGCCAGGTTCGATCGTCAAGCCGGAGGGCGTCAAGCGCTTTCGCGGCAAGGACAAGACCATCATGAAGCGCCAGCTCATCGCCAAGCGTGCGCTTGCCGATTGCGCCGGATGGCTTGGCGTGCCGACACCCGTGTTCACGGAAAGCGCCTGACTTTAGCGGGCTTTGTGATTTTCAGCCTGCTGCCGGCGGCGCGTGGTAATCGAGCTTCGCGTCCTCGCCGGCCACATAATTGCCGAGCAGCCAGAGCGAGACCTCCGCAGCTTCCGCCGGCGTCTTGAACTCGAACGTGCCGTTGTGATGCGGAACATCGAGGAAATCGACGACCAAGCCGCGGCCGGTTGTCGAAATCTTGGCGCGCGCCCTGCCCGGCTCGATCAGGTGGACGCTGAAGTGATTGCGCACATTGCGCATAAAGCCGGCCTTGTCGTCATGCAGGCGCACGAAAACCGCCTGCCCGTCTGCGGTCACCTGCAACTGACGGATCGCTTCAGTCGGAAAGGCTCGGCCGAATTCCAGAATCGCAAGGCCGGTATCGTGCAGGCCGTCTTCCTTGTTCTGCGATGCCATTCGTGTCGCGTAGTAAGCAACGAAGATGACGATCGCAAACAGTATGCACCAGACGACAATACCCACAGCAGATCCCCCTGAAATGCAAATCAAGTGCCGACCATCTCCATAGACGCCGAGACTTGTGCGAGCTTGGTGTATTTTAGATTTTCTTTGTGATCGACGCTATCGCCATGCGCAGCTGCCTCCGCCATTGCGGCAGTGCCAGAGATTGATCGAAGATGCCGGCGCCGAGCGTCTGTGCCTTTTTCAAAACAGGCTCGGCCAAGGTGACGGGGAGAAACGCCGGGAACACCGCTTGCGGTATGGCTCCTGCCGCCCTCGCCTTGGCGAGATGCTCACGACCAAGACCGGCAAAGGCTTCGATCGCCGCCGAAATGCGCGGCTTGTCTTCGCCGGCAAGAAAACTGTCACGATCGAGCCCGGTTGCCGCCAGAATCTCAAGCGGTAGGTAGAGCTGGCCTCGATGGCGATTAAGCGGCATCAGGAGCAACAGGCCGGCGATTGCCTGCGCGACCCCGGCATGGCCGGCGGCATCGGCTGAGCGCTTCGCCTCATCGGCCGAGAGGACCAGGCCGGCGAGCTGGATGAGGGCCGAAGCCGTCTCGCCGGCATAGCCTTCCAGACTGCTGCGGCTCTCCAT
The DNA here is from genome assembly GCF_900094585.1 of Martinezella multihospitum. Taxonomy (GTDB): domain Bacteria; phylum Pseudomonadota; class Alphaproteobacteria; order Rhizobiales; family Rhizobiaceae; genus Rhizobium; species Rhizobium multihospitium. The sequence continues at coordinate 304,158 of NZ_FMAG01000006.1, forward strand.
GGGATCATCGTAGAGATCGAAGATGCGGGCATCGATCATGTTGATCAGCGTCTGGCGCGGCAGGCGATACTCTTCGATCGCGGTCAGAAGCTCGGACGCCAGAGGATTGGCCTCGCTCGAGCCGTGGGACTGTCCCTCGAGGAGATCGCGCCAATATTGCATGCGTACTTCGCCGGGCAGCGGCTCATGCACGAGATCCCTCACGCGCGCCAGTTCGGCATTGAAGGCATAGAGCGCGGCAAGTGCTGGACGCTTGTCCTCCGGTGCCAGCAGGCAAGCGAGATAGCGATCGCGATCGGTGTCGCGAAGCGTGGCGAGGCAGATGTCCCGATTGCTCCGAGGCGCAGCTGTTGTCGTCATACTCTTTGATCCGAAGGTCAGACGGCGATCAGCGCCGCAGCCACGGCACGAGATTCGGAAAGCATGATGTTGAAGGTTCGCACCGCTGCGCCTGTGCTCATCGGATCGGAGGAAATCTGCTTGGCGCGCAAGGCGGCTTTCAGCTCGGCCGGCAGCGGGCGAAGCTCCGTACCGGTGCCGACAAGCAGCACCTCGATCTCTGCAGCTTCATCCAGCACCTTCTGGAAGCGATCCGGCGTCAGCGCATCGCCCTGCAGCATGTCCCAGCCGTAGATGCCCGAGGGCAGGCAGAGCAGAGAGCCACGATGCGACATGTCGGCAAAGCGGAAGCCGCCGTTGCCGTAAGCATCGATCGGTGCGCGCCCCGGGAAATGCGCGTTTCGAATTTCTATACCTTTTGCCACGTTATCACACCGCTGGTTTGCCTGACTGAAGATCGCCGGCCGCGGGTCCATTGCTTTCGCCGCCGGTCTGGAACTTGTCCGGCCGCAGCTTGAACAGGATCAGCACGGGCGCCGCAATATAAATCGACGAAAAAGTGCCGACAGCGACGCCGAAAAGCAGAACGAAGGTGAAGGCACGGATCACCTCGCCGCCGAAGATATAGAGGGCAAGCAGCGCCAGAAGCGTCGTCGCCGATGTCAGAATGGTACGAGATAATGTCTGATTGATGGAGGCATCGATCAGGATCGGCAGCGGCATCTGCGAATAGCGCTTCAGATTCTCGCGCATGCGGTCATAGACGACGACAGTGTCGTTCAGCGAGTAGCCGACGATGGTGAGGATCGCGGCGATGCTCGTCATGTTGAATTCCATGCCTGATAGCACGAAGAGACCGAGCGTCAGAATGACATCGTGCAGCGTCGCAATGATCGCGCCGACTGCGAACTGCCATTCGAATCGTACCCATATATAGATCAGGATTGCCGCCAGAGCCGCCAGGACGGCAAGAGAGGCCGTCGTGGTAATCTCACCCGATACGGCTGGACCGACCACTTCGACGCGGGCGAAATTGTAATCCTTGCCAAGCTCGTCCTGAACGAGCGAGACGGCGGACTGCTCGGCGTTTTCCCCGCCCTCCTGTGCATGGACGCGGATCACCGCGCCAAGTCGATCGGCCATCCGCTCAACGCGCACGTCGCCCGGAATGACGGCATCGAGACGCGTCTGAATGTCGACGGGATCGGCAACGCCCTGCTTGGCGCGGACCTCGATGATCGATCCGCCGGCAAAATCGATACCGAGATGCATGCCGACCGTCGCGAAGGCGATGAGGGTGACGACCGATAGCGCCGCAGAGACGGTGAAGGTGTAGCGGCGGATGCCCATGAAGCGGATATTGGCATTGTCGAAAACGCCGCTGCGCACACCAACGAGCAAAGTGCGCGGCTTGCGGCGCGAGATCCACATATTCACCAGCGACCGCGTGACGAAGCAGGAGGTGAAGAAGGTCGAGATAACGCCGACCATCAGCGTTGCGGCAAAGCCCCGCACAGCACCGGTGCTTGCGTAGAAGAGAATGGCGGCGACAATCAGCACGGTCAGATTGGCATCGGCGACGGTCGCTGCCGCCCGGTTGAAGCCATGGCGCAGCGCATCCACGAGAAGATGGGTCTTCTTCTCCTCCTCGCGCACACGCTCGTAGATCAGCACCAGCGCATCGAGACCGATGCCGATAATGAGGACGATGGCAGCGACACCCGGCAGGGTGAGCGTAATGCCGAGCAAGCCCATGAGGGCCGCGACCATAATCATGTTGATGACCAGCGAGATGGTCGCGATGATGCCGAGCAGGCGGTAGAAGCCGATCATCAAGGCAGCAACGAAGACGGCGGCCGCAATGCAGGCAATCAGACCATAACGCGCCGTTTCGCCGCCAAGGCCCGGCTGAATGGTGCGCTCTTCGACCGTCGTTAGCGTCGCAGGCAATGGTCCGCTCTTGACCATGACGGCCAGATCCTGGGCGCCCTGGGCGGTGAAATCTCCGGGAACATCGATCTCGCCGGTGGCGATGACAGTCTTCAGTGAGGCTGCGGAGATGACCTGATCGTCAAGCACGACGACGATGATCTTGCCGAGATTGCTGGCCGTCGATTGCGCAAAGCGGTGGGTCGCCTCCGGCGTCAGCTTGACGGAAACGGTGCCTTCGCCTTTCTGATTGTCGACGACCGCAACGGCATCGGAAAAATCGACGTTCGAGAGCAGCGGTTGCCGCTGCACGAGATAGCCGACGGGCGGATCATCTTCGGAAAACAGCACGTCGGACCCGGCAGGAGGCTGCTTGTCCATGGCGTCCTGTACCGACATCGACTGATCGATCAGGCGGAAGCTGAGTTTGGCCGGCTGGCCGAGAAGGTTTTTCAGGCGCTGCGCATCGGCGAGATCGGGCACCTGAACGATGATACGATCAGATCCCTGCCGGCGGATCAGAGGTTCCCCGACGCCGAGTTGCGCGATACGGGCATGGATGACCTTGATCGCGCGTGCGATTGCCGATGAAACATGGCTGTTGATATCGGCATCGGTAATATCGAGCGTCAGTGCACCGTTATCCCCCTGGGAGACAATGACGGACGGCTTGTCCGGTCCTGATGTCAGCGGTAGTAATGCTGTCAGGGCAGCCTGCACCTGTGCGGAATCGTTGATGCGAAGCTGGATCTTGCGGCCGGTGCCGGTCAGACCCGAATAGGCGACATTGACGGTGCGCAACCGGGTCGCGATATCGCCGACAATGCTTTCCAGACGATCCTTCTCGACATCGCCCCGCTCTATCTTCAGCAGCAGATGCGATCCGCCGCGAAGATCGAGACCAAGCTCGATCTTTCGGTGTGCCCACCATGCAGGAAGGGATGAAAGCGCGCGCTCACCAAGCAGGTTGGGAGCGGCAAGAAGCACGCTCAAGAGAACGACGAACCAGATCAGGGCGGTCTTCCACCAGGAGACGTGCAGCATCGTTCTCTCGAATTAGGGCTTCCCTACTGCGCCCCACTTTCGACAGAAAATGCAAAGGGCGCAGTAACACCTTGAATTTGTGCACAGTCCTTCAAGAAAGTCGATCTCGAATTTCGAAGATGCGCAGCGGCACCAAGCGCCACTTGTCAGGAAACGCCTTATGCGGCGTCAGCCTTCACGGGCTCACCCTTGACGCGAACCTCGGAAATCGCACTGCGGACAACACGGATGCGCACGCCTTCGGCGATTTCGACTTCCAATTCCTTTTCGTCGATGACCTTGGTGACCTTGCCGACGATGCCGCTGGTGACGATCTGGTCGCCGCGACGGATGTTCTTCAGGATCTCGTCACGCTTCTTCGCCTGCGCACGCTGCGGGCGGATGAGAAGGAAATACCAAACGACCATCAGCGGCACAAACAGGATGATCATTTCAAAGCCGGAACCGCCGAAGGCACTCGCGGCCGAATCTGTTGCGCTCTGCGCATATGCGTTGGTGATAAACATCGAGAACTCCCTTGAACTCCTAGCGGGAACAAGGCCCCGCGTCAGGTGGCCGGAATATAGTTACGCGTATGGCGAATGCAACAAAAACAGCCGCAAACCGTACCGTTTTCCCGGTCTGTTAGCCTTTCAGGCCCCAAAGGAGCATGATACCCGGCAAGACAGCGCGCGCATTTTACGACTTTCTTGTTCAATATTCAGGAGGAAACGGTGACTGAAGACCAAAACGCCCTGATCCTTGCCGAAGTCCGTCGCCTCGCCGACGCTGTCGAACGTCTGGCCGGGCCGGCTCCGGCCATCAATGACTGGAATGCCGCCGACTGCTTCGTCTGGGCCCCTGCCCGACTTCATCTGCAACCGGTGCCGCGGCCGAACCGCGTGGCGCTGACCCTCATCCGCGGCGTCGATCACGTGCGCGACATTCTGCACGAGAACACACTACGTTTCGCGGAAGGCTTTGCCGCCAACAACGTACTGCTCTGGGGCGCGCGCGGCATGGGCAAATCTTCGCTGGTCAAGGCGGTGCATGAAGACGTGCGGCGAGCAACCGGCGTTTCGCTGAAGCTGATCGAAGTGCATCGCGAGGACATTTCCTCGCTGCCGGTACTGCTCGATATCCTGAAGGCAGCGCCGCATCGTATCATCATCTTCTGCGACGACCTCTCCTTCGACCACGACGATACCGCCTACAAGTCGCTGAAGGCAGCGCTGGACGGCGGTGTCGAGGGGCGGCCCGACAACGTGCTGTTCTACGCCACTTCCAACCGTCGCCATCTGCTGCCGCGCCACATGATGGAAAACGAGCAGTCGACCGCGATCAATCCCTCCGAAGCCGTCGAGGAGAAGGTCTCGCTCTCCGATCGCTTCGGCCTCTGGCTCGGCTTCCACAAGTGCAGCCAGGAAGATTATCTGCAGATGATCGATGCCTATGCCGATCACTTCAAGCTCGATCTCGATCGCGCCCAGATGCATCACGAAGCCCTGGAGTGGGCAACGACCCGCGGCGCCCGTTCCGGTCGCGTCGCCTGGCAATATATCCAGGATCTCGCGGGCCGGCTGCGCATCGTGCTGGAACGGGATTGACCGTCGATCGATCAACATCGCCATAAACGACAAAAAGCCCGGCTTTGACCGGGCTTTTTGCAGAGTCCTTGAGACGCACTACCTATTCAAGGAACGTCATTGGGTTGACCGGGGCCGAATTCTTGCGGACTTCGAAGTGCAGCTGCGGCTGGCTGACATTGCCGCTCATGCCCGACGTTGCCAATGTCTGGCCGCGCTGGACCTTCTGGCCACGAGTCACGCTGAGCGCATCAGCATGGCCGTAGACCGTGACCGTGCCATCGTCGTGGCGGACGAGAACCGTGTTGCCGAGCTCTTTCAGGCCGTTGCCGGCGTAGATGACCACACCGTTTTCGGCAGCCTTGATCGGCGTCCCCTCGGGAACCGAGATGTCGATACCGTCGTTACGGCTACCATTGACGTTGGAGCCATAGCCGGCGACGACCGCTCCGCGAACCGGCCAGCGATACTTGCCGATGCCGGTTGCCTCAGGCGCATCGGCCTGCGCATCCGACTTGGCGGCATCATTGATGGACTGGCTCGGAGACGCGGATGCTACTTCCTTTGGCTTGGCAGCGGCATCAGGTGCCGCATCGGCATGGGCAACAGCCTTGGGCGCCTGTTTGGCAATAGGATCAGCGGCAGCCTGCTTCGGCTCAACAGGAAGGGCACCCGGCTTGGCGGAAGCCTTCTGCGGCTCGATCGAAGCTGTTTTGACCGGATCTGCAGCCGCGACGGAGCCGTGCGGCAATGCGAGCGCCTGCCCGATGCGAATGCTGTCGCCGGCCTGCATGTTGTTCGCACGCTTCAGTTCCGCAACGGAGACGCCGCTCTCCTTGGCAATTCTTGCGAGCGAATCGCCCGGCTTGACGACATAGGTGCCCTTCGGCGTCGGCCCCTTGCCATTACCGGCGGCAAGCTTGTTGGGATCGACAAGGCCAGCCTGGGACTTGCCGCGCATCTGGTTGCCGGACGGCAGCGCGAGCGCTTCCTGCTGCGGCGCCTTGGCCGGACCGGGCATCTTGCCGCCCCTGGAAAGATCAGTCGCTTCAGCAGCCATCTTGGCCGGCCCTGAAACGCCTGCCCCGTTCATCGTCGGGATGACGATCTGCTGGCCCGGCTGCGCTGCAGCGCCATTGCGCAGGCCGTTCGCGCGCAGGATTTCCTTTTCCGGAACGCCATAGCGGCGCGACAGCAGCGCAATATTCTCACCCTGATGCAGCGTCACGCTCGGGGCATTGACCGTGGTCCAGCCAGGAGACATCTGCTGCGCGGCGGCAGTCTTGATCGTGCCCGTCGACATGGTGTCGGGAGCAAGTGCCGGCGCGGCGCGGGAGCCGTTATTGTTGCGAGACGCTGGGAACGGCTGCGCCATTGCCTCAGATTCTGCCTGCGGCACCCTGCGGGGGCTACCTGCATTGGCGGAAGCACTCGGAGGAGCCAGATCGGTGCGCTGAATTGCGACAGGCGCAGTGGATGCCCGCGCGCTGGAATAGGACGGGTTATAGCGAGCCGGCGAGTTCGGGTAGGGTTGCGTTACCGGTGCACTCTGCTGCGAATAATCCTGCTGACCGTAACCGCCGGCCTGAGCGACATCAGCGCGCGGCACCGGATCGCCGTTCGGACCATTGAGGCTGCGCCGGTTGATCGACCCGGTCGACATATTGTCCGTCTTGTTGAAGAGACCGCTGAAGCGGGTCGTATCCGAACTACAAGCTGTGGCAGTGCTCGCCAGGAGAATGGCCACCAGGACTTTCCCTGCCGATTTGCTGACGTTTGAAGAAAGACTGAAACCCATGACTCGACCCACTTAAGACGCAACCGATTATGGGTCGATTAAAGCGCGTTAATCTTACCATGCGGTTAAAGCACTGGTGCGGCATGTGTTTTTTTGAGGAATTGCTAACCATAGAAAATGAAACGGCACCAATCGCCCGTTTCATAGGGGCATCAGCCCGAATTGAGCCTCAAAGATACGAGGCGAGCATGGGCACGATGGGCTGATAGGGAACATCGAACAATTCTTCGCGCTCGAATCGGCTTCCCGTCTTCGTCAGTCGCACCAGGCGACATGTATGCTCATCGATAATAAGCGGGGCTATCATCGAACCGCCGGACACCAGCTGCTCGGCGTAAAAGCGCGGCATTGTCGTGAAGGCTGCCGTCACCAGGATGCGGTCGAAGGTGCCCTCGCCTGGCAGACCGGCGCTGCCATCCGCCTGACGGATGATGACGTTGCGCAGCCCCAGTGTATCCATGCGCTGCTGCGCCGATGTCGTCAGCGTCTTGTAGCGATCGACAGTCAGCACGCGCTCGACGATTCGTCCCATGACAGCAGCAGTGAAACCGCTTCCCGTGCCGATCTCGAGAACGCGATGACCAGGCTTGATCTTCAAGCCATGGAGAATACGAACCACGAGATCGATGCCTTCCATGAAGGCACCGCAATCGATCGGAATCGTCCGGCTGGAATAGGCATCATCGGCAAATTGCGCCGGCACGAAAGGCAGGCGCGGCGTCTGCTCGACCGCCGTCATCAGATCGATGTCCAATATGCCTTCCGCCCGCAACCGCAACACCACGGCCGCAAAGCCTTCCTTTTCCACCAAACGAGGTGTCAATCCGCTACTCCATACCGAGCGCCCGCGCCACGCGGTCTTGCGCCGAATAATCCGTCAAATCGAGTTTCAAAGGCGTTACCGAAATACGATTTTGTTTCAACGCCTGAATATCGGTTCCTGGACGGAAGATGCCGCTCCGCTCACCGAAGCGAAGCCAATAATAAGGGAAGCCGCGGCCGTCGGCTCGCTCCTCGACCTGCACGTTGAAGGCAAGATTGCCCTGCGCCGTCACTTCCGCGCCGTCTACTTCGTCAGGGCGGCAATTCGGAAAATTCAGGTTGAGGAAGGTCCCGTCGGGCAGATCGACGTTCATGAGCTTGTTAAGCAGGGCTGGAGCATGAGCCTCAGCCACGTCCCAAGGCACGACGCGCGCGCCGTTTTCATAGAGATAGGCCTGGCTCAACGCAAAGGAGCGCACGCCTTGCAGCGTGCCCTCAATGGCACCGGCGATGGTGCCGGAATAGGTGACGTCGTCAGCGACGTTCGAGCCGGAATTGACGCCGGAGAGCACCAGATCCGGCTTGATATCCAGAACCTTGCGGATCGCCATGATGACGCAATCGGTCGGCGTTCCCCTGAGTGCATAGTGCTTGTCCGAGACCTTGCGCATGCGCAACGGCTCGGAAAGGCTCAATGAGTGAGCAAGGCCGCTCTGATCCGTCTCGGGCGCGACGACCCAGACATCATCAGACAGAGTACGGGCGATACGCTCCAATGCCGCCAGACCTTCGGCGTGAATGCCGTCATCATTGGTCAGAAGAATACGCATCGCCCCACCACCCGATTATGCTGCTTTTTCGATCCTCTTCAGACCACCCATATATGGCAGGAGTGCGTCCGGGACAGTGACCGAGCCATCGGCATTGAGATAATTCTCAAGGACAGCGATCAGGCAGCGGCCGACAGCCGTTCCCGAGCCGTTCAGCGTGTGAACGAACTTGGTGTTCTTGTCGTCCTTGCCGCGATAGCGCGCATTCATGCGACGCGCCTGGAAATCGCCACAAACCGAGCAGGACGAAATCTCGCGATAGGTATCCTGCCCCGGCAGCCAGACCTCGAGGTCGTAGGTCTTGCGGGCGCCAAAGCCCATGTCGCCGGTCGAAAGCGTCATGACACGATAATGCAGGCCGAGGCGCTTCAGCACTTCTTCGGCACAGGCTGTCATCCGCTCGTGTTCCGCAATGGAGCTTTCCGCATCGGTGATCGATACCAGCTCACACTTCCAGAACTGGTGCTGGCGCAGCATGCCGCGGGTATCGCGACCGGCCGAGCCTGCTTCCGAACGGAAGGACGGCGTGAGTGCGGTGAAGCGCAGCGGCAGCTTTTCCTGATCGAGAATTTCGCCGGAGACGAGATTGGTCAGCGATACCTCAGCAGTCGGTATCAGCCAGCGGCCGTCCGTGGTCCTGAACGAATCTTCTGCGAATTTCGGCAGCTGACCTGTTCCGAACATCGTCTCGTCACGTACCATCAGCGGCGCGCTGACTTCGGTATAGCCATGCTCGCTGGTGTGCAGATCGAGCATGAACTGGCCGAGTGCCCGTTCAAGGCGTGCAAGCTGCGCGGTCAGCACCGTGAAGCGCGAGCCGGACAGTTTTGCCGCGCGCTCGAAATCCATATAGCCGAGTTCTTCGCCAATCTCGAAATGCTCTTTCGGTTGATGGTTCCAGGTCGGCTTGGCGCCCCAGACATGCTTGACGACGTTGTCGTGTTCGTCCTTGCCAACGGGCACGTCCTCGAGCGGGATGTTCGGAATACGCGACAGCGCATCATGGAGCTCGGCCGTCAGCGTGCGCTCTTCTTCTTCCGCAGCCGGAAGCGAGAGCTTGAGGTCGGCAACCTCAGCCTTCAGCTTTTCCGCAAGCTCGCTGTTCTTCTGGGCCATCGCCGCGCCGATCTCCTTCGAGGCGGCGTTGCGGCGGGACTGCATGTCCTGGACGGACTGAATGACGGAGCGGCGCTTCTCGTCGAGCGCTATGAGGCTTTGCGACAGAGGCTCCGCACCGCGCTTGGCAAGCGCCGCATCGAAAGTCTCGGCATTCTCACGAATCCATCTGATATCAAGCATCTTCGTTCCAGGTCGTTTGACATAAGTACAACTCCGACCGAGGCTTCGGTCGGAGGTCGAAACGGCAAACAGCTGGAAAACGAGGCTAAGCCTTCTTCACCTAGACGCCATCCGTCTTGGCAACATCGGAACTTCCGCCACTCTCTTCAAGCGCTTGCCGGGTACGCTGGCGTTCCACGAGTCGCGCCGCGTAGATGGAAATCTCGTAGAGAAGGATTGTCGGCAGTGCAAGGCCGATCTGGGACATCGGGTCCGGCGGCGTCAGCACAGCGGCAACGATGAAGGCGAAAACGATGGCAAACTTGCGCTTTTCCGCGAGCCAGGCCGACGTCAGCAGGCCAACGCGCGCAAGCAGCGTCGTGATGACGGGCAGCTGGAAGACCAGGCCGAAGGAGAAGACCAGCGTCATGATGAGGCTCAGATATTCCGAGACCTTCGGCATCAGCGCGATCCCGACCTGACCGTCACCGCCCGTCTGCTGCATCTTCAGGAAGAACCACATCACCATGGGCGTGAAGAAGAAATAAACGAGCGCCGCCCCCATGAGGAAAAGCACGGGCGACGCGATCAGGAATGGCAGGAAGGCATTGCGCTCGTTCTTATAGAGGCCGGGCGCGACGAACTTGTAGATCTGCGAAGCGATGATCGGGAAGGAAATGACCAGGGCACCGAACATAGCGACCTTCACCTGGGTGAAGAAGAATTCCTGCGGCGCAGTATAGATCAGCTCGGACTTCGCGAGATCGAGATGAGCCCATTCGACGGCCCATTTGTAGGGATAGACCAGATAATTGAAGAGATGCTTCGCCACCGCGAAACAGCCAATGAAGGCAATGAAAAACGCCACGAGCGACCAGATGAGCCGTGTGCGCAACTCCATAAGGTGTTCGATAAGCGGTTGCGGCTTATCGTCGATGTCACCCGTCATGCCTGGTCCTTCTTCTTGGGCGTTTTAGGCGTCGCTTTGCTGGCTGTAGCAGTCGGACGCTTCCTGGGAGCTGGGGGCGTCTTCTCTACGGCAGCAGCGGCCGCGACCTTGCGCAGGGCTCGCTTTGGTTTTTCCGTCACCACGGGCGTCTGGACGGCGGCGGCCGCAACATCCTCGGTCTTGGCCGGAACCCTGGCGCGAGGTTTGCGAGCGGCCTTCGGTTTTTCGGCGGCTTCGCTCACTGTGGCCATCGGCTGCGGAACAACTGCTGCCACTGCCTCGGAAGCAGCCGCTGGCAACGGATTGCTCGAAGCGGCAGGCATTGTAGACGTGGCCGCAAGCGCTTCCGGCAGGCCGGACGAGACGCCCGGAACCGGCTCGGACGGCAATGGTGTCGCGGCAGGCGCTGCTTTGTCCGGCGTAGCGACGCGCTGCAGATCCGCCTTTATCTCATTGCCCATATCCCGCAGCGGATTCATGGCTTCCCGCAGCGAGTTCATCGGATTGAGCTTCTGGGCGTCGGCGATCGTCTGGCGCACATCGTCCAGCTCCGCCTCGCGCATGGCTTCATCGAACTGGGCGCGAAATTCGCCAGCGACCTTCCTCGCTCGGGCTGTCATCTTGCCGATTGTCCGCAAGGTCGCCGGCAATTCCTTGGGGCCGATCACCACCAAGGCCACGACGGCAATAACCACCAGCTCGGACCAGCCTATATCGAACATGCAAAGGCTCCTGGGCCAACGGCAAGCCTCTCAGCTTGGCGCCTGCCCGACATGATTACTTCGTTTCGTCAGCCTTGTGCTCGACCGTACGGGCTGTCGTCGCCGACGTCGGCTGAGCCGAAGTATCCTCGTCGTCGTTCATGCCCTTCTTGAAGCTCTTGATGCCCTTGGCGACATCACCCATCAGCTCCGGGATCTTACCACGGCCGAACAACAACAGCGCGATGGCCAGGACGATGAGCCAGTGCCATATGCTTAGAGAACCCATTGCTTTAACTCCCAATTACAGTGTCTTTCCGATGTAAGACGTTTGCGGATGTTTTTCAAACACCAAAATGTACTGCATCCACGCATATCAGGATGATCAACGCCCATGCAGGCGATCAAACGTCTCCAAGCCGAGAGGATGATTGTTATATTCGCACCCGCTGATGGCAAAAGAGAGACTTTGCCGGCGGTTTCGCGAAAATCTGCAGATAGGGTTGCAACCCCTTATACGAGCCGGCCAACGGTCAATCGCCGGAACTTGCGCCGCTCGGCGGCAGGATGCCGAGTTCCTCCAGATCCATCTGCGTGATCGGATCTTCGTCTTCGGTCAACTCGTCGCTCATCAATGGCGAGGGAATGTTGAAATTGGCCGGAATCCGGCCTGACAGCAACCCCGCCCCCTTCAACTCTTCGAGACCGGGCAGATCGCGCAGCTCTTCGAGACCGAAATGATCGAGGAAATCGCGCGTCGTACCAAGGGTTACCGGCCGACCAGGCGTGCGGCGACGGCCACGGAAGCGGACCCAGCCAGACTCCATCAGGACATCGAGCGTGCCCTTGGAGGTCTGTACGCCCCTGATATCCTCGATCTCGGCGCGTGTGACGGGCTGGTGATAGGCGATGATGGCCAGCACCTCCAGCGCCGCGCGCGACAGCTTGCGCACCTCGCTCTCGTCGCGCCGGATCACAAAGGAAAGATCCGCGGCCGTGCGGAAGGCCCAGGCGCCATCCACCTGGACAAGATTGACGCCGCGCATGGCGTAACCGGCCTTGAGCTTCTGCATGACGGCTGGGATATCGACCCCGCGCGCCACGCGCTCGGCGATGAATGCCTCGGAGACCGGCTGGGCCGAGGCGAAGACCAGCGCTTCGGCGATCCGCTCGGCCTCGCTCAGCCGACGATCGTCTACATCGGGCGTTTCCGCTTCGTGCTCTACATGCTGCTGCTCGTCGTCCGGTTCAGTCACGCGCTTTCCTGCCCTATTCCGCTGCTTCCAGCGACGAATGCTTCGGCCCGCGCCGCATATAGAGCGGCTGAAACGCGCCTTCCTGACGAATTTCCAGCTGCCCTTCGCGCACCAGCTCCAGCGATGCCGCAAAGGCGCTGGCAATCGCCGTCACCCGCTCGCTTGTCGTCGTCATGTAGCTGAGCAGGTAATGTTCCAGGGCCGTCCAATCGGTGATTTCGCCGATCATCCGGTCCAGAATAACGCGAGCATCGGCCAGCGACCAGACACGGCGCTTCTCGATCGTGACCTGGGTCACGGCCTGACGCTGACGCAGGCTCGCATAGGCGGTGAGCAGATCATAGAGGTTGGCATCGAAGGCGGATTGGCGTCGGTCCGGAATATGTTCCGGCGCGCCACGCGCGAAGATATCGCGGCCGAGGCGATTGCGGTTGACGAGATCAGTGGCCGCGTCACGCATGGCCTCCAGGCGCTTCAGGCGGAAGGCGAGCGTTGCCGCCATCTCCTCGCCGGTCGGGCCGTCTTCCTTGCTCTGCTGCGGAATAAGCAGCTTGGATTTCAGATAAGCGAGCCATGCGGCCATGACGAGATAATCGGCCGCAAGCTCGATGCGGATGCGCCGGGCACTCTCGATGAACTGAAGATATTGTTCGGCAAGCGCCAGAACGGAGATACGGGACAGATCGACCTTCTGATTGCGCGCCAGATGGAGCAGCAGATCGAGCGGTCCTTCGAAGCCGGCGAGGTCGACGACCAGCGACGGCTCGTGCGAGCCGCGCTGCGTCTCGCCTTCCTGCCAGAGCTTGTCCATCGGCGTTGTCGCCTGCTGAAGCTTGTCCGTACTGCCGCTCACCTTGTCACCCGTCCGTTCCTTGAAGTCCGGTTTTACGCTACTGCGAACATTGCGTCGAATTCCGCCCGAATAGAGGCTTCGTCAGCGCCGTCATTCCTGCCGAAAGCGGCTTCGACCACCTTGGCCCTTGCCAGCGATGCTCCCGCCAGCGTCGGAACATTGCGAACCACCTGCTGCATTTCGTCCATGACGCCATTGCAATGCAGCACGATATCGCATCCGCCGGCAATAATATTTGCCGCACGCTCGCCGATCGTACCCTTCAGGGCGTTCATGGAGGTATCGTCCGACAATAGTAGCCCCTGGAAGCCGATGTAACCGCGGATGATTTCCTCGTTCACCTTGCGCGACGTCGTGGCCGGGTTCTCCGGATCAATATCGGTGAAGACGAGATGGCAGGTCATCGCCATGAGCTCGTCCTTCATGGCAACGAAGGGCACGAAATCATGCGCTTCCAGCTCAGCGCGCGGCACGGAGACAACAGGCAGCTCGTGATGCGAATCGGCAAAGCCACGGCCATGGCCGGGCATGTGCTTCATGACAGGCAGCATGCCGCCGGCCTTGAGCCCTTCCGCCGCCGCGCGTCCCATTTCGGTCACCGTCACAGGATCAGAGCCATAGGCGCGATTGCCGATGACGTTGCTCGATCCCTCCACCGGAACGTCCAGCACGGGCAGGCAATCGACATTGATGCCGAATTTCAAGAGATCGAAGGCATGAAGCCGCGACATCAGCCACGCGGCGCGCAGGCCGCGTTCGCGATCCTGGCGATAGATGTCGCCGAGCGCCCGCCCCGAGGGGTAGTGCTGCAGGATCGGCGGGCGGATACGCTGCACCCTGCCGCCTTCCTGGTCGATGAAAACAGGAGCGTTGCGTCCGACGCTGTCACGCAAAGACGCAACGAGATCGGCAATCTGTGCCGGTTCGGAAATATTGCGTCCGAACAGGATAAAGCCCCAGGGCTGCTCCCCCTGATAGAAGGATCGCTCTTCGGGCGTGATGGTGTGGCCGCTGCAGCCAAGGATCATGGATTTCGATTCGGTCATATCCGAATCATAAGGCCTGCGCCGGGAAATGCGAGTGACGTCAAGCCGGGATACACAGGAACAACCGTCTTCAGCAGGCTATTTGGGCGGTATATGGTAGACGACTGAGCGATATTTGGCGTTTGATCTGTGCTCCCTCACCTCGCCGCCATAGGCTTCGGCTATCCGTCTGCTGGCGATGTTCTCCTCCGCGATGGGGTATTCGAAATATCGTATAGAAAAGCTCGCGCTCGCCCATCCGATGATCGTGCCGATCAATTCGCGACCGAATCCCAGGCCGTGCGCTTCGCTGCGAAGCCAAATTCCAAGCTCCGGCGTGTCGGTCAGCGCGGCATGCATACCGATAATGCCCAGAAAGCGATTGTCATCCTTGTAGCGGGCTGTGAAGTGGAATTCCGAACCGTCTTCGATTGCCTTCGGCCACCTCCGCCAAACACCCGCGAAAGCCGCCTCGGTCTCAGGCGGATGCCAGGCCATGAACCGCGTGATGTCCGGCGATATGCTGGCGAAGATGTCCGGAGCATCCTCAGGAACAAATGGCCTGATGGACGTTCGACGCGTCGATAACTGTAGATGCCGCATCGTTCGCCACGTCCCGCGCTTAGCGCGCCAAAAACAAATCCGCCCGCAGATTGATCTCTGCGGGCGGATTTTTCAACTCTATCAAAACACCGGGGGCTGGAAGCCCAACTCGACTACTTCGAAATCAGGCAGGTGCCGCCGGCGGCGCGATAGCGCGTGCAGATGGCCGCGGCCTCATCCTTGGAGCCGGCGACGACACGGACGCGATAGTAGGTGCCCTTGCCGGCAATATCGGCCTTGCGGATCTCCAGTGGATGATTGCCGATGACGCTGGCGAACTTGACCTTGAGGTTGGCCTGCGACTTTTGCGCGTCGGCTTCGGTCGGCAGGGATGCGATCTGGACGCCGTAAGCGCCGCCGCCCGCAGCAGAGGTCGCAGCCGGGGCTGCCGCCGGGCTGGCCGATGCGACCTGCTTCGGCTGAACCTTGGGCTGAGCTTGAGCTTGGGCTTCCTGGGCCGGAGCAGCCGTATTGGCCTTGGCAGCAGGCTCGGGACGTGCCGTCGGAACCGGGTTCGTCTTGACGACGCGGATCGGCGTGCTTTCGGCGCTGGCAGCATCGGCGTTATCCGACTGGGCTGCTGCCGGGGTATTTGCCTGAGACGGGCGCGAATTGGTCGATGCGACCTGATTGTTCGCCGGCTTGGCGGCAGTGGTCGTCGTATCGGCAACCGGCTCGTCGCGCGGCACCAGCGAGCCATCCGGCTTGACGATCATCGTGCGCACCTTGCGCGGGGAGACGGACGGCACCTGATCGTCGCTGTTGGCGGCGACATTGGTGTTTCCGCCATTCTGGTTCGGCAGCAGGCGCGGATCTTCGGTTTCACCGACCGGCGTCGACGTGACCTGATCGCCGCTGCCGTCATCCGGGGATACCGCTTCGGGGATCAGCGTCTTCTGGACGACATCAACCGGCTGTTCGTTGGAGGAGACAAGCTCCTTCTGCTTCGGCGCTGCGGTGCTATCGCCAGCAACGCGATCATAGACGGCCTTATCCTGATTCGGGACGACCGTGCCGCCCGGATTTTCCGGAGCGACCTTGACCGGATCGCTATCGGCCGCAATCACGCGCGGCTCTCCGGAGAAGCTCGAGATCGGCGCGCCGTGACGGACCCAGCTGTAGGCGCCATAGGCACCGACACCGAGAACAACGATGACGGCCGCCGTCGTCACCATCCCGCGCACGGAGCGGACCGGGCGACGGTTGGCGGCGGGGTTCAGCGTCATCCTGGCGACGTTCTCGACCGGCGTTGCGGCTTCGCGATAGCTGCGGCGGAAGTCCTCTTCCAGCGCACGCTCGAACTCGTCGAACTCCTCGATCGGCTGCTTTGCGACGGGCGCAGCAGGCTGAGCCGCCGCATTCTTCGACCAGGAAGCGGCAACTGCAGCACCGCCAAGTGCAGCCGCAGCGGCCGGCTTAAACGGCTCGGGCGCGGCTTCCTTGGCCGGCGTACCCAGCAGGCTCGCCATTTCCGAATCGAGATCGAAATCAAATTCCGGCGGAACCGCGATCGGCTCTTCCGGCTCGATCGTCGGCAGATGCGGAACATGCGAACCCTCGAAGGTTTCGACACGATCCTCCGTCTCGGAGATTTCCGTGGGATCGAACGGCAGAGGCTGGTCGGCCTCGAACACGGGCGCTGCCGTGGTTGCGGCAGGCGCAACATTTGCGGCAGGCACTACCGGCGCCGGTGCGGATCGTATCGGCTGCGGCGCTTCGGCGGCAATCACCGGAGTGGCCGGCACCGGAGCAGCAGGTACCGGTGCAACCGGCGTTGCGCGGGAAAGGATCGGCTCCGCGAACGGAGCGGCCGGAGCCTGCTGCCGTGCGGCAGGAGACTTTTCGGCTTCAGCGAAATCGAGACCCGCAAGTTCCATCTCAATATCGGCCAGATCGAATTCGAAGTCCTGACCGGCAAAGGGGTCCTCCGCCCCGAAGGTAATCGGCTTCGGCTCTTCATGCCGTGCTGCAGCCGCGGGAGCGGCGGACAACTCTGCAGGCTCGGAAAACGAAGCATCGAAATTGCCGAAATCCGGTTCGTCCTTCGCTGCAGGCGCATTGACTCTGGGTGGAACCGGATAGCGATTCACATCGGCCAGCAGGGCATCGATCTCGGCTGAAAGCGCAGCCGGATCGGCCTTCGCGACCTTTGGCGGCTCTGGTGCCTGGAAGACGGCCGGAGCCGACTGGAATGCCGCAGGCTGCGAGACGGCTTCCGGAGCGCGCGGAGGCTCGACAGGATCAAACGCCTCGAAATCAAGGGCACCATCGAACAGCGCTTCGTCAGAAGTGGTTTTCGGCGCCGGCTGGGCAACAGCAGGCGCGGCCGCCGGCGTGAACTGCTCACGAGAAGCGGCGGGCGTTGCCAGGGTAAAGTTCGCAAGCGGCAACCGTATGGTGGCGGCAGCGGATTGCGGCGTCGGCTTCAGCACCGGAGCAGCCGACTGCGGCTCGACAGGTGCGGCCTTCGGCGCTGGCTGCAGAACCGGCGCGATCGACATTTCCAGCTCGTCGATCAGATCGCGAGCGCCGATCGTCGACTTCACCGGAGCGACAGGCTGCGGCACAGGTTCTTCGAACTTTGGCTCTTCAAACTTGGGCTCGGCCCGCACCGGCTCGGCGGAGTGGGCAACTTCTTCATGGCTCGGCGGCGACACCTGCTCGACCGGAGCGGCGATGTCATTTGCCGGACTCATTCGCGGCGTATCGTAGCGCTCGAATTCGCGAAGAAGCTCATCTTCCAGGTTGAAGGAGGGCTCCTGCCGCTGAGCCGCAGGAGTTGCCTGAGCAGCGGGGCGCGGCTCAAAACCCACGATACGAGCGAGTTCTGCGAGCGGATCATCATCCGCAAAGAACTCGTCGTTTCCGCTTGCGCGATACGCCAACTGTTTTTCTGCCATCACCCGTTCCACTCGCAAACACTACAATTAATGCCAGCGCAATGTGGGTAAATGGTGACGTTTATCGCATTTCGTCCGGTGCT
The DNA here is from genome assembly GCF_900094585.1 of Martinezella multihospitum. Taxonomy (GTDB): domain Bacteria; phylum Pseudomonadota; class Alphaproteobacteria; order Rhizobiales; family Rhizobiaceae; genus Rhizobium; species Rhizobium multihospitium. The sequence continues at coordinate 322,073 of NZ_FMAG01000006.1, forward strand.
GCGGTCCCGGTTATACCAAGACCCGACTTCAAAACCGACGCGACAGCGTACACCAGCCCAAGTCTGGCAATGCTCAATTCTCGGTTCTTATCGTTAACAAAACGTAATTCCGGTAAATCTTTACCTTTATTCCAGTGTCCATGGAAGGAACTGGCCAAATCGTAAAGATAAAAAGCGATGCGATGCGGCTCTTGAGACTGTGCCGCAGCTTCGATGATTCGCGGGAATTCCGCAATCTTCGCAACCAACTGAAGCTCGGTCGGATCGGAGATGGCGCCGAGGACGGCTTTCGACAGGTCGAGCGAGGCAATATCGAGGTCCGGGAAAGCCTCCTTGGCCTGACGGAAGACCGACATGCAGCGGGCATGCGCATACTGCACATAGAAGACCGGATTGTCCTTCGACTGCTCTGTAACCTTGGCGAAATCGAAATCCAGAGGCTCGGAATTCTTCCGGTAAAGCATCATGAAGCGCACCGAATCGCGGCCGACTTCATCGACGACTTCGCGCAGCGTGACGAAATCGCCCGAGCGCTTCGACATCTTCACCGGCTCGCCATTGCGATAGAGCTTGACGAGCTGACACAGCAGCACCGTCAGCTTCGCAGCACCATCCGAAACGCCGCGGGCGACCGCCTCCAACCGCTTGACGTAACCACCGTGGTCGGCGCCGAGGATGTAGATCATCTCATTGAAGCCGCGGTCGAACTTGTTCTTGAAGTAAGCAACGTCGGCAGCGAAGTAAGTATAGGAGCCGTCCGACTTGATCAGCGGACGGTCGATATCGTCGCCCACTTCCGTCGAGCGGAAGAGCGTCTGCTCGCGATCTTCCCAATCTTCCGGCAGTTGCCCCTTCGGCGGCGGCAGCGCGCCCTTGTAGACATAGCCCTTGAAGGTCAGGTCGTTGATCGCGGTGCGGATCAGTGCCGCACCGTTGGCATGCAAGGTGCGCTCGGAGAAGAACACGTCGTGATGGACGTTGAGCGCCTCCAGATCTTCCCTGATCATCGCCATCATCGCGTCAATAGCACGATCCTTGACGATCGGAAGCCACTGGTCTTCCGGCATGCCGCGCAGCTTGGTGCCGAATTCCTTGGCCAGCGCCTCACCGACCGGAACCAGATAATCGCCAGGATAGAGACCCGCCGGGATCTCGCCCACCTGCTCGCCAAGCGCTTCGCGATAGCGAATGAAGACGGAGCGCGCCAGCACGTCGATCTGCGAGCCGGCATCGTTGATGTAATATTCCTTGGTAACCTCATAGCCGGAGAAGGCCAGCAAATTCGCCAGCGCATCGCCGACGACGGCACCGCGGCAATGGCCGACATGCATCGGCCCGGTCGGATTGGCCGAGACATACTCGACATTGACCTTCTGCCCCTCGCCGAGCTTTGAACGGCCGAACTTCTCACCCTCGGAGATCATCGTCGACAGCAGCCGCTGCCAGTAGCCGACCGAAAGACGGATATTGATGAAGCCGGGGCCTGCGACCGAAACCTCTGCGACGTCGGCATCTTCCTTCAGCTTGGCGACGATGATTTCGGCAAGCGCACGCGGATTCGTGCCCAGCGGCTTGGACAGAACCATGGCCGCATTGGTGGCGACATCGCCATGACTGGCATCTCGGGGCGGTTCCACGCCGATACGTCCGAAGTCGACTTCCGATCGCTTTTCTCGTACAATATCAATTTGTTCGAGAGCGTTCTTAATTCTTACTTCGAAGTCGGTGAAAAGGTTCATCATATTGTCCACGCATTAGCTTCGGCAAGCCGCTATCGGCCCGACGCCGCCGCTGCCTACCGCAAATCGGGAGTCTGGTCAAACAGGCGCTTGTGGGCGCTGATGGCATAGGTGTCCGTCATCCCGGCCAGATAGTCGCCGACATGCCTTGCCTTGGGGGCGATTGCGAGCCCGGCAATATGATCCACCCAGTAGTGGCTCTGCATCTCCCTGGGATTTTCCATATAGGCGTGGAAAAGATCGGTGACGATCTGCGCCGCGCCGGCACGGATACGCATGATGTCGGGATGACGGTAGATGCGCTTGAAGAGCATCTGTTTGATCAGCTTGTCGGTTTCAGCCATCTCAGGCGAGAAGGTCGCGATGATTCGGCCAGCGGCACGAATGTCGGCCACATTGCCTGGCTTGATTTCGGCGAGCGCCTGCTGCGAAACGGCAATGACATCCTCGACCATGCGGGTGATCTGGCGGCGCATGATCTCGTGCGTGAAGCGGCTCGGCTCCAGATGCGGATAGCGCGCCCTCACCTCGGCCATCAGCCCGGAGAGGAACGGCACCTCCTCCAACATGTCGAACGTCAGATAACCGGCGCGCAGGCCGTCATCGATATCGTGAGTATTATAGGCAATATCATCGGCGATCGCGGCGACCTGCGCCTCCAGGCTGGCATAGGAGGCGATTTCGAGATCATGGATCTCGCAATAGTCGAGGATCGGCTGCGGCACAGGCCCGCGAATGCCCTTGCCGTCTGGCGTCATCAACGGGCCGTTGTGCTTGACCAGGCCTTCCAGCGTCTCCCAGGTGAGGTTAAGCCCGTCGAAATCGGCATAGCGGCGCTCGAGCTTGGTGACAATGCGCAGGGACTGAGCGTTATGATCGAAGCCGCCATAGGGCAGCAGCACTTCATGCAACGCATCCTCGCCGGTATGACCGAAAGGCGTGTGGCCGAAATCGTGAACCAGCGCTACGCCCTCCGCCAGATCTTCATCCAGCTTCAGAGCTCGCGCCAGGGCGCGGGCAATCTGAGCAACCTCGATCGTATGCGTCAGCCGGGTGCGATAATGATCGCCGTCCTGGGCGATAAAGACCTGCGTCTTGTGCTTCAGCCGCCGGAAAGCGGTCGTGTGGACGATCCGGTCGCGGTCGCGCTGGAATTCGGAGCGTGTCGGGCTCGATCCTTCTTCGTAGAGCCTACCACGCGACTCCCAGGGATTAGTCGCATAGGCTGCCTTTTCCCCGTACCCGAAACCCAATGCATGCGTATCAATCGTCATTATCAATCCATTCCGGCATTTGGCTCCCGCACCGCCATCAGCGCGACAGTCGTTTCCCTGCAATCGGTCCCCCGGCTCTGCCCGGCGACGCGGACGCATGTCCGCTCTTCGTCATTCCAGCCCATTGACGCCGCTTTGCGGCCTTCATACCTATAGACAAGAAAACAGCAAAATGGTGTGTGGCTCAACCACGAAACCATAGCTGTCACCGGCCTGACTTTCATGATAAAGGCTACGGATATCAGCCGTTTGAAAGTTCGACGGCTTATTGGTTCTCTCCGGATCTTGACCCCGGCAGGAGGAAGATATGACTGAGACAAGTGTTACCCTATCGGATGCTGCGGCCAAGCGAATCGCTGCTATCGTCGGCGCGGATGCCGGAAAGCGCGCCCTTCGCGTTGCCGTCGAAGGCGGCGGCTGTTCGGGTTTTTCCTATAAGTTCGATCTCGTTGAAGGCCCCGAGGATGACGATATCGTCGTCGAAAAGGACAATGCGACCGTCCTGATCGATCAGTTGTCGCTGGTCTACATGGCAGGCTCGGAGATCGATTTCGTCGACAATCTGCTCGGCCAATCCTTTCAGATCAAGAATCCGAATGCGGTGGCAAGCTGCGGATGCGGCACCAGTTTCGCGATCTGATCCCTATCCTCTTTTTCCACAATTTGATGACCGGCCGGGAGCCTTCGCTCCGGGCCGGTTTTCATATGGGCTGTAGTCAAGCCGATCGGCTGCGGATACAACAGGGTGAAGCAAAGGAATGAGCCGCCCATGAAAATCGCCACCTGGAACATCAACGGCGTCAAAGCGCGTATCGAGAACCTCTGCCAATGGCTGAAGGACTCGAATCCGGACATCGTCTGCCTGCAGGAAATCAAGACGGTCGACGAAGGCTTTCCGCGTCTGGAGATCGAGGCGCTTGGCTATCACGTCGAAACGCACGGGCAGAAAGGCTTCAACGGCGTAGCGATTCTCTCGAAGACCAAACCGGATGAGGTGACGCGCGGTTTACCAGGCGACGATAGCGACGAACAGGCCCGCTTCATCGAGGCGGTCTTCTCCGTCGAAGGACACGGCGCCTTGCGGGTCTGCTGCCTCTATCTGCCGAACGGCAATCCGGTCGATACGGAAAAATACCCCTACAAGCTCGCCTGGATGGAGCGGCTGCGCAAATTCGCCTTGGATCGTCTGGCCTTGGAGGAGCCTCTGGTACTCGCCGGCGACTACAACGTCATCCCGGAACCACATGATTGTTTCGACCCGAAGGTCTGGGAGAGCGATGCCCTCTTCCTGCCGCAGACGCGCCAGTCCTTCCGTCAGCTCGAACATCTCGGCTTTACCGATGCGGTGCGCGCGACGACAGATGCAATCAAGCTTTATTCATTCTGGGATTATCAGGCCGGCGCTTGGCCGAAAAACAACGGCATCCGCATCGACCATCTGATGCTGTCGCCCGAGGCTGCCGATCGCCTCACCGCAACGGCAATCGAGAAACATGTGCGCGCCTGGGAAAAACCGTCGGACCACGTGCCTGTGATCGCGCACCTCGATTTCGGGGACTAGTCCGCTCAGCTGCAAGCACATGGCGTGCCCTCAGCAACGACGGCGTCAGTAAAGCGGCGATCAATCTGAGCCGGCAACGTCAAGCTGATGGGCCATGGAGACCGCCACACGGCGATCGTTCTCGTTGGCGATGGAGAAGGCCTGCTCCTGCATGTCTTCCATCCAGCTGCAGTCCTTCGGCTTGCACTTGTCGAGCGCTGCGGTCATGAAGGCCAGGCCGCGGATCGATTGGCCTTCCTGGAACAGGATATTGCCGAATACGGCCATGGCGCCCGGATGGCCGCTCTTGCGGGCCTGGTTCAGCCATTTCTTGGCCTGCTGAACATTGGTGGCGCCGCCCTCGCCTGACAGCATCATCTGCGCCAGCTGGAACTGCGCTTCCGGAACGCCGAAGGTCGATGCCACCTGGAAATAGAGCTGCCGGGCCTGGTTGAGGTCGATCTTCACCGGGCTGTTGGGGATGCCGGTCTTGTAATAGCTCGCGAGCGCCAGCAGCGCATTGATGAAGAAGCCAGTGTCTTCCGAACCCGGTTCCACACCCTGCTGGGCGATCTCGCTATAGATCTTGAAGGCTTCGAAATCGTTCTGCGCCACGCCGTCGCCATCGGCATACATATTGGCCAAGGCCCAACGGGAGCCGGTATGGCCTTTTTCGGCGGCATAACGATAGGCTTCGACCGCCTCTTCCTTCTGCCCGTTCTTGTAGGCCTTGAAGCCGAACTTGAAGAGATCGAACGGACCTGATTCCTTGGTGACGCCGGCATTGATATCGAATGCCTTGGCTTGACCCGCCAGCACCACCGCAGTGGCAAGGGACAGGCTGAGCATCATGACTCTCGCTGATATGAACTCGGACTTAAACATAACAGTCGATTTCTTTCGCTCCATTCGGACCTGTCGCGGCACTTGCATAAACGCCGCCAGCTTCACGAATGTTTTCCCTGATGGCGCACGAGACTGGATCGTCCTTCGAAAAGGCGTTTCCTGTGGCATCCAACCGATGCTGTTTGCCACAATTGCGAGCATAGCTTGCAATTATGTCCAAACCAGCATTTGTGCGGCCGCTATCGCATCCCACCATCGAAGCAGCGCCCTCATTCGCCCTCCGATGATGGAGCCCAAAGATCGGCCGGCTGACGACTTTCCTTGGCAGACAACGCGTTTTCGGCTGCGTCGGAAGCATCGCGGCTCCGATCCCGAATTGTTGCTTATGCCAAAGTGGAAATTCACCCATCGACCGCTTACGCACTTTCTACAAGGCTTGCCCCTGTGCCCACGTAATCGCTGCTCCCCATTTGTGGCGGGAAATGGACAAATTGTAATCTGATCACGTGGCTGCAATGTCTTGAAATAGAGTGTTGCTAATACGTCACAAAGATTTTATCGGACTTGAGATTTCTTTAACCATAAATCAGGCAAAAGATGCGGTTTGCGTTCCGCCTTTTACCGATCAGACAAAGAAACGTCGCGAGACTCGGAAAAGCTCGCGACGTCGATGATAAAGTGAAGGATCCGTCAATAAGCTCCTTCAATTCAATGGCTTATCGTCAGAAGCTGACTTTCACCGATGTCTGAAGAGCGGCGACCAAGTCATTGCCGAAGCTATAGGTCGCATCATTGCCGTAGACGACACCGCCGCGTGTGACCGGTCCGGATTTACCTGACGTCATGAGGCCGAGAGCGCCGCCGAAATTGAACTGAACATGCTCGGTCGCCTTGTAGGCCACGCCCGCGCCAAGGGTCCATGTATCGGAGTTCATGCCATAGCCGTCGCTCGTACCGCGATCCCAGGTCAGGCTGACGGCGCCGCTCCATTTGTCATTGAACTTGTGCCCAACACCGCCGGTAATCGTCCAGCCGTCCTTGTACAGCAAGTCGAGCGAAGTCAGCTCGGTGGGGCCGTTGGCCCTGCAGGATATGCTGCGCGTAGAACTCGGGCAGAGCGCGATGCTCTGCAGGATGCTCCAGTTCGTCCACTTGACCGAGCCGAAGGCCAGCCAATCCGGCGCGATACCGGTCTGTACCTTCCATTCCAGGGAGTCGGGAGCATCGGCCGAGCCGAAAACGGACGTTACCTTGCCACCGAAACCGGGGACAACAGGCGGCGGTACCTCGGTCAGGTCGACGCTACCCTTCAGGTTGTCGTATTTGACCCGGCTGTTGTAGACGAGGCTCGTGCGGAAGGCATATTCCGGAATTTCGTAGGCGATACCGGCGCGCCAGCCCCAGCCGTGACCGTCGATATCAAGCGAACCCATGCCGTTGTAAATGGCGGAAATCGGGGCCGGAGTGGCGTAGACGAGGCGCGACTTGTAGCCGCTGACTTCCTGATAGAAGCCGCCGCCGATCAGGCGTAGCTGACCCGGACCCGCATCGAACTTGTACGAGCAGGTGGCCGAGTAGTTGTTCGTGCGAACCTTGACTTCGGTTTCGTTATTGGCGCCGGCCCAATTTGCACCTTCATTGAGGTGGCCGCCGAACGGCTGCGAATAATCGGCCATGCAGTCGAGATCATCGGTGATGCCGATCTTGAAGGCGGCATAAGGAATGGCGTAATTTTCCGATGCATCCGTCGAACGGCTACGGTTATTGAGATTGCCGTCAGCCGGATTGATATCCTTGGCATTCTTCAGTTTACGGTCAGGCATGACGTAAGTAACGCCAGACTCGAACACGTAACGGCCCTTGTCGAAGAGCAGATCAATATCATAGCCGCCACGATCAAGGCCGCCCGCAAAGGCAGCGCTGGCGAAAGACGAGCTGATAACGAATGTAAGTGCGCCCCTCAGCGCAACAGAAAATGCCATTGTATCTCCCCCACAGGTGCATTCATTGGTTTGATTGTTGCGATGATCGCGTGAATTGGCAATGTGGCGCATAAGAACACCGACCACGTAAGAGAGTGATTGATTTACGTAAGAAAACGAACGCCGCCTCTGAAAATCTATCGGTGTAGGTAATTTTTTCTTTCGAAATAGCATTTTAGGCCCCTGATAGATTCTCATTCTTCACAGCAACAATTCTGTTACAATATGACAACAGTTTTGCTTTTCGAGCGTGTCCGACAGCTTTAGGGGTAATCTGTTTCGCCTGTGCGAAACTGACGGCGGATATGGGGCGTTAGATCCAGTCAATCCCATCGAATCGATAGGGAATAAACAAAAAGGCACGCGGCGAACACCGCGTGCCTTTCTCGATCACAGATCTCTACTTCTTCAAGCGAATCGCGATTTCTCAGCTTCGCTTCTTGTGCTTCTCACCTTTGATCGCACGCGTGTCCTAGCCGGCTTCGCTGACCCGGGCCAGAGCCACCTTGAGGCTCGACTGCTGCCCCTCGAGTTCGCCGAGGCGCTCGCGCTCGGCGGCGACGACGTCCGGATTGGCATTGGCAACGAACTTCTCGTTCGAAAGCTTGCCGGCAATGCGGGCGATCTCCTGATCGTTCTTGGCGATCGCCTTTTCGAGGCGCGCTTTCTCCGCGGAGAGATCGATGAGACTGCCAAGCGGCAGGCAGACCGTCGCCTCGCCGACGACGATCTGAGCCGCACCCTTCGGTGCCGTATCGGCAAGCGAAACCGCTTCCACGCGCGCCAGCCGCTTGATGGCGGCATCATGACGGAAGAGGCGCTCGCGCGTCAGGCTATTGGCATCGACGACAACCAATGGCGCCGTCGCAGCCGGCGGCACGTTCATTTCCGAACGAACAGAGCGAATGCCGGAAACAAGATCGATCAGCCAATTGATTTCATCGGCGGCGACGTTGTCGGCATAGGACGGCGCCGGCCAATCCGCGTGGCAGATCAGGCCTTCACGCTCCTGCCCCTCGCCTGCCGTGTGCGCCCAGAGCTCCTCGGTCATGAAGGGCATGAACGGATGCAGGAGCTTGTAGGTCTCTTCGAGAACATAGGCGGCGCAGGACTGAGCTTCCGCCTTGGCGTTCTCGTCTTCACCACTGAAGATCGGCTTCAAGAGCTCAAGATACCAGTCGCAGAACTGATTCCAGATGAAGCGGTAGAGAGCACCTGCGGCATCGTTGAAGCGGAAGCTTTCCAGCGCCTCGGTGACATCGCGCTCCGCGCGCGCCAGTTCCGTCAAGATCCAGCGGTTGACGGTGAGTTCGGCGGCTTCCGGCACGAAATGCGGATCGCTCTTGGCGCCGTTCATCTCGGCAAAGCGCGTGGCGTTCCAAAGCTTGGTGCCGAAGTTGCGGTAACCGGCGATGCGGGCCGGATCGAGCTTCACGTCGCGGCCCTGCGCGGCCATGATCGCCAGGGTAAAACGGAGCGAATCGGCACCGTACTGGTCGATCAGCTCAAGCGGATCGATGACGTTGCCCTTCGACTTCGACATCTTCTGCCCGTTCTTGTCGCGCACCAGGGCGTGAATATAGACGGTGCTGAATGGCTCGACCGGATTGCCGTTCTCGTCCTTCATGAAATGCAGACCCATCTGCATCATGCGAACGACCCAGAACGGGATGATATCGAAGCCGGTAACGAGGAGATTCGTCGGATAGTAACGAGCAAGCTCCGGCGTCTCGTCTGGCCAGCCGAGCGTCGAGAACGGCCAAAGCGCCGACGAGAACCAGGTGTCCAGCACGTCTTCGTCGCGCGTCAGGATTTCGCCCGGCTTGAAGTTTTCCAGCAGATCTTCGACATAGGCCTTCATCGGCCCTTCATGCGAGAGATAATGCTGGATCGCAGCCTGCAGTGCTTCTTCTTCGGTCTTCTCGACGAAGACCTGGCCATCCGGCCCGTACCATGCCGGAATTTGATGGCCCCACCAAAGCTGGCGGGAAATGCACCACGGCTCGATATTTTCGAGCCAGTTGAAATAGGTGTTTTCCCAATTTCTGGGGACGAACTTGGTTCTGCCCTCGCGCACGGATTCCAGCGCGGGCTGTCCCAACGTCTTGTTATCGACGAACCATTGTTCCGTCAGGCGCGGCTCGATCGGCACGCCGCCGCGATCGCCATGCGGCACGGCATGCGTATGCGGCTCGATCTTGTCGAGCAGATCAGCCTCTTCGAAGATGCGAACGATGATCTTGCGTGCCTCGAAGCGATCCTTGCCTTCCAGCTCGTCCCAAGCGCCGTGCAGCGCCGCGGGATTATCGAGGCCTTCGAGGAAATCCTCGTTGTCCTTGATGGTGATGGAGGCATCGACGTTCATGACATTGATCGAGCGCAGCCCCGCCCGCTTTCCGACCTCGAAGTCGTTGAAATCATGGGCAGGCGTAATCTTCACCGCGCCGGTGCCGGCGGTCGGATCGGCATAGGAATCGGCGACGATCGGAATCCTGCGACCGACAATCGGCAAGATGACATGCTTGCCGACAATGCCGCGATAGCGCTCGTCTTCCGGATTGACCGCAATGCCGGTATCGCCGAGCATCGTTTCCGGGCGCGTCGTCGCAACGACGATGTAATCGCGCGTTTCGAATTCGGTCGGCTTGCCTTCCTCGTCGAAGGCGATCGGATATTGATAGCTAACACCCGGCTCCAGCGGATAGCGCAGATGCCAGAGGTTGCCCTTCACTTCGTGCTGCTCGACCTCCATATCGGAGATCGCCGTCAGCAGTTTCGGATCCCAATTGACGAGGCGCTTGTCCTTGTAGATCAGGCCTTCCTTGTAGAGCGTGACGAAGACTTCAAGAACGGCCTTGGACAGGCCCTCGTCCATGGTGAAGCGCTCGCGCGACCAGTCGCAGGACGCGCCGAGGCGCTTCAGCTGATTGAAGATCAACCCGCCCGATTCGGCCTTCCATTCCCAGATCTTCTCGATGAAGGCTTCGCGGCCCATCTTGCGCCGATCCGGCTGCTGGCGCTCGGCGAGACGACGCTCGACGACCATCTGCGTGGCGATGCCGGCATGGTCCATGCCCGGCTGCCAGAGAACGTCCTTGCCGCGCATGCGCTCGAACCGCACCATGATGTCTTGCAGCGTGTTGTTCAGCGCATGACCCATGTGCAGCGAACCGGTCACGTTCGGCGGCGGGATGACGATGGTGAAGGTTTCCGCGCCCGGCTTGGCGTTCGCACCGGCGCGAAAGGCGTCGGCCTCATCCCATTTTTGGGCGATCTTCGGTTCGACGGTGGCGGAATCATATGTTTTGTCGAGCATTTTTTGACCGGATCTAGAGAATTGGGTGATGCGGGTTGTAAATAGGATGGCCGTGGGCAAGTCAATAAAAAAGCCGCCCCGAAGCCCGGAGCGGCGGATCGGTTACCTGAAGCTCAGGCTTGTCAGCGGCGCGGGCCGCGGGCCACTCGCTCGATTTCCTCGCGCACGAGACGCTCGACGAGAGTGGGCAAGTTGTCGTCGAGCCACTCTTGCAGCATGGGCCGGAGCATCTCCTGCGCCAGCTCATCGAGCGAACGGCGCGGAGCGCCATCGACGATGGCAGCCAGTTCTTCGAACGAGCGGGAAACCTGCGCGCCAGCGGCTTCCGACATCAGCGGCGATACGGATACGGCCTGGGCCGATGGCAAGGATGCTGGCTCCCCTTCCACGGCAACTGTTAGTTCCGACGCCTCAAAAATTGGTGCCTCGACGGGTGCTGCGACCTGAGGCGCCACAGAGGCAGCCATCGGCCTCTGCTCTTCCATCTCAGGTTCAACCTCGGCCACCACCCGCACAACAGGCTGAGCAACCGGCGCGGCAACATCTGTAATGGCCTGTCTCAGGGGGGCGTCGGCGATCGGCGCGACATTCACCTCGGCAAGGCGCGCAGCCATGGCCGGCGGCAGCTCGCGCGGCTGCGGCGGCTCGCGCCCGGCATTCAGTAATGCGGCGGTATTGCGCTCGGAGGCGGCACGCACACGCGCGGCAACATCGGCCAACGACAGACCGCGGCCGGCAGCTTCCGGCTCGGCAACGGGCATCTGCGAGTTTGCCGCAACGAAACGAGGGTCCTGTTCGGCTGCACGCGCGCGATCAGCGGCAGCGAACTCTTCATCCACAGTCAATTGAATGTCGTCGTCGCGCATGCCGGAGCCGGCAAAATGTGTCGCGGGAGTCGGCTTGGCGCCTACGGGTTCGTTGCTTTCGATGATCCTGCGGATCGACGCCAGGATCTCTTCCATGGACGGTTCACGCACTACATTTGGCTGAGCCATATTCATCCCCGTTTTCCCATATTCAGCGACCGGAAACTCAACAAGCGGCACCCGAATCAGGGCCACCCTAGATGACTGTCTTCGGGAAAAAAATCACCTGAAAAGCACTAAACCCGGTGATGCACAGTTTTGTTACGATCACGACGAATCGCTCTGCTAAGCGCGATTCTGCCACAGGCAGCGACAATAAAAAACAGGCGCCAAAAGGCGCCCGTCGCAAGCTCAAAAAACAGGTCGTTCAGGAAATCAGAAGACGAATTCCTTGGCCTTGGCAAAGCCCGGAAGCGGCTTGATCGAGGCGTTGAAGAAGACGTTTTCGGAAAAGGCGCCACGTTCGCGCATGAAAACAGTCGCGCGCGCGGCGTGGCCATAGCCGATGACCGTGATCAGGCGGCCGTCTTCGCCGAGCTGGTCAAGCAAGCCCTGCGGCAACTGCTCGATCGAGCCGTTGAGGAAAATCACATCGTAGGGTGCATTGCCGGCATGACCCTTTTCAAGATCCCCGCCGACGACGGTCACGTTGTCGTAGCCAAGCGCGGCAAGATTGGCCTTCGCCTGAGCCGCAAGTTCCTCATTGGATTCAAGTGCGATAACCTTGCCGGCGACCAGCGACAGGACGGCGGAGACATAGCCCGTGCCACAGCCGACATCGAGAACCTTGTCGTCCTTGGTGATGGCGCCGAGCTGCAGCAACTTTGCTAGCGGCGAGGCTTCCATGAGGAAACGCCCGGGAGCGACCTCGATATCGCAATCGACATAGGCCAGGAGCTTCGACTTCTCCGGCACGAAGTTTTCGCGCGGTACGGCGAAAAACGCATTCAACACGGAATGGGAGGTGACATCCGTCGTCCGGATCTGGTTCTCGACCATCTTCACGCGCGCTGCTTCGAAATCCATCTTATCCTCTTGCGCCCTTGGTGCCCGAACGGGCTGGCTCTACTTTCTGTTACGCGTGTCTTAATCGCCTGACGCTGCGCTTTCAAGGCATTGCCGCAACAGGCGCCGAGATTCATGCTCAGGCGTCGCCGACGAACAACAATCGACCCCTTAAATGCGAGCCGGCGCCTTTCGGCACCCAGGATTTGTGCGACACCTTACAAATCCGCCATGCCCCGGACCGGGACGCTCGTTAGCAAAATGTTAACTTCACGCGACCACGCTTCAGGACATTGGACCCCGCCCGGGTGTGGTGACCAATCAACCTTCCGGCCCGAAGCTATTCGGCCCAAACATTAAATTTGAATAGAAGGTGGCTGGGATGCCTGTTTCTCTTGTTCTTTTCGTCGTAACGTCGCTGCCGCTGGTGGTTTTTCTGGCCGCGAGTCTTTCCTCGATGATGTAGGTTTTCCGAATGAGGCTTTCGCTCTTCGTCGCAGCGCTTCTCCTTCTCTTACCCCAGGTCGCGTTGAGCGAGGAAACGTCAAGCGAGGATGAGCCGAAGGAGACAGCCCCGATCATCGGACATGTCGTTACCGGAAAGCAGCTCGACGAATGGTGCGAAGAGGACCGAACGCTCGCCTCGGTCTATATCCAGGGCATTCTCGATGAGGCCCAGCGAACGAAGAACCTGACGATCCGGGCGACTAAGCAGACACCGAAAAACTCATCGCGCTACGAGCGCTATCTTCAACAGTTCGTCGGCGCTTTCTGCCTGCCGCCCGATCTCAATAATGCAAAGGCGACAGCAACCGCCTGCAAATGGATGGCAGAGCACTCCTGGCAGCTCGAGCGGCCTGCCAGCTCGCTGATCGCACGCGCCTACAAATTTGCCTTTCCCTGCCTTGAGGAATAGTCATTCGCCCGCAATGGCGGCTAAGAACCGTCGCGAGACAGCTAAAACTTTCGCTGGGGATTGAGAAACATCCAAAGCGACCATGCCCCTGCCCGCCGATATCGCGGACCAAATGCGCAACGGAACCGGCAGCTCGAGCGAAGATCTCAGTCAGGCCAAAGAGCGCGAAACTTGATGTGCGAAGGCGTTACATCGCATTTGCGTTGACAACTACTAAGTACACCTTATAATTAGGACGCTGAATTTGATTGACCTCTAGTCCAGCAAAAGGCGGCCCAGTTTTTTCCCTAGACTGGACCGCTTTTGCTTTTATGGAAGCGCCAACTCTCTATCCATTTGCTTCGCACTTTCGGCACCGAACCGGATCGGCGTCCGATTGTATTGCCGCTTGAGCAATGCCGAAGCTGAAGCGCCGGCACCCGCCGTCCTCAACTCCCATAACTCCTCAATACCTTAAGCGTCAGTTCAGTTTCGAATGCGACGCTGAGACGGGGATGGGGAGTATCAATGTCGTTACCGAAGTCGCGGTGGCTTGCGCTGACATCAGTCGAGCGCAAGAAGCTTGTCCGCCTGACTATGATTCGACTACTGCCGATCTTCGGTGCTCTGGCGCTGCTCGGCATCGGGTTGCTTGTAATGTTTACCTAATAGAGAATTTCGAAGATCGAACGCCGCTACCGCCATCCTGTGCACTGGGCCGGCAGACTTGGGACTACCCATGGATGGAAGGACGCCAAGATTTGGGGAAATGGGATAGGCACCAAATCGCTGCTGGCAGCCGATGAGACGGAAAACTGAACATAGAACGGATTGCCACACTTAACTTCGATGTGGCTGAATGATTCAGGTTCAAATTGCCATCCCTGAAAATTCAGTAGAAAAATCAGATATCTATTGGGGATTTAAGAGAAGATGGAGGCCTCGCCCGGAATCGAACCGGGGTGCAAGGATTTGCAGTCCTCTGCGTAACCACTCCGCCACGAGGCCATCCGAAAGCAATTTGCGTTGTGGTGGCGCGGATTTAGAATGATCCAAAGAAAACCGCAAGAGGCTTATTCTGAATTCTGTCCTTTTTTCATTCTGAAGAGAGAATTGCCTACTGCTCTTGCACAGCTGTCAATGCGGGTAATGAAACGCATTGCGCGCAGGGCTGCGGGAGCGTCGCAGATACGACTTATATCGGCCGAACCGGAGTGACGCACGAAATAGTTGCGAAACTCAAAACCACACAGCCTTTACGCGGCGGCGCGGGAATATTAAACAGCATGCTGAAATTTCGAGCAGCATATTGAGAATTCAGACATGTTCTTGCTGCGGCCAGCAACACCCGACGACATCGCGCGCAATTATGAGATTTGGCGCACCTCCGTCGAAGCCACCCATGATTTTCTCGATGCGTCAGACCGTGAAGCGATTGCGAGGACGGTCTTGGAAGACTATTTGCCGAATGCAGAGTTCACGGTGGCGGTGGATGCCAATAATGTGCCGCATGGCTTCCTGGGAGCGACCGAGAACCATATCGATTCGCTCTTCATACATGCCGACAGCAGAGGTGCGGGCTTGGGACGTCTGCTTTTCGACGGCTTCCGTGCTGGAAAAGATGTCGTCACCGTCGACGTTAACGAGCAGAATGTGGGCGCTGTCGGCTTTTACGAGCGGCTCGGGTTCATGGTGACAGGGAGCGCCGATGTCGACGATCAGGGTCGGCCCTACCCGATCCTTCATTTGCGATGGCAAAGACCGACAGCGCCATGAGGCGCAGCTGCCGATGACCGCCATTTCGGGAGCTCTGGCGATCATCCTGGATTTTGGCGAACCGGTGGAAATTGAAGACTAAAAGATCATCGCCGGATCGGGGCGCAGCCGTCCTATCAGGAGGTCGGCGCTGCCAGCCCATTCAGGTAGGTTATAGAAACCTATGGTAGATGCTAGAATGAACTCTACCGGTTTGTACGCCACCCACGGACCGGACAGTGCCGCGTCCGACGAGACTACGCCCCCAGTAATGTCGTCGGACGCACCACGGCCAGGCGCCCGGCAGCCGAATCGCAACGAAGTGCGATTGCCAGACGGTCTCTTACCTTCTCTTCTATAGAGTGATGCGCGCCGCTACAGGTTTTTCTGCCTGAGAATCGTTTCAATAGTCGCGACTCAAAAGAGCCGCGACTCGGCGCTGCCATCCAGATTGCGGGCAATCGGCTGCGCCCGGTCTCAGGATTGAGCATAATCATATGGCTGCGGCTTCCTGCCCTCGCCCGCCCCAAATCAGCGCGTATCGCCTTAACAGCCGGAGACTTAGCCGTTTTCCGGGCTGTTAGAACACAAGCCATCCAAATGGGATGGAAAACAAGCCGGGATCAGATACCCCCGTGAATTGCGTCATTTTTGCAACAACGCCGGTTTTCAAGTAGTGCACATATAGTTCCATACCCTTAGTATCTTGCCAAATCACTGAAGCAGGTTCAGGAAATAGTTCGCGGAGCTTACTACTTCGCACCTACTGATAGGGAACATGAACGGGATGGGGTTGGGCACGTCGTTTCTCGGCGCGATATCTCATGCCCAATCAAGAAAGATTGGAGTTATTATGAACATCAAGAGCCTTCTTCTCGGCTCCGCTGCTGCCCTGGCAGCAGTATCCGGTGCTCACGCGGCTGACGCTATTGTAGCAGCTGAGCCGGAGCCGCTGGAATACGTCCGTATCTGCGACGCATACGGCGCTGGCTACTTCTTCATCCCGGGCACCGAAACCTGCCTCAAGATCGGCGGCAAGGTTCGTACGGAAGGTGAATGGTACAACGCTTACAACCGCGACAGCCATCAGGGCACGCTCTGGCACACCCGTGCTGAGTTGAACGTCGACACCGCAACCGACACCGAATACGGTCCGCTGAAGACCGAAACCATCGTTCGTTGGGACTGGAACGACGGCGGCTCCACCTCCACCAACCTGCTGTGGTCCTACATCAGCCTCGGCGGCTTCACGGTTGGCAAAAAGGACTCGCAGTACAACCTTTACATGGGTTACGCCGGCGACGTCATCAACGACGACGTGATCTATGACGGCCCGTACGAACTCAACCAGTTGACCTATGAATATGACGGCGGCAACGGCTTCTCGGCTGTGATCTCGCTCGAAGATTCCAACTCTGCCACGACCGGCTCGGCATCTTACGGTGCAAGCTGGTGGACGGACGACAAGACCAACCACTACGCTCCTGACGTTGTTGCTGGTGCCGGCTTCAAGTCCGGTGCATGGGGCTTCAAGGTCGTCGGCGGCTATGACTCGATCGTCGAACAGGGCGCTATCAAGGCTCGCGTCGATGCTGACTTCGGCGCATTCACGGCCTTCTTGATGGGCGGCTGGAACACCGATGGCGACAAGCTCAACAAGTATGCAGGCACCAACCAGGACGTCTCCGCTTGCACGGCACCGAACGGTACCGTCAATGCATCGAAGTGCGGCTGGGGTGACTGGGCTGTTTGGGGCGGCGTTGGCGTTCCGTTCAACGACAAGCTGAAGTGGAACCTGCAGCTCGCCTACAGCGACTCGAAGATCTTCGAAGCGACCACGAACCTGAAGTTCAACCCGGTCAAGAACCTCCTGGTCGAGCCGGAACTGACCTACGTTCACTATGACTATGCCCACGACGACACCGTTTCGGGCATCCTGCGCTTCGAACGCAACTTCTAACCTGATCAGACTTGACCTCCGATCAGAGAAGGAAGGGGGCCGGCTTTCCCTGCCGGCCCCCTTTTTTATGGTAACTTCCGCAATTAGCGGCTCCTCCTGCGATCAATACGCGTGTCACAGGCGCCCCAGTCAACGAAAAGGGGAACCTAGTCGCTGCCCTGGCGTTTAGCGATGAAAAGGGACATGGCTGAATACAGGAGTTAGAACCTTGAAACACCACCTTGCTTCACTCGCCTTGAGTGTGACGCTGGCCATAGGCTCCGCGCTACCCGCCGCCCTGCCCGCGATGGCCGCGCCGCCGAGCAGTCCATCCATATCGCGCGCGTCGGATCTCATCCTTGTGCAAGAGCAAGGATCGCGCCGATGGGGTAATGACGATCGTCCCCGCTGGCGCGATCGCGATCGCCGTCATTGGCATGGTGACCGCGGCTGGGATCGCCGCCGTCATTGGGATGACAGGTGGCCGGACGACCGTCGCTATCATCATCGCCGCCACGGCGGCGTGATATTCGAGATTCGGCCTTAGTGCGCGAGCACCACGACCAGCCGGCATATCGTAACTGATATGCCGGCTGCCAAACTCACGCCAGACGTAGGCAGCGCGTCATTTCGAGGTATAACGCAAACAATACGGCCGCCACCGGAACCCCGGCAGCGGCCGTATCGGTTTAAGAGGAACCTGCGCCGGTTCCTAAGTCTTCCGATCAGCGGCAGACGCGCACATGGCGGACAACCCAGCGTCCATGAACCTTGCGCTTTACCTTCTTCACATGGCAGTGATGATGATACTGGTGATGACGATGATGATGCATCGGAGCGGCCTCGGACGGCACGCTGAAGGCAAAGACCGACGCCACAGCTACTGCAGAAGCAAGAATCAGATTTTTCATGTCGAACCTCTAAAGCATTGGGGGACTATGCTGCGCGGATCGCGCATTACGTTCATGCGCCGCATCGCATTAACGGCACATGAACATGCTCTCACATTCGCGAAAGCAACCATACCTTGAACTAGTTTTTTCAGAAATACCACATATATCCGCCCAAGAACCGCCTCTGCGGACTCTCGAAAACCGTGGATGTATCATGTTGGCACAATCTCATTAGCCCGCTACCATTCGCCGTCCCGTGCCGAGAAAGGTGCGGTGCAAGATATTGTTATTGCGCTGCAAAATGTCTGAATGAGGTATGCGCGGATTTTCAGTCACTCACCGAACGAAGGGGAAGCAAGCGCCGAACACGTTCGTCGCGAAGATAAAGGCCACCCCACGTCATGACGCCGAGCAATAAACTGATAAGTTGTGGCGGAGACCCGATTTCTCCGAGACGGAAATGGGCGCAAATAGCGCCGCCGAGGAAACCGGTTGTAAGGACTGCTCCAAGGACTGCCGTGCGCGGAATTGCGTAAAGAACGACGCAGACAAGGATGATCATGCCGACCGGTGTTGCCAGACCGGTTGAGAAGCCAGTCTCCTCCATCTGCCCGCTGACCAACGACGGTGCAAAGAGATCAACAGCCGCATCGGCAGCAAACGCAAGTATCACGATTGCGCTCAGAACCCATCCCAGCGCCATTCCACCACGAAAACTCGCATTCTCAGCCATCTTGTCCCCCAATGCGCCAGAACTGGTCCACATCCCCCGATTGCCGGCCGGCATTGACGCCTGGCTGACAAGCGGCGGCAATCTGGCATGAATGGGAAAGACAGGTCAACGAAGATACGGCCTTCGAACCGAACGGGTCTCGGCCGAAGTCAATGCCGCGGGGCATGTGCAATAAAACTGCAAAAATGTGCTGCTATAAGCCCGGCCACGCTCATCAGCTTTGAGAATTACAGACGCAGGATTAAATCAATCGTGCGCGCTAGCGCCGATACCAGCTTCAGTTTTGTAGAAGAAGAGTGGCTCCCCGGGCCGGATTCGAACCGGCGACCTGTCGATTAACAGTCGAATGCTCTACCGCTGAGCTACCAGGGAATGCGCTTGGCGCGGTGTGAGCGGGGTAATACAAATGCTTTCCCGATTTGCCAAGCGGTTTTTTCAAAAAAATCGCATTCTCTTGCATTATTTCCTCGCGCCACCATTTCCTGTGGATGACCGATCAAAGCGAAACGACAGCAAATGCCGATCGAAATGGCCGGAAAACCCGCCGTTTTGGCATTGATCCTTCAACGCGCGAGCTTGTTTTCGGCTCGGTGAGAATTCCTCTGCCGCGATCGCGCCTTGCCCGCGTTGGCGTGGGGATAGCGCTCATTTTCGGCGGATTGCTCGGCTTTCTGCCGGTGCTCGGCTTCTGGATGCTGCCATTGGGCTTCATCGTGCTCTCGCACGATATGCCTACGGTGCGCCGCTGGCGCCGCCGCTTCGCCGTATGGTGGACGCGAAAACGCCGCCCGGCAAACTAAAGAGCGTCGCGATCCTTCAGATCCGCTTCCCGCGCTTTAGATCTTTGATTTTGCGCATGTCGTTCTCGCAAAGCCGCTGCCCACTTTTGCGCGACATGCTCGAAGCTCTCTTCCTATTCCGCACGAACGGGACGAGCCGGATTGCCGACAACCGTCGTACCGGCGGCAACATCCCTGGTGACGACCGCGCCGGCGCCGATGATCGCGCCGTCCCCCACCGATACGCCGCCGACAAGGATCGCGCCGCCGCCGATCCAGACGCTTCTGCCGATCGTCACTGGCCGGGCGACTTCCAGACCCGCCCCGCGCAATTCGGCGTCCTTATGATGTTCGGCGCAATAGATATGGACGCCCGGCCCCAGCATGCTGCCGTCGCCAATGCGGACGCTGGCGCTGTCGAGGATCGTGCAGCCGGCGTTCATATAGACCCGGCGGCCGAGCGAGATATTGATACCATAAGAGCAATGAAACGGCGCCTCGATGAAGACGCCTTCGCCGATGTCGGCAAAGAGCGCAGACAAAGCCGGCGCAAGATTGCCGCGTTGGGCGGGCGGCATTGTGTTGTGTGCGTGCACAGCCTCGCGCGCCCGCCAGCGCAGGGCGTCGAGCTCCGGATCCAAACAGCAGTACCACTCCCCCGCCGCCATTTTCTGCCGCTCGCTGAGACTCATATTCTCATTCCTCCAATGCCTTCCGAACTTGCCCTCGGCGATCTTGCAACACCGCTCAGGGCACACGCAAGAAAGACCATCGTGTCTTCTTAGCCGATCAACAATCTATGGGCGAACACGCGCGGCCCACACCCCTTGATTAGCAAAATCTCAAATGCACGATCCTGCAATGAGCGCTGCTCCGCAAAGCCGCTACCCTTGTGAAAAAGCCCGTCAATGCGGGATTCTTGCCCTCAACAAACTGTCACACAGCTTGTCTATAACCCGCGCTACCGCGGACTTGCGCAAGACCACCGGTTCCGAGCTTTCAAAAAGGAAATAGGGATTATGTCTAAACTTAAAAACCTCATTTCGGCTGCAACAGCCGGCGTCATGAGCGTAGCGCTCGCCATGCCGGCTGCCGCTGCTCCGGTCAAGTTCGATTTCTGGTTCGGCCTGTCGGGCGACCTGCAGCGCGTCGTTGAGACCATGTGCAAGAACTTCAACGACTCCCAGAAGGATTATGAAGTTTCCTG
This sequence comes from Martinezella multihospitum, assembly GCF_900094585.1. Classification (GTDB taxonomy): domain Bacteria; phylum Pseudomonadota; class Alphaproteobacteria; order Rhizobiales; family Rhizobiaceae; genus Rhizobium; species Rhizobium multihospitium. The sequence continues at coordinate 342,842 of NZ_FMAG01000006.1, forward strand.
CGTCAGCCAGGGCAACTACGACGCCGCTCTGCAGAACACCATTGCCGCCTTCCGCGCCGGCAAGCAGCCGACGATCGTTCAGGTCTATGATGTCGGTACGGCAACGATGATGCTTTCGGGCGCCTACTACCCGGTCGACAAGCTGATGGCCGAGAACAACTACAAGGTCGACTGGAACAACTACTTCCCGGGCATCGCCCGCTACTACGCCACCTCCAAGGGCGAGCTGCTTTCCTTCCCCTTCAACTCCTCGACCGCCCTGCTCTACTGGAACAAGGACGCCTTCGCCAAGATCGGCAAGACTGCCGCTCCGAAGACCTGGGAAGAAGCTGCCGAAGACATGAAGGCTCTGAAGGGCGCCGGCTATGATTGCCCGATGGCCATCAACATCTCCGGCAACGAAAGCTGGCAGCTGATGGAGCAGTTCTCTGCTATCCATGACCAGCCGGTTGCCACGAAGAACAACGGCTATGATGGTCTCGATGCTCGTCTGACCGTCAACAAGACCAAGTTCGTCAAGTATGTCACGGATCTCAAGAGCTGGTACGACCAGGGCCTCGTCAAGATCAAGTCCAAGGACCTCGGTCAGGACATGGTTCAGGCCTTCGCTGCGGGCGATTGCCAGATGATCATGACCTCGGTCGGCGACCATGGCACTGTCACCAAGACCCAGAAGGCTGGCATGAACTGGGATGTTGCCGAACTTCCGGTTTACGCGGGCACCGAGCGCAAGAATTCGCTCGTCGGCGGCGCTTCGCTCTGGGTTCTCTCGGGCAAGTCCTCTGACGAATACAAGGGCGCTGCTGCGTTCCTGAACTTCATCGCCAAGCCGGAAACCGCTCTCTTCTGGTCGACCAACACCGGCTACATTCCGGTTACGAAGTCCGGCTTCGAATTCATGAAGTCCTCCGGCTTCTACGACAAGGCTCCTTATAAGGGCCGCGAAGTCGCTATCGCCAGCTTGACCGCTTCCGAGCCGACCCCGATCACCCGCGGCGTCCGCCTCGGCAACTTCACGCAGATCCGCGCTGAATTCGGCAACCAAATGCAGGCCATCTTCGCCAACAAGGTCAGCGTCCAGGAAGGCATCGACAACCTCGTCAAGAACGGCGACGCCGTCCTCGACCGCTTCGAAGCCACCTACAAGGGCAAGCAGCTGCCGTAATCGGCGGAACTCTTAGCAAACAGCGTCCGCCGAGATTTTCCCGGCGGACGTTCGTTATGAGAGCAAGCGTGGCATCAGGCCCCCAAGCCGGAAGAGACAATGGAAAAGCGTATCACTTTCAACAAATGGAGCGTCGGCATCCTCTTCGCGGTGCCGCAGCTGCTTCTTATCTTCACCTTTTTCTATTGGCCGGCTGGTCAGGCGGTCTTCTGGTCGCTGACGCTCCAGCAACCCTGGGGCGGCGGCAACATCTGGGTTGGACTCGATAATTTCAAATCCATCCTTGCAAATGCAGATTACTGGAATTCGGTGACGATCAGCATCATTTTTGCAGCTATCAGCACTGCCATTTCCATGGGGGCCGGGCTCATATTCGCAGCCCTGACCGATCGGCAATTGCGCGGTTCGAAAATCTATCGCGTGGTGCTGATCTGGCCCTACGGCATCGCCGCACCTGCGTCGGCAATGGCCTTCCGCTTCATCCTGGCACCTGAAGCCGGCTTCATGTCCTTCGTCAATCACTATTGGCCAGGCTTCTGGGACCCGGGCCTCGATGGCAACGCCGCCATGGCCTGTATCATCGTCGCCTTCTCCTGGAAATATATCGGCTATAGCTTCATCTTCTTCCTGGCCGCTTTCCAGGCCATACCGCGCTCACAGATCGAGGCGGCCGCGATGGACGGCTCCGGTGTGCTCCGGCGTTTCTGGGACATCCAATTCCCGCTTATCACGCCGACGATCTTCTTCCTGCTTGTCATCAACATCACCGAGAGCTTCCAGGAAGCGTTCGGCATCGTCGACATCATGACTTCGGGTGGCCCGCACAACTCGACCAATCTGATGGTTTACAAGATCTATTCCGATGGCTTCAGGGGCCTTGATTTTTCCGGTGCGGCGGCACAGAGCATCATACTGATGCTGCTGATCGTCATGCTTACCATCTTCCAGTTCCGCTTCATCGAGAAGCGCGTGCATTATCGTTGAGGTTGACATGGTCGAGCGCACACCCGTTCTCAATTTCTTTACGCATCTGATCCTGTTTCTTGGTTTCGTCATGGCCGTGGCACCGCTGGCTATCGTAGCGATCGCCGCGTCGCACAATCTCGCCGACGTCAACACGGTTCCGATGTCGCTGATCCCAGGCTCGGACTTTTGGGTCAACATGAAGACAGCCTGGACCACCGCTAATCTCGGCCCCAAGCTGCTGAACAGCCTGATCTTGGCCACCGGCACCGCGGTGGGAAAGGTGGTCATTTCGGCGATAACAGCCTTTTCGCTGGTCTATTTCCGCTATCCGGGACGAGGCATCCTTTTCTGGCTGATCTTCATAACGCTGATGCTGCCGCTCGAAGTGCGCATCGTGCCGACCTACGCGGTCATAGCGAACGTCCTGTCGCCCTACCAGGGGCTCCTCGACATCACCGGCATCAGCTGGCTCATCCAGAAGATTACAGGTGTCGAAGTATCGCTGAACCTGGGACTGCTTAACTCCTACCCCGGCCTGATCTTGCCGCTGATCGCGACGGCGACCGGCACCTTCCTCTACCGTCAGTTCTTCCTGACGATACCGGACGAACTCACAGAGGCCGCCCGCATGGACGGCGCCGGGGCACTGCGTTTCTTCATCGACATCCTGCTGCCGTTGTCGCGCACCAACATGGCCGCGCTAGGCACCATCATGTTCCTCTGGGCCTGGAACCAGTATCTGTGGCCAATACTGATCACCACAGATCCAGCGTATACGACTGCGGTGATGGAGCTCAAATCGCTCATCCCGAACGTGGGCGGCCTTCCGGAATGGCATATCGCCATGGCCGGCACGCTGATCGTCATGATTCCACCGCTTGCTGTCGTGGTATTGATGCAGCGTTGGGTTGTTCGCGGCGTGATCGCCACCGAGAAGTGATATGGCTATCTGTCGCGCCCGTTCGCGGGCGCGACAGTTTTCGACAGGGAGCAACCGGCGAGCCATCCCGGCATCGGACTGATGGCCCCTACCCTAGTCCTCCAATGCAATGCCGGTCCAAGCTGGCTGCTCGCTGCCTCGATTGAGCATTCCGCTACGCACCTAGCTGCCATCAGCATTCCACCGCAGGCGAATTACCCCACCTCACGACCGAACGGCAATTGTTCAAACATCCCCGCATCTGTCGGGAGCGACTGGCCATGCGCACCTGCCGATGTTCGATTAGTGCAATTTATTGCTTGAAAAATGCATTGTGACGCTCCGCCGTTCCCTGCATTTTTCACCGACGCAATCGGATGGAGAGGCCGATTGGAGGAGTCGTCAAGCTTCCGCTCGCCGCATGTTTTTCGCCGTGATCTCGCTCCGCATCGCTGAGGTGCGGCCGGCATCAGTGACGAAGCGATGTTGCATGCGCAAATTTCCGGAGCGAACCGAAGAATTTTTCGGACGACAAGTCCAATCGCGCGAGCGTTTCAAAATTGCAAGGAGGAGGATGGAATGAGACTGTGGCATTTGACGATAGCAAATGCGGCGTTTTTGCTGAGCGCGGGTATCAGTGCCGCTCAGGACATGCCGACACCGGAAGAAGCGCATTGCATGGCCCTGCGCGGGATGTTGATCTCGCCCGAGAAGATCGGCGAGCCGGCCCGTCGCGGCGTCGTCTATTCCGCCGATCTCGTCAAAGGTGAGCAGGCTGCAGGTGGCGGCTTCTGCAAGGTGCTCGGCGGCATCGAGCCTATCGACCCCAAGGCGCCCAATATCAATTTCCAAATCAACCTGCCGCTCGCCTGGAACGACAAGATCATCCAATACGGCGGCGGCGGATATGACGGAACTCTGATCGAGGCGGTCAAGAACGTCTCCTTTGGATCGGACGCCGTCAAGACGCCGCTTCAGCGCGGCTATGTGACCTTCGGCAGCGATAGCGGCCACCAGTCTCCTTCCGTGCTCGACGGCAAATTTCTTCTGAACGACGAGGCGCTCGCCAATTTCGGCGGTCTCCAGATCAAGAAGACCCACGACGTTACCATGGCCGTGGTCGAAGGTTATTACGGCCGGAAGCCGCAGAAGAGCTATGTTCAGGGCAATTCCCAAGGCGGGCACGAATCCCTGATCGCGATCCAGCGCTGGCCCGCCGATTATGACGGCGCCATCGTCACCCATCCCGCCAATCCCTTCTCCGCCCTGCAGCTCTCCGGTAACTATCTTGCCAAGGCTTTCTACAAGAACGGTGCCTATTTGAGCCCTGCGAAAGTGGAGTTGCTCAACACGGCCGTCACCAAGGCGTGCGACAAGCTCGACGGTGTCGAAGACGGTCTCATTTCAAATACGGCAGCGTGCGATGCGACCTTCAAGGTCGAAGATCTTCGTTGCACAAGCGGCGAGGATGAGGGCAATACCTGCCTTTCGGATGCGCAGATCGCCGTGCTGAAGACGATCAATACGCCTTACAAGTCCCCGGTCAGGCTGGAGGATGGCGTCGATGGCTTCGCCCGCTGGCCGATTTTTCAAGGGGGCGATCTCTATGGTCTCTGGGGTTTCGGCTCGTCGCCTGATGTGACGACACCGCCGACGCCATTCGCCAATTTCGGCCTGGCCGTCCTTGCCGATCCAATGATCCGTTATGCGGTCGTGCGGGATCCGAAGTTCGACACAATGACTTTCGATCCGACGAAATATGCCAAGCGGGTTGCACAGGTTTCCAGGCTGATCGATGCAAACAGCGCCGACCTCTCCGCCTTCGAAAAACGCGGCGGAAAAATGCTGCTGATGCACGGTACCATCGACTTCGCGATCTCGCCCTATAATACGGTGGCCTATTATGAGCGCGTCGTGAAGACGATGGGAGCGGAGAATACCCATAGCTTCCTGCGCTTCTATCTTGTGCCGGGCTTCGGCCATGGCAGCGGCAAGTTCATCGCCGCCTGGGACCCGTTGACCGCATTGGAGAACTGGGTGGAAAAAGGGAAAGCCCCTGAAAATCTGATCGTCAGCGATGCTGGCAAGGATGGCGCCGGTCGTACGCGGCCCATGTGCGAATATCCCTCCTACCCGAAGTACAAATCCGGCGCGACCGACCCGAGCAAGCCGGAGAATTTCGAATGCGCGAAATGATCTGCCGGCGGGTTTAGGTCTGGATCGCTGCGGCAATCGATCAAACTCCGTATAAAAAAGCCCGGAAGTCGGGAAAACTTCCGGGCACACCTACTGAAAAGTTATGTTTGAAATCAGCTCGCCAGCACCTTGAGCGGCGTGACGGAGGCAACGGCATCGAGCCGCAGCCCGGTATCCTGGGCAAAGAGATGCGTGTGCTGCTGCGGCAGTTCCAGTGCTACGGACTGGCCGGTCTGGCCGGTCGTGTGATCGGCAACGGCGACGGCGAAGCTCGAACCGTTGATGTCGCAATGGATGACGCGGCCGGCACCGAGTTCTTCGACGAAATCGACCGTTGCCGGTATGGCGCCGGGCGTGCCGGCAGGAACGAGGCGTGCATGTTCCGGCCGCAGGCCGAGAGCAACCGGCTGGCCGGCATGGCGCTTGCCGATATTGGCGTCGATGGCGATGGGAATGCCGTCGAAGATGAATTGCTCGCCATTGGCCGCGAAAGTGCCTTCCAGGAAATTCATGGCCGGAGAGCCGATGAAGGAACCGACGAAGCGGGTGCGCGGCGTGTTGTAGACTTCGAGCGGTGTGCCGACCTGCTCGACATTGCCCTTGTACATGACGACGAGCTTGTCGGCGAGCGTCATGGCCTCGACCTGATCGTGCGTCACGAAGACCGAGGTCGCCGACAGGCGCTTGTGCAGGCGGCGGATCTCGACGCGCATCTGCACGCGCAGCTTGGCGTCGAGGTTGGAAAGCGGCTCGTCGAAAAGGAAGACCTTCGGCTCGCGGATGATGGCGCGGCCCATGGCGACGCGCTGGCGCTGACCGCCGGAAAGCTCGGCCGGCTTGCGGGCGAGGAAATCCTCGAGGCCGACGATCTTGGCGGTTTCCCTGATGCGGCGATCACGCTCTTCGCGCGGCACGCCGGCGACCTTGAGCGCATAGCCCATGTTGGCGGCGACATCCATGTGCGGATAGAGCGCGTAGTTCTGGAAGACCATGGCGCAGCCGCGCTCGCGCGGCTCGAGTTGGTTGACCACCTTGCCGTCGATGATGATCTCGCCCGAGGTAATGTCCTCAAGGCCGGCGATCATGCGCAGCAGCGTGGACTTGCCGCAGCCGGAAGGTCCGAGGATGACGACAAATTCGCCCGATCGGAAATTCAGGTCAACGCCATGAACGACCGGATTGCGTCCATAGGCCTTGCGAACTTGTTCGATCCGGATTTCCGCCATTTTAATCTTCCCCGCCTGTCAATTCTGGGCCTGCCAATCGGGTGGACTGCTAGCGAATTTGCATTACAGAACAGTGACAAGGATCCCTTATATCACAAGCGGAATCAAGATTCCCCAACGGGAGTTGCGTTCAAGGCTCCCTTATGAAACGCCCGGTAGTGGAACCATTTCGCTGGCCATGTCGTATGCCGGTCTGGATGGCAACACGACATGCGGGAAACTAAAAGGCAAATCGATCGGCGATGATCATGACGATATCGAAGACGGGGGCGAACCCCATTCTGCTGTGGTTTCGCAAGGACCTGCGTCTCGACGACAATCACGCCCTGCAAGCCGCCGCGACATCAGGCCGCCCCGTCATTCCGATCTATATTCGCGAGCCTGAAGAGGATGGCAGCGGACCGCTGGGCGGCGCACAGGAATGGTGGCTGCATCATTCGCTAGCTGCGCTGCAACTGGCTCTCGGTACGCTCAACAGCAGGCTCACCCTTCGACAAGGCGATGCGCTGGCTGTGCTCGATAAACTTATTGCAGAGACTGGCGCCGGGGCCATCGTCTGGAACCGGCGTTACGATCCCGCCGGCATAGCGGCGGACACGCAGATCAAGAAGGCGCTACGGGACAACGGCATTGAAGCCGAAAGCTTTGCCGGCCAGCTGCTGCATGAGCCGATGCGCCTGCGCACCGGCGGCGGCAGCCATTACAAGACCTATACGCCGTTCTGGCGCGCGTTCGAGCAATCCGGCGAGCCGCCCTTTCCGATCGAGGCGCCCGAAACGCTTCCGGCTCCCAGCCATTGGCCGAAATCGGATACGCTCGATGCCTGGTCGTTGCTACCCACCAAGCCGAACTGGGCAACCGCCTTCCCGCAGATGTGGACACCGGGCGAAGCCGCGGCACAGGAGAAACTGAGGGACTTCATCGATGGCGCTGTCGACGGTTATGCGGTCGAGCGCGATTTTCCGGACAAGCCGGCAACCTCGCTGCTCTCGCCGCATCTGGCGCTCGGAGAGATTTCACCTGCCCGTATCTGGCATGCGACGCGCGGGCTGCCTGACAACATCGCCAAGGACAATGTCGTGCGCTTCCGCAAGGAGCTTGTCTGGCGCGAATTCTGCTATCATCAGCTCTTTCATTTCCCAAAACTCAGGACGGAAAACTGGAACGATCGCTACGACGGCTTCCCCTGGCTTCCCGATGCCGAGTTGCTGAGACGCTGGCAGCGCGGGCAAACCGGCTATCCGATCGTCGATGCCGGCATGCGGCAGCTTTGGCGCCATGGCTGGATGCATAATCGCGTCCGCATGATCACCGCCTCCTTCCTGATCAAGGACCTGCTGATCGACTGGCGTGACGGCGAAGCCTGGTTTCGCGATACGCTCGTCGATGCCGATCCGGCCGCCAATACGGCAAACTGGCAGTGGGTTGCGGGCTCCGGCGCCGATGCCTCGCCCTTCTTCCGCATCTTCAATCCGGTGCTGCAAGGCGAGAAATTCGATCCGGATGGCGGCTACGTCAGGACCTTCGTGCCGGAGCTGGCCGATCTCGACCGCAAATATATCCATCGGCCTTTCGAGGCACCTGATGACGTGCTCAAAGGTGCGGGCATAGAACTCGGCAAGCACTATCCCCGCCCCATCATCGATCATGCCATGGCGCGGCGGTGTGCACTCGCTGCGCACGCATCGCTCAAAGATGATGGATAGGCGCTATTCGGCCGGATGCGCGGTTATGCGCGGCCCGACCGACCCGCGCTTGCTGCTGCTCCCGAGAAAATACCTCAGCACCTTGAAATAGAGGCCGTAGGGAAGGAACTTCAGCAGCTTTGCCCGATAGACCATGCTCTTCGGGAAACTGATGTCGAAGGATGGAGATTTCAATCCGGCAGCAATCGCATCAGCCGCCTGCTGTGCCGACACGATATCAGCCATCTCGAACTTGTTCTGCGCGGTCAACGGCGTGTCGACATAGCCTGGGGTGATGAGCTGGATGTGAATGCCCATGCGGTCGAGCTCGAAATTCAGGCTTTCGGCCATGTTGATCAGTGCAGCCTTGCTGGCTCCGTAAGCCGCGCCGCCGGGCAGACCGCCATAACCGGCCACGGAGGATACGAGGGCAACTTGGCCATATCCCCTCGCCCGCATATGCCGCACCGCCGGAACGAGACAATTGACGACACCATGAAGATTGACGGCGAAACTGCGCTCGAACACTTCGTGATTGAGGTCTTCCCCCCGTGCCGGCAGGTAGATGCCGGCATTCAGAACTGCCAGAGCGATGGGGCCGTGCTGGTATTCGATGGCGGCAACGGTATGCTCCATATCCTCGGCATCAGTCACGTCGCCATCGAGCACGACAATGCTGCCGGCAAGCGCACCGGCCTCTGCCTGCAGTGCCAGAAGCTTGTCGTGGCTGCGAGCCGTAACGGCGACCTTGTATCCTTCCTCGGCCAGCTTCAGCGCCAGCGCGCGGCCGATACCGGAACTGGCGCCGGTGATCCAGACCACTCCATGTTCAGGACGTGCGATGAACGGGCTCATGGCTCTTCTCCTTGGCTGGCGGCCGCCTAAATCAAACGCTTCAAACAGCGACCGTCGTGGCATTTTAGAAATAGCGTATCATTGTGGCCGCTTTCGGCCGGTTTGACGGCTCGACACGGAAATCGATGTCACCAACCGGGGACTGGTGCGTCCATTGGAAAACTTCAGCCAATGATGGCTGCCAAGTCGAATTTTGCGGCGCGAACAAGGAGCAAGGAACAGAATTTCTTGCCTATGCCGCCTTGTGAAGGGAAAAGACCGTTCTTACAGTAGTTGCGAACAGAAGGCAGATTCCATGACCGTCCATCCGTCCGTCCTCGAAGCAATTGGCAATACGCCGTTGATCAAGCTCAAGGGCGCCTCCGAGGCGACGGGCTCGACCATTCTCGGCAAGGCGGAATTTCTGAACCCCGGCCAGTCGGTCAAGGATCGCGCCGCTCTCTACATCATTCGTGATGCCGAAAAGAAGGGGTTGCTGCAGCCAGGCGGCGTCATCGTGGAAGGGACCGCAGGCAATACCGGCATCGGCCTGACGCTTGTCGCCAAGGCGCTCGGCTACCGCACCGTCATCGTCATTCCTGAGACACAGAGCCAGGAAAAGAAGGACGCGCTGAAGCTGCTCGGCGCCGAACTGGTGGAAGTTCCGGCAGTCCCCTACAAGAACCCGAACAACTACGTGAAGGTTTCGGGCCGGCTTGCCGAACAGCTTGCAAAGACCGAGCCGAACGGCGCGATCTGGGCGAACCAGTTCGACAACGTCGCCAACCGTCAGGCCCATATCGAGACGACCGCCAAGGAAATCTGGGCGGATACCAATGGCAAGGTCGACGGCTTCATCTGCTCGGTCGGCTCCGGCGGCACGCTGGCAGGCGTCGCCATGGGTCTGCATGCCTTCAACAAGGACATCAAGATCGGCATTGCCGACCCGGAAGGTGCCGCGCTCTATGAATTCTACAAGAACGGCGAGCTGAAATCCTCCGGTTCCTCGATCACCGAGGGCATCGGCCAGGGCCGCATCACGGCGAACCTGGAAGGTTTCACGCCTGATTTCGCCTATCAGGTCACGGATGCGGAAGCGCTTCCCTATGTCTTCGACCTGGTGGAGCACGAGGGCCTTTGCCTCGGCGGCTCCACGGCCATCAATATTGCCGGCGCGGTTCGTCTCGCCAAGGATCTCGGTCCTGGACATACCATCGTGACTATCCTGTGCGACTACGGCAATCGCTATCAGTCCAAGCTCTTCAATCCGGACTTTCTGAAGTCCAAGGGCTTGCCGCTGCCGGCTTATCTCGAAAAGCGGACGGATATCGCCGTCCCATACGAAACAATAGCGTGATCATATGACCGTCAATGCCCTCTATCGTGACGATTTCTATCTCTCGACCGCCGAGGCAGTCGTCACCGCAATCCACGAAGATGGGGGCATCGAGCTCGATCAGACCTGCTTCTATGCCACCTCAGGTGGCCAGCCCGGCGATACGGGCTTCCTGGAGCGCGGCGACGGCTCGAGGATCGTGCTCGGCCAGACGAAGCATGGGCCGATCAAGGACATCATCATCCATGCGCCGCTTGAGGGTGAGCCGCGGCCCATCGTCGGCGAGAAGCTCGTGCTGCACATCGACTGGGCGCGCCGCTACAAGCTCATGCGCATGCATACCGCCTGCCATCTGCTCTCGGTGGTCTGCCAATATCCAATCACGGGCGCGGCAGTCGGCGAGGACGAAAGCCGGGTCGATTTCGACATGAGCGAGACGATCGACAAGGACGAGGTGACGGCCAGGATGATGGCGCTCGTCAACGAGAACCATCCGATCTTCGTCCGCTGGATCACGGACGAGGAGCTGATCGCCAATCCCGGCATCGTCAAATCCAAGAATGTGCGCCCGCCGATGGGCCTCGGCCGGGTGAGCCTCGTCTGCATCGGCGAGGATTCGGCCATCGACAGCCAACCCTGCGGCGGCACGCATGTTTCGGAGACGCAGGAAGTCGGCGCGATCCATATCGCCAAGATCGAGAAGAAGGGCAAGGAAAACCGCCGCTTCCGCATTCGTTTCGGCGCGCCGGCGGACGAGAATTGACCAGGTAAGCGCCTATATCCCGATACCAAGACCAATAAACCATAGCAGGGAGAGATCATCATGGCAGCGGACAAGAGCCGTTTCGTCGTATCCGCCGACTGGCTGCAAGGCGAGCTGGGCGCCAAGGATCTGCGCATCCTCGACGCATCCTTCTACCTGCCCGCCCAGAAGCGCGATGCCGATGCCGAATATGCCAGCGGCCATATTCCCGGCGCCATCCGCTTCGACCAGGACAAGATTGCAGATCATTCGACCAACCTGCCGCATATGGTCCCCTCGCCCGAATTCTTCGCGGAGGAAGTCGGCAAGCTCGGCATCAGCGAGAGCGATCGCATCGTGATCTATGACGGTCCGGGCCTGTTTGCTTCGCCGCGCGTCTGGTGGCTGTTCCACATCGTCATGGGCGCCCCGAACGTCTTCGTGCTCGACGGCGGCCTGGATGGCTGGAAGGCGGAGGGACGGCCGCTGGAGACGGCACTCCCCGCTTTCGCGCCCGCGACCTTCAAGCCCAAGTTCAACGGCAGCCGCGTGGTTTCGCTCAACGAGATGCGCGGCATCGTCGACAGCCATTCCCTGCAGATCGCCGATGCCCGCAGTGCCGGGCGCTTTGCCGCGACCGAGCCGGAGCCGCGCGAAGGCATGCGTTCGGGTCATATGCCGGGCGCCAGAAGCCTGCCTTCGGGTGTCTTTGCCACGAACGGCAACTTCAAGTCCCTGTCGGAGCTGCGGGAAACGATCGAGAAGGCCGGCATCGATCTCGAAAAGCCTGTGGTGACCACTTGCGGCTCCGGCATTACCGCAGCCATCATCACGCTGGCGCTCGAATCCCTCGGCCATGACAACAACAAGCTCTATGACGGCTCCTGGTCGGAATGGGGCAGCCGGGCGGATACGCCCATCGTCACTGGTCAAGATTGAGCATCCCGACCGTGAAGACACCCTCGTCCATCAAGGTTCACATCACTCGTCTGGAAATGACCGCACCGCCCAAGACAAGCTTGCCGGTGCCGGTCAACATCCAAACGGCGATCATGCGTGCGCCCGGTATTCCGCTGCCCTTCTATCGCTATCTCTATCGTCAGGTCGGTGCCCGCTGGCACTGGGTGGAGCGTCTGCGCCTCTCCGACGAGCAGCTGACGGCTGTTCTTCACGACCAGCGCAACGATATCAGCGTGCTCTACGTCAACGGCGCGCCGGGCGGCTTCTTCGAATATTTCCGTCAGGACGAGGAGACGATCGAGCTCAGCCATTTCGGCCTCATCGAAAACGCGCTCGGCCTCGGCATCGGCAAATGGTTCCTACTGCAGTCGCTCTACGCCATCTGGACGCTGAACCCGCAGCGGATCATCACGACGACGAACAATCTCGATCATCCGAGAGCGTTACAGCTCTATCAGATGTTCGGCTTCTCGCCGATCTCGACAGGTGAAGGCATTGTCAGGCCCTTGAGCGACAAAGAACTGCTAGAGCTAGCCAAGAAGGGCTAAGGGTTCCATAGCGGCAGGAATCGGGTGGTTTCTGGTCTTGTTCCAGCACATCACATGGCAAATCTCGAAAGGAGCTTTGCCATGCCTTCCATCGCTTTTGCAGCCATGCCCACATCCGACGCTGAAGTTCTGTGGAGCGGCGGCGCCGATGCCTACGGTCATCAGCCGGAGACCATGATCTCCGATGGTCCCGGCCATCCCTGCCGCCATTGCCTGCGCAATATCGATGCAGGAGAGGAGCTGCTCGTCTTCGCCTATCGCCCCTTCCCGGAATTGCAGCCTTACGCCGAAACCGGTCCGATCTTCCTGCACAAGGCGCCTTGCCAGCGCTACGAAGCGGCAGAAGTTCTACCGCCGGTGCTGGCGACCAGCCGGGATTTCATCGTGCGCGGTTATGGCAAGAACGACCGCATTATCTACGGGACCGGCGCGGTAACGCCGACCGGCGACATTCCCATCTATGCGGCCTCGCTGCTTGAGCGTCCCGACATCGCCTATGTGCATGTCCGCTCAGCACGTAACAATTGCTATCAATGCCGGATCGACAAAATAGGAGCGCCGGCATACGCGGATGCCGGCGCCTCCATCTGACGTTCGCGTGATGGGCTTTACGCGACGTTCAGAACGCTTTCCGGCGCAACGGCTTCATAACCAAGCGCCTCGGCCACCGGCCGGTTGGTGATGCGCCCCTTATGGACATTGAGGCCATTGCGGAGGTGCTTGTCTTCCGCGATGGCGCGCAAGCTACGATCGGCCAAGGCGAGGCCGTGATAGATCGTGGCATTGTTCAAGGCGTGTGCCGAGGTCACGGGGACCGCACCCGGCATGTTGGCGACGCAGTAATGCACGACGCCCTCGACCACATAGGTCGGATCGGAATGCGTCGTCGCATGTGAGGTTTCGAAGCAGCCGCCCTGATCGATGGCGACATCGACGATGACAGAACCCTGCTTCATGCCCGACAGCATCTCGCGCGTGACCAGCTTCGGCGCCGCGGCACCGGGGATGAGGACGGCGCCAATCACCAGATCGGCGGAGAAGACTTCCTCTTCCAGCGCCTGAATGCTGGAATAGCGGGTGTGAACGCGGCCGTTGAAGATATCGTCGAGCTGGCGCAAACGCGGCAGCGAGCGATCGAGAATGCTGACATCGGCACCGAGACCGGCCGCCATCTTGGCCGCATGCAGGCCGACGACGCCACCGCCGATGATCGCCACCTTGGCCGGCAGCACGCCCGGCACGCCGCCGAGCAGGATGCCGAGGCCGCCATTGGCCTTCTGCAGGGCCGTCGCGCCCGCCTGGATCGACAGGCGACCGGCGACCTCGGACATCGGCGCCAGCAGCGGCAGGCCGCCGCGTTCGTCGGTCACGGTCTCGTAGGCAACGGCAGTGACGCCGGAAGCGAGAAGGCCCTTGGTCTGTTCGGGATCTGGCGCCAGATGCAGGTAGGTGTAGAGAAGCTGGCCCTCGCGAAGCTGCACCCATTCGGAGGGCTGCGGCTCCTTGACCTTCACGATCATATCGCACCTCTCAAAGATGTCCTTGGCGCTTGCGGCGATCTTGGCACCGGCTGCAATGTAGGCGTGATCGTCGGCACCGATGCCGGAACCAGCCTTCGTTTCGATCCAGACTTCATGGCCATGGGCGACATATTCGCGAACGGACGCCGGCGTCAGGCCGACGCGATATTCGTGGTTCTTGATTTCCTTGGGGCAACCAACGCGCATTTCATTCCTCCTCGAATGCTTTTGCGTCCGACATTTTCTCCACCTGGAATCAGACCACCTCCGCTCTGCAATGTCCTTGCAAAGACGATTTGCGCTGCAGTCATTTTTCGTGATTTATTGCGCGAATAGGAATTTCTTCGAAGGATCTTCGAATGTCCGACCTTGATGCCATCGATCATTCGATTCTGCGGATGCTGCAGCAGAATGCGCGGATCACCAATGCGGAGCTGGCTGAGAAGATCGGCCTATCTCCCTCGGCCTGTTCACGGCGGCTCGATATTCTGGAAAAAAGCGGCGTCATCGACGGCTATCACGCGCATCTCTCGCACAAGGCGCTGGATTACAAGATGATCGCCTTCGTGCACATCTCGCTATCCGGCCAGTTCGCCAAGACGCTTTCGGAATTCGAAACCGCGGTGAAGCGCTGCCCCAACGTGCTCTCCTGCTACCTCATGTCGGGGGAATACGACTACATATTGCGCGTCGCCGCGCGGGATCTCGAGGACTACGAACGCATCCATCGCGACTGGCTTTCCGCCCTGCCCCATGTCGTGAAGATCAATTCGAGCTTCGCGCTGCGCGAAGTCATCGATCGGCCGAATGTCGGCCTGTGATGCCCGTCAGCGCATGTCCAGCAATAGGGCGCGATGGTCCGAAACCTCTGGCTCGGCTACAGGATCGAAGCTGACAACCTCGACGTTGGGCGTCACCAACATATAGTCGGCAAAACGCGGCTGCTTCTTGTAATATGAGGTGCGCGTGTCGTCATGTCCCCGCGAGGTGACGAGATCGACAAGCCCGAGGCTGCCGAGGATTTCGAAGGTCTCGCTATCCGGCAGCACGTTGAAATCCCCACAAACAACCAGCCGGTCGCCTTCCTGCCGAACCTGGCGAATGATCTCGACGAGCGCATTCGCCTGATGGCGCCGGGCCGGCGTATCTCCCTTGCCTTCCAGATCTCGCAGGCCGTGCATATGGGCAATGGTGATGGGATAGCCGCGCTCATAGTCAAAGAGGCGGATGCAATGGGCATTGCGGGAACGCGGATGCGGTCCATAGCCGTCAGCCGAAAATTCGCCGTGAACGAAGCCGGTTGCTTGGCCAATGATCGGACGGGTTTTGCGCACGAAAGTCGCCAGCCCGAATTCTGAGTCAAATCGCCTGTCACCGTTGAAGAGATCGCCCCGCGCGACGGGGAGGAAGAAGGCATCGTAAGCCGGCAAAGCAGCCTTCAGCTCCTCGAAGAGATTGGCGCGCTGCGGAAGCTCGACGCCATGGTCGCGATAGACCAGCCATCTGCTGTCCGCATCCTGCGTACGAACCACCTCCTGCAGGCACAAAACATCTGCATCGACATCCGCGAGATAAGGCATCAACGGCTCATAAAGCCGGCCACCCCATGCATTCAACGAAACGATGCGCATCTTCTGCTCCCCCAAATATTCACATTGCAGGTCACGTGCCGGGCACCCGATCCAGTACCGATTCGAGACTCTCGACTACAATTTTAGCGATTAGCATAAGCATCTCTCAATGCTCGCCTGCTATCCAGAAGAGGAAAAAAGATGCGCGAACCGGGATAATATCATGCAATCCTCTCCCAAATCTCTTGTCGAAGGCAATCTGAAAATCAAGACGCGAGGTTCGCCGCGCCATCATGCCCGGTTGACGGGTCAGGTTCGCTATTTCACCAAGCTCGTCGCTGGCCGCGTGGTCAATATTTCCACCAGCGGCATTGCGCTCGACCTGCAGTCGCCGCTTTATGCCGCCGCCGGCAGCAAGGTTCGCGTCGAATGCGACGATATCGGCTTGCTGGACGGTTTCGTGCGCTGGGCTCACAATGGCCGCATCGGCATCGAATTCGATCGCTCGTCCAATGCCTCGGCGAAAGTCGCGTCCTATTTCCGCTTTTTCCACAAGGACATAAAGCCAGTTCTCAAGCGTTGATCGAATGTCGGCGCAAGCCGGCTACGATCCACAATAAGCCTGTCACATTCCTGGTGCACACCTTCAAAAATCGTCCTAATCTCCCTCGCCCGAGAGATGATCGACGGACTTATAGCCCCATCGTTGAAGGAGTGTCTTATGTCTTCCATTCTGGATTTGCCCAGCATGTCGCGCCGTTCCTTGCTGCAAGGCCTCAGCGCCACGGCAGCGCTGATCGTGCTGCATCCCTTCGCCGCCCGCGCCGCTGGCAACCAGGCGCATCTGCGCCTCATGGAAACGACCGACATTCACGTCAACGTCTTCCCCTACGACTACTATGCCGACAAGCCAAACGACACGATGGGCCTGACGCGCACGGCGACGATCATCGATAATATCCGCGCCGAAGCCACCAACTCGCTCCTCATCGACAATGGCGACGTGCTGCAGGGCAATCCGATGGGCGACTACATGGCCTATCAGCACGGCATGAAGGACGGCGACGTCCATCCGGTCATCAAGGCGATGAACACGCTCGGCTATTCCGTGGGAACGCTCGGCAACCACGAATTCAACTACGGCCTCGACTTCATGTTCAAGGTGCTGGCCGGCGCAAACTTCCCGTTCGTCTGCGCCAACCTGACCAAGGGCCAGCTCGCCTCCGACCCGACGAAGGACGACCTGTTCTTCAAGCCCTATCTGATCCTCGAAAAGAAGATCAAGGACGGTGCCGGCAATGAAAGCCCGATCAAGATCGGCTTCATCGGCTTCGTGCCGCCGCAGATCATGCTCTGGGATATCAAGAACCTCGAAGGCAAGGCGCAGACGCGCGATATCGTCGAGGCCGCCAAGGCCTGGGTTCCGGTCATGAAGGCCGAAGGCGCCGATATCGTCATCGCTCTCTCGCATTCCGGCATCGACGGCAGCGGCCCGAGCGACAAGATGGAAAATGCCTCGCTCTATGTCGCCGCGGTCGATGGCATCGACGCCGTCTTCACCGGCCACCAGCATCTCGTCTTCCCTGGCCCGAAGACCTGGGACGGCATCAAGGACGCCGATCCGGTCAAGGGCACGCTGCACGGCAAGCCCGCCGTCATGGCCGGCTTCTGGGGCTCGCATCTCGGCCTTATCGACCTGCTGCTCGAAAAGGACGGCAAGAGTTGGAAGATCGTCGACTTCACCTCCGAAGCACGGCCGATCTATCACCGCGACGACAAGAAGAAGGTCGTCGCAGATGTCGCCGACAAGAAGGAAGTGGTGGAAGCCGCCAAGGCCGAGCACGAGGCGACGCTGACCTATGTGCGCACCCCCGTCGGCAAGACCTCCGCGCCGCTCTACTCCTACTTCGCGCTGGTTGCCGACGACCCGTCGGTGCAGATCGTCAGCCAGGCGCAGGTCTGGTACATCAAGGACATGCTGAAGGAAACGCAGTACAAGGACCTGCCGGTTCTTTCGGCTGCAGCACCTTTCAAGTGCGGCGGCCGCAACGGCGCCGACTATTATACCGACGTTCCGGCCGGCAATATCGCCATCAAGAACGTCGCGGACCTCTACCTCTACCCGAACACCGTGCAGGCGGTCGTCATCAACGGCGCCCAGGTCAAGAACTGGCTGGAAATGTCGGCTGCGATGTTCAACCAGGTGCAGCCGGGCGCCAAGGATGCGGATCTCATCAACAACAGCTTCCCGTCCTATAATTTCGATGTCATCGACGGCGTCACCTACCAGATCGACGTGTCGCAGCCGCGCCGCTTTGGCGATGACGGCAAGGTTCTGAATGCCGATGCAAACCGCATCCAGAACCTGCAGTTTAACGGCAAGCCGATCGACCCCGCGCAGAAATTCCTGGTCGTCACCAACAACTACCGTGCCGGCGGCGGCGGCAACTTCCCGGAAATCGCAGCGGATAAGGTCGTCTACCAGGCGCCGGACACCAACCGCGACGTCATCGTGCGCTATGTCCACGATCAGGGCACGATCAACCCGACCGCGGACGGCAATTGGACCTTCAAGCCGCTGGCGGACACGACCGTACGGTTCCAAAGCTCGCCGAAGGCCAAGGATTTCCTCGATCAGGTCAAGAGCGTGAAGATCGAAGACGCCGGCGAAGGCGCGGACGGCTTCCGTAACTACCGCCTAATGCTGTAATCACAGGCGCGATTGTCCTCTCCCCGTTTCGGGGAGAGGATTTTCTCATTCTGCGGCGAGACGCTTGTCTCCCGGATGGAACATCTCAACGGCGGATTTGAAATCCTCGTGATTCGGGCATCGTGCCAGACGCGAGCGGAAAGCCTCTATCATCCAGGCTGCAGCCGGCCCTGGAGGATTGTCGACCTTGCGCACCGCATAGAGCGGATATTCGCTCTGGTCATAGGCATCGAGCGCCAAAGGCACCAGCCGCTCCTTCTGCAGGTCTTCCATAATGAACGATGCCGGCAGGCCACCCCATCCGAGACCACCGCGGATCAGCTGATGCTTGGTGGCGATATCGCTCACATGCCAGACCTTGTAGGACAGGACGTTGAAATCCCTGCCATTCGTCAGGCTAGAGGCGTCAGTGACGACGAGCTGGATCTCGTCGCGCACATCGGCCAGCGTTAATGGTCTTCCCATCTGCGCTAGCGGGTGAGTCGGTGCCGCGACCGGCATCATGAAGGAATGGCCGATGCGCTCGATGACCAGGGCATCATCCTGCTTCACCACGGAGCCGCCGATGCCGATCGTCGACTTGCCACTGGAGACGAGTTCCATCATCGAGCCGAGTTCGCCGGTGTCGAGCCGCAAAGACACGTAGGGAAAACGGTCACGGAATTCGCGTAGCACATCGACGGTGGCGTGAACCGGCACCATGACGCTAATGGCGACGGCCACTTCCGCCTCGAGCCCGGTCTTCAGGCCTTTCACCCTGGCGCGCATCACCTGGAGATCGGAAAGGATGCGGCGCGCATCCTCCAGCATCACCCTGCCCTCATCCGTCAGCTTCGGCTGGCGCGAGCCCGACCGCTCGAACAAAGGCACTTCGAGCTGGGCCTCCAGATTGGCGATCGTGTAGCTGATGACCGATTGCGCACGGTTGAGCATACGCGAAGCAGCCGAAAAACTGCCTGACTCCGCGACGGTCAAAAAGACCTGCAATTGGTCGAGGGTGGGATTGGGGAGCATCTGCCATCCATTCTATCGATAATTCCAATCCATATTATCACAGTTTTTCTCGATAGCACTGAAGACTTATCTATTGATGCAAAGGCGATCGGACTCTCCCAGCCGATTTAGCAACTCATTGAAAAGGAAAACGGATATGTCCTCCATTCTGCTTCTGACCTCCAGCCCGCGTCCGGACTCGCTCTCCACCAAGATCGCGACCGAACTGGCCGAGAAGATCAAGTCCAACAACCCGGGCAAGACGCTCGTCAAGCGCGACCTCGCCGCCGACAACCTGCCGCATATCGACGGCCCCTTCACCGCCGCCATCCGCACGCCGGCCGATGCCCGCACGCCCGAGCAGCAGGAACTGGTCAAGGTTTCCGACGCACTCGTCGACGAGCTGCTGGCAGCCGACACGCTGGTCATCGGCACCGGCCTCATCAACTTCAACATCTACTCCTCGCTGAAGACCTGGATTGACAACGTCGCCCGCGCCGGCCGCACCTTCACCTACACGGAAACCGGCCCGAAGGGCCTTGCCACCGGCAAGAAGGCCTACATCGTGCTCGCCTCCGGCGGCGTCTACTCCGAAGGTCCGGCTGCCCCGCTGAACCATGCCGTTCCCTACCTGAAGTCGGTTCTCGCCTTCATCGGCATCACCGATGTCGAGACCGTTTACATCGAGGGCGTCGCCTTCGGTCCGGAAGCTGCCGAAAAGGCCATCGGTGCCGCCCAGGCCCGCGCTTCCGAGCTGGCTCTCGCCGCTTAATTGGCAGCATTATTCCGATGATGACAGGCGGCCGGCTCCAACCGGCCGCTTTGCTATTCTGACTGCGGCAATTCCTTCACGAACTGCCTCACTGTTTCCAGAATTTCATTGGAAAGCGCTTCGTCATTCGCCACGCGCGCAAGGCCGAGGGCTCCGGTTATCAGGCAGGAGGCGATGATTGCCTTGCGCCTTGCCTCGGCTGTCTCAGGCTTCGGCATGCGCGCCGTCATCGCGTCGAAATTCCTTCGCAAGCCGTCCGTCGCGACGGTACGGACTGCATCGCTGCTGCGCGCCATGTCCGCCGTCAGCGCCGCATAGGCACAGCCCTCGCCGCAATGATCGCGGTGACGTTCGCTGAGATAAGTATCGACATAATCGTTGAGCGGGATGCTTTCAGGATCGATCCCCATTTCCTCCTGCTGCCGTCGCCAGGATCCGATCGCTGATTCCATGGCTTCCGCCACGAGTTCATCGCGTGAGGCGAAATGCTTGTAGAAGCCGCCGACGGTCAAACCCGCCTCCTTCATCAGGTCGGCAACGCCGATCCCTTCCAGTCCCTCCTCGCGCAACCGCTTGGCGGCGAGCGTCACGATGCGCTCATGCGTCTTCTGCTTTTCCAATTGCGAACGGCCCATCGAAAATCCTTTCGTGCCCGGCTTGACAAAATGGATTACGATCATAATCCTTATAGATAACGATCATAATCCAGATCGTGATGAAAGCCAACAGGAGCTACGAACATGCGTCTCAAGAACAAGGTCGCCATCATCACCGGCGGAAACAGCGGTATTGGCCTTGCCACCGCCCGCCTCTTTCTCGCCGAAGGTGCCAAAGTCGCCATAACGGGCCGCAATGCCAAAACACTGGCTGCGGCAGCGGAACAACTCGGCGGCGGCGTGCTGGCATTACAGGCCGACACCACCGATATCCCGGCGATGGAGAAGGCCTTTGCCGAGGCGGCGGAGAAGCTTGGAAAGTTCGATGTGGTCTTTGCCAATGCCGGCATTGCCGGCGATACCCCGCTCGGCAAGACGACGCTTGAGCAGTTCGAAACCATCGTCCGCATCAATTTCACCGGCGTCTTCTTCACCGTGCAGGCCGCCCTGCCGTATCTGAACGATGGCGGCTCCGTCATCCTGAACGGCTCCGTGCACGCCGTCCTCGGCATTCCCGGCGCTTCGGCCTATGCAGGCACCAAGGGCGCCGTTCGCGCCATGACCCGCAATCTCGCTTCCGAACTTGCGCCCCGCGGCATCCGCGTCAACCAGGTGACGCCGGGCGCCACCAAGACGCCGATCTGGGAGCCGCGTGCTGCGACGCCGGAGGCCCTGGATGCGCTGCAGACCCGCTTCGGCAGCCTGAGCCCGCTCGGCCGCATGAGCGAAGCCGATGAAATCGCCAGGGCCGCGCTCTACTTCGCCTCCGACGATTCCGCCAACGTGACGGCCATCGAAATCACGGTCGACGGCGGCGCCATCAACGCTCCGTCCGGTGCGAAGTTGTTCCGCACGGCTTGAGGCCAGCGAAAATCCAGTTAGCTCTCGATTTCAGGAAGTATTACGGGCCGCCAGAAGCTAACGCGGAGGCGGCCCAGCAACCATAGACGTATCAAAAAATAGGACTGACGATCAGACCTGGCGAACCTTTTCACCGTCGCCAAAGAGGCCGGCGCCGTTCTGATCGATGATCTGCTGGCCCTTGCGGAAGGTCGATTCCACCGCATCATCAGACGAGGTGAAAACGTCGGCGCGGATGAAATTGCGCACCAGGATCTCGCCGTTCACATCCTTCTCGATCCGGCCCATGAGGCGGAACTGGTTGCCCTCGCGCTGCGGGGTCGCATGGATCGTGCAGCCGGCATGCACCTGTGGTTCTACACTGACCGTAGAACCGCCAGACTTTTCAGTGCCCGCCTGCGATGCACCGCCGGTGAAGATCGAGATGATATTTGAAAAGAATGAAGCCATGGATCGCCTTTAGCATGAAGGTTGCAAGGTCGCAAAGTCAAATGATCAGGTTGGCCAGGATCTCGTTTTCGGTGATGTCCTCGTAGCCCATGCCGGAACTTTCGAAATTGGCGATAAGCTGCTTGAAATTATCCGGATTCTTCGTCTCGATGCCGATGAGGATCGAGCCGAAATTGCGGGCGCTCTTCTTCAAATATTCAAAGCGGGCGATATCGTCTTCCGGCCCGAGCATGTTGAGGAAATCGCGAAGCGCGCCGGGGCGCTGCGCCAGACGCAGGATGAAGTATTTCTTCAAGCCCGCATAGCGCATGGCGCGTTCCTTGACGTCAGGCAGGCGTTCGAAGTCGAAATTGCCGCCGGAGACGACGGCAACGATGGTCTTGCCGCGGATGCTGTCGCGATCGAGCTTTTCCAGTGCCGTGATCGCCAGCGCGCCGGCCGGCTCCAGCACCACGCCTTCGACATTCAGCATATCGGTGATGGTGACGCAGATGGCATTTTCCTCGATGAGCTTGACCTGCTCGGCCGCAAAGCCTTTCAGGGCGGCGAAGTTCAGCTCGCCGATACGGCCGACGGCAGCGCCATCGACGAAATTGTCGACCTTGGCGAGCGTCACCACCTGCCCCGCCTCGATGCTGCGGCGCAGGCTCGGCGCTCCGGCGGGCTCGGCGAAGGTGAAGGCATCACGGGGGAGTTTATCGGCAAAATAGCCGGTGATCCCAGCCGCAAGACCGCCACCGCCGACGGGAAGAAGGACGTGATCGGGGGTAACGCCCTCAGGCAGCTGCTCGGCAATCTCGGCAGCGACCGTCGCCTGCCCCTCGATGATATCGGCATGATCGAAGGGGGGCACCATGACACCATCGATGCGTTCGACATGCTCGCGCGCCGCCTGATAGCATTGATCGAAGAAATCGCCGAAGAGCTTGATGGTGATGAACTCGCCACCGAAGATACGGGTCTTGTCGATCTTCTGCTGCGGCGTCGTCACAGGCATATAAACCACGCCCGGCACGCCGAAATGGCGGCAGACGAAGGCAAAGCCTTGTGCATGATTGCCGGCGGAGGCGCAGACGAAGGTCTTTCCCGTACCGCCTTCAGCAATCACCTTGCGGAAGAAATTGAAGGCGCCGCGGATCTTGTAGGAACGGACCGGCGTCAGATCCTCGCGTTTCAGCCAGATATCCGCACCATAGCGCGCCGAAAGATGCTCATTCAGCTGCAGCGGCGTTACGGGGAAGAGGCCACGCATGGCCTCGGTGGCTTCGAGAACAGTCTGTTTGTCCACGGCTTGTCCGTCCTTCTTCAATCGCCTCCGCTATGACACAGGAAAGATGAGCAAAGAAAGCCTGTTTATCGCGTTTTCGGTCCTGCAATGGCAAGATTGGCCGCACCGAACGGGTAATTAACCATTTATGTCTCTGACCGTCGAAACCCCTAAATCTGTGAATTGACAGCCAAGCTCCCCCTGCGTCCAATATGACACAGCCATCATGATGATGGTTAGAGGCCCGCCTTACATCCGATCCGTCGGCTACGGCGGGCTTCGCCTGGGTCACTTCGCGGTGGCATCGTTTTTCCGAGCATCGGAACAGGCTACATCCGAGGCATCCAGTGTCTCCGGGCAAACCGGTACACCCCGCTCGGTCAGAACAAAGGGCTCGTCCAGAATATGCTCCTGCTTCAGGGCATTGACCAATTCCGCACGTAAACCGTCTCCACGCTTTGCCGCGATCACATGCAAATATAGGAAGATAGACATGGCACCCTCCGATCCGGTTGATGGGATCAGAGTAGGCATTGACGCAGGTGCCAGCCACCCGTTTCCTGCTGAGCCAATGGTGCGGACGACGGGGGTCGAACCCGTACAGCCAAAGGCCGAGGGATTTTAAGTCCCTTGCGTCTACCAGTTTCGCCACGTCCGCGCTGGGCGATTTCAATATCTTGCGTCGTGTGATTTGGAAAGCGCTGCGCGGTCGTTTTTTGAGTTAGACTCCAGCTTTCTCGGATACGCCGGCGACTTCAATCAAGCGATGAGCGCGACCGGGTTGATGCAAATGGACCGCCGCCAACGCATCTCGCAAACGAAAGAGGCGCAGCCTTCGCCGCGCCTCTCTCAATCGATATGCAGAATTCAAATCAAGCCGTGAGCTTGGCAGCGATCTTGGCGACGTGCGCGCCCTGATACTTTGCGGCTTCCAGTTCGATTTCGGAGGGCTGGCGCGAGCCGTCGCCATTGGTGATGGTGGAGGCGCCGTAGGGCGAACCGCCCTTGACTTCTTCCGTGCCCATCTGACCCTGGAAGGCGTAAGGGAGGCCGACGACGGCCATACCGTGGTGCAGGAGCGTCGGAATGAAGCCGAGGATGGTGGATTCCTGGCCGCCGTGCTGGGTCGCGGACGAAGTGAAGACCGAGCCAACCTTGCCGACGAGCTTGCCGCCGAACCAGAGACCGCCGGTCTGATCCCAGAAATTGCGCATCTGCGAGGCAACCGTGCCGAAACGGGTGCCGGCGCCGACGATGATGGCGTCATATTCGGCCAGTTCGTCCGGCGTTGCGATCGGGGCTTCCTGGTCGAGCTTGAAGTAGGAGGCCTTGGCGACTTCTTCCGGAACGAGTTCCGGCACGCGCTTCACCGTGACGTCGGCACCGGCGGACTTTGCGCCTTCAGCGACGGCATAGGCCATCTTCTCGATGTGACCGTAAGCGGAATAATAGAGAACCAGAACCTTAGCCATAAGAACGTCTCCCGTTTGTTGGACGCGTTGAATGTCGAGGAGTGTTGTATCAGCGATGCGACAGGGGCACAGCCCCCACGCTCAGAACGCAGTGTTCATCCTGTGTAGACGGAAATTCATTTGCAACATCTTGTGATGACCGGCGGCCCGGCAAAACGAGCGTTTGCATTCGCCGTAAACAGCGCTACCTATTTCGGACCTTTTTGCGAACGCGCGGATTGCGCATTTTCCTGGATGTCTTCATGTCGAACGAAACCATTGTCACAGCCGCCATGCTCGCCATCGGCGACGAACTGCTCTCCGGCCGGACGAAGGACAAGAATATCGGCCATCTCGCCGATGTGCTGCTGCTGGCCGGCATCGACCTGAAGGAAGTCCGCATCGTTGCCGATGATGAGGACGCGATCGTTTCGGCGCTGAACGCCCTGCGCGGTCAGTATGATTACGTCTTCACCTCGGGCGGCATCGGCCCGACCCATGACGACATCACCGCCGATGCCATCGCCAAGGCTTTCGGCGTGCCCTGCGAGCACGATGCCGAAGCCATGCGGATCATGGGCGAAATGTATGCCCGGCGCGAGATGGAATTCACCGAGGCCCGTCAGCGCATGGCTCGCATGCCTGTGGGATCAAAGCATATCGCCAATCCGGTCTCGACCGCTCCCGGCTTCAATATCGGCAACGTCTATGTCATGGCAGGCGTGCCGCAGGTTTTCCAGGCGATGCTCGACAATGTCATCCCGACGCTGAAGACCGGCGCAAAAGTGCTATCAACAGCGATTTCCTGCCCCTATGGCGAGGGCGAGATCGGCACGCCGCTCGGCCTCATCCAGAAGGCGCATCCCGATACCAGCATCGGCTCCTACCCTCGCTATGTCGGCCAGTTCTTCTCGACCGAGATTGTTGTACGTGGTCGTTCTGCCGAGCTGGTTGAAAGTGTCGCAGCCGAGGTGCGCGCGATGATCGAAACCATCCGTCAGTCGAAAGCGACTGCATAATTCCTTAAATCGAGATCGATTTAAGGATTAAAATTATGCAGCAGACTTAAAGTACGACAGCGACCTTTGCGCGTCATATATGACGCGCGGCGCTGTACCGAAAATCAGTCGGCTGAGGCCTCACGTTCAACGAGGGCGTGCAACCGGCTGGGAACTCTCAGCGCGTTCGGGACGTTATCTTGTAGCGGAATGCTGATATCATGATCCGATCCAACCCTTCCGCATGGGAGATCTCTTCATGTCCTACAAAACGATAGTGACCGTTCTCGACAATCCCGACAATACGCGCATCGCTGCAGAGTTTTCGGCAGCGCTCGCGAAGGAGCACGGCGCCTATGTCGTCGGGCTTCATGCGGAAATCGTCTCGACCGTTCCGCTGGTGGCGCCGATGGAGATTCCAGACCCTGTTGCGGTTCAGGCGCTTCAGGATGTCGCCCATAATCAGGCGGTCGACATCGAGCGGGTGTTCCGCTCGAAGATGGAGGCCTCCGGTCTCGACTACGAATGGCACAGCTTTGCCAGTACCGTCGGCTACGGCACCGAACCACTGATCGAAAGCGCCCGCAGCGCCGATCTTCTGGTGGCAGTGCAGCCGGACCCGTCAAAATACGCCGACACGCAAGTCGATGTCGAAACCTTCCTGTTCGACAGCGGCCGGCCGGTCCTGCTGATCCCCTATATTCTCAAGGAGCCGAAGCCCGTCCGCCGCGTGCTGATCGCCTGGAACGGCTCCAAGGAAGTGGCCCGCGCCACCTTCGACGCCCTGCCTTTCCTCAAGACTGCGGATTCGGTCGAGATCCTTTCGGTCAGCACGTCGGAAAAAGACCCGCATCCGTCCAGAGAAACCGGCGTCCGGATAGCAGCGGCGCTGACACGCCATGGCGTTCGCGCCAAGTTCGAGACGGCAGCCTGCACCGGCAAATCGACGCCATCTCAGGTCATCGAAAACCGTCTGGCCGACGATAGCATCGACCTGCTGGTCATGGGCGCCTATACGCATTCCTGGCTGTGGCAGATGATCTTCGGCGGCACGACGCGCACCCTGCTGCAATCGATGACGGCAATGACGTTGCTGGCCCGCTGAGCGGCTGAAAGCTCAAATCCTATGTCAACCGGTGCAAATGTGCATCGGTTGACCGCTTTGCGGCTATTGCCTTTTGCCTGCAAATCCAGCAGAAAGCAGCGACCGATGACAGAATTCCCGCCAGGGAACCGTTCGCGCGGTCGAAGGAGCATGATCCCGAAAAGCATATGGCTTTTCTTGGACGAGATCCTGTTCAAGCAGATAGCAAGCGAATCGCGTTCCGGATTTGGTTCTTGGTCCGCGCCCGCCGCGGGGTCTGCTCAGGGTCGCCGGCGCTGCCGGTGCGTCATTATTCCATGCCCCGGAGCCTTCTGCCATGTCCCTGCCCGATAAAGCCTTTCCCGTATCCTGGGATCAGTTCCATCGCGATGCGCGCGCGCTTGCCTGGCGGCTTGCCGGCCTCAACCGTGAATTCAAGGCAATCGTCTGCATCACCCGCGGCGGCCTCGTGCCGGCTGCCATCATCTCTCGCGAGCTCAATATCCGGCTGATCGAGACCGTCTGTGTCGCCTCCTATCACGACTATTCCAGCCAGGGCGAAATGAACCTGCTCAAAGGCATCGCACCGGAACTGTCGGTCAATGGCGGTGAAGGCGTCCTCGTCATTGACGATCTCACCGATACCGGCAAGACCGCTCTCGAAGTCCGCGCCCTGCTGCCCAAGGCGCATTTTGCCTGCGTCTACGCCAAGCCGACCGGCGTTCCTACAATCGACACCTTTATCACAGAGGTCAGCCAGGACACCTGGATCTACTTCCCGTGGGACATGGGCTTCACCTATCAGGAGCCGATCGCCAAGGGGCATCGCGGCTGATCTCCAGCTGCCGTCAGCGCGAATCAGTCATGATCCGCGCGCGGTGGTGAAATATGATTCGGATAACGGTAATAGAGGTGGGCGCTGCGGCGCCCACTAGATTTAGTGGGCGTCACAAAGACGAGAAAGCGTGAGATTCAAGGCTTTCCGCGCGAATCATGATGCGCCACAGCATGAATTTACTGCGCTGCCAATGGCATCGAGGTCACGGTCACAATTTTGTCGCTTTCGACACCGGCGGTGATGATACTTGTTGCGCCAACGGTCGCACGAAGGGCGAGCATCCCTCCCCAACCTCTTGAATCTCTTAGCCTACTGGCATTTCCCCAGTTTCCACAGGCAAGCCCACAAGATATTGTGGTTAGCAATCCATTACAAACCACCCCTTGACGGAATCGGGTCTTTCAAAGTTAATGGACGACGTTGCGGCGGCGACTGGACCAGGCGGGGTTACGAGGGCTGGTTCTCAATTCGAAATCGGATTTGGATTCAAGGCGATTCACCTATGCAGGTGACCGCCGTGAGGGTTTTTGTGTCGATCTCGAGGCAGCCGAAAAAACACATGCGGGGACTGGCGGCAATAAGCTGTTAATACTATATTTAGTGTTTGCGGCCACCATCACCACAATATACAGGAAAGACATCTCCGGGTGACACCTCCTGTGAAAGAGCGGATCGGAAGCTGGCTGCGCGTTGAATTCGCGATGCCGGAATGAGAATTTTTGCGCCCTGTTTTCATGCGGGCGCGCACCAACGAATGAAGGATTGGGACCATGCGCATCGAACGCCGTTTTACGAAGGCCGGCCAGTCACCCTATGCGGACATCGAATTCCGCAAGGCGACGAGCGAGATCAAGAATCCTGACGGTTCGATCGTGTTCCGCCTCGAAAACATCGACGTACCCGCGCAGTTCTCGCAGGTCGCCGCCGACATTCTGGCGCAGAAGTATTTCCGCAAGGCCGGCGTGCCTGCCAAGCTCAGACGTGTCGAGGAAAACGACGTTCCTTCCTTCCTGTGGCGCTCCGTGCCCGACGATGCGGCCATGAAGGACCTGCCGAAGGACCAGCAGAACGGTTCCGAAACCGATGCGCGCCAGGTCTTCGATCGCCTCGCCGGCACCTGGACCTACTGGGGCTGGAAAGGCGGCTATTTCTCGTCCGAGGAAGACGCCTCCGCCTTCCGCGACGAGCTTGCCTATATGCTTGCCACCCAGCGCGTCGCTCCGAATTCGCCGCAGTGGTTCAACACCGGCATGCACTGGGCCTACGGCATCGACGGCCCCGGCCAGGGCCACTATTATGTCGACCCGTTCACCGGCAAGCTCACCAAGTCCAAGTCGGCCTATGAGCATCCGCAGCCGCATGCCTGCTTCATTCAGTCGGTCGAAGACGATCTCGTCAACGAAGGCGGCATCATGGACCTCTGGGTTCGTGAAGCCCGTCTCTTCAAGTACGGCTCCGGCACCGGCTCGAACTTCTCGATGCTGCGCGCCGAGGGTGAAAAGCTTTCCGGTGGCGGCCGTTCCTCCGGCCTCATGAGCTTCCTGAAGATCGGCGACCGCGCTGCCGGCGCCATCAAGTCGGGCGGCACGACCCGCCGCGCCGCCAAGATGGTCGTCGTCGACATCGACCATCCGGATATCGAGGACTACATCAACTGGAAGGTCAAGGAAGAGCAGAAGGTTGCTGCTCTCGTGACCGGCTCCAAGATCGTCGCCAAGCACCTGAAGGCGATCATGAAGGCGACCGTCAATTGCGAAGGCGACAATGACGATTGCTTCGACCCGGCCAAGAACCCTGCGCTGAAGCGCGAGATACGCGCTGCCAAGAAGGACCAGGTTCCGGAAAACTATGTCCAGCGCGTCATTCAGTTCGCCCGCCAGGGCTACACGGATCTCGAATTCAAGACCTACGACACCGACTGGGATTCGGAAGCCTATCTCACCGTATCCGGCCAGAACTCCAACAACTCGGTCTCGATCAAGGACGACTTCCTGCGCGCCGTCGAGAATGATGGCGACTGGAATCTGACCGCCCGCAAGGACGGCAAGGTCGTCAAGACGCTGAAGGCTCGCGATCTCTGGGAGTCCATCTCCTACGCCGCCTGGGCATCGGCCGATCCGGGCCTGCACTTCAACACGACGATGAACGATTGGCACACTAGCCCGGCTGCCGGCCCGATCCGTGCATCCAATCCGTGCTCGGAATACATGTTCCTCGACGACACGGCCTGCAACCTCGCTTCGCTGAACCTGATGACCTTCAAGGACGCGGCGACGAAGCGCATCAACATTGCCGACTACGAGCATGCCGTCCGCCTCTGGACCGTCGTTCTCGAAATCTCTGTCATGATGGCGCAGTTCCCCTCGCGCCGCATCGCCGAGCTTTCCTACGAATACCGCACGCTCGGCCTCGGATACGCCAATATCGGCGGCCTGCTGATGTCGTCGGGTATTCCCTATGACAGCGACGAAGCCCGCGCCATCGCCGGCTCGCTGACCGCAATCATGACCGGCATCGCCTATGCGACGTCGGCCGAGATGGCCTCCGAACTCGGGACCTTCCCGATGTTCAAGCCGAACCGCGAAAACATGCTGCGCGTCATCCGCAACCATCGCCGCGCCGCTTACGGCGAGGCCTCGGGCTATGAAAACCTGTCGGTTAATCCGGTGGCGCTGATCCACTCCGACAATCCGGACCAGGATCTCGTTGCCCATGCCAAGGCTGCCTGGGACAAGGCGCTAGAACTCGGCGAGAAGCACGGCTACCGCAATGCCCAGGCAACCGTTATCGCGCCGACCGGCACGATCGGTCTCGTCATGGATTGCGACACCACCGGCATCGAGCCGGACTTCGCCCTGGTGAAGTTCAAGAAACTCGCCGGCGGCGGCTACTTCAAGATCATCAACCGCGCCGTTCCGGAAGCGCTGCGCACGCTCGGCTATTCGGAAAGCCAGATCGCCGAGATCGAGGCTTACGCCGTCGGCCATGGCAACCTGAACCAGGCTCCGGCCATCAACCCGTCGACGCTGAAGGCCAAGGGCTTCACCGCCGAGAAGGTCGATGCCGTCAACGCCGCGCTCAAGAGCGCCTTCGACATCAAGTTCGTCTTCAACCAGTGGACGCTCGGCGCCGACTTCCTGAAGGGCACACTGAAGGTGTCCGACGAGCAGATGGCCGACATGAGCTTCAACTTGCTCGATCACCTCGGCTTCTCGAAGAAGGACATCGAAGCCGCCAACATCCACGTCTGCGGTGCGATGACGCTGGAAGGCGCTCCATTCCTCAAGAACGAACATCTCGCCGTCTTCGATTGCGCCAATCCTTGCGGCAAGATCGGCAAGCGCTACCTCTCGGTCGAAAGCCACATCCGCATGATGGCTGCCGCCCAGCCCTTCATCTCGGGTGCAATTTCCAAGACGATCAACATGCCGAACGAGGCGACCGTCGAGGATTGCAAGACCGCCTACATGCTCTCCTGGAAGCTTGGCCTTAAGGCGAACGCTCTCTATCGCGATGGCTCCAAGCTCAGCCAGCCGCTGAACGCCTCGCTGATCGAGGACGACAGCGACGAGGATGCGCTGGAGGAGTTCCTGCAGGCTCCGGCGGCCGCACAGGCTGTCACCATCACGGAAAAGATCGTCGAGCGCGTGATCGAAAAGGTCATCCGCACGCAGGAAAAGCTGCCGGGCCGCCGCAAGGGCTACACCCAGAAGGCCAAGATCGGCGGTCACACCATCTTCCTGCGCACCGGCGAATATGACGACGGCCGCCTCGGCGAAATCTTCCTTGATATGAACAAGGAAGGCTCGGCCCTGCGCGCCTTCATCAACAACTTCGCGATCTCCGTCTCGCTCGGCCTGCAATATGGCGTGCCGCTCGAGGAATATGTCGACGCCTTCACCTTCACCAAGTTCGAGCCGGCCGGCATTGTGACTGGCAATGACGCCATCAAGAATGCCACGTCGATCCTCGACTACGTGTTCCGCGAACTGGCGATCTCCTATCTCGGCCGCCACGATCTCGCCCATGTCGACACGTCCGACTTCAACAACACGGCGCTCGGCCGCGGTGTTTCCGAAGGCAAGGCCGATGTCGTCTCCAAGGGCCTGACCCGCGGCTACAAGCCGACACTGGTGCCGACATCGGGCGAGCGTCCGGCAGCCGAAGTGAAGGGTTCGGCAACCGCCGCCCCTGCCCGCGCTGCCTCGCTTTCGACCGTGACAGCCTTTGCCGGCAACACGGTGCGCAAGCTGGAGCCGGCAGGCGCCGTCTCCACTTCCGAAGTCGTCGCCTTCAAGCGCGATTATGAAGAGCGTGCCAAGGAACTGGCCGAAGAGATCGCCGAGGAATTGGCAAGCGAAACCGCGGAGACCACCGGCCTCTTCAGCGACAAGGCCGCGAGCGACGCAGCAGCCGCGAAAACGGACGCCAAGAAGCTGGAATCCGAGCGCCGCGCCCGCTCCATCATGCAGGGCTATACCGGCAACATGTGCACCGAGTGCCAGAACTTCACGATGGTCCGCAACGGCACCTGCGAGAAGTGCGACACCTGCGGCGCAACGAGCGGCTGCAGCTGAGCGTTCGACTGATCGCCCGGGTGCTGGCAGTCAATGAATTTGACGCGCAGCCACTAGAATGACGCAGTAAAACGAAGGCCGCAACATCCGCTGCGGCCTTCGAGACTCAGAGAACCGCGAAAAAGCCGCCCATCGCCCCCATGTGGGGAAGCGCGCGCTTCTCCGGTCCGCTGGTTTCGTTATTTCTTCTTCTCTTGATCGCGATGCCACTTGATGGCGAAGAACATGCCCGTGCCTAACACGAGAAGCTTGAGCGGAAAGAAGACTATAGGGAACCAATCCCACATTTCGGATATTTCCAGGCTATTACTTGACACTCTATCGTGGGGGAGCATTACCTCAAAACTGCAGCATACAACATCAGCCATGTTGACGCAGATGAGATCATAACATTCCCATCACATGGCATGAGTGGGCTCGCCCCATGTATCCGGACAGGTTGTTTAACCTAACAAGCTGGTGACCGCTTCTGGCGCATTCTTGCCACCTCTATCACAACCGCAGCGTCCGAAACGGGCCAACATTCTTGGTCAAGGTGCTAGGAAAGCAGCGCTTACCCCCTTCCTTACGCGGGTGGTAAACAGGCTACCTGGCGCTTTAAAGCTAAAAAAACCGACCTAAATCCCCATCAAAAAGCTGTGCGAACGAAGAGGACTTGATGGCCGCGTTTCTGACCAAGGAAGATATTAGGCGCGCATTGGCAGATGAAAATCTGTCGCAATTTGAAGATCGTGTCCTGGCTACGGTGAAACCTGCCATCGATTTCGTTCGTCGACAGAGAAAAGATAAAGATCTCCCGGTAGGTATCAGCAAGATGGGAGGCCTTCCGGATCTGCCGACAGGATTTCGTTGGCCGACGCGAACCGCTCTCGCCCACGAAACCGGCAACGAGCCCACGGCCTCCCGTGACATCTATGACGAGATGCGAGAAGAGGCGCGCCGAAAGGAGTTCTCGCTGGCGTTCTTCGCGCAACTGAACTTGAATACGCTCTCGCTGGAAGCCGGCTTCGATCTGGACCTTCCTGACAGCGGAATACTGTATATTTTCGAAGATATAACCGCCTACGACGAGCATGAGGCGTATTGCGTTTTTCGAATTGAAGAAAATCTGGGACGACTGGAGAGACATACACCTCCCGAGGAATTGGTTCTCCTGTCTGATGCGAAGGATCCTACTCTACCATTTTCCGATCAGCAGATGGCAGAAGTGCTCGAACCCTATTCGATCCTGACAGTGCCGTTTCACTGGCGCCAATCGTCAGGCTCATCTTATTCCCGGATGTATGACTTCCTCGAGAAGCCGAGCACGGATTATTGTCCGGTTATAGAGGCTACCGACGGCGAGAACGTCAACCCATTCGGCGATCGTCTGGGAGGATGGCCCGTACCCATTCAGCACGATCCAGAGCCGAAGTTCAGGGATGATCGCTCACGTTCTTTCTTGCCGGGAAACGACGAAATTCGTCTTTTGTTTTCATGGGGCGGCGAATATTTCGCTGGTACGCGCCTAATGCATTCCGATCTCAGTGGCGACGGAGTAATGCATCTAATGATGCATCGGGAGGACATGCTCG
Source organism: Martinezella multihospitum (assembly GCF_900094585.1). Lineage (GTDB taxonomy): Bacteria > Pseudomonadota > Alphaproteobacteria > Rhizobiales > Rhizobiaceae > Rhizobium > Rhizobium multihospitium. The sequence goes on from NZ_FMAG01000006.1 coordinate 376,741, forward strand.
CCGGTCGTTTCGACAAAGCAAAGGCCCTCTATCAATATACATAGCCCTGTCGCCTCTCGGAACAATCATCATGGCCGATTGCCTCGCGCGCATGCCTGCATACCTTCGAGTAGGCACCTTGTCAGGAAACGTTCGACTCGATAGCGAGGAATCGTAGCCTTGAGGGGCGCTGCAAACTCCTGGATGTCCCTAGAGCATATGTGACAACGTCAACTTGCCGAGCTTGCTGAACTCGAGTTAATTGGCTTGTCCGCGCCTGCGGCCAAGCAAGTTCAGCACTGATGATGCGCTGAGGGTATCACCAATGGGATGGGAAGCACTCCGGCAATGGGGTGAAGATGTAGTTCGCGTCGAACCACTCACCGGTGGAGTAGCCAACGACGTGTGGAGCATTCGCATCCGCGGACAGATTGCGGTCGGTCGCCTCGGCTCCAGGCCCGACGCTGATCTCTCATGGGAAACCGAGCTACTCCGGCACCTCGACCGCGAAGGTATGACCGTTCCGGTGCCAATCCCGACGACGGATGGCCGGCTGTTCGTGGATGGTCTGGTGGTGATGGAATATATGGAAGGCAGACCGCCCGAGACGGAATCCGATTGGCGTCGCGTTGCCGACACGCTTCGCGAACTGCATCGGCTGACGCAGGGCTGGCCGCAGCGTCCCGGCTGGAAATCGTCGACCGATCTCCTGCATGTCGAGACCGGAACGAGGGTCAATCTTGCCGCGATGCCGCGCGAGGGCGTTATTCGATGCCGAGCAGCGTGGGCGCGGCTCGTCGGGCGTCAGACATGCGTTGTCCATGGCAACCCCAACAACCCCGGCAACGTCCGCATGACCGCAGATCTCGTCGCGTTGATCGACTGGGATGAGTCACATGTCGACGTTCCAGACCTCGACCTCGTGCTGCCCGACAACGCCGCCGACCTTGACGATGGTGCCTACGATATCGCCGCGCAGGCGTCAGCGGCATGGGAAGCTGCTGTCTGTTGGCAGGACGAATATTCGGCCAAGCGGCTTGCCGAAGTTCGAGCGGTCTGAGCCGTTTCGGCGGCATGACGGAAGCCCTCGGTTTTATCGCCGTTCACGCCAAAGCATCCCAATTGCCCGATTTCGGCCACGAAACCGGCGGGAAATGATCCATTTTCATTGAAATTGTTGCTGCAGCAATATGCAGCAATATTCGGTCTGCCGAGCCTCAAACCCGTCATGCACGGTGCCCGGCCTTTCGACGCATTTTATCGCTGAATCTGGCCCTTGGGGCATCGGAGATAGCAGTTCAATCGTGTGAGGCACCGCTTTGAAAATCAGCAGCGATATCGCGAGCATTCAATATCTGCGGGCCATCGCCGCAATTTCCGTTCTTTGCTTCCATGTCTGCGAAACATATGGCCTGGAGTTCAAGAGCGGAGCAGCTGGGGTCGATATATTCTTCGTCATCAGCGGCTTCATCATGTGGGTCACGACCGATGGAAGATCGCTCGGCCCCCAGGAATTCATGTGGCGCCGGCTCATCAGGATCGTGCCGCTCTACTGGATTGCGACTGCGGCGACCTTCATCATCGCCGTGCTGAAACCGCAATTCTTCTTCGACACGAATTCGAGCATCGAGAATTTGATCGGCTCGCTGTTCTTCGTGCCCTTCATGAAGGACGAAGCCCTGCACCCTGTCGTCGAGCAGGGATGGACGCTCTCCTACGAGATGTTCTTCTATCTCATCTTTTCGATTTCACTGCTTCTGCCTGAGTTCAGGCGGCTATGGTTCCTCATGATGGCCCTGGTGACCATCGTGATTGCGCATTACCTGCTGCCTTCCGGCTATCTCAGTGTTTTCACACAGCCGGTCATTCTGGAATTCGCCGCCGGCATCGTCATCGGGTGCCTATGGAAACGGGGCTTTCGGCTGCCTTTTCCCGCCGCCATCGGCTTGATGATCGTCGGGGTCGTGCTGCTGGTGGCGAGTGATCCGCTGATCCATCTGGAGCGGGCTGTGCGCTGGGGCATACCGGCAGTGTTGCTGTTGTCAGGCGCTGTTTTCGCCGAGCGGGAACGAGGCGTGCCGCAGCTGGCGTTCCTGCATTTCCTGGGGAATGCCTCCTATTCCATCTATGTTTGGCACGTCCTGACCGGCATCCTGGTCACGGCGCTGCTTTTGCGCGTCGAGATGCCGCACCATATGCAGCCTGTGCCTATCGCATTGGGTTCGCTGGCCTTTGCTATCGTTTGCTACCTGGGCATCGAGCGTCCGATACAGCGAAAAATGCGATCGTCGCACTCCCGGCCGGCCTATCGCAGCTGACGCATGGAAAGTGCATGGCCGGATCACGATAGGCCCCAAGCATCGGTACCGGGATTGCATGTGATCGCGATGAGGATCCACAGCTCGAGAAAACTTACGGCACAGCTCCGGATACTTTTGCAGTCCCATCGATAACCGGGCAGGATTGCGGCACCGGTCGATCGAACAGAACGGCAATGCCGCAATCCGAGGTGAACATCCCTTCATCATCATGCCCCACGCCAGGTACCTCGACGACCTTCTGATTGAAATCGGAAGGATGCCGCTTCTTCATATAGTCGAAATAGGTGAGCCCGCGCGCAAGCCGATACGGCCCTTGCTCCATCGCCCCGCAGGAGCGGTCGATGAAATGGGTATAGGGATTCGTGTCCGCCTGGCCTAGCAGATAGACCACGTTGCGCGCGGCATATCTCGTTTCGATAAGCTTCGGGTCCTGCGAGGATACGTATGGTGGTGCGCCGGCGAGCCCATATCGCCATTGCGTCGCCTTTGGGCAGGAAGCCAGCCCCGCCTGCTGATCCGGCAAGGCCGGCCGCTCGTTGTCGAAATAAAGATAGCTCGACGGATTGGCGACAAGATAACGAACGTCGATGCCGGCGCTCGTCAGATTTTCCACCTCCCGTCCGACAACGGCATAGCGCTGGACCAATTGCGCCCCTGCCGAGTGCCCCATTACGACAACGGTCTTCAGCGAAGGATACAGGCGACGATCGGCAAAATGCTGCAGCAGGGCATCGAGCGCGGCGAAGGAACTGATCGGCGCCGGCTGGCGGGCGGCTTCTCCGCCTTTCCAGCCATTCTGCGTCCAGGCCAGTGTCTGCGCGGACAGCGAGAAGGCGCTCACATCCGGCCTTATCAGGAATTGCGGCGCGACCACCATCGTACCGTCGGCGAGATCGCCTGCCTTTGCGAGCAGTTCCTGCCCGGTCGCATAATAGGCATCGGCATTTCGGAGCGTGCCATGGACTATGATCAACACCTTGGTCACGTCGGGCGACGCCGCTTCGATCGCGTGATCCGCGTAGACGGGCAGCTCCCCCTTCCCCTCGGGCGTATCGAGGAGCAGGCGCTGATCTGCCACCTCCTTGACGGGTTCTTCGAGCCGCGCGTGTTGGGAAGCAGCATTGGTCGACTGGGCTTCGCCTGACATGCCGATGGCGATCAATGCTGCAATCGTCAGTTGGGTGAAAACCCGGCTCTGAATGCTTCTCATAATCTTCATCGGTAAAAACTCGGCTGAGATGGATGACAATGAATATAGTGACTTCCAATCGGAAGACAGCCGGAGATCCGATTAACTGCCGGTCCTGCTGGAAGTCATGCTGCTTGAACGAGCGCGTGGGCAAGAATCCGTCGTCTCGACGAAAGTTTCTCCTGCGCATGGCAAGTGGGCACCCCGGAAGCTGTCGCCTCTGAACGTCAGTTCGCTATCGATCTCAATTCTCCGCTCGAAAAGCTGCGACAGAGACGATAACCCGTGGCATAAGGCCCCCGAAAAACTTTCTTCGGACTTCGCGTAATCATGATTCGTATCGAGAATATCAGCAAGCAGAACAGCCATCGCATCCTCTTCATCGAGGCATCCGCGGCGCTCAACAGGGGCGAGAGCGTCGGTCTCGTGGGGCCGAACGGCGCCGGCAAGACGACGCTTTTCCGGATGATTACCGGGCAGGAGCTGCCCGACGAAGGGCAGGTTTCCGTCGATAAGGGCGTCACCATCGGCTACTTCAATCAGGATGTCGGCGAGATGGAGGGCCGCAGCGCCGTCTCCGAAGTCATGGAGGGCGCCGGCCCTGTGAGCGCGGTCGCGGCTGAATTGCGCGAGCTGGAAGCCGCCATGAGCGATCCGGACCAGGCCGACAGGATGGATGAGATCATCGAGCGTTATGGCGAGGTGCAGGCGCGCTATGAGGAACTCGACGGCTATGCGCTCGAAGGCCGCGCCCGCGAAGTGCTGGCGGGTCTGAGCTTCAGCCAGGAGATGATGGACGGCGATGTCGGCGCACTTTCGGGCGGATGGAAGATGCGCGTGGCGCTTGCCCGCATCCTCTTGATGCGACCCGACGTCATGCTGCTCGACGAGCCGAGCAACCATCTGGATATCGAGAGCCTGATCTGGCTCGAATCCTTCCTCAAGGGCTACGAGGGCGCTCTCTTGATGACCTCGCACGACCGCGAGTTCATGAACCGCATCGTCACCAAGATTATCGAAATCGATGCCGGCAGCCTGACCAGCTATTCGGGCGACTATGAATTCTACGAGCAGCAGCGCGCCCAGAACGAGAAGCAGCAGCAGGCGCAGTTCGAGCGCCAGCAGGCGATGCTTGCCAAGGAAATCAAGTTCATCGAGCGCTTCAAGGCGCGCGCCTCGCACGCTTCGCAGGTGCAAAGCCGCGTGAAGAAGCTGGAGAAGATCGATCGCGTCGAGCCGCCGAAACGCCGCCAGACCGTTGCCTTCGAATTCCAGCCGGCGCCACGCTCGGGCGAAGACGTGGCCGTGCTGAAGAACGTTCACAAGAAGTATGGCAGCCGCAGCATCTACGAAGGACTGGATTTCATGGTACGCCGCCGCGAGCGCTGGTGCATCATGGGCATCAATGGTGCCGGCAAATCCACGCTTCTGAAGCTGGTCGCGGGCTCGACGCAGCCCGATGAAGGCAGCGTCGCGCTCGGCGCCAGCGTCAAGATGGGCTATTTCGCCCAGCACGCCATGGATCTGCTTGACGGAGAGCGCACCGTATTCCAGCAGCTCGAACATGATTTTCCGCAGGCAGGCCAAGGCTCCCTGCGAGCGCTTGCCGGCTGCTTCGGCTTCTCCGGCGACGATGTCGAAAAGAAGTGCCGCGTGCTGTCGGGCGGCGAGAAGGCGCGGCTCGTCATGGCGATCATGCTCTTCGATCCGCCGAACCTGCTGGTGCTGGACGAGCCGACCAACCATCTCGACCTCGACACCAAGGAAATGCTCATCCAGGCGCTGTCGCAATATGAGGGCACGATGCTCTTCGTCTCGCACGACCGGCATTTCCTGTCGGCGCTCTCCAACCGCGTGCTGGAGCTGACGCCGGAAGGCATCCACCAATATACCGGCGGCTACACCGAATACGTGGAACGCACCGGTTACGAGGCACCCGGCCTCAGAAGCTGATAGCAGGCAGAACGAGCACTATTGCGTGTTCGTTGAGGGTGCGGCGCCGGCATTGATGACTGCAACAGGCGCTGTCCTGCCCCGCACGCGAATTTCGATGCGGCGGCGCGCTTCGACGGCGCCGCGTTGGCCCGAGGTGACGGTATCGCCGGGCAGGATCAGCTGCGCGGCGGACATCGGCAGGATCGTGGCATCCTTCAGCTTCGGATTGGCCTTGAGCACATTGGCAACCGCAATGGCGCGGGCAAGGCCAAGCCCGGCATTGTCGGCCGGCAGCAGGGCCGAAACAGGCAGCTTGCCGTCCATCGCATTGATGATCGCATCGTCGAGGTTGGATTTTTCGCGCGCCACCGGCTGCTCGTCCGTGTGGCCGATCACCTCGACGATATTGGCACCATAAAGGCTCAGATTGCTGGCGATTTCATCCGTGATCGTCGTGCTGAGAAGCTGGGCGAAGGTGCCTGTGAGCTCGGCGCTTCCCGATTGGAAATAGTTCTTCTTGGCATCGTCGAGATTGATGATGGGCGGCCAGTCGTGCGCGCCCTTCCCGCCCGCATTGCCGGCCAAGAGCTTGTTGACCTCATCGGGTGCCGCCTTAAGCGAAACACCATGTTCCTTCAGAACGGCGGCAACCTTGGAAAGCGATTGCAGATCGGCCGTTGTCGCGCCCTGATCCGCCATGCTGTCGAGTGTCTCTTTCGCCAGCACCAGCTCTCGCCATTGCTTGTCCACCACGGCCTTGTCGGCAGCGGAAAGATCGCCCGAGACGACCTTGGACTGGAGAAGCACGATCTCGGCCGCCTGCTCCGCTCGCTTCTTCTCCAGCACCGCGACTTGCTGCTCAGCCTTCTCGAGCTTCCGCTCGACCTCGTCGCGCTTGTTTCTCTCCGCCGAAATCATGGCAGCGGCCACGAGCAGCAGGCAGAAAACCAGAAGCAGCATGGATTCGGCCATCGTCAGGCCAAGGATGAGGCCGCGATTATAGCCCTTGTGCTCCAGTTTCGGCTGAATGTCCGAGCCTCCAGCTACCATAGATGCCACCAGCGTTTTCGCGGCACGACCTCGGGCTCAGCGGCGATGTCATCATCGGCTTTCGGCTTTGGCAGCGGTGCCTGCCCCATCGCCTCCGCCATACGACCGAGCGCCACTTCGATGTTGCGCAGGGGCTGCAATTGCGCTTCCGACATCTCCTTGATGGCGGCAATCGCCGGCGCCAGCTCGGCACGCACGACATCCTCCGGCGCGCGAATCTCCTCCAGCTTCTTGCCGACATTCTCGACTGCGGTGCCGAACGTGCCGATGATCTCAGACAGCTGCGAGGTCGTCGCCGTCAGCTGTGCGGCCGCATCGTTGATCGGGGCGACAGCCTGCTTCGCCAGCAGTTCCAGGATCTTGTTGATCTCCTGGCCATTGCGTTCGGCCTGGTGAGCGATCTCCTCAAATCCTTCCGACAGCATCTGATTGCTGACGCGCCGATAATGCGAGAATTCGCGCGAGGAGGAATCAAGCTCTGTGCGCACGCGCCGCGTCATCTCGGCAAGCTCGTGGCGGACACTGCGTTCGATGTCGATCGGGTCGCGCCGCATCTGGTTGAAGAGGATACGCAGCGTCACGCCGGCAATGGTCGAGGTGACGGCGATACCGAAATTGCGGACGATGGTCTCGATCGATGTTTCGCCGGCGAAAAGATAGAGCGATACGCCGAGGCTCGAAAGCGTGAAGAGAAAACCCATGTAATAGAGGTTGTCGCCCGCCTGCTCATTGTGCAGCCGGAACCCGGCAACGGCCAGCGACACGATGAAGTAGATCCCCATCAGCACCAGCGGCACACCGGTCACGACGGGTAGCGACCAGCCCATGAGCTTCGACGACCAGATGAAGATCATGCCTCCGACAGTGATGGAGGCGAAAAGCACCATCGGCCCATAATCCCGGATGAGATATCTGGCGTCGGTGTTGGCCATCAGCGTATCCCCTCCAGCCGCACGAAGCCGCCAAAGTCACCCTTGTTGTTCTTGATCCACTGCGCCCAGAAGTTCGCGAGATCCTCTATGCTGAACTTCATGTTCGGCCTTTGAAAGGCAAGGATCTTGACCGTGACACCATCCAGTGACGTGCGAAAGCGGTCGTTTGCCGCGCTTTGCTGGTATTTCTGATAGGAGACGCCATCCCGGTAGTTGGAGAAGGCGGCGGTATGTTCGATCATGTCGGAAGCGATATAGAGGCGCTTCGGGATGCCGCCTGGCGCATTGGCAAAGACTTCCAGATTGATCTTCTGGATGGCGGCCATGATCGGCGACAGCCGGCCGGTTTCGCCCGCCGTCAGCTTGCCGGCGATATCGGCGAGCGGCTTTTGGAAGCCCTTTTCCCAACGTGCCTGCGCCAGCCGCGGATTGCTGGTCCACTCATCAACATTCGCGCCGCTTCCAGGATTGCAGCCATGGAAGGTCTGGATCAGCTCCCCTTCCTTCTCGGTGAGCGCATAGATATCGATCGCGCCGCCGATCGGCACGTCGGCCACGATCTTCTGGAACTGGTTGCGCAGATCGAGCGCCGTCGCATCGGCGATCGGATCGGTGACGTCGAGGAGGATCGCCGTTTCCGCCTTCGGCCCATCCACCGGGCAGAGCGATGCCTGGTCGACGGCGACATTGCCGCTTGCCTTGTAGCGCAGCCAGCCATAGGCGCCGACGATCCCGAGGGACAGGACGGCGAGACAGACCGTTGCGATGATGAGACCGGCGGATCCGCCGCGCCGGCTACGCCGCTTGCGTCGCGCCAAGGATGCTCTCCGGGAAAAGATTGTCGAGCTGGTGGTACTTCTCGATGGCGCGCTCGAATTCGTCGCCGATCCGCTTGATCTGCTCCGACAACTCCGCCTGGGCGCCCTGGATGCGCGAGCCCAGCACCTTGTCGTCCCATTCCTCTTCGGTGCGGATGACCGGCGTCAGGCGCTCCATCTTGTAGGCAGCCTTGAAGTAGGATGGTTCCGGCTCGGTGCGCGCGGCCCGGTTCGCATCCCGATAAGAGGTGAGCAGCACATTGGCGGCGCGCTCGAGATGGTTCTGGTGTTCGGCAAAGAGGCCCGCGGTCCTGGCACGATGCGCAATGATGGCAGCAGTCTCCTGTCGGCGTAGCGAGAGATCGCGGATGATCTCCTCAATCTTGCCGTTGTGATCGTCGCGGATCTCGCGGAGATCCTCGATCAGATCGAGCTTGCGGTCGATATAATTGTCTCTGGCCGCATCGAGCCGCTTCTGCACGCCGGCAAAGCCGGGATAGGGATCGGTCAGATAGCAGCCGTCGATGAAGGCGACGAGCGAGAACATCAGGCCGATGGCGAACAGCATCCAGGAATTCAGCTCCTGCAGCCCCAGCGGCGCGGTTTTGAGCCGCTGGATCACTTCGGCACCGGCCCCGCTCAGGATCGTCGCCGAGACCTCACGATAATGTGCCAGCGCGATATTGATGCCTAACGCCACAGCGACATAGGCGACAAGCCCAAGCAGGCCGAGCAGTTTCAGCACAAAGGAGCGATGCACCAGAAAACGGACGCAGAAGAAGGAAAAAATCAGCGCCATGCCGATATTCAAGAAGGCGAAGGCGGCCGCCTCGGTTACACCACCGACGAGACCCTGCTCGCTTCCTTTGGCCAGAAAGCTGCCGTTCATCACCATTTCGATGAGGACGAGGAAGACGATCAGCGAGACTTTGAAGCCCCATGCCGCCCGGCTGGAAACCTTCGCGGCGCGCTGCAGCTTATGCCTGGCCTTGAAGCCCACCATTTCATCCTCGGCGGTTTTCAGATTGCGGCGCAGGCCATGCAGTTCATCGACACCGCTCGCCACCTCCGCCTTGAAATCCGAGACGCTTGACGCATTCGCCTGGCGGATCAGCCCGAACTGACCCTCGAAATCGAGGTTGCGCAGGCGGCTGTCGAAGGTCTGAAACTGGTCTTCGAGGATCTGGTAGGAGCTTTTCTTTTCCGCCTCGACCCAAGCGACGATGCGCTGCTCCGTCTCGTCATGCGATTGCGCATCCGGTGGCGGCCGGTTCTGCCGGCCGGCGGCAGCGCCCTTCTCCTTCAGGTCGAGGGTCGCGCCCAGCTTTTCGATATCGACGACGGGAAATACATCCGTCGAGGCGCGGAAATCATGGCTGGTCTCCCGAACGCTGTCCCAGAGACGGTTGAGGGCTTCGAAACGCAACGATCTTCCCCGGCGAATTCATCAACTTAGAAAGGACAATTGAGAAATCGATACTGCACTGGTTGTCCACGGTCCAGAGCGATATGGCAGAGGTTAGGATGCGATTGTGGTAAAGACTAGCCCGAGCCTGTGTTGATCGGAAAACACTGACGTGAGCAAGGGCGACGCTTCCACCTGATGGTGGATTGCTGCTATGCCATGGTCACGTTCGGGATTGCCTTCCAGAAACCTGCCCGGCGCAGCCCTTCCCGATAGATATCACGCTGCCATTGCTCCTTGAACGGCACGACGGAAAGCCATCGATCGACATCGAAATCCGGGCTGGTTCTTTGGACGCGCCGAACGAAAAAGCCTGCCTTTTCCTCATGTCCGAGCATCGCCCAGCTCGCCGCGGAAATCCTGTCCGCCAGGCGTGCATTCGCCATTCGACCGATATAATCGAGGGCGGCTTCGAACCGACCGAGCGTGTAGCTCGCCACGGAAGCAGTCCAAAGATAGGTATCGGGGCTGACCGGATTGAGCGCGATGGCGCTTTCAATCTTCGTCAACGCCAGATCCGGCCGGGACGCATGAAGCAAAGCTTCGGCATGGTCGGCAATGATGCCGGCATGGCCCGGATTAAGGGCTTCCGCCAATTTCAATGCCTCAATGCTCTCGTCACTCGCCTTGCGGAAGACCTTCGTCATGCCAAGCTCGCGATAGCCGTCGGCGATATCGCGCCGCGCTGCGATGGCCTGCATCGCATAGCTTTCCGCCTCGTCCAGCAAGGCAGCATCGCCACCGAACGTCAGCACCCATTCCTTGGAATAGGTGCGGGCCATCGAGCTCAAGGCAGGCGCGAAGTGGCCGCCGGTGCGCAGCGCCATCTCAAGCTCCCCACGCGCCCTCTGCAGATCGGCTACTGAGAGGCGCTCGATGTAACGCTTGCCGGCGAGATAGCGCTGATAAGCCGCCGGGTTTTCCTCGAAATGGGACCTCATCATCTCCCGGCGTTCGATCTGCCCTGCAAGCGACAGCACGATATGACGGGCGACGGCCTGTCTGTGCTCTCCTGGCGAGGATTGTCCGAGGCTGATGCGCTCGGCCCAGATGATTTCATCGCTTGCGGCGTCGACCAGTTGCGAAAACAGCAGCGGTCCGTTGTCGCGAAGGCTAAGCCGCATCTCGAGAATGTAGGAGCGATCCCATTGGTCGAAAGTTGCGACGGCGCGTTCCCCAGCCCTGCCAACCCGGACCGCCGCGTAGCGATCCGCAATCTGGAGACTGTCCAGCGCGCAGAAGCCGATTGTGATGTCGTTCACGAGGGATGAGGCATCATAATCTTTCCCTTGCCCCTCCGTGGAAGGCAGGAGCAGGAGGGGTATCTTCACCCTCGCTCGCGCAGCTGAAGTCCCTTCGTGACGGGGAATGGTATCCCCGGCTCGAATTTCCGAAGCATATTCCCGCTGCGCCGACCATGAGGCCAGCAGCGCAGCACGCTGCGCGAAAATCTGCCTAAAGTGCTCCACCTCACCTTCCGCATCGAATATCCGCAACAGGATACGATGAATATCGCGATCTTCGGGGTCTATACCAAAGACCAGGAGTGCCGCCTCTCTCACCAGAGCGACATCCTCCATCCCATTGGCTTCGGCGGCAGCGGCATTCAGTGCCGCCTTCAGCACCGACAGATGCCTACCGCTTTGGGCCTCCCGCCAATGAAAGAAAACCGCGCTCTGGCAATCTGTACCCTGCAAGAATTCCGCCTCGAACGTCCTCACCAGCGATTTCAATCTCGCAAAGATTGGCCCGCCATCGTCCGTACGCGCGAACCAGAGATCGGAGGTTGTTGGAGGCGCGTCGAGTTCGACAGCTGTCTCGCTGAAACGCAGAAATGATCTCCCGAGTGCTTCCTGGCGGACCCTGACACGCGAAACCAGCTTGCGCAAATTGACCTGCGCACTGCCATTGTCGTCTCCCCATAAAAGCCGGGCGATCGCGCTGCGCGACGCGCGCGGCGTTGGCTCCAGCATCAGATGGGCCAGGATCAACAGGCCCTTTTCGGGAAAGGCGACCTCGCGACCATCGCCGTCCAAAAGCTTCAAGCCGCCAAATGTATGCAGTGAAAACATAACCTGTTTACAAAATCCGGGTGAAGCAGCGACGGCTGAGAAGGTATTTCCTTTACCTGTTAACCCCATTCGCGCGGACGAGTATGGTGAAATTTCGATAAGGCTGTAGTGTGTCGGAAGGTTTGGCGATTTTCAATTCCAATTGCCGGCAATCTGATAAACCACTCGCTAAATCACGGGTTCGCCATATCTTGGCAGAGCACGCGACTTCTTTCGGAGCATCAAATCATGACGCCCTCTCCCTTCAGGAACATCTGTGTCTACGGCGCCGGCGCACTCGGCGGTGCGATCGCGGCCAAGCTTGCCTCCGCCAATGAGGCGCAGACGAGGATTTCCGTCGTGGCGCGCGGAGCTCATCTGGAGGCCATTCGCGCCGGCGGCATAAGTCTGTGGGAAGCCGATGCGGATAGTCCCCTCGTTGCGCAGATGACAGCAACGGCCGATGCTGGCGAACTGCCGCCGCAGGATCTCGTCATCACCGGGCTTAAAGGCCATCAGCTTGCCGCAGCTGTCCCCGGCATTGCGAAACTGCTGCATTCGGGCACCCGCGTCGTCATGATCCTCAACGGCGTTCCATGGTGGTATTTTCACCGGGACCGCCAGAGCGGCCATGCCGAATACCAGATGAAAGAGCTCGATCCGAACGGCGATCTCTGGCGCATGATCGGGCCGGAGCGCGTCATCGGCTGCGTTGCCTATCAAGGAGCGGAAGTCGTCGCACCCGGCGAGGTCAAACTCGCCAACAACGGACATTTCATCCTTGGCGAACCTTCCGGCGAGACGACGGGCGATATCGAAGCCATTGCCGCGCTGCTACGGCGGGCCGGCGTCAATGTTTCGATTTCCTCGCGTATCCGCGACGATATCTGGAGCAAGCTCATGGGCAACGCCGCTTTCAATCCGATCAGCGCGCTCACCCGCGGATTGATGTCCGACATCATGGACGATCCCGCACTTGCCACCATGGTCGGCCAAGTGATGGGCGAGGTGAAAGCCGTTGCCGAGGCTTTGGGATCGCAAATCGCCATGTCCGTGAAGGAACGTCTTGAACGTTCCCGCCAGATCGGACCCGTACGCACCTCGATGCTGCAGGATCTGCTTGCCGGCAAGGCGCTGGAAATCACGCCTCTCGTGGGCGTCGTCGTCTCGCTCGGAAAGCTCGCGAATGTGCCGACGCCGGTCTCGGCGACCATTCTGGCGCTGGTGACGCAGCTCGACCGCAAGAACCAGCAAGGCGCCGAGTAAGCGGCGGTCGGCTACGCCAGATAGATTCTCGATCCTCCGACAGCGGTTCACGGGCCAGTTTCCGGGGGAATTCCGAGTATGTCGGCTCTTTATATTTCACTTACTTCTTCGTCCTTGGCCCCGAATGGATTTCCTATGAGGGCCGGCGTTACGCTTGCGGTGGAATATGGAGATAGACCCCATGCTCGACACGCACGCACCCAATCTCACGGAATCCATCCGCGTCCTCGTTCATAACAGCGACGATAAGCATCATCGCGTTGCGGCATCGGCTGCAACAACCAAGAGATCACGCAAACGCCCGCTTCACTCGCGCCAAGTGCGGGAAAAGCGCACCTTTCAGGCCATGTTCGCCTTCGGGCTGCTGCTCGGCGCTCTCGAGCTGTACATCGTGCTGCATTACCTCTGAGATTTCACCCACATGAGTAGACCGACTTTTCGAAGGCGCATCGGCGGTGCGATCACCGCACTCGTCACGCCTTTTCGCGACGGCGTTTTTGATAGCGTCGACATGATGGCCCATATCGAGTGGCAGCTGCTAAGCGGGATCGATGGACTTCTCGTCTGTTCGCTGACCGGCGAAGGTCCGACGCTGACCGAGGCCGAGCGCATCCGCGCCATCGAAATCTGCATCGAGCTTTCGGAAGACAAGGTGCCCGTCATCGTCGCGACCGGGACCAACGACACGAAGACGACTTTGGAGGAAACGATACAGGCACAGCGCCTTGGCGCCGATGCGGCCTTCGTGACGGTCCCCTATTATTCCAAGCCGACGCAAAAAGGGATCATCCACCATTTCGAGCAGCTGGCAGCGCAGGCCGAGCTGCCCATCATCGTGCATAATCAGCCATCACACACCGCAATCGATCTCGCTCCGGCAACCGTCGCGCGGCTTTCCGAAATTCGAGGGATTATCGGGATCGCCGACAGCGGCTGCGATATCTCGCGCGTCGACCTCTGGCGACCCTTCCTGCCGGAGCGGTTTAGCCTGTTTACCTCGAATGACGCCAGCGCGCTCGGCTTCACCGCCGCGGGCGGACATGGCTGCTTCTCTAACGCGGCCAATATCGTTCCGCGGCTCTTTCAATCCATGCAGCATTCGGCCGCGGGCGGCAATGTCGGCGCGGCACGATCCATCGACGAGCGGCTGCAGCCATTGTTCGGCGCGCTCGCCCGCGAAAACGAGCCGGCGACGGTCAAGCATGCCCTGTCACTGGCAAGAGATATCGAGGCGGAGGTTCGTCTGCCATTGGTCGGCGTCGGGACAGAGACAGCCGCGGCCATCCAGGCGGCAATCACCCCGTTTCAGCTCGATGGCAGCGGCCGGTTCGCCTCGCGAAATACCTATCGCCTGGGGTTGTAAAATCGCTCCATCCCTATGAGATTTTAATATTTTTGCCGTTTCAGGCAAATGGAAAACCTAGCAGCTCCCCCATAGATTCAACAGCGTAGCACCGGGATTGGTCTCATGGACCCATGGTGCCGGTGACACTGAAAGGAACTATGATGTCACGCTACAGGCATGTCGGCCTATCCGCCGACCCTCTCCAACGCCCTCGTGCCGTCGCGCTTGCGCGCAACGAGCGGCACTTCTCTTCGGACGCATTGCTGGACGGAATTCGCTCCGTCGCTCCGCGCCTCGGGCTTGTCCTCCTGATCGCCGCCGCCCTGCAAGTGGCGCTGTATCTGACCGGTCACTGAGTGAAATCAAAGAGATCCAAGAGGAAATAACAATGGCAAACGCACAGCATCTTCCGCGCCGCTCGGCCCACAGCCCGCTCTCGCCGGCTCCTGCACGCTTCATCATCGGCCGTGACCGCCGCGGTGGCTGGATCGTTCAGGACCGGCAAGGCCTCGTCGGCGGCCTGTTCCGCAATGAAGCAGCCGCCCTGCACTTCGCCGCTGAAGAATGCAACCACAATCCGGCTGATATCTGCCTGGCGCCCGAAGGCGCCATCCTCGATCTCGACGGCTTCGCCCCCGCCACGTCCAATCTGCACTAAACTTGCCCTTGGCAGGCTTCGACAATATCCCGCCGAACGCTTCCTTAACCGCCCTCAGTTAAGCTTTCTGCCAGATATCCAAAGAACAGAAGACGATGTCGAAGCCTGCCTTCCGCTATAGCCACTACGACCTCAAGGAACAGCGCGCCGGAACGGTGATCGAAATCACCCTCACGGCCATTGCCAATGTCAGGCTGATGAACAGCTCGAATTTCGAGCGCTTCACGGAAACGCTCAAGCATCAGTTTCTCGGCGGCGTCGCGAAGAAATCACCGATCCGACTCACCATTCCCGAGGCTGGCCATTGGCATCTGGTCGTCGACATGGAAGGTCACAAGAGCCTGGCGGAATCGAGCGTGAAGATGGTCGATAGGGTAACAGTGCCGCGAATACAGAAAGCGCCACAGGATGCCGCCGGCAGGTGATGTAGGCTAGAGCCTTTCCGCCTTTCTTCGAATTGCGAAAACGCTCTATCCTTTTGTTTTCACGCAATTCCGGACGGAAAACCGCTACGCACTTTTCCTGGAATTGCTTTAGCGTTCGCCACGTTCCTTGCGCAGCTTGGCCCACCAATCCAACCGCTTGCGTATCTCGCGTTCGAAGCCGCGCTCCGGCGGATCGTAGAAAGTCTGGCGGCCCATCTTCTCAGGAAAATAATTCTGGCCTGAAAAGGCATCCGGCTCGTCATGATCATAGCGATAGCCGTCGCCATAGCCTTCCGTGCGCATCAGCTTGGTCGGCGCATTGAGAATGTGCTTCGGCGGCAGTAGCGAGCCGTTCTGCTTGGCAGCCTGGGTCGCCGCCTTGAAGGCCGTGTAGACGGCATTGGATTTTGGGGCGGTGGCGAGATAGACGCAGGCCTGCGCCAGCGCCAATTCACCCTCCGGCGATCCGAGATAATCATAGGCATCCTTGGCGGCATTGCAGATCACCAGAGCCTGCGGATCGGCAAGGCCGACATCCTCCACTGCCATGCGCACCAGCCGACGGCCGAGATAAAGCGGGTCTTCACCGGCATCGAACATGCGGGCGAGATAATAGAGAGCGGCGTCCGGATCGGAACCGCGAACCGACTTATGCAGCGCGGATATCAGATTGTAGTGGCCGTCCTGCGCCTTGTCATAGACCGGTGCACGGCGCTGGACGATCCTGACCAGCAGGTCGGGATCGAAAAGCTCGTCCTTGCGCGCAGCTCGCCAGACTTCTTCGGCCAGCGTCAGGACCGAGCGCCCATCGCCGTCGGCCATGCGGATCAGGCTGGCGCGGGCATCTTCCGTCAGCGGCAGTGGCTTGCCCTCCACCGCTTCGGCACGGCGCAACAGCTCTTCCAGACTCTCCTCATCATGTGATTGGAAGGTCAGAACACGAGCGCGCGACAGAAGAGCGGCGTTGAGTTCGAAGGATGGATTTTCCGTCGTCGCTCCCACAAGAATGACGGTGCCGTCTTCCATCACAGGCAGAAAGCTATCCTGCTGGGCGCGATTGAAGCGATGGATCTCGTCGACGAACAGCAGGGTCTGGCGGCCATCCATTCGTCGCAGCATTGCCGCCTCGAACACCTTCTTCAGATCGGCGACGCCGGAAAAGATCGCCGAAATCTGCTCGAAGGCGAGACCGGCTTCACCCGAAAGCAGACGAGCAACCGTCGTCTTGCCGGTGCCGGGCGGCCCCCAGAAGATCATCGACCCAAGCGAGCCCGCCTCGATCATCCGGCGCAGCACGCCGTCCTCACCGGTCAAATGTTCCTGGCCGGTGACTTCGGCCAGTGTTTGCGGCCGCAGACGGTCGGCCAGAGGCCGCTTGTTGGCGACCTCCTCCGGTATCCGCGGTGCAAACAGATCATTGCTCATCGGAAGAACTGCCGGATGCGCTGGCCGTCACGCTCGATCTCGACGCGCCAGAAGCTGGGGTTTGACGTGACGGTCTTCTGAAGGATTTCCGTCGTGTTGATCGCGACGCCATTGATGGAGATGACGATATCGCGGGCGGCAAATCCAAGCCGGTCAGCCGGCGAGTTCTGCTTCAGGCTCTCGATGACGACACCCGTGGAATCCGGTGGCATGTGCAGATCATCGGCAACGCGCGGCGAGAGATTGGCAACGGTCGCGCCGGAGAAGGGATTGTTGCCCTCGATGACCCGCTCGTCGCGCGGTGTGGATTCGGGTGCTGCGGCCAGCGTCATCGTGGCCTGATGCTCCTTGCCATTATCAAGCACGGTCAATGAGACGGTCGCGCCGAGACCGGCCGTGGTCAGGCGATATCCGAGCGCATCGGGGTGTTCGATCGAGATGTTGTTCAGCGCCGTGATCACCTCACCGGGCTTGAGGCCGGCCTTGGCCGCCGGGCCGCCGTCGACCACCTTCGTCACCAGCGCACCGCGCACCTTGTCGAGGCCAAGCGCTTCGGCAACGTCCGATGTGACAGGCTCGAAGGAGGCGCCGATATAGGGGCGCTCGAAAGACTTGTCACCACGATCGGCCGCAGCCAGGAAGACCTTGACCAGATTGGCGGGGATGGCAAAACCGATACCGTTGGAGCCGCCGCCCTGGGAGAAGATCGCCGTGTTCAGCCCGATCAACTGTCCCGTCATGTTGACGAGCGCGCCGCCCGAATTGCCGGGGTTTATCGAGGCATCGGTCTGGATGAAGAAGCCGACCTCGTTCTTGACCTGGTTGCGGGCAAGCGCCGAGACGATGCCGCTCGTCACAGTCTGACCGACGCCGAAGGGATTGCCGATCGCCAGCACGAGATCGCCGACCTCGATGCCATCGGAATTGCCGAGCGGCAGAACGGGGAAAGTCTCGTTCTTCGATTGGATCTTCAGGACGGCGAGATCGACGCGATCGTCCTTCAAAATCACCTTGCAGGGAAACTCGCGGCCATCCGAAAGCGCGATCTTGATATCGTCGGCACCATCGACGACGTGGTTGTTGGTGATGACGGTGCCATTCGCCTCCACGATCACGCCCGAACCGAGCGACGACTGCTTCTCGGTGCGATTCGGCATGCGCTGCCCGAAGAACTGCTCGAAGAAGGGATCGCCGGCAAAGGGAGACTGACGCTGCACGACGCGCTCGGCATAGACATTCACCACGGCGCCGGACGTCTGCTTGACCAGCGGGGCGAAGGAGAGCTGCATCTGCGTCTGGCTTTCCGGCAGCGTCTTCGCCGTCTGAGCCTCAGCGGAAAGCGGCATCGCCATGACGAGGGCAAACATCGAAACGGCAGTGCGCTTCAGGAGGAGGTGCATGAAATTTCCCTTTTTAATTCTCTTTAAACAACGTTGTAGCGCCCGACGCTAGAAAGAAAAGAGGGCGGAAGCATGAAGCATAAATGGAGTTTTGCAGCGATAAAAAACAGGCTCGGTGAACAAAAACATGCTGTCATGCATTTCGCGTTGGGAATCGTCAAAAGGGAACCAGACATGCGATTGAACCATCTTGCCGCCGCTACCTTCTTCATCTCCCTGGGCGTGGCCGGCGCCTCTCACGCCGCCAGTTTCGATTGCGAAGCGCAGAACCTGAAACCGGACGAGAAGACGATCTGCGACGTAAGGACGCTCAACGATGCCGATGTGAAGATGGTGACGACCTTCGACCTGCTCTCAGGGCTTCTCGCTATGGGCTCACGCGGCACGATGCAGGACCAGCAGACGGAATGGCTTAAGAAGCGGCAGGCGTGCGGGGCGGATAAGGCCTGCCTGACCACGTCCTATGAGGAGCGCCTGAAGGTGCTGAACGACACGTACAAGCAGATCAATCGGCCGCTATAGGGGCTTGGTTTGCGAAGACATGAGGGCATCGCCGGATAAGTCCCCTCTCCCCGCCTGCGGGGAGAGGGTTAGGGTGAGGGGCAAACGCGGGAACGGTAAACTCCGCCGTCGCGATAAAGCTCGAAAGGCGCCTCATCCGTCCCTGCCCAGCTTCGCTCCGCTCAGCCGCTCAGGTCCACCTTCTCCCCGTTTTACGGGGCGAAGGGGTTTGGTTACTTTCCACCAAGATCCCTGACCGCACCGCGGTCAGCGCTCGTGGCGAACGCAGCGTAAGCCTTGAGCGCCGTGGTGACATTGCGCTTGCGCGGTTCGGCCGGGTGCCAGCCCTTGGCGTTCTGAGCTTCGCGGCGCGCGGCAAGTTCAGCATCGTCTACACGCAGGCTGATGGTGCGGTTCGGGATGTCGATGTCGATCATGTCGCCTTCGCGCACCAGGCCGATGGTACCGCCATTGGCCGCCTCGGGCGAAACGTGACCGATGGAGAGACCCGAGGTGCCGCCGGAGAAGCGGCCGTCGGTGATGAGCGCGCAGGCCTTGCCTAGGCCCTTCGACTTCAGATAGCTCGTCGGATAGAGCATTTCCTGCATGCCGGGGCCGCCCTTCGGGCCTTCGTAGCGGATGACGACGACGTCGCCGGCCTTGATCTCGTTGCTGAGGATAGCCTTGACGGATGCGTCCTGGCTTTCGAAGACCCTAGCGGGGCCGGAGAATTTCAGGATCGATTCATCGACACCTGCCGTCTTCACGATGCAGCCGTCGAGCGCCAGATTGCCCTTGAGGACGGCTAGACCGCCGTCCTTGGAGAAGGGATGCTGGGCATCGCGGATAACGCCCTTTTCACGATCGAGATCAAGCTCTTCCCAGCGCGCGCTCTGGCTGAAGGCAACCTGCGTCGGGACACCGCCAGGAGCGGCACTGAAGAGCTCCAGAGCAGCTTTGTTGTCGGTGACTGCAATATCCCATTGCGCCAGTGCCTCGCCCAGCGTCGGAGCGTGGACGGTCGGCAGGTCGGTGTTCAACAATCCCGCGCGGTTCAACTCGCCGAGGATAGCCATGATGCCACCGGCGCGATGCACGTCTTCCATGTGAACGTCTGCCTTCGCCGGAGCGACCTTGGACAGGCAAGGAACGCGGCGCGACAGGCGATCGATGTCATCCATGGTGAAATCGACTTCGCCCTCATGGGCAGCCGCGAGAATATGCAGCACGGTATTGGTCGAGCCGCCCATGGCGATATCGAGCGCCATAGCGTTCTCAAATGCGCCCTTGCTGGCGATCGTCCGCGGCAGTGCGGTGACATCGTCCTGCTCATAATAGCGCTTCGCCAGAGCAACGACACGACGGCCGGCTTCGAGGAAGAGTTCCTTGCGGTCCGCGTGAGTGGCAAGCGTCGAGCCGTTGCCCGGCAGCGACAGGCCAAGCGCCTCGGTCAGGCAGTTCATCGAATTGGCGGTGAACATGCCCGAGCACGAGCCGCATGTCGGACAAGCAGAGCGCTCTATGACTTGGACGTCCTCGTCGCTGATCTTGTCGTCGGCGGCGGCAACCATGGCATCGACGAGATCAAGCGCATGCTTCTTGCCGTGCAGGACGACCTTGCCGGCTTCCATCGGGCCGCCGGAGACGAAGACCGTCGGGATATTGAGGCGCAGCGAGGCCATCAGCATGCCGGGGGTGATCTTGTCGCAGTTGGAGATGCAGACCATGGCGTCGGCGCAATGGGCGTTGACCATGTACTCGACGCTGTCGGCGATCAGTTCGCGCGACGGCAGCGAATAGAGCATACCGTCATGGCCCATGGCGATACCGTCGTCGACGGCGATGGTGTTGAACTCCTTGGCAACGCCGCCGGCTGCCTCGATCTCGCGCGCGACGAGCTGGCCGAGATCCTTGAGGTGAACGTGGCCCGGCACGAACTGGGTGAAGGAATTGACCACCGCAATGATTGGCTTGCCGAAATCGCTGTCCTTCATACCCGTCGCGCGCCAAAGGCCGCGCGCGCCGGCCATGTTGCGGCCGTGGGTGGTGGTTCTGGAACGATAAGCTGGCATGGTGTCTTCCTCGTCATCCTAGAATTTGTGCGGCGTCGGCAGGGGCCAAAGGTTTCGGGCCGAAGGAGACGCCGGCAACTCCGCTTTTTGGAATTGTCCTAATCCAATCGTGCAATACTGTCACTATCAACTCAAGCGAATCCGGTACGCTGCGAGGCAAGCGCTGCGTCCGGACAAACAAGCACTACGATCACAATTGGGAACGAAGCCGCCTGTTCACAAGCACACACAAAAAGTTGCTTTCACTTCCAAAGAAATGCCTGCCTAAGAGTGTAACAAAATCCGTGTCCACTGCGTATGGCTGATATCGAAGCTGTTACCGCATAGAGGAATTGCTCCATGGCCTCCTTCCGCCCGCCGAAAATTGCGTCTTCCGAGATCACCCCCCGCTCGGCCTATCTCAAGCGCCGCGAATTTCTGACGGCCGCCACCGCCGGTATCGGCATGGCGACGGTCGGCGGCAAGGCCGCGCTGGCTGAGGCGCTGACGGCGACCAAGAGCAATTACACGGTCAATGAGAAGCTGACGCCGATCAAGGACGTCACCACCTACAATAATTTCTACGAATTCGGCCTCGACAAGGCCGATCCGGCCAATCTTTCCGGCAAGTTCAAGCCGCGGCCGTGGACCATCAAGGTCGACGGCATGGTCAACAAACCCGGCACTTTCGATATAGACGCGCTGATCAAGGAGTTTCCGCCGGAAGAGCGCGTCTATCGCATGCGCTGCGTCGAGGCCTGGTCGATGGTCATCCCCTGGGACGGCTTTCCGCTCTCGGCTCTGCTCGACAAGGTGGAGCCGCAGGGCAGTGCCAAGTTCGTGGCCTTCGAAACGGTCGTCAGGCCGGAAGAGATGCCGGGACAATCGGGCGTCTTCCAATCGCTGGACTGGCCCTATGTCGAAGGCCTGCGGTTGGACGAGGCGCGCAACCCGCTGACGCTGCTTGCCGTCGGCCTTTACGGCGAGACGCTGCCGAACCAGAACGGCGCGCCGATCCGCCTCGTCGTACCGTGGAAATACGGTTTCAAGGGCATCAAGTCGATCGTCCGCATCACGCTGACCGACAAGCAGCCGCTGAATACCTGGCAGGCCACCAACAGCCAGGAATACGGCTTCTATGCCAACGTCAACCCAGCGGTGGATCATCCGCGCTGGAGCCAGGCGACCGAACGGCGCATCGGCGAAGGCGGCTTCTTCGGCTCCAACCGCCACCCCACCCTGCCCTTCAACGGCTATGCCGATCAGGTCGCCAGCCTCTATAGCGGCATGGACCTCAGGGTGAATTTCTGATGGCCGTTTCTTTCGCCTTGCCCAAACGCTGGCAACCCGCCTCCGTTTGGGCGCTTTATGTGGTTGGGCTGTTGCCCGCCGCCTGGGAATTCTATCTCGGCGCGACCGATCAGCTCGGCGCCGATGCGGTCAAGACTTTCGAGCTCTTCCTGGGGCTATGGGCGATCCGCTTCCTACTGCTGACGCTGGCGGTTACGCCGCTTCGCGATCTCTTCGGCTGGAACTATCTGCGCTACCGCCGCGCGCTCGGCCTGCTCTGTTTCTACTATGCGCTGATGCATCTAACCGTTTACATGGTGCTCGATCAGGCGCTGGACGTGCAGGCCGTCATCGACGACGTGCTGAAGCGACCCTTCATCATGTTCGGCATGGCCGGTCTCGTCATGCTGCTGGCGCTCGCCGTCACCTCGAACAATTTCTCGATCAAGCGCCTCGGCAAGAAATGGATCTGGCTGCATCGTCTCGTCTACATCATCGCCGCCTGCGGCGCCCTGCACTTCGCCCTGTCGACCAAGGTGCTGTCACTGGAGCAGTTCATCTATATCGGCCTGCTGATCGCGATGATCCTCTACAGATCCTACCGGCCGATCATGATGGAGAGACGCCGGGCGGCGCGAAAGCCGGCTGCAGCCTCCAGTTCCAGAGCGGCCTGAAGGCGGCCGCTCCATCGTTTCAAGTAAAAGTCATTCCGCAGCGCTGGCGACCTTCGCCTGGCCCTGCTCCTGCACCTCGACGGTCGCCGTCAGGCCGGCGATCAGCTTCGTACCTTCGGGCACCTTGTCGAGTGCGATACGCACCGGCACGCGCTGTGCCAGACGCACCCAGCTGAAGGTCGGGGTAATGTTGGCAAGCAGGCTGCCGGAGGTACGTTCGCGGTCCTCGATGCCGTAGGCGATGCTTTCGACATGGCCCGCCAGCTTCTCGGCCTGCCCCATCAGATGGATATAGACTTCGTCGCCGATCTGGATGCGCGGCAGCTTGGTTTCCTCGAAATAGCCTTCGACACGCAGGGAATCGCTGTCGATCAGCGCCACCTTGGCGGTACCGGCGGAGACATAGTCACCCGGCCGCAGGCTGAGGTTCGAGATCGTGCCGTTGACGGTGGCGCGAACCTCAGAACGGTCCAGGTTCAACTGTGCAAGATCACGGTTGGCGCTCGCCTCGCGAACGGCAGCTTCATCTTGTGCCACAGTGGTCAGTGCCTGCTCCTTCTGCTGCAGGGAGGCAGCATCGCCGAGACGCGCCTGTCGCGCGCTTTCGCGCTGGGCCTGCTCGAGAGCCGCCTTGCTGCTTGCAAGGGCAGCATCGGCCTGTTCGAGAGCGATGGCGAAGCGATCACGATCGACGCGGAAGAGGACGTCGCCCTTCTTGACGGTCTGATTGTCCTTGACGAGGACCTCGCTCACCAGGCCGGAGACGTCAGGCGCGATGCCGACGACATCGGCCCTCAGGCGCGCATCGCGCGTCCACGGCTCGTCCATGTAATGGCCCCAGAGCTGGCGGCCGACATAGACGGCGGCAACGACGAAGATGAGAGTGACGGCCACACGGCCGATAAGTTTTAAGGCGTTCATGTGAAGTACCAACGAGAGACGGAGGAGACGGCGCCGAGCAGCAGAACGTAAAGCGCGAGATCGAAAAGACCGCGATGCCAGACCAGAGTGTAGACTCCGATCCATGCCAGCAGGCGTCGAACGACGATGACGACAAACAGCGTCAGGAGCATGAGAACGAGAAGGCGCGGGATATAGACGCCATAAAGATCGAATTCTGCGGGCATGATATTACTCGGCGGCGATGGAAAGAGGTTGAGACGTATCGGACAGGGGTGGCCGCCAGCTCGCCGGCGGCTTGGCATGGGGGAAGAGCGCCCGGCGAAGGCCGACGAGCGCATCAAGGCTCGCGCGACCGGACTGCCGCTTTTCCTGAGCGACGGCTTCCAGGCCATGGTCGATCGACACACGCAGTTCGTCGGCGGGGTCGATGGCGCGCTTGGCCTTCAGCCGGGAACGATAGAAATCCGATACGCCGATCAGGACTTCGCTGACCGATGCGGCGGCGGCCGGCTTCAGCTGACCACGCTCCTTCTGCAGCATCAGCACGTTGAAGCCGAGACGGACATCGGCGTAACCGTCGACCTTTTTCAGTTCGCGGTCCTCGATGCCGGCAAGGCGGGGCACGAGTTGGCCGAGACGATCGAGGATGCGGCCCGAAAGGCGCTCATGGTCTGCGCGGCGGATACCGGCCGCGGTTTCGGCAAGATCCGTCCAGCCAGCCCTGACCAGCCGCCAGGCGGCAAGTTCCGAACCGAACGGGCGGGTCAGCAAGGTCCAGACAAGGGCGAAACCAACACCGGCCAGAGCGGCGATCGCGCTATTGGTGAAGCTGGCGAAATCGGCCGTGTAACGATCCTGAAGCGCGATGAAACTTGCACCGTTCACCGCCAGCAGCATGCCGAGCATGTTGGTCTGCGGGCGGGTAATCAGCAAGCCCATCACCAGGAAGGGCGGAGCAAAGACCAGCACCAGCATCTCGAAGCCGGAGATCGACGGCAACACACCGAAGATATAGATGCAGGCGACGACCAGGCTTACCGCAGTCCAAATGAACATCGTCGTGATGAAGGGCGCGGGACGATCGAGCGCGGCGAAAAACGAGCAGGCAACGGCCGCCATGGCGATGAAGCCGGCACCATCCGCCCAGCCGGAATAGATCCAGAAGAAACAGGCGACCGCGATGCCGACGACGACAGCACCGGCCGAGAAGGCGAGCAGTGCGTAATCATAGTGCCTGCTGCGACCGACGACATTGCGGTAGCGGAAGGCGGGACGCCAGGTGCCGACCTGCTGCCCGGAAACGATTTGGGCGCGCAGCGTCAGGCAATCCTGCCACAAGTCAACGATTTCCTTGAGGCGAGCGAGAGCGCTCGACCGGACCAGATCGTCCCAACCGATATCGAGATCGTTCTCCTGCAGTTCCTCGATTTTCTTCGACAAGGTCTCAGCGGTTTCATCGGCCTTGCCGCGACCGCCCTGCCCCAGCCAGTCAGCCACTTCGTTCAAAACAACGACCAATTCCTGCGGTAGCGGCTTTCCACCAGCTTTCAAGGCGTGCAGGCGATCGGCAAGGGACGAGAAGAGCGGCAGCAGCATCAGCAGGCGACCACGCAGCTCGCGCGAATGCCTGACGATATCGCGGCTGCCTGCATCGTATTTCAACTGGCTGATGACGAGATCGAGGCCGGAAACGTCGGCGGCAAGCTTCTGCCGCTTCAGCGGGGTCGCGGGAGACGCGCCCTCGCCGCGCAGGATCTCATCCGCCCAGGTGCCGGCATCGTCCAGCCATGAGCCTATGCGCTGACCGAGCACCGTTCCGACGCTGCTCGGAAAGACGACGGCGCTGACCACGCTCGCGCAGACGATGCCGATGAGGATTTCCTCGGAGCGGGCAAGCGCCACATCGAAAATGGTTTCGGGCGAGCCGACGGTCGGCAGCGCGATCAGCGGCAGCGTATAGCCGGCCAGCATGAAGACATAGCTGCGCGAGGTGCGGTCGAGCATCGAGATGAACAGCAAGGTGCCGGTCCACAGTGCAACGACGATCGAAAGCAGTTCCGGCGCGTTGACGAAGAGCGGGATGAGGATCACCGACGCGGTGGCGCCGATAAGCGTGCCAAGTGCGCGATAAAGCCCCTTGGAGCTGGTTGCGCCGGCAAGCGGATTGGCAACCACATAAACGGCGGCCATCGCCCAATAAGGCCGCGGCAGATCGAGCGACAAGGCGATGAACAGCGCCATGATCGCAGCAATGAAAGCTTTGACGGAAAACAACCACTCGCGCCAGGACGGAATGTTCATAGGAACTTCTCCGGCTCCGGTTCGACAACCTTGGATGCTTCGAACTCCTCGAAAGCCTTGAGGACACGAACGGCAGCTTCGATGTCTGCAGGGTCGACATTGGCAAGAATCTTGCCACGCAGCTCGTCGAGCGCCTCCTCCATACGGGAGGCGAGCTTCTCGCCCTCCGGCGTCAGCCATAGGCCCTTTGCACGCCGATCTGTCGGATCATCCTTGCGGATGACAAGATCCATGCTTTCGAGCTGATCGATCAGGCGCACCAGAGACGGGCCTTCGATGCCGACATAGGTGGCAATCACCACCTGCCGCACGCCTCCCCCCAGGCGGCCGATCCAAAGCAGCGGCGCGGCCACGGCCTCGGATACGCCATGAGAGCTCAGCGCGATGTCGACGACCCGGCGCCATTGGCGGCCGGTGGTCAACAAGTTGGCGGTGAATACGCGTTGTAGGGTGTTTGACGAGTTCATGCAAACCTATTAGCACTAAACTAATTAGGATTCAAATTATTATCATCAAAAGCGCTATCGAAAATGCGAAATGCAGCTATGTGCTCAGCGACGAGCGTGACGGCAGCAGGCGAGATTACAAGCGATACCAATCCGACTGGCCACTCGAACGGTCTTTCATTAATCGGCCTTGCCAAGATAGGAGCAGATCACCCTGACGAGTTCCTGCTTCACTTCCGACGAGCCCAGCGCACGCTTTCGAGCCGCACCGTGGACTCCCCCGCACCGGATAGCAGCTGCGCCAGAAAGGGCCGGTTCAGGCCAAGGGCGAAATGACACTCTCAGCGGTCTTCTTGGTCGCGCGATCGTTACCAAGATATAGGCTCACCAAGCAAACAAGCTCATTCTGCATCGTCAGGTCATCAATGCACCCCCGGCGCGCTGCATTATGGATTACCCCGTCTATCGCATCCGAAATCACGCGGCCCGCGATATAGTCGGCGTCGGTGGGTAGGCGTTTTCGGTAAGTGGCAACGGCCCGGGCGTAGTAGGAGAGATATTCAATCTCAAATTCGCTGTGCGGGTTTCGATACTCTTCGGAGCTGGGAGCTTCGTCCAGCAGCACGCGGTGCAGGCGCGGGTAAACGCTATGGGCAGCGACTACGGCCCGCACCAGCTGCGTCGCGAACTCTACTGGCGATAACCCGTCTGGACGGACGCTGCGCATGACGGCCATGCTGTCATCTAGATGACGACGTCTGATGGCTTCGACCAAGGAAAGCTTGTCGGGGAAATACTGATAGAGCGAACCGATGCTGATGCCAGCGACGGCCGCGACCGTATTCGTCGTGAACCCGGCCCATCCGCGCTCCCCTAAAACGCGAGCACCCGATTCGACGATCGCATCGACCGTTGCCCGCGAACGCGCCTGGCTCGGCTCCTTTCGCATCGGCGAACGCGGCTTCTTAATGCGAGTAGACATGGGGCACCCGTTCCATGAAAATGTGAACAGATTACTCGCATTTCATTGACCGACGAAAGGCTGTTTCATCATGAGCGAAATATCATTGCTGCAAACTCTGTTCCGCTATCAGGCCTGGGCGAATGAGGAATTGCTCGACGCTATCGATCGCCTCGATACTGCCCGCCATGGCAAGGAACGCCATCTCTCCATACGCCTGATGAACCACTCGCTGGTCGTCGGCCGCATATTTGCGGCGCATCTCACCGGAAGGGAGCACGGCTACGCGGACGACAATACGCCGGAGACGCCGACGCTCTCCGATCTTCGCGCTGCGCTAACGGCTTCGGATCAATGGTATCTGACCTATCTCGAAACCATCAGCCCGGAGCTTCTGTCAGCGCCGATACCGTTCATCTTCACGGACGACGACAAAGGCTGCATGACGCGCCAGGAGATGCTCCTGCATGTTGTCACGCATGGAGGTTACCATAGAGGCGAGATTGGACGGCTTCTGGCGCAGCTTTCCATCACGCCGCCCTGGGACACGCTCGCGGTTCATCTTCACCGAAGCGAGCCGGCACGCAGGCTGGCCGTGGCGGCCGAATGAGCCGCGCCCCGGCGGTTTTGGCTTTTCACAACGGCCTGGGCTTCGACAGTACACAATCGAGCGCCAGTGCCAGCGCGATGCCGGCGACATAAGCGACGATATTCCAGAGTGAGAACACCCTGCCCAGCAACAGGGCTCCGGCGGTGGTCAATCGAAAGGCATCGAGATCGGGCGTGTGCCAAAGCCTGAAAAGTTCTACGGCGACAGCGACGAGCAGCGCCGTTGTGGCAATTCCGAAACGCCCCGACGACACGAATATTGCCGCCAGAAGCCAGTAGACCATCGCTCCCCACAGCAACGAGCCGCCATATTTGACAATGACGAAAGGCAGATTGACTGCGTAGCCATAGCGCCGCAGCGCAAGACCAGTGACGATGGTTAACAGCAGCGCCGGGAACAGAAACAGCCTTCCGCGCGTCAGTTTTCGCTGCATGTCCCTCGGAGCCCCTGTTCCCTGGCGCTTGAATCAATCGCGACTCAGCAAGCCTGCTTGCGATACTCCGAGGCAATCGGGGAGATTGAAAGGCCGTTACCGCAAGCCCAAACGGCAAAAGGCCGGATGATTGCTCATCCGGCCTTCAATATTCTATCCGAAGCTTAGCCTTAAGCGGCTGCGGCTTCTTCTTCAGCGGCAACGCGAGCCTTGTCGGCTGCGCCCTTTGCGTTGACGTCGCGATCGACAAACTCGACGACTGCGAGAGCGGCATTGTCGCCCTGGCGGAAGCCAGCCTTCATGATACGCAGGTAGCCGCCGTTGCGGGTGGCGTAGCGCGTAGCAATCGCATCGAAGAGCTTCGAAACGACAGCTGCGTCGCGGATCTGCGAGATGGCCTGACGACGAGCGTGCAGGTCGCCGCGCTTGCCGAGGGTTACCAGCTTCTCGACGATTGGGCGAATTTCCTTCGCCTTCGGAAGCGTGGTGACGATCTGCTCATGGGTGATGAGCGAAGCCGCCATGTTGGCGAACATCGCCTTACGGTGGCTAGCGGTTCTATTCAGCTTGCGGCCGGCTTTACCGTGGCGCATGGCTATTCTCCTTCACTTGCAGGCATCGTTCGCCTGCAGTTTGTTGGTTAGTATTGGTCTTCGTAACGCTTGGCGAGATCTTCGATGTTCTCGGGCGGCCATGCCGGCACTTCCATGCCGAGGTGCAGGCCCATGGAAGCGAGAACTTCCTTGATTTCGTTCAGCGACTTGCGACCAAAATTCGGCGTGCGGAGCATTTCTGCTTCGGTCTTCTGAATGAGGTCGCCGATGTAGACGATGTTGTCGTTCTTCAGGCAGTTTGCCGAACGAACGGACAGTTCGAGTTCGTCCACCTTCTTGAGGAGCGCCGGGTTGAAAGCGAGCTCGGTGACTGCTTCTTCTTCGGCTTCCTTCTGCGGCTCGTCGAAGTTGACGAACACGCCAAGCTGATCCTGGAGGATGCGAGCCGCGAAAGCGACGGCATCTTCACCGCTGATCGAACCATCGGTTTCGATCGACATGCTCAGCTTGTCGTAGTCGAGAACCTGTCCTTCGCGGGTATTTTCAACCTTGTAGGACACCTTCTTGACCGGCGAATAGAGGCTGTCGACCGGGATAAGGCCGATCGGAGCGTCTTCCGCACGATTGCGCTCGGCGGGCACATAGCCCTTGCCGTTGTTGACGGTGAATTCCATGCGGATTTCGGCGCCCTCGTCGAGCGTGCAGATGACATGCTCGGGATTGAGGATTTCGATATCGCCGACCGTCTGGATGTCGCCAGCCGTTACAACGCCTGGGCCCTGCTTGCGGACGACCATGCGCTTGCTGTCATCGCCGTCCATCTTGATGGCGATTTCCTTGATGTTCAGCACGATGTCCGTCACGTCTTCCCGGACGCCCGGGATAGAGGAGAACTCATGCAGCACGCCGTCGATCTGCACGGCCGTCACAGCGGCGCCACGCAGAGAGGACAGCAGAACGCGACGCAGCGCGTTGCCGAGGGTGAGACCAAAGCCACGCTCCAGCGGTTCGGCCACGAGCGTTGCCTTGGTGCGGCCGCTCGAGGTGAACTCGACCTTGTTGGGCTTGATCAGTTCCTGCCAGTTTTTCTGAATCATGTTTTTGCCTTCCGTTCGTTGCCACCATCCAATCGTGGCAACCGAGCTTGAGTAACACCAAGCCGGGCGCATCTACCCCGGCCGGTGTCGTGAGTGGCGATGATCAGACGCGACGCTTCTTGCGCGGGCGGCAACCATTGTGCGGGATCGGGGTCACGTCGCGGATGGACGTGATCATGAAACCAGCAGCCTGGAGGGCGCGCAGAGCGGATTCACGGCCGGAGCCCGGACCGCAAACTTCAACTTCCAGCGACTTCATGCCATGTTCCTGAGCCTTCTTGGCGCAGTCTTCGGCAGCGATCTGGGCAGCGAACGGGGTCGACTTGCGCGAACCCTTGAAGCCCTTGGCACCAGCGGACGACCAGGCAATGGCGTTGCCCTGTGCGTCGGTGATGGTGATCATCGTGTTGTTGAAGGTCGAGTTGACGTGTGCGACGCCCGACGTGATATTCTTGCGCTCGCGACGACGAACGCGGACGGCTTCCTTGGCCATGTTAGTCCTTTCTTGGATCTCTGCACCGCCGTAATCCCAGCGGCTACACCGAAGCGGCACCCATGGAGCACCGCTTCAAACTCAAAAGAGGCCGGCGGACCGCCAGCCTCCCAAATCCGGTTGCCCGGAAATTACTTCTTCTTACCAGCGATCGCCTTTGCCGGACCCTTGCGGGTACGGGCATTGGTGTGCGTGCGCTGACCACGAACCGGCAGGCCGCGGCGATGACGCAGACCACGGTAGGAACCCAGGTCCATAAGACGCTTGATGTTCATCGCGGTTTCGCGACGCAGGTCACCTTCGACCTGATAGTCACGGTCGATGGTTTCGCGGATCTGCAGAACTTCAGCATCCGTCAACTGGTTGACGCGACGCTCGGCCGGAATGCCGACCTTCTCGCAGATTTCCTGTGCAAACTTCGGTCCGATCCCGTGAATGTAACGAAGCGCAATAACTACGCGCTTTGCAGTCGGGATGTTGACGCCAGCGATACGAGCCACGCCTGTTCTCCTTGCATTCCCCTTGCCTCAGCAAAAGGTCTTGTTATGCAGCCCGGGAGCTGCTTGTTCAATGTGTGTCCGCCACATGTCAAAACGACCGTACCCGGACTTCCCGTTGGAAATCCGCGCCGATCGCATAGCATGTCGCGAGTTGGCGCGGTGTTTAGCGGAATCAGCGCAAAAAAGCAACCGCTCCGACAAGTTTATTTTAGGCTATCTAAAGCTTAGCCAGGATAGCCTCTATGCTCTCGGTCACATGCTCGATATCGGCCATGCCGTCGATGCTCTGCAACTTGCCCTTTGCATAGTAGTAACCGATCAGCGGCGAAGTCTCCTTGTAATAGACCTGGAGACGGGTCGCCATGGTTTCGGCATTGTCGTCCGGGCGGCGCTTGAAATGCGTCGAACCGCATTTGTCGCAGACGCCGGCGCTTGCCGGAACCTTGTCAGTATCGTGATAAACACTGCCGCAGTTCGAGCAGGAATAACGGCCGGAGACGCGGCGAATCAGTTCGGCGTCGTCGACCTTCAGCTCGATGACGACGGAGAGCTCGAGGCCCTTCGCATTGAGCATCTTTTCGGTCGCATCCGCCTGCACCAGTGTGCGCGGGAAACCGTCGAGGATGAAACCCCTCGCGCAATCCGGCTGGTCGATACGCTCGGAAACGATCGCGTTGACCACCTCATCCGGAACGAGCTTGCCAGCCTTCATCAGGGCCTCGGCGCGCTTGCCAACTTCTGTGCCGGCCTGAACGGCCGCGCGCAGCATATCGCCTGTGGAAAGCTGCGGAATGCCATGCTTTTCCACGATGCGCTGGGCCTGGGTCCCCTTACCTGCTCCCGGCGGCCCTAAAAGTATGAGTCTCATCGCCCCCTCTTTCCTCCACGCAACTTCGATTTCTTGATCAGGCCTTCATATTGCTGTGCGATCAGGTGACCCTGAATCTGCGCCACCGTATCCAGCGTTACGCTAACCACGATCAGAAGCGAAGTGCCACCCAGAGACAAGGGAATACCTGTCTGGGATACGAGAATTTCGGGCAGGATGCAGACGAAGACAAGATAGATCGCGCCGATGACCGTAATGCGGGTCAGCACGTAATCGATATATTCGGCGGTGCGCTCGCCCGGGCGGATGCCCGGAATGAAGCCGCCATGCTTCTTCAGATTGTCGGCCGTGTCCTTCGGGTTGAAGACCAGCGCCGTATAGAAGAAGGCGAAGAAGGCGATCAGCGCGGCGTAGAGCACCATGTAGACGGGCTGTCCGTGGCCGAGCGCTGCAACGATGGACGTTACCCAGGTCGGGAGCGCCGTGTTGTTGCCGAGACCGGCGACGGTTGCCGGCAGCAGCAGCAGCGACGATGCAAAGATTGCCGGGATGACGCCCGAAGTGTTGAGCTTCAGCGGCAGGTGCGACGTGTCGCCCTGGAACATTCGCGTGCCGACCTGGCGCTTCGGATACTGAATCAACAGGCGACGCTGGGCGCGCTCGACAAAGACGATGAGCGCGATGACGAGAATGGCGACGACCAGCACGGCGAGAATAAGCGGCGTTGAAAGCGCGCCGGTGCGGCCAAGTTCAAGGGTGCCGGCGAGCGCAGTCGGAAGACCAGCGGCGATACCCGCGAAGATGATCAGCGAAATGCCGTTGCCGATACCGCGCGACGTCACCTGCTCGCCAAGCCACATCAGGAACATCGTGCCGCCAAGCAGCGTGATGACGGTGGAAATGCGGAAGAACCAGCCGGGATCGACGACGACGCCATTGCCGTGCTCAAGGCCGATCGCAATGCCATAGGCTTGCAATGCGCCGAGCAGCACCGTGCCGTAACGGGTGTACTGGTTGATGATCTTGCGGCCCTGCTCGCCTTCCTTCTTCAGGTTTTCGAGCGACGGGACAACCGAGGTCATCAGCTGAACGATGATCGAGGCCGAGATGTAGGGCATGATGCCGAGCGCGAAGATCGCCATACGCTGCACGGCGCCGCCCGAGAACATGTTGAAGAGGCCAAGAATGCCGCCGGACTGATTCTGGAAAGCCTGGGCGTAAGCGGCAGGATTGAGGCCAGGAAGCGGAATGTGGGTGCCGAGCCGGTAAACGAGGAGAGCGCCGAGCGTAAACCACAAGCGCTTCTTGAGATCCTCGGCTTTGGCAAAGGTCGAAAAATTGAGGTTGGACGCCAATTGTTCCGCTGCAGAAGCCATGCAAATCTCCGCATCACCAATTCCGGCATAGTCGGCCGAGCCCGGAATCGGTCTGTAAATTGTTCAAAAGCCGGGCTTCGGACGGATTGCGCTGCAATCGGGCGCCTCACCCTTGGTTCCCGTTATCGATCGGAAAGATACTTGCCGCATCGATCAGATTCGTGAGGCTCACATATGGGAGCAAAATCGCCCGAAGTGAAGTCACTTCGGGCGATTATTGATAATATTATTCTGCGGCAGCAGCGAGCAGCTTGACGGAACCGCCAGCCTTTTCGATCTTCTCGACTGCAGACTTGGAAGCGCCTGCAACTTCAAGAACGAGCTTCGCCTTCAGTTCGCCGTCCGAGAGAACCCGAACGCCGTCCTTGACGCGGCGAATGACGCCGGCAGCCTTGAGAGCTGCTGCATCAACGGTATTCTTGGCATCGAGCTTACCGGCATCGACGGCAGCCTGGATGCGTGCCAGCGACACGACAACGTAATCGGCTGCGAAGATGTTATTGAAGCCGCGCTTCGGCAGACGACGGTAGATGGGCATCTGACCGCCTTCGAAGCCGTTAATGGCAACGCCCGAACGGGACTTCTGACCCTTCACACCACGGCCACCGGTCTTGCCGGAGCCGGAGCCGATGCCGCGGCCGAGGCGCTTGCGGCTATGGGTCGAGCCTTCGTTATCCTTGATTTCATTCAGTTTCATAGCGAATTACCTCCGGCTCACTTCTCGTCGACAACGCGAACGAGATGCTGGACAGCACGGATCATGCCACGAACAGCCGGAGTATCTTCCAGCGTGCGGCGACGGTGCATCTTGTTCAGTCCGAGACCGATCAGCGTCTTCTGCTGAACATCCGGACGGCGGATCGGGCTGCCAATCTGCTCGACCGTAACGGTCGCCTTAGCTTCAGCCTTCTTGGTCGTCTTGGCCATAGGTCAAACTCCCTTATTCTTCGGAGGCGTTGCCCGAAGCGGCGCGGCGAGCCTGCAGGGTAGCATACTTGATGCCGCGCTGAGCTGCGATGTCCTTCGGGTGAACCTGGTGCTTCAGGGCGTCGAACGTGGCGCGAACCATGTTGTACGGGTTCGACGAACCGGTCGACTTGGCAACGACGTCATGAACGCCGAGCGTTTCGAAAACGGCGCGCATCGGACCGCCGGCGATGATACCGGTACCAACCTTGGCCGAACGCAGCAGAACCTTACCTGCGCCGTGACGGCCATGGACGTCGTGATGCAGCGTACGGCCGTCGCGCAGCGGTACGAAGATCAGATCGCGCTTGGCGCTTTCGGTGGCCTTGCGGATAGCTTCCGGCACTTCGCGTGCCTTGCCATGGCCGAAGCCTACGCGGCCCTTCTGGTCGCCGACAACGACGAGAGCGGCGAAGCCGAAGCGACGGCCACCCTTAACAACCTTGGCGACGCGGTTGATCGCGACCAGCTTGTCGACGAATTCGCTATCGCGCTCTTCACGGCTCTGACGGTCTTCCCGCGGAGCCCTCTTTTCCTGTGCCATTGTCCTCTTCCTTTTTCTTTTCCGGGTGCAATCGGCAAACAAAACGAGGACCGCATCAACCTCCTTGCGGAGATTTGCGGTCCGGTGAAATCCGGCCGGCGCCTATCGGCTACCGGCCGGAAACTTGATTAGAAGGTCAGGCCGCCTTCACGGGCTGCTTCAGCCAGGGCCTTGATGCGGCCGTGGTAGATGAAAGCGCCGCGATCGAACACGACTTCCTTCACGCCGGCCTTGGAGGCGCGCTCGGCTACGAGCTTGCCAACGAGGGCTGCGGCTGCGGTATCGGCACCGGTCTTCAGAGAACCGCGCAGATCCTTGTCGAGGGTGGAGGCAGCCGCGAGGGTCTTGCCAGCCACGTCATCGATGACCTGGGCGTAGATGTTCTTCGACGAGCGATGAACCGACAGGCGCGGACGGCCATTGGCCACCGACTTGATTTGGCGGCGCACGCGGTTGGCGCGACGCGCAAGTGCTTCTTTCCTGCTAGCCATTTCGCGTGTTCCTTACTTCTTCTTGCCTTCTTTGCGGACAATCCGCTCTTCGGCATACTTCACACCCTTGCCCTTGTAGGGCTCGGGGCCGCGGTATTCGCGGATTTCAGCGGCAACCTGGCCGACCTGCTGCTTGTTGATGCCGGTGACGACGATTTCCGTCGGCTTCGGCACAGCGATCGAGATGCCCTGCGGGGGCTCATAAACCACGTCGTGGCTGAAGCCGAGCGCAAGCTGCAGGTTCTTGCCCTGCATGGAGGCACGGTAGCCGACGCCGTTGATTTCGAGCTTGCGCTCGTAGCCGTCCTTAACACCCTTGAAGATGTTCTCGATCATCGTGCGGGACATGCCCCACTTTGCGCGAGCATCCTTGGAGTCGTTGAGCGGCGTCACGACGATTGCATTGTTTTCCAGCTTGAGACCGATTTCGTCGTTAGCGACGAAAAACAGCTCGCCCTTGGGGCCCTTCGCAGTCACTTTCTGGCCATCAACCGTGGCCGTGATCCCTGCAGGTACCTGAACGGGCTTCTTACCGATACGAGACATTTTTCAAACCTGTCTGTTTCGAGGGAGATATCTCTGTTCGATCTTAGAAGACCGAGCAGAGAACCTCGCCACCAACATTCTGTTCGCGAGCCTGGTGATCGGCCATCACACCCTTCGGAGTCGAAAGGATGGTGATGCCGAGGCCGTTCGCGACCTGCGGAATGGACTTGACCGAGACATAAACCCGGCGGCCCGGCTTGGACACGCGGCCGATCTCACGGATCACCGACGAGCCTTCATAGTACTTGAGTTCGATGTTGAGCTCAGACTTGCCGTTGCCGAAATCGACGACGGAATAGCCACGGATGTAGCCTTCAGCCTGGAGTACATCGAGAACGCGCGCACGGAGCTTGGACGCAGGCGTCGAAACCGACGACTTGCGGCGCGAAGCGCCATTGCGGATGCGGGTGAGCATATCGCCCAAAGGATCAGTCATAGACATCTAATCTGCTCCTTACCAGCTGGACTTGACGATGCCCGGCACCTTGCCGAGATTGCCGAGTTCACGCAGCGCGATACGCGACATGCGCAGTTTGCGGTAGTAGGCGCGCGGACGGCCAGACACTTCGCAACGGTTGCGAATACGGGTCTTCGATCCATCGCGCGGCAGCGATGCCAGCTTCAGGGTGGCCTTGAACCGGTCTTCGATCGAGAGAGACTGGTTCATGATGATTGCCTTGAGAGCAGCCCGCTTAGCGGCCTGGTTGGCAACCGTATTGCGGCGGCGCTTGTTCTTTTCAACTGCGCTTGTCTTCGCCATATCAGGGTTCCTTTTCTACGCTCGTCGTTACGGTTATTGACGGAACGGGAAGTTGAACTCTTTCAGAAGAGCCCGTGCTTCGTCGTCGGTCGTCGCCGTCGTGCAAACGATGATGTCCATGCCCCACATCTGATCAACCTTGTCGTAGTTGATCTCAGGGAACACAATGTGCTCCTTGATGCCCATGGCAAAATTGCCACGACCGTCAAAGCTCTTCGGGTTCAGGCCGCGGAAGTCGCGAACGCGCGGGAGCGCGATGTTGACCAGACGATCCAGGAACTCATACATGCGGGCGCCGCGCAGGGTAACCTTGGCGCCGATCGGCATATTTTCGCGGACCTTGAAGCCAGCGATGGAGTTGCGTGCGCGGGTGATGACCGGCTTCTGGCCAGCGATGGCCGCCAGGTCGGCAGCAGCAACGGTCGGCTTCTTCGAATCAGCCGTCGCTTCGCCAACGCCCATGTTGATCACGATCTTGTCCAGCTTCGGGATCTGCATCTCGTTAGCGTAGGAGAACTTCTCCTGCATGGCTGCACGGATGCGAGCAACGTATTCCTTCTTGAGCCGCGGCTCGTACTTTACCTCAGCCATCGATCACTTCTCCAGAGGTCTTGGCCACGCGGACCTTCTTGCCATCCACAACCTTGAAACCGACGCGGGTCGGCTTGCCGTCCTTGTCGACGATCGCCAGGTTGGACAGGTGAAGCGAGGCTTCCTTGCTGATGATGCCGGCTTCCTGGTTCTGCGTCTGGCGCTGATGGCGCTTGATGACGTTGACGCCACGAACGACCGCACGGTCTTCCTTCGGCAGCACTTGAATGACTTCGCCGGTACGGCCCTTGTCCTTACCGGTCAATACGACAACCTTGTCGCCTTTACGGATCTTCTGCATCGCTCCGCTCCTTACAGTACTTCTGGAGCCAGCGAGATGATCTTCATGTGGTTCTTGGCGCGAAGTTCGCGCGGAACCGGTCCGAAGATACGGGTGCCGATCGGCTCTTTCTTGTTGTCGATGAGGACTGCTGCGTTGGTATCGAAGCGGATGACGCTGCCATCCGGACGACGGATGTCCTTGGCGGTACGAACGACGACCGCCTTCATCACGTCACCCTTCTTCACACGGCCGCGCGGAATAGCTTCCTTGATCGAAACGACGATGACGTCGCCGATCGAGGCATACTTGCGCTTCGAGCCGCCCAGCACCTTGATGCACATGACACGACGTGCGCCGGAATTATCCGCCACGTCGAGGTTTGTTTGCATCTGAATCATGTCAGGTCGCCTTCTTGTTGTTACCGGAATGGTTGGGCCAAACGACCCCCTACCCCGGCTTATGGACTAGTGTCTTGTCTGATTATGCCTGGCTTCGCGACCACTCACGATCGTCTCTGCCGGCCATCAATAAAGCAAAAGAACGCCCGTTCTCGAGCGTCCTGCTTCCAAGCTCGTGCTTCATACAGATATTTCGCCCAAGCGCAAGGGCCTGAGCGAAATTCTGTTACTTGGACTGGGCGGAAACGACCGTCCAGGTCTTATCCTTGGAGATCGGCGCGCATTCCTCGATGGAAACGACGTCGCCGGTCTTGTACTGATTGTTTTCGTCGTGAGCCTTGTACTTCTTGGAACGACGAACGGTCTTCTGGAGCAGCGGGTGAGCGAAACGACGCTCAACGCGGACAACTACCGTCTTCTCGTTCTTGTCGCTGACCACGACGCCCTGCAGAATGCGCTTCGGCATGTTATTTTTCCTTTAGGCCTTTGCTTCTGCCGCCTTCTGGCGGGCAATGGTTTTTACGCGAGCGATGTCCTTACGGACTTCGTTGATGCGCGAGGACTTCTCAAGCTGGCCGGTCGCCTTCTGAAAGCGCAGGTTGAACTGCTCCTTCTTCAGCTTGGCAAGCTCGTCCTTGAGTTGGTCGGCGCTCAGGGCGCGAACATCTGCGGCTTTCATGAGCTTCTTCCTTACTCTGCAATGCGCTGAACGAAGCGCGTCTTGACCGAGAGCTTGGCGGAGCCGAGGCGCAGAGCCTCACGAGCGATTTCTTCGCTCACACCGTCGATCTCGAACATCATGCGGCCGGGCTTGACCTTGCATGCCCAGTATTCGACGGAACCCTTACCTTTACCCATACGGACTTCGGTCGGCTTTGCCGTCACCGGAACATCCGGGAAAACACGGATCCATACGCGGCCGGCGCGCTTCATGTAGCGCGTGATCGCGCGGCGGGCCGCTTCGATTTCGCGAGCGTTGACGCGGTTAGGTTCCTGCGCCTTCAGACCGAATTCGCCGAAAGCCAGATCAGAACCGCCCTTGGCGACGCCCTTGATGCGACCCTTGAACTGCTTACGGTACTTCGTACGCTTTGGTTGCAACATTTTCTTATTCTCCGAACTTATCTGCCACGTACGCTATCAAGCGTTGTCGCGGCGACGGTCTCTATCGCGATCGCGGCTAGCCGGACCCTGGGCGTCGCCTTCGAGCGCGCGGCGTTCGGAGGCCATCGGATCGTGCTCAAGGATTTCGCCCTTGAAGATCCAGACCTTGATGCCGCAGATACCGAAAGCGGTTTCTGCTTCAGCCGTACCGTAGTCGATGTCAGCGCGCAGCGTATGCAGCGGCACGCGACCTTCGCGGTACCATTCCGTACGAGCGATTTCAGCACCGCCGAGACGGCCGGCGCAGGTGATCTTGATGCCTTCGGCGCCAAGACGCATCGCGGACTGAACGGCGCGCTTCATGGCGCGACGGAAAGCAACACGGCGCTCGAGCTGCTGAGCGATCGACTGGGCAACCAGCGTCGCGTCGATTTCCGGCTTGCGAACTTCAACGATGTTGAGGTGCGTTTCGGAATTCGTCATGTCCGACAGCTTCTTGCGGAGCTTGTCGATGTCAGCGCCCTTCTTGCCGATGATCAGGCCCGGACGAGCCGAGTGGATCGTGACGCGGCACTTCTTGTGCGGACGCTCGATGACCACCTTGGAGATACCAGCCTGCTTCAGTTCGTTCATGACGAACTTGCGCATCTTGAGGTCTTCGTGGAGAAGCTGGCCGTACTCGGCATTGTCCGCAAACCAGCGGCTATCCCAGGTACGGTTAATGCCGAGACGAAAACCGATCGGATTGATTTTCTGACCCATTATGCGGCCTCCCCTTGAGCTTCAACTTCGCGGACAACGATCGTCAGGTGGGCGAACGGACGCTCGATACGAGACGCACGGCCACGGCCACGAGCGTGGAAACGCTTCATGACGATCGACTTGCCGACATAAGCTTCCGCTACGACCAGCGAGTCAACGTCGAGGTCGTGGTTGTTTTCTGCATTGGCGATCGCAGATTCGAGCGTCTTCTTCACGGCGCCAGCGATACGCTTGCGCGAGAATTCCAGCTCTGCGAGCGCGCGATCAACCTTCTTGCCGCGGATCGAAGCCGCGACCAGGTTGAGCTTCTGCGGGCTGACGCGGAGCGTGCGCGCAACTGCCTGCGCCTCGTTGTCCTTCAGCCGGCGTTCGGTTTTTGCCTTGCCCATTGTTACTT
This sequence comes from Martinezella multihospitum, assembly GCF_900094585.1. Lineage (GTDB taxonomy): Bacteria > Pseudomonadota > Alphaproteobacteria > Rhizobiales > Rhizobiaceae > Rhizobium > Rhizobium multihospitium. The sequence continues at coordinate 416,861 of NZ_FMAG01000006.1, forward strand.
CCTCTTCGCCTTCTTGTCCGCACCGTGACCATAATAGGTACGGGTCGGGGCGAACTCGCCGAACTTGTGTCCGACCATGTCTTCATTGACGCTGACCGGAATGTGCTTGCTGCCGTTGTAGACGCCGAAGGTGAGACCGACGAACTGCGGCATGATGGTGGAGCGACGGCTCCACATCTTGATTATTTCGTTACGTCCGCCTTCGCGCACCTTCTCAGCCTTCTTGAGAAGATAGCCGTCAACAAACGGACCTTTCCATACTGAACGAGCCACTTGAGACTTCCTCTCTTACTTCTTGCGCTGATGGCGCGAGCGCATAATCATCTTGTCGGTCGACTTGTTCGACCGCGTACGCTTGCCCTTGGTCGGCTTGCCCCACGGAGTCACCGGATGGCGACCACCGGAGGTGCGGCCTTCACCACCGCCGTGCGGATGGTCGACCGGGTTCATGACAACGCCGCGGTTATGCGGCTTCTTGCCACGCCAACGCGAACGACCGGCCTTACCGTCGTTGATGTTGCCGTGATCCGGGTTGGAAACCGCACCGATCGTAGCAAGGCAGGTGCCGTGCACGAGGCGCTGTTCGCCCGAGTTCAGGCGAAGGATCGCCATTCCCTGGTCACGACCAACGAGCTGAGCGTAGGAACCGGCGGAGCGAGCGATCTGACCACCCTTGCCCGGCTTCATTTCCACGTTGTGGATGATGGAGCCGACCGGGATGAACTGAAGCGGCATGGTGTTCCCAGGCTTCACGTCCACTGCCTTTTCCGAAGCGATGACCTTGTCGCCCGAAGCAAGACGCTGCGGAGCAATGATGTAGGCCAGTTCGCCGTCCGTGTACTTCACCAGAGCGATGTAAGCGGTACGGTTCGGGTCGTATTCGATACGCTCGACGGTTGCCTCAACGTCGAACTTGCGACGCTTGAAGTCGACCAGACGATAGCTGCGCTTGTGACCACCGCCCTGGAAACGGACGGTGATGCGGCCGGTGTTGTTACGGCCACCCTTGGAGGTGAGGCCTTCCGTCAGCGACTTGACCGGCTTGCCCTTGTAGAGCGAGGAGCGATCGACGATGACCAGCTGACGCTGGCTCGGGGTCGTCGGATTGAATGTTTTCAATGCCATTTTCTTATTCCTCAGAGACCGGTGGAGACGTCGATCGACTGGCCTTCGGCGAGCGTCACAACAGCCTTCTTCACGTCCTTCTGCTTGCCGACGAGACCTTTGAACCGCTTGGTCTTGCCCTTGCGCAGCAGAGTGTTGACGGCCGTAACCTTGACGCCGAACAGCGCTTCGACGGCAGCCTTGATCTCAGGCTTCGTCGCGGTCTTGGCAACGTTGAAAACAACCTGGTTATTATCCGAAACCAGCGTGGACTTTTCGGTGATCGCAGGAGAAACGATCACATCGTAATGGCGAAGATCCGTCACTTGAATCGCTCCTCTAGAGCTTCAACTGCAGCCTTGGACAGCACGAGCTTGCCGCGGCGCAGGATGTCGTAAACGTTGATGCCCTGAACCGGCAGAACATCGATGTTCGGGATGTTCTGGGCTGCGAGCTTGAAGTTGCTGTCGAGCTCAGCACCGCCGATGAACAGAGCGTTCGTCAGGCCGAGCGTCTCGAAAGCACCAGCGAGTGCCTTGGTCTTGGCTTCGGTTGCGACGAGATTGTCGATGACGATCACGTCTTCAGCCTTGAACTTGGCCGAGAGAGCATGACGCAGGCCGAGGGCGCGAACCTTCTTCGGCAGATCGTGCTCGTGGCTGCGAGCGACCGGGCCGTGAGCCTTGCCACCGCCGCGGAACTGCGGAGCGCGAGCCGAATGGTGACGAGCGCGGCCCGTACCCTTCTGCTTGTACATCTTGGCGCCGGTGCGCGCTACGTCAGCGCGGCCCTTGGCCTGATGCGTGCCCTGCTGCTTCTTGGCAAGCTGCCAGCGAACGACGCGAGCGAGAATGTCTTCACGCGGCTCGAGGCCGAAAATCGCATCAGAAAGGGAAACCTTCCCGGCGTCTTTGCCCTCAAGGGTCTTGACGTTGAATTCCATTGGTTTGGCTCCCTTACTTCGCTGCCGACTTGACGGCGTCGCGCACGATGATCCAGGCACCCTTGGAGCCGGGAACCGCACCCTTGACGAGGATCAGACCGCGATCTTCATCGGTCGATACCACTTCGAGGTTCTGCGTCGTGACGCGGGTCTGGCCCATGTGACCAGCCATCTTCTTGTTCTTGAACACCTTGCCCGGGTCCTGCCGCGAGCCGGTCGAACCGTGCGAGCGGTGCGAAACCGACACACCGTGCGTGGCGCGCAGACCGCCGAAGCCGTGGCGCTTGATGGCGCCGGCAAAGCCCTTACCGATCGTCGTGCCGGTCACGTCGACGAGCTGACCCGCCGTGAAGTGGCCTGCGTTGAGCTCGGTGCCAACTGCGAGCAGATTGTCTTCCGTGACACGGAATTCTGCGAGCTTGGCCTTCGGCTCTACGCTTGCAACGGCGAAATGGCCGCGAAGAGCCTTCGTCGTGTTCTTAACTTTAGCCTGGCCGGCACCGAGCTGAACTGCGGTGTAGCCATTCTTTTCAACTGTGCGCTGGGCTACGACCTGGCAGCCTTCCATACGCAATACGGTAACCGGGACATGCTCGCCGGCGTCGTTATAGACGCGGGTCATTCCCACCTTCTGTGCAATCACACCTGAACGCATCGGTTCAATCCTTCTCACTCAGCTCGAGGACCAGAGGTCTTAGAGCTTGATCTCAACATCGACACCGGCGGCGAGATCGAGCTTCATCAGCGCGTCTACCGTCTGCGGGGTCGGGTCAACGATGTCGAGGAGGCGCTTATGCGTGCGCATCTCGAACTGCTCGCGGCTCTTCTTGTCGATGTGCGGGGACCGGTTTACCGTAAACTTCTCGATACGAGTCGGAAGCGGAACGGGGCCCCGGACGCTAGCACCGGTGCGCTTCGCCGTCGACACGATCTCGCGCGTGGAAGCATCGAGAATTCGGTGATCGAACGCCTTCAGGCGAATGCGGATATTTTGGCCGTTCATTCGACGTTATCCTTGTGTTTGTTATCTCGCGTGCCTCTCCAACAAGGGCACGGGTTGTTCTGTTTCCTAAGGCGGACCACCGGTTTCAAAGATCGAGAGGGACGCCGGCGACGGCATCCCCATCCACTCTTTAGGCCTTTCGACCCACCTTATTGTTAATTTCATTGGCCGCTTCGTCATCCGAAGCAGCGCGCAACTCGCGCTCGCGCGCCATTTGCAACATTTCTATGTCATAAGCAAGCGGCTACAGCCGCTTGCATCATAATATTGTCATCGAATCGGCCGCTCGGATGGAGCGGCCGCCTTCGAATTACTCGACGATGGAAGCCACGATGCCAGCGCCGACGGTACGGCCGCCTTCGCGGATCGCGAAGCGAAGCTTTTCTTCCATCGCGATCGGAACGATCAGCTCAACGGCAACGGTGACGTTGTCGCCAGGCATAACCATTTCCGTGCCTTCCGGAAGCGTCACGATGCCGGTCACGTCAGTCGTACGGAAGTAGAACTGCGGACGGTAGTTCGTGAAGAACGGCGTATGACGGCCGCCTTCTTCCTTCGTCAGGATGTAGGCTTCGGCCATGAACTTCTTGTGCGGCTTCACGGAGCCCGGCTTGCACAGGATCTGACCACGCTCGACGCCGTCACGGTTCACACCGCGGATCAGCGCACCGATGTTGTCGCCAGCCTGGCCCTGATCGAGCAGCTTGCGGAACATTTCAACGCCGGTAACCGTCGTCTTCGACGTCGGACGAATGCCGACGATTTCGACTTCTTCACCAACCTTGACGATACCACGCTCGACGCGGCCCGTCACAACCGTACCACGGCCAGA
>NZ_FMAG01000008.1 GCF_900094585.1 Martinezella multihospitum
CACTCGCTGCAGCAGATCGTCAAGGAGGTCGAAGACATCGACCGCAACGTGCGGGCGATCGTCGAGGCCGCCCGCGAGCAGGCGACCGGCCTGCAGGAGATCAGCACGGCGGTCAACAGCATCGATCAGGGAACACAGCAGAATGCCGCCATGGTCGAGGAATCCACCGCGGCAAGCTACAGCCTTGCCAAGGAGGTGACGGCCCTGAATGAGCTGCTCGGACAATTCGATCTGCAAAGTGGTCGCAGCCATGCGCGGCCAGCTGCCGCGACGGAGCGATCCAGCCCTGCCGCCTCGCCTGCACGGGCGCTGCGATCCAGGATCGCCGGCGCATTCGGTGGTTCCAGTACAGCCGCAGCCGCAGCGGCAGCCGCATCCTGGGAAGAGTTCTAATTCTGGAGCCGGCGTCAATCTTTGGCCGGTTGCAAGCCAAAAGAACAAGGCGGCCAGTTTTGGCCGCCTTGTTCTTTTCAAAGCAGACAATGACGACGGTGCATTGCTCTGAACTAAGAGGCAAACCATGACCGCGACCGATCATGGCCTGCAATGGGACCTCGAATCATCAGGTGATGCGCTCGTCGGAGCGTGTGAATGTGAGGCACCGAGTATGACATTTCGAGATGAACTGGTTCGCATCGCGCTTGCTTGGCAAGACGCATATGGAATAGCACCTTCCATCACGTCCGCAGTTTCTGAATATGACGCGGCGGTGACCTTGCTCGGAATGTCAGAGAAGGAGTACGGCGCGTCAATGAAGCTGGCTACCGCCGTCGGCAGAGGATTTGATTTCCAATTCAAAGGCGAGCGCTTTCAGATCAAGGCAAATCGTCCGAGCGGCAAACCGGGCAGTGCTGTTACCCTCGTGCCCAAAGTGCGAAACTATGATTGGGATCAGCTGATCTGGATTCTCTACAACAGGGACTATGAAATCCAGGAGGCCTGGAAATGGCCGCGAGAGGCCTATCAGCGCGAAATGCACCGGCTACCGCGGATTTCTCCCAGCCATATGCGACGCGGGCTGCCTCTGTATTGATCCCTCTCCGCCTCTTACGGTAGACGGTAGACCTCGGCATTGCCCTGCCGCTCCCGAAAGCCCTTGTAGGAAGCATGGCGTGGCTTGCCGTCATCCGTCCAGGCGCGATACTCGATTTCGGCGATCAGTGTCGGCTGAACTCAGACGGCGCCACGCAGGTGCAGTGCAATCGACTGCTAAGTTTACAGCGCGCTGACCCAGATTTGCATCCGAAGCTGGTCCGTTTAGTGGCTGAGAACCCATTGATGAATTGGCGATATCGGCATTTGCGGAGCGTCGTGATGAAATGCAAAGATGGGCGAAATCTCGACGCAAATGAACCCCCAGACGCTGCAGCGAAAACAATTGCATGTTGTGCCTACCGGCACTGTGATATCATGCCGATTTACTCGCTGAAGATGAAGCACGCCCAAGACCATAGCATAAGACCAAGCTCCAGCGTTATGTCGCAAACCGGGCACCAAGCGCAAACAACGGTTTCGGATATTTGTCCGAACGGAGTTAATTCGCGAGAACGAATATGCAAAACAACAAATTTTACAGGATTTTTTAAGTCGGTTTTTTCGGGTCCATGTTTAGCTGAGGCGCTTTAAGAATGGGGGTAACTCCGATATGATTCTACAACAGCGACATCCCTCCGCCACCATTTTCAAAGCCCTACGGAGGGCCATGCTCGGCACGCTATGCGCCGTGGTCTGTTCCGTTGGTCTTTTGCTTATATTGAACCTGTTGATGCCGGATCGACCATTTTTGGTCGGGTTTGTTGGTGCAGGATTTATTTCCGCCTTTGTGGCCTTTCCGCTGCTTTTTGTCTTGCAGCTCAAGAACAGCGCCGTCCGCAAGATGCAGGAAAACGTCACCCAGGCGGCGCGCTACGACAGCGTGACGAAGACGCTGAACGGCACCGCCTTTGCCGCGGCCGTCGAGCACTTTATCGACCGGCGCAAGGATGCCGCCACCGATACCGGCGGCATCGTTCTCGCTGTCATTGTCGATACGCTCGACGATATCGGCCGCCGCTACGGGCTGCAATGGGCCGATACCGTGATGCAATCGCTTGCCTCGATCATCCAGTCCTCGGTTCGTCGTGACGATCTCGTGGCACGGCTTGCGACCAACGAACTCGGCATTTTCCTGCCCGGCGCCACGGTCGAGAATGCCCTCGACATCGGCACTCGCATCCGCACAGGCGTCTCTGCGGCCACCTTCAGTGCCGACGGCGCGCCGCTTCCCATCGCCATCCGCCTCGGCGGCACCTCCTTCGACGGCTCGGCCGACTTCAACCAACTCCGCCAGCTCGCCGACCAAATGGCCTTCGAGAGCGGCGACGAGGACGACGACATTCCGATCAGGGCGCTGCCGGCCGCGTGAGGCTGGCGACCCCATCGCCGCGGCAGCCGCGGCATGAGCCCAAACGGCGAGACCCGTCTTCGATGCGGCGTTAAAGCCAGCCCGGGTCTGGGTTGGCCTTCTGGATCCGCCGAGGCTGATCTGGCCTCGAGGGATGAGATGTCGGTGCGAAGTCTCGCTCAACGGCGTTGATGACAGAAACCTCGATTCCAACGCCCGCCATCACATGTTTCCAGCGCGCGACGGGCAACGGTGATAAGTTCACCACTGCCATAGAATCAGTCATTCAGCCGGCTTGATCGAGGCGACGATTGCCTTGACTTCAGCATCGTGCTTGTCTTCCTCCCCCTTGTCTCCCCAGTACGTCACCACGAGCGCATTGTCAGCGCTCACCTGTACGATGAGCAAACCGACGCTAACCGGGCCGTCTTCATCCTTGCCATCCCACTCCAGTGTGGCCATCTGCATACCGTTGACGTCGGTAGCGGGCGTCTCCTTTTGAGTAGAGGGGTCGATCGTCACTTTGTTCTTTGCAAGAAAATCGATCGCACCGGTAACAACTTTCTCCATGGATTTGTCGCTGGCGACCTCGGCTGAAAGATAGACCGCAGAATCGGCCGAGGTTCCCTGGACGCCGCCGTCGGTTTCCTCCGGCTTCCAGCTATCTGGAATGGTGATACTTGCGACGGGCTTGTCACCGGGAAATGTCAAGGTCGCAGCGTGCGCCGTGAGAGGAGACGTTAACGCAAGCAGGGCCAATGCGATGATTTTCTTCATGGTAGAATCCTTATAGCTTAAAGCCGATATACAGGGCGGCCATAGGACTTCTAAATACAACATATTAAGATCGTGACCACTTGGCGAGAAAATAAGCAAGTTTAAAGAGAAAAAATCTGACCGCGATATGCTTTTTACTGATGCGCTCATTGAGATATCAATCTATAGTCGCAGTAAGCACGTTCATACTCAGTAGTTGAGTAGAGGAAACTCGGTCGCGGATACTAAAATCCATACTAAATCGACTCCGATTCCCATTTCGCAATAGCCTAGGGTTGTTGGGGAGTAGCAAGGAATTTCATAAGCTCGCCTCCGCCTGACCAAGTCAACGTCGGACGGAAGCGACCAGTACAATCTCGACCTCAGCCGGCGGCGTGCGGATGCAATCAAGGAAATCCTTGCAGCAACCTTCGCGATTGCGCTTGATCATCTCTTTGCGGTCGGCATCGACGAGCTTTCCCGATTACGGGCTCGAAATCGGAAGCAGCCGACAATCGTCGCGTTCCACTCTTCAATCTCGACGCCCTTGCGAGAGAACTTTGAAAATCAGGGAGATGTACATGGAGGACGCCAATTAGGAGCGAGCCGGATCATGCATTGTAAGCTCTTGATGAGAAGCGAGCGCACGACCCCAATTTTACAGTGGTGCCTCAAAACTTCGGCGGCCGTTTTCCCGCAGTGCGATGGGCAGCGATGACAGTATTGGCCATCAGCATGGCGATCGTCATCGGCCCGACACCGCCCGGAACCGGCGTGATGGCAGCCGCGACATCGGCAGCTTCCGCATAGGCGACATCTCCGACCAGCCGGCTCTTGCCCTCGCCACGCTCGGGTGCCGCGATCCGGTTGATGCCGACATCGATGACCGTGGCACCCGGCTTCACCCAGTCCGCCTTGACCATCTCAGGCCGTCCGACGGCCGCCACCAGAATATCGGCGCCGCGTGCGACCGAGGCCAGATCCTTCGTGCGCGAATGCGCCGTCGTGACCGTCGCATTGGCAGAAAGCAGCAATTGCGCCATCGGCTTGCCGAACAGATTGGAGCGGCCGATGACCACGGCATTCAGACCCGACAGGTCCTCGCCATGGATGGAGCGCACCAGAAGCATGGCGCCGGCCGGCGTACACGAGATCAGCCCGGTATCGAGATCGCCGGTCGCAAGCTTGCCGGCATTGACCACATGCAGCCCGTCGACATCCTTCCCCGGCTTGATCGACTGGATGATCGCATCGGAATTGAGATGCTTCGGCAACGGCAGCTGGACCAGAATGCCGTGAATGGAGGGATCGTCATTCAGCGAGGCTACCAGGGCGGCGAGCTCTTCCTGCGTTGTTTCCACCGGCAGCGTGTGCTGCACCGACTTGAAGCCGCATTCCTTGGCCATCTTGCTCTTGGAGTTCACATAGGCATGGCTGGCCGGATCGTCGCCGACGATGACGACCGCAAGGCCGGTCTTCACACCGGCCTCCTGCTCAAGTCCCGCTGATGCAGCCTTCACAGCCTCGATCACCGAGGCTGCCGCCTGTTTCCCGTCGATCACCGTTGCGAGCGTCATCCCTCACCCCATGCGCTCGGAGGCATAGGAACCGGGGCTTGCCGGGAAGACGACGGTGCGGTTGCCGTTGAGGAAGGTGCGATAGTGGATATGCGCATGGATGGCACGGGCGAGAACCTGGCTCTCGACATCACGGCCGATCGACACATAGTCCTCTGCCGACTGCGCATGCGTGATGCGCGCCGTGTCCTGCTCGATGATCGGACCCTCGTCGAGATCGGCCGTCACATAATGCGCCGTTGCCCCGATCAGCTTCACGCCGCGCTCATAGGCCTGCTTGTAGGGGTTCGCCCCCTTGAAGGATGGCAGGAAGGAATGGTGGATGTTGATGATGCGGCCCGACATCTTCCGGCACAGCGCATCCGACAGAACCTGCATGTAGCGGGCCAGCACGACAAGCTCGGTGCCGGTCTGTTCGACCAGATCCAGCAGCTGGGCTTCCGCCTGCGGCTTGTTCTCCTTCGTCACCTTGATGTGGTGGAAGGGGATATCGTGATTGACCACGACTTTCTGGTAGTCGAAATGGTTGGAGACGACGCCGACGATGTCGATCGGCAAGGCACCGATCTTCCAGCGATAGAGCAGGTCGTTGAGGCAGTGGCCGAAGCGCGAGACCATCAGCAGCACCTTCATGCGCTTCTTCCCGTCATGGATCTCCGCATCCATGGCGAACTTTTCCGCGATCGGCTTGAAGCCTTCGATGAGCGCTGCCTGGCCGACACCCTCTTCGGAGATGAAGGAGACGCGCATGAAGAACATGCCGGTATCGAGATCGTCGAACTGGCTGGAATCGACGATGTTGCAGCCTTGCTCGGCCAGATAGTTCGAGATCGCCGCAACAATCCCCCGCGTCGACTGGCAGGATACGGTCAGGATATATGAGGTCATCGCTTCTACTACTTTCTGCATCGAGTTTTGGATGATGCCGCTAGGCGGCGAGCAACTGCTTGAGCTTTATTTGTGAATTTGCAAGTGCCTTGGGATCGGGTCGTCTCCCGGCTGCAATCAACATTTCAGCCAGACGAATGTCGCGGGCAACCGAATTGCCTGGCCCGATACCGCTCGCGGCGAGAATTCGACCGTCTGCATCCAGGTGGAACAGAATGAAGGCATCTTCGGAGAGGTCACGCCGAATCACCGCCGTCGCTCCGTCGGCAAGTCCCGCGACCTGGAGGGTCAGGTCGTATTGGTCCGACCAGAACCAGGGGACGGAGATCTGGCTGTCGGTCTCTCCCATCATGGAAGCCGCAACGCGAACACCCTGCTCCTGTGCGTTTCTCCAGGATTCCAGACGGAGCCGCCGTTCCCCAAAATGGGCCGAGGGAAAAGAACAGCAGTCGCCGGCAGCGAAAATGTCGGGATCGCTGGTGCGCAAATTGCTGTTTACCGCAATGCCGTTCTCGATCGCAAGCCCTGCGGCCGCGGCCAACTCGGTGTTCGGAACGGCGCCGATCCCGACAACCAGAACGTCAACGGCAACGACACCTGCGCCCACAACGTCGATCAAAACGCCGGCATTCGTCTCCTCGACGGAAAGAATTTTCACTCCACAGCGAATGTCCACTCCCTCTGCCGCGTGACGCTCCGCGATCCGGGTCGCGATCTCGGCCGGAACGCCACGTGACAGGATACGAGACAATCCTTCGAGCAGAATGACCGATGCGCCAAGCGTTCTGGCGCTGGCCGCGAGTTCGAGGCCGATGAAGCCGCCGCCGAGGATCGCAATGGATCGGCCAGGTTTCAGGAATGGCCGCAGCGCCGAAGCGTCTGAATGAGTCCTCAGCGCACGGATGTGACCTCGTGGAGAGGCAACATTTCCAAGCTCTCGCGGTCGGGCACCTGTCGTCAGAAGCAGCTTGTCATAGTCAAGGGTCGTGCCGTCAGAGAGCTGGACAGCCTTCTGCCGACGGTCGACGGCAATTGCTGTTATGCCGGTCCGGACTGCAATTCCAAGCTCCTCGTAGCGGACAGCCTCCGCAATCCATTTGGGCTCGGTGCCCTGCAGGAGCGTCGCTTTGGACAAGGGCGGCCGTTCGTAGGGCAAGAGTGCCTCACTGCCGATGAGCGTCACATTTCCCGCAAAGCCACGCTCACGCAAGATCAGAGCAGCACGGGCACCGCACTCGCCTGCACCGATGATAACGAAAGAAGTCATCGCAAGAGCCTTTGCTGCTATCCAAGTCGATTATTGGTTCGTCCGGGCAACGGAGATCAGGTGTTGACGAAAAGCGCCCTTCATCTCCTTGAAGCCCGAATAGCCGCTTTGAGACGCAAGCCGGTTGATGGTGGTTCGTGAAACGCCGCAAGTTCGCGCAACCGACTGCAGCGTTCCGAACGCAATGATTTCCGGCTTGCTGAGAAGCAGTCGCATCGCCTGTTCCGGAAGAGCCGGAAAGTCGATGCGTCGTTCGGCGATAAGCTGCTTCAGGTCTCGTATGCTCGGCAGCGTCTTCAGGCGCGAGGATGACAGCATTTCCAATCTCCCGGCATTGCGAAAGGAAGGATGACGGCCGCTTTGGCGCGACCGTCTGGGTTTGGCTTTTCACAGTGGAAAGTGCGCCGCGAAACTCAGCCCGTAAGGCTCGCTAGCGAGACTGGAGCACCAGTTTTAACGGAAAGGGTCGCCGCTTCCGCCATTGCAAGTGCTGCGACGCCATCGGCAAGCGTCACGGGCACAATCTTGTGACCAGTAACCGCATCCACGAAGGCCGCCCATTCGGCGGCATAGGCCGGCATATAGCGCTCCAGGAAGAAATAGGTCGGCTTGGCACCGGTCACACCCTGCGTCGTCGATTTCACAACGGTGTTTTCGAGCATATTGTGTGCCTGCAAGAGGCCCTCGGAGCCTAGCAACTCGACCCGCTGGTCGTAGCCATAGACGGCGCGACGGCTATTCTTGATGACCGCGATGCGGCCATCCGCATAGGTAAGTGTCACTACAGCCGCATCGACATCTCCTGCCTCGCCGATCGCCGGATCGACGATCGACGAGCCGACGGCCGTGACGGTGACCGGCGCCGCACCCATGATGAAATTCGCCATATCGAAATCGTGGATCATCATATCGCGGAAGAGGCCGCCCGAGACCTTGATATAGGCGACCGGGGGCGGAGCTGGATCGAAGGAGGTAATCGACAGGAGTTCGGCTTTGCCGATCTCACCTGCGTCAACGGCCTCCTTCAGCGCCGAAAAGTTTGGGTCGAAACGGCGGTTGAAACCGATCATGACCGGGCGGCCTGTCGCAGCAACGGCCTTCTGGCAGGCAAGCGCCCGCGCAAGGCTGAGATCGACGGGCTTTTCACAGAGCACCGCCTTTCCAGCTGCCGTCGCTCTTTCGATGAGGTCGGAATGCGTGTCGGTGGAGGTAGCGATCAGTACGGCGTCGATACTGCTGTCGGCGAGAATAGCAGCGGTATCGCGCACTTCGGCACCATATTGGCCGGCTATCTTTTCGGCGGCCGTGGTGTTGATATCGGATACGGCGACCAGTGTACTGCCAAGGTGACCGGAGATCGCGGTGGCGTGCACGCCGGCAATACGCCCGGCACCAAGAAGACCAACTTTAAGCATAGGATTTTCCTTATATGATCAGAGGCCGAGTTCGGCTTTGAAGGCGTTGAATTCCGTGTCACCGATCGCGACATTGTGCTGCGGCTGCGGATAGGCGCCCGTGTTCACATCGGCGATGAATTCGCGGAAGGCGGCGATACGTTCCTTCTGCAGCCTGCCGAATTCAGCGGCAAAGTTGCGATAGGTCTTGGCATGGCGTGGCCGGTGTCCGTCGGTGTGACCCAGCACGTCTTCAGCGAAGAGATACTGCGCATCCGCACCTGGCCCGGCGCCCATGCCTAGCATGATCATCGAGGTATTCCTCGCGATCAGCTCGCCGACGCGATCAGGCACGACCTCCAGCTCCGCGCCGAAGCAACCGATTGCCTCGAGCTGCTTGATGTGGTGGAAGACCTCGATTGCCTCCTTTGCCGTCTTTCCAACTGCGCGAAAGCCAGTCCAGGTGATGTAAGATGGAATCAACCCGACATGGGCGACGATCGGGATGTGGTTGTCGCAAAGCACCTTCTGGATATCCAGCGATGCCGCGCAGTAGAAGCAGTCTCCGCCCATGGCGGAGAAATGGAAGGCGGCGCGCAGATAGTCTTCGGCCGTCGCAAGCGGCCGGCCCTCGAATGTGCCCCAGCCACCATAGGGAAGGCCGACCTGGACGAAGCAGCGGCCCGCCGCTGCGCGCATCTCCGGCGAAAAGAACCGACCTTCGATCGAAAGCATGTGGATGCCGGCGGCATCCGCAGCCGCGGCCTCCTCCGGCGTCGTGACGTAGAGCATGGAAATCTTTTCGCCCCGTACCTTCATGGCGCGGATGTCGGCGACGGTCGGACGCGTATTCTTATGAACCATGGAACTATACCGTGAATGCGTTGCAGAAGGCTTCGAGCGCGGTTTCCGGATCGCCGGAGGCGAAGGCCTCCATGCCGACGGGACCGGAGTAACCCATAGCCTTGAGGGCGTTCGCGATGCCGCGCCAGTTCACCTCGCCGGTGCCGGGTTCGCAGCGACCGGGAACATCAGCCACCTGTATCTCGCCGATGAAGGGCAAGCACTTGCGGCAAAGCTCGATCAGGTTCCCCTCGCCGATCTGCGCATGATAAAGGTCGAGATTGAGCCGGAGCCGTGGATGATCGATGCTCGACACCAGGGCAAGCGTGTCCTCGGCGCGGCCGAATGGCACGCCGGGATGATCGACCGGCAGGTTCAGGTTTTCCAGCGTGAAGGTGACATCTTCCTCCTCCGCCATGTCGACGATGCGACGCAGCGTCTCGTGCGCCTTCAGCCACATGGCGCCGGTGACGACCTCGATCGGCTGGACCGGAAGCCCGCCCTCGCCGAGGCCGGTGCCATGCAGGTTGAGACGCTGGACGCCGAGGCGCTTGCCGACCTCAGCCGTCTCGCGCGCAGTCCGTAGAAGCTCGTCCGCCCCTTCATCATCGGTAAGGCGGCCGGTGAGATAACCATTCATGATGGTGAAAATCGCTCCCGTCGCTTCGAGCCTGGCCAGATCATGATCCGGCCAGTTCCAGAGACCGACGCCAAAGCCCATTTCCTTAAGGCGGGAGGCGCGCCATTCGATGGGGCGATCTCGCCAGATCATTTCGGCGCATGCCGCCAATGCAAACTGTGTCATCTCGTCAAATCTCTACGAAAATATCGCCGTCCTCGATGCGGACCGGCCAGGTCTTGAGGTTGATGCAGGCTGGCGCCCGGGTCGCCTCGCCGGTCTTGTAGTCGAAGTGCGCACTGTGTTTCGGGCATTCGATGACGCCGTCCATGACGAGACCATCGGCAAGATGCACCCGCTCATGCGTGCAGATGCCGTCGATGCAGAAGAATTCGTCTTCCGGGCTGCGGATCACCAAGAAGGTTCGCCCGCCATGGTCGAAGCGGTAGAGGTCTTCGAGTTCGACATCCTCGGCTGCGCAGGCGCGGGTCCAGGTCCCCATTATCCATTCCTTTGTCATTTCAGTTCTGGGACGTGCGGCGTTAGCCCGCCGCACCGGAAAGTTGGGGTGCATGACCATCATGCGTCGCCATGTAGCCGTCGATCTGAGCCTCCAGTTCCGCCATGGTCTCGCCACCCGCCATGAGGTCGGTGATTTCCTCGCGCGTCTTCTCGCCCTTGCGGAAATCGGCAGCGATGGCGCCGCGGATCAGCACGGCGAAATGATCGCCCACCGCCATGGCGTGCATGACCTGGTGGGTGATGAAGACTACAGCGAGACCCCGGCGTTTCGCCTCGTTGACGATCCGCAAGACATGGGTCGCCTGCTTCACGCCAAGCGCTGCCGTCGGTTCGTCGAGGATCAGCACCCTCGCGCCGAAATGCACGGCGCGGGCGATGGCAAGCGATTGCCGTTCCCCGCCCGAGAGCCCACCGACCAGCCGGTTGCCGTCATCGATGCGCGTGATGCCGAAGTCGCGGATGGCCTTGACGGCAATCTCGTTCGCCCTTTTGCGATCGAAGACCTTGAAGGGTCCCCAGCCCTTAGTCGGCTCGACGCCAACGAAGAAACTGCGGCCGATGCTCATCAGCGGGAACGTGCCACCGAACTGGTGAACTGTCGCGATGCCGCGATTGCTGGCATCGCGCGGACCGGTGAATTCGATCGGCTTTCCGTCCATCTCGATTGTGCCAGAGTTCGGACGATAGACGCCCGACAATGTCTTGATCAGAGTCGACTTGCCGGCACCATTGTCGCCAAGCAGACAGAGCACCTCACCGGGACAGATATCCAGCGAGATATCGGTGAGAACGTCGATCGGTCCGAATGACTTGCAGATGTTCCTAAGCGTCAGGATAGGGGTAGACATGGCCGACCTCACTTCTTCTTCGGCGAATAGGAGAGCGCCATGCTGCGGAAGGTATTGTTCATCAGCACGGCAAGGAGAAGCATCACGCCGATGATGAGACTCGACCAGTTGCGGTCGAAGGACGTGAAGTAGATGCCCTGATTGACGACGGCGAAGGTGATGGTGCCGAAGAAGATGCCGACGATGGAGCCGAAGCCGCCGGTCAGCAGCACACCGCCCACGACCACCGAGATGATCGAGTTGAAGATGAAGGACATGCCCGCCGAAACCTGGGCAGAGTTGAACAGGATCGCCTGGCACATCCCGACGAAAGACGCACTCGTCGAGGAGAGCACGAAGAGCGCGATGGTCAGCTTTGCCGTCGGAATGCCGGCATTGCGGGCGCTGATCCGGTCGCCGCCCATCGCAAAGATCCAGTTGCCGTAGGGCGAATAGTGCACGACGTAGATGTAGAGCGCCGTCAGTGCCAGCCACCAGAAGATGATAACCTGGAACGTGTTGGCAACGAAGTGGCCAAAGAGGAATTTTGCCAGCTCTGGCGCCTTGATGGCGACGCTTGTCGTGCCAGTGAGCAGCACCGAAAGGCCAAGCACCAGGCCCGCCACGGCAAAAAGAGTTCCGAGGGTAACGATCAATGAGGGCACGTTGGTTCGCACGACAAGGATGCCGTTGACGAGGCCAACGACGACGCCAAATCCGAGCGAAGCGGCGATACCGAGCCAGATCGGCAGTTCATAGTAACCCGAGATGATCGCAACTGTCATGGAACCGGCGGGGATCATCGAGCCGATAGAAATATCGAGATCACCGGCGATCATCAACAGACCGATCGGGAAGGCGACGATACCGAGATTGGCCGCGACATTCAGCCAGCTCGCAGCACCCGTCGGTTTCAGGAAATCGATGCTCCCGAAGACGAGGAAAAAGACGAAGACGCCGAAAAGGCCCAAGAAAGCGCCAGCTTCAGGCCGGCGGAACAACCCGCCGATGGACATGCCAGCGGCTCGGGCAGGAGGCGGTGTCTGCGCCATGGCGATCGGTTGGCTTGCAGTTTTCGAGTTCATGATGGTTCCTCTTTGCGGGTCATGCCGAGTTGTAGCTGCGGTCGCTCCCTGGGGAGGTCACAGGGAGCGACCGTGACGCGCGGTTTAGCGCGCGCCCTTGGACACGCCCGCAAGCGTCGTGGCAATGTTCGAGGCATCGACGATACCTGGCCCGGTCAGGACCGGTTTCACTGGCAGATCGGTGCCGAAATCGATGTTGGATGCCAGCAGCGAAACGGAGAGCAGCGACTGGAGATAGGGCTGCTGATCGATGGCGAAGAGCTGCGCACCGCTCTTGATGCGATCGAGCCCCGCCTCATTGAAGTCGAAGGAGCCGAGCTTCACGGTTTCGGCTTTGCCGGCCTGCTGGATGCCGCTTGCCGCCGCATCCGCATCACCCGCACCGATCGTGATGACGCCGTCGATCGCGCTGTCCTGCGTCAATGTTGCCTTGACGCCTTCGGCGATCGCCGTGGGGTCGCCGAAGCTGGTCGCCGGCAGCGGCAGCTGCTTGCCCGCTCCGCCGGCTTTGCCGATACCGTCGATCACGCCCTTGCAGCGGGCTTCCTGGTTGGCGCTACCGGGCAGCGTATTGACACAGAGCACTTTCTTCTGGCCGCTCTTGCCGAAATACTCTCCGCCTGCGAGCCCGGCGAGATATTCGTCCGAGCCGACATAGTTGATAGCGCCGAGTTCTTTTGCCTTGTCCAACGAGCCGGCATTCATGAGGATGACTTTGACACCACTGCTGACGGCGGCCTTGATCGCTTCGTCTTCAGCCTCCGGCACCCAGTTGGGGACGACGAGGCCTTTGACGCCCTGGCTGATGGCGGTGCGCACAAGACCAGCAGCATCGGGGCCTAGATTGTCGTAGGTCTGGAGCTGGAGATAAGTCACCTTGCCGCCATTTGCCGCCACAACGAGGCGGCTATCGTCCACCCCTTTCTTGATCTTGCTCCAGAAGGCATCGTCGGTCTTGCCGCCAACGACGGCGATGTCGGCGGCAAGCACCATGCTTGCAGTGAGACAGAGGGCAACCGAGGTCGCGAGCGCCTTGGTCATGGTGGTCAGCATTGTCATCGAATTTCCTCCCGGTTTCCGTCATGCGACGGGTTTAAAAAGCATTGAGCTGCAGGGCGTCGCGGGCCCTTGCTCCCTGATGTCCGCCTCCTCGCTGACATCGGGGAATCCCGTGAATTCAGTTGTTTGCGCGAACCGTCTTTGCGTTCATCCGCTCTCTCTTTTTGGCAAAACGGGTCTGCATCTGCACGTCACCCTCCTTGGTGCCGTCGTGCCAGGTGCCGAACCACCTATCGAGCGGGATCAGCCCATCGCCGCCATAGTTCACCTCGAAGTATTTGTGATGCAGGTAGTGGGCATAGGCATGGGTATCGAGCGGCGTCTCCTCGGTGATCTCCAGCTTGTCGAAACCGATATGGCCATTGACCGCGCCGAAGCCGGCAATATGGAGCTGGAACAGCGCGACGATCGGATTCGATGGAATGACGAGGTGCCAGAGGGCAACAGCGTGATAGAGAAAACCTTCGACCGGATGCATGGAGAGCGAGGACCACGGCGACGGGTTCACCGAATTGTGGTGGACCGAATGGATCCAGCGATAAAACGGCCCCCAATGGATCAAGCGATGGATGATGAAGAAATGGACTTCATGGATCATCGGTGCAACGGCGACGAGGAACGCCAGATAATAAGGATGGTTCGACCAGCTGAGCCAAGGCACCAAGCCATTAGCAAATACCCACAGAAAGAGGACCTCGACGAGTGTCCACAGCGGGATCGACAGGAAGAACGAGCGCAGGAAATTGTCGATGTTCTGGCTCTTGAACCAGAAGACATCGGACGGCTGCTCGCTCGGGAACTTGACGTTGTATTTGAAGCGATTGCCCTGCTTACGCTTCACATAGAAAAACAGCTCGATGGAGCCATAAAAGGCAAAGATCGCAGCCGCATTGACTGCGTATAGCCAGAGCGCCCAACCCCAACTCAAGGTTTTCATCACCTCAACGTCGGGCACGACATAGAACCAGTAGAGAAGTGCGGTTGCCATGTGAAAGGCATTCCACGGCCAGATATATTCCGGCACCCATTTCAGCACGGATGGGATCTTCGGCGGCCAGGACCAGAAAGGCGCGATTTCGATCCGCCCATTGGGCGCCCAATCACCGCGCTTGTTCCGCGTTCCGTATTTGAGATCGTCCATCGTCATGCCTCCCGGACATCGAGCGTCCCTGTTCGTGATGCGGGAGAGGTGCCGCAGATCGCATGACAAAACGCGGCGCTCTTCGGGCAAAGGCCCAAAGCGCATAAGCCGGCGATGTCGATTGCATTTCTCTCCCAGAACGCCGTGGGCCGCGTGCGCGTTCACCCGTCGTCCTCTGGCAAGGACAATGCCAACTTGACCTCTATGAAATCAAGGCGCATTTCTCTCTCCATAGACGATCGTATCATTCATCTCAGAAATTCGCTGAATTGATACATTTCATATCATGGAGCCTGAATGAAAAGACCGACCATCCGCAATCTCGCCGACGCCGCAGGCGTCTCGATCGCGACGGCCAACCGGGTCCTCTCCGGTGCGGAGAATGTGCGGGCTCAGACAAGAGAGACGGTCCGCGCTGCTGCCGAAAGCATCGGCTTTTATGGGCTTGGAGCCATCGAGGCACGCAATGCGGCAGCCCGCCCGAAATATCGCTTCGGCGTGCTGCTCCTCCAACCGCACCGACCATTCTACCAGCTCGTCGCGCTGGCCCTGCAGGAGGCAGCCGCAGCGATAGAAATCGTCGAACTGGATCTGCGGATCGAGCATCTGGAAGACCTCTCCCCTCAGAACACTGCGGACCGGGCGCTGGCGCTAGCCGAGGAATGTGACGCACTCTGCATCACGACTGCCGTGCATCCCGTCGTCCTCCAGGCGCTGGAAAAGATCCAGGCGGGAGGCATCCCCGTCTTTGCGCTGATCTCGCAGCTCGCCGCGACGGGCCAGGTCCACTATATCGGGCTGGATAACTGGAAGGTCGGCCGCACTGCGGCCTGGGCCTTCGACCATATCTGCAAAAGCCCTGGCAAAATCGGTCTGCTGATGGGCAATCCACGCTATCGGAATCAGGAAATGAACGAGACCGGCTTTCGCTCCTATTTTCGGGAGCACGCTCGGGACTTCGTGCTGCTCGAGCCTCTTTCGACCTTCGAGTCCTCCGCCGTGGCACAGGAAATGACCGAACGTCTGCTCGCAGATCATCCCGATCTTGCCGGTCTTTATGTTGCGGGTGGCGGTATTTCCGGCGTGCTGGCGGCGCTGCGCACGACCGGACGTGCCGGCACTCTGGCCGTCGTCGGCTACGAACTCATGGACAATGTGAAAGCAGCTCTGCTCGACGGAACGCTCACTCTATCCATCGCCCATCCGCTCGCCCGCCTTGCCAGCGAAACGATGAAAGGCATGGTCATGGCCACCGGAGCCGCGGCGGAGAATGCCAGCTACACAAAGATCGTCCCCTTCGACATCTATACGCGTGAAAACGTGTAGAAGTATTCGGATGCAGCTCTTGAAAGGGGTCGAACCGGCGGCCAGTCGCGACCCATCGGCCATCATGAAAAAATGATGTTTTTCATCACCTTATCTCAAGCCTCGCCGATTGCTGATCATTGCATAGCATTGCCTTGATTTGGCCCTCCTATGCCAGCGAAAAAAGCGCAGCTCCGATTTGAGGATACTCCCTCATTTGAGCAGGCGCACTCGACGCAGGCTCCACCAGATTGGACTGCAACGTTGAACGGATCCACGTCAAAGCGGCCTCATGACTGGCCAATTTCAGTTGATCCGCGGATAGCCTAATCGCCCGGCACGATCATCCAGAAACTTCAGCCGCGCATAGTCATCATCGTCCAAAACATGAAAATTCTTGAGTGACAGTACCCGTCGCGTCTCACCTAGAGCCGGCGAAGCAATCGCGGCAGACAGGGCATCCCGCAACAATGCGACTTCCTCGTCGGACGCTCCCGACCTTGTGATGAAGGGTAGTCCTGGACCAACCGGCGTTTCAGCTAATATGCGGATGCCATCGATGCTCTTCGGATCAAATTGCGCTATATTCCCGAAGGTGATGCAGTCTATGGCGGCAATATCGGCGCCCCCATTCCTGACCGCAGCCAAGCTTGCATCATGGCTGCCGGTATGAAGGACGGATGAGAAGAAGCGCCCCTGATCTGCATGGGGTGCGATCAGAGCGCGCAGCAAGTTGTAGCCGGAGTTACTCTCAAGCTGGTTGATTGCGACCCGCATGCTCTTCGCATCCGAGACGCTATCGAAACGGCTCTCGTCGCGGACAATAGCGAAGCTGCGCATATCTGCCCCGGAACATCCAGGATATTCATACTCCGGCGTGGCCACCAGCCTAACCCTGCCCTGCAGACGCGATACATACGGATATCCGCATGTCTGAGAAAGAAGTAGATCGGGATCCAGCCATGCGTCATGATAGGTTGAATTCCAGCTCAAACCATCCGGCACTCCATCCAGCCCCTTTGCACGCAGTTGGTCGCGCACGAATGCCCACAGGTCGTCCGTTGCCTGCCGAAGCGGCGCAAAGTTTGCGTACATCTGAATACTTGCGAAACGCATGCGGTCTCTCGGATCAAGGGAGGTCGTGTGACGGATTTGGAAGCAAGATCAACACGTGGAGGCCGGATTCGCAACGCCGCGTGCAAATTGACTGTCCGGGCGTCTGAGGCCAAGTCGCTCACGAAACGTGCCGGGCTCGTATGCCGTGCGAAACAGTCCGCGCCTCTGCAGCTCTGGAACCACGCTCTGCGTGAAGTTGATCCAGTCATCGGGCAGCAACGGGAACATCAGATTGTAGCCGTCGGCAATACCCGCAACGAACCAAGCTTCGAGCTGATCGGCAACATCGACGGGGCTTCCTGAAAGGATCGGAACGGACCCCGTATTGGCGATCTTCCGCGCAAGCTGGCGGATCGTCAGGCCCTTGTTCGCCTCGTTCTTGACAATGTTGAGCCATGTGCGCCAGCCATCGAAAGTGCTTTCGTCAGGCAGTTCCGGCAACGGTCCATCGAGCGGATAGGAGGAAAGATCAACACCCGACCAGCTCGACAGCAGATCGATGCTGACACGGTCGATCATCAGATCTTCAAGTGCTGCATGCCTTTCCGCCGCCTCGTCACGGGATGCGGCAACGATCGGCAGAACTCCTGGAAGGAGAACAAAGCTGTCCGGCGCCCGTCCTTTCTGCGCCAGACGCTGGTTGATATCGGCGCGATAGCGTCGCCCCTCCTCTTCGCTCTTGAACACAGCGAAATGAACATCCGTATGGTCGGTCGCCAACTCCTTTCCGGATTCGGAGGAGCCCGCCTGTACAAGGAGCGGATGCCCTTGGGGGGAGCGGGCTACGTTCAATGGTCCCCTTACCTTAAAATGTTCTCCAGCGTGATCGAGGTAGTGGATTTTCGACGGATCGGCAAAGTAACCGCTCTTCTTGTCGATTAGCAGCGCGTCGTCTTCCCAGCTATCCCAAAGTTTCTTGACGACATCCAGAAATTCGCCGGCGCGCTGATAACGCGTGGCGTGGCGAATATTGCCATCGAGACCGAAATTGCGGGCCTCCTCCTCCAACGCGGACGTTACCACGTTCCAGCCAACGCGCCCTTTGCTGATATGATCCATCGACGCGAACGTGCGGGCGATATTGAAAGGCTCGGTATAGGAGGTTGACGCCGTCACGATGAACCCGATGTCTTTCGTCACCGCGGCAAGCGCCGAAACCAGCGATAGCGGCTCCAGACGCGCGTTGGCATAGTGAGCAACGCCGCTCTCGTAGGTATCCCAGATCCCGAGGTGATCGGCGATGAAGATCGTATCCAGTTTCGCCTGTTCAGCGGCCTCCACGAGCTTTCGATAATAGTCGAGATCGAAGATTTCCCGTTTCGGTGCGTTGTCATGCCGCCATGACAGCCGATGATCGCCCTGCGGGTTGTAGAAGAAGGCAGAAAGAACCATGTGCTGGCGCGATGGCATTGTAGCAATCCTATTTCGTGTCGTCATTGATTTGTGGGTGAGTGTCACATCGAAGAGCGGGATGAACAACCGGCTCCTTCATTCGAAACGCGAACGCGCGAATAATCGCGAGATAATTGCGGAAAACGTAGCCGCGGTTCACCTCTTGCCAATGCACGCTTCTCGTACGGTAGGTCGCGGGCAGACGATACCAGGGCACCCATGGCAACTTGTGATGGACAATGTGCAAGTTGTTATAAAGAAAGATCGGCGCCAGCAGCGAGCGCTCGACAATTATCGTGCGCCCATCGGGATTTTCCGACCATTGATGCTCGGAATAGGAGCGGATGGCCGTGACGGCGAGGCCTAGGTAACCGGCCGTCGTGGCATAGACAATGATTGGAATGCAGAAGACGGTTTGAACCAAGAAGATGACGGGGATGGCGCCTAAGACATGGAGAAGCCAGTTCTTTGCCTTGAGACGATCGCCACTGCCGATCGCCCGCCATTCCGACATCGTGAAACCGATGACATTCAACGGTGGGCCAAGGAGAACCCTGCCGACGAGCGTATTGTTGATCGTCAGCAGGAACCGCATGACCCTTGGCAATCGCAACCAGTCCCCGAATGCGCGGTAGTAACTCTCAGGATCGTCGTAGGGATCGGTCAGCCGCTCATCGGTATGGTGCTGCAGATGCGTTTCCTTATAGCTGCGATAGGGATAGAAAAGCCCGAGCGGCAGGAAGACCAGCATCTCGTTGATTAGCGGATTTCTCGTTGGGTGCCCATGCAGCACCTCGTGCTGCAGCGACGAGTGAAACGTGACGCAGAGACTAAACACTGCTAGCGCGAGAACCGGTGACAGCGGATAGACGAACAGTCCCGCGCCCAACCAGACGACATGGCAGCCTAAAATCAAGGCAACGGTCGGCCATTCCACCGGTGCAATGGCAGAAGATCGCTCGCTGTCGGATACGGGCTCGAAACCAGGCGCGTCGAGATCTTCGGAAGCGTCAGTCACAAAATTATCCATCGAAAGCTCCGAGACCATCGGCGATCAGGTTGGTGGCGATGACAAGAGAGACAATCGCGGCGGCATTGAAGGTAACGATCCACCACATGCCTGACGTGAGGAATCCGTAGTTCTCGGCGATCGCCAGACCCCAGTCTGTCGAAGGTGGTTGAATTCCCAGACCAAGAAAGCTGAGCGTCGCGACTGTAAAGAAGGCATATCCGAGCCGGACGATACCTTCGATCAGGATCACCTGCGCGATATTGAGCAAAATCTCGCAAACCATAATTGAGACTGCGCCTTCTCCACTCAGACGCGCGGCGCTGACGTAGTCGAGTTCCTTCTCCGCCCGGACGGATGCTCTGACCGTTTTTGCGACCAAGGGCGCATACAAAAGTCCGACCATGAGGATGACGGTGAGATCGGACGCGCCGAGCGTGACCAGCATCAAAAGAGCGAGAACGACGACGGGGAGTGCCATGAACGCTTCCAGGATACGGCTGGCCAGAGCATCGACCAATCCACCGACGTAACCCAGAATCAATCCGAGCGCGGAACCCACGACGAGGCCGAGAAGGGTAGCAATCGGCGCGACTGTCAGGATGGCGCGCGACCCAACGATCACGCGGGAGAAGACGTCGCGTCCGAGCGCATCTGTCCCGAACCAGTGAAGGGCATTCGGAGGGAGCGTGGCGTTGAGGATATCGTCCGCATAGGGATCGAAGGGAACCAAGGTCGGGCCAAGGACCGCGCATGCGAGCCAGAATGACAGGATAAGGATACCCACCGTCAGCGTCGGCGATGGTGCGAATGGCCTTCTCTTCGTCGCAGAAGGCACCACGTCCTCCGCAGCTTGCTCTGTCGCGCCTTGACCGATCTTGGCGAGCTGATCACGGATCATGATGGATGCCCTACCCGCAGGCGTGGATTGAGCAGCGATTGCAAGAGATCGCCGGCAAGCGATGTGACGGCGTAAGCAGCCGCCATCGTCAAAACGCCGGCTTCGAGCATTGGAAAGTCGCGAGCCTTGGCCGCCGTCAGCACGAGATTGCCGAGACCCTGGATATTGAAGAGAGCCTCGACGACGACCAAGCCGCCAAGCAGAGCTCCGCTTTGCGTCGCAAGAACCGCGATCGTCGGCGCAAGCGCGTTTGGCAGGACGTGGCGGACGAGCACGGTTCGTGGCGGCAGACCCTTCAGAATCGCCGTTCGCGTATAATCTGCATTGATGACCTCAACGACGCCAGCCCGTGTCATCCGCGCCACGTAACCCAGTAGATTGAATACGAGAGGAAGTGCCGGCAGGATGAGATGGTAGGTGCTGCTCCAGAATCCCGATCCGTCGGCCGGTCCGTCAAGCGGAAACCAGTTCAGCCACAAAGCAAAGACGATCATTAAAAGAAGCGCCGAAACAAAATCCGGAATGACGGATAGCGACACACCGCTTAGGATGATGAGCCGGTCAAGGGCCGATTTCTGATACAGGCCGGCGACGACACCCCCACCGATCCCGAGCGGAACGACAAGGATAATCGTCATCGCCGCAAGAGAGGCTGAGTTTGCCAATGCCTTTAAGACTTCCGGCGTCACCGGGCGGCGCATGGACAACGAAATGCCGAAATCGCCGGTGATCGCATGATGGAACCATTGTCCGTACTGAACGAAGACCGACCTGTCGGTACCGAGCTTCGCATTCAACTCCGCCACGGCACGCGCATCGGCCAAAGGACCCAACATCGCCCGCGCGACATCGCCGGGCAGCAGATGCACACACGAAAAGATGATGATGCTGACGAGGGCAAGCGTCACCAGCATCAAAAATAGTCGAAAAATAGTATATTTTAAAAGCAGCATGCGAAATCGCCGAAAGAAACCCCGGCAACGGCGTGCCGGGCGTGTCGCGGATTAAACCGTGTGGGCTCGCGCCAGCAGCAGATGCGAAATCGCCGTGAAACCGACGCCTGCGACCTTGGCGCTGGTGATGCGGCTGTACTGGAGGAAATACGAAATGATGAGCGGAGTTTCATCGAGCAGCAGCTGCTGGATTTTACCGGCTGCCAGACGCTGCGACTTCAGATCTTTGGCGCGGCCATATTCGAGCAGCAGGCGATCGTAATCGCTATTATTGAAATGAGCCGCATTCCATGTGCCGCTCGATTTCAGCGTCGCATTGAGGAAGATGTCGGGCGTGCCACGGTGACCGTAGTCGGTGATACCGAAAGTGGAGTCGAGCCAAGGCGAACTTCCGAAATTCGCGCTTCCGAAGTAACCGTCCTGCGGCAAAATATTCAGCGAGACATCGATCCCGATCTTGCGCGCAAAATTCTGGATCAGTACCGCGTAATCTGGAATGTCGTAGGCCCGTTCGGTGGTCAGGGTGACCTTGAAGCCGTTCGCGACGCCGGCCTCGGCGAGCAGCCGCTTTGCCTCGTTGAGGTCCTGCTTACGCTGCGGAACCGACTGATCGGTGGATGCAAAGATTGGCGCAAAAGGACTATCATTACCGACGCGGGCGCGCCCCCTGAACAAGCCCTTGGCAACCGCCTCGCGATCAATCGAAAGGGCCAGGGCTCGACGAATGCGCTTGTCCTTGAATTCCGGCTGATCGGTACGCAAATGCACTTCGTCATGCCGGCTTGAGTCGACGCTGATGACGCGGTATGCGCTGTTACCATCGACCGCAAGCGCGGATCGTGGCGTATATGGAATGACATCGAGCGCGCCGGATTTCAGCGCCAACACCTGAGCCTGTTCGTCATTGTAGAACGTGAACTCAACCTTTTCCGGGAGCGCCTTTTCACCCCAGTAGTCCGGGTTTCGAATGAAGGTCGCGCCCTGCTTGGGACGATACGATTCCAGCTTGAAAGGACCCGTTCCCACAAAGCTCTTCTCGAAGTTCCCGTCGTAATTCGCCGGCAGGATCACGGCGTTTACGACGCTCGACGAGATATAGAAGGGGAAGTTGCTGTTCGGCACATCGAGATGGAAGGCGACAGTCAGCGGATCGACGGCCCGGATGCTGCCTTTCGAAAGCAGACCCTTATAGGCCGAAAGCGCAGACGAACTGTTTGCCGGATCTACCAGGCGCTCGAAGCTGGCAACGACATCGGCGGAGGTTAGGGCCTGGCCGTTGTTGAAACGGACACCATCCCGAAGCTTCACCGTCCAGACGGTGACATCGTCATCGCTCTGCCAGGACACGGCAAGAGAGGGTTGCAAGCCG
Source organism: Martinezella multihospitum (assembly GCF_900094585.1). Lineage (GTDB taxonomy): Bacteria > Pseudomonadota > Alphaproteobacteria > Rhizobiales > Rhizobiaceae > Rhizobium > Rhizobium multihospitium. The sequence continues at coordinate 22,407 of NZ_FMAG01000008.1, forward strand.
GTCGCGGCATCATCGAAGAGAAGATATTCGCCGACCTGGCTCAATATGCTGATGCTGGCGGAATCGGTGATCAAAACCGGATCGATCGCGGCCGTCGGCTGGTCGAGCCCGACGCGGATCGTGGCGCCAGGCGTGCCCGCGGCACAGGCCGTCGGTGCAAATCCCGGGAGTGCGGCACTCGCAAGACCGCCGATCCCGATGAGGCCAGCATATTTCAGCAGTTCGCGGCGGTCGAGCTTACCCGCCTCGTGCTCGTCGACGGCGACATTCCACAAGTCGCCGGCCAAACCACGCAGTCGATCAATGTAGCCAATATTCATTTTCGTCCCAATCAACACATGTTCAATGCGCGGCCACCGAGCTTCGATCGAGCGTCTGCGAGCGCTTACATTGCTGATGTACGGCGGAGTCAAAAAGCCGGCTAGGCATATTTTTTCATATAGTCTATGTATTTTGTAAATTAATATCGCAACGTGGAGCCGAGGACCGTGCCGAACAACGAAAAACTGGTCTCACAGCCACCAATTCTGGATATCCGCGGGCTGTCCATTTCATACCGAACCGCGGCAGGATCGAAGCCGGCGGTTTCCGATATTTCCTTTTACATAAGGCGCGGCGAAGTGCTCGGACTTGTCGGCGAATCCGGATCGGGAAAAAGCTCCGTCGCGATGGCCGTCCTCAACTATCTACCCGCCGCGACGAGCGTTTCGGCAGAGAGAATTGATTTCGAGGGCCGCGATCTGCGCGGCAATTCATCTCGCGCGTTGCGCAACTTGCGAGGTTCAAGAATTTCCGCCGTCTATCAAAACCCCGGAGCGGCCCTGAACCCGGCCCTAACGATTGGCCGACAGATCACCGAAATTCTGCAGGCACATCTGCAGATATCGATGCGGGAAGCGCTCATTCAGGCGGTGCGGCTGCTCGAAGCCGTGCATATTCGCAACCCACGGACCGTTCTCAAACAATATCCGCATCAGATTTCCGGGGGAATGCAGCAACGCGTTCTAATCGCGATGGCAATCGCGCTGAAACCTTCGCTTGTCGTCCTCGACGAGCCGACCACAGCTCTGGACGCTAGCGTTCAAAGCGAGATCATCACTATTCTCGGTGAGCTTCGCCGCGATCATGACACCGCCTTCCTTCTGATAAGCCACGACATTCACCTCGTCCGGCAATTGGCAGACCGCATTGCGGTCATGCAGGATGGGCGCATCGTCGAAACAGGGCCGACCGAGCAGGTCCTTCAAGCGCCGGCTCATTCGTATACGCGCCACCTGCTTCGCAACGTCCCCTCGCTGGGGTCCCCCAGCTCCGGAAAAGAGCGGTTGGCCGATGCCATCACTCCTAAAATCCCCATACTGCAATGCGCCAATCTCGTGCATTCGTTCGGTGGTCGCAGGGTTTTGGACGGCGTCACCTTCGAGATCGCAGCCGGCGAAACCTTCGGATTGATCGGTGAATCCGGCTCCGGCAAGACGACCCTGGCAAGGATCGTTGCTGGTCTTCAGCCGGGCCACTCCGGTCAGATCACATTGATGGGCAACGATATCGGAAAAGTGGTGGAGCGCCGTTCGCCGGAGCAGCGACGCAATCTTTCGATGGTCTTCCAGTCGCCGGATCGCACCCTCAATCCTCGTCTTAGGCTATCACGTATTCTCAAACGCGCCTTGCGCGAAGATCGACACGGCGCGGACCGGATTTCGGAAATGCTGAGGGCCGTCGGTCTTCCGCAAGACTTCGCCAGACGGTTGCCGCGCGAGCTGTCAGGCGGACAACGGCAGCGCATCGCAATCGCGCGTGCCTTTGCGGGCAAGCCTCGCCTGGTCATCCTGGACGAACCCACATCCGCTCTGGATGTCTCGGTGCAGGCTCGCATCCTCGATCTGTTGCAGGAGCTCCAATCCGCACATGATACGGCCTATCTTTTTATCAGCCACGATCTGAGGGTGGTGAGGCAAATTGCCAAGCGTGTCGGCGTTCTTTATCGCGGACAGCTCGTCGAATGCGGTGCCACCGAAGAGGTATTTGCCAATCCGAAGCATCCTTACACGCGTCAGCTTCTATTGACGCTGGCTTTCCAGTCTTCGTCGCCTGTTCAGACAAGTTCGCCGTGGAGATCCTATGCCGCGAGCCTATGAAGCTGATCGGCGCTCCGTTGGATCGATAGCGCTAGCCCCGGAGCCCCAGATACTGAAGCGCGGTTTCCACGTCACGCACGAGATCCGCGTTTGACGACGCCAAACTGCCGTCTGCCCTATAGAGATTGTTCTCGAAACCGACACGGACATGTCCCCCCAGAAGCGCTCCGGCGGTGACGCATGCCGCTTCGTAACGACCGAATGCGCAGACGCTCCAGTGGGAAAAATGCGGCTGATCCGGCGCGAGAAAGGGTAAAAGGTCTGCTGGTGCCGACGTCTGTCCAACAGCGTAGCGTCCGAGCACATAGAGCACAGGCACATCATCGAACGTCAACAGGCCGCGTTGGTGATACTCGGCCAGGCGAATCGCCTCAGCAGGCTCGTAGAGGATGATCTGCGGCAATATTTCCTCGCGGCGCATCCAGGCAAGCAAATCCGCGAAGGCAGCCTCGTGGGAGGCATCCGGAACAAGTTCGCGCAACGCCAGCGACGCGGCCTGCGGGCGCACGGCCTTCACGACGGCAATCTGTTCGGCGGGCGAGTAAATTCCCAATGCCTCGCTGGTGATCTGGACTACCATTCTGTCCCCCACCTCGGCGCGGATTGCGGCAATCGCAGCCTTGTAGGCCTCGGCATCCAGTAAATGCGTGCCGTCCGGATTGCGGACATGGACATGGATCATCGATGCGCCTGCCTCCAGGCATTCGCTCGCGGTGCGCGCCAGTTCAGCGGCCGTCATGGGAATGGCGGGATGATCCTGCTTCGTGCGGCGCCCACCATTCGGAGCAACGGTGATCGTGGTCTGTTGCATAGCACTTCCTCTGGATTCATGTGTTTCATATTAACCATAATGAAACATACGTTGCAATAATGCCGCGTAGAGGATACAAATCCACTATGGAAAAAACCCCTCTCGAAGAGACGATCCTCGCAGCCTTCGAAGGCATGTCCGCGCAATTGCAGGCGGCCGCCCGCTATATTCTCGACCACCCTCGCGACATAGCGCTGCTTTCGATGCGCGAGCAGGCGCGACAGGCGAGGCTGCAGCCGGCAACGATGACGCGGTTGGCCAAGCATCTCGGCTTTGACGGTTACGAGGACATACGGTCGCTCTATCGCGCTGCGGTTCGGGGCGACGCACCGAACTTTGCGGGACGCGTGGGCGAGCAGGCGCAGCACCAGAAGCTGAAGGGCGACCAGTTTCTCGCCGGCGAGATGCTGATGACCTTCGGCAGACAAGCGGCAGTACTTACCGAACCGGATTCACTTGCTCGCATCACCGAGGTCAGCGCCCGCATTTCGGCGGCGCATGAGGTCTATTGCCTCGGGCTGCGCTCCAGCCATGCCGTGGCCTGGCACCTCAACTACATTCTCTCGCTCATCGGAAAACGTTCGACCTTGCTGGACGGGATCGGCGGGACCGGGGCCGATCCGATCGGACGCGCCGGGCCGCAGGACGTGCTGGTGGCGGTGAGCGTCCTCCCCTATACGCGCGCCACCATCGAGATCTCCGATTATGCCCGCGAACGCGGCGTTTGCCTTGTCGCCATCACCGACAGCCCGGTTGCGCCGCTAGCGCAGTCCGCCGACACGGCCATCATTGTCCCGACCGACAGTCCGTCCTTCTTCCACAGCATGGTGCCGGCTTTTGCAGCCGCCGAAATTATCGGCGCGCTCGTTGCCGGGCATGGCGGTGACGAAACGCTTTCGGCGCTGCGCGAATTCGACAAACGCCTTGCTGTCCTCGGCACGCATCTCACATCCCGCAATTTCAGGAAAACACCGTGACCCACCTGCTTCATCGATCCATTCATGCCAGCCTACCGGTCGCCGTGCGCGGCGAAGGCATTCATCTGTTCGATGCCGACGGCAAGGCCTATATCGACGCCTCCGGGGGTGCTGCCGTTTCCTGCCTGGGCCACGCCCATCCCGACATGCTTGCCGCACTTCATGCACAGCTCGACCGGATCGCCTATGCCCATACCGGCTTCTTCACGACAGACGTCGCCGAAGAACTGGCAGACAGGCTCGTCGCCGATGCGCCGGAAGGCCTCGATCACGTCTATCTCGTCAGCGGCGGATCGGAGGCGGTGGAAGCGGCGCTGAAGATGGCGCGGCAATATTTCGTCGAGAAGGGTGAGCCGCAGCGCCGTCACATCATTGCGCGCCGACAGAGCTATCACGGCAACACGCTTGGAGCACTGGCAACGGGCGGCAACGAATGGCGGCGGGCACAGTTCAAGCCGCTGCTGATCGAAACGCATCACATCGATCCCTGCTACGCCTATCGCCTGCAAATGCCCGACGAAAGCGACGAGGCCTATGCCGCGCGCGCCGCTGGCGAACTGGAAGCGAAGATCCTCGAACTCGGCGCCGATCAGGTCATCGCCTTCGTCGCCGAAACGGTTGTGGGCGCAACGGCCGGTGCCGTCCCGCCGGTCGCCGACTACCTGAAACGCCTCCGCGCCATCTGCGACAAATACGGCGTGCTGCTGATCCTTGACGAGGTGATGTGCGGCATGGGCCGCACCGGCACGCTGCACGCCTGCGAGCAGGATGGCGTCTCGCCTGACCTTATGACCATCGCAAAGGGCCTTGGTGGAGGATATCAGCCAGTCGGCGCAGTGCTGCTGTCGAAGCGCATCTTCGATGCCTTCGCGCTCGGATCCGGCTTTTTTCAGCACGGCCATACCTATATGGGCCATCCGATGGCCGCCGCCGCAGGGCTTGCCGTGCAAACCATCCTGAAGCGGGACGGCCTGCTCGGCAATGTCAGGGACATGGGGAACCATCTGGAAGCATACCTTGTCGAGCGGCTGGGCAACCACCACCATGTGGGCGACATTCGCGGCCGAGGCTTGTTCCGTGCCGTGGAACTGGTGGAGGACCGGGCGACGAAGAAGCCGTTCGACGCCGGGCTGAAACTCAATGCCCGGATCAAGAAAGAGGCCATGACACGCGGTCTGATGGTCTACCCGATGGGCGGCACCATCGATGGACAGAACGGTGATCACGTTCTGCTTGCGCCGCCTTTCATCGTTGTAAAAAGTGACGTCGAGGCAATTGTCGAGAGATTGGGAGACGCCATCGAGGCCGCGATCGCCTCCATCTGAGCGCCGGAAATCGACTGGCAATCTCTGAAGAAGCCAGCGCTATCCCGTAGCGCGGGCTTTTGCATGCTCGGCATCCCCGACAGCGAGGCGGAACACAATTATTTGATCCGATTGTTGCATAACCACATCATAGGATTCATTTGTATCACCATTAGGCAATGCGCCTTCATTTTGGGCGGAATTCCGAAGTCCAGAGGCGATCGCCATAGGCCGAATTCTAGCAACGAATTGATCTTCAACATATTTTTTGAGACACTCACATCGAGGCTCACTTCTGTCCGGCGAGAGCGAAAGCGAGCAACGCCTATCCTTCAGGCATCTATTTCAATGCATGGAATCTTTCCGTGCAAATTTTCAATGCGACACTTCAGCAAAAGCATTGTACATTTGCACATAGCGCCAAAAAAGCAAACTTCGGGCGCATTTAAGATAAGGGGAATTTCCATGAAACAGCGTATTCGTCATTTGCTGATCGGTGCCTTCGCCGCCGCCCTCTCCTTCAGCCCGGTTCTGGCCGCCGATCTGATCGTCGCCACCGATACCGCCTTCGTGCCGTTCGAATTCAAACAGGGCGACAAATATGTCGGCTTCGATATCGACCTATGGGATGCGGTCGCCAAGGATATCGGCGTCAGCTACACGCTTCAGCCGATGGACTTCAACGGCATCATCCCGGCTTTGCAGACCAAACAAGTCGATGTCGGTCTTGCCGGCATCACCATCAAGGACGAACGCAAGAAGGTCATCGACTTTTCCGATGGCTATTATGACAGCGGCTTCCTGCTGATGGTCCCGACCGACAGCAAGATCACCGGTCCCGCCGATCTGAAGGGCAAGACGCTGGCGATCAAGACCGGCACGTCGGCCGCCGATTACGCCAAGGCCAATTTCAAGGACACGGAACTGCGCCAGTTCCCGAATGTCGACAACGCCTACATGGAACTCCAGACAGGCCGCGTCGACGCCGCCATGCATGATACGCCGAACGTGCTCTATTACATCAAGACGGCCGGCGGCGGAAAAGTGAAGGCCGTCGGCGAACAGATGATGGCGCAGCAATATGGCATCGCCTTTCCGAAAGGCAGCGACCTCGTCGCCAAGGTGAACGCCTCGCTCGCCAAGCTCAAGAAGGACGGCACCTACACGGCCATCTACAAGAAGTGGTTCGGCGCCGAGCCGAAGCTCTGATCGCCCGGTAGCCTCATGCGCGTCGGTTTTGCCGACGCGCAGTCCACGGGAGTATTCCAATGCAATTCGACTGGTCGGTGGTCATCGATGCACTGCCCGCCCTTCTTGGCGGTGCTCGCTTGACCGTTCTCATCGCCCTTACGGGTCTTGTCGGCGGCATCGCCGTCGGCGCCGTCGCAGGCTTCATGCGCGCCTATGGCAACTGGCTGCTCAATGCCATCGCCTTCATCTATGTGGAGATCATTCGCGGCACACCCATCGTCGTGCAGGTGATGTTCATCTATTTCGCCTTGCCGATGCTCGCCGATATACGCGTCAATCCCATGACGGCAGCGATCACCGCCATCGTCGTCAACGCTGGCGCCTATATAGCGGAAATCGTTCGCGGCACGCTGCTTTCCGTCAGCAAGGGCCTCCAGGAAGCCGGGCTCGCGCTCGGCCTGCCGATGTGGAAGGTGCTGGCCTATGTCGTCGGGCCGATCGCCTTTCGCCGCATGATCCCGCCGCTCGGCAATCAATTCATCGTCAGCCTGAAGGACACGTCGCTCTTCATCGTCATCGGTGTCGGCGAATTGACGCGGCAAGGACAGGAGATCATGGCAGCCAATTTCCGTGCGGTCGAGATCTGGACCGCGGTCGCCATCCTCTACCTCGTCATGACCGGCGTCCTGACCTTTGCCCTCCGCTTCACCGAAAAGAGGATGCGCATCCTATGAGCATCGTGGAATTCAGAAACGTCACCAAGACCTTCGGCCCGATCACCGTCCTCAAGGATGTCAATCTCAACATCGAGGCCGGCCAGGTCGTCGTGCTGATCGGTCCGTCCGGCTCGGGCAAGTCTACCCTTCTGCGCTGCATCAATGCGCTGGAGGAAATCGACGGCGGTGACCTCGTCGTCGACGAGATCAGCGTGCGCGAGGGGCGTTCGCGCGTGCGCCTCATCCGCCAGGAAGCGGGCATGGTATTCCAGCAATTCAACCTTTTCCCGCAGATGACGGCGCTGGAAAACGTCGCCTTCGGCCCTCGCCGCGTTCGCGGCCTCGGCAAGGTCGAAGCAACCGAGCAGGCCAAGGCACTCCTTGCGAAGGTGGGGCTGGCGGAGCGAGGCCATCACTACCCCGCCGAACTATCGGGCGGCCAGCAGCAGCGCGTAGCGATCGCCCGCGCGCTCGCGGTGAAACCGAAACTGATGCTCTTCGACGAGCCGACCTCGGCACTCGATCCTGAACTTCGCCAGGAAGTGCTGAAAGTCATGCAGTCGCTCGCAGAAGAAGGCATGACGATGATCGTCGTTACCCACGAGATCGCGTTTGCCCGACAGGTCGGCACACGACTGATCTTCATGGAGGGTGGCAAGATCACGGTCGACGGCAATCCGGCCGCCCTGCTCGACAATCCCGAAAATCCCCGCCTTCGTGAGTTCCTCCAGCATGTCCATTGATAGATCCCACCGGCTCTCCGGCATCGAGATCGCCGGCGAGCCATTCGAAATCGGCCTTCAACTCGGCCGCCACGGCGCGGGAACAGTGCATTCGCATCTGGTCCGCACCCACGCCTGGGCATATGTGACCAATTCCAAAGATGATGATCGCGTGCAGGCCGCGCGGCGACTGACCGAGACGCTTTTTCCTCGCTATTTCGAGGAATTGCTTGGGCTTGCTGCCGGCCTGGAATTGCCGCTGGAGGATGTTTTCGCCTGGAACTGCCGTGGCGACATCTGGGCCATGAGCCCGGATGGCTGCACGACCGTGCAAATCCCCGGCGCCGAACCCATCATTGCGCATAATGAAGACGGCGACCCCGGCCTGCGGCGCGGCTGCGCGCTTGCGACCGCACGCCCATCTGAAGGCCGGGCCTTTACGGCATTCGTCTATCCAGCGTCCCTTCCCGGACACACCTTTGCCGTCAACGAGGCCGGCCTGGTCGTGACCGTCAACAATATCCGCTCCCGCGAGACCGGCTGCGGCCTGCCGCGCATGGTCGTGACCCGGGCGCTTCTCGATTGCGGTTCGCTGGACGAGGCCGTCGACCGGGTAAGGACCGCACCGCGCGCCGGCGCTTTTCATCTGACGCTTGCCAGGTCCGGGGAAGCCGATATCCTCAGCATGGAATTCACCCATAAAAATCTGTCCGTCCAGACCGTGCGCAGCCCCTCCAGCCATGCCAATCACCTGATCCATGGCGGTACCCGCACCGAACATCAGGTCGTCACCGGTTCTTCGAACTCGCGCCAGGAGCGCGCGGATGCAATGATCTCGGAAGCTCGCGCGAGCATCGATCCTCTCGCGATCCTTCGCGATACGACGCAAAGCGCCTTACCGATCTATCGCCAGCAACCTGACGATCCGGATAACGAAAACACGCTGGCAACCGCCTGCTTCAAGATCGGTACGGACAAGGTCGATTGCACGATCTATGATGGAAGCAACCCTGCTCCGCGCTTCCGCTTCAAGAGCGATGCGCTCAGTCCCGCATGAGGCAAGATGAATGACCACGCTAAGCGCATCGAAAAGCTCCCCCCGTCCACAGACACTTGAGGAGCTCCGGGCGCTGACGGTGGACATTAGACGCGGCAACACCGATCTTTCGCTGGGGGGAAAGGCGCTCGGGGTTCTCTCCCGGCTGGTCGATACGCCTGAGCAGACGGCAGTCCGTACGATTTCCGAGCTCGCCGACGGGCTCGGCATCAACCCATCCACCTTGACCCGGCTCGCCAAACGCCTGGGTTATGGCGGCTTCGGGGATTTTCAGGATGTTTTCCGGGAAGCCATTTCCGATGATGGGCGCTATTTCTACAGCCGACAGGCTGGCCGTCTGATCTCGATCAAGGAGGAAGCCGACGAGGAAATCCATGTTTTCGAGAAGCTGGCGGCTGAATCGAAAGCCAATATCGACGGCTTTCTTGCGCAGCTCGACGGTCTCGAACTCCGGACCGCGGCCGATAGGCTCGCCCATGCGAAGCGCGTGCGCGTTTACGGCGTGCGCCAGTTCCACGCTTTTGCGAGTTTTTTAACCTACGGGCTGGCAATGTTGAGAAGCGACGTCGCCCTGCTCGATGCGCCGCGCCTTGGCGAAGCGGAGGGACTTGCCCAGCTCGAGCCGGGCGATGTTCTTGTCGTTTCAAGTTGCGCACCCTATACGCGCAATGTCGCGGAGGTCGCAGCCCTCAGTTCGCGCCGCGGGCTTGACGTGATCGCCGTAACCGATACCCGATCTTCCCCCCTCGTCCCACCCGCCCGGCATGCATTTCTGGTGCCACATGCAAGCAGCTTCTTCAGCAACAGCATGGGTGCCTATATCGTCTTCTGCGAGGGATTGCTGAACCTGGTCGCCAGAGTGCTGGCCGATAGTGCTATCGATGCCCTTGCTAAACGTGAAGCGCTGATACGCGATCTTCGGATCGAGATCGACCGCGACTGATGTTTGCGTCCTGAACCGCAGCTCTTGAGGTTGTCGAAAGAGCTCGCTGCGAACAGTAGACCTTGATCGTCTATCCGGCCCGCTCGATGCAAAGCAATCGGTTGTTCCGACCACTTTCCGCTGATTTGAAACTCCAATCCAGCTCTATCACGAGCTATCCGAGGAAACGGCATCGAAGCTCTTGAACAGGTACGGACCGACGATCCCGATATTCCTAGCGGGCTCCTTCCCGTTGGCCACCGGCGGGTTCTGGGCAGAACTGACGGAACAGGAGCAGACCACGTTTCTCGTCGACGACCAATCAGCTAGCGCGGAAAGGCATGGTCACCAGCGCCGGGTCCGCGACCATCTGGTCCTCATGTCCCATCTCTGACAATTTGTCGTGTTCCGCGTTTTGTCGGTTTAACAAGAAGTTGCCAGGATTTTAACGACTTAACCTGTCCAATTGCTAGGGCGCGAGTGCATTTTTCTCCTTCGCCAAAACTCTCGCTCTTCTTCTTTCGTGATGAATCCATCTGATTCCGGAGCTAACGGTTCCGTGTCTTCAGGAAAACCTGCCTCCAGGAAATTCTCCGCCTCGAGATATGCATAAGCTTCAGGTCGCAGTTCTACCTCCAAGACGTGTACGGCGATCTCACCGGAATATTCCGAAATCGGCTCGGCATAAGAATAGGTTGCCCAAGGGAAAAGCTTGGTCATGATCTTCTGAAGACTATACCCACGAAGACAATAATCGACCCAGACATCCGGCTCTTCCTTGTGGCCTTCGCCGATATAAATGCGCAGATTGCAAAAGATCGCCGTTTTATCACCCCACTCGTCCCACACGAAAAACGTCGTCTGATCCTGCATTTCCAACATCAGCTCGTGATCAAGCACAAAGGCAGAGCGCATCAGCAATTCCGGATCAGTTGTCGTGACCTCCTCGAAGAAGAGCCTGGCCGAGGCATCAAGCACGTTGGTCGCCGGTATGACAATCGACCAGTCCGCCTCCGTGACCTCGCACAACCACTTCTCAACCCGCTGCCAAAATATCAGGCCGCTTTCGGGATCGACAATGATCGCCCAGACCGCTAGCGAATGCCTCGTCCAGTAGTCGAAGTGCTTCTTCTCTCCGCGATAGATGTAGTCTCCATGCCTTTTATTCGCGAACGATACGGGTCTGATTTGCAGCGGCAAAAACCGCCCTGTCGGCCAGCCGTCATCGAGGATTTCGACGCGCGCGTCGATGCCGGTTTCCGAACTCGGCAACCTACGGAAAGCCCATTTTAAATCCCGAAGAAAAACCTTTTCGACAGCGTCAACGGCAAGGCGAATAGCGGGATCTGTCGAATGATCGCTCAGCGTCCTGTCGTGCAGTCGCCGCGGTGACGACCCCGGCGGAAAAACCAGGCGCCGAATGGTCGCCATGAGCGCAAGCATCGCCGAGATCGGAGCGCCTATTGCGATAAATCCAGCCCGGAGAAGTCGACCCATTGAAGCTTGCCGTTACGACGCGCGGCCTCCTTTGTTCACATGGTCAAGCAGTGCCAGCAAGCCTTTGAGGATATCCGTCGGTGACGGCGGACAGCCGGAAATGTGCAAGTCGACGGGCACGACCTTCGAAACCCCGCCGACCACGGCATAGCTCCCGGCAAAGCAACCGCCATCGCGCGCGCAGTCGCCCAACGCAACGACCCATTTGGGTTCCGGCGTTGCATTGTATGTCCGTTCGAGGGCCTCCGCCATATTCTTTGTCACGGGACCAGTGACCATAAGCACGTCGGCATGACGTGGCGAGGCCACGAAGCGGATGCCAAATCGTTCGATATCGTAAAATGCGTTGCTCAGAGCATGCATTTCGAGTTCACAACCATTGCAGGAGCCGGCATCGATGGCGCGGATTGCCAGGCTGCGACCGAGCCTGCGGCGCGCTTTACTGTCCACGGCGGCTGCGAGCTCCTGGGCTGCTGCATCAGCGCTCACGGGTGCAGGTTCCGTCAGAGGCGGCCGGATCAGGCTTTGGAACAGGAGCTTGCGCATGGTCTCTTGCCTTTACAAATCATGCCCCGAATACGAGCAGTTGAATGACTTGTTGCAGAGCGGAAAGTCGGCGACGATATTATCTTTGATCGCAGCCTCCAGCAGCGGCCACTGAAACCAGGAGGGATCGCGCAGATGGCAGCGCTCGATCCTGCCCTCAGGCATAAGGCGCAGCCATGCCAGGATGTCACCGCGGAATCCTTCGACAAGAGCCACACCCTCTCTGGATTCATTGACAGGCGAAACATCGGAAAGAACCGGGCCGCCCGGCAGCTGGCCGAGAATTTGTTCGATGAGCGACAGGCTTTGCTCGACTTCGCGAATGCGGATCCATATCCGGGCGTTTACGTCGCCGTCGCTGAGCAACGGTACATCGAAGGTCAATTCGCCGTAGGGTGGGTAGGCAAGGTTGCGTCTGGTGTCGAAGCTGCGGCCGGCTGCCCGCCCGACAAAGCCGCCTGCGCCATATTGGGCGGCAAGCTCGTTACGCACCGTGCCCGCGCCGACCGTTCGGTCCTGAAGCGAGGCGGTATTGTCGTAGAGTTCCACCAGGGCGGGGAATTTCCGGCTGAGCTCGGCATGCAACTCCCGTAAGCCGGCCTTTGCGTTGCCGTCGAGATCGGCGGCAACGCCGCCAGGCAGGATGCGGTCGCGCATCAGCCGGTGCCCGAAGGCGGCGTAGGCAGCGCGCAGTACCTGCTCGCGCAACACCGCGCAATGGGCGAGCATCAGCGCAAAGGCGGCGTCATTGCAGATCGCGCCTATATCTCCGAGGTGGTTGGCAAGCCGCTCGAGTTCGGCCATCAGCGCGCGTAGCCAAACGGCGCGCGGCGGCACTTCGAGCCCAAGGGCCGCTTCCGCCGCCCGCGAGAAGGCATAGGCATAGGCGACGCTGCTGTCGCCGGATGTCCGCCCGGCAAGCTGTACCCCACGAGCCAGATCGACGCCCGCCATCAGCGCCTCGATCCCCTTGTGGACATAGCCGAGCCGTTCCTCGAGGCGAATGACGGTTTCACCGTTGGCCGTGAAGCGAAAATGCCCGGGCTCGATGATGCCGGCATGCACCGGCCCGACCGGGATTTGATGCAGGTTCTCTCCATCGACAGGCAGAAAGGCGTAGGAATATTCGGAGACGGGTGCGCCGTGCTGTCCCAATGGGAACCGCAGATCCCAGCGGCCGTGGTCGATCCATGGCCTGCCATCCGGCAATCCCTCGGGCTCCAATCCCGTCAGGTCGCGGAGCGTTCGCTCCAGGCGTAGCGCCGGCGGATGATATTGCGCGATGGAAGGGTAGCCATTCTGCAGCTCCTCAAGGCTGAGGACGGCGGTCCTGTCGGCTTGTTCGTCGAGCAGCGCCATATGCACAGCATTGCGCTCGCCCCAGAGGCCGAGCATCGTCAATTGTCCTTCCGATAGCCTCAAGGCAGCCGATATCCAGGCGGCAGAATCGACAACGGCACGTGGCCACGGCCCGTGATACGAAACCCGGCGGCCATTTTGCAGGAGATCATCTAACATCGACATAGTCCGACCTCGCATCATCGAAGTAGATTGGCGATATGCTGAAACCAGGCAACCATCGGCGGCGGCAGGTAGATTCCGGCTCCAAGCACCAGCACGAGATGCAGGAACATCGGCAGGTAGGATGCTTCGGCCGGGGCAGTGCTGCCGCGCGGTTGACCAAAAATCGCCCCCGTCAATCGCAGCAACAGAGCGCCGAAAGCGATCAGCAGCCCAAAGACGAGCGGAATGGCGAGCAGCGGCTGCTTCGCGAAGGTGGAACTGACGATGAGGAACTCGCTCATGAAGATGCCGGCCGGCGGCAGGCCGGCAATGGCGATGACGCCCGCCAGCAGGCCCCAGCCAAGCCCCGGATGCGTTTCGGTCAGGCCCCGGATGGCCGAGAGCCTCTGCGTCCCCTTGATCTGGGCGATGTGACCGACGGCAAAGAAGATCGCCGACTTGGTCAGCGAATGCATGACCATATGCAGCAGTCCGGCGAAATTGGCGAGCGAGCCGCCGAGACCGAAGGCGAAGACGATGATGCCCATATGTTCGATCGAGGAATAGGCGAACAGACGTTTTATGTCGCGACGGCGATAGAGCATGAAGGCGGCGAAGATCAGCGAGATGAGCCCCATCGTCATCATGAGCGGCCCGGGGCTAATTGCTTCCGGGCTGGCGGCGAGCAATATCTTGAAACGCAAAACGGCGTAGAGCGCGACATTGAGCAGCAGGCCGGAAAGCACTGCCGAGATCGGTGTCGGCCCCTCGGCATGCGCGTCTGGTAGCCAGGCATGGAGCGGCGCAAGTCCGACCTTGGTGCCGTAGCCGAGCAACAGGAAGATGAAGGCGAGGTTGAGAAGAGCCGGATCGAAGCCGGCGGCGTGTTCTACCAGCGTCGTCCAGACCATGGCGTCGTAGCCTGTGCCGACAACGGCCTGAGCGGCCAGATAGACGAGAATGGTGCCAAACAGCGCGAAGGCGATACCGACGCTTCCGAGGATGAAATACTTCCAGGCCGCTTCCAGTGCCTCATGGGTGCGGTAGATGCCGACCATCAACACGGTGGTCAGCGTCGCAAGTTCCACCGCCACCCACATCAGACCGATATTGTTCGACACGAATGCGAGATTCATACCAAACATCATGATCTGATACATCGCGTGGTAGAATCGCAGGTTGGCGGGCGTCAAACGGCCGATCTCCAGTTCGTGGGCGATGTAGCCGGCACTGAAGACGCTTGTGGTGAAGCCGACGAAGGCATTCAGGACGATAAAGACGATATTGAGATCGTCCACGAGCAGATATCGGCCCGGCGGCAACCGAGCGCTGAAAAAAAGCAAAAGCGCGGCAAGCAGCGTCAGAAGGCTCGCGACGACGTTCAGTCGCGCCGTCATGCGGTAGCCGGGCAGGAACGCCAGAAGGGCGGCGGCAACGATCGGAATGACAAGGACCGCCGTCACCGCATCAAAGCCGAGAATGGAGGGGGGAGCGTTCATTTCTGTCGCCTCCCCTTGAAATCGTCGAGCGCCCGGACGTCGACCGTGTCGAAGCGCTCGCGGATGCGGAACAGGAAGACGCCGATGACGATGAAGGCGATCAGGATCGAGAAGGCGACGCTGATCTCCACCACCAGCGGCATGCCCTTGGCGCCGGTCGCCGCCAGGACCAAGCCGTTTTCCAGCGACATGAAGCCGACGACCTGGCTCACGGCATTGCGGCGCGTGACCATGATCAGCAGTCCCAGCAGCAGAACCGACAGGGCAAAGGCAAGATCCTCGCGTGCGATCGGATCGGCCGACGGCGTCACCCGCAGCATGACGACCGTGGCCAAGGCCACAAGGCCCAGGCCGACGAGCATGGTGGGGCCGACGCCGACGACAGTCTCTATCTCGCGATGGATGCCGAGCTGGCGGATCATGCGATGCAGCACCACAGGAATGATGATCGCCTTGAAAATGAGAGCGATCGCCGCCGTCACGAAGAGATGCGGCGCATCCTGGATGAGAGCCTGCCAGGCAACCGACAGCGTCAGCACCAGCGAATGCAGCGCAAAGACGTTCAGCAGCGCATAAAGACGGTCCTGATAGAGCATCATCATGCTGACGAGCACTAGGCCGCCGGCGAGCATGTGAGCGATGTCGAAGACCGACCCGGTCATCAGAGCCCCCTCGACACGAAACGCAACAGGGCGGCGAGCAGACCGAGCATCAGCGCGGCACCGAGGAATTCCGGCACACGGAAAACACGCATCTTGGCGGTCGCGGTTTCGAAGAGCGCAAGCAGGGCGCCACCCGCTGCCAACTTGGCAAGATAGGCGGACAATCCGATCAGGTAGGCAATCGGTCCGGCCCCGAAAGCGACCAGCTTCCAGGGAACGAACAGGCAGGCGATCAGCGAAATGTAGAGCAAGAGCTTGAGCGACGCCGCAAGCTCGATCATGGCGAGATGCCGTCCGGAATATTCGAGCACCATGGCTTCGTGCACCATGGTCAATTCCAGATGGGTCGCAGGATTGTCGACGGGAATACGGGCATTTTCGGCAATCGCGACCATGATGAGGGCGATCAGGGCAATCGCCAGCGAGACGCGCAACCCCACCTGCGGCGAGGTCATGAAGGCGGCGATGGCAGAGAGCTGGGTCGAGCCGGCCACCAGGGCAAGCGTGAAGATGATGAGCAGCATCGACGGCTCGGCCAGTGTCGCAATCATCATCTCGCGGCTCGAGCCGATGCCGCCGAAGCTGGTGCCTACATCCATGCCGGCGAGCGCCAGGAAGAAGCGCGCACTGCCAAGCAGCGCGATGATGGCGATCAGATCCGCAGTCCAGCTGAAGAGGAGGCCGGTGGCGAAGGTCGGGATGATGGCGGCAGCCACCCATGTCGCGGCGAAGATCAGATAAGGTGCTGCCCTGAACAGCCAGGACGCATTCTCCGCAACCACTGCCTCCTTGCGCAGAAGCCGGACAAGGTCGCGATAGGGCTGTATCGGAGAAGGCCCACGCCGGCGCAGCAGCCGGGCCTTGAACATGCGCACAACGCCCGTCAGCAGCGGCGCCAGCAGCACGACGAGCGACATCTGGAGGGCCTGGGCGAAAAGGGCAGATATCATGACCATAGCGCCAGCACCAGAAGCAGGAGGACGAGCGTTATGAAGACCAGGCTCAGATAGCGCCGGATTGTCAGGAATTGCAGATGGTTGAGTTTTTCCGCTGCAAAGCCGACGGCGCCGACGATGGGCAGGTAGAGACCTTCCCAGATATAATCGTGCATTTCCAGGGCGAACCGTGCGGGTCGGAGATCGCCGGGCGGCGGCATCGTGACGCGGTCGCGCGCGCGAAAGATCAGCGTGCCGAAGACGCGCCGGATGGGCTGGGCGAAACTGCTGGCGCTATATTGCGTTGCCGGGCTGCTCACCGGAAAGCCGCAATCCCAGGCCGGCGCTCGTCGGATACGCCGCGAGCCAAAGCGATGGACCAGATAGGCCGTGAACGACGCCGAAAAGAGAATGAAGAGGAAAACGAGCAAGCCGTTATAGGAGCTGCGAGCTTCGGCGATCGGCACGATCGACAGCCACGGAATATCCGTCTGTACCGGCATCCGCTGGCCGATCAGCAAAAGCGTCAGCGGTGCAAGTGCATCGATGACGACCCCCGGCAGGATGCCGGCGGCAAGGCAAAGGAAGGCCAGCACCGACATGGCGGCGAGCGAAAAGCGATCGACCTCCATCGCCCGTTCGGCCGGCAGGCTGCGGGCACGGCCAAGAAACGTCACACCGAACACCTTGACGAAGCAGGCAGCGGCAAGGGCGGCGGCAAGGGCGAGCAGACCGCCCACGGCCGGCACCAGCAGCTTCAATCCCCATTGCGGCAGCGCCGGGCTCTGCAGGACGGCCTGAAATGCCAGCCATTCGGAAACGAAACCATTGAAGGGAGGAAGAGCCGAGATGGCGACACAGCCGACGAGAAAGACCAGGCCGGTCACCGGCATGCGATGAATGAGCCCGCCGAGTTTTTCCATGTCCCGCTCCCCGGTTGCCGTCAGCACCGCGCCGGCACCGAAGAAAAGCAGGCTCTTGAAGAATGAATGGTTCAGGACATGGAACAGGGCGGCGGTCAGCGCCAAGGCCGCCGCCAGTCCCATGCCGCTCGCCTTGAAGGCAAGCGCCAGACCGAGGCTGACGAAGATGACGCCAATATTTTCAATGGTGCTGTATGCAAGCAGGCGTTTGAGATCGCTCTCCATCAGTGCGTGCAGAATGCCGAGTACCGCGGTGATGCCGCCGATCGCCAGGACGACGATGCCGAACCACCAGGCTGGTGCGCCGACCAGATCGAAAATCACGCGGATGAAGCCGTACACTGCGACCTTGGTCATGACGCCGCTCATAAGCGCCGACACATGACTGGGGGCGGCCGGATGCGCTCGCGGCAGCCAGACATGCAGGGGCACCAGTCCAGCCTTGGATCCGGCACCGAGCAGCAGCAAGACGAGCACCAGGGCGGAGGTCAGCGGCGCGTGTTCGGCGGCACGCATGGTGGCAAAACCGTAATTGCCATCCGACCCCGCCAGCAGACCGAAGGCGAGCAGGAGAGCGAGCGTGCCGAAGCTCGCCATGACGATATAGAGATAGCCGGCTTTCCGGTTGCCGGTATCGCGATGATGGGCCATCACGAGCGCCCAGGAGGCGAGCGACATGAACTCCCAGGACATCAGGAAGGTGAAGGCGTCATCCGCGAGGATCACGAGATTCATGCCGGCGACAAAGGCCGGGAAGAACGGCAGCACCCGATGCGGCGCATGTTCGTGACGGCCGTAGCCGAGCGCATACAGGCTCGAAAGCATGCCGCCGAAATTGACGACGGTTAGAAAGAAGGCGGATAGCGCATCCAGACGAAAATGACTGCCGAGCCACGGCAGGCCGATCGGAAGCACGAGCGTAGATGCAGAATTGGGAGAAACTACCGTGGCGAGTGCGCCGATCGCTACGGCAAAGGCGATTGCCGACAGACCGAAGCTTAGGCCATAGGTGAGCGTCGTTGCCTGTTTCGACCGGGCGATGCAGACCGCAAGGACTGCCGTTGCAAGCAGGAAGACCGAGCACAGCAGGATCGCGGCCGGGGAGATCATGAGCGAGGTCCCGTTCCTCGTCCGAGCGATCCCGGCGCTCCGCTCTCCGACCGCTTGGTCTTCAGCCTGACGCCGCGCCCTCCATCCGGGCTGACCGCGCCTTCGCTGATCACCTCAATGCCGGCTTCGTTTAAAGCCGCCAGCAATCGCATCAGGGAATCAACATTGCCGCGCACGACATCGGGGCTTGCCTCCATCCGTTGGATTGTCGGAACGGATACCCCCGCCAATTCCGCGAGTTGGCGCTGATCTATACCAAGAAGGGCTCTTGCGGCACGCATCTGTGCGGCAGTGATCATGGCGGAACCATCACTTATGCTTCATAAGCTCTGATGTTAGCAGTTTAGCGCATGCTTACTGATGTATCAAATCACATTTATGATGCGGTATCTTCACACAAAGCCAAAAGCTCACTTCTGAGAACGCTCTGCCGAGTGGTAAGCCAAATCGCCATCGTTTCGGACAGTTGGCCGTCGTAGGAGACCGGTAACTTTTCTGGGGTCAGACGGCGCGCAGGAGTGGTGGCCTGGGTTTGAATATTAAAGGCACGTTCTGTTCTGGCTGTCGAAACGGCGCCTGCAAGCGATTGCCAAGTTCGCCGCTCAGCGCGGCCGTCCGGACCTGCATGAGCATGTTCGCACCGTGAAGCGACCGTCGCATTGCTGTTTCTTGACCATCCGCTTGCCAACAAGCGAATTTACCGCCGACTCGGCAAGCGTCGTAGCGAGGCGAAATCCGGCTCGGCAACGCTTTCCGTCGCCGATGATCGCACCACGGTTGGAACGTGTGGCAATCCGGGCAGTCCACGAAAAGGGAGTAGGTTTCTGCCTCGTGGTTCACAACCGCGCTCTGCAGCGCCGCCATGATCTTCTTGTCCTCTTCGACCGAAAAGCCGACCTCTCCATCGAACGGGTGCTCCCAGCTCTTATCGATCCGGACTTCCTGACGACAAACGTCGCCGGCCTCGTTCTTCCTCGCAATCGTGATCGTCCATTTCACCACCGGCCCTCCTTGAGCTATGCCCGCTATTTAGCGGTTTCACCAAGGCGTTCTAAGACTCCAGGCTCGACGGTTCGATCATCAGTTCACACGCTACAGCGTCTGTGCGTTATCGCAATGATCGTCATCTCCTCTCCTATCAGGCGCAATTGCTCCATTATTTCCGCTTCTGTTTGATCGTCCAGTGCCGAGCTTGCTTCATCCATAAGTGACAGAGAGGGTTTGCTGTAGATCGCCCTCGCTATCGCTAGTCTTTGCCGTTCGCCGCCCGAAAGCCTAAGCCCATTCTCCCCAACGACCGTATCAAAGCCATTCGGCATCTCGTGAATGCGCTCCAGAATCGCTGCCCTGGCTGCGGCTTTCTCCAGATGCTGCCGATCAAACAGTCTTCCCAGGACTATATTCGTCCCGAAACTGTCGTTCAGCATCAGAATTTCTTACGGCACCATACCGATCCTCGCGAACCAGGCAGCTCGCTGATGGACCTACGGATTTCAGGCAAAAGAGCTTTGGTCCTGGGTGCAAGCCGCGGTCTTGGCGCAGCGATTGCGCATGGGCTGGCAGCAGAGGGCGTCAATGTGCTCGCTGCAGCCCGCACGACGGGAAACAGTGAAATTTCACCTCTCATCACCCGCATCGCGGTCGATCTGGCCGATCCCGATTCGGTCGCGGTGCTCAAGGAGCAGCTGCACCTGCAAGGTGGTATCGATATCCTCGTCAACAATTCCGGGGGACCGAAAGCCGGCCCTGCCATCAATCAGTCACGGCAGAGCTGGCTTTCCGCCTTCGATGCCATGGCTGCTTCGATCTTCGAGATCACCGACGCAGTACTGGAAGGGATGATCGCCCGCAAATGGGGCCGGATCATCATGATCGGTTCATCGGGTGTGCAGCAGCCCATTGCGAACCTCGCTCTATCGAACAGCGTCCGTGCCGCCGTCGCCGGCTGGTCGAAGACGCTTGCCGCCGAGGTCGCAGGTCACGGCATCACCGTCAACATGATCTTGCCGGGACGCATCGATACCGACCGGGTGCGCGAGCTCGACCATCTGCAGGCAGAAAGGAATGGGAAATCTCTTGCGGCAGTGCAGGAGGCGTCGAGGCAAGGGATTCCTGCGGGTCGCTACGGCAGACCGGAAGAATTCGCCGCCGTTGCTGTCTTCCTGGCCAGTGAACAGGCGAGTTATGTCACCGGTTCGCAGATCCGCGTCGACGGGGGAATGATCAAGGGGCACTAGCATGGAATTCAAAACCAGCCTGTGCACGATATCGCCGAGGTATAGGAAGCAAATCGTAATCCGTCGGAACCACCTCAGCATCGAAATGGCCACGGGCGGGCCATCACTCCTGCTCTGAGGCGATCTCGTCAACATACGGTGCGATGATCAGTTCCGGTGCAATATCATCGTACTTTGCCCGCTCATCGGGATGCAGGCCTTCATCCGTTATGATGCGGCTTATCCTGTCGATTGGAACAGTGCGGTAAATTGCCCGACCGCCAAACCGGCTGCTATCGATGAGAAGCGTCGTTTCCACGGCAGCATCGATCATCGCTCTCTGCAGTTGGACAAGCTCGAGGGATGTATCGCTTGCGCATTCGGCGTCGACCGCCTGAGACGACAGGAAAAAATGATCGCAACGCAGTTCCCGGACAAAATTGATGGCGCTTTCGCCGAGAAGCGCATAGGCGCCCGGTCGGCAAATACCACCCGGAACCACGAGCTTGATGTGCTCCTTGTTCGCGAGAACATCCGCCACATGAACATCATTGGTCACGACCGTCAGCGGTATGGTCAGCTCGGCCACGACATAGGCGAACTGGTGCAGGGTCGAACGAGAATCGATGAGAACGCTTTGTTCGGGCTGAAGCAGCTTTGCTGCCGCGACAGCAATCGCGCGCTTCTCCTCGACGGCCGTCTGGCGCGCTTCATCGATGAGTTGCTCGAACGTCGTATTGCGACGGACGCGCACAGCCCCGCCATGCGTTCGTTTGAGAATGCCCTGGGAAGCCAAATAATCGAGATCGCGGCGTATGGTGGAGATGGACGTATTGAGCCGTTTGGCGAGGTCCTGGCTGGACGCCACCTGATTGCTGGCAAACCACTCCATGATCTTCTCCCGCCGTTCAGCCGGCAGAAAATCCTCCGCTCCCTGGACTTCGTCGGTTTCAGTCAATGATCATTCCCATCTCGTTCAACGTTCGGCATCCTTATAGAGGCCTGGCGACAAAACGGAAAGCGAGTGCATATGGCAGTCCTCCAGGATGCAGAAAGACAATAGGGCTATCCGGCGAACACCGGATAGCAACCGATGTCAAAGGCTGACATTGATATATTCAGCGCCGGCTGCCCCCGCCCCCTTGTAGGCGGTTACCTCTATTTCAACCCGATAATCGGGACCGCCGAGCGGCGGGCAAGTGACCGTACTGCACGGATCGATGCCCCGGAATTTTTCCCCGACAAAAGCCATGACGGCCGGCGCGTCCGCAACATTGGGAATAACCACACGCGAACGGACGACGTCGGCAAGCGTCGCGCCGACGGCGGCAAGCGCGCCCTCAATATTATGAAAGCATTGCCGGGCCTGCTCAACGGGATCCGTCGACATTTCCCGGGTCTTATAGTTCCGGCCGGCGGTGTTTGATACGAACACCCAGTTGTCGACGGCAACCACGCGGGAATAGCTTTCCTTTTCCTCGTATATGCTGCCGGATTTGACCTTGGTCACCTTCACCATGATTTAAGCCCTATCTTTCAGAGGATCATTGAATTGATATGTCAGGCAATCGTTGCCTGACGGGTTTTCGCTTCGGCCCTGTAGCCGTAGACGCGTTCGGCGAATTCCGGCGAGATACGCTCTTCGATCAGGTCCTGGAGAATGGCAGCTCGCGCCCGGCCATCCGGAGAGCCGTAGCCGCCACCGCCGGGTGTCACCAGTTCAACGACCTGCCCAGCCTTCAACTCGACCGTGCCGGAAAGATTTTCCCGGCCGTCTCCAAAGCCGAAATGCGATCCGGCTGCATGAAGGCCCCCTTCAAGTCCCCAGGGGTAAGCGGCCAGCCGTCCCCCTTCGACACTCAGCCGGCAATCGGCCTCGATCCGGTAGACGCGGCGAAGGCCCATGCCGCCGCGATATGCGCCGGCACCGGCCGATCCATTGACCAGTTCGTAGCGAAGCAGGGTGAGCGGATATTCGAGTTCCAGTGCCTCGACGGGCAAGTTCGATGTGTTCGTCATATGCACATGGACACCACTCAGGCCGTCGGCTGCCGGCCGTGCGCCCGCGCCACCGCCGATGGTTTCCAGATAGACCCACAGCGCTCCGTCCTCTCGCGTGCCAGTGAAAAGCGCGCCCGTGCATGTACCGTTTCCAGCGGCTGTTACCTTGCCGGGGAGCGCTTGGGCAAGCGCACCCTGCACTAGATCGGCGACGCGCTGGCAGGCGGCAATGCGGCCGTCCACCGCGGCGGGGTGTTTGCAATTGAGAAGCGACCCGAACGGCGCTTCGACCGTGATTGCGCGGGAGAGGCCGGCATTCGGCAGGATGGTCGGATCGATCACCGCCTTGACGGCGTAATAGCAGGTTGCGAGCAGGGCCGTATAGATCACGTTCAGCCCGGCCGCGACTTGCGGTGGCGCGTCGAAGGCAAGATGGATGCTGTCTCCCTTCACCGTCACGTCGACGGTCAGCTTCATCATGCCCGGAAACTGGTTGCTGTCGAAATGATCGGTGAAGCTATAAATGCCGTCGGGAATGGCGGCAATGCCGGCGCGCATCTTGCGCTCGGCGTAATCCTGAAGGGCGTCACCTGCGGCAAGCACCTTGTCCGCGCCGTATTTGGTGCAAAGATCCTGCATGCGCTGGACGCAAAGCCGGTTGGCAGACATCTGGGCGCGCAGGTCCGACAAGCGCTCATGCGGCACCTGGCAATTCAGCAGGATCATATCCTGTATGTCGTGCTGCAGCCTGCCCTCGCGGTAAAGGCGCACCGGCGGTATTCTCAGGCCTTCCTGATAGATGTGGGCGTGGCCACGATCGGCGAAGTCGGCGTGATGCGCGGTATTGACCGCCCAACCGACCATCGTGCCGCCATGAAAGATCGGCTCTGCGAGGACGATGTCGGGCAGATGTGTCGCACCGCCTTCATAAGCGTCGTTACCGATGAAAACATCGCCCGGCTTGATATCATCGGCAGGGTAGCGCTTGTTGATATGCGGGATGATGCCGATGAAGCTGCCGAGATGCATCGGGATGTGTTCTGCCTGGCAAAGCGTGTTGCCGCGCCAGTCGAACAGGGCCGTCGAGCAATCCCGCCGTTCCTTGATATTGGTCGAGTAGCTGGCGCGAACCAGCGCCTCACCCATTTCTTCCACGATGGACATCAGCGCGCTGCCGATGACTTCCACGGTAATCGGATCGATCTTGGTCATGCGCGCGCCTCCAGGATGAGGTTGAGGTAGGAATCGACTGTCGCCTGCATATCGGGAAGGATGACCGTCGTGGTGTCCATTTGCTCGACGATGGCCGGACCGGCGATCCGGTTGCCGGCGCAAAGCCTATCGCGGGCATAGACGGGGCAAGCGACGAAGTCCTTGGCCTCATCCATGTAGACCTTGCGCGACCCGATGACGGCGGCCTCGCAGGAGGAACCCGCGTCGGGTTGCGGCGCGAACTGCGCCTTGTTCACCAGGCCGGCAGCCTCGACGCGCAGGGTGACAATCTGGATCGCCTCCCCCTCGGCAATGAAGCCGAAACGCTGGAGGTGGGCCTGCTCGAACCTGCTCACCAACACCTCCAGCGTCTCCCCCGTAACCGGCCCCACCGGTACAGACACCTGCAACTCGTAATTCTGACCGACATAGCGCATGTCGGCCGTGCGGCTGACCACGCGACGGTCTTCGGCAATACCTTCCTGACCAAACCAGGCATCGGCCTGGCGTTCCAATGCGTCGAAGCCGTTCATCATCGGACCGGCCGCCTCTGGTCCGACCTTCATGAGCCGCGAAATGGCGAAGTCCGAACGCAGATCCGTGAGCAGCAGCCCGAGCGCGCACAAGGTTCCCGGCGTCAGCGGCACAATGATGCGGGCAATATCCAATTCCTTGGCGAGACGCGCCGCATGCAGCGGGCCGGCGCCACCGAACGCCATCAACGCGTAGTCTCTCGGATCGTGCCCGCGTTGTACGCTGATGACCCGGATGGCCTTGGCTATATTGGCGGTGACGACGGAAATGATCCCCTGCGCCGTTTCCATCAGGCCAAGACCGAGCTGATCGGCGAGCCTCTGGACCGCCTCGATGGCAAGATCGCGCCGAACCTTCATGCGTCCGCCGAGGATCTCCACCGGATTGAGGGTCTGCAGAACGATGTTTGCATCCGTGACCGTGGCCTCGGTATTGCCTCGGCCGTAGCAGACCGGACCCGGATCGGCACCGGCGCTGCGCGGGCCGACCTTCAGGAGACCGCCGCTATCGACAAAGGCGATGGAGCCGCCGCCGGCACCCACGGTGTGGATATCGAGCATGGGCGCCTTGATCGGATATCCATGGATGTTGGCCTCGCCGGTAAGCTTGCAAAAACCACCCTGGAGAAGCGCTACGTCGCTCGAGGTCCCGCCGACGTCGAAGGTGATGATGTTCTCGTAGCCTGCCATCCTGCCGACCGCTTGCGCGGCGACGACGCCGGTGCTTGGTCCGGACAGGACGGTGCGGACGGGCAATTGCGCTGCCGTATCGAAGCCGATCACGCCGCCATTCGACTGCGTCAGCTGGGGAGCGACGGGGATGCCAAGCTCCGTCAGGCGATGCTTCAGCCGTTCGATATAACGCTGCATGACCGGCCCGAGATAGGCATTCACCACGGTGGTGGACATGCGCTCATATTCGCGGAATTCCGGCGCGACCGCATGGGACGCACTGACAAAGACCTCCGGCAGTTCTTCCCGCAGGATCTCGATGACCCGCCGCTCATGCGCGGTATTGAGGAAGCCATAGAGGAAGCAGACCGCGATCGCCTTGACCTCTTCGCCGGCAAGCGTGTGAATGGCTGCACGCAACTTACCCTCGTCCAGCGACTGGTCAACGGAACCATCATTTTTCAGCCGCTCGGGCACCTCCAGCCGACGGTTACGGCTGACGAGGATTTCCGGCTTTTCGGCATTCATGTCATAGAGGCTTGGACGTTTCTGACGGCCGATTTCCAGGAGATCACGGAAACCATCGGTCGTGATCAGCCCTGTATCGACTCCCTTGAGCTCGATCAGGGCATTCGTCGCGACAGTCGTCCCATGTCCCAAGAATGCCACCTGTGCGGCGGCCCCGCCAACAGTCGCAAGCCCTTCGGCAATGCCATTTGCGATCCCCCGCGAAGGGTCGTCGGGTGTCGAGGAAACCTTCCAGATATCGAGTTTGCCGGTTTCTTCGTCAAAAAGGCAGACGTCGGTAAACGTGCCTCCGGAGTCAACACCGATTCTCAATGCCATCCATTCACCCTCTTTTAGTTCGGTCTGTTTTTGAAACGGATCATGCCGCCTTGGTCTTTCTGAAGCGATCGAAGCGGAATGGTGCAGGATCCACACAGGTCTTCCCACCCATGACGATTTCCGCCATCAGCCGCCCCGCACCCGGGCCGATGCCAAATCCATGGCCAGAAAAGCCGCTGGCGATATAAAAACCTGGAATGGAACCGATCGGGCCGATTACGGGCACGGCGTCCGGAGTGACATCAACCAGCCCGCCCCAGCTTTGCGTTATCCGGCTTTCCGCAAAGGCCGGAAAAGCCTTGATCAAATGGGCAAGCCCTTCGCGGTTGAAACGCTCGAACGGCACCGGATCGAGGATGCGAACCTGCTCGAAAGGCGAGACGGCATCGGGCGCCCACGAACGCGGTGTCCTCCACTCCTCGATGAAGCGATTGCCGACACGCAGCTTCAATTCACGCCAGCTCTTGATCAGGTTCGGAATGAAATCGGCAAAAAGCCGGAAACTATCCGGTACGATCGGGGCGATGTTGGCGTTCCGCATGGCTATGGAGAAACTGCCGTCGAGCCTGCGCCGGAAGGCAAAATTATCGGCGCCGACGGGCATGTCCGGAACGCCGCCCACCGCGGTTGCCCGCGCGACCGAGCCGAGGATCTTCAGCTGCGGAAAATCGATACCGATATTGCCCGCGAAGAGCCGGGACCAGGCGCCGCCGGCAAGCACGACGGTGGAACAACCAATCCTGCCGCGTTCCGTGACGACGCCGCTGACGCGGCCCGCGGAGCGTTCGATACTGCGAACGGCGCAGCCCGTCAGGACATGGGCACCGGCACGAATTGCCCCTCGCGCGATTGCCGGTGCAGCCTTGAGCGGCTCGGCCCGGCCATCGGTCGACGTATGCAAGGCTGCTGTAAAATCACTCACCATGCCTGGCAGGTGTTGGCGCAATTCTGCGGCACGTAGCAGCCGTGAATCGAGGCCGAAGGTACGCGCATGCACCAGCCACGCCTCATATTCCGCCTCCTGCCGTACGTTGCGGCAAAGATAGGCAATGCCGGTCTGCCGGAAGCCCGTCTCCTCGCCAATCCGCTCGTTCATGCCTTTCCAAAGCCTCAGGCTCTCCATGGCAAGTGGCAGCTCCGACGGATCGCGCCCCATCTGACGCACCCAGCCCCAGTTGCGGCCCGACTGTTCGGCGCCGACGAGCCCTTTTTCGCAGAGCGCCACACTGACACCCTGCTCCGCAAGCGTGAGTGCCGTCGAGACTCCGATGATACCGCCACCGATGATTACAATATCAACTTGGGCCGGCAGGCTCTGTGTGGGGAGAATTGAATCAGGAATGATGCGTGTCATGATCTATCTTCTCGCAGCCGCGAGGCGTGTTTCAGAACGTATCCTCAAGCCGGCGGTTCAATGGCATTTCAGCCATCGCTGCATCACTGAGGGCAACCGCCGGTCCGATCCCGGGCCGGTGTACGATAAAAAAGCCATACGTCCCGAGCTGTCGATTGCATCCACGGCCGCACCTTTACAGGGGCTGCAGCTAGAGCAGCCCACCAATCTTCTGGAATGTCGCAAACGGTAAGCGGGCTTATGAATTCCCGCAAGCCTGATTCTGATAGAAATTCCAAAAAAAGCTTCAAAAACTTCCAAAACAGAAAAATTTCTACCATTCTTCAAACATGAGCTTGACGCTGTTTGAAGCCTTGTGCCTAATGTCTCCCACAAAGCCGCTCGATAAGTGGCAAAAAGCATCATGGGAACTACTCCGGATAACCGGGGCTAAGAGCGTGCAGAACGGAAAAGCTGTATGCCTGATCGGGAAGTGCTGAAAATCGAAGAGCTGTCGGTCGCCTTCAAAGCTGGCTCCGACCTCAAAGCCGTGATCAACAAAGTGTCGCTGTCTCTCAGGGCGGGAGAAATTCTTGGACTTGTCGGAGAAAGCGGCAGCGGCAAAACGCTGCTATCGCTTGCGGCCATCGGCTTGCTGCCCCCAAATGCGCTCGTCACCGGCGGCCGGATCATGTTTGAAGGGATCGACCTGCTGACGGCAAAGGCGAACACCTTTCGCCAGCTGCGCGGAAAGCGCATCTCGATGATCTTCCAGGATCCGATGGCCTCGCTCGATCCGGTGTTTACCTGTGGCGACCAGATCGTTGAAGCGATTCTGCTACACGAACGGACAAGTCGCCACCTGGCCCGGAAGCTGGCCCTGGATCTGCTGGAGAAGGTCAATATTCCCGATCCTCGCCGTTGCATGCGCTCCTATCCGCATGAGCTGTCGGGCGGGCAATGTCAGCGCGTGATGATCGCCATGGCGGTCGCCTGCAAGCCGGACGTCATTATTGCCGACGAACCCACCACAGCACTCGACGTGACGGTCCAAAAGCAGGTGCTCTCGCTTTTGCGCGACCTCAATCGGGAGATTGGAGCAGCTGTTCTTTTGATTACTCATGATCTCGGCGTCATCTATGAGGTGGCCGATCGTGTTGCCGTGATCTATCGGGGAAATCTGATGGAAGAGGAGACCACGACGACTCTGTTCGCGGCTCCCAAGAGCGCCTATTCCAAAGCGCTGATCGCCTCGATGCCCTCGATGTCAGCCCCTCAAGCCCGCCTTCCCGTCATTGTAAGGGGCGATAATGGCGAGATCAGAAGCGTTGTAAGCGCTCCGGCAAAAACAATAGCGGCGGCAAGGATTGCGAACAAAGGCATCGAGCCGCTTCTGCGGCTGGAAAAGCTGACCAAATCCTATTGGACACGCGACAATGCCTTCGCTCCGCCCCAGCCATTTCGCGCGGTCGATGACGTCAGCCTCTCGGTCGCAACACGCTCGACTCTCGGCCTCGTCGGCGAGTCCGGCTGCGGCAAATCTACTTTGTCCCGGCTGGTCATGCGGCTGATGGAGCCGGATAGCGGGGACATCATCTTCGACGGCAGGAATCTCGCATCCCTCAGCCGCGACGCGATGCGATCGGCACGGCGCGATATCTCTCTGGTCTTCCAGAACCCCTACGGCTCCCTCAATCCGCGCCAGAAAGTGCTGGATCTGGTGGCTGCGCCGATCGACATCCATGAGGGCGGAAGGGGGCGTGAAGCAATGGTCACAAAACTGCTGGATGCTGTCGGCTTGCCGCACAGTTCGATGACGAAATATCCGCACGAGTTCTCGGGCGGACAGCGTCAGCGTATCGTCATTGCCCGTGCGCTGGCACTGAGGCCGAGGCTCCTGATCTGCGATGAAGCCGTCTCGGCGCTGGATGTGTCGGTGCAGGCCCAGGTTCTCAATCTCCTGCAGGATCTGCAGGCAGAATTTGACCTTACCTATCTCTTCATCTCGCATGACATGTCGGTCGTGCGCCATGTCAGCGATACAATCGCCGTCATGCAGAAGGGCAGGATTGTCGAAACCGGCACCGCGGACCAGATTTTCAACAATCCGAAGAATCCCTACACCAAAGCCCTTCTCGGCGCGGTGCCGAAAATCGGCGAGCGGCACGCCATCGTCGAGGAGGCGCATTGATGCAAACCCTCTCGACATTCGTCATTGTCTTCGGCTCCAGGCTACTGACCGCCCTCGTACAGCTCTGGGCCATCGCGACCCTTGTCTTCTCCATCATGTACGTGATGCCGGGCGACCCCGTGCTGCTCCTGCTGGGGCGCGACAGCAATCCGACACCGGAAGCCATAGCGGCCACGCGTCATCAACTGGGTCTGGATCAGCCGGTTATGACGCAATACATCCACTGGCTCGGCGGAGCGCTGCGCGGCGATCTGGGCAATTCGCTCGATGGCTACCCTGTGAACGAATATATTGCGAGCAGCATTCCAAAGACAATCGAGCTTGCGATCGCCGCCATTATCATTGCTGCCGTTATCGGTGTTCCCATCGGCATTGCCGCCGCCTTGAATCGCGGTCGAATTCTCGACGGCTTTTTGACCTCGCTCTCAACGATTGGCATCTCCGTGCCCGTCTATATCCTGGGCACACTTTTGATTCTGTTGTTCAGCCTGAAACTCGGCTGGCTGCCATCCAGCGGCTATACCGATATTTCAAGAAACATCTTCCTGCATTTCCAGAAACTGTCGCTCCCCGCGCTGACGCTGGGACTGGGGCTGGCGGCGTCAATCGCGCGCATGACGCGGTCTTCGATGTTGGAGATTCTAGGGCGCGATTTCGTTCGATCCTTGCGCGCTCGCGGCATGACGGAGCGCCGTGTGATCTGGCGGCATGTACTGCGGAATGCCGCCATTCCGATCGTAACGATCGTCGGACTGCAGCTCGGCAACCTGATGGGCGGGACCGTTCTCGTCGAAGCACTCTTCAATTGGCCGGGCCTCAGCACATTGCTCGTCAGCGCCGTCTCCAATCGAAACTATCCGCTGGTTCAGGGATCAATCCTGACCATCGCCGCGCTATTCATCCTGATCAACTTGTGTGTCGACATTTTCTACAGCCTGCTCGACCCCCGTATTCGACGAAAACGCGCATGACCACACCTCTGCTGCCCCGCCGCCCTCTCGTCTTCGCAAGCATGCTCGTTGTCGCGGCCGTTCTGGGCGCGGCCGCCTTCGGACCGCTGCTCGCGCCGCATGATCCACTGGCAATCAATCAAAATGCCGTCAATCAAGGAAGCTCTGCAGAGTTCTGGCTCGGAACCGACGAGTTCGGTCGCGACCTGCTTTCGCGGCTGCTCGTCGGAATTCGCCCAACCGTTCTCGTGGCGGCGATATCGACATTCATAGCCGCGACCGCGGGGACGGCGCTGGGGATAATCGGAGCTTATAGCCGGCCGATCATCTCATTCTTTGTCATGCGCGCAGTTGATATCATGTTGAGCTTTCCGGCAATCCTGCTTGCTTTGCTCGCCGTCGGCTTCTGGCAAAGCGGCGTCACAAGTCTCAGCGTCGTTATCGGGGTCATCTTCATCCCGCAATTTGCCCGGGTCGCTCAATCGGCGACCTTGCAGGTCATCCGGCAGGAGTTCGTCGAGGCCGAGCATGCGATGGGCGCCCGCTACCTGCGCGTTGTTCTCAAGGCAATCCTGCCGAACATCCTGCCTCCGCTCGTCGTTCAGGCCACGCTGACGATCGCGGCCGCCATCCTTCTGGAGTCGGGCTTAAGCTTTCTCGGTCTAGGCATCGTCCCCCCGGAACCTTCATGGGGCCAGATGATCGGCATCGCCCGCGGCTACCTCAGTCAAAATCCAATGTACGTGGCATGGCCCTCGCTCTGCCTGGCGTTGACGGTGCTTGCGATCAACATTCTTGGAGATGCCCTGCAAGACCACCTCGACCCGAGACTGCGGGAAGAATGAAAAGCACTGGAAACAAGGGGACAGCATGAGAAAGCTAATTCATACTTTGCTCGCAGCAGGCTTGATGAGCCTGACGTCCAGCATGGCGCTTGCAGGGGGAACCCTTTATTTCGGTCTCTCCGGCGAACCATCTACCCTTGACACGATCATCCAGCCGGGAACGGCGGGCCGTACGGTCAAGCTCGCGATCCATCGCGGCCTCGTCAATTATGGCGTCGATGGCAAGATCTCACCGGAACTCGCAGAAAGCTATGACATCAGTCCGGACGCGAAGGAATATACGTTCCATCTGCGCAAGGCGACCTTCCATGATGGCTCGCCCGTCACCGCAGCGGATGTGAAGGCCTCGCTCGCACGCATCCTCGACCCCCAGGGCAAGGCGGCCTTCCGCAACGAGCTTTCGATCATATCGAACATCGAGACGCCCGACGAAAAGACGGTGAAGCTCGTGCTTTCGAAGCCTTCCGTGGCGTTGATCGACTACCTCGCCCTGCCTGAATCGGTCATCGTCCCAGCCGCCTGGCTGCAACGGAATGCAGGCAATCCGACGGCATCTCCGATTGGCGCCGGCCCCTTCAAATTCGTCAGATGGACGCGCGGCAGAGAGATCGTCGTTGAGAAATACGCCGGATACTACAAGGCAGGAAAGCCCGAGCTCGATGAAGTTCACTACGTCTTTTACGGGGACGAGAATACGCGCGTGAACGCACTGAAGTCGGGAGATGTCGACATTATCGAATATGTCCCGGCAAAAGACGCGGCATCCCTGAAGCAAGGCCCCGATACACAGCTGCTGAGCGTGAACGGCCCGTTCATGGGACTTCAGTTCAACACGAAATTCGAGCCGTTTTCAAAACCGGAAGTGCGCCAGGCGATTGCCTATGCCGTAGATCGCAGCGTCATCATCAATACCGCTTTCAATGGATTGGGGGCGCCCATTTATGGGCTTCCGATTCCCGAGGGCTACATGGGCTATTCTGCCTCCAAGGCCAACTATTTTTCGCATGACGTCGAGAAAGCCAAGGAGCTCATGAAGAAGGCAGGATACCCGAATGGCTTCGCGGTCCGCCTGCTTGCCTCATCGCAATATAGCTTTCATCAGAACACCGCGATCGCTCTTCAGTCGGAACTGGCAAAGATCGGCATCAAGGTGACGCTCGATCTGCCGGACTGGGCCACCCGCATGGCCAAGGCGACGGCGGGCGATTATGATTTCACCGTCCTTGGCAGCCTTGGCGAGATCACGGATGCCGATTGGCTCAGCAACTACTATTATGGCGGCGATAAACTGGTTCGCACCAACAATTCACCGTACTTCAACGATCCGCAGATCAATGAGCTCCTCGACAAAGGGCGGGCCACCGTGGACAAGGCCGAGCGCGAAAAGATCTACAGCGCCTTTGTGGACCGCGCCCTGGAATTGTCGCCTCTCGACTTCTTCATGTGGAGAGAACAGGACTATGCCATTCGTAAAGGTGTTACGGGGTTCACCAACATGCCCGGCTTCCTGACCTTCCAATCGGGCATCAGCATCGAAAATACCAAAGTTGAATAATCTCACTGTCGGCGGGAAAACCAAACGTCGTGTGATCGGGGCTGCCGAGTTCAATCTTATCGGTTGGAATGCAGAACTCAGTCTCACGACGCCAAATCGCCACGGGACGTCAGACGCTGTGGTTTCCGGCCTTCCTCAACCGGCGCAGACTGTCGCCTGCAGTCGTCGATCTCGTCGTTCGCTCCAGCGTTCCGATCATTGCCAGAGTTGAGGCGATTATCCACCCAGGCCATCTGGCAATCCTCACGGGCAGAACGATGCAGTGGCTGCTGGCATTTCCGATCTTCGTGTCCGCTATTGCTATCGCGCTGCCAATCCCGTTCGGCAACTTTCTACCGATTCTAGCACTTGTCGTCATTGCCATCACCCTGATGGCAAGAGAAGGCTTATAACTCTGGTCGGCCTCATACGGTGCGCCCTCGCATTCGCCGCCATCACTGGGCTGGTGTAGGTCGCTGTTGCGAGTTTGAGTGGCATCGGCTCATGAATATGTAGGCTACTCTGGCTGTCTCTGACGCAAATCCGCATCGAAGGTGCGATCATGGACAGATTACCCGACCTCAATCTGTTCGGAGCAGTATTTGAACAAATGACGCCTTGAGCGGATTTCAACTTCCGGTCCACCGTTCCGTTGAACCACTGAGATTTCCTAGGAGAGCCACGAATGACGGCTCTTGAATGGATCGAACCGTGGGCCCTGTTGTTACCAAAGCCCACTGTATCAAAATCCCCAATAGCGCCCGATGCCCCAGGTGTTGATTTCGATACGAAAGTCACCTTGCTTACCATTTTTGCTATAGCCCGCAATTGACACTTTTGTCACTTTCGCGAACTCCCAGATGAGCGAAGGAAAGCAAATTCGGTTGGTTAATCGCGCTGACCAGACTTGTTTCAACAGGACATGGCCGCCCTCGGTTGCTAAAATTTCGAATAAACCTATATAGGGGTCATCGACCATTGCTTGAGACGTCGCTCAGGAGCCGCTGCGCTCTCGTCAGATTTCCTTCCAAATAATCGATCTAACTCCGCAAGGTATCGCGGAACAAACAACAATTACTCTGAAAGGAAATCGTTATGAACACTGGTACTGTAAAGTGGTTCAACGCCACCAAGGGCTTCGGCTTCATTCAGCCTGACGATGGCAGCGCGGACGTTTTTGTCCATATTTCAGCGGTCGAGCGCGCCGGTATGCGTGGCCTTAACGATGGCCAGAAGATCACCTACGAGATCGTGCAGGATCGTAGATCTGGCAAGAGTTCGGCTGACAATCTTCGCGCGGCATAAGTTTGTCGCGGCTCTGCGCTACCGCGGATATCTGGACGCGCTGAAACCATGACCTAGGAAGGTCGGGATACTTCCCGGCCTTTTGTTTTTCATTTGAAGAAGAGAATGACATGGCACACGGTCGTTACCGGCCGGGCGACAATATTGTCCTGAAGCCTGGAATTTTTGGAAACTCCCAACCCGTTGGCGCCGGCAGCATCGTGTCCGTCCTACCCGTCTCACAGGGTGTTGCTCACTATCGCGTCCGCTTCCAAAACGAAAACTACGAGCGAAGCATCCGTCAGGATGATATCGACTTTGAGGCGTCCCCATCGCCGCTTTCGACATACCAACTCGAGAAACCGCAAACGTCGAATTCGAGTTGGATCAACTCGAATTCGATCCGTACAAAGAAATAAGCGCAGCGCGAGCTGAGAAGGAGACACTTTGCAGGTTCTGGTCAGAGACAACAACATTGAACAGGCGCTTCGCGTCCTGAAGAAGAAGTTGCAGCGCGAAGGCGTGTTTCGGGAAATGAAGGCCCGCAGCGCCTATGAAAAGCCATCGGAAAAGCGCACCCGCGAAAAGAGCGAGGCGATCCGTCGCGCCCGCAAGCTTGCCCGTAAGCAGGCGCAGCGTGAGGGCCTGTTGCCGGGGCCGAAGAAGAAGGCCATGGCGTCTGGCCGTGGGCGTCCGCCGTCTCATGCAAACGTGCCTACTGATAAAGGGGAAGCGTGACAAAGACGAAAGACAATCTGGTCCAGCCTGAGAGGCTGCCAGTTTAGGCCGAGGCCGAGCAGACGACGCGCTTGCCAAGAATATCTTGGCCGATGAGGCGCCT
Source organism: Martinezella multihospitum (assembly GCF_900094585.1). Lineage (GTDB taxonomy): Bacteria > Pseudomonadota > Alphaproteobacteria > Rhizobiales > Rhizobiaceae > Rhizobium > Rhizobium multihospitium. Next base: position 57,378 of record NZ_FMAG01000008.1, read on the forward strand.
GCTCGGCAGAAAAGGGTGGACAGGTTTCGTGCGTATTGATTATTGCCTCGATTTGTCCCATTTCGCCACGCTTGGAATTCGCCTGCTCGCGTGAGGAAAAGCCAAGTATTTCAAAATTTTATTGGCATAGACGCAGGTCGCTGCAAAATAGGCATTTTGACTATTTCTGGCGGGAATCAACAAGGAGCGTATGGATGAAGTCGGCGGCCGCCTTTCCGATTTGCTCGCCCGAAACCGGACAGTCGGATAGCGGCCTCACGTCGAATTTCCATCGGCTATGGGTCATACGAGCGCACTTCAGTCCTCAGGAAGGATCGTGGAGGTCGGTGCTACGCGTCACATTCTCCCAAGCATCGGTCTCGCGACGGTAACTCTCTAACTTCGCCCGGAATTGATCCAAGGCGTCACCGCCGATAATCAGATGAACAGGGGGATTAGCAGCCTCGATGGCTTCGACGATTGCACGAGCTCCGAGGATTGGGTCACCTATCTGTTTACGGTGACCCGCCAAGGTGCCGGTGCGAACCTTCCCGACCGTTTCGGCATAGTCATCGATAATCGTCGCAGATTGTTTCATGGAGTCTGGTCCGCGAAAGTCCGTCCGGAAAGCGCCTGGCGCAACCGCGGTGACGCCGATTTGAAACGGTGCCACTTCTTTCGCAAGAGTGTCCGACAGGGCTTCCAAGCCAAACTTTACCATGTGGTAGTAGCCAACCGCCGGGTAGGTTAGGAGGCCACCAATCGATGTGATGTTGACGATCTGCCCCTTACGACGCGCCCGCATTCCCGGGAGAACGGCTTTTATCAGGTTCAGCGGACCAAAAAGATCCGTTTCGAACAGGGCTCGAACATCCTCGTCATCCCCTTCTTCGATTGCAGCGAGATAGCCATAACCGGCGTTGTTGACCAGCACGTCCACACTACCGAAATGGCTGGTCGCTATCGCGATAGTCGCGTCTATATGGTTCTTTTGGGTCACATCCAATTCGAGCGCCAACGCGGTATCCGCATAGCGCTCAACGATATCCGCCACGTCGGCTTGACGGCGGGCGGTAATCACAGCGCGGTAACCGCCCCGAAGAACCGTTTCGGCCAAGGCACGGCCAAGTCCACGCGAGCATCCGGTGATGAGCCAAACGGCGTTCCTGTCGATCATGATCTTATCTCCATCGTTGATCGATAGAGAGGTAGCAACTGACCAATTGTTTTATTAGATAGGATGTATCGAAAGGGGCATTGAATGAAATTACATGATCTCGGTGTAAGCCTCGATGATCTCGCGGCTTTTGCCGTCGTCGCGCAGTCCCGCAGCTTTACGAAGGCCGCGGCCTCCCTGAAGACATCAACATCAAACCTCAGCCATACGATCCGGCGTCTCGAAACCCGGCTCGGCTATCGAGTTCTACAGCGCAACAGCCGTAGCGTGTCAACGACGGAAGCCGGCGATGAGCTGCTTGAAATCCTCAAGCCCGCGCTGGAAAACATTGGAACCGCACTGGAGACTCTCGAGGAAAGCCGTGACCGTGTTTCGGGGACATTGCGCCTCACTCTTACGCGTCAAGCCTACGAGGCTGTGATCCGACCCATATTGCCAGGATTTCTCGCGGCTTACCCGAGAGCGATGGTCGAAATTAGCATCGACTACGCATATCGAGATATCGTTGCCGACAGCCTGGATGCCGGGATTCGTTTGGGCGAAAAGGTCGAGCAAGATATGATTGCCTTGAAGGTGGGGCCGGAACTGCGCATGGCAGTGGTCGCCACGCCCCATTACGTCGCCCAATTCGAAGCGATCACACATCCCAACGATTTGATGCGGCATCGATGCATAAATTATCGCATGATCGCGGCAAATGCGATTTACGCCTGGGAATTCGAACGGTTGGGGCAAGAAGTGGCCGTGCCGGTAACTGGTCCTCTTACCGTAAGCGAACCCGATCTGATGTTGCAGATGGCTCTAGATGGGCTGGGAGTTGCATTCATTCTCGACCACGAGGCCGCCCCCTATCTGGAAGACGGCCGCCTTGTTCGCCTGCTCGAGGAGTGGACGCCGCCCTTCCCCGGCTTTTATCTCTACTATCCGTCGAGGAGACAGATCCGCCCCATATTGGCGGCACTTCTGTCGATGCTGCGCTCTCGGCGATAGGGTCTGATGCTAACCAGACGCCGGTTCGACGGTGTGTCGACTGCATCAAACGCATCTTACTGACTTGCCTCGCACATCCGGGGCATGGGCGTGCGCGCCGGCACCGGTTTTGGAAGACCGGTGCCGGGATGACTTTTCTCAGATGTTGCTGATGCCGCCGTCGACGAGCATGTCGGAGCCCGTCATGAACGCGCTCTCATCCGAGGCGAGGAAGACGGCTGCCGCCGCCTGCTCCTCGGGACGCCCGAGCCTCAGCATCGGAACGTAGGAGGCATAGTGCTTGTGGAGCACGGCAAGCTCCTCTGGTGTATTCGCCTGACCTTCCATTATCGGCGTGGGAATTGGGCCGGGGCTCAGGAGGTTCGCGCGAATACCGCTGTCCTTGAACTCGGCCGCCCAGGTACGGACAAATGAGCGTAGGGCCGCTTTGGCGCCCGCATAGGCCGAATGGTTCGCCAAGCCCATATAGTGGATCGCAGAGGCCACGAGGATGATGGACCCTCCGTCTTTCATCAGGGGCAGCATCTTCTGTGTGAGGAACAGCGGTCCCTTGGCCATCAGGTTGAATGTGCGGTCGTAATGCTCTTCGGTGATCTCGCGCAACGGCACCTGCTCGGTGAAGCCGGCGTTGGATACGACCACGTCCGCCTTACCCTTCCCCTTGCGCACGATCTCGACGACGCGATCGAGATCGGTAAGCTTGGCTGCGTCGGCCTGAATGGCAGTGACGTTGCCGCCGATGAGCTTCACCGCGTCATCGAGCGCTTCCTGGCGACGACTGAAAATGAAGACATACGCGCCCTCCTTCACGAACCGCTCGGCAATCGCAAGTCCGATGCCGCTGGTTCCGCCGCTGATAACGGCAACTTTGCCTTCTAGTCTTGACATGCTGCTTCCTTCAATTTGCGTTTCTCAATCATCCGGAAACGAAGACCTCGCCACCTTTGCGGGCGTTGACCTACGCGCATCCAGCCCTCCTTGTTCGGTGGACGGAGCGATTGACGGGGCGACGGTTCCGAGGAGCTTGAAGTAAGGACTGGGGTGTCGGATATTCAGTGCGGACGTTTGCACAACGGTGGTGCGCAAACGATCCAGCTGAGTCGAACAAGACGGCGGTTCTCAACTCATCGACCTGCGCCGCGGCCGCAAGATCACGGATATCAAGCGTCGTGTCCGGTTCAGACGTCCGCCGGTCAATAGGCAGGTTCGCCACCGCGTCGATACCGAGGCTTCGCCGCGCGGGCTGGACAGCAGCACCAGGATATGAGTCATCGATGGGGTCTTGGGTGTGGACGTGGCGAGCGTCGTCATTCGCGTCACGTCTACTTTGAGCGGATGAACGCAAGGTCCTGCACCTCCGGAGGGCCGTCCAGCAGGTCGTTCTTCAGGATAGCGGCTTTGAACGTCTCTATGTGCTCGCCCTCGGCATGTATTGCGCTTGCTTCGACATCCTTGAAGCGCTCGACAATCGCGTATGTCTGGTGGTCCTCGGGAAAGCGGAGCAGGTCGCAATACACATTGCCCGTCTCCTTCTCGCGAACCCCGTCCATCACCTCGCCGATAGCTTTCTCGAAATCGGCGTTCTTGCCCGGCTTGACCTTGAATTTGATGAAATATGTCGTCGGGGCCAGCGCGGCCGTTTCATTGTTGTTCGTTGCCATTGTCAAATCTCCTGAACATGGTTGGGGGCCTTGGCAGCGTGAGAGGTGTTGTCTGCTCAGGAACCACTAAGAGATTGCTTGATTCAAAAAAACCGATGAAATTTAGTCTATCTTGATCTACAAATCAGAAGATGGATGCTCTCACACTCGATCAGATCTATATCTTCCTTGCCGTCGTCGACGAGGGCAGCTTCTCCAAGGCCGCGAAGAGATTGAATCGCGCGCAGTCAGCGGTGACCTACGGCATACAAAAGCTTGAAGCGCAGATCGATGTGCCGCTATTTGATCGGACTGCCTACCGAGCGACATTGACCGAGGCAGGCCGAACGCTCCTGTTGCGGGCGCGGCGTATCGCAGAAGAGACGAACGCTTTTCGTGATTCTGCGAAAGGCCTGACCAGCGGACTGGAAGCCGAACTCGCCATCGTGCTGGACTCAATGTTTCCGATGCCGTCGGTCGCAGCCGCTCTGGAAGCATTTACAGAGAGATTCCCGACGGTCACACCGCGCGTCTATGTGCAGCCGTTGGGTGCCGCCGCGGAACTCCTGCTCGACGGGACCTGCGCCATCGGATTATTCCAGTTACTTTTCGCCGACAGGCCCGTCTTGAAACGCTTTCCCCTGTTGACCGTCGACCTGATCCCGGTGGTTGCCCCAAACCATCCCTTAGCCGAATTCGATCGCCCCATCGAGACATATGAGTTGCAGCGCTATGTCCAGCTCGTGCTGACGGACCGGTCGTCAATGACCGCCGGCCGGGACTATGGTGTCTTGTCGGGCCAGACTTGGCGCCTGGCCGATCTTGGCGCGAAGTATTCCATGTTGTTGTCGGGTCTTGGATGGGGGAACATGCCCTCGCATCTCGTCGAGGATGATATCGCGCGAGGGCGGTTGAAGACGATTTGCCCGGCTGACTTCGATGCTCGTCTCATCCATCTCGCCATGGGTGCGGCATATCGAGCTGATCAGCGACTAGGCCCGGCGGGACGATGGATGGTTGAATACCTATCAACCGCGAGCAAGTCTTAGCTTAAGCAGCCGGCCATAGGACGTCGAAAGCGCAATCGTAAGCCTCGTTTAAAGCCTACGATGTCTGCGACGATGGCTCCGTACCAGTGATCTGATCCAGATTTGCGATCAGCCGGGTGAGCAAGGCGACGAGTTGTGTCGATTCTTCCTGCGAAAACCCATCCATTGCATCACGATTTCCTTTGAACAGGGTTTCAATTGCGTCAGGCATACGGGCCTGCGCAGCTTTCGTGAGGACGATGCGGCTGCTTCGGCCATCCTCCGGATGCGGCGTTCGTCGGATCAAACCGTCCCTCTCCATGCGAGCGAGCATTTGCGCCATCGGCGGCTGTTCGACCTTGGCGAAACGGGCAAGATCGCGTTGCGTGCTTGCCTTGCCATTCTGCAGCGCGACCAACACCGGCAATTGGCCGACGCCGAACCCAAGGGGCTTCAGGCGTGCCTCGCTGAGACGGGCAAACCCCCGCGCCGCAAGGATGATGAGATGCCCCGGCGTAGAAAGCACGTCTTTTTTCATCTTCCGCTTATCTCCTTGCCCGTGGTTGACCAAAAACTATATATGTACATATGTAGTTTCATTGGCGCTGACAAGCTCGCCTCGGCGTCACCCAAGGGTCCTTTTCAATCCATCGTGAGGAAACGATATGTCGGAAACTCATACTCAACTGATCAAACGCATCTACGACCGCTTTAACGCGAGAGATATCGACGGAGTGCTTATCGAGCTTGCTGATGATGTTGTCTGGGCAAACGGCATGGAGGGAGGCCACGTCAATGGACGTGAGGCTGTGCGTGATTATTGGACACGGCAATGGGCGATCATCAGCCCACACGTCGAACCGGTTGCAATTCAGACAACCGATGACGGTGTCGTCGCTGTCGAAGTGATCCAGTCCGTGTTCGATCTTAGAGGCCAGCCGCTAACGGGTCAGACGCATGGGTTGAAGGACAAGACGGTCATGCACATCTTTCACATGGAAAACGGCAAGATCACCCGCTTCGATATCAAGGACACCGTGTAGGCATTCCATGAGACTGAGCCATGGAACGAATAGATGACTGATTGGGATGACATCCGTTATTTCCTGACTGTCGCGCGGGAAGGCTCGGTTCGGGCGGCATCAGAGCGTCTTGAGGTCAATCACGCAACGGTGCTGCGGCACATCGCCCAACTGGAAGAGCATCTTGGTGCGCAGATGTTCGAGAAACTACCCTCTGGCTATCGGCTGACTGAAGCCGGAGAAGAAGTTCTCGAGTTTGCCGAACAAATGGAGGCGTCGTCGAACCGGCTGGCAACGCGTGTCTTTGGACGCGACCAGAGCGTGCGCGGGCCGTTGCGGGTGACACTGTCACCGATCCTCGCGACACACCTTCTCATGCCGGACTTCGCCGACTTCGCGCGACTTCACCCCGAAATCGAGATGGAGATAGTGTCGTCCGACGAACCCGTCAATTTGACCAACCGGGAAGCCGACGTCGCCATCCGTGTCGTCTACAATCGCAGCACCCTTCCGCTCAATCTTCATGGGCTGAAAGGGCCGGATCTATTCGGGGCTGTCTACATATCGCGCGATCTCCTCAACGCTTGGCGCGCTGGCATGCATGAGCGCGTCCGCTGGGTCATCAAGAAATTCGACGGCATACCCGATTGGGCGCGTGAGGGTGACATCCCGATCGCCAAGGTTCCCTTCAGGACAATCGACGCCGGCGCGCATCTCGCAGCATTGCGGCAGGGAATCGGGATGACGGTGCTACCCTGCTTCGTCGGAGATGCCGACCCGTTGCTCGCCAGGGCTCCAGGCACCCGCCTGCACATGCACGGAACGCTCTGGCTTCTGACGCAAGGCGAAACGCGCAAGACCAAGCGAGTGCGGCTCTTCACCGAATTCCTCTCCCGCAGGCTTTCCACATATACGCCACTTCTCGCGGGCCTTGCCGTTCCCAGCGACTGACAAGCAACCGCTCGATCGCAAACGAATGACGCGACCACCCGTCTCGGGGGAGACGATGGACAGCCACACGAAGGCAACGCGGCAATCCGCCCTGCCGGCCGGTGTTTGCAGGTGGTGCACAATTGCACAACCGATGTCGAGAATTCGGGAATAGCACCCAGTCGCACGCTCCCTAAATAGTTCCAGGATAAGGAGCCGACCGATATGCGGCAGGTCTCGCGAGATAACTCCCCGCACCGAGAAGGCAGGGGTAATCAACATCAATACGGATCGGAAAATCACCATGAACTACGCGATCGTCGGTTTCGGCGCTGTGGGCCAAGCCCTCGCCCTCGCCCTCGCCTTCGCCTTCGCCCGACGGAAGATCGAAGTGACTGTTGCCAGCCGGCGACCACCCGAGGCGCTCGTGCCGCAGGCGCGCGCGATCGGGCCAACGATCGTGCCCAAGGCGCTGCAGGATGCAATCAAGGCCGACACCATCGTCCTGGCGGTCCCGTTCTGGGAACATCGCGGGGTCGCCAAGGCCCTGACGAACTGGCACGACAAGATAATCATCGACGCGACGAACGCGTTTGGCGTCCCTGTCGAAGATCTAGGCGGCCTTCCCTCTTCCGCAGTGATAGCCCAGGCCCTGCCCGGCGCTCGACTGGTCAAAGCGTTCAATCATCTGCCTGCGGGCCTCCTTGCGGAAGACCCGGCCGTCAGGGGTGGGCCTCGCGTGATATTCCTCTCGAGCGACGATGAAGGCGCGGCCTCGACAGTCGCTGCCCTGGTCGAACAGCTTGGCTACGCGCCGGTGAGCCTCGGCAAAATTGCCGAAGGCGGCCAGCTCGTGCAAGCGCGCGGCCGAAGCTGGGCACCGCTGATCTTCCAGGACCTGTTCAAGAAGGAGCGGTAAGAATGTACGATGATCTGGCTTGGCCCGAGCGACCGTCAAGGCTGGGTTATGATCCGCACGGACGATGAAGGCAGGCCAAGCATGTTTGCCCGACATCTCTGCCGCGTTGTCTGGGCATCAGCCCTCTCGGCCTATGTCAGTGAATTCATCATCTTGCCCATCTACGGCTGGAGACGATGACGTGAATATCGAACTTTGGGGCCGCAAGGCCATCGTCACGGGGTCAACGGCAGGGATCGGCCGGGCCACGGCAGAGGGACTGGCGCGTGCCGGCGCATCGGTCGTCATCAATGGCCACGGGAATGCCCGGGTCGATGAGGCCGTGCTGCACAGAGATGCGGCAGGCCTTTCCCGGGAGCGACATATCGGGCATCGGCGCCGATCTCTCGACGAGGGCGCGGCGACTTTCTTCAGACAGGTGCCGGACGCCGATATCCTCGTCAACAATGTCGGAACGGCAGTGCTCAGAGACTTCGCGGACACGACCAATGAAGACTGACTGGACATTTTCCAGCTCAACGTCATGAGCGGCGTGCGCATGACACGGCACCATTTGCCGAGGATGGTGCGACAGGGCTGGGGTCGCGTCGTTTTCGTCAGCAGCGAGTCCGCCGTCAACATTCCCAAGGAGATGATCGACTATGGGACGACGAAGCTTGCGGTCTCCCGCGGCCTGGCGGAGTCGGTGCGGGTATGGGGGTTACCGTCAACGCCGTCCTTCCAGGTCCGACGAGATCATAGATCCTGTCGAACTGGAAGGCTGCGCAAGCTAACGACTAGGGAATCACACAGGAAGATGCCGAGCAAGCGTTTCTGAAATCAGCCCGCCCGACGAGCCTCATCCAGCGTTTCGCCACGACCGATGAGGTTGCCAACATGATTGTCTACGTATGTTCCGAACAGGCTTCCGCGACCACGGGCGCGGCTCTACGCGTCGATGGCGGCGTGGTTCGCTTCGTCGCCTAAGTACGGACTTGTCTATTGCAAGCTCTTGATGGGATTAGAACTGTAGATCACACAAATACGAGGTGTGTTCGAATATCGCCCGCGATGAAATGATTGGCTTGCAATTGACGCGGCCTGGCCGCCAACGGATTCAGGAGCGAGTAGCCGGCCCTATCGTCCGGCACCTCACTGGCTTACCCTGAACCTCGCATGGCAGGTCGTGCAGGTCTGCAGCATGGGGTGAAAGATGTGCTCCGCAGACATAACCGACAGCTCCTGCTCGCTTCCGGCATGGGTGCCGAACGGGCCGCCGCCCATGGCTTCTCCGGGCTTCATGCGCATGCTGGCCGGCATCGGTCCGGGGTTATTCCGCGCGGCGGCGTCGAGCGCGACGGCATAGTCGCGCAGGTCTTTCGCGATGCGGTCGAACCGCTCGTGCTCCTCAAGAATGTTCGGCATAGCCTTTGATTGCGGGCTGATCGTCTCCGATGCAAAGTGGCTGGAGAGAACGGTACCCGATCTGTCGCGGATGGTGTCTGCCGCCGATTGGAACTCGGCGGCCTTATAGCTTTCCGGATTCTTGAACATGCCGGAGATCGTCTTTGCCGCCGCGGCCATGGCCTTCATGTCAGCTTGCCGAAGCGTTACGACATCCTCGGCTGCCGGCGACGGAACCACCGTCATGAGAACCGCTACCACGGCGCAGAGCAATCCGAACATGTTCAGGAAAAGTGTCCGTCTCAAGGCTACGCTCCGAATCCATCGTGCCGCTTGCCAGCGATATCCCCTCTCATTCAGGCAGCACGAAGGCGAATACCCTCCCCTAGTCACGCCGTTTTGCGGCAGCTCCCGGCGCGATGACGGCAGGTATCGAGCAGCTCGGCACATCGCCTATCCGCTCGCAGTCCTCCGCGCATTGGGCGCAGATTTCGGCACATTCCCGGCAGACATGTTTGCAGTGCCCAGAACCGACCAGCACGAAATGCACGGACATCCGACAGATTTCTGCGCAAGCCATCATCAGCTTGAAGTGCTGCGGCTTGCGGCAACACCGGCCATCGAGATTGGCGCGCACCTCTAAATCACTTTCCGTTGAGTGATTGGATTTGACCTATACCAAGTCAGCGCAAGCTGCCTAGAGTTCAGGATATCCCCGAACTGGAGCCGTCATTTTCGGCTGGCTGATATCGTGCCAGTCCGGATTCGATTGTGAAATGAGCGATGGCCCGAGCGGATTCTATTCGAAATGCGCGTCTAGGAGGGAAAAGCGAATGCGACTGCTGACCGTGCGGAGCTTCATGGAGCAATTGAGCGTGATCTTGGGATTGGTAGCCGTAGGTGGAAGCGCACAGGCGAAACCAATGATCTGGCAACCCGCAGAGGGGGTTACGCAAATTGCACTTTGGCCGGGAGCGGTCCCAGATGCGCAGCCCGTATCGGGATCGGAGGACGTCTCAATAACGACAAAAGGCGTAGCGGGTAAGCCAAATACTAACGTCACCAATGTAACTGGTCCGACGATCTCGGTTTACCTGCCCAAGGGAAAGAATACAGGAGCGGCAGTGGTCGTGGTTCCGGGAGGAGGGTTTCAGGTTCTAGCGATTGATCTTGAAGGCACCGAGGCCTGTGATTGGGCTAACTCGATAGGCATGACATGCGTGCTGCTGAAGTATCGCGTCCCCAGTCCTCCATATAGCTGGCAATGCGATTGCCGCCCGGACAATCTATCCATATCGGAGCCGTCCTTGCAGGACCTGCAGCGGGCGATGAGGATGGTGCGCTATCATGCGGAGCAGTGGCATATCGATCCGCATAAGGTTGGCGTTCTGGGATTCTCGGCAGGCGGTTACCTTGTGGCGGAGATCAGCACGCTCTTCGACCGCCCACTGTATCCAAAGGTAGACAACGCCGACAATGAAAGCGCTCGGCCTGATTTCGCGATGCCAATCTATCCCGGACATCTTGCGAAGTATCCTGGTCATCCTGCGAAGGGGGATGACATGAGGCTGAACCCGAATATTCCAGTATCCAATCAGACGCCGCCGACGTTCTTGGTTCAGGCAGAAGACGACGACGAGGATGGCGTAAATCAATCGCTAGTCTATTATGCCGCGTTATGGAAGGCGCACGTCCCGGCAGAGATGCATCTATATGCAAATGGAGGCCATGCATTCGGGTTCCGGCGGACGGAGTTACCCATCACGAGCTGGCCTGTGCAAGGCGAAGTCTGGTTGCGGACGATCGGCATCATTCCTAACTGAGCGGCGCAGACCTGCAGTTCACCAACACGGAATAGAGCCTGATTGGTCGTCGCCGTTGTCGCAAAGCCTCCGTAGACGCCGGCAGCCTTTAAACAGTTCCTGAGGTAGCCGAATGATGGCTTAGGAGCCGATTGCAGACTATCCGGTTCAGGGCCAACCCAGCGGATAGCTGCCATTCAGCAGCCAGCTTCAACCGGCCATTCGGGGCGTCCTCCATTCGGCTGAAACACGCTGTCTGGTAGATTATTATGGTTCCTGCACCATTGCCAATCTCCATGATCGGCACGGACACCTGGTTTCGCTGCCAGGATCACCCGAGGCCTTTCACCGGAGACGCACCCCTTTACGGATCGACGAGCCTTACTCATTTATGTACCTAGAATATAGATCCAGCCAAACTCGTCGCGATAGCCGATCACCCAGCAATCGATCTCGTCCGTGATGCCGTCTTCGAACTGCGGAGTCCCATCGTCTGCAGAGGCGAACCTGAGCGCCATTGCGCTTCTTCGTTTATTCCGGATACAGCCAATTCCTATGTTGGCTCGGGCTTATCGCACAGTTCAACCAGTCGGTCGCGGACGCTCTGTATCTCAGATGCGAGATCATCCATTGAGATCAGGCCATCCTTGAGAAGTCAGTCGTACGATCCTCCGGCATCGAACCCTTGGCAGTTTCTCCCGGCGACTCTCTGACGTCTCGAAATCGCAACTGAGATCGGCCAATTCGATCCGCGCCTCTTCAAAGTCGTCCGTCGAATGTGCGTGGTGAACAAGGGAAAGCAGGATCGCAATTGCTTGATTATCCAGCCTTTCCCTTCTCGGAGAAGGAGGTGCCCTACTCGTTCTCCAAACTGAGGATGCGGCGCTTCGAGAGCGTGACCATCCGCCGGGAGAACTTCGTCAACCAGGATATAAGTGATGCCGACACACTTTATAACTGGATAACTGGCTCGCCCGCAAAGTCCAAGAATGCCCCAAGCGACGATCCGTTTTGGGTCGCCGCTTGAGGCGTGTGACACGGACAAAATGCCCGAAGACGGTAGCATTCACGGAGAAGCGATTTCCCGAACCTTCGGCTCGCCCTGAGCCGCGTTCGAGACGCTTTCCCAGGCCTCCCAAGTTGCCAAACGTGCTGCATAGGCCGCGCGTACGACCGGAAGTCCCTCGGTGCCGAGGAACAACCGCAGCGGCGGGGTATCCATGTCGACGGTTGCCAAAACAGCTTGCACCGTTGCCTCAGGATCGCCAAAGGCAATGCTGGCGGCGCGCGCGAAGATTCCGGCCCTGATATCCGAGTAGGTATCGAGACCAGCCGAGATCTTGAGAGAGGTCTGGCTGGCAAAGCCGGTCGCATAGGCGCCGGGCTCCAGCATCGTAACCTTGATACCGAAGCTGGCAACTTCCTGCGCCAGGCTTTCATGCAACGCTTCGAATGCCCATTTGGAGGCGTGATAGAATCCGACGATCGGGCTGGCGACTAGGCCCGCGACGCTGGAGACGCCGATGATATGGCCGCTGCCCTGTTTGCGCAGCAATGGCAGCGCCGCCTGAATCACGCGCAGTGTCCCGAAGAAGTTGGTTTCGAACTCCGCCTTGATGTCGGCTTCAGCCGTTTCCTCAACGGCGCCAACAAGCGCGTAGCCGGCATTGTTCAAGACGACGTCCAGCCTGCCGAAATGGTTATGACCGCGCTCGATCACGCTGCGAACCTGGTCGGGGTCCGTGACGTCAAGCGCAAGCGGCAGAACTGCATCGCCATGTTGAATGCTGAGGTCGGCAACACTTTCGAGAGAACGAGCCGTTGCCACGACCTTGTCGCCGCGCTTCAGAGCGGCTTCGGCCCAGATGCGACCGAAACCGCGGGATGCGCCGGTGATGAACCATACTTTGCCAGACATTTTAGTCTCCTTGAACTGATAGCTGCTTTGAATTTCCCGGCATCCTGAGGTATCAGCGACGGCATGCCGACGCAGTGGCAGACGATGCCAATCGTGTTGCAGCGGGCGCCAAAGGATTTGTCTTCGATAGCTGGAAATAGCCTCTGCCCCGCCGCCACGGCGGGAGCATGCAGGGCCTGATCCGTATCAATATCAATGCAGCGAATTGAATTGCGACGCGTCCGGTCCGTTCTGCTCGCGCCATTGCAGAGGCGTCAGCCCCTCCCAGTCGCGAAACGCGCGATAGAAGGAACTGCGATCCTGATAACCCAGAAGACACGCGACCTCGTCGATGTCGGTGGACGGATTGGACAGCAGTTGCCGTCCGAGTTCCTGGCGCGCTTCCGACAGAAGCTCGCGGAAGGTCTTGCCTTCATCGGTGATGCGCCGTTGCAGCGTTCGCTCGCTCATATTGAGATCCTGCGCTATCTGCGACAACTCCGGACGCCCGCTTGCAAGCGATCGCTTCAGGACGACTTTCACCTGGTCGCCAATGGAACTGCGGGCCTGCAGTTCACCCATGGCGGCAGCGAGCGCTGGCGTGAGGATTTCCAGCAGCTCGGGATTGTGCCCCGGAAACGGCCGGTCAAGATCGGCCGATTTCAGGACGAGCTTGTTCTGCGGAGCACCATACTTGACGGGGCACCCGAAGAAGAGCTGATACAGATCACTTTTGGGTCCAGTGCGCATGAACTCGACCCGAACCGGCGTCAGGGCTTGGCCGGTTCCGCGGCGACCAAGCTCGACTAGGAAGGCGAAGGCAACGTCAGTGGCGATCCCGGGCTCAAGCTCGGTCGCGTAAACCCAGTTGCTTGTGATCGAGACCTCGCCTTTTTCCTCATGGAAACTCAACTGCTCGGGCGTGCAGAGCCGCTTGAAGCGCGCGACCCGGTAAAGTGCATCGCGATAATCCCTGGCGTGAAAGGCGGCCAAGGTGGATGGCGGATGAACCGCCGTGTCTGCCTCGCGGACGAGCCGAAGTCCGAGTGCAGGTTCCGGCACCAATTCCTCAAGCGCCCTGAAGATCGCAAAGTACTGGGAGGTCGTCACCATGCCATTCTCGCCCAGGTGCAATGTGGCAGGCAAACGGGCCTGACGCAGAACCGCGGACGGTGGTAGGCCGATCCGCTCGACCGCACGCCAGAAGGCCTGCGGCACCTTGCATTTGTCTGCTGGCATCACACTCATCTCAGTCGGGTCCTCTAAGCCTGATCTCGCAGAAGTACGCTGGTCTGTCATCCGCCTGCGGGAATGTTAGCGCATCTGGCTCATGATGATACGATCGAACATCCGATCTCCGAACCATTTGCGGATCGCAATCATCGGCTTGGCATATTTGCCGGCGACGTAGCGCGTCCGCGGCCTTCTTGCATGCACCGCGGCCGAAACGACATCTGCGATCACCTTCGGATCCGTACCGCGCCCATGGCCATAGGTCGCCCTTGTGGTCTTGGCGACAGCTTGCGAGACCTTCGCATAGGGACCTGCCCCGGAGCGCTTCAGAAGACCGTCAGCAACCACATCGCCAAATCCCGTCTCGATCAAGCCTGGTTCGACGACAACGACGTCGATGCCGAACGGGGCCAGTTCCAGCCGCAGGCTGTCCGACCAGCCCTCGAGCGCGTGTTTGGTGGCGTGGTACCAGGCTCCGAGCAATGTATAGATCTTGCCGCCCATCGAGGTGATGTTGACGATGGTACCCGACCCCCTCTGCCGCATCGCCGGCAAGAGAAGCTGAGTGAGGCGAGCCGGCCCGAAGACGTTGACTTCGAACTGATATCTCGCCTCGTCCATGGCGATATCTTCGACCGGTCCATACAGTCCGAAGCCTGCATTGTTGACGAGGACATCGACGCCGCCGCTTTCTGCCAGGATGATCCCCACGGCTGCCTTGATCTCGTCGTCGTCCGACACGTCCATCTGCAGGGCGCGCGCTCCAAGGCGTTCGAGATCCAGCATCTTGTCGACGCTGCGCGCCGCTACATAGACCCTGAAGCCATCGCTGATGAGGCGCTTGGCGATTTCCTTGCCCATGCCGGAGGATGCACCGGTCACGAGCGCTGTTTTCTTGCGTGTATTGCTCATATCAGCCTCTCTGTTCGCAAGATCACAAATATAAGCTCGCCAACGCCCAATCATTGACGGAACATGCCATCGCTGTTGCATATTACGCCAATGTTCGATGACATCGTCTTCAGGAAAACTGCTTCCCGGCCGAGCGGCGTCGTGCATAGGCGACCAGAAAAGCCACCAGCAATTCCAGACCCATCATCGATAGCCCGACGGCAATACCTGCGGCGACTGGATCCCAGCCGCTGTCGCGCAGCAGATAACCGATGGCAATAAGAGGCGTGTTCCATGCAAGCGTCCCAATCACTGTCGCGAGCAGGAATGAGCCCAAAGGCAATCTAAGGATGCCTGCCGGCAGGGCGAGATATATACGCACGGTCGGTATTGTCTGACCAATGACCGTCACCCAAAAATGGTTCCTCCGGTAGGCAGCCGCCAGCCGATGATAGAGTTCAGGTCTCAGGAAGACAAATCTGCCGTAACGGCCGATGATATCCTCACAGCGCGATCCACCGAGAACATGGCCGATGAAATACCAGCCTGCGGCGCCTAAGGTAGAACCGAGACTGGCCATCAGAACCGTTCGGAACAGATCCAGCGCATTGTCGACCGTCGCTAGACCAATAAAGACGAACAGGACGTATGATGGCAGGATGGGAAGGAATTTCTCGAGCAAGCTTGTTGCTGCGACGCCAGCCAGCCCGAAATCGAGCAACCAGTTTAGGGGCAGGCTGTTCATGGCCAACGGTCTCCGTGGCCGCGGCAAGGGGCAAATCGGGCGAGCACAGCCTCATGCTGCACCCGCCCGACGCCAAACCACCTGACCACGACCGATTTGTTGGGGGCGCCTCGGTTGGCAAAAGACGGTGGCTTGTTCAGGTAATCAATGATTGCGGGCTATGCGCCGACCCGATGGAAAGTCCTGGTTTGGCCAAGTGCGGAAATGCCGATATAGCCTCTCAGGTTCATTTTACCGCCCTGCATCGTGATCTGGCAGTTATACGTACGGCCCGAAGAGCCGTCGTAAAGTGAGCCACCTGTCCAACTCCCCGCATTCCAGCGCAGGCCGGTGATGAACACGACATTCTTCATCGATCGGGAGCGTAAGGCAGGATCGGGATTTTTCGCGTCCTTCTTGAAGGTGACATTGTCGGCTTCCACCAATTGATTGCCGTAAAGCAGGCGTGCACGGAATTCCGTTCCCGCCTTGAACATATCGAGCTTCACGCTGCCATCGTCCGCCTGCCACACGCCGACAATGGCGTCGGCCGGCGAGGCTTGTTGCGCATAAGCTGCCGGTGCGGCGGCCAGTCCGATCGCTGCCAATGCCAGAAATACGGCAGATCGCCTTGAGACCTTTGACACGTCCATAAACTGAGACCTCTTGAATGAACCAATGTTGATGCAATCGGCGAAGGAAGGGCCACGGGCTGTAACGATCCGTGTTCCCGCTCTCGCGCAACTGTGTTGCAGGCCCATTTGCATGGGCCTGATACGTCCGGTGAGATTGCTATCTCCGAACGCAAGCAAGGCTATTGGCAGGGAGGCAATCCTGCAGTCACAGAACACGTCAATCGCGTTGCGCAGTCCGCCAATGCAATACTGTCTGCTTCAGCGAGCAGTAATCCGATAGACTGCCGCCGGCGGGGGATTCAGGAGGGTACAGCCCACCAACGTTGCCTTCAGGTCGAGTTGATCGAGGATCCGTTGAGGCATCGGACATTTGCTCATGTAGGTGAACTGGTAGAACGCAGCGCCAGGCCGCACATGATTGCGGCGAGCGCGCGTCAGGAGGGCAGGATCGAGGCGATCTGGAATGGCCGGGCAGCCGGCGTTAACTCGATGGCGGCAATTTTCGCTGAAGAACAGCTCCAATTCTTTATTGGAAACCGGGTGTCCGTAGGTTGAGAGCCAAATTCGTTAGGGCGAACGAGACCGTCTTCCCGAAAGCGAACCGTTTCAATTCCGGGCGGCCCGTAAACTCCGAGACTGACAAAAAAGGTCCGACATCGTCGGGCCTTTTTGCGGCTTGCGTTTGATTATGGTCAGATGCATGCATAACATAACCGGACATTCCGAAAGTCACTCAAAATCGGATGGTTGTGGCCCTAATAAAATCAATGACTTGTGTGGGTCGATTGGAAAATAGTTAGGGGCATCGTCAGTCCGTGATACACAAGCGTCGAGATACGCAAGGAAATCAGTCATGCGGTATCTTCGATCCGGGCCACGGTGGCGCCAGCCTGAGGAGACGGACGTTACGCGGGGCAAGACACTCGGTCTGCGGTCGGGAGAAATCGCCGACAGAAATATTCGTGTCATCCTGGAGGCGATCCGCCGCCACGGCCCTTTGACCCGCATGGAGCTCGGAAAGCATTCCGGACTGACCGGGCCGGGAATCACCAACATTCTGCGCCGGCTTGGCGATGAAGGGGTGGTGACATCGCACCGGCGCAATGGCGCCGGCGGCGGTGCGACCTCAACGGAATTTGCCCTGCGGCCAGAAGGAGCCTTCTCGATCGGCGTTCGTGCCCGTCAAAATCGAGGCGAAGCGGTTCTCGTCGATCTCAGCGGCCAGGTTCACGATCGCATTTATTTCCCCCTCACCCGAACAACGAGGGTCGCATCGATCCTGTCGGCGATCGAAGACATGATTGATCGCCATGCCGACCTGCCGATCATCGGCCTGGGTATCGGCTCGAATGACTGGAGCCCGGAAGAAAGCGATCAGCTGAATTCCGCATCGAAACTCCCGCGCAGCTATGTCGAGAACGAATGCACGGCAAGCCTGCTCGCCGAGCGCACGATCGGCACGCCGGCGCCGAAAGGCGGACTCGCGATGATCATCATCGACGAGGATGTCCAGGCCGGGTTCCTCGTTCGCGGCGTTCCCTATTCGGGCGTTCATGGACGCGCGGGCAATATCGGCGACATGCGCACCGGCCCCGACAATCTCCGCTTGAACACGGTCGTCGGCTTCGATGCGCTGCGCAGATTGGTGAGCGATGACGATTTCAGGCGCCTCCTGGCGGGCGAGGAGCCATCTTCCCCGCTGATAGCGCAGTGGATACGCGAGGCAGCAAGCCACCTGCTCGACCCGATCATCGCGATTGCCGGCTTCATCGCACCGAGCGTGATCATGATCGGCGGCGACCTCCCACGCGGCACCATCGAGGCGCTGATCCATCAGCTTTCCGTCGAGCGCCGCGACACGTCGAAACGGCCTTTCCTGACGCCCTGGATTTCGCCGATGAAGCCGGCAAGCTTCAGCGGCGGCGGTGTGGCGCTGGGGGCGGCACTTCTGCCTTTCCTAAACACTCTTCTGCCGCCGGTCTCCGGCTGAACCTTGCCTCCGGATTCAGGCAAGCGCCTCGTCTTTATGGCTGATGTCCGAGGCGAGCGCCTTGTCCAGGACCTTCTGTATGTTTGCCGCGCGGCGGAATGAGGGTTCCTGGGTCTTGCCCATTCTGACGGCCTGGACGAATCGCTGGTAGTTCGTCTCAACATCATCGAAGGGGATATCATGCCATGTTGCCGTATGAACGTCCTCGCCGAGGCAGGCGCGGAGCGTCGATTTTCCTGTGTCGTAGATCATCTCGATCGAACCGGTCTCGCCGTAGACCCTGAGACGCAGTTGATCCATTTGGCCAGCGGCGGTGCGTGTCGCCTGGATCGTGCCGATCGCTCCCGTCGAAAAGTCGACGTTCATTGTGAAGCTGTCATTCGCATCTAGATCATACTCGCCGATCTTATCGCCCGGCGCCTTGTTGAAGGTCTTTAGCCGCGCAAAGACATGGGCGACATCGAGCCCGGAGCCATAGGACGCGAAATCGACGATATGGATACCGATATCGCCGAGCGCGCCGTTCGAGCCGTGCTTCCTGCTCAGGCGCCACAGCCATTTGCTCTCCGACTTCCAGTCCCCCCAATGCCTGCCGACAAGCCAGCTCTGCAGATGGGAGGCTTCGACATGCCTCACCGCACCGATCTCGCCTGCGAGCACCATCTGCCGGCCCTTCTGCAAGGCAGGCGAATTGCGATAGGTAAAGTTCACCATGCCGACCTTGCCGGCTTTCTCGATAGCCTCGGTCATTTCCATCGCCTTGGTCGCATCGGTCGCAAGCGGCTTTTCGCAGAAGACATGCTTGCCGGCCGCAATCGCCTGCAGCGTCGTCGGGTGGTGAATAGCGTCAGGCGTCACATTGGCGACGGCATCGAACTCGCCCCAGGCGAGCGCCTCTTCAAGCGAGCTGAAATGATTGGGGATGCCGTGTTCCGAACAAAAGGCGGCCAGCCGCTCAGGCACGACGTCAACGCCGCCCACGACGCTGACACCCTCGATCTCCTTGAAACTTGCCGCATGCTTGTTGGCCATTCCGCCAGTGCCGAGAATGAGTAGGCGCATCTGATCCTCCATAGATGTCAGGTTTGGCTATTTTCATAACCGGGGCAAAACCTCACCGCCCATCGCAGATACCCACGATGGCTCGACTGTTCCGTGATCGGGAAATGCGGCTTGAGGCCGCTAGCTGCTGTTGAATGTCACCAGCATCTCAATCCTCCCGAGCTGCGACTTGACATCAAACCAAAGTAACTTAATCTAATTAATGCAGCATGGAAATGAGGAGAGGTCAACTGGCCACCATGCTGTATCCGTTTAAAATGGGGAGGAGACCCATCATGAAGAGAGCGTTCGTCAGCGCGCTAGCGCTGAGCACAATGTTGTTTTCAGTGCCTGCCGCATTTGCCCAAGAACTGGCGACAAAGGACAGGATTGGCCTTGCCGCCGCGCCGAAAACACTCACTGTCCGCCTTACGAACGACAGTCCCAATAATGCCGATCCGGCGATTGCCCAAGGCTACCAAAAGCTCTTCGTCGACTTCATCAAGAAGCATCCCGACTGGAAGCTGCAGATGCAGTTCATGTCGGCTGATATCGGTACCGAACAGGCAAAAATGCTCGAGCAGGCAAAGGCCGGCAATGCTCCGGATTGCGCCGCCGTCGACTCCTTCGTCCTCTCGCAGTTCATGGTCAACCATGTGCTCGCCGACTTCACTCCCTATTTCTCGAAGGACGAGGTCGCCGACCTCTTTCCCTTCATCCGCAACGGCATTACCGACAAGGACCAGACGATCCGCGCCTGGTGGTGGGACACCGACCTTCGCGTCCTCTATCGCAACAAATCCATCGTCCCCGATGCACCGCAGACCTGGGATGACCTGAAGAAGGCCGGTGTTGCTTCCGTCAAGGAAGGTATGGAGGGCATCCTCTTCAACGCCGGCCGCTATGAGGGTTCGACCTTCGACTGGCTTGCGAATTACTGGGCGCTCGGCGGCAAGCTGGTCGACGATACCGGCAAGCCCGTCTTCGGCGAGGGCGAAAACAAGGAGAAGTTCCTCAAGGCGCTGACCTATTACAAGGATCTCGTCGATTCCGGTGCCGCGCCCAAACGTGTGACGACGATCGGCAACTACGACGACCTGAACGCGGCCGCGGCCGCTGGAACCACCGCGCTCTTCATCGGCGGCAACTGGCAGCTCGCCCAGTTGAAGGCGACGCTCGACGAAGACGAATTCGCCAACTGGACTTTCTCGCCGATCCCCGGCCCGACGGCCGATCAGCGCTCCACCGGCACCGGCGGCTGGACGATCGCCTCCTTCAGCAAGGATAAGGACAAGGTCGAGATGTGCGCCAACCTCGCCCGCGATATCTATATGGGGCCGGGCAACGCGCTTCAGCAGCAATTGCCGACGCGCAAGTCGCTGTTCGACAAGTATCCGGTCTTTGCGACCGAAGCCAACAAGACCTTTGCCGAAGCGCTCGCCAACGGTCAGGCCCGTCCAGGCGCGCCGATCTATCCGGAAATCTCCAACCAGATCCAGATCATGATGGGCGACGTCCTGTCGGGGACCAAGCAGCCGGAAGAAGCCCTGAACGCGGCATTCAAGGCGACGATGGAGGCCTACAAGCGTCTCTAACGATTGTGATCGCGGCAGCGCCCCTTGCGGGCGTTGCCGACAGTATCAACCCGGACAGAGAAGCCCAATGACCCCTATCGCCATCGAGGCTGCCAGCCGGCCGCACAGCAGATCGTTCATGCGCCGTTTCGCCGGGGCGCCGCTGCCCTGGATCATGCCCGTGATCATCGTCATCGGCATCTTCTATCTCTATCCGGTGATCGACGTGTTTCGGCTATCGTTCACGAACGCAACGCTCATCGGTGAAAATCAGGATTATACGCTCGGCTCGATTGCCAACATGCTGAGTTCGCCGCAGCTTCCCGACATTCTCTGGGCAACCCTCGTCTTCGTCGGCGGCAGCGTCATCGGTCAGCAGATCCTTGGCCTTGCCGTCGCGGTCGTTGTCGTTCGCGGCGAGAAGCGCGGCCTGTTTGGGACGACGATCCTGAGAACCACGGCGCTCATCGCCTGGGTCGTGCCCGGCATTGCCGGCGGCATCATCTGGCAGATGCTGTTTTCGGAAGCGCCCTATGGCGCGCTGAACAGCATTCTGCGGCTCATGCACTTGCCGACGGTCGCCTGGCTTTCCGATCCGGCGATCGCCCCTTGGTCGGCCCTCATTTCGAACATCTGGCGGGGAACGGCTTTCTCGATGGTCGTCATGTATGCCGCGCTGAAGGCAATCGATCCCTCGCTTTACGAAGCGGCTGACGTCGATGGCGCTACAGGCATGCAGCGGTTCCTCTTCATCACTCTTCCACAGCTACGCGCAGCGATGCTCGTCAACATGATCCTCATCACCATTATGACGCTGAACACTTTCGACGCGATCATCACGCTGACGGGCGGTGGGCCTGGCCGCGCCACCGAAGTCATATCGCTCTATGTCTTCAACATCGTCTTCCGCAACTACGACCTGTCCGGCGGCAGCGTGCTCTCGGTGCTGATGCTCATCATCAGCCTTGGACTAGCTGTGGTCTACGCATCATTCCTGCCAAAGGAGGATGAACGATGAGCAGGCGCACCGGCACGCGCTTCGGCGATTTCCTGAGCTATCTCTTCATGCTGGCGATGTTCGTCTTCTTCGCCGGCCCCCTCACCTACCTGCTGTCGATGGCGCTACGCGACAAGCGCGAGATCTATCGCGGCGTGGCGCGCTACATCCCGCACAATCCGACGATCGATAATTTCATCACCGTACTCAACAACAGCTACTTCCCGCTCTATCTCTGGAACGGCCTGAAGCTTGCGGCTCTGAGCGGCTTCGGTGTTTTGATCGTCGCCATGCCCGCGGCCTACGCCTTCTCGCGCTTCCAGTTCCGGGGCAAAGGCCTGTCGATGATGGGGCTTCTGCTCTTTCAGATGATTTCGCCGCTGGTCATCATGGTGCCGCTCTATCGCTATATGAACCGCCTTGGCCTGCTCGATACGCATTTCGCCGTGACGATGGTCTATATCGCGCTCGGCGTGCCGCTGGCGACATGGCTTCTGAAGAGCACGGTGGATGGCATTCCGCGCAGCCTCGACGAAGCCGCGATGATCGACGGATGCAACCGTTTCTCCGTCTTCTGGCGAATCGTGCTGCCGCTGTCGGCACCGGGCATCGCCTCCGTCTTCATCATCACGGTCATTGCCGGCTGGTCGCAATTTCTCGTGCCTTTTCTGCTGCTCACGCAAAACAATTTGATGCCGATCGGCGTCGGGATCTTTAACTTCCGTGGCATGCAAACCGACTCGTCCATCCAGCTGCTGGCGGCAGCCTGCCTCATCTCCGTCGTACCGGCGATCGTGGCGTTTCTGTCGCTGCAGCGGCTGATCCTTGGCTCCATGACCAGTGGCTCGGTAAAGGGGTGAGGCCGGTTTGCGCGTGCCAGACTGATAGAGGAACCCGATGATGAACCAAACGACGGGCGTCAGACTGTCTCCCGACCTGACGGGAGCCAATGTCGAAGATGCGGGCGAGCACAATCGAGCTGTCGTCCTGCGCTGCATCCATCGGCAAGCGCCGATTTCGCGAGCCGAAGTCGCCCGGCAGACCGGCTTCACCAAGCCGGCGATCGCCCGCATCGTCGATCGCCTGCTCGACGAAGGCCTGATCATCGAAGCTCGCCGGCGCCATGGTCTGAGAGGACAGCCGGCGATCGAGCTTGAGATCAACCCCGACGCCTTCTTTGCGATCGGCATCAACATCGATCGTGACCATCTGACGATCCTCGCCGTCGATGCCGTCGGCAACGTGCGCGCCCGCGTCCACCACGAAAAGCGCTACATCCTGCCGGGCGAATTCATGCAGCTGACCGCCGATACGATATCGCACTTCCAGCGAAGCCGTCTGATCGATGACGCGCATCTGGCGGGCATCGGCCTTGCGATGCCGGACTGGCTCGGCGAGATCGCCTTCATGGGCAAGCCCGACGACTATTGGGAGTGGATGGAATTCGACGTGCGGGCCGCATTGGAGAACCTGACACAGCATCCGGTCTTCATCGAGAACGAAACCAATGCGGCAGCGCTCGCCGAACTCGACTACGGGCTTGGCGCCGAAAGCCGCAGCTTCTTCTATATCTCGATCAATGCCTGTCCTGGAGGTGGGCTCGTGCTCGACGGCAATGGTCATCGCGGTGCCATGGGCTTGAGCGGCGAGATCGGCTGGCTGCCGATCGCCGATCCTCAGGACAAGGGGACCCAGAAGGTCGAGCTTCTCGGCGAGATATTCTCGCTCTTCTTCCTCTACAAGTTCTTGGGCGAACACGGCATCAAGGCAAGCGTGCCCTCGGACCTCCTCACGCTGGATGCCCGCGGCAGGAAGCTGGTCTCCCAATGGCTGAAAGGGATGAGCGCGCATCTTGCCATTGCGGTCAAGCACATCGGCATGATCGTCGATCCCGATGCCATCATCCTCGGCGGCCGCTTGCCCATCCGCATGATCGATGAGCTGCTGCGCTATGTCCATGACCACCTTGATATGGAGGATACGGCGCTGCCATCGATCCACCGTGCCTCGCTCGGCGAGGACGCCTGCGCGATCGGCGCCGCCGCAATGCCGATGGCGGCAGCGCTCATGCTCGCCTCGGCCGACGAGGTGCAGCGCACGCGTTCACCACTCAAATTCATGGACCGCTTGAACAACTGAACATGAATAACTGAATTGGCCGCCACGGCCGCAGGGAGGATTTTGATGAGGATCGGTTTTTATACGTCGACGTTCAATGACAGGCCATTCGAGGAGGTGGTGGACTTCGCCGCTTCCGCCGGCTTCGATGCGATCGAAATCGATGTGCGCGGCCATATCAAGACGCCGGACAAGGTGCGAGCGGCGGTCGCCCTTGCCCGCGATCGCAACCTCTTCGTCTCCTCGATTGCCTTTTTCGGCAATCAGCTCGATGCCGACCGGGCCAAACGCGGCGAGCTTCGAGCCATCACCGAGGAATTCGCCGACGCGATCGGCGAAGCGGGCGTGCCGATCTTCATCATCTTTCCCGGCCGCGACGACAGCGCAGACGAGGATACCAACTATGACGATTTCGCCGACTTCGCCAACCGGCTGATCGCCAGCACGACATCGAGCGGGCTGATCTTCTCGATCGAGAACTGGCCCGGCCCAAAAGACAATTTCATCGGGACCACACCGAAGGGCTGGCAGGAGCTCTTCAAGCGAATTCCCGACAGACGTTTCGGTCTTGAATTCGACCCTTCCCATCTCATCCGTATCGGTGTCGATCCTTATACCGCCATGGATGTGGTCAAGGATCGCATTGCCATCCTTCATGCCAAGGATACGGCGATCGATGCAGCCGTTCAGCAGGCCGTCGGCTATCACGGCAAGGGGTGGTGGCAATACAAGCTGCCGGGCCATGGACTTCTCGATTGGCCGCGCTTCCTGCGCCAGGCGCGCGCCAATGGCTTTGACGGCACGCTTTCGATCGAGCACGAGGATGCAGCTTTCGGTTGGCCGGGCAAGGATCTTGCCCAACGGAAGGAAGGCGAACGCCTCGGCCTTGCCTATCTCCGAAATGTCTTGAACGGGCTTTGAAGCTATCCGGGAGGACGGAAAATGGCACATGTCAGAGTGAACAACGCGCGCAAGGATTATGGCGCGTTCAAAGCGATCAAAGGTGTGTCGGTCGATATCCGCGACGGTGAGTTCGTCGTACTCGTCGGCCCCTCGGGCTGCGGAAAATCCACCCTGCTCAGAATGATCGCCGGCCTGGAGGGGATCACCTCAGGCGATATCCAGATCGGCAAACAGATCGTCAACGATCTCGCGCCGAAGGATCGCGATATCGCCATGGTCTTCCAGAACTATGCCCTTTATCCTCATATGACGGTCGCCAAGAACATGGGCTTCTCCCTGCGGCTGAAGCGGATGCCCAAGGCGGAAATCGATCAGCGCGTCGGCAATGCCGCAAAGATCCTCGGCCTCGAAAACCTTCTTGAGCGCTATCCGAAGCAGCTCTCTGGCGGCCAGAGGCAGCGCGTTGCCATGGGCCGCGCAATCGTGCGCGATCCCGCCGTCTTCCTCTTCGACGAGCCTCTATCGAACCTCGATGCGAAACTTCGCGTCCAGATGCGATCAGAAATCAAGGAAATGCACCAGCGGCTGCAGACCACGACCATATACGTCACGCACGATCAGATCGAGGCGATGACGATGGCCGACAAGATCGTCGTGATGAAGGACGGCCTGATCGAGCAATCCGGATCGCCGCTTGAGCTCTATGACCACCCGGTCAATCTCTTCGTTGCGGGCTTCATCGGCTCTCCCGCCATGAATTTCATCAAGGGCAACATGACGAACTCCGGTTTCCGCACCACGGACGGGCTTATCTTGCCGAGCGAACAATATCCGCCGACTGCCGTGACCTATGGCATTCGCCCCGAGGACATCAAGCTTGTGACTGACGGCATCGAAGTGGAAACCGTCGTCGTCGAACCGACGGGATCCGAAACGATGGTGATTGCCCGCCTCGGCACGCAGACAATCACCTGCGTTTTCCGCGAGCGGATCAGGGCCGCACCCGGCGATACGTTGCGTATCGCTCCGGCTCATAACGCCGTCCATCTCTTCGACGAAAGTGGGCAGCGTATCGCCAATAGAGGGACCCCGTAGCCGAATAGAAAGACAGCTTTTATTACGGCTAGAAAAGCACCGAGCGCGTCATCGGCGTCTGGTTGTCACGGATCAGGGTCGCGCTACTTATACGAACATGTGTCAAGACGACCAACATCACTGAAACAGTCAGGGTGATTTTTGAGATACGCGTTCCCAACACTTCTCGCCGCAATCTGGTTCGGCCTTTTGTCATCGACGGCTTCTGCAAGCATGTCGCCGTCAAACCAAAGTGAGGCGGCGGCTTCGTATCAAGCGCTTGATGCGCTGGCGCGCCAGACCCGCGCGCAAGGTGATTTGCCACGCTGGTCAGTACCAGATCACGCAAAGGTCCTCGAACGCTTTTGGAACGTGAAGGCCACGCTGGGTGCTCCGCCTTACAGATCGTCCGATGTACCGGCACTTTTGCCGATTGGTGATCGCGCAGGCGCGCTCTACAAGACCTACTTGCTGTTTACATCTCAACCCGGAACTTTGCCCGATACGGCCGCCAATACGGCCAAGTATCAGGACGAGGTCTCTCGGGCCGCCGCTTATTTGTTAAAGGTTCAAGCAGCCGAGCTCGAAGCGATGGCCGACTTTGTCAGCACGCTTCCGGCCGCCGAAATGACCGCACCACGCCGGGCAGGATTGCAGCAAGTACGCCTCGGCATAAATGAAATGGTCACGAGCGTGATCTTGATGGTACGCTCGCCGGGTCTGAACCCTGCCAACAGGGACATTCTATTGAGCGCGCTTGCAGACAACGCCCCAGTCATGGCCGCCTCGACCCCTCGCGCCGACAGGGCCGCACTAGTCGCTCAAACCGAGGCAATCTTGCCGGCTTTAGCCGGCGCTGAACACGAGAAAGCGCTCATGTTCAAATCGGCCTTCGAGCATGGCGAATGTGGAGTGCTTTGCACTCTCGAAACAAAGTAGCCACCTAAACTGACTGAGCTGAAGGCCATGCCGGCCTCCGATGCTCCCGACATAGGCTCGCTTCCATAGAATACTCCTCGTGCTGCAACAGGCCCAGCTTTGACGCTGGGCCTGTTGCATGCTGACTACGGCGTATCCGGCGTTGCAGCGGCAACGTCTGGTTCTTGCCCCGTTGCATCGGTCGATCTCTTGCCCTTGAAGACGCGGCGGACGGAGACGAAGAGCAGCGGAATAAAGAAGATGCCGAGCACGGTTGCCGAGATCATGCCACCCATGACGCCGATACCGATCGAGTTCTGGCTACCGGAGCCGGCCCCATTGGCGATTGCCAGCGGCAATACACCGAGGATAAAGGCGAATGAGGTCATCAGGATCGGCCGCAAACGTTGCCTTGCCGCTTCGAGCGTCGCATCGATCAAGTTCTTGCCCTTGTCCTGCTGCTCGATGGCGAACTCGACGATCAGGATGGCGTTCTTCGCCGCCAGGCCGATGGTCGTCAGCAGGCCGACCTTGAAGTAGACGTCGTTCGACTGGCCGAAGATGGTGGCCGCCAGCAGTGCGCCGAAGATGCCGATCGGCACCGACAGCATGACGGCGAACGGGATCGACCAGCTCTCATAGAGGGCTGCGAGCGCCAGGAAGACAACCAGAATGGAGATCGCATAGAGCTGGGTCGCCTGATTGCCCGAAAGCTTTTCCTGAGCGGACAGGCTGGTCCAGTCATGGCTGAAGCCGGGCGGCAAGGTCGCCATGATCCTGTCGATCTCGTTCATGGCATCGCCGGAAGAAACGCCGGGGGCGGCTGCACCCTGAATTTCGACGGCGGAAGCACCGTTATAGCGCTCCAGGCGGGGCGAACCGAAGGTCCAGATACCCGAAGCAAAGGCGGAGAATGGCACCATGTCGCCGCCGGAATTGCGCACATACCAGCGATCGAAATCCTCCGGCTGCATGCGGAACTTGCTGTCCGACTGCACATAGACTCTCTTGACGCGACCGCGATCGATGAAGTCGTTGACGTAGGTGCCGCCCCAGGCAGTCGACAAGGTCGAGTTGATATCCGCCAGATCGACATTCAAGGCGCGAGCCTTCTCCTGATCGATATGGATTGAATATTGCGGCGTATCGTCCAGTCCGTTCGGGCGCGTGCCGCTCAGCTTCGTGCTTCCCGATGCCGCCCCCAAAAATTGGTTGCGGGCAGCGATCAATGCCGTATGGCCAGCGCCGTTAATGTCCTTGATGTAGAAATCGAAGCCGCTGTTATTGCCGAAGCCGGGGATTGCCGGCGGTGCCAGCGCGAAGACGTTCCCGTCCTTGATCTTGGCAAAGGCCGCCATGGCGCGTCTGGCAATCGCCTGCGCGGAAGCTTGCGGTGTCCTGCGCTGGTCGAAGTCCTTCAGGTCGACGAAAGCAACGGCGACATTCTGGCCCTGACCGCTGAAATTGAAACCAACGCTTCCAAACACGCCGTCGACATAATCCTTCTCGTTGGTGAGATAATAATTCATGACCTGACCGAGCACCTTGCGGGTGCGTTCGGCGGTCGCGCCCGGAGGCAGCTGAATACTGGTCAGAAGGCGTCCTTGATCCTCTTCCGGCAGGAAAGAGCTCGGCAGGCGATTGAAGAGATAACCGACACCGACGCCGATCAGCACGAAGATCACGAGGAACACGGCACCGCGGCGGATCATGCCATGGATGGTGCGCTGATAGCCGCGGGTTCCCCGCTCGAAGTTGCGGTTGAACCAGCCGAACAGGCCGCGCTCACGTGTCCCATGCGCCGGTTTCTTGAGGATAGTGGCGCAAAGGGCTGGTGTCAGCACCAGGGCGACGATGACCGAGAGCACCATCGCGGAGACGATCGTCACCGAGAACTGCCGGTAGATGACGCCGACCGAACCGGAGAAGAAGGCCATCGGGATGAACACGGCCGACAAGACCGTGGCGATGCCGATCAGCGCGCCGGTGATTTCCTGCATCGACTTGATCGTCGCCTCGCGCGGCGACAATCCCTCTTCCTCCATCACACGCTCGACATTCTCGACGACGACGATGGCGTCGTCGACCAATAGGCCGATCGCCAGCACCATGCCGAACATGGTCAATGTGTTGATGGAATAGCCGAACATCGCCAGCACGCCGAAGGTGCCGAGCAGCACGACCGGGACGGCGAGCGTCGGGATCAGCGTGGCGCGCAGGTTCTGCAGGAAGACGAACATGACGATGAAGACGAGCACGATGGCTTCGAACAGCGTCTTGACCACGTCCTCGATCGACAGCTTCACGAAGGGCGTCGTGTCGTAGGGATAGACGATCTCGACATTCGGCGGCAGCGTGCTGCGCAGGCTATCGATCGTCGATTGAACCCTCGCCGCCGTATCGATCGCATTTGCATCGGTCGCCAGACTGATGCCAAGTCCAGCGGCCGGCATGCCGTTATAAACACCCGACGTGACGTAGCTGTCGGCGCCCAGTTGCACGGTGGCGACATCGTTGACGCGAACCATGGAACCGTCAGGCAGGCTCTTGAGAATGATGTTCTCGAATTCCTCCGGCGTCTGGAAGCGGCTGCCAGCCGTGACCGTCGCATTGAGCTGCTGGCCGCCAAGCTGTGGCAGGGCACCCAATTGCCCGGACGAGACCTGTACGTTTTGCGCCTGGATGGCGGAGACGACGTCCGATGTCATCAGCTGGTATTTGACGAGCTTGTCCGGATCGACCCAGATGCGCATGGCATAGCGCGCACCGAAGAGCGTGGTATCGCCAACGCCTGGAACACGCTTCAATGTATCGTTGAGGGTGCTGTCGACATAGTCGGCAAGGTCGGTCGGCATAAGCTTGCGATCCGTCGACACAAACGCCGCAACGAGGAAGAAGCTGCTGGTCGATTTCGAAACGGTAATACCTGTATTCTGGACAACTTGCGGCAGCTGGGCGGTGACGAGCTGCAGCTTGTTCTGCACCTGCATCTGCGCGACATCGGGATTGGCCTTGTTGGTGAAGGTCAGAGAAATCGAGGCCTGACCCGTCGCCGTCGAAGTCGACGCCATATAATCTAGATTGTCGATACCGGTCATGCCTTGCTCGATGACCTTAGTCACCGAGTTTTCGACAGTTGCGGCGTCGGCGCCGGAATAGGTGGCGGTGATGCGCACCGTCGTCGGTGCGATCTGCGGATATTGCGCGACCGACAGTGTCAGGATCGACAAGGCGCCTGCCAGCATGATGACAATGGCGATCACCCAGGCAAAGACCGGCCGGTCAATGAAGAAGCGAGACATGATTTACCCTCAATTCGTCGAACCAGTGACGGCGCCCTTGTCCGTGCCGTCGGCCTTGCTCTGCTGGCCGGATTGGGATGTGCCGGCCGCCGATGCCTGTTCAAGATTTCCGCTGGCATCATCGACCGTCACCAGCGCGACGTTTACCTCCTGGCCGTCACGCACGCGCTGTATGCCTTCGACGACGACTCGATCTCCCTCCTCTACTCCTTTGCCTACGAGCCAGCTGTTGCCGATGCTGCGCTGAACGGTCAGCACACGCTGCTGGATTTTGCCGTCCGCACTTACGAAGAAGGCGATCGGTTCGCCCTTCGTGTTGCGGGTCACGGCGCGCTGCGGCACGAGGAAGCTGTTTTCGGCAACGCCTTCCTGGATGGTGGCGCGCACATACATGCCCGGCAGCAGAACCCGCTCCGGGTTGGGGAAGCTGGCGCGGACATTGAGTGTTCCGACAGTCTCGGCTACAGCGGCCTCGGCAAATTCCAGCGTGCCGCTTTCCTTATACTGAGTGCCGTCCTCCAAGGTCAGACGGACCGAAACATTGTCCCCGCTTGTCTTCAGGCGCCCCTCCTCCACCGCACGTCGGAATCTCAGGAGGTTCGTACTCGACTGCGTGACGTCGACATTGATCGGATCGAGCTGGCGAATGGTGGTCAATGCCGTCGTCTGCTCGGCCGTGACGAGCGCACCAACCGTCACCGTGGAGGCATCGACGCGGCCGGAGATCGGCGCCCGGATCTTGGTGTAATCAAGGTTGATCCGCGCCGTCTCGAGCGCCGCCTTGGCGGAGGCGACATCGGCCTGAGCCTGTACCAGGGTGGACTTCGCATCGTCGAAATTCTGCTGGCTGACGGCGCTCTGCGCACTCAGACCCGCATAGCGGTCCAGCTTGGCCTGGGCATTCGGCACGGCACCTTCCGCCTTCTGCAAGGCGGCAACTGCACTGTCATAGGATGCCTGATAGGAGGACGGATCGATCTCGTAGAGCACATCGCCCTCCCGGACCTCGCTGCCTTCCTTGAAATTGCGGCTGCGGATGATGCCGCCAACCTGCGGCCGAACCTCGGCGACGAGATTGGCGCTGATGCGACCGGGTAGATCGGCGGTAATGGCGACCGATTGCGGATGCAATGTCATCGCACTGACCTCGGATTTCACCGTTCTGCCGCCATTCTGTGCTGCAGGCTGCTGGTTGCAGCCAGCCAACAATGTGACCACGAATCCCGAAACCACGGCCCGCATTAGATGTCGTTTCATATATTCCTCGTTGCGTGCGGATCTAAATCTGAAGGGAAGGAGGGAGCGAAAAGGCTGTTTGCCGGCGGCACGGCTCTGCGCAAACTCGCAACAATCCCGTCGTCTCTGGAAATCATCGTCAAGTCTGCCCGGATAGGGCATAAGGCAGCGTGTCTGGCGCAATCGGATAGCTTCCCGCCCGTGCTTTGCTTGAGTTGTGAATTGCATTTGCGACTGCTGCCCCGGTATCGCGAGCTCTGGTTCCGTTGAACATGGTGGAGCAGGCAGCGGATCGACCATGATTCATGTTATTCATCGCTCTCGCTGAATGAACATATTCTCACGAAGATCCGATCGATCTGCGCAAGAATCGGTACGTGGATCAAATGGATGGATAAGCATGTCAGGACCGATATCGACGATCTCCTCGGTTATGCTTGTATCGGCATTACATGGAATAGATGGATAAATCGCAGGCACAGAGCCATAATGCCCTCTGATTGAACTAAACTTCTTGTCTATCCAATTGCCCGATATGAAACTGATGATCACCGCTTTAAGCCCTATCTAACATGCTCTTACAGCAGGATTACTCTTGGTTTGTCGCATAGCTTTGCCGGAAAATGGTCAAAGTGTGTCAGCTGGTATTGATATGACTATTTATGAAATAGCTCTATGTGATTTTGTATATCACTATCTACTCAATCTTGCTTATGCTCATCATTACAATGAGTATCTATATTTATGCGTGCACGATCACGGTTTATGATGCAGCGATTCATTGATTGCTACATACTCACGATGCAATTTTAGATCAGTTTTGTATGATCGTTGCACTACCGCTAGCACATGCAGGATTTCACCTAAAAAGGATTTTTTACACGCGTTTAGCCGCGCATCATTGCAGTGATGCAGCAGAAGTCGTCTTGCGAATGGTGATTTCGATGCCACCCATGGACCTGCCATCATCAGTCACATCCGGTACACGGATGTAAAGGATCTCGGAATAGTTGCGGAACGTGCCGCCGATTAGCTCATATATCGCAAGTGCCGTATTTTCCGGGAGTTCTTCGACCGATACGCTTTTACGTTGCTGCATGGGATTCTCTTTCAAAAGTCGGGGCGCCTTCAAGAGATAGAATGACTGCCAGCACTTTAGCCGCGATTTGTCGCAAAGATATCCCAGGAATTCGGGAAACTGTCACAAATGCGTGAGGGTCGCTTCCATGGAGCGCAGATATCATCGTACGAAATAGCCGTATCGTTCTCAGCAAGGTCGTCTGAGAGACGAATCCGCAGATAGCCGCCCACAACGCTTGAAACTGCGGCTAAAACGTCTGCAATCCAAAACTCCAGCTATGAGCAATATCCTTTGCTCAGACGGTCAGATGGCGGCGGGCCTCCGGTGTATCCAACGTCTCCGCCAGGCCTTCATGCACGATCTCGCCGCGATCCATGATGTAGACGTAATCGGCAAGCTCGCGGCAGAAATCGAGATACTGCTCGACCAGCAGGATCGCCATGCCGGTGGAATCCCTGAGATAGCGGATCGCGCGGCCGATATCCTTGATGATCGACGGCTGAATGCCCTCGGTCGGCTCGTCCAGAACCAGGATCTTCGGTCGCGTCACCATCGCTCGGCCGATAGCCAGTTGCTGCTGCTGCCCCCCCGAGAGATCGCCACCGCGACGCGACAGCATCGACTTCAAAACGGGGAACAGACTGTAGATGTCATCCGGAATGCTGCGGTCGCGGCGGGAAAGCGGCGCATAACCGGTCTCGAGATTTTCCTTCACCGTCAACAGCGGAAAGATCTCGCGTCCCTGCGGCACATAGCCGATCCCCTGCTTGGCGCGGGCAAACGGCGCCATGCCGTTCAACGTTATGCCATTGAAGGCAACCGTACCGGCCGACAATGCGTGCTGTCCGGTGACAGCGCGCAAGAGAGAGCTCTTGCCGACGCCGTTGCGCCCGAGAACGCAGGTGATCTTGCCCATCTCGGCCTTGATGGAGATGCCACGCAGCGCCTGAGCGGCGCCATAATGCAGATTTGCGTTTTCGACTGTCAGCATCTCACCGCCCCAGATAATTCTCGATCACCTTCGGATCGCTACTGACGAAATCGATCGAGCCCTCCGCCAGGACCGAGCCTTCCGCCAGGCATGTCACCTTGACCCCGAGATCGCGGATAAAGCCCATGTCATGCTCGACCACCACGACCGAACGCGTCTTGGCGATTTCCTTCAAGAGCACGGCCGTTTCCGCCGTCTCGGCATCCGTCATGCCCGCCACCGGCTCATCGACCAAAAGCAGCTTTGGCTCCTGCGCGAGCAGCATGCCGATCTCCAGCCATTGCTTCTGGCCATGCGAGAGATTGGCCGCCAGCTCGTCGCACCGATGCGACAGCCGCACCGTTTCGAGGATTTCGTCGATACGGTCACGATCAGTGGGCGTCAGCCGGTAGAACAGCGTTGCAAAGACGCCGCGATTGCGGTTCAGCGCCAGTTCGAGATTGTCCCAGACCGTATGGCTTTCGAAGACGGTCGGCTTCTGGAATTTCCGGCCAATGCCGAGCTGGGCGATATCGGCCTCGTCCTTTTTCGTCAGGTCGATCTGACCATTGAAGAACACCTCGCCCTCGTCGGGCCGCGTCTTGCCGGTGATGATATCCATCATCGTCGTCTTACCGGCACCGTTCGGACCGATGATGGCGCGAAGCTCTCCCGGCTCGATGACGATCGACAGCGAATTCAATGCCTTGAAACCGTCGAAGGAGACCGAGACATTGTTGAGATAGAGCATGCTATTGGGCTTGATATCCGGGATCATGATCTCACTCCGCCGCCTGTACGGGCTTGCTGGCTTCATCCTTCGCAGCCTTGGGCGGCGGGCTTGCCGGCCTACGCATCTTGCCGAAATAGTGCGCTATCGTGCCGACGATGCCCTTCGGCAGGAAGAGCGTCACCGCCACGAACAGGCCGCCGAGCGCAAACAGCCAGAAATCAGGAAACAGGCCGGTGAAAACAGTCTTGCCGCCATTGACGAGGATGGCGCCGATGATCGGCCCGATCAGAGTCGCTCTCCCGCCGACGGCCGTCCAGATGACGACTTCGATCGAATTGGCCGGCGCGAACTCGCCGGGATTGATGATGCCGATCTGCGGCACGTAAAGCGCGCCGGCGATCCCGGCCATCATCGCCGACACGACGAAAACGAAGAGCTTCATGTGTTCGACGCGATAGCCGAGGAAACGCGTTCGGCTTTCGGCATCACGCACGCCGACCAGCACCTTGCCGTATTTCGAGCGCACGATGGCCGAGGACAGCATCAGGGCAAACGCCAGAAATACCGCTGTCACCGCGAAGAGCACCGCGCGCGTCCCATCGGCCTGGATGTTGAAGCCGAGAATATCCTTGAAGTCTGTCAGGCCGTTGTTGCCGCCGAAGCCCATGTCGTTGCGGAAGAAGGCGAGCAGCAGCGCATAGGTCATCGCCTGTGTGATGATCGACAGGTAGACGCCATTGACGCGCGAGCGGAATGCAAACCAGCCGAAGACGAAGGCAAGCAGGCCGGGCGCAACCAGCACCATCAGTATCGCGAACCAGAAGTTGTCGAAGCCGTACCAGAACCAGGGCAAATCCTTCCAGTTCAGGAACACCATGAAGTCAGGCAGGATCGGATTGCCGTAGGTGCCCCGCGAGCCGATCTGACGCATCAGATACATGCCCATCGCATAACCACCGAGCGCGAAGAACGCGCCGTGGCCGAGCGAGAGGATACCGCAATAGCCCCAGACGAGATCGAGCGCCAAGGCGAGCAGCGCATAGGTCAGATACTTGCCGAACAGCGACATCAGATAGGTCGGCACATGCAACGGGCTCGTTTCCGGCAGCAAAAGGTTCGACAGCGGCACGAGCACTGCGACGGCAAGAAGGATCGCGATGGCGATGCTGATACGGCGGTCGAGCGAGCGAAGGATGAAGGCGGTGATCATGCTTCCACTGCCCTTCCTTTGAGGGCGAACAGGCCGCGCGGACGTTTCTGGATGAAGAGGATAATGAGGACGAGCACCAGGATCTTGCCGAGCACCGCGCCTGCATAGGGCTCAAGGAATTTGTTGAGGATGCCGAGCGAGAAGGCGCCGACGAGCGTGCCCCAGAGATTGCCGACACCGCCGAATACCACGACCATGAAACTGTCGATGATGTAGCTCTGGCCGAGGTTCGGCGAGACGTTGTCGATCTGCGAGAGCGCGACACCCGCCATACCGGCGATGCCGGACCCCAGTGCAAAGGTGAAGGCGTCGACCCAGGATGTACGTATGCCCATCGAGGAGGCCATGCGCCGGTTCTGCGTCACCGCCCGCATCTGCAGGCCGAAGGCCGAACGTTTGAGGAGGAGCAGGAGCGCCACGAAAACGCCGAGCGAAAAGACGATGATCCAGAGACGGTTCCATGTGATCGAGAGATAGCCGAGATCGAAGGAACCGGACATCCAGGAGGGGTTACCGACTTCCTGATTGGTCGGCCCGAAGATCGAGCGCACCGCCTGCTGCAGGATCAGCGAGATGCCCCAGGTGGCGAGCAGCGTTTCCAGCGGCCTGCCATAAAGGAAGCGGATGACGCCGCGCTCGATGATGAGGCCGACGGCACCGGTGACGATGAAGGCAACCGGCAATGCGATGGCCAGCGACCAGTCGAACAGTTCCGGGTAGGAATTGCGGATGACGCTCTGAACCATGAAGGTGGAATAGGCGCCGAGCATCACCATCTCGCCATGCGCCATGTTGATAATGCCCATGACGCCGAAGGTAATGGCAAGGCCGATCGCGGCCAGCAGCAGCACCGAGCCAAGCGACAGGCCGTACCAGACATTCTGCACCGCATCCCAGAACTTCAACTGTTCCTGAATGCCGGCAATGGCGGCTGCGACATCCGGCTTGAGGCTGTCATCGACGGAAACCGAAGACAGAATGCCGATCGCATCCCTTCCGCCTTCGGTCTTGATCGTCTCGATCGCCGCTTTCTTGTCTTCAATCGGACGGTCAGAGCCGAGGATCGCAACAGCCCTTGCTCTTTCGAGCACACCGCGAATTTCCGTGTCCTTCTCGCCCTGCAGCGCCGTCTCAACGGCTTCGAGCGAATCCGCGCTCGGCGCCTTCAGGATGGATTGGGCCGCCTCCAGGCGGGTCGCGCGATCCGGGCTCATCAGCGTCAGACCGCCGAGAGCCGCGCGAACCGCACGGCGAAGATTATTGTTGATCTTGATCTTGCCGAGATTGTCCTTGGCTTCCTGGCCGGCCGCCTGACCCGTCACCGGGTCCACCAGATCCATCATGTCGCCGGAGGACTTGGCAATGAACACCTGGTTGTCCGACTTTCTCACATAGAGATCGCCATCGGAAAATGCCTGCAATGCCGGCACCACCTTCGGGTCGCCTGTCTTCGCGAGGCTTTGGACGATATCGCCGGCCTTCTGAAAATTGGCCTGGCCGAGGGAATTGATGAGACCATGGGCATCTTCCTGGGCACGCAGGCTTGTCACCGTCAGCGCCAGCATCAGGCAGAAGCCGGCGACCAGCGCCAAGGCCATGCGGTAAACGAATTTGTCGAACATTGCGCTAGTCCCCTCAAGCTACCGCGGGCAGAAGAGCCTGCCCGCGGCGGTCTTGCATCGGCTGAAATCAGGAGCCCTTGCCGCCGCACTTGCCGGTGGAAACGTTGAAGTTGCCGCAGTTCATCGGCATGCGCCAATCCGAGATCAGGTCCTTGCTGTCGGGCAGGTAATCCGACCATTCCTTGCCGACGACCGCCGGGGTCTGCGAGACGACATCGAACTGGCCATTTTCCTGTACTTCGCCAATCAGGACAGGCTTGGTGATGTAGTGGTTCGGCATCATCGTCGCGTAGCCGCCGGTAAGGTTCGGAACGGTGACGCCGACAAGCGCGTCGATGACCTTGTCCGGATCGGTGGTGCCGGCCTTCTCGACAGCCTTCACCCACATGTTGAAGCCGATATAGGCGGCTTCCATCGGGTCGTTGGTGACGCGCTTGTCGTCCTTGGTATAGGCATGCCATTCCTTGATGAAGGCGGCGTTGGCCGGCGTGTCGACCGACTGGAAGTAGTTCCAGGCAGCGAGATGTCCGACCAGCGGCTTGGTGTCGACGCCAGCCAGCTCTTCTTCGCCGACCGAGAAGGCGACGACCGGGATATCCTCGGCCTTGACGCCCTGGTTACCCAATTCCTTGTAGAAGGGAACGTTGGCGTCGCCGTTGATGGTGGAGACGACGGCGGTCTTCTTGCCGGCTGCGCCGAACGCCTTGATCTTGGAGACTTCCGTCTGCCAGTCGGAGAAGCCGAACGGCGTGTAGTTGATGATGATGTCTTCGTCCTTGACACCCTTCGACTTCAGATAGGCTTCGAGGATCTTGTTGGTCGTGCGCGGATAGACAT
The DNA here is from genome assembly GCF_900094585.1 of Martinezella multihospitum. Taxonomy (GTDB): domain Bacteria; phylum Pseudomonadota; class Alphaproteobacteria; order Rhizobiales; family Rhizobiaceae; genus Rhizobium; species Rhizobium multihospitium. The sequence continues at coordinate 95,234 of NZ_FMAG01000008.1, forward strand.
AGTCGGTGCCTTCAAGCACCCAGCGCTGCACGCCTTCGTTCTTCATCAGATAGTCGACAGCCGGGATTGCCTGCTGGTTCGGAGCCGCACCCGTATAGAAGACGTTGCGTTCGGACTCTTCGCCTTCGAACTGGACCGGATAGAACAGGATCGAATCCAGTTCCTTGAAGACGGGCAGAACAGACTTGCGCGACACCGAGGTCCAGCAGCCGAACACGGCGGAGACCTTGTCCTTCTGGATCAATTCGCGAGCCTTTTCGGCGAAGAGCGGCCAGTCGGAAGCCGGGTCGACAACGACAGGCTCGAGCTTCTTGCCGAGGACGCCGCCCTTCTTGTTCTGCTCGTCGATGAGCATCAGCATGGCGTCCTTTAGCGTCGTTTCAGAGATCGCCATGGTGCCGGAAAGCGAATGCAGGACGCCGACCTTGATGGTGTCGTCGGCCGCGAAAGCGCCGTGAAATGCCGTCGTTGACATGATGGCGCCAAGCAGCGCGCCGGAGACGAGAGTCTTGAATTTCATCCGTTGGTTCCCCTCTTTTTGTCTGCCGCAACGGCCGGTAAACAAGGATTAACCGTTGCCTTCAGCGACTATCCGGCGCTCCTTCGGGAAACCACATACGTAAAATGACGTAGGCGCCGGGGCGAAATGTGCAGTTTTCGGCACCTTCATGCCCTTAAGCACGGTATCGATCCATGTTACGACATCTCTGAACTGCCGGAGTGACTATGGCGGGACTGCTGAAGGGTAAGCATGGCGGCGCGGCAACGCATCATTCCAGTAAGACGCGAATATAACCGCTGGGTCGCGAACCAGACGCTGGAAGACTACGCCCTGCGTTTCACCGCCAAGAGCGCGCGGCAATTTTCCTCGCAGCGCATCTCGCAAACGGCGATCGGCGCCATTTCCTTCCTGGCGCTGGAGGCGATCGGCGGCACGATCACGCTTTCCTACGGCACCACCAACGCATTCTACGCCATCATCGTCGCCAGCATCGTCATGCTGGCTGTGGGCTTGCCGATCAGCCGCTATGCCATTCGCCACGGCGTCGACATCGATCTTCTGACGCGCGGCGCGAGCTTCGGCTATATCGGATCGACCATTACCTCGCTGATCTATGCCAGCTTCACCTTCATGCTGTTTGCGATCGAGGCGTCGATCATGTCCGGGGCGCTGGAGCTGACGCTCGGCATACCGGTGTGGATCGGCTACATCGTCAGCGCCGTCATGGTGATCCCGCTCGTCACTCATGGCGTGCGGCTCATCAGCCGGTTCCAGCTGCTAACGCAGCCCTTCTGGATCGTTCTCAACATCCTGCCTTTCGTCTTCATCGCCTTTGCCGATTGGGGAAAATTCGATCTTTGGCGTGCTTTTGCCGGCATCCATCATCCCGCAAGCGCACCAGGCACCGCCGCCCCCTTCGATCTGATCGAGTTCGGCGCTGCATCCGCTGTCATCCTGGCGCTGATGTCGCAGATCGGCGAACAGGCCGACTTCCTGCGCTTCCTGCCGCCGGACGGCCACCGCAAATGGCGCCATCGCCTCGCCGTCTTCCTTGCCGGGCCGGGATGGGTCATCATCGGCGCACCGAAGCTGCTCGCCGGTTCCTTCCTCGTCGTTCTGACGCTGACCTCGGGCGTACCGGCCGATCACGCCGCCGATCCCGCGCAGATGTATCTGACCGCCTTCGGCTATATGATCCCCTGGCACAATGCCGCGCTGCTCTTGATGGCCGCCTTCGTCATGATCTCGCAGCTGAAGATCAATGTCATGAATGCCTATGCCGGCTCGCTCGCCTGGTCGAATTTCTTTTCGCGGCTGACGCACAGCCATCCAGGCCGGGTAATCTGGCTGGTCTTCAATGTCGCCATTGCGCTATTGCTGATGGAACTTGGCATCTACCGGCTGCTGGAGGAGACGCTCGGCATCTTCTCGATCATCGCCATGGCCTGGCTCTGTACCGTCTCCGCCGATCTCTTCGTCAACAAGCCGCTGGGGCTCGCACCACCCGGCATCGAATTCAAGCGCGCGCATCTCTATGACATCAACCCCGTTGGCCTCGGCGCGATGGCATTGTCAGCAACCATCGCCCTGATGGCGCATTTCGGCGCCTTCGGCTCGGTTGCAGCGTCGCTTGCACCCTACATCACCCTGATCGTCGCGTTCATCGCGTCGCCTGCCATCGCCTGGGTCACCCAGGGCAAATATTATCTCGCCCGCAAGCCGCGCCAAAGCTGGAAAAACCTCAGCACCATCACCTGTTCGGTCTGCGAGCACCCGTTCGAGCCGGAGGACATGGCCTGGTGCCCGGCCTATGCCGCGCCGATCTGCTCGCTCTGCTGTTCGCTCGATAGCCGCTGCCACGACATGTGCAAGCCCAAGGCTCGGCTCAATACCCAGGTCGCCACCGTCGCAAAGACCTTGCTGCCGGAAAGCATCGTCGCGAAGCTGGCCACGCGCCTCGGCCGCTATGGTATTGCCGTTGCCCTGGCATTGACCGCCATGGGTGCAATCCTCGCGATGATCGCACATCAGGTCGGCGGCGCCTCGCCCGAGACAGCATCCGTGGTCGACCGTACTATTCTGATCGTCTTCTTCGTCTTTGCCGTCATCGCCGGTGTGGCCTGCTGGTTCTACGTGCTTGCCCATGACAGCCGCGTGGTCGCCGAGGAGGAATCCTCGCGCCAGAACACGCTACTCTTGAAGGAAATCGCCGCGCACAAGAAGACGGATGCCGCTCTGCAGGGCGCCAAGGAGGCGGCAGAGGCGGCAAACCGCGCCAAGAGCCGCTACGTCGTGGGCCTCAGCCACGAATTGCGCACGCCGCTCAACGCCGTGCTCGGCTATGCGCAGATCTTGGAGCGTGACGAGACCATTCCCGCCCCCAGGCAATCTTCCCTGAAGGTCATCCGCCGCAGTGCCGAGCATCTTTCCGGCCTGATCGACGGACTGCTCGATATTTCGAAGATCGAGGCCGGCCGCCTGCAGGTCTATTCCAACGAGATCAATATCCAGGATTTTCTCGACCAGATCGCCGACATGTTTCAGCCTCAGGCACAGGCCAAGGGGCTGAGCTTCATCCATGAGCGTTCCGCTGCCCTGCCCGATTATGTCCGCACAGACGAGAAGCGGCTGCGGCAGATCCTGGTCAACTTGCTTTCCAACGCCATCAAATTCACCGACGCGGGCAGCGTCCGCTTCGAGATCGGCTATCGCAATCAGGTGGCGACCTTCATCGTTTCGGATACCGGCCGGGGCATCGCCGAAAAGGACCTCACCCGCATCTACGAGCCCTTCCAGCGCGGCGAGGCCGATAGCGTCAGGCCCATGCCCGGCCTCGGCCTCGGCCTGACCATCACGCGTCTGCTCACAAATACGCTCGGTGGCGAGGTCTCCGTCACCAGTGAGAAGGACAAGGGCTCGACCTTCCGGGTGCGCCTAATGCTGTCGGCCGTCATCCGCCCCATGAAACCGCCGGCACAGGAGCAGCGGATTACAGGCTATGAAGGACCACGGCGCACGCTCGTCGTCGTCGACGATAACGAAGATCACCGCGAGCTGATGCGCGAGATCCTGTCGCCCCTCGATTTCATCGTGCTCACCGCCGCCGGCGGCCCGGACTGCCTGGCGCTGATCGAGGGTATCAAGCCGGATCTTTTCCTGGTCGATATCTCTATGCCCGGCATGAACGGCTGGCAGCTTGTCTCGCGTCTTCGGGAAAATGGTCAGACAGCGCCGATCCTGATGCTGTCGGCCAATATCGGCGATGCCGCTGCTGCCGCCGACAGCGACGACAGCCATAACGACGCCATCTCCAAACCAGTCGACATCCGCCAGCTTCGCGACAAGCTTGCCCTGCATCTCGGACTGAAATGGACTTATGCCGACGCCTCCGCCCCGATCGTGATTAAGCCGCCACCACCTTTGAAGAGCCCCGGAATAGAGCATGTTCGGGAACTGATGCGCCTCGGTGAAATCGGCTATGTCAGAGGCATCGAGGCAAAGCTTGCAGATCTCGCCAAGCTTGACGAAAACAAACCCTTCACCGATGCCTTGCGTGCGCATGTCCAGGCCTTCGATCTCGACGGCTTTCTGAATGTGCTGCGTAGCTTCGACACCGAAAAGGTAGAACAGATTGGTTGAGCCCGCCCTTCCCCGCGACATAGTCTTGCTGGTGGACGATTCACCCGAGGCGCTCGGCTTCCTCACCGATGCGCTCGAGCAATCCGGATTCTCGGTATTGATCGCTACCTCCGGATCGGCGGCGCTCAACATCGTCGAGCGCATCACCCCTGATCTTATCCTGCTCGATGCCGTCATGCCGTCGCTGGACGGCTTCGAGACCTGCCGCCGGTTGAAGGCCAATGCGGGTATTGCCCAGATTCCCGTCGTCTTCATGACCGGGCTCACCGAAACCGAACATGTGGTGCATGCGCTCGAATCCGGTGGCGTCGATTATCTGACCAAGCCGATCAATGTCGACGAGCTGCGTGCGCGCATCCGCGTTCACCTGCGCAATGCCCGCTCCGCCCAGAGCGCCAGAGTGGCGCTTGATGCAGCGGGACGCCATCTCCTGGCAGCCAAGGGCAACGGCGCCATCCATTGGTCGACGCCGCAGGCAACCCGGTTGATCAACGCCGCCACCGGCAGCGACGACGGTCTGGAACTGGCATCGAAACATATCGCCGCCTTCATGCTCGAACGCGAACGGCTCGGCCCGGCACGCGACAATCTTCTGTCGATCAGCAATGGCCGCCAGGCCGCGTTGCAATTCACCTTCCTCGGCGCCATCGGCGCCGACGAGTATCTCTTTCGCCTGACGGCCAGCAATCAGAGCGCCGATGACGAGACCTTGCGTCAGAGCTTTGCGCTGACGCAGCGCGAATCCGAAGTGCTGCTCTGGCTTGCCAAGGGCAAGTCGAACCGCGACATCGGCGAGATCCTCGGCCTTTCGGCCCGCACGGTGAACAAGCATCTGGAACAGATCTATGTGAAGCTCGGCGTCGAAAACCGTGCATCTGCGGCAGTGAAGGCCGCGCATGTCCTGCATAGGCCCTAGTTGTCAGACCGGAAGATCAATAACTGAGGCGCAGGTCCGGCGGCTTCGCCTTGTGCGTACGCAAAAAGGCAGCGGCACGGCCGCAAATTGATGCTTTCCACCGCTATCATCCTTGCCGTATCCGTTGGGAAATACGGCGCTGACGAGAGGACACGGCAATGGCGAAGCCCTTCTATTGGAATGAACTCAACACCTATGATTTCGCCGATCTTTCACCCGACACCACCATCGCGATCCTGCCGATCGCCTCGACGGAGCAGCATGGCCCGCACCTGCCGATCGCAACCGATGTCGCGATCGCAGAAGGCATGCTGGCAGAACTGAAAGTCCAGCGCCCCGACGATCTCGATTTCCTCGTGCTGCCGCTGCAGGAGATCGGCAAGGCCAATGAGCACGTCTATGGCCCCGGCACGCTGTCGCTCAGCGCGGAGCTTTTGATCCCGGCCTGGACAGCGATCGGCGCAAAGGTAGCTGAGGCGGGCCTGCGCAAGATGGTGATCGTCAACTCGCATGGCGGCAATCTCGATATCATGGGTATTGTCGCACGCGAACTGCGCGTCCGATATCAGATGGCCGTCGTTGCCACCCAATGGACCCGTTTCGGTACGCCTGACGGCATGATCGATGAGCACGAACAGCGCTTCGGCATCCATGGCGGCGATGTCGAAACCTCGCTCATGCTCCATTTCCGACCGGAACTCGTGCGCATGGACAAGGCTGAGAACTTCGCTTCCAAAGCCGAGTGGATGAAGGAACATTCCAAATATCTGCAGCCGCTGCCGCCGCATTCGCTCGCCTGGATCGCTCATGATCTCAATCCGAACGGCGTCGTCGGCAATGCCGCCAACGGTACGGCGGAGAAGGGCGCGCTCATTTGCCACCATGAGGTCGAGGGCTTCATCGAAATGCTGCGCGATCTCCGCGACTATCCGCTTGCCAATCTCTATTCGAAATAAGCGTCGGAGCGGCGACGTTCCGAAGGCGGAAGGATGTGCCCTTTCGCCTGCAGCTCCTCGACCATGCCGGCGAGCTCGGCGAGCAGATATTCGACGAAAAGGCTGGTCGCGGCATCGAGCGGTGCCCGCGTGCGGGCAAACAGCTTCATCGGCTGAGACCGCGAATGCGGTTCGGCGATCGGCCGGAAGACCAGTTCGCCGCGCCGACATTCGGTAATGACATCAAGCGGATTAAGCAGCGTCAGTCCCGCCCCGCATTTCACCAGTTGCTTCAGCATTTCCGATGCATTGCTCTCCAGCACCGGCTCAACCTGCACCGAAAGCCGCGCCAGCGTCAGGTTTATGACTTCGCGCAGACTCGTGCCGGGTTGGGCCAGCAACAGCCGCTCCTCTACAACATCAGCCAGGTTGATCGGCCCCGGCCCGATCAAGGGATGGCCGGGCGGCAGTACGACGCCGATCGGGATGTCGAAATTGCCGAGTGAGCGCAGTCCGGGCGTCGCTGGTATGTTGAAACCGAGACCGATATCGACTTCGCCCGAAAGCACCGGCGCCATCGTTGTCGAACCGGAATCGTTGCGAAGCTGAATGAAGACGCGCGGATGCTCGGAAAGAAATCGGGCGATGATCTCCGGCAACGGCCCTGATGCCAGGCCGACCGTCGCCACGATGCGGACCTTGCCGGCCTGCTGCATCTTCAGACTACGAATGCGACCCTCCAGCCGTTCGTAGTTCTTCAGGACCTCGCGGATGTGCTCGATGCAGAGTTCGCCCGCTGCCGTCAGCCGCAGCCCGCGCGGCAGGCGCTCAAAGAGTGGCGCGCCCATTTCCTCTTCCAGCGCCAAGATCTGCCGGTTGATCGCCGACGAAGCCACGTTGAGCCGCGCTGCCGCCTTGCGGATCGACCCGCAGCGGGCGATTTCATTGATGTAGAGAAGCCGTCTTGAGTGCAGCATGCGAGTTCCCATTGCTTAATTTTTGCCCAGGCCGCACAATTTAGGCACAGACCTGGAAACAGATGCCGAAAAGGCATCAATGCGCACGAATTTTGATGCTTTTCAAAGCGCAAGGCAACCGCTCAAATGCAGGAAATGGGCGCCAACAACGACGTCCCATGGCAGATAAAGGGAACAGTCAGCCATGTATAAAGCATTGAAGACACAAGCATTCTTCGCCGCTATCGGCCTCGCTGCCGCGATCATGGCCGCCGAGCCCGCAAATGCGCTCGATAAAGTCACCTATGGCACCAACTGGCTTGCTCAGGCCGAGCACGGCGGCTTCTATCAGGCGGTCGCCGATGGCACCTACAAAAAATATGGCCTTGACGTCACCATCGTACAGGGTGGCCCCAACGCGGCCAATTCGGCATTGCTGATCTCCGGTAAGCTAGATTTCTACATGGGCGGTCCGCAGCAGGAGATCGATGCGGTCAAGCAGGGCATTCCGATCGTCGATGTCGCGGCCATCTTCCAGAAGGACCCACAGGTCCTCATCGCCCACCCGGATGCAGGCGTCGAAAAATTCGAGGATCTTGCCAAGCTGCCGACGTTGTTTCTGAGCAAGGACGGCTACATCACCTATTTCGAATGGATGAAGGCGAACTTCCCGGGCTTCAAGGACGAACAGTTCAAGCCGTACAATTTCAGCCCGGCGCCATTCCTGGCAGACAAGCAGTCCGCACAGCAGGGCTACGTGACCTCGGAACCCTATGAGATCGAGAAGCAGGCCGGCTGGAAGCCGAAAGTCTTCCTGATCGCCGACGCCGGCTATTCGCCCTATTCGACGATGATCACGGCGCAGAAAGCGCTGGTCGACAAGAACCCCGATCTCGTGCAGCGCTTTGTCAGCGCCTCGATCGAGGGCTGGTACAATTATCTCTACGGCGACAACAAGGCGGCCAACGAACTGATCAAGAAGGACAATCCCGATATGACGGATGGCCAGATCGCTTATTCCATTGCCAAGATGAAGGAATATGGCATCGTCGAGTCCGGCGATGCGCTCGATAAAGGCATCGGCTGCATCACCGAAGCCCACTACAAGAAGTTCTTCGACGAGATGGTACAGATCAAGCTCTTCGACGCTGACATCGACTATAAGAAGGCCTTCGACACACAGTTCGTCTGCAAGGGCGTTGGAATGTCGCTGAAGAAGTAAGCCCTAGCACCTCCCCCTTGAGGGGGAGGTCGCCGCAACGCGGCGGGTGGGGTGATGTTCTCGGATTTGCAAAAGATCACCCCACCCCGGAGCTTCGCTCCGACCCTCCCCCTCAAGGGGAGGGTGGATCCACAAAGAGCCGAACAATGACATTATCGGAAACCATTGCGACAAATCGAACGGAAGCCCGCAAGCGGCCGCTCGTCGTCATGGAACAGGTCTCCAAGGTCTTCTCCAATGGCACGCTGGCGCTATCGGGCATGTCGATCAACGTCGAAAGCGGCGAGTTCATCAGCTTGCTCGGCCCTTCCGGTTGCGGCAAGTCGACGGCGTTGCGCATCATCGCGGGCCTTGGCCGTGCTTCGGGCGGCAGGATCGATTGGCCCAGTTCGCGCATCAACGCCAAGGGCCTGCCGGAGGGCGATATCAGCTTCGTCTTCCAGGAGCCGACATTGCTTCCCTGGAAGACTGTGTTTGGCAATGTCCATCTGCCGCTGAAACTGCGAGGCGTGTCGAAAGCAGCGGCGCACGATCAGATCATGGAGACGCTGGCAACGGTCGGTCTCCAGGATTTCGCCCAAGCCTACCCGCGCGAATTGTCCGGTGGCATGAAAATGCGGGTGTCAATTGCCCGCGCGCTGGTGACGAAGCCAAAGCTGCTCTTAATGGACGAGCCCTTTGCCGCGCTTGACGAGATCACCCGCCAGAAGCTCAATGACGACGTGCTGCGCCTTTGGCAGACGACGGGCATCACCGTGATCTTCGTCACGCATTCGGTCTACGAATCCGCCTATCTTTCCAACCGCATCGTCGTCATGAAGGCACGGCCGGGCCGCGTCCACACCGACTTTCCATTGGAAACCAGCGGCGAGCGCGATCCGCTTTATCGCTCATCGGAAGAGTACCGGCAGGTTTGCGAAAAAGTATCCCGTTCCCTGATCGAAGCCATTGGCTGGCCGGAGGCCCATTGATGAGCGAAAGCACCAGCCTGTCCGCCGATCTTTCCACCAGCCCCTCCGAAGCTGCGCCGGCAATCGGGAAGAGAAGCGCCGAACGCCTCCTTGGCGTTACCGTGCCGCTCCTGACCGTCGTCGTCCTGGTTGCCCTTTGGCAGCTTCTCGTCGTCGGCACCGGCATTCCGCAATATATCCTGCCGAGCCCGATCGCCGTCGCCAAAGCGCTGGTATCCGACTGGGGCATTCTCTGGCCGGCACTCTGGGTGACCACGCAGATCACCTTCATATCGCTAGTCCTGGCGCTGATCGGCGGCGTCGGCTTTGCCATCTTTCTCGTGCAATCGCGCTGGATCGAACTCGCCTTCTATCCGCTGGCCGTCATCCTGCAGGTGACGCCGATCGTCGCAATCGCACCGCTGATCCTGATCTATGCGCCGACGCGCGAAGCGGCGCTCTTGATCTGCGGCTTCCTCGTCGCCTTCTTCCCGATCCTGTCCAATATGGTGCAGGGGTTGAAGAGTGTTGATCACAATCTCCTTAATCTCTTCGATCTCTACGGCGCCTCGCGCTGGCAGTCCTTGCTGCATTTGAAGCTGCCCGCCGCCCAGCCTTATTTCATGACCGGGCTCCGGATCGGCGGCGGCTTGTCGCTGATCGCCTCTGTCGTCGCCGAGTTTGCCGCCGGCTCCGGCGGTCCCAATTCCGGCCTCGCATTCCGCCTGCTGGAAGCCCAATATCGCCAAAACATGCCGCGCCTGTTTGCGGCACTCCTGCTTCTGTCGGCGCTCGGCGTCGCTATCTTCGCCTTCACCTCCTTCATCTCATGGCTGAGCCTGCATCGCTGGCATGAGAGCAGCCTCAAGCGGGAGAACTGATGTCCCACGCCTTCATGTCACCACCGAATGCCGCCCGCTTCGTGCTGAGCAATGCCACCGTTCCCGCCGTGACGCTCTCGGGCTTCAAGGCGCCTTCCAGCGAGGGGCTGGTCAAGGCCGATATCGTCGTTGCCGATGGTCTCGTCAGCGATATCCGTGCGCCCGGCACCGCGCCAGTCGAATATGCCAGGGTCGACATGCGCGACGGCATGGTCTGGCCGACCTTCGCCGACATGCACACCCATCTCGACAAGGGCCATATATGGGAACGGCGCTCCAACCCGGACGGCAGCTTCATGGGCGCGCTCGATGCCGTGCGCACCGACCGCGAGGCCAACTGGTCGGCCGATGATGTGCGCAAGCGCATGGAATTTTCGCTGCGCTCGGCCTACGCCCACGGCACCGGCCTGATTCGCACCCATCTCGATTCATTGGCGCCGCAGCACCGCATTTCTTTCGAGGTCTTCACCTCCGTCCGTGAAGCGTGGAAAGATAAGATCGCGCTGCAGGCGGTCGCCCTCTTCCCGCTCGACAGCATGGCGGACGATGCCTTCTTCGCGGATCTGTTAAGAGTCGTGCGTGACGCGGGTGGCCTGATGGGCGGCGTCACGCAGATGAATCCAGATATCGATGCGCAGCTCGACAAGCTGATCCGCGCCGCCGCCGACAATGGCCTCGACATCGATCTGCATGTCGACGAGACCGAGGATCAAGAAGTTCTGACGCTGAAGGCGATTGCCGAGGCCGTGCTTCGCAATGGCTTCACCGGCAAGATCACCGCCGGCCATTGCTGCTCGCTTGCCCGGCAGGATGAAGACGTTGCCCGTGCCACCATCGAGCTCGTCGCCAAGGCCGGGATCTCCGTCGTCTCGCTGCCGATGTGCAACATGTATCTGCAGGACCGCCATCCCGGCCGAACGCCACGCTGGCGCGGCGTCACCCTGCTGCACGAGCTTGCCGCCGCCGGCGTGCCGACAGCGGTTGCCTCCGACAATACCCGCGACCCCTTCTACGCCTATGGCGATCTCGATCCGGTCGAAGTGTTCCGCGAGGCCGTGCGCATCCTGCATCTCGACCACCCGCTGGATACGGCTGCAAGGGTCGTCACCACCTCGCCCGCAGCCATTCTCGGCCGTCCTGATATCGGGCGTATCGCCGTCGGCAGCCCGGCCGACCTCGTCCTCTTCAGCGCGAGGCGCTGGAGCGAATTCCTCTCCCGTCCGCAGTCAGACCGCGTCGTCCTTCGCAAGGGCAAGGTAATCGACCGCAGCCTGCCGGACTATCGTGAACTCGACAGCGTTATTGGAGCCTGACATGCCGGATTATCAGCGCATCAAAAAAGAACTCGAAGGCATCGCTATCGAAGACAATCCGGCGCTCGTGCGCCAGAAGAGTCGCGATTTCTATTGGTATTCGCCAATCCTGAAGGCCCAGCTCGACAATGTCACAGCCGATCTCGTCGTAACGCCGAAGACCGAGGAAGAGGTGATCCGCATCCTGAAGGTCGCCTATGCGCATGACGTCCCCGTCACGCCGCGCGGCGCCGGCACCGGCAATTACGGTCAGGCCATGCCGCTTTCCGGCGGCATCGTGCTTAACCTCGCCGCCATGAACAAGGTCAAGGAAATCCACACTGGCCGTGTCATCTGCGAGCCCGGCATCGTCATCGCCGAGCTCGATCGGCAGACCAAAGCCCATTCGGGCCAGGAACTCCGCTTCCATCCCTCGACCGCGCAGACGGCGACCATAGGCGGCTTCATTGCCGGCGGTTCGGGCGGCGTCGGCTCTATCACTTGGGGCGGCCTGCGCGATCTCGGCAATATCCTGCGGCTGCGTGTCGTGACAATGGAAGCAGAACCCCGCACTCTCGATCTCACCGGCTGGGATCTGACCAAAGTCAGCCACGCCTATGGTACCAACGGCATCATCACCGAGATCGAAATGCCGCTGGCGCCGGCCTATGACTGGGTCGACGTGCTGGTCGGCTATGACGATTTCATGGATGCCGTGCGCTTCTCGGACGCGCTCGCCAAATGCAACGGCATTCTGGTCAAGGAAATCGCGCCGATCGCAGCCCCCATTCCGTACGAATATTTCAGCCGCCACAAGCCCTATATCCGAGAGGGTCAGTCGATCGTAGCGCTGATGATCGCACCGCATTCGATAGGCCCATTCGTCGCCTTCACCGCGCAGCAGAAGGGCGAGATCACTTTCCGCTCCGACAAGGTGGAGAGCATGAAGGGCATCCCGCATGCCTATGAGCTCGCCTGGAACCACACGACGCTGCGCGCCATCAAGGTCGATCCGTCGATCACCTATCTGCAGGTGCAGTATCCGGGGCCGGATCACGTTGCCAAGGTCCAGAAGATGGTCGAAATCTTCGGCGACGAGGTGCCCGGCCATCTCGAATTCATCAAGTTCGATGGGCAGATCCAATGTTCCGGACTGCCACTTGTGCGCTATACCTCCGAGGCGCGGCTTGAGGAGATCATCAAGATCCACCAGGATCACGGCTGCCCGATCTTCAATCCGCATCGCTATACGCTGGAGGAAGGCGGCATGAAGCAGACCGATGCCGTCCAGCTTGCCTTCAAGAAGGAAACCGACCCGAAGGGCCTGCTCAATCCCGGCAAGATGATCGCCTGGGACGATCCGAACTTCGACTTCAAATCCGGAAAGAACTACCTCTTTCCCGGCCTTGCCGCGCTGATGGAGGCCTCATGAAGGTTCTCGTCCTTCATTCCCATCCGGTCGAAGAAAGTTTCGGCGGCGCGCTGCATCGCCAGACCGTCGAGAGCCTGAAACGTGCGGGGCATGAGGTCGACGACTGCAACCTTTATGCCGAGGGTTTCGACCCGGTGCTCTCACGCCATGATCGGCTGATCTATCATGACTATCCGGACAATACCGAGACGCTCAAACCCTATGTCGAACGGCTGGAACGCACCGAGGCGCTTGTGATCGTCACTCCGGTCTGGAACTTCGGCTTTCCGGCCATTCTCAAGGGCTATTTCGATCGGGTCTGGCTTCCGGGCGTTTCCTTCGAACTCGTCAACGGCAAGGTGCGCTCAAAGCTGCAGCATATCCGCAAGCTCGGCGCCGTGCTGACCTATGGCGCCGACCCGTTCCGCGCCTTCATTGCTGGCAACCCGCCAAAGAAGATCGTCAAGCGTGTGCTGCGCGCCCAGATCAAGCCTTTCGCCCCGGTCGTCTTCCTCGCCCATTACGACATGAACCGCTCGACGGAAGGTTCCCGCAGCCAGTTTCTGACAAAGGTCGGCCGCGAGATGGAGCGATTTTAAAAGCGGCTTTTTCTAGTGGCCCGAATGACCACGACTGTCCAACGGTCAACTCCTCCATTTCGGAGCGAAACCATCGTTCAGCGACACATCACGAAGCGGACCGCCCGAGTGCCGGCCGATATTCCCCAGCCAAAGAGACACGCAAATTCGCTCGTTGTTCCGGCTCGCGGCGAACTTCGATCCGCCTGTGCGTTTGGGGAAATGACGGATCGCATTCCCCCAAACCGCTTCAATGATCATCGAAAGCTTAAGAGCAACTCCCGGAAAAGCGGAGGAGCTCCAAAGCATGTCGCGCAAAGGTGCTCAGCGGTTTTGCGTCAGCGACATAAGCAAAATCAATAGCTTAGTGAATCTGAAAGATCGCGACGCGCTTTAATTGTTCAAAGCGCCGCCGATAATGGCGCCAAGTGCGAAGGCCGCGGCAGGATACCAAAGACCATCGCTGTGACGACGATAGCCCGGGCGGCGATCGTGGTAACCTCTGTAGCCGTGATAGTAACCCGAACGGTCCTTGCCCCGATATGGTCCCCATCCAGGGCGTCCCGGTCCCCGCGGCGGCATCTTGCGATGAACTTCGTCGGGACGATCGCGATGATGACGGGGCCATTCCTGCGCATTGGCAAAGGGCGCTGCCAGCGTTACAGCAGCCATGGCGAGAACAAAGATCTTTTTCATTGGGCTTCCTTCCTTTTCATCAGGAAACCTTAGTAATCTTAAGGTGAACAGAACGTTAACGCATTACTACCTTAAATAGCTGATTGCACGGAATATCTCCGCGATCCATCCGGCTCGTCGGCCCTGAGAGCATCGTCAAAGTGGGCCGAATATGCGCATGCTTCAACCGAAACGGTGATATGGCAAAACCTAGACGCCGGCCGACTGGCGCAACGGTGTGGCCACTTCCGCATCCCGACGCTTAACTGCCTCGATATCGCGATAGGCATTGGCCGGATGGGTCGCCGGCAGATAAGGTCCCTCGCCGAAGAGCTTTTCGCGCAGGGTGCCCGGACGATAGGCGGTCGGATACACCCCGCGTTTCTGCAGTTCCGGAACGAGCAGATCGACCGCCGCCTCGAAGCTGTCTGGTGTCACCGCATAAGCGAGGTTGAAGCCATCGATGTCTGTCTCTTCGACCCATTCCTGCAGGATGTCGGCGATAGTCGAGGGTGAGCCGACAAAGACCGGCCCGGTGCCGCCGATCCCACCCCATTTGGCGAGCTCCTCGACCGTCCAGACTCGGTCTTTGCCGCCGAAATGCTCGATCATCGAGACGATGGCATTGGTCTCGACCTTCTTCAATTCGTCGGTCGGCGCATATTGGCCGAAGTCGATGCCGCTCCAGCCGGACATGAATACGAGCGAGCCGTCATAGGACGCGTAGCTCTGATACTCCTCGAAAAGCTGCTGGGCCTTTGCGTCGGTCTCCGCGATGATCAGCGTCGTGAGGTTATAGATCAGCATCTTCCGCGGATCGCGGCCAGCCGCCGCAGCCCTCTGCCTGATATCGGCGACGTAGGCGCGCAGCAGGTTTTTCGTCGGAGCCGCGACGAATACGCATTCGGCATGGCCGGCAGCAAAGGCCTTGCCAGGCCCGGATGCACCTGCCTGATAAAGCACCGGCGTCCGCTGCGGCGACGGCTCACAGAGATGGTAGCCCGGAACGTCGAAATACTTGCCCTTGTGGCCGATCTCGTGAACCTTGGTGGGATCGGTGAAAATGCCGCGCTCGGCATCGCGCAGCACGGCGCCCTCCTCCCAGCTTCCTTCGAAAAGCTTGTAGAGAACCTCCACATATTCAGCGGCGATCTCATAACGGTTGTCATGGGTCTTCAAGCCACCTTGACTGATGTTCTTGGCGCCACTCTCGAGATAGGAGGTCACGATATTCCAGCCGATACGGCCCTTGGTGTGGTGATCGGCGGTCGCGAGCCGACGAGCAAACGTATAGGGATGCTCGAAGGACGTGGAGGCGGTTATTCCTATGCCGAGATGTTCGGTCGCAAGCGCGATCGGCGCCGCAAGCTGGATCGGATCATTGACCGGTATCTGCGCGGCCTGCTCGATCGCATGATAGTTCGAGCCCTTGTAGACATCGTAGTAGCCGATGACGTCGGCGATGAATATGCCGTCGAAAATGCCGCGTTCCAGCGTCCGCGCCAGATCCTGCCAATAGTCCAAATCCTTGTATTTCCACGACTTGTCGCGCGGATGCCTCCATAGCCCGGGAGACTGATGCGCGACGCAATTCATGTCGAACGCGTTGAATCGAATATACCTTGTCATGTCAGCTCCGGACGAATTAGACCGGCGCTCAAGCTAGGGGTGGCAATGCTATTCGAAAAGTAATTGCATAATGTCTATATACTCTATGGAGAAATATTTTTCTCCGCCGCTCGCCGGCAAATCGCTATTCGATGCTTGGATTGGCGAGCGATTGGCAGGCTCGATCTAAAGAGCAGCGTTGTATGCAGACCATGTCGGTGGCGCAATCCGGAAGCCATTCTTCCCCGACGACTTCGCTTCGTACAAGCCACGATCCGCTTTCGCAAATATGTCCTTGGACGAATGGCCGGGCACGATTATCGCCGCGCCAACGGAGGTTGCGATGCGAATGGTCTTCGCCGGCGTGGAGACGGTCCAGTTCAATCCCCTGACAACACGATCGGCAATTTTTGCAAGATGCTCGATCGAGAGGCATTCGTGGATGACGGCAAACTCGTCACCGCCAATTCGCGCCACCATGTTGGCCTTGGGGACCGCGCGCGAAAGCCTGCGCCCTGCCGCTTTGAGACAATCATCCCCCGCCTGATGCCCGAGAGTATCGTTCACGGATTTGAAGCCGTCGAGATCCACCAGCAGGAGCGCTCTGCCGGTGCGGCCCTCGGCTGCACATATTTCGTTGAAGAACGTTTCAAATCTGGTGCGGGACGTCAGCCCGGTGAGCATATCATATTCGGCCAGTTGACGAAGCTGCTCGACCATCGTCTTCTCGGCGGTGACATCCTGTTTCATCCCGAAAATTCTGGTCGCAGCTCCGTTCGCGAACTCGACACAGGCGGTTATTCTGATCCACCGATGATTACCCCTTGCAGTAATGATCTGCGCATCCAGGCTGAAGCCCTCGCCGGTGCGAATTGCTTTCTCGCGCACCTCATCGAGACGTCTTCTCGTTTCCGGGGTATAAAGTTTAAGGATCTCCTCCCTCGTCAGCGGCGTTTGCGGCGCGAGATCAAAGAGCTCATAGACCATATCCGTCCAGCTGAGCGTCTGGTCGGGGAGGCTGCATTCCCATACCCCAATGCGAGCTGCCTTGAACGATCGATCAAACAATTCACGCAAATGCAGGAACTCGCGGGAGCCGATTGCCTGTGGATCGAGTATCGCATTTCCATCGCAAGACACTGGAGGCCCTCACCAGCTGATCGAAAGACTATCCCGGCTTTATTGCCGGCAATCTTTCCCGGTGGAATATTGCATGGATTGTTTGCATTTTGGTTTCTAAAAACACGAGCGCTGCGATTATTGCCGATATCAACAGCCCTCCTTTGCGACCGAGCCACTGAAGACGGGTTATTTCAAGCGGCAGACGTGTTGGCGAATGCATGAAGCAACCGACGGGCGCAGCTCGACGATGAGCTTCATCGGCCGTCAGCCAGTCGAATGGCCGCAGCGTGCCTTACGCGAAAATGAGTCTCGGCAGTCAGAACGGGTATTTATCCCAAATCCGATACGAGCGACTTCCTGCTCATACCTGGCCGATGCCACTCAGCCCGATCAACGCGCCAACGCCCAGAACCACGAGCGGATGAACGCGCGTCGTCGAAAGAACAAGTGCGCCGGCTGCCGCTATGGCCGCCAGAATCCAGCCCTGAGTTGATGCCTCGGTGATGACGGCCGCGCTGGCGGTGACGAGCCCGGCGGTCATCGGCACCAGCCCGGCCTGGACGATCCTTCGCCACGGCCTGTCCTTGAAGCGGTTCCAGAGATGGAGCACCAGATAGGTCAGTACCGAAGAAGGCCCAAACTTTGCCACCGAAGTCACCAGCACTCCAGCCCATCCTGCAACATGCCAGCCGACCAGAGGCACGACCATCAGGTTCGGGCCGGGAGCTGCCTGCGCCAACGCGAACAGCGCACCGAATTGCTGCGCCGTCATCCAATGCTGCACGTCGACGACCTGCCGGTGCATTTCCGGGAGGATGGAATTGCCGCCGCCGAAGGCCAGCAGCGAAAGCTGGGTGAAGATGATTGCGAGAGCGAGCAGGGTCGAGGTCATGGTTCAAGCTTCCAGGTGGCGATAATGCTGAGAGGTGCCAGAACCAGCATGGTCGGCAGCAGGGGCAATCCGACGATGGCGATGGCAGCAAAGCAAATGGCGGCAATGACCAAGGCGACAGGCCTGCGGCGCAACGGCAGGACGATCTTGACGGCCATCGAGATCAACAGACCGGCTGCGGCCGCGGCAAGACCGGCAAACATGTGCTGGATGCGCGGATCGCTGTTGAACTGATCGTAAATGACGCCGAGACCGATGACGATCGCCGTCGGCGCGACAATCAGGCCGAGAAGAGCTGAAAAAGCGCCCGCCACGCCCTGAAATTTCGAGCCGATCGCAACCGACATATTGATGATATTACCGCCTGGCAGGAACTGACAGAGCCCGAGGAGCTCGGTGAATTCCTCCCCGGTCAGCCACCTGCGATCCTCGACCACCATGCGGCGCGCGAGCGGCAAGACCCCGCCGAAACCGATGAGGCCGAGCTTGAAAAAACCGAAGAAGAGTTCGGCGACGGTTGGCTCTTCGCGTTGAACGGTGCTGTGAGGGGAAATGGCGTCCATATCTTGGCCTATGTGCTTCATGTCGAACAAGACGGCAAAATAGGCTTTCATCGACCATGCGTCCAATATATGGATTAATGAGTATCCATATATTTGAGATATGCCATGATCGAGCTTCGACATCTTCGCTATGCCGTAACCGTCGCCGACGAGGGCCATATGACCCGCGCTGCGGAAAGGCTCGGCATCCAGCAGCCGCCGCTCAGCCAGCAGATAGCCAAGCTGGAGGCGACCGTCGGAGCCTCGCTCTTCAGGCGTCTGCCGAGAGGCGTCGAGCTGACGGATGCCGGGCAGACCTTCGTGGAGAGGGCAAGGACTATCCTGCATGAGGTCGATCTTGCAATAGAGGCAACGAGACGCAATGCCCGCGGAGAGGAGGGAAGCCTCGCCATCGGCTTTACCAGTTCGGCTGCATTTCATCCTCTCGTCACCTCGGCCGTCCGCTCGCTTGGCGAGATGTCACCGGATATTGCGCTAAAGCTTGAGGAAGCCAGTACGCCCGATCTGATCGCCATGCTGCATTCCGGGCTTCTGGATGTCGCGTTCGTGCGCTCTCCCGTTGCACAGTCGAGCGGGCTGATAATTTCCCGAATTCTCGATGAAGAAATGCTGGTCGCTCTTCCCGATCGTCATCCGATCGCGATAGCGAAGGGCGAAAAGCCTCGACCCATTCGATTGTCAGAACTCGCGAACGAAGCCTTCATCCTCTACCGGCGCCCATCAGGCCCCGGACTATATGACGGCATCATAGCCGCCTGCCTTGCCGCGGGTTTCAGCCCGAAAATACGGCATGAAGCTCCCCGATTGCTGTCAACGCTCAGCCTGGTTGCCGCCGGGCTCGGAATTTCGATCATTCCAGGATCGATTGCCCGGCTGGAGACGAACGGCATCGCCTATCTGAGGCTTGCCCCTCACACCAACCTCATAGCGCCCCTTTATCTCGCGCAGCGCGATGAACAACCAAGTGGCGCGCTTCGGCTGTTTGCCGACATCGTCCATCGGGAGAAAGTGTCGTTGAAATACAGCCCATGAGCCGGCTATCCCATTCGCGAGCAAAGATTGGGCAGCGCGTACGCAATGCGCGAACTTCGCGCCATGTTCTCGAGCTGGAAGAATCGCTGATGCTGAAATGGCAATAAAATCGGGTTGCACCGAAAACAAAACGAATGCGATATGCCGCGCGTAACCCTGTCGTTGTGAATGCCTTCAACTCTGCCTATTTGAACCATGAGGACACCGGAATGAATTCGATGCGGCGCGGCATTCTTGCGTTCTTCGGCAGTCTCATTGCGGATAGACCGTCTCCCAGCTGGGCTTCGAGCCAACCATCGGCGTTTGCAGCCTCCCGTTCCAGCTATAAACCGCGTCATGTGCTCTGCTTTCTCGGCGAAGAGAATGGCCTTGCGGCGCTCCTGCAGAATGCCCGTGCCGCCATCGCTCAATTCGGCGATGGTTTCACCGCCGATGAAGACGGTTCGCAGAATGAGCCGGACGACCGCATGGTCCGTTCGTTCAATATCTGCTGGGACCGTGTGAACCCCGATGCCTATCAGGAGGCAGACGAAGATGCCGTCGCCACGCATGGATCCGTCCTTTATGTGCTCAGCCCGCCCATGACGGCCGAAACAGCCGTTGCGACATCGGCGAAGGCCCTGATGTTCGTGCAATACATGTTCGATCGCGGGGCGATCGCCGCAAAGGGCGAGACCGCAGGCGTGGCCCACGGCGTACGGCGATGGAAAGAGCTCTCCGAGCAGGCGCGTAGCGCATCGGATTCCCGTGATTTGCTGGCACTTGCCAAAACCTGCCGCCTCGCCTTTGCGCGCCGGCCCATCGGCGACGATGCCGAGGGCATGGCAAGCGTCGGGAATCATCTGGTCGGATTGCCCGACATACTCGTTACCTTTATCCGGAAGGACGATCAGCAGCCGTCGACCAATGATGAGCAGCTTGCTATCGCCGCCTTGATTGACGAGATCGGCGATCAAATGGCACGGGAGGGTGTTGACGCGGCAGTAGCGGCTCGTCACGCCACCCTATCCGACGACACCCGCTATGACGAAGATGAGTATAAGTTCAATCCGTTCGGGGTCGTGACCATTCGCGACAAGAAACTCTGATGGCAGCCGCTCCGTCAATGTGACAGTAGCGGCGCCTCATTCAAGACAGAGGGATACAAGCAGCCTAGAAGCTTAGCGTTGCGTCCTTCCAGAGACGAAATCCCCCAAGGAAGGCATTTTCGTTCTCGCCGACACGGCAACCGGGCGGCAGTTCCTTGAGCTTTTCGGCATTGCCGCCGCCGATGACGATTTCATGCGGCAACAACGCTGCCCGCAACCTTTCCACGATCTCCTCGACCGACTGGCGCCATTTTTTCTTGCCGTATTTTTCAAGTCCGCGTTCGCCGATAAAATCTTCGAAAGTGTCGCGCTTCTTGTAGGGCAGGTGGGCGAGTTCCATGGGCAGGCAGACATGATTGGCGATCATAGCTGAACCCAGCCCGGTGCCGAGGCCGATAAACAGCATGTTGCCGTTCTTATAGTTGCCGATTGCCTGCATCACGGCGTCATTGACGAGCCTGACCGGCTTTCCGAAGGCGGAAGAAAAATCGAAATCCTGCCAGCCAGGTCCGAGATTGTGCGGCTCCGCGGCCGGTCTGTTGTTCGAAACCGGACCTGGATATCCCATGCCGATAACGTCGTATTGCCAATCGCTCGTTAGCTTCTTGACGGCCTGAACCATCTCCTTTGCCGACATGGCTGGACCGGAGGCAGCCGCTCGGCGCTCACCGCCGGAACTGAGACGCATCTTTACATGCGAACCGCCGAGATCGATCGCCAAAACGACGAGATCCTCCGTCGCAGCCGGGGCCGCGGTTTTCTTCGATTTTGTGCTTGCTTTGCGGCTCTCTGTTACCTGGCTCATCTTCGTCCACACCCTCCATCCGTGACCGGCACTATTCATGCTATGGCGTTTCAACGACCGAGACGGAGAAATTCTCTCCCTCCCAATGGTCGGTGTCTGGCCAGTAAAAGGTAAAGGCAATCACTGTGCCCTTGGGCAAGCGCTCGCTTGCAAGCTCCGCAACGTTGATACCGAAGCCATTTTGGCGGGTTTCGGTATCGTTGACGCTTGCCCAACCGTCGAAGCTCCAGCGAATGATCGCCCGCGCCATGACCTCGACCCGCAGACGCTTGCCGACGGAAAGCTGCAACAGCTTGTTGTTGAAACGCCATAGCACGAAGGGTGCCGTAACCTTGTTTTTCACATAACGCTCGACGCCCTGCGGCGGCATGTCGAAAACGGCCTCGTCTCTCAGCGAGCGCAAGAGCTTGATATGTTCGGCATGAGCCCAGACGAGCGGCATGGCGCTGCCGGAAGGTTTCCCGAGGATAAGGCCCAGCTCCGGGACATCGGGCTGGTCCCATACCTGTTCGGGCAGCAAACCGCCTTCCCCCGCGGACTGCTCGAGCGTCTTGAGCAACTCCAGAGCGACGTCCGGTCGGCCGGCGGCAAGCTCATAATGGGCTCGTTCACCCGCAAACAGCGGCCACGGGCGCCCAATGCCGGTGCCATCGAATGGCCCGCCGTCTTCGTGCTCGCCGTAGCCGTCACCCGTATAGCGATACCATAGCCGGCCCTGCGGCAGGTCGCATTTGAGCTGTGCATCGATAACCCTGACGGTGTCGAGGATGCGGGGATCGTCGGCGGCACGCAATCCGAAGCGCACCAGTGCCAAAGCATCGGGACTCACGACGCGGGCGGTCGGCAAAAAGGATTCGGCAGGCGGCCGGTTCTTGATCGGCACGAAGCCTTCGGCCGGCGAGGTCCCATCGGCTATTTCCGGAGGCGCAATGCGGACATAGTAGCCCTTGACCCCAAGGCCCGCGCTTTCCGTATCGCTGCTGACATAGGTCCAGCGCTCGATCTGGTCATTCCAGGCATCGGCGGTCTGCCGCAAGTAGTCCGCATTGTGCGTTTGCCCGGCAATTTCCAGAATGTCGGCGGCGGCCAGCAGGGCGGCGATCTCAACCGCCAAGGTGAAGGGGGAAAAGCCGCCATCCTCTTCCCAACGGTCCTCACCGGTGACGGGACCGTTGATGACCACATAGCGCGCTGCCCGTTCGACCATCGGCACGTAGGATAAAAGCTGTTCGCCCGTTAACACCCCTTCGCGACGCAGCGCATCGGCAAGCAGGATCGGGAAGGCGCATTCATCCATCTGTATCCCGGTCCAGTAAGGCTCGCCGTCCAGCCAGCAATTCTGCGGCCAATGCCCGTCCTCTTCCTGGATGACGCGTAGATAGGCCAGAATTCGCAGCGCATCCTGTGAGGCGCCTGCAGCCAGGAAGCCGCCGGCGGTCTCGACCAGATCGCGCGGCCAGACCAGGTGATAGCCGCCGAGATCCTCGTCTCCCTTGGCAAAGCCCCAAGGAATGGAGAGAGAAGCAACAGCCGGCCCCTCGAAAGAAAGAGGCCGGTGCGTTGCCAGAACGGCTGTCGATATCCGATAGCGATTGAGCTCGGGCGGCGGTGCCTTCGGTTCGTCGAGGGCCAGCAACCCGTCTTGCCAGGTCCGCCAGTCGGAGACATAGCTGCGCTCCGCATCCTCATAGCCAGCCTGCAAGCTGGCAAGGGCATTGTAGCCGGCTTCCTGGGCGTGACTTCCAAAACCGAGCGATACGATGACGGTGTCGCTGCCGCCAGTGAGATCGATCTCACCGGTCAGTGCGACGTTGCCATCGGCGGCACGCGCAAGGGACGTGTCCAATTGCGCCGCCTTGCGCAACTGCTGCCATCCGTCGGAATTGCCGACATAGCCGGCAGATGCTGTCTTCCAGCCGCCGCTGACGGCGAGTGCGAGCGAGACGCCGCCTGTGCCCGTCGCAAAAAGCATCGGCGTGCCCTTATAATCTCCTACCCAGCCCGTGTTACCGTAACCGGCATTGACCAGATGCGGAGCGGCAAGCAGATAGAGACGATAATCGTGGATCGTTCCCTCCAGCGGCTCAAATGATATCCGCTGCAGCAAGCTGCTGCGCATCGGGTCGACGATGATGCGCTTGATGATCCGGTAACGACCGTCGATTGCCGTATTGATCAACCGGTACGCCGGAACGCCGTCCTCGACCGTCGCAACGACACTCTCCGTATCGCGCTTTTCATCCGAAAAATAACCATCGGGACCTGTGACGATCAATCCGATGTCGCGGGTACAGGCGCTGTCGACGCGGGGATAGTAGACTTCGTTCAGGATGCCATGACTGAGTGTGAACCAGATGCGGCAGGCTGGCGAAAGCGCTGTGCCAATTCCACTCTTTGCGCTGGACGTCCAGCGAGGCTCGATACCGTTCACGTTGGAGCCGGAAGCATCGTAAGGCGCCATGCACTATCTCCTCTATCGCTGCAATCTGCTCCGACCAAAGTGTTTCGGCAAGACTGAACCTGATCGCATTCGAGGTGATGCATCCTTGTTTTCACCACCATTGACAGCCCCCATACGTCCTGTATTCTTTTATAAAATTGCATATAACATAATTGTGGAACATAAACGGGAGAATATGGATGAAGCTCAGAGTCGGATTCCTGATTGCGGCTGCCCTGATTGCAGCCCCGTCGCTGCTGATGGCCCAGGAAAAAGGCGGCGTCATTAACGTCGCGACGATCGGCGAGCCGCCGACGCTCGATCCGATGACCTCCACGGCCGATCTGGTCGGTATCGTCACGCAGCACATCTTCGAAACGCTCTACACCTTCGACAAGGGCTGGAATGTCACGCCGCTGCTTGCCGAAAGCCTGCCCGAGATCAGTGCCGACGGCAAAACCTACACGATCAAGCTCAGGACCGGCATCAAGTTCCACGATGACAGCGTCATGACGTCCAACGACGTGGTGGCCTCGCTCAACCGCTGGATCAAGCTGGCATCACGCGGCAAGCAGGCAGGCGGCTTCATTGAATCGATTACCGCCCAGGACCCGGCGACCGTCGTCATCAAGCTGAAGCAGCCCTACGCCCCCCTCACCTCGTTGCTCGCCTTCAACAACTCCGCCGCCATCATCATTCCGGCCAGCAAACAGGCCGATACGATGACCGACTTCATCGGCACGGGTCCCTATAAGCTGAAAGAGCGCAAGCCCGACCAGTATATCCAGCTGGTGCGTTTCGACGGCTACAAATCGCGCGATGGCGAAAGCAACGGTTACGGCGGCGCTCGGCATCAGTATCTCGACGAAATCCGCTTCGTTCCTGTTCCCGACGCCAATACCCGCGTCGAGGCGGCTATTTCCGGCCAGTACGACTATATCGACAGTCTTCCGGTCGAATCCTTCGACAAGCTGAAGTCCTCCTCGGCGACCCAGCCGCTGCTCCTGAAGCCGTTCGGCTATCCGGTCTTCGTCTTCAATACCGCCGACGGCATCACGAAGAATGTCGCGATCCGCAAGGCAATCCGTCAGGCGCTGAGCATGGAAGATATGCTGGCAGCAGCCTTCGGCAGCACGAATTTCTATACGGTAGACGGCAACATGTATCCCGCCCCCTATACCTGGAGCACGGATGCCGGCGTCAAGGGCAACTACAACGTCGCCGATCCTGAAGGGGCTGCCGCTGCCGCCAAGGCCGCGGGCTATAAGGGCGAACCGATCCGCATCCTGACCAGCCGCCAGTACGAATTCCATTACAAGATGGCGCAGGTCGCGGCCGAATATCTGAAGCAGGCGGGCTTCCAGGTCGACCTTCAGGTGGTCGACTGGGCAACGCTCACGCAGCGCCGCACGGACAAGGCGCTCTGGGACATCTATATCAGCCACAGTCCCTTCCTGCCGGAACCGGCGCTGATCGGCACGCTGTCGCCAAGCTCGCCCGGCTGGTGGAGCACGCCGACGAGCAAGGCGGCAATCGACGCGTTCAACACCGAGGTCGATCCCAAGAAGCGCATCGAGCTTTGGGCGAACGTCCAGAAAACGATGTATGACGAAGCCCCAATGATGAAGATCGGAGATTTCAACGCCGTTGCGGCGATCTCCACCAAGCTTCAAGGCGTCGACCCCGCGCCATGGCCCTACTTCTGGAACGCATCGATCAAGAAATAAGCCTCCCAAGGCGCTCGGGCGCCGGTCATGGCCGGCGCCCGTTACCGATCCTGTCCTTTTGCGAACCTAGAGCTATTCCAGGAAAAGCGCGCAGCGGTTTTCCGTCCGGAATTGCGAGAGAACAAAGACATAGAGTGGTTGCGCGATTCGAAGAAAAGCGGAACCGCTCTGGGAACTGACCCAATGATACGCTACATTTTTCAACGTCTTGCGGGCATGATCGTCGTGATGTTTCTCGTCGTCACGATCGTCTTCGTGATCGTGCGCGTGACGCCCGGCGATCCGGCCGCCGTCATGCTCGGCCCGGATGCCACCGCGCAGGATATTGCCGAACTCCGCACCCGGCTTGGCCTCGACCAATCCATCTTCATCCAATACCTTTTCTATGTCGGGCAGTTGTTGAAGGGCGATCTCGGTCAATCGATCTTCCTCAATATTCCGGTCTCCTCCGCACTTCTTGAACGCGCCGAGCCGACCTTTTTCCTGACGTTGTTCTCGCTCCTCATCGCTGGCGTGATTGCACTGCCGATCGGCATCTATGCCGCCTATCGGCGGGGATCGCTCGTCGACCAGGCTTCGATGGCGATCGGCATGCTGGCGGCAAGCATTCCGAGCTTCTGGCTTGGCCTCATCCTGATGCAATTCTTCGCGGTGCGCCTGGGGATGTTTCCGGTGTCAGGCTATGGCGGGCCAGGCGCAAGTTTCCTCGATCGCATGTATCATCTAACGCTGCCGGCCGTAGCACTCGGTCTCGTCTCCTCGGCGCTGATCCTGCGCTTCACCCGCGCATCGATGCTCGACGTACTCGGGGACGACTATATCCGCACCGCCCGCGCGAAAGGGCTCATCGAGCGCCGCGTCGTCCTCAAACATGCGCTGAAGAACGCGCTCATTCCAATTCTCACCGTCCTTGGGCTGACCGCCGCAGTCCTGATTTCCGGCGCTGTCGTCACCGAGACCGTCTTCGGCCTGCCGGGGGTCGGAAGCCTCGTCGTCTCGGCGGTGCTGCGCCGCGATTATCCGGTGATCCAGGGGGCCTTGCTCGTCATCGCCGGCCTCTATGTCCTGATCAATTTTGCGATCGACATGCTCTACCTGCTGGTTGATCCGAGGGTACGCTACTGATGGCCGATATCGCAACCGATACACCGAAACAGGCGCCGAGCGAGCGAAGCAAGTTCCTTCGCCGGCTTCTGAAGCGCAAGACCGTCGCCATCGGTCTTGCCGTGCTGACGATCTTCGTCCTGCTTGCCGTGCTTGCGCCATGGATAGCGCCCTATTCGCCCTCGAAACTCTCGATCGTCAACCGACTGAAACCCCCAAGCGGGGTTTATTGGTTCGGCACCGACGAATTCGGCCGCGATATCTTCTCCCGCACCATCTATGCCGGACGGCTTTCGCTGCTGGTGGGTGCGGCCGTCGTGGCGCTGTCCGCTGCGATCGGCGTCACTCTCGGTCTGCTTGCGGGCTTCTTCCAGAGGCTCGATACGCCGATCGCCCGCCTGATCGACGCGATGATGGCGTTTCCCGATATCCTGCTTGCCATTGCGCTCGTCGCAGCCCTCGGTCCGTCGCTGACGACGGTCATCGTCGCACTTTCGATCGTGTACGCGCCGCGGCTCGCCCGCATCGTCCGCGCCTCGACACTTGTCATCCGCGAACTCCCTTACGTGGAGGCGGCCAAGGCTCTCGGTATCTCGACGTTCCACATCATGACGCGGCATGTCCTGCGAAACCTCCTGTCGCCGATCCTGGTGCAGGGTTCGTTTCTCTTTGCCAGCGCCATGCTCGCCGAAGCCGGGCTCTCGTTTCTCGGCCTCGGCGTCAGCCCCGAAATCCCGACCTGGGGAACCATGATCGCCGCCGGCCGCCAATATATCGGCCAGGCCGACTGGATGACCTATTTCCCGGGCTTTGCCATCATTCTCTCCGTGCTCTCGCTGCAAATGGTCGGCGACGGCCTGCGGGACATGCTCGATCCAAGACTTCGAAAGGACCTGTAAATGACCGGTGAAAAAGCGGGCAAGCCGCTCCTCCTCACCAATGTGAAGCCCATGGCTTTCGGTGGCGATACCGCCGCCGGCGTCATCGACATTCTCGTCGGCGCCGACGGCAAGATCGCCGCTTTCGGCCCGCAGCTTGTCGCTCCCGGCGATGTCGAGCGGGTCGACGGCAAGGGCGCATGGATCTCTCCGGGCTGGGTCGACCTACACGTCCATATCTGGCATGGCGGCACTGATATCTCGATCCGTCCGTCCGAATGCGGCGCCGAGCGCGGCGTCACGACGCTGGTCGATGCAGGCTCCGCCGGCGAAGCCAATTTTCATGGCTTCCGCGAATATATCATCGAACCCTCCAGGGAACGCATCAAGGCCTTCCTCAATCTCGGCTCGATCGGCCTCGTTGCCTGCAATCGCGTTCCCGAATTGCGTGATATCAAGGATATCGACCTCGACCGCATCCTCGAATGCTATGCCGAGAACAGCGAGCATATCGTCGGCATCAAGGTCCGCGCCAGCCACGTGATCACCGGTTCCTGGGGAGTAACGCCCGTCAAGCTCGGCAAGAAGATCGCCAAGATCCTGAAGGTGCCGATGATGGTGCATGTCGGCGAGCCGCCGGCGCTCTACGACGAAGTGCTCGAAATTCTCGGGCCGGGCGATGTCGTCACGCACTGCTTCAACGGCAAGGCCGGTTCGAGCATCATGGAGGACGAGGATCTCTACAATCTCGCCGAACGCTGCGCCGGCGAAGGCATCCGGCTCGATATCGGCCACGGAGGCGCTTCCTTCTCCTTCAAGGTCGCGGAGGCGGCGATCAGGCGCGGCCTGCTGCCCTATTCGATCTCGACTGACCTGCACGGGCATTCGATGAACTTCCCGGTCTGGGATCTGGCAACCACCATGTCGAAGCTGCTCTCGGTCGGCATGCCGTTCGACAAGGTGGTGGACGCGGTCACGCATGCGCCGGCCTCGGTCATCAAACTTGCGATGGAGAACCGCCTGTCGGTCGGCGCGCGGGCCGATTTCACCATCTTCGACCTGGTAGACGCGGATCTGGAGGCGACCGATTCCAACGGCGACGTCTCGCGCCTGCAGAAGCTGTTCGAACCGCGCTACGCTGTCATCGGCGCGGAGGCGATCGCCGCCAGCCGCTACATACCGCGCGCGCGCAAGCTCGTCCGCCACAGCCACGGCTACTCGTGGCGGTAGTCGAAACATCAAGATTGAATGCCAGGAGCATACGTGAACACGTCCCCAACACAGACCGCTTCAGCAGCGCAAACACCCTACGAACGGCTGGCGGCACTCGGCATCGAGCTTCCGCCGCCGCCGCCGCCGATCGCCAATTTCGTGACCCATGTCCGCGAAGGCAATGTGCTCTATCTATCAGGTCAAGGACCGCGGGAGCTGGACGGTCATCTCCATTCCGGCAAGGTCGGCGGTGACGTCGGCGTCGACCGGGCCTACCAGCATGCACGGCTGACGGGCATCAACCTGCTTGCCGTCATGCATGGCGCGCTCGGCGATCTCTCCCGGGTGAAGCGGGTGGTGAAGCTGCTCGGCATGGTCAATGCCGTACCACATTTCGAGGATCATCCGAGCGTCATCAACGGCTGCTCGGACCTCTTCATCGAGGTCTTCGGCGAGGCGGGTCAACATGCCCGTTCGGCCGTCGGCTTCGGCTCGCTTCCCGGCAATATCACGGTCGAAATCGAAGCGATCGTATCGCTCAACGACTAGTTTTTGCGCAATTCCGGACGCAAAACCGCGTCGCACTTTTGCTGGAATTGCTCTAAGGAGGACGAATTCAGTGGTTGCGCCAGCCCATCAACTTTTCGATCCGCTCGGCAGCCGCGCGTACCTGCTCGCCATAATGGTTGCCGTCGGAAAAGACTTTCTGTTCCGGCAGCACGATCGAAATGGTCGCGACACACTGGCCATCGCGATCCACGACCGGCGAGGCGATGCAGGCAACCGCATAATCGGACTCCGCCACCTGAACCGACAAGCGTTCCTCAAACGCCTTGCCCGCGGCATCGGAAAGCACGTCGGCATCGACCTCGGCCCGACCGGTGGGCGAGGTGCGAGCGCAGCGCTTGAAAAGCTCGATCCTCTCGTCTTCCGGCAAGTGGCCGACCAACAGCCGGCCGGATGCCGTCCAGTTGAGCGGGACACGGGTTCCGACCCGAGAGGCGACCTGGAAATGGCTTGGCCCATCCGCCATCGCCAGCACCAGCATGTTGTCGCCGTCGCGACCGCAGACTTGCACCGTCTCGCTCGCCTGTCGGCAAAGGTCGTGCATTTCGCGGGTGGCGACGCTCATGAAATCCAGCGACCGGGCATAGGCGAGACCGTAGTGATAGAGGCGCGCGCCGAGCCAGACGGAACCATCGGCATTGCGGCCGAGCATGTTCTTTTCGACCAGATCGTCGATGATCACGTAGACGGTCGAAAGCGGCGC
Source organism: Martinezella multihospitum (assembly GCF_900094585.1). GTDB lineage: Bacteria > Pseudomonadota > Alphaproteobacteria > Rhizobiales > Rhizobiaceae > Rhizobium > Rhizobium multihospitium. The sequence continues at coordinate 124,932 of NZ_FMAG01000008.1, forward strand.
CTTGATCGCCTTGGCAATCGCGTAGGCTCCGGCCGGCGCACCGGTTTCATAGAGATAATCGATCACCTGCAGCGCGCGGTCGATGCCGCTTACGCGCGAACGGCGAACGCCTTTGGCTTCCGTTTCCCCCGTGGAATCAACGTCTTCAGGGAGTGCGGCGGGTAGGGTCTTGGCGTCCAAATCAACGCTCCTCGTGAGATTTCGAGAAGCTATTACATTACTATGGCATAGCTGTCGATGACAATCGGCAGTCGTCACTTTGGAGAGATAGAATGTCCGATGATATCCGTAGCAAGATCGGCCTGAGGTCCGTCATCAACGTGTCAGGCACCATGACGAGCCTCGGCGCCTCGATCGTCGTGCCTGAAGCCATTGCGGCAATGGCGGCAATCCTGCCGCAATTCGTCGAAATCAACGACCTCCAGCGCAAGGCAAGCGCCGTCATCGCGCGGCTGACGGGCGGCGAGGCAGGCTTCGTGACGGCATCCTGCTCCTCCGGCATCAGCCTCGCTGTCGCCGGCGCCATCACCGGCAACAACCTGCTTGCCATAGAGAAGCTGCCCGATATCGCCCCGGACAAGAATGAAGTCATCGTGCAGACGGGCCATGTTGTGAGCTACGGCGCTCCGGTAGACCAGGCGATCCGCCTTGCCGGCGGCAAGGTCGTCCTGATCGGCCAGGCAACATCGACGCACCGCTTCCATATGGAAAACGCCATAACCGAGAAGACCGCGGCCGCCGTTTATGTCGTATCCCATCATGTCGTCGATTACGGCCTGCTGCACCTGACCGAGTTCGTCGAGATCGCGCACGCTAAAGGCGTACCCGTTATCGTCGATGCGGCCTCGGAGTACGACCTTAAGCTCTTCCTGGCACAGGGCGCCGACATCGTGCTCTATTCCGGCCATAAATTCCTCGGCGGCCCGACCTCCGGTATCGTCGCCGGCAAGAAGGAGCTGGTTCGCAATGCCTTCCTGCAGAACATGGGCATTGGTCGCGGCATGAAGGTCGGCAAGGAAAGCATCTATGGCACCATGGCAGCGCTGGAGGCCTGGGAAAAGCGCGACCATGCTGGCATCCGCGAACGCGAGACCGGCTATCTGAATCTCTGGAAGCGAACTCTCGACGGCCGCCCCGGCGTTACCGCCCTGATCGAGCCCGATCCTACCGACAACCCGCTCGACCGCATGCGGGTCATCATCTCGGCGCCGGAGGCGCATATCAGCGCCTGGGATCTTGCCGCAGCGCTTGCCCGCGGCAACCCGCCCGTGATCGTCCGCGACCATGAGGTGGAGCATCACTATTTCTATCTCGATCCATGCAACCTGCACCCCGGCCAGGAGACCATTGTCGCGACCCGGCTTGCCGAAGAACTCGACAAGGCGCGCGCCTCCAACGAGATCATCGCGACACCGATCGAGAACCGCAGCCGGCATCGCTTCGACGGCGTGCTGAACTGGCCGGACTGAGCTGTGGCAGGGATCGCAAGAAGGGAACAAGCATGAACACGTCGCAGGCAAGGGCCGCAGAAGCCGCCGAACCTATCCTCTCGGTCGAGAACCTCACCACCTCATTCCTGGTGGATGGCGCATGGAAACCTGTGGTGCGCAATGTTTCCTTCTCGGTTGCGCCGGGCGAGACGGTGGCGATCGTCGGCGAGAGCGGCTCGGGCAAGAGCGTGACCTCGCTCTCGATCATGCGGCTGCTGCAGAGCGATTCAAGCCGCATCGAGGGCAAGATCATGCTCGGCGGCCACAACCTGCTTTCGCTCCCCGAGCATGAGATGCGCAAGGTGCGCGGCAACGACGTGTCGATGATCTTCCAGGAGCCGATGACATCGCTCAATCCGCTCTTCACCATCGGCGACCAGATTTCCGAGGCATTGCTCTGCCACAAGGATATGTCGGCGGCGGACGTCAAAGCCGAGACGATCCGGCTGCTCGAAAAGGTCCGCATTCCCTCGGCCGCCTCGCGCTTCGACGAGTATCCGCACCGCTTTTCCGGTGGCATGCGCCAGCGCGTCATGATCGCCATGGCGCTTGCCTCGAAGCCGAGGCTGCTGATCGCCGACGAGCCGACGACGGCACTCGACGTCACGATCCAGGGCCAGATCCTCGATCTCATCAAGATGCTGCAGGACGAGGAAGGAACTTCCGTCCTCTTCATCACCCACGACATGGGCGTGGTCGCGGAAATCGCCGATCGCACGGTCGTCATGTATCGCGGCGAGCAGGTGGAAACGGGTGCGACGGCCGATATCTTTCATCGCGGCCAGCATCCCTATACCCGCGCACTGTTGTCGGCTGTGCCGGTGCTCGGTTCGATGCAATCCTATGAACGGCCGCTGCGCTTTCCCGTCGTCAATACGGCAACGGGGGAGTCCGATACACCAGCCGAAGTGCCCGATACGGTGGCGAAGGAAAAGCCGGTTCTGCAGGTGAAAAACCTCACCAAGCATTTCGACATCCATTCGGGCCTCTTCGGAAAGCTCAGAGGCCGGGTGCATGCGGTCGAAAACGTCTCGTTCGATCTCTTTGCCGGCGAAACATTGTCGCTTGTCGGTGAATCCGGATGCGGCAAGTCGACCACCGGACGCGCGATCATGCGGCTGATCGAGCCACAATCCGGCTCAGTCATCGTCGACGGCCGTGACGTGCTCTCGCTTAGCAAGCGTGATATGCGCGAGATGCGCAAATCCGTGCAGATGATCTTCCAGGACCCGTTCGCCTCGCTCAATCCGCGCATGACGGTCGGACAGGCGGTCGCCGAACCCTATCTCGAACACAAGATGGGAACGGCCAAGGAGGCAAGAGAGGTCGTCGCCGACATGCTGCGCAAGGTGGGACTGACGCCTGACATGGCCAGCCGCTACCCGCACGAATTCTCCGGCGGTCAGCGCCAGCGCATCTGCATCGCCCGTGCCTTGGCATTGCAGCCGAAAGTGATCGTCGCCGACGAAAGCGTGTCCGCGCTCGACGTGTCGATCAAGGCGCAGGTCATCAACCTGATGCTCGACCTGCAGCAGAGCCTTAACCTTTCCTTCCTGTTCATCTCCCACGACATGGCCGTGGTCGAGCGCGTCAGCCATCGCGTCGCCGTCATGTATCTCGGTGAAATCGTCGAGATCGGCCCGCGCGCGGCCGTCTTCGGCAATCCGCAGCACGACTACACGAAGAAGCTGATGGCGGCCGTTCCGGTACCGGACCCCGATCGCCGGCGCGAGAAACGCATGACGGCGAGCGACGAGCTGAAGAGCCCGATCCGGCCTGTCGATTACCTGGTCAAGCCGCGCGAATATCGAACCGTCTCTCCCAATCATCTGGTCGCGGTCTGACGCCTCACTCCGATCGGTCTGACGCCCTTCGTCATCTGTAAATTGAGCAGTCGCCAACACGGCAACCGTGCTTTATCCACGCACCGCAAAGATGCTCTTGCAAAAGCACACCGCTTTGATTAATCGTTTAATCAAGGAAACCAGAGCGGACTCTTGAATGAGCCAGGCACGCCCTTCTTCCATTCGCGAAATCGCAACCAAGCTGGGTGTCTCCACGGCAACGGTCTCCAATGCCTTGCGCGGCACGGGGCGGGTGTCATCAGCCCTTGCGGAGCAGATTCGTCTGGAAGCGGATAGGCTCGGCTATGTGCCTGACCATGCGGCCCGCGCACTGCGCACCGGCAAGAGCAATACGGTCGGCCTGCTGGTTCCGAACATCGGCCAACCCTTGTTTCCGGCCTTTGCCCAGGCCATCGAACGAGCCGCCAAGCGGCGCGGCCTTGCCGTTCTGATCGGCGACAGTCAAGGCGATCCGCAGCAGCAGGAATTCGAAATCAGGACCATGATCGCCCGCGGCGTCGATGCCCTGATCGTGATACCGACGCGCGGCACGACCATTGCGCCGGCGGATGTCCCAGTGCCAGTCGCCGTCATCGACAGCGCTGCCACGGTCGGCAACATCGCAGCAAGCGATCATCGTGAAGGCGGGCGCCTGATCGCCCGCCATCTGCTCGACCTTGGTCATGACCAGCTTCTTATCCTCGCCGGCCCGGAAAATTCGCTGGTGGCACGCGAGCGCGTCGAAGGAATGTGCGAAATCTTCCGCCAGGCCGGCGTCGAGCCGGCATTGCGACACAGCGATGCGACTTTCGAGGCCGGCAGCACTCTCGGCCGCGAACTCGATCTACGGGATTTTACCGCCTGTGCCGCCGCCTATGACGCCCTTGCCATCGGCTTCGCCATTGCTGTCAAAGACAGGGGCTGCAGCATTCCGGAAGACATATCGCTGACCGGCTTTGACGACCTGATGTGGGCTCAAATCGTATCTCCACCGCTCACGACAGTCCGGCAGGATCTGGAAGCCGTCGCGAACCATGCGCTCGCCTTCGTTGCCGGGGAAACCGGGACCAGCGGAATATTCCCGACCGAGCTTGTCTTGCGGCAGTCCACCGCACGCCCGTCCGCTTTCGCCCAAGGAGGCAAGAATGCCGAATGAACCCCACGACCTCCATTCGTCCGAGCTGCGCGATCGCGCAGTGCGGGCAGCATTGGGCATTGAACCCTTCGACGTACTCATCACCGGCGGGACGCTTGTCGACGTCGCAACCTCGGAGATGAGAGCTGCCGATATCGGCCTTGTCGGCCCCTTGATCGCAAGCGTCCATGCCTCTGGAACCAGGAAGGACGCAAACCAGATCGTCGACGCTTCCGGACGATTCATCACGCCCGGCTTCATCGATACGCATATGCACGTCGAAAGCTCGATGGTGACACCGAGGCGCTACGCGGAAACGGTCGTTCCCCAGGGTACGACGACGGTCTGCTGGGACCCGCATGAAATCGGCAACGTCGCCGGTCTCGACGGCATTCGATGGGCGCTCGAAGAAACGCGGCAATTGCCGCTGCGCTTCCTGACCCTGGCGCCATCCTGCGTCCCTTCGGCACCCGGCCTTGAGCTGGCCGGTGCGGAATTCCGCTCAGACGAAATGGCGACCATGCTGAGCTGGCCGGAGATTTCCGGCGTCGCCGAAGTGATGAACATGCGCGGCGTCCTTGAGCGCAGCGAGCCGATGCGCGGCATCGTCGACGCCGGGCTTGCAAGCAGCAAGCGCGTCTGCGGCCATGCCCGCGGCCTTGAGGGCGCGGAATTGCAGGCATTTGCGTCCGCGGGAATTCAATCCGACCACGAGCTCACATCGGGCGAGGACCTGCTGGCAAAATTGCGGGCCGGCCTTACCATCGAATTGCGCGGCTCCCACGACTATGTCCTGCCCGGCGTGATCGGGGCGCTGAAAAAGCTGCCTCATCTGCCGCAAACGCTGACGATCTGCACCGATGACGTCTTCCCCGACGACCTCGTGAACGATGGAGCTATGTCATCCGTTCTCAGGCGTCTGATCGGCTACGGAATGAAACCGATCGATGCCATCCGCGCCGCCACGCTCAATGCCGCCATGTGGCTGAACCGCTATGATCTGGGGTTGGTCGCGCCCGGCCGCCGCGCGGACATCGTCATTCTGTCTGATCTCGAAAAGATTGCGGTCGACCGCGTCTTTGCATCGGGACGTGAAGTTGCAAGAGGCGGCAGCCTCATTGGAACCAGCGAGCGCTTGGCCTCGGATGCTTATCGCGACACCGTAAGGCTTGAGAAGCTTTCCGCCGCCGACTTCACGATCGAGCTCTCCGGCATGACCGAAGCGCATGTCAACACGATTGTCAGCCCGCGATTCACGAAATGGGGGAAGGCGATCGTCAAGGTTGAGGCGGACAAGCTCGTTCTGCCCGATCACATGCTTCTGATGGCAGTCATCCACAGGCACGGAAGAAAGGACCCGACACCCGTCATCGGCATCCTGGAAGACTGGGGTCACTGGCGTGGCGCCCTGGCGACGACGATATCGCATGACAGCCATAATCTCACCGTCTTCGGCCGCGACCCCGCAGATATGGCTGCAGCGGCCAATGCCGTCATCGAGGTGGGCGGCGGCATGGCGACGGCGGCCGATGGCAAGGTGACGGCAGTGCTTCCGCTGCCCGTCTGCGGCTTGCTGTCGGATGCGCCCACAAGGGAGGTGGCCGACGATTTCGCCAGGTTGCGCGCCGCGGCTGATGCAATTGCGGACTGGATGCCGCCCATTCGCACCTTCAAGGCGGTCGTCGGAGCAAGCCTTGCCTGCAACCCCGGCCCGCATGTCACCGATCTCGGGCTGACCGACGGAACCACCCAGGAAATCAGACCGCTTGTGGCTGCAAGCCAAAACTGAGGTCGTCAGCCCGCACGGCAGCGTTTGCCGACTTAGGAGATATAGACAATGGCTTCAAATACGAATGTCGGGCAGCCGAGTGATACGTCAGAGCCGCGGTGGAAAACCTATTTTCGCATGGGCGAGCGTAAGACCAATACGAAGACGGAAATCATTGCCGGGATGACGTCCTTCCTAGCAGCGGCCTATCTTCTCGTCGTGATCCCTTCCCTGCTTTCCGCCGGTGGCATTGACCGCGCCGCAGCAACGACGGCAACCATTCTCGTCATCATTGGCGCGACCCTGTTCATGGCGCTTTATGCCAATATGCCCTTCGTGGTGGGGCCGGGCATTGGCGGGTCGGTTCTGGTGGGTCCGACGATGGCTGCCGTGGAGCATATTCCCTGGCAGACCGGCCTTGCCATCTCCTTCTGGTCGAGTGTCATCTTCGTTCTGTTGACGGTGCTCGGCGTACGCCAGGTCATTGCCCGCATGGTTCCAGCCCAGATCAAGCTCGGCCTGGGTGCGGCGATCGGGTTATTCATCGCGCTTCTCGGCTTCAAGAATGCCGGTCTCGTCGATGTCAACGCCAAGAGCCACGCACTCATGCTCGGCTCGTTCAACTCTGGGCAAGCCATCATTGCCGTCTTCGGCATTTTCCTCGCGGTCTTCCTGCGCGGGCGAAAAGTGCCGGGACCGATCCTCTGGGCCATTCTGGGCAGCACGCTTCTCGGCATTCCGCTCGGCGTCACCAAGGTGCCTGCCACCTTCTTCGGAGCGCCACACGGCATTTCCGAAATCGGCCTTCAGCTCGATTTCCTCGGTGCGCTGAAGATAGAATATTTCCCTTATCTCTTTGCCTTCTTCGCATCCGAATTCTTCTCGACCCTGGGCACGACTCTTGCCGTCGGCGCGAAGGCCGGTCTGGTTGACGAAGAGGGCAACATGGCGGATCTGGGCAAGCCGTTCCTCGTCGATTCGATCGCCGCCACGATCAGTCCGCTGCTCGGCATTCCCTCCGCTACTGCGCTGGTCGAGAGCGCCACTGGTGCGGAAGCCGGCGGACGCACCGGTTTTGCTTCGCTTGCAACCGCAGCCCTTTTCGCGCTTACCTTGCTTTTCACCCCGATCGCGCTGATGATCCCGGCAGCTGCCACAGCGCCCGCCCTGATCCTCGTCGGCATGTCGATGTTCAGCGCGCTGAAGCGGGTCGATCTGGAGAATTTCTCCGACGGTCTTTCCGCCCTGATGATGGTCCTTTTGACCCTGGTATCGAACAGCTTCGGAACCGGCATTGCCGGAGGATTGCTGTTCTACGTCATCGTCAAGGTCTTGTCGGGAGAAGCAAGGCAGGTTTCCATCGGCATGTACCTTCTCGCCATCCCGCTTGCCTATTATTTCTGGACGGTGGCCGCTCACTGAGTGGCCACAAATCCATAAATTCCGCGCTCGCGATCCGGCACGAAACTGCGGGCCAGCGACCTGATCGGCAATGGCCGTCGATACGGTTTGGGACGTCCTCTATTCTGTCACATCCATGTCATGAAATGCGCCGACACCTCATGCCAAATCAGGAGCGGGTATCGACATGGATTATTTCAGACGTTTCAACTTTCTGTTCGCAACACCAACCTTCGACAATGAGGATCTGGAGGGCGCCCGCTACAATCAGATCGTCGAGGAAATCGAACGCTCCGGTTTCGAGGTAGTGCGGGCGCGCAATCTCGAAGATGCCGAGATCGCCGTGCAGACGGACGCCGCGATCGGCTGCATGCTGGTCGACTGGGGCAAAAAAGGCCTTGAAGGCAAGACGGCCTCCCTCATCAACCTCATGCGCCGGCGCGGCCTCGAATTCCCGATCATCCTGCTGATCCGCCGCAAGCGCTTCGAGGATGTACCGGTCGAAGTCCTCGATTTCATCGACGGTTATGTCTTCCTGTCGGAAGAGACACCCGCCTTTATCGCGAAGAGCCTCATCAGCCGGCTGAAGCAATATGCCGAGACGCTGAAGACACCGTTCTTCGGCGCGTTGGTCGATTATGCCGAAGAGGGCAACCATCTCTGGACCTGCCCCGGACACAATGGCGGCATCTTCTACAGCCGCAGCCCCATCGGCCGGGTCTTCATGGAGCATCTCGGCGAAGCGGTGTTCCGCGACGATCTCGACAATTCCGTGCTCGATCTCGGCGACCTCCTGACCCACGAGGGGCCGGCTCTTGCCGCGCAGAAGGAAGCGGCCAAGATCTTCGGCGCCGAAAAGACCTATTTCGTGCTGAACGGCACCTCCACCTCCAACAAGGTCGCGCTCTCCGCGCTCGTCACCGACGGCGATCTCGTGCTGTTCGACCGCAACAACCACAAGGCCGCCCATCACGGCGCGCTGATGATCTCGGGCGGCATTCCGATCTATCTACCCACCAGACGCAATGTCTATGGCCTGATCGGTCCCATGGATTTCGCTACCATGGACGAGGACGCGCTGCGCGAGCGCATCCGCACCCATCCGCTGGTGAAAGATCCGGAAGCCTACAAAAAGCCGCGCCCGTTCCGCGTCGCTGTCGTGGAGCAATGCACCTATGACGGCACCATCCACAATGCCGAGATGATCCTCAAGCGCATCGGCCACCTGTGCGACTACATTCTCTTCGACGAGGCATGGGCGGGCTTCATGAAGTTTCATCCGCTTTATGCCGGGCGCTTTGCCATGGGTCTTGCCGACCTCGGCCCGGATGCGCCCGGCATCATCGCCACGCAATCCACCCATAAGCAGCTCGCAAGCTTCTCGCAGGCCTCACAGATCCACATGAAGGATAGGCACATCACCGGCCAGAAGCGCCGCGTGGAACACCGTCGCTTCAACGAAAGCTTCATGCAGCACGCCTCGACCTCGCCCTTCTATCCGCTGTTTGCCTCGCTCGACGTCGGCGCACAGATGATGAAGGGACGCTCGGGCGAAGTGCTGTGGGACGACACGATCAGGCTCGGCATCGAGCTGCGCAAGAAAATCCGCGCCGTTCGCCGTGAATTCGAGGAGAAGGAACATCGCGCAGACCGCCGCTGGTTCTTCGAGCCCTTCGTGCCGGATCGGGTAGCAATCCCCGACGTGTCGAGCCCCGGCGCTGTGCACGATGTGCCTTGGGAGAGCGTCGCGACCGATCAGCTCGCCACCAATCCCGCTTTCTGGCACCTGACACCCGATGCGGCATGGCACGGCTTTTCCGGCATGGAGCCGGGCTTCGCCATGACGGACCCGAACAAGCTCACCCTGTTGACCCCCGGCTTCGACCGAGCGAGCGGTAAATACACTGAGCACGGCATTCCGGCGCCGGTTGTCGCGCAATATCTGCGTGAAAACCGTATCGTCGCGGAAAAGAACGACCTCAATTCGCTGCTCTTCCTCCTCACCCCCGGTGTCGAAGCCAGCAAGGCCGGCACCTTGATCAGCGGCCTCGTCGCTTTCAAGAAACTCCATGACGACAATGCGCTGCTGGAAGAGGCAATTCCGGAATTCTATCGCCGCCGTCCCGGCCGCTATGCAGGCGTGCGCCTGCGCGATCTTTGCGCTGAAATGCACAATTTCTTCCGCCAGGCCGATGTCAGCGCGCTGCAGACAAAGCAGTTTTCCGCCGACCACCTGCCGCCAATCGCCATGTCGCCGCACGATGCCGCGCGCTGCCTGGTGCGCAACGATGTCGATTATCTGCCGATCGACGCCATTGCCGGCCGCATCGCAACCACGCCCTTCGTCGTTTATCCTCCGGGGATCGCAACCATCGTGCCGGGCGAGCGCCTGACGGAGCAGGCAAAGCCCATGATCGACTATCTCAAAATGTTTGAAACCTGCTTCAACACCTTCCCCGGCTTCGAAGTGGAGATTCAAGGCCTCTATCGCGAGATTGATGCATCCGGCAAAATCCGGCTCTATACCTACGTTGTCGCGGAATAGGCTTGGAAATTCAGGTTCGGACATGAAGCAGGATAAAACAATCATCGTTCGCCCGTCCCGGGAGAGCGACGTCGATGCCATGTTGGCTATCTATCGCCGCCATATTCACCGCGGCGTCGAGGCTGGGGTTGATGATAGCGACACCCCGCAGCCGGATGATTTACGCGAACGGCGCAAGAATTTGAAGGACCGCCGCTTTCCGCATGTCGTTGCGATCCAAGGTGAAAAGGTCTTGGGCTATGCCTATGTGGTGCTGTTCCGCAAGCGCCCAGCCTACCGCTATACCGTCAAGCATTCGATCTATGTGCATCACGACCATGTCGGCCAGGGTGTCGGCAGCCTGCTCATGCGCGGGCTGATCGACGCGTGCGCGGCCGCCGGCTTCCGGCAGATGATCGGCTATATCGACGCCGACAACGCGGCCTCTCTCGCCTTGCACGAACGCTTCGGCTTCGTTCGCGTCGGCCTTCTGCCGGCCGTTGCCTATCGGTACGGCCGCTGGGCCGATACCGTGATGGTCCAGCGCTCGCTCGGTCCCGGCGCGACAACGCAGCCGCCTCCGCCGCCGCTCTCCACCCGCTGAAGCAGAGCGGGTGGCTGCCGATCGCGGCAAAACTCCGCGCTTATGCCGGATGCAGCGCTGAAGCTGGCCTGAAGGCCAAAACAAAATCTACGACCTTCGACGAGGACATTTCGCAAGGCTTGAGGGTGAAGCCCACTCCGGAGAGCACATAGAGATTGAAACTGACGACGTCGGTCCCGCCGAGCTCCTCGCCGTAGAGCCAGACCCGTTTCCCGTCAGCCGATCGCTTGACCGTCACACCCCAGGGGCGACGCTGAAAGCGCCCCTCCGCATAGCCGTCAGGTAGCTTCGCAAGCGCATGTTCGAAGTCCGACAATTCGGCCTGCAGCAGTTGCGGCGCGCCGTCCGTCATGGTGCCAGGCATTCGTCACATATGCCGCAGCCGTCTTCGTCCATCTTCCTCGCCGATCGCAGCCTTCGGCAGCACAGACATGCGGTGCCATCCGCTCGGGATTCCTCGTCACGCTCGGGCGGGAGGATCTCCATAAGCAGGTCGGAAAGCGGATCGGTTGCGATTTGGCCCATCTTGAGGCTCCGTGTGGGGGACCGACAAGAGATAGGAAGCCTCGAGCGCATCTCAAGGTGGCGTTTGCGGCATGGCTGGCATGCGGCGATTTCCCTGCTTCTTCAGCACAACAACAGAGCCGGTTTGATATCGTCATCGAGGATGATATGTTCTGCATTTGTTTCAACCCCTGCAATTGACGGGCGCGCTGAACCTGCAGTGTGATAACCGAGACCGCCATGAACGACACGAGCTCGAACCCAGTCCGAAAGATCATCCATGTGGATATGGATGCATTCTATGCTTCGGTCGAACAGCGAGACAATCCCGAGCTGCGCGGCAAGCCGCTTGCGGTCGGCGGGTCCGCAGCGCGCGGCGTGGTGGCGGCCGCAAGTTACGAGGCCCGCGCCTTCGGCGTTCACTCGGCGATGCCATCGGTCACGGCGAAGCGGAAATGTCCTGACCTGATTTTCGTGCCGCCGCGCTTCGACGTCTACAGGGCGGTGTCGCAGCAAATCCGCGAAATCTTCGCCGAGTATACGCCGATGATCGAACCGCTCTCGCTGGACGAAGCCTATCTCGACGTTACCCAGAACCTGAAGGGCATGGAAATCGCCACCGAGATCGCGCTGGAGATCCGAACCAGGATCAAGCAAGTCACCGGGCTCAATGCCTCGGCCGGCATTTCCTACAACAAGTTTCTTGCCAAGATGGCAAGCGACCTGAACAAGCCGAACGGCCAAGCTGTCATTACGCCGAAGAATGGGCCGGCCTTCGTCGAAACGCTTCCCGTCAAGAAGTTTCATGGCGTCGGGCCGGCGACGGCCGAGCGCATGCACAAATACGGGATCGAAACCGGGCTAGACTTGAAGTCGAAATCCCTCGCCTTCCTACAGGAACATTTCGGAAAGGCAGGCCCCTATTTCTACGGCATTGCCCGCGGTATCGACGAGCGCCAGGTGAAGCCCGACCGGGTTCGCAAATCCATAGGCGCGGAGGATACGTTTGCCGAGGATATCGACGATCTCGAGCTGGCGACGGCGGAGCTGCGGCCACTTGCGGAAAAGGTCTGGCGCTACTGCGAAACGGGTGGCATCGGCGCCAAGACTGTGACCGTAAAGATCAAATATTCGGACTTTACCCAGGCGACACGCAGTCGGACAAGCTCTTCTCCGGTCGCCGACATCGGCGCGGTTCTCGATATAGCGTCGGCGCTTCTGGCAACCGTCCATCCGTTCACGCGGCCGGTCCGGCTGCTCGGCATCACGCTTTCGTCTTTGACGAACGAAGAGGCCGACGATGGGAGATCACAGCCCCAGCTCGATCTCGGTATATGAGAGGCCCTAGCCGAAGGTGAAGGCATAGGCCTGGGCGCCGGGATCAAGGAATTTGATCTCGAACATATGATCGGACACCGGGCCGCTCGCGCGGACGAGCTGATAAAGCCTTTGCCCCGTCACCACGCCATTGCCGTTTGCGTCCGTATCGACACCATGGCCGTCGCCCGGCGGCTTGCCATCGACGGTGATCTGGAAGCGCACCGGCTTTCCGTCCGCCGATGGCCCCAGCACCAGATGCAGATCGCGGGCATGAAAGCGATAATAGAGCCGGCTGTCTGCACTGTTCGAGGTCGCCTCCTGCGGGCCGACCGTCCAATTGCCGGCAAGGCCCCATTCGTTGAGTTTCGGCATCGCCGCGACGTAGTCGTGAGCAGCATCGTTCACGGTGCCGGCATCGTCGACAAAATTCTGCGACCGCATGTAGCCGACATAGGTTTCCGGCGATTGCACATCGGCCTCGTTGGAGGCAGCCTCCGCACCCGTCGCCTTCACGTCCACGATGTCGCTGGAAACATTGCTCTTTCCGGCTTCGGCGAGAAGCTGCTGGATCACCCTTTCGGACTGATCGTAGTCGCCTTCACCGAAATGATGATGGCGCACCAGCCCCTGCGCATCGATGAAATAATGGGCGGGCCAATATTCGTTGTCGAAGGCGCGCCAGATCGCATAATTGTTGTCGATCGCGACCGGATAGGTAATGCCGAGATCGGCTATGGCCTTCTTCACATTGTCGGCGTTCTTTTCAAAGGCGAATTCGGGTGCATGCACGCCGATGACGACGAGGCCTTGGTCCTTATACTTCTGTGCCCAGGCTTCGACATAGGGAATGGCCCGCAGGCAGTTGATGCAGGAATAGGTCCAGAAGTCGACCAGAACGACCTTGCCCTTCAAACCGGCTGCGGTCAGCGGCTGCGAATTCAGCCATTGTACCGCACCGTCGAGCGAGGGGATTGGGCCTTCGGTCGGCAGCTGCGTCGCGGCCGGCTTCTGTGTCATCGCCATCGAACCACCGCCGGCAGCACCATCGGGCTTCGCGCTCATCATCTGATTGGTGGCGCTCATCATCGCCCCACCTTCATTCTTCATGACGACCGATGATGGCTTGTTCGGGTCCTGGGTATGGAAACGGTCGACCAGATTTTGCTCGAGCGAAGCAGTGCTTGCGAGCGAGGCTTGCGTCAAGAGGCCGGTGTCGAGCCCCATCGCAATAGCGACGACCGCGGCAAGCACCGCAACGCCGACGCTACGGCGCAGCCACTCGCCGATGCCGAGCGATTGCTTCATCGCCTGATAGACCCGGCCGCCAATCAGAAGGGCGAGCGCAAGCGACGTCGCCGCCCCCAGCGCATAGGCAAGCAGCAGCAATGTCGTGCCGACACTGGCTCCCTGCAGCGCGGCTCCGGTCAGAATGAGGCCAAGCACGGGGCCGGCACAAGGTGCCCAGAGCAGGCCGGTCGCCACGCCCAGCAGCAGCGATGCGGCAATCGTCGACCCACCGCTGCGGCTTGCGCGATCGGCCGATTGCGACAGGCGGGCGCCGAGCGAGACGAGCGGCCGTGTCAAACGATCCGAAAGCGACGGAAAGAGAAGGATGATGCCGAAAACCGCAAGCAGCGCCATGGCTGCGTAACGTCCATATTCGTTGGCCGTCACCGCCCAGCCGCCGCCGAAGGCGGCAAGCGTCGCGACGGCGGCAAAGGTTGCCGCCATGCCGACGAGCAACGGCAGTGTACTGCGCAAAAAAGGCTGGCCCGCCCGTGCGAAGACGAATGGCAGGACGGGCAGGATGCAGGGGCTGACGATCGTCAGAACGCCGCCGAGATAGGCAAGGATAAACAGAAGCATCGTTCGGTCTCTGATCGTTCAGGCAGCAGCCCTATGGAATGTCATGACGACGCCGTTCATGCAGTAGCGAAGGCCTGTCGGTTTCGGCCCGTCATTAAAGACATGTCCAAGATGGCCGCCGCAGCGGCTGCAATGCACTTCGTCGCGCACCATGCCGAAGGAGGTATCGCGCGACGTTGCCACAGCACCGTCGAGCGGCGCCCAGAAGCTCGGCCAACCGGTGCCGCTATCGAATTTCGTGGCCGAGGAGAAGGCATCCTGATTGCAGCCGGCACAGGCGAAATTGCCCTTGCCGTGCTCGTTCAACAGCGGGCTGGTGAAGGGACGTTCGGTCCCTTCTTCTCTCAGGACTGCATATTGATCCGCCGTCAAGATCTTCTGCCATTCCTCATCCGTATGCGAAACGGGGAAAGTCGCGGTCGTTTTGGCTGCGGCAGAGCCGTAACCCAATCGCAGGCCGATGGCACCAAGAACCGTTGCCAGAAGCACTCGTCGTCTGTTCAGCATCGCACCATTCTCCTTCAGCGGACGAGCCAAGCTCACGGGACATGCAGGCCCGATATTGCTTCGGCGACGGGCGTGTCCCGTCACCATGGAGTACGAAAGAGAGGGCCATCTTGTTACACACGGGGCCGGTGTAAACACCAAAACGTGAACGGACTTCATTCCGCCGCCAGGGGCGCAGCAATCACGGCGGCGAAACTCGCCAGGCTTGCCGAGCGAAGCGGCAGATACGGCTTGTCGCTCTCGCGGCAAAGCCGCTTCACAATATCGGCGGCCGAATGGCTGATGCAGTCGACCGGGAAAACCGCCGATGACGCCCTCCCGACCAGCGCTGGCAACAGGGAAAGATTGTCCTCGACGCCGCCATCGTGAAACAGCAGCTCGATGTTCCTGCTTTCGGCGAGCTTCCGCAAGCGATCGAACAGATTTGGGCGGCCGCCGACATAAAGCAGCGTCTCATGCCCGCTTGATTTCGCAACGACATCAGGATCTGCAGCAACGGCAATCGCCGCCCCGAGCAGATCCAGCTCGCGCTTCAATGCCAGGTTCTCCTCAGCGAAAACGGACAGTTGCGACAGGGCTTCAACAAGCTTCGCCTCGGAGGATGCAAGACGCTTCTCGTATCCCTCGGCACGCTCCTCGGCTGCCTGCAGCTTCTCCGAAAGTCTTGCCTCTTGACGCTGACCCCAGCCGGCAGAAGCGGGTTCGCCGGCAGTCGCCAGCGCACGTCGCGAGCTTTGCTCCAGCTCTTCCATGCGCTTGTGGAGGATGACATTATCTTGAGCTGCCGCTTGGAGGCGGGCCTCCTGGCGAGCGATCTTTTCATCCCTCGCCTCGACATCCAATTGCAGCCTGCGCAGACGCGCGAGATCGAGCCGGCTGGAACTGCCGACCAGATGCGACAGCATATGCACCTCGCCGAAAATAGCGTTCATCAGCGGACGATCGCTGGCCGGGTGGCTCATGACGGCCCAATAAGCTCCCGATATATCGCCGTCATCGACGGCCCTGTCCCACCGTGACTTGATCTCCGCCGGTATCGAGAGCTTTGAAAACTGTTTGAGAATGCGTTCGTGACGACGGTCGAGCGCTTTGTTCAATAGCTTGGCGGCAATGTCATGCTGGCCGGCGGCCCGGACACCGCGGCTGTGCAGGGCATGGTCGGTCGCCGTCTTCGTATCGATATCACCTGCCTTCGCCAGCACCTGCCGCAGCTCCGTCGTCGTCAGGCATGTGCCGACAATCGAACAATGGAACATCGACGGCAGTTCCCAGGTCCTCAGCCGCTGGGTCCTGGCAGATGCCGGCGAAAGAGCGGGCCGATCGTCCGGGCGCCGTTCGACGATCGGAAGTGCAAAGGGCCGTTTGTGATTGAGAAGAGCCGACATGTGAGCACTAGCGTTATATTTCTTCAAATATTACGCTAGTGCGTCTTTCGCCATCAGGCAAGCCCAGTCATCAAAGCCAGAGGCATCAAGGCCAGAGCCGCTCCTTCAGCCAGCCCGCCTTTTCACGCCGGTATCGCAAGCGATGGTGGCGGCGCTCGGCGTCGCCCTGCCAGAATTCGACCTCATGCGGCATGACGATGAAAAGCGCCCAATTTGCAGCGACAAGATCGGGTTCGTCCTGCAATCGCCGATGCTGCACCTTCAATGCATCGTCGAGCTCCTGGGACGAGCCGAGAACCTCGCTTTGACGCTCGGTCAGGGCGATGGCCTTGGCGCCTGATGCACGCGCACGGAAATCGGCATACCGCTCATGCGCCTCGGCCTGAAACGCCATGCCGCGCAGCCGCACCTGCCGCCCGAGCTGCGGCCAATAGAAGGTGAGTGACACGGAGGGATTGGCGGCAATCTGCCGACCCTTCGGCCCTCTGCCTGTTGTTGCGAAGTGCCAACCACGCTGGTCGAGGTTCTTCAGGATGAGAACGCGAGCATCCGGCGCACCATCCTCGTCGATCGTTGAAAGCACCATGGCATGCGGCTCCTTGATATCGGCCTCGATGGCATCGTGCAGCCAGTCGGAAAACAGATCTCGCGGATCGTCGGGCGTCAAATCCGCCTCGAACGCCGGAAACGGCCCAGCCAGCGATTTCAATGTGCGCAATTCGTTCTTCACGGCATTCTCCTCATGGTCTGGCGATGATAAGCCGCAGCGAGCCTTCGAAGAAGGGCTGCGCGCGGAGGGCGCCATAACGGCGATCCCAGGATCCGTCGGTGAGATCGCGGCCGAGCTCGGCAACAAAACGCTCGCCAACGGAGATATCGACAAAGCTCCATGCCGAATTGGCAAGCCGCGCGCCGGGATCAAGCATTCGTTCCGGCCTGCCATAATAGGCCTCGCCGAAACCATCGACGCAGTTCAACGGGATCGGCACCGCCTTGATCTCCACATTACCGCCGAGTGCGGCCGCGATCCTGCCCATCTCCGGATAACGTCGCGCCTCGACCGCAATCATTTCTGGCGCATAGGTGTGCAGCCACGATCGTTCCAGCAGATGCGGATCGCAGCTTAAGACCAGGACGGGGCCGCGGGTGACGCGCCGCATCTCGGCAAGCCCGCGGCTGAGATCAGACCATTGATGCACCGTGAATGTCGCCATTGCCGCGTCGAAACTCCGATCGGCAAAAGCAAGATGTTCCGCCGTTCCGTCGATCGCGACCGGGAGATGCGCTGGCCGCTGGGCACGCATGGAAGCCGACGGCTCGACGGCCGTCACCTGCCGATCGACCGGCTCATAGGAGCCAGCACCGGCACCGACATTCAACACCGTTTTCGCATCGCCGAGAGCGGCGCGGATGAATTCGGCTATACGGGGATCCGGCTGGCGATAGTTGGTATAGCCCGATCCGATCACGCCGTAATTCGCATCGCCTGCACTGCCGTCCTGATGTCTGTCTTGCACCTCATACCTCCGTTGCTTCGTCAGACAAAGCTTCGCCGAACGCGAAAATGCCATTGCATCGTCGCGTCATTGTTCGATGAATACGCTGTCCATTTCTCTCGATGTCAAAAAACACGTTATTTTCTCGGAAGAAAAACGATATGTTCGAACAGTCAATGTTCGGAAAATGCACATGACTAGACGATTACCCTCCCTGAATGCACTGCGTGCCTTCGAAGCGGCCGGCCGGCTCGGCCGCATGACGCTTGCCGCAGACGAGCTCAATGTGACGCACAGCGCCGTCAGCCGGCAGATCCAGCATCTGGAGGAGGTACTTGGCGTTCCCTTGTTCGAAGGGCCGAAAAACCGGCTGAGACTGACTGAAGGCGGGATGACCCTGTTGGGCGGGCTGACGGGCGCATTCGACCAGATGGATCTGTCGGTGCGAGCCGTAGCCGATACCGAAGACGGTCAGCTCGACGTCTCCTGCCCCGGCACCTTTACGATGCGCTGGCTCATTCCCCGCCTCTATCGGTTTCAGGCGAAATACCCCAACATAGAAGTGCGCCTGTCGGCCTCCTCAAAGCCCGTCGATTTCAGCCGCGACGGTTTCGATGTGGCGATCCGCGTCGGGAGCGCACCATGGCCTTCCGGCGCCGATGTGATTTCCCTGTTTCCGGAGCAAACCGGCGCGGTGCTCGCGCCATCGCTCTTTGCCGCGTCGACGCCAGAATTCGAGGGCCTGCCTCAGCTTCATACGCGCACAAGGCTGCGCGCATGGGGCGACTGGCTGGCCCGCTCCGAAAGATCGGTCGCCACCGGACCGCGCGTCGAATACGAGCATTTTTACTTCATGCTGGAAGCTGCGAGCGCCGGCCTTGGCGTCTGCGTCGCCCCCTGGCCCTATGTCAGCGACGATATCCGTTTCGGCCGGCTGATGGCGCCATATGGCTTTCTGGAAAGCGGCCACGAATATGTGGCGCTGCGCCGCGCACGTCGGAACCGAAAATCCGTTCTCTTCAGCGAATGGCTGCAGAACGAAGCCGAGGTCTACGTGCGCGCCAGCACGCCTCCCACTAGAGCAATTCCAGGAAAAGTGCGCAGCGGTTTTCCGTCCGGAATTGCGTGAAAACAAGGAGCTAGAGCGGTTCAGAGATTCCGTGAAAAACTGAACCGCTCTAGCTGATGCCTGAAACGAGCGTGGCCACCATTTGTCTTCAAGACTAACCGACCGAAGAAAAACCGGCCTTGCTGAGAATCTCCTGCCCGGTCTCCGATAGCAGGAAGTCCCGCAGATACCTGGTTTCATCATCAGCGCCCTTACGAATTGTCATGCCGTATTCGATAAGCGGCTGAAACTCGTCAGGTATGTCGATGACGCTGAAAGCCGGATCCCCTGCCAGAAGACGCGCGTTCGAAGAATAGCTCATCATCAGATCGACGACGCCGTCGGTGATCAGATGGCCGCCGCCCTTGCCCGCTGGCGTCGGCAGCGAATGGCGGCCACCTACCAATTGCTGCGACCGCGAGCTGATGGCCACGCCTTTGCCCGGATACCGTGCTTCGATCTTGTCGAACACCTCGAAAGCATAGTCGCCGCCCGGATCGTCGCCAGGCGTGGAGGTACCAATCCTCACGGCGGGATCGGCCAGGACCGCGAGAAAATTCTCCGTCGTCAAACCAAAATCGGCACGCGCCAGCACACAGAGCCGGTTGCGGGCAAAACAGATCGCATCTTCCGCAAGACCAATCAAAGCGAGACGCCGCGGATGCGCCATATTGGCGGAGGCGAAGAGATCGAAACTGCTGCCCGCCTCGATCTCCTCCCGCAGCAGCCCCGCGGGTCCGAGCGTCAGCGAGATGCCAATGCCGAATTCATGACCAAAAGCACCGATGATCGCCGGAAATGCATGACGCAGACTGCCGGCAGACAAGACTTGAACTGCATTGCTCACGGGCGATTTCCTTTTCTGTCTCTTTGCCGGAACAGCGGCACGAACGCGGTCTCCATAAGTTCGCCATCGCCCAGCTTTGCCGAGCGAATGGGAAGACCATAAAGCAGCTCGAGATTATCCTCGGTCATCACATCATCGGTGGCACCAAACACGGTTCTTGCCTGATCGAGCATGAGCAGCACCTTGTCGGCGACGGCGACCGCATGGTTCGGCTGGTGCGTGGTAAAGGCAATCGCCAACCCTTGGCGATCAGCGAGGGTGGCGAGCAGAGACAGCACGATATCCTGGTTCTTGAGATCAAGTGCGGAGGCCGGCTCGTCAAGCAGCAGCACGGCATTCTCACCTGCCAGCGCCCTTGCGATCAGCACCAGCTGGCGCTCACCGCCAGAGAGCGCTTCGATGTTGCGCTGCCCGTAGCCGGCCATGCCGGTGAGATCGAGCGCCTCCATGGCTTTCTCGACATCGACCTTGCGCGGCGTCTGGAACAGCCCGATGTGACGGGCACGCCCCATCAGCACGACATCGAGCACGGAATAGGGGAAGGAGCCGGAAAACTCTTGCGGCACGAAGCCCATCTGCGGGTTCAGCGCGACCTTGCCGGCGCTCGGCTTCAAAAGTCCGGCCAGTACGCGCAGCAAAGTGGACTTGCCGCGACCGTTCGGCCCGAGAATGGCCGTAATCTCGCCGGTGCGGAGATCGAGATGAAGATCGCGAAACTGCCAACGCTCGCCATCATAGGATTGGCTCGCCCCTTCGATACGCAGCTTGACCGGATCAGAACCCACGCGCGCCTCGCTGGGTTTGCCTGAGTACCAGAGCGAAGACCGGGGTGCCGATCAGGGCTGTGAGAATACCGAGCGGGATTTCGGAACTGGTCGCAGTCCGGGCGATGGTGTCGATGATGAGCAGATAAAGTGCGCCGATCAGCAGGGAGGCCGGCATCATCACGCGATGATCCGGGCCGACGAGCATGCGCGCCATATGCGGCACGACGAGACCGACCCAGCCAATGATGCCGCTGACGGCAACCTGCGCTGCGACGATGCAGGAGACCAAGACAAGGATCAGCCAGCGCAGCGGTTCGACATTGACGCCGAGCGCACGCGCATCCTCGTCGCCGATCGACAGCAAATTGATGCGCCAGCGGAGACCCAGCAAAAGGAGGCTGCCGACGACGACCGGCCCAGCGATCAGCCAGAACTTTTCCCAATTGGCCGTGGCAAAGCTGCCAAGCAGCCAGAATACCATGGCCGGCAGCTTGTCTTCCGTATCGGCAAGATACTGCACCAGGCTCACGAGCGCTCCAAAGAAGCCACTCACGACAACGCCGGCAAGAACAAGCGCCAGGATATTTCGCCGGGCAACAATGCCATTCAGCCCATAGACGATGACGAGCGCGGATAGACCGAAGATAAAGGCCGAGCCGAGCAGGCCATAACGCGAGAAACTCAAAAGGATGGCAAGCGTGCCGCCGAAAGCGGCCCCCGAGGATACGCCCATCACCTGCGGCCCTACCAAAGGATTACGGAACACGCCCTGCAGCGTCGCACCTGAGACGGCCAGACCGGCACCGGCGAGCAACGCCAGCAGGATACGCGGCATGCGCACCGTGAAGACGACGTTCGCCTCGGTTGCCGTGACGGGCACCGCCGGCGGTGAGATCGGCGACCAGAGTATTTCCACGACCCGCAGGAATGGAATGTCGTAGCGGCCGACGCCCAGCGAGACAACAGCGACGACCACAAGCAGGATCGCCAATGTGGCGATCGTCGCTCTAGGCCCGTATCGGCTGGAAGCCGCCACGCTCATTGCGCGGCGCGATAATCGGTGCGGTAGAATTCCTTGTAATAGGCGTCCGCTTGCTTCTGCATATCGATATCCTTGAACCGCTCGGGATAAAGCTCCTTCGCCATCCAGAGTTCGCCAAGCGCCATGGCCTCCGGCATCGGATAGCCCCATGCCTTGGCATATTCCGGCATCAGGTAAATGCGGCCGCTCTTGACGGCGTCGATGGTCTGCCAGGAGGGCGCCTTCCTGATCTCATCGACAACGGCGGGATAACGCTCCTGAACGAAGATGACGGCGGGGTTCCATGTCAGCACGTCCTCCATCGTCACCTGCTTGAAGCCGCTGATCGAATTGGCGACGTTGCGCGCGCCGGCGCGCTCCATCATCAGGCCCGTATATTTGCCGCGGCCATAGGTCGTCAGATCCGGATTGGCCATGTAAACAGGCACGCGCTTGTCTGCCGGAATGTCGGCGAGACGATCGGCAACGAGCTTGCGCGTCTTCTTCGTTGCCGCAATCATCTCCTCGCCCTGTTCCTTGCGTCCGAGCACATCGGCAATGAGGCGCACGCCGGTCGCAAAACCGGCGTCGATCGCAGCTGGCTCATCCTTGACCGAAGGATTGAGCTTGACGGCCTCTTCTGGCGGCACGTCGAGCAGAGAGATCGCCACGACGGAAAGGCCGGCATCCTCGATCTGCTTGACCATGTCGGCCGGCGCATAGTTGGTCACGAAGACCACATCCGGCTTCAGCTTCAGAAGCTCCTCGATATTCACCTTGGTCAGACCGCCCGGCATCAGCAGATTGGGCAGCTGCGGCGCAAGCCGCACATAATTGGCGCCAAGCTGCTTCTTCCACTCGTCGAGAACACCGACCACCTTGTCCATCGCATCAAGCTGAACCGCAATATTGAGCGTCTGGTGCTGCAGGATGACGACCCGATTGACCGCATCGGGAATATGCACCTGCCTGCCGATCTGATCGGTGATGACACGGTCGGCCCAGGCGGGAGCGGAAAATAACAAGCTACTGAAAATGATAAGGATTTTAACGACGGCAAGCAGATGGCGGAGCTGAAACATGGAATTCTCCCGGAAAGGTTCCAACCGCTATCATTATATTTCCTCGTATACAACGACCGCCAATCCGAAACCGAGCGGTAAGCCGCGCCATGACGATGATGGCGCGGCGTCCCTCTCAAGCCACCTGAAAAAAATGGCCATCGCCGGCCTGCTCGTATGTCCGCTTTGGCGGCCGATAGTCGGTTGCGCGGAACGGGCTCCCTATCTCCTCGTTGGAGATGCGCCGCACCGGGCGACGCGTGGGATCGGCAATCGGAACTGCCGCCATCAGGCGCTTGGTATAGTCATGCTGCGGGTTGTCGAAAACCGCCCGGCGCGGTCCGATCTCGACGATCTCGCCCAGATACATCACCGCAACACGGTGGCTGATACGCTCGACGACCGCCATGTCGTGGCTGATGAAGAGATAGCCGAGACCGTATTTCTCCTGCAGATCCAGCATGAGGTTGATGACCTGGGCCTTGACCGAGACGTCGAGCGCGGACACCGATTCATCGGCAATGAGAAGCTTCGGTTCAAGCGCCAGCGCCCGGGCGATGCAGACACGCTGGCGCTGCCCGCCTGAGAACTCATGCGGGAAGCGATCCGCCATCGCGGCCGAGAGGCCGACCCGTTCGAGAAGGTCGCTCACGCGATCCTTTGCCTGCGCGGCGGTCGCCAGGCCATGGGCGATGATCGGTTCGGCGATCGCCTGGCCGATACGCATGCGCGGATTGAGACTTTCGAACGGGTCCTGAAAGATCATCTGCGCTTCGCGCCTGATATCGGCGAGATCATCCCTGCCGGCCTTCAGGACATCCTTGCCGTCGATGCGGATTTCGCCTGACATCGCCGGGGCAAGACGGATGATCGAACGTCCGGTTGTCGACTTGCCGCAGCCGGATTCGCCGACAAGCGACAGGGTTTCGCCCTGCCTGAGTTCAAGGGAAACACCTTCGACCGCATGGATGCTGCCGACGGTTCTGCGCAGAAAACCACGCTTGACTGGAAAACGGGTAATGAGGTTATCCACCTTCAGGATCGGCGGCTGATTGAGCTTGACCGTGTCTTCGGTCGGCCTGACCGGCTGCACCTCGCCGGTCGCCATATCCACCTGCGGGAAACGCAAGGGGCGGTCCTTTCCGGTCATCGAGCCGAGCTGCGGCACGGCTGAAAGAAGGGCGCGCGTATAAGGATGCCTGGCGCCGGCAAAGAGGGCCGCCGTCGTATCCGTCTCAACCTGTTCGCCGCGATACATAACGACGGTGCGATCGGAAATCTCGGCGACGACCCCCATGTCATGGGTGATGAAGAGCACAGACATGCCCTCCTCTTCCTGCAGCGTCTTGATCAGACCGAGGATCTGCGCCTGAATGGTCACGTCGAGCGCCGTCGTCGGTTCGTCGGCGATTAGCAGCTTCGGATCGCAGGCAAGCGCGATCGCAATCACCACGCGCTGGCGCATGCCGCCGGAAAAATTCATCGGATATTCGTTGAGCCGCGATTTCGCCGAGGGGATGCGCACCTTCTCAAGCAGACGCACGGCTTCGCCTTCGGCCTGCGACTGCGACATACCGCGATGCTGCACCAGAACCTCGGTGATCTGCTGGCCAATCCTCAGGACGGGATTGAGCGAGGTCATCGGCTCCTGGAAGATCATGCCGATTCGATTGCCGCGGATCGCCTGCATATCGGCAAGCGGTAGGGATAGGAGATCCTGACCTTCGAATTCGATCCTGCCTGTTATCCGCGAATTGGCCGGCGACAGAAGCCGCATGATCGACATGGCGGTGACGCTTTTGCCTGAGCCGGATTCGCCGACGACTGCAACGGTTTCCTGCGGACCGATATCGAAGCTGATATCACGGACGACATTGCGCCATTCGCCACCGACGCGGAAGGCCGTGTTGAGCTTGGAGATGGAAAGGATCGGTTTGGTCATGGCTCAGCCTTCCCGCCGTGGATTGAGGATGTCACGCAGCGCATCGCCGATGAGATTGATGCCGACGATCAGCATAAGAAGCGCAAGGCCTGGGAAGAAACTGATCCAATAGTCGCCGGAGAGCAGATATTCGAAGCCGTTGGAGATCAGCAGGCCAAGAGACGGCTGCGTCACCGGCAGACCGATGCCGAGAAAGGAAAGCGTCGCCTCGAGCATGATGGCATAGGCCACGCGCATCGTGGCAACGACGATCAAGGGCGGCAGGCAGTTCGGCAGGATGTGACGAAACAGGATGCTCCTGTCCGGCAGGGCCATGGAGCGGGCAGCATCGACGTAGGCGCGCTTGCGCTCCACCAGTGCGGACCCGCGGATTGTGCGGGCATAATAGGCCCATTGCGTGACGATGAGCGCCAGGATGATCTTGTCGACACCCTGGCCGAGGATGGCGAGAAAGATCAGAGCGATGAGGATCGCCGGGAAACTTAGCTGGATATCGACTACTCGCATCAGGAAGGCATCGAGGCGGCCGCCGACATAAGCGCTGACAAGCCCGATCGAAGCGCCTATGACGAGCGCCACGGCAGCGCTCGATATGCCGACAAGCAGGCTGGTGCGAAGACCATAGAGGATTGCGCTCATCAGATCGCGCCCCTGGTCGTCGGTGCCGATCAGATAGAACATGCCGGTGGTGCTGTGCGATCCGGGCGGCAAACGTCCGTCCAGGATGTCGAGCTGGGATAGATCGTAAGGGTTCTGCGGCGCGAGCAAAGGCGCGAATAGTGCCGCAACCACGAAGATGGCGACGATGACGAGACCTGCCAGCGCAAGCTTGTCGTGCAGGAGGGCCGACATCGTCTGACGGAAGGGCGAGCGCGACGTGACCCTACCGGCACTCCCCTGGCCCGAATGCACGGAGCCTGCATTTGCGCTATCCTGGCTCATTATGCACTCCCTTCGAGACGGACGCGGGGATCGACGATCGAATAGAGGATGTCGACCAGAAGATTGATGACGCTGAACATC
Organism: Martinezella multihospitum; assembly: GCF_900094585.1. Taxonomy (GTDB): domain Bacteria; phylum Pseudomonadota; class Alphaproteobacteria; order Rhizobiales; family Rhizobiaceae; genus Rhizobium; species Rhizobium multihospitium. Next base: position 150,545 of record NZ_FMAG01000008.1, read on the forward strand.
ACGACGGTGATCATCAGATAAGCGAGGATGACCGGGCGATCGAGAACGCCGATCGCGTCGATGATGAGCTTGCCCATGCCGGGCCAGGCAAAGATCGTCTCGGTGACGACGGCAAAGGCAATCAGCGATCCGAGTTCGAGGCCGATCACGGTGATCAGCGGGATCAGGGTGTTCTTCAGGACATGCACGGTGACGATCCGCCGCTCGGTCAGACCCTTGGCGCGGGCGAAGCGAACGAAATCGAGCTGCATCGTTTCCATCACACCGGCCCGCGTCAGGCGGATGACCAGCGAGATCTTGAAGAGCGCCAGGTTGAAGGCCGGCAGCACCAGATGGGAAAGGCCATCAAGCGTGAAGAGGCTGAGCGGTACCCCGAGGACGGGCACCGTCTGACCCCGGCCGGAAGCCGGTAGCCAGCCGAAATGCACGCTGAACAGCATGATCATCACCAGGCCGATCCAGAAGGTCGGCAGGCTGAAGCCGAGGATCGAGAAGGTCATGATCGATTTCGAGATCAGCCCCTTCGGTTTGAGGCCGGCATAGACGCCGAGCGGGATGCCGATGACGAGCGCCATGATCAATGCGACGAAGGCGAGTTCCAGCGTCGCCGGCATGCGGTGGAGGATCAGCGTCAGCGCGGGTTGATTATAGACAAAGGAATTGCCGAGGTCGCCCGACAGCGCTCGCGTCAGGAAGAGCCAATATTGCTCCCAGACCGGTTTATCGAGACCGAAGGACTGGATGACCTGAAGACGCTCCGCCGGCGTTGCCGTCGGGCTCAACAACACGTCGACGGGATTGCCGACGAGATAGAGCCCGGCAAACACCAGAACCGACATGACGAGCAGCGTGAGGACCGTCTGAACCGATCGGCTCAGCAAATATCCGCCCATGATTTTTAACCTCCCTGCACTGTCGAGCCGAGCCCGCCTCGCCCGTAGCGGGCGATGCGCTCGATCAGCAGTGCGATGAACCCGGCCTCGTTAACATCAGTGATAACGGTAGCATTGGGTGACCGATCCATCTTTCCGTAAAAGTCGGCATAGGTGTAGCCCATGGTCAGGCCCGTCACCTGCACGCCGACGAAAGCTTCGCGGCCGCTAAACAGATCCGGGCGGATGAGCCAGGCGATGGTGGTGGCATCGTGGATCGGGCCGCCCGGCCTGCCAAACCGCTTGATATCACTGCGGTCGAAGGCCGAAAGCAGATTGAAAAGCGCGTTCCCCGCCTCGCCACCGTCTCGGAACTGCCCGAAATGCTCCGAGGTGAACAGCGCCTGGAACGTCATGTCGAGCGGCATGATGACGATCGGCACCCCCGAGCAGTAAACGATCTCGGCGGCGTGCGGATCGGCATAGATATTGAACTCGGCCCAGGGCGTGCGATGGCCGAGCGCCGTGAAAGCGCCACCCATCGAAACGATCTGCCGGATGCCGGATGCCACGTCCGGATGCTGGATGAGCGCCAGGGCAATGTTGGTCATCGGCCCGATGGCGCAGATGGTGATCTTTTCGCCAGACCGTACCGCTTCGCGCGCCGAGTGCACGATAAAATGCACGGCATGTTCGTCAGAGGGACCGACATCACCGGCTTTCACCAACGCATCGTCAAACGCACCGATGCGGGCATATTTGCCATAGACCTGGTCACGGACGAGCGGTCCGGCGGCTCCCGCGTGAACCGGCACGTCATGACGACCGCTCAGGCCGACGATCTTGCAGGCATTGACCACCGTATCGCGAAGCGGAACATTGCCGGCCACGATCGTGAGACCAAGCACATCGACTTCCGGCGATGCGAGCGCCATCAGGATGGCCGCCGCATCATCCACGCCCGGATCGGCGTCGATGATGATTTTCTGGCGGGTCATGCGACAGCCTTTTCGGCATAGCGCGAGAGCCGCTCGAGGAAGAAGGCAATCACGCCTTCGGCATCGACCTTGGTGACGATGTCGGCATTCGGCTCAAGACCGCTCTTGCCATACCAGTCGGCGATGGTCTGGCCCATGCAGAGCTCGCTTTCATACTCCACGAAGACGCGCGCCTTCTCGGTCTCGAACAGATGCGGGGCCAGGATATAGGCGATCACCAGCGGATCATGCAGCGGCCCGCCACGCGAACCGTAACGGCGAACATCGTTGCGATCCCAGAAGGCCATCAGCTCTGCAAGGGTCTGCGAGATACGTCCGCTGACACGTGAGAATTCGGCAACATGCTCGGGTTTCAGCATGACCTGATGCGTCGCATCGAGCGCGAGGGCAACGAGCGGAATCCCGCTTGAGAAGACCACATGCGCCGCATGCGGGTCCGCCAGCATGTTGAATTCTGACGTCATCGTCCGGTTGCCCGGCTCGCGGTAAGCACCACCCATCATCACGATCCGCTCGACGCCTTCGGCGATCTGCGGCTTCATACGCAGGGCGACGGCAATATTGGTCATCGGCCCCAAGCAGCAAAGCGTGACGCGGTCTCCCGTCCGCGCTGCTTCGCTCAGGGTATCAATGAGGAAATCGACTGCTGATTTGCTCTCTGTCGCTTTTTCAGGCTCCGGCAGGACGGTGTTTCCAAGCCCGGTCTTGCCGTGAAACTGGCCGTAGATCGGTTCTCGCAGCATCGGGCGAAAACACCCCGCATAGACCGGGACATCGGAACGCCCGCCAAGCTCGCAAACCTGAAGCGCGTTGCGGACGGTGCGCTCCAGCGGCTGGTTGCCGCAGACAGGCGTGATGCCGAGGATGTTGAGCTCCGGCGATACGAATGCGGTCAGAAGTGCGATCGTATCGTCAATTCCGGGGTCACAATCGACAATGATCGAAATCGGCTTCATGGGGAGTGCCTTCAGTAAATGGAAAATTCGGTGTCAGAGGGCGCCGAGTTCGCGAAGAACATCCGCGATCTCCGCTCGTGCAGTCTCGGCAAGGGGTAGTTGCGGCTGTATCGGTGCGCCGACCGCAAACCCCTGCAGTTCCAGTGCCGTCTTGATGCAGGCGGCGATCGAGTATTTCGCGAAGATCTCGTTGACCCGCCAGAGCGGTCGCTGCAGCTCCATCGCCCTTGCCCAATCGCCGGCATTGGCCGCTTCATAGAGCGCGATGCTCTGCTTCGGAACGACGCAGGCAGGTCCGGCCATCCAGCCGACACCGCCGATCATCATCACACAGACCGGGATATGAGCGGAGGCGGCAAAAACCTCCATCCGGCCTTGCGTCCGCTCGATGATCGAGAGCAGGCGTCCCGTATTGGTCGAGGCATCCTTGATATAGCGGATGTTATCGATGCGGCTTAGCCGCTCGATGACAGGCAGGCTCAGATCGGAACGCTGGAATTGCGGATTGGTGTAGAGCACCACCGGCCGTCCTTTCGCGGCCTTGGCAATGGCCGTGAAGTAGGCCTCGACACCCTCGTCGCTGACCGGAAAATAGGCCTCCAGTACAGCCAGAATACCATCGGCTCCCGCCTCGACCATGTATTCGGTCTGGGCGACGGCGTCGCTGGTCGATGTCGATGCCACCCCTGCCAGGACAGGAACCCGCCCACGACCGGCGGCAATCACCGTATCGACGACACTGCGGCGCTGTTCCTGATCGAGGTAAGCGAATTCGCCCGTACTGCCAAGCGGCGTCAGGCCGTGAACGCCTGACGCTATCAGATGATCCACCAGGTCGGTCAACACGCCCTTCATCACCAGACCGGATGCGTCGATCGGCGAGACGAGGTAGGGAAATACGCCGCGGAAAGACATGGTCGATCGCCCCTTCGCCGGCTCAGTTCGGCTTCACGTAATAGGGAAGCGTGTAGCCATCGGACCGACCGGGGTAGGTGAGGTCCTTCTTCACCGCCCAGGTATTGGCGAGGTAGAAGATCGGGATGACGCCGAGATCGTTCATGGCGATCTCGGTTGCCTTGCGAAGCAGTTCCTCGCGCTTGCCGTCATCGAGCGTCGAACGCGCCTCGCTAAGCGTCTTGTCGAATTCCGGGTTCGAATAGCGGCCACGGTTGCCCTGCCCGGCCTTGTCACCGAAAGTTTCCAGGATCGGGCCGAGTACGCCGGATGCCTCGCCCGTTTCGACCGCCGCACCGCCCATGATGAAGCTGAATTCCAGATTGGAAGCCCGGGTGAAATAGACGCTGCCCGGCAGGGTCGCGACTTCGGTCTTGATGCCGATGCGGCTGAAGAACTGGCCGATTGCCTGGGCTACCTTGGAATCGTTCGGATAACGGTCGTTAGAGGCATGGAAGGTCAGCGAAAAGCCGCCGGGGTAGCCGGCCTTGGCGAGAAGTTCCTTCGCCTTGTTCGGATCGTAGGGATCGACCTTGATGGATGGGTCGTAGCCGAAATAGCCCTCCGGAACGAGCTGCCCGGCAGGCACGCCCTGCCCGTCCATGATGCGGTCGACAAGCGCTTCGCGGTTGATCGAAAGCGAGAGTGCGCGGCGTACCTCCGGCTTCAACAATGGGTTCTTGCCATCGAGTCCCTTCGCGAAGGGCGATACGTCGCGCGCCTGATCCATGTGGAGATACATGATCCGGTTGCCGGCAACATTGACGACCTTCAGCTGGTCCGAGGCCTGCAGCCGCCGCGTGTCAGCCGTCGGGATGCTCTCGATCATGTCAACATCGCCGGAAAGCATTGCCGCAACACGGGCGCTGCTGTTCTTGAAGACCTTGAAAGTAACCTTGTCCCAGGCGGCCTTTTCACCCCAATAGGCATCATTGCGCGCCAGTACGACGTTATCGTCGGGCGTCCAGGAGACGAATTTGAACGGGCCGGTACCGATCACGCCCTTGCCGGAATTCATCTCTTCCGTCGCGGTATTCTGCATCTTGGCCGGCAGGATTGCGATGCGGCTGAGGTTGTTCAGCAACAGGGGCGTCGGGCCATCGGTCTTGATGCGAACCGTCAGCGGATCGACCGCAGTGACCTCGGTGATCGCCTTGACATAGGCCGCAAACGAGCTCGGGCTGTTCTTGGAAGCGAGCGGCACGCGCTTGATGCTGGCAACGACGTCATCGGCGGTAAAATCGCTTCCGTCGTGGAATTTCACATTCGGACGAAGCTTGAACTCCCAGGTCGTGTCGTCGATGGTCTTCCAGGACAGCGCCAATGCCGGCTGCAGCCGCTGCTTGTCATCCTGATTGACGAGACCGTCGAAAATATTGCGCGCCATCGCGCTGTTCGGCCCGACGACGTAGAACTGCGGATCCATGGATGTCGTCGAGGCGGCGAGGCCAACGGTCAGATCCCTGGCATGACTTGCGAGCGGCATGGCAAGGACGGATGCCGCCAAGACGGCCGCGACCTTTAGAAATTTCATGATGGTGTTCCTCCGGCGTTTGCGAAATCCGCACTCTCCAAGCAGATTTTCTCTGCAACTAAAGAACCTGGTGAGAAAAGAAAAATTGCATTTTGTGTTCGATCCATGCCCTAATGTTATGGAAAGGGCATTGGGATGCGATTGAAACCAAGACAGGTGGAAGCCTTCAGAAGCGTCATGATGACGGGAGGCATCACGGCTGCAGCCGATGCCTTGAACGTCACGCAGCCCGCCGTCAGCCGCCTCATCCGCGATCTGGAGGAAATCGTCGAGATCACGCTATTCGAGCGGGTGGGCGCTCGCCTGGTGCCGACGGTGGAGGCGACACAGCTCTTCCGAGAGGTCGAGCGGCTGTATCTCGGCCTCGATCAGATCGCCCAGGCCGCCGACGACATTCGTCGGCACAAGAACATCGTTCTGAGAATTGCGAGCGTGACGTCGCTTGTCCGCCCATATCTTCATCAAGCCATTCTCGATGTCGTTGGCAATCGGCGCGACATTCCGCTTGTCATCGACGTTGAAAACAGCCGGCACATCTGGGACATGGTCGATAAGAACCGCTACGATCTCGGCTTCGTCTTCGGTTCGCCCCGCATGGCGGACAAGAACGCCGTTCTCCTGCACAGTTCCCATGCTGTCGCCGCCATGGCCCCGGGGCATCGACTGGCCTCCCGGCGCGTCATCCGGCCTGCCGACCTCATGGAGGAACGCGTGCTGATCCCCGGTCGCAATTCGCCGCTCAGACTGGCGCTCGACCGCGCCTTCTCCGCGCAGGATCATCAGCCGACCAGCACGATGGAAACATCAATGCTCAATTGCTGTCATTTTGCAGCCGCGGGCATGGGCATTGGCATCGTCGATCACACAAGCCTGCAGTCCGCCGGAACCGATATCGTCGCGATACCGTTCGAACCGCAGATCGAGGTCGCCTACTTCGCCATTCGTCCTTCCGGCGGTCACCGCATCTCAATCCTGGACGACCTGATCAAACGAATGAGCGAGCTCATCGACTCGGATGCAGAGTCCGGGCTTTAGGCGCGAAACACACGCTATTTAAGCTCGTCGTCCCAATGAAATCGCATACGGCGGCGGGACATCGAAATTTTACAGAGATGTTCGTTGAGGTCGGACTCGGGATGCAAATTTCACCGGTAATCCTCAAGCCGAAGCTGCTCGGCCTCCCTTGTTTCCATTATCTCTGCCGGCTTCCTTCGATTCGTTTTCATCACATCGCGGTTGAAGTCATTAACTGCCCAGCAAACACCGATGGTTTGAAGATGCGCGGCGTTTTCTATTCCAATTTTTATGAGAAAAGTCAGCCGCCCGGCCAACGCATTGCGGTAATGCTCATTGTTATCGAACCAAGGCTGGCTGGTGACGTTGTCCAGTACCTTCTGGAGTATGGCGACTTGCTTCGGCGATAGGCTGCCTCCCATAAGGTGGCGAAAGCGTTCCATCATGCCTCCTTCGAGGACCACTGCTACCGCGACATCACAGATGGACTCGCTTCTGCAAGTGAAACTACTCAGATACTAATGCAGTCCGTTACTTCAGCTCCGCGCGATGGACGATCCCGATGGCAAGCCGCCAGCCAAACCGGCCATTGCTATGTCTGCTGCCGGCACGTTAGGCAGACTGCCGTTTAAAGCCTACGTCCATTTTTGACAGTGCCGGAACACGGAATGCCCGACGAACGGGCGGAAGCCGCCGCAAGTTCGCTCGTAATAAACGATCCTTTTGAAGTTCTGCCGGCCTTACCGCTCAGCAAGCCCGCCTGCGCTTCATCATCGCGCTCAGCCTCTCCGCCCCGGCTTCGTCGACGGGTGTGTAGACGATCATGCGGTCGTCATTGCTGGGGCTTGCCCACCAATTGTTGGATTGCAGCGCCAGAATCGCGCCATCCACGAGGCGGAAGCGCTTCACGGTGTTCTCGATACCCTTGAGCTGGTAGCGATCCCACACGATGCGGAACTGATCCGAAGCGCTCATATAGCGTTCCAATTGCCGCTCCCAGGCCGGATCGTCGAGATGTTCGGCCATGGAGGCGCGGAACAGCGCTGCCATATTGGCCAGCATCTCGTCGGGATCGGCCTGGCTTGCGCGCCAGGCAGGGTTGACGAGGGATAGATAGATGCAGTTCCGGTCCTCGGGCGGGACGGCATCGAGGTCAACGCCGACGAGGCGGCGATAGGCCTCGTTGAAACCGCGTATATTATAGCGCTTCGTCTGGATAAGAGCCGGGTAAGGACAGAGCTGATCGAGGATGCGCTGGCTTGCCTCGGTGAGCGGCTCACAGACGCGGGGATTCTCGAGCCGGGGCGGGACCGGCAGATTGGCCAATCTGAACAGGTGCTCCGTTTCGACTTCGTTGAATTCCAAAGCATGTGCGACGGAGAGAAGCACGCGCGGCGACACGCGTATCGACCGGCCCTGCTCCAGCTTGGTGTACCAGGTAATGCCGATATCGGCACGCGACGCCACTTCCTCCCGTCGCAATCCGGGTGTACGAATCCGGCCGGCGCGACCGAGGCCCAGTCGCTTCGGGTCAAGAGTTTCCCGCCGTCTTCGCAACATCTCGCCGAGCTCCTGTGCCCGCGAAAGCATCTGATTGGGGACGATATCGAGCGTGCCGTGCATTTCCATTCTCCAGCCTGATACTTTTTATACCAGTCTAAACAGGTATCTTGTACCAGTTTAACATAGGTGTAGAACGCTGTGGACTCAGTTTTGGAAATGCTTTGAGGTCCCCCATGTCATCCGCACCAATCCGGCTTGGCCAATTCGGCCTGCTGATCCTGCTTGCCGGGCAATTGCTGTTGCAGCTCGATTTTTCCATCATCAATGTCGGCCTTGCCGCCATCTCCGCCTCGCTGCACGCCGGCGAGACCGAACTCGAACTTTTCGTCGCCGCCTATGGCGTCGCCTTCGCCGTCTGCCTGGCCATGGGTGCGCGCCTTGGCGACAATTTCGGCCGCAGGCGCATGTTCGGCCTCGCCGTCCTGATGTTCTGCCTCGCTTCCCTGCTTTGCGGGGTGGCGACATCGGTCGCCTTCCTCATCGTCGCCCGCGCGCTGCAGGGAATTGCGGCAGCGCTGATGGTGCCGCAGGTGCTGGCGACGATTCACGTCAGCCTGACCGGACGCGATCATGCCCGTGCCGTTTCGCTCTACAGCGCGATCGGCGGCATCGCCTTCATCGTCGGCCAGGTTCTCGGCGGCTTCCTGATCTCGGCTGATATTGCCGGCTCCGGCTGGCGCAGCATCTTTCTCATCAATCTGCCGATCTGCATCCTGATCCTGCTCAGCATGTGGCGGCATGTTCCCGAGACGCGTGGCCAAGGCAGGGTTCCGGTGGACTGGTCGGGCATGATCACGCTAGCGCTGCTGACGCTTTCGGTCCTGCTGCCGACCGCGCTCGGCCCGTCGCTCCACTGGAATTGGCTTTGCCTGCTCGGCTTCGTGCCGATCCTGCCGCTGGTGGCACTCCTTTGGCGCATCGAGCGCGCCAAGGAGATGCGCGGCGCCTTCCCGATCCTGCCGCCATCACTCACGCGCATCTCCAGCATGCGGTTCGGAGGGCTGATCGCCATACTCTTTTTCACCTGCTGGAGCGGCTTCATGTTCGTCTTCGCGCTGACGCTGCAAGCAGGTGCCGGGCTGACACCGCTGCAATCGGGCAATGCCTTGATTGCACTCGGCGGCTCCTATTTCGTCTCGGCCGCTTTCGTCACGCCTCGCCTTGCAAACATACGCCGGGAACTCATGCTGGCGATGGGCTGCGTGATCCAGATGAGCGGGCTTGCGCTGCTCATCGTGACGCTCGAAACAGTCTGGCCGCAACCCGGCGTCATCAACCTTATTCCGTCCACCATTCTGATCGGCTTCGGCCAGGCGCTCATCGTCAACAGCTTCTACCGGCTCGGGCTGGCGGACGTGCCGCATGAACACGCCGGCGCCGGCAGCGCGATGCTCGCAACCATGCAGCAGGTATCGTTGGGTCTCGGACCGGCGATCCTGGGGGCCGTATTTGCCCAGGTGCTGCAATATTCCAGCGCCTATCTCTCCGCCGGGGTCACGGCGATCGCCGTCGAGCTCGGGCTGATGGCCATCCTGCTGGCGGCCACGCTTCTACGGCTGGCGCGACAGCGCAGCCGGCCTCAAGAAGCCGAGATCGACGACACTCTCATCGTCGCACCCGAGTGATCGAACGATCAGGATCAGTTGGTCCCATAGCGAAGTCCGGCCTGTGACCAGGCCGGACTTGCAAACATGAACCTCGTCTTCGACCAGATGCCGTTATGCCGGCAACTGGAAGGCCCAATTGGCGATCAGCACGATGGCAAGGCCGCCGGCAAGCGCCAGATAGGGCAGAATGCCGGCTTTTCTCACACCCAAATCCTGACCGACAAGGCCCAGATCATCCATCGCACCGGCGGGGAACTTGCCGCCATCGCGAACATAATGCCTGTAGGCAAAGACCGGCAGGATCAGAGCTGCAAAGGCAAATCCGATCCAGAGCGCATTGGCATAACCCCAGACCTTCGCCCCCGCGCCAAGGAAAAGCGCGTTGACGAAAGCTAGGATGGTATTGAGGCCGATGAGCCAGGACGGTGCTTTCCACGGGCGCTCGACATGACCGGAGTCCATCCGGTGTATCCAGCCGGAATTGAGGTTGAGGAAGTTGAAAATGATGTATCCGACGTTGGAAACAGCGAGCACGAAGAAGTAGCCGCTGGTATCCGACGCAATCGCCAGAAGCGAGAGGTTGAAGGCGAAGTCGGTCCACATCGCTCTCGTCGGAGCGCCGTTCTCGTTCACATGATCGAGATATTTCGGCAGCCAGCCGTCCTTGGAGCCCTGATAGAGCGTGCGCGAGGAGCCGGCCATCGCCGTCATGATGGCGAGGAACAGCGCCAGGATCATCAGGATGACGAGCAGCTGCGTGACGATGCGGCCGGCGCCGATCAGGCCGCCGAGCGCCTCGGCAACGCCGGTGCCGTCAACAATGCCCGGCGCCAGCATGCCGGCATGGCCGAGCACGCCCTGGAAGGCGAAAGGCACGAGGAAGAAGAAGATGCAGCAGGCAAGGCCTGAATAGAAGATCGCCTTGAAGGTGTCCGTCTTCGGGTTCTTCAGTTCCCGCGTATAGCAGACTGCAGTCTCGAAACCGTAGGTCGACCACGCGGCGATATAGAGGCCACCCAGAAAGAGCGTCCAGCCACCGTTGCTCCAAGTTCCGTCAGTGCCGGCATAGGCAGCGGTTGGCGGCACGAGGCCGGTGACATTGGATGAGACGATCTGGCCGCTGACGATCGGATAGACGCCGATGATGAGCAGCGGCACCAGCACGATGATGGCAAGCCATTTCTGCACGCTCGCCGTCTCGGAGATGCCGCGATGCTGGATCGCAAAGATGATCAGCATCAGGATGCCGCCGATGAAGAAGGTGGCATTGATGTTGGCGGTTGCGAGGAAGGGAATAGTGAAGCTGAAAAGGGACCAATTACGAATGGCAGGCGTCAAAGCGGCAACGCCATCGGCACTCAATAGCGCCTTGACGGCATCGTCGGGTGAGGTGCCGGCATGTGCCGCAATATATTCGGCAACACGCGGGCTGTCGGCGGCGATGGAGGTGGCGTGTGCGCTGATCCAGCTCAGCACAGCCTGCGAATCCGCCGCCGGAATGGGGAAGAAGGCATTGAGGATATAACCGGCTGCAATGGCACAGCCGAGCGACAGCACCGGCGACCAGGCAAACCAGTTGCACCAGACGGAAAGCGGCGCGATGAATTTCGAGTAACGCAGCCAAGCCGTCGCGCCGTAAACAGAAGCGCCGCCGGACTTGTTGCCGAACATGCCGGCGATTTCCGCATAGGTAAAAGACTGCAGGAACCCCATGACCATCGAAATGATCCACACGACGAAGGCGAGCTTGCCTGTCGTGCCGGCGATGCCGCCGATGGAGAAGAGAACAAGTGGCGGCACGCCCGCAGCCACCCAGAACGCGCCCTTCCAGTCCAGCGCGCGTATAAGCTTACCTTCGGTGCCGGCAGAAGCGCCGGCGTCCACGATATCCGTCATCGGTGATATTCCCCATTTTGTTCCGGACGTATCTCTCGTACGTCTCCCTGAACGTGCCTCCCATGGCATTGCGGGGCTTGCTGGAGGTTTTCATGAGCCGAGTCTGCGCGCGGTTTCCAGATACATGCCCTTTATGCATAGTGAAGATATTTTCTTTTTAGTCAATATCCCTTTACTTTCCGATGGCATTTTGTCAGCATGATTCCGGTGTCCTGACGGACGTCATTTCCCGAGAGGGCTTAATGCGAGATCTCCACCCGCCAACCGCCGGAATACGGCCGATTTCGGCGAGCATCATTCGCTATCCGGGCATTCCGGCACTACCGAAAGATACCGAACGCTATCGCTGCAAAGGCGGCGGATCGCTGGTCGTGCGCGTCGAGCCTGGCGATCGCATTACGCTGACAGACAGCGAGGGTGGCCAGGTCTGTGAACTCACCTTCATCGACGAAAAGGGCCGCTTTCAATCCGCAGGATTAGGGTCTACATTCACCGGCGAAGCAACGGGTCTGAAAGCTATCCTTTCCTCGGAAGATGAAAGCGCGGCTCGCGTTAGGGCGGCGCTGGAACGCTGCGGGGCGGACCTCGCATCCGCAGCGGCGCTTCGCCTCTTCGGAGCATCGTCGCCAGCGGGCAGCACGGCGGAATTCACCATCGCGACCAAAGGCCTGCTTGTCGCCTGTGCACCGGGAACAGCCATGTCGCCGGAGGCGCAGGATACGGCAACGCCCGTGGAAGTCAGGATACGCCGCACGACGATCCTGCGAGATTATGCTTCCGCGCTGCCTGAACCGCTTGCCGATCCGATCGAAGACATTCGCATCAAGGCTGCAACCGCCTCGGCCTATTTCGTTCGCGCCGGCGAATATATTCAGATCATCGATGTCTATGGCCGGCAATGCACCGACTTCCAGGCTTTTTCCGCCCGCAAAGTCGACAAGGGGCTCGATCTTGCGCTCGATTCCACAGTGACTCGAACCCTGCTCGGCCGCAGCTATCCGGCTCCCGGCCTGCCGTCCAAGGCCTTTGACCGCGATTTCGAGCCGCTGGTGGAAATCGTCCAGGATACGGTCGGCCGCCATGACGCTTTCGCAACGGCCTGCAATTCCCGCTACTACGACGACATGGGCTATCCCGGCCATGTGAACTGCACCGACAATTTCAATGCGGCCCTAGCGCCCTACGGCATTGCCGGCCGAAAGGGCTGGGAGGCGCTCAACTATTTCTACAACACCAATGTCGATCACAATAACCAGCTCTACCTCGACGAGCCCTGGTCCAGGCCGGGCGATTACGTCCTGATGCGCGCCCTGACGGATCTCGTCTGCGTCTCCTCATCCTGCCCCGATGATATCGATGCGGCCAACGGCTGGGATCCGACCGACATTCACGTGCGCACCTTTTCCGGCAAAGAAAAATTCACACGAGCGGTGGCCTATCGCATGACCCCTGACGCCGACCCCGAACTGACGCGGGAAACCGCGTTCCATCCGCGCCTCTCCGCCCTGACGCGCGACTACACCGAATATCGCGGCTTCTGGCTGCCGAACCGCTTTTCCGCGGAAGGGCCGGTCGAGGAATACTGGGCCTGTCGCGAACGCGCCGTCGTCATCGACCTTTCGCCGTTGCGCAAATTCGAGGTGACGGGTCCGGATGCCGAGGAACTGCTGCAATACTGCCTGACGCGCGACGTGCGCAAGCTCTCGACGGGTCAGGTCGTCTATTCCGCCATGTGCTACGAACACGGCGGCATGATCGACGACGGCACGCTGTTTCGCCTCGGCGACAAGAATTTCCGCTGGATCGGCGGCGACGACTATAGCGGCATCTGGCTGCGCGAGCAGGCCGAGAAGAAGGGCTTCAAGGCCTGGGTCCGCTCCTCCACCGACCAGATGCACAACATCGCCCTGCAAGGCCCGAAGAGCCGCGATATCCTGAAGGAGATCATCTGGACGGCACCGCGTCAGCCGACGATCGGCGAGCTCGAATGGTTCCGCTTCACCGTCGGCCGCATCGGCCACTTCGAGGGCGCGCCGGTCGTCGTGTCGCGCACCGGCTATACCGGCGAACTCGGCTACGAAATCTTCTGCCATCCGAAGGATGCGGCAGCCGTCTTCGATGCAGTCTGGAAAGCCGGCGAACCCTACGGTCTAAAGCCGATGGGCCTGGAGGCGCTTGATATGGTGCGCATAGAGGCCGGCCTGGTCTTTGCCCATCACGAATTCGACGATCAGACCGATCCTTTCGAGGCCGGTATCGGCTTCACGGTGCCATTGAAATCCAAGCAGGACGACTTCATCGGTCGCGAGGCGTTGCTCAGGCGAAAGGAAAATCCCCGTCACCTGATGGTCGGTCTCGATGTCGAGGCCAACGAGGCTGTGGGACATGGCGATTGCATCCATATCGGCCGCGCGCAGATCGGCGTCATCACCAGTGCCACACGCTCGCCGATCCTCGGCAAGACCATTGCGCTTGCCCGCGTCGACGTCACGCATGCGGCTGTCGGCACCAAGGTCGAGATCGGCAAGCTCGATGGTCAGCAAAAGCGGCTTCCCGCCGTCATCGTGCCCCTATCGCACTATGACCCGCAGAAGACGCGGCCGCGTTCCTAATCCGATCTCTTTTGCGCACCCGAGATCGCGCGCGCGGCCTCTTCCGAGGAGTTTGCAAGCGTGCGCATCTCCGCTGCCAGCACGGCAAAGCCCGATCCAGCTGTTCCGGCTCTTGCAGCCTCAATGCCGGCGTTAACGGCGAGTAGCTTCAGATAGCGCAGCGACTGCAGGATCTCGTTGGTCTTCGATGCCGTGATCCGCATATCCGCGGTTTGATCGTCAAGCCTCTGATAGAGGGATTCGATGTTGATAATGCTGCCTTCGAGATAAAGAAGCTCGCCGGCTTCATCCCAGACTCCTCCACCCGTCTCGGTCACCCAGATGAGATGTCCGTCACGGTGGCGTATGCGATATTCCATCGTCCAGTCGGTGCGGTTTTCCAAGGCCCTGCCGACAAGCTCATCCATCATCGGAACGTCCTCCTCGTGCATGATGGAGGTGAAGGTCCGCAGGCGGTTACCGATGATTTCATCGGCAGGATAACCGAAGATGCGCGCGATGCCGTCGGTCATGTCGAGCATCGTATAGTTTTCGTCAGCGCGGCAACGATAAAGAAAGCCGGCCATGCGGCTGAGAACGCTTGTTTGAAAATCCATGGAAGCCGTGCCCGAAGAGAAAGTTGCCAATGAACTCGTTTCGTCTCAACACATAAAAGTCCGGCAAGGGCGGCTCTTGCCTCCCTTGCCGGTTAGGTGGGGAAGTGACCAGGGATCAATTACGCAGATATTCCTCCATGGAATCATCAAGCGCGTCGACCCAAGGCGTATGGTGTGTCGGCGACATGGTGCCGGTCATCAGCGAGCGGTAGGCGTGGTCGCGGAAGCCCATGATGTTCTCGGCCTTGTGGTGCTCCCACTCCATGAAGGTCTTGTTGGTCCCTTCGATATCGAAGCTTGGATAATCCGTCTCGGCGAGCAGCTCCTTCACGTAGTCGCCCTGGTACCAGATCATCTGCTCGGCATCTTCAAGTGTTTCTTCACGGGCGCGCCACTTGTCGAAGTTTGCCTGCAGTTCCGCTTCCGGCGGCAGTTTGATACGGCCCATGATGACGTCGCGCGCCCACCAGGCCTGCACGTCGAACATGTTGAAGGTGTAGAACTGATCCTGCATGCCGATGTAGAAAAGCTGCGGATTCTTGTCGAAGACCACGCCCTTGTAGAGGTGGTCTGCCCAGAGGCGATTGGCCGTCTTCAGGCGGAGATCGTCCGGCAGGAATGGGAAGTGATGCTGGTAGCCGGTGCACAGGATCAGTGCATCGACTTCCTTGGAAGAGCCGTCGAGGAAATGGGCGGTCTTGTTTTCAAGGCGTGTCAGAAGCGGCCGTTCCTCGAAATTCTCGGGCCATTTGAAGCCCATCGGCTTGGAGCGATAGCTTGTCGTTACCGACCTCGCTCCGTATTTCCAGCATTGCGAGCCGATATCCTCGGCCGAATAGCTGCGACCGACCAGCAGCACGTCCTTGCCCTTGAACTCCAGCGCATCGCGGAAGTCGTGGGCGTGCATCACTCGACCGTTGAAGGTCTTTACCCCCTCGAAATAGGGCACATTCGGCGTCGAGAAATGACCCGAGGCAACGACGACATAGTCGAATTCCTCGTCATACATCCGGTCGTGGGTACGGTCGTGGGCGGTGACCGTAAACTTCTTCGTGGCATTGTCGAAATTGACCATCCGCACCGGCGTGCTGAAGCGCACCCATTTGCGCACGTCAGCCTTCTCGACGCGGCCCTTGATATAGTCCCAGAGCACGGCGCGCGGCGGGTAGGAGGCGATCGGCTTGCCGAAATGCTCTTCGAAGGAATAGTCGGCGAACTCCAGGCATTCCTTCGGGCCGTTCGACCAGAGATAGCGATACATGCTGCCATGGACCGGCTCGCCATACTCATCAAGGCCCGTGCGCCAGGTATAGTTCCAAAGACCGCCCCAATCCGCCTGCTTTTCAAAGCAGACGACTTCAGGGATATCAGCTCCCTTCTTCGCTGCCGATTGAAAGGCCCTCAGCTGGGCAAGGCCCGAAGGGCCGGCACCGATAACGGCAACTCGTGTCATGTGGCATTCCCCTTCCCGATTCTATCGAAGTTCTTATTGCATGCAGTTCCTGGCGCGATGCCCGGCATCAATCCGGGAAGATGCCCGGGCTGGTCGGCGCTCCGTCGTCATATTGCGAAAGCCAGTCGATGGTGGTCTGGCGGAACCGTGTCAGCCCCTTGTAGTCGATGAGCTCGGGCGGCAGCGTTTTCAGCACGCGCGGGAAGCGCCGCCCCCATTTCGGCACGGTGACGAGCTCGTCCATGTTCATCAGGTAGCAACGGATGACGAAAAGAATGGCGTTCGAGCGCGGCAGACGCCAGAGGCTCTGCAATTCGACGCGCAGATGCACCTTCTCGCCAACATTCTCAGGCGTCACCGTGGTCCGGTCCGGACCCCATTTCGGATAGTTCTCCGGGCTGGTGTCAAGACGAGGATTGATCGTCATCGTCCAGTTGAACCGACGCGTCGGCTTACCCAGCTGCAGGTTCAACAGGAATTTCAGCGCCCGGTCGAAAACGCCGATCTGATGGGCAAGCGGCACCGGCCCGTGCCATTCCATGAAGTTCATGCCGATGTCGAAATCAAGCGACCAGTCGGCCTGGGTCGTCACCATGCCAGCATCCATCCAGAGATTGCTGTCGCGCTGGTCGACGATGCAGAAATCGCCCTGCGCCTGGCGGGTGATGTATTCGAAGGGTTCGTAAGGCAAAGTCGACGCATCGCCGAAGGTGAAGGTGTCGTCGATGCCAAGGGGACGGTTGATCCAGCGCCATTGATCGCCGTTCTTGGTGAGCGTGAAGTGCTCGGGATAGCCGGCAGCCTGCTCTTCCATCAAGAGTTCCAGCGTATCCCATTGCGCCGACATCATGTGCGGCAGCGCCTGGTAGCGCAAAGGATCTTCCTTCAGCACCAGCGCCCGGTCGTGCATCTCGGCGACGTAGTGCTCGTCGACGTCGATCAGGCTTTCGTAGATCGTATTCTTCTGCCCCTTCACATGCGGTTCCATGTTGACGGAATACATGTATTCGTCGCGATCGAAGGGAAACGGAAAGCGGCGGATGTTCTCCGGACTGTTGCGATAACTGAAATCGTCCCGGAACGTTTCGTGCTTGAAAGCGATTGCCATGTCCGTTCTCCTGGGTATCGGCGGGATGCCTAAAGATCGAGATGCAGTGCGCTTCCTTCGAAACGCGAAACGCAGATCATCACCTTTCGGCCGGAAGCCTTTTCTTCGTCGGTCAGATAGACGTCATTGTGCAGAAGCTTGCCGTCGCAGGCGGCGACACCCGTCTCGCACTGCCCGCAAGCACCGCCGCGACAGAGGAAGGGGGCATCGATACCGGCGGCCTCGATTGCCTCCAGCATGCTCTCATGATGGCCGACGTGAACGGTCTTGCCGGACCGCGTCAGCTCGATCGAGAACGGCTTGCCGGGCTGCGAGGACAGGAAGCGCTCGGAATGCAGGTTCTGTTCCGGCCAGCCGGCCTCGATGCCGGTTTTCAACACGCCGTCGATCATGCCGGCCGGGCCGCACACATAGAGATGCGTGCCGAGCGGCTGGCTTTCGAGCAGACGGGCGACGGGAATGAAATGGCGATCGGCATCGCAGTAGATCTTCACCCGCTGCGATCCATATTGCTCGACAAGTTCCCGGCAATAGGCGCCGCGATCGAGCGAACGAACGGCATAATGCAACTCGAAATTGACGCCCTCGCGGGAGAACTGCTGCATCATCGCGATGAACGGCGTGATGCCGATGCCGCCGGCGATCAGCAGATGCTTGCGGCCGCGCCAGTCCGGCTGGAAGAGATTGACGGGATAGCTGACCTTGAGCTCATCACCCTCTCTCACCTTCTCATGCATGAAGGCGGAGCCGCCGCGCGATTCCTCGACGCGCAGCACGCTGATCTCATAGGCCGAGCAATCATGCGGCGGCGACATCAGCGAATAGGCGTTGCGGCGTACATGGCCCTCGTCGTTCATCGAGACGATGACATGGGCACCGCCCGAAAAATAAGGCATGGGCGCGCCGTCGAGACGCTCGAAGCGGAAGCGCTTGATGCGATCGGCGACCGGCGTCACCTTCGCGACACGAACCGGAATTTCCGTACCACCGCTCACAGGAACAACTCCTCGGGATCAGGCGCCGTACCCGGCTCTTCGGCATCGATGTTGACGCCCTGAAAGGCGCCGAGACGGCGCGAATAGTGGTCGCGCACCAGCAACGGCAGCCCGCAATGGCTGCAGGCAAAGGGACTATGCGTGACATCCTCGGTAATGCCCTTGCAATGGACGCATTGCACCCGACGCGCCAGGGAACCGCGATGTTCGGTGATGAGCGAGGCATGATCCATGCCGTAGTCGAGCGCTACCATCATCGCCTGGCCGATAAAGCCCTCGGTGCCGGCGATATAAAGCCGCGTGCCCATATGCGCCGTCGTAAGCGAGCCCTTCAGGCGGAAGAGCAGCGTCGCAATGGTCGGTGCCGTAAAGAACATGTCGGCGCCAAGGCTGCGCAGGGTCTCGTCATGACCCTTGCCCTGTGAGCCGCGCGCGACATAGAGGATCTCGCTGCGCGACAGGATCGTGTCGTCAAGCGCGGGCCTGTGATCGAGAAGGGCGTTGGCGCCCTCCCCTTCGAGAACGAAGAGATGCCGACGAGCATGCGGCTGGATTGCGAGACCACGGTAAACCGGTCGGCTCTTAATGCCTTCGACAAGCATGAGCGCCTCCTTAGCCGATGGCCGTCCTCTTCTTCTTTTCCGGATCGTCGAAGGGCAGCGTATGGGCGATCGCGCTTGCCTTCAGGCTCTTGCCACGCACCTCAAGCTTGGTGCCCTGCACGGCCTTGTCGACGTCGAGGCGGGCGATCGCCATCGATTTCTTCGTCAGCGCAGAATAGCAAGGGCAGGTAATGACGCCGACCTTTTTGCCATCGGCAAAGACTTCGTCGCCGAGATCGGCCGGGCCATCGGCATCGATCAGCATGCCGAAAATCTTGAAGCGTTCCTTGCCTTTGAGGCGGGCATGTTCCTCGGCACCGCGGAAACCGGTCTTGCCGGGGCTGACTGTAAAGTCGAGGCCGAGTTCCCAGAGGCTGTCGCCGGGAGGCTGATCGGCGAAAGGATACATCTGCGAGTTATCATAGGGATAAAAGAGCAGATAGCTTTCGACGCGCAGCATGTCGAGGACACTGAAGCAGCAGGGAATGATCCCCATCTCTTTGCCCTCAGCGACGATGCGATCCCAGACCATCGCGGCATCCTGACCGCGCACGAAGATTTCATAGCCGCGTTCGCCGGTGTAGCCGGTGCGCGAGATCATCACGGGTGCGCCGAACAGGGTCGTCTGCATGTGATGGAAATATTTGAGGTCGCGGATGCCGGGTACATATTTGGCGAGATAATCGACGGCGACCGGACCTTGTAGCGAGAGGTCGTGCAGATCGTCGTCGAAGAGGACGGCGCAGTTGCGCCCCGCTGCCTGCTTGACGAGCTCCTCATGGCCGGAGCCCGAGCCATGCACCAGCATCCAGGAGTTCGGGCCGGTGCGGTAGACGATGCAGTCGTCGGTGAAATAGCCGCGATCATTCAGCATCGCGGCATAGACCGAACGGCCGGGATAGATCTTCGACATATCGCGGGTGGTGATATAGTCAAGCACGGCAATGGCGTGCGGGCCGACCAGATGCACCTTCTTGAGGCCGGAAACGTCCATCAGCCCGGCCTTGGTGCGGATCGCGACATGCTCGTCCGACATGTCCTTCTCGTAGGTCCAGGCGGTTCCCATGCCGCTCCAGTCTTCGAGTTTCGATCCGAGAGCACGGTGCCGGTCCGCCAAGGCGGAGAAACGCCATGATAATGCCATTTCGTTCCCTCATTTTCTTCTATGGAATATTTATTTCCTGACTATAGTCGTCTTTCATGCCTTGGCAAGCCGATCCGAGTGGTTTTTTGTTATCGCCCGGACGGCATTTTGTTCAAAACTTCGGCGGCTTCCGACCGGCAGTGCGATGAGCTGCGATGACGGTATTGGTCATCAGCATGGCAATCGTCATCGGTCCGACGCCGCCCGGAACCGGCGTGATCGCACCGGCGACATCGGAGACCTCAGCATAGGCGACATCGCCCACAAGACGGCTCTTGCCCTCGCCCCGCTCCGGTGCCGCAATCCGGTTGATGCCGACATCGATGACCGTGGCGCCCGGCTTGATCCAGTCCGCCTTCACCATCTCAGGCCGGCCGACGGCCGCTACCAGAATATCGGCGCCTCTGGCGACCGCGGCCAGATCCTTCGTGCGCGAATGCGCCGTCGTCACCGTCGCATTGGCATTGAGCAGCAGCTGCGCCATCGGCTTGCCGAACAGGTTGGAGCGACCGATGACGACGGCATTCAGACCCGACAGGTCCTCGCCATGGATGCGCCGTACCAGAAGCATGGCGCCGGCCGGCGTGCAGGAGATCAGCCCGGTTTCGAGATCGCCGGTCGCAAGCTTGCCGGCATTGACCACATGCAGCCCGTCGACATCCTTCTCCGGCCGGATCGACTGGATGATCGGATCGGAATCCAGATGCTTTGGCAACGGCAGCTGTACCAGAATGCCGTGGATGGAGGGATCGTCGTTCAGCGAAGCCACGAGCTGCGCCAGCTCACCTTGCGTCGTTTCGGCCGGCAACGTGTGCTGCACCGACTTGAAGCCGCATTCCTTGGCCATCTTGCTCTTGGAGTTCACATAGGCGTGGCTGGCCGGATCGTCGCCGACGATGACGACCGCAAGCCCGGTCTTAACGCCGGTCTCCGTCTCAAGCCCTGCCGCCGCCATCTTCACTGCCTCGATCACCGAAGCCGCTGCAACCTTGCCGTCGATTACCCTTGCCAGCGCCATGCCTCACCCCATTCGCTCGGAGGCATAGGATCCCGGGCTTGCCGGGAAGACGACGGTGCGGTTGCCGTTGATGAAGGTGCGGTGATGGATATGGGCATGGATGGCGCGGGCGAGAACCTGGCTCTCGACATCGCGGCCGATCGACACATAGTCCTCGGCCGACTGCGCATGCGTGATGCGCGCCGTGTCCTGCTCGATGATCGGACCTTCGTCGAGATCGGCCGTCACATAATGCGCCGTCGCCCCGATCAGCTTCACCCCACGCTCATAGGCCTGCTTGTAAGGGTTCGCCCCCTTGAAGGATGGCAGGAAGGAATGGTGGATGTTGATGATCCGGCCCGACATCTTCCGGCACAGCGCATCCGACAGAACCTGCATGTAGCGGGCAAGCACGACAAGCTCGGTGCCGGTCTGCTCGACCAGATCCAGGAGCTGGGCTTCGGCCTGCGGCTTGTTCTCCTTCGTCACCTTGATGTGGTGGAAGGGGATATCGTGATTGACCACCACCTTCTGATAGTCGAAATGGTTGGAGACGACGCCGACGATGTCGATCGGCAAGGCGCCGATCTTCCAGCGATAGAGCAGGTCGTTGAGGCAATGGCCGAAGCGCGACACCATCAGCAACACCTTCATGCGCTTTTTCTCGTCATGGATCTCCGACACCATGGCGAACTTCTCGGCGATCGGCTTGAAGCCTTCGGCAAGCGCCGCTTGGCTCACACCTTCTTCTGAGATGAAGGAGACGCGCATGAAGAACATGCCGGTATCCAGATCGTCGAACTGGCTGGAATCGACGACGTTGCAGCCTTGCTCGGCCAGATAGTTCGAGATCGCCGCAACGATCCCCCGCGTCGACTGGCACGCAACTGTCAATACATAGCTCGTCATGCTGATCTTCCTCCGCCGTCTGCGGCCAAAATTCCGCTGCCGTGCCGGGGGATCGCGCCCCGGCACCTGAGCCCTTGAGGGCATCTTATCGCTACGCACTCAGATATCGAGCGTGCTGTCGCGCTCCCACTGCGTGAAATGCGAGCAATAAGCGTTCCATTCCTGATGCTTGAGCTTCAGATAGGCTTCGGAGAATTCCGAACCGATCGCCTGCTTCAGCCCCTCGTCCTCGTCATAGGCACGCAGCGCATCGAGCAGGTTGAGCGGCAGGCGCGGTGCATTCTTCACGAGATGACCCTGCGCATACATGTCGATATCGTGATGCGGTCCGGGATCGGCCTTGCTGCGCAGGCCATCGAGGCCGGCAGCGATGATGACGGCCTGCAGCAGGTACGGATTGACGGCACCATCGGGCAGGCGCAGCTCGAAGCGACCGGGACCCGGCACACGCACCATGTGGGTCCGGTTGTTGCCGGTCCATGTCACAGTATTGGGGGACCAGGTGGCACCCGACGTCGTGCGCGGCGCATTGATGCGCTTGTAGGAATTGACCGTGGGGTTGGTGATGGCTGCCAGCGATGAGGCATGCTTCATGATGCCGCCGAGGAAATGCTTGCCCTCGGACGACAGGCCGAATTCGGCCTCCCTGTCGGCAAAGACGTTGGTCCTGCCATCATTGCTCCACACGGAGATATGGCAATGGCAGCCGTTGCCCGTCAGGCCCTTGAAGGGCTTCGGCATGAAGGTTGCTCTAAGACCGTGCTTTTCAGCAATCGACTTGACCATGAACTTGAAGAAGGAGTGCTTGTCCGCCGTCTTCAAGGCATCGTCGAATTCCCAGTTCATTTCGAACTGACCGTTGGCGTCCTCGTGGTCGTTCTGATAGGCCCCCCAGCCGAGCTCCAGCATATAATCGCAGATCTCGGAAATGACGTCATACCGCCGCATGACCGCCTGCTGATCATAGCAGGGCTTTTCCGCCGTGTCGTATTCGTCGGATATTTTGGATCCGTCGGCCGTAATCAGGAAGAATTCGGCCTCGACGCCGGTCTTGACGCGCTTGCCCGCTGCTTCTGCCTCTTTCACGAGCTTCTTTAAGACGTTGCGCGGCGCCTGGGCGACCAGTTCGCCCTCCATCACGCAATCGGCCGCGACCCAGGCAACATCCTTCTTCCATGGGAGCTGGATGACGGAAGATGCGTCGGGCACTGCAAAAAGGTCGGGATGGGCAGGCGTCATATCGAGCCAGGTGGCAAAACCGGCAAAACCGGCACCGTCTTCCTGCATGCCCGCAATCGCCTGGGCTGGC
The DNA here is from genome assembly GCF_900094585.1 of Martinezella multihospitum. Lineage (GTDB taxonomy): Bacteria > Pseudomonadota > Alphaproteobacteria > Rhizobiales > Rhizobiaceae > Rhizobium > Rhizobium multihospitium. The sequence continues at coordinate 173,664 of NZ_FMAG01000008.1, forward strand.
ACCAGCTTGGCACGCTGGCCGGAAAAAAGATCCGTGTAGCTGATCATGAAATATTTGATGCCCTTGTCTTTGGCAAAGGCAGCAAGATCCAGTGTCATTCTCGTTCCCCTTTGGATTTCTTAGAGACACTTCGATGATGCGTGATACGACCGGGCCTTTCGGCCCGGCCGGAATGTCAGAAGCCTCCCTTGCCCGGATACCAGTTGGTGCCGGCGAGCGGGATTTGTGCCATGGCGGCCGCCTCCATCGTCAGCGCACACAGGTCCTCCGGCTCCAGGTTGTGCAGGTGATTCTTGCCGCAAGCACGCGCGATCGTCTGCGCTTCCAGCGTCATCACTTTCAGATAATTGGCAAGGCGTCGGCCCGCCGCAATAGGGTCGAGCCGGCTTGCGAGCTCCGGGTCCTGCGTCGTGATGCCGGCCGGGTCCTTGCCCTCGTGCCAGTCGTCATAGGCGCCGGCCGTCGTGCCGAGCTTCTGGTATTCCTCTTCCCATTTCGGATCGTTGTCGCCGAGCGCGACCAGTGCCGCCGTGCCGATGGCAACCGCGTCGGCGCCGAGCGCTAGGGCTTTCGCCACATCAGCACCCGACCGGATGCCGCCGGAGATGATCAGCTGCACCTTGCGGTGCATGCCGAGATCCTGCAGCGCCTGAACGGCTGGACGAATGCAGGCAAGCGTCGGCATGCCGACATTCTCGATGAAGACGTCCTGGGTCGCGGCCGTGCCGCCCTGCATGCCGTCAAGCACGACGACGTCGGCACCGGCCTTGACCGCAAGAGCCGTGTCGTAATAGGGGCGCGCGCCGCCGACCTTCACATAGATCGGCTTTTCCCAGTCGGTGATCTCACGCAGCTCCATGATCTTGATTTCGAGATCATCGGGGCCGGTCCAGTCCGGGTGACGGCAGGCAGAGCGCTGGTCGATACCCTTCGGCAGATTGCGCATGTTGGCGACGCGATCGGAGATCTTCTGGCCGAGCAGCATGCCGCCGCCGCCGGGTTTGGCCCCTTGGCCGACCACAACTTCGATGGCGTCAGCGCGGCGCAAATCTTTCGGGTTCATGCCGTAGCGCGAGGGAAGATATTGATAGACCAGCGTCTGCGAATGGCCGCGCTCTTCGTCCGTCATGCCGCCGTCGCCCGTCGTCGTCGACGTGCCGGCAATCGTCGCGCCGCGGCCAAGTGCTTCCTTGGCATTGCCCGAAAGCGCCCCGAAGCTCATGCCAGCAATGGTGATCGGGGTCTTCAGCGTGATCGGCTTCTTGGCAAAGCGACTGCCGAGAACGACGGTCGTATCGCATTTCTCGCGATAACCTTCGAGCGGATAGCGCGAGATCGAGGCGCCGAGGAACAGCAGATCGTCGAAATGCGGCACCTTGCGCTTCGTGCCGGCGCCACGGATATCGTAGATGCCGGTCGCCGCAGCGCGGCGGATTTCCGCCAGCGTATGATCGTCGAAGGTCGCCGACTTGCGGGGTGGCGTAGGTGGGTTGTGATAGCTCATGAGGTCCCCTTCGTCTCAATAGGCGTCGGCATTGTCGATGTTGAAATTGTAGAGCTTGCGAGCCGATCCGTAGCGCTTGAATTCCTCAGGCTTGACGCCGCGCACGCCAGCCTTCTCGAGCAGCTCGGCAAGCTTTTCCAGATGCTCCGGGCGCATCTCCTTTTCGATGCAATCGGAACCGAGGCTTTGCACCGAACCGCGAACAAAAAGCTTGGCCTCATAGAGGCTGTCGCCCAGCGCATCGCCGGCGTCGCCCAAGACGACCAGATGGCCCGACTGTCCCATGAAGGCGGACATATGGCCGATATTGCCATAGACGACGATATCGATACCCTTCATCGAGATGCCGCAGCGCGAGGCCGCATTGCCCTTGATGACAAGCAGGCCGCCGCGGCCGGTTGCTCCGGCATATTGGCTGGCATCGCCTTCGATGACGACGCTGCCGGACATCATGTTTTCGGCAACGCCGGGACCGGCGGAGCCATGCACCGTGACATTGCCGCCATCATTCATGCCAGCGCAGTAGTAGCCGACGGAACCCTTGATATCGACAGTAACGGGCGCGTCGATACCGGCAGCCACGGCATGATGGCCGCGTGGGTTGACGACTTCGAAGGCCAGATCGTTGGCACCCGGAGGAAGGCCATGAAGGGCGCTGTTGAGTTCACGGAGCGGTGTGAGGGAAAGGTCGAAAACTGGCATGAAAAACTCTCTCGATTGCGGCACTTCTGATCAGGCAGCCTTTTCGTGATCCCAGAAATAGACGGTCGCCGGCTCCGGTTCCCAGACGCGGGCATTTTCGATGCCAGGGAGATTGACCAGCGCACGATATTCCGAGCCGAAAGCGACATATTGATCGGTTTCAGCCATGACGGCCGGCTTGCAGGCGATGGGATCGCGAACGACGCCGAAACCGGACTTGGTGCCGACGACGAAAGTGAAGAAGCCGTCGAGATCATCGACCGCGCCTTCCAACGCCGCGCCGAGATCCTTGCCCTTGGCCATCTCGGCCGTCAGATAGGCAGCAGCGACTTCGGTGTCATTTTCCGTCTCGAAGGTCATGCCCACGCGCTTCAACTCCCGGCGCAGGTTGTTGTGGTTCGACAGCGAACCATTGTGAACCAGGCACTGGTCCGAACCGGTGGAGAAGGGATGAGCGCCAAGGGTCGTGACGGCCGACTCGGTCGCCATACGGGTATGGCCGATCCCGTGCGTACCCGACATGGCCATCACGCCGAAGCGCGAGACCACATCCTTCGGCAGGCCGACTTCCTTGTAGATCTCGACGGTATCGCCGCTGCTCATGACGCGGATATTCGGGCGCAGTTGCGTCAGCGCCACCCTGCCCTCGTCGAGCTTCTCCTTGGCAAGAGTGATAACCGCGTGCGTGCTCTTGACGACGACGGAGACCGGCACGTCGAGCGCGCGTCTCAGTTCGTATTCCAGCCCGTCGAAATCCTTCGTCGGATCAGCCGACTGAACGGTTATCTTCGCTGTCGTACCGTTATCGCTGCCGTAGATCGCGATGCCTGCGCTATCAGGTCCGCGATCGGTCATCGTCACCAGCATGGAGGACAGAAGCGCACCGAGTTTCGGCTCCAGCGCCTTATCCTTCAAGAAAAGACCGACAATTCCGCACATGCCCAAAGCCTCCAATTTCGCATCTGCAAAATGGCTATCAGGTCCACAGCGTCTTTTCAACTCAAAAGAATAAATTTTTCTTTTAAGGCAAGTTAATCGGTCTTGCCCCGCTGTGGATAGCTGATGATCGAAAGGTACTTGGCTGGCAGTTTTACCAGGACCTCCGGGCCATGCGGCGCATCGGCATCGAAGAAGAGGCTGTCGCCCGGCTGCATGGGATAAAGCTGATCGCCATGGCGATACATCACCTCGCCCTCGAGCATATAGAGGAACTCCATGCCCTCATGCTGGAAAGTGGGAAACACATCGGAATCCGCCGTCAGCGTGATGAGATAGGGCTCGACGATGACACCGCTCGAATTGTTGTCGATATGGCCGAGCACGTTATACTGATGGCCGGCGCGCGTGCCGCGACGTTCGAGTTCGACGCCCTGGCCAGCCTTGACGAAGACGGCGTTGCGCGGCTCTTCATAGCGGCGGAAGAAGGCCGTCAGCGGCACGCCGAGCGCGCGCGACAGCGATTGCAGCGTTGTCAGCGACGGTGAGATATTGCCGTTTTCGATCTTCGACAGCATGCCGAGCGAGATACCCGTTGCGGCGGCTAGGTCGGTGACGGTGATGCCGAGCTTCTTGCGGTAGGCGCGGACCTCGTGGCCGATCGCCATTTCGAGATTGTTTTCCTTGGGCTCGCGCACCGCATGCGGGTTCTGCGAGAAGGCCGACCGTCCGCCGTGGGATTGGTCATCAGCCGCTATCTTGTCTGCCTTGGTTTTCATTCTGTATCCTTTTTTGCCGGCAGGGCTTGTTGGGAAGAACTCTATCCTCCCAGTGAAATTTTCTCAACTGCGGCGAAAGTCATCCCTGGCGAGCTTCGCTGGGCGCCGCGCCGTACAGATCGCGATAGGCTCTGGAGAAATGCGCGCCGCTGGAAAAACCGGTGGCAAGAGCAATCTCGGATATCGACAGCGGGCTCTGTTCGAGGAGACGCCTGGCATGCTGCAGCCTGATACGCCGATATTGTTCCAGGAAGGTCGAGCCGAGATGGGCGGCAAAGAGCCTGTCCAGATGACGCGGCGTAACACCGGCGATGCGCGCCATCGCGGCACGATCGAGCGGCATCTCGATGGTCTCCTCCATCTTTTCCAGAACGCTGAGCAGGCCTGGATGATGGACACCGTAGCGTTCGGCAAGCGAGCCCCGTTGCGGTGCCGTCGGTTCGCCGACCTCCGTATGCAGATACCAATCGCTGACGCGCCTGGCAAAATCGGCGCCCATGCGCTCTGATATCAACACATGCATCATGTCGAGCGACGCAATCCCGCCGCCGCAGGTAATCCGATTGCCATCGACGACAAAGCGGGCTTGGCGAGGCGAAAGCGTCGGGAAGGCTTCGAACAATGCCGGCGCATATTCCCAGTGAATGGTAAAATCACGCTCGGCCAAAAGGCCGGCGGCAGCAAGCAGATAGGAGCCGCCTGAAATCCCGCCTATGCGCACGCCTTCGCGTGCCAGCTGACGAAGACAGGCGAGAACTGCGGGATAGTGCCAGTCTCGCGCCGATCCGCCGGCGCAGACAAAGACGGTGCCAATATCCGAGCCTCGCCCTGGAAGCGGCGCGGCCGGCACCGGTACGCCGCCCGATGACAGCGACGGCGCGCCATCCGGCGAAAAATTTGTCTGCCTGTAGATTTCGCGCCCGGCCAGGAGGTTGGCGGCGCGCAAGGGCTCGCTTGCGGATGCAAAGGACATCAGCGCAAATCCCGGGATCAGGATAAAACCGATATTCTGGCTATTTTTGCTATCTACCGCGGCCATGTCCCTTTTCTATCGAAATTGGTCCTATTTGGGCAAGTCCGCATTTTTCACTCTGGCATCATGAGCGCAATTCCAAGCGGATCGAACCATGCGCTATTCGGCCTTTTCAGTTTTCCTCAACGGTCTTCGCGGCAATACCGGCTGGGCGCCTGCCTGGCGGCAGCCACAACCGAAGCAACATTATGACGTCATCATCGTCGGTGGCGGCGGTCATGGTCTGGCAACGGCCTACTATCTCGCCAAGACCTTCGGCATCACCAATGTCGCCGTTCTGGAGAAGGGCTATCTCGGCTCGGGCAATATCGGCCGCAATACTACGATCATCCGCTCGAACTACCTGCTTCCCGGCAACAATCCCTTCTACGAGCTGTCGATGAAGCTCTGGGAAGGGCTGGAGCAGGACTTCAACTTCAACGCCATGGTCTCGCAGCGCGGCGTGCTCAATCTCTTTCACTCCGATGCGCAACGCGACGCCTATACCCGTCGGGGCAACGCCATGCGCCTGCACGGCGTCGATGCGGAATTGCTCGACCGTAACGCCGTCCGCCAGAAACTGCCCTTCCTCGATTTCGACAATGCCCGCTTCCCGATCATGGGCGGGTTGTTGCAACAGCGCGGCGGCACGGTCCGCCACGATGCGGTCGCCTGGGGCTATGCCCGCGGCGCCGACAGCCACGGCGTCGACATCATCACCGGCTGCGAAGTCACAGGCATCCGCACCGACGAGGGCCGCGTCACCGGTGTCGAGACGACGAAGGGTTTCATCGGCTGCGGTAAGCTGGCGCTGGCGGCGGCCGGCAACTCCACCGTCGTCGCCGACATGGCGGGTCTGCGCCTGCCGATCGAAAGCCATGTGCTGCAGGCCTTCGTCTCCGAGGGATTGAAACCATTCATCGACTGCGTCGTCACCTTCGGCGCCGGACATTTCTATGTCTCGCAGTCGGACAAGGGCGGCCTCGTCTTCGGCGGCGATATCGACGGATACAATTCCTACGCCCAACGCGGCAACCTTGCGACTGTCGAACATGTCGCGGAAGCCGGCGTTGCGATGATCCCGTCTCTGACCCGCGTGCGCTATCTGCGCACATGGGGTGGCGTGATGGATATGAGCATGGACGGCTCGCCGATCATCGACCGGACCCATATCGACAATCTCTATCTGAACGCCGGCTGGTGTTACGGCGGCTTCAAGGCGACGCCGGCGTCGGGCTATTGCTACGCGCATCTGATCGCCCGCAACGAGCCGCATGAAACGGCGACGCAGCTGCGCCTCGATCGATTCCAACGCGGCTATCAGATCGATGAAAAGGGCGTCGGCGCCCAGCCGAACCTGCATTGAGGACATGACGACATGGCAAGCCTGATTTCCTGCCCTCATTGCGGCGCCCGCCCCAAAGAAGAGTTCACCATCAAAGGGGATGCAAACCTCGCGCGCCCGAAAGCCAATGCCAGCGCGGATGACTGGTACGACTACGTATATCTGCGCGACAATCCGAAGGGGCTTCACAAGGAATATTGGCACCACGCCTCCGGCTGCCGCCGCTGGCTGATCGTCGAGCGCGACACCGTCACCCACAAGGTCTATCGCGTCAGCGATGCGGCACTTGCCAAGCTCGGGGGTGAGGCATGAGCAGCCATCGCCTATCCTCCGGCGGCCGGATCGATCGTTCGAAGACCGTCGCCTTCCGTTTCGATGGTCAGGATCTGACGGGCCATCCCGGCGACACGCTCGCCTCGGCGCTGCTGGCCAACGGCGTCCAGCTCGTCGGGCGCAGCTTCAAGTATCATAGACCGCGCGGCATCCTGACGGCGGGAACCGCCGAACCCAATGCGCTTGTCACGACCGGCATGGGCGGCCGCACCGAGGCCAACAGCCGCGCCACGATGATCGAACTTTATGACGGGCTCACGGCGCGCAGCCAGAACCGCTGGCCCTCGCTCGCCTTCGATGTCGGCGCGGTGAACGGCCTGCTCTCGCCCTTCCTTAGCGCCGGCTTCTACTACAAGACCTTCATGTGGCCGGCCGCCTTCTGGGAAAAGGTCTACGAGCCGCTGATCCGCAAGGCCGCCGGTCTCGGCAAGGCCTCCTATGAGGCTGATCCGGATTCCTACGAAAAATGCTGGGCGCATTGCGATCTGCTCGTCATCGGCGCTGGTCCTTCCGGCCTTGCCGCGGCACTGACGGCTGGACGCGCCGGCGCGCGCGTTCTTCTTGCAGATGAAGGTTTCGCCCTCGGCGGCAATCTGCTCGCGGAGAAGAACCCGGCACTCGACACCATCCTGAACGAGCTCGAAAACCTGCCGAACATGCAGTGCCTGCCACGAACGACTGTCATCGGCTGGTACGACGACAACGTCTTCGGGGCAGTCGAGCGCGTTCAGAAACACGTGGCGACGCCTGATGCGCGGCGGCCGGTCGAGCGCTTTTGGCGCATCATCGCCAGGCAGGCAATCCTTGCAACCGGCGCGGAGGAGCGGCCGCTCGTCTTCGGCGGCAACGACATTCCAGGCGTCATGATGGCCGGCGCCATGCGCAGCTATCTGAACCGGCAGGCGGTTGCCCCCGGTAAGCGCACAGTGGTCTTTACGACAAACCAGTCCGGCTATCAGACAGCGGCTGATCTTGAAGCTGCCGGCATCGAGGTGGCCGCCATCGTCGATAGCCGCGCCAATAGCGGCGAAGGCTGGAAAGGCAGGGCGCAGATGCTCACCGGCGCTCGCGTCATCGATGCGCATGGCGGCAGGCAACTGCGTCGTGTGACGATCGCGACCTCCTCCGGCAACCGCGATATCGAAGCCGATGCGCTCGCCATGTCCGGCGGCTGGAGCCCTATCATTCATCTTGCCTGCCATCGCGGCGCAAAGCCGATCTGGTCGGAAAAGCATGCAGCCTTCCTGGCTCCGGAAAGACAGGAAGGCGTGACGATGGCTGGTGCCGCCGCCGGCCTTGCCTCCACCGAGGCATGTCTTGGCGATGGCGCCGGCAAGGCCGTCGAGGCGCTGACGGCAATCGGCTTTGCCAGGGTCGACCCGGCTTTCGCGCCGGTCGAGGATAGGAGACAGGCAGCGTCTCCGCTCTGGTTCGTCAAGGGCGGCAAGGGCAAGGCCTTCGTCGACTATCAGAACGACGTGAACCTGAAAGATCTCGGCCTTGCCGTGCGCGAAGGCTACGGCGATGTCGAGCTTGCCAAGCGCTATACGACAAACGGTATGGCTACCGACCAGGGCAAGCTTTCCAATATCAATGCCATCGGCATTCTGGCCGAAGCCCGCGGCGTCTCGCCGGCCGAGGTCGGCACCACGACATTCAGGCCCTTCTACACGCCAGTTTCCTTCGGTGCGTTAACAGGTACTTCGCGGGCTAAGCATTTTCAACCGGCGCGCAAATCCCCCCTGCACGCATGGGCGAAAAAGAATGGCGCGGTCTTCGTCGAAACCGGGCTCTGGTACCGCTCTTCCTGGTTTCCGCGCGAGGGCGAGAAGACCTGGCGCGAAAGCGTGGATCGCGAAGTGCTGAACATCCGCAGGAATGCCGGTATCTGCGACGTCTCGACGCTCGGCAAGATCGAGATCTTCGGCAAGGACGCGGCAACCTTTCTCGACCGCATCTATTGCAATGGCTTTGCCAAGCTTTCCGTCGGCAAGGCGCGCTACGGCATCATGCTGCGCGAAGACGGCATGATCTATGATGACGGCACCACCAGCCGCCTGAGCGAAGACCATTTCTTCATGACGACGACGACCGCGCTTGCCGCTGGCGTGCTCACCCATCTGGAATTTTGCGCCCAGACACTCTGGCCCGAGCTAGAGGTCTATTTTGCCTCGTCGACCGACCAATGGGCGCAGATGGCAGTCGCCGGCCCGAAATCTCGAGCCATCCTTTCTGAGATCGTCGACGAGGACATTTCCGATGCGGCTTTCCCGTTCATGAGCGCACGCGCGGTCTCCCTGTTCGGCGGCAAGCTTGAGGGACGACTGTTCCGCATCTCCTTTTCCGGCGAACTCGCCTACGAGCTCGGCGTCCCTGCGGCTTACGGCGAATTCGTCGCCGACACCATCATGGAGGCGGGCCGGAAGCATGAGATCTGCGCCTATGGCGCCGAGGCACTCGGCGTCATGCGGATCGAAAAGGGCCACGTCACCCATGCCGAGATCAACGGCACGGTAACGCCCGGGGATCTTGGCTTTGGTCGTATGGTTTCGGCCACAAAGCCCGATTTCATCGGCAAGGCGATGCTTCAGCGCGAGGGCCTGCAGGCAACCGATCGGGCTCGCCTCGTCGGTGTCAAACCGATAGACCCGGCAACAAGCTTCCGGACAGGCGCCCATATCCTCGCGGAAGGTGCGGCGGCGACGCTCGAAAATGACCAGGGCTATGTAACGTCAAGCGCCTTTTCGCCGAGCCTCGGCCATACGATCGGGCTCGCTCTCATCAAGAACGGGCCGGAGCGCATCGGCGAAAAGGTCGTCGTCTGGAACGGCCTTAGAAACGAATACACGGATGCAGTGATCTGCAGCCCGGTCTTCATCGACCCTCAGAATGAGAAACTCCATGCCTGATTTGCCGATATCAAAGCCGGTCCTTGCCGGGAGGGCCGTTCTACAAGGCGAGACCATCCGGCTGGAAGCCTTGGCCGAAGGCCATCTCCTGCATGTGATGGGCGTGACGACGAGCGAAGAGCTTGCGGCCCATCTTGCTGCGGCCGGCGTCAAGCAAAGTTCCGTACGCCCGGCGGGATACCGGCAATGGTTCATCGCCGGCAATGAGCAGCTCGTTAAATCCCAAAGGCAAGCTCTTGCCGATGCCCTGGCCGGCCGCGCCTTCATCTGCGACCAAAGCCACGGCCGTATCCGCATCCTCGTTTCGGGCCAGGACGCCCCCCGCATACTCACCAAAGGTACGGCCGTCGATCTGCATCCATCGAGCTTCCCGGAAGGACGCAGTGCCACGACGCTTTTCGGTCATATCTCGGTGCAGCTCACGCGCACCGGCATGAACGATTTCGAGCTGACTGTTCTGCGCAGTTTTGCGGAATCGCTTTATGAGGAACTCGAGGTTCTAGCTCGAGCTCAGGGCGCCGAGCAGCTCGCGCTCTGAATAACATCCAAATAATTCTGATGCGAGCATAGTCGGGCAAGGCCGTCTTGCCCATAACTGTTTGCGCGCAAAGCGCGAGGTCTTCTTCAAACACAACGTTAGTAAGAAGAACTTATAATTAGACTCCTGTTAACCATCTTGCGTTTAAAGATTGTTAATCGAGAGGCAAATCCGCCTTCCCAGTTTTTGCGAATAATCGTTCATGTCGATCATCCACGCCCTCAGCGCAAATAGCGGTCGCCTCATCAGAATCACCTTCGGTCCGGGGGGGCGCGAGCGACCGCCAGTGCGCGCCACCGGTAAGGCCAAACTCGCCAAAGCCCGCATCATGATGCTCGCGGGCGGCCTGGTCATCTGCTATGTGGCGATCTTCGCCAGGCTTACCTATTTCGATATGGAGCCGAGGACCGACACGTCGGCGATTCCGCCGGATCATGTCAGCGCTGCGCGTCCGGATATCGTCGACAGAAACGGCGAATTGCTTGCAACCGACATCCGCACCGTTTCGATGTTTGCCGAGCCCAATCGCGTGATCGATCCGGACGAGGCAGTGGAAAAAATCGCTTCGATCTTTCCCGATATCGACCGCAAATCACTCTATAAAAAGCTTTCCGACCGCCGCTCGCATTTTGCGTGGCTGCGCCGGCAGCTGACGCCGAAGGAACAGAGCGAGATCCTAGCGCTCGGCATCCCGGCGATCGGGTTTCGGCCTGAGGTCAAGCGTTTCTATCCGGGCGGGCGAACAGCCGCACATATTCTCGGCTATGTCGATATCGACAATCACGGCGTCGCCGGCATGGAGAAATATCTCGACATGCAGGGCCTGTCGGATCTCGCTTCCACGGGCCTGACGAGCCGGGACCAACTGGAGCCGGTGCGACTTTCGATCGATCTTCGTGTTCAGAACGTCGTGCATGACGTGGTGTCTGATGCGATCGGCCGCTATCAGAGTCAGGCGGCTGGCGCCGTCATCCTCGACATCCACACCGGCGAAGTCCTGGCCATGGCCTCGGCCCCCGATTTCGATCCGAACGATCCGCAGGCGGACGTCAAAGGCTGGCTGAACCGCATGTCGAACGGCACCGACGAGATGGGCTCGGTGTTCAAGACCTTCTCGATCGCGATGGCCATCGACACGGGCATGGTCAAGCTGACGGATACCTTCGACGCCAGCGCCCCTCTGCATTACGGCGGCTTCACCATCCATGACGACCGCGACGTGCCGCGGCGTGTCTTGTCGATCCCGGAAATCTTCCGCTATTCGTCCAACATCGGCACGGCCAAGATGATGGACAAGGTGGGCATGACCATCCAGAAGAGCTATCTGACCCGCTTCGGGCTGTTGACGAAGATGCAGACCGAACTGCCTGAGGTGAAAGCGCCCAGCCAGCCAAAAGTTTGGAAGAAGCTCAATTCTATCACCATCGCCTTCGGCCACGGCGTCGCCACCACGCCGATGCAGACTGCCGTCGCCGGTGCAGCCCTGATTGACGGCGGCAAGCTGATCGAGCCTTCCTTCCTTCCGCGCACACAGGAAGAGGCGGAAAAGACTGAGACGATGATCGTCAAGAAGAGCACCAGCGACACGATCCGCTACCTCTTCCGTCTGAACGGCGAACAGGGCACTGGCAGAGCCGCCGACGTCCCCGGCTATCATGTCGGCGGGAAGACGGGCACCGCGAACAAGGTCATTCACGGCGTCTACTCGCACAAGCTCAGCTTCAATTCGTTCCTGGCGGCATTCCCCATGGATAATCCGAAATACGTGGTGCTGGCCTTCATCGACCAGCCGCTGACGGGCGTTCACAACCTGAACCTCGCTGCGGAAACGGCAGCACCCATGGTCCACGATATCATCAGCCACGCCGCGCCGCTGCTCGGCGTCGAGCCGGATTTCGGGTCGAACTTGCTCGCCGCCTTTTGAAGATTGGGGCAATTCCAGGAAGAGCGCGCAGCGGTTTTCCTGGAATTGTATGAAGAGAAAGAGCTAGGGCAGTTCGGAGATTCCGAGAAAAGCTGAACCGCTCTCCCCTGTTCTGACGGTCTCGCGAAGGCCGCGACAGTCAAACACCGCTATAGCCACAGCCGCGCAAGAAAAAAGTGGCGGCCTCGCGTGCATGATCCTCCATCTGCGACTTCACCGGCGTCAGATCGGCATGGAAGAGCGAGGATATCATCATCGGCAGCAGCACCAGATCGATGAAATAGCGTGTCGTGGCTTCAATATTAGCCGGTGCAAAGGCGGGGAGCGACTTGAGTTCTTTGGCCTCTGCCAATTCCGCTAGGAGTTTCATCGCGGTCGCCGTCCCATGCGCCCGCATGGCGTAGTGGATCGTGGTCGCCAGATCCGGGTGGCGTGTCGCCTCGCCGATCACGCTGCGTATAAGCCCTATGGTTTCCGCCCGGATGGCGCGCTGGACAATCAGGACGCCCGCTGATTGAAAGCGCTCGAGAATGGTGCCCGATGTTGCGGAACCCACCATCTCGCCGGATTTTTGCGCCCAGCGGATGACGACCTCTCTGAACAAGGTCTCCTTGTTCGTGAAGCGCGCATAAATGCTCGGCTTGCCGGCTCTCGCCACCTCGGCAATCTCATCAATGCTGGCACCCTCATAGCCGCGGGCAATGAAGACCTGGAGAGCCGCTTCCAAAATTCTGTCCTCGACTTCGCCTGCCCTCTCCCGCGGCGGGCGACCACGTCGCGTTGCATTTGTCTTTGCCGGTGTAATTTGGGGTTTTGCCATTTCTCGCGGCATGACTGACCTCACTGCTTTTTGATTGGCTTGGACGCGGTTTAGCACCCTCTGCACCTCTTGACTAACACCTCGATCAGCTCTACGTCAATATTTAAATTGAACGTTTCGTTTCAATTTAAACCCTGGTGACAGAAGAGGTAGAAGATGAGCACGCCTCAGGATGAGACTCTCGGAAAATTGATCGTGCTGGAGCCGAAGGCGACCGGCGCCAAGGCAAATCATGAGCAAAGCGGCCTCCCGGCCCTGCAGGAACGAGCAGAAGCGCCGCAACCTGGCGATAAAACCCGAATCCTCGACGAAAATGCCGAAACGCCGGATGACACCGGCCAGAAGGATCCGACTAGCGGCCCCTCCCAACGCCTGAGGATGCTCCTGATCGGCGGAAGCGCGCTCGCTGTTGCGGCGGCGGTGACCTTTGTCTATTGGGACAACGCCTCGCATTATGAGAGCACCGACGATGCCTTCATCGCTGCGCGGCAATATGCCATCACCTCGCGGGTAGCCGGTTATATTTCTTCCGTTCCCGTCACCGACAACCAGCACGTCATGAGCGGTGAAGTGATCGCCCGCATCGACGATCGCGACTATCAAACAGCTCTGGAGCAGGCGCAGGCTCAGGTCGCTGCCGCAAACGCCAATATCCAGAACACTGAGGCACAGAAGCGGGTTCAGGGAGCGAATGTGGAAGAGGCCAAGGCTCAGGTCGCACAGGCCCAAGCCAATCTCGTCTTCGCCCAGCAGCAAAACGACCGCTACCAGGGGCTGGTGAAGAGCGGCTCCGGCACTCTTCAGGAAGCGCAGCAATATACCTCGCAATTGCACCAGCAACAGGCTGCCCTGAACACCGATCAAGCCTCATTGACCGCTGCGCAGCGTCAGCTCGACGCTTATGACTTCCAGATCGCCAACGTTCAGGCCACTCTCAAGCAGGATCAAGCCCAGCTCGACCAGGCCAAGCTCAATTTTTCCTACACGACGATGACGGCAGCGCAGCCGGGTCGAGTGGTGCAACTGTCGGCCGGCGACGGCGAATATGTGCAGGCGGGCACGAATCTGGCCATGTTCGTGCCGGACAAGCTCTGGGTTACGGCCAACTTCAAGGAAACCCAGCTCGATCATATGCGCCCGGGCCAGCCGGTAACGCTGACTATCGATGCGTATAGCGGCCGCACGATCTATGGCCATGTCGCCAGCGTACAGCCGGGATCAGGAACGGCATTTTCATTGCTTCCGGCGGAAAACGCCACCGGCAACTATGTGAAGATCGTCCAGCGCGTTCCGGTGAAGATCGAGCTCGATGACGTGCCGAGCGATGTCGCACTGGGGCCGGGCATGTCCGTCGTCCCCACGGTGCGCACCGATGCCAGCCCCTCCTTATGGGACAGCTTGAGGACCGTGTTGTGAGCACGAACGCTGCCGCCAGATCGGCGGCAAACCCCTGGATCATCGCGATCGTCGTCGCACTTGCCAGCTTCATGGAAGTGCTCGACACAACCATCGCCAACGTCGCCCTGAACTATATTTCCGGCGGCCTCGGTGTCAGCCAGGACGAAGCGTCCTGGGTCGTCACCACCTACCTCGTTTCCAACGCCGTGATCGTGACGGCCACCAGCTATCTCGTGCGCATTTTCGGGCGCAGGACTTTCTTTCTCGGCTGCCTCGCACTTTTCACCATCAGCTCCGTCATGTGTGGCTTTGCGCCCAATCTGCAATTCCTGCTTCTTGCCCGGATCCTGCAGGGCATCGGCGGTGGCGGCATGGTGCCGGTTGCGCAATCCATTCTGGCCGACAGCTTTCCACCTGAAAAGCGAGGGCAGGGCTTTGCTCTGTTCGGTGTAGCCGTCGTCGTTGCCCCGGTGGTCGGGCCGACATTGGGCGGGTGGCTTTCGGATAATTTCTCGTGGCACTGGTGCTTCCTGATCAACGGCCCCGTCGGCATCCTGACGCTTGCCGCCGTTGCCATGCTGATCAAGGAACCGGCAGGCGCCGCGCAGGAGCGTGCTCAGAAGCACAGGCGGGAGCCCGGCTTCGATTGGATCGGCTTCGGACTCGTCGCCACCTTTCTTGGAATGCTGGAGCTGATGCTCGACCGCGGTCTGGAAGACGACTGGTTCGGCTCCAGCTTCATCGTTGCGGCAGCCGTGATCTGTGCGCTTGCCTTCCTGCTGATGATCCCCTGGGAACTGAAGCACAGGAATCCGGCCGTCGACATCAGGATGCTGGTCAGTCGCCAATTCGGCACCTGCTTTCTGGTGATGATGGCGACGGGCGCCCTGCTGCTCGCCACGACGCAATATCTGCCGCAGCTGGTTCAGCAGAATCTCGGCTACACCGCAACATGGGCGGGGCTGATGCTGTCCCCCGGCGGCGTGGTCACCATGGTCATGATGTTCGTGGTCGGCTTCGTGTCGTCGAAAGTACAGCCGAAGTATCTGATCGCGATCGGTGCCGGCTTCGTTGCCCTGTCGATGTACCAGGTGACCAGCGTCTATAGTGCCGTAGGCTTCTGGTATCTTGCCGAGGCCCGCATGCTGCAGGGGATTGGCCTGCCATTCATCTTCCTGCCGATCACCTCGGCTTCCTATGACGGGATTCCTGCCAGCAAGACCGACCAGGCCTCTGCCCTGCTGAACGCCGCTCGCAACACCGGCGGATCGATTGGTGTGTCGCTGATATCGAACGTCATCGCCCATCGCGAACAGTTCCATCAAAGCCGCCTGGTCGAACATATCGTCCCGTCGAACGGAGCCTATCAAGATACCTTTGGTCAGTTGAGCAACTATTTCATGGCGCAAGGAAGCTCACTTCTGACCTCCCACCAACAAGCACTTGCCTGGATCAATCAGCAAATACAGAGCCAGGCTTCGTTTCTCTCCTATATCGACGCTTTCTGGGTCCTGACGCTAATCTCGCTCGCAGCCATCCCCCTCGCCCTGACGCTGCGCAACGTAACGCTCGGCAAGAAGGCATCCATGGGACATTGACGGGCAGACATTCCCGGTCGGAGCTTTCGATACCTGGGAGTTCCGACCCAGAAAGAAGTGGCCACCCATATTATCAACCACGGCCATCCATCCGGCAATCGCGATGCTTCGACGGAACCCCACAGGCTAAAAACCCTGACAACTGTCAGGTTTTTGACCTGCGTTTGCGAGAGGGTGGCACAACGTATATTGCCACTCTGTCAGTCGTCGGACGATGCAAATCTTCTGAGACCGCCTCTCCAACATCCGCTACTCGGAAAACCCTGACAGCTGTCAGGGTTTCGTGGCGAAGACCGAAAGCAGACCGGGCTGGCTCCCAACGAGAGAAAGACCTCTCCGATTGGGTGCTGAAGGTCGCCCTAGCCCATCCGCCATGATCGTCCCTTGCTGATATCGCCATTACGGCTGCCTTGTACCCTCAAGGAGTCCCGACATGTCCCTCGAATTATACGCAGCTTTCATCGCAGCAACGGTAGCGCTCGTCCTGCCGCCGGGTCCCAACGCAGCGCCGATTACCGCGAATTCTATTGCCTATGGTCGCAGGTTCAGATCACAGTCTCTGGAACAGGCACGGCAACGATCCAGTAAGTTATGTTAACCGTGCCTGGGATAAACGGCGTGCTTGCTTTCGTAGACGAGTTCTTCGAATGGATATGATGAGAGACGCATTCGCTTGCCCTTCAGCTTGGGCCATCGAAAAGCCAAGAGAACTTCAACTTGCTGGTCCTGAGCGCTGTTATTTCCGCCCTGGCCGGAAGCGTAAGTAGCCGACGAATAATAGCTGAAATCAAGGAGAGGTAATGACGACTGCGTCACAGTTTCTCATCGCCGAGACCGACGGATGGCTCGTAAGCCATCGCGCAAATTCGGCTCTCCCCGGCTATCTCATCATTGCGTCCAAGAGATCCGCCAATGATCTCTTCGATTTACCCGATAGTGCCTTGTGCGAGATCGGTCCGCTGCTGGCAGCGTCTCAAGCAGCCCTGAAACAGGATCTGGGCGCTCCACGCGTCTATATCGGTCGCTATGGCCATATTTCTGGACTCGCCTTTCACTTCCACATCATCCCCATCTACGATTGGGTGGAGAAACTGTTCTGGCAGGACGCCCGATATCGGATCCTCGAACATTTTGCCGAAGGGGAGGGGGAGACCGAGACGGACGGCGCGGAACTGACCCTGTTCGTGTGGCGCGAATTCTGCGAACGTCTGCAGCCGCCTCCGATCGAAGGACCGAGCGCTCCCGAGACCATCGAGCTCCTGCGCAAGACGATGCAGTTCCGTCTGCAGGCCATTTGAACGATGTTGTTGACCGACAATTTTCTTGACTAATCGGTCTGCTTAGCGTGCTATATTACTTGAGACAGACGAAATGCTTCGCTTTTCATGCTCAAATTCGGCGCTGTCTAAATATCGGATTTCCCAAGGAAAATTTTCAATTGTGAAGCTATATTGATGTTAGCTTCCATGAGCCATACAGTGTCGGCCGAAGCTTCAGAAGCATGGAAAGGCAGTGCCCCGCAAGCGGCGATCTCGCCTTCAGGATCGGGGAAAAAGCAGCGTCTGAATGAGCGATCTGATCAGCTTTTTGGATGAATTTCCCGATCAGATCTGCCAATCACGAGATATCCCGAACCAATAAAATCTCCAGAGAGTTTGCGCTCGCTCGCTGCTGTGGTCCCAGTTGCAGCCCATGACTGGTGGACAACGGTGAGAGATAGCACAGCAGATGCAGCCGGCTAAGCCAAGTTCGGTCCGTCTAGCTGCTCTCGAATTTCCCGTGAATGGGCTGTTCGAATAGCTGGCGGTCTCCGAAATGCATTACAAAATTGTAAGGGTGCTATTCATTTTCGGTTAAGTCGCAATCGGGCATCAAAGTCATGCGTAAACACGCAGCATCAACCCCCAATGCTTACGAGGTTTAACATGAAAAGCCTGCTTCTTTCTTCCGTTATCGCCCTGGCTTCGGTTGTCGCCGTCAGCGCCCCCTCCCAGGCAGCGCCGTTCCATCGTCATCACCACGATTGCGTTGTGAAGACCGTGAAGCATAAGGTTCATGGCCACTGGGTCGTTCGCAAGGAACGTGTCTGCCGTTAATCCAACGCGCAGATCTATGCCGTCGGCAATGTTCGACGGTCAATGGACGGCCATAGCAGAAGGATCGGCTGTGGCCGTATCATTTGATGGAAATGACATGTCTCGCTGCCCGTTCGCTTTGCAGTACCAGGGGCTTACCCCAACGGCGCATATCAGGTCGTCAATATCCCGGAAACCGAGGCAATCCATCACGAAACCCTCAATACGATATCGCTATCTCCGTTATTTGCTCGGAGCAATGCCATAAGCGCCGGGCCAAGTGAAAATTCACCGCGTTTCGCCTTGGACGTAAGATCCCGAAGATAAGCGCCGGCCGAATTGATATGCCCTGATCGCTCGAGAATGCAAGCTATCGTCGCGGCAGCATTTTCCGGTCCCATTGTCTCGCAAGCATGCTGATAGGCCGAGGGGCTGACGCCCAGCATCGATCGTACGACGACAGCCGCAGACATCAGGTCCCGCCAGCTGTTGATGATGCCTGTCGGCCCATACGAGCTTATTTCCGGGCACGCCTTCAGTACAAGAGCTAACGGGAAGATCCGCATTGGCTCTTTCTGTGATCCGCTTCCCTCTATGGATCTCACTTCTAGCTTTGTTCGAAAGCTTGGTTCAAGTTCATTAAGGGATTCGGGATTCGAACTCTGTATGTGCCGCTCATTATGGGCATCATTGGTGCTACAATTTTCAATTTTTTGCTGCGTTTCCAGAAGGTTGATGATTTCACAGCGAAGAAGCTCCATATCGTCGAGAATGGAGATGATGTCGGACATCGTTGGCGAACGAGGAATGCGGGCGACGAGGGCGTTATAGCTGTCTTCGATCGGTGCCCAGTTGCCTCCGACGCCTTCGGTGACCGCCGCTGCAATCAGTTTGCGGACGTCGCGCCGGCAGATCGTCAGGCTTTCCCTGGCGCGGCGGAATGCGATCCGGTCTGCTGCGACCTGCTGAGCCATGATCGCAAGCTCTTCGGCACGCAGCAGCAGCGGTGAGATATCGAAGCCGAACGCATTTTCGATCTCGCCCGTCCTGCCTTTTCTCGCATAGCGCTTGCCATTGGCGCTATCCCTTCTGACGATCAGGCCGGCCTCGACGAGAAGCGCGAGATGCCTGCGAAGTGTAGCTCCTGCAATGCCGTGAGCGCGCAAGGTCAGCTGCGCGTTGGACGGAAAGACAACGAGCTGGGCGTCCTGGCGAAGTTCATTTTCGGGATAGAAGCTCAAGAGAGCGTCAAGTACGGCAAGGCTACGATCCTGCAATCCGAGCTTTTGTCGTGCTTCGGATGCGTCTCGAAAGACCTTCCATTTGTCGACCGATTTACTGGGCTCGATCCTGGTCGCGGCAATCTGTTGCCGTAACAAGGCAAGCGTCATCGGCCGCCGCCCAAAAGGCGTCGTTACACTTCCATTCTGCATTTTCCTCACCTTCAAGAGGCAAAAGAAATACGATCACCAAAAACGGTGCCAAAAACTCTTGACTGGGATTCGGGGAAATGCGATTCTTCAGTTGCTACATTGAAGAGAAGGCTTCCACGACGGCAACGTTTGGGGGCCTTTTTTCTTTTGCTAGGTTTCCTTTCCAATCAGAAAACCCTGACAGCTGTCAGGGGTTGCGGTTGTTTCTCGAACGAGTGAAGCGCTCGACAAGATCCGGCAGCGCTTCCTCGACAAATCTTACGAATTCCGTACCCAACTTGCCTTCGGCAGCGATTCGAACCTCCCGAGGCGACGTCATAAACACACCCAGCCTGGTTCCCGACGTATCGGAAATCGCGATCTGGGTGTTGCGTGCCTCAGGCGGAGGCTTGATCGCCTTCAACGCCACCTGAAATCGCTGGTCCGAAGTTTCATTGGCCTCATTCGCGTCGGAGAGGGCGGCGCGCACCACTTTAAGGGCATTGGGGGCGGCGGATATTGTCTTCGCCAGGTCTAGCCAACGCGGCCGGCCGACTTTCGGAGCCCTGCCGATCGCTTCGATGATATCCGCCGGAATCGTACGATAGACGCTCCGCATTCGTGCGAGCTCCGCATCTTCGATAGAAAGGGCCGCATAGATATGGCGTGCCTTGATGCCTGCATCGTCCATGCGCGAGGCAAACAAGGCGCGTTCGATCCATGTCAGATCTTGCCGACTGGCATTTTCAATACCCTGGGCCAGAACCAGATCGAGATCGGAGATCTCGACCTCTATGGCACGGACGGTACGGCCGAGCTCGAGAGCGGCCCGCCATCTGCGATGGCCGTAGACGACCTGATACCGATCACCGGAAGAGGGGTGTCGTCGTACCTGGATCGGAACCTTCTGACCTTCCTCCTCGAGGGAGCGCTTGAATCTCTCGAAATCATGGGGATCGTCGTCGGGCAGGCGATCCGGATAGGGCGATGCATCGATCGTATGCGGATCGAGATCCTGAATCCAGCCTTCGCCGGATTCGACAATGGCACGCAGCCGGTCGCGCTCCGCACGTATATCGCCGATTGCGCGATGCGCGGCGCCGATCACGCCAGCACCGACGCGCCCCGACTGTGCGGGGACAGGGGTAGGAGGCGTCGGATCTGCCGTGCTTTCGCTGCTTTCCAGTTCGGCGGAAAGCAGTCCGAAACTGGCGACGATGGATTTTCTCGGGCTTTTGGTCATCCACGCCCCCAACTTGTATTGATGAGATGAACGATGGCTTCGTTGACGGCGTCTACGGCCTCGCGGGCGCGCTTGTGCGTGTCTCGGCCGATCTGCCCCATTTCGAGTTCGTAGAGGGAGCGCTTGGCAAGTCCGGCAGCCTCGACCGCGGTGCTCTCAATTGCCGTTGGCAAGAGGACATCGGTGCCGAAGAGATGGCGTAGCATCGCAACGACCTGCGATTGAGGCGCATCGTTCGGATCGTGGCGCGTAACCAGATAGCGGATGAAATCCTGATCGAGCTGCGCGCCGCTTTCGTTGAGCACGCTGATAAGATCGCCCATCATGAGCAGGAATTGGCTCATCGATGCCACGTCGAGCATGGCCGGATGCACCGTGATGATCATGCTTGTGGCGGCGTAGATGGCGCTCAGGGTCAGAAACCCGAGCGACGGCGGCGTGTCGAGGATGACGATATCGTAGTCGCTTTCGACCTCGGCAAGCGCCAGCTTGAGGCGCTCGAAAAAGATGGCGCCGGAGCCGGACCGTTGGGCGAGAACGCGCGGCGTCTCGTGCTCATACTCCATGACTTCCAGGTTGCCCGGAATAAGATCAATGCCGTCAAAATAGGTTTTGCGGATGATTTCGCGGATCGAGCGCCTCTCGGCCGCATCGTATCTGAGCGCCGCATAGATGGTTTCGTTGGCGCCGACATCGATTTCCGGCTGGGCGCCGAACATGGCCGAAAGCGACGCCTGCGGATCGAGATCGAGGGCGAGTACGCGATAGCCATGCAGCGCAAGATAATGTGCGAGGTGGACGCAAGTGGTCGTCTTGGCACTGCCACCCTTGAAGTTGGCTATCGCCATCACCTGCAGATGCTCGCCCGGCCGGCGCCGAGGCAGGAAGCGAAGGGCTTCTGTTGGCTTCTGCTTGGCAAACAGCTCCCGCAATTCGTTGATCTGGGCAAGCGTGTAGACCCGATGATTGTTCTCCAACCGGCTCGGGGCAGGGCCTCGGCCTTCGCTCGACATCAGTTTCAGGGTCGAATCCGGGATCGAGGTCAGCTTGGACACTTCATTGGTCAGGAACTGGCGCAGCATCTTCTCGGATTTCGGCGGATACATCCGCGTTCTGAGCTGCTGGAGCTGACCAGACAACACCGTTGCATGGCGCGCAATTTTGCTCGCTGCATTTTCCTTTGAAGGAGCTACAGTCTCCGTGCGGTTCGCTATCGCCATTTGTCCCTCTTGGCGGCCTGTCGCCGGTTTGCCGACCTTTGCCCGCCAGGAGATAGAACACGATTCTGTCAGGCCGTCCAGAGATTAACGGTTAATGACCGGTTAACGTGTGACAGCCAAGACTCTGTCCTTCGCCATTTAATACACTGCTTTTCCTATATTTTCTGCAGTAAGTCGTCGAAGATGGCGGCGGTGATGACTCACACCTTTTGATAGTAACGTGCGGCTGCCGTCGATCGCCAGACGCCTATCCGGCTAAGATTAGCGACGATTATCGTGATGAGAATCACCATATCGGTCCGGGTGAGTCGCAACCTCACGGATGATCTCCCCCAAATCTCAGCCTTCCTTCTCCGTCGATGCAGATGAAACGATGGTGCAGAATCTCGTGGTTCGGCATCCGGGAAGCTTAGGCGCGGCAGTCTCTCTTTCTGTACCAACGGTTTCCCTTGGCCATCAGATGATCTCGACATCGGCGCTGTCGAAGCGTCGCGGAAATATCCGTTGTGGACGAATCATTACCGTCCCTTGCCGAAAGGCGGGTCAGCTCTAGTTTGCGAATCATTAATGATTTGTGAGGGTTAGTGATTTTGAGTTATGATTGGAGCGGCGTCAGGACACGGCGCATCAAAGCGATCAAGATGGCGGTTTCCGTGGTGATTGCCGTGGCAATTCTCGGCACGCCGACAATGCTTTGGCTGCATGGTTCGTTTTGACCATCAAGGTGCCTGAACCGTCCGCCGACGACGTCGGGCGGGCTCACGTTTAGCGCCTTTCGGACAATGGGGTTGGAATGCATAACCCCATTGCCGGCAACGAGAACGATCGCTTGCATCGTAGAATGCCGATGCGCGAGACTTTATCTCGATTGTCGATCGGCCTGCGAGCGGTCGAATTCCAGATTCTTCGATACATGATCGATAAAGTGCGCCAGCAGGGGGCTCGTATGGTTGCGATGCCAGCAGATCCCAATCGGCCATCTTGATTCCGGTCCCGAGAGAGACAGCTTGTGGCTGGACCCTGCCAATGCCTGCACGCCACGCCAGGGCAGGAATGCCGCGCCCAGGCCGGCGGAAACGATGGCATGCACGGTCAGTATGTCGTCTGCATATTGGGCGATGCGAGGCTCGAAACCAGCAAGCGAACACCAGCGCCTGATCTGGTCATCCAGCCCCGGTCCGCGCGAGGGCGAAAGTGCCACGAAGCCAAGCTCGTTCAGCTCCGCCAGCCGATCCTGAGCCGGCATGGTCACGCCACTTGGCAGCACCAGGGCCAGATGCTCTTCGATGACAGGCATGAAAGCCAGGCCGCTATCTTCCTCTGGCGCCCGGCAGAAACCGATATCAAGCCGGCCGTCGAGCAGGCGCTGATGCTGTTCCCGCGATGGCAGGTCGTTGAGCGTGATGCTGCAATCCGGCGTCGCCGTACGGAAACCGGCGATCAGCTGCGGCGCGACGACGAGGGTCGATATTCCAAATCCGATATCGAGGTATCCGGTAAGGCCGGCCATGGCGCGATGCATCTTCCGGTCGACATCGTCGTTCAATTGAAGAAGCCGGCGCGCTTCGCGCTGCAGAAGTTCTCCGAGAGGTGTGAGTTTGGCGCCATGGCGGCCACGTTCGAACAACGCTCCGCCCATTGCCGCTTCCAAAGCTTGAATTTGCTTGGTCAAGGTCGACTGGGTGACGAACAGTTTGGCCGAGGCTTTGCCGTAATGGCCGGTGTCGATCAATTGAACGAAGGATCGGAGGAGTTTTATTTCCATTCTATCTAGGAATAATTTCAATCGATAAAGTCATTTTACGAAAGAGAAGCCGCATGGTCAAATTGCTTCATGACGAAAGGAGCAATCGACATGACGCTCAAAATTTCATCCGTGCAGTTTCAGCACCGGGCCAATGACAAGGCCTACAATCTCTCGCGCATAGAGCATTTCACGGAAGAGGCCGTTCAAGCAGGCAACCAGCTCGTCGTCTTTCCCGAGATGTGCATCTGCGGATATTGGCATGTTCCCAAGCTCGATGGTCCTGCGCTGCAGGCGCTGGCGGAGCCGCTCTCCGGTCCCTCGATCAGTCGAGTAGCCGCCTTGGCGCGGGAGAAGGGCATCGCGATCGGCGCCGGCTTCCTCGAGTTGGGTGAAAACGGAAAGCTCTATAACAGTTATGCGGTCTGCATGCCGGACGGCCACATCCATTGCCACCGCAAGCTGCATGCCTGGGAGCATCGCCTCATTTCCAGCGGCGATACCTTCACGGTCTTCGACACACCTTGGGGAATTCGTGCCGGCATCCTGATCTGCTGGGACAATAATCTGATCGAGAACGCGCGCGCCACGGCGCTGTTTGGCGCCGAATTGCTGATCGCACCGCATCAGGCGGGCGGCGGCCATTCGGTAAGCCCGCATGGGCTGAAGCGGATACCGATCGAAAAATGGATCAATCGCCACGAAGATCCGGAGGCGATCGAGGCCGAATTTCGAGGTCCGAATGGCCGGGAGTGGTTCATGCGCTGGCTGCCGTCGCGCGCCCACGACAATGGAATGTTCCTCGTCTTCAGCAACGGTGTCGGACAGGATGAAGACGAGGTGCGCACCGGCAATGCCATGATCCTCGATCCCTATGGGCGCATCCTGGTCGAAACCTGGGCGGCCGCCGATGTGAGGGTGAGCGCTGAAATCGATCTGGCCTTGCTCGACAAGTGTACGGGCCAGCGCTGGATAAGAGGCCGCCGTCCGGAGCTCTATGATATCCTGACACAAGCCAATGCCAACGGCCTCGCACCCATGGACGCACGCTACTCGGAAGCATCTACCCGCACCTAGCGGATAGGGTAGATTCCATACGGCTTTCTGGCGGCGGTCTATTTCGCCGCCGTTTCTTCGAGATCGCCATAGACCAGATAGCGAAGCGGCCCCGAGGTCACGGCGTCGAAGGGAAAGCATGTTGCCAGGACGAGATGGGCGCCGCGCGCGTTGGGGTCGATCTCTGCTTCATCCCAGCGGGCAACGGCCATGTGGGTCACGCGGAAAGTGAAGGTCCGGCCATCGCTGCGTGTGATGCGGATACGGTCGTTCTCCCTGATATGTCTCAGGAATGTAAAGTGGGTATCGCGGTGTGCCGCATAGACGGCCGTACCCTCTTCGCCCGCCTGCGGCGTGTTGTCGAGGTGGCCGGGACCGAAGGCAAGAGCCTGGCCGCTTGCGCCCTTTAGCGCGATGGCGGAAATGCCAAGGCGCGGAACCTCGATACGCGCCACCGGCCATGTGTCGGCCCAACTCCAGGGCTTGACCGGTGCGCCTGATATCACGCTCTCGGCAAAGGCACGTTCCAGCAGGACTTGCGCCAAAGCCGCCTTGGCGTAGATCCATCCTCCCTGTGCGGCGAAGAAAAGACCGGCGGCGATGAGAATGCCGGCCGCAAAAGTCAGAAGGGAGCGCGCTGGCGCGCTCCCGATGGTTTGGAGGCGAGTGGCGGCGATCATGCCCGGCTCCTTCGCGATGCGAAGACCAGCAGCGAAGCCCCACACAGAAGAGCAAGCAATCCCTGGAGAATGAGAAGCATTCCGGGCGTTGCGGTCTGCGGTAGCGGAACGCTGGCCGGAGCCGGTGCGGAGATAGGCTCAAGCTCAGCATCGGCACTCTGCGACTTGTCGGCTGTCTGCTGATGTCTGGTGTCGGCTTTCGCATCCCGTGTTGTACCGATGCCGAGGAGCTTGTTGTAATCCCAGCCCGCGGGAAGCTGCAATGGAATGTCGGCCTGTGTCAGCGGCGCGTTTGTCGGTCGCAGACGCCTGCTATCGACGGCGACGAGACTTGTCAGACGCGTGACCAGATGATGGTCGAGCGCCAATTGCAGGATACGCTTGTCGGCATCGGCCTGCGTGATCTTGCCGAGCGTAAGATTGACCTCGGCATCGTCGATCTGGTGGCGAGCCCAGATCTTCGAGATACCCTTGGCATTGCTTGCCTGATCGAGCCGCAGGGAGATCGTCCACGGACGGTCACCGATCTTGCCGCTGACGGTCAGGGTTCCGGCAGCCTTTTCCATCCGGGCCGCCAGAACGAGCGGTTCGCCGTGGTAAATGTCGGGCAGGAGATTGGGCGATAGGTTGACATTCTTTTCCGAAAAGGCAGCCGCGACATCGGTGACAGCCGGGTTCTCCAGCTTGTCGAAGAGGGCGCGCATGTGCTCGTTCACTTCGGCGACCGAGCCGATGTGGGTAAAGCTGCCGCGGCCGAGTTCGGCGGCGCGGCTCATCAGGTACGTGTTCGGCGCCGAGCCGATGCCGACCATGAAGATGCGCGAGCGTCCACGCGACTTTGCGATCGCATCGAGAAGCTGCTGCTCGTTGCTGACTTCGCCGTCGGTGAGAAACACGACTTGGCGCAACCCATCGGCCTGATGGCTGTCGTCGAGCGCGGCATGGAGCGGTGGCAGCATTTCGGTTCCGCCGGCAGCCTGCAGGCCGGTGACGAAGCCGCGGGCCGAGGCGATATTCTCAGTCGTCGCCATGACCGAATCGGGGAAGAATTTGGTCATCGTGTTGTCGAAGCGAATGACGTTGAAGCGATCGTTCGGCTCGAGCCGGGACAGGGCATAATCGAGGCTCGCCCTTGCCTGTTCGATCGAGGTGCCGCCCATCGAGCCGGAATTGTCGATGACGAAGACCACTTCGCGGCCGGCCTTTTGCGGCGTCGCCACTGCGGGCGGCATCACATAGGCAAGCAGGTAATCATCCTTGCCGACATGCTCGCGAAAGAGACCGACGCTCGGCATATTGCTTGCGACGGCACTCCATTCGAGCACGAAGTCGCGGTCGGCAGTCGCGTCACCATCCAGGACGATCCGACGCGCGCTATCGCTTACTTTGTCGATCTTGACCGTGTGATAGAGGCTTTTGATATCGTCGAGCGGAAAGCCGGCGTTGAGATTGACCTTGAGGGTGACAGGGTTGGTGCGGCTGCTCTCCGGCGCCAAAAGCGGCGCGGAGACGGGCTTGTTGCCGGCATCGTGGGCCGATTTCTCCTTGGTGTGTCCCCAGCCGGCCTTCAGATCGGCCTGCTGTGTGATGGGCGATGTGTCCTGTGGGGTGTAGCGCGGTGCGACGACGAGCGGAACCCGCAGGGAGAAGCGGCCGTCCGCCAGGCGGACCGACTGCTGATATTCGATCTGAACGACGATTTTTTCATGCGGACCGATGTTGGCGACCGCATTGGTAAAGACGTTCGGACGCTGCTGCTCCACGAGCGCGGCCTTCTTCCCCTGCTTGCGGGCCTGCTCGTAAATGGCGCGCGCAGCCTGCTTTTCCTTGATATCGGCGACGACGACCCGGTTGCCGACGATCATCTTCAGGGAATAGACGGCGCTGTCTTCCGGAAGAGGAAATACGTAGAGGGCTTCGACCCATTTGTCGGTCGTGTTCTCGAAGGCTTGGGTCAGGACTGCGCGTGCGGTCGGTCCGTTGACGTCGAGATCGACATCGGTCGCGAGGCGGGGTGCCTCGATATACTTTCCCTCTTCCTTGGTCTGAAGAAGAAGGCTGCCCGTACCCATTTCGTTCGACGTGACGAAGGCTGCCGGCTGCGCGTGCGATTCCAGGGGATGCAGCAGTGCGAAAATGACGGCAAGCACCGGCAGCAGGATGGCATTGCTGAACCAGAGTAACAGGCCGAACCTGATGAGGAAATTTTGCCGCTTTTGGTAGCGCGAGATGTTTGGCGAGGCTGACATGACAGGCTCCTTATTCGCTGGTGGAATGACTGAAGCCATTGTGAACAAAGGCTATTTTCTCGCCAGCGTAAGCTTTGCCCTGTTTCGTCCGCATCTTGCCGCAAACGGTCTTGCCGGTTACGGCCATGTGTGGAATTGTGAAGAAAATTACGCAATCAGGAAACGAGTGAATGGTCCAGGGCGACCCGTATTTGTCCGACAGCCAGAACAGCGCCGTGGCGGCGCGGGTTCGGGAAGAGATCGCCCGACGGCGTATTTCCAGGCAGCGTCTTGCCAATGACGCGCGCATCAGTCTTTCGACCTTGGAGAAGGCTCTTTCGGGCCACCGGCCCTTCACGCTGGCGACCCTCATTCGGCTGGAGCAGGCGATGGGCGTCGTCTTGCGGGAACCGGCAGGAACGCAAGCTCCTGTCGTTAACGACAGGCCCGGCCATGCGCCTGAAGAGCTTGGTGCCTATTCCCGCGCCTCGGTTTCCTGGCTGGAAGGCACCTACCTGACGCTTCGTCCGTCCTTCGGCGATGCGAAGGCGATTTTCGCCTATTGCACCGAGATCGCCTGGGATGGAGAACGGACCTGTCTGAGCTTCCGGGAACGCGAGCGTAGCGACGCCTCGTTTTCGCAGCAGGGGTCGGTGTCGGTGCCGCACCTGTCGGGGCATATCTACCTGGTGACGAATTCGTCCGGGCAATATCGCATGGCGATATTGTCGAGGCCCAGCATCACCGGCGAAATGTTCGGCTTGCTGACGACATTGCGCGCCGGTCAGGGCTCGCATCTCACACCCGTCTCGACGCCGCTCGCCCTCTTGCCGATGTCAGCTTTCGCGCAGCCGTCGCTGGGGCGCGTCTTGGCGGGCGATCAGAATTACGACGCGTACTCGGCCATCATGCACAGAATTACCGGAGAAAATTACGCCGGCTTCGTTGGGTAGCGACGCCCTTAGCGGGCGTCGTGAAAGATGATGCCGACGGTGTGGCGCATGCCTGAGCGGACCCGGCTTACCCCGTGCCTGAGATTGACACGGTAGCTCCCTTTCGTTCCCCGCACGGGGCGATTGTGGACCGCAAAGGCGACGGCGTCGCCTTGTCGAAGCGGCACGACTTCCACGCGGCTTTGCATGCGTGGTCGCTGCTCGGTCAGGACAAACTCGCCGCCGGTGAAATCCCGGCCCGGTTCGGAAAGCAGAATTGCGACCTGGATCGGAAAGGCAAGTTCGCCGTAGAGGTCCTGATGAAGACAGTTGAAGTCTCCCGGCACATATTGCAGCAGCAGCGGCGTCGGGCGCCTCTGACCGGCCTCATGGCATTGCCTCAGGAAGGCGGCATGCTCATCGGGGTAGCGTTCCTCAAGGCCCATGCGTTCATTCCACCGGTTTGCGATATCGGCGAGATGAGGATAGAGCGCGGTGCGCAATTCACCGAGAAGCCCCGGCAGCGGATAGTTGAAATAGCGGTATTCACCTCTTCCGAAACCGTGACGCGCCATGATGATGTGGCTGCGGAAATGACGTTCCTCGGGGTAAAGACGGGAGATTGCATCGCATTCGCCGGGTGCGAGAAGCTTCGGAAGGATGGCACAGCCGAAGCCGTCAAGTTCTCTCGCCAGCGACGTCCAGTCGTAGGCGTCGACCCGGCCCGCAACGGGGCTTTCCAAGGAACCCGGAGCAAAAGTGGAGATCAATGTGTTCATGTTCATGTCCTCGGTCTGGGTAGGCTTTCGAGGGCATTCGAGGTCCCCGGATGCCGCAATAACCTGAAGCCTAGCGTCCGAACCGGAGCGGTGGCCACCCGATTTCCGATGAGCAGCTCACACGAATAGGTCTCCCCGGCTACATTGCGATACAATCGGGCCGTTTCCTGAAATCTCGCGGATACAATTCCGGGCGATCTTCCTGCCAGATCATCCATCAGGCAGGAGGCCAAAATGAAATTTGCATTCCTCGGTGCATTTGCGGTCTCAAGCCTTGCTGTCGGCATTGCCGCTTCCCAATCGGCAAGTTCTGCAACGCCACCGGAAAACGCCTCGCCGATTTATGGCGTAACCATACCGGAAGGCTATAGAGACTGGAAATTCATTGCGCCGGCGCAGGAAGCTCCGCCGCTCGACGAACTTCGCGCCGTGCTCGGCAACGATATCGCCGTCGACGCCTACAAGAAAGGCACCCTGCCTTTTCCGGACGGCTCGATCCTCGTCAAGCTGGCCTACAAGCGCAAGCAATCGACAGAGTTCGCGCCGGCAACCGTGCCGGGCGCGCCGACGACGGTACAGGTCATGGTGAAGGATTCAAAGAAATACCCCGGCAGTCACGGCTGGGGTTTCGGGCGGTTCGTCAACGGCAAGCCGGTCGATGTTGCCCAACATGAAACCTGTCTCAGCTGCCATGTCGGCAACGTCAGGGATCACGACTACGTCTTTACGCGCTATGCGCCGTAACGTCATCGCATGGGATGCATTGCCGTCCGATACCGCGCGGTCGGAGCTGGCCCATTTTTCCCGGCTTGACGCTCCGGCTCCTCGTGTCAAGTCCGTGAAAGCGTCTAAGCGAGTGCCGCTGGATGCGATCCCTGGAAAAGGCCGAATGACACAAAGTCCTTACGCGAAGGCGCTGCGGCGGCCCGAAAGCGACCCGACGCCTATGAGCGCAGCCAGGATGACCGGGATGCACACGAGGTAGGCGGTGCGGATACCCGCATGCTCGGCAACGAATCCAAGCAGCGGCGGGGCAAGGAAGAAGACGACGAAGGACATTTGTCCAAGCGCTGCGACATTGACATGGGCCGGACGGTCGGTGCGTTGGGCGGCGGCTGAAACTGCAAGCGGATAGACCGCGCTGCAGCCGGCGCCCATGAAGGCAAAACCGAGGAGCGCCACATTGGGGTGCGGTGCCAGCCAGACGGCGCAGAGGCCGGCGGTCGAAAGGAGCAGCAGCGAGAGCGCCACGGAGCGTGAGCCGAAGCGATCGACGAAACGGTCGGCAAACAGTCTCGCCAATGCCATGAAGAAGGTGAAGAGCGTCAGTCCGAGACCGCCGATGAAGGGCTCGACGTGGAAGACGTCGCGCATGTAGATCGCCGACCAGTCGATGCCTGCGCCCTCGACGAGGAATGCCGCAATGCCGATCACACAGAGAGGCAGCAGGCCGAATGTCGGCAGCGCGATATGCCCGGCCTCGGGGTGGTCCTGCATCGGGCGTGCCGGCGCATTGCGCATGCCGGCAATGACAAGCGAACCCACGATCAGGACGAAGGTGAATGTCAGGGCAAGGTGCAGCTGCATCGAAATGCCCGCCTGGCGGATGGCCGACGATATGAGGGCGGTGACGAAAAAGCCGAGGCTCCAGAACCCATGGGCGCGGTTCATCACGCCCCGGCCGAGTTGCGCCTCGATGCGGTCGATCTCGACATTGAGGTTGATTTCCAGCGCTCCGGCCAGCAGACCTTCGCAAAGCAGAACGGCAAAGACCAGGGGAGCAACGCCCATCCAGGGCACGAGCGCCAGGGACGCAGACGTTCCGAGCACGGTGATGAATGCCGTCTTGCGGGCGCCAAGGCGTGCAACGATGGGAGAGGCGAAGGTGAGCGATATCAGAGCGCCGATGGCCGCGCCGATCAGCGTCAGGCCGAGCTCGGATTTGTTGATCTGCAAGGCGTCCTGGAGGTCGGGGAGGCGCGACAGCATTGCGCCCATCGATACCGCAAAGAGGAAGAAGCAGACATAAATTCGCTGCTGCGGTTCAAGACGCATTTTTATGCTCCGGAGAATCTGAACACAGATGAGATGGAGAGGGTCTATCCGAAAGCAACTAGGGCTGGCAATACGAGCCGTATCAAATGATCAGGCGATCAGGGTCCCAAGCCGATTTCGTCAGCCCGGTCTGACGCCGCCAGAAACAAAATCGACCGTCTGGACAAATAAGTTCGCCGACCTAACTCCCCCGGTTGGACACGCATAAATCGTATCGCCCGCTGCCTCTCAGCGGCATGGCGATTTGGGAATTTCATTTTTCATTCTTCGTCAACGGATCAAGAAACGGCAGATCAGATATGGGATTAGCACCGCTCACCAGGCCGACGGGCCAGACGCCGCAAACGGATTTGAACAGCTACAGGCTGATACCGCTCTCCAGCTGCCCTATTCTCGGGAGCGATGCGGCATCGGGCTTGCCGTCCGGTGTGCTTTTTTCCGGCCGATCCTTCGAAGCGGTGAGCGACAACTCCCTGTCCTGCTGCGGTCGCTATAACCTGAGGAACAGCCTGCATCAGGGCGTAGCCGCGATTGGCGATGACGGACATCTGATCTTCGCGGTCAACAGCTGGGTGAGTGGCCAGCGCTGCACGGTCATGGGTGCCTTCGACCCCATGGGCAAGCCCGTTGAGCCGACCAAGCCCCAGCAGGATTTGCTCGGAAAGTATTTCCAGTCGCCGGAGCGTCCCATCGTTCTCGATTCCAAGGCCAAGAGCGACATCGGCTTCAAGACGAATGGGCTCAATCCGAACGTCGGCGTCTATGTCGGCAACAAGACGATCATCTTCGACCTCAACGCACGGTCGTCGGATGGTAAGACCGAAGGCAGCGCCACGATAACGACTGATTTCAACGGCAAGGTTCAGGATCAACTCTACAAGCTGTCGACCAAGGGTGATAATTCGTCGCTGAGCGGAAGCTATGAACGGAAAGGCACCCAGACAGCGGAGAGCCTGGAGGCATCATGGGACAAATGGTCCGTAGAGGGCAAGCATTCCCGAGATGGTACAAGCAGGAACCGCGAGCTTAATCTTTCCTATCGCGCCACGGACAAAATAACGATCAAGGCGTCCTGGAGGCCGGACGTGAAGCCGCCGTCGACACCGCCGCGCATAACGGACTATTCGATCTTCTCAGCCACCAACCCTAACCCCCCGCCGGCCCCTCCCAACTACAGCAACTATATGATCACGCTCGAAATCAAACTGCCCTGAGCAAGGCTGCTTCAATTGGGTCGAGCCGTCTGCGGCAAAAGACCGTAGACGGCTCGATTTTAACGGGCAGGCATCGAGAAACTTTTGATGCCTGATGTGGTGGCCAGCGGATTGATCAGGCGCCGCAATTTGCCGGCAGCGATGACGGCTTGCGCGTGCCGATCAATACCAGCGCCAGACCGGCGGCAGCCAGCAGGCCCCCGGCGATCGAGACTGCAGCATAACCGAAACCAAGGCTGATGACGGCTGCACCGGTTGCCGCACCCAGGGCATTGCCGAGATTGAAGGCCCCGACATTGATGGAGGAGGCAAGGCCGGGGGCTTCTGCCGCCGCTTCCATGACGCGCATCTGCACGGGCGGAACGATGGCGAATGCCGCGCCACCCCAGAGAAGCAGGCCGATGGCGGCTCCCGTGTGGGTGATCATCGCCAGCGGCAGCACGAACATGATGGCCGCGAGCAGCGCCAGGAAGATCTTGGTCGCACCGTCAAGCGACCAGTCGGCCAGTCGACCGCCAAGCCAGTTTCCGATCGTGAAGCCGATGCCGATCAGGACCAGTCCGAGCGTTACGAAGCTATTGGATGCGCCGGTGAGTTCGGTGAGCGCCGGAGCGACATAGGTATATAGCGAGAACATCGCGCCTGCACCCATGACGGTGGTTGCCATGGCAATGAGCACCGTAGGATGGGTGAGCACGGCCAGCTCCCGCCTGACATCGGGCATCGCACCGCGCTCGCCTTTCGGAAGAGCGACCCAAAGTGCGGCGATGGCGGCAATACCGATCAAAGCGGTCCCCGCGAAGGCCATGCGCCAGCCGATTGCCTGACCGACCCAGGTCGCGGCCGGCACGCCGCCGATATTGGCGATCGTCAACCCCATGAACATGGCGGCGACCGCGCTTGCCTGCTTTTCCTTCGGCACTACGCTTGCCGCCACGACGGCACCCAGACCAAAGAAGGCGCCATGGTTGAGGCTGGTGACGAGCCGGGCAAGCAGCAGCGTGAAGTAGCCTGGCGCCATGGCCGACATGAGATTGCCGATCGTGAAGATGCTCATCAGCAGCATCAGCGCCGTGCGCTTGCCGAAACGGCTGAAGGCAAGCGTCATGAAGGGGGCGCCGACCATGACGCCGATCGCATAGGCGCTGATGAGGAGACCGGCCGTCGGGATCGAAACGTCGACCCCTTTGGCGATGACCGGGAGAAGGCCCATCGGCGAAAACTCGGTCGTACCAATGCCAAAGGCACCGATCGCAAGGGCAAGAAGCGCCCATTGCGCATGAGAGGATGTTTGAGCCTTTGCGGCCGTCGAAATCTTGGCGTCCATGTTGAAACTCCTTAGGCGTCCCATTCGGGAGCGAGGCCCGGAGGGCTGACGATGCGGCCATCCGGGCGAGCGAAAGCGGCGATGGCGGCCATATCCGCCTCGTCGAGATTGAAGTCGAAGATAGCGATGTTCTCCTTGACACGCTCCGGATTGGCCGTCTTGGAGAGGGCGATATGGCCCTGCTGGATCAGCCAGCGCAGCCCGACCTGCGCGGCGCTCTTGCCGTATTTGGTGCCGATCTGCTGCAGCACAGGATCCTTCGGCACCGCACCGTCGGCCATGCCGTAATAGGCGGTGATCGCAAGACCGTTTGCCTTTGCGGCTGCAACGAGCGCGTGTTGGGGCAGGTAGGGGTGAATCTCGATCTGATTGGTCACGATCGGCGTGCTGGAAAGTCTGACCGATTCCCGCATCTGCGCGATATTCTGATTGCTGACGCCGACGAAGCGGGTCTTGCCGGCAGCCTTGACCGTGTTCAGCATCTCGATCTGATCGGCGACCGGCACCTTGTTGCCCGGCCAGTGCAGCAGAAGCAGATCGACGCGGTCGGTCTTCAGCTTGTCGAGGCTCTCGTCGACCGAAGCGGCGAACTTCTCCTTGCTGTAATTGTCGACCCAGACCTTGGTGGTCAGGAACAGTTCGTCCCGTCGCGCGCCGGCGGCCTGGAGGGCCTGTCCGAGCGCTTCCTCGTTCTGGTAGATCTGTGCGGTGTCGAAATGACGGAAACCGGCCTCTAATGCGACCGGGATGACGCGCTCCACTTCCGCGTCCGACATGCGGAATACGCCGAAGCCGAGCGCGGGAATTGTCGCGCCATGGGCAGTAACGGTGAGCATTGAAAACTCCTTTTGAAAGCCTCGGCGGCTTTGGCCGCCTTGAATGGGTCGAGTGCCGGATTTGAGGGCACAATCTCTTCGGCCTATGAAATAGAGAGAGCACACGCACTTGATAATTGGGTGAGTTTTCACATTATTTGTGAAATTAAATCAAAAATGGGTGCTCCATGGATAATCGCGTCGGCGAGATGCAGGTATTTCTTCGCGTGGTGGAAGCAGGCAGCTTTTCCGAAGCAGCGCGCCTGCTGCGCATGACGCCGTCCACCGTCAGCAAGCTGATCTCACGCATCGAATCCCGGCTCGGCGTGCGACTTGTCGAACGTTCGACACGGCGGCTATCGCTGACCCTGGAGGGCCGGATCTACTATGAGCGCAGCCAGGCCCTGCTGCATGATCTCGACGAGGTCGAGCAGGAGCTGGCACAGGGCGCGACGACGACAGGCGGCACTGTACGGGTCAACATTTCCGTTGCCTTGGGCGTGCTCGGCCTCGAACCGCTCTTGCCGGAATTTTGGCGGACCTACCCCAATGTTGTCGTCGATCTGTCGCTGTCCGATGAAATCGTCGATCTTTATCTCGACCGGACAGACATTGCCTTCCGGGTGGGATCTCTGCCGGATTCAGGAATGATAGCGCGCCGCATCGGCATCGCCCGTCGCAAGATCGTCGCCGCGCCCAGTTATCTCGATCGTCATGGAATACCGCTGACTGTCGATGATCTCTCGCGGCACAATTGCCTGGGGTTCAATTTCCGCCGTCTTGCACCCGTCTGGCCGGTAAGGGAAAGCGGCCGCATCGTCGATCGCGCCATGACAAGTTCGCTGCTCGCCAACAATGGCGAAACCGTGCGGCGCATGGCGCTGGCAGGCGTTGGGCTTGCCCGTATGGGTGATTATCACGTCCGCGCCGATCTTGCGGCCGGTCGTCTCATCGAGGTGCTCGCCGATGTCGTCGAGCCGGATGAGGAGCAGATTCATGCGGTCTTTCTCGGCGGCGCGCGCATGCCGCAGCGCGTGCGCGTCTTCCTCGATTTCGTTGTGCCGCGCCTCCGGCAATTCCTCGATGGGGAAGCCTGAGCCTATTGTCTCGATCGCGTGCGGAATGGGAAAAGTGCGTGGCGGAACGATCGGGCATCTTGTCCGGTGGACCCCGCCGTCCATATACAACTTATGTTTGATCGCCTTGTTCTTCCGTTTCGCCGCCTCGCTCTTTACCGTTTTGTCGAAGCGCATTCACCATCCCGGCAGGTTTCGCGGGCCGACGGTGAGCTTGTCGCCGCCTATGAAGGCATTCTTCCCGACAGCCTTCTCGAATTGTGGCGCCGCAAGGGGCTTGGGTTCTATGGCGAAATGCAACTTGCCCTGATCGACCCGCGGCCATGGCAGGCCGTGCTTAACCGATGGATCGTTTCGCCGCCGGATGACGTGCGGCGCGTCCCGATTGCGCTGACGCCATTCGGCGTGCTTCTCTATTACCGCAAGCTGACCGCGACCGACGAGGATGTCGTCTTCATCGATCCTGTATCGAAAACGACGAGCGACCTGGCCTGGAGCCTCGATGATTTCTTCAATCGGTTCCTTTGCGACAGGCAGTCGCTTGAATCCCTGATTTCTCCGGCATTGCTGCAGTCTGCGCGTGAGGAATGCGGAATGCTCTCATCGGGCGAGGTCTACGAGATCGACCAGATGCTGTTTTCGATGCAGATGCTGCGGATCGCAAAGGTCGATGCCTTCGAGATGCATCGGCGCCTTCGCGATGCCGTCGATCCGCCCAGGCCGACGGCCGAAAAGCCGACAACAGTGGCCGACGCCCTACCGGTCGAACATCGTCCCGCGTTCGATGATATCCCAGGCGACCAAGGATTAGCCGGCTTATATCTTTCTTCCTATATCGACTGGCACAGGCTTCTGGCGCTCCGGCCGGACGGTCGCTATAGCCTGTTGTTCTGGCGTATCCATCATCGGAGTTTGGAACGCGTCGAGGTACGTTTTTACACTGGGACCTATGAAACCTCCCGCAGCGCTCAAAATGACGAGATCGTCGCGCTCGACATCCGCTTGCGCGCCGATTCCCTGGGAAGTGATGCGCGCGACGACCGTCTCGTGGCGATGCGTTCGGGCGGCACCAGCTTCTTGCTGCGCGTCGACGAATTGGGCGACATCGCAACGGCAATCGGCGGCTGGGACGAAATGGGGCGCAGCGAATATTATTTCCGCCGGGTCACGCTGGATGAGGCTTTCGTGGAGGAGCCGAGCGATGGCCGATCGGCGCCGCCTTTTGCCGATCTTCCGCATGCCCTTAAGGCCCTGGTTCACGTCGAGCCGCTTCGCACGACGATTACGCATGTGGAGGACCCAAACCTCGACGAAGAAGACGAGGGCGAAGGCACGGTCATGTGCACGCTCGATCTTGGCGAGGACGACGGACTGCGCCACAACATGCCGCTTTATTCGCCCCCTGACACTGGCCGTCATCTCAAAGGCTGGATCTGGAAAATGGCCCCGCATGCGTGCAAGGTCGGTGTGAAATATCGACGGGGAGAAAACGGCACCATCGAACACGGTCCGGCGATCGGCGATATATTGACGACGCGCGCGCCGAGCGAGAGGTGAGCGAGGACCTGCGTATAGAAATTGAGATCCGGGCCAGCGAACACCTGCCACCAGTTCTGCAGGGGCAGCAGGCCGGAAAGCCGCAGCGCCGCCGAAACGATGGCGGTTACATCGCTTGCCCCGCTCTTACTGCAACGGCCGTGGTATCGCGCCGGTTCGAGGCTGGATCGACAGATTTTCGTCCTCCTGATCGGTCTCGAGCCGCTGCAGAATCGGGCAATGCGGACGATGGTCGCCCTGGCAGGAATTAACGAGCATGGTGAGCGTATGCTCCATGTCCTGCAGGTCGGCGATCTTTTTCTTCAGCGCTTCGATGTGACCCTGAGCCAGGCGCTTGACTTCCACGCTCTGTCGGGTTTCGTCCCGCCAGAGTTCCAGAAGCTCGCTGATTTCAGCGACAGCGAAGCCGAGATCGCGCGCCCGGCGGATGAAGCGCAGCATATGCACGTCGGTATCCGAATAGTCGCGATAGCCCGATGCGGTTCTGCCGGCCGCCGGAATGAGGCCGGTCTCTTCGTAGTAGCGGATCATCTTGGCCGAAACGCCCGATGCCTTTGCCGCCTGTCCGATATTCATAAACGTTCTCCTGACATAAGGCAGCCGGCCCCGAAAGGACCGGCTGCGTCCGATTGTTAGTTGATGACCCTGAAGCGGCGCAGCCGCAGCGCATTGCCGAGCACGAAGACGCTCGACAAGGCCATGGCGCCGGCGGCAAAGACCGGTGATAGCAGGATGCCGAAGGCCGGATAAAGCGCGCCGGCAGCGACCGGGATCAACGCCGTATTGTAGGCGAAGGCCCAGAACAGGTTCTGCCTGATGTTGCCGATCGTCGCCTTGGACAGGGCAATGGCATTCGGCACGCCCTGCAGGCTTCCCGACATCAGGACGACATCGGCCGCCTCGATGGCGATATCCGTGCCCGTGCCGATGGCAAGACCGACATCGGCCTCGGCCAGAGCCGGTGCGTCGTTGATGCCATCACCGACGAAAGCCACCTTGCCGTAACGGCCTTTGAGGTGGCGGACCGCCTCGACCTTGCCGTCGGGCAGCACTTCGGCCACGACCTCATCGATCCCCAACCGTGCGGCAATGGCCTTGGCCGTGCGGGCATTGTCGCCGGTGATCATCGCCACTTTCAGGCCAAGATCGTGCATCGCCTTGATCGCTGCCGGTGTCGTCGCCTTGATCGGATCGGCGACGGCAATGATTGCGGCGAGCTTGCCGTCGATCGCAGCATAGAGCGGCGACTTGCCCTCGTTGCCGAGGCGCTCGGCAACCACGGAGAAGCTGGCGACATCATGTCCAAGTTCGGCCATATAGCGATCCGCGCCGATCTCGATACGTTTGTTATCCGCCTTGGCTCGCACGCCGAAGCCCGTCATCGATTCGAAATCCGACACGCGTGGCAATACCAGATCTTCGGAGGCGGCTGCCTCGACGATCGCGCGGGCAATCGGATGCTCGGATTTTGCTTCGACGGCCGCCACCAGGCGCAGCACATGAGAACGGTCAAAGCCTGCTGCCAGTTCCAAATCGGTCAGTGCCGGCTTGCCTTCGGTCAGCGTGCCCGTCTTGTCGACGGCGACGACGCTTGCGTCCTTGAGCAGCTGCAAGGCTTCGCCCTTGCGGAAGAGCACGCCCAACTCCGCGCCCCGGCCGGTGCCGACCATGATCGAGGTCGGGGTGGCGAGTCCCATGGCGCAGGGGCAGGCGATGATCAGCACGGCAACCGCATTGATGAGCGCAAAGGTGAGGGCGGGTGACGGACCGAAATAGAGCCAGGCGGCGAAAGTTGCAGCAGCCACCACCATCACGGCCGGTACGAACCACATGGTCACTTTGTCGACCATGGCCTGGATCGGCAGCTTCGACCCTTGAGCCTCCTCGACCATGCGAATGATCTGCGAAAGCACGGTATTGCCGCCGACGGCCGTCGCGCGGAAGACAAAGGCGCCCTTCTGGTTGACCGTACCGCCAACGACTGCGCTGCCGATCGTCTTCAGGACGGGGATCGGCTCGCCGGTGATCATCGATTCGTCGACATAGCTCTCGCCCTCGACCAGCTCTCCGTCGACCGGAACCCGCTCGCCGGGACGAAGCTCGATGATGTCGCCGGAAACGACCGAACCGATCGGCAGATCGGCGGCCTTGCCGTTGCGCCGGACACGCGCCGTCTTGGCCTGTAGGTTGACCAGGCGCTTGATCGCTTCGGACGTGCGTCCCTTGGCCCGGGCTTCGAGCAGTCGGCCGAGCAGAATGAGCGTGACGATGACGGCGGCCGCTTCGAAATAAACGTTGATCGTGCCCGATGGCAACAGGCCGGGCGCGAAGGTCGTAACCAGCGAATAGCCATAGGCGGCCAATGAGCCGACGGAGACCAGCGAGTTCATGTCGGGCGCAAGGCGAAGGAGCGCCGGCAGCCCCTTTTTGTAGAAGCGGATGCCGGGAACGAAGAGGACGAGCGTCGTCAGTGCAAGCTGGATGTACCAGCTCCTTTGCATGCCGATCGTCTCTGCGATCAGACCGTGGACGCCGGGAATGAGGTGCGATCCCATCTCCAGGAGAAAGACCGGCGTCGTCAAAATCGCGGCGACGGTGAAATCGCGGGTGAGTTCTCGCCGTTCGGCATCTTTCTTTTCCGCGCGTTCGGCGTCTTCGTCTCCTTGGTCGGCGCTTATGATTTTCGCCTCGTAGCCGGCGCTCTCGACCGCTGCGATAAGGCTTGCCGCGTCCGTCGACCCTTTGATCGTGGCCCGCTCGGTCGCAAGATTGACGGCGGCCTCACTCACGCCCGGCACGGTCTTCAGCGCCCGTTCAACACTGCCGACGCAGGAGGCACAGCTCATGCCCTCGATCGAAAGCTCGACGGAGCCTCTGGCAGCGGTAAAATTCTCCGGGACGGAATAGCCGGCATTTTCGACAGCCTGGACGAGTTCCGCGTGATCGATGCCTGCCTGTGCCGTGATGTTCGCTTTTTCGGTGGCGAGATTGACCGATACGGCATCGACGCCCGGCACGTTCCTCAAGGCGCGCTCGACGCTGCCGACACAGGATGCGCAGCTCATGCCCTCGATGGGCAGAGATATGACAGTCGACAGATCCAATGACCGAACTGAACTATTCATGGGAGGTCCTTTCACGCTCCGGAATCTGAATGCGAAGGGAAGGTGAGGCTTCCAACCATGGGAAGGTCAATAGCATTTTTTTTGCTGGATGACACTTGACCTTACCATGGTTGGAAACTCCACCTTGAGTGCCGTGAGATCGAAACCAAGGAGAATTCTCATGGAGCTCAGAATCGACAACATGACCTGTGGCGGCTGCGCCAGATCCGTCACCAAGGCAATCCAATCCGTCGATCCCGACGCCAGGATCGAGACCAATCCGGACGCGCGCACCGTCAAGATTGAGACGACTGCCTCTCGGCCGGTGCTCCAGCAGGCTCTCGAACAGGCCGGCTATCCGGCAGTCGCGAACTGAGCAGTTCAGATCCTGAACGAGCTCCGCTGATCGTCATCGGCGCAGGCCCGCCGACCGCGCGGAACCGGCGGAAGGCAAGATTGCCATGATGAAAAGATGGCGCACCGAGCGCGGCAACCGACGACCGGAAGGCGGCTCTTTGAAGCCGCCTTCGACACAGA
Organism: Martinezella multihospitum; assembly: GCF_900094585.1. Taxonomy (GTDB): domain Bacteria; phylum Pseudomonadota; class Alphaproteobacteria; order Rhizobiales; family Rhizobiaceae; genus Rhizobium; species Rhizobium multihospitium. Next base: position 214,516 of record NZ_FMAG01000008.1, read on the forward strand.
GACAAAAAGCGCGATACCGTAGTGAGGCGGCCTTCCGGGCGTATCGCTTCCAGGTGAGCAGGAGGAAGCAATCGATGGACAGACGTAGTTTTCTGGCGGGGCTGGCGGGCCTTGCGATTTCCGGGCCTGCCTCGGCCCAGATGATGCACGACATGGGCAACATGAACGGCGGTCATAATATGATGCCCGTGGCCGGCAACAAGCTCGTCCTGCCGGAAGAACAGCCTCTGCGCGAGCTGCCGCGCTTGACGAACGAGACCGGCGAAGCCGGTTTGTTCAAGGCAAGGCTTGCCGCCGAGCAAGGGCTTGCCCGCTTCGCCGAGGGGCTTGATACGCCCGTGCTCCTCTACAACGGCGGAAATCCCGTGATCGAGGCGCATGAGGGCGACTGGATCGAGATCAGCTTCAGGAACGGCATTCCCGGCGAACCGACGACGGTTCATTGGCATGGGATGCCGGTGCCGGCCGATCAGGATGGCAGCCCTATGGAACCCATCGCTTCGGGCAGCGAGCGCATCTATGCTTTCGATCTTCCGCCAGGCAGCGCCGCATCCTATTGGTTCCATCCCCATCCGCATGGCCTCACCGCCGCGCAGGTTTATCGCGGACTCGCAGGCGTCTTTCTGGTGAAACCCAAGGATGATCCGATCCCTGCCGAATATGGCGATACGGTCTTGATGTTCACCGATCTTCGGATCGCCGAAGATGGAAGCATGCCGGCGAGCAACATGATCGATCTGATGAATGGGCGTGTCGGCGATCACATTCTAGTCAATGGCCAGAAGAATCCGATCCTGACCGTCGCGAAAGGGGAAAAGCGTCGCCTGCGCCTCTTCAACGCGACAAATGCGCGATTCCTGCGGCTGACATTCGAGAATGCCGCCATGGTGCTCGTCGGAACGGATGGCGGCCTTATCGAGGCTCCCGTTGGCATCGACGAATTGCTGCTTGCGCCCGCCGAGCGCGTCGAGCTTATCGTCGCCTTCGACAAGCCGGGAGCGGCAAAGCTCACCACGCTCGACTATGAGCGCGGGTGGATGGGGCCGGGCAAGCCCGATGAGGCCGGCATGACCTTGCTGACGGCAAGAGTTTCAGACGAAGCCGCACCTGTTTCGCCACCGCTTCCCGCGAAGCTGCGCACCATTGAACGCTTCGCAGAGCCGGCAGTCACACGTCGCTTTGTGTTGACGGAATCCATGGAAGGCATGGAGATGAAGTTCCTCATCAACGGCGCCAGCTTCGATATGAAGCGCATTGATGAAGTCTCGAAGGTCGGGCAGGTCGAGCTTTGGGAAATTGTCAACCAGGCGGATATGGACCATCCGTTTCATGTGCATGGGACGCAGTTCCAGCTTGTCGAAAGCGAAAAGGATGGCGCGGTCAGCAAGCCATCCTATCGGGCCTGGAAAGACACCGTGAATGTTGCCGCGGGCGAGACGGTGCGCATCCTGCTGCGACAGGATTTGCCGGGGCAGCGCATGTATCACTGCCACATCCTTGAGCATGAAGATCTCGGCATGATGGGCACAGTCGACGTAGAGGCCTGACAAGCTCCGTCATCAATCGCAGTCATGGAAGGAGAATCCCTTTATCCTTGAGTATCGAAGCTTGCGTTCGATGAGATTGCGGCGTCGATTCCGATTCGAAGATTGAGGCCGATTTCGCTTTTGCCGGTGTAAGCGTGATGTTCGGCTCTTGCGCAAACAGCAGGTTAGGCGCTTTTATGTAAGCGCGTTCTACTGCAGCGAAAGCGTTCGCAGCAGCCTCGGAGGAGGGCCGTATGCGATCTCGCAGTGGATGCCAAATTGTGCTGACAGTGGCATTCAAGGGGAGGACTCGATGGCCGCTAATCATCAGACGCAATATCGCGAACGCGTGCGCTCTGCCCATGAGGCCGTTGCCTTGATACCATCCGGCGCGAAGATCGCCATGCCGATCGCTGCTGGCCAGCCGCCTGCCATCCTTGCGGCATTGGCGGAACGCGCGCGGGCCGGCGCGATCGACAACGTCCGGCTCTACTATCTGCTCTGCACAGGTGTCGCCGGCTCCAGCGTGCTCGACTTCGACTTGCGCGACCGCATCGTTCCCATGAGTTACTTTCATGGAGCGGTGGATCGCGCCCTCGACAAGAGGCGAATGGCGGAGATGCTGCCTGCCGCCGACCTCGTGCCGTGCCATTTCAGCCAGGTGCCGCGCTCGCTTGTCGAGCATGTCGGCGTCGATACGCTGATCGCAACCGTCTCGCCCATGGATGCGGACGGGAATTTCAGCCTTGGCGCCAGTACCGATTACTCGCTGGCGGTTGCCCGCAAGCCAGGCGCTCGGCTGATCCTCGAAGTCAATCCCAGCATGCCCTATGTGCGCGGCAATTGCATGATTCCGGTGTCGAGTGTCACGGCACTTGTCGAGAACGACGCAAGCCTGCCGGCTCTCGCCGCCGCACCTCGCTCAGAAGTCGACGATACCATCGGCGCCATCGTTGCAGGGCTTGTGGACGATGGCGATTGCCTGCAGATGGGCATCGGCGCACTGCCCGATGCCGTCTGTGCTGGCCTCTCCCAGCACCGCCATGTCGGCATCCATACCGAAATGATGACATCGGGACTTGCCGCTCTGGTCAGGGCAGGCGTGGTCGACAATAGCCGCAAGCAGATACATGCCGGACGAACCATCTTCACCTTCGCATTGGGAGACAAGCTGCTTTACGATTTTCTGAACGATAATCCCGATGTCGAAGCGCATCCCGTTGACTATGTGAATAATCCGTTCGTCATCGCGCAGAATGACCGCATGGTGTCGGTCAATGCGACGCTGCAGATCGATCTCAATGGTGCGTGCAATTCCGAATTCGTCAATGGAAGACAGTTCAGCGGCTCGGGGGGACAGGTGGATTTCGTCCGCGGCGCCTATGGCTCACGCGGCGGCCGCTCGATCATCGCCTGTCATGCGACAGCGGCGAAGGGAACGCTGTCGCGTATCGTTCCGACGCTGACAGGTCCGGTGACGACGTCACGCAACGATATCCATATCGTCGTGACGGAATATGGCTGGGCCAACCTCAAGGGTAAATCGGTGGCAGAGCGGGCAAAGGCGATGATTGCGCTTGCTCATCCTGATTTCCGGGAGGAGCTGGATCGGGCCGCCCATCAGGCGGGGTTCTACGCGCCGGATTGACATAACCATCGTTGATCTTGCTTGGGCAATAAGAAGGACCCGGAGGGAAACCGGATCCTTCCGGCTTTGATCGGAGGTCAACCGATCACTTTGAGAAGCCTGATGGATCGGTACATCAGGCTTCCCGTACCTGGTCCCAGGTAGACCAGGCAATTCGGTATTAGAAGCTGCGCTGGAAGCGCAGGATACCAGCCCACTGATCCTGGTTCACAGAATCGAAGTTGGTGTAGGAGACTTCCGGCTCGATGAGCAGGTTCTTGACCGGGTTGAACTTGAGGTTCGTGGTCGCTGCGAAGATCTTCGAGTCGGTATAAGCGAGCTGGAGGTTCCACTTCAGCTTTTCGTTGATCGGAACGCCAACGCCGCCCCAAACTGCCCAGTCACCCCAGCCGCACTTCGATGCATCGTTAGCCGGGCAAGAAGAGCGAGCCAGGTTGGTGCCTGCATACTTGTTCAGGTTGTCGCCATCGGTGTTCCAGCCGCCCATCAGGAAGGCCGAGAAGACGCCGAAGTCAGCATCGACACGAGCCTTGATGGCGCCTTCCGACTTGATCGAGTCGTAACCGCCAACGACCTTGAAGCCCCATGCGCCGGACTTGAAGCCAGCACCGGCAACAACGTCAGGAGCGTAATGGTTGGCCTTGTCGTCCGATGCCCAGCTTGCGCCATAACCAGCGCCCGAGCCGCTGGAATTGCTGTCTTCAACCGAGATCACAGCCGTGAAGCCGTTGCCGGCATCGTAGTTGTAGGTCAACTGGTTGAGTTCGTACGGGCCGTCATAGATCACGTCGTCGTTGATGACGTCGCCGGCATAACCGATGTAGGAGTTGAACTGCGAGTCTGCCTTACCGACGAGGAAGCCGCCGAGGCTGATGTTGGCCCAGAGCAGCTTGGTGCTGGTGCTGTTGCCTTCCTGCCAGTCCCAACGGATGACCGTGTTGGTCTTCAGCGGGCCGTATTCGGTGTCGGTCGCGGTATCGAGGCTCAGCTGAGCGCGGGTATGCCAGAGAGTGCCGTTGTGGCTGTTGGCATTGTAGGCGTCATACCACTTGCCTTCGGTACGGACCATGCCGCCGACCTTGAGGCAGGTTTCGGTACCGGGAATGAAGAAGTAGCCTGCACCGTATGCGTCGCAGATGCGAACGTATTCCAGCGGCTCGGGCTCGGCTGCGACGATCGCGTCAGCAGCATGAGCACCGGATACTGCTGCCAGAGCAGCAGCGGAGCCGAGAAGAAGGCTCTTGATGTTCATTGTAAACTCCTGGTTGTAACAATTCGTACGTAATCCAAGGAGCGAGCATAATAGGCCATCCTGGAAGTGCTCCCTTGCAAACAGGAAGCAAAAACCAGGCACTGCATCTGCAATAGACTGCCGGTACTATCCCCACCCCGATGGAACCTCGTTAGCTGGCGTCTGAAACAATACCCCACCAGATCGCAAGCCAATTAGGTCCTGATGACAGGGCTATATACATTCAGATTGTTTGTAAATCCGTGCCGGAGCCATTCGAAAACGGAAAAAGTGGTTGTTGATTTAATGCAACACATGCTTGGCGAGAAAATTCGGTCGGGAAAGTCCATCTAAGCAATCGGCGTAGTGACGGAATGCGTTGACGGCCCATCTCTTGTCTCATCGGCACCGTCAATATGCGACCGCAAACAGCTCCATCGCCTTGGCGAAGCCCTTCAGCTGCTGCCGCCCGATCGAGATTGCATCGGTGATATCGGCCTTTTGCTGGAATGGGCCTGATATCAGGAGCGCTTCGCCGCTCTCGCTGCAGACGTTCTGGATGCGGCTGACGATATTGACGTCAGGGCCGATCAAGGTGAAGTCCAGGCGGTTGCCGGAGCCGACATTGCCGTAGCTCACCTCGCCATAGTGCAGCGCGATACCAGCCTTGACGCGGATGCCGTCATATTCGAAGCCGCCTATTTCATCGAGAATTGTCTTTGCCGCGGTCAGCGCGGCATTGCAGGCTCCGGCCGCATCGGCGCCTGGAAAGAATGCCAGAACCGCATCGCCCATGAATTTCAGCACTTCTCCGCTTTCATGGGTGATCGCCGGTACCACCTTGTCAAAATAAGCATTCAGGAGCCCGAGCACGGTACCGCCGGGCAGCCGATTGGAAAGCTCGGTGAAGCCGCGCAGGTCGCACAGCAGAAGTGCAGCCTCCATCGATTCGATTTCCCCGCGACGAATGTGTCCGGCAAGGATGCGGCTCGCCGTCATCGGGCCGATATAGGTGTCGAGAAGGCTGAGTTCGCATTGTCTGAGGACGCGTAGTTCGCAGGTATTGCGCAATGCCGGCAGGATGCGCTCGATCAGGTCATGCTCGCCGGATGTGAAGCCGCCCGGCCGCCGCGTGGCGAAGACGGCGCTGCTGATCGGTCCGTCGGCGTTGCAAAGCGGCGCCACGATCAGTTGAACCAGCCCCCGGCCGGAAAATATGTCGATATGCTGCCAGCGCCCATGGGCGCTCTCGCCGGGACCGACGACGAGCGGCTCGCGCATCTCCTGTGCCTTCATGAGCGGCGTATTGGCAAGTGCGAGACGTGAGCCATGTTCGCGATCATGGATCTCGACCGGCTCGCCGGGCGCCCAGGCGAAGGTGCGGCCGATGAATTCGGGATGCAGCGTCGTCAGGTGCAGCGTCAATCGATCGACGGGAAGGCCAAGGGCCTGCAGGCGGCGACCGAGCCCGGCGACGAGGCCGGCCTCATCGAGAGCGTGGCATTCGTCGCCCGTCAGCCATTCGATCAGGTTCAGGGTAGCCGCAGTGTTGACGCCACTGTGGCCTGGTCTGGAATTGATGATTGCGGTCTTGGGCATGTCGTGCAGCAAGGTCATGGCTATCTCCTCCTCTTTGAGGTGCGGCGCTCAGTGTGCCGCACCGCCGGAAAGGTGGCCGGGTTTCTTCAGAAGCAGGCTGGCGACGAGTGCAATGACCAGCGCGGCGCCGAGCAGATAGAAGGTGTCGCTGAAAGCCATGATGTTGGCCTGCTTGCGAAGGCTGGCGGCAATGGCGACGATCGCCTTGTGCGTGGCAAGCGCCTGGTCGCTGACCCCATGGTTCATGAAGTAACTCGTGAGATTGGCAACGCGGGCACGGGTAGCCTCTTCGAACACCGAGACCGAATTGGTGAGGATGTTGGAGTGGAACTGCTCGCGCTTGGTGAGGAAGGTCTGCAGCGCCGCAATGCCGACCGCGCCGCCGAGATTGCGCATCATGTTGAAGAGCGCGGAGGCGGAGCCGGCATTTTCCTGCTCGATACCGGCCGTCGCAATTGCGGTCAGCGGCGTGAATGCCAGTGCCTGGCCGACGGCACGCACGATGTTCGGCCAGAAGAGCTGATCGCTGGCATAGTTGCTCGTCATGTAGATATTCATGAAGTTCGAAGCGGCAAAGAGTGCGAAGCCGACGATGATCAGCAGCCGGGCATCGACGCGTTTCATCAGCCGCGGGACCAACGGGATCAGGATCAGCTGGGGAATGCCGGTCCAGGCAAGCACCATGCCGATCTGCTCGGAATTGTAGCCCTGGATGCGCGTGAGGTAGATCGGCAGGATGAAGACCGAGCCATAGAGCGCGATGCCCAGCAGGAAATTGGCGACGATGCCGAAGCCGAAATTGCGGCGCACCAGCAGACGCAGATTGAGGAGCGGATGGGCGGCGCGAAGCTCGATGATGAGAAAGAGCGTCAACGAGACCGCGGCAATAACAGAAAGGCGGACGATGAAGGCGGAACCGAACCAGTCGTCCTTGTTGCCTTCCTCAAGCACGGTCTGCAGCGCGGCCAGGCCGACCGCCATGGTGATGATGCCCGGCCAGTCGCCCTTGGCGAGCAGCGAAAGGTTCATCGGTGCGCGCTCGAGCGAGGCCCAGAGCATGCCGACCATGAGAATGCCGGGCACGAGGTTGACGTAGAAGATATATTCCCAGCCCCAGTTTTCTGTGAGGTAGCCCCCGATGGTCGGGCCGATCGCCGGCGCGAAGGTCGCCGAAAGGGCAAAGAGCGCAAGGCCGATCGGTTGCTTGGGTTTGGGGAGCAGCGTGATGATGATCGTGAAGGCCATGGGGATCAACACGCCGCCGGAAAAGCCCTGAATGGCGCGCAGCACGATCATCTGTTGCAGATTGGCGGCAAAGGCGCAGCCGACTGAAAACAGAAGGAAAAGCACCGCGTTCGTCAGCAGATAGATGCGCACCGAAAAGACGCGGGCAAGCCAGGCGCTAAGGGGGATGACGACGATCTCGGCGATCAGGTAGGAGGTCGAGATCCAGCCGCCATCGTCCGTTCCGGCACCGATCGCGCCCTGGATGTCGGCGAGCGAGGCATTGACGATCTGGATGTTGAGAACGGCCATGAAAGCGCCAAGCGTCGAGCCGACCACGGCGGTCCACATGCGCAGCGGGCTCATGGCAGGTCGGGCAACCGGAGCGGTTGGAGTGCCCTGGGATAAGGCTGAATTGTTGTTTGCGGCGATCTGAAGAGTGGCCACGACGCGTCTCCTTCCGGGTCATGCCGGAATAATCTCATGACGATACTGAGGTGATAATCGACGAAGATCGGGAAGGATCATCCAGCGTGGCTGGATAATCCTCGTGCCTCTGCCGCCGATGTCTGGGCCGCCTTGGTGTCGATTTCCGGCTCCACCGACATGCCGGAGCGCAGCAGCCCGGCCAGATTATCGTCGTCGATGACGATCTTCACCGGAATGCGCTGGACGATCTTGGTGAAGTTGCCGGTTGCGTTGTCCGGCGGCAGCAGCGAGAATTCGAGTCCGCTTGCCGGCGAGAGGCTGTCGACATGGCCCTTGATGGTGACGTCGGGGAAGCTGTCGACCTTGATTTCGACCGTCTGTCCGGGACGTACATAGGTGAGCTGCGTCTCCTTGAAATTCGCGACGACATAGACCGAGTGTAGCGGCACCACCGCCATCAGCTGCGTGCCCGATGTCACATATTGCCCCACGCGGATCGAGCGGGCGCCGATGGTGCCGTCGACGGCGGCGACGATGTTAGTATAGGAAAGGTTGAGCTCGGCCTGCTGAACGGCGGCGGCGGCGCGATCGCGCTGGGCTGCTGCCTGGTCTCGCTGGGTCTGCAGCACCGGTACCTTGTTCTGGGCGGCGACGAGCGCGGCCTGATCGCGCTCGACAGCGGCGGCCGCCTGTTTTCTGGCAGATTCCGTCTCTTCAGCGCGCGATTGCGTGCCGACGCCGTTGGTGATCAGACGAGCCGAACGTGCGGCGTCAGACACAGCATAATCCAGTGAGGCTTGCGATGAGTCGACCGTTGCTTTGGCCTGCCCGATCAGCGATTGCTGCAGCTGGATCTGTGCATCGATGTTGGAAATTGCCGCATCCGCAGCCTTGAGATCCGCCTTCGCCTGGGAAAGTGCGGCCTGGAAATCGCGGTCGTCTATGCGGGCGAGCACCTGGCCGGCCTTGACCTTGTCATTGTCGTTGACAAGCACGTCCTTGATGTAGCCGGCGACCTTTGGGGCAATCGTGGTGTAATCGGCCTTCACATAGGCATCGTCCGTGGATTCGATGAAGCGTCCCACCGTCCAGTAGCGATAGCCGAAATCGGCGCCGAGCGCGACGCCCGCCACCAATGCGGCAATGAGCACGCCGCGCTTGATAAGCTTCCGACCGGCTTTGGGTTCGGCGGCAGCCGCAGGCGCTTCTACACTGGTGGCCGGCGGAGCCTGAGTGTTGGGAGACTTGGCCACCTCGCTGGCCGGAGCAGCATCGGCTTGGCTTGCGTTCTTGAACGCTTCGTTGCGGGGGAGTTCCACCATTGTCCATTTCCTTCAGTGCGCCACCCCTTTGCCCGGGGCTATTTTTGATGCGATGAAGATGCGTCCGAACGATCCTTCTGATAATCTCCTCAAATCGGGAAGGATCATCAAGTCACAGTGGATAATCCGAGGACAATATGGATCGGTTGACCAGCCTCACAGTCTTTGGCCGGGTGGTGGAATGTGGTGGCTTTTCCGCCGCCGCCCGCCGGCTCAACATGTCCGTCACCATGGTGGGCAATCATGTGCAATCGTTGGAAGACCGCCTCGGCGCGCGGCTCCTGAACCGGACGACGCGCCGGATCAGTTTGACGGAAACCGGCAAATATTACTATGAGCGCTCCTCACAGATCCTGGCCGATCTCGAGGAGGCCGATCGGGCGGCCGGCGCGCTTAGTACCACGCCGCGAGGCACACTGAAGCTCTATACCAGCGGCGCCATCGTCCGCTTCCTGCTTCCCGTCGTCAACGAATTCATGACGCAATATCCTGCGATCTCGCTCGATTTCAATGTCGGAGAACGGTCGATCGACATGGTCGAGGAGGGCTACGATCTGATGATCCGAACCCTGCCCGCGTCCGACTCGACGCTCGTCGCACGCAAGCTTGCACCCTGGCGGCACATGCTTGTCTGCTCGCCCGAATATCGTGACACACATCCGATGCCGAAGGTTCCGGCCGATCTCGTGGAGCATAATTGCCTGCAATATACCTATTACCCCTACGGCGACGAATGGCGTTTCGAAGATGCCGATGGCAAGCAGGTGGGGGTCAAGATTTCTGGCAATGTCGTCTCCAACAGTGCCGAGACGCTGCGTTTTCTCCTGGCAAGCGGGCAGGGTATCTTTCTCGCCCCGAGTTTCATCGTCTACGACGAGGTTGCCGCCGGCCGCCTCGTGCGCGCCATGCCCGACTATCGCGCCGTGGAATTCACGATCAGCGCGATCTATCCGAACCGTAGCCATCTGCCGACGAAAGTGCGATTGTTCATCGACCTTTTGGCAGAGCGTTTCGTCGAGCATCGAAAGTGGATGACCTGAGCAGGGCAGGGCCTGTTTTCCGTCGGTGACGCAGCAGTGAATGGAGCCATCTCAAAGCCATGGCGAACCGAATAACATGCAATGCTCGTCCGGAGCTGCCTGCGATTCAGATGCAGAACGGATTGACCGACGTCTTCATGGAAGTTCTCGCCATTGCGGCGTCGGCGTTGGCACAAACGAGGTCAGAGCAAGCGTTTGCATCATGGATCGCATCGCGAGATCAGGCGGTCTTCGGACTTGGAGTGGTGGGATTCGACATCGCCGAAATGCCCTGGCACGTTGCAACATTTGCCGAGGATCGGAATTTTCTAATTCGGGCGATTACCACCGCAGAATCGAAAGCCGGTTGGGAGAAGCTGCTGGGCTACGAGCCGAAAGAAGACTGGCTGATGCCGTGCCTGATGCGTTTGCGAATGCTTGTGTCGGCATTTGGACCACACGATATCGGGCCAAACAGTGCGGCAATCCATTCGACCTTTTCCGAAAGCGACCTCAGCCGCTGCGAAACACACGGGATCATCATGCATGCTTACGGATGCCCCGTCTGCAACAGGTCGATGCCCTCCTGAAATCCACAGGCACATGACATCCCGTTATCGATCGTACATGACATCTCTCGGGTCGATCCAGGCTGCAGCACCATCATGACTGCGGTTGTTCGGCGGGCTGGCGCGTTTCCGCCTGGCGTGCGGCAGACACGAGGCGCCGTTGCGCCCGGATGGCGCTCCATTGCTGGTCGATCAAGACACCGATCAGGATGACGCCGCCCATGACGGCGAAGTTGAGCGAGGAGGGGATGCCGAGCAGATTGACGAGGTTCTGCAATTCCTGCAGCAGGATCGTGCCCAGCACCACGCCGATCAGAGATCCTTCGCCGCCACGCAGCGAAAAGCCGCCAAGCACCGCCGCGGCGATCGCGTAGAGCTCATAGAATTGCCCGTGGCTCGCCGGCGAGATGGAGCGGGTGTACATGGCAAAATAGATCGCCGAAAGCGCCGTCAGCACGCCGCAGATGATGTAGGCGACCGTTACCATCTTCGTGGTGCGGATGCCGGAATATTTTGCCGCCTCCTCATTCTTGCCGATGGCGTAGAGATAGCGGCCATAGACGGAGCGATGCAGAACGATCCACATGACGGCGGCAATGATCACGAGCGCGATGAAGGTGTTCGGCACGCCATAGAAGCGGCCGGCGGTCAGGAATTCGAGGGTCGGAAAGTTCTGGCCGAAGGCGAATCCGGCCGTGCCGTCTGCCGTGTAGAAGCGCGCCGCACCACGATAGATCAGAAGGCCGCAGAGCGTGACGACGAAAGGCTGAAGGTTGAGCCGGGTAATCAGCCAGCCATGGATCGCTCCCAGAACGCCGCCAAGGATCAGGATCAGCGGCAGGGCAATCGCCCAGGGCATGTTCTGGACGGCGATAAAATCGATGAACAGGACGCCGAGCAAGGCAACCAGTGAGCCGACCGACAGTTCGATGCCACCGGTGATGATGACGAAAGCCTGGCCGATCGACAATATCCCGAAAAGGCCGATGAGGTTCGACGTATTGGCGAGGTTGATCGGCAGAAGGAAGCGCGGATTGATGATCGTCACGACAATGCCGACGACGATGATCAGCAGAAGCAGGCCCAGATCTTTCTTACTCATCGATATCAATTCCCATTGGCCGCGGCCGTTAGAGCAATTCCAGGCAAAGTGCGAAGCGTCCTTCGTTAGAAATTGCGCAAAAACAATGAGATAGAGCGGTTCAGGTTTCCATGGATAGCTGAACCGCTCTAGTGTAGCGTTTTGCCGACGGCCAGCAAAAGCACGTTTTCCTGACTGAACTGATCTTTGTCGAGAATACCGGAGATTTGGCCTTCATGCATGACCGCGATCCGGTCGGAGACGCCGATTACCTCTTCCATGTCGCTCGAGATCATCAGGATCGCCACACCGGCATCCGCAAGCTTGCGCATCAGGCTGTAGATTTCGCTTTTTGCGCCGATATCGATGCCACGGGTGGGCTCGTCGAAGATCAGTACCTTTGGGTGCATCGCCAGCCATTTGGCGAGCACGACCTTTTGCTGGTTGCCGCCCGAAAGCGTGCCGGTGCGCGTTGCGACCGATGGCGTCTTGATGGCGAGCTGCCTGCGCTGCGTTTCGGCCATGGCATTTTCTCGCTCCGGCGAAACCATGGAGCGGCGTGCAAAGGCCGGGAGGTTGGGTAATGATATGTTCTGAGAGATCGGCATATCGAGCAGGATGCCGTTCAGCTTGCGATCCTCGGGCACGAGAAAAATGCCATTGGCGACGGCGTCCCTGGCGGATCGCAGTTTCAGGTCCTGTCCGTCGAGGGTGATGTTGCCGCCATAGCTGTGGTCGACCCCGAACAGGACGCGGGCAAGCTCGGTCCGGCCTGAGCCGACGAGGCCGGCGAGGCCGAGGATTTCGCCGAAACGGATGTCAAGATTGACGGGCTGCGTCGGATAGGCGGCGGTGCGAACTGCCGCGATCTTCAGCGCGATATCGCCCGGCGGACGAGCCGCTTCCACGGAGCGTGCGGCCAATGCCCGCCCGATCATCAGCTTCACCATGCGATCGTGGTCGATCGCGTCTTTCGGCAATGTGCCGACAAGCGTGCCGTCGCGCAGAACGATGACGCGATCGGCAACGCGCTCGACCTCATGCAGGCGGTGCGAAATGAAGATGACGCTGATACCTTCGGCCTTCAGCGAGGATATGACGGCCAGCAGTTTCTCCGTCTCCGCGAGTGGCAGGCTCGAGGTCGGCTCGTCGAGAATGACGAGGCGGGCATTGATGGACAATGCCTTGGCGATCTCGACCATCTGCTGCTGCGCAAGCGACAGCGACGCCACCGGCGTATCCGGCGAGAAATTGGCACCGACGCGCTTCAAAAGAGGGGTGACCATCTCGCGCAGGCGGGTACGGTCGACCAGTTTCAGGGCGCCGCCGCGCAATGGTTCGCGGCCAAGGAAAATATTGGCCGCAACATCGAGATTATCAAACAGGTTGAGCTCTTGATGGACAAAGGCAATCCCGGACGCAATGCTGCTTTCGACCGTGAAGGCGCCGTGCTCGGCTCCATCGAGCCGAATGCTGCCGTGATCCGGCTTGACGACGCCACCAAGGATTTTCATGAGCGTCGATTTGCCGGCGCCGTTTTCGCCGACAAGACCGATCACCTCGCCGGGGCTGACGTCCATCGAGAAATTATCGAGCGCTACCACGCCCGGGTAGGTCTTGCCGATTCCCGAAAGGCTGAGAAAGGGCATTGTGGTTTCAGTCGATACCAATGTATCCGAGCGTTGGTTCATAACGAATATCATGCCTGTGCGATGTGGCTTCGAGAGCCGCGGCGACGTGAGCAATTGCATTCGAGCAGCGCCGGTCCTCGCAACCGGCGCTGCTGGCTGGCCTTAATTGCCAGCCATAGCCTTCAGATTGGCCGCATAGGCATCGACATCGTCCTTGCCGATGATTTTCGTCGGGATGATGATCAGCTTGCTGGCGGGAATGCCCGATTTGTCGCCCTTCAGATAGGCGGCCATCAGCTTCATGCCTTGATAGGCCCAGAGATAGGGCTGCTGCACGACCGTTGCGGCGATCGTTCCTTCCTTGACGCCGCCGAGCGTGATCGGATCGTCGTCGAAACCGACGACGGTGATCTGACCGAGTTTGCCGGCTTCGCGCAGTGCTTCGTAGATGCGCGGCGTGTTGTAGGAGTAGAAGCCGACCATGCAGGTGACGTCAGGGCTTGCAACGAGCGCATCTTCGACGTTCTTCTTCGCTCTCGTCTGGTCGATGTCGTCGCCGCGCACGTCGGTCAACTCGATCTTCGTGCCCGCCAGGCCGTCCTTCATGCCCTGAATGCGCTCCTTGGCATTGTCGGCGCCGAGAAGTCCCACGAAGCCGATGCACTTGCCCCCGTTCGGCATGGCTTTCTTGGCGATTTCGGCGGCCTGTTTGCCGGCATCGATGTTCGATGAGCCGATATAGGCGACGCGGTTCGTATCCGGCGCGTCGCTATCGGTAGTAAACAGCGCCGTTTCCGAACCGATCTTGTTCAGCCCGTCTGTTGAAGTCTTAGGATCGACGGCGGAAACCATGATACCCTTGACGCCGGCCGCCACGAGATCTTCCATCAGTCGCTGCTGGATCGCGACCGACGATTGTTCAGGATATTTCAATTCCATATTGAAGTCCGGCAGTTCGGCCTGGGCCTTCTTGACGCCGGCTTCGGCCGCCTTCCAGAAGTCGGATGCGCCGTTGACCACAAATGCGAGAGTCGGCTTGTCGGCGGCATAGGTCGCCGTTGCATAGCTCAGCAGCAACCCTGCCGCAAAGGCGGCAGCGCCCCGTGTTACGTACTTCATGATCATCCTCCCATAGATCCGCTTGCGGGATCTAGTTGCAACTCGCGGCAGGCCGTCCTGAACCCCCTCCTAGGGTTTCTCGCCGAGCGAGATACGGCACGTCCAACCACGGGAGCGACGGTATACGACTAATTTCGATTAGTAAATAGAATTAGTAATACAATTTCGCATGTGTGAAGCGGTGGATTCTCGAAAATCTAGCTATTTGTTTCAATCGCCAGCGATCTTGAGCTTGAAGATGTGGGTGGCGATTATATGCGCGTCCGCACCGGTTGCCGGGATTGCGTGATTGATGATAATAAATATTAGCGCATGAAAACGGCCATGGGGATTATAGGCCGGTTTCGCTTCAGGGGAGATGAGACGCAGTTATGAAGAAGATATCGGCCGCAAACGGCGATCGCACGGCCGTCGACAAGAGGATATCGAAGCGAAGCGGCCGTCGGTCCGGCAGCAGGGTCACGATGACCGATATTGCCAAGGCGGCCGGATGTTCGCAGAGCGCGGTATCCTTCGTTCTCAACAATACGCCCGGCATGCGCCTGTCGCAGCAGACCCGTGAGAGGGTCATCGAGGCAGCCCGCCAGCTTGGCTATGTCGCGCCGGTGCTTGCCACGCCGCCGGCACTCCTGTTTCCGTCGAAGCTCGATGGCGTCATCGGTTTTGCCGTCGACCAACTTGCAACCAGTCCGGAGGCGGTTGTCGCGATCGAAGGGGCTCGCGAGGCCTGTTGGAATGCCGGAAACGTTCTGCTCGTCGCACAGACCATGAGCGATCCCGTCATGGAGCCGAGAGCGATCAAGGCGCTCAGCAACAGCGGTATCTCGGCGCTCATCTACATGACGATCTTCACCCGTGAGGTGGAGGTGCCGGATTATCTCTACGATCTCAATATCCCGATCATTCTTCTGAATTGCTATACGTCCGACTATGCCTTTCCGGCTGTCGTTCCGAGCGAAATAGCCGGTGGGCAGACCGCTACCCGGCATCTGATTTCGCATGGCCACCATCGCATTGCGACGATTACAGGCGAACCGTGGATGCAGGCCGCCCAGGATCGATTGACTGGTTATCGCCGAGCCTTGGCGACGGCGGATATTCCATTCGATCCCGAGCTTGTCATCGAAGGCGATTGGTCGGCGAGTGCCGGCTATTCCGGCACCATGAAACTGCTTTCGCTTCCCGAGCGTCCGACGGCGATCTTCTGCCAGAACGACCGCACCGCCATCGGCTGCTATGAAGCGCTGAAGGAAGCTGGCCTCCATATTCCGGAGGACATGTCGGTCATGGGTTATGATGACGAAGACATCTGCCGCCATCTCGTGCCGCCCTTGACGACCTCGGTCCTTCCTCACATGGCAATGGGCCAATGGGCGATTGAGCATCTGGAAACGGCGGTTTTGCCGCGCGAACGCCGCTACCAGATCACCAAGCTCGAATGCTCGCTTGTCAAACGTGCATCCGTTGCCGCACCGGCTGGCATCAGAACCGGGCGCAAGGTGCGAAAGGTTTGATGGATTCCGCCGGCGGCCGCGGGCGATCCGTTCGCCTGGCAACCTCTAGCAGCGTCTTGGCGACTGGCGGTTCGATTGCTACTATGCGCGTCATGACGGTTCTCTCCCAGGATACCCGCCCGCCGCTCCGGCTTCTGTTCCGGCTGCCATCGCTCACCTTGCAACTGCTGTGGCGCTTCTGGCCGCAGCTGATGGCGCTGTGGTTGCTCGGGCTGATTGGAAATTCGCTTCTCAACGAACTGGCTGTCATGATCGGCCGGCTGAATGCATTGGCCGGGCTTTCCACTCTGGCCCTTGTCGTACTCCTGAAGCTTGTCATCATCGTCGCGCTGTTCGAGACTGTACGGCCCGGACTCCCGTCGCTTGATGCCGCTTCGCGCGTTGCGGCTGCCCGGCCGGAGACAGATACTGGCGACAGTCCTGCAACGCCGGGCTTCACGTCGATACTCGCGCTGACACTCGTGCCGTTCTTCGCCTACTACGCTGCCTGGGGTTTTCTCGGCGATACGGTAAGGGAATATTCCCGGCTGTCGCTCGACCTGATGCTGTTCGGCGAAAGTTACAACCCCCTTAAATTCGGCGGCAGTGCCTGGCTCCTCGTGTCGGTCGCCGTCGCCTGGGTGGTCAGGCGCTTCGCCAAATTCATGCATGCCCGTTCGAAAGCGCCGATCTGGGCTGTTATCATCGTCGTTTGCGAGGCGAACTGGGCCTTCATCGGTCTCTTTGTCATTTCGACCTGGCAGGACGACATCCGTTCCTGGATTGCCAAGCTTCCCGAAACGATCGGGCATTTCCTCGGCTTTCTCAATCCGGTGGGAGATGCCGCAGCAGCCACCATCTTGCCGCCGACGGCGGAGGACGCGTCGTTTTCCTTTTCCAGGCAAATGCGCGGTCTTTTCCTCTACGCACTTTATCCCGTCGTCTGGCTGACGCTTGCCGCCTTGGTCTATGGTTATGACATCAATGGCGAACGCCCGCTGACGGAAGGCCGTCTTGCGCGCGCGGTTTCACGCTGGCAGTCGCTGCCGAAAGCGATCCGCGACTTCATTTCGCATTTCATCGCGGGGACAGCGAAACGCTATCGCGCATTGGCGGAAGGTGTCGGGCTTACCCTCGGTTCCGGCCTCGGGCTGATGCTATCAGTCATTCTGCTATACCGGCTGCTGGATTGGGGTTCGGCCTGGGCCTGGTACGGCACCTCCAGGCTGATCGGTCCGTACGATCTGCCCTTGTGGCAGATGATTGCGCAGGCCATTTCGCTTTTCTTCGGCAGTCCCAGTGCGCCGGGCGACGGTGTTCTCATCATGCCGATCAAAATATGCCTACTTGCCGCGGCTCTGGAAATCGGCTTCGCGCAGGGGCGGGAATGGCGCCGCGGCGGAAGCTGATGCCCGGAGCGGCTTGGCCGAAGTTGTTTTAGTTCAGCCGCAGCGGGAAGGATATGGCGTCCGGCCTCGTCGAAGCGAAGCTCAGCTGCGCCGACAAAGAGGGGATTGCGTCGGCCGGCACGACGAATTTTTCCTCCATGAGCGCGTTTGCGCTTTTGGCAGGCGGCTGGCGGGATATGGTATCGCAGCCATCGATGGGGGTGGCCTGTGGATCGAGGTCGCGGCTGAGATCTTTGGAGAGAATGAAATTGAGGGGCTGCCAGCGGCGCCCCTTCGGGTCCGTCAGGGTCAGGCTGCATTGAGCCCAGGACTGTCCGATATCGTCTTCGGCTTTTGCAGTCAGCCTTACGACCACCAGGCGCATCTGGCCGGGAAAGGTAATTTTCCCGTCGCGCCCATCGCCGATCACCCTCGCCTGGTTGAGCGCCCAGGAGGCCTTGGCATAGGTCTGTCCGCCGGCATTGTCGCTTATGCGCAGCTCGTTTCGCTTGATGTAATCCTCGGCATTGCGCCATGCGTTGATGGCATAATAGCCAGCCAGCAAGAAGGGCAGGCTTAGCAAGGATGCCAGCCAGAGCCGTTGCTCCCGTCTAGACGCCATTATTGCCGATCTCCGCGCGATCACGCGTCTCGACGCTTCCGCCGTCGAGCTTGACGCGAATTTCCGAATCCAGCTGGGGGGATGGCTGCCTGGAAAGCACCAGTGTCATATTGCTCGTTTCATCCTCCGGCAGCTCGAAGATGAAGATGCCTGAAGTCGGCAGGCCCGGCTGCAAATCCTTGGACGGTAGGAGGCGCGGTGCGCCGTCGGCGCGATGGGTCTGCCGATAGGAGCGGCCGGAAGCCCCTTCAATCGCGGCGGCCTGGATGGTCATGGTATCGTATTTCGACTGCAGTTCGACACTGACGATCAGCCAGACCCCTTCGGTCTGCCGCTCGACCGGCTTGCCGTAAGAGGTAAATGTGATCGTTTTCGCGCGCAGAAGCTTGGCGACCTTGACGCTGAACGTCTTGCTCGACACGGTGTCCTTCTGCAGTCCGGTGGTCTCGATGGGGCCGGTCAGGACGGCATAGCTCGGTGTGGTCGATTGCAGGTAGGCCAAAAGCAGGGCGGCGACGCCGACGAGCAACAAGGAAAGCAAAAGGCGTATCAAGGATTTGCTCCTTGCCCCACCGAAAGCGGCAAGCCGATGCGCGCCACATCATTCGGGTTGAACCAGCCCGGCGCCGCATAGAGATTATCCTTTGGCTTATAGGTGGTGCCTACGATCGAAACGTTCAGCACCTTGGGAAGTGCCAGCGTCGCTGGCAATTGCCAGACGACCTTGACCTTTTCCGGCATCATCGGCTGAAGGTCCCAAAGCAGATCATTGTCCCGGACAAGATAGAATTGTGGGGATGGCGGGTTCGCAAGATTTTCGAGCTTCAGCGTATCCCGATAAAGATTCGAGCTTTCCGCCGTCATGTTTTCAAGGGTCAGATCGAGTGTCAGCGCTTTCTTGCCATCGGGAAGGCGTCGGCCATCCGGTGTCTCAGCGGCGATGCTACTGGAATTGAGAGTGACCATCCATTGGCCCGCATTGACGGGTTTGCCGGGTGCCACCTGTGCCACCTCCGTTCCCGTGCGGGTTTCGTAGATCGAAAATCCAAGCGACAGTGCGCCCGCCAGAAGTCCGCCGATACCGGCGATGATCCGTGTGTAGAGCGCCTTGTTCGCCTTGCTGACAGCCGATGGGGTCATTGCCTGATGCGATCGAGTGGTGACACTGGCCGCCCGCAACTCAGGGAAGCCCGGCGACAATCCCTATTTGGCTCAGCCGGCCAATCCGGCAAGGGTGAGTGGTACCCGAACGTACGAATTATGTGCGGATATTGCCGCGAAGATACATTGTAAATCGATTTGCAAAAGCATTTGCAAATCGATTTACAATACCGTAGCCTGCGAAAATGACCACAATCGCCAAAGTTGCCAAGCGTGCCGGAGTATCGCCGACCACTGTGTCGCATGTGCTCAATCATGCCGACCGTGTCTCGGCGGATTTGCGCAAGCGCGTTCAGGAAGCGATCGCCGAGCTCGGCTATGTGCCGAACCCGCTCGCCCAAAGCCTCAGGACCGGCCGCACCAATCTCGTAGCCATGCTGATCCCGGACATCCGCAACCCCTTCTACCCGGAAATGGTGCAGGCGGCGCAGTCCGATCTCGAGGCGACCGGGATCGATCTCCTGGTCTTCAATACCGATGTCCCCGGCGGCCATTCGCAGGAGCACGGCAAGCACTATCTTCGCCAGATCCGCAGCCGGCGCATCGATGGTCTCATCGTCGGCGATTTCGCGTTGCACGGCATGCATGACGCATTGCTGGAAATCGATCTGCCGACCGTGTTCATCGGCGATCTGCCGAACCGGGCAGTCGATAGCGTCAAGATCGATGATTTCGGCGGTGGCCATCAGATGGGAACCTATCTGGCCGAGAAGGGTCATCGCCGGATCGCGCATGTGACCGGCCCATCCTTCTTCGCCGAAGCCATGGCGCGCGCGGCCGGTTTCGAACAGGGCCTGCGCGACAACGGCATCGAGCCGATTGCCGAGCTGCGGCGGGAAGGAAGTTATCTCGGTCCGTCAGGGGAAGAGGCGGTCGATTGGCTTCTGGCGAACTATGGCGACAACCTGCCCTCGGTGATCTTCTTCGGAAACTACCTGATGGCTGCGGGCGCGCTCGCCGCCTTCTTCGATCGCGGCATCAGCGTGCCGAAGGATATCGGCATTGCCGTCTTCGGCGATCAGCCGCAGCTCGAATATGTCCGGCCGCGGATTACAAGGGTCGGCAACACACCGTCGCTGCTTGCCCATCGCGCTACCGAAATGCTGCTGGAGAGGCTTTCGGGAGCTTATGCAGGACCCGCGCGTTCGGAAGTGATCCCCTGCAATCTGCACGCCTTCGATACCGCATGAATTGAGGCTCCGTCACCCGGGAGGAGTGTGGTGACGGCAACGCAAAATGGGAGGAAGTCATGACTGGTAAGGATAAATTCATCATCCCCGCAACCCGTCGCAGCGTGCTCAAGGGCGGCGCGATCCTCGCCGCCGGTGCGGCTGCCGGGTTGAGCGGTTTTCCCTATATATCGCGCATGGCCGTCCGCGCGCAGAGTGCGCCGCTGAAGTTCTGGCAGTTCTACGCGCCGGGCGGCCCGGTCCAGAGCCAGATCGACTGGTTCGAGAAAGCGGTCGCAGCCTGGAACGACAGCCACCCGCAAAAGGTGGAACTCGAATATGTGCCGAACGCGGAGTATATCAACGGACCGAAGCTCGCGACCGCCTTCGCCTCCGGCGAGGGGCCGGACATCTTCCTCATCTCGCCGGGCGATTTCCTCCGTTATTACAATGGTGGCGTCCTGCAGGATCTGACACCCCATATCGACGCCAAGGAAGATTTCCCGGAGAGCGTCATTGCCAACCGCATGGTCGGCGGCAAGATCTACGGCATTCCGATGGAAGTCGAGCCGATGGCGATGTACTATTCAGTCAAGGCTTTCGAAGAAGCGAAGCTGAACGAAAACGATATTCCGAAAACATGGGACGACCTGCTTGAGCTTGCCAAGAAGCTGACGACGCCGAAACGCTTCGGCATGCTGTTCGAGACCCAGCCGGGCTACTACCAGAACTTTACCTGGTATCCTTTCCTCTGGCAGGGCGGCGGGGAATTCCAGGGTAAGGACGGCAAGAGCGCCTTCGATTCTCCGGCCACGGTGCAGGCTTTGAAGTTCTGGCAGGATGCCGTCAATTCAGGGGCTGCTCCGCGCCAGGTCATGGGTAGCGGCGCCAACGACACGGTCGCCAACCTCGCATCGGGTTACTGTGCCATTCAGAATGTCGGCATCTGGGGCATCTCGCAACTGCAGAGCAATGCCAAGGATTTCAAATATGGCGTCTTCCGTCTGCCCACACCGCCGGGCGGCAGATATGTCACCGTCGGCGGCGGCTGGGCCTTCGTTGCCAATGCCAAGAGCAAGAATCCGGATGCGGCGGCGCAATTCTGCGCCTGGGCGCTGGCTTCCAAGGAAAAAGACTCCGTCCAGCGCGTCGCCGACTGGTGCACCAAGGGCAAATCGGACATGCCGCCGCGTGAAAGCGCGCTTGCCGCCGGCGGAGATGCCTTCAAGACCGGCATGATCGGCAAATTCGCCGCTGATGTCTATCCCGGAGCCCGCGCCGAACCGCGCGTGCCGCCAGAGGTCTACAAGATCATCTCCGATGCGATCCAGCAGACGCAGCTCGGCGGCGCCGATCCTCAAGCAACGGCAACCTCAGCCTCGCAGCAGCTCGACGCGTTCCTCGGTTCCTATAGCGGCGCGCCGATCCTTTAAGAAGAAATGTCGGCCGCTACGCAGTCAGCGCAGCGGCCGTCTCTCTTTACGGGATGAGATCATGACGACAATTGCAGATGCGACGACACGCCATGCGAATGGCAGACGCAAGGGTCTTTCCGCCCGGCATCGTGAGTGGATCGCGGGCTACCTCTTCGTGCTGCCCGACGCGCTCGGCCTGTTCCTGTTTCTCGGCGTGCCGATGCTTCTGTCGCTCGCCTTGAGCGTCTATGAAGTCAACGGTTTTGGCGGCTACAATTTCGTCGGCGCCAAGAATTATATCCGCATCTGGCATGATCCTCTGTTCTGGAAGGGGGCGAGGGTGACCGCGCTCTATGCCGTCATGCTCGTCCCCTCGCTCTATGTGACCGGCCTGGGGCTGGCGCTTCTTGTGCAGCAGACCAATCGCTTCAATGCCGTCATGCGGTCGATGTTTTTCGCGCCAAACATGGTGAGCCTCGTGGTCGTCGCCCTTGTCTGGCAATTTATGGTGATCGACAAGATCGGCGTCGTTGGTCAGACCATGGCGAACCTCGGTCTTCCCGCTATTTCATTTCTCGGCGATCCGAATTTCGCACTGATCACCGTCGTGCTTGTCAGCGTCTGGTTCCTGATGGGCTTCTATATGCTGATCTTCCTGGGTGGCCTGCAGGACATACCGAAGGAATATTACGAGGCGGCGATGATCGATGGCGCGGGGCCGGTCAAGCGCTTCCGATACATTACGCTGCCGCTGCTGAAGCCCACCAGTTTCTTCGTTCTCATGGTGTCGATGGTTGCAGCCGTTGCCGGTGCCCAGGCCTTCGACATCATCTACGTCATGACCAAGGGCGGGCCTGCCAATTCGACGGCGGTACTGATCGTCTACATCTATCAGCAAGCCTTTTCTTTCGGCGCCTTCGGCTATGCGGCAGCGATGTCGTCGATCCTGGTCATTGCGCTCATGGCCGTGACAGCTATCTTCTTTATCGTCACGCGCGGAGGACGTTTCGATCATGCGGAATGACGCCTCCAACGCCTATTTTGCACGATCGCAGGTAACGCTGGTGCGCTGCCTGTGGATGTTGATCGCTGCCATCCTGGCACTGATGACGCTGTTTCCGCTGCTCTGGATGGTCTCGATCGCCTTCAAGCCGGCAGCCGAATCCTTCTCCTCATCGCTGTTACCGGAAGCGCCGACGCTCGACAATTTCATCTACGTACTGACCGGAGTACCCTTCATCCGCTACATGCTGAACAGCTTCTTTGTGTCGGCGACGGTAACGATCGTCGCGCTGTTCTTCCACACCATGGCTGGCTATGCGCTCGCGCGTCTGCGCTTTCCCGGGCGTGAGATCATCTTTCTGGCGATCTTCTCGACCTTTCTCGTCTCGCTCCCGGTGGTGATCGTGCCGCTCTTCATCATCGTCAAGGCGATGGGCATGATCAATTCCTATGCGGGGCTCATCATTCCGGCGATCTTCAACGCCTTCGGCATCTTCCTGCTGCGGCAATACTATCTGTCATTGCCGCGCGAGATCGAGGAGGCAGCGGTGATCGACGGCGCCGGTTATTGGCGCATCTATTGGAGCGTCATCTTGCCCTTGAGCCGGCCGATCATGTCGGCGCTCGCCATCCTGTTTTTCCTCGCCAACTGGAATTCCTTCCTCTGGCCGTTGACGATCACCTCCAATCCGAACCTCTGGATGGTGCAGGTCGGCATCGCCAACTTCAAGAGCCAGTATTCGGCATCCTGGAACTACATGATGGCAGCTTCCACCATCGTCGCCATCCCGACCCTCATTCTCTTCGTGATTTTCCAGCGGCAGATCATGGATTCGCTGAAGACCAGCGGGCTGAAATAGCCGGCTTCATTCAAGACAGGAGACCTTCATGAGCAATCTCGGCCTTTCCCCCCTGCGTGGGCTCGCCAAACTGCGCGAAGCAAAAACGCACCGGTTTTCGAGTTACGACCGCACCGGCGGCAACGACGATCGCTTCCATATCGAGCCGGGGAAGACTGAAGTAATCGCCGAACATTCGGGTGCTGGCATCATTACTCATATCTGGGCGACGCTTGCCTGCGAGAGCGAGAATTTCCTGCGCAAGATCGTGCTTCGCGCTTACTGGGATGGCGAGACAGAGCCGAGCATCGAGGCGCCGATCGGCGATTTCTTCGGCATGGGTCATGGACGCACCGCCAACTACGCCAGCCTGCCGATGCAGGCGAGCCCGGAGGACGGCAAGGCGTTCAACTGTTACTTCCCCATGCCCTTCGGTTCGCACATGAAGCTAACGGTGACGAACGAAGCCGAACACGATCTGCTATTCTATTATTATGTCGATCTCGAACTGCATGATGAACTCGAGGAGGACATGGGACGCTTCCACGCGCAGTATCGCCAATCGCAGCCGCAGGGCATGAGCGACGCCGGCCTCACCAATGAGGAATATCTCTTCGGCGGCGAAAACGTCGACGGCAAGGAAAACTACACGATCCTGGAGGCCGAGGGTCGCGGTCATTATGTCGGCGTTCTCTACAGCGTCTATTCGCGGCGGCGCTCCGAGGTGTGGGACTGGTACGGCGAAGGCGATGACATGATCTTCATCGACGGCGAACGGGGGCTCTCGGTGCCGGACACGGTGCGCAAGCCTGATCCGCGCATCGGGCGGAAGGCGGCGCTGATCGAACCGCGAGATGAAACCGCACCCGGCACCAATGACGCCTGGCCGCCGACGCTGCATGGCACCGGCACGGAGGATTATTTCAACACTGCCTGGTGCCCGACCCAGGAATACAGTGCACCCTATCACGGCATCATCGCCGCCGGCGGCCCAAACTGGACCGAGCCGGTGACGCTCTATCGCTGGCATATCGAAGATCCGGCGATCTTCCAGAGGCATATCCGCGTGACGATCGAGCACGGTCACGCCAATCGCCGCTCCGATGATGTTTCTTCAGTCGCCTTCTGGTATCAGGCCGAGCCGCACAAGCCGTTCGGCGCATTCCCCGAGGTTGCGGAACGCGTGCCGACCTTCCGCCGGCCGTTCAAGGAAATGGAGATCGCCGTGAGGAAGGCGAGGGGCTGAGAGCGGCGCGCTTCAGACCTGACTGCAAGGGCTGATTGCTTGAAGCGGCGATCATATCCCGTCTGTCGGGCGTCGCCTGGCAATCGCGCAAGTAACGAAGCGAAGGTGCATAGATCGGCAAGCATACGCTATCGGCATTTCCCTCTCTTGCATCGGCGAAACCCTGTGGATTCAACCTGAAAGCGGGATGTTCTCGTGCGAATGGATGAATTGAAAAGCTGGTGTGTTAGGGCGCTTTATGTATCGGGCGCAAAACGTAAGAGTATGGTTTCTTTCGCTGCGCCTGGTTAATGCCACAGGCGAGTTGCTGATCTCATGCGTCTCATACTTGTCAATGATGTTTCGATCGTTCGCGGTGGCGCAACCAAGGTGGCGCTGCAATGTCTTGAGGCAAGCAGAGATGCCGGGCTGACATGCGCCATACTGGTCGGCGATGATGGCGAAGGCCTCAAGCCGCGCTTTGCCGGTATCCGGACGGTTGCGTTGGGCGAACGCGCCCTTCGGGAAGGCCCGGCGACCGCCGATATCCTTGCGAAGAACTACAATCGGCGGGCTTATGAGGCGATGGAGGGCCTGCTTCGGGAATCGGATGAGGAAACCGTTGTCCACGTGCACGGCTGGTCGCAGATCCTCTCGCCATCGATCTTCTATGCGCTTGCCAGGCATCAGGTCAAAGTCATCGTCACGGCGCATGATTTCTTCCTGACCTGCCCGAATGGCGGCCTTATCAATTTCCGCAGCGGCGAGGTTTGCGACATCAAGCCGTTGTCTTTCGCCTGTCTGACGACCAATTGCGACAAGCGCAGCTATCTCCATAAGCTTTGGCGCTTCCGTCGCACCCTGACGCAGCAGGGGGTCGGCGAGGGATTTTGGAGCCGCGTGGCTATCGTCCTGGCGCATGAAAGCATGGAGGCGTTTCTGCGCACCGGCCCCTTCCGGCATTTCACGACATTGCGCACGCCGACGCAGCCATTGACGCCGGCGCCGGTCGAGGCGTGGCGCAACCGCCGCACTGTTTTCCTCGGCCGCATGTGCTGGGAAAAAGGGGTTCATACCTTGGCGGACGCGCTCAACAAGACGGGCAGGACGGCAACGCTGATCGGGCGCGGGCCGCTGCTTGCCGAGATGCAGCGGCTGTTGCCGCATTGCTATGTGCCTGGCTGGCTAAGCGACGAAGAGGTGACTCAGATCGCCGGCAAAGCGCGCGTTTTCGTCATGCCGTCGCGCATGCCCGAGCCTTATGGCCTGGTCGCCGCCGAGGCATTGATGTCCGGCATCCCGGTCATCGTCAGCAGCAATGCGTTGATTGCGACGGAGGTCGAGGAGAATGGCGCCGGTCTGGTATTCGATAGCGGCGATGCGGATTCGCTGGCCGAGAAATTGGTGGCGACGGATGACGACCGCTTGATGCGGCGGCTGAGCGAAGGGGCATTGGCCCTTGGCCGCCGCATCGCGCCGAGCAGAGCGGAATGGGGGCGCCGCATGGTCGATATCTATCTGGGACGGGGTGATTTTTCTGCATAGTGGTTGGGGGAGACAATGGCACGCGCATTGGTGACTGGTGGTTGCGGTTTCGTAGGCCGGCATCTTGTCCGGCGACTTCTTGCCGAGGGCTTGGATATCGTTTGCGTCGATTCACTGGTCGCGGGAACGGGCGCGCTGCATCCGGAACTGTGGCAGCCGCTTCAGCGTTCCCGCTTCACCTTTTGCGAAGAGGATTGCCGGACGTTCTTCGCACGCCCTCCGGAGCATTTCGACTATGTCTTCCATCTGGCCGCGCTCGTCGGCGGTCGCTTGACGCTCGAGACGCGCGCGCTCGACGTTGCCGAGGATCTGGCGGTCGATGCGGAACTGTGGCAGTGGGCATCACGTGCCAAACCTGGTTCGGTAATATTCTTCAGCTCCAGTGCGGCCTATCCGGTGTCGTTACAGACCGTCGCCAACCATCGGCTGCTGTCGGAGGACATGATCAATTTCGACGCCGCCATCGGTGTCCCCGATCTCAGCTATGGCTGGGCAAAATTGACCGGCGAATATCTGATGAAACTTTATGTCGAACGCTACGGCCGGCGAGCCATCGCCTATAGGCCGTTCAGCGGCTATGGCGAGGATCAGGATCTTGCCTATCCTTTCCCGGCGATTTGCCGCCGTTTGCTCGCGGAAAAGGGTGCGCCCGAAGTCTTCGTCTGGGGCTCGGGCCGTCAGTGCCGGGATTTTATCCATATCTCGGACTGCATCGACTTCATCTGGCAGACGAGGGAGCTGCTTCCCGACGGGGCAAGCCTCAATCTATCGACCGGCACCGCCACTTCCTTCATCGAGCTGGCCGAGACGATCAGTCGGCAGATCGGCTGGCAACCGGCTGTCACCGGGCGATCGAACCATCCGGAAGGGGTCTTCTATCGCTGCGGCGACACGGCCCTGCAACGCTCCTACGGACTGACCCCCTCGGTCGGTCTGGAGGAGGGGATTGCGCGGACGCTCGCATATCTTCAGGCCGAGCAGGCGTCATACGCACTCGCCATGTGACCCCATCACCAATCATAGCTGTCGTGTCCCGTCGATGAGGTCCGGGGCCGACCGGTTGTGCCCCTCTGAATTCGGCTGCTTTGCAGCACTCGCTCAGGCCATGAATTTGGACGGGTCAGTTCAGCATCAAGATTGTTCACCGATCCGAGAGAATCGCGAAATAACGCTTGCGCCCCTCTTATAATTAGGTAAGTTACCTAACAAATTGATTGGGACGCATGATTGTTGGAATTGATATTGGCGGAACCAAAACGCAGCTCATCGCCGAGATGGGTGGCGAGACGGTTGGCGAAAGGGTCGTCTACACAGCCGAATGGCGCGCCCGCATCGATCATGATGCGGATGCGCAGGCGCTCGTTTCGCTGCTTGTCGCAACGACTGGAGCGACACCGGAGATCACGGTCGTCGGCGCGCATGGCTGCGACAGCGACGAGGATCGGCTTGCGCTGCAAACAAGGCTTGCCCGGCATTTGCCCGGTGCCGTGCTCGTTCTCAACGACTCCGAGCTGTTGCTGCCGGCGGCGGGCAAGACGAGGGGCATTTCCGTCATCAGCGGCACCGGTTCGATTGCGGTCTCGCGCGACGCTGCGCGCAGGATGATCGCATCCGGCGGCTGGGGCTGGTATCTGGGCGACGAAGGAAGTGCGAGCGGTCTTGTGCGGGAAGCGGCTCGGACCATCCGCTTTGCGCTTGACCAGGGGCAGCCGCTTGATCCCCTCGGTCGAAGCTTCATCGACGCCCTTGCCATATCGTCGCCGATCGAGATCGGGCGGGCGTTGGGCGAGATTGGATCGGCAGCCGGCATAGGCCGGCTCGCACCGCTGGTATTCGACGCCGCGGATGCAGGTTCGCGATACGCTAACAAGGTCATCACGGAGGCGGGTGCCTCACTCGCCGTGCTCACGGCGCAATTGCTGGAACGTGGCGCGCCGCGTGGCGACGTTGTTACCGGCGGCGGTGTCATTGCTCGTCAACCGCGGCTTCTCGCGGCCTTCAAGACCGCCCTCGGCGACCGTCTGCCTGATCTGACGCTGACCCTTCTCAACGAGCCGCCGGTGGTGGGGGCGATGGTGCTGGCCCGCAAGCTCAGCCGTGGTGATCTGCCGGCCACCTTGCCGCCGCCACATATCGACGGTGAGCTGAAAACTGCCGATGATTGGAGAGCCGCATGACCTCCCAAAAAATCATTCCCGCACGAAATTGGGGGCAGCGCGTGATCGCGGCCCTGCTGATCGCGGTCGTCGCGCTGCTTGTATTCATGGTCGGCACCAGCCGCCACATCGCGTGGTCGGCCATACCCCAATATATCTTCGACGAGACGATTCTCGATGGCATCCGGCTGACTATCCTGTTCACCGTCTTGTCGATGATCATCAGCATCGTTGCCGGTGCGATCCTTGCCACCATGCGGCTTGCGTCCAATCCGGTGCTGTCTGGTTTCGCAAGCCTCTATATCTGGTTCTTCCGCGGCACGCCGCTGCTGGTCCAGATCATCTTCTGGTTCAACATCCAGCTTTTCATTCCGAGCATCGATGTCGGATCGATCCATATCGACACCAATTCGATCGTAACTGCGTTCGTCGCAGCGCTTCTTGCCCTTAGCCTCAATGAGGCGGCCTATATGGCGGAGATCATTCGCGGCGGACTGCTCGCCGTCGATAGCGGCCAGCATGAAGCCGCCAAGGCGCTCGGTTATACACCGGCCCAATCGATGCTGCGCATCATCTTTCCCCAGGCGCTTCGCGTCATCATCCCGCCGATCGGCAACCAGACGATCTCGATGCTGAAGACGACCTCTCTCGTCTCCGTCGTCGCAGCCCAGGATCTGCTGACGCGTGCGCAGAATATCTATGCCAGGAACTTCCTGATCATCGAACTGCTGATCGTCGCCAGCATCTGGTACCTCGTGATGACCACCATCGCTTCCGCCATCCAGCTCGTCATCGAAAGCCGGCTTGGAAAATCCACGAACCAGGCGCCCGGCCTCCTGCAAGGCGCACTGCGCCTCATGGGCGCGGAAGGGAGAAACGGATGAGTGCTCCTACAACATCGTCCTCGGCAAAGGCCCTCGTCCAGGCGGTCGGCGTCCACAAATCCTTCGGTTCGCTCGAAGTGCTGAAGGGCATCAATCTCTCCGTCGACAAGGGCGAGGTCGTCTGCCTGCTCGGTCCCTCGGGAAGCGGAAAATCCACCTTCCTCAGATGCATCAACCATCTCGAGCGAATGTCAGCGGGCCGCATTCTCGTCGACGGCCAGTTGATCGGTTATCACGAGCGCGGCGATGCCCTGCACGAGATGAGCGGCAAGGAACTGGCCGCGCAGCGCCGCGACATCGGAATGGTGTTCCAACGTTTCAATCTTTTCGCCCATCAGGACGTGCTGACGAACATTTCTCAGCCGCCGATGCTCAATCGCGGCAAGTCGCGCGAGGAGGCGGTAGCTCGCGCACGAGAGCTTCTGAAGATGGTCGATCTCGAAGGTCGCGGCGGCGCCTATCCCTATCAGCTCTCCGGCGGCCAGCAGCAGCGTGTGGCGATCGCCCGGGCGCTGGCGATGAACCCGAAATTGATGCTCTTCGACGAGCCGACATCCGCACTCGATCCCGAACTCGTCGGCGAGGTGCTGAATGTGATGCGCAAGCTCGCCGCCGACGGCATGACGATGATCGTCGTGACGCATGAACTCTCCTTTGCCCGCGAGGTTGCCGATCGGATCGTGTTCATGGATCAGGGTGTCGTCGTCGAGGAGGGGCCGGCACGCGACGTACTCGACAATCCGCAGCAGGAAAGAACTCAGGCGTTTTTGAGACGGATGCACTGACTGGCAGGCACCGCCATGAGGCCGCACGTCCTTCACGTGCACCAGGAAAAAAGGGGAATGACAATGACAGGGAAGACCAAACTGACAATCACCTTCGCCTTGGCGATGATACTGGGAAGCTCCACGGCATGGGCCGCCGGCGTCGACCAGAAGCTGCACGCCATGCTGCCCGAAAAGATCCAGTCTTCGGGCGAGATCAAGGTCGGTACGGAGCCGCAGACACCACCCTACGATTTCTACGGTGAGGACAACAAGACGATCATCGGCCTCGAACGCGAACTGCGCGACGAAATGGGCGCCCGTCTTGGAGTGAAATTTGTCGACGTGCCGGCGCAGTTCGCCAGCATCATCCCCGGCATCCAGGCCGGCCGCTTCGATATGGGTATGTCCGCCTTCGGCGACTTTGCCGAACGCGAGAAGATCGTCGATGTCGTCAACTACATGCTTGAGGGCACCAGCATCATCGTGCTGGAGGGCAATCCGAAGGGCGTACACAAGCTGAAGGACGCCTGCGGGCTCAACGCCGGTGCAGTCCAGGGCTCGATCCCGCTTCAGCTTCTCGACAAGCAGAAGACGCTCTGCCCGGCCGACAAGCCGCTCAACGTCATGCAGTTCCCATCGAACGACCAGATCAAGATCGCGCTGCAGAGCGGTCGCGTCGACCTTTCCATGGATACGACAGGCGTTGCGGCCTACAGCCTGCAGCATCAACCTGCCGGCAACAAGAAGTTGGAGCTCGTGTCCGGTGCCCAATATGCGGTCGGTTACCAGGCAATGCTCGTCGGCAAGGACGATCCGAAGCTGCGCGATGCGCTGGCCGCCACCATGCAGTCGATGATTGACGACGGCTCCTATGCCAAGATCTTCGAGAAATGGGGTCTTGGCGAAAACAAGCTCGACAAGGTCACCATCAACGATGCGGCGCGCTTTGCCGACTATATGAAGCTGGATTGAGATCCGCCAATCCTCAGGCGGCCGCAATTTGTGTGGCCGCCTTTCCTTACAAAGATACAGGAATGATCATGACAGACAGAGTGCCCTACCGCGAAGCGATCGCATTGCAGCCCGCTGCCCTCAAAACCTGCTTCAGCGCCGTTTCCCGGCGGTTGGAAACGCTCGACCTGGAGCCGGTAAGGCGTGGACCGACGGTTCTCGTCGGGATCGGCGCCAGCCTCTATGCGGCGGTCGTCGCCGCGGCGCAGATGCGCGTGCAGGGCCTGCGTGCCTTCGCCTTGCCCGGCACTGATCTCTATGACCCATCGGTCGATGCCGGCGAGGCCTATATTGCTTTTTCCGCCTCCGGCCGCAGCGAAGAACCGGCGCGCGCGATGGAGCTCCGTCCCAACGCTCATTCCTACGGTATTGCCAAGGCGGACGGCACGCCGATTTCGCGGGTCGTGAAGCATATGATCGCAACCGAGAGCGGTGCGGACAGTGGTCCGAACACGACGAGCTATCTCGGATCGTTGCTGAGCGCAGCCCTGCTTATCGACAAGGCCGGTCGCCCGTCCAGCGCGAATTGGCAAGAGGTTTCAGATCGCGCCGAGGCTGTATTGACCGAAACGCGCGCTCAGGCCGACAAGGCCGCCAAGTTGCTGGCCGGCAAGACGTCAATCGATTGTGTCGGCGCGGGTACGGCACTCGGCACGGCCGGCTATGCGGCGCTCCTGATCCGCGAAGCGGCGCGCGTCGCTGCCCAGGACTGGGATACGCTGAACTTCCTCCATGGGCCGATGGAGCCGAACAGCAGAGATAGTGGCGTCCTGTTGTTCGGCAATGGTCGCGAGGTGAAGCTGGCGCAGGATCTCGCCGGTTTCGGCATTCCCTCCGTCCTCGTCACCGCGCGGACCGATATTGCGGATGCCGACAATCTCGTCATCATCCATGTGCCGGCCTTCTCCGAAGGCATTGGCGATGCCATTCTGCAGGCTATTCCCGCACAGTTGCTGATTGCGACGCTCTCGGAGGATGCCGGTCTGCCGGTCTGCGAATTCCGCTACCGTCAGACGGACACGAAACGGGATATCTGAGCCTCGCTCAGATGCTGATCTGACCTGCGGTCAGCGCACTCGGATACAGGAAAGTGGTCTTGCCTTCCTCTCCCAAAAGTCTCGCCATTGCAAAGTCGATGGCGAGACGCACGGCGCCAAGAACGGTCGCCTGATTCGATAGCTGGCCATTGACCACTTCCACCGGCCAGCACAATTCCTTCACCACATCCCTCACGCCAGACAGCAATTGCGGGTTTTGCCCGACGCCGCCGCCAAGCACGATCAGTTGCGGATCGAGCACGCTGACACAGGCGGCAGCGAGGTTTCCGACATCGCGGGCATGCTGCTCGACAATGGCGCGAGCCGTCGGGGATTGTTCCACGCGGGCAAAAAGCTCGCTGGTGCTTTTCGGCGGCGCACCTTCATTTTCAGGCCAGCCTGCCGCCGCGCGCTCGAGAAGGGCCGCGGATCCCATATAGGTTTCCACTTGCTGCCATTTCGGCCGCTCATGTTCCGACCAAGGAAAGGGTAGGTGGCCGATTTCGCCCGCGCCACCCTTGAAGCCTCGGAAAAGCCGGCCGTCCAGCACGATGCCCATGCCGGTCTTGACGCCGATCTGCATGTAGATCGCGAAGGAATACTGTTTTGCCGATCCTTCGTGATATTCGGCAAGGGCAGCGCAATTGACGTTGTTTTCAAGCAATACGGGTGCGCCATAGGTGGCTTGTAGCTGCTCCAGAACTGGTATCAAGGTCTCGCGGCCGAACATTCTCTCCAGCGATGCCGAGATGATGTTGGGCAGGGCGATCGCGATTGCGCGCAACGGCGTCGATCGCGTTTCGAACTGGGAAAGCAACCGTGCGACGACATCTTCTATAAGAAGAAACCGTTCATCGGCGGATTTGTCGACAAGCGGCATTTCGACGGTTCCGAGTGTCGTGCCGTCAAGGCCGCGGGCAATGGCGTTGATATGGGTCGTGCCGCAGTCGACGCCGATGACGAAGCCCGCTTTTGGGCCGAGACCGTAGGTGACGGAGGTTCGTCCGACCGAGCCGCGATTGATGCCGGCCGGCGCAAGCAGGTCGTGCCGTTCAAGTTCGCTGACGGCTGCCGACATGGTGGGTTTCGAAAACATCAGCGCCGCGCTCAATTGCGGTCTTGTCGCAGGGCCGCTGCTCGCGATGGTTCGCAGCACTGCCCGCGCACTCTCCGTCAGCGGCGGCGCGTCGATTCCGGTCTGTTGCCAAGCTGTACTCAAAGGACACCCGGGGCAGTGAAGTCATTCGTAAAGCTCCCTTACCATCGGTTTTACGAAATTGACAGCCATATCCTATTGAAAAATATCAATTTGCTTGGATGATCGCGTGCGGATGCTTTCCTGTCAGATGGCGGTAAAGCCATTGTCGACGAAGAGGTGGATGCCATTAACGAAGTTGGACTCGTCGGAGGCCAGATAGAGGGCGGCGCGTGCCACATCCTCGGGTTCGCCGATCCGTCCTTGCTGCGCGGCGATCGCCGCATCCGAGACATCGACGCCAAGCGCCTGCAGCTCGGCCACCTCACGCAGTCCGTGCGGCGTGCGAATGAAGCCCGGGCAGACGGCATTGCAGCGGATATTGCGATCGCGGAACTCGACGGCGATGGCGCGGGCAAACATATGCACGGCCCCCTTCGTCGTGTCATAGAGCACCTCCATCGGGGTTGCCGCGACCGCCGAGATCGACGACGTGCAGACGATGGAGCCGCCGCCGGCAGCAATCATGCCCGGCAATACTGCCTTGGTCATCAGGAACATCGAGCGGACGTTGACGCCGTGCAGCCACTCCCATTCCTCCAGCGTCGTTTCGAGGAACGGCTTGATGACGATGGTGCCGGCATGGTTGAAGAGCACGGTCACGGCGCCAAAGCGGCCCTCGATATCCTTGACCGCGGCATTGACGGCCGCTTCATCCGAAACATCGGCAACCCAATGGTCGGCGATGCCGCCGGCATCGCGGATTTCACGCACGGTCTCTGCCGCCGCATCGCCGTTTCTGTCGATGATCGCGACCTTCGCACCTTCGGCCGCAAACAGGCGCGAAGCTGCCCCGCCCATGCCGGTGGCGCCGCCCGAAATGATGGCAATCTTGCCCTTGAGCCTATCCGTCACGCATTCCCCCATCTGCCGCATGCCCAAGACCGGCGCCTTGCGATCTTTTGCCGATGCCCTTCAAAATCCTCGAACCTGTCGAGGTTGTCGCGAAAGATGCGCTCGGTTCCATGGCGAGGCAAGGGCAATCAAGGGTCGATTCCGGATTATCTCATCGCAGATAGTGAATATGCGGCCGGGAGTGGTGAGGAGAGGTTTCGATCCTTGCCTCGACGGCAAAGACGTTTTTCAGCAGATCTTCGGTCAACACGCCCTCCGGGGTGCCGGAGGCGACTATCCTGCCCTGCTGCATGATAATCAATTCATCGCAGAACATGGCGGCATGATTGAGATCGTGAAGAGCGATGATGCTGGTGACCGGCAGGCCGGCAACCAGCCGCATCAGGCTGATCTGATGCTGGATATCGAGGTGGTTGGTCGGCTCGTCGAGGATCAGTTCCTTCGGCGCCTGTGCCAAGGCCCGTGCGATGTGGGTGCGCTGTTTTTCCCCACCCGACAGGCTCTGCCATCGGTCGTTGCGTTTCTCTCTCATGCCGGCACGTACGAGAGCGTCTTCGATCGCCTCGTCATCTGCCGATGTCCAGCCGGAAAACATCGAGCGATGCGGAAACCGGCCGAGCTTTACGACATCGATGACCTTGAGATTGGCGTTGGTGGTGCTGTGCTGCTCGACGAAGGCGACGCGCCTTGCGATCGAACGGCGGGACATCCGCTGCAGATCTTTCTGTTCGAGAGTGATGCGACCGGAATTCGGCCGTTTCAAGCCGGCAAGCAGACGCAGGAGCGAGGTCTTGCCGGAGCCGTTCGGCCCGAGCAGGCCGAGCATCTTGCCGGCGGGTGCCTCGAAAGAGACCCCGTCGAGTACAGTCTTCGCGCCGATTTTCCAGACGATGTTGTCGGCCTTGATGCTCATGATGCGCGCTGGAACCGATAGAGAATGATGGAGAAGAAGGGAACGCCCACCAGCGCCGTGACCACTCCGATCGGCAGAACCTGCTGAGGGATGAGGGCGCGCGAGGCGATATCCGCCAGCACCATGAAGATTGCTCCGACAATGGCGCAGGCCGGCAGCAGCCGGATATGGAGCGGGCCGACGAAGAAGCGTGCCGCATGCGGCACGACGAGACCGACAAAGCCGATCGATCCGACCATGCTCACGATCGTCGCCGTCATCATCGCGGTCAGCGCGAAGAGCCCGATCCGGGCTTGTCCGACATTGACGCCGAGAGACGACGCGGCCTCATCGCCAAAGGCGAACGCATCCAGGACACGGGCGTAGAGCAGACAGACTGCGAGACCGAAGCCGACAATGGTCGCGACCAGCATGAATTCCGGCCAGCGGACGCCGCCAAAACTGCCGAGCAGCCAGAACATCACATCCCGGGCCTGCTGTGCGTTTCCCGATGTCGTCACGATATAGGAGGTGGCAGCGTTGAACAGCTGGGAGGCGGCGACGCCGGCAAGGATCGTGCGGTCGGCGCCGCCTCGCGTGCCGTTTGAAAGCAGAGCGACGAAGAAGAAGGCCGCGAACGCGCCGGCAAAGGCGCCGGCCGAAAGAGAAACAGCGCCGGCGCCGATATTGAGTATGACGATGGCGACCGCGCCGGTCGAAGCGCCCGCCGAGATGCCGAGCACATAGGGTTCGGCAAGAGGGTTGCGAAGGAGCGATTGCATGATCGCGCCTGAGAGTGCCAGGCCCGCTCCGCAGAAAGCGGCCACCAACGCACGGCTGAGGCGATAGTCCCAGATCACCGTTTCGTGGATGCGGTTAAGTTCGATCCCCGTCCATCCCAGCCTGTTGGTGATGGCGTAGAAGGTCGTTGAAAGCGGGATCGGCAGGTCGCCGATGCCGACGCTAACACCGATCGTCAGGCTGATCGCCGCGAGAGAGGCAAAAAGCAGCAGGCCGATGGCGGCCAGCTGCCTCAGGGGTCGATAGGTGTCGGTCACTTCAGGAGACCAAGCGCCTTGAGTTGCTGGGCGACCTGCTCGGCGCCATAGATCGTCCGGATGGTCGGGTTCATGGCCTGGCCGTCCATGACGACGATTGCCTTGTTCTTGACCGCGGCTAGCTGGCTGACGGCGGGATCGGTGGTGAGAAACTTGATCTTGGCTTCCGGCTTGTCGAATTCCCAGCGATTGCGATCGAGGCTGGCAACGACGATGACATCCGGGTTTGCCGCGATGATGCTCTCCCAGCCGAGCGTCGGCCACTCGGCTTCCGCCGTGATCGCATTGTGGCCGCCCAGCAGATCGGCGATGAAGCCGGATGCGCTGTTCTTGCCGCCGAGATAGGCATCGGAAGAGGGCGACTGGCTGGAAAACCAGAAGACATAGGAGAGCTGCTTGCCATCCTTGGAAACAGTGGAGCGCAGTGCCGCTTCGCGGGCCTTGAAATCGGCAATCAGAGCCTGCCCGCGATCCGGTACATTGAAGATCTGCGAGAGTTCATCGATCTCCTTGTAGAGGAGGTTCATATTCCACAGCTCTCCGCGGCTGCCATACTGGTCCTTGACCACGGCGGTGCTGAGGCAGGTGCTTGGCGACAGATAGGTCGGGATGCCGAGCTTTTCGAAATCTTCGCGCTTGGCGACCTTGCTGCTCGGCCCCATCAGGCTCGGTAGGGCGGCTGCGACGAAATCAGGGTTTTCCGAGAGGATCGATTCAAAGGTCGGGAACTCGACCGTCAGCAGCTTGACCTTGGAATTGGCTTCCGCGAGCTGCGGCAGAACCTTGCTCGGCCAGAAGGCGGTGCCGGCCATTTTGTTCTCAAGGCCGAGCAGGAGAAGAATTTCGGCGCTATTCTGTCCGAGCCCGATCGCGCGCTCCGGAGCCTTCTGGAACGTGACCTTGGCGCCGCAATTGTCGATGGTCAACGGATAGCTGGTGGAGGCGGCGGAAGCTGCCGTTGCGGCAAAACCGAGCGCCGCGCAAAGAGCTGAAATGGTCAAAACTGATTTCAATATGGTCACGAAAATATCCCGGTGGCTATTGTCAGCGCGATCGGACGAAAGCGCCCGCGCGATATAGCCTTGTCGCCCGGTTACAAACAAGAGGAAAAAAGTCATATTATTTCTTTGTGCCAAAAGCCTCTCGTCGGGCATTTCCCGACGAGAGGCTGCACAGAGCGCGTGGGGTGAGGGAACACGCGGCTACACTATGTGTGGCTGAAGGGCAGAGGCCCGGTCATCATGCCGAAGCTGGCGCACTACTGCGACGCGCCGATCAGATTTCAAGGCGAAGTGCCCCGGTCTTCAGGATGCCCGTGGCAATGGCAGTATCCCAACGGGAAATACGCGGTCATACGCAATGTTGAAGAAGAAGGCGTATACCAGGTAGAACGCGACGATCGCGATATCCATCGCCAATGCCGCCATCAGGCTGATGCCGAGATACCAGGCGATGAAGGGAATGAGCACGATGATCAGGCCGGCTTCGAACAAGGCCGTGTGGGCGATACGGATCGGGATGGTCTTCTGTATGCTGCCCTTGATGCGCATCATCGCCTTGTCGAACCCGACATTGTAGATGAAATTCCACACCGTCGCCGCCGTGGCGGAGATGATGCCGACAATCCCTATGTGTTCGACGGGCTGATCGAACAGCAAGGCGGCGCCCGGCGTAAAGATCGCCAGACCGATGAGTTCGAACATGACCGCATGCCGGACGCGGTCCTTGAAGCTACGCATTTCAAAGTCCTCTATTGTTGTCGGCGATGTTTCTATCTGATATTCCTCATAGGTAAAGTTAGATAGTATCTGGAATTAAGATAGATGGCGGTTTCGCTCGAACAATTGGAAGCCTTCGTCACCGCTGTCGAAGCAGGCTCGTTTTCGGCGGCGGCTCGGCGTCTGCACAAGGCACAATCGGCAGTAAGCCTTCTCGTTTCGACGCTGGAGGATGATCTCGGCATCAAGCTTTTCAGCAGGGCGACACGGAATCCGACATTGACTGCGGCGGGCAAGCGACTGCTGCCGGAGGCAAGGCTGCTTCTCGATCGTCGCGAACATCTGATCGGCGTCGCAAGAAGCTTCGAGGAGCATGTCGAGACTCGGCTTGTCGTTGCGATCGACGAATTGTATCCGGAGCCATCGACCGGGGCGCTGTTTGCCGCCTTTGCCGATCGCTTCCCGCATGTCGAGCTGGAACTGCTGTTTCCGCCGACCAAGGATGTCGTTGGCCTCGTTCTCAACGGCAAGGCCGACCTCGGCGTGATGTGGCGGCAGGAGGATCTTCCGCCCATGCTTGGTTTTCACACGATCGGCTGGGTTCCCCTCATTCTGGTTTGTGGCCGCGACCATCCCCTGGCGCAAGCTCCCGTCACCTGGGAGGAGCTCAAGCGTCACCGTCAGATCATGGTGACGAAGCGGAGCGACGGCACGGAGACTCACCGCCTGCGTGTTGCCGCGGAAGTATGGTGGGTCGAAAGCCACTGGGTTATTTTGCAGATCCTGCAGCAGGGGATCGGGTGGGCGCTGATCCCTGCCCATATTCTGGAAAATTCGCCACTGGCCTCCCAGCTGGCGACGCCAGTGCTTCAATTCGACGAAGGAGCGCATCCGGTCGCGCTTGAGCTCGTCTGGCACAAGCAGCGCCCGGCCGGCCCGGCGGCGAAGTGGCTCCGGGAACAATTTGCAGCAAACGGGATCGACTATCGAAAGTCCGAAACTGCTTAGCCAGGATGCGAAGGGCTGCCTCCCGGTGTGCGGTTTAGCCGCTCATATCATATCGGCCAGTAGCAACAGTCGATATTCGCCGCACGTTGGCTATCGCAGATACGCCGAGTCGAAATCAGCCAGATGCTCCAGCTTTCCGCTATCAAGAAGCGCCACTCGTCCCTCATGAAATGTCATGGCATTCAATTCGCGAAGCTGCCTTAGAACGCGATTGAAATGAACGGCGGTCAGCCCGAGTGCATCGGCAATCAGTGACTGCGTCAAGGGACATTCATATGCAGCCCTCGTGCCGAGGCCAGCAATGTTCAATCTGGCACCGAGTTCGAGAAAAAAATGAGCCGTCCTATTGATAGGCTTACGTCGCCCGATATCAACCAGGTGCTGGGCTACGATGGCTTCATCGCGAAACGCAGACCAAAGAACAGACATGGCGAGGCAATTATCTGTACAAAGCGCCGACAAAAGACTTTCAATGTCTATATCGCCGACTTCAAGACAGGTTATGGCGCAAAGATTATCGTCGCAATCGGGAGTCAGAAGCCGCCTCATACCCAAGAGGTCGCCGGGTATATGGAAATTAATAATCTGCCGCGTTCCATCGCGCAGTAACCTGTAGGAACAGGCCCAGCCAGTGTAAATTATATATGCTTTTCGACTTTCTTCTCTATCGTGGATGAGGTCGCATCCTTTCATGCAGATATGTTTGCGGCTGACAAGCGCATCCACGGATTCCCTACCCATAGTCAAGTAAGATATATGCGAGGTTGAATGATATATATTCCGGTTTGTTGGGATAGAAGGAAGGCGAGATTTGCTGTCAAGCGGGAGCAGATCATGTGGCATAAGGATGCCTTCAAGGTTCGAGACCGGCACACTACCCCTTCAGGCAATATTATAATGGAGAGTATTTTTCGAAAACTTAACTCGAATTAACAATTGGGGGGACGCAGGCTGCACCTTCCGGTTAATTTGAAGATTTCCTGAAGTCTTACAACGTATTAGCAAGACACTGACTGGCGGACGATCGGTATCACGAGCCGAGCACTTCTTAGTGAAACAGTTGTGATGATGTGTTCAACACCCATGCAACAGCAGAAGATTACGCAGAGAATAACCAGGCGCTATTAGAAGATGACATGGCTAAGCGTGCCCTGTTTCGGTAATTAGCCATACGAAATTTCATATTGGGAACAATGGCTAAGCTGCCGATAACCTCGTCCTCTGGTGACAATGCGTCAGGATCGATCACCATCTCTGTGGCCAACCGAGTCCTTCCTGGTCTCGAACAGAAAATTCAACTTCTGACATCTTTATCGAGATCGATGCAGCCGAAAGGTTGAACGCATTGATCCAGATCATATCGGGCCTGTCCCAAGCGGTTCAGACTGTATGATGCCGGCGTTGCTGGAAACCGCCGGGCTTTCACAAATCGGAAATCATGCCCGTTCGGCAGAACCGGCAATCGCTCCTGATGGAGGTTGCAATGTTGAAAATGCCCAAACCGACGTTCGTTTTCGCTGTCCTGGGAGCGACCTTTGCCGCTCTTGCGGCCTCATCCGTTCCAAGCTTCGCTGCGTTGAGCTGTGTGGAAGGTCTTCAGCTCACCGGAACGGAGTTGCGTGATGCTCCGGCGGGTCAGCAGAAGAGCGAAGCCATGGGATTTTATTCGGCCGCCATGGATGCCCATCACAATCGGCAGGACGGACGATGCGAGGGAGATTTGAATCGCGTTGACGCACTTCTTGACCGCACCGCATCCTCCGCCGACCTGATTGACTCAGGCAATGTCGGTGTGAGTACGCCATCGACGTCGTCCACCTCGTCGCAGCATCATGGCGGCGACCACGGTCATGGCCACGATCGCCACTAGAGCAATTCCAGGAAAAGTGCGTAGCGGTTTTCTGTCCGGAATTGCGTGAAAACAAAGAGATGGAGCGGTTCGGAAATTCCGTGAAAAGCTGAGCCGCTCCAGGCTTTGCCTTCGCCGAATATGCGCATGCGGAATGACCTTGGCCAGATCTGCCGCCGCCGCTTCGGTCCGCATCGTTCAAAGCCTCGACCTGCCTCGCCCGGCCGGGGCGTCCGGGTCGTTGGAGTTCCATTAAATTCGCTGATCTGAGTATGGAGCCGCCGGGCATTCGCAAATCGTGCCTGCGCGGTCCCGATAGAAGATGCGCCTTTCAACGGCTTCAATCGGCGATATTATCCTCGCGTCTGGGTCTGGAAAGGAGCAGGCGGTTCATCTCTGGAACGAAGCGAACCATTCTGAAGCCTGCTGTCTCCAAGACTTTCCTTGAGGCTGCATTTTCAAGGTGGGCAAAGGCGCGGACCTCTCGAATCCGCAGCTCCCTGTCTGCCTGATGCAATGCCGCCGTGACCAATTCCGATGCATATCCACGTCCCCAGGCATCCCGATGGAAAAAGTATCCGATTTCGCAGCCCCAGCCTGGTTCAAACGGATCGTCGTATAGGCCGCCCCAGCCGATGATTTCTGCATCATCCTTTCTGATCACCGTCCAGGGAGCATATCCGTCGCGTCGACGCCGCCATTCGTGAACGGCAATCCGGCGACGGCAGGCGGCAGGTGTCGCGTCCACATGGGTGTGCCTCATGGCTTCCTTGTCGCCCAGAAATTCGAACAGGGCGGCGGTATCGGACAGAAGCGAAGGGCGGAGCAGCAGTCTTGGTGTTTCGATCTGCGATCCGACGTTCCTCATATGATTTCGTCTTCCATATTTGAATGCTTTACGAAACGAGCGGGCGGCAGGTCGACATGTCTGAATCCTTCAACGGCCCGTTGGATGTCGAGGCTACGACAGGAAGCCGGTCATTGCCCAGCCGAAATGGCGTTGATGAGGGTGGAGAAATGCGGTTCTGTGCCTATTTCAAAGAAACGGGAATGGAGAGCAGGAGGACCAGAGTAATGGCAAAGAACACGATTTGCTTATGGTACGACAAGGATGCAGAGGCCGCCGCCAATTTCTATGTCGAGACTTTTCCAGACAGCGTCATGGGCGCCGTCATCCGCGCACCGGGAAACTATCCGGAGGGCAAGCAGGGCGATGTGCTGGTCGTCGAGTTCACGGTCGCGAGTGTCGCCTGCGTCGGCCTGAATGGCGGCCCGGTGTTCAAGCACAACGAAGCCTTTTCATTTCAGATCCATACCGAGGATCAGGAAGAGACAGATCGCTATTGGAACGCCATTGTCGGCAATGGCGGCCAGGAGAGCGAATGCGGCTGGTGCAAGGACAAATGGGGCGTCTCCTGGCAGATCACGCCGCGTATTCTGATGGAGGCGCTTCGCGAGGGCGGCGATCAGGCAAAGCGCGCTTTCGACGCGATGATGACCATGAAGAAGATCGATGTGGCGGCGATCGAGGCGGCCCGGCGTGGCTGAGGGCTGAAGCGGCTTGCCCAGCTGCATCCCATCCCAGGGTCGCCGATGCCATGGCGCTTTGGGATGGCTGTCGTGTGCGGGGCTATGATTGCTTTTATTCAAGACTCCATTAAATATGGATTTAGGCACATGAAATCGGCTGTTGTGGATCGGATAATAACAACTTATCCTTGATCGAATGCAGAGGCAGGCCAATGGCGTTTGACTGGTGAGGTTTACAGAGGATGGCCACACGGAACGCCGCCAGCTGGAATCATTGCAAGATCAGCGCCGTCTTTAGCGTGCGACGTGCACGACTGCGTGGCGAACGTCTTCGCCGAGGAATTTGGCTGATCGAACCTGCCAGTTCCCATAATCGTCGCTTTCCATGCAGAGAATCGGCCGCAGGCAGGCATGTGTTTGCGACTGCTTCGGTGCCGGCAGGTTTCCGAGAGGATTGCCGTGAAATCCTGTCGCGCCGACACCACCAGAATTCCTCCCGACCTGTTTCCGAAGAGTAGAGTTACCACTCATGATAAAACGCATGATAATCATGCTGATCATCATCGGCCTGATCCTTGGCGGGATCTTCGGCTTCCAGGCATTCAAGAACCGCATGATTGCGGCCTATCTGGCTAATCTCAAGTCGCCACCGCAGACCATCTCGACAATTACCGCGGCGATGAGCCCGTGGCAGACGACGCTGCAATCGATCGGCAGCTTCAATGCCGTCGAAGGTGCCAATCTCTCGGCGCAGGTCCAGGGCATCGTCCAGAAGATCGGTTTCGAGGATGGCCAGGACGTCAAGAAGGGCGATCTTATCGTGCAGCTGCTTGCCGATCAGCAGATCGCGACGTTGGATCAATACAAGGCGACGATGGCCAATGCTCAAATCGCTTATGATCGCGACTCCAGGCTGATCAAGGCGAACACCATCGCGCAAAGCCAGGTCGATAGCGATCTGGCGACATGGAAGGCGGCGCAGGCGCAGGTCGCGTCGCAGCAGGCGTTGATCGATCAATATTCGATCCGCGCGCCTTTCGATGGCCACCTCGGCATCAGGCTGGTCAGCCTCGGCCAGTATCTGTCCGCGGGAACCGCCGTCGTGACCCTGCAATCGCTTGACCCGATCCAATTCGATTTTTCGATGCCGCAGCAGGCTCTGTCACAGCTGAAGGTCGGACAGGCGGTAACGGCAACGGTCGATGCCTACGGCAACCAGACTTTCGACGGCAAGATCACGGCGATCAGCCCGCTCGTCGATACCCAGAGCCGTAACATCACCATCCGGGCAACCTTCGCCAATGCCGACCGCAAGCTGCTGCCC
Source organism: Martinezella multihospitum (assembly GCF_900094585.1). Lineage (GTDB taxonomy): Bacteria > Pseudomonadota > Alphaproteobacteria > Rhizobiales > Rhizobiaceae > Rhizobium > Rhizobium multihospitium. The sequence goes on from NZ_FMAG01000008.1 coordinate 258,117, forward strand.
GGCATGTTCGGCAACATAACGGTGGTGGTCGGGGAGCCGAAGGAATATATCTCCCTGCCTCAGACCGCCGTCACCATCAATCCTTACGGCAATGTCGTCTATGTGGTGACCGACAAGGGCAATGGCGCTGATGGAAAGCCGCAACTCGTCGCCAATCAGAAGTTCGTCAGCACGGGGCAGGCCCGTGGCGACCAGATTTCGGTGACCAAAGGGTTGAACGCAGGCGAAGTGGTGGTGACCTCCGGTCAGCTGAAACTCAACAACGGCTCGCCTGTCATCATCAACAACGAGGTGCAGCCGTCGAACGATCCCCATGCGAACCCGGCAAATCCCAACTGAGGTGTAGCGATGAATATCACCGATATCTTCATCAAGCGCCCCGTTCTCGCTCTCGTGGTCAGCGCGTTGATTATCGTGATCGGCTACCAGTCGTTCCGTTCGCTCACCGTGCGCCAGTATCCGCAGACCCAGAATGCCGTCGTCACGGTGACGACCACCTATCCCGGTGCGGCGCCCGACGTCATCGCAGGCTTCATCACGACGCCGCTCGAAAACGCCATCGCGCAGGCCAACGGCATCGATTACATGACCTCGACGAGCACCAGCGGCACGTCGACGATCACCGTCAATCTTCGGCTCAACTACAGCGCCGACGCGGCGATGACCGAAATCAACGCCAAGGTATCCTCCGTTCTCAACCAGCTGCCCACGGGCACGCAGCAGCCGATCATGACGGTTTCCATCGGTCAGTCGATCGACGCCATGTATATCGGCTTCCGAAGCGACGTTCTGGCCAGCAACCAGATCACGGACTATCTGACCCGCGTCGTCCAGCCCAAATTGCAGGCGGTCAACGGCGTTCAGACGGCCGAAATCCTCGGCGCGCGAACCTTTGCCTTGAGAGCCTGGCTGCAGCCGGACAAGCTTGCTGCCTATGGTCTGTCGGCCGGCGATGTCTGGACCGCGCTCGGAGCCAACAACTACATTTCCGGCATCGGCACAACGCGCGGCCAGATGACGCAGACGGTGCTGACCGCGCAGACCGACCTGCATTCGGCTGATGAATTCAAGGAGATGGTGGTCAAGCAGATCGGCAGCACGATCGTGCGGCTGAAGGATGTCGCGACCGTTGCCCTTGGATCTCAAAATCCCGACGTCCAGATCGGCTTCGATGGGCAGGACGGCGTGTTCATGGGTATCCAGATCGCCCCGACGGCCAACCTGCTCGACGTGATCGCCGGCGTGCGCGCGGTCTTTCCAAGCATCCAGCAGCAATTGCCGCAGGGGCTCGAAGGCTACATCGTCTATGATTCCAGCACCTTCGTTACCACCTCGATCGATGAGGTTGTGAAGAGCCTGGTCGAAGCTCTCGTGATCGTCATTTTCGTGGTCTTCGCCTTTCTCGGTTCGCCGCGATCGGTCGCCATTCCCGTCGTCGCCATACCGCTATCGCTGGTCGGCACTTTCGCGATGATGTTGATCTTCGGCTTCTCGATCAATCTTCTGACGCTGCTTGCGCTGGTTCTGGCGATCGGCCTCGTCGTCGACGATGCCATCATCGTGGTGGAGAACGTCAACCGTCACATCGAAGAGGGATCGACGCCCATGAGGGCGGCGCTGGATGCCGCGCATGAGCTGGTCGGACCGATCCTGGCCATGACGGTGGTACTGATCGCCGTCTATGTGCCGATCGGTTTCCAGGGCGGCTTGACGGGCGCATTGTTTACGGAATTCGCCTTCACGCTGGTCGGCGCCGTTACCGTGTCCATGATCATTGCGTTGACGCTGACGCCGATGATGTGCTCCCGCATCCTGAAGCCGCACCTGACCGATCGCAGCGGCTGGGAAGAGCGTATCTCCGATTTCATCGACCGCCGCTTTTCGGAGATCCATCGGCCCTATGTGCGCATGCTGCACGGCAGCCTGAACACTGTGCCGGTGGCATTGGTCTTTGCCGTAATCGTACTTGGCAGCATCTATTTCCTCTATACCAGCGCCAAGACCGAGTTGGCTCCCAATGAGGACCAGGGCTTCCTGGCCGCACAGGTGACGAACCCTCCCAATGCAACGCTTCAGCAGAAGCTGCTCAATTCCGACCAGGTCACCAAAATCTTCCGCAGTTTCCCCGAAACCGACAAGACCCTGCAGGTCGAGGTGCCGGGCACGTCCTTCGAGGGCATGGTGCTGAAGCCCTGGGATCAGCGCACGAGAACGGCCGATCAGCTGCAGCCACTGGTGCAGGCCGATCTGGCGAAGATCGCCGGTGGACAGTCCGTGGTCTTCCAGATACCGCCGCTGCCCGGCGCCAGCGGCCTGCCGGTGCAGTTCGCCATCGGCAGCACCAGCGGTTTCGAACAGCTCAACGAGGTCTCCACCGCCTTCCTGCAGGAAGCGCAGAAGTCCGGCGAATTCATCTTCCTGACGAAGGATCTTTACGTCGATAATCCGCAATATTCGATCCAGATCGACCGCAGCAAGGCCTCGGCTCTCGGACTGTCCATGAACAATGTCGGTTCGGCGCTCGCCTCCATGCTGGGCGGCGGCTATGTCAACTATTTCAGTATCGACAACCGCTCGTATCAGGTCATCCCGCAGGTCGAACAGCGGTCGCGCCAGACCATCGATCAGATCATGAACTATCCGATCGCAAACGTGAACGGCAACAAGATCCCGCTTTCGGCGATCGCCACTGCGAAACTCCAGGCCACCCCGCGCTCGGTTGCGCACTTCCAGCAATTGAACTCGGCCACGATCTCCGGCGTGCCGGCACCGGGCGTCGCCGTCGGCGATGCGCTGAATACGCTGAAGTCGATTGCGGCGCGGACGCTGCCGCAGGGCTACTCGGTCGACTATGGCGGGCAGTCGCGCCAGTACGTGCAGGAATCGAGCGGCATGGCGACCACTTTTGCCCTCGCCCTGATCATCGTGTTCCTGGCACTCTCTGCGCAGTTCAACAGCTTCCGCGACCCGTTCATCATCCTCGTCTCCGTGCCGATGTCGATCGCAGGCGCGCTCGCCTTCATCAGCCTTGGCATCGGCGGCGCGACGATGAACATCTATACCCAGGTCGGCCTGGTGACGCTGATGGGGCTGATCAGCAAGCACGGCATCCTGATCGTCGAGGTGGCAAACACGCTGCAGGCGGAGGGAAAAACCAAGCGCGAAGCGATCGAGGGGGCCTGCGGCATCCGCTTGCGGCCGATCCTGATGACGACGGGCGCCATGGTTCTCGGCGTCGTGCCGCTGATCCTGGCGACCGGCGCCGGTGCCGCCGCTCGCTTCAACATGGGCCTTGTGATCGCCACCGGTCTTGCCATCGGAACGCTGTTCACGCTCTTCGTCGTGCCCGCAGTCTATATGCTGCTCGCAGCCGATCATCACAAGAAAGATGCGCCGGAAACAGAAGCAGAGCCGGCCCCCACGCATTAATGGGGTCGGCAGCAAGATGGGCTTGAGAAAGTCGCCGGCCGGCCAGCTGAGGCATTGATGGTGGGTTTGCGTCAGCTTCTGACGAAAGTGCGCCGTCTCCCTTGCCGGCGCGATCATATTCGTCCGGTATTGCGCGGCGGCCGGAGAAGCTCAGTCGTCGCCGGTCGTCCTTACCACTTCATTCGCAGTCCGACATTGCTATGGAACGTACGCTGATGTTCGCCGCTGACATCGAACCGGTAGTCCGCCGTCGCAAAGACGCTGAAGGTTGTGTTGACGGCATAGACCACGCCGCCGCCGACTTCCATCGAGGTGCCCTTCATCGAAGTATTCATCGCATCTGAATCGAAGCGAACGGTGTCCGTACTGTCGAAATTGTGCCAGATGTCGGTCTTCAGATAGGGTTGAAGCAGACCGGCAGATGTTTGGAAATTGCCCTGCAGGCGGGCGCCGACCCGTCCGGTCCAGCTGGTATCCGAACCGAAGGCAACCGCTGAATAGGCATCGCGCTTGTCGTCGAGCGATATATCCTGCCAGATCAGCTGCGCCTGCGGTTCGAGCGACCAGTTGCCGCCGAGCGCGATCGGGTAGCCGCCTTCGAGCGAAGCGGTGAAGCCGCTGCCGTCGATATCGATCCCCGTGCCGCCGATCGAGTTGGCGTTGCCGCCATACCAGGTCCCCATCAGCACGCCATCGAGATACCAGCCCGTGGGGCCGATATGGGTCCAATAGGCGCCGACGCTGGTCGCATCGAGGTTGATCCTGCCGGTTTTGACATTGTTCCAGCCGACCGCCTGGCCGGTGACATCGGCTCTGAGATCGGCATAGCCGAAGAACAGGCCCGCAATGTCGCGATGCCCGCTGTCGCTCTCGTGGCGGAGGATGTCGATACCGGTCTGCAGGCCCCAGAGCGAACCGTCGATCGACGGCGATACCGAGCCGGACCAGCCTTGATCGACATGTTCTCCAAAACCTCTTCCCCAGACGGCCGAAGCAATATTGCCCGACGTCACCACGCTTTGCTCGCCGCGGCGCTCATGAAACGTTCCAAGCGTGGCGAGCGTCGCGACCTGTGCCGCCGGCGGGATGGCCGTATAGGTCGCGACTTCCGGCCGGATCAACGGGATGACTTCCACGTCGACGCCGCCGATGTTCATGATTTCGGGAGAGATCGGCGTTGCGCCCGAATTGGGCGGTGTCGGCGCCGGATCGCCTGGGGTCACCAGCGGCGGCTGGATTCCGGAGGTTCCATTCGTCGTCGGAATCAGAATGGGGCCTTCCGGATCCGGGTCATCAGGCGTCGGGACCGGTGCGACATAGGCCGAGCGCAGATACCAGTTGTTGCTCGTCCCGGCGCTGACGCCACCCTTGAAAAGGTAATATTCATAAGCGCCTGCGGCGGCCCGGCCATTCAGATAGAAGGCGTTGCTGCTGGCGGTGGCGCCGTTGGTGGCTTCGACGACATTGATGCCGTCGAGCATGGTGGCTGCGCCGCCGCCGCCGAAATTGTTGACGGTAATGGCCGTCGAGCCCGATGCCGCCCCGCCATCGATCACCAGCTTGTCGGAAGCGGAGCCATCGCCACCGAGCACTGTATCGAGAAGCAGAGAGCCGCCCGAGCCGACATAATTGCCGACAACGGTGAGGCTGTTCATGGTTTGGGAGCCGCCATTGGTCAGATCGATCACGCCTGAATTGGTGAGCGTTACGGCCGAGCCGCCTGGATAGGGGGTGATCGAAGGATTGAAGCCGCCGCCGGCAAGCAGGCTGGCGCCGGAAGACACCGTCACATTGCCCGTCAGGTCGCTCTGAAGCTGAAACGTGCCGTTCTCTATGAAGCTGTCGTGGAAGTCGCCGGTACCGGCCCATATCCAATCCGTCCCGGTCATGTAGAGCGTCTGGAAATTGGTGAATGCATTGTCGATCAGGCCTTCGCCCTGCAGCGTGACCATGTTGCTGCCGCCGCCGCCATTGGCCGTCCCGATCATTTTCGAACCGGTTTGCAGGGTGAGGGAGATATTGCCGTTGCCGCCGCTGATGGCGAAACCATTGCCGCCGTTCAGCAGCCCAGCATTGGTGATGGAGGTCTGGCCGTTGAGCGTGCGGATGGCGGGACCCTGGTCGCTGATGATCTGGCCGCCGGCAAGATTGACGATCGTCGCATTGAAGGTCGAGCCGAGCGTATTGGAGAAGACGCCGTCCGACGGCAGGCCGCCCGAGGCCGCGCCGCCGCTCGCATGGATCGTGCCGCTGTTGATCAGAGTGCCGTTGCCGCCCTGAATGTAGACGGTCGGCGAACTGTTGCCGCTCGTCGTCAGGGTGCCCGTATTGGTGACCGAGCCGTTTGCGCCGAGGATCGATACCGCACGCGCATTGCTGCCGGCGGTCGAGACGGTGCCGTTGTTGATGATGGTGTTGTTTGGCGAGCCACCACCGCTCTGGCCCCAGCTCGCGGTCATGCCATAGGCATTTGGTCCCGTCGTCGTGATCGAGCCGTTGTTGGTCAAAGTATTGCCGCTGCCGTCGGCGGCCATGCCGTCATTGTACTGGCCTGTCGTACTGATCGAGCCGTTATTGGTGAGGCTGTTGTTGCTGCCGGTGCCGACGAGCCCGGCGCCGCGATTGAGACCGCTGCTGCCGGAACCGGTAAGGGAGATGGCGCCGGAATTGACGATGGTGCTGGAATCGACGACGCGAGCGCCGGCATTGGCGGTCGGTGCGCGGACGATATTGACGATCGCACCCCCGAGAATATCGATGGTGACGCCGGAACTTCCTGCTGTCCCGTAGACGCCTGTGGTGACAGGATTGGGAGACGTCGCGTCGCAGGTTGCCGTCTGGCCGTTCGCCGGCGCGAAGCTGTTGCATGCCGCCTGAGCTATCTCGGGTGAGACAAGGCTTGTTCCCAACACAAGCGCTGCTTTCAGAGAAATGACAGCGGATTTCGGACCTGAATTCCTGATATGGCGCATCGCTCTCCCCCAACTTCACCAGCTGTTTCCAGCCGATGGATCGCCCGCCCACTCAACTAAGAGCATAGTAGAAGATTCGCATCAACTCAAAAATTTAAAGCTAATAATGTAATTCATACATTAAGTTAGCTTCAGAATTGCGCGATCGTCTGACGCTGTCGCAAAATAGAACATGCGCGATGGCAACCTCGAATGAGCGTCAGGAGTGCATCTTCGAAGTCTAATGTTTCGTCGGGCTACAGCGGTAGTGCAAGCGCTGTTGCTCAGGGCGAGGATGCAGGCTGGCTCAGCATCGAGTGGCTCCAGTCGTCTATGAAGCGACGCCGTTGCGCCTCATCCTGTGCGGCAAGCAATGCGGGACCGATGCGGATCGGCTGAACGAAGCTCAGTTCGCCGAGGGTCGACGGACCGTCGACCCCTTCGGGAATATTGCCTTTCTCGGCAAAGAAAAAGGCCTTGCGCCGTGCCAGGTCCTGGCCGCGTTTGGAGAGGAGATAATCGAGAAAGCGCCGGGCAAGATCCGGCCGCCGTGCTGTTTTCGGTATCAGCACGCCACGGCTCAGGATCAGCGTGTAGTCACGTGGAACGACGACCTTCAGATCGGGATTGGCCTGAGCAGCGGCGTAGGAATAGGAGCCGATCATGTTGTAGGCGAGGTAGATTCTTCCGCTGGCGATCTCCTGCAGGATCGTCCCGGTGCAACAGCTGACCTTCACGTCGGCGCGGCTCATGCTTTCGAGAAGACGGCCATAGGTCGCGGTTGCCTGACGGGCATCGCTGAAGGCGAGGAGATAGCCGACACCTGATGTCCTGATGTCGAAGGTACCCACTCGCCCCTCGTAGTAGTCGAGCCTGCGCCGCAGCAGATCGGCAAGCTCGGCGCGGGTGCGCGGGACATCGCTCGCTGGTACGTAGCGCGCGTTGTAGACGAAGACCGCCGGCTCGAAGGTGAAGCCGAAGACCTCGTTGCGCCAATTGGCCCATTTGGGCACCTGGGCGGTTTCCGATGAACTATAGGCCGAGGCACAGCCATTATTGGCCAGGCTGACGAGCTGATCGAGCGAGGAGGAAAGCCACAGATCGCCAAGCGACGTGTTCTCATCGCAAGCGACGCTCGCCTTCCGGTGCAGCTCATTCGTGACGTAGTCGGAATAGTCGATCGTAATATCCGGCGCCATCTCCTGAAAATCCCGGATCAATGGCTCCATGGCCTGGAGATCGGCAGCACCATGGATCGACAGGCGAGCCGTCTCGCCACTGATGGCCGGGAAGAGCTTTGACGTGCCTTCAACGGCGATTGCCAGGGTCGGTGTAATGGCGAGGATGGTGAGGCACAGCCAGGAGGCGATGAGAAGCCGCGGTTTCATTTTCCCTCCCTGTGAATGCGCGGAAGACCAAGAATGACGGTGAAGCCGTGGGCATCCTCGCCCTTGGCCCGAAACTGCAGCGCACCGCCATGCGCGGCCGCGACCTCCGAGGCGATGGCAAAGCCAAGTCCGGCGCTTCCTTCGCCGGCTTTCGATGTCTGAAAGCGCTGGGTGACATGCGGCCACTCTTCGGAGGGAATGCCAGGGCCGTCATCCTCCACTTCGACATGGGCAAGGGGGCCTGCATCGCGCACCCGCACCTCCAGCCTGGAAAGGGTTCCGTGGCGAAGCGCATTGTCGATAACGTTGACGATCGCTTCCCGCAGGCTGACCGGATCGCCGAGAACGGCAAGCTCGACATCGGCCTCTTCGAAGGAGACGACGATATCGGGGTCGACCGTGATCGGCACGGCCACGCGGAAGGCACGCCTGGCGATTTCATTGAGATCGACGGGTTCGAGCTGCACGGATTCGGCGCGGTGGATGACCATGGCATGGCTCAGAAGCTGATTGGTCAATCTCGCCAGCTCGTCGGCGCGCTGCTGGACGCGTCCAAGATGCTGCCTGTCCGCCTCGTCCAGCTTGTCATTGTTCAAGAGGTCGAGCTGGGCTGTCAGCGCCGTCAGCGGTGTCCGTATCTGGTGTGCTGCATCCGCGATGAAACGCTGCAGCAGCACGACGCGTTCGTTGAGGCGACCCATGAAATGGTTGATGGAGCCGACGAAGGGGCGAAGCTCACGCGGCACGGATACGGAAAGAGGCGTGAGATCCTGGGGATCGCGGCGGCGAAGAGCTCCGCCCAGCTGGTTGACCGGTCGCAGCGCCTGGCGGATGGAAAGGATCATCACTACCAGCGCCAGGAAGCACATGATGACGATGGTGATCGCGGCGCCGAGCGTCAGTTCATGCGTCAGTCCCCGGCGCGCTTCGACGGTCTGGGCGAGGATAACATGTGCCCAGCCCGAGGCCGCGGGGTCGGAGAGGGCTCGCCCGACGACCGCGATGCGCACTGCTTCACCCTTGTAGAGGCCGGAGCTCAGGACCGGCTCGCGGCGAACGGTGGCGAGGTCGACATCGGTTTCCAGATCGCGGTGACCGGTGAGTGTCTTCCCGGAGGGGTCGAGGATGCGATAGAAGATGCGGTCGCGGTCGGCCAGCCCCAGCATTTCGAATGCCGACGCCCTCAGATCGACGATCAGTGCGCCTTCCTGAACCGCCAGACCATCGGCGATCTGCAATGCTGCGCCGACCAGAACCCGATCATAGGCATCATCGGCCGCGGTGCGTGCGGAATACCAGCTCGCGGTTATCAGTATTCCGGCGCCAGCCGTCAGAAGAACCGACATGACGACCGCCAGGCGGGCAAAAAGTGAGCGTTCAAGCGTCATCGGAGACCAGCTGATAGCCGATGCCGTGAAGCGTCACGATGCGCGCCTTTGCCCCTTCCAGCTTCTTGCGCAGCCGCCCGACATAGAGTTCGATGGCGTTGGCGCTGACGGCCTCGTCGAAGCCGTAGAGCTGGTCGAGCAGCTCCTGCTTGCTGAAGACGCGCCCCGGCCGGGAAGCAAAGATTTCCAGTAGCGTCATCTCCCTGCGCTTCAATTGCACCTCGCGCTTGCCGACCTTCACCGAGCGGCTGGCACGATCGAGCACGATGTCGCCGCAGGTGACGAAGTTGGTGGCGTCCCCACTGCGCCTACGTAGCAGCACCCGGGCGCGGGCTTCAAGCTCGCGAAAGTCGAAGGGCTTGACGAGATAGTCGTCGGCGCCTAGGTCGAGGGCGCCGACACGATCGTCGACCTCGGAGCGTGCCGTCAGCATCAGGACGGGCGTCGTCACCCGGGCGCGCCGCAGCCCTTTGAGGATTTCGAAGCCGTTAAGACCGGGCAGCATCACATCGAGGATGACGAGATCGTAGTCGGTGAAGGCAAGGATCTCGGCCGCGACACCGCCATCCGTCTGCCAGTCGACAGTGTGGCCGGTCGCCTGGAAGCGCCGGCAGATGGCCTCGCCGACATCCTGCGTATCTTCAACGAGCAGAATGCGCATGGCGCTCGCCTGGCCCGATCCTCATGAGTTGCAGACGCACAGTTCCTCCCTTTCCGGAGCGGTCCGGTTCTTCATGGAATCTCCGAACCGCTCTCCTATTGCTTCAGGCCGCTTCCGGGTAGAGCCAAACGCTCTCCCGCGGTATCTCGGTCCAGACCGTGCCCGCCGCCATCAGTTTGGGGCCGAAGGCCTTGGCCTTGAATTCGCCGTAGGACAGGCGGTATTCCCAGCGATCGCCGAGGAACAGGCATGCCTCCAGCTGCATCTCAATACGACCCGGTCCTGGCTGGTCGAAAACGGCGACCTGCTCGACACGGATGACGGCCTTGCCATCGCTTTCCGGCCCGTCTCCCATCATCACGCCGTCGAGCTGCCAGTTGCTACCATGGATGCTGGCCGTGGCGCCATCGCGTTTGACGCGTCCGGAGGCTACATTGTTCGCCCCAAGGAAGTCGGCAACGTAGAAGCTTGTCGGCTTCGAATAGATGTCCTGCGGCGGGCCTTCCTGCGCGACCTTGCCGTTGCGCAGCAGCAGGATATTGTCTGATGCTGCGAGCGCTTCGGCCTGGTCATGGGTGACGAGAACGCCGCAAATTCCGAGATCGAGAACGAGCTTGCGGATCCAGTAGCGGGCCTCTTCGCGCAGCTTCGCATCCAGATTGGACAGCGGCTCGTCCATGAGCAGGATCTTCGGCTCGTAGACAAGGGCGCGGCAGATGGCGACGCGCTGCTGCTGTCCGCCCGAAAGCTGGTCCGGATAGCGCTCGGCGAGGTGGCCGAGACCGATCTTGCCGAGCGTGTCGAGAACGCGCTTTTCCGCATCCGCCTTGTTCACGCCGCGCAGCTTCAGGCCATAGGCGACATTTTCGGCGACGGAGCGGTGCGGCCACAGCGCATAGGACTGGAAGACCAGCCCAATATTGCGGTTTTCCGGCGCGACCGTAAGGCGCTTGTCGCCGTCGAAGACCACAGAACCGCTGATCTTGATCTGCCCGACCTCGGGCTGTTCGAGGCCGGCGATGCAGCGCAGCAGGGTCGTCTTGCCGCTGCCCGAAGCCCCGAGCAGCGAAACGATCGAGCCGCGATTGGCGGTAAAGGAAGCGCCCTGGAGGATGTGCAGGCCGCCGAGATATTTATGGACGTTTTGAACGATGAGATCAGTCATGGATCTTGGCTCCGAGACGAAGGGCGAGGGCAAGGCCGCTGCCGGTAAGAAGGATGCTGACAAAGGCGAGGGCTGCGATCGTATCCATGGCGCCGGACTGGAGTTGCGCCATCATGAGGGAACCGATGACCTCGGTGCCGGCGCTCATCAGATAGATGCCGGTGGCGTAATCGCGCAGGAACACGATCATGATCAGAGCCCAGGCGCCCACCAGGCCCGGCCGGATGATCGGGATGACGATGTCGCGCCAGCTCCGGCCAATGGTCGCGCCCGTGGTGCGCGCGGCCTCCTCGAGCTCGGGGCTGACCTGGATGAGCGTGCCCTGCAGCAGGCGGAGGCCGTAGGAAAGGCCGACGATCACATAGGCGGCGAACAGGCTGATCAGCGTCGTTCTGAGCGGAATGAGGAAGGGCACGAACAGGAACAGCCAGAAGAAGGCGAGACCGATGATGAGGCTCGGCATGGCGCGCGGTAGCAGTACCATGTAGTCGAGCACGGTGTTTGAGAGCCCCCGGTGGCGGTGCCCGGCAAGACCGATCAGGAGATAGATCGCGACCGCGGCCGCACCCCCCACCACGGAAAGGATGACCGTGTTGATGATGCCGCGAAAGAGCGTCGGTACTTCCAGGAGCGTGGCGAAATGCGCGACCGTCAGATGCGCGAGCGGATTGACGCCCTGGCCCCAGGCATCGACGAAAGCGCGAAGGACGATGCCGCCGATCGGCAGCAGCACCGACACGAACAGCCAGAAGCCGATGAAGGAAAGAGAGATGATCTGACCGGTCGGCCCGAGCCGCATCACCGTCGTCCGTGGTCCCTTGCCGCCGAGGGCAGCATAGCGGCGGCTGTGGCGCAACAGGCGGCGCTGATACCAGACGAGCGGCAGCGTCAGCAGCACGAGCAGGACGACGACGACGGCCATCAGCTGATAGGTCGGGACGCCGAACAGCGTCGTCAGCTTGTAGACATAAGTTGTGAGAACGATGATGCCGCTCGGATCGCCGAGCACATAGGGGACACCGAACATCTCGAAGCCGATCAGCAGGTTGAGCGCGGTGGCGAAAACCAGCGCCGGCAGGACCATGGGTAGCGTCACATCCAGACAGACCCGCCAGATCGGCGATCCCATCGACCGCGCCGCCTCTTCCAGATCGGAGGGCAGATTGCGCATGGCGGCGGAGACGTAGAGATAGACATGCGGCACGTGGGCAAGCCCCGTGACGATGACGATCCCGGTCAGGGAATAGAGGTTCCAAGGTGCGACCCCGAAGAGATCACGCGACAGCATGGTAAGGAAGCCGGCCGGGCCGACGGCGACCGTGTAGCCGAAGGCAAGCACGATGGCCGAGATGAACATCGGTACGAGAACGACGACTTCGAGCGCCTTGCGGAACTTGACGTCCGTTCTGGTGAGAAGGAAGGCGAGGGCGGCGCCGAGCGGCACCGCGATCGCCACCATGCCGACTGCCATGATGACCGTGTTCCAGAGCGCGTCATAGAACATTTCATCGGTCAGGATATAGCGATAGGCTTCGATGGAGAGCTTGCTCTTCGGCGCGAAGAACGGCCCATCGAGCAGGCTCTGATAGATGATGAGCGCGATCGGTGCCAGTACGATGACGGCCAGCAGACCGATGACGATGCGCCTGAAGCCGAGGGCGTTGGCCGGTTGCGGGATCGGTTTGAATGTTGGGCTCGCATGAGCCGCTGGTTGCCCGGCGTGAGACAGGGTCGATACTGGCGTCGACGGTGCCGACATCGGCGCTCCTCCTTCTCGATGGTTGCTGTTTGCGAGCATTTCCGCCCGTTTCGAATGGCGGAAATGCTCTATCTCTTTGTTTTCTCGCAATTCCAGCAAAACCGCTGCGCACTTCCACTGGGATTGCTCTGGATGATTTGATGCCGTGTCAGCTCTTCACAGATCCGCGCCACTTCTTGAGGAAGTCGAGGCGTTTTGCCGGGTCCATGAACTCGAGACGCGAGTCGTCAAGTGCGATGGGCTTGAGGTTGCCGCCGACCAGCGCGTTGATGGTGTTGAGATTGTATCCCTGGTCGACATCGGTGCGCAGCGACGGCATGCCCTTCGAGGCAATGGCGTTCTGGCCTTCCTGAGACAGCATGAAATCGAGGAAGAGCTGCGAGGCATTGGGGTGCGGCGCATTCTTGATGACGGCGGCGACGCGCGAGAAGGCCGGCGTATAATCCTGGCCGAAGGCGACGCCGAGATTGGAGGCGCTTTTGACCCAATCGAGTGCATAGGAACCGATCAGGTTGAAGGCGATGACGTTCTCGCCCGAAACAACCGTTTCGCGCATGGAGCCGGTCGAGGAATAGGTCTTGCCCTTGGCCGTGCCGAAGGCTGTGACCAGATCCCAATAATCGCTGCGCTGCTTGGAGTCATTCGTCTGGATCATGAAGCCGACGCCGGACTTTTCCGGATCGAAGGTGGCGACCTTGCCGGCGACATCCGCCTTGCCGAGGAATTCGATGAGGGCCGCGCGAGTGCGCGGAACGTCCTCTTCCTTCAAGGCGAGCTTGTTGTAGATCATGCCGATCGGCTCGAGCGTGGTGGCATAGACCGTCTTGTCGTAAACAGCCCAGCTTGGGAGCGAACCGATTTCCGTCGAGGCATAGGACGCGAGATAGCCATCGGCTGCGAGCTTGACGGTCTGGTCCATCGCCGATGTCCAGACGAGATCTCCACCGACCTGGCTGGCCGCGGCTTCGGAAATGATGCGGTTGTAGACGCCGTTGGTGCCGATATCGTTGTAGTCGATGCGAATGCCCGGATATTTCTTGGTGAAGGCATCGAGCAAAGCCTGGGCCTGCGACAGATCGGTTGCGGCATAGACAGCGATCACGCCTTCTTTCTTGGCGGCGGCGATGAGTTCTTCGCTTGCGGCGAAGGCTGCGCCGTTGATACCGATCGCCATGGCGGCTGCGATGCTGAGTTTGTTGAATAGCAGTGACATTTGAATCCCTCCCGTTGACTGCTCGTGGTTTTGATTGCCGCCTGCGCCCCTGAGTTAGGGACGTGCGCAAACGGCGCGGCTCTCCTGGCGGAAAGCCGGTGAATAAGATGTGATTGGCTGATGGTGGCCGGCGACGGATGCCGGATGACAGGCGCTAGTCGCGGCCGAGCGCGGTTTTCATGATATTTCCTCCCCAATGGCTAGCCGGCTCATGAGCCGACCGTCCCTGTCCTCTACAGATTGCAGCCAAGGTGACATCGATTCCTGTCAGAGAACTGTCACGGCGGAAGAAGATGCATAATGAGACTATCGTGCCGGCGGCTGGTCGTCAGGCAGGAGAGGCGATCCTTACGCCGGAATCGCCATATTGAGTTCTGCCTGACGTCCGAGATGTGTCATCCAGTCGACAAAGTCAGGCCGCCCCTTGATCTGCCGGCCATAATGACGGGCAAGTGCCGCGTTCAAATCGCCCTTCCGGCCCAGCTGCTCGTCGGCAAAGCCGATCATCTGGGAGTTCGGCCAGGCCTGCGGGCGGATGGCGATCAGGCGAGCAAACAGGCTCTCGCCGGACTCGTCGGGGTTTGCTTGCGCCATCAGTGACAGCATGGCAGCGGTCGAGCGCGATACGCCCATATGGCAATGCACCAGCAGATGGCTCGAAGCCTCGGGATCCTGTTGCGCCTGAAACTCGGAGCCGAATTTCAGGATTGCTTCGACATGCTCCGGCTGGGGCATGACCCGCCCCGGAGCCGTCGCGATGATATCGTGGAAACGCAGCGTCGTGCGATGATGCTTGGCATAGGAGTGGAAGACATCGAGCTCGGGATATTCCGGATCGAGGAGGGAAAGCACGTGGGTGACGTTCCGTGCGCGCTGATCGGGCAACTCCTCAATGCCACAAACCGTGAGTTCTGGGGAGAAAGGCACGCCCATTGTCATATCCTTCAAATCAGCTGGCGATTCCGCAGTGCTTCGATACGTTATAGTGTCATCGCTCTGAAGTGAAAGTGCTTTTGCTCCCTGTTGCCGCGAAGTGGCGCGGCAAGACGTCCGCGCCGCCGAGCAATTCCAGGAAAAATGCGTAGCGGTTTTCCGTCCGGAATTGCTAGAAAGCAAAGACCTGGGGCGGTTCAGAGTTTCCGTGAAAGCTGAGCTGCTCTAGGTCTTTGAAAACAAGACGGCCTGCGTTTTGATCTCTTCTTCGTCCATCTCCAGAATACGATAGCCGAATGTCCCGGTATCGGCGTTGAGATGTTCGGATTGCTTGACGATCTGATAGGAGACCGCTGGCGAGACATATTGCCTGATGTTTGCTTCCCGGGCTTCGTCGATCATGTGGTAGTGGCCGCAGAACAGGGATATCCGGCAATCCATGCCGATCAGAAGCGATCTGACCTCATCCCGATCGCGCAGGGCGGCACCGGTTCGATCCACGGGTGTGTCGAGCGGCAGGATCGGATGATGCAGAAAGATTGCGGCCTGCCTCACACCCTCGAGTTCGCGGGCGAGCCACTTGCGCTGGCCGTCGCCGACGGCGTTGTCGGATGTATCGAGGAAAATCCGTTTCAGATGCGGATCTTGCTGCGAGTAGCACAATTTCCCTGCCACGGTACTGCCGCCCATGTCGTAGTACGGCGCGACATTGCCATAGATATCGTGGTTGCCGAGGATGAGCGACACATCGAAGGCATAAGCGCGCAGACGCTCGAAAAAGCCGCCGACCGAATGTGCGGTGCCAATGTCGCCGCCGAAGACGACCTTGGAAATACCTTTGCGAGCGATGTCGTCGAGGACCAAGCGCAGATGATGCTCATGCTCTTGCGGCGTCTCCTCATAGCCCATCTTGTCGCCGGCAATTTCGCTCTTGGCGATCAGCTTCTGGCCGAGATGGGTGTCGGTGAAAAAGGCGAGGATGGTCTTCGTCATGGGCCGGTTCCGTGGCAATTGCTTGTACGTTCAGTCTAAGACGGCCATCCGTCCCAATGCTTCGATACGTGTCGAAGCATGCGAACTATTTCGGTGTTATGATGCAGCCTGATATGAAGAGGCCCAGACATGACGACTCAGCCGAATATAGCCGCCGTTGCCTTTCTGATCGCCGATCCTGCGCGGGTCGCCATGCTGTCGGCGCTCCTCGATGGCCGGGCGCGGCCGGCCGGCGAGCTTGCCTATGCGGCCGGTGTGACGGCACAGACGGCCAGTTCCCATCTGGGCAAATTGTTGGCCGGCGGGCTGCTGGCCGTGGAAACCGAGGGGCGGCATCGATATTATCGTCTCGCCGGCCCTCATGTCGCGCTTGCGCTCGAGACCCTGGCCTCGATCGGTCCGGCGGAATCCGTGCGAAGAAAGCCGCTGACCCGGGATGCGCAAAAGCTTCGGTTCGCGCGCTGCTGCTATGATCATCTGGCCGGCCGCGTCGGGATCGCCGTGACCCATGGATTGTTGGAGAAGGGGTTCCTTGTCGCGGCCGAAAAGAAGCGGTTCGAACTCACGCCTGATGGTGCGGAGTGGTTCGACCGCATGGGCATGAACACGGCCAGTATCAGACCCACGCGCTACGGGCTTGCCCGGCAATGCCTCGATTGGACGGAGAGAGAACATCATCTTGCCGGACCGCTTGGCGTTCATTTGACCAACCTCCTCTTCGCGGAGGGTTGCATGCGGCGGGCGCCTTCGTCCCGCGCCGTTGACGTCACGCCGAAAGGCTGGAAGGTGTTGAAAGAGCATTTCGGCATCCAGCAACAGGCCTTGCTCTGAGGCGATCTCTGCTGCATTGACTTCATTTCGACAATGGATGATTTTGGTAGGCCATATTATGGTATCCGGAGATCGAGGGTGCGGAAATGAATGATGATGCGCATGGCGCCGCAATTCGCGTAGAGCGTCCGACGAAGACGTTGCGGGAGCTCGCCCTCGACAAGGTGCGGGAGGCGATCATCAACGGCTATTTCCGCCCCGGAGACCGCCTGGTCGAACGCGATCTTTGCGCGCAGCTCGGCGTCAGCCGCACGATCGTGCGCGAGGTCCTGCGCCATCTCGAATCCGAAGGGCTCGTCGCCAATCTTCCGAACAAGGGGCCGATCGTCGCGCAGCTCAATCATGACGAAGCCAAGCAGATCTACGAGATCCGCGCCGCACTCGAAGGGATGGCGGCACGGCTTTGCGCCGAGCAGAACAACCCTGCGATCGCCGATGCCCTGGACAAGTCGCTCGAGGACATAAGGCATAGCTACCGCGAGAAAGACATGGCCGGCGTGCTCGCCCACACATCCTCCTTCTATCAGACGCTGTTCAGCATGGTCGACCGCCATGTCGCCTGGGGCGTCGTCAATCTTCTGACCGTGCGCATCAATCACCTGCGCTCCATGACGATCAAGACGCAAAACCGCGATGTTCAAGGGCCTGCGCAGATGGCGCGTATCGTCGATGCTATCAGGCGCGGTGACGGCGATGGTGCCTATCAGGCGGCGATGGATCATGTCACCAGCGCAAGCGCCATCGCCCAGGCCGTGCTTTCCGGGCGTCAGCCGATCGATTGATTTCCCACGAAGGCCATGGAGATGACTGCTTCCTCTTCCTTTCTCGGCTTCTCGGACCGCTTTGACGATGGTTGCCTGCCGCGTGTGGTGATCTTCGGGGCCGGTCACGGCAGTACCTATCCCGGCAAGGACAGCAGCGGTTATGCCTTGTCGGCGGGAGCCATCCGGGCCGCCAGCCAGGACGATGCAGGGCTGGTCGAACACTGGGATTTCGATCTCGGCGGCCCGCTGTTCGACGGCAAGCCGGTTTGCTGCGTCGATGCCGGAAACATCGAGACTGTCATGCACGACAATGCAGGCAACCGCGATCGGATCGAGGCAAGGACGCGCAGTGTACTTGCATTGCCGGCCATCCCGATCCTGCTTGGCGGTGATTGTTCGGTCACGCTCCCCTTCATTGCCGGCTTTGCGGATGAGGGGCCGGTCTGGATCTTGCAGATCGATGCCCATATCGACTGGCGCGACGAGTTGCATGGCGAACGCTACGGCTATTCAAGCCCGATGCGGCGGGCAAGCGAGATGCCGCATGTCGCCGGATTGGTGCAGGTCGGCCTGCGTAGCGTCGGCAGCGCTCGTTCTTCAGATGTCGAGGCGGCGCAGCGCTATGGCAGCCGCTTTGTCACGGCCCGCGAGATCCATGCCCAAGGGGTCGAGGCCGCTCTCCGGCATATTCCGGAGGGAGCTCGGGTCGTCGTCACCCTGGATTGCGACAGCATCGATCCCGGCATCATGCCGGGTGTGGCAGCGCGAACGCCGGGCGGCCTCACCTATACGCAGGTCATCGACCTGATCGCCGGCCTCGGCCGGCGGGCGAAGATTGCAGGCTTCGATCTGGTAGAGCTCTATCCTCCCGCCGACATCGACGGCCTTTCGGCTCTGACCGCCGCGCGCATCGTCGTCAATGCGATCGGCGCCATCGTCCGCCAGGGGTAACGCCGGCGAAATTCCCGCCATGTGGCGAGCCGACCTGCACGACGCCTGATGATGCCGCTGGGCGTCATGCCTCATCAAATTGTCGTTTGCCTGGTGAAGCGGGTTGACTCTCTCATGTCTTCGGTGTGACGGTATACCATAATAACGAATACAAAAACTGAACATCGACAGCTGAAGAGATGCGACGACCAGCATCGCTTTCGCGGGCGCTTGCCGCTGCCTATCAATAAGGCACTGATATAGCTGATCATTTCTGGTAGGCGGCAGGTTTTTCAGTCCCGTCGTTCAAAGCTGCTTGACAGAGTAGTATTATGGCATACCATCATACGTAATCTTAGATGAGAGCGAGCCATGAGCCTTCAGATCCGAAAAACTGTCCTGCAGATCGAAACGACGCTTGTTGAAGGGGGAAAGGCGGCAGCCATTCCGTTGAAGCTCTTCTCGGCATGCGCCATCGTCAAAAACCCTTGGGCCGGTCGTGGCTTCGTCGCGGATCTGAAGCCAGAGATTCACGCCGCTGCGCCTATTCTGGGCGAACTGCTCACCAAGATGATTATCGACGCGATAGGATCAGGAGAAGCGGTCGAGGCCTATGGAAAATCGGCCGTCGTCGGTCTGGATGGCGAGATCGAGCATGCATCTGCGCTGATCCACACCCTGCGGTTCGGCAATCACTATCGCCATGCCGTTGGCGCCAAGTCCTATCTCGCCTTCTGCAACACGCGCGGCCCCGCCAATGCGCCGATCATGATCCCGCTCATGGACAAGAATGACGAAGGGCGGCGTTCGCATTATCTGACGATCCAGACGTCGGTTCCCGATGCGCCTGCCGCTGACGAGATCGTCGTCGCGCTCGGTGCCTCGGTCGGCGGAAGGCCGCATCATCGCATCGGCGATCGCTACCAGGACCTCAAGGATCTGGGGCAAGACGTCGCCAATCCGGCCGGCGTGTAAGGATCGGGCGCCCAGATGCCGGCGATGGAAACCATGGACCACGACAAGGCCGATCTGAAGACGGAAGGTCTGCTCCGCAAGCATACGGCGAGCGGGGCCGCCTATCATGAAGTGGGCGAGGGGGAGCCGCTGGTTCTCATTCATGGCGTCGGCATGCGGCTCGAAGCCTGGTCTCCGCAAATCGCGGGCTTTTCACAGAGTCATCGGGTCATTGCCGTCGATATGCCGGGGCATGGCGAAAGCGCCGCCCTGCCTGCCGGTAGCAAGCTGGAGGCCTTCGTCGCCTGGTTCGGTGGCTTCCTCGATGAACTGGCGCTCAGTGAGGTCAATGTTGCCGGCCATTCGATGGGTGCGCTCGTTGTCGGAGGGGCTGCTGCCACTTTCGGCGAGCGGATCAAGCGGGTTGCCTATCTCAACGGTGTCTATCGTCGCGATCCCGAAGCCAAGGCGGCTGTGCTTGCGCGCGCAGCGGCAATACCGCTCGCAGGCGTCGACAAGGAGGGCCCGCTGCTGCGCTGGTTTGGCGACGATGCACAAAGTGCGGTGGCGAGGGAGCTCACCCGCAGCTGGCTGAGCCTCGTCGATCCACAAGGCTATGCCACGGCCTATGCCGCCTTTGCCGGCGGCGATGAGACCTATGCCGATCGCTGGTCCGATGTCGGTGCGCCTGCGCTGTTCCTGACGGGATCGGACGATCCGAATTCGACGCCGCTGATGGCCGAACAGATGGCTGCTGCCGCACCCAAAGGCTGGGTGCGGATCGTCGAGGGCCACCGCCATATGGTGAACCTGACGGCACCTGACATCGTCAATGAGCTGCTCGCCGAGTGGCTTTCATGCGGGGAGGACGCAAGATGACGACACAAGATTTCGACCCAAGGGCGTTGCGTGACGCCTTCGGCGCATTTCCGACCGGTGTCACGGTGGTAACCGCGCGCGATCAGGCTGGTTTGCCAATCGGCTTTACGGCGAATTCCTTCACGTCGGTGTCGCTCGATCCGCCGCTCCTTCTCGTCTGCCTCGCCAAGAGCTCCCGTAATTTTGCGGCCATGACGAGCGCGAAGCATTTTGCCATCAATGTGCTGTCGGAGACGCAGAAGGCCGTCTCCAACACTTTTGCCCGGCCCGTTGAAGACCGGTTTGCCGCTGTCGAATGGAGTTCCGGGGCGGATGGCTGTCCGATCCTTGCCGATGTTGCCGCCTGGTTCGAATGCGCCATGAGCGAAGTGATCGAGGCCGGCGATCATGTCGTCCTGATGGGGCGCATCGTCTCGTTCGACAATAGCGGCCGCAACGGTCTTGGCTATGCCCGCGGTGGCTATTTCACGCCGATCCTGGCAAGCAAGGCGGTCTCCGCCGCCGCGGAAGGCAATATCGAACTTGGCGCGGTGGTCGAGCGCGACGGCGAAATCCTGCTGCTCGGGGAGGATGTTCTTGCTCTCCCGAATTGCGAGGGCAGCGAAGGAAGTCCCGCCGACATCCTTGGCCACTACCTGCAGGCGCTGACAGGCCTCACGATAACGGTCGGCTTCCTCTATTCTGTCTACGAAGGCAAGAGCGACGGCAAGCATCACATCGTTTATCGCGCTTTCGCCTCTCAAGGTGAGCCGCGCGAGGGCAGGTTCCTCAAGCCTGATGCCTTGAAGGCCGCGCACTTCAAGACCAGTTCGACGGCTGACATCGTCGCTCGCTTCGCGCTGGAAAGCCAGATCGGTAATTTCGGGGTCTATTTTGGCGACGAGACCTCCGGCATGGTGCGGCCGGTTTCCGGAAAGGCGGTGCGAGCATGAAATTCTCTCTCTTCGTTCACATGGAGCGCCTCGACGCGAGCCAGACGCACAAGAGCCTCTATGAGGAGTTCGTTGCGCTGTGCGAGATCGCCGACAAGGGCGGCATGCACGCGATCTGGACGGGCGAGCATCACGGGATGGATTTTACCATCGCGCCCAATCCTTTCGTGACGATCGCCGATCTGGCGCGGCGGACATCGCGGGCGAGGCTCGGAACGGGAACGGTGATCGCGCCCTTCTGGCATCCGATCAAGCTTGCCGGTGAAGCGGCCATGGCCGACATCATCTGCGACGGCCGCCTCGATATCGGCATTGCCCGCGGCGCCTACTCTTTCGAATATGAACGGCTGCTGCCGGGTCTCGACGCCTGGGGTGCCGGCCAGCGCATGCGCGAGCTGATCCCTGCTGTCAAAGGCATTTGGCAAGGGGATTACGCCCATGAAGGCGAGTTCTTCAAGTTCCCGTCGACCACCTCGGCGCCAAAGCCGCTACAGGAGCCCAATCCGCCAATATGGGTCGCAGCACGCGACCCGAACTCGCATGAATTTGCCGTCGCCAATGGCTGCAATGTCCAGGTGACGCCGCTTTGGCAGGGCGATGACGAGGTCGAAGCGCTGATGGGCCGCTTCAACGATGCCTGTGCGAAGAACCCTGACATCGAGCGCCCGAAGATCATGCTCTTGCGCCATACCTATGTCGGCTCGTCCGAGGAGGACATTGCACGGGCTGCTCACGAGCTCAGCGTCTACTACAATTACTTCTTCGCCTGGTTCAAGAACGAGAAGCCGGTCCATCAAGGCCTGATCGAGCGCATCCCCGAAGAGGATATTCGCGCCAACGCCATGCTGTCGGATGCGGTCATGCGCAGCAACAATGTGGTCGGCGATGCATCGACAGTGATTGCCCGGCTAAAGACCTATGAGGCGATGGGCTATGACGAATATTCTTTCTGGATCGACACCGGTATGTCGTTCGAGCGCAAGAAAGCCTCGCTCGAACGTTTCATCGCGGACGTCATGCCGGCATTTGCGGAGTGAACGCCATGCAGCGCTTCCAGTATTATATCGATGGTGAGTTTCTGGACGGGGAAGCCCGGTTCCAGAGCATCGATCCCGCGACCGGTGACGTCTGGGCAGAGATGCCTGAAGCGCGCGAGGCCGATGTCGACCGTGCCGTCAATGCAGCCGAGAAAGCGCTCTATGATGGCACCTGGGCGAAGATGAATGCGACGCAGCGCGGCAAGCTTCTCTATAAGCTCGCCGATCTTGTCGCAGCCAATGCGCAGAAACTGGCCGAACTGGAGACGCGCGACACCGGCAAGATCATCCGCGAGACTTCGGCGCAGATCGCCTATGTCGCCGACTACTATCGCTATTATGCCGGCATCGCCGACAAGATCGAGGGCTCGTATCTGCCAATCGACAAACCGGATATGGATGTCTGGCTGCGTCGCGAGCCGGTCGGTGTCGTTGCCATGGTCGTGCCTTGGAACAGCCAGCTCTTCCTGTCGGCGGTCAAGATCGGCCCGGCGCTCGCCGCCGGCTGCACCATGGTCGTCAAGGCGTCGGAGGATGGCCCAGCGCCGCTTTTGGAATTCGCGCGCCTGGTTCATGAGGCCGGTTTTCCAGCCGGCGTCGTCAACATCATCACCGGTTTCGGTCCTTCCTGCGGCGCGGCACTCGGGCGGCATCCGAAGGTCGCGCATATCGCCTTTACCGGCGGCCCGGAGACGGCACGTCATGTCATCCGCAATTCGGCCGAGAACCTTGCCTCGACATCCCTAGAGCTCGGGGGCAAATCGCCCTTCATCGTCTTTGCCGATGCCGATCTCGAAAGCGCCGCCAATGCACAGGTCGCCGGAATTTTCGCGGCAACCGGCCAAAGCTGCGTGGCCGGCTCGCGGCTGATCGTCGAGGCCAGCGTCAAGGAAGCGTTTCTCTCGATCCTCAAGCGCAAGGCCGAGGCGATCCGCATCGGTTCGCCGCTCGACATGGCAACGGAGGTCGGTCCGCTTGCCACCAAGCGGCAGCAGGATCATGTTGCAGCTCTCGTCGAGAAGTCCCTCCAGAGCGGAGCCCGGCTCGTGACTGGCGGACAACGGCCTAATGGCATCGGCTATTACTTCCCGCCGACGATTCTCGATTGCGATGATGTCGCCTCGCCGTCGCTGGCGGAGGAATTCTTCGGGCCGGTTCTGTCTGTTGTTTCCTTCGAGACGGAGGCCGAAGCCCTGAAGCTGGCAAACGACACCCGCTACGGCCTGGCATCCGGTGTCTTCACCCAGAACCTCACACGCGCCCATCGCCTGATGAAGGGCATCCGCGCCGGCGTCGTCTGGGTCAACACCTATCGCGCGGTATCGCCGATCGCGCCCTTCGGCGGCTTCGGCCTTTCCGGCCATGGCAGGGAAGGCGGCCTTGCAGCCGCGCTCGACTATACCCGCACCAAGACGATCTGGCTGCGGACATCGGACGATCCGATCCCCGATCCCTTCGTCATGAGGTGAGTCCGATGTTTTACGAGATCCGCACCTATCGGCTGAAGAACGGCACGACCCCGCAATATCTAAAGGTGGTGGAAGAGGAAGGGATTGCCATCCAGAAGGCCCATCTCGGCAATCTCGTCGGCTACTTCTACTCGGAAATAGGTGTCATCAACGAGATCGTGCACATCTGGGCCTATGCAAGCCTCGACGATCGCGAGGCGCGGCGCGGGCGGCTGGCGGCAGATCCCGAGTGGCAGGCTTTCCTGCCAAAAATCCGCGATCTGATCGAGCAAGCGGAAAACAAGATTATGAAGCCCGCCGGTTTCTCCCCCTTGGGGTGAACGGGCGGGTGCGTAAGGCATGCCTCTAAAGACTGAAAAACAAGGACAAGGGAACATGAAAGCAAGAATTGCACTCGCGGCCTTTGCCGCAATGATGGCCGCATCCATGCCCGCCAAGGCCGACACCATGGTGTTCACGAGTTGGGGAGGAACGACGCAGGATGCGCAGAAGGTCGCCTGGGCCAACCAGTTCACCGAAAAGACCGGTATCGGCGTCATGCAGGACGGTCCGACTGATTATGGCAAGCTGAAAGCGATGGTCGAAGCCGGTCAGGTCAGCTGGGACGTTGTCGACGTCGAGGGCGACTACGCCGCACAGGCCGGCAAGGCGGGTCTGCTCGAAAAGCTGGACTTCTCCGTGATCGACAAGTCCAAGCTCGATCCGCGTTTCGTCAGCGACTATTCGGTCGGCAGCTTCTATTATTCTTTCGTCATCGGCTGCAACTCCGATGCCGTGAGCGCCTGCCCGAAGACCTGGGCCGATCTCTTCGACACGAAGAAATTTCCGGGCAAGCGCACCTTCTACAAATGGTCGGCTCCGGGCGTGATCGAAGCCGCGCTGCTGGCCGACGGCGTTCCCGCCGACAAGCTCTATCCGCTCGATCTCGACCGCGCCTTCAAGAAGCTCGATACGATCAAGTCGGACATCGTCTGGTGGTCGAGCGGGGCGCAGTCGCAGCAGCTTTTGGCATCGGCAGAGGCACCCTTCGGCAGCCTCTGGAACGGCCGCATGACCGCGCTTGCCAATAGCGGCGTCAAGACGGAAACCTCCTGGAGCCAGAACATCACGGCTGCGGATTCCCTGGTCATTCCCAAGGGGGCTCCGAACCTCGAAACGGCGATGAAATTCATCGCGCTCGCCACTTCGGCACAGTCGCAGGCCGATCTCGCGAAAGCGACCGGTTACGCGCCGACCAATCTCGGTTCGGCCAAGCTGATGGACCCCGAAACCGCCAAGACCCTGCCGGACCAGCAGACGGCCAGCCAGGTCAATGCCGACATGAATTACTGGGCCGCAAACCGGGATGCCATCGGCAAGAAATGGTACGCCTGGCAGGCGCAGTAAACAGCGGAGATAATCAGACCACCGCGGATAAATCTCCGCGGTGGGGCAATGCGAGGTCCAGGGCCGTGAGTAGCGATCGCTGTTCATCGGCGCCCATGGTGGGAAAGGATTGCCATGTCGACATATATAGATGTTGCGGACGAGGCCGCACCGGCGTGCAAGACGGCAAGGCCCACCGGATTTGCCCAGGTGGCGCCGGCTCTCGCTTTCGTCGCGGTCTTTTTCATCTTTCCGGTCATCGCGCTGCTTTTGCGCAGCGTGATGGAGCCGGCGGTCGGCTTCGGCAATTACGCGGAATTGCTGGGCTCCGAAACCTATCTGAAGATCTTTGCCAACACCTTCATCGTGTCGGGCCTCGTCACTCTCATATCGCTTTTGATCGGCTTTCCCGTCGCCTGGACCCTGGCGATCATGCCTTCACGATGGGCTTCCGTGATCTTTGCGATCCTGCTTCTGTCGATGTGGACCAATCTGCTCGCGCGCACCTATGCCTGGATGGTGCTTTTGCAGCGCACGGGTTTGATCAACAAGATGTTGATCGGCATGGGCCTGATCGACAAGCCGCTTGCCCTCGTCAATAACCTCACAGGCGTGACGATCGGCATGACCTATATCATGCTGCCCTTCATCATCCTGCCGCTCTATGGCGTCATCAGGAAGATTGATCCGGCTGTGCTGCAGGCAGCAGCGCTCTGCGGCGCGAGCCGGCTACAGTGCCTCACCCGCGTTCTCTTGCCCCTTGCCGCTCCCGGCATGATGGCGGGCGCCCTGATGGTCTTCGTCATGTCGCTCGGTTACTACGTGACGCCCTCGCTCTTGGGCGGTACGGCGAACATGATGCTTGCCGAACTCATTGCCCAGTTCGTGCAATCCCTCGTCAATTGGGGCATGGGCGGTGCTGCCGCCTTCGTCCTGCTTGTCGTCACGCTGACGCTCTATGCCGTGCAACTGCGGCTCTTCGGCGTGCAGAATACGGGAGGGCGTTGAGATGCTGTTGAACTTCGACCGTCTCGGCTGGTGGAAATATGTGCTGCTTGCCATTACCGTCCTGACTGCGGCTTTTCTTCTCATGCCGATCCTGTTCATCGCGGCCTTGTCATTCGGTTCGTCGCAATGGCTGATCTTTCCGCCGCCGGGCTGGACCTGGCGCTGGTATGCGGAGCTGCTCTCCGATCCGCAATGGCTGGCTTCCGCCTGGACGAGCTTCAAGATCGCTGCGATCGTCACCGTGCTTTCGGTACTGCTCGGCCTCGTGACATCCTTCGGCCTCGTGCGCGGAAAATTCCTGTTTCGCGATGCGCTGAAGGCGTTGTTCCTCACGCCGATGATCCTCCCCGTCGTCGTCTTCGCCGTCGCCCTCTACGCCTTCTTCCTGCGAATTGGGCTGGGAGGCACCTTGATCGGCTTCGTGCTCTCTCATCTTGTTCTGGCGCTGCCCTTTTCCATTCTGTCGATTGCCGGCGCGCTCGAAGGCTTCGACAAGTCGATCGAGGACGCGGCCGTGCTTTGCGGCGCGTCTCCGCTTGAGGCGAAGATCAGGGTGACGCTGCCCGCCATCAGCCACGGATTGTTTTCCGCGGCCGTCTTTTCGTTCCTGACATCCTGGGACGAGGTGGTCGTGGCGATCTTCATGGCAAGCCCGACGCTGCAGACGCTGCCGGTCAAGGTCTGGGCGACGCTTCGGCAGGATCTGACCCCGGTGGTCGCCGCTGCCTCCACTCTTCTCATTCTGTTGACGGTCATGTTGATGACGCTGGCCGCGATCGTACGCAAGGTTCTGAAATCATGAGCGAATCTTTCCTGAAGATCAAAGGCATCCGCAAGGAATACGGCCCCGTCGTCGCGGTTCATGACGTCAATCTCGAGGTCAAGCGTGGCGAGTTCCTGACCTTCCTCGGCCCTTCGGGATCGGGCAAGAGCACGACGCTCTATATCCTCGCCGGTTTCGAGAACCCGACCAAGGGCGATATCCTGCTGAACGGCGAGACGCTTCTGTCGACGCCATCGCACAAACGCAATATCGGCATGGTGTTCCAGCGCTATACGCTGTTTCCGCATTTGACCGTCGGCGAGAATATCGCCTTTCCGTTGAAGGTCCGCCGCAAATCCAAGGCAGAGGTCGATAGCCGGGTCAGGGAAATGCTCCGTCTGGTCCGATTAGAAGGCTTCGAGGATCGCAAGCCCGCGCAAATGTCGGGCGGCCAGCAGCAGCGCGTGGCTCTTGCAAGGGCACTCGCTTATGATCCGCCGGTACTCCTGATGGACGAGCCGCTGTCGGCCCTCGACAAGAAACTGCGCGAGGAGATCCAGCACGAGATCAAGAGGATCCACCAGCAGACCGAAGTGACGATCCTCTACGTCACCCACGATCAGGAAGAGGCCCTGCGGCTCTCCGATCGCATCGCCGTGTTCTCCAAGGGTATCATCGATCAGATCGGCACCGGACCCGAACTCTACGCCAATCCCCGCACCCGTTTCGTGGCGGAATTCATCGGCGACAGCGACTTCATCTCCTGTCATCTGCTGTCCTCGGACAATGGCCAGGCCACGATCTCGCTCGGCGACAAGACTGTTTTCGACAGCATCCCGGTTCACGGCCGGCCGACGTCGGGGAGCAAAGCGGCATTGATGCTGCGGCCGGAACGCATCCGGCTCGGGCGCAAGGCGACTGCGAACAAGGGCCTCAGCGCGACCGTCAACGATATCACCTTCCTCGGCAACAATGTGCATGTGACGACACGGATCGCCGCCGGCGAAACCCTGTCCGTGCGCCTACCCTTCGGCCACGAAGCCATTTCCGGTCTCAGCCGCGGCGATAATGTGCATCTGGAGTTCGATCCCGACACCGCACATGTCTTCTGCTAGCGCTAGCCGGAGGCCGGCGCTCTCGAAGCGCGATGAAGACAACGGGTGCGAGGACGGCAATCATCAAGGTCATGAGAAGCAATCGGAAACGAGTGGAATTCCTCGATTCCATCAAACTGGAATATTTGGCGGATTTTGATTCGCCGTATTTGCGCCAGAGTGCATTCTATGAGCATGCGGAGCTTCCTGCATTCGTGCCACGCAGCCGCTGACCGTTTTTCATCAATGAAAAATACCCTGCAGATTTGGCTGTTTATCACTCAGACATCTCACCCTATGTCTGCCTGCAACGGTAGATAATCGTGAGGGACGACATGCTGACCAAACCCGATAGTACGACCACAATAACACTCTGGAATGACCGTGAAATTCCACGTCTGGGCATGGGATGTTGGGCAATCGGCGGACCGTTTTACGCTGGTGATGTGCCGCTCGGCTGGGGCGACGTCGATGATGATGAATCGGTCCGCGCTATCGACCGGGCGGTGGATCTCGGCATTCGCTTCTTCGACACCGCCTCGAATTACGGCGCTGGGCATTCCGAAGAGGTGGTCGGCAGGGCGATCGGCAATCGAGACGATATCACCATCGCCACCAAATTCGGCTTCGCGACGGACGAGAAGACCAAGCAAGCGACAGGTGCCTTTTCCGATCCCGCCTTTATCCGGCAGTCCGTTGAGACGTCATTGCGCCGCCTGCGCCGCGATCGTCTGGATCTGCTGCAGTTCCATCTTAACGATTTTCCGCTGGAAGCGTCGGATGAGGTATTTGAGACACTCGAAATGCTCAGGGCGGAGGGCAAGATTGACGCTTTCGGCTGGAGCACGGATCATCCGGATCGCGCCGCACGTCATGTGCATCGCGCAGGGTTTGTCTCGGTTCAGCATACGATGAACGTTTTCGAGCCGGTTCCGGCGATGATCGATGTCATCGAGCGCAATGGTCTGATTTCCATCAATCGCGGTCCGCTCGCCATGGGGCTACTCAGCGGCAAGTTCACGCCTGACAAGGCTGTCGGCGAAAAAGATGTGCGTGGTGCGAGCCTCGACTGGATGGTCTACTTCAAGGACGGCAGGATTGCTCCCGAATTTGCCGCGCGCCTGGAGGCGGTCCGCAATCTACTGACTGAGGGCGGCCGCACGCTCACACAGGGTGCGCTTGCCTGGTTGTGGGCGCGCTCGCCGCGCACGCTGCCAATTCCCGGCTTCCGCACGGTTGCCCAGGTCGAGGAAAACGCCGGTGCCCTGGCTAAGGGACCGTTGTCGGCAGATGTCATGGCGGCGGTCGATCAGGCGCTGGCAGGTCTCCAGCCGTCGCTCCATGGATAGGATGGCGGGGCATGACGGGTTAGGTCTCTTTGCCGTCGTGCCGTGGGTGCAATAACCGAGCGGCAGTCTGTTCTTAATTGGAATTTCCTTTTTGGCCGCAGGCATTCGTGACCGCGAAAGATAACCTCGTCGATTTCAGCGGTTTGGTGATCTGGGTTGGAAGGGTCGTGCATTCGCATCCCTTCAACTGCACTGCCCAGGCCGCCGGCGATCGGCGGCGGCCTCATCTCCGAGCACGGTAAGAGCGCCACGCGGCTTGGCATGCATTGCCCAATCGGCGCTTGTAGATGCGCCGAGGCTCATAGCATCTTCGGTCCGATTGCGTTTGTTTCTCAACCGAGAAGCAAAGATCAGCCGCGAGGTTGCGTCAGCGCCAAGGCGACCGTCGATGCAGCTAGGATGGCGGTGAGCGTCAGAGGTCCAACAGCGCCGTAGCGGTCGACGATATAGCCGCCGAAAACCGCACCGATACTGATGGCGACCTGAAATGAGACGACCATCAGGCTGCCGGCCGCCTCCAGAGCGTCGGCCGCCCCGCGGGAAAGATTGGTCGGCAGTACCACCGGTGCCATGCCGAAGGCAAAGCCCCAAAGCGTGACGAGGCCGAATGCAAGACCGGTTTGAGCGCCCCAAAGCACCAAAGCAAGTGCGGCAAACGCCATCAGCGCCGCCGTGACAGCGAGGGCCAGGCGGATGCTGGTGTCGGCCATTCGGCCACCGGCGACATTGCCGATCACGGAGGCGATGCCAAACCCAAGCAGGGCCAGGGCGATCGATCTGGTTTCAAGGAGCGTCACTTGTTCGAGGAAGGGACGCACATAGACCGAGCCGGCAAAATGGCCCGTCATCAGCAAAAGAATGGCAAGCATCCCCAGCTGAATGCTACGCCGCCGCGTCAGCCGGAAAACATCGGCGAGACTGTTGCTTGTGCTCGCAGGCAGTGTCGGTAGGCTCAGTACCTGCAGCAGCATGGCAAGCGCGGCAAGTCCGGCGGTCATCGCCATTGCTGCGCGCCATCCCAGCCAGTCGCTGATCAAAGCGCCCACCGAGGGTGCGGCTATGGTGGCGAGCGAGACGCCGAGGGTGACGATAGCCATGCCCCGGCCCGTCGAATTGGCGCCGACCAGTCTCGCCACGACGGCAACTGAAAGCGCCCAGAAACCGCTCAGCGCGATACCCAGCCCGGCCCGGCCCAACAGCAATAGCCAAAAGTCCGTCGCCAATGACGCAAGGACATTGGAGCCGATCGCCAAGGCACTGAGGCCGACCAGCACCGTCTTGCGGTTCAGTCTGCCGATCAGAACATTGCTTAATAGGGCAGTGACAGCACCGACGGAAGCTGTAGCGGTGACGACCTGTCCGGCTGTTCCCTCGGTAATCGCCAGATCGCGCGCCAATGGGGTTAACAGGCCCGCCGGCAGGAATTCGGCTGATACCAGCGCAAAACTGGTGGCCGCCATCGAAAGGACGGCAAACCAGGTCGCCGCACTCCACGTGGATGGTTCCGGGGTATCCGGGTCAATGGCTACCCCGTCAAGTTGCGATGTCGTGTCCGTCATAGGTATCTCCTTGAGTTGGGAGAGGTCTTAGACGAACTATT
Source organism: Martinezella multihospitum (assembly GCF_900094585.1). Taxonomy (GTDB): domain Bacteria; phylum Pseudomonadota; class Alphaproteobacteria; order Rhizobiales; family Rhizobiaceae; genus Rhizobium; species Rhizobium multihospitium. Next base: position 288,972 of record NZ_FMAG01000008.1, read on the forward strand.
CGGGACGGTATGTGTCCTAAAATCCGAAATCCATGTCTATTCGTCCGGAACTTGTGCGCCGCACAACGCCCGGTGAGACGCTGGTGATGCGTTTGAAAGCGCGAGCAAAGGATGCCTCGGATTCATAACCCAACCGAGAAGCAACTTCGGCAACTGACATGCCGCTTTGCCCCAACAAGTCGCGGGCAAGCTGCATCCGCAAACGGGCGAGATAATGGGCCGCGCCTTCTCCCAACATGGTGTTGAAGCGCTCGGCGAAGATCGAACGCGACTGACCTGCCAGGCCGGCGAGGCTTTTGAGGGTCCAGTTACGGCCGGGGTCTCTGTGCATGGCCGCCAACACACGACCGACATGGGGATCGCGGATGGCGGCGAGCCAACCGGTGGTCGAGGCCCCGCTGCAATTGACCCAGCAGCGGATGAGCCGCGCTGTGAGCAAGTCCGCCATCCGCGACAAGACGGTCGCGCTTCCCATCTGGGGCTGTGTCGCCTCCGCCGACATGGCCGCCAGCAGGGGGCCGACGATCGGGTCGTTGCCGGCCACATCGCAGCCCTTGATGATTGGCGGCATCAAGGCGATCAAAGGATTAAGCGCATGCGCCCCCAAGGCCATGGAGCCGCAGAAGAGGGTGCTGGTTGCACCCGTTCCGTCCCGCACCACGTCGCATACGTTGCTTCCCAATCTTGTTATCTGGCAGCTCTTGCGCGAGTCGCCCTCAACGTCTGGCGCGCTGGCCAACCGGTGTGCGATGCCTTGCGGCAGCAACACCAGATCGCCATCGTTCAATTCCTGCCATCCTTGCGCTTCGATATGGATCCAGCACGGACCCTGGCTGACGAAGTGAAACCGAAGCAGCTGTTGTTGCGGAAAGGCGATGCTCCAAGGATGTCTGAGTTCGCAGCGTCCATAATTGACACCACTCAAACGAAAGTCTTGCAGGACTTCGCTTAGGGCGTCCATTGGGACATTTGACGGCGACAATGGTTGAGACGAATGATCAAGCATTGAGCCAATTTAGGTCTCAAGCGTCCAGCATTCAAGCAGGTCGGCGACGCGTCACAATTGAATTTCCTGCGCTGTGTTGTTCCTGAGCTCAAATGTGATCGCTCCTAGCCGCGGCCTCTTTTATGCCTTTCAGCCGCTGGATTGAAATCAAGTCCGAAAGGTGAGACCAAAGGTTCATATCCTTTCACGAGCCTAGGATTTGCGGTTCTTCGATAGCGAGGAACGAGGTCTCCTTCATGCGAGTGCCGCCTCGGCATCAAATGCGGGCTGCCGGTATTCGATCGCATCGCCGGTGGTTCAGCCAAGATCGACGTTCATGGCGAAATCCCAGGTGCCGACGCCGTTTCTGGCCAGGCCGATCATCATCAGGCCGAGCGCTTCCAGCGTCTGGGCCATGTGCAAACCGCCAATGTCAAACGGACGCAGCCCGAGACTTTCGAGGAAGGTCGAGACGCTTGCCTTCGCCTTCGCATCGTCGGCCGCGATGAATGCGTCGAGGTGCCCACCCTTGGCCAGCACGTGACCGAAGATGGTGTTGAACGCCTTCACGATAGGCGTGCCGGCAGGGAGGCCCTTGGCGATCTCCTGCGCACCGGAACTGCCGTGGGGGGTGACGAGACCCGAAAGGTCGGAGGCAACGGGGTTGGTGATGTCGATGATCACCTTGCCACCAAGCGAGTCTCCGTAATCGGCGACTACCGCCGCGGCGCTGGTGTATGGCACGGCCAGGATGACGATGTCTCCGGCCGGAGCGGCACCGTAAGTCGCTGTCGTCGCTCCGGCTCCGACCCGCCCGGCGAGCGCCCGCGCCTTGGCGGGATCGCGGCTGACCACCTCGACGGTATGCGCGGCCTTGGCGGCCATGCCGCCGATTGCCGCGGCCATGCCGCCGGATCCGATGATGCTGATAGTGCTCATGTACGATTCCTCAATCGAACTTTACCAAGTCCTTAAAGATCAGTTGACCCCAGCTATTGCCGCGTGCCTGAACGAGCAGCCCACCTTCCGAAAGGCCGCCGAGGTTGACCGGCGAGAAGCCGAGTTGTTCGGCAAGCGCAGCAATCTCCGCTGTCGCGCTGCCGTCGTCGCTTGCCAGGAACACGACTCTCCTGCCACCATGTACGGCCGGATCTTGGTCAAGGACGGCGGCAGCGAGGTGATTGAAGCCCTTGACCAGTCTTCCACCAGAAAAGGCCTGCGCGACGAATTTGGACGACGGCTGCCCTCCCAGTTTCTCCGGGGGGACGCCGTAGGCATTGGTCACATCGACGATGGTCTTGCCCTGCCACGTGGGCAGCACCTTCGCGACATCCGGGTGCTGTTCGAAGCGAACAGCCAAGAAGATGATGTCTGCCTTGACGGCGTCCGCCAATTTTTTGGGAAAGATCGTGGGTCCGATCGCGGCCGCAGCGGCAGCAAAGCTTTCCGGCGCGCGGGTCGTCGCGACGGATACATCGATGCCGCTTCTGGCGAACGCCCTGGCAATGGCCTGGCCGATCTTGCCGAAGCCGATAATTGCGTAGCTCATAGGTTTTCCTTTGCTTTACCGAACCCCACGACGCTTCGAACGCTTGGATGAAGCGTCGCAGGGTTGCGTATCAGAGTTGGGCGAGGCCGCCGTCGACGGCGACTTCGCTGGCGGTCATGAAGCTGCTGTCCGAAGAGGCGAGAAAGGCAGCTACGGCTCCGATCTCGGCCGGATCGGCCATGCGCTGGAGCGGTGTCATCGCGGCGAAGGCCTTCTGACCCTCCTCGCCAAGCGCCTCCTTTGCGAGTTCGGTTGCCGTCGCCCCAGGCGACAGCACGTTTACCCGGATGCCGGTACCCTTCAGGTCCTCCGCCCAGGTCCGTGCGAGGTTGCGCACCGCCGCCTTGCTCGCGCTGTAGGCGCTGAATGCCGGGGCGCCCGTGGTGCCGGCGCTTGATCCGGTCAGGATGATCGAACCGCCCTGGCTCATCAGCGGTAGCGCCTTCTGGACCGTGAAGATCGTGCCTTTCACATTGGTGTCGAAAGTTTCGTCAATGTGCTCGGCGGTGATCTTGCCGAGTGGGAGCGGGCTGCCCGACCCGGCATTGGCGAAGACGATGTCGACCGTTCCGCGCGCGGCCTTTACCGCCGCGTAGAGCCGGTCGAGATCGGCCTCATCGGAAACCGAGCCCTTCACCGCGCGGGCATTCGGCCCGAGATCGGCCACAGCGGCATCCAGCGCTTCCTGCCGGCGGCCGAAAATGAACACGAAGGCGCCTTCCCCGATGAACCGCTTTGCTGCGGCGAGGCCGATGCCGGTGGCGCCACCCGTGACGACTGCAACCTTACCCTCAAGCTTTCCCATGACTTCTCCTTCCGTCCTTTTGGACAGCGCCTGTTGCTATTTACACGCATGCCACTATATCCAGTGGATCACTGATCCATTTTTATAATTGGATCGCCGATCCACATATATGGATCACTGATCCGTTTATCAAGGTAATATATGCGAGCCGACGCAGAAAAGAACCGCAGCCAAATTCTCACCGTCGCGCGTGACGTCGTCGCCGAGCATGGTGCGGACGCGTCGATGCGTGACATTGCCCGCCGTGCCGGTGTCGGGTTGGCCACGCTGCTTCGTCATTTCCCGACGCGAGAAAGCCTGTTCGAGGCGTTGCTGTGTACCAATCTGGACGAACTGACGCAGAAGGCAGCCGAACTCGAGACGTCGACTTCGGCCGACGAAGCACTTCTCTCCTGGTTTCGAGAACTGGTGACATTCACCCAAAGCTATAGGGGCGTTGTCGCCATGATGGCGGCCGCCCACACAAACCCGGACTCCGCTCTTTATGCTTCATGCGCAGCCGTGCATTCGGCAGGCGCGCGACTACTGCTCCGCGCCCAGGCTGAGGGAACGGCACGTGCCGATATGAATGGCGACGACCTGTTCGCCCTGATAACGGCCCTCAGCTGGGCGGTCGACCAACCCTCGTTCGCGCCGCGGGCAGATCATCTCGTTCACCTCATGACGAGCGCTCTTCTGACAAATTTGCCCCGCAACGATGTCAAGAAGGCAACGGGTTGAATAAGATCGGCATCGGAGGACCGATGGTCGGCCTCGACCGCGCGCAAACCGGCTAAGCGCCATGCATCGCTAAACAGGTCCACCCTGCTTCATCCATCAATAGCAAGCAATGGATGGCCCAGGCCTAGGCAAGGAAGCGGACTAGACCGCTGTCCGTGTGCAAAGCTGTGCCTGTGGTTGCGGAAGCCTGAAGCGGCTGCGCAAATGCCATGAAATGCGGGCGCCAACTCGCATAATTTCTGGCGATCGGAAGGGGAGTGGACGTCAAGACCGCTCCATACGGCAAACGCCCGATAATGCTTGCGGGAAGGATTGCTTTCGCCTCGCGCTAGAAAAACTGCCTTTGGATCTTCTGGTTTCGCCACGATCATTTCCGCGACGGGACTGGTGCCCGGTAACGCCAATTTTCGGAGCGAACAAATGTCGATCAATCGCCGTCACTTCAATCAATTGCTGCTTCTTGGAGGCGCAGGTCTTGCCTTGGGAGGCGCCCCGTCACGGGCAAGCGCCGCGGAAACGCCGGTGAGCGGTGGAACTCTGAACTGGGCCTATTATCCCGATCCGACGGCGCTGATCGCGATCAACACGTCCTCCGGCACGGGACAGGCGATCGGGCCGAAGGTCAACGAGGGCCTGTTCGATTTCGATTATGACCTCAACCCGACCCCGCTTCTGGCGACGTCATGGTCGGCAAGTGACGATGGTCTGCGCTATACGTTCGCGCTGCGCAAGGGTGTGAAATGGCACGACGGCAAGGATTTCACCGCCGAGGATGTCAAGTTCACCATCTTCCGCCTGAAGGAAGCGCATCCGCGCGGACGCATCACCTTCCAGAACGTTACCGATGTCGAGACGCCCGATCCGCTGACCGCGGTGATCGTTCTTTCGAAACCGGCCCCCTATCTGATTTCGGCCCTCAGCAGTTCGGAATCGCCGATCGTACCGAAGCATGTCTATGAGACCTTCAAGCCAGCGGCGCAGCCGACGCTTGCCCAGACGATCGGCACCGGCCCGTTTATTCTCAAGGAATGGGTGCCGGGCAGCCATTTGATTTTCGATCGCAATCCCGATTACTGGGATGCACCGAAGCCCTATCTCGACCGCGTCGTCCTGCGCGTCATCCTCGACCCGGCGGCAAGGGCGGCGGCGCTTGAGACGGGGGAAATCGATATTGGTGCCAACCCGGTGCCGCTGTCGGATATCGAGCGGCTGAAGGCCAATGCCAACTTGGTCGTCGATACCACGACCTATGCCTATTCCGGGCCACAGCAACAGCTCTTCTTCAACTATGAGAACGAGATCCTGACAAAGAAGGATGTGCGGCTTGCGATCGCCCATGCCATCGACTTACAGAAGCTCGTCGACATCGCCCTGTTCGGCTACGCGCAGGTTTCGCCGAGCCCGATCAGCACAGCCTTGCCGAAATGGTATGATCCGAGCATCAAAGCGCGCGAACCCGATCTGAAGCTTGCCAACAAGCTGCTTGACGATGCCGGCTATCCGCGCGGCGCCAATGGCACGCGTTTCAAGCTGAGGCTTGCCTATAATTCCTTCCTGCAGCCCTCCTATGCCGATTTCATCAAGCAGTCGCTGGCGGCAGTCGGCATCGATGCCGAAATCTTGAAGCTTGATCTCGCCACCTTCCTGAAGACCGTCTACACGGATCGTGCCTGGGATCTGGTCATCGAATCCCTCTCCAACACCTTCGATCCCACGCTCGGAGTACAGCGCGCCTATTGGTCGAAGAACTTCAAGATCGGCCTGGTATTCTCCAATGCCAGCCATTACTCCAATCCGGAGGTCGATGCTCTTCTGGAGGCGGCCGCAGTCGAGCCGGACGAGGGCAAGCGCCGGGAGCTCTGGTACAAATTCCAGCACATCATCCATGATGATGTCGTCTCCGTCGATCTGGTGGCGGCAGGAGCGCAGATCGTTGCCAACAAGCGGGTCAAGAATTTCGCGCCGGGGGCACAAGGCATCAACAATAGCTTCGGTCAGATCTGGTTAAGCCCGAGCGCGTGACGAACTTGATGCCGACGATTGAGCCGGCTCAATGCGTTCTTCGCCGCAATCGTACGGATCATGTGGCTCTGCGGTGCGTGCGAACGGGCGGTGATCGCGTCGCGATGATGACGCTCCAACTGGAAATCGCGATTAAGACCGGGATTGCCGGCAAGTTCGAGCGCCAGGCTGGTGACGGAAACGGCATTGTCGATGACGACATGACGAACATGCATACCGTCCATTCCGACCGGTCTTCCGGCATCGACATCCTCTCCAAGCGAGCGCAGCAGCCGCGCGTTTGTTGCAAGCCGGACCTCTATTTCGCCTAAGCCATCCTGAATGCGTGGCACCGTCGCGATCGGCGTACCGAGGCTGGCGGGCGTGTGGTTGCTCGCAAAGCCAAGAACGCGGTCACGCGCTGCCCGGGCGACGCCATGATAGACCGCGCCAAGCAGCCCGAAGAAGAAGGCGGCCGCATGTTCGTCGCGGCGGAGCGGTTCCGTGGCGGGCTGTGCCTCGATGACGTCGTCGATCGGGATCGATACGTCGTCGAGAATGATGTCGTCGCTTGCCGTCGCGTGCATGCCGGTCGCATTCCAGCTCTTTTCGATCCGAAAGCCGGCGGCTTCGGTCGGCACCAGAAACGAGGCAAGGCGCGGCTCCTTCTCGTCCGTGACGGCAAGAAGCGACACCCATTTCAGCACCGGGATGCCGGTGACGTAGCTCTTATGGCCGGAAATGCGCCAGCGATCGCCGTCGCGGCGTGCGATGGTTTCCGGTAGGGCGCCATGGGCGGGCGAACCGATGCGCGGTTCGGCCTGGGCATTGTTGATCAGCGCCACGCCCTGCCTGTTTGCCAGAAGCACCCGCTCCGCCAGATGTCGGGGCCATTTGCCGAGGCGACGGATGGCAAAGTGCGAGGTGTAGTGCATGGCGAGCACCAGCGCTGTCGATGGCTCGCCGCGGGCGATCTCGCTGATGACGGCCTGTGCTACCGTCAGGCCTTCGCCGTGGCCGCCATAATCCCGGCCGCTGACGAGGCCGAGCAGGCCGACATCGAAAAGCCTGTCGAAATTTTCGAAGGGGAAGGCGCCGGTCGCATCGTGATGCGCGGCCGTCCTGGAAAAATCCTCGGCAAGGCTTTTTGCCTTGTCGATCAGATCGTCAACCGTCTCCGTCATTGGCTCTGCAACATCCCTCAGGCGACAGCGCGTTCGGCAAAGCCGTCGATGTGGCGGCGGTCGACCCATTCGCCGATATCGAAATCGCCGGCGAGGAAACCGAAGTCGCGCAGGAAATTCTTGTAGTGCTCGACGGCGTCAATCAGATCCGGCTCCAATCCCAGGCCAAGGTGGCGATGGATTTCCGGGCCGTTGGCGGCAAGGACCTGTTCTTCGGTGGCGCCGGATTCCCGCGCCACGAAGCGACGAGTTTCCTCCGGATGGGCCTCCGCCCAGGCGCTTGCCTTGAAGATCGCCTCGATCAGCTTGCGCACGAGATCGGGACGTTCCTCGGCAAGCAGCTCGTCGACGGTCAGCACGCGCGGCGAGCCGGAATTGATGCGGATCTTCGGATCGGGATGAAAACCGAATTCGAGAACCTGAACGGCGCCGATGAGATTGGCGACGTTGATCCCGGCGGTTCCCTTGACGTAGATCGCGTCCACTTCGCCGCGCAGCAGAGCGGCGATCTCCTCGCCGTAGGCTTGCCTGCGCTTAAGACCGAAGAGCGACGGCCCCTCCTGGCTTGCGAGCACGGAATCGGCAAGAGCAATCTCGACGATGTCGACATCGTCCTTGGAAAGACCTTCAAGCGAAAGGGCGGAGATGAGGCCCTTGAGCGCCGTGGCGCGCATGAAGTCGACGATTCCCTCTGGGCGGCGGGCGATGCCGAAGCGGCGGCCCTTGAGATCTCTAGTCGTCCTGATGCCGGTTTCCGGCAGCGTGATGATCGCCTGAAACTCATCCGTCCAGGTAATGCCGACAAGACGCGTGCGGCGGCCTTCCGAGCGGGCGCGAATGGGCGGCACATTGCCGCCGTGGCGGAAGGACCAGTCGAGCGTATGGTTGAAATGGCTCTGCCGGATGTTTCTATCCGGAGAATCGATGATGGATTTCAGCATGACGCCTTCGCTGCGAAAGCCGTCTTCGAGATAGCCGAGCTGTGCGGCCAGACCCACAGGCGTCGGAACAGGGCAGCGTGTGTACCAGATTTCGGAAATGGCATTGCTGGTCATGATCGTTCCTTTCAGTGGCGAAGCCCGGCCTGTTTCATCAGCGGCAAGACTTCCTTGCCGAAGAATTCCAGATCGTCGCGGAAATCGAAGAAGCTGAGCTGCAAGCCGTCGATGCCCGCCGCCTTCAGCTTGACGAACTGATCGACCACCTGCTCCGGCGAACCGATGACGCGAATATTGCCGCCGATGAAGCGATAGGGATCCTCCGCGTCGCGGCCCTTCCAGGCATGGGCATCGGAGTTGAGCGACTGGAAGCCCTTGCGGGAGCGCTGGTCGGCATGGGCGACGATCCGGTCGGCCAGTTCCCATGCCTCCTTCTCGGTCGGCCGACAAATGACCATCGGATTGAGCAGGGTGCGCACGCTACGGCCGACATCAGCGGCGGCATTCTTCACTTTCTCCGTATGAGCCGGCAGGGAGGCAAGGGCGCTGTCGATGTCAGCACCCGTCGGACTGGTGATGAAGACGATATCCGAATAGCGGCCGGCAAAGGCGATGCCGGCATCCGAGCCGGTGGCGTTGACCAGGATCGGCCGACCGAAATTCGGTTTCGGCGTCACGTAGCCACCGCCGAGCTTCCAGCTGCTTTCGCCTTCGAAGGAGTAGTTCTCGTCGTCGCTCCACAGCCGCTGCACGACCTCGAGAAATTCCGCCGCAAGCTCATAGCGCTTGTCATGTTCGATGCGCTGCCAGCCGAACATCTCGTGCTCGACGGCCCTGTGGCCGGTGACGACATTGATGCCCCAGCGACCGCCGGTGATGTGATCGAGCGTGGCGCCGAATTTGGCGAGGTGCAGCGGATGCCAGGGACCGTAAAGCACATGCATCGTGGAGATGAGCATGATCTTCTTGGTGAGGCTCGCAAGTGCTGCGGTCGAGACGAAACTGTCGAGCGCGTGGCCGTCGAAGACGCCGCCATAGCCGCCCTTGGGAAGCCATTGCGACAGGGCGAAAACCAGGTCGAAACCTAGCTCCTCGGCGCGCAGCGTCAGCGCCTTGTTGTAGTCGAAGCGCCAGTCGGTGGAGCGCTCCAGCGTCGATTGCGTCCAGCCGCCGGCCTGGATCGGCAGGAAAAGGCCGAGAAGAACGGGCTGCTTCAAGGCCTGCGATAGAGGGCTATCGGGAAAATCGGTAGGTGCTGCGAATTTCGGCAGGCCCACGATGGAGCCGGGACGGTGCTGAATGGACATGGCGTTCCCTTGCTTTCGATGCTTCAAGCAGTTGCGATGTATGCGTAGGCAAGGCTGCCGGCGATGCCTTCGCCACCGAGCGTGTGGTCGGAGATGCGCTTGTTGTAGATGGTGAGTTCTGGCTGGCTGACGATGTCGAGGGCAGGCAGGTCTTCGACCAGGATTTTCTGGATCTCCCGCCATTGCTCGACCCGCTTCTGGGGATCGACTTCGATGGCGGCGACCTCAAGAAGAGCGTCGACCTTGGGGTTGCTATAGGCGGAGCCATTAGAGAAGGGCACGCCCGGCTTGAAGTTCTTGCTCCAGTAAAGCCGCTGGACGCCGACCGTCGGGTCGAAGAGATTGCTCATCCCCTCGTAGGCAAAATCGAAATCGCGATCGGTGTAGATGCGCTTGGTATAGGTGGCGAAATCCTGGCTGCGCACCGTGACCTCGACGCCGACCTTGGCGAGAGCCTGGCGGATATATTCCGAGCCACGGCTGTAGGGTTCGCCGCTCGGCACATAGTCGAGATTGAGGCGCAGGCGCACACCGTCCGAACCGCGCGGATGGCCGGCCTCGTCTAGCAGTTTCTCCGCTGCGGCAAGGTCGATCGGATAGGTCTTGAGATCGGCAACGAACCATTTCGTCAGATTGGGATTGATCGGGCCGGGGATCGGCTCGCCGTAGCCGTAGTTGATCGTGTTGCGGATCAACTTGCGGTCGATGACATGCGCAAAGGCCTGCCGTACGCGGATATCCTTGAAGACCGGCTTTTCAAGGTTGAATTCGATACGGCTGACGCCGTTCGAATATTGATATCCCTTTGTCTCAAAGGCGAGGCTCTCCACGCCCTTGAGGCGATCGAGATCGCTGAGCGGAACGGGCGTCGACGGTGCCAGATCGATCTCGCCGGTCTCAATCGCGATGGAGCGGGCGGCGGCGTCGGGAATGAAGCGGACAATCAATTGGTCAAGATAGGGACGCGGCTGATCCCAATAATCAGGATTGCGCTCGTACACGATGTGGCTGCCGCGTATCCATTCCTTGAACTTGAACGGCCCGGTGCCGACAGGCGCCAGATTGACCGGATTTTCAGCGACCTTCGTGCCTTCATAGAGATGGTGTGGGACGATCGGAGACTCGGACGCGGCGAGTGCTGTGATCAGGTAGGGAGCCGGCTTGGAGAGAACCAGGATCGCGGTCAGGGGATCGGGCGTTTCGATGTCGACGAGGTTGAGAAAGGTATTGCGTCCACGCGGATGCACGTCCTTGAGTGTCTTGATCGAGAAGACGACGTCTTCGGCGGTGAAGGGTCTACCATCGTGCCATTTGACGCCGTCGCGCAGCTTGAAGCTGTAGCGTAGCCCGTCATCGCTGACGGACCATTGTTTGGCGAGGAGCGGCTGCGGATTGAGATCGAAATCATAGGTCAGCAGCCCCTCGGTCACCTTCGGCGAGACATAGACAGAGTTGAAGGCCGTATGGGCGATCGTCGTCAGGACCGGTGGTTCAGCCGAAAGCAGAAGCGTTGCGGTACCGCCGCGCGATGGAGCCGCATGGACGGCTGTTCCCGTTACGGCGATCGCACCGAGCGCTGCCGACGAGAGCAGGAAACTCCGGCGTGTAATTGTAGAAAGTCTGGTCATCTGAAGTTGCCTCGTCTGTCTAAGGTGGTGTTGCCGAGCCTGAACGGTTGCTGGTTTTATGTTCTCGAAGGAAGCGGTTCTCGTAGGTTGCTTTATTGCCGTGCGCTCACTTCTTGGGAAAATTGATGCGAAAATTGCATATAGTCGAAAATTTATGCTAATTTATCCTGTTGATCTGAGAATTTTCGGAAATATCTACCAATATCGATTTGACAAAACCTACAGATTTAGTCAACTACTATTGCGATGCAGCGCTTGAAATTTCGGTGGCGCTGCCGAGGAGTTTCGATGTCGGCTTACATGCGGATAGGACGAACGCTGCGCCGTACGGCCATCCAGGCGGTGCCGACGATGCTTGGCATCGTCATCCTGAATTTCTTCCTGCTCAAGCTGGCGCCGGGAGACGCAGCCGATGTCATGGCGGCCGAAGCCGGTTCGGCAACGGTCGAGACGATGGCGGCGCTGCGCGAACGTTTCGGCCTGGACAATCCGATCCTCGTGCAGCTGGCGAACTATCTGAACAATCTCGCACATTTCAGCCTCGGCTTCTCGCCGCGCTATGGCATGCCGGTCGCTGACCTGATCGGCCAGCGATTGCCGGGTACCCTGACGCTGATGGTGGCAGCGCTGATCGCTGCGATCGCGATCGGCCTGATCCTTGGATCGTTGATGGCGACCTTTGCCGGGCGGCTGCCGGACCGGCTGATCTCGATCGTCTCGCTGCTCTTCTATTCGATCCCGGGTTTCTGGATCGGGCTGATGCTGATTCTGTTGTTTTCCGTCAAGCTCGGATGGCTGCCGAGCGGCGGCGACAGCACCATCGGCTCGCGGCTCACCGGCCTGCCGGCACTGCTCGACCGGGCGCGCTACATGGTGCTGCCGGCCATCTCGCTCGCCCTCTTCTACCTCGCCATCTACGCAAGATTGACGCGTGCCGCCATGCTGGAGGTCAAGTCACAGGATTTCGTGCGCACGGCGCGGGCAAAGGGCGTCTCGCCCTTCATGCTGACGACCCGGCATGTGCTGCGCAACGCGCTGATCCCGATTACGACCATGGCTGGGATGCATTTCGGCGGTATGCTCGGCGGTGCCGTCGTGGTCGAGACCGTCTACAGCTGGCCCGGCTTGGGGCGGCTGGCCTTCGAGGCCGTCATGGCCCGCGACTTCAGCGTCCTGCTCGGCATCCTGCTGCTCTCGTCACTTCTCGTCATCATCGCCAATGCCGCAGTCGACCTTCTGCAGGCCTGGCTCGACCCAAGGATCGGAGCAAGCCGATGAAAGCGCAGGAGCTCAAGATCTATGCGGACAGGGCGGATGATTTCGGCGCCGATATAGCCGAAACAGCAGCAAAGCCTGCACCCGTTCCCGAGCGCCGCTGGACCCATATCCATGCGCCCGATGCGCGCACGACGGCGGTTTCGGCCCCGCGATGGCAGGGGCGCCGTCGCGAGCTCAGGATCTTTCTTTCCAACCCCAACGCACTCTTCGGCATTACCGTCCTGGCCGCGATCGTGCTTGCGGCCCTGCTTGCGCCGATCCTCTATCCGGGTGATCCCCTGGAGATGGTGGCGCGACCTTTCCTCTGGCCGGGTCAAAATTCCGCTTATCCGTTAGGCACCGATTCCATGGGGCGCGACGTGCTGGCGGGCATTCTTCACGGTGCCCAGATCTCGCTGACCGTCGGCATCACCGCGACCCTGCTCGGCCTTGGCGCCGGCGTGACGATCGGCGCGCTTGCCGGCTATTTCGGCGGCGTGGTCGATGACCTCCTCGTCAAGCTCATCGAGATCTTCCAGACCATGCCGAGTTTCGTTCTGCTTGTCGTGCTGGTCGCGATCGCGCAGCCGACCACGACGACCGTGACGGTTGCGATCGCATTGGTCAGCTGGCCGACGGTCGCGCGCCTGACGCGCGCCGAATTCCGTGGCATAAAGGAGAAGGACTATGTTCTCGCCGCCCGTAGCCTCGGCTTTGGCCATGGCCGCATCATCTTTCGGGAAATCCTGCCGAACGCCCTGCCGCCCCTGATCGTCACATCGTCCGTCATGGTGGCGAGCGCGATCCTGATGGAATCGGCGCTGTCCTTTATGGGGCTTGGCGATCCCAATCGCGTCTCCTGGGGCTCGATGATCGGCGCGGGGCGCGATGTCATCCGCACCGCCTGGTATCTCACCGCCCTGCCGGGCCTTGCCATCGTCTTCACGGTGCTGTCGCTCAATCTCATCGGCGATGGCCTGAACGATGCCCTTAATCCGCGTTTTTCGGAGGAGCGTCGATGACGGGACTTCTGGACGTCCGCGATTTCTCGGTCGGTTTCGGTAGTGCGCAACCGGTCAAGGGCGTCAGCTTCACCGCGGCGGCCGGTGAAATGCTGGCTATTGTCGGCGAGTCTGGCTCCGGCAAGTCGCTGACCGCGCTCGGCCTCATGGGACTTCTGCCTCGGCACGCGAAGACGGCGGGCGAGATCCTCTTCGACGGCCGCGACCTGTTGAAATTGCGCGAACGGGAGATGCGAAGCATTCGCGGGCACGACATCGCCATGATTTTTCAGGAGCCGATGACCTCGCTCAATCCCGTGATGACCATCGGCGCCCAGATCATCGAAGTCCTGCGCATCCATGAAAGGCTGAGCGGCAAGCAGGCGCGCCAGCGCGCGATCGACCTCCTCGATCTCGTCAGCATTCCGGAGGCGGCAAAGCGTGTCGACGACTATCCGCACCAGCTTTCGGGCGGCATGCGCCAGCGCGTGATGATCGCCATTGCAGTCGCCTGCAATCCACGGCTGTTGATTGCCGACGAGGCGACCACGGCGCTCGATGTTACGATCCAGGCGCAGGTGCTGCAATTGCTCGATCGCCTGCGCAGCCAGCTCAACATGGCCGTGATCCTCATCACGCATGATCTCGGTATCGTCGCGCAATGGGCCGATCGTGTCGTCGTGATGTATGCGGGGCGAAAGATCGAGCAGGGTCTGCCCGGTGCGTTATTCGAAACACCCTACCACCCCTATACGCAGGGGCTGCTTGCGGCTTCGCCGCGATTGAAGGCCGATTATCACTATCGCGATGGGCCATTGACGGAAATTCGCGGCTCGATCGTTTCGGCGGCCGGCGAAAAGGGCTGCTCGTTCCGGCCGCGCTGTCCGGTGGCGCGACCGGCCTGCGGCATATCCGTGCCGGCGCTTGTCGAGGTCTCGGTCGACCGTGAAGTGGCCTGTCCCTATGTTCCAGTCCCTGCGGAGAGAGCCCATGTCGCTTCTGTCGGTCGATAGGCTTTCCACGCATTATCCGGCTGCCGCCGGAACGGTGCGGGCCGTGGATGACGTATCGCTGGAGATCCTTGAGGGTGAGACCGTAGCGCTTGTGGGAGAATCCGGCTGCGGCAAGTCGACGCTTGGCAAATCCCTGATCCGCCTCGTCGATCCCAGCTCCGGCCGCGTTACCTTCAAGGGGCGCGATGTCGCGGCCATGTCGGGCAGGGAGTTGCAGTCGGTCCGCCGGCATATTCAGATGATCTTCCAGGATCCATTTGCCTCGCTTAATCCGCGCCAGACGATCCGCGCGATCCTGACGGCGCCGCTTGCCGTCCACGGGATTGGTGACCGCAAGAGCCGCGACGCCATCGCCGCCTCGATGGTCGTCCATGTCGGCCTGCCGGCGGACGCGCTCGATCGCTATCCGCATGAGTTCTCCGGTGGCCAGCGACAGCGCATCGGCATTGCCCGCGCGCTCATCCTGCAGCCGGAACTCGTCATCTGCGATGAGCCTGTTTCGGCGCTCGATCTCTCGATCCAGGCGCAGATCCTCAACCTTCTCGTCGAGATGAAGACGGAACTGTCGCTCTCCTATCTCTTCATCTCCCATGATCTGTCGGTCGTGCGCTATTTCGCCGATCGGGTGCTGGTCATGTATCTCGGCCGCATCGTCGAAAGTGCGCCGACGGCAAGGCTCTGGAGCGATGCCAAGCATCCCTATACGCGCGCGCTGCTTGCCGCCGTGCCCGATCCGTCGCGGCGCAAGCAGGCCGCCCCGATCACCGGCGATCTGCCGAGCCCACACAATCCGCCGTCCGGCTGTCGCTTTCACACGCGCTGCCCGCTCGCAACAGACATCTGCCGGAGCGATGATCCGGCCTATCGGCAAATGGGCAGCGGCCACACGGTCGCCTGCCACCACGCAGAATAAAATGGAGAAATGACATGGTCGACTATCGCTATCTCGGGCGCAGCGCGCTGAAGGTTTCACCTCTTACCCTTGGGACGATGATGTTCGGCGGCCCGACGCCCGACGACGTCGCCTTCCGCATCATCGACAAGGCCCGCGAACAGGGGATCAATTTCATCGACACCGCCGATGTCTATCATGACGGCAAATCTGAAGAGGTCGTCGGCCGCGGCATCAAGGCAAATCGCGATCACTGGGTGCTGGCGACGAAGTTCGTCAACTCGCACAAGAAGGGTCCCAACCTCGGCGGCCATTCGCGCAAATGGGTGATCGAGACGGTCGAGAACTCGCTGCGCCGCCTCAACACCGATTATATCGACATCCTCTATTTCCATCGTGCCGTCTTCGACGCACCGCTGGAGGAGCCGGTGAGGGCGATTGCCGATCTCATCCGCGCGGGCAAGCTGCGCTATTTCGGTGTGTCGAACTTCCGCGGCTGGCGCATTGCAGAGATCTCGCATCTGGCCGACCAGCTCGGCATCGACCGCCCGGTCGCAAGCCAACCGCTCTACAACATCGTCAACCGCACGGCCGAGGCAGAGCAGCTTCCGGCCGCTCATCATTACGGCCTCGGCGTCGTCTCCTATTCGCCACTGGCACGTGGCGTGCTGACCGGAAAATATGAGCCGGGCAAGGAACCGGCGGCCGATACGCGCGCCGGCCGCGGCGACAAGCGCATCCTCGAAACCGAATGGCGTCCGGAATCGATCGCCATCGCCAAGGAAATTGTCGCCCATGCGAACGCCAGGAAGGTCACGCCGACGGAATTCGCAATCGCCTGGGTGCTGAACAATAGGCTGATTACGTCGGCTATCACCGGGCCGCGCACGGAAGAGCATTGGGATAGCTATATCCGGGCTCTCGATGTCAAGCTCGATGCCGAAGACGAGGCTCTGGTCGACCGCCTGGTCACGACAGGCCATCCGTCGACCCCGGGCTTTAACGATCCGAGCCACCCGGTCGAAGGCCGTGTTCCCGTCAGTGCCGCTGGCACCGCTGAAAACATCGTGCCGCTTGCCCGCGCTGTCGCCTGATCATCAAGCCCAAGGCCCCGTTTGAGCGGGGCCTTTTCCTTCCGGCGTAAAAGAGCCTTTCATGCCTATACCAGCCTCATCAGCCGTACCCTCTTTACCCGTTGAAACCAGTCGGGAAACGCTACTTGCAAAAATACCCGACCTTGCCGCGGAGATCGCCAAGGAGGCGGCGCGGCGGGATCTCGAACGCGAGCTGCCATATGAGGCATTCAAGCTGTTCAAGCAGGCTGGCCTCGGTGCATTGCGCATACCGACGGCGCTTGGCGGGCCGGGTGGATCGGTGCTCGATTACATCGAGACGGTGATGACGATCGGCGCGGCCGATTCCAATGTCGCCCATGCCCTCCGCAGCCATTTCAATTTTACCGAAGCCCTGCTGCTCAATCCGAACAGTTCCGTCGATCGCACCCAGCTGACCCGCGTCCTTGGCGGCAAGCTCTTCGGCGGCGCTCATACGGAGCAGGGAACAAAGCGCCCCGGCGATGTCGCGACGCGGCTCACGAAATCCGGCGAGAGCTACAGGCTCAACGGGCGCAAATGGTATGCCACCGGCACGGCATTTGCCGATTTTGCCTCGTTCAGCGCCAAGGACGATGACGACCAGCTCGTCAGCGTGCTTTTGCCCGTCGATCGCAAGGGGATCAGCATCCTCGACGATTGGGATGGCATGGGGCAGCGGCTGACGGCAAGCGGCGGCGTGCTTCTCGACGACGTCGAGGTGCTGCCGCATGAGATTTCGACCCGCGGGCTCAGCACGCTGATCGGCAGGCATACCTCGACGCTGCGCCAGCTTCATCTTGCCGCCTCGATGGCGGGCGCGGTCCGTGGCGCGCTGGCGGAAGGCACGGATTACGTCCGCAGGCAGGCGCGCTCGGCTGCCCACAGCGCTGCCGAGACAGCCAATGCCGATCCTTTCGTGCAAAAGATCCTCGGCGAGATCGCCGCCGGTTCCTTTGCCGTCGATACGCTGATCCGCGAAAGCGCCCGAGCGCTCGACCGCACGGTCGAGGCTTTCGCGAGCGACGATCCGGAGGCACTGGAGCAGGTCCTGATCGAAAGCGCGCTGACGACGGCGCGCACGCAGATCATTGCTTCGCAGCTCGCCCTTAGTGCAGCGACCAACGTCTTCGAGCTCGGCGGCGGCTCGGCGACATCGCGCCATCTCAATCTGGATCGCCACTGGCGCAACATCCGCACGGTGCTCAACCACAATCCGCTGCTGCACAAGGCGCGGGTGGTGGGTGACTATTACATCAACGGCACCACAACGCATCTGGAAGAAGGCAAGGTCTTCTGAGCCATGCACATAGATCCACATTCCCATCATTCCATCGTCATCATCGGCGGCGGCTTTGCCGGTGCTCTGACGGCGATCAAGCTGCTCGACAAGACGGAAGTGCCGCTTGCGATCACGATATTGGAGCCCCGCGAGGAGCTTGGGCGCGGGGTTGCCTATAGCACCACCGAGGCCGTGCATCTCGTCAATGGCCCCGCCGGTACGTTTTCGGTTCATCCGGAGACGCCCGACCATCTGGTTCATTGGCTTGCCGAGAACGCGTCGCGTTACGGCTGGACACCGCCTGTCGATATCGCCGGCAGCTTCCCGCCGCGTTACCTTTATGGAACCTATGTTCGCGACGAGCTGCGCCGCGCGATATCGACGGCACGCGCCGGATCGACATTCCGTCATGTCAGGGCTGCGGCGAGCAATCTGGTTTCCGCTCCGCACAAAGTGCGGATCACCACGAGTGAAGGCGAGACTATCGAAGCGGACGAGGTGGTTCTGGCCCTCGGCGTCTTCCAGCCCGCTCTTGCCCGGCCGGAAGCAACCGTCACTCGTCATCCGGCATTTGCCGCGTCTCCATGGGATGCCGCCGCCCTTGACCGCCTGGTGGAAGCAGACGAGATCCTGCTCATCGGCTCGAGCCTCTCGATGGTCGATGCGGTCGCGAGCATGGAGGCACGGGGCTTCCAGGGCCGATATCAGGTCATATCCAGACGTGGCCAATTCATCGAGGATCGGCGAAATGCCGTACTGGAACGTGATTTCCTCGCTGAAAGCCCGCTACCGACCACTGCGCGGTCCTTGCTATCCACCGTCAAGGCCGAGCGTCGCGCATTGGCGGCTGAGGCCAAGGATTGGCAGGCGCTGCCGCTTGCCATCCGACCCTACATCCTGTCTTTGTGGCAAAAGGCTGATGATGCGGAGAGATTGCGGTTTGCCCGCCATTTGCGGGCGTTCTGGGATGTGACGGCCCATCGTGCCGCGCCAGACAGCTATCGCGCCGTCTCCAACGCGATTGCCGAGGACCGGCTGCGGCATCATCGAGCCCGACTGCTGGCCATGAAGCCCTCCGGCCGTCGGATCGCGGCAACGTTGAAAACCCGTGCCGGCACCGAGACTTTTTCTTTTGGCGGCGTTATCGATTGTCGCGGCCATCAGTTGCATGACTGGCAACGCATTTCGGATCCCTTCGTCAGGAACCTCGTCGAGAGCGGCGAGGTTCGCCCGCACAGCACCGGCTTCGGCATCGATGCCACGGAGCAAGGGGATGTCATTTCGGAAGAGGGACGCGTTCATCGCAACATCAGCGCCATCGGTCATCCGCTGCGCGGCGTTGCCTGGGAGTCAAGCTCGATCTCGGAGCAACGGGTGCAGGCGATTGCTCTGGCCGATCGCATCCTGCGCAAACTGACCCCTCTTGTTCTTGCCGCCTCGTAAGCCAGCATAAATGAAGGGGGCGCCGCATCGTCCCCTCAAGCAGAATGCGCTGCTTTTTAGCCTCAGCCTTGTCCCTCCTTGATGTAGACGTCGGCGAAATTCGATTGCACGCCCTCGGCGCCGATCGTGTGGTTTTTGACGCGCTTGTTGAAGACGGTGACGTTTTCGAGCGAGATCAGATTGATGACGGGAAGTTCGTCGGCGATGATCTTCTGGAAGTCGTTGAATTCCTGTTTGCGCTTTGCCTCGTCGACTTCGATCGAGGCCGCTTCCAGCAGCCGGTCGACCTTCGGGTTCTGATAGTGGCTGGCATTGGAGAAGGGCAATCCGAGCTTGAAGTTCTTCGACCAGTAGATGCGCTGTACGCCGAGCGTCGGATCAAACTGGTTGCCGAGATATTCCGCCGTCAGGTCGAAGGCGCGCTCCGTATAGACCTTCTGGATGTAGGTGGAGAAGTCGTAAGAATCGATCCGCGCATCGATACCGATGCGGGCCAGATTCTGCTTGAGATATTCGGCGACGCGCTTGAAACCTTCATTATAGGAATTGTGCGTCAGGCGAAGCGTAAACCGGGTGCCGCCGCCGCTTCGCTTGTAGCCAGCTTCGTCAAGCAGCTGCTCGGCTGCCTTAAGATCGAAGGCGTAAGGCTTGATCGACGTATCCAGATAGTTTGGCAGGAAGGTGCTGACCGGTGTCGGCGAGACGTGTCCGTAGCCATACCAGACGGTATTGAGGATGACGTTGAGGTCGATCGCATGGGCGATCGCGCGTCGGACACGGACATCCTTCAGATACTCGTTGTCGAGGTTGAGGATGAGCTGCGTCTGGTCGCCCTTCGTCTCGTAGCCGCGGGAATCAATACCGATATTCGGCAGGGCCTTGATGCGCTCGAGATCGGCGAGCGGGATGGGATTGTCGCCACCAAGGTCGAATTCTCCAGTCTCGAAGCCGGCAGCGCGGGCGGCACCATCGGGTACGAAGCGAACGACAACCTGGTCGAGATAGGGTTTGCCGGCGTCCCAGTAGTCGGGATTGCGCTCCAGGATGATGTGCGAGCCGCGCACCCACTCCCGAAAGACGAACGGTCCTGTACCGATCGGGGCGCTTCCGTTCGGATTGGTCGGAACATCGGCGATCTTGACGCCCTCATAGACGTGTTTCGGCACGATCGGGGATTCGGCCGCATAGAGCGCTTTCAGGAGGTAAGGCGCTGGCTTGGAGAGCCGGAATATCGCGGTCAGCGGGTCTGGCGTGTCGACCGCGATGACATTGGCAAACGTGCCGCGCCCGCGCGGATGAACCTGTTTCAGGAGTTCGATCGAATAGGCGACGTCTGCCGAGGTGAACGGCTTGCCGTCGTGCCATTTGACGTTGGCTCTGAGCTTGAACCTATAGGTGAGACCATCTGAGGCCACTGACCATTCGGTCGCAAGCTGCGGCTTCGGCACCAGACCGAAATCATAGCTGAGCAGACCCTCGGTGATCTTCGGGCTGATCTTCTGCGTGCCGCCTGCGGTATGGGCGAGTGCCAGGATCGTCGGCGGTTCGGGCTCGACGATGAAATTAAGCGTGCCGCCGCGCGGCGGTGTGTCGGCTGCGCGCGTCGCAAAGCTTGGCAGAAGGGTTGCTGCGGTCGAGAGCAGAAGCAGTTGATTGAAACGGCGGCGGTTGATGGTCATTCGTTTTCCTTGCCGGCTGAACGGATCGGTTCTTCTGTGAACCGCTGGCGGAGATGTCCGCGATCGGCGCATCTTCGGCGGCAGGGCCGGCAAAACGGAAGAATGTTTTTCTCATCGCCCGAGAAAGAAAAGCTTCGCCAGATCCGCCCGAAACGAGCAGGTCAAATCTTTTGTCTATTAAAAATATAGACTATTTTGCATTTTTAGTTTTTGCTTCCCCCATGCCGCCCAGGCATGGAAGAAAATGTCCATCCGCTTGCCGGTAAACGCAAAGCGCGTGCTCGTCTTGAGATGGTCGATCGTGCTGCAATCGGATCATGAACACGATTGCCGACACCCGGAGAAAATCCATCCAGCCGACCTTGGCGCGACTACCGCCATTGACCTCGCTGCGTGCCTTCGTCGCGACTGCCCGGCATTTAAGTTTCCTCGGTGCTGCGGAGGAATTGCACGTGACCTCGGCGGCCGTCGGTCAACAGATCCGGCTTCTGGAGGACTATCTGGGGCAGTCGCTGTTTCACAGGGTTCGTGGTCAGCTGCAGTTGACGGCAGCCGGCCTTGCGCTCGTACCCGGGCTGACAAACGCATTCGATGTGGTTCTGGCAACGATGACGCAATTCACGGCCAGCGATCACGATCTGCCGATCCGCGTGTCGGTTGCTCCGTCCTTTGCCAGCAAATGGCTGATCCCGAGACTGGAAGGTCTGAGAGAGGCGGCGCCCGGCTTGCAGATTCTGGTCGACGCCTCGACGCATTTGACCGATCTGAATACCGGCGATACCGATTGCGCCATCCGTTACGGCAGCGGTGTCTATCCCGGCCTTGTCGTCGACCATCTGTTCTCCGAGGCTGTCGTGCCGATCTGCAGCCCGGAATTCGCCGAGCGGCATTGGCTGTGGAACGGTCCGCAGGCGATCGAAGGGGTGCCGCTGCTGCACGAGGATGGCGCGGAGCACGACCATTCCTGCCCGGATTGGAATGGCTGGCTGCGCGCCGAAGGGCTGTCCCTGCGTTTGCCGCAGGGCGGCTTCCGCCTCAGTCAGTCATCGCTCGTCATCGATGCCGCACTGGCAGGGCAGGGACTTGGTCTCGGGAAAATCCGGCTGGCGGAGGCCGAACTGAAGGTCGGGCGTCTTGTCACACCGTTCGGCGGCTCGCAAGCCGTGAACTTTTCCTATTTCTTCGTCACGACGCCCGCCAAGGAGCGTCTCACACGCGTCGAGTTGTTCCGCAACTGGCTTCAGGCGGAGGTCAAGACCCTGCGGACGATCGGCGATATCCTGTCGCGGAACACGTTGCGCAGGCTCGATATCGCCGCCGCTGAATAGCCAGCCGATCACTTCAGCCTGAAGCCGAGGCGGCGGGCGGCCACGCCGAGAAGGTGCCGCCCCTTCAAGGCTTCGACCGTGCCTATCCTGTTCTTCACCTGCACCGTCCAGTCGATGCGCGGCATGCGCTGCTCGACCTGAAAGTCCTGTAGGACCGTATTGTAATGCCGCAGGTCGTCCGACCGCCGGCGATGATCGTAGCGTTCGTCATGAAGCACGCTCGTCTGCGGCAGCCGCGGCTTGACGGCGGCCGGTGTGGCCGGGTCGGGATAGCCGACCGTCAGACCGAAGACCGGAAACACGCCTTCTGGCAACTCCAGCTCGCGCGCCACCCTTTCCGGGTCGTTGCGGATGGCGCCGATATAGCAGGTGCCGAGGCCCTGCGATTCCAGCGAGACGACGGCATTCTGTGCGGCCAAGGCAGCATCGATGACGCCGAGCAGGAAGCTTTCGACATAATCCAGGCCATCGGCGGCAGAGTTCTGGTCCGCCGCAATACGGCGTGGCCTTGAAAGATCCGCAAGCCAGATCAGCAGCAACGGCGCCTGCGTGATCTGCCTCTGTGTTCTGGCGACGGCGTTCAGCTTTTCCTTGCGCGCCTCGTCCCGGACGGCAATGACGCTCCAGGCCTGCAGATTGGACGAACTCGGTGCCGATTGCGCTGCGGCAATCGCGAGATGGAGAATATCGTCCGGAACCGGCTTTGGCAGGTAGTCGCGTACGCTGCGATGGGAGAGCAGCGTCTCGATCGTCTCGTTCCAGTCGGCGCCGATATGGTGGCTGTTACGATAGCGCTCGCCGACGAGAGCGGCGAGCCTGTCCCCCTCTGGAAGCCTTGCGGTCGTGGCTGACGTCATGTTGTTTCTCCTTCATTCGGCGGCAATGGCATAGGGGTTCGCCGGCCGGGAAAGGCCGAGATGGTCCCGCAGGGTATGGCCCGCATATTCTTTTCGGAACATGCCGCGGCGGCGCAGGATGGGAACGACTTCGTCCACGAACACCTCCAGGCCATGCGGCAGCACGTCCGGCATCAGGTTGAAGCCATCCGCGGCGCCGGCGGCAAACCATGTCTCTATGTCGTCGGCAATGGCGCTGGGGGTGCCGACGATGGTGCGGTGCCCGGTGCCGCCATTCAATGCGCGGATAAGGCTGCGCACGGTCAGTTTCTCGCGATGGGCCAGGGCCAGTGTCGCTTTGAAGAAGGTGTGGCCGCCGTCGGCCGGCAGGGGAATATCATCCGGCAGGGGTTCGTCGAGCTTCAGCCTGTTCGGATCGACCTGCAAGACGCCCGATAGGCGTGCGAGGCTGTATTCCAGCGGAATGAGCTCGCGCAGCTCCTCCTGTCGTTGCCTGGCTTCCGCCTCGGTGCTGCCGATGATGGTGGCAAGGCCGGCGAGCACCAGCAGGCGATCGGGCGCCCGGCCATAGCGAGCAGCCCTTGTTCGCAGGTCGCGCGCATAGTCGAGAGACTCCTCAAGGGATTGCGAGGCCGAGAACACCGCCTCGGCGTGCTGGGCAGCAAGCTCGCGCCCATCATCCGAGCCGCCGGCCTGCACGATGACGGGATGTCCCTGCGGCGGGCGCGGGACATTGTGAGGCCCATGCACGGAAAAGTGCTTGCCGTGATGGGCAATCGCATGGACCTTGCTCGTGTCGACGAACCGCCCGCTTTCGACATCGCCGATGAAGGCGTCTTCTTCCCAGCTGTCCCACAGCGCCTTTACGACAGATGTGAACTCTGCCGCGCGCTCATAGCGGTTTTGATGCGCGACCGGTTTTTCCCGCCCGAAATTCCGGCTTTGCGGGAGATCGGCGCTGGTGACGATATTCCAGCCGACGCGACCGCCACTGGCATGATCGAGCGTCGCAAAGCGACGAGCGATATTATAGGGCTCGTTATAGGTGGTCGACGCGGTGGCGATCAGGCCGATATGCTCGGTATCGGCCGCAACCGATGCCAGCACGATGGTCGGCTCGAGAGACGTCAGCGGCCGAAAATCGACGCGATCGGAAATGGCTGCCTGATCGGCCAGAAAGACCGCGTCGAAGGTGCCGCGTTCGGCGATACGGGCGACATTGATATAGTGGTTGATATCGAAGGATGCACGCGGGTCGCTTCCCCGCATGCGCCAGGCAGCCGGTGAAAATCCGGAGTGCAATATGTTGATGTTGAGATGGAGTTCGCGTTTCCGGCTCACTGGAATATCCCCGGTTCGGGAAACTCGCCGTTGAGGAACCATGTCCCGACATTGCGGGTCTTGTATTCGGCGGGATTGTGAAGCGTGTGGATGCGCACATTGCGCCAGAAGCGATCGAATCCGAGCGGTCTGACGGCGGACCTTGCGCCCATGACCTCGAAGATCTCGCTCGTCACTTCAAGGGCGACGCGGCCGGCAAGCACGTTGGCGGAAGCAACGGCGATCGCCGCTTCGCCGCGCTCGTCCGCTGTCAAATCAGGCCCTTTCGCGTAGACGGCATCAACGGCCGAAAGCGCCCGATCGGCAAGCGCCGTTGCCGCCTGCACCTTGGTCCATAGCTCGCCATATTGCCTCTTGATCCATGGGTCGTCGGAATGGCGTTCGACGCCGGAATAGATCCATGGCCGCGATTTCGCGACGGTATAGTCGCGCGCCGCCGCCAATGCCCCCTGCGCGGAGCCGACGAACACATTGAGAAGGACGCTCTGCTGCTGCAGGGGAGCCAACAGGGTGATCGGAACCTGCGGCCTGTCAGGCAGGATCTCGCTCTTCTCGATCTCGACGTCCTTGTAGAGGACGCGGCCGCTTCCGGTCTGGCGTTGGCCGATCCCGTCCCAATCGTCCGTGATGGTGATGCCTTTGCGGTCGGCCGGTATATAGGCGAAGCTCCGCCTGTTGGTCGTCTCGTCTTCCCAGGCGACCATCAGATAATCGGCGACATGCGAGCCTGAGGCGAACGGCCTGACGCCGTTGAGGATGACCCTTTCCCCTTCCTGTCGACCAAAGAGGCTTTTGGAGAAGCTGTTCGTTGTATTGCCCCAGAACCAGCGTCCGGCCGCCGAGCGGCGCAGTATGTTGCGGGATCGCTCATCATGGGCCGTTGTGACCGCATTTTGCAGCGGGCTGAAATGATAGCCATAGAGATGGCCGAGCGAGCCATCCACCTTGGCGAATTCGCGCACGATGCGCATGGCGGTGGAATAGGGTTCGCCGGCGCCGCCGAACTCTTTCGGGATCACCAGATTGACGAGACCGCTCTCCTTGAGGAGCCTGATCTGCTCGGTAGGCCTACCACCTGACTGATCCCTCTCTATGGCATCCAGGGCAAATATATCCCGCAGCTCGGCGGCTTTGGCGAGATAGGGATTTGATCGATCGGCCTCGAAAAGGGAGGGCGTGGGGTAGGGCGGCTCAAAGCCATCCGGTTTTATGGTCATGACGGCCTCGTTCCTAATGCACGCGGGGAAAGCCGTGCCGTTCGGCAAGCAGCTCAAGAATGCGATCGGTCGAATTGACGAAGCGCGTGCCGTTCCAGTTACCGGCATCATCAGGCGGGCTTTCCGCAAGGATCAGAAGCGGCAGCGACTGGTTTTCCTCGCCGGCAACCTCGATCACCTTTTGCCGTGGCCGCAGGAAGGCGACCCTTTCGACATCGATTGCAGAAGTTAGATCCGGGAAGGAGGCGAGCAGTCCCTCGATCGCGTTGCAATAGGGGCATACGAAGCTGACACCTGGGTGTTTCGGATCGGCAAAGCCGGGCGAAATGAGGAACAATTTGTCACGAGCCATTTGATCTTCTCCTATTCTGCTGCGATCGCACTGCCTGCGGAAAAACGATTGGCCGGACGCCTCAGGCCGAGATTTTCGCGCAGCGTCGAGCCTTCATATTCGCTACGGAACAGGCCGCGGCGGCGCAGTTCCGGCACGACGAGCGTAATGAAATCGGCAAGACCGCCGGGCATGATCGGCGCCATGATGTTGAAGCCGTCGGCGCCAAAGTTCTCGAAGCGCTCTTCCATGACATCGGCGATTTGTGCCGGCGTCCCCACGACCTGCCAATGCCCGCGTGCGCCGGCGATGCGCAGATAGAGCTGACGAATGGTCAGGTTTTCGCGGCGCGCGAGATCGAGCACCAGTTCCTGACGGCTCTTGCCGGCGTTGGTGACCGGCGGCTCGGGCGGCACCGGACCGTCAAGCGGATAAGAACTCAAATCGACGCCGGTCAATTGCGAGAGGAGGTTGAGGCCCACTTCCGGCTGGATGAGGTTCTGCAGGGCCTGGAATTTGTCTTCGGCTTCCGCCTCGCTTCGCCCGACGACAGGAAAGATTC
This sequence comes from Martinezella multihospitum, assembly GCF_900094585.1. Taxonomy (GTDB): domain Bacteria; phylum Pseudomonadota; class Alphaproteobacteria; order Rhizobiales; family Rhizobiaceae; genus Rhizobium; species Rhizobium multihospitium. Next base: position 315,383 of record NZ_FMAG01000008.1, read on the forward strand.
CCGGCAGAATCTTCAAATCGTCGGGCGAACGGCCATATTTGCCGAGCCGACCCTTGACGTCGGCATAGAAGGCTTTCGCCTCGTCGAGGGTGATCTGTGCGGCAAAAATCGCCTCGGCGGTGCGTGCGGCCAGTTCCTTACCCGGCTCCGAGGCTCCGGCCTGCACGATAACCGGGCGCCCCTGCGGGGATCGCGGAATGTTGAGTGGTCCGCGCACCTTGAAGTGGCGTCCCTTGTGGTCGAGCCGATGCAGCTTCTCCGGATCGAAATAGCGGCCGCTGTCGCGATCCCGAACGAAGGCATCATCGTCCCAGCTGTCCCAGAGGCCAAGCACGACATCGGCAAATTCCTCGGCACGGTCATAGCGGTCGGCATGCAGCACCTGTGCATCATGGCCGAAGTTGAAGGCGGCGTCCGGGTCGGAGGATGTCACGAGGTTCCAGCCGGCGCGGCCGCCGCTCAATCGGTCGAGCGAGCCGAACTGTCGCGCCAGGTTGAAGGGGTCGGAAAAGCTTGTCGAGGCGGTGGCGATCAGGCCGATATTGCGGGTGACGCTGGCAAGGGCCGAGAGCAGCGTAATCGGCTCGAACGGATAGATGCCGCTATGCGCCTTCCGGCTTGCCGCATCCAAATCCTTCAAACGAGCTGCAACCCCGTCGGCAAAGAAGATGGTATCGAACTTGGCGGCCTCGGCTAGTTTGGCGAGTTCGAGATAGTTTTCGAACTCGATCCCGACGGATGCCTCCGGATGCCGCCAGGCGGCAATATGATGGCCCGTGAAGAGCAGGAAGGCGCCGAGCTTGATCTGATCCTTGCGTCTAGCCATGAGATGTCCTTTCAGCGGTACATCGCTGGAACGGGGAATTCGCCCGTCAGCAGCCATGTGCCGAGCGTGCGCTTCTTGTACTCGGCGGGATTGTGCAGGCTATGGGTTCGCACGTTGCGCCAGAAACGATCGAAACCGTTCGCCGTCGTCGCCGATCGAGCCCCCATGACTTCAAAAATCTCGCTGGAGACGGCAAGCCCGATCTCACCGGCATAGAGATTGGCCGCGGCGATATCGATGGCCGCGGCCCCGCGCTCTTCATGCGTCAGACCCGGTCCCTGGTTGAAGGCAGCGTCGAGGCTGCGGGCCGCCTTGTCGGCAAGCTCGGTGGCAGCCAGCGTGCGGATGTAGAGGTCGCCGTATTGCCGCTTGATCCAGGGATCGTCGGTGTGCTTGTCGACACCGGAATAGATCCAGGGCCGCGACGATGTCCTCGTATACGCTCGGCCTTCTTCCAGTGCGCCCTGGGCGCTACCGACAAAGACGTTGAGCAGCACGCTTTGCTGCAGCAGGGACGTCAACGATGTATAGGGGGTCAGCGGGACCGCCGGCGAGCTGATGAGTTCGTCGTCCCCAATCTCGAGGTCGTGAAAGCTGACCGTGCCGCTGCCGGTCTGTCGCTGGCCGATGCCATCCCAATCATCTTCGATGACGATGCCCTGGCGGTCGGCCGGCACGGCAGCCGTCAGGCGCTCGCCATCGGCATTTTCGAAGGAGATCTGAATGTAGTCGGCAATGTGCGAGCCGGAGGAAAACGGGCGCTTGCCGTTGATGAGCCAGCCATTGTCGATGCGTCGTCCCGACGATGTCTTCGACATGGCGTTACCGGAATTGCCCCAGACGAAATTGCCCGCTGCGGAGGCCCTGAGCAGCCGTTCCCTCTGCACATCTGACCCTCGAAAGAGCACGAGGTTCAGGGGGAGGTGGTGGTAGCCGAAGAGATGCGCGAGCGAGCCGTCGGTGCGCGCGAATTCCCGCACGGCCCGCAGGATGGAGAGCCAGGAAGCGCCACGACCGCCATATCGGGTCGGGATCTGTGCCGAGGGCAATCCGCTCTCCTTCAGCAGGCGGATCTGTTCGGTCGGTCTGCCGCCTAACTTGTCGCGCTCGACCGCATCCCGGTCGAAGGCCTCTCTGAGCTCGACGGCCTTTGCGACAAGGGGATCGGATGTGTCTGATTGGAAAGACATGTCTGCTCCACGCCCATGAATTTGAACGGCGTATCACCGTTTTGAGACATGAAGGGTTCGGTGATTGCAGGCTCAAGTCCAGCAATATCTATTTGATCCGGTGGGAAGAAATTCTTTCCCCTGTTTATCGGAAAAACTTAGGCGGTCGCAATTTCCAGCCGTTACGACCCATTGCTGCGAAACGATCTCCGCCGGTTTGGCATGTCGCGTGACGAACAAATCCGAACTGGTGGCGGTAAATAGAATATAATTTCTATAGATTATAATATTTAACGTTTAGCCTTCTTTCGGCAGCGACGACGGAGAAGACGATGACGGGCAAACAACGGCAATTGAAGCTGGGCGCTTTCCTTTATCCCACCGGTCACCACATTGCCGCCTGGCGGCATCCGCAGACGCAGGCCGATGCCGGTTCCAACTTTGCCCATTACGTCGAGCTGGCGCAAATCGCTGAAGCGGCAAAGTTCGATCTGATCTTCTTGGCCGATGGCGTCGGGACGCGTGGATCGGATACGGAGGCGCTGCATCGCACAGCCCAGCGTTACGTCGCGCAGTTCGAGCCGATCACCTTGCTGTCGGCATTGGCGGCGGTGACGAAGAACATTGGCTTCGTCGCGACCGCCTCGACCTCATTCAACGAGCCCTATCACATCGCCCGCAAATTCGCCTCTCTCGATCACATCAGCGGGGGCCGTGCCGGCTGGAACCTCGTGACATCGTCAAGCGATCACGAAGCGCATAATTTCGGCAGGGACGAACACTACGCCCATGCGGAGCGCTATGAGCGTGCCGAAGAATTTGCCGATGTCGTACTCGGCCTTTGGGATACCTGGGAAGAAGACGCATTCCCCCGCAACAAGCAAAGCGGCGTCTTTTATGAGCCGGAGAAGCAACATATTCTCAATCATAGGGGTAAGCACTTCAAGGTGCGGGGGCCTCTCAACGTGGCGCGTACGCCGCAGGGCCAACCCGTCCTCGTGCAGGCAGGCTCTTCCGAGCCGGGAAGGGAGCTTGCCGCCCGCACCGCCGAGGTCGTCTTTACTGCGCATCAGACCATCGACGATGCCCGGACCTTCTACGCGGATATCAAGGGTCGCCTGGCGAAATACGGCAGGGATCGGGATGATCTCAAGATCATGCCCGGCATCTTCCCGGTCGTCGGCAGAACGCGCGAGGAAGCGCAGCAAAAATTCGCCGAACTTCAGGACCTCGTCCATCCGGTTGTCGGCCTCTCGATGCTGAACGGCATGTCAAGCGGAGTCGATCTCTCCCAATATCCGCTCGACGGTCCTATTCCGGATCTGCCTGAGACCAATGGCAGCAAGAGCCGTCAGAAATTGCTACTCGATCTCGCCCGGCGGGAAAACCTGACGATCCGGGAGCTTTATCTTCGTATTGCTGGCGCGCGCGGTCATTGGCAGATCGTGGGAACGCCGATCGAGATCGCCGATCAGATGGAGGAATGGTTCACGACCGGGGCCGCCGATGGCTTCAACGTCATGCCGCCGCAGCTGCCGACCGGCCTTTACGATTTCGTCGAGCATGTGCTGCCGGAACTGCGTCGTCGCGGCCTTTTCCGCAGCGACTACGAAGGCAAGACGCTGCGCGAAAATCTGGGATTGAAGGTGCCTCTGCACCCGGCGCGACACGCCGTTGCTGCGGAGTAACAAGCCATGGGCAATTCCCTGCATCTCCAGATCGGCCATGTCACCCGCCAGTTCAAGGTCAATGGCGAGACATTGACCGCGCTCGACGATGTCAGCCTTGATATCGCCGAGGGCGAATTCGTGACCATCGTCGGCGCAAGCGGTTGCGGAAAGTCGACGCTGCTGCGCCTCGGTGCCGGCCTTGATCTTCCGACATCAGGCTTTGTCGGCCACGCCGGGCGGCCCGTCACGGAGCCAAGCCTCGAGCGCGGCATCGTCTTTCAGGAGCCAAGACTTTTCCCCTGGTTGACGGTCGCCCGCAATATAGCGCTCGGGCTGGAGAATTCCGAGCTGCCCAAGGCGGAGAAGGACAGGCTTGTCGAATCCCACCTCGAACTTGTCGGGCTTTCCGGTTTCGCGAAAGCCTACCCGCACCAGCTTTCCGGCGGGATGGCACAGCGCGCCGGCATCGCGCGCGGATTGGTCAATCGCCCCAATGTTCTCTTTCTCGATGAGCCTTTTGGCGCGCTTGACGCCATCACCAAGGCAAGACTGCAGGATGAGTTGCAGGCGATCTGGGCGAAGGAGCGCATCACCATGGTTCTGGTGACGCATGATGTCGAGGAGGCCGTCTATCTCGGCGACCGGGTCGTCGTCATGTCGCCCCGGCCGGGCCGCATCCGCGACATCGTTGCGGTGGATTTGCCGCGCCCCCGCGATCGCACCTCTCCCCGGCTGGTCGAAGTCCGCAATCGCGTTCTTGAGAGCCTCAACGCCACGACGTCAACGCCCCGCCCGCCATCGAGCATCGCAAGTTCGGCGGTTGAAACCCGGCCTGCCGTCATCGCCGCAGAATAATCACGGAGCAACAGATGAAACTGTCCATTATTTCCCGTTTGGCCGCCGGTGCAGCAGTTGCCTTGACCCTGCTATCCGCCTCTGCCTGGGCGCAGGATCCCCTTGTCATTCACGTCGGCTACGCCGCGATCGGTGTCGACAACAAACCCTATGCCGAGGGAACGTCGGCAGCGACGGCACGCGCCGGCGAATTTCTGGAAAAGGAATTCGCCAACGATCCGAACGTCAAGATCGAATGGACCTTCTTCAAGGGCGCTGGCCCGGCCGTCAACGAAGGCTTTGCCAATGACCAGCTCGACTTTGCCTACCAGGGCGATCTTCCAGCGCTGATCGGGCGGGCAACGGGCCTGAAGACGAAATTCCTGCTGGCGAGCGGCGCGCGCAAGCCGCTCTATCTCGCCGTTGCCAAGGGTTCCGGCATCAAGACGATCGAGGATCTGAAGGGTCGCAAGGTCGCGCTGCAGCGCGGTACCAACGGCCACCTCTCGGCAATCAAGATCTTGCAGGCGCATGGGCTGACCGAGCGTGACATCCAGGTTGTCAATCTGGATACCGCCGGCACGGTCGCGGCTTTGACCAGCAAGGATATCGACGCCGCTTTCGGCGACACGCAGCTCATCAATCTCGCAGCAAAAGACAGCGCCGATGTCATCTATACGACGAAGGGTGATGATCCGCGCTTCGGCCGCAATGCCGGCATCATCGGCCGCGAGGCCTTCATCGATGCTCATCCGGAGATCACGCAGCGTGTCGTCGATGCTTTCGTCAAGGCGGCGCAATGGTCGTCGGAAGAGCAGAACCGCGCGGCCCTCTTCGAACTCTGGCATAAGTCAGGCACGCCCGTTCCGATCCTGGAGGAATATTTCCGCAACGATACGCTGGCCTACCGCAACTCGCCGCTGATCGATGATCTCCTCGTCTCGCAGTACAAGGAGCAGGCGATCAAGAGCAAGGAATATGGCCTGATCCGCCGCGACGTCGATCTCAACGGCTGGTTCGAGCCGAAATATCTCAACAATGCGCTGGAAAGGTTCGGGCTGACGAAATTCTGGCAGCCCTATGGTGCCGACGGAAAGCCGGCCTCTTCCTGATCGTTGCCGGCCGGATGGGCGAAGGAGGCTTCCATGAGCGTTGTTGCTGAGGCAGTCGGTCGCGGCAGTCTCCCACTATCGTCGGCAAGGCTGCGGCGCCTCGTCGTTTTCGCGACGGGCCTTATCTTTCCGCTTGGCCTGTTTGGCCTCTGGTGGGTGGCTTCCGCCAGAGGCTGGCTGCCCGAACAGATCCTGCCGCCGCCTGCCTATGTCTACCAGACCGGCCGCGACATGATCCTGAGTGGTGAGCTTCTCTATCACACCGGCGTCAGCCTCGGCCGTGTCGTCATTGGCTTTACCATAGGCGCTGGACTTGGCCTGTTGCTCGGCATCGCCATGGGACTTTCCGAAAGGGTCGAGGATTATGTCAAGCCGCTCTTCCTCGCCTTCGCCCAAATCCCGACGCTCGGATGGATTCCGCTTTTGATGCTGCTTGTCGGTATCGAAGAGACCTTGAAGATCATCATCATCGCCAAGGGCGCCATCGTGCCGATGACGATGAATACGCTGGCCGGAATCCGCGGCGTCTCGCCGAAATATCTCGAAGTTGGCAGGGCGCTACGATTCAGCCGCTGGCAGACCTTGCGTCTGATCGTGCTGCCGGGCGCTCTCCCGTCCATATTCACCGGCATTCGCTACGGCCTGACCCATTCATGGACTTCGCTTGTCGGTGTGGAGCTGCTCGCCTCTTCCGAGGGGCTTGGTTATCTGCTGGTCTGGGGACGGCAGATGTTCTGGCTCGATACGGTTATCGTTGCCATGATCGCGATCGGACTGGTTGGCTTCATCATGGACAAGGGTCTTGATCGGACCGAGCTCCTGATCCAGCGTTGGAAACGGCAGGAGATCTGACCATGGCGCAAACAAGCCGTTTCGTTCGTTTTCGGCGCGGCATAACGTTGCCGATCCTTCTCCTCGTCGCGTGGGAGGTCTCAAGCCGGACCGGTCTGGTGGATGCGCGTTTCCTGCCGTCGCTGGAGGATGTCGTCGCCACGGCCAAGCGTGAGCTGATCGATAACGATCTCATCGGCGAACTCGGCTTCAGCCTGATGCGCAATATTGCCGGATTCCTGATTGGATGCGTGCTCGGTGTCGCTTTCGCGAGCCTGCTTGCCCTGTCGCGAATTGCCGACCGATTGATCATGCCGACCTTCAATGGCCTAAAGCAGATCTCCCTTCTCGCCTGGATACCGCTGATCTCGGTCTGGTTCGGCTTCGGCGAGCAGGCAAAGATCGTCTTTGTTGCGCTTGCCGCCTTCATTCCGATCGTTCTCAATACCTGTGACGGCATGCGCGAAGCGCCGGCGGATCTTTTGGAAGTGGCAAGAGCATTGAGGTTCAATGCAAGGCAGAAAGCTCTCCGGATCTATATTCCCTCAGCGATGCCGTCGATCGCCACCGGCGTCCATCTGGGCCTGATCTATGCCTGGCTGGCAACGGTCGGGGCGGAATATTTCCTGGCGGTCGGTCCGGGTGTCGGTGGTCTGGTCATTGCCGGTCGAGAACGGTTCGACATGGCGCTCGTCATGGTCGGCGTCTTCGTGCTCGGCTTCGTCGGCTTTACCTTAAACCGTCTCGCCTATGCGCTTGAAGCTTATTTGTTGCGCTGGCGGCCTAAGCAGACCGCGTAGGCTGCAAATGTCATGCTTCACTGTATCAAGCGGCTAAGCTCGTTGTTCGATATTGTCTGGCGCGAAATAGCAGTTGGCAGCTCTTAACGATTGGGACTTCAAATGCGAGGCTGGGTTCCAGTTCACTTCCTCTCAAGAGCAATCATAGTCGGTGCGCAGGGTAAAGATCCCGTCGATCCGTCGTCGGAAGGCCGGAATTGTTTGCTGGGAGAGGGCTCCTACCTGAATTCTGGGCAAGCGCCTTGTGCAGGCGTTGACCAAACAATATGACATCGCTCCCGGGGATTGTTGTGACCTGCCTTACCAGCCATAGCTGAAGGTAGCGCCACTGCCGTTATCCCCATCCTGCACCACGTCGGTTTCTGTATTTCGGCCATACTGGAAAATGCCATAGGCATTGTTGTTGCCGTTCTGCCGCAAGGTTGCCGAATGACCGCTGCCCTGCTGCTGGATGAAGCCGAGATTGCCTCGGCCAGCCTGAGCGATGCCAGCTGCATTACCGCGGCCCAGCTGCCGGATGTCGGCGTCTTTCAGACCGCGGTAGAGCAAATAGACGCGCAGTCCGGTCGAGAAAAGATCCGCATCCTCGGCATTATCAGGCACAAGGTTGAACGAGATACGGCCGCCGGCATAGGCTGGCACGGACAAAGCGACTTGCCCCAGGCTCCCGGCAAGAAGAGTGACAGTAAGGATCTTAAACACGTTGCGGGTCATCCTGATCTCCATTGGACGGCTGTCTTAGCCGATGACCAACTTTCGCACCTTTAAGCTGAACCCAGTCGGAATTGCCCGTTCAGTTGTCGTTCAGTCGTCTAGAGCAATTCCAGGAAAAGTGCGTAGCGGCTTTCCGTTCGGAATTGCGTGAAACCAAAGAGATAGAGGGGTTCAGAGGCTCCGCGAAAAACTGAACCGCTCTAAACCCGATCGAAAGCAAAAGGGCGCCAGAAACCGGCGCCCTTTTAAAGGGATTTGCAGAGTGCAGAGGCCGATTAGTTGCCGCCGACCTGCTTCGTGCAGCTGAAACTCTTATCTCCGATCACAATATCCAGTGTTGCCTTGTACGCGGCTCCTTTGGAGCCGAGCGAGACCGAGCTGAGGATTGCCGCATGCCCCGCTAAGGCATCAAAATCGCCGCTCTGGTTGATCGTGGAACTTCCACCGTCTTCCGATTTCTCGACATGGAAGGTGTAGGTCCCGCCGACATGGCTGTCGGCGTGGACAAGCGCATCCAGTCTCACCATACCTGCTCCAGGCGTTGCTTTGATTTCGCAAAGCTCCGCCTCGTCAGATTGGTTGGCAGTCGTCATGGCCGCAACGGCGCCGACGGGAAGCAGGACCAGAGCGAGTATCGTCATCAGACGGCGTGGATGTTTGACGCTATTTGGCATGGGTCATCTCCCCAAATGGTCTGCTGTTGCGTTTCTGACTTCTTTCACGTCATCGCGCAGCTGCTTACGGGCAGGCTTGGACGAAGGCCGCGACATTGCCGTTGCCGCCCTGGCTGACATTGGCGCTGCAGCCATGGCCGACCTGGACGCCAGCTGCGATGTTGCCATTGCCGTCCTGGGTAAGGATGGTCGTGTGGTTGGAGCCAAACTGGCCGATGCCGGCTATGTTGCGGTCACCGTTCTGATAGGTGGCGCCGTAGTTATCATTGCCTTCCTGACCGACAGCCGAAAGGTTGTGGCGACCATATTGATGGCCGACAATCCGGTTATAGCCACCATTCTGGTAGGTTCTGATGCGGTTTCCGTACCCTTCCTGCGCACCACCGGTAGAGTTCGACCAGCCATATTGTTCGATACGTACATCGTTGGCCATGGCAGGGGCTGCGGCGGTGAGGCCGACGAGAGCGACGAGTGCGGTTGCAATGAAAGACGTGCGGATCATGACTGTGTCTCCTCAGGCGGATAAGACCGCGGTTGAACGTCTTTCTTTTAGACGCCGCCTTCGGAACAGAAGCTGAAAGCACCATTCAGCCCGGGTTCATTCGCGGAGATCGGTGCCTGCCCCTTGCAATTAAACCGTCCTATCATTCAAAGATGGCGGGCTGATCTCTAATGCCATCAAAACTGTTTGGCGGCGCTGCCCGGCGCGCAGTCCATCAATGTAAAAGTCGAGATGCCTGTGTGCGAGCGCGCGCTCCTCGCTCGAAGGCAGCCCAGCTGCGAGTGGTCGCGCAAAGCGGATCAAGGCCAATACGATATCGCGATCGGAGAGATCGCTGCGGAGCGCGCCGTCCTGGGTGGTGCGGCTGACGATAGAGACATCCGCATGAGCAGGCTGCAGACTTCTAACGGCGGTCCGGCCGCTGTGGAGGCTCATTTGGTGCGTATCTCAAGCGCTACTGACGTCATGCGACTCTGCTCATAAAGCCAATCGCAGAATTCTCGAGGCCCCGGCCTGACATCATCATTGCGGAAAAGCGCGAAGTGCCAGTCGGGACCGTCAAGTACTTGGTCGAAGGGCATCACCAATGCGCCCGATTTGACGAGGGGTTCGAAGAAACCGAGCGGTACGAGCGCCACGCCTTCGCCTGCGCAGGCAGCGTTCACGTTCAGGTCATGGTTTGGATATTCCACGCGGGTGAAGTTCAACCCCGGCGGGACACTCCCTGTTGCGCTCAGAAACCATCTTTCCCAGTCTGGATGTGGCAACAGCGGCAGGGTTGCGAGCGTTTCGGGTACTAAAGGTTCTAGCAACGCCGCAAGCGATGGAGCCAGAAGCGGTGTTAGCTGCACAGGAAACAATCGAAAGCCCTCCAGGCCCGGCCAGTTGCCGGCTCCGGTGCGGATAGCGACGTCGAAGTCAGACTGATCACGAATATCGGCCGAAACATCGAGTTCGATTTCGCAGCGCTGATAGCTCGAAAGGCGCGGCGCGAGCCAGCGAGTCGCAAGCGTGGGAGGCGCGGTTACCCGCAGGGGAGGAGATGCCGCCTCAAAAGCTGCCAAGGCGGAGTCAATTTCATCCATACCGCGTCGCACGCCCTTTGCAAGGAGGACGGCTTTCGGCGTGGGCACGACACGTGGTCCTCGCCGAATGAAGAGTGGTTCACCCAGTTCCTCCTCAAGGGTTCGAATACGCAGGCTCACCGCGGCCGGGGTCAGAAACAAACGTTCGGCTGCACGGGCGAAACTGCCAGAAGCGACGCAGATCTCAAGGACTTTCAGGGATTCCAGTGAAGGGCGCATATGTAGTTTCGCTTGTGATAATGGTAAGTAATGCCCGTTTTCGCTCCGAGATTATAGCAGTTAATACACCCCTGAAATGGAGGCGATCGCGCGCTCCATAAATGGGAGGCCCTCATGGAGCTACAATCGCGTCCTCTGTTTGCTCTTTATCTCGAACTTCATCCTACGATCGATATCGGGCCATGCCCCGCAGGTGCGCGCCGCATTTTTCCCGTGTCGGGCGGCCACTTCGAAGGAGCGCGTCTCAAGGGCAAGGTCTCACCACTGATCGGGTCGGATCTTCTCGTCACCCGCCAGGACGGAACATTTCAGCAGGATGTGCGGGTTCTGCTCGAGGCTGACGATGGCGCCCATATTCTCATGACTTATCGTGGTGTTCGCCACGCGTCGGCAGACGTTTCCGAGCGTTTGGGGCGCGGCGAAACCGTCGACCCTTCGGAATATTATCTACGAACGACGCCGTATTTCGAGACCGCCTCGCCCGCATACGCGTGGATCAATGCGATCGTCTGCGTTGGAAAGGGCGGCCGCTTTCCCGGCGGCGTTAAATACGAGCTCTTTGAGATCCTCTGACAAATAGAAAAAGGTCTGGAGCTAGGTTTCCTCATGAGAATAGGATCTTTTGTTTCAGCGCTGGTTTTGCTGCGGAGACTTCTGGCATGCATGCGATCGCGGTCGCGATGCTGCAGGTTGTAATCACGCTGGGTGCCGTGGCAGCCCTGACGCGCAGGCGCCCGGCGTGGTGGGGATCTGCAGCTCTGGGTCTTGTGGGGATATGCTCCTATTATGGGCCTGGGTCGCAGGGTAATTCGGCCCCCTCATCATACGCTCCGTTAGAACCAGCCCTTCACCTTGAACCAAACCAATGGGATGACGGTGCTCAATATGATGATCGCCCAACCATATTGATATCCCCAAGCCCAATCATATTCGGGCATGTTCTTGAAGTTCATGCCGTAGATACCGGCGACCAGGGTCGGGGGAATGCCGGCGATCGACACGATGGTAAGAACCTTGAATATGTCGTTCTGAGCGATGCCGATCAGCCCGACGAGAGCGTCCAGCACGAACTGTACCTTATTGGCGAGTTGCTCTTCATAATCCACGAGCGAGTGGATATCTCGGCATAGTCCTGCCAGACGCGGCTCAAGATTTTCCGACCATCCCTTGGCTTGCTGTTCTGTATAGGTCACAACGCGTCCGAGGCCCTGCAAACCGTCTCGAATCTGCGAGAGACGATCTCCCAGACGCCCCACCTGGCGTAATTGTGCTCGCAACAGCTTGTTGGCGCGGGCTGCGTGATGGCCGCGAGGGTCCTCTGCACGAAACGCGCCCGTTGAAAGGCCATTGAGCTCTCCTGCCAGGTGCTCAAGGGCATCGGCGACGCGGTCGACAATATCCTCACAGAGCAAGGTGAACACCTCAAGGCTCGATTTCGGCGCATCCTGTGCGGCAAAGCTGGCTGCGACGGCGTCCACCGCCGGCAATGCCATAAACCGGACGGTGACGAGACGATCCATGGATAAAACGAACCCGATGGGAGGGGTTGTATCGGCTCCCTCCGGATGTCGGGCCGCCGACGGCGTACTCATGTAGAGCACGCCATGCTGGTTTCTCAGTCGGCTCGACGTTTCGATTTCACTGAGAGCGCCCAGGGAAGGGAGGGGTGCGCCAACGACCTCTTCCACCTGCCTGAGCTCGGTAGTGGTGGGACTCAGGAGGTCGATCCATAGAGCGTCTGCAAACGCTTGTCGTTCGCCCTTTTTATCCTCTTGCGGCACCGGGAAAACACTTAGCATCTCTCGTGGTCACTCCCTGCAGTGTGGCGCGGAGCTCTCGGCTCGTCCAAGAATGGAACTCGGTCGACCGAACAGCATTTGGCGAGGATGACCGCCGGAAGCAATGACATATTCCGGCGGTCTTCGATTTTGAAGTCTGACCACCTTTCAAGAATTGACCGAAACGCGCAAGGTCAAAACTCTTCCCAGGATGCGGCTGCCGCTGCGGCTGCGGCTGTACCGGAACCACCGAATGCGCCGGCGATCCTGGATCGCAGCGCCCGTGCAGGCGAGGCGGCAGGGCTGGATCGCTCCGTCGCGGCAGCTGGCCGCGCATGGCTGCGACCACTTTGCAGATCGAATTGTCCGAGCAGCTCATTCAGGGCCGTCACCTCCTTGGCAAGGCTGTAGCTTGCCGCGGTGGATTCCTCGACCATGGCGGCATTCTGCTGTGTTCCCTGATCGATGCTGTTGACCGCCGTGCTGATCTCCTGCAGGCCGGTCGCCTGCTCGCGGGCGGCCTCGACGATCGCCCGCACGTTGCGGTCGATGTCTTCGACCTCCTTGACGATCTGCTGCAGCGAGTGCCCTGTCTTGGTAACGAGATCGACGCCGCTGTCGACCTGCTGTCCGGATGTGGAAATCAGCGCCTTGATCTCCTTGGCGGCCGTGGCGGAGCGCTGTGCCAACTCACGGACTTCCTGGGCGACGACGGCAAAGCCCTTGCCCGCTTCTCCCGCCCGCGCCGCCTCGACGCCCGCATTGAGCGCCAGCAGGTTCGTCTGGAAGGCGATATCGTCGATGACACCGATGATATTGCTGATTTCGCCCGAGGATTTCGAGATTGCCTCCATGGCGGCAATCGCTTCCTGCATGACTTCCCCGGATTTTTCGGCGCCGATGCGCGCGCGTCCGACCAGCGAGCTTGCTTCCTCGGCGCGCCGGGTGGAATCCTTGACGGTCGTGGTGATCTCCTCGAGTGCGGCCGCCGTCTCCTCGACGGAGGCTGCCTGTTGCTCGGTGCGCTTGGAAAGATCATCGGCTGCAGACCGGATCTGGCTGGCGCCGGCGGCAATGGCCTGACCTCCCTGGCCAACGGAGCGCAGCGTTTCCTCCAGCTTCGCCATCGAGGCATTGAAATCGGCCCTCAGACGGTCGAGGTGATCAACGAAGGGCTGCTCGATGCGATAGACCAGATTGCCGTTCGAAAGCTCGGCCAGACCGCTTGCCAGGCCATCGACGGCAAATTGCGTGTCCGCCGCATCCTTGGCCTTCTGCGCTTCGCGCTCCAGCCTTTCCTTCTCGGAGAGGCTGCGATTGGCGCTCGCCTCCTGTTCCAGTCTTATCCGCTCGATGGCATGGTCGCGGAAGATGGAGACGGCAGCAGCCATCTGGCCGACTTCGTCCTTGCGGCCAATGCCGGCGATCTGCTCATCGGTCTTGCCGTCCGCAAGCGATACCATGCGTGCCCGCAGCCGTTCGATCGGGGCGGCAATCCCGCGCGCCGAGACAAAGGCCGCGATTACGACCGCAGCCGCGAAAAGAACGCCAAGCGCGATCAG
>NZ_FMAG01000013.1 GCF_900094585.1 Martinezella multihospitum
CGGCGACGATATCGTGCCCTATCTCGTCAACATGACGAAGCGTGGGGCCGACCAGATCGGCGGCGCCGACTACACTTTCGACTGCACGGGCAACACCAAGGTGATGCGCCAGGCACTGGAGGCAAGCCATCGCGGCTGGGGCAAGTCCGTGGTCATCGGCGTTGCCGGCGCCGGCCAGGAGATTTCGACGCGTCCATTCCAGCTGGTGACGGGCCGCTCGTGGATGGGCACGGCCTTCGGCGGCGCGCGTGGCCGTACCGATGTTCCGAAGATCGTCGACTGGTACATGGAGGGCAAGATCCAGATCGATCCGATGATCACCCACACCATGCCGCTCGAAGACATCAACAAGGGCTTTGAGCTCATGCACTCCGGAAAGAGTGTCAGAGGCGTCGTGGTTTACTGAAGGCGCAGGCGACCTTGCCGGAATTTTTTGGCGGTCCGAGCGACGGATAAGCCAAGGATCATCGTTCAAGACGTACGCCGGCCTCGTGATGAGGTCGGCGGCTTGAACATGAATGGCCTTCAGGCAAAAGGATATGCCCATGACCAGCAAGCTGCTAAGTGCGACCGCCGCCGCTCTCTTCGCCCTGTCTTCCGCAACCGTGGTCTTCGCGCAAACGACGACACCAGCGACGACCGCAACGCCAGCTCCCGCCACAACTCCTTCCACATCGGCTCCATCGTCGACCATGCCGTCGAAGGATGAGATCAAGACGGCACGGCAAGCCTGCCGGCAGGATGCGACGGGGCAAGGCCTCAAGGGCGAGGCACGCAAGGACGCAGTCAAAAGCTGCTTGCAGCAGAAGTATCCGGTCCTGGCAAAGCGCAAGACCTGTCATGACGAAGGCACCACCAAAGGTCTGGAGAAGAAAGCATTGCGCGATTACGTCAAGCAGTGCATCACCGCGAGCTGAACAAGCGGTCCACGATCACGGATCCGCACTGGAACGGTTACGCAATGACAGTCCGCTCTACGGGGCGGGCTACTTGCCTCGCGCATCACCGTACCGCCTCACGCCCCCCTTTTCCTCAAGCGCAAGCCTCCTTATCTCCTTGGCAAGGATATCAATTTCAGGGCGCGACGTGCTTTTCCATCCCGATAGACTTTCATTCGGCATAGTTCTGCCGGCGCAAACGAGAATTGCCGCCGACATAGAGTTCGATACTCAGCTCGGCATCGCAGCCCAAGCCGATAAATTGGGTTTCGATGCGCTGTGGGTGAGGGATGTTCCCCTTAACAGTGAAAGCTATCCCGATCCGATCGGGCATGCCGACCCCTGGGTCTTCCTCGGAGCTCTAGCCGCTTCCACATCGAAGATAGCGCTGGCGACAGGCGCGATCGTGTTGCCTTTGCGGCATCCGCTCCATATCGCCAAGGCCGCGCTGTCCATTGCCTCTCTGTCGAAGGGGCGATTCGTCCTCGGTCTCGGCTCGGGAGACCGACCGAGCGAATATGACGTTTTCGGAGAGGATATTGAGAACCGCAAGGCGCTCTTTCAATCGCATTGGGAGCGCCTCGCCGCTGCGCTTAGTCCGGATCAGAAGGTCATCGATGAAAGCGATCGTGTGCGAAACGAGTTCGCCATCAGGCCTGCGCTGCAACAACCACCCATTCCCATGGTGGCGGTCGGTTCATCGTCGCAATCCCTCGAATGGATCGCCCGCCAGGCGACAGCCTGGATGACCTATTACCGGCCGCTACCCGTTCAGAAAGACCGGTTGGCGCTTTGGCATAATGCCCAGGCTAAGGTAACCAAGGATTTTCGCGGCTTCGGCCAGTCCATGGTCCTTGATCTGCTCGATAACCCTCAGGCCAGCTATGAGGAGATCAATCTCGGCGGCAGAACCGGCAGGCGAGGGCTGATCGCCGCCTTGTCGGCGATGCGTGAAGCGGGCATTCATCATGTCGCCTTCAATCTTGTCGCGCAGGGACGCCCGGCCGGGGAAACCATGGAAGAGATCGCCACGGATATTCTGCCGGCCATGCGATAGCCTCAGTAAATTGCCCTCGATGGCGGCGTCATGGAAATCATGTCCATGCAACGCTGGCTTTTGCAGCTCTCGCCACCTATCTTTCGGCTGAAACCAAAAAGGGCCGACATTGCTTCTCGAAATTTCTATCGTCATCGTTCTCACTCTGCTTAACGGCGTGCTTGCCATGTCGGAATTGGCGATCGTCTCATCCCGTCCAGCCCGCCTGAAGGTGCTTTCCGACCAAGGCAGCAGAGGTGCGACCATGGCGATGAGACTTGCGGAAGAGCCGGGCCGCTTCCTTTCAACCGTGCAGATCGGCATCACGCTCGTCGGCGTCCTGTCCGGCGCGTTCTCGGGCGCCACACTCGGCGCTCGGCTGTCGGGCTGGCTTGCCGCCCAAGGTCTTTCGGTCGCAGCCGCCGATGCTATCGGCGTCGGTTCCGTCGTGGTCGCCATCACCTATCTATCGTTGATCATCGGCGAGCTCGTGCCGAAGCAGGTCGCTCTGCGGGCGCCGGAAGCGGTCGCCAGCAAGGTCGCGCCGGCCATGGTGTTTCTTTCCCGGGCCGCAGCGCCGCTCGTCTGGTTGCTCGACATCTCGGGACGGCTGGTTCTGAGCGCACTCGGACAATCCGGCAAGGCCGCGGATGGTGTCAGCGACGAGGAAATCAAGACGGTTCTGGCGGAAGCGCAAAGCGCTGGCGTCA
The DNA here is from genome assembly GCF_900094585.1 of Martinezella multihospitum. Classification (GTDB taxonomy): domain Bacteria; phylum Pseudomonadota; class Alphaproteobacteria; order Rhizobiales; family Rhizobiaceae; genus Rhizobium; species Rhizobium multihospitium. The sequence goes on from NZ_FMAG01000013.1 coordinate 2,685, forward strand.
TCGCGACGGAAGAGCAGGCGATGATCTCGGGCGTCATGCGGTTGGCCGACCGAACCGCAAGAGCATTGATGACACCACGCCGCGACGTGGAGGTCATCGATATCGAGGACGGTTTCGACGAGGTCCGCGAGCAGTTGCGCCGCACCGAGAAGGCGCGGCTACCGTTGCGCAAGGACAGCTCCGATGAAATCGTCGGCGTGCTGACAACCAGCGATTTCTTCGATGCGCTGGCCTCCGACGGTCAGGCCGACATTCTGAAGCTTGCCAAGCAGGTGCCGATCGTTTCGGACCTTTCTAGCGCCCTTGACGTTGTCAAGGCGCTGCGCCGTTCTTCTTCGCATATGGTGCTGGTCTATGATGAATACGGCCACTTCGAAGGTGTTATCACATCAGGCGATATCCTCGAAGCCATCCTGGGAGCCGTTCAGGAGGAAACCGATGCCGGCGGTGAGCAGGCTCTCGTCCGCCGCCACGACGGCAGCTATCTCGTGTCCGGCTGGATGCCTATCGACGAGTTCGCCGATTTCATGAACCTGCCGATCGAAGACGATCGCGACTACCAGACGGTCGCAGGCTTCGTGCTGCAGGAGCTGCGCCATCTTCCGGATGTGGGCGAGAGTTTTTCGAAGAACGGCTGGCGCTTCGAGGTCGTGGATCTCGATGGTCGTAGGATCGACAAGCTGCTGGTGAGCGCGGACGACGCCACTCGCGGAGCCGATCACTGAGACTCATCCGAAAGGCGGTCCGTCGTTTCGTCACGGATATGCCGGCATCGGATCGGTTTCAAAATTGCCTCCGCCCGAGTTTCGAAGCGACTTTGGTTAGCAGTAGCCGAGTATGGCAAGGATCGACTTGGGAGACGCTACCGCGAAGTGTGCTGTGTCGCGGCAATGACGGCAGCCTGCGTGTGAATCCGTGCAATAGACTTGCCTTGCAAGCTTTCCGGTCTGTCGTTCCATGGCGTCGGCAATCTGAACCGCCGCTTCGGCATATGTCAAAGGATCCATCTCCCGGCGCTGATCCTGCCAAGCTGTTTCAACGAGGTCCATATCTACCGCCTGCCTCGCACGAATATGATCGTCAGCACATTTGGGCGGGACTGAATCACCTCTGCTAAAGCCCATCATTTCCAAAGCAATGCGGCAGGCAAGGTCTTCGACAGCGACGACCTTGATCGTCAGGTCGCCAATCAGCGCAGGTCTGGTCCGCGCTAACGTATCACCGCACGCGCTAAACACGTCGACGCGCACACGCTGGTTTGGTTCCACAAGCTGGATGGCCAGCTTACCTAATGGACGATCCGGATGTGCATGGCTAATCATAAATGCCGAGGCGAGGGTCGACGGCAATGCCTCGAACGTCGAGGCGACAATATCGATATCGCTGAAAGCGCGCTGACGGCCAAGCTCAGAACCAAGACTTGGCTCCAATGCTATTCCTCCGGTGAGGGCATAATCCAGACTGCAGGCGTTCAACTTCTGGAGCACAGAAATAACCCGTTGGGCATCAGCCGCTTCCAAGAACGGATCAAGTCGCATTGCCATTTCCGAATCACTCCGCGCGTGGAACACGCCATTCGCTGATAGTGGAATGCAAGGCTCCCATATTTCGAGGCGAACGCAACGGACAAAGCCACGTTTTATCCCGAAGAACCGCAGTTTGCCGACATACGTTTCGCGTCAAAAAGACAAGGCTCACCAGATTGGCTTAAGTTCCATAACATAGATTATCTGATTTTCGGCTGTGGCCGCAAAGTTGAAGTGTCCTGTTTCTGCAAAGTTGGAATGTCACTCTCCCCGGGTTTGATGACCTGGGAGATTGCGGATGGGATTGATTGCGATGAGCGAGCGCGATCTGCAGCGGATCGAGATTTTGTCGAAGGTGGTCGATGGTCGGATGACGATGGTGTCGGCTTCGCATGTGCTTGATCTGAGTACGCGCCAGGTCCGCCGTCTTCTGGAGCGGATGCGCACTGGCGGTGCCGCGTCGATCCGGCATAAGGCGATCGGCCGGACGTCGAACAACCGGATCAGTGACGGCGTTCGCGATTACGCGGTGACGCTGGTTTGCGAAATGCCTTCGCCCCTCTCTGATCGTCGTCGCCTTCATCCTCTCGTCGAGCGCAAGGTTCCAATCAAGGATACCCGGTAGCCCGCACGTCTCGGCAGCCTGCCGCGCGATGCGACTGCCTCAATGTCCATCCCGAGGAACAGCGTCTTTCGGCACCGTATCGACCAGATTCTTCCGATGGAAAATGAAAAGCCCGGCAAGGACGATGATGACAGAGCCGATGACGATCTGGGTGTCGGGAATATCGCCGAAGAAAAGGAAGCCCAGTACAATCGCCCAGACAAGCAGGCTGTATTGCAGCGGAGCTAGGAGCGACGCCGGAGCAAGCTTCAAGGATCGGGTTATCAGCATATGGGCGCTGCCGGCGACGATGCCGAGAGCAAGCATGGCGCCAAGATCGAGCGCGGATGCCGAGCGCCAGTCGCCAATGCTCAGCACCAAACCGGTGATGAGCGCGCCGACCGTCTGCCACGCGACAAGCGTCGCATCGGCCGTCTGCCGCAGCCGCCGCCCGAGTACCAGGGTCAATGCGAATGCAAGGCTGCCGCCAAGGCCGAAAAGTGACGGCCAGGAAAACATTGCCGCCGAAGGTCTAAGGGCGATCAATACACCGATAAAGCCGACGAAAACCGCCAGCCAGCGCCGCCAGCCGATCCTCTCATTCAGGAAGAAATGTGAGATCGCCGCCACATAGATGGGACCAGCCATATAGAAGGTCATGACATCGGCAAGCGGCAGATAGGCGACAGCGGCGTAAAAGAGAGCGACGTCGAGCGTTGTCACGACGACACGCAAAAGCTGCAACGGCGGCCGTTCGAGGCGAAAAAGCGCGTCGCTGCCCTGCCGCGCGATCATCGGCGCCAGAATAATGAACGAACCGAAAGAGCGGATCACCAGAATCTGGCCGACGGAGAAACTCGCAACGAGCCACTTGCCCATGGCGTCGTTCAGAGAAAACAGGAAGTCGCCGAAAAGCATCATCAGCATGCCGGCAAGCACAAGATTGCCGCTTATTACGGCTTTGCCCACGCGCATACTATTTTGTCCTTGCGAATCCAGCGTTTCCACCACCTGCGCTTTAGCCGGTTTTGCCCCCTGCCCGCAATGGCATTCATTGCCGACGGTTCATCCCGGAAAATCCATTGGCTTTCACTATGTAAGCGCTTGCGCACCCGTTGGGACAGACGCGCTCTTCCTGTAAAACTTGAGCGGATGTTTATAAATTCGGTTATATGATAACATTTATGTGAACAGAGAAACCAACCCTCGCCTGCGACGAAGGTCGACATGCCTATACGCTTTCATTGTTGCAGAATTGCCTGCCGATATTGTCCACTTGCCGGGTGAGAGAACATAAATGATGCAGCCGCCGGATGGATCGCCAGAGCCTAAGCACCGAGATCAAGACGGTGAGGACGAGCAGGTCCGCGAGCCGTTTGAATCGCTTCAGGCTCGGTATCTGTCTCTCGCCGAGCGTTACGAATGGCTCGAGGCGATGATCAACTACGTGCCGGACTATATCTATGCCAAGGACAGGGGCGGCCGGTTCCTTTTTGCCAACATGGCGATCGTCCTCAACAATGGTTTCACGCATGTCGACGAACTGATCGGCCTTACCGACGCCGAAATTCACCCGATGGCCGACGCCCACAAGATCGAAGAAGTCGAACGACAGGTGATGGAAAGCGGCAAAGCCGATCTCGGCGTCGAAGAGCGGCGCCTCAAGGGTGAAGGCTGGCTCATGATGTCGCGAGTGCCGCTGCGCGATAGAAACGGCAATATCATCGGCGTCGTCGGAGCATCCCGCGATATTTCCGCTCGAAAACGGGCGGAAAAATTGATGAGCGCTCAAACGAAACTTCTGCAGGATGTGGCCCGAGGCGTCGATCTCGATGTGTTTCTCAAGGAGGCCCGGATGCTTCTTGAGGGCTTGCTCAATGGCAGACGGGTCAGTTTCGCTCTCGACGGCGAGCAAGCCGAGTCCCTTGCCGGCGACATCCTGGAATTTCCCATTTTCTCGCGGGACGGTGGCCAGCATGGGGCCTTGGTAACGGTGCAAACCGATGGCGATGAAGCCGGACTTATGGAATTCTTCGCTGGCATAGCGCAGACAGTTGGAATAGCCATCGATCGCTATCGGGACATCGCCCATATTGCCTATCTGGCCGAACATGATGCGCTCACCGGCCTGCCCAACCGCATGTTGCTCGACCGCAAGCTCAGCGCCCTGCTCGAAAAAGCAGCACGGAAGCGAAGGTCTCTGGCCGTTGCCTTTGTCGACCTGGACAATTTCAAGCTGGTGAACGACACCCTAGGCCATGCGGCTGGCGACGAATTGCTGACGGTGGTTGCGCAGCGCATATCGACCCATGTCGGCGCTCGCGGCATCGTGTCTCGGATCGGCGGCGATGAATTCATCATCGTTCTCGAAGAGAACTCTGAGCCGATATATGAAAGGCTCGCGGCGGTTCTGGCAGACATATCCAAGCCAATGACCATCCAGGGGGTTGAAATCCGCGTGGGCTGCAGCATTGGTGTGGCTTGCGCCATGGAGCATGGCAAGACGGCCTCGGAACTGTTCGCGAATGCCGACATGGCTCTCTATCGTGCCAAGGAAGCGGGGCGCAACGCCATTCGACTGTTCACGCCGGCCATGGCGGAGGACGCCCGCAACAAGCTGATTCGCATCGAAGAATTACGGCGTGCCGTGGAGCGGGACGAATTCGTGCTGCATTATCAGCCGCAAAAGGAAGTACGCAGCGGCAAGGTCATCGGCGTCGAGGCCCTTGTGCGGTGGCAGCATCCTACTCAGGGCTTATTGCTGCCCGGCGCCTTCATTCCGCTCGCCGAGGAAACGGGACTCATCGTCCCGCTCGGCGAAATCGTTCTGCGCAAAGCCTGCCAGCAAGCGCGGCTATGGCAGGATCGTGATCTGCCCGCACTGCGTATGGGCGTTAACGTATCGGCCCGGCAATTCCTGGAGAGTTCGCTGACGAACCAGGTCGCATCCGCGCTGCAATCGGCGGGTCTCGATCCGCAATGGCTCGAGCTCGAATTGACGGAAAGCTTGATCATGCGTGATGTCGAAGGCGCCATTGAGCGGATGCATGAGCTGAAGAAGCTAGGTGTCAGCCTCGCGATTGATGATTTCGGCACCGGATATTCAAGCCTGAGTACCCTCAGGCGCTTTCCGCTTTCCCGGTTGAAAATCGATAGATCGTTCATTGCCGATATTCCGGAAAAGCCCGGCGATATGGCCATTACCTCCGCTATCGTATCGCTTGGCAGAACACTCGATCTGGAAGTCGTAGCGGAAGGCGTCGAGACCGAGGAGCAGGCCCGTTTTCTCGAAGGTGCCGGATGCGAACTGCTTCAGGGTTATCTGTTCGCCCGGCCCCTTCCTTCCTCCGAGATCGAAAGCATGATTGCCGGAACCGCTGCGAAAGCTAGGTAGATATTTGCCCAAGAGCGGCTTGATGCTTGCCGCATGCGGGCGCGTCTCAAGGAAATGTCACGATCTCTAGCCAGTTCGCACCGGCATTGACTGGATATCGCCCCACCAGGCCGAGACCGCCATCGGCCTGGTCGATAGCATAGACCGACAGCCTGTCGGACTTCTCGCCGGATGCGACAAGAAACCGGCCCGATGGATCGATGCGGATACCGCGCGGCTGCTGCTCGGTCGAATAGTTCGTGACGTAGGTCAGTCTCCCGCTGCCTGCCTCGACGCGGAAGAGTGCAATCCGGCTGGTGGTTCTCTCCGTCGTATAAAGAAATTTGCCGTTCGGTGTGATGCCGATATCTGCGGCCCAGACCTTCGGCTTGCTGCCGTCTGCTGACTCAGGAACGGAAGCAACACTTTCGATCTCGCTCAAGGTGCCCTTATCATTATCGAGCGCATAGTGGATGACATGGCCGGTCAGTTCCGTCAGGACGTACACCGCCTTGTTGTCGGGAGAGATGACGATGTGCCGCGGACCAAAGCCGGCGCCGGTCTCAACCTGCATTGGATCGTTCGGCTTCAGTATCCCGGTCTCGGGGTCGAGAGTGAATTGCTGCACGGCATCGGAGCCGAGATTGGTGGCAAAGACATATTTGCCTGTTCGGTCACTGACGATCGAATGTGCGTTGCGCCCGGTTGCGATCACTTGCTGAGCCTGCGCGGTGACCAACCCGTTCTTGCCGATCAGCAGCACGGCGATTTTGCTACCGCCATAGGAAGCAGCGAATAGAAGCCCACCCGTCGGATCGAGGGAGATGTAGGCCATGCTGTCGGGCAGAGCGGCGACGGCCTCCTGCCTTAGCCTGCCGCTTTCAGGGTCGATCGCCAGCGTCAGTACCCGATAAGGCTGCTCACGAATGACGGCATAGAGATGCCGCCGGTCGGGACTGACGGTCATCGGCATGACCATCGGGCCGACATCCACGCCGGATATCGGCGTGAGCGTGCCTGTAGCCCCGTCCATCCTGTAAGCATCGATCGTTCCGGCAACTGCCGCCGAGACGTAGACGAATGTGCGAGATACGCTGGAAGACGTCTGAACCACTAATCACCTCGTCCGAGCATCGGGGGCGGGTTTAACCGGCGACGATCGCTTAATATCATATGACATAGTATGACCATAGCAATGTGTGGAGCATTATTGCGCCTGCAATTCCGCGAGCAGACGATAGCGTCGCTGGCTGGCCAGCATATGTGCCCGCATCGCCTGACGCGCTCGCTCAGGGTCCTGATCGGCAATCGCCGTCAGGATTTCCGCATGCTCGGCATGCACCTTCTCCAGATAGGCGCGATCATTCGCTTCAGGCAATGTCGGAAACTGTCTACGCGGAATGGTTCGGGCACCGAAATGCCGGAGTACGTCGACATAGAAGCGGTTGTTCGTGGCAGCGGCTATCGCCATGTGGAATTCATAATCCGCTTCGACGGTCGATAGCCCCTGCTCTATCAGCAGCGCCATCCTGCGGTTGGCGGCAGCAATTGCCGCTTCCTGTTCGGCCGTTCTGCGATAGGCGGCGATTGCCGCCGCCTCGCCTTCCGCAGCCATGCGGAATTCCAGCAGTTCCAGCGTCTCGGGGATGCTCTTGACCTCGACCGGCGTCAGCAGCAGACCGGATCGTGCCGACGTTTCGGAAACGAATACCCCCTTGCCCTGAACGGGCTTGACGAGGCCCGCGGCACGAAGATCGGCAATCGCCTCACGCACCACGGTCCGGCTGACATCGAAGGCCGCTTCGAGCTGCGGTTCCGTCGGAAGCTGGTCACCTGCCTGAAGCTTGCCCGTCTCAATCTGCATGCGCAAGTCATCGATGACCCTTTGTGCCAGCCTTTGCCTCGCCCGGGCATTTGTCGTCATTCCCGATCCCCGATTCTATTCCCGCTGTTCATCCGCAGCCGCTTCTTATAGTCAGCGTTAAGTCATAATACGAATAGTCTTAACATGGGGCGCATCGAATGCAATCCGGGCAGGCAGGCAATTAGATTTCCCAGTCGGACGTATATGTTCTGGCTCTCAGGCCCGATGACAGTTCCAGCTTGACCTCGATCGTTTTCTTCAGCCTTGCCACAAGGGCATCGGAAAGGATGAGGCCATCGATCCAATCCCTCTCCGTGGCGTAGACGACATAGGGATTGATCACGCATTTGAAATCGAGCATCAGTGACATGGCGAGACTTCCGTATGCCATATAGCTATGCGGGAGCCCGCCGGAGCAGACGATGGTGACGATCTGGTCGAACCAGGCCGATTTTCGTCCGCCCTCACCCGTCGCGCCGGTAAGCTCGATCAGGCTCTTGGCAGCACTGCCCACCGACCAATTGTAAATGGGCACAGCAAGCAGCACACCATCCGCATCGCGAATTGCATGATACAGCCTGTCGTATGAAGGATGCTCATAGCACTTCAAGTTGTCGAATACAGGCAGCTCAAGATCCTGAAGATCGATAAACTCAACTTCGGCCCCTCTCTCCCGCAATAGGCTTTCTGCGTCACGAGCCATGCGGCGGCTCCGGCTTTCCGGATCCATGCTGCAGGAGAGAATGGTGATTTTCGATGAATGCATCTCTGTCTTGCTCCGTCGCCGGCGGCACCGGATGAAACCGCGTTACACCTTAGGATTAGGCGGATTCTCCCCGTCCACAACGAACTTTTTCTGCGTAATCACGGCATTCCATCGATGCCATCTACGCCGCGTCCCGTCAAAACGGCATTCTCCAAGCCGGCTATTTGTCGCCTCCGCGCCGAATAAATTCTCTTTATCAGCAATAATTACAAATGCTTATCGACGCATCCTCAAACGAATTCTCTCTGTGATGGCAACGCGCCATGCCGCAATCACATGATTTCTGCACAAGTATATTGACATTTGTCGAAAGCACTTCGAATATTGTCAAATTGGTGCTGGGCAGTGATCGACGGTGTCGTCGGGAGTCGCTCCAGCATCCGGAGTGCGGAGGGGAAAGTGGAATTCCTGCTTGAAGTAGAGGGGCTGAAAAAGTCCTTTGGCGGCGTTGCTGCATTGCGCGACGGGCGCTTTCAGCTGCGCTCCGGTTCCGTTCATGCCTTGTGCGGTGGCAACGGTGCGGGCAAATCGACGTTCCTCAAGATCCTGATGGGCATTCACAAGCGCGATGCTGGCTCTATTCGTCGCCGCGGCAAGGATGTGGATTATGCAAGCCCCGCAGAGGCGCTCGCAGCCGGCATTGCCATCATCGAGCAGGAGCTCAGCCCCATCCCGCATATGACCGTGGCGGAAAACATCTATCTCGGTCGCGAGCCATCTGCCCGCTTCGGCGGCATCGATTTCAAGACGATGAACCGCAATGCGCAGGCGCTGCTTGACCGGCTGCAGTTCAACATCCGCGCCACGCAATTCATGATGAACCTTTCGGTCGCGCAGGTTCAGCTGGTCGAGATCGCCAAGGCGCTGAGCCACGATGCCGAAGTGATTTTCATGGATGAGCCCACTTCGGCGATCGGCGAGAAGGAAGCGCAGCAGCTGTTTGCGACCATCGAGCGACTGAAGGCGGAGGGCAAGGGCGTCGTCTATGTCTCGCATCGCCTGTCCGAAATCTTCCAGATCGCCGATTCCTACACGGCCTTTCGCGATGGATCCTATGTCGGCAGCGGCGCGCTCGCCGATATTGATCGGCCTGGTCTCATCCGCATGATCGTCGGCGGTGAGCTTGGCGAGGAATACATCAAGACCAATGTGCCGACTGCTGCACCCGGGCTGGAAGTTGCCGGCCTCACGGCGGAAGGCAAGGTCAACGATATCTCGTTCACCGCTCACAAGGGCGAGATTTTCGGCATTTACGGCCTGATGGGGTCCGGCCGCACCGAGATCTTCAACTGCATCTTCGGCGTCGATGCCGTCAGTAGTGGCGAGATCAAGCTTGCCGGCGAACCCATCACCGTTCGCAAGCCGGCCGAAGCCATGCAGCACGGCATCGCCTTCGTGACGGAAGACCGCAAGCTGACCGGTCTCAACCTGATCGACAGCGTTCGCAACAACATCTGCCTCGCGAGCCTGCCCGAAATGAGCCCGCGTTTCTCCATGGATCGTCGGGCCGAGGCCAGCGCCAGCCAGGACATGATCAAGCGCTTCGGCATCAAGGCGGCACGCGACAGCATGCCCGTCTCCGGCCTTTCCGGCGGCAATCAGCAGAAGGTCGTGCTCGGCAAGTGGTTCCTGCGCAAGCCAAAAGTGCTGCTGCTCGATGAACCCACGCGCGGCGTCGACGTCGGCGCCAAGCGTGAAATCTATCGCGTCATCTGCGACTTCGCCGCCGAAGGCGGCACCGTCATCATGATCTCATCGGAAATAGACGAGGTTCTCGGCATGTCCGACCGCATCCTGGTGATGCGTCAGGGACGCTCCGCCGGAATTCTCAAGAGGGAGGAGGCCGACGCGCAATCGCTCGTGCATTTGTCGACCTGAATGCGGCAGAGCTTGAAGCCCAGAATGAAGCGCCCGGCAACAAAAGGTATTTGCAATGTCCGCCACTGACAACAATCAGTCCAACTCCTGGTTCGGCTCGGAGCGCCGGCGATTGATCATTCAGGAATACGGGATCTTTCTCGCCTTCCTCCTGCTCGCAGCTGTCCTCTCCGTTTCGAACCAATATTTCCTGACGGCCGGCAACATCTCCAACGTGCTGCTGCAGACCTCGATCAACGGCGTGCTGGCAATCGGCATGACATTCGTCATCCTGACGCGCGGCATCGATCTCTCGGTGGGCTCCGTGGTCGCGCTCACCGGCATCGTCAGCGCGAGCTTCGCCACGACATCGGCGACAGCCGGGATCATCGGTGCACCTTACCCGCCCTATGTCGCACTCGCCGTCGGCTTGCTGGTCGGTATCGGCTGCGGCGCCGTGGTCGGCCTCATCGTTTCACGGTTTGCCGTTCCCGCTTTTGTCGCGACGCTCGGTATGCTTTCCGCTGCACGCGGCCTGACGCTGATCTATGGCGGCGGCAAGCCGGTTCCGGCTCTCACGTCTGACTTCCGCTGGATTGGCACAGGCGACGTACTCTCGATCCCGATGCCGGTCATCCTGCTCGCCATCGTCTTCATCGTCGCATGGTGGGTGCTGAACCGCACCCGCTTCGGCCGCTACATCTATGCCGTCGGCGGCAACCCGCATGCTGCCATCACCTCGGGCATCAATGTCAGCAAGTTGCGCTTCCTTGTTTACGTGATTTCCGGCGGTCTTTCCGGCCTGGCCGGCATGCTACTCGCCGCCCGCACCGGTTCGGCTTTGCCGCAAGCCGGTATTGCGTACGAACTCGACGCAATCGCGGCTGTCGTCATTGGTGGCACCAGCCTTTCCGGTGGCGTCGGCCGCATCACGGGCACCCTGATCGGCGCGTTGATCATCGGCGTCATGAACAACGGCCTCGATCTCATGGGTATCCAGTCCTATTACCAGCAGGTCCTCAAGGGCGCACTCATCGTTGGCGCCGTCATGCTCGACCAAAAAAGAAACCTGGGCGGCTGAGCCCAAAGACATTCCAGTGTCCGCACTCGGAACACCAAACGGCACGTCAAGACGACGGCCGGACTTTCAACGGAGGAGAATTATAATGAAGAAATTACTGATTGCTCTTGCTGCCGCGACCGCAATTCTGGCGTCGCCTGCCCTCGCCCAGGATAAGAAACTGAAGATCGGCGCGGCGCCCTATGGCTTGAATGCGGAATTCATGCAGATCTGGTCGGCAGCTCTGAAGGAACATCCCGCCGTCAAGAACGGCGACGTCGATCTGACGATCTTCGACGGCCGTTATGACGCGCTCGTTCAGCAGGAACAGGTCAATACGATGATCACGCAGAAGTTCGACGCGATCATCTTCGTGCCGATCGACATCGAAGCTGCTGCAACCGCCGTTCAGGCCGCTCATGATGCCGGCATCCCGGTCGTCGGCTCGAACACCCGCGTCAATTCCGATCTTCTGACCGCCTATGTCGGCTCCGACGACACGATCTCCGGCTACATGGAAGCCAAGACCGTGCTCGACAAGATCGGCTGCAAGGGCAATGTCGTTATCCTCGAAGGCCCGATCGGCCAGTCGGCGCAAATCTCGCGTCTGGAAGGCAACAAGAAGGCGCTTGCCGAGTGCCCGAATGTGAAGGTGCTGGAAGACCAGACCGCAAACTGGTCGCGTGCCGAAGCCCAGACTCTGATGGAAAACTGGCTGACCTCGCATCCGGGCCAGATCAACGGCATCATTGGCCAGAATGACGAGATGGCGCTCGGTGCGATCGAAGCGATCAAGGCTGCCAAGCTCAACGTCAAGGACTTCGCCATTGCCGGTATCGACGGCATCACCGATGCGCTGCATGCCGTGAAAGACGGCACGATGACTTCCATCCTGCAGGATGCCAGCGCGCAGGCGCAGGGCGCCCTCGATCTCGCGATCTTTGCCGCCAAGAAGGGCAACTACAAGCCGGAATCCAAGATTTGGGAGCAGTATCCGGCCATGCCGTTCAACGGCGGCAAGGACAAGAACTACAATGTTCCGTGGACCCCGGTAACGGCTGAAAACGTCGACAAGCTGCTCCAGGCCCGCAAGTAAGATCAATGCGGCGGGGCGAACTGTCGCCCCGCCTTCCCCCACAGACCAGAGGCTTGAAGAAGATGACCGAGACATCTCCAGAGATTGATTTGAACTTCCCGCTGTCCGGCAAGACAGCGCTTGTCACGGGCGGCGGTTCCGGCATCGGCGCTGCGGTCGCGACGGCATTCGCCTCCAAGGGTGCCAAGGTCGCGGTTCTCGATATCAATGTCGAGATGGCGAAGGCCAAGGCATCGGAAATCGGCGGCGGTGCTGAAGCATTCGTCTGCGACGTGTCTGATCCGGCCTCGGTCAACAAGGCCGTCAGCGATGTCGTCGCGCATTTCGGTGGCATCGATATCGCCGTCAACAGCGCCGGCGTCGTCTTCCTTGCCCCTGCCGAGGAGCTGCCGCTCGATTACTGGGACAAGACGATCAACATCAACCTCAAGGGCACGTTTCTGGTCACGCAAGCTGTCGGTCGCACCATGATCGCCGCCGGCAAGGGTGGCAAGATCGTCAACCTCGCCTCGCAGGCCGGTAGCGTCGCCATTGAAGAGCATGTCGCCTATTGCGCCTCCAAGTTCGGCGTCATCGGCATGTCCAAGACCTTTGCTGCCGAATGGGGCAAGCACGGCATCAACGTCAACACCATTTCCCCGACCATCGTTCTCACAGAGCTCGGCAAGAAGGCCTGGGCTGGCGAGAAGGGCGAGGCTGCTAAGAAGCGCATCCCCACTGGCCGCTTTGCCTTCCCGCAGGAGATTGCAGCCGCAGCTGTTTTCCTCTCCTCGTCCGGCGCGGACATGATCAACGGCGCCGATCTGCTGATCGACGGCGGCTACACCATTCTTTGAGCGCGAACGCTCGACAATTCGACAGGAGAGACCATGCAGCGGTTCATCAACAATCCCGATGAAGTCGTTGAAGATACTGTAAAAGGCTTCATCAAGGCACATTCGGATATCGTGCGTCTGGCAGAAAATCCGCGCGTCGTCATCGCCAAGGATGCCCCTCATGCCGGCAAGGTCGGGGTGATCACCGGCGGCGGCTCAGGCCACGAGCCGGCCTTCATCGGCTATACCGGCAAGAACATGCTGGATGCGGTCGCGGTCGGCGAGCTTTTTTCGTCACCGACGGCCAAAAGCTTCCACGACGCCATTCGTGAAGCCAATGGCGGCCGCGGCGTCATCTGCCTTTATGGCAACTATGCCGGCGACAACATGAACGTGAAGATGGCAACGAAGCTTGCTGCCAAGGACGGGATCGAAGTCGCGACCGTGGTCGCCAACGACGATGTCTGCTCCGCACCACCCGAGGAGCGCGAAAAGCGCCGCGGCGTCGCCGGTGAAATCTTCATGTGGAAGGTCGGCGGCGCCAAGGCTTCCAAGGGCGCAAGCCTTGAGGAGGTCCGCGTGACTGCACAGAAGGCGATCGATAGCTGCCGTTCCGTCGGTATCGGCCTCGGTCCCTGCACCCTGCCCGCCGTCGGTCATCCGAATTTCCAGATTGAGCCAGGCACGATGGAGGTCGGCATCGGCCATCATGGCGAACCCGGTGTTCGCGTCGAGCCACTGAAGACGGCGGCCGAAATTGCCGAGGACATGTGTCAGATCGTACTCGATGATCACAATCTGGCAGCCGGCACGGAAGTGGCCGTCCTCGTGTCAGGCCTCGGCGCGACCCCGGTCAACGAGCTCTATATCCTCAACGACACGATCGAGACGAAGATCTCCGAACGGGGCCTGAAGATCTACAAGACCTATATCGGCAACTACTTCACGTCGCTCGAAATGGTCGGCGCGACGCTGACCGTGATGGCGCTCGACGAGGAGCTGAAAGAGCTTCTGGACGTCGAGGTCGAGTGCACGACGCTGCTCTGAGGGGGACGCACGCATGCAGACATTCAACAATGCAACATCGGGCGATATCGTCTTGGCGATGGCCGAGCGCATCGTCGAGAACCGCGCCTATCTCAGCGAGATCGACGGCAAGATCGGCGACGGTGATCACGGCGTCAACATGGCCAAGGGCTTCGGCATGGCGGCCGAGCGCCTGAAGGGCAAGAACCAGTCGCTATCATCCTCGCTCGACACGCTGGGTACCGTGCTGATGACCGAAATTGGCGGCTCCATGGGACCGCTCTACGGCGTCATGTTCACCGAAATTGCTGAAAAGCTCGACGGCATCGAGGCGATCAATGCCGCAGCCTATAGCAAAGCGCTGCATGCCGGGCTCGAAGGCATCCAGTCGATCGGCTCGGCCAAGGTCGGCGATAAGACGTTGCTCGACACGCTGGTTCCGGCAATCGAGGCCTTCGATGCAGCCGATGCTGCCGGCAAGCCGTTTGCGGAAGCACTGGACGCACTGGTTGCAGCTGCAGAGGCCGGTCGCGACTCCACGCTCAATCTCGTCGCGAAGATCGGCCGCGCCAGCCGGCTGGGCGAGCGTTCGCTTGGCGTACTGGATGCCGGCGCCACCTCCTGCGCTATCATCTTGAAGGAGCTTTCTCAGGGTGCTCGCGCGCGCCTGCAATAATAGGGCTCTCCCAAGGCTGCGCGATCCCGTGCTCCACCACGGGGTCGCACGCCGCCCTTTCGAAGAAGAAGCATTTGCAAACATGCGTCATTGCTTTCATCTTCTGGCGAAAACGGGACATAGTGAATCGTCATGACAGGCAAGGCATCTTCGGTCGGCAAAAATAGTGCAAGCAAAGCGGGCGCACCTGATGCGGCCGATACCATGCCCTTGCGCTATGGCGACGACCCCTATGTCTGGGCCTGCTGGCTCTACTATGAAGACGGCAAGACCCAGGGCGATATCGCCGAGATCATGGGCATTTCGCGGGCGACCGTGAACAGCTATCTCGCCGATGCCCGCAGCCGCGGCATCGTCAATATCTCGCTTGAGCCATCGCGGCTGAGCTCGCTTTCCATTGCACAGGAACTCAAACGCCATTTCGGCCTGCAGGACTGTCTCGTGGTGCCCAGCGACGACGGTTCGCGGCCGCTGATCGACCGCCTCGGGACGGCCGGTGCGCAGGCTATTGCGAGGCTTCTGAAATCCGGCGACACGCTTGCCGTTGCCTGGGGCCGCACGGTTCTCGCCGTTGCCGAACAGGCTGATGTGCCCAATCTGCAGGATGTCACCATCGTCCAGGCAACCGGCGGCACGCGGGCTCGCTTTGCCTACACACCGGAGCTCTGCGCGAGCGCCTTCGCCAATGTGACAGGCGGCAGGCTCATCAATATCACAGCCCCTGCGATCGTCTCGACCTCCGAGGTCCGTGACATCCTCCTGCGCGAGCCCTTGGTCGAAGAGCAATTCGCTACCCTTGCCAAAGCTAACAAGGCCATCTTCGGTATCGCATCTCTCCGGCCGAATTCGACGGTGCATAGCAGCGGCTTCTTCGAATCCGTTTCGCTGCAGGATTATCTGGCGAAAAATGCCGTCGGCGTGCTCGCCGGCCGCTTCATCGATGCCAAGGGCCAGCCGGTTGCGGGGCCACTTGATGATCGCACCATCGGCATCTCCCTCGACATGCTGAAATCCATCGGCCTTCGTATCGCGGTCGCCGGCGGCTTCGACAAGGTGCCGGCCATCCTTGCCGCGCTGCGCGGCGGCTATATCAACGTGCTGATTACCGATGCGGCCACCGGGCGCGGCATTCTGAATGCAGATGGCGTCACCGAACTCGATCAGAAAGCCCAGCAGCGTCCGAGAACGGACAACAGCGTTGCCCTGCCCAGCAGCTATCGGACGCATATCAAGAAATTCCTCAATAATCCCGACGATGTCGTCGACGAGATGCTCGAAGGCATCGTCAAGGCACATGCCTCGCATATCGTGCCGATCAAGGGATCGAACCGTGCGCTAGTCGCGCGAACCGGCCCGAGGAAGGGCAAGGTCGGCCTGGTGATCGGCGGTGGCACGGGCCACGAGCCCTGCTTCCTCGGCTATGTCGGCAAGGGCCTTGCCGACGCCGTTGCCATCGGCAACATCTTTTCCTCGCCTCCTCCGACTCCGATCCTCGAATGCGCCAAAGCGTCCTCCGGCGGCGAAGGCGTGCTCTTCGTCTATGGCAATTATGCCGGCGACGTCATGAACTTCGAAATGGCCGCGGAAATGGCGCAGGAACAACAGATCGACGTCCGGACCATCCTGACGACAGACGACATCGCATCATCCCCCATCGAGGATCGCGAGGGACGGCGTGGCGTTGCCGGCAATTTCTTCATCTTCAAGATAGCCGGTGCCGCCTGCGACAAGGGCCTCTCGCTCGACGCCTGCGAGGCGATAACGCGCAAGGCCAATGACCGCACCTTCACCATGGGCGTTGCGCTGGAGCCCTGCTCGCTGCCGCAGACTCGGCGCCACAACTTCGAAATCGGGCCTGACGATATCGAATTCGGCATGGGCATTCACGGCGAACGCGGCGTCACCCGCGAAAAGATGATGACTGCCGACGAGATCACCGACCGCGTGATGGATCGGATATTCGCCGAGATGAAGCCCGTTGCCGGCGATCGGGTGGCGGTGCTCATCAACTCCTTCGGCGCAACGCCGTTGATGGAACTCTACATCCTGTTTCGCCGCGTCGAGCAGCGCTTGAGCGCCAAGGACATCAGGATCGAAGCGAATTGGGTGGGGCATTACTGCACGTCGCTCGACATGGTCGGCGCATCCATATCCATCCTGCATCTCGATCAGGAACTGACTGAGATGCTCCATCATCCGTGCGACACCTTCGCTTTGAAGGTCGGATGAACCATAAGAATGTGCCCGGCCACATTAGAAATGGCTGGGACCGGGAGGAAGACGATGTCGGAAAATACCGCGCGATGCCTGGGCAGCATGTTTCAGCGCATATCGATTGCGATCAACGCTGAAAAGGACCGGCTCTCCGAGCTGGACGGCGCAATCGGCGACGCCGACCACGGCATCACCATGTCCCTCGGTTTCATGGCGGTGAATGCCGAACTGGCAAAACTCGATCTTATGCAGGCATTGCCCTCGGAAATCTTCTCCGTCGCAGCCTCAGCCTTCCTCGACGCGGTCGGCGCCTCGACCGGCCCGCTCTATGCCACCGCCTTCCGCCGCGTCTCGCAAGCGCTGAAGGCGGATGAATCCCTCTCACCTTCTTGCCAGGCAATGATAGTCGACGAAATGCGCGCCGGCATCCAGCAGCGCGGCAAGGGGCAGCGCGGCGACAAGACCATGCTCGATGCCTGGATCCCCGCCGCCGAAGCCGCCATCGATGCGAAAGCCGGTTCACGCGATCTTGCCGCCATGTGGAACGCCATCCTCGAAGCCGCAGAAACCGGCGCAAATTCCACCAGCTCCATGGTCGCCGCCCGCGGCCGCGCGGCGCGGCTGGGGGAGCGATCGCTCGGGCATATCGACCCGGGTGCGGCGTCGGCGGTGATTATACTGCGGGCGATGCGGGATACGTTTGTGGAGGGTAAGGCGGCTACTGAACGATAACTACACTTTCAATCGGAATATTCAGCCTCCCCATACACAAGTGGGAGTATGTCCCATCTGACACAGCTCAAAAATGTATTGGGGGAGCCTGTTTCATATCGCAATCTGCTCCGACTAGTCTCTTATCAACGCATCGGAGAATGGTCTCATGATTTTCAGAACCGCATTCCATTGATCTGAAGTATCGCCACTATTTCGAAGCCAAGGTTACCGGTGTAGTTTTGCTGAGAAACTCAAGGCTTACGGCATTGATGCGTTCGCACATTTCCCTGACGGATGCCTTGGTCGAAGCCGGAGCGTTTCGTAGCTGTCTTATCATCTCCAACTGTGCTGAGCGACTATTCAGCACGCGCATTAGGACAATCGATGTCCAACGAGGGGCAGATCTCATAATATCAGTAAATGCGCCGAGAACCGCGCGAATGTATTCCTCGTCATTAGAAGTCTCCGCAGCATGAATGATGGAAAACATGCTTTCATCGTATTCAGCGTTATCAGACAGAAGCAACAACAAGTCCCTTGGCAAACTCTCGTTAGAGCTTTCAAAAAGCTCGATTATGGCTGCATCGACTACATCAGGTCGAGCCCCATCAGCTTGAATCTCCTGCCGGAGCCTGTTCAAATTTGCTTCGTAGTTTCCGATCATCGTTGCTTAAAAATTGCTGCCATCATTCGTCTCTTCCAATAGCAGTATCATAAACCTGATGAGAATAACGCAGAGAACGTGACTGGTAAGAGCTCTACAAACCGCAATTTAGTCAGCACCGGCCCTGACCTTGCGAAATTCCACGCCAGATAATTTGGCCGATGCAAAGCGGCGCTTAACGCTGTCTCGTACGAAAACCACCTCGCCAGCATAATTCGGCGGGCTGAAGATATTGCGACCCAAGAGGTTTTTGAATGCTGGGACAACAAGCGACGGACCAGCGAATTTGGACCGCTCGACATCAAGGATATCTGGGTCGCGGAGAATATGTAGGACATGGTAGGGTCGAACGTCAGCTGCGTTATGAACATCGACCGTAAACCATTCATAGCGATCTTCCGCCCCCCAATTTTCGTCGATGAGCGCGCGAAAGCGGTCGGAGCACAAGAAATGAGCAACATCCGATGGCATGAAGTCGCTAAATTGACCACCCTTCAAATCAAAATTCTTAAAAGGGTAGGAAAATTGCTTCTCAAATTTCTCGAAGTAAAATGTATCGCTATATTCTGTAGCTCGTGAGGTAGCGACACCAATGGGGAAAGAAACCTTACTTGGTTCTGGATGCGATATCCTAAAAATATCAAATTCGGCAGTCATTGGCAGCCACTGCGTCAAAGTCAATATATAACGAACCGGCCCTTCGGAAAGGGGCCGGAATACCCGCAGGGAAAATGACCTTTGAAATAATAAAACGAAAGAGAGGAAAAAAATGCTGGCTCCACGAGATCAGAATATTCAGCCTCCATGCACAAATGGAAAATGTCCCATCTAACACAGTTCAGAAATGTATCAGGAAGCTTATTTGATACCGAAATATGCTCAGATTTCTCTGTCACCAAAGCATCAGAAAATGGCTTAACAACTTTCAAGATAGAATTCCACTGATTGAATCTATCCAAACTCTTCTCTCTCACTCGCTCCACCAATTGATTTGCAGCTTCTGAAGTAAGGTTTTCCCACTCAATCTCCGAGCAGGATTTTAGGGCTTCATCCCACGAGTTTACATATTCTGCGTAAGTCTGGTCTCTCTTTCCGACGTTCACAAACCATTCAACAGAATCCAGCTTATCTAACGTCGCAATTGTACGAGCATGGGGTTCAGGCACAACGTTCTCCAATTCGTCAGCTATCTATTATATGTAGCGTATATCGGATATGCATCTAGCTGTCGTTCATTTGAGAACTTATGAGTAGTCCAGCCGTTCAGCAACTCTAGATAACTTCAGCCGTATCCTGGACGCCTCAGGCCCCGCAGAGGCCCGATTTGTAGACAACTCAGCCAATGAGCTTCCGCTTACGCAGAAAATCCAGATAACTGGGATCCGATTCCTCAAAAATTTCCTCGCCCTCGCTCATATAGGCCCGCAATAGAGGATCAGTACTTTCCTCGTGGCGACCAAGATCATAAAGGCATGAGCCTATACCGAGTTGGACAAAGCTGTTGGCATAGCCGTCACCGCTCGCCGCAGCTTGCCGAAACGAATCGAGTGCTGCATCAAGATCGCCGTCCTGTCTTTGCGCGTCACCGATGGAAGCATGAAGCCAGACCGCCGCGTTCCACTGGCGCCGCGGCTCTGGCAACAATTGCAGAGCTGAACGCCATATCGAGATTGCCGCTTTCGCATTGCCGTGATCGAGCAAGTCGTTTCCCTGTTCGGAAAGTTCCGTGACGCGGTCATATATATTGTCCGGTAGTTCCTCTTGTGGACTATTCACCGCGGGCCGCCTTTTCTTTCCGGTAGAAATCGAGATAAGTCGATTGAGCGCCTGCGAAGCCCTTTTGACCGTAGATCTCATAGATCCGTCCGAAAATATAATAGGCACGATCCCTTTCGCCGAGTTTGTACATAGCCTCGCCTTCAGTCATAAGTACCAGATGGTCCCCGTGATTGGGGTCGCCATACATATCCGCCATGATCTGCGACCACTTGGAAACGTTTTCCTTGTCACCTAAATCAGCGAAATCCTGGACGAAGCCGGCCGAAAGACTTTGAGGATAATAATCCCAGTCAGACTTGGGTTCCGGAATCAGGTTCCAAGCTTGTAAAGCTATGTCAAGCGACCCTCTTAGATCGCCGGATGAAAACTTCTTGCCAGATGTCTCCAGCAGTTCATCGATGCGCTCCCTGATGGCGGACTCGATTTGTTTTTTCCGGTTCATGAGTAGCTCACTTTGCAGGTGGTAAGTATCGGGAGGTTGTTTGACCGCCTCTCCTCACTCTTCCATTCGTGTTGTGATTCAACGTTTTTTGTTGCGAACCCATGGCTTCACAAAAGTCTTTCCTGGCACTGAAACTCTCAATCAACAACAAAGCGTCGAACTATTTCCGCTGTTTCGAAGCCAGGGCTACAGGTATAGTTTTGCTGAGAAAGTCAGGGCTAACGGCATTGATGCGTTGGCACATTTCCCTAACGGATGCCTTGGTCGAAGCCGGAGCGTTTCGTAGCTGCTTGACTATTTCCAACTACGCTGAGCGGCTATTCAGCACCCGCATTGGGACAATCGATGTCCAACGAGGGGCGGATCTCATAATATCAGTAAACATGCCAAGAACCGCGCGTGTGTATTCTTCGTCATTAGAAGTCTCGGTGGCATGAATAATTACCAACTCACTCTCGCCATATTGGATCATTTAACATTTGGGCGAGTAGTGCCTGTCCTTTAGGCTTCAACAGCTCTCGAAAATCGTCTTCATTGAGAATCCCGAAATTAGATGCAGCCGTATATTCGGCAGTGAAAATCGGCGCCAACGGCACGTCTCCAATATCTGAATCCGCCCGGATAGCGCGATCGAGTTCGGCAACGAACTCCTTAAACCGCTTGATTGCATAGTTCTGGTGGTTTTCGGGTGCCACGATGTGCGAAACTTGCGCATTGGGAAATATGCAATAATTTAATGTAGCACCGCTGAAGCTTACGGCATCAATGCGGGTCGGCTTCTCTGTGTAATCTCGTCCAAAGACGATATCATCGAGTTTCCCGCTAAATATCGAATTTGATATTGTAGTTTGGCGAAATTCAACGCGATCCATCCGGCAATTCAAGAAAGTGCTTTTTTCGAACTTCGCATAATCTATCACACGACCTTGCATATTACATTTCTCAAATATGACATCTTCGAAAGTATTCGCATTCGAAGGCTCGTCGGCACCGAACGAAAAGCTTTTCATGTCACACGAAATAAACTTGCTATCCTTGTAGACGCTCTTCCAGTTGCGAACAGCCAAAAGACAATTCTCGAAAGTGCAATTTTGCAAACGTACGCCGGAGAACGCTAGACCGGATATGGAGCAGTTCTTGAAATTGATACCGGTCCAAGTGGTGTCGCTGAGATGAAGATTGAACGGAGTGATTACCTCCGCATATTTCTTTTTACTTCGAAGCCGAGGGTCGGCCGAAAATTCGATATCAGAAAATGTAGTACCTTGGCCCGAAGCGATGGCCGCACCAATCTCAGATAGAATTCTTTGCTGCGTCAACTTCCTGCTCCATGCTACGGCCAAATTAAGGGCACACCAGTGCCATAGCCTGGTGTATATTTTGATACATGAGCTCCCCATTGTGGAGCTGTAGTCACGTCAAACCAATAGGGCTTCCCGGTAACGACTACATCTGGTCCAAATTGGAATCGTGGCGTAGTGGTGACCAAACCCGCTAGGTTGGGATCATTGTCTACAAGATTCTTAAACTCTGTGTCGATTTGCGTACCCATATGAGTATTATATTGTTTTGGATTACGCGCAACCGCAGCAGCCTGCCTCGGCGTAAGACGGGCTCGTTGCTGGGCGGTACGCAAATGTGCCTGCAGGCGTTGTTCGATGGTCATTATTTCGCGCGGTAACGCGGTGCTTCTTGCGCCTTGTACGCCTGCTACGATGAGAGTGCGTTCTGATGTCTTTATGCTTGCCGCGACCGCCCCAGTGGCGCCTCCGACGCCTTGAACAAGTCCCGTTATGTTCTCGACCGATTGCACCGTTTGAGGAGAGGCGCCCATAGCACCCGCGACCTGACCAGCTGCCTGTGCGATGACTGTTGTTTGTGTCTCCCCAGTCCATAGCTGCTTTAAGCCGGTTGAGAAATTATCGTAGCCATTCACTACGAGGGCGAAGCCGCCGATCATCGCGGGGACACCCGGTGCGGCCCCCACGCCTGTAGCGGATGCCGCACCACCGACGCCAGCCAAACCAGCACCAGCTACGCTCTCGCCAGCCCCGCCTATAGCTTGTAGCGCCCCCATACCTCGCGTTATAACGCGGCCATGATTATCATCGAACTCGTGAATAGCTTGACCAGCGTCATGTAGCTTTTCCCCAGTCCAATCCCAGGCCCTTTCATACCAAGCCTTATCGTCTTGATCGTTGCCATCTGGCGCTTTGTTCGCCTCGGTCGACTGAACATAGACATATTCGCCTTCGGTATTTCCGTTGTTTAAGGTGCAACGATCATCGTGGCGCTGGACCCAAATACCATTCGCCCGCACGATTCCAGAAGACGTGACCGGCTCTACAACATCGCCAACGGTGCCTGATTTACACCCCAATCCCACGCCCGGCTCGTCACCATAGCAGCGGGAAAACATAGAGTCTTGCCGCTTGATGACCATGCCGTTTGATCGGACATCAGGCGAATAATTCTGTTCGTCTGATGCCTTACCCCAGGACATGTAAGGCACTGGCTTATCTGGGGATTTGCAGACATCCGGTGACAGGCATACGGCGATCGCATTGCTATCAGCTGGAATAAGCTCAGGTGGCGGCGGATCAGCTGCCGCAGGCTTTACTCTAGGACCTTTCGCGGCTTGCTTGCCGTTGTCCGGCAGGTAGAGGTAACCACTGGTACCGGGAGGAATTCGTACATATTCCAGAGGCTCTGGCTCTGGCGGCGCTTCTGCAGGTTGATTGTCGGCCATTAGCTGACACCTTCAGAAAGATTGACAACACTCATCTTGGGCAGGCCCCGGCGCTCCGGCCAAGGGAAGCCAATCCGCCAGGTCAGGAAGACGCGCCCGACACCGGGTCGCATGTCGAAATGCACGCCGTCGAGCACCATGGGGCCTCGCGCCGGACCGGCGCTTCGATCGATCGTGACTTCGAGCCGGATATTGGGAAGTCGCCCCTGAAGCATTTCTATGCCCGGCAGAAGATGGTCCAGATCGAACTGTTCGTCGCCCTGCAGCCAAGGATTTGCTATCAGGTTCGGATGGGCCGCCTGCCAGAAGGAGAAATCGAAGTCGGCGGGAAGCAGCGGATGCCTGTCCTTCAGCCAGACATCATCGTAGGACCCGGCCTTCTTAAGCCGATCCTCCCAAAATGGCGAAAGCGGACCGAAACCTGCGGGTGACGGCCTGTCACCCACAGAGCGAATTGGTTCGTCCGCATCCTCGATCTGTGGCGCGGGCCATTCCGGCTTGTCGCGAAACTGCCCTGTATCGACAAGACCAATGCCGACGGGATTGCGCTCAAATGTCTCGCCACCTTCGAGCTGCCCACCGAATGCAAGGCGCCAATCGATAGGCACGTAAGTCACTGGCTCCCCTGACGTCAGCTCCCAACCGTCAAGCGCATCCTCCCTCTCCTTGTCGACGAGGCCGCGCCATGTCTTGCGGGTCCTTGCGCGCCAGAAACGCGGACCGTGGACACGAAGCCGTTTTTGAACAGGTCCAACTTTCAGACCGCATGTCCAGGATGACGTCGCTACGCCATCCGGCGCGAAAGCAGCCCCGATAAAGGTTACGTCGGTAGCCGGTTTGAATGGCGCCAGATCGGTGCAAGCCATCTGTGGTGTCTGATGCGGATCGCCGTCATAGACGTCGGACATGACCAGCGGTCGCTGTATATCGTCCAATGCTAGCGGACCACCGTTCGTCAGCTTGAACGTTCCTCTGGCAACAACGACACCCAGCAAGTCACCTGCCAAATTATATTGCCGGAAAGCGAGCGCCGGAAACGGTGTGCGATTGTCGACCGACATGGCGCCTCAGCCCTGTGCCGTCGTATCCGACGATGTCGGCGAGGCCTCGGCGAAACCGCCGCCGGGCTTGTTGAGATCGACGACCTTGCCGTTGATCTGCGTCGGCCCAGATGCGGTGAAGTTGAAATGCGTCCCCAGAATGATCACCGTGCCGTCCTGGCGCATAATGAATTTGGAGGCACCGCATTCGATGACGAACTCTTCGCCCACGATCACCTTCTTGAATTTTCCGACCTTTTCGAGCGAGGTCTGGCCGACATGCGTGACCTTGCTGACGCCGATCTGCTCGGCTCTTGCAATGCCGATCGTGTCGGATTTAAACGATCCGACGATGGTGTTCATGATACCCGGAAGCGGAAAGAGACCGCCGGCCGCCTCACCCAAACCGCTGCCGGAACCTGACAGGTTCGTTCCTGCATCCGCTCTCGGATTTAGCCCGGAGACCACTCCTTCGCGGCTGCCTAGCCCTCCCAGTCCAAGGAAGCCCAAGGCCGAGGAGGCAAGGGTCCCCGCGAATGCAGCCAGTCCCTCACCACCACCGCCAGCAATCTGGCCCGCCTGAGAGAGCAATCCGGCCGTCTGGCCCGACAACCCCTGCACCGCACCCATCAGCGCCATCGCCATAGGCCCCGTCCCGCCAACCACCGTATTCACCGATCCGCCGATCTCGTGCTTCTGATTACCGCTCACCTCAACGGCGCGGTTGCCGCCGATGGAGGCGACCTCGTGGCGGTCCACGCGTTTGGTGCGATCGTTGCGGATGCGCGTCGTCTGGTCCTTCTGGGCGTGGAAGAACATGTTCTCGCGGCCGGCATCGTCCTCGAAGGTCATCTCGTTGAAGCCGGTGCCCTTGTGGGTATTCGAGCGCATGACCATGCGGGTCTTGTTGCCGGGAAGATCATAGGGCACGCCATTGCTCGGGTTCGGCACTACGCCGGTCACCAGCGGGCGGTCCGGATCGCCGTCGATGAAGGCGACCATGACTTCCATGCCGATACGGGGGATGACCTGGCCACCCCATGTGCCGCCCGCCCAACTCTGGGCGACGCGCACCCAGCAGGTATCCGATCCGTCCTTCTTGGCGCGGCGGTCCCAGGGATACCAGAGCTTGATGCGGCCATATTGGTCCGGATGGATTTCTTCTCCGGAGGGGCCGGCAACGATCGCCACCTGCGTGCCGCGTATGCGCGGCCGTTCGGTCTTGCGATGCGGCGTCATCGCGACGCGCGACGGCACGGCTTCGAATTCGTTGGTATATTCCGGCTGATCCATGTTGGTTTCATAGGACGGATCGACCGCGAAATGCGTCGCGCGCACGATGACATGTTCTTCATAGACATGCTCGGGATGGGCCACTTCATAGGGCGTAAACCGCCGGCCGGCCTCCAATATGCGCGATGACGATCGTCCCACGACCTGATTGTGATCGGCCTCGCTCGCCTGCATGCGCAACTTCTGCGCCCGCTCGGCCTCAGCAACCGATGAAATGCGGGCCGGATATTCGTAAAGCTCGCTCTTCATCGCGCCCGGCATCTGCACCAGTGAAGGTGTCGCCGTGCCTGGCACCATCTGAGGCGTCTCGAAATTCCAGTCGGCGCCCGCGCGCTGTCCGGGGACATAGGCGTAATGCTTCATCCAATCGTTGATGTGGTTGCGGTCCGTCGAGCCTTGCGCAAGACGCACTCTGCCTTCACCCTGCGCGGACGGGGACGGCCCCGCCCAGGAATTGGCGCCATCGGCAACATGCAGCCGGTGGCTGCCTTCCTCATGCGAAAACCAATAGAAGAGACCGTCTTCCTCGAAGCGGCGAGTCAGATAATCCAGATCCGTTTCGTTCCATTGGACCGAATAATGCTGTGGCGGCGGCGGTGTCACGACGCCGGAAACATCCGGGGCGGGAATCCCGTGTTCGGAAAAGAGCGTCTCGACGATATCAATACTGGTCTTGTCCATCCATATGCGGCAGTCGGAACGCTGCGACAAAAGCCACATTTGCGGCTTCAGCACCATCGAATAGGAGCGCAGGCCACGCGTGATCGGCGGCCCCTCCTGAAGCGCGGTGACCAGGCCGTTGAAGGGACGGCGAACACCGTCGCCCCCGTCCTCGGCCTGTTGAACCTCCAGCGAGATATCGATCAGACGACCGATCAGTTCCTCCGGCTGAATGACCTCGCGCTTGGCGCGCACGGAGAGCCTGATGTCGAAGAGCGACGACACGCCTTCCGCTATCATCACCCGTTCGGGCAGGAGTTGGTCCGTACCAAGCGGCGACGAGACCCGAAGATTTCGGGTCGCCTGGATGAAATCATTGGCCGAGGGCTGATCGTTCATCTGCGCTTATCCTACGAGTGAGCTTGCCGAGCCTATATTGCCGGCGCTGCCAATCTGCTGCTTCTTGCGGCCGCCGACAAGATAAACAATCTGGAACAGGGTACCGTTCGGCAGCGTCTCGTGCATGCCCGGGCCGTAAAGTACCTGCGGGGTCAGGATCTTGCCGATATCGGCACGGCTCGGCGCCGTGCCAAGCAAATAGGCGCCGCGCGCCATCAAGACCCGTGTTTCGCCATCGCTGACGGAATAATTGAATTGCGCAACGAACACCGAATGGTGGTTGGTGTCCATTTCGCGAATGATGTGCGCTTCATTGTTGCGCAGCCATCGCTGGAGCCAATGCGTCAGCGACATCTCGTTGGCTTTTTCGGAGAACATCCGGAAAAGCGATGCGGCAGCACCCATGGCCTGGCCACGTGCCGCGAGTTCACGCGGACCGCTCTGATAGGAAAAATAATCGTAGGATGGGCCGCGGCCTGCACGCCGGACGGGCGGAAGATCGCTCTGCTTGACCGGCTCCATCTGCAGCGCCGGCGACGAAACTGAAAAATCTACCATGGCGACCTCGATTAATGGGCGTTTGCCGGCACATGACGATCGCGGCCATTGCGGCGATCTGGCACCGGACACGATTCCGGCGCGCTGATGCCAGCGCGCCGGAATGCGATGCTAATGTTAGGCAGCCTTGGTCGTTGCCAGGTCGTAAGACGCGATCATCGGCGACTGCGGCGTCTGCGAGTCGTCGTAAGGCGTGTACTTCACTTCCATCTTGGTGAAGTTGAGCTTGATCGTTTCGACCGGACGGTCGCCGTTGGAATCGACCGAGTAGCTGGCGATCAGCGTGTTGGTGAGCGTGTACTCGATGTAGGTATCGCCCGGATTACCGGTCGTTACCAGATGGATCACGGCCTGCTTGCCGGTACGGCCCGAGCATGCTTCCTGGAACAGCTTCGTCGACGAGGAATCGCTGACCTTGGTCAGGATAACTTCCGAAACGGTCGGCTCGGAAGCTTCGCGGTTCGCAGCCGAACCGGCTGACGTCTTCATGTTACGCGAAACATTCCAGTGGATGACTTCGATGTCCATCCACTTCTTGTGCTGCTCGTGGGTTGCATCGCCCTGAATTCCGTCGATCTGCAGATAAATCGGCATGCTCTGAACTCTCCTGTTGAGATTTGAATTCGCCCTGTCGCTGCAGGGCGGGGTTACCCTTCCGTCTAATGCCGCATCCGGGCGCTGTGTTCGTCCGGGGCTGCTTTATTCGCCGTGCCGCCTTCCTCGGGGCCAACGAATTCATGGTCGCCCACCGGATTCTCCTCGATGAGAAAGCGGTGATCGTGAAAACTGATGGTGATGCCGCCAACCTTGCGCCCCGTCGCAACCGCATCGAGGAAAAAGGTCGAAAGCTCTGGCAGAAGATCGCGGCCAATCATGGTTTCGATGGCACGCGCGCCCATTTCGCTCGCTTTGGCGCGGCCGACCAGCGCTTCGCGGGCCTCAGGGGCGAGCGAAACGCTCGTGCCGTACGAGGCGGCGACGCGATCGCGGATGCGGCCGATCTGAATGTCGACGATCCCGCTCAGCGTCTCGCCATTCAACGGCATGAAGGGCAGAACGGTCGTGCGGCCGACAAAGGCCGGCTTGAAGTGTTTCTGCAATTCGGGAAGCAACAGTGCTTCGAGCGCCTCGCCCTCGGGCATGGTTTCCGGATCGGCCGCCAAGGCCGCCAGCAGTTCCGAGCCGGTATTGGCGGTCATCACGATGGTGGTGTTCTTGAAGTCGATGTCGCGGCCTTCGCCGTCGCGCAGCGTTCCCTTGTCGAAAACCTGGTAAAATACCTCCTGGACGCCCGGATGCGCCTTGTCGATCTCATCCAGCAGCAGAACACCATAGGGCCGACGGCGCACGGCCTCGGTCAACACCCCACCCTCGCCATAGCCGACATAGCCGGGCGGCGATCCGAGCAGCAGCGAAACCTTATGCTCCTCCTTGAACTCGGACATGTTGATGGTCGTCAGATACTGGCCACCGCCATAAAGAAGATCGGCCAGGGAAAGTGCCGTCTCGGTCTTGCCGGTTCCCGACATGCCGACGAGCAGGAAAACGGCAGGCGGGCGGCGTGGATCGGAAAGACCGGCGCGCGCGGACCGCATCGCCGCCGAAATCCGCGCAATTGCGTTATCCTGTCCGAGCACACGCTCCTTCAGCCTCGCATCGAGCGTCTTGACGGTCTCGACCTGGTCGGACAGCAGTTTGCCGACGGGAATGCCCGTCCAGCGCGCGACGATACCGGCGATCACTTCCTTGTCGACCACGCGGGGAACCAACGGCGTTTCGCCGGCAACGTCGGCAAGGCTGCGCTCGGCCTGCACGAGGGCTGCGCGAGCGACGTCACCGGATGAGCCATTGGGCGGGAAGAGAGCGACATTGTCGCCGCGCGAACGAACGCCATCTTCGGCCTGCTGAGCATTGGGATCGGCAAACGCCGCTTCGATGCGATCCGCTTCACCCGACAACCTGATTTCAGCGTCCAGCTTGGCCTGCAACCGCTCGATCTCGCGTGCCACTTCGTGCTTTTCGCTCCCGATGACGGCAAGGCGCGCAACAATATCCGATGTTGGTGGCTCGGCGGAAAGTGCGGCCGCCTCGACCTCCAGCATCTCCTGCTCGTTGCGCAATCCCTTCAACGCCTCAGGAGCGGTCTGACGCGCCAAAGAGACAGCGGCGGCTGCGGTATCGATGAGGCTGATCGCCTTGTCGGGCAATTGCCGCGCCGGAATATAGCGCGCCGAAAGGCGAACGGCCGCCGCCAGCGCCTCATCGCGAATGCGCACCTTGTGATGGGCCTTGAAGCTGCCGACCACGCCGCGCAACATGCGGATTGCCGTTTCTTCGTCGGGCTCAAGCACCTGAACGACCTGGAAGCGTCGGGTCAGCGCCGCATCTTTCTCGATGTAGCGCTTGTATTCGCTCCAAGTCGTCGCTGCGATCGTCCTGAGCTCGCCGCGTGCCAGCGCCGGCTTTAGAATATTGGCGGCATCGCCCTGCCCGGCCTGTCCGCCGGCACCGATCAAGCCATGCGCCTCGTCGATGAACAGGATGATCGGCTCCACCGAGGCACGTACGGCCGCGACAACACCATGCAAGCGGCGCTCGAATTCGCCTTTCACGCCGGCGCCAGCCTGCAGCAGGCTGAGATCGAGAAGAAGAATCCGTACCGGCTTCAGCATGTCCGGCACGCTGCCGGCAGCTATCTCCAGCGCCAGCGCCTCGGCAACGGCCGTCTTGCCGACACCTGCCTCGCCGACCAGCATCGGATTGTTCTGACGACGGCGCATCAGGATATCGATGATCTGGCGCAGCTCGCGATCACGACCGATGACCGGATCGATACGACCGAGCCTTGCGTCCGCTGTCATATCGCGGGTGTACAGGCGCAAAAATTCATTCTCGCCGGCAGCGGTAACGGCTTCGGAATTCTGTGACGGCAGGGATGCGCCGTTGGAAACGGAAACCGAATTCAACTTTTTTTCGAGCGCAGTGCGATCAATGTTGCGCAGCGAGGGCGCCATGCCCCGCGCCATGATTCGCAGCGACTGGTCATCGGTCAGCGCGGTCAGAAGATCGGCGAGAGCGATGCTGTCCCGCCCACATTGAAGCGACGCGACAAGCCACGCCTCGCGCATCAGAGCAAGCAAATTTTGAGAGAGTACCAGCGTTGCACCATCACCCCTCGGCAATTCGGCGATGGCGCTATCAAGCTCGGTGCGGAGCGCTGCAGAAGGAACGCTAAGTTCTTCAAACAAAGAGCAAACTTCAGATACATCCAGCAATGATAGTATCCAATGTGCGACATCGACATTTGCATGGCGATCACGTGCTGCAAGCGACGCCGCAGCCTCGAGACCGACGCGCAATGCGGGCTCAAGCGTTCTGATCAGACGATTGAGATCGATGTTCGACACCTAGAAGTTTCCTCCTTGTGGTTTCATTTCAACTACACCCTCCAAATCGCGGCAACAACTAGGGCGGTTATTCCCACACGTCCAGATGGACTACAAAAATTTTTTCATGTGGTCAAAAAATGGAATCGTCACAAATCTGTTGCAGAATAGACATGGTTGACAAAGGAATATATCGACCTAACTATCACGCCCTCTAATGATGTAGTTCATGATATGGAGTTAATTCCCTGCTGAACGTTCGCGACATAGAAAATCCATTTGAAGAAAACGCGCCATGCGGAGAAAACCTTCGCAACAATACTTCTATGCGTGAAATATACTACAGAATAAAGGATGCAAGAAACCAGGCTCGTGCTGCAGAACGAGGTATATCACCAGGCGAAAATATTAGCCTTTCTCCTCTTTGGACAGATGTTAGCAATCTCGGATTGCAGATTATTTCTTCAAAAAGTAAGGATCTCGAAGTATTAGCATGGTTGGCGGAGGCGGAATTACGTTTGCGTGGTTTCGAAGGGTTGAGGGACGTCTACCAGGCAATCGCGTCGCTTTTAGACAAGCATTGGGAGAAATTTCATTCTGTCGGTGCTGACGATATCGAAGAGCGCCTTGCGCCACTTTCGGGTCTCAATGGCATCGGGGGCGAAGGAACCATCATTCAGGCGATCAGGCTGTCGCCGCTCATTCCGGGCGCGAAATTCGGCCAGTTTTCCCTCTGGGATTTTCAGTTGTCGCAACGTCCCAACGAGGTGAAACGGCGTGACGAGCTCAGTCAGGCGATCCTTGAAGCCGGTACGGCTGCGATGAGCTCGCATCTCGAAATGGTCAATGGCTGCCTTGCTGCTTTTGACAGGCTTGTGTCCATTCTGAACGAGCGATGCGGGCAGATGGCACCGCCGAGTTCCAATACGCACAACGTCCTGCAGGAGGCCGCTTTGGCGCTGCGCGCTCTTGCCGGTATCGAATCGCAGGCAATCGATACCGTGGCGGAGCCACAGCAGCAGGAAGGTGCCGGCGAGCAGACACAAGGCCGCCCCCGGCCCTTGAGCGCCGAACAGATCGGCTCGCGCGAGGAAGCCTTCGAGTTGTTGCTTGCCGTCGCGCGCTACTTCCGCCGCACCGAACCGCACTCCCCGATCTCGATGTCGATCGAGACGATGGTCAGGCGCGGCCGCATGGATTTTTCAGAACTGTTGGCCGAATTGCTGCCGGAACAGCAGGCCCGCAATGCCGTGCTGACGGCGGCTGGCATTCAGCTGAAATCGAACAAGAACGGGTGACAAATACAACCGATTTTTCGGACTTTTTGCAACCGGCCCTTTCCAAAGTCGAGTTGCGCCACATGTGAAGAGCGAATTTGCCGCTGGCATTGAAGGAGAAGTTTTATGGCGAGTGTTCACGAAAAGCTGGAGCGAGTGCGCAAGCCCAGGGTCCACATCAAGTACGAGGTAGAAACCGAAGGCGCCATGGTCGTGAAGGAATTGCCTTTCGTCGTCGGCGTTCTCGGCGATTTCTCGGGCAATCCGACGCAGCCACTGAAACCGTTCGGCGAGCGCAAGTTCGTTCAGATCGACCGCGACAATTTCGACGACGTGATGCGCCGCATGACGCCGGGCCTGAACATCTCGGTCGAAAACACGCTCGAGGGCGATGGCTCGCAGCTTCCCGTCTCCCTGAAATTCGAAAGCATGCAGGATTTCGAGCCTGGTGCCGTCGTCAGCCAGGTCCCGGCGCTCAAGGCGCTTCTCGATGCGCGCAACCAGCTTCGCGACCTCATGAGTAAGGCTGACCGTTCGGAAGAGCTGGAGCGACTGCTCGAAGACGTTCTGCAGAACAAGGCCGATCTGTCGAAGCTGATGTCCGAGCTCGGATTGGCCGAAAAGCCCGCCGCAAGCTGATCGTCGTCGGCGATCTGCGCGAGCCGGTCGCCCAATCCCGTTTCAAGCAATCGATAGCGGCCGGCTTCAAGCTTTACCACTATCGCCTGCATTTTCCGCAAGGATCGAAAAATGAGCGCTGAAAGCCAACTGAAGACCAAAGAGGCCGAGTTTGCGCCTGAGGAAAATCTGCTGTCGCAGATCGTGGCCGCAACCCGGCAAACCGAACCCGATCGTGCCCAGGATCTCTTGAGAACGCTGACCGACCAGGCGCTCAAGGGCACGGTCACCTACGATCGCAATTTGACCGTCACGCTCAACAAGGCGATTGCCGAGCTTGACCGGAAAATCTCGCGTCAGCTTGCCGCCATCATGCAGTCGCCTGAATTCGCCAAGCTGGAAGGCAGCTGGCGCGGCCTGCAATATCTCGTCAAGAACAGCGAGACCAGCGTCAATCTGAAGATTCGTGTACTGAACGCCTCCAAGCGCGACGTTTCCAAGGACCTCGCAAAGGCTGTGGAGTTCGACCAGTCGCGGCTCTTCAAGTCGATCTACGAAGACGAGTTCGGCACGCCGGGCGGCGAGCCGATGGGCGCCCTGATCGGCGACTACGAATTCGACAATTCCTTTGACGACGTCCAGACGTTGCAGTCGCTTTCGTCGATTGCCGCCGCAGCCTTCGCGCCGTTCATTTCGGCCGCCAGCCCGCGCATGTTCGGCTTCGACGATTACCGCGAGCTTGCCCGTCCGCGCGACCTCGAAAAGATCTTCGAAACGGTCGAATATGCGAAATGGCGCAGCCTGCGCGACAGCGAGGATTCGCGCTTCGTGACACTCGCCCTACCTAGGGTGCTGGCACGCATGCCCTATGGCCCGAAGACCAACCCGATCGACGACTTCGCTTTCGATGAAACCGATCATTCGAAGACCGGCGAGCTCGATCACAATTCCTACTGCTGGATGAATGCATCCTATGTGATGGGAACGCGGCTGACGGACGCCTTTGCCCAGAGCGGCTGGTGCACGGCGATCCGTGGCGCGGAAAACGGCGGCAAGGTCGAAAACCTGCCGATGCACATCTTCTCGAGCGACGATGGCGACCTCGACCTCAAATGCCCGACCGAAGTCGGCATCACCGACCGTCGCGACGCCGAGCTCGGCAAACTCGGCTTCCTGCCGCTCTGCCACTACAAGAACACCGACTATGCCGTGTTCTTCGGCGCCCAGACGACGCATAAGCCGAAGCTTTACGACAAGCCCGAAGCAACGGCCAATGCCGCGGTATCCGCGCGCCTGCCCTACATGATGGCGACCTCGCGCTTTGCGCACTATCTGAAGGTCATGGGCCGCGACAAGATCGGCTCGTTCATGGAAGCGCAGGATTGCGAAAACTGGCTCAATCGCTGGATCGCCAACTACGTCAACGCCAATGACGACGCCGGCGAGGAATCGCGTGCCAAATATCCGCTGCGCGACGCGAAGGTGACCGTTCAGGAAGTTCCGGGCAAGCCTGGCTCCTACAATGCCGTCGCCTGGATGCGCCCCTGGCTGCAGATGGAAGAGCTGACCACTTCGCTCCGCATGGTCGCCCGCATTCCGAGCAAGAACTAGGAGAGGTAGCGCGGCGATCCCTCGCCGCGCACCTTCAGTCAGCGCCATGACCGCGACAACGATGGAACCGAGAGCAGCCTGGCCGCGTCAGGTGCATCGCGTGATCGCCATGATCGACGATGCGCTCAACAGGCAGGTCAATGCCATCCTGCACCACCCCGAGTTCCAGGCAATGGAGGCGCGGTGGCGTGGACTTGCCATGCTCATGCGCCACACCGGCCGATCGGAAGAAGTGAAGGTCAAGATCCTCAGCGTCAGCTGGGCGCAATTAACACGGCATCTGGAACGGACGACGGAATTCGACCAGAGCCATCTCTTCGAGCTGATCTACAGCCGCGAGTTCGGCATGCCCGGCGGAGAGCCCTTCGGTCTGCTGATCGGCGACTACGAGCTTTCCCCGCAAGGTCCGGCCGGCGGCGATACGGTCGGAGCGCTTACACAGATCGGCATGGCCGCCGCCGCCGCCTTCTGCCCGTTCGTCGCTGCCGCCGCTCCGCAGGCAATCGGCCTGCAGGACTTTGACGAGCTCAATCGCGTCCAGGATTTCTCCTGGCTCGCCTATGATCCCACCCGCATCCGCTGGAACGGGCTCCGCGCCCGAGAGGACTCCCGGTTTTTGGGCCTGGTCGCCCCGCGCATCCTGATGCGCGCGCCCTATGAGGCGTTTTCGCGTGAGCGCGACGATCGGTTCCCGTTCCGCGAAAGCATCGCCGCCGACGGCAGCACCTTGCTTTGGGGCAATGGTGCATTCGCCTTCGCGATGATCGTCATCCGCAATTTCATCGAATCCGGCTGGTTCGCCGATATTCGCGGCGTGACGCAGGACGCGATCGATGGCGGCATGCTGAGCACGGAGGAGCTCGCACCCTACGATCTCGGCATCGAAAGCAATGGGTTGTCGCAGCAGGCTCCCGTCGAAATACGGCTGACCAGCGGGCAGGAGCAGCAGCTGTGCGAACTCGGCATCGTGCCCGTGGCGACCACCTATCTCTCTTCCTCGGCAATCTTCAATTCCAATCAGTCGCTGCATGCGCCGCCGCATTATTCGAGCGAGCATGCCCGGCAGAATGCCCGCATTGCGGCGATGCTGCAGTACGTGCTCTGCGCCTCGCGCTTCTCGCACTACCTCAAAGTCATCATGCGCGATGACATCGGCAAATTGGCCGATAGAACATCGATCGAACGCAAATTGAATGATTGGCTGTCGACTTACACGCTTGGCAATGACGACGCCGACCTATCGCTGCGTACGCGTTTCCCGCTGCGTTCGGCCGGCATCAGCGTCGATGAGATTCCCGGCAAGCCCGGCATGTTCGCCTGCACCGTGCGCCTGCAGCCGCATTTTCAGCTCGACGACGTCTCGACAAGTTTTCACCTCATCGCTGAGACGGCGAATGCGACTTACGCGTTCTCCGGCTCCGCCAACCCACCGCAAAGGATGTCTGCATGACGCTCTCCGCCAAGATCGCCGAAGCTCTCAGCGAAAACGCGCTCGATGATGCGATCGAGCAGGCGAAGGCACATGTCAAGGCGGCGCCGACGGACAAGGACGGAAGGCATATCCTGATTGATCTCCTGATCCTTGCCGGCGACTACGCTCGAGCCGACGCGCAATGCAATCTTGCAACGACATTCGCGCCGGAAGATATGATGGGCTTTGCCATGCTGCGCAATCAGCTTCGCGCGATGGCGGCGCGTTCGGCCTGGTTTGACGAGGCGGCCGCACCGGACTTCCCGAACGGACCGACTGCTCTCGACCAAGCGGCCCTGAAGGTCGCAATCGCCCACCGCGACCATTCCTCGGATACGGCCGCGGCATTGCAGTCTCTGGACGAGATCAGGGGCGAACGGCCGATGAGCTGGAATGGCAGGGTCGTTTCGGACCTTCGCGATCTCGACGATCGCATTCCGCATGCTCTCGAAGTCATCATGAGTGGCGGCTCCTATTTGTGGATCGACTTTTCCAGGATTGCCGCGCTTCGCGTCGAGCCGATCGCCCGTCCGCGCGATCTCGCCTTCCGCAGGGCCGAGCTCGAACTCGTGGACGGCGCAAGCGCCCCCGTACTCCTGCCTGCGATCTATCACGGCACGACCGGCGCCAAGCTGCTGCTTGGCCGCGAGACCGAATGGGTCGACGAGGCGACGGGCATTACGACCGGCCGCGGCCAGAAATGCTTCCTGGCCGGCGACGATCTGGTTTCCTTCCACGACCTGAAGTCGCTGGAAGTTGCTCCGACATCTGCTGAGACGAGGCGTGCGGCCCATGGCTGATCCGCTGGAGCGCTACAGGCCGAGGGAAAGGATTGTCGCGAGGTCGATCATCGATCGACTGATCGACGAGGACCCCGATCGCCTGCAGGATCCGCCGCTGACACAGGCCGAGCAGCTGCGCGAACTGCGCGAATGCATTCGCCGTGACCTCGAGGCTCTGCTCAATACGCGCCGCCGCCCGACCGCGCCACCCTCGATTTACGATGAACTGGGCGATGCGCTGGTATCCTTCGGCGTCGATGGCATGGTCTCGGCAAACCTCGTCACCGATGAAGCCAAGAGCCGTCTTGCTCGTTTGATCGAGCGACGCATTGCGCTATTCGAAACACGGCTTTCCGACGTGCAGGTGAGCATTCTCAGGAGCCGCGGGAGCGGCGAACGCGCGCTCAGGCTGCGCATCCACGCGACCTTCCGCGTGCATGAGGGCATGCCGCCAATCAGCTTTGAATCGACGATCGACCCCTCGACGCAGCGCTTCCTGGTGGAGGCCAATAATGGCTGATGGCTTCCTGCAGCGGTATAATGACGAACTGGCCGCCATCCGTCGGCGTGCCGCGCGTTTTGCCGATGCTTTTCCGAAAATTGCCGGCCGTCTGCGCGTCACCGGCGAGGTTGCGGACGATCCGCATGTCGAGCGCCTCATCCAGAGCTTTGCCTATTCGGCCGCCCGCGTGCGCCAGAAGCTCGACGACGAGTTTCCGGAATTGACGGACGGACTGCTGGAAACGCTCTATCCGCATTATCTGGCACCGCTGCCCTCGATGAGCATTGTGCGCTTTACGCCAAGCAACACATTGGCATCCGTCCAGACCGTGCCGCGTCACACCGAAATCTTCGCAGAGCCGATCGGCGGCGAGAGCTGCCGCTTCCGCACGACGCAGGATACGCAGGTCGCGCCGATTGAGATCGTCTCGGCTTCGCTGACCGGTCACCCGATCAGTGCGCCGCCGTCTCCTCATACAGGTGCGGCCGGTTGTCTGCGTCTGTCGATCCGGGCGCGAGATGCCAACAAGCCTCTCAGCGAGATCGGCGTGGACAGGCTGCGGCTTCATATCGGTTCGTCCTGGCAGCAGGCTGTCGCCATCCACGAGCTTCTCGTCAATCACACGCTCGGCATCGCGCTTGCTCACCATGCCGACGACCGCACCCCTGTCATGCTGCCGGCCAAGGCACTTCGCCCCGTTGGCCTCGAGCCGGACGAAGCGATCCTGCCCTATCCGAGCTCGAGCTTTACCGGCTATCGTTTGCTGACGGAATTCTTTGCCTTGCCGCAGAAATTCCTCTTCATCGATATCGTCGGCCTGAAGGCCTGGCGTGGTGATACGCTGGAAATCTTCATCTATCTCGATGAAACCAGCGCCAAGCTGGAGCGCGCCATTTCCGCCCGTGATTTCGTCTTGAATGCCACGCCGATCGTCAACCTGTTTCGCCAGAACTGCGAACCGATCGCGCTCGACGGCACGCGCACGGAGTATCGCGTGCTGCCGGATGCCAGGCGGCAGAAGACGCGTGAGATTTATGCGATCGAGAAGGTGGTCGTATCGGCGCGCACCGGAGACGAGGAACAGTGCCAACCCTTCTTCGGCCGCAGCTTGAAGGGCGGAGCTTCCTCACTTTTCTGGCAGTGCGCACGCCGTTTCGACGCCGACGACCACACCTCGGATATGGAAATCACCTTCGTAGACCGTGCTCGCCGGGCAAGCGGTCCCCTCGACAAGATCGCCAGCATCGACGCGCTGTGCCTCAACCGCGAACTGCCGGAGCAACTTCCTTTTGGCGGCGGTCACCCCTATCTGCAGCTGGCCTCCGGCAGCGAGGCGGTCGGCTCGGTCGAAGCCCTCATGGCCCCCACTCCTTCGGTGCGAATGAATGAGCAGCAAGGACGAAACTGGCGGCTCATGTCGCACCTTCAGCTCAACCATCTTTCCATTTTCGACAATGATGGTGCCGCACTGAAGGATATTCTGGCGCTCTATGCCTTCCGGGATAGCCGTGAAACCAGGCTGCTTGCCGACGCTCTCGTCCGGGTCGAAACCAGAATCTCGATGACGCGGCTTGGCAGCGGCGGGATGGTGACGGGCACGGATATCCGGCTGGAATTCGATCCGGCTGCCATCGACAGGCCCTCGGCCTATCTCTTCGGCAGTGTTCTCGACCGGTTCTTCGGGCTTTACACCTCGATCAACAGCTTCACCCGCCTTTCCATTTCGATGAAGGGGCAATCGAAACCAATCGCCGTCTGGCCGGCCCGCGCCGCCGAACGGCCCTTGTTGTGACGAAGAGGTGATCGGAAGCGATGGACCAGTTCCGGCCAAATGATAGCGAAATACTTGCGGCGCTGCTCGAACGCGACCCCGGTCGCTTCGAACCATCGACGGCATTTCGCGTTGCTCAGCACGCAGCTGGCGATCATTTGACGGTGTCCTCACCCGTCGGCGTTTCGCCGGCTCCGCTTGCCGTCAGCGACTTCAAGAGGAAGGGCGCGACGGGATCGGTTAGGGCCAGCATGGCTGGCTTGCTCGGCCCGCTCGGCGCGATGCCACCGAGCTACAACGAGCTGGTGATCCGCGAACAGCGCAATCGGGCTCATGGCCTCTCGAGCTTCTTCGATCTCTTCACAAGCCGCCTCGCCGAGCTCTTCGTCGACGCAAGCGAGAAATATCGCCTTGCCCGGCGGCTGCGATGGAGCCCGGACAGAAGCGGCAATGCCTTCATCAGGGCGCTGTTCTCGCTGGCAGGCTTTGGTACGGCGCGGCTGAAGGAAAAGGTTCGCCCCGACGACGAGCTGATCCTCAGATTTTCCGGTTTCTTTGCGGCGCGAACCCGCAATGCGGTCAACCTGCAGGCCATGCTGCAGGAGTTCAGCGGCCTGCCGGTCGCGATTGAATTGTTCAAGGGCAGATGGCTTACCATTCCTGAAAGCGAGCGCAGCCGCATGGGGCAGCCGCAAGGCGTGCAGCTCGGCATCAACTCAATGGCGGGTGCCGCAATCCATGATTTCGGCGGCAGCTTCCGTGTCGTTGTCGGGCCGGTCGGCTATGAGGATTACCGATCTCTTTCCCCGGGCAGCGCCAACATCGATGCGCTCTTTGCCCTGACGCGGCTTTATGTCGATCCGTCGCTCGATTTCGACATCCAAGTGGTTCTGAAGAAGGAGCATATCCCTTTCTGCCAGCTCGGCGGAAGCGGTGATCCGCTGAGGCTTGGATGGAACAGCTGGGCACGCGTTGCCGCGGCGGACAGCGACAGCGACGATGCCATCATCGCCGAGCCACGTAAGGCGCAAGGACAATCCGACCGGGGAGACCTTCATGCGGCTTGAACTGCGGCAAACATCTGGGGAAGGTTCCAGCAAAGGATGGTTCTTCGAACGCGGCAAACGCACGCTTGGGCGGTCGCCGGACTGCGACTGGCAGGTTACCGATCAGCAGCGGTCGATCTCAAAGGTTCATTGCATGATCGAACGCGATCGTGCCGGCTTCCTCCTGCGCGACCAGAGCGCCAACGGGACCCGCGTGGACGGCGTGACCATTCTGGAAGGCGAGACGGCAAGGCTTGCGGATAAATCCAAGATCGCATTCGGCACCATCGCCTTCAACGTCGTCATCACCGGGGAGGCCGACCGCGATATCGACGATCCGGCGGACGATCTGCGTCTCAGCGATGAAACCATGACGATCTCGGCTATCTTGGCTGACATCGCGCCCGGCGGTGGCACGGCGACTGGCGTGCTCGGCCAGCGCAACGGCGACGACTGGATTGGAGCACTGCCGCAATCGTCAAAAAAGGGCAAGTCGCCAAGCAGGAACGTTGACATCGGCTGGAACGGCCCACCCGATGTCAACGGCATCAAGCCGGTGCTGCCGGACGATTGGAATTCGGATTTCGAGCTGGGCAGCCAGCTGGAACATGGCGCGGCGACACATGTTTCTGTGGCCGTTGCCCGCAGTTCCGGATCGGAGGCGGCCGAGAACGCCAAAACGATCATTCCCGCCAATGATATGCGAGCCGCCGATGATGCGGATCAAGGCGCGGACGATGCGAGTTTTGCGTTGCAATTCGATCCGCTGCGACAGCTTGAAGCGCTCGTTTCGACGCTGGAGCAGACACTGGACGACGAAGCGTCCGTTTTCGGAATTGAAGACAACCGGACTCACTCATCCGCTTCGCTGTTCAGCCGCGAACGGGCGGAGCAACTCGCCGACCGTCTTCGATCGCTGATTTCGAGGCAATCCACGCTTAATGCCGGCCTTGAAAACCTTGTTCGCGAAGCCAACCGGATGTTCGAACCCCGCATGGTCGAGGCGCATGTCGATGCTTCCCAACGCAAGGCGCTTTGGCGCGGCAGCGGCGACTACTGGAAGGCCTACCGCGCGCAGTTCGAAAGGGGCGGCAAAAGCATTTCGGTCCGCGATCTGCTGGCCGAGGCATTCAGCGCCTCCACCGACGGCCGCGACGACGACGATACCACCAGTTTGGCAGAGAGGACGGGCAACACCCGATGAAGAACGAAAATCGCGTGGCTTGGAGCGAGGGCATGTTCCTTCGCGTGCAGCATTTTCAGCAGGCCGACCGCTGGACAGAGCGGCTGGTCAGAACGACTGCGCGGGGGCTGGCACCCTACCCCTGGGGTATTGCAGAGATCGGCATCGATCGCAGCGCGCTCGCGATCGGCCAATTCGCACTGTCGAATCTGCGCGGCATCCTGCCCGACGGCACGCCGTTTGAAGCGCCGATCGATGCGGATCTGCCGCCGCCGCTGGAGCTCGACGATTCAACGAAGAACGCCATCGTCTATCTGGCACTGCCGACACGTCAGCCCGGCAGAGCCGACGTCGCCATGAACGGCAGCGCCATGCGCAACAGCGTTCGTATCACCGCCTCGCAATATGAAGCGCCGGATGCGAACTTGGAAACCGACTTCATGGCGCCGATCGATGTCGGCCGCCTGAGCCTGCGTTACCTGAAGACCGGCGACGAACTGGCCGGCTACGATCTGATCGGCCTTGCCCGTATCATCGAGGTTCGCTCCGACCGGTCGGTCATTCTCGATCCGGACTACATCGCGCCCTCGCTGAATTGTGCGGCCGAAGCGCGGCTGAACGAACTTATCACCGAATTGCTCGGCATCGTCCGCCACCGGGCTGAGGCGATCGCCGAACGCATCGGCGATCCCACGGTGCGCGGCACCGCGGAAGTCGGCGATTATTTTCTGCTGCATATCCTCAATCGCGCCGACCCCATGCTGCGCCATATCGCGGCGAATGCTTCGCGCATGCATCCGATGACCTTCTACGAAGAGTGCATCCAGCTTGCCGGCGAGCTTGCCACCTTCACGACCGACCGCAAGCGTGCCAGCGACTTTCCGCCCTATCGCCATGATGATCTGAAAGCGACATTTTCATCTGTTTTCAATGATCTGCGCGCGTCTCTTTCTGCAGTGCTCGAGCAGGCAGCCGTTGCAATCGAACTCATCGAGCGCCGTCACGACGTGCGTGTCGGGACCATCAACGACCGCTCGTTGCTCAAGGATGCCGGCTTCGTGCTTGCGGTCCGCGCCGAGATGTCGGCCGAGGATGTCAGGCGCAAGCTGCCCGCGCAGATCAAGATCGGGCCTGTGGAGCGCATTGCCGAGCTCGTCAATGTCGCGCTGCCCGGCATTCCCGTCAGGCCGCTTCCCGTATTGCCGCGGCAGCTGCCCTACCGGTCCGGCACGATCTACTTCGAACTCGATACAAAAAATCCGCTTTGGAAACAGCTTGATACCTCCGGTGCGATCGCGCTGCATCTTGCGGGCGACTTCCCTGGCCTGGAGATGGAACTGTGGGCTCTCAGAGAATGAACACACCGCGCTCAACACCCTGGCACGAGCTGCCGACGATCATCGAGCTGACCGAGGACGGCGCGCGCAAGAACGAAGCCGCCCGCAAGATGGCCGATATTCTCGATGAGGAGCTGGATAAGCAGCCGAACGACAAATCGGGCAATGCAGCCGGTGGCTGGTCCGTCGATGCCTTGATCCGCGGCTTTCGCTTCGGCGGTGATGACATTCCGACCATCGTGCGCTCGGCCGCACCATTGCTCAATCTTGCGCACAGCCTGCGCAACACCGAAAAACAGCCCGACATTGCCGAACTCAGGCGCGTGACGATCGACGCGGTCGGACGCTACGAGCGCGATCTTGCCAGCGCGCGCATTAGCCAGGAACGGGCACGCGCGGCGCACTATGTCATCTGTGCGACCATCGACGATGTGGTTTTGAGCAAGCCGTGGGGCGTGCGCGCCGGCTGGGCGCGATCTGGCCTGGTATCGACCTTCCACATGGACGTCACCGGCGGCGATCGCGTCTTCGATCTCCTGGACCATTTCCAGCAAAGCCCAGGCACCAACAAGGACCTGCTGCTTCTCATCTATCTCTGCCTGTCGCTCGCCTTCGAAGGCCGCACGCGCGTTTCGCCGCGCGGATCGCTGGAACTCGGGCGCATCCGTGACAGCCTCTACAAGACCTTGCTCGGTCAGTATGGCGTCTTCGAGCGCGAGCTTTCGCCGCATTGGCGCGGTGTTTCGGCCCGCCATAAGCCGCTGCGCACGGCTGTTGCGCTTTGGACGATCCTTTCCGTGCTCGCGCTTCTGTTTGCGCTCGGCTACATGTTCTTCACGCTGTCGCTCAACAACGCTTCCGACGCAACCTTCGAGCGCCTGGCCAACCTGCCGCCGCGCGATACGCCAAGCGTTCTGATCGACGCGCCGAAGCCGAAGGAAGTCGCCGTACAGACGCCGCCGCCTGTGAGGAAGCAGCCGGAGACACCGCCAGCGGTCAAGCCGCAACCGACGCCGCTCGACAATCTGCTCGCTTTCCTCCAGCCGGAAGTCGACCGCAAGCTGGTTACTCTGTCGAATTCCAATGGCAGGCTACTGGTGCGCATCAACAATTCCGGCCTGTTCGATACCGGCAGCGCTGAAGTCAGCACCAAATTCCGCGATCTCCT
Organism: Martinezella multihospitum; assembly: GCF_900094585.1. Lineage (GTDB taxonomy): Bacteria > Pseudomonadota > Alphaproteobacteria > Rhizobiales > Rhizobiaceae > Rhizobium > Rhizobium multihospitium. The sequence goes on from NZ_FMAG01000013.1 coordinate 46,012, forward strand.
CCAGCGCATCGGCGGAGCGTTGGCGTCGGAAAAATTCCGCGCCGTCGTCGTCGGCTATACCGACAATGTGCCGATCCGCACCGCGCAGTTCCCGTCGAACTGGCATCTTTCGGAGGCTCGCGCCCGCGCCGTCGGCGATATCCTTGCCGCCTATGCCGGTAAGGAGGCCATCCTTACCGAAGGACGCGCCGATAGCGATCCGCTCGCAAGCAACGACACGGCGGAAGGACGCGAGGCTAACCGCCGGACGGAGATCCTTGTGCTGACAGATCCGACCCAGCGCCTTGGCGATGCGGCCCTCAATCCGCAGGCAACGCCCCAAACGCAGACCGGCAATACGCCGCCGTCATCTGCAACGATGACGGGAGGAGCCCGATGAATCCGCTTGGTGCGTTTTATACGCTTCGCTCCTACGTCTCGGCCTATGCCGGTCTTCTCGGCCAGCGCTTCATCTCGCTGATCTGGGTTGCGGCGATCTGCGTCGTTATCTGGTTCTACGGCTACATGGCCGGCTACGGCAGCTTCAAGCCGCTGGCAGGTACCGGCGCACGGATGATCGCGATTGGCGTGGTCATCGCGGCATGGCTTATCTATCTGCTGATCACGACGTTGCGCGCCCGCAAGCGTGACAAGGCGCTGATGGATGGCATTGCCGATGATGCCGCCAGCCAACAGGCGGAAGTGGGCGAAATCCATAGCCGCCTGAAGGAAGCCTTGCTGCTTCTGCGCCGTATCAGCAAGAAGCGTTTCGGCTATATCTACGAACTGCCCTGGTACGTCATCTTCGGCGCGCCGGGATCGGGAAAGACGACGGCCCTGACCAATTCAGGCCTAAAGTTCCCGCTTGGCGATGCCATGGGCAGCAACTCCGTGCAGGGTGCCGGCGGTACGCGCAACTGCAATTGGTGGTTCGCCGACGAGGCGATCCTGATCGACACCGCTGGCCGCTACACCACACAGGACGATTTGAATGGTGCGTCCAAGGCCGGATGGGAAGGTTTTCTCGGGCTCTTGCGCAAATACCGCCGCTCGCAGCCGATCAACGGCGCGCTCGTCACCCTCTCGATCGGCGACCTTCTCAGCCGCGATCACCAGGTACAGCTTGAAGAGGTGCGCTCCATTCGCAAACGCCTGTCGGAGCTTGACGAGTTCCTGCATGCACGCGTACCCGTCTATGTCGTCCTGACGAAGGCCGATCTTTTGACCGGCTTTGTCGAATTCTTCGACGGTCTTGCCAAAACCGATCGCGAGCAGGTCTGGGGCACGACCTTCAATCTCGACGAAAGCTATAAGGGCGAGAACCTGCCTGAACGTTTCATGGAAGAGTTCGCGCTGTTGCAGCAGCGGGTCGATGCCATGCTGATCGAACGCCTGCAGCAGGAGCCGAATATCGAGGTTCGCGGCCGCATCTTCCGTTTCCCGGCGGAGCTTGCCTCCCTGGGAGAGCGTCTGCTGGAGCTGTTGACCGAGCTTTGTGCCTCTTCCAACCTCATCGAATCCCCCCTCGTTCGCGGCGTCTATTTCGCTTCGGGCACACAGAGCCGGGAGACGGATACTCCGCGCACGCGCCGCAGCTATTTCCTATCGCGCCTGTTCAAGGAAGTGATCTTCGGCGAAGCCTCGCTGGTTGCCCGTGACAGGCGCCTGTCCGGCAGGCAAGCCATGATCAGGCGGATTGCCTATGGCGCAGCCGCTATCGCGCTGGCGATCGTCTTCACCGGCTGGACGGCAACCTATTTTCAGAACTCGCGCGCGATCGCCGCAGCCGAACGGCGTATCGACAATTACGAGAAGCTCGCAAGCGGCATTCAGGTTCGCGACGTGACCGACGCGGATTTCCTGCGGATCCTGCCGGCGCTCGACAATCTGCGCGCGGTCACCAGCGGTTTCGACGAGGCACGTGTCTGGCCGACGAGCTTCGGCCTCGACCAGGGGGATAAGATCGCCAGCCGCCAGCGCGGAGCCTATCAGCGCGCTTTGAACGCGCTTCTTCTGCCTCGCATGCTCGCGGCACTTCAAAATGAGCTCAAGCAGACATCGGATGTCCAGAAGACTTTCGATGCCTTGAAACTGTACGGCATGCTCGGTGGAATGGGACCGATCGATAAGGATTTCGTCTCTCAGCAATCGGAAGACATGTTTGCCGCGCTTTATCGTGAGGAAGGACGATCCGCTGCACGCAAGGCACTCCTGGGACATGTCGAAGCGATGGCTGCGGGCAATCTGCCGCAGATCGAGCTGGATAATGCCCTGATTGCCAAGGCGCGGGAGACGATTCACTCGCAAAGTCTTGCAGCCCGAGCCTATGACATCCTCATCCATTCCCGGCAGGCCCGCCAGCTTGATGCCTGGCTTCCCGCCGACGCATTGGGGCCGCTCGGAGCCCAGATTTTCCAGCGTAAATCCAAGGCAACGCTGCGTGAGGGCATTCCGGGAATTTTCACGGGCAAAGGCTATCGAGACGTGGTGCTACCGATGGTCGCGACCGCAGCCTCGGAAGCGCTCAAGGAGCAATGGGTCCGCGGCGACAGCGGTGCGGCTCCTTCGGGAATGACCGCGGACGCGATTTCCCAGGCGACGCTGCAGCTTTATTTCGACGCATTCCAGCAGCAATGGTCTTCGTTGCTGGCCGACCTTCAGGTACGCCCGTCGAGCAACCTTGCTGATGCGACCGAGACGGCGCGCATCCTGGCGGCCAATCCAAGCCCTGTGGAGATGGCGCTGAAATCCATAGCGGCCGCCACCGATCTGCGCCCTGCGGCAGGTGCCGCAATTGCCTCGCTTGACGATGTTCCGGATGCAGCGTTGACGGCCGCCACCACAGGCGCGATCAGCGCGCCCGATCCTTACGGTCCGTTGCGGGCCGCGCTCGAGGCGAATGCCGCCAATGCGCAACCGGCGTCCCAAGACGGCAAGGCCAATGGCAGCGATAAGCCGCGCTCCCAGATCCAGAGCCTCCAGCCGATCCTGCAGAACATCTATGGCCAGTTGTCACGCGCTGCGAATTCGACGGCAGAAGTGGCACGCGTCTTCGACGCCGGCGGCCAGCTCGCCAATGCCAATCAGGACTTGCTGCAGCAGGCCCGCGGGCTGCCGGCGCCCGCCGATGCATGGATGGTGGCGGTTGCCGCCGATATCGGGTCGCTGGCGGTCAAGACTGCCCGCGCCCGCATCAATGACCTCTGGGCTGCGGAGGGTGCCGATCTCTGCGCCCGCATCGTCACCGGTCGCTATCCCTTCGACCGCAAATCCGGCCAGGATATCGCCATGGCGGATTTCGTCCGATTGTTCGGACCGCAAGGCGTGTTCCAGTCTTTCTTCAAAAATCGGCTGGACGCATTTGTCGACACGAGCGCTCAGCCTTGGGGCTGGCGTGGCACCTTCGGCGGCGACAGCATACCCAGTCAGGCGATCGCGCAGTTCGAAAATGCCAGCAAGATCGAACATGCCTTCTTCCCCGCCGGCAGTGAGAAACCCTCGATATCGATCAATATCAAGCCCGTTTCGCTTTCGGACAGTGCCAATTCGGTGATGGTTGATATCGTCGGCGAGCACGTCGTTTATTATCATGGGCAAGTTGTGCCGAAATCCATCGCCTGGCCGCCGGCTGGCGCCGTTAACCAGTCCAATGTCAGATTTTTCCCCGGCGATCTGCAACCGGCCATCACACAGACCGGCGACTGGTCGCCCTTCCGCCTGTTCGATGCCGCCAAGGTGACGGTCCAGGCTCCCGATCTTTTCCGGGCTCGATTTGAAGACAAGGGCCAGACGGCGGAATTCGACGTGCAGTTCGGTTCGGTACTCAACCCCTTCCGGCTGCAGGCATTGTCCGATTTCAGCTGCCCGGCGCAATTCTGACGGTCCGCCATGAACGAACCGCTCGCCCGCACTCAATCGCCGATGCAAGCCGACGCGATCGGCTTTTTCGGAAAGTTGCCGACGCACGGAGATTTCGTTTCCTCAGCGCTCGGCTCGCGTCTCCAGAGCGAACTCGATCAATGGGTTCACAATGGCCTGATCGCACTCGAAGCAGCATTGGGATCGGATTGGCGCCGGCTGTTTCATGCAACGGCTGCCTGGCGCTTCGTCGTCAGCAAGGGCGTGTGGGCGCCGTCTGCTGTTGCAGGCGTTCTTCTGCCGAGCCGTGACCGCGTCGGCCGAAGTTTCCCTCTGATTATAGCCGCTCAATTGCAGCGCTTCTCCGGACAGCTGCGTGATCTGTGCGAAGATGATAGCTGGTTTACCGCTGCCGAAGCCCTGGCGGAGACCTCCGACAAGGCCGACTTCGAGATGCAACGTTTCGTCGAGGGCATCAAGCGGCTTCGCCCGCCATTCATCGATAAGCGATCGGCCACGACGCAGCTCGCGACCATAGGCAATGCCCCGGCGCCCGCATCTCTCTGGTGGCGCATCAGTCCCGGCACCCGCCACGGCAAGGGGTTTCGCACCGTGACCGCCCCCACGGCGCAGGATTTTGTCAAGCTCATCACGGCAGACACTCACAAGGTAGCCGAGACTGCCGAACCGGCGGTGCACCCGGTCGCCGCCAATCCGATCGAAGCGCCGCAAACGACGAAAGCGGCATGGTCAGATTTCGCAATAGCGCACAGCCATTCCAGCCATGCCGGCACACGCCTCTCACTGAATGCCGACGCGCTCCTTCTGAGTGCAGCACCGCATATCTACGCTATTGCGGATGGCGTCGGCGATGGCATCGGCGCCATTGAAGCGGCGCGGATCACAACAGGAATCCTCGCCGGCATTCCGCGGCGTGAGGCACTGCAGCTGCTGGTACAGGACATCAAAAGCAAGCTCAGCCATGCCCATGCGATCCTGCGCGCCAAGGGTGCCACCGCCGAACGCGAGCCTCCTGTCGCCAGCGTCGTGACCGCCGCATTGCTGGATGGCGAGTTCGCCGCGGTATGGGCGGGAGATGCACGCTGCTATCTGTTGCGCGATGGGATGATGCGGCTGTTGACCCACGACCATATCGACATCGGGTTGCGGCGAACACTTGGCCGAGCTCTGGGGCTGCAGGATCAATTCGTCTCGGAAACCGTTGGCGACCAGCTTCAACGCGGCGACCGGCTCCTGCTTGCAAGCGGTCCGCTTTCCCGCACGCTTACCGATCGCGTCATCGCCGAGATCCTGATCGAGACGCCGCTTGAACAAGCGGCCGAGGCGCTGATCCAGGAAGCGCTCATCGCCAATTGCCGCGAGAATGTCAGCGCGATCGTCATCGGCGCGACATGAGCGGCGATACAAACGACGAGGGCATGAAAAGGATTGCGGCCAGCTTTGCCGAGCTGCAGCATCTTCTAACCCATGACGGCGAAGCCGAACGGCCGAAAGGGATGCGCGATCTGCTGATCGATCGATTGCGCGATGCATTGGACCGGCGCCTGCCTTCCTTGCCCGATGGCGAGCCGGCTTTCATCGCCAATACCTTTCTCGTCGAGGCGGTTACGCACCGCAACGAACGGACGGAAATCAGCCGATTGCGCCACCGCGATCTCGGTACGCTCCATGCCATGAAAACCATCCCGGCGGATCGCTCAAGCGAGGCGACCGCCAAAGCCCTGCTGCTGCGTGAGGGAAGCATTGGCATGACGCTTCGCTGCAGCGGCCTTGCTTCCGCTCAGTGCGCCATCCGCCTGCCCGATGGGCGCCCGGCGCTCATCATGGAATGGATCGGGCCGTCCTTGTCGCAACGATTGACGAAAGGTTCTCTGTCGGCGGAGGATGTCAGAGCGACGGCGAAATCCATGCTTGCCGGACTGAGCGCGATCCATCATGCCGGTTATGTCCACGGAGATATTTCCCCGGCTAATCTTCTGCTTCGAGATGGCAATCTCAATCAGCTGAAAATCGCCGATTTCGGCACGGCGGCAGAATGTGGAACTCGATACCGCGATCTCGATATCGCCAAGGCGGTGACGCCGGGATTCACCGCGCCAGAAGTTTCTGGCGGTGCCGCCATGCAGTTCAGTGCCGACCTCTTTTCGGCCGGACGGGTCATGAACCTGCTTCTGGAACATTGCCGCGAGAACGGGGAATCGATCGCGGCAATAAAGGCGACCGCCCGGCATCTGGCGGACCCCGCTCCTTCCCGGAGGCCGCCGAACGCGATGGCGGCCCTTGCCTTGATAGAGACAGTCTAGTTCGAACCCTGTCAGTTCGACGATGAACTGCCCGGCAGCGGGGCAGCAGCCGTCGGCACACTCTTCTGATAGACGGTCAACAGCTTGGCAAAATCGACGGTGTCTGCGTTGCTGGCGAAAATCGTGTCGCCATCCTGCATCTTGAACTGCTGCATCAGCACGAAATTCGAGACTTGCTTGAGGTTGACGCTGTAGATGACCGGCTTGACCGAAACGACAGTCGGCGCACTGGCACTCTTGGCGAGGCTCGACGCAACCTGCGAATAGATCTTCTGGTTGCGGAAAAGGTAGAAGTTGCGGGAGTCCGCGCGATCATCGAGCATGCCGCCGGCGCGGGCAAGCGCCTGCGCCAAGGTGGTCTGGCCGGGTTCCAGCGGGAACTCGCCGACGCTCTTGAAGGCGCCAAGTGCCGTAAAGGTCTGCGAGGTGCCATTGACGAACAGCTGATCGCCCGGCAGGAGGCGCACGTTCTGCTTGTTATCCTGAAGGATGCGGTCCAGCGGCGCGCTCGCCCTTTGTGAGCCGCGCGTCAGCGTCACGGTCGTGTTGGCCGGTGCCGAGGAAGCGCCGCCGGCAAGGGCGAGTACGTCAAGCACGCGCTCTCCGCGCGCCGTCAGCGGGAAGCGGCCGGCAGAACGAACCTTGCCATCGACCGTTACGGCGCTGGACGGTTTGTCGACGACCGTCACGACAGCCTGAGGGTTGACCGAGGAGCCTTTAAGGGCAGTGACGATCTTCGACTGCAGCCCTTCCGGGGTCGAATCGACGACGCGCTGTTTGCCGACATAGGGCATGGTGACGAAACCGCGGGAATCGACGGTGAAGCGGCCGAGATTGAGCGATTTGCTCTGCGTGGCGGACAGCAATCCGTCCTCGCCGGTATCCAGCACCGTTACGTCGAATACGTCGCCCGGACGCAGACGGGCATCAGAATAGCCGCCAGAGCGCAGGCTCGTAAGCCCCTGATCAGTGGGCGAATAGGACGGCGCAACAACCTGTGCGCCCATCGGAGCTTCAGAGAGCGGCACGACCGGAATCTTCCGCTGCGTATCGGGCATCCTTGCATTGCGAATATTGAGGGCGCTTGGCCCATCAGACGGCCCTGCACAGGCGCTGAGGACAACCAAGGGTAAAATCGCCGCCCATTTCCGCATTCCGGAATCTCCTTCGGATGTTAGAAGCTAGGGAGAAATATCAACCACAAGGCGGGAGGCAATATGCGGGGCTAATAAATAATGAATTGTGACAGTTCGGTTGTTTACCATTGTGTCCAAATGGCAACCGATTGCGGTCCCGAGCGCCAAAACGCGTCTCCTACAACAACGGTCGGAAGGCGATCCTGCACCGAAATATCAGCGCCAATGCGAATCATGAGCAACCGTAGCGATAGAGAATGCGGAAAGAAAACACGCAAGCCCCATTGCAATTCGAGCGTGTCGACCTAATTCCACCGGTGCCACTTCTACAAGGCACGAAGAATGATTTTTCCGTCGAAATCTTCCACTTTTACGGGTCCTTTCCAGTGGATGATTTCCCCCCAAAGATAGTAGGGTTATCGACCGGAAAGGCCGGGTAGTCTTTCGCGGCAGCAAGAAGGCAATATAAACATGCTCGCACGAATAGCTTGCGCATTGGCGCTTGGAGTTCTTTCGGCCGCTCCGGCGTTCGCCGACGCCTGCTCGGATCACTATGAGAGCAGCGGCGTGCCGCTCGTTACCGGCATCACCTACAAGACCTGGATGGTCTTTCCATCCGTCAATCCCAATGCCGCCTTTGACAAAGTATCCCGCGCCGTCCTGGCAGAAGGCTTCGTCGACGTGAACGTCGAAAAGAAGCTCGGCACGCTGACCGCGCAACAGGAAACCAGCGGCTCCGGCAGACCACAAACCCTGCGGGTCGTCGTTCGCAAGAACGGCAAGGGCAGCCGCGTCGATGCGCTGTTCATCGTGCAAGCCGGACAAGTGGCGCCCGGCGTCAGCAAGAACCTCTGCCGTATCGTAAGCGCGGTCGGCGAATAGACCCGGCTCCGACAAAGCTACTTCCTCACGCAAACAGATCGCAGCGCTATTCATTCCCGCGCCGAGGCTGCCTGACAGTCTCGGACGGCATCTCGCCGAAGGATTGATAGTAAAGTGCCGCGAAGCGGCCCATATGAGAAAATCCCCAATCGCGAGCGATGTCGGCAACCAGCCGCGAATGGCCCGAATCCATCAGAGTTCTGCGCGCCCCCTGCAGCCTTATGTTGCGCAGATAGCCAAGGGGCGTTGTGTTCTTGAACTGCTGAAACGCCGCCTGCAAGGACCGCACGCTCGTTCCGGTTTCCCGCGCGATATCGGCCATTCTGATATCCGCACCGGTATTGGCGTGCATATATTCCATTGCGCGCTTCAACTGCCTCGGGATGGCCGGTGATGCCGGTCGCAGCAATTGTGCCGAATAGTTGTGCGGGACGGTTTCAAGCAAAGCGATCATCATCGCCTGCAGGAGGTTCTCGCTGAATGCAGCCGAGGATCGTTCTGCGCCGCCTGCCGTGAGATCCTGCCAGATGATATTTGCAAGCGCTGCGATCTGCATCCCTCGCCCGGACGTCAGGTCGACCGGACCGGTAAATTTCAAATCATCTCGAACCGGTGCGCCCAGCAGCTCGCTGAGCTGCCGGACCATAGCCGGCTTTTCGAAAGCGATACCCATATGGCCGCGCTGTTCGAACAATGTCAGATGTTCGAAAGATGACATATCGGCCAGCAGACCCCTGCCCGGCAGCGACTCCAGCTGCCGCCCCTCCGTGTCGATCAGCATCTTGCCAGCGGTCGGCAGATAAAGGCCGTAAGCATCGGGACCGCCGGACAGCTTCACGCTCATGCCGGAATGACATTTGCCGCGCCAGACGCTGCAGGAACCGATCGTGTAATGACGATCCGCCACCGAAATCGTGCCGCGCCCATTGAGTGGCTCGACAATGGCAGGAAACAGGGTTCTCGCATAATGCGCCGTCATCTCCTCGGCATCGGCCTTGTCGACTTTGAACACCGAGCGCGTCGCGTAGGTCAAATAATCCCCTCATGTGCTGCATCAGCGGATCATCTTTCAGACTTCAATTATTTCCCTGAAAGTAAATCCTCGCCCACATCCCCGTATGAAATAACCTTGGATGATAAACAAAATCAATTCGCCAAACAATAAATATTACAATTGCAACCATGTGGATATATCAGCATATCATCACTGTATACATTTTGATTATACTTATATTATTTCATAATATGATCTGACCTTCAGGAATATATTTTATGCCTAAACCAATATCTCGGTTAATACGTCAACTTCCTCACGCGCTGACGCCCGGCGCCTGAGTATTCCTCGGCCGCCGTTCAGCCTCTTGACGGAATGTTATCGATAACATAGCCTCTTCCTATCGAAGCTTTGGGAGGAGCAGGATGAACGACGGAAAGCTGCTCGAATTTTCCGACATCACCAAGGAATTTGGCGGAACGCGCGCACTGTCGAATGTATCTCTCGACCTGCAGCGGGGCGAAATTCTCGCGCTTCTCGGAGAGAATGGCGCGGGCAAATCGACGCTCATCAAGACATTGGCTGGCATCTACAAGCCGGATGGTGGGCAGATCCTGTTTCGCGGCAAGCCCTATCACCATCGCCCGCCACAACCTAACCAGCGCCAGCCGGTCGCCTTCATCCATCAGGATCTTGGACTGATCGAATGGATGACCGTGGGCGAGAATGTCGGCCTTGCGCAGGGCTATTCCCTGCGCGGCAAACTGATCGACTGGCGGGCGACCGAACGGCGCACCGCGGAAGCACTGAAACTCGTCGGCTGCGATTTCGATCCGTCGACCCGCGTGCAGGAGCTGACCCGCACGGAAAAATCACTTGTGGCAATCGCCCGCGCACTCGCTGTCGAAGCCGATGTGCTGGTGCTTGACGAACCCACCGCCAGCCTGCCCGCCGATGAAGTCGAGAAGCTCTTTGCCGCCATCCGCCCGCTGAAAGAGCGCGGCGTGGCCATGATCTACGTCTCGCATCGCCTCGATGAGATCTTCCGTATCGCCGACCGCGTCGCTGTGCTGCGTGACGGCCAGCTGGTAGGCCAGAAGCCTGTTTCCGAGACGACGCCGGATGAACTTATCCGCATGATCGTCGGGCGTAAGGCTGACCAACTGTTCGTCAAAGCGGAAAGAAGCGCAGGCCCTGCGATCGTTTCCGTGAAAGAGCTTTCCTGCCGCGGCGCAGGACCTGTATCCTTTGATATCCGCCAGGGCGAACTGCTCGGTCTGGTCGGTTTGCGCGGCGCGGGTCAAGAATTGATCGGACGCGCGCTGTTCGGTTGCGAGCCATCGCAAGGTGCGGTGCGATTGAATGGGACGGTACCAGACCTTTCCAGCACCGTCGCTGCGATGGCTTCGGGTATCGGGCTGATCGCCAGGGATCGGACCGAAGAGTCTGTCGCCATGTCGCTCAGCCTGCGCGAAAATACGTTCCTCAATCCGGGCGCCTCCGGCCGAAGCCTGTTTTCATTTCTGTCCCCGCGCCGCGAAGCCGAAGCCGCCTATTCCCTCGGCAGCCGCGTCGGTCTCCGACCCAACGATCAGAGCCTTGCCATCGAAGCCCTATCCGGCGGCAATCAGCAGAAGGTGGTTGTGGGACGATGGCTGGCGACAGGCCGCAAATTGCTGATCGCCGAGGATCCGACTGCCGGCGTCGATGTTGGCGCCAAGGCTGACATCTATCGGTTGATCGCCGAGGCGGTCGAGGCGGGCCTCGCCGTTATCGTCGTCTCCACGGATTTCGAGGAAATCGCCCATATCTGCCATCGTGCCCTGGTGTTTTCGCGCGGGAGGATCGTGCGCGAACTCAGCGGCGCCGACCTTACAACGCCGGCGGTCATCGCCGCCGCATCTGCATCAGAAGCGGCCTGAACCGGAGGAGAACACCATGCAATCGATCGAATCCAACGCGCTCGAGCCGACCCGCGCCGAGCTTTCGGCCATGAGCTTCGGCCAGAAGATCCAGCGCCTGTTGCCCGTCTATGGCCTCGTCATCCTGACGGTCTTCCTGATCCTGCTTTTTTCCATTCTGCTGCCGCAGACATTCCCGACGATGCTCAACCTGCGTTCGATCATTTCGGACAAGACGATCATCGCCATCCTGTCGCTTGCGGCGATGATCCCGATGGCAGCAGGGCGCATCGACTTGACGATCGGCTATGGCATCGTGCTCTGGCATGTGCTGGCGATCAGCCTGCAGACGATGTTCGGGCTGCCCTGGCCGGTTGCCGTCCTCATCGTCATAGCGCTTGGCGCATTGACCGGCTTCCTGAACGGCCTGCTGGTGGAAATCGCCAAGATCGACAGCTTCATCGCAACACTCGGCACCGGCACGGTCCTCTACGCCATCGCGCTCTGGCATACGGGCGGCCGGCAGGTTGTGGGCATGTTGCCGCAAGGGTTTTATGCGCTGAACGGCACCATGGTCTTCGGCCTGCCGATCACGGGCATCTATGTTCTCGCCCTTGCCTTCGTCATGTGGATCGTTCTCGAATATCTGCCGATCGGCCGTTACATCTATGCGATCGGCGCCAATCCAAAGGCTGCCGCCCTCAATGGCATTCCCGTCCGCCGCTTCGTCATCGGCGCCTTCGTCACCTCGGGTACCCTTGCCGCCATCGCCGGCGTCCTCCTGGCGTCGAAGCTGCGCATCGGTCAGGCAAGCGTCGGGCTTGAATATCTGCTGCCTGCATTGGTCGGCGCATTCCTCGGCTCAACCACCATCAAGCCGGGTCGCGTCAACGTCTGGGGCACGATGATCGGCGTCATCATCCTGGCGGTCGGCATTGCCGGCATCCAGCAGTTCGGCGGCTCCTTCTATGTCGAGCCTCTGTTCAACGGCGTCACCCTGCTCGTTGCCATCGGCATTGCCGGCTACGCGCAGCGCCGCCGCAGCCATGCAGGGCGCATGGCGCCGGCCCAGGCACCGCAACTTTCCGCCAAGCCGGCGGAAAAATGAAGATCATCTGAAGTTCGAATGTCCAAAGGGAGGAGAAGACATGAACCGTAGACAATTCCTGCAGGCCACGACAGCGGTGCTGGTGCTATGCGCCGGCCAGGCCGATGCCGATCCGTTGGCGGATGCGAAGGCCGTCGTCGACAAATACGCGACCCCGGTCACCAAATGGGACGGCCCGACCACGGGTCCGAAAGCTCAGGCCGGCAAGACCATCGTCGTTTTGGCGGGCGACCTGAAGAATGGCGGCATTCTCGGCGTCAGCAATGGCGTCGAGGAAGCAGCAAAGGCGATCGGCTGGCAAGTGAAGGTTCTCGATGGCGCGGGCTCCATCGGCGGCCGCACGGCCGCCTTCGGTCAGGCGATAGCGCTGCAGCCTGCCGGTATCATCATCGATGGCTTCGATGCCGTCGAACAGGCTCCGGCACTGGAACAGGCAAAGGCCGCCAAGATCCCGCTGGTCGCCTGGCATGCCGGCCCGACCATCGGCCCGGACGACAAGAACGGTCTCTTCGCCAATGTCAGCACCGACGCCATGGAAGTCTCGAAGGCGGCCGCCGACTGGGCCTTCGTCGATGCCAAGGGCAAGCCCGGGGTCATCATCTTCACCGACTCCACCTATGCGATCGCCATCGCCAAGGCGGACAAGATGAAGCAGGAGATCGAACGGCTGGGCGGCAAAGTGCTGGAATATGTCGATACTCCGATCGCAGAGACGTCGCAGCGCATGCCACAGCTCACGACATCCCTCCTTCAAAAATACGGTGACAGCTGGACCCATTCGCTTGCCATCAACGACCTTTATTTCGACTTCATGGGGCCATCGCTTGCCTCCGCTGGCAAGAGCGGCACCGATGCACCGATCAACGTCGCTGCCGGCGATGGCTCGCAATCGGCCTATGAGCGCATCCGCGCTGGCCAATATCAGAAGGTCACCGTTGCCGAACCCCTTAATCTCCAGGGCTGGCAATTGGTCGATGAACTCAATCGCGCCTTTGCTGGTGAAAAATGGTCCGGCTATCTCTCGCCGCTGCACGTCGTGACGGCAGATAATATCCAGTCCGATGGCGGCCCGAAGAACACCTTCGATCCGGACAACGGTTACAAGGACGAGTATAAGAAGATCTGGGGAAAATGATCATCGCCTGAATGAGGCCAGCCTCTCGAAGGGCTCCTAGCTTTACCTACTGGCATCGGCAGCAAAACCCGGCACAGAAACCGGGTTTTGCGGCAGTTCTCTCATAGAAGTGCCGTTATCGCGCCCACAATCTACAGAGACCTGTCCGGCAACCCATTCACTGAAGGCGCAGCTAGTCGGATTGCGTTGAATCCTTCCGCGTCTGAAGGGGGCACAAAATACCTGGTGATTTCATCGAATTGTGCATCGGAAGCTGCAAAATCGTGCGTCCCAGCAGCATTACGCGCACGCAGGCGCGCCTTGCAAAGCTCATCCGGCACATCGAGGAAATACAGCCTGTGATCAGCGCCTGCCATTTCAAAAAGTGTTCGCATCCAGGACCGGAGAGCCGGTGTATTCGCAGGAAAATCCAGGACGACCGATACGCCGATCCGCAGCAGATCCGAAACGACGGGACCGATAGCATCGCGCAGCCGCCGGGAATAACGGATATAGTCTGCGACATCGTTCAGTTCTGTGCCGAAAAGGCGGCTCATCCACCAATCCTCGCTGAGGATGATGGTAGATGGCATTTGGCCAAGTTCGGCCGTCAAGGTCGATTTTCCCGCTGCTATTTTTCCGCAGAGCATATGAAGCGTCGGCCGCGCCGTCTTTGCTTGATGATCTGACATGTCCGTCTCCAGTTAAGGCCCCAGAAACGGAACAAAAAACCCGCCTCGGGGCGGGTTGCATCGTTTGAACAAAGAATGCGCAAAACCCACCATTCAATGAATGGTGCGAATAATCGGCAAGTTGTGGCTGCAAAGCTTGTCCATGCAGCTCGTATAGCACCAGTCTTGCCACGATCCAATCCGCAAAACGGAGAGACCAGAGCAGCACGACCTCGCTGAAATATGCGTCAAAGTATCCGGCTGCTATCACGCGCAATCAGTTCCGGCATAATCTTGACATCGGGTACCGGCTGCATGCCATCGAGAATATCCAGGATCAGTTGCGCAGTCCGCTCGCCGATTTCGCGTGCAAAGGCGTTGATCGTCGTCAAGGTCGGCACGCAGACCTCGCCGATCTCATAATTACCGAAACCGCCGATGGAAAAGCGTTCGGGCACGGGAATTCCTAGCCGACGACATTCGGTGAGTGCACCGTAGGCCGCAAGATCCGAGACGCAGACGACAGCTTCCGTATCGGGATAGAGCTCGATCAGCTTCGCCATGGCATTGGCACCTTCCCGCATCGAGATTGGCGGCGATCCGGCTGCAATCAGCCTGGAAGCATCGAGACCATGCGCCTGCATGGCGGCGATGAAGCCAAGCCGGCGTTCGCTGCCGCGTGAATCCCGCTGGACATCACCACCGATGAAGGCGATGCGGCGACAGCCGAGTGCGACGAAATGATCGACCATATCGCGCATCACGGCCCTGTTGGAAAAGCCGACATAGTGGCCGATCGGATCGGTCGGGATATCCCAGGTCTCGATCACGGGGATCGCAACGGTCTGCAGAAGTTTACGCGCTCGCTCCGTATGCGTGCCGCCGGTCACGACGATCGCTTGCGGCTTGCGGCGAAGCAGCTGCTCGATCAGCCGCTCCTCCTCCTCGACATTGTAGTTCGTGTAGCCAAGCAGGATCTGCATGTCCCGCTTGGACAAGGTGTCCGAGAGGCCGCCGACCGTATCCGCGAAGTTGGCATTGTTGATGGAGGGAATGGTGACGGCGACAAAGCCGGACTTTTGCGAACGCAGGTTGGACGCTGTACTGTCGAAAACATAGCCCAGCTCCTCCGCCGTTCGCAGGATCGCCTCTCGCGTCTCCGGACTGACCAGGCTATCGGCCTTGAAGGCACGCGACACGGTCATGGGAGAAACTCCCATGACGCGGGCTATGTCTGCCATGGTCGGCGTTTTGCGATCGTTACTCATCAATGGCCTATGTTATCGTTACCATCAGAGTAATATGCCTCTTCGCAGAATGGCAAGAGGCGCTTTCAGCTATCCCGCCATGCGCGCAAGACGCCACCGGCGCTGCGAACCGGAAAGCATCTTGCGATGGCGTTCTATAGCTGGAATTCATGGGCAAGCGTCACATGATGATGGATGCGTCCTTCGAAAAAGCGAGAGAGAACCGCTTCCGTCGCCGCACGTGCTTCGGTGCGCACCGGGCTTGCGAGGGCTTTCTCCACGGCGGCCATGTCCGGATAGTTGACAGCCAGAATCATCGGGAACTCCGGAGCGCCTTCATCGCGCGCCTCGGCAAAGGTAACCCGCACATCGAGGGCACCTGGAAACTGCTTCCACTTCGGCAGGATGGTTTCCATGACGGCCGTCCGAAACGCCTCTGCCTCCCCTTCCCTGATCTTGCCTTCGAATAATGCGTATCGGGTAATCATCCGGCGATCTCCTTGTTCGGCCCTTTGAAGAATTCCATCAGTGCCGCCTGATCTTCGCCGCCAAGCCCGGAAGCCGTCAGCATACGGTGTATCTCGGCACAGACGGCCGTCAGCGGCATGGCGGTATTGGTCCTGCGGGCCAGATCCTGAGCGCCGTTCAGATCCTTGACCATGTTGTCAATCCGACCTGTACGGCGATAATCCTTGGCGACGTAGCGAGGCATGTATTCCTGCAGGATGGCGCTATCGGCCCTGCCGCCTTTCAGCGCCTGCGGAATTTTCGCTGCATCGACGCCGGCATCGAGCGCCAGTTGCGTCGCTTCCGCGACCGCAAGGAAGTTCAAGGCGCAAAGAACCTGATTGATGAGCTTCGTGGTCTGACCGGCGCCGACAGGCCCCATATGCGTATAGTTCGAGGCCACATGGCGCAGGACTTGATGCGCGTCCGCGACATCCTGCTCGCTGCCGCCGGCCATCAGCGTCAATTGCCCGATCAGGGCCTTCGGCGCTCCACCGGACAGCGGGCTATCCACCCAGCGCAATCCCTTTTCCGCAGCTTCTGCGGCTAGAGCCTTGGTTGCATCGGGGTCGATCGACGACATGTCGATGATCAGCGTGCCCGCTCTTGCACCCGCGGCAACGCCTTCAGGCCCGAATATCGCGGCATGGACGATCTTCGGCGAATTGAGGCTGAGGATGACAAAATCGGAAACGGCAGCAGCTGTCGCCGCACTCGCGGCAGCCGTGGCACCTTTTGTGGTCAGAGCCGCAACCTTATCCTTGTCGAGATCGAAAACCGTCAGCTGATTGCCGGTTTCCGCCAGGCGGGCGCCGATCGCGCCGCCCATTGCACCGGCGCCGATCAGCGCCACCTTGCTGCTCATGATTGCGTCTCCTCCAATGCAATTAAGATGGCCGCAACGACTTGATCCAGCGGCTGATCGATATCGACGGCGATCGCCTGCTCGTCGGTGCCCGGCGGCTCGAGCGCGGCAAATTGACTATCGAGCAAGGCCGGCGGCATGAAGTGATCGCGCCTTGCCTGCAGGCGCTTCAGGATCGTTTCCCTTGAGCCGGCGAGATGGATGAACGAAACCGGTGCACCGACAACCTCGCGGATCCGGTCACGATAGATGCGCTTCAGCGCCGAACATCCGATCAATGCCGTATCATCCGCCAAAGCCAGGCATTGACCGATCTTGTCAAGCCAGGGCCATCGATCGGCATCCGTCAGAGGAATACCGGCGCTCATCTTGGCGACGTTGGCCGCGGGATGAAGATCATCCCCATCGACATAGATGCCGGCTAAGCGCGCTGCGAGCGCCGAGCCGACCGACGACTTGCCGCAGCCGCTGACGCCCATAATGACGAAGCGGCGCAGCGCAGCGCCATCAAAGCGAAGCTGTGATACCGCCGTCGACATAGAGCACATGACCGTTGACGAAGGAGGAGGCATCGGAAGCAAGGAAAATGCAGGCGCCGACCAATTCTTCGACGCGGCCCCAGCGGCCGGCCGGCGTACGCTTTTCGAGCCATGCCGAGAAATCGGCATCCGCAACGAGGGCTGCGTTCAGCGGCGTATCGAAATAACCGGGCGCGATGGCGTTGCATTGCAGCCCATGCTTGGCCCAATCCGTCGCCATGCCCTTCGTCAGATTGCCGACGGCGCCCTTGGTTGCCGTGTATGGCGCGATCGAGGGCCGTGCCAATGCCGTCTGCACGCTTGCGATGTTGATGATCTTGCCGGCGCCGCGCTTGATCATATGACGGGCAACCGCCTGGCCGACATTGAAGACGCTCGAGATGTTCGTCCGCAGAAGCCGCTCGAAGGCATCGGCGGGAAAATCCTCCAGCGGCGAGCGAAACTGCATGCCGGCATTGTTGACGAGAATGTGGATTGCCCCCATCTCGGCCTCGAACGCATCGACGGCCTGACGCGCCGCCTCGTGATCGGTGGCATCGAATGGCAACACATGCACCTTGCCCACAAAGCCTTCGGCCGCCTTGGCAAGCTTTTCCTTGTCGCGGCCGTTGAGCACCAGCTCGGCGCCGGCAGCCGCCAGGCCCTTGGCGAGCGCAAGCCCGATACCCTGGGAAGAACCCGTCACCAGGGCGCGCCGCCCTTTCAGATCGAAAAGACCAAGAGACATCGTTTCCTCCGTTTTTTATCTCGACAATGGTCGCCTCCCCTGTTTATGTTATCGATAACATTCGATGTCAAGGGAGGACCCGTAAGATGAACAAGCCACCGATCCTGCAGATTGGCCCCTACCCGCAATGGGATCAAGAGCCGCTCGACGCAGCGTTTCAGGTTCATCGCTATTTCGAGGCTGCCGACAAGGGCAAGTTGCTCGCCGAGGTCGGACCATCGATCAGGGGCATTGCGACGCGCGGCGAACTCGGTGCCAACCGCGCCATGATCGAGGCGTGCCCCAAACTGGAAGTCATTTCTGTTTATGGCGTCGGCTTCGACGCCGTCGACCTGCAGGCCTGCCGCGAGCGCGGCATTCGCGTCACCAACACCCCCGACGTCCTGACCAATGATGTCGCCGACCTCGGGATTGCGATGATGCTCTGCCTGTCACGCGGCATGATCGGCGCGGAGACATGGGTGCGTGATGGCAGCTGGGCGCAAAAGGGACTTTACCCCCTCAAGCGCCGCGTCTGGGGACGGCGGGCCGGCGTGCTCGGTCTTGGCCGCATCGGCTTCGAAGTCGCCAAACGCCTGAAGGGCTTCGACATGCAGATTGCCTATTCGGACGTCGAGGCGAAATCCTACGCCTCCGACATGACCTTCGTGGCCGATCCCGTCGAGCTCGCGACACAATCGGATTTCCTGTTCGTCACGCTCGCCGCTTCAGCAGCGACGCGGCATATTGTCGGTCATAAGGTGATCGAGGCGCTCGGCCCGGAAGGGATGTTGATCAACATCTCCCGCGCGTCCAATATAGACGAAGAGGCATTGCTTGACGCGCTGGAGACCGGCAAGCTCGGATCGGCAGCACTCGACGTCTTCGAAGGCGAGCCGAAACTCAATCCGCGCTTCCTGGCGCTAAACAATGTGCTGCTGCAGCCTCACCATGCGTCCGGCACGGTCGAGACGCGCAAGGCCATGGGTAAGCTCGTGCGCGACAATCTCGCCGCACATTTCGCCGGCCAGGCGCTGCCGACACCCGTTCTTTGAGGAGAAAGACATGAAGGCCATCATCGCCCACGCCGCCAAGGATGTGCGGATCGAGGACTATCCGGAGGAAGAACCGGGTGCAGGGGAAGTCAAGCTGAGGCTTGCAACCGGCGGCGTCTGCGGCAGCGACCTGCATTACTATCATCACGGCGGCTTCGGCACCGTGCGTCTGAAGGAGCCGATGATCCTTGGGCACGAGGTCAGCGCGACCGTCACCGCGCTTGGCCCCGGCGTGCAAGGGCTCGAGATCGGTCAGCTCGTCGCGGTTTCGCCCTCCCGCCCTTGCCGGACTTGCCGCTACTGCCTGCAGGGACTGCCCAACCAATGCCTCAACATGCGTTTCTATGGCAGCGCCATGCCCTTCCCGCACATTCAGGGTGCGTTCCGCGAGACGCTGGTTGCCGATGCTATCCAATGCGTGCCGGCCGATGGCCTGACGCCGGGCGAGGCGGCCATGGCGGAACCCTTGGCCGTGACCTTGCACGCCACGCGACGCGCGGGCGAGATGCTCGGCAAACGCGTTCTCGTGACCGGCTGCGGCCCGATCGGCGTCCTGTCGATCCTCGCCGCGCGTCGCGCTGGTGCCGTCGAGATCGTGGCAACCGATCTTTCGGATTTCACCTTGTCTCTTGCCAGGCAAGCGGGTGCCGACAGGGTCATCAACACGAAGAACGAGCCCGAAGCGCTTGCCGCCTACTCTGCGGACAAGGGCACTTTCGATGTGCTCTATGAATGCTCGGGCGCGGCGGCGGCCCTTGCCGGCGGTATTGCGGCACTGAGACCGCGAGGGATTATCGTACAGCTTGGTATCGGCGGCGACATGAGCTTGCCGATGCTCGCAATCACGGCCAAGGAACTGGAATTGCGGGGTTCCTTCCGCTTTCACGAGGAGTTCGCCGTCGGCGTCGATCTGATGCGCAAGCGTCTCATCGATGTGCGGCCGCTCATCACCCATACGGTACCGCTTGCCGACGCGATCAGCGCCTTCGAGATCGCTTCGGATCGAAGCCAGGCCATGAAGGCGCAGATCGCCTTCACCTGAGCCGAAACGGCGCGAAATCCATCGATTGAAAACGAAAATGGATTTCGCGCTTACATCCGATCTAGTCGAGATCGGCGCCGATCGCTTTGAGTGCCGAGCGGGCAACCTGCTCGTCTTGCTCGCCGGACCCCGAACCAACACCGATACCGCCGATAAGCGTGCCGCCGACGCGGATTGGGAAGCCTCCGCGCAAACCCGTCATACCGCCATGGGTCGCGATTGCCAGCGGCACTCGCGCATGTTCCGGCAGCGAATGGCTCGGCCCGCCAATGGAAGCAGCCGTCTGAGCCTTGGCGGTGGCGCTCTTCAGCGACTGAAAGCGCGAACCGCGCATGCGAAAGGAACCGAGCGTCACGCCGGATTGATCGACGATGACGATGCATTGCGGCTGCCCCATCTGCGAAGCAGCCGAGATCGCAGCGGTCAACAACGTCATCACCCCTTCGTCACTCAAGACACTCGACGTCAGAACATGGCTCATGCACTATCCTCCCGACTTGCGGACTCTATTGAATATGTTATCGATAACACATCGATCTCTCGATGTAACCTTATGGGAGGTATTGTTACAATGTCGTTCTTCGAGACCATGGACCCGGCCTTCGGGAAATTTGTTCTTGGCAATGCTCCCGTCAAGCAGATCGCCACTGGTTTCGACTGGGTGGAAGGGCCTGTCTGGTTTGGAGATCTGAACTGCCTGCTCTTCTCGGATATCCCCAATAACCGCATCATGCGCTGGATACCGGGGCTCGGCACCAGCGTCTTTCGCGAACCCTCGAATTTCTCGAACGGCCATACGCGTGACCGGCAGGGCCGGCTTGTGAGCTGCGAGCACGGCGGCAGACGCGTCACGCGGACAGAACATGACGGTTCGATCACGGTTGTCGCGGATCGCTATCAGGGCAAACGCCTGAATTCACCCAACGACGTGATCGTCGCCTCTGACGGCGCCATCTGGTTCACCGATCCGCACTACGGCATCGCGACGGACTACGAAGGATACAGGAGTGAGCAGGAGCTGCCCTGTAATGTTTATCGCGTCGATCCCGACGGCTCCATGCAGGCCGCCCTGACGGATTTCAACTGCCCGAACGGGCTCGCCTTCAGCCCTGACGAGAAGAAGCTCTATGTCGCCGATACCGGTCGTATGCATGGCAACGATCCGCAGCATATCCGCATCTTCAATGTCGGTGAAAACTGGCGGCTGTCCGGCGGTGAAGTATTTCATGTGATTTCACCGGGCTGCGCCGACGGCATGCGCCTCGACAGCGATGGCAATCTCTGGTCGTCGGCCGCTGACGGTGTGCATTGCATCGCCCCCGACGGCCATCTCATGGGCAAGATCCTGGTGCCGGAAACGGTTTCCAACCTCTGCTTCGGTGGCCGCGGCAAACACAAGCTGTTCATCACGGCGACGACCAGCGTCTATTCGATCTCGCTCAACCGAAGCGGTGCACTTTAACGCCAAGCTGCGACCGCATTACGAAACGATCCGTAGAGCGGCGCAGCAACAATGGCAGCCTTATCGAGGCTCTGGAAAAGCCAGCGATCCTAGGCTGTATGACACCCGCAGAGAGGCTCACATACGGAAATGCTGCAACGACAACCGCCGGGATCGTCTGGCGATTGTCGTTGTCGGATGATCGGATATCAGCGCAGATCGGCTTGCGGTACGGAACGTACTGCCACATGCGCAATCGACGCGAGATTGGCGGACAAGGCGCGTTCTTGCCTGCGCGCAGCATCCTGCAGCAGGTCCGCCATCCGGGTGACGGATATGCGATCTGCGCGCATGACCTGGCGGATCAGCGGATCTTTAAGAACTTCGGCGATCGTCAAGTCCCTTTGGGTCATGGTTACCTCCTGTTCGTTAACGCAGAAGATAGACCGCTTAATTAGCACTGCGATGTCAAAAGCCGGACAAAAACAAGGCAGTTCGTTCGATTTTGTTACAGATTAATCGCAAATCGAATGGAGGGACATATTCCCAAAATACAATAGGACCCTAGTTGTCGGCTAAGGAAGGGCTGATCAATTGCGATCAGTCTTAAGTGGGAGGGCCGTTTGCTCCGCGAACGCGCAACGTTTTTGCAATAATTTAGACCATAATTTTGCAACTTTTGCGTTTATAGTCTCGCGACGCTGGGGGCTCTATAGTGTAACACCAATGATTGGCCGCGCGATGTACTCAGATCAGTCCACAGAAGACGAGCGTCTCATCTATCATGCAGATCTTCTCAGCCAGCTCTCCAATCCCAAGCGCCTGGAGGTCTGTATTCATCTATCCGGCCATGAGGAAGATGTGAACAGCCTGGCCAAGAAGCTGGGCATATCGCAATCGGCGCTTAGCCAGCATCTGACCCGCCTGCATCATTCCGGTATCGTGAAAGTGCGCCGCCAGGCGCAGTTCAGATATTATACCTGCGATCATCCGGGTGTCCTGCAGATCTTGAAGACACTTGCCGGGATTTTCGATGCCGAACTCAAGCCGGCGAGATCGACCACCGGCGATAACGACGATCACGACGAAAAATCATGACATAGCGTCGATGCGGCTTTGCTGGTTTCGGCCACCAAATGCAATTTCGGATGCCGATGGATGGCGCAGGCACGATATGACCCTACCGCAATTGCTCAAACGCCGCGCCTGTTTCCCCAGATGATCACATGCAATTGCGGCAGCACTCTTGCGTCGAACCATCGGTCATCGCCGACCTTTTCCACGAGCCAGCGCATCCGCTCGACGATGCCGTCGATATCGACAAGCGCGTCTTCCGCATCTGCTGGCGGCGGCGTGTGATTGCCGGGCTGCAGATAGACAGGCAATTGGGGATAGCGAGCGGCCGCTTCCCGCGCATATTCATAGTCGAGATCGTCGAATATGACGATCTTCAAAGCGATCTGCGGCCCGTTGCCGGCCATGCGCAGACAGTCGTCGAAGGCGGTCCAGTCCGTCGTCATGCCACTCGAAGGCGGCTTCGGACTGAGCACCAGCACATCGAGTTCGGCGAACCACTCCTTGGCCAGACTACCTTGCGTCTCCAGCGCGAAGCGATAGCCTTCCGCATGACCGCGCACAATCAGCGAGCCGAGCGGCTGGATAGCGGGATTGCCGCCGGAGAGCGAGATGGTCAGCGGCTTGCCGCCGGAAAGCCTCGTCACCTCTTGCCAGATCTCATCAACCGGCATCGGCCGCCATTGATCGCGATAATCGCTGTCGACCGCATGCAGCGTATCGCACCAGGTACAGCGATAATCACAGCCGCCGGTACGAACGAAAATCGTCGGAAGGCCGATCAGGATCCCCTCGCCCTGGATCGTCGGCCCGAAGATCTCGCTGACGCGGATGAGCGCCCCGCTCATGGCCGGTATTCCGCCCAGGTCTTCGGCGTCTCGCTGACCCGCACCGCGGATGCTTCCGGCAATCGCTCCTTGCACCAGTCGTAGAAATGCTTGGCGAGATATTCCGATGTGACGCGATCGTGTCCGAAGACATCGTTCAGATGACGATGATCGAAGGTTTCGTCGATGTAGCGCTTTAACGGCTGTAGCTCATGATAGTCCCGCACGAAGCCGTTCCGATCGAGCTCGGTGGCCGAAAGCTCCACGACGACGATGTAATTGTGCCCGTGCATGCGCGCGCACTGATGATCGTCGGGCAGATGCGAGAGTTGATGCGAGGCGGAGAAGTGAAATTCCTTGGTGATGCGGTACATCACTTCACCTCCTCGGCCGAAAAGCGCGATGTCGCCGCAACCCAGAAATCGGCATCCTCGTATTCGGTCGGATCTGCAGCGCCCGCTAGATGGAAGGCTTCGCGCCGCTCGACGCAGGTGCCACAGCGTCCGCAATGGCGCTCGCCGCCCTTGTAGCAGGACCAGGTTTCGGCAAAGGGGGTCTCATGCCGGGCACCATCGGCAACGATATCCGCCTTGGAAATCGTCACATAGGGCGCATAGAGCGAAACGCTGGCATAGCCGTCCAGCGCATGGTTCTGCATCTGTTGGAAGGCGTCGATGAAACCGGGGCGACAGTCGGGATAGATGAAATGATCGCCGCCGTGAACCGCGACAGCAACAGCGTCTGCCTTTTGAGCAGCCGCAAGCCCGAAGGCAATCGCCAGCATGATCGCATTGCGGTTCGGCACGACCGTCGCCTTCATGGTTTCCTCGGCATAGTGCCCGTCCGGCACCTCGATATCATCTGTCAGAGCCGATCCGGTCAAATGCTTGCCGATGGCGGTGATGTCGATGATCTCATGCGGCACGCCGAGGCGCCTGGCGCAGGCGCTGGCGAATTCCAGTTCCTTGCGATGCCGCTGGCCGTAGTCGAAGGAGACGAGTCCGATAAGTTGATGTTCGGCTGCAACCTTGTGGGCGAGCGAAACAGAGTCCAATCCGCCGGAGCAGATGACGATAGTCTTCATAATGTATGATCCCTTGTTTTGACCGGGTGGGCTGCGACCGGATTTCATGGCTCTTCGAAGCCATGATCGGCTCCCTAGCAGCAGAACCGGGAGGAAACAAGGCATCCCGCAACATTTCATGGCAACGCGCCGGCATCTGCCGACGCGTTGCGTTTTTCGCGAGGCCGTCAGCTGACACCCGCAAACTTTCCTGAAATATTCAGATCGGGATAGTAACCCGCCGGCTTGCCGCCGACCGTTTGGCCGCCCGTCAGGCTGCCCTGGATCTCCGATCCGAAGAAGGAATAGGGGAAAGTCAGCTGCGGGGCACTGACCTCGTCCAGGCGTCGTCGCAGTTCGTTCGGTATCGTGAACTCAAGGGCGCCGAGATTGTTCCTCAGCTGTTCCAGTTTCGTGGCACCGATGATGATAGAGGCAATACCAGGCTGGGTCATCGCCCAGTTGACCGCGACCTGCGCCATGCTACGGCCGAGCTCGACCGCCACCTTCTCCAGCTCGGCAACAACAGCCCAATTGCGCTCGTTGAATTTCTGGAAACCTGGATTGGTCGTACCACGCACGGTTTCCAGCCGGCCGGCGGTCTGCCCCTCGCCGCTCGGGCGATATTTGCCACTGAGCAGACCGCTCGCAAGCGGGCTCCAGGCCATGATGCCGGCGCCGTAACGCGTTCCGAACGGTACGAATTCATTCTCGATGTTGCGTTCAGCCAGCGAATATTCGAGCTGAAGCGCCGAGATCGGCTCATAGCCGCGATGTTCGGCGACCGCCTGGGCACGGCTGGCGTACCATGCCGGAACATCGGACAAGCCGACATGCCGCACCTTGCCGGAGCGGACGAGGTCATCGAAGGTGCGCATCACCTCCTCTGGCGGCGTCAGGCGATCCCAGCAATGCATGAGATAGAGATCGATGTAGTCCGTGTTCAGCCGCTTTAGTGACCCCTCGACAGACCGCAGGATATTCTTGCGGCCATTGCCGGCGGCATTCGGCGTTTGTGCGGTAAGATTCATGGTGAACTTGGTTGCGATGACAGCATCGTCGCGCAAGCCGCGTTCTGCGATGAACTCACCGAGCCAAGCCTCTGACGTACCGCCCGTATAGGCATCGGCGGTGTCGAAGAAATTGCCGCCGGCATCGACATAGGCATTGAAGATCGCCCGTGCCGCTTCCTTGTCTGCGCCCCAACCCCACTCCGTGCCGAAGGTCATGGTGCCAAGGGCGAGCCGTGTTACCTTCAATCCGCTATTGCCCAGCGTATAAAATTCCATGCTCATCGCTATGCTCCTCTTTGGCTAGCCGGGCGTGTCGACGACCGACCCGGCAATGTGTGATGCGCCTAGAGTCGCTGTTTTCGAGCCATTCGATAAGATCATGTAATTCGCATGCATTATGCGATATGGTGCAGCAATGGATCGCGATCTGCTGACACATCTGCCCATCGTCGCCGCCGTGGCCCGCCGCGGAGGGTTTGCCGCCGCCGCCAGCGAACTGGGCATGAGCGCATCGGCCGTTAGCCATGCCGTTCGGCTCGTGGAAGAACGGCTCGGCCAGCCCCTCTTTGCCCGCACAACGCGCAGTGTGGCGCTGACCGAGGCCGGCAAGAGCCTGATCGCCACCATCACCCCGGCGCTGCAGGACATTCACGACCGCATCGAGCGTATCAAGGCCGTCAAGGGCAGACCAAGCGGCTTGTTGCGCATCAACGCATCTCGTATCAGCCTGCCGCTGGCAATCACCCGCGTGATCGCAGCCATGGCCGAACGCTATCCCGAAGTCGAAGTGGAAATCTTCTCCGATGAAAGGCTGACCGATATCGTCTCCGAGGGTTTCGACGCAGGCATTCGCGTCGGCGAAATGATCGCGCAGGATATGGTCGCCGTTCGCCTCACCCCTCCTTTCCGATCCATCGTCGTCGCTTCGCCCGGATATATCGGGCGTTTCGGGCGTCCGAACACGCTTGCAGATCTCTCCAGTCATAATTGTATCGGCTACCGCCTGATCCGCTCCGGGGGCCTCTATCAATGGGAATTTACCGAGGATGGGCGGGATGTCGCGGTGACGGTGAATGGCCAGGCGATCGTCACCGAATCGCATTCGGCCATGGAGCTGGCCATTGCAGGCGTGGGATTGGCCTATGTCTTCGAACCGCTGGTGAAGGCGGAGATCGCATCCGGCAGGCTTGTTCAACTCTTAAGCGACTATGCGGTGACGGAAGCGGGCCTTTTCCTCTACTTTCCGCGTCGTGCCGAACTGGCCCCGAAGCTCAGAGCCTTCATCGACACGATACGACAGATCAACCGTTGAGTCGGCCGTCGGCTGGGCAAAAGCGCCATTTGTTTCGTATCGACATGCCAACGAATGGTCAAATCGCGCAGGCATTGTACCAAATACGCACGAAATGCAGCGCTGGATCGCGATCCAGATGAATCGCGATTGCCGTCTCTCACAGCGCTCGGCAGTCATAGTCGGAAAGCTTTGCCGATAAGGGCATGCAGGGGTTCCGGGGCATTCGCCCTCACTTCCTGCCGGTTCGATCGGCAGCTTCCCGGTCTGAAAGAGGAACTCGTGCAAGATATTTCGAAAAGAAAGCCGCCTAGCCCGATCGATATCGAAGTCGGCAAACGCATCCGTGCGCAACGGCGCCTGCTGGGCATGAGCCAATCGGCGCTCGCCGAAAAACTGGGCCTGACCTTTCAGCAGGTTCAGAAATACGAAAAAGGCGCCAACCGCGTCGGCGCAAGTCGCCTGCAACGTGTTGCCGACTGTCTCAGCGTTCCGATCTCGCACTTCTTCGACAACGCAGCTTTCGACAATCCTGTGTCGACCGAGGAGGCACGAACGATCCGCAACGACCTCGTTGGCTTCCTTTCATCCGAAGAAGGGATCGAGCTCAACCGGGCCTTTGCAAAGATCAAGGATGCAAGGACCCGCCAGAAGATCGTGGGCCTGCTCAAGTCGCTGGCTTTGACGTAGGGCAATTCCGGAGAAGAAACAAAGCGGTAGAGCAGTCTGACAGCTCCGTGGAACGCCGAACCGCTTCCGTCTTCTTCGCCTAGATAGCCCTTTCCCTGCCCACGCCGTCAGCTTGTGATGCGCGGCGTGCGAATAACCTTCAGGAACAGGGCGTTCATCGCATCCGTGATCCCCTGTGTTGGGCTGACCTCGAAATACAGACCGGGCGAAGCACAATTCTGCAAATTAGTGCCGATTTGCGATTGGAACGGTGCTATCCATTGGTTGTACCAGCCATTTGTCGGCAGCGGAAAATAGGTCGTATAGAGGATTGCGATCTTGATGTTCTGGTTTTTCAGCGGCTGACAGAAGGCAGTGGCGAGTGGCTCCTGACAGCGCCCACCGGTCGTCGGCTTGGTGCAGGTGTTGGGCTTGTAACTGTCGCCAACACCGTCGGTAACAAGAAAGAGCACCTTCTGACGATCGGTACTGGTTGTACCGCTGCCGCCTGTTCCGATGATCGGCCCGAGCTGCGTCAGCATCGTATCGAAGCTCGTATCCTGATCGTTGTTGTAGCTCTGTCCCGGAACAGTCATCAGGTCCACCGCGCTGGTGGCACTCTTAACCTGCGCCATATCGGATGACAGCGGCGATACGTTGGTCAAGCCGATTGCCTTAGCGCTAACACCGAATGTATAGACGGCCATTCTGTATTGATCGGGTGTCACGCGGTTCGTCACAGCTGTATCCGTAAGCGACTGTGTTGCCTGCCCGACAACAGCGATACGGGTCTTAACGCCAAGGCTCTTTGCAAGATTGTAGTAATTGTTGTCCGTAGTGCTGTCGTGGCACGCAAAGGCACATTTGTCTGACGTGTTTGCCACCATTGTCTGAATATCGGTCATGGTAGCACCGATCCCCATGGATGGCGTGTTGTCCAGCAGCATGTAGAAATCCATGAAGTTCGCCGTCTGGTACTGCGCAGATGCCGAGCCACTCACGGGAATGGACGTTTTTCCGATAACCTGGCTCAGCGTCGTCGGCACGTTCGCCGAAAATTTGACCGTCGATGAGACGATATTTCCCGTGCGCGTTACCGCGGCACTGATGCTGACCGGTATGTTCTGCAGATCGCTCGACGCCTGGCCAAGAAAGAGCTTGTTGGCATCGCTTTGACCGATGGTGACGGTGCCGTCGCTCGTCATGGCCATGGCAGCGGCGACCGCCGGAGATGAATCTGCAATTGCACCCACCGCAGCAGCGTCGGCGGCATTTTGCAATTCCGTTCTGATGAGCATCGCATTGGTGACATCGAGCGCCAGGCCACCCACCGCGATCAACGGAACGGCAATGAGTGCCGTCGTGATTGCGAAATTCCCCGACCGGTCCGCAAACATCCCTGACAGCTTGCGCAATGCGACAAACGACTGTGGATAAATCCTGAATCTCTTCACGAGCAAGCTCTCTGTAGTATAAGTTGTATTTTCAAGACATTCGCGAATTGAAAGTATTATAACTTTCAAATATACTTATTTATATTATCGGATAAAAATATTTAGATTCTCATAAGAGCAAACTTCTCATTTATACTGCGGATATTGAGAGGAAATTTACCAAGAATCCATGATATATTCATCGATCCTGTGGTTGAAGTGAATGCAATTCGATACCGTACTCTCACTCCGACGACCTCAAATCGGGCATAAACCGCACATTTCATGAGGAAAGGCGCATGCCACGCAAGATATGCGCGAGATTGATCGGCGCAAAATAACGTAAAAATTGCAAATCTGGCCAAAGTATCTTTACCCGATTTTTAGTGTTTACCCGCGAAAGCAATCGCCATCGATTTCAGGTGCGGCAGCCGTTGTTGCAACAGTCTTCGCCCTGATGGTTATAGTTGGGATCTTTACGTGCGCGTTCTTTCCTGCATCTTCACGGAACACAATCTGTGGCTCGTTCTTCTCGCGGCGTTTGTCTGCGTCAGTGGCAGCTGGATCACGCTCAACCTGCTCAGGCGAGCCGAAAAGACGCGCGAACTTCAACGTGGCGGCTGGATCTTCTTAACTGCCGTGGCGGCCGGGTCATCGATCTGGTGCACGCATTTCATCGGCATGCTGGCATATGAAGTCGGCGCCCCGGTCACGTTCGATCCGATCCTGACGATGGCTTCCTTTCTGCTGGCTGCCATCGGCTGCGCCGGCGGCTTTGCAATTGCCTTGTCACGCTTGCCGCGCATCGCACCGGAATTCGGAGGAGCCGTCGTCGGCCTTTCCATCACCGTCATGCATTACACGGGCATGCTGGCCTATCACGTCGATGGCATCGTCGAGTGGAACCAGGGCTATGTCATCGGCTCCGTCGTGCTTTCGGTTATTTTTGCGGTGCTTGCGCTCAATCAGGCGGTCCGCCGGCCCTGGCGCGCTTCCTTAATCGCCAGCCTTGCACTCTTCGTCGTCGCTGTGGTTTCGCTCCACTTTACAGCAATGACCGCCGTGTCGGTCACGCCGCTTGCAACCGACGCTGCAATCGCCGACGCCTATGCGTTGAAGGCCATGGCCGTCGCCGTCGCCGGTGGAGGATTGCTCATCATCGGCACCGGCGTTGCAAGCTATATGATCGACGAACGGGCCTCGCGCGAATCCATCGAAAAGCTTCAGCATATGGCGCTCAACGACCTGCTGACGGGTCTGCCCAATCGCAGCAGCTTTGCCGACCATCTTCAACGCGAGATGGGACATGCCAAGGAAGACGGCGTAAAGCTCGCGGTCATCGGCATCGACCTAGATCGCTTCAAGGAAATCAACGACCTGCGAGGACACAAGGCCGGCGACCAAGCGCTGAAGGCGATCGGACGCCGCCTGCTGCGCCTCGTCAGGGACGGCGAGTTCGTCGCCCGCGTTGGTGGTGACGAGTTCGCCGCCGCCAAGCGCTTTCGCGAGCAGAGCGAGCTGCTGGATTTCGTGGCCCGGCTGGAGAAGGTCCTGTTTGAACCCATCCGGATCGACGATTTCGAGACGGTGACGGGTGCCAGCATCGGAGTCGCGGTCTATCCCGACGATGGTAGCGATCAGGAACGCCTCGTCAGCAATGCCGACCTCGCAATGTATCGCGCCAAGGCCGATATCGGCCGCGCCGTCTGCTTTTATGAATCCAAGATGGATGAGGCCGCCCGCGCCCGCCATACGCTCGCACAGGACCTGCGCCGTGCTGTCGAGCTGGACCAGCTCGACCTGCACTATCAGGTACAGACCTCCGTTCGCACCGGGCAGATCTGCGGCTATGAAGTTCTCGTCCGCTGGCATCACCCCGAGCACGGAGCCGTACCACCTTCAGAATTCATCCCGATTGCCGAAGAAAGCGGCACGATCCTTGTCATCGGCGAATGGGTGTTGCGGACGGCTTGCAGGGAGGCCGCCTCATGGGAGCAGCCCTACAAGATCGCTGTCAATCTTTCGCCCGTACAGTTCGCTCATGCCGATCTTGCGAAACTCGTCCATACGATCCTTCTCGAAACCGGCCTGTCACCGTCGAGATTGGAGCTGGAAATTACCGAATCCACTATCATTGCGGACAAGAGCCGAACGCTGCATGTGCTGCGGCAAATCCGGGCTCTTGGCGTGACCGTTGCCATCGACGACTTCGGAACAGGATATTCGTCGCTCGATACGCTCCGCTCCTTCCCCTTCGACAAAATCAAGCTCGATCGCTCCTTCATGAACGAGGTGGATCATAGCATTCAGGCAAAGGCGATCGTCCGCGCCGTGCTCACGCTCGGCAAGAGCCTGGATATCCCTGTTCTCGCCGAGGGCGTCGAGACCGATCATCAGCTCGAAATTCTCCGCGTCGAGGGCTGCGACGAGGCGCAAGGCTTTTTCCTCGGTCGGCCAAAACCCGTCGGGCAAATCTTCCAAATGGAAACAGCCGCCGAGGAAGACGAAACCTCCGCATTTTCCGGCCGCCTGCCGCCTCAGCGCATGCGCCGTCGCTAGCAGGATCCGGACGCGTCGGCGCAACAGCCACGGCAATTCCGGGGCGCGACTTGCGCGCCCCTGCATCCCCGCGCGAATTTACCGGCCGCTGCGGCCCGCAACATCAGATCGAACGGTCAGACACTTCGCCAATCCATTCCGTTGCGAGCTCGATCGTCACGGCGGAGCGGGTGTCGAGAGCATTGGCCGCCGCCAGAAGTTCGTAGCGACCGGCGACGGCCTTAAAGGTTCCCGTCTGCTCGTCGAAATAGCTCAGATCGCGCGGGCGCACGACAAGCGAAGCCGTCCCCTGTTCACCGGGCGCAAGCCGAAGCTTGGCAAAGGCGCGTAACTCCTTGTCCGGCCGCTCTACCGCCGAAACAGGGGGCAGCACATAAAGCTGCACGAGTTCGGAACCGGTTCTGTCGCCGGTATTTGTGACGTTGACTGTTACAGTGACGCCCTCCGCGCCCATCTTTGTCGCCGACGCCTGAGCCTTACCCCAGGAAAATCGCGTATAGCCAAGACCAAAACCGAAGGGGAACAGAGGCTCGATGCTGCGCTTGTCGTGATGGCGGTATCCGACAAAGACGCCCTCGGCGTAGCGCACATGTCCATCCTTGCCGGGATAGACGGATGCGTCACCAATTATGGCGGAATTATCCGACAGGCGCTTCGGGAAGGTCTGCGGCAGGCGTCCGCCGGGCTCGACATCGCCGAAGAGCACATCGGCAACGGCATGTCCCAGTTCCTGGCCGGGATACCACATCTGCAACACGGCCCGAACCTTGTCGAGCCACGGCATCTCGATAGGGCCGCCGGTTTGCAGCACGACAATCGTATTGGCGTTTGCCGCCGCCACACGGTCTATCAGTTCCTCTTGCCGACCCGGTAGGCGCATATCGGGCAGATCGAGGCCCTCCGTATCCCACTCGCCGTCGCGGCCGACGAAGAGCAGAACGACATCCGCATCCCTTGCCTTTTCAACGGCATCCAGCATGGCCTCTTCGCCGAGCGGCTTTTCCACACCGAAGCGCACCGCCGTCAGATTGATCCCCACCTCGGTCGTGGCGGAAGAACAATACTCCACCACCACCTTGTAGCTCCGCCCAGCTTCCAGATGGATGCCCTGCCGCTGCTCAACATTGGCCGTGCCGAAATAATTGTCGCCGCGAGCCCAACCGTCATAGCCATTCACGACGAGCTTGCCGTCGACATAGAGCCTGGCGAGACCCGCATTCGTCATGCCAAATATGTGCTCGCCGCTCTCCGTCGGCACGTAGGAGGCCGTCATTCGAGCGGAGAATTCGTTGGGGTCAAGCTCGGCGGACGGCAGATCGAACCAGAAGAACTCGCCCTTGTTCGCCGTTTCGCTGGCCACCACCGGACCAGCAAGATCGCGCCCTTTAAAATACTCCACCCGCATCTCACCGGAAAAGACGTTGATCAGGCGATTGTTGCGGCAGCCGGCAGCATGGTGGATGCTGTTGGCATTCGATAGCGCCTGACGGATGCCTTCCAGCGGGCTGACCCTGTAGTGGGCGGCAATCTGGGCGCTGCCGCCGCCCATGACACGAGCCTCGGCAGCATTCGGCCCAGTAACCGCCACATGCCCGAGCCCCGCCTTCTCCAGCGGCAGAATGCCGTCGTTCTTCAAGAGCACGGCACCCTCGGCTCCGAGCTTGCGGATCAAAGCGCGATCTTCCGGCAGATCGAGCGCATGCTCGCTTAAGTCGGGTGCCTCTTCGAAGGCCCCGACACGATCAAGCAAGGTCAGAATGCGGCGGGCGGCTTCTCGTACCGTCTCCGGCTCGACCTCGCCGTTGCGGACCGCCGCCACCAGCTTTTCGCCACGGTCGCGCGTCGGACCAGGCATTTCCAGATCGAGCCCGGCATTGACGGTCGCCGCCGTCGAATGCGAACCAAACCAGTCCGACATGACGATGCCGTCGAAACCCCACTCCTCCCGCAGGACTTTGGTCAGCAGCCAGGGATGCTCGCTCGTATAGGTGCCGTTCAGCCGGTTGTAGGAGGACATGACGGCCATGACGCCGGCCTTCTTCACAGCCTGCTCGAAGGGCGGCAGATAGATTTCACGAAGAGCACGCTCGTCGATATCCGACGACATCGTCTGGCGCTCGATCTCGGATTCATTCCCCGCAAAATGCTTGATCGTGGCCGCTATGCCCTGGCCCTGCACGCCCTGGATATAGGCAACGGCAAGCGCGGCCGTCAGTATCGGATCTTCCGAATAGCATTCGAAATTGCGGCCATTGAGGCCGGAACGGTGAATATTGACCGTCGGCGCCAACAGCACCGAGGCGCCCTTGCTCTTGGCCTGGCCGGCAAGCGCCACGCCCATGCGTTCGACAAGGGCCGGATTCCATGTCGCGCCGAGCGCGATTGCGACGGGAAAGCAGGCGGCATTGACGCCGGCAACCAGCGAGCCCGCACCGCGGGCTCCGTTCGGCCCATCCGTGACCTTGATCTTCGGAATACCAAGGCGCTCGACCGGCACGGTGGTCCAGAAGTCGGCGCCGGACAGCAGTGAAACCTGCTCTTCAAGCGTCATCCGGTCGAGAATATCGTCAATCATAAGGCCTCCCGAGCAATTCCCTGGCTGTTCCAGCGTCCATCCGCGATGGAGATTCGCATTTAAGACAAACAAATCATAAACACGCCAGATGTTCTTCCGATGGTGCGATATGTGGATGAAATCACATATCTTTTTTTGCCGACATCAGGTCGTATCCCCTTCGGGACACGCTTCGTAACCGATCGGAAATCATAAATTCGGCGCACGGAGGGCCGCCCCCGATTGCG
Organism: Martinezella multihospitum; assembly: GCF_900094585.1. GTDB lineage: Bacteria > Pseudomonadota > Alphaproteobacteria > Rhizobiales > Rhizobiaceae > Rhizobium > Rhizobium multihospitium. Next base: position 80,112 of record NZ_FMAG01000013.1, read on the forward strand.
CCGTCGGCCAAAAGCGCCAGTTCGATAAAATGCGAATAATCTTTTTCCGAATAAATTTGACCGCGTCGGATTTCATGAGCCCAACTCATGGAGCCGAGTATGCGTTCACTTCTAGTCGCTGCAAGCTTTCTCTTCGTCGCCGGTCTGTTGTTTTCGACAGCAACAACGGCAAAACCCGTGACCAATACCGCCGCGGCGCACGCACATCAGTTTGCGCATGAGGTGACGGATGCGAGCGTACCCGTCGGCTGGACAAGCTTCTGCAACGCGCAGCCAGCCGAATGCATGGCCGGTCAAAAGAGCGCGGAGTTCGCCAATCTCGATCATGATCGCCGGGAGCAGCTGCAGCAGATCAATAGCCTCGTCAATCACGAGATCGAGGGCGTCGGCGACAATGATCATTATGGCATCTACAAGCTCGGCATCATCAACTGGTGGACCTATCCCGATGACGGTGCCGGCAACTGCAATGACTATGTTCTGTTAAAGAAGAAATTGCTCGTCGAAGCAGGCTGGCCACGATCTGCCCTGCTGCTGACGGTCGTCCTCGACACCCATAACGAAGGACATCTTGTCCTCATGGCGCGCACGAACGACGGCGATCTCATCCTCGACAATCTCACCGATACGGTCAAAAACTGGAGCGGAACGGGCTACACCTTCATCAAGCGCCAGACGGCCGACAATCCGAACAACTGGATTCGGCTGGAATCCGGTCGCACGCCCGAAGAGCTTGCCATGATCAGCAAGGCACTGGCTTCTCACTCGCAGTGATTGGCGGCCCAATAGCTGTCGACCAGACCTTTGCCGTCCTGGTCCAGAATAGCAAAATTTCCGGGGATGACGACGAAGAAGCGTTCCCCCCCTTCCGTAGCGGCGCCATCACTCGCAGTTCCCGTATCGACACGACCGCAAACGACGAAGCCCGGCATTCGTTCGCTCGGCTTGGCTGCCAGAATATGGATGGCTGAGGGCGGCACCTCTATGCGCCGCGCGACCGCTGCCTTGGCCAGCGCCGGAACATCCGCCATCGTCGGCAAGGCTTCACCCGGCGCGGCGGCAAGCAAGACGCCTCCTGCGATCACGAGATGTTTCACCGGCACCCTTTCGAAAAAAAGGCCAAAGGACTTGCAACCTTCAACAGCGGCGTCCCATATGCCTCTGCAGCCAAAAGCTGCTTTTTGCTAAAGTTTATTGTGATTCGCGGGGCAGAAGAAGCATCCGCTCTTGCCTTCACGCAGTGATCGCGTATGAAAATCGTCCCCGCGCCGGGGAATATTTTGGAAAGTCATTTGCGAATGCGAACACGCCTGTCGACAATCCTGGCACTCGGTCTCCTTCTTGTTCTTGCATTGACGAATGCCGGTTCCGCGCGTGAACTCGTACGTGTGCCGCCGGGTAATCGTAACAGCGTCCAGCCGCCTGTACCCAATACCTCGGCGCTGCGGGCCAAGGCCTTCAACACGACTTACGACGAAAAATACCAGAAGATCGTCGGAGTGCTTCGCGACGACAAGGACTTGATGGCCTCGATCAGGAAGGCCGGGCAGGCCTACCAGATCGACCCCATCCACATCGTTGGCGCCCTTGTCGGCGAACACACCTACAACATCACGATCGTCAACAGGGTGAAGTCCTACTACGTCAAGGCGCTCGCCTATTCGCAGTCCGATTTCAAGTTCGCCTATAAGGATGTAACGGTCCAGACCTTCCTGAAGAAGCCGGAATTTGCCCATTGCAACGCCTTCACCGGCAGCGCCGAATTGTGGGAATGCCGCGACGAGACCTGGGACAAGAGTTTTCGCGGCAAGGTCATCGATGGCGTCACTTACGAAAACATGACGTTCCAGCGCGCCTTCTTCCAGCCCTTCTTTGCAGGTCAGACCTTCGGCCTTGGACAGATCAGCCCTTTGACGGCCCTTGAAGTCACCGATCTCGTTCATGCGACGAGCGGCCTGCCGAAACTTTCCGTCGACGATCCGCAGGCGATCTACCGCGACATCATGGACCCCGATCACAGCGTGATCTATATCGCAGCGATCGTGCGCGATGCAATCGATGCCTATCGCGCCCAGGGCTTCGACATCACCGACAATCCCGGCCTAACCGCAACACTTTACAATGTCGGCCAGCCGCGCCGCCGTGCGGCTGACTTGCGGCAGGCGGCGGACGCTTCGGGCGGCAAGAAACTGCCGGAAGAAAATTATTATGGCTGGCTGGTGAACGACAAACTGCCGGAGCTTCGTGGGCTGCTCGGCAGCGACAACAGCCAATAAGCCGGCAGAACTTTATCAATGAGGAACATCGGTTTGATCAGGCGATCAGGCTGACGCGATCATTGGCAATCTTGTTTTCGACCCAGGCTCGTTCATTTTGCCAATCATGCCGCTTCCATCCTTCCCAACCGAAGCCGCATAGCTTGACGTCCCAATCGGACGCGGGGAACCTTGCAAGCGCATAACAGATGCCAAGAAAACCTGTGCTGGGAAAGACCTTGTGCATGCGAGGCCCGGAAATGCCGAGCTCGCCGCAACCATCAATATAGGTCTGCGGCGGCATGATGCGGATCTCCTTGCCGGCCCTGCCCAGCAACTCGATTGCCTGCATGGTCCAGTCAGCCCGTCGACCCTGCAGACGCTGGAAGATGTTCGGTCGGGGGTGATATTTACGAATGATATCGGGGTGATAGGCCAGCATGAAGACCTTTGCGGCCCTGAGCGCGGCGTTATCCATGAAACTCGGATCCAAAAGCCGCCGATACAAGATCTTGCTCGATGCGGCCAGCATGATCATGTCGGTGCGCTCGCCACTCATGCCTTCGGAAAGGATCGGCTCGTTGAAACGCATGACGAATTGCGCCTCGTCCACGATACCGGCGATATCGCGTTCCAGCTTTCCATTGCCGACAATGATTGCAGTCTTGCGCGCCAATACGGTCGTCCAGAAAATACGGGCCGTGCATTAGCAAGCCGTTCTGACAGCACACTGAAACATAGATGATGCGGAACTGAAATCCCCTCGACCAACCGTTCCAGCGGGTCCGGATAAATTTGATCCGCCTGCCAAATATGCGCATTTGGCAGCATCTCCACAGGATCACGACAATGAAAGAGGCTTTGCTGGCAGACCGCGCCAAGTCGCCATAGACTGTCGCCTCTCAATGCCGAAAAGCGGATCGAATGGGCAGTTTATGAAGCAAATGGATCGCATGAACTCGACGTCGAACGAGTGGGAGGCCGACCCGTGGGACGCTCCCGACAAGGTGGCGGACCTGCAGTTCGCCGGATTTCAGGATAGGGCGGCAAAGACGATTACCTGGGCCTCCATATTGGATGCTGGCCATTCGCTATTTGGCATCGAAGCAAGCGACCTTCGCAGCCTTGATGCCGAATTTTATGCGACGTGTGATGGCGAGGACATGCTTTTGATGCGGCTGATTTGGCATGGTTTTCCCGATCCACCGGAATGGCGGCTGGCAACGCGGCCAAGCAACAGCGGCGATCTCCCTTGGGCCTCGTGGGGTTATTTTGCCGACTTGCCGGAAAGCTGGCAGATACCGGATGGTCAAGCGGCACCATCCGATAATCCTGCATGACAGGTGGTCGGCACGCTTACAGGAAATAGCGGAATTTCAGCGGAAGCAGAGCCGCGCCGATCGCGCTGGCATCACCTTTGGTTTCGCTGAGAACCAGCCGAGGCCCCGGCGGCGCGGCACCATAGCGATGCGGACGCTGCGACGGCAGGCGGGCGCGCGCGATCATCATTCGTCCAAGCTCGGGCGGCAGTTGGCCGCCGAAGACGATGGCTTGCGGATCGAGCACCCCGGCAAGCGTGGCGATCAGACGGTCGAGCATCGGCATGGTCTCGGAGAGCCAGCTATCGACGCCGGGCCAGGAAGGGTCGAAATTCTGTTTCAGTTCCTCGATGGAGCCTATGTCGACGCCGCTCTCCCGCAATGTGGCGATGAGATATTGCAAAGCCGGCCGGCGCTGCACTTCGTCCGGATTGTAGATGACGCTGAACTCCCCGGCATTTCCATGGAAGCCCAGATAAGGCCTGCCCTCCAGAACAAGACCGCCGCCAAATCCATAATTGAAGGACAGGTATGCGAAGGTCTTGCACCAGCGCCCGACACCGCGCAGGCTCTCGCCGATTGCGCCTGTCGTTGCGTTGTTTTCCAACCAGGTCGGCAATGCGAAGACATGCTCGAGTTCCGGCTGCAGATCGACCAGAGACCAGTCGCGCAGCGGCTCCGGAGCATTGAAGCGACGATCATCGCCGACGAAAAAGCCCGACATGGCAAAGCCAAGCCCGATGAGATTTGCGCGCGATATTTCGTGGCGCGCCAGGATCGAACTCAGTTTCTCGGCAAGGATTGCCAGCGTTGCCTTGCGGTCGACCGGCACGCCCTTCAGCACCTCCTGATCGACGATGTCGCAGCCGAAATCGGCAAGCGATAGCGTCACGGCATCCGTATTGACGGAGATACCGACCGAATAAACCGCCTGCCGCTCCAGTTCGATCGTAGGGCTCGGCTGCCCGCGCGCGCCCTTGAATGGCGCGCCGGCGCGGAGCAAGCCGCGAGCTATCAGCGTCTCGACCAGACGATGCACCGATTGCTGCGTCAAATTGGTGTGGGCCGTAATGGTCGCACGCGGGATTGGCTCGTGATTGCGGACGATATCGAGGATGAGGCGCTCGTTCTCGCTTGCCAGTGGGGATTTTTCAAGCGCTGCCATGACTGAATCCTGATCCTGTCATTCCGACTTAGCCGCTCGCATGTCCGCGCACAATCCAAGCCCCAGATATTCGCGGCTGCTCGTCATAAATATTACACTTTATGTGTATTAATAGCCATGGCAGCGATCGGCGCCAATGCACCGCTTCGGCCACAGCCATTGGTGCCCACATTCGACTTCGAACCTCAAATCAGCTCATTCCGCCTGAAAACCGACAGCTCACGAAAGCTCTTCTCATGCATAGCCAGACCGCAACCTCGCCCTCATCTCGCAATGCCGATATCTATGATCTCCTCTCCCGGGCCAATCCGGACATTCTGACGATTGCCCATCGTGGACTTTGGTCGGCAGCTCCCGAAAATTCATTGGCGGCAATCCGTGCGGCAGCCGAGCTTGGCGTGGAATTCGTCGAAATCGACACGCAGGCGACTGCCGACGGCCATCTCGTCGTCATTCACGACAAGACGCTGGACCGCACCACCTCCGCCAGGGGTGTCGTCGGAGCGAGCAGCTTCGCCACGGTCCGTGACGCGCGATTGCGTGCAGGCGCCGGCGGAGAGACATCCGCACTGACGGATGAACGCATTCCCACGCTCGAAGAAGCGCTGGAGGAAGCGCGCGGACGCGTCTTCGTCAATATCGACACGAAATTCCCCCGCGAACTGCCGCAGGTCATTGCTGCAGTGCGGCGGCTGGGTGCCGAGGATCACGTCATCATCAAGTCGGATGTTGAGCCGCAAAGCGGCTGCTTCCCGGTGCTGGATGCCGATTGGTTCGGCTCGATCCCGCATATGCCGATGTTTCCCGTCCGGCCCGGAAAATTCACCGAGGACCTCAGGATGATCGAAGTGTTGAGGGCGCCGATGATCGAGGTGAAGTTTACCGACATTGCCGATCTAGCCGCCGGGTGTGAGGAGCTGGAGCGTCAAAATATCCGGCTCTGGATCAATACGCTCGACGTCTCCCACAATTCCGACTTCAACGACAGCCGCGCACTCGGCGACCCCGAAGGCGTCTGGGGAGCACTCGTTGACGCCGGCGTCGGTGCCATCCAGACCGACACGAATGTCGAATTCAAGCGGTGGCTCGCTATCAGAAGCGGCAACTGACAGGTTCTTCGGCTCAAGGCCAGACAGAAAAGCCCGGGCGGTCTTCCGATCGTCCGGGCTTCTGCGTCCTGGCGCGGCAGCTATCCGCATCGAAGCATATTTCTCCTGCGAAAGGACGTGCTTCCTGCAAGCGGAGCCGGTCGAAATTGTCCCCCCATGGGGCAAATGCTGCACCCGCGAATAAAATGATGCGGAGATGAGCTAAAACTGACGCGAAAATGAATTGGAAATGTTGACTTAAGGATTCACTGAACTAGTTCCCGCTGAGACGCCGGGGTCCGCCCCATCCACAGCGACCATATGAATCTGCATAATTCTGCGCAGCCGTTCCAGCCGTAAGACGTTGGTACGGCACGGAATATCTGTGCGGTTAAGAGGTCGCATCACAGCGCAGTGGGACTTCAGTATCGTATGAGCAACATCACGGGACGGCTCGTCAAGGGAAGCATGTGGTTAAGCCTGTCTCGAACCATCGTGAACGGGCTTGCAACACTCAGTACCTTCGTATTGGCCCGTTATCTGGCGCCTGCCGACTTCGGCGTGGTTGCTCTGGGCATGACGATCCTCATGATCGTCACGACCATCACCGAACTTTCCCTTTCCGAGGCACTGATCCGTCATGCCGCACCGGATGAATCCCATTTCAGTGCTGCCTGGACGCTGAATGCCGCACGCGGGCTGGCGATCTGCATCCTGTTTGCGATCTTTGCCTATCCGGCGGCTTCCCTGTTCAATGAGCCCAGACTGACAGGCGTCATGTTCGCTCTCGGCATCAGCATGCTGATGGGCGGGCTTACAAACCCGCGGCGCATCATGCTGCAACGCGATCTGATCTTCTGGCAGGAGTTCGTGCTCGCGGTTTCGCAGAAGTTCGCGGGCTTTGTCGCCTCGGTTGCGATCGCGATCATCTATCAAAGCTATTGGGCGCTGGTCGTGGGCACGCTCATCAGCCAGGCGACGAATGTCATCGTCTCCTATCTCGTGCTGCCGTTCCGGCCCAGGATCACCTTCCAGCATATGCGGGAGTTCTTTTCCTTCTCCGCCTGGCTGACCGCCGGCCAGATCGTCAGCACGCTCAACTGGCGCTTCGATTACCTGCTTGTTGGCAAGATGCTTGGCGGCATCCAGCTCGGCTACTATTCGGTCGGCAGCAACCTCGCCATGATGCCGACGCGGGAGGCGACGGCGCCCCTCACCCAGACGATCTATCCGGCTTTCGCCGGCATTCATAACGACCCCGGCAGGCTTGCTGCCGCCTATCAGCGTGTGCAGGCACTGGTTGCCGCCGTCGCCCTTCCAGCCGGCATCGGCGTTGCCGTGACCGCCGATCCGTTGGTGAGGCTCGCGCTCGGCGACAAATGGGCGCCTGTCATTTTCATCATCCAGTCGCTGGCCTCCGTCTTTGCGCTGCAGACGCTCGGCTCGCTGGTGCAGCCGCTCGGCATGGCTAAAGGCGAGACGCGCGTGCTCTTCCTTCGCGACACGCAGATGTTCTGCCTGCGCGTGCCGATCATGATCGGCGGCCTGATCCTCTATGGCCTTCCCGGCGTCATTGCCGGCCGCGTGTTCACCGGCCTCTTCAGTACCGCGGTTAACATGATGCTCGTACGGCGCTTCACCGGCATCAGCGTTGCCAGGCAATTGTCGGTGAACCTTCGCGCGCTCGCAAGCGTCGCCATCATGGCGGCAGGCGTTTCGCTCGCCTCGAGCCATCTTGCCTATACGGACGACAAGCTCGTGCTCGTGACGCACCTCGCAATCCTGATCCTGCTTGGCGGCCTGCTCTATTGCGGTTCGACGCTCCTGCTGTGGACGCTGATGAAGCGGCCGGCCGGCCCTGAAACGGAGGTACGAAACATACTCGGCAAAGTACTGCCGAGACTTCGTCCTGCCTGAAAACGTGCGGCCGATGTCGGCCGGAGACTGACCTGTCATCTAAACGGGGGAATGGGGAAATGACGTTACAATCAAATCAAGTGCTGATCGCGAAACTGGACAACATGATCCACGATTGCCTGAAGGACTACATCAGCAAAGATGAGCCTCTGGCGATCCTCGATTTTCCTGACATCCGCAATTGCGGCGACTCCGCCATTTGGCTGGGCGAAATGGCCTATCTCGATCGGCGATATGGCAAGCGGCCGACCTATGTCTCGCGGATCGACGATTTCTCGCCCGAACAACTCGAGCGCACCATGCCGACCGGCCCGATTTTCATTCATGGCGGCGGCAATTTCGGCGACATCTGGGATGCGCATCAGGATTTTCGCGAACGGGTTCTGGAGCGATTTCCCAATCGGCAGGTGATCCAGTTCCCGCAATCCATCCATTACAAGTCTCAGGCACGCATAGAGGAAAGCGCTCGCGTCATCGGACGCCACAAGAACTTCGTATTGCTTGTGCGCGACGAAGAATCGAAGGAGTTTGCCCTGAAGCACTTCGACTGCGAAGTGCGCCTTTGCCCGGACATGGCCTTCAGCATCGGAACGATCCAGCCGGATGAACCGGAATTTGACGTCCTCGCCATGTTGAGATCGGATCTCGAAAAGGTCGGAGACGCCAACCTTTCGGCATATCCCGATATTCCGAAGGAGGATTGGACGACCGAATCCGCCAAGCGTGTACGCATCTCCAAGGCGTTTGGCGCGGCAACGGCTTTGCTCGCCCTCAAACCTGCAGAGATACGGCTGCGCAAGCTCGACGCGGCGGCGCACAACCGACTGCGGCGCGGCATCCGCCAGATCTCCCGCGGCCGCGCGATCGTCACAGACCGGCTGCATGTCCACATCTGCTCGATCCTGCTTGGACGGCCGCATGCAGTGCTTGATAATAGCTACGGCAAGATACGTCGGTTCATGGCGGCATTTTCCGGTGGTACCGATCTCGCCTACCGCGCCACCTCGCTCGAAGACGGTATCGCCTGGGCGCGCAATCAGGCCACGCAACCATTGGCACCCGCCGCCTGACGGGCTGTGTCACGTTATTTGACGGAAGCTCTCGGGCGGGAAGGCATGCTGGCGTTGGCAATGCCGCTCGAGGCGCCAGGCAATTCGCCTGCCGCGTGTTTCCCTCGACAGAATTCCAAAATAATCAGGCGAAGACACGCTGAGTGCCTTCGCCTGATGTTGGACTCGATCTAGCCTAGAAGGCAACCATCCGAGCAGCGCACGGGAAGCCGCCCCCGCTTTCTTCAGAAAGCGCTCTCAGCGAGCGTTGTACTTGGCATCGACCTCGTTCATGGCCTTGACGTTGCCGGCCGAGCGGCCGTTCTCGTCGAAGGTCTGTGCCAGGAAGGCGTCCGCAATCGCCTTGGCAAGCTCGGTGCCGATGACGCGGGCGCCCATGGTGATGATCTGGGCGTTGTTCGAAAGCGCCGCGCGCTCTGCCGAATAGGTGTCATGGGTGAGTGCCGCACGGATGCCCGGCACCTTGTTGGCCGAGATGCAGACGCCGATGCCGGTGCCGCAGACGAGGATCGCCTTGTCATAGGTGCCGTCAATCACACCGGAAGCAACACGGTCGGCGAGATTGGCATAAAACGCATCGGGGCCTTCATCAGTGCGCGACACTTCGCTCACCTCGAAACGGTCTTTCAGATGATCAGCAAGAACCTTGGCGAGGCCCTCGCCGGCGCTGTCTCCAGCAATAGCAAGCTTCATTGTATGCTCCTCAGAGTTTGGCGGCGCACTTGGCGAGAATGTCGAGATAGCCTTCGACGTTCCAGGCCGAGCGGCCAATGAAAAGCCCGTCTACGTTCGGGCAGGATATGAGTTCTTCACAGTTTTGCGGATTGACCGATCCGCCGTAGAGGCATGGAATTTTACGGCCGAGCGCCTTTTGGGCGACCGCAATGATCTCGGCCTGGCGCGCATCGGCATAGGAAGGCTCGGCGGGGATCCCCTTTTCGCCGATCGCCCAGACCGGCTCATAGGCGAGCAGGATTTCAGCCTGTTTCTGCGCATCGGAAAGCTTGGAGAGGGCACCGACGACCTGCTCGCTCAGGATCTCCGTTGCACGACCGCTTTCGCGATCTTCCAGCGTCTCGCCAATGCAGATGAGCGGGATCAGCCCGTGGCGGACTGCCGCCTCGGTCTTCAATCCGACGGTCTCGTTGGTCTCGCCGAAATGCTCGCGACGCTCGGAGTGGCCGAGTTCGACGATGTCGAGATTGCAATCCTTCAGCATCAGCGGGGAGATTTCCCCCGTCCAGGCACCCTGGTCGGCCCAATGCATGTTCTGGGCGCCAACCTTGACGGAGCTTCCCGACAGGATCGACTTGACCTCGCGCACGGCCGTGAACGGCGGAATGATGAAACGCTGAATACGGTCATCGCGCAGGGTATCGGCAGCACGCAGGGCTTCGGCGAAAGCGCGCGCCTCCGCCAGCGTCTTGTTCATCTTCCAGCTCGTGCCGATCCAATAGCGAGGCTTCTCTGTCATGTCATATCCTGGTTCGAGGCGATGGTAAGGACGATGCCGTCGCGGCGAAATTGCTCGACAATGGCGGCATCGGGCGCGTGATCGGTAATCACGGCATCGAAATCGGTGAGATCGGCCATCACATGCAGGGCCGTATGCCCGATGCGCTGATGGCTGACGAGCAGGCAGCTCCTGGTCGCCGACGCAATCATCGCCCGCTTCGTGCGCACGACGTTATCGTCCATATGATAGGCGAGCCTGCCGGAAACGGCCGGCGTCGACAGGAAGGCGATATCGGCCCGCAGCCGTGACAGTGCTTCCTCAGTGACGACACCGAGAAAGGCATTGAACTTTGCGGAATAGACGCCACCGAGCGCGATCAGCGTGATGCCGCTTTCGTTCTTCATCCGGTCGATGATCGCGGCGTTATTGGTGATCAGCGTCAGCGGCCGCTTCTGCAAGAGCATTTCGCCCAGAACAGCCGCCATCGACCCGTCATTGATCATGACGGTCATGCCGGGCTCGACCAGATCGAGCGCTGAGCGCGCCATGGCGAGCTTTTCGTCATGGCCCTGGCGCTCGCGGAAACGGAAATCGCTTTCGAACTGGGTGCCGGCATCGATGGTCGCGCCACCGCGAACCTTGCGCAGCACGCCCGCTTGTTCGAGATCGTCGAGATCGCGGTGGATCGTCATCCTGGACACGACGAACCGATCCGCCAGATCATCGAGATCGACGGTCTTATGCTCGACGAGCAGATTGATGATCGACTGCTGGCGCTCTTCCCGTTTCACCTTGCACTCCGGCCAGTGGCCCGAAATGGAACTGGGAGAAACATAACACTAAAATCTCACAATTCAACATTTAAATTGTTACATTGAGACAAGCTCGTGTTTCTGCGGACAACAACACACTTAACCCTGCAGCAGTGCCCGCGCTGTTTTCTCGTCCGTGATCAGACCATAGAGACAGCGGCTCTTGAGGACCGCGCGGATGGCCTCGACCTTCGGCAATCCGCCTGACAATGCCACCAGCCGCTCGCCCTTGGTGCGCGGCAAGGAGGCAGATAATGTGCGAGAGGTCAGCGTGGTCTCAAGGATATTGCCGTCGGCATCGAAAAAATGGCCGAGAATTTCACCGACGCCACCGGCCGCGGTGATCTCCTTGATCTCCTTCGGCTCGACCATCCCCGACAGGACGAGCTGTGCGTCGGTATCGACCGTGCCGAGACCGACCAGCTTGAGATCGGCGCCATTTGCAAGATCGAAGACTTCCTTCACGCCACGCTGGGCAAGCAGGACATCGCGGTCTTCGCGCGTATTGGCGAAGAACGGTACCGGCATCACATGCGATTGCATGCCGGTCTTTTCAGCAATGCGATGCATGACGTCATAGGGGTTGGCCGCATAGTTTCTGGTAAGCCCGCCGAGCAGCGAGACGAAACGCAAATCCTTGGCGCTGACGCGCGCCATATGATGCACCGCAGACGATAGCGTTCGCCCGTGGCCGAGGCCGATCACCTTGTTGTTGCCGCCCTCGATCTCACGCCGCAGGAAGCCGGCGCCCGCCTGCCCGAGTGCGCGAAACTCGAAGCCTTCCTCGCCGAGATCGGGCGCGACCTCGCAATATTGCAGGCCGAAGCGCGCCGAAAGCTGCGTCTCGAGCTCGACGCATTCGACGATATCACCATCGATCGTCACCTTGACGACGCCTTCGGCGACGGCGCGCGCGATCAGACGATGTGCCTTTACCGAGGGAACGCCGAGGCGCTTTGCCACTTCGGACTGCGTCAGTCCGCCGGCATAATGCAACCAAGCCGCCCGCACGGCGAGCGAAGCATCCGCATCCGTCATCGACCATTCCTTTTCATTTCGCTACGCATAGTTCCTCGCCTGTTCTCTCCGGCCACAGTGTTCCGACCCGGCTACATCCTCGAAAGGATTTGGTGCCTGATGAATCGGGACTCGGCCGCTCCACCGGCTAGATATGCAAGTCACCAGCGCCCGTGTCGATATGAGGCGCCCAGAAGGCGACACTTTCGGCAATCTGCGCGATGACCTGACGATCGTTGGGCTCGCGCTCCTTGAACGACAGTTCCAGGCAGATTTCATTGTCCTTGGCACCACCCTCGGCAAAAGCCTTGAGCAAAGGTTCGGGCTGGATGCGGCCCTTGGCATTGAACTCTGCCGTGAAGGGACGGTGTCCCCCCTTATCCATCAGGCTCTGCTTGATGTGAATGATCGGAGACACCTTCGGGACGGCACGCGCCCAGGCATAGGGATCATAATCATCGGCATTGGATGAGGTGACATCGCCATGATCGATATCGGCCATCATCCACATGGGGATCGCGAACGGCGCCTTCGTCAATCTGTTCTGCAGGGAAAGGCAGGCCTCGATCGTCTCGCCGAATTCGCGGCCGATGCTCATCGGCTCCCAGAACAGATAGGCAAGACCGGCAGCGCGGGCATGCTCGGCCACCTCGCCCCAGCAATCGATGGCGATCTGGATCAACTCCTCGCGCCGGGCCGGATCGTCATAATCCCTATAGGTGAAGATCGCGAACTGCGTGCCGACGGAATGACCGCCGAGATCGGCGGTGATATCGGCAAAGGTCTTGAACCAGTCGACATAGTAGCGGCGGACATCCTTGTCCGGATGGCCGAAATGGTTGAGGCGGCCGTAGGGACCAGTCATGCCGGAGGTCACGCGGACGCCGGTGCGTTTCAGGGCTGCCTGCATGTCGCGCGTCAGGCGGCGAATGACCGGTGCCTGCCAGCTCGGATTGATGAATTCGTGCGTCAACTGCAGATCGCGGATGCGCAGGTCACGTGCGACCGTTTCGATCAGGTCGGCCGGCTCGGCAAAGCGATTGACAAGCGGGTTGGTGTTGAGTGAAAGCGTCAGGGGCATTTCAGGTCTCCCGGCAAGGTCTGTTGGTTCAGGCGGCAAGCGCCAGCTCGGCTTCGAACCAGGCCGTGAAATCCGCCTTCTCTTCAGCCGTCATGCGCAGACCCTCCTTGGTTCGGCGCATCAGCACGTCTTCGGCCGCCTGCGCCCATTCGGAAGCCACGAGATAGCGGACTTCGGCCTCGTAGAGATTGCCGCCGAAATGGCGGCCGAGTTCGGCCAGCGAAGCCGCATTGCCGACGATCTGCCTGGTGCGGGCGCCGTAGAGATGGCCGTAGTGATTGACGAGCGCCCGCGGCATCCAGGGATAGGCGGCGCGCAGCGTATCGGAAAAGGCAACATAATCGGCATTCGGGATCTCACCGCCCGGCAGAACGGCACCCCGCGTCCAGTCGCCGCCCATCTTCGGGAAGAACTTGGCAAGCCGTTGCATGGCATGCTCCGAAAGCTTGCGAAAGGTGGTGATCTTGCCACCGAAGACGCTCAGGAGCGGCGCACCGCCGGTCTCTTCGAGATCGAAGACATAGTCGCGCGTGACGGCCGAGGGATTGCCCTTGCCGTCGTCGAACAGCGGCCGGACGCCGGAGAAGCTCTCGAGCACGTCGGACCGGCGCAGCTTCTCCTTGAAGTAACGGTTTACGGCCGTGATCAGGTAATCGATTTCCTTCTCATCGACCTTCACCTCTTCCGGCTTGCCTTCATAGGGAATGTCGGTCGTGCCGATCAGTGCCTTATCGCCTTCATAGGGGTTGATGAAGATCACGCGCTTGTCGTGGTTCTGGACGAGATAGGCCTGCTGACCGGCCCAGAATTTCGGAACGATGATATGACTGCCCTTGACGAGCCGGACGCTGCGCTGACTGTTCGAGCCGACAACACGGCCGATAATGTCGTTGACCCAGGGTCCGGCGGCATTCACCAGCACGCGGGCGCGGACGGTCCGCACATCACCGGAACGCTCGTTGCGCATCTGAACGACCCAGCTCCCCTGATCGCGGCGCGCGCTGACGCAGGCCGTGCGCGTCAGGATCTGCGCGCCCTTGGCGGAAGCGTCGAGAACGTTGAGAACGACGAGCCGGGCATCATCAACCCAACAGTCGGAATATTCGAAGCCCTTCGCATATTGGTCGAGGATCGGCGCCCCTTCCGGATCGCGATGGAGATCGAGCGAGCGCGTGCCCGGCAGCTTCTTGCGGCCACCGAGATGATCATAGAGGAACAGGCCGAGGCGAACGAGCCAGGCCGGACGATCCGTCGGGCTGTGCGGCAGCACGAAGCGCATCGGCCAGATGATATGGCTCGCCGAGTTCAGCAGCACCTCGCGTTCGATCAGCGCTTCGCGCACCAGACGGAATTCGTAATATTCAAGATAGCGCAGGCCGCCATGCACGAGCTTGCCGGAGCGCGAAGAGGTTCCCTCTGCCAGATCGCCCTTCTCGCACATGACAACCGAAAGGCCACGCCCAGCCGCATCGCGAGCGATACCGGCACCATTGATGCCTCCGCCGATCACGAAAAGATCAAAGATTTCCGGTTCCGTCATGTCATGCTCCTAGGGATGCCTATAACATCATCAATTCAAATTTCCGCAGCGGCGCTCGCCGGCTCCGTATCGGCTAATGCTGGGCCAGCTTGTCCCAGGCCGGCGCGATCGCCTGACGCACGTCCTTGTAGGCATCGAACAGGCGATCATAGCGCTCGACATTTGCCGGATCGGGCGCCTCGGCGTCACCGAGCAATGGCGTCACCCAGTCCGCGATGCAGCTGTCCATGTCTTGATAGGCGCCGATCGCGACGGCCGCCATCATCGCAACACCGGCGGCCCCCGCCTCTTCGCGATCCGAAATCCGCACCGGCGCCTTGACTGCGGCAGATAGCGAACCTCGCAGAGCGCGCGAACGGGCGGCTCCTCCGGTGATACGCAGTTCCGAAGGCATGTCGCCCATGGCCGCGTAGCAATCTCGCGTTGCCATACCGAGGCCTTCGACCACGGCCCTCAGCATGTCGGCAAAGCCGTGCCGTGTCGAAAGTCCGGTAAAGCCGGCACGCGCATGCGCATTGACGAAGGGACCGCGCTCGCCGGCTTCGGAAATATAGGGGTGATAGAGGAGGTTCGTCGGCCGCGCTTCGGCAACCCACGCATCGATGCGGGGAATAAGGTCAGAATAGGAAACCTCGCTCCCACCAGCAGACATCAGATCCGCAGCAATCTTGAGAATCCAATCGATATTGATGGTTGCGCCCATATTGGTCTGGACCTGCGTGACGATGCCGGGGATCGGCAAGGCGATGACATATCCCGTCCCCTCTTCATTGAGCTGGACATCGGGCACGGCCTTGGCGCGCATATGCACGCCCGTCGATCCGATCGTCGAGCAGGCGGCATTCTGGCCGCCGGTGCGGACGCCAGCGCCGAGCGCAGTCATGACCATATCGACGTAACCCAGGCAGACCGGTGTTCCCGCACGCAGGCCGGCGGCCTTGGCCGCGGCATCCGTCAAGGGATGGCTGATCTCGGTTCCGTCGACGATCTCGGGAAGAAGCGAGCGCCGGCGGGCAAGGCCGAGCGCATCGATGACAACCGGATCATATTGGCGATTGCGGAAATTGCCGAAGGTGAAGCTCGCCTCCGATGGATCGGTCGCTCTTACGCCGGTGAGGTTCAGATAGAGCCAGTCCTTGCAATGCAGCGCTGTCTCTGCCCGATCGAGAAGCTCGGGCATGAAGCGGTCCATGTGGGCGAGCTGCGCGCCCTGCTGGCAGGTGTTGAGCCCTGTGCCCGTCGCCTCGAACCGGGCACGATTGCCGGCCGTGGCGCTGAGTCGTGTCACCGTCGACGCGGCGCGGGCGTCAAGCCACAGCCAGGCATCACCGACCGGAGCATTGCCGGAGCCGACAAGCCAGGTGCCGTCGCCTTGGCCGGTAACGGCGATCGCTGCCGTTCGGGCGGCAAGGTTGTCGACCTTCTCCCCAAGACCCCGCAAGGCACTGAGACAATCTAACCACGTCTGACCGAGCGATTGGGTGACCGACCCATCTTCCCCCGTCTCATAACGATTGCGCGCCGAGGCGGAAGCGATCTGCCTTCCAGACAGCTCGAAGGCAACCGCCTTCAAAATCGAGGTACCCGCATCGATCCCGATGATGATCCCGTCGCCCTTAGACATTGCACGCCAGCTCCACCATGCAGCACCCTGCGGCAGGGGCATCGGCGACCATCACAAACATTTTCATTCCTCCCCACGCGGCCAAGAGCATAATCTACGCCAGGTCGCATTTATCGTCGCCATCGCACTCTCCACTCCAAAGGAAGGATCGCGAACGAAGCGCCAGCGCGCACCCGACACCAGCCACGCAATGGATCCGATGCATAAGCCGCGCCCCATCAATCAGCTCGCGGCTTTATAACATAATCATACCGTTGTTGCAGTAATATTTTTCTGGCATTGTAATTTTTTTCATATAGAATGGATGTGGTTGACTGGCAGACCGTGGCGCTAAAGGGCTGCGGCAAAGCTTTGGAAGAACATGGGTCAACAACCGGGACCTTCCAGATCGAATCGGGGAGACCGTCGAAAAACCACAGATAGCTTCTTTGTGATTTTCAAATATATCAATTGGTTATCAAGATATCCTGATATCAGGTCGGTCAAAATGACGCCGATCGGCGAGCCTCGGAATAAGGCCCACGGAGCGAAAGCTTCAGATGTGAAAAAGCGGAAAGCGCTGAGATCCGCGGAGACCGATCAAATGCAGGACCTGTTAGATCACGGTTGACACGCTCAAAGATTTATAACATATGAAATGCAGAAATTAACATACTTATATCACGAATGTCGCATAGATGCGGCAATTGTGAATCCAAGATGGGCGACTGGAGGAGACAGCCGTCCGCACGCTGAGGAGGCTCCTGATGTTGAATTTCCTTTCCGGTGACGGCGCAGTCCGGAGCCAAGCGGAGCGCTCAACCGTGCGAACGCGCAAGCCGGGCTTCCGTTAAGCCGTATCACGGCACTTTTCTCCCTTTCTCCATCAGGCAATCCGGCTGACATGCCCAAGGTCGTTTGAACATGAATACGCAAGCTGAATACGCAACTGCCAAGCCGACGGGCTCCAAGCTCAAGATCGTCGCCGGCATCGCCGCAGTGGTGATCGTCATCGGCGCCATCGCTGCCGATACCAAGGTGATCAAGATCGGCTCGGCGCACGACGTGCGCGAGCAGGGCTTTCAGCCGGAAGCCTACGGCGCCGAGGAATTCCCGAAGGTGCAGACGGATGTCGAAAAGCGCGCCGTCGATGCGGTGACGCTCGCCACCGCCGTTCTCGGCGACAAGAAGGCGGCCGGCGAGAAATATGGCGTAGCCACCACAACCGGCCCCGTCCTCCCCGTCTCTTTGACTGGCACGTTTGGCGAGCGCAAGGCCAACCTCAACGAATTCAAGGTCGACGGCATGCCTGACGGCATCACCGTTCGCGTCCAAACGGGTCCCGCGATCAACGGTACCGATCTTCGCGACGCCACAGGCAAGATCGAATTCGGCCAGTTCACCAACCAGATCGAATATCAGGACGCAGGCTCCGCCATCAACAACGAGATGAAGAAGGCGACACTTGGCGGCCTGGACCCGGAGAAACTGACCGGCAAGACGGCGACGGTCGTCGGCGTTTTCAAGCTCATCAATCCCAAGAACTGGCTCGTCACCCCGGTAAAGGTCGATGTGAAATGAGCCAGGTTCAGCATAATGGCGCCACCACAGGCGAAGTCGTTCTCGCCGCCCGCAACGTTGCCAAATCCTATGGCAGCGTCCATGCGCTGAAGGGCGTCAATTTCGATATTCGCCGCGGCGAAGTCACCACGCTCTTCGGCGAAAACGGCGCCGGCAAGTCGACGCTGATGAAGATCCTCTCCGGCGTCATCCAGCCGACATCGGGCGAGATCATTCTCGATGGCGCGCCCATTTCTTTCGCCTCCTCCACGCATGCGCGCGCCTGCGGCATTTCCATCATCCACCAGGAATTGAGCCTGGCGCCGAACCTCAGCGTCCGCGACAACATCTTCATGGGTCGCGAGATCATGAAGGGTGGCGTGGTCGATTTTGCCGAGGAAGAGCGCCAGACCCGTGCATTGATGGAGGAGCTCGAAGAAAATATCGATCCGCTCACCCCCGTCGAGGATCTGCGTCTCGGCCAGCAGCAGATCGTCGAGATCGCTCGTGCCCTCTCCGTCAATTCGCGCATCCTGATCATGGACGAGCCGACTTCGGCACTCAGCGCCAGCGAGGTCGAAGTGCTGTTCAAGGTCATTCGCGACCTGACGAGCCGCGGCGTCTCAATCGTCTATATCTCACATCATCTGGAAGAGGCGCTGCAGATCACCCACCACGCCGTCGTTCTGCGCGACGGCAACATGACCGCCTATGCCGAACGCAAGGACATCGATCTCGAATGGATCGTGCGCAACATGGTCGGCGACAATTTCGACCTTGGCAGCCCACCGACCGGCCATAGAATGGGCGACGTGGCGCTGACGATCGATAACCTCACGGTTCCAGGCCCGTCGGGCGCTGCCTATAACGCCGTCGACCGTATGTCCCTTGCGGTTCGCGCCGGCGAGATCGTCTGCATCTACGGTTTGATGGGCGCCGGCCGTACCGAGCTGCTCGAATGTGTCGCCGGCCGGCTGCGGTCGAGCGGCGGCCGCGTGCTTCTCGGCAATACCGATGTCGGCGGCCTCAGCATCGCCGGCCGCATCGCGCAGGGCCTCGTGCTGGTGCCGGAGGATCGGCAGCGCGACGGTCTCGTCCAGACGATGACCGTGGGCTCGAACCTGTCGCTTGCCAGCATCGGCGCCTTTACCAAGGGTCTTTTCACCTCGAGCGGTCGCGAGCGGACGCTGGTCAGCGACTCCATCCGCAAGGTTCATATCAAGACCGACGGCGGTGACGCGGCAATCGGCTCACTGTCTGGCGGCAACCAGCAGAAGGTCGTCATCGGCAAGATGCTGGCAACCGATCCTCGCGTCATCCTGCTCGACGAGCCGAGCCGCGGTATCGACATCGGCGCGAAGGCGGAAGTCTTCAAGCTGCTCGCCGAGCGCGCCAAGGAGGGTCTAGCGGTGATCTATTCGACCTCCGAAGTCGCCGAATGCCTGAGCATCGCCCATCGCATCATCGTCATGCACCGCGGCAAGATTTCTGCCGAATTCGGTCCGGACGTCACAAAAGAAAAGATCATGGCCGCCTCGGGCGAAGCAGTGGTCGCGCACTAGCCGCATTCATGGAGCACTGATTATGTCAGTCACGAACATCACAGATAAGAAACCAGTTTCCAACGGACAGCGGCGGAATGTCAGTCTCGTGCGGCTGATCCTGGAAGGACGCGCCTTCTTCGCGCTGATCGTCATCATCGCGGTCTTCTCCTTCCTGTCGCCCTATTACTTCTCACTCAGCAACTTCCTGACCATGGCCTCGCATGTCGCTATCTTCGGCATCCTCGCCATCGGCATGCTGCTGGTCATCTTGAATGGCGGTATCGACCTCTCGGTCGGCTCGACGCTCGGCCTTGCCGGCTGCATTGCCGGTTTCCTGATGCAGGGCGTCACGCTGCCGAGTTTCGGCGTCATCCTCTATCCGCCTGTCTGGGCCGTCGTGGTGCTGACCTGCGTCCTCGGTGGCATCGTCGGTGCGGTCAACGGCGTGCTCGTCGCCTACCTGCGTGTTCCGGCCTTCGTCGCTTCGCTGGGCGTCCTCTATGTTGCCCGCGGTATCGCCTTGCTGATGACGAACGGGCTTACCTACAACAATCTCGGAGGCCGCCCCGAACTCGGCAATACAGGCTTCAACTGGCTGGGCTTCAACCGCCTTGCCGGCGTCCCGATCGGCGTCATCGTCCTTGCCGTGCTCGCGATCATCTGCGGACTCGTTCTCAGCCGCACCGCCTTTGGCCGCTGGCTCTACGCATCCGGCGGCAACGAGCGCGCCGCCGATCTTTCCGGTGTTCCGGTCAAGCAGGTCAAGATCGCTGTCTATGTCCTGTCGGGGATTTGCGCGGCCATTGCCGGCCTCGTCCTGTCCTCGCAGTTGACCTCGGCGGGTCCGAATGCCGGCACCAGCTATGAGCTGACGGCGATCGCTGCTGTCGTCATCGGCGGCGCCGCATTGACGGGCGGCCGCGGTACGGTGCGCGGCACCATGCTTGGCGCCTTCGTCATAGGCTTCCTGGCGGACGGCCTCGTCATCATCGGTGTCTCGGCCTATTGGCAGACGGTTTTTACCGGCGCGGTCATCGTGCTAGCCGTGCTCATGAACAGCATCCAGTACGGACGTCGGACCAAATCCGGCTGACACTGCATCAAGACTTGTCCCCGGTCGGCGAGATGCCGACCGGAGAAAGGACCGCCGGTTCGCCGGCATCACCAGAGCTCATCAAAAGGGAGAGAGACTAATGTTCAAAAAAGGTTTGCGCATCGTCATGGCAGCAGTTGCTGTGGCACCGCTTCTGACAGGAGCTGCATGGGCCGCCGGCCAGATGACGATCATCGTCAACGATCCGTCCAACCCCTATTGGCTGACGGAAGGCAACATCGCCAAGGCAACCGCCGAGAAG
Organism: Martinezella multihospitum; assembly: GCF_900094585.1. Lineage (GTDB taxonomy): Bacteria > Pseudomonadota > Alphaproteobacteria > Rhizobiales > Rhizobiaceae > Rhizobium > Rhizobium multihospitium. The sequence goes on from NZ_FMAG01000013.1 coordinate 100,894, forward strand.
CTCGGCTATACCGCCACGGTCGGTGCGCACAAGGGCGATACCAACACCGAAAGCAACCTGATCGATACGGCGATCACCAACAAGTCGGTCGCCATCATCCTTGATCCGGCCAATGCTGATGGCTCTGTCGGGGCGGTCAAGAAGGCCGTTGCAGCCGGCATCCCGGTTTTCCTCGTCAACGCTGAAATCAACCAGGAAGGCCTTGCCAAGGCTCAGCTCGTCTCGAACAACGCCCAAGGTGCGGCCATCGGCGCGCAGCAATGGGTCGAAGCTGTCGGCGACAAGGGCAATTATGCCGAACTCTTCGGCTCGCCCTCCGACAACAACGCAGCCACCCGGTCGAACGGATATGAAACGGTCCTGACGCAGTATCCAGACCTGAAGAAGGTCGCCAAGGAAGTTGCCAACTGGGACCGCACCCAGGGCCACAACAAGATGCAGTCGATCCTGCAGGCTCACCCGGACATTATCGGCGTGATCTCCGGCAATGACGAAATGGCGCTCGGCGCGATTGCCGCTCTCAAGGAAGCCGGCAAGCTTGCCAACGTCAAGGTCGGCGGCTTCGACGGCTCTCCGGATGCTGTTGCCGCCATCAAGGCCGGTGAGCTGCAGTATACCGTGCTGCAGCCGGTCGCCACCTTCTCGGCGGAAGCCGTCAAGCAGGCCGATAGCTTCATCAAGACCGGCAAGACCGGTGCCAAGAGCGAAAAGCAGCTTTTCGATTGCATCCTGATCACCAAGGATAATGTCGACAAGTACACGGCACCCTTCGTTCTGTCCGAATGATGACATCGGGGGCGCCGGAACTCGGCGCCCCCATCCCTTGACCGCAATGGGCGGCACCCTGGCTGCACATCAGACGGAACTTGCAGAAATCGTGATAGCGAACTGTTCTTTATATCTTTTTCTATAGCGTGACGTTCGCTGCAGCAAGTTAATCTCCGCAAGGCTCAGCGTCAGAGGCCAAAGTGACAGACAAGACAAGCCCCGTATCTTTCCTGCAAGACGAGTTGCCGAGCGACAGCCGGCATTCGCGGCAGATTGCCAGGCGCCAGATGATCGCCGAAGCCGTGATGGCAGAAGGCTCCATGCGCATCGAGGATCTGACCGAGCGCTTCGGCATCAGCCTGATGACGGCACATCGCGATGTCGATGAGCTGGTCAGCCGCGGCTTGTTCCGCAAGACGCGCGGCATCGTATCGGCCGCAGCGACCAGCCTGATCGAATCGAGCGACGTTTATCGCGCCAATCGGCAGGCGAGCGAAAAGAAGATGATCGCCACAGCTGCCATGCAGTTCATCGAGCTTGGCCAGGCAATCTTCCTCGACGATTCCACCACCGTCCTGCAGATGGCAACACTGCTGCCGGCCAAGGTGCCGCTGACGGCGATCACCAATTCGCTGACGCTGATGAATGCGCTGAAAGACATGCATGACGTGACGCTTCTGGCGCTCGGCGGGCAATATTATAATTGGTGCAACGCCTTCATGGGGCGGATGACAATCAACGAAATCAACCGTTTGCGCGCCGATGTGACCTTCATCTCGATGTCGGCCATCATCGATGACGTCGTGTTCCATCAGTCGCCCGAGATCGTCGATATCAAGCGTGCGATGTTCGAAAGCGCGGCCAAGCGCATCTTGCTGATGGATCATACGAAATTCGAACGGCGGGCGCTGCATAGTTTCGCGCATCTGAGCGAATTCGATGTCGTCATCGTCGACGAAAAGACACCCGCCGCCCATCTGGAGCGCATGCGCAACAAGAATATCAACGTGGTCGTCGCCAAGGGCGACAAGGAGCGATTCTGAGGCTGAGCTCGGCAACGGCCGCCTCTCGTCGTTCATGATCAGGAGTCATGGGAATGCCGAGTCTGCTCGGAATTGACAGCGGTTTGACCGTCACCAAAGCCGTCATCTTCGACATCGACGGAACACCGCTTGCCGTTGCGCGCCGTCGGGTGACCCAGTTCATGCCGAAGGCACGCCATGTCGAGCGAGACATGGACGAACTCTGGAGCCAGACGGCCGACGCCATCGCCGAGGCGATCAAGCTCAGCAACCGCCCGGCAAGCGACATCCAGGCGATTGCCGCAACGGCGCACGGCGACGGCATCTATCTGCTCGACAAGGCAAAGAAGCCGCTCGGACGCGCCATTTTGTCGCTCGACAGCCGCGCCGGATCGATCGTCGAACAATGGTTGAAGACCGCTGTTGCCGACGCGTCTTTGAAGCTGAGCGGCCAATTGCCGCATGTCTCGGCCCCGTCGGCGCTCCTAGCCTGGATCAAGGCCAACGAGCCCGAACGCTTTGCTGAGATCGGCCATATTCTGAGCTGCAAGGACTGGCTGCGCTTCTGCCTGACTGGCGTCGCCGGTACCGACCGTACCGAGGCAAGCACCTCCTTCACCGATGTTTCGACCCAGGATTACTCCCCGGAGGCGCTGGAACTTTTCGGCATTGCCGAGGTGACGGACGCTTTGCCGCCGGCGTCGCGATCCGACGAAATCGTGGGATACATAACCGAGGCCGTCGCGAAGCGAACCGGCCTTGCCGAAGACACGCCCGTCGTTGCCGGCCTGCACGATGTGACCGCCTCGGCCCTTGGCGCCGGCGGCTATGCGTCCGGTGTCGTCGCCGTTATCGCCGGCACCTATTCGATCAACGAGACGCTGTCGTCGGAGCCGCGCGTCGACGGCCGCTGGTTCTGCCGCAATGCCATTGCGCCGGGCCAATGGAACAACATGTCGATCTCGCCGGCATCCTCGGCGAACTACGAATGGTTTCTCGACAAGCTCTGCGCCAGTGACATTGCGGGAGCCGAGGCTGCGGGCCAGTCCATTCACGCCTTGCTCAGCCCCGAGATCGAGGCGGCGTTCAACCGGCCATCGAGCGCACTATTCCATCCCTATCTCTTCGGCTCGCCCTATGGCGCTGGGGCGAGCGCCAGCTTTTTCGGGCTTGGCGGCTGGCATGATCGCGGCGACATGCTGCGGGCCGTCCTCGAAGGCATCGCCTTCAACCACAAGATTCACGTCGATGCCCTAAGCGACGGTTTTTCCTTCAATCAGGCAAGGCTGGCAGGCGGTGTCTCGCGCAATCCGACCGTCGTGCAGATGTTTGCCGACGTGCTCGGCATGCCGGTCACCGTCACCGAAACCGACGAAGCCGCTGCCTGGGGGGCCGCGCTTTGCGCCGGTGCCGGGATCGGCGTCTATGCCAGCCCGGAAAGCGATCCGCGCGATGTCGGCAAGATCGCCAGAACCTATCATCCGGATTCCGCCCGCAGCGCCGATTACCGAATTCGCTACGATCTCTTTCGCGACATTGCCGAAGCAATGACGCCGCTCTGGCCGCGGATCGGCAATCTCGCAACCCAGCACTCCCAGGCCTAAACCGAAAATTGCGCCGTGCGGGCAGGGTCTGTCGCGGCAATTCACCAGGACAATGATGCTATGACCGATATGGCTGCCGATCTGAAACAACGCTTCTCACAACTTCAAGATGGAGATGTCGATGTTGTCATCCTCGGAGCAGGCGTCAATGGCGCCGGGCTGTTTCGCGATCTGTCGCTGCAGGGTGTCAACTGCCTGATCGTCGATAAATCGGATTTCGGCTCGGGAACGAGTGCAGCGCCATCCAGGCTGATCCACGGTGGCCTGAAATATCTGGAAACAGGTGAATTCGGCCTGGTCGCGCAGTCGGCGCTGGAACGAAACCTTCTGCTCAAGAACGCGCCACATTGCGTCGAAGCGCTGCCGACCTTCGTGCCGATCTTTTCCTGGACGCGAGGCATCTGGGCAGCCCTTCGCACGCTGACGGGCTCGACCACCGCCCCGCGCAGCCGTGGCGCCTTGCTGATCAAGATCGGGCTTGCGCTCTATGACTTCTTTGGTTCGCGCAACCGCGTCATGCCGCGCCATCGGTTCCTTTTGAAGCGCCGCGCACTCAAGGAAATGCCGCATGTCACGCCTGAGATCGTCGCCGGCGGTATCTATTACGATGCCAAGATCAGCCGGCCCGAACGGCTGGTCTATGAACTGGTCAATGACGGACTGGAGGCGAACAAGGCTTCATTGGCGGCAAACTCGACGCGGCTTGTTTCCGCAACCGATGGCGTGCTGACCTTCCAGCGTGCGAACGGTCATGCCTTTTCGGTCAAGCCGAAGCTCGTGGTCAATGCCGCCGGCCCTTGGATCGATCATGTCAACGCAGCTCTTGGCGCCCCGGCTCATCTGATCGGCGGCACCAAGGGATCGCATATCCTGCTCGATCATCCCGAACTGGTGCGCAGCCTCAACGGCCACATGATCTATTTCGAAGCCGATGACGGCCGCATCTGCCTTGTCTACGGCTATCTCGGCCAGGCACTCGTCGGTTCGACCGATATTCCTTGCGGCGATCCCGACAATGTTCGCTGCGAGGAACCCGAGATCGACTATTTCCTCGACAGCGTACGCTCGCTTCTGCCGAGCCTCCGCTTCGACCGCGACCAGGTGACCTACAGCTATAGCGGCATCCGCCCCCTGCCCGCCTCGGACGCCTCGTCGCCGGGCCTGATCAGCCGCGATCACTCCGCACCGGTTTTCGAGCCGCAGGCTGGGCGCCCCTTCCCGATCATCTCGCTGGTCGGCGGCAAATGGACCACATTCCGTGGCTTTGCCGAGGAAGTTGCCGATACCGTGCTGATACGCCTTCAAATCGGCCGCAAGACGTCCACGGAGCGGCTTGCGATCGGCGGCGGCCGAGATTTCCCCATGAACGTCAATGAGCGTGCGAGCTGGATCAAGTCAGTCGCGGCAAAGGCCGGCATCGAAGCCAGCCGAGCGGATGAGTTGCTCAGCCGATACGGCACGACTGCGGCGGCAATTCTCACACACGCTTCGGACTATAAGGACGGCCAGCGCATCAGCGGCGCACCGCGCCACAGCACGCTCGAGATCGATTGGATCGCGCGGCAGGAGATGATCGTGCATCTCTCCGATATCGTCTTCCGGCGTACGACCATGGCAATCGAGGGCCTGCTGACGATCCAGGGCTTGCGCGAAATCGGTGCAATCGCCGCAGCAGCCCTGCAGTGGGACACACAGCGACTGGCTAAGGAAATCGACGATGTCGTCGCATCGCTATCGAAATTCCACGGCCAGACGCTGAGCGGAGAAAGCGTGCGCCGGGCGGCAGGCCCAGCCGCACGCTGATCATCGGACTCAGGAGAAAACGGGATCGAGCGAGCCGGACTTGTAACGCTTGGCCATTTCGGCAACGGAAAGCGGCTGGATACGCGAAGCGTGGCCGGCCGTGCCGAATTGCTCGAAACGCTCCTTGCAGAGCTTCGTCAGTGCAGCCATGGCAGGCTTCATATATTTGCGGGGATCGAACTCGCTCGGATCCTCCTGCAACACGCGGCGGATCTGGCCCGTCATCGCCATGCGGCCATCGGTATCGATATTGATCTTGCGCACACCATTCTTGATGCCGCGCTGAATTTCTTCGACCGGCACACCCCAGGTCGGCTTCATCTGGCCGCCATATTTGTTGATGATCTCCTGCAATTCCTCAGGCACCGAAGAGGAGCCGTGCATGACAAGATGCATATTCGGCAGTTTGCGATGGATCTCCTCGATCACGCTCATCGCCAGCACCGAGCCATCCGGTTTGCGGGTGAACTTATAAGCGCCATGCGAGGTGCCCATGGCGATCGCCAGGGCATCGACCTTGGTCTCGCGCACGAATTTCACCGCCTCGTCGGGATTGGTGAGCAGTTGGTCATGCGACAGCTTGCCTTCGGCGCCATGCCCATCTTCCGCCTCGCCCATGCCGGTTTCCAGCGAGCCGAGCACGCCAAGCTCGCCCTCGACGGAAATACCGCCAAGATGCGCCATATCTGTCACCGTCTTGGTCACGCCGACATTGTACTCCCAATCGGCCGGCGTCTTGGCATCCGCCTTCAGCGAACCATCCATCATGACCGAGGTGAAGCCAGCCTGGATCGCCGTCATGCAGCTCGAAGGATCATTGCCATGGTCCAGATGCACGCAGACGGGAATATGCGGATAGATTTCCACGACGGCGTCCATCATGTGTTTCAGCATGATATCGTTGGCATAGGCCCTGGCACCCCTCGACGCCTGCATGATCACGGGCGCGTTGACCGCATCGGCCGCTTCCATGATGGAAAGCGCCTGCTCCATATTGTTGATATTGAAAGCAGGAACGCCGTAGCCGTGTTCAGCGGCGTGATCGAGTAATTGTCTTAAGGTGATACGTGCCATTCAACTCTCCCCTGGGTCATGATGGGCGGCTAGGATCGCGTGGATGATGCCGTTTGCCTTACCTTGTTATGCGGAATGTGCGCCGTCGATATTTGGCAGGCGCGACATCGAAGCAACATGGCATCCCCAGGCGCACCCATAACACTACAAGATGACAAAATCACAGTTTTTGTGAGATTTTCTTCGATTTTTTACAAAGAGATCGGTCTCGAACGCGAGGATAGACGTTGCAATAGCTGCAGAAAATCATCCGGCGGCACCGCGACTCCACAGCTGACGCCGACAGCAAAGCATGATGGCTCATGGAATGAGCAATCGAGTCCATGCCCTCCATCGAACTTGTGTGCATCCCAACGTGCATTTACTTCCATAAAACATTTGACTGGCCAAGGTTTCGCTGTTTTCTATAGATAAAAAACAGGGACTAGGCGGACTGCTTGGAGGCTGCATGCAGCCTCAACCAGGCGCTCCTACACATCAATATCAAATAGCTGAGGAAAGTGGCGTGAGCTCGCGGATCATCCAGTTCGGCACCAGCCGGTTCTTGCAGGCGCATGCGGCATTCTTCGTGCACGAGGCACGGCAATCCGGCCAGGATGTCGGTCCCATTACCGTTGTTCAGGTTTCAGGCGACAGCAGCCGCAGCGGACGCGTCGCTGCCTTTAGCAATCCAGCAGGCTATCCTGTCGTCATCCGTGGCATGTCGGATGGGCAACCCATCGATCGCACCGTACAGGTCGCCAGCGTCGATCGCGGTCTCTCTGCAGTCGAACACTGGGAGGAGCTGTCAAGGCTCTTTGCCGAGGATGCCGAATTCGTCATCTCCAACACCGGCGAAACCGGCTACAAGACGTGGCCGGAGGAGGATCGCTTTGGCGCAACAGGCCAGGTTCCCCGATCTTTCCCTGCCAAGCTTGCCGCGCTCCTCGTCAGACGCTGGCAGGCCTCCGGTCGCTCCTTGGTCATCCTTCCTTGCGAACTGATGACGGGCAACGGCAGCGTTCTGAAACAGACGGTCATCGATTGCGCCCGGCTCAACGATGTGCCGGCTGAATTTTATACCTGGCTCGACGGCCACGCCGCCTTCGCCGAAACCCTGGTCGATCGCATCGTTTCCGAGCCGATCGAGCCGATCGGCGCCGTTGCGGAACCCTATGCCCTATGGGCGATCAAGCGCGCGCCCGGTATCCGCGCGCCTTGCCACCACCCAAGCATCGTGCTGACCGACGATCTCACCCCTTACGAGCGCCTGAAACTGCATATCCTCAATCTCGGCCACACCTTCCTTGCCGAAATCTGGCAGCGCGAAAATCGGCCGGCGGACGAGACCGTGCGCGCCATACTGGCCGACAAAGACATAAGGGCCAGACTCGATACTCTCTACGAAAGCGAAGTACTGCCCGGCTTTGCCGCAAACAGTATGGGCGACGAGGCGAAGGCCTATGTCGCAACGACACTCGACCGCTTCCTCAATCCCTTTCTGGACCACCGCATCGCCGACATCAGCCAGCACCACCCCGAAAAGGTCGCCCGCCGCATCCACGCCTTCCTAGATTGGGCAGATAGTGCGGGCAGCGCGTCAGGCATGCCCGTACTGCGACAAATCGCAGCACAATATCCTCCAGTCAAAGCTGCATACTGACGTCCGACCGAAGGTTTGCGTCAATTTGGTCATTAGGAGCGGCGACAAGATAATTGAAGAAAGTAACCCAACTCGTTGTCTCTAGACATCGATAGGCTGAATCGGCTTCCGGATGCGAGGCGCGATGATGCGATCATCAACTTGATCCCAGAAGAGGATCGGACTTCTTGGCAATTACCGCTGTCCTCCGGCCAAATTCAATGCTGCTAATAAATTTGCCATGTTCCGAGGCGAAAAGATCGTAAGGACGTTCTGAACCAAGGGCGGCGTCACCCGTAACGATGCGCGAAAGTTTCACCAAATAATCGAATGCGCTAATTGCGGAAAAGCCATTGAAGGGCGCATTTTCGAGGTGCTTCTCAAAACTGGTATCCAAATCTTCAACAATATAAAACCCATCTTGCTTCAATAGTGGGAATAGCATTTGCAAGGATGTTATCTGATGGTCCCAACGGTGCGAACCATCATCAATGATCAAATCTGGTCGTCCAAACTCCGATATGACGTCAAAAAGAAAGCTCGAATCGGTGGCATCCCCGATACGCACATATACGTTACCAGACTCGTATTTTCTGCAATCCGGCGTAACATCCAGACCAACGACTATTGCCTGGGGAAAATACTTTGACCATGTACGAACTGATCCGCCTCTGTAAACTCCGATCTCCAATATTAGCAGCTGAGCTCGTTCCTTAAGTTGGCTCAAGCGACGCTCATAGAAACGTAAAAAATCATGGTGATTGGACGCTTTGTCGGTTCCAAACTCCAAACCAATTTCGTCAAGTGTCATACAGCTATCCTATAGTTAAAGCCCATCAGGAGTAATTCGAAAACGCTTGTACCAAAACAAATACCTATCATCTTATCATATAAAGGCTTTGCGCCAGAGGCAGCGGGAAGGTTGCAATTCCTAATACCGCGAAGAAGATGCGTTCCAAAAAATCAAAATGAACGGTTTCACTTAATTTCACGCTTCATTGCGCATTAGGCTAGTTTTTTAAATGCACCTGAAACAGCCTGAGATCAATCTCTAACTCGGCAAATAAACGATCCGGAGATGGCTCTTCAATCAGTTGAGTAAAAATCCACTGGAAATCTAAATTAAACAGTGAGGCAAGATCACAAAAAAAGTAGTCTGCCAGCCCAGGATCAAACATCTTAACTTTAGTATGCGGCGGACAAAATATAATGTTCGTCAAGCCCGCACCCATAAAACCTGCCACAACTTCAGCTTTAGAAAATATATTAATTTGGTCCCATATACTGAACTCCTCTGGTCGAACTACATAATAACCGGCTGCGCGAGCAATATTCTCCAACTCAATTGCTCTTGCCATTTGCCTCTTAGGTGCATTGGCTCTCGAAATGAATATTTTCTTGGCAGGTATTAACGACGGGTTTGAATGTCTTTTTGCAGCATACAAGAGTTTGCTGACAAAGAGTTGCAGGACGTGACTCTTCTGCGCATTATGCTTGGAAATAGGCGAGGTTGTAACAAGATCACGCACCTGCACTAAAGAGTGCCGCATATCAACAAGCTCAAAACAATCCGAGTATAAATTATAGATCGTTTCCGAAAGCAGATTCCGTAACGCTACAGGTAGCGTAGGAACAAGCAAAGCAAGCGGCTTTGAAAGTTGCCCACTGAGCAAAATCTCAAGGCGAGGTAACATCTCGACCAAAAGGTGTCCGTAGTTATCCTTTCCAGCTTTAAATATGAAGCCGCACTGCTTGTCGATAAGCGGTATGGGCTGATCAGAAAATCCGGCAATTTTATCAAACGTCGGATGAGCAACATGATCGACCTGACTATATTTTATAGTTTGTTGGCGACTATCAAACATAATCGCCAAATCTGCAGCGTAGCCATTGTTGTAAGTGAGGAGATCTGTCGGAATCACTTCACATCGCTCTTCACCCATCACCTGAAGTAGGTAACGACAATGTTGCTCACCATTTATTCCGGGGGCAAAACCAATTAACTCAGGAATCTTTCGAGTATATGACGCGGCTTCCGTCACTTGTCGAAAGCTGTCCGCACCCTCCCGCCATTCAGCCAAATCTCTGTTGGTATAATAGGCGTCAACCATTGCTCTCTATCACAATCTAAAAATTAGGTAGTCGGCTTATTCGATTCGTCTTTGTTAAGCTTAAGCCATTCTTGAAAACTGCCAACACCGCTTGCAAATGGATTTGCGAACGCATCTTGAAGATCCTGTCTATGCCGATAGAGAACTCTATCTGCTTTGTCTATGAACTTCCCGTCGTCGTAAGTAGCGTAACGCCACCAACGAGAAGGGAGGCCATCATCCGTAAATTGACGAACAGCATTTTTATACCAAAGCCATAATTCATATACATCCGAATCCGGAGTAGCGTATCGCTTGGTCATCGTATCACCAAGAGGCCCCAATTTTGTGAAATGGAAAAATCTGAGTAAAGCCTCATTCGCCAAAATTTCGCCGGAAGCAGAAATGCGCACATTCCGATGGCTCAAATTCCAGCTTGCAACATTTAGACCCGGATTTCTAAGTATTCCCACGTTGTCAAAAAGTGCGGGAACTAGATCGCACCATTTTTGGTCAACAAAAATGCCATCCTCCGGCGTGTCGTAACACATCTTGGAGAGGCGAGCAGCCCACCATTCTGCCATTTCATGGCCAGACGAATCATTACGTATGGCCAAAAACCCTAAATTGTAGGTGCCTAAACGTGACGAAGTAATTTCATTATCACGGATAGCCATCTCCAATTTCTCGGGGCGCACTTGATGAGGAGTTAGCAGGATAGAATAATCCTCCAGCGCTTTGACTACAAGATCCAGTGGATTAAAGACCGCAATATCAGGGTCCAAATAAACTATCTTCTCCGCACCATCACGCAAGATATGCTCCAATGCATACCCTTTTACAGCCGTGCATGCCTCAACTACGTCATGCTTAAAAATCCAAGCCTCAAAATCCTTTAGCTTCAGATCCTGACCCCAAAGCACGTTATCGAAGCCCTCGTTTGATAGATTAAATGTAAACCCCTCGGGGGCCTCATCAGTAATAACCGCCCAAAAGATCCAATCTGGATGAAACTTCTTAACAGTGTGGACAAGAACGCGTGCGCGATTGAGATAACTGAAAGAAAAGCTAGTAAAACAATGCACGCTCACGACGCCGTCTCCATATTGAGAAAATCGATCGTCATCCGACTATAGTTTATTGATGAGATCTGTCGCGGCTCACGTTTTTTCCTATCGACCATCTCCTCGATCCTCGATCCCTCAAAAGTTGCGTAAAGCTCTTCATCAGTCCTGAGAACAATGCCAACATCGAGCTCTCCCAACACCTTGGCAATATTCCCAGAAGACGACGTTGTTACAATCTGACAATCTGCCGCCAAGGCTTCATGCAGTGCGAAAGAAAACGTCTCTGGCCAGTTCGCCCAAAGCACAACAACGTCAATTTCATTTTCAATTAAGGCCTTTGTCATTGCGTCTCGGGAGTTTTGAGTTACAAAAATTTCCCTTGATTCTATGTACTTAGGTATATTTTGACCTCCTCCGAAATAGTAGAATTTATAACGATTGGAGCCCGCATGTTGCCTTGCCAAGTTATCGAAACTAAACCAACCTTTCTGATAGACAGGCCAACCGCAGAAGGCCACACGTGTTGGCGCTTGTGTGGATGCTCGGCTGATTGGAGAATTTTTCTCCAATCTGCAATGAGGGGCAAGATAACTCTTTTCAAATTTAAAACTGCTACGCTCAAATAGAATGTCTTGCGCAATAACTGAAGGAGAAAGGAGCGTAAAAGCGCAAGAGGATATAAGCATATCTAAGCGCGCTATATGAGTTTTACGCGATTCACCAAAGACGCATATGGAACAGGCTGAGGAATCCACACTAGGACCATGGCAGTAACTAATATTATTGCGAAGAAGAGTATATCCTTCACATAATAAGAGATAATCATGAGCCCATATAAAGCTATTCTCAAATAATCCTTCGGGAATTTTGCCGAGCTGCTCAGGAGAGTGGCCAAGAAGAGAATGTATAACGCGCCAGATAGGTTGATTAGTCAATGCTTTATATTCAGAAAAAGCCTGGAGTACCGCGCTGGTACGATATACACCAACGTCATCACCGTTGAGATTTACGCAGACAGGCGGATCTGCGTCCTCGGCTAGCGTGGGCAAAGGTTGCCAAGGATAGATATGCAGATAGGCACCACCTTCTCGATTAAAAGTTTCTTGCTCTATCTGAATACAGAGTTGCACCCCGCCCGAATGTCGACGAAAATCGTCATGACTAATCGAAAAAATCAATTTATCAGTTGCCGCACAGTTTTGCGACAAGAAATCAACGAAGTCTTTCACTGTTCCTAAACTAGGATCCGCCTCAGCGCGACGCCAGTCATTAGCCACTTCGTTGAGCGGACGTACTCTTTCGAGTGCTCCCAATTTGGCGGAGTTTGTGCCTGTCGGAATTCTCCCTTCTTTGGAGCCTGCCACTAAAAAATGATAAAACGGATTGACACCAGCCTCTCGAACATCTGGATTACTATCGACGTAATATGACGACGAAAAAGTTGGAGTAGGATCGCGCCCCTCTTTCCAACCCGCTCTGATGTAGTGTTCTACGGGATCAATATCTAGATCCTTTAGATCTGGATTGGTGGCCAGATAAAAATCTCTCGCTAACTCCGTAGAAATAGTTAGATATACGTGGTCTATATCGGAAAAACGAGGCGGCCGGCCCTCACTTCTTCCGGCAACTATGTAATGCCAAAAAGGTTCAACTCCCGCTGCCTCCACGTCCCTATTTTGCTTCAGATACATCGACACCGAAAAATCGGGTGTTGGATCCCTGCCCTCTTTCCAACCATATATAATGTAATGACAAATAGGGTCTATACCAGCGTTCCGAACATCTCCGTAAACGCGCAAGTAAAATGTGGTATCAAATTCATCGGAAATTGCCCTGTAAACTTCAGGATACTCCTCTTCAACGCGCTGCCTAAGATTTTTTGCCGGAACAAAATGATCGCGAATTTTTGAGAAAAAATTAGTCATGATTCAACTTTTACGTTCGTCTATTTTCAGCGGTATCTATTTTTCACCGATTGAGACAACATCAAAATTTTCCATTCGCAGCTTAGTCTCAATCTGCTCAGGTCCATTTTTTGAACCTATACAACTTGCGCTTAAACATCACGAGTCACGCAATAAATCAACGGTATTGATTAGCGACGTGCCAATTTTTAGCTCGGCGACTGAACTGCCCTGATCTGAACCCTTCAAACTGGACCATTTTTGGTTAGAGTTTTCCGGTACATTTTCTTGGCTGGGTAAGGAACGGAAGAAGATGAAGGCATCGCAGTTTTCGGACGCACAGAAGGCGTTCATTTTGAAGCAGGGTGATGAAGGTGTGCCGGTGGCGGAGATCTGCCGGAAGGCGGGAATTAGCCAGGCGACCTATTTCAACTGGAAGAAAAAATACGCCGACATGTTGCCGCCGGAGATGAAGAAGCTGAAGCAACTCGAGGACGAGAACGCGCGACTGAAGAAGATCGTCGCGGACCTGACGTTGGACCGTGAGATGTTGCAGGATGTTATAGAGACTTGGGCCTGCAGTTGAGGAACAAGACATCGAAGCGAAGGGTAAAAGCCAAGCTTCGAGAAGATCGGCAAATGGCCACCGGACCTACCGACGTCTGGGCGATGGACTTCTCACGACCAGGCAAGCCGACCGATAACGCGTTCATTGAAGCGTTCAACGGCCGCTTCCCGGCGGAGTGCCCGCACCAGCACTGGTTCGTAACCCTTGCGGATGCCCGCGAAAAGATGGAGGATTGGGGTAGATACTACAATGGGGAAAGACCTAATAAGTGCGATCGGCAACAAGGTGCCGATCTCGTTGGTAAATTCGGGAGGCGCAACCAGCCCACCTTCCTGAAACAAGCCGGAAGACTCTAGTCTCCGGTGGCCCAACATTTGGGAGCGGATCATTCATCACATATTCAGTTAGATTTTGACGTGCACTTGTGTTGTCGGATTGACTCTGCATAGATATCTCCAATGCTGAGCGCAATATCAATGATCTGGCAAACACCCATCTTCATCCCCTCGCAAACGTAAGCAAAAGATCGAGACTCTATTGCCAGAAATGAAAAACGTTATTGCGTCTCTAGTAACGTCTGTTGGCGTAATGACGTTCAAGTACATCTTCGCGGCCAATCGCAATTAAATTATATTTCGAGGTATATTTTATGGAAAATAACTCAAAACATAGGAAAATAATGGACAAGAAGGGATATTCCTTTTCTAACTTATACAACGAATATGATCGAGTAATGCGACTAGGCGATATTGAGCAAGCGTACGTTTTATTGGAAGCTTATCTGAAGCAGCTTGATGACCCAAATGCCTGGATGATTTATGGTCAGATACTCCTTTGCTTGGGCCATGAGCTTGCCGCAAAGTCCATTTTTAGAAACTGCTATGAGCATGCAGCATCCATACATATCGCTGATGTCATTCATGCTGACTGCGAAGCAACGATAGCGTTCGTCGACGACTCACGCAAGTTGTTGTATGTTGCCATTCCTAAGTGTGCGAGCACAACAGTAAAAAATTATTTTGTAAGAGCGATTTACTCAAAAGATCCATATGAGTCATCACATGACCACCTCAATAACATGATGAGAGTTGTAAAATTTCGAGAATTTAACAAAAAATATAGCGACTACTACAAATTTACCGTTGTTAGGCCAGCTCAAGATCGCATATCTTCTTATTTTTATGGAAATATATTAAAAGGTGCCTTAAAAAACAACAGTTGGGGACTTGATGCATTGCGTGGAATTACAACCAAGCCATCGCTATCTCAATTTTTAGGGGATTTTTTTTCCTATCGGAAAGTATTTATTGACGTTAGGCACCATACCGATCCAATTAACGCATACCTCCCGGAAAAGACTTCCTTAGATGCCATTTATTCAATTAATCAAATTGATGAAGTTCGATCACTTATTGAAGATATGTACCATGTAAAATTGGAAGCCTCCAGGCTAATGATCGGAGCTAAAGCGACAGAAGATGTTCACTTTTCATCAGAAATGGTGACTTTTTACGAACGAGAACGTCAATATATTGAATTATAGATATGCTGACGGAATCAAATAACGCTTAGCCTCACTCCATTTTTAATCATCAATATCGATTGTCTACCGGATCCAGTAAAACCTTCTATTTTAAAGGCAGGATTTTATAAAAAAAATTGCGAGTTAAATTAAGATATTCTGTGTAATAAAATTATATCCTAACGATTTAAGCGATAGTATGCAGATATAGCGTGGTCGACATTGTCGAAGACAAGAAATCTTCCATCAACTAGAACTATACCTTTATCGCAATACATCTTTATAGTCTCCATGCTGTGGGAGATGACAATAAGATCGGCATTCTTTCGTCGCTGTTCAAAAGCATGTCTACATCTCTGTTGGAAGCGCGCATCGCCCACTGCAGTAATTTCGTCTATAAGATAGCAATCAAATTCTATTGCCATTGACAGACCAAACGCAAAGCGAGCCATCATACCAGATGAGTAAGTTCTAACAGGTGCATTGATATAGTCACCCAGCTCTGCAAATTCCTCCACAAAACGAGCAACTCTGGTTACATTTTCACCGTAAGCACGTGAAACAAAGTTTAGATTATCCTTGCCAGTCATTTGTGGATGAAAGCCGCCTGAGAACCCCAGGGGCCAAGACACCCGAAGATTCTTTGTTATTCTTCCAGAATTGGGGAGCATAGTGCCCGCAATCATTCGCATTGTGGTTGATTTTCCGGCGCCATTTACTCCTATAAGAGCATAGGAAGAGCCACTAAGAAATTCTGTATTCACGCGGTCAAGAATAACTTTCTTACTTTGTTTTGTTTTGAAAAATTTAGTTACGTTTTCGAATCTGATCATTCTGCATATCACGGTTGCAATCGATGCCAAGCTCTATTGATTAAATATTGCCTTCGGATTTTCGAAGGTTAGTCAAGGCTTTTGAATTGTCTATTTTCGACATCCCTTATTTGTGTGGTCTGATCGATTCTATCGCATCCCGTTCAAGCAAAAAATCTATTTCTCCGAAGTGCGAATAATCTGCCCTATCATTGAACGTGATCAGCCAACGCTAGCGGCTATCCTTGTCAACGCCGCGCGAATCTCCCCCAGAAGTCGGCTCTTTCGCAATTTCAGTACAAATCAGGTTCCAATAATACGCGCCCGCATAAGATCACATTCTAGCTCTTCGATACATGGTACGTGTAACGAATTTTAGCTTATTGGTCTTGGTCGAAACTGATTCGACACTCCACAGCAATTTCAGCACAGCTTGGGCCGCCTATACCTCGCGATGGCTCCCAAAACACAAACGAAAACATCAACCAGGGGCCGATAGCCGCACAAGAACTCGTATCAGTTTATCTGCTACGCATCGCGACCGGAACTAATATCCAAGGAAATCGAAGGTGGCATTTCCCTTTCCATCGTTGATCTCTGCAGTAAACAATCTTGATCTTGCCAGATTTATCCGAAACCCGCATTCCGAAAGGCACGCTCCGCCCTAAGAGCTTCTCCTAGCTGTTCATTCTGGCAGTGAACAAGGCCGTTGTCAGCCTACCGACAGCGAGGAATATCAGAATGCGGCGGCCTCATCGACAGGCAGATCAAATGTGCACCGCATGAAGAGATTGGCATGACAGGAATTCAAAACACGCCTTACGAACTACCGAATGTTCGCTCGACAGTTTTTCCGCTGATGATCCAGATTAAGCTGGCCAACCTAGGTACATCACCACTTTAGTACATCCGGCTGCCTTTTCTGTAATGGATGCGGGATTTTTTACGTCAGTCCGCAGCGACATAGCCAGATACCAAGCCCACACCGGCAGATGTTTATTTACAGCTCAACCGGCCAAGCTCGACGATTTCACCCAGCAACATATCTATAACATCTCGACGATAATCGCCACGTATGCTTCCAAGCTCAAGGACCTTTACCAACCCTAATGCGAACTCCGAGCCTTGAAGTAGCTTCCCATGCATAATATTCCTATCGAGACCTTCAATACGGACACTCGAAAATCGTCGCTCCGCGCTAGCAGCCATCATTCACCTCCTCACTGCAGGTGTTGGATCAGCTTCGAATCCTCTGCTCACATCACAATTGATCACAGCATCTGTTTTGGGATCATTAAAGGGAGGGTTCTTGACGAACCTTTTCGTCGATTGTCAGCCCGGAAAAGTGATAGTGAATGTTTGCTCGTTGAGAAAATTCTTTTTTACATGCAATGATGGGAATGTCAGGCTACCGAGCACATCGGGTTGTTCAGTGGTCAAACGGTTAGAAACGTATCAATGGAATCACATACTATAAGTTGCTTAAAGGAAGCCACTCATTCAGGACTGTTAAGTTGAGATGGATGTTGGCGGACAGACCGGAGTTCGTGATGCACGTTTTAGATGTAGTTAGTATTAATGCTTTAAGTAAGGATCATAAAATCATGATTTTTCTTTAAATTTTAATTGATTCGATATTGGTGTGTGTTTATGCGCAAAGTATATGTTGATCTTAGAAGTCTAAGATACGCAGCTCAACAAAAAATGCATGTTATGAACGCCGTAATGCTTCGCGACATGCGTACACGGTTCTTCAATCATGGACTCGGATTTCTAATACAATCTCTTTGGCCTCTTGCACATATGATTGTATTACTTATTTTGTATCGCCTCGCGGGGAAAACAACCCCTTATGGCGAGAGCTTAAATGTCTTCTTTGCGACCGGTCTCGTCCCAACATTGAGCTTCACCTACATATCGCGATTTATGTCTCTTTCTCTAATTCTAAATAAACCGATGTTGGCGTTTCCTGCCGTTCAGTTTACTGATATCCTGTTTGCGCGGGCGTTTTTAGAAATATGCGCTGGCGCAATTACTCTTTTACTTATAATGCTGATTCTCTGGGCTTTAGGAGATGATCCTACACCGATTGATCCGTTACAGGCACTTCTATGCTATCTTGCGACAATTTTACTTGCCGTGGGTATTGGTACATTGGCGGGTGTAGTGGTCATGGTATTCGAATTTTTTGCGACTATTTACGCGCTCCTATGTATCATTTTCTATGTTTCTTCCGGTACACTATTCGTAGCAAACCAGCTTCCCGATTTCATAGCCATCCCACTTTCATATAATCCTCTAGTCCAATCAGTGGAGTGGATGAGATGCTCGTATTTTGAAAATTACAGTGATAGGCTTGTCAACCAGGAATATCTTATTGTTTTTAGTATTAGCTGTCTTGGCCTTGGCTTGTTGCTTGAGAGATTGTTCCGGCGACAAATTATGGAGTCCTAGTCTGAAGTAAAGTAGAGTTGATTTGGGCAAGACCGAGGTCATCAAGCCGACCGATCAAATCGAAATGTTGACTTTATCCGCTCTCTTAACGATGACAGACAACAAGCTGCGACTGTTCAATCAGTGTAGTTCCGCGACATACCATTATCGTTGCACGAAACATTGTTTACGGAAACCAGCCTACCGCGTAAAAAGCTGTAATTTTGCAACCAACTCAAACCCAACAACGGAAACGATGTTAACTAACCATCTTCGAGAACTTGAAGCTGAGGCGATTCACATTATTCGAGAGGTTGCCGCAGAGTTCTCCAATCCTGTAATGCTGTATTCTATTGGAAAAGATTCATCTGTCTTAAAGCATTTAGCGATGAAAGCATTTTTTCCTGGCAAACTACCATTCCCATTCCTGCATATCGATACAACTTGGAAATTCAAAGAGATGATTGCCTTTCGCAATCGCCTAGCCGCAGAAGGGGACATTAAGCTTATAACTCATGTCAATCAAGATGGACTGCGTCAGGGCATAAATCCATTCACTTATAACGCCAGCGTTTACACACAAATTATGAAAACCGAGGCCCTGAGGCAGGCACTCGACAACAACAGCTTTGATGCGGCCATTGGCGGTGCCAGGCGCGACGAAGAACGAGCGAGAGCAAAAGAGCGAATCTTCTCATTTCGTACTGCGAACCATTCGTGGGACCCTAAAAACCAGCGCCCTGAGATATGGAAGACCTATAATACATTAGCGGATAAAGGTGAAACGATACGCGTATTTCCTCTGTCAAATTGGACAGAACTCGACGTATGGCAATACATTGCGGAAGAGAATATTTCGATCGTATCGCTCTATTTCGCAGCAAAGCGTCGAGTCATCAATCGCGATGGGGAATTGATCGTGCTCGATGACGAACGGATGCCGCTTACAGAAAGTGACTTAGTAGAGGAACGATCGGTCCGTTTCCGCACACTCGGATGCTATCCACTGACTGGTGCCGTTGAATCGACTGCTACATCGATCGTAGATGTTATTAGAGAGATAGTTGTTGCGAAGACCTCAGAGAGGCAGAGTCGTCTGATAGACAGGGGTCATGGCGATACGATGGAGAAGAAGAAGCGCGAGGGGTACTTTTAATGAGGACCAGAACGAACCCCGATCCCCTTAAAAGCTTGGATAATTTTCCTGGGGATAGAAATGGAGGATTTTTGCTACGCTTTTTAACTTGCGGCTCTGTTGATGATGGTAAATCTACGCTTATAGGGCGATTGCTTTACGATACGAATAGCGTTTTTGATGATCAACTCTTAGTGCTGAAGCAAGAAAGCATCAGATATGGGACAGCTGAAAATGAACTCGACTTTGCCCTTCTTTTGGATGGCTTGGACGCTGAGCGAGAACAAGGTATCACGATCGATGTCGCCTATCGATATTTTTCTACGGCAGAGCGGGCGTTCATTGTAGCAGATGCACCTGGCCACGAAGAATACACCCGAAATATGATCACCGGCGGATCAACCGCTGATCTCGCAATCGTACTGGTGGATTGCCGCCATGGTGTCCGACAGCAAACCAAACGCCATAGCTTTATTGCATCACTACTCGGAATACGCCACATCGTACTTGCAATAAACAAAATGGATCTACTGCAATATCAACGTGAAAGCTATGACAAAATCGTGTCAGATTATACAGCTTTTGCAGAGAGATTAAAATTTGCGAGCATCAGACCAATTCCGATGTCTGCTCGATATGGGGCAAATGTGATAACGAAGTCGGTCGACATGCCATGGTATGATGGTCCATCTTTATTAGCTCATTTAGAAAGTATCCCGGTAATCAGCCATACCTTTGAAGAACCATTTCGTTTTCCTGTGCAATGGGTCAATCGACCGAATCTCGATTTTCGCGGCTTTGCTGGACAGATTGCTGGAGGCTTAGTTTCGGTAGGTGACAAGGTGACCGTTGCGGAGTCCGGCCAACAAACTACCATCAAGCGCATTGTTACCTATGACGGTGATCTTTCCTCAGCGTTTGTGGGTCAAGCTGTTACATTAGTTTTAAACGATGAAATCGAGCTTTCCCGAGGAGATATGCTCGTCTCGCCGACTGCAAGACCAAATGTGTCGGACCAGTTCCAAGCTCATGTTATCTGGTTTAGCCATGAGCCATTAATTCCTGGGCGGCCTTATATTTTGAGGACAGAGACCGATAACGTGAGCGTCACCATCACGACGTTGAAATACAGCATTGAGATCAACACTTTCACACATGTGTCCGCAAAGACCTTGGCGATAAATGAAATTGGTGTATGCAACCTATCAACTCAACGGCCAATTTGCTTTGACAACTATGCTGAAAATCGCATTACCGGAAATTTTATTCTAATTGATCGCTTCACGAAAGCGACGGTAGGTGCGGGAATGATTATTCATTCACTCCACCGAGCACACAACATTCATTGGCAAGCGCTCACAATTGATAGAACCGCGCGTGCGGAACAAAAGAGGCAACGCCCGGCTGTTTTATGGTTTACCGGCCTTTCTGGCTCCGGCAAATCTACAATAGCCAATCTAGTCGAGAAGCTCCTGCATGCGAAAGGCAAGCATACCTTTTTACTTGATGGAGATAATGTCCGACATGGATTAAACCGTGATCTCGGCTTTACTGCAGAGGATCGTGTTGAAAATATTCGTCGGATTTCCGAAGTAGCGAGACTTATGAGCGACGCTGGGCTTATTGTACTTGTATCGTCTATATCACCGTTCCTGTCTGAACGACAAATGGCAAGGGATTTGATGTGCAAAGGCGAGTTCATTGAAATCTTTGTAGATACCCCGATAGAGGAATGCATGCGGCGCGATCCAAAGGGTCTTTACAGGAAGGCTACAGCAGGGCAAATTCCTAATTTCACCGGGATCTCTTCGCCTTATGAGAAACCGCCGAACTCAGAAATACACTTGCCCACCATGGGGAAAGACCCTCAAGAACTCGCGCAACTGGTGGAGAATTATTTAAATCAGATATACATCCGGTCGTAGGTCTTATGTCAGCCATCTCCGTAGGCGTGGCTTCAGCTATGTCAGTTCTAAGATTATGGCACCCGATCGGCCGTCATTACATTTTGTCTCCGCCTGTTTCACTATATCTATGTGACGGAAGCTACAAGCGAGTTGGACGCATCTAACGACTCGTACGAAAGCATTTCTTTAAGTAAATCAAATGCCGTCCATAGGCAGTTGGCAACGGAGTATGCCGCTACTTGGTGCTCTTCAACGAATCTACAATTTGAACGTTTCGGCATCCGCGAGCAGCGGTTGCTGCTGATCCTTGGCGGAAAGCGTGAGCGCATCCAGAGTTTTCCAGTCGATGGCGATCTGCGGATCGTCCCAGCGGATGCCACGATCGCTCTGTGGAGCATAATAATTCGTGGTCTTGTAGAGGAATTCCACATGGTCGCTCAGTGTCAGGAAGCCATGAGCAAACCCTTCGGGTATCCACAACTGACGCTTATTTTCTGCAGAGAGATGAACGCCGACCCATTGCCCGAATGTCGGTGAGGATTTCCGGATGTCGACGGCAACGTCGTAGACTTCGCCAACTACCACTCGCACCAGCTTCGCCTGCGCATGCGGCGGCAGCTGATAGTGCAAACCACGCAGGACACCGCTGCCCGACCGGCTGTGATTGTCCTGCACGAAATCGGCGCTTCGGCCGATCGCTGCGTCGAACTTCGCCTTGCTGAAGCTCTCGAAGAAGAAGCCGCGATCGTCTGCAAACACCGTCGGTTCGATGATCTTGACATCGGGGATAGCGGTATCGATGGCTTTCATTCGTCGTCCTGTTCGGATTGTTTGCAAGGGAGATGCGGCGGCATAAAGCGCGCCTTAGCGATTAGAATATTTGCTCGCGCAAGATGCCAAGGAGATATTGCCCATAGGCATTCTTCTTCAGGGGATCGGCAAGCACCTCGACATCAGACGCACTGATCCAGCCGCTGCGATAGGCGATCTCTTCGGGGCAAGCCACCTTCAGGCCCTGCCGGTTCTCGATCGTCGCAATGTAATGGCTGGCCTCCAGCATCGATTCATGCGTACCGGTATCGAGCCAGGCATAGCCGCGGCCCATCGTCTGGACGTCCAGCCGGCCGGCCTGCAGATAGTGAACATTGACATCGGTGATCTCCAGCTCGCCGCGCGGCGACGGACGGGTGGATTTCGCGACGTCGACGACGCTTTCATCGTAGAAATAGAGGCCGGTAACCGCATAATTGCTTTTCGGCATCTTCGGCTTTTCCTCCAGGCTGATCGCCCGGCCGCTCTGATCGAACTCGACCACGCCATAGCGATGCGGATCCTGCACGTGATAGGCAAAGACGGTCGCACCCGTTTCCTTGGCGCTCGCCTCGTGCAGCAATCGGGTAAAATCATGTCCGTAAAAAATGTTGTCTCCCAGAACCAGGGCAGACGGCGCGCCATCCAGAAACGCTTCGCCGATCAGGAAGGCCTGGGCAAGACCGTCGGGGCTGGGCTGAACGGCATAGTCAAGCTTGATGCCCCATTGGCTGCCGTCGCCGAGCAGTTGTTCGAAGCGGGGCGTGTCCTGCGGCGTCGAGATGATGAGGATCTCGCGGATACCCGCCAGCATCAGCGTCGTCAGCGGATAGTAGATCATCGGTTTATCGTAGATCGGCAGGAGCTGCTTGCTGACCGCAAGTGTCAGCGGATAGAGGCGTGTTCCCG
Organism: Martinezella multihospitum; assembly: GCF_900094585.1. Lineage (GTDB taxonomy): Bacteria > Pseudomonadota > Alphaproteobacteria > Rhizobiales > Rhizobiaceae > Rhizobium > Rhizobium multihospitium. The sequence goes on from NZ_FMAG01000013.1 coordinate 123,943, forward strand.
ATCCGCCGGCGAGTATGATTCCTTTGCGTGCCTTCGTCATGTTCCTGCGTCTCGTCCTTAGTACATCTGCCTCTATTTCACCGGCGGGAGGGCACGGCCGGAAATCATCGGCAACATTACAGTTTTCAATTCCCTGCAGCCCGCAATCTCGCCAGGACGTCATCGACGCCCTCCTGCCAGAGAGGAAGAGCAATATCAAAGCGATCCATCAGCTTTCGACAATCCAGCCGCGAATTGGCCGGCCGCTTGGCAGGGGTCGGATATTCTGCCGTCGATATCGGCTTCAGCGCATCGAGAGACAACGCAAGCTTGACGTTTGCTGCCAATGCCTCACGAACGATATGCGCGGCGTACCCATACCAGGAGGTGCTGCCCTGTGCGGTGAGGTGATAGGTTCCCGAGAGATCGTCGGCGGCTCGCGAAGCCGTCATGCGCTCGATCACCGTGCGTGTGACATCCGCGATCAGGAACGCCGACGTCGGTGCGCCCACCTGGTCGGCAACAATGTTCAATGCGCTTCTTTCGCCGGCCAGTCGAAGAATGGTCTTCAGGAAATTGCTGCCATGATGACCATAGACCCAGCTGGTGCGCAAAATGGCATGCTGTACGCCGGAGGCGCGCACTGCCTCCTCGCCCAGCCACTTGCTTTCACCATAGACGGACTGCGGATTGACCGGATCGCTCTCCACATAGGGATCGGCCTTCGTGCCGTCGAAGACGTAGTCCGTCGAGTAATGGATGAGCAAGGCGCCGTTATCGGCCGCCCACTGCGCCAATATCCCCGGAGCGGTGGCATTGACCGCCATCGCCTGCTCTTTATCGCTCTCGGCCCGGTCCACCGCCGTATAAGCAGCCGGATTGACGATGATGCCGGGTTTATGCTCGTCGAGAGCGGCAAGGATGCTTCTTTCGCTGGCCAGATCCATGTCCGCGCGCGTCAGGGCAATGACATTCCCCACGACGCCGAGCGAATGTTGCAGCTCGAAACCGACTTGGCCGTTGGCGCCGGTGACCAGAATGGCGCTCACAACTCAACCTCGTACTGCTTGCCGACCCATTCACGATAGGCGCCGCTGATGACGTTGCGAACCCAGTCCTGGTTTTGCAGATACCATTCGATCGTCTTGCGAATGCCGGTCTCGAACGTCTCTTCAGGCTTCCAGCCGAGTTCGCGTTCGAGCTTGCGGGCATCGATCGCATAGCGACGATCGTGACCCGGCCTATCCTTCACAAAGGTGATCTGATCGCTATAGCGACTGCCGTCGGCCTTGGGCCGAAGCTCATCGAGGATCGCACAGATGGTATGTACGACATCAAGATTGGGCTTTTCGTTCCAACCACCGACATTATAGGTCTCGCCAACCGTGCCGGCTTCCAGCACACGGCGAATGGCGCTGCAGTGGTCCCGGACGTACAGCCAATCACGGATCTGCTGGCCATCGCCATAAATCGGCAGGCTCTTTCCCGAAAGCGCGTTCAGGATCACCAGCGGGATCAATTTTTCCGGAAAATGATAAGGTCCGTAATTGTTGCTGCAGTTGGTCGTTAAGACAGGCAGACCATAGGTATGATGCCAAGCACGCACCAGATGGTCAGAAGCAGCCTTGCTGGCGGAATAGGGACTGTTCGGCTCATAGCGGTTGAGCTCGCTGAACGGCGCATCGTCCTTCGACAAGGTGCCGTAGACCTCGTCCGTCGAGACATGAAGAAAACGGAAGCCTTGCTTCTCCCCGTCCGGCAAGCCATCCCAATGGCCGCGCACGGCTTCCAGCAGATTGAAGGTCCCGACGATATTCGTCTGGATGAAATCTCCTGGGCCGTGGATAGAGCGATCGACATGACTTTCAGCCGCGAAATTGATGACCGCACGCGGCTTATGAATCGAGAGCAAATCGCTCACCAGCTCCCGATCGCCGATATCGCCATGCACGAACACATGGCGACTGTCGCTCTTCAGCTCCTTCAGCGTATCCAGATTACCGGCATAAGTCAGCTTGTCGAGGTTAACGACCGTCTCATCGTGACGTTCAAGCCAATCAAGAACGAAGTTTCCGCCAATAAAGCCGGCACCACCGGAAACCAGCATTGTCATCGAAGTTCCATTTCT
>NZ_FMAG01000009.1 GCF_900094585.1 Martinezella multihospitum
CTAGAGCGTTTCTGATTTTGTTTGAATCGTGGATTCCCTTTTGGTGTCGAATGTGATTCAAGATGCTGGCTGAGAGGAGGTCAGCATTGATGGTCGCACCTCTTTCGAATGATCTGCGTGAACGTGTGGTTGGTGCTGTTGTGGCGGGAGAGAGCTGCCGCTCGGTGGCGGCGCGGTTTGGTGTCTCGGTCTCATCTGTTGTGAAGTGGTCGCAGCGGTATCGCCGCAGCGGTTCCGTCGCGCCCGGTCAGATGGGAGGGCATCGCAAACGCCTTTTGGAACCGCATCGCGCTTTCATTGCCGAGCGGATTGCACAGACCCCGCAGATCAGCCTGCACGGCCTCAAGGACGAACTGGCGGTGAGAGGCGTCATCGTCTCACATGACGCCGTTTGGCGTTTCCTGCGCCGCGAGGGACTGCGCTTCAAAAAAAACGATGTTTGCCCTTGAGCAGGCGCGCACTGACATCGTCCGTCGGCGCAAGCGCTGGCAGTCATGGCAGACGCGACTTGATCCTCGAAGGCTCGTGTTCATCGACGAAACCTGGATTAAAACCAATATGGCTCCGCTGTACGGCTGGGGTGTTAAGGGTAAGCGCCTGCGTGGTTTTGCTCCGCATGGCCATTGGCGCACATTGACCTTCGTCGGCGCGCTACGGGCCGATTGTCTCACCGCACCCTGCGTCTTCGACGGCCCGATCAATGGCCAATGCTTCAAGGCCTATGTCGAGCAACAACTCGTCCCGACGCTGCGACCAGGCGACATCGTCATCATGGACAATCTGGGCAGCCACAAATCCAGGCAGATACGCCAGTTGATCAAGGCCGCCGGCGCAAGGCTCTGGTTTCTGCCGCCCTATTCACCAGACCTCAATCCAATCGAACAGGCTTTCGCCAAGATCAAACATTGGATGCGAAAAGCACAAACACGCACCATCGAAGACACCTGGCGATATCTCGGCTCACTCGTCCAGACAATCGGTCCACACGAGTGCGCCAGTTACATTGTCAATGCTGGATACGCTTCAAACAAAATATGAAACGCTCTAGCGTCTTCCGCGAATAGCCCCTCACCCTAACCCTCTCCCCGCAAGCGGGGAGAGAGGACTACCCTGCAATTGTGCTCTCATCCGCATCATGATCATCATTCTCGATGCAGGAATGCGAGACCGCCACACTTCCCGATTTGACGCGTCGCGCCGTTGTTTTCTGGGCCGCCGTTCACGCAGCCGGTAGCCGCACGCTGACAAGCAGCCCGCCGCCGGCGGCATCACCAAGCCTCACCGAGCCGCCGGCGCCGTCGACGACTTCGCGGACGATGGCAAGCCCCAGGCCGCTGCCTTCCGGCTCGGTGCCCATGATGCGATAGAAGCGTTCGAAGACCTGGGCGCGCTCGGCTTCCGGAATGCCTGGGCCATTGTCCTCGACCCATAGCAGGGCCGTATCGCCTTCCCGGCCGACGCCGACCGTCACACGACCGCCTGCCTGCGTGTAGCGCAGCGCATTATCGACGAGATTGACCAGCATTTCGCGCAGCATGGTGCCGTCGCCCTCGATATGAACCGCCGTGCCGCCGGCTTCCAGCCCGAGATCGATATTGCGGCGCAAGGCTTCCTCGGCGAGGGTTTCCAGCACGCGTCGGGCGGTTTCCGCCAGATCGATCGTATCGCTTCGCGGCCGGCGGCTGCCGGGCTCGGCGCGTGAAAGCGTCAGGAGCTGGCTCGCAAGGCGGGTCACCTGCCGCGTGCTGGATCGTAATGCCGTCAGTGCCTCGTCGCGCCTGATATTGTCCGTCTCTCGCGCGGCAAAGCTTGCCTGGGTCGAGATCAGGGCGAGCGGCGTGCGCAGCTGATGGGCGGCATTCGAGACGAAGCGGCGCTGCGCCGCCATCTGGTTCTGCACCCGCTCCATATGATCGTTGAGGGCGTGGACGAGCGGCCGAAGCTCGTTCTGCACCATGTGAGGATCGAACGGATCGAGGCGCTGGCGGCCGCGCTCGCGCACGGCGTCGCGCAGTCGCAGCACCGGCGCGAGGCCGCGCTGCAGGCCGATGATGGTCACGAGGCCGGCAAGCAGGACAAGCGCGAGTTGTTTGGTGAAGTCCGACAGCCACAGCCTGCGGCGCATGGCATACTGGCTGTTGTGGGTGACGGCGACTGTGACGGAAATCGTGCCGTCCTGGTCGAGGCCAACGACGGGATGGCTGAGCATGAGGACGCGGACGCCGTCGGTCCGAAAGGTTCTGTCTTCGCCGATCTGGTCACGATCCGCCCGCGGCAGATCGGGGAAGCCGGCGACGAGGTTTCCCCACGCGGTTACGACCTGATAGAAGACGCGGTCGCCATAGCCGGTATCGAACATTTCCAATGCGGCGGGCGGAATGTCGATCTGCACCGTGCCGCTGGCATCGACGCGGACGGCCTCCGCGATGACGCGCGCCGAGGCGAGCAATGTATGATCGGTGACGAGATTGGCGGTCGCGTCGGCCGAGCGGAAGCTCAGATAGAGGTTGATGCAGATGGCGCCGATCAGGGTCAGCACGACCCAGGCGAAGAGTTGCGCCCGCAGGCTCGACGTCACTGCGCCGATGGCGCGGCTCAGGACTCCCTTTGGTGGTGAAGCCTCGTCATTGTGCATGGCGGAGGAGGTAGCCCAGGCCGCGCAGCGTCGCGATCTGCACGGTGCTGCCTTCCAGCTTCTTGCGTACGCGATGCACATAGATTTCGATGGCGCTGGTATCGGCGAGATCGTCGAAGCCGAAGACGCTTTCCGACAATGTGGCTTTGGTGACGGTCGTGCCGGCCTTCATGACGAGATGTTCGAGCACGGCGTGCTCGCGCGGCGTCAGCGCCAGAGCCTCGCCGGCGAGATAGAATTGCCGCGTCCCACCGTCGAACACCAGGTCGCCGACGGCGATCTCCGGAGCGGCCCGGTCGTGACCGCGGCGGACGGCTGCGCGGATGCGGGCTTCCAGCTCGGCAATCTCGAAAGGCTTGGCGAGGTAATCGTCGGCGCCGCTGTCGAGGCCGGCAACGCGGCCGTCGAGGCTGGCATTGGCCGTCAGGATGATGACCGGCACCTTGTTGCCGCTCTGGCGCAGCCGCTTCAGCAGTGTCAGGCCGTCCATTTTCGGCAGCGACAGGTCGAGGATGACGATGGCATAGGCCGCCACTTTCAGCATGTGCTCGGCATCCTCGCCGTCATAGGCGATGTCGACGACATATTGCGCCTGACGCAGCGCCTTGCCGAGCCAGGACGCCAGTTCGCGGTTGTCTTCGACGATCAGGAGCCTCATGGCGCGACTATACAGCAAGTGTCGGATATGGCGAACATTTCCGGCGGTTTTCCAGCCAGTGGATCATCGGTTGGCGAGCCTCAGGCCCATCTCCCTGACCTCTCTCAGATAGACCTTGCGTGCATATGGCGGGGTCAGATTGTGGTCGGCTTCGGGAATGATGGTGAGGCGTATGTCCGGAAAATGCTTCAGGCCCGCGCCGTTCTCGCCGAACTGGTCATGCAGATGATCGAGCCCGATATCATGGGCGCTGTAGATCAGAGACATGTCGACCCCACGCTTGGCAAGGGTGCGGAAACCACCCAGCACAGGTCCCTGAGCCGCAGCGAAGACGGGGAACGCACCGAGCAGCTGGCGAGCCGTTCGTACTGCCCGCCGACCGAGCCCCGTCGCCATGTTGCATATGGCGCTCTTTGCATCGATCTGGCCGCCGAAGAGCCGCTTCAGCGTTTCCATCTGCAGGAGCTTGCGACCATAGGTTTCGAGCGAGCGGGGAGCGAAGCGCAACGCTTCATCGACCGATCGGCTCTCATCCCAATGGAAGCTGTAGGGATTGACCGTGATGAGGCCGCCGCAGCGCGCATCGCGCAACGCCGCCTGAAAGGCGAGATAGCCGCCGCTGCAACGTCCCACCACATAGGCCGGCAGCAGATCCCGCTTCTCCAGAAGATCCAGTGCCTCGGCGACATCGAGATGCTGTTCGCGGGAATAGAGCACCTGCTCGGGCGCCCCGGAAAGCGGCGGGCTGTCGCCGACATTGGCCGTATCGAAACGCAGCGAGGCAATGCCGTCCCGGGCAAGCGCGCGCGCCATGCTGACCGACATCCGGCCCCAGCCGGCATGTCTGTCATAGGCCGTGGTCAGGAGCAGCGCGGTCGCACCCGTGCGGGCACCCTGCGGCTCGCAGAGAATGCCGAACATGCGGTTTCCCGCGCCGAAACGCAGCGGCGTCTCGCAAAAGCCTTCGCCGATGAGAGGTTCCGCCACCGGCGGCGTAAGATCGGTCGATGCGATTTCAGTGGTATTTCCGGCGACCGACTGCACCCATTCGATTATTTTCTGGCCAGCCGTCATCGGCATGGTGGCGATGGTCGGGTTCGAGACGAGATCGTCGTAACCATCGTAGGAGGCCTGCGTGACCTGGGGGGCGAGCGTCTCGAGATGACGCGCAAAATCGTCATCTCCCGGGCGCCCGGGGCGCGTCAGCACCAGGCAATTCGGCGTGCCCAATCGGTCAAGCGTCATGAGGTTCAGCTTCCTGACTGCGTCGGCGGCGCTGTCGGGCATGCGCAGGCTGGCGACGGTGACGCCCTCGGTCTGACGCTGCGCTTCGGAAAGCCCCATGCTCTCATCGATCATTTTTGACCAGACGGTCAGTTCGCGAAGATAGGCGCGGCCCGAGACGACGGGCGCAAGAAAGGCGATGCCGTCAATGCTGGCAAGCCGTTCGGCGAGTGTGGCGGCGATGGTTCCGCCGAGGCCCTGGCTGACGAGGATCAGCCGTTCGCAGCCGGAAAGCGTCTTCAGCTTTGCCGCTGCCGCGAGAGCGGTTTCATGCCACGGCTCCAGACCTTTGCCTTCATCGGCCAGATCAAGCGCATCACCCGTGCCGGCATAATCCAAGCGGAGGCTGGCGACGCCGATATCGGCGAGATCTTCCGCCAGAATCCGCCAGAACTTGCGCACGCACATTTCCTCGAAACCCCAGGGGCTGAGAAACAGGACGGCGGTGCCATGTGAAGGTGCCATGGCCGATGTAAACAGGCCGACCGTTCCGGCGAAGGTTACCGGAGCCGCTGCCGATCTTGACTGCCTTCTTTTGTCTTTTTCCTCGGCGGCTCCCCAACCAGCCATGCTAGTCTCCTCACATTCGGCGTGGGGCCAATAGGGCCAGAGCCTGAGTGGCAATCGGATTGATACGTGCAGGCAATCGCGTCGCGATCTTCTGCATGACCTCGATATCTTCGGCTGGAACGGCTTTCAGCATTCTGAGCGCAATGCCATAGGCTAGCGCGCCGGCGATGATGGCGCCTACGAGACCTGCAACACCGGTCAGCGCCTGAACGAAACCATAGGCTGCAACCGCGCACAGAATGGCAGCAACCGTGACTTTTGCAAGGTTGATGAGCATACCGTGCGTCGATCCTTCGAATTCCATGCGGCGTACCGTCATCAGACACAGGGCGACAAAGGCGAGCAGACGAACCAGCGCCGCACCCTCGCCTCCGTAAAAGGGTACGGCGATGACGCAGCCGATGACCATGATAATGCTGGCGATGACGCCGAGGACGGTGCGTTCACGCACGCGATCCAGCGAATACAGATATTGCGTGCATATCTGCATGAAGACATAGGGCACCGCGGTCAGGGACAGCAGCGCCACCATGCCGCCGCTCGGCGCAAAGGCCGGGCCGAAGATCGTCACGACAAGCTCCGGCGAAATGGCGGCAAGTCCGAAGCTCATCGGCAGGGTGATATAGGCTATGCTGCGCGCAACGCCGGCGAAGACCTCGACCGGCAGCTTGTCCGATGCCCGCGCATGCATCTGTTCGGAATAATAGGGCAGAAGGCTGCCGCTCAATTGTACGGGCAGCTGCAGTGCCAGATTGGCGAGCGACAGGCCGACGGCATAAAAGCCGACCGCTTCGATACCCCAGTAGCGCTGCAGGAAGACGAGCTCGATGCGATTGAGGAAAATCGAGCTGTTGATGAGCTCGATCGAGAGGATGAGCGACGAGCCGATGAGAGCGGAAAGGCCGACGCCGCAGCTGTTCTTGCGTGCGATCGCAATCCGGAGCGTCGCGATGAACATGGGCAGCTGCCCAATCGCATAGCCGGCAAGCGCACCGCTGACGCCGAAGAAGATCGCGCCCGCAAGGACGGTAACGAGCTGCAGCGCCGAACTTATTATGGTGATGCGCAGGAACGCGCCGACTTGCTGCTCGCCGATCAGATAATTCTTGCTGTAGGCGCCGAGAGACTGAAGAACGAAGAATACGCCCGTGATGGCAATGACTTCAGATGCATCGCCCGCCCAATGCAGCCGCTCCGCATCCCAATAATAGGCGGCATAGCCGGCAAGCAGGATCACGGTTGCGAGAATCGTCGGCTGCAGGAGATAAGCGGCAAAACCAAGCCGTTCTTCGGTAGAATAGCCATTCCCCTTCAACTGGGGCAGAATGCGCAGCAGGGTAACGCCGGCGCCGAGTTCGGCGATCAGCGCGCCGGTCGTCGTCAGCCACAGGGAAAAGGCGATGATGCCGTTGGCCTCTGGCCCTAGCAGGCGCGCCGCTATGATCGAACATGCAAAGCCGGTCGCGAGCAGGGTCAATCCCGCCGCCGCGTTCAAAACCGAATTTGCCATTATGCTCTTCGTCATGAAGATAGACCGTTCCTCAAATTGCCGGAACCTACCGCACATGCCCGGCTTTTCGTGGGGATAGCGTCAGCTCTATTTCATATGCCTTAATATTTAGGGTTTAATGCTGCACTAAGTTCGTTTTTTACTTCGGCTAATATTCTTTCTCTCTGATATTGGTCGCCCCAAGGCTTGTGCGGAGGGTCTCATTGTTCAGCCTCATCGTCTGCACGATCGATCGGTTCGATCAGCTGGAGCGGCTATTCCGTTCGCTGGTGGGGCAGAGTCATAAGGATTTCGAGGTCATTGTCGTCGATCAGAACCTCGACGACCGGCTGCACGGGCTCATCGACCGCTTTTCCTCCTCCTTCCTCATTCGTCACGTCCGTTCGCCGAAGGGACTTTCGCGGGCGCGCAACAACGGCATGGCGGTCGCGGAGGGCGACTATGTCTGTTTTCCCGACGATGACTGCTGGTATGAGGCCGATACGCTTTCGACGGCGGCGACTTTGTTTGCCGAGCACCCCGACCTTGCGATCGTCACCGGCCGAACGCTCGATGCCGAAGGTCTGGCCTCCGTCAGCCCGACGGGCGAGACGCGGCTTGCGCTGACGCGCTGGAACTATCTGAAGTGCGGCAATTCCAATGGCATCTTCGTGCGCCGTGCCGCATTGGCCGATATCGGTGGTTTCGACGAGGATCTCGGCGTCGGTTCGGACTCACCGTTCCAGAGCGGCGAAGAGGCGGATTTCCTGCTGCGCGCGCTTGGCGTCGGCAGACAAGCAATGTTCTTTCCCGAGCTCATCGTCCATCACGATCAGGTCACGAGCGAATACGGGCCGCGGCAGATGGAACGGGCGCGCAAATATGGGCGCGGCTTCGGCGCGCTGATGCGCAAGCAGGCATTTCCCTTGTATTATGTCTGCTACCGCCTGTTTCGCCCGGTCGCCGGCTGGCTGGCAGCGCTGGCGCGGTTCAATCTTGATGCGGCCCGCTACAAGCACGCCTGGCTAATGGGCATTCTGGAAGGTTATGCCACCTGGCCGCGCTGGCGCAGGAACTGAGGCGACTTGCCTTTCGGCGTCAGGGTTTCCGCATAGATATCCATGTAGCGCTGGGCCACCTCGTCCCAGGCATAGGCGCGGGCATCGCTCAACAGCTCCTGTCGCAGGCTCATGTCGTCGCCCTGCAGGCGCTCGAACGCGGCGGTCAGCGTATCGGCGGCGGCTTCCGGATCAGAGAAATCCGAGAGCATGAGGGCCGGGTGGGTTTCGGCCATGGCCTTATAGGCTTCGTTGGCGTTCAGCACCGGCAGCAGGCCGGCGCTCATCGCTTCGATCGCCACCAGACCGAAGCCTTCATACTCGGAGGCCGAGGCGAAGAGCGAGGCGCGGGCGATGATGTTGCGGATCGAGCCTTCATCGATCGAGACATGCAGCGCGACATTGCGTTCGAGACCGTGGACGGCAATTTCCTTTTCCAGCGTCGCCCGATCGAGATCCGATTCGGCACCGATAATGTCGAGATGCCAGTCCTCATGGCGGCCTGCCAGCACCTTCATGACGTCGAGGAGGTGATCGAGCCGCTTGTTGACCGAGAAACGGCCGATGGTGACGATGCGACGACGTGCTTCCAAGGCGGCGCAATTGGAAAACTTGCCGACGTCGGCGCCGTTTTCGATCAGGTGGACGCGACTTTCGGCAATCTGCGCAAAGAGCCGCGCGTCGGACTGGCTGCAGCAGATGAGAGAGGCATAACCGAGCGCGGAAAGCCGCGTTGCCGTGTTGAACCAGACCTTCTTGATGGCAGCATATTTCTGCGTATGGAAGAAGCCGCCATGGGTGGTGGCAACCATGGGCCGCCCGTGCATCAGCTTGCCCCAGGCCAGCGCATCGAAGAAGAAATCGACGGCGTGGACATGAACGAGGTCGGCATCGGTCAGATGGCGGAAGACCTTCGGCGCCAGCGGGTAGCGGCTGGAGCCGGACCAGGGAATGCGGACGATTTCGATGCCATCGATGGTCTCGCTTTCGGCAAGTTCCCGGCCGGGGTCGGAAAACAGGCTATTGCAGGTGACGACGCGCACGCGATAACCGCGGGAAACCAGCTGGCGGCAGAGATTGGCAACGACGTCTTCCAATCCGCCCTTGTTCGGCAGGAACTGACGCACGACATGCACGATCAGCGGCCCGGTCTGTTTGTTTGCCTGAATATCCGCAACAGCCGATGTCATCGATCCACCCTCGACCTCTTTGCCACGCCGCGCGTCGGCAATCCAGCGCTCCAGCGCGCCGCCCGTTGATCAGTCGGTAAAGCAGATCATTGGGTCGGTTAAAAAGGGTTTAATCGCGCATGGAAAGTCCTGCCGTTTCGGGCAAGAGGGTTAATATCGGGGCGACTTGCGGTGAGGAGGAGCTTGTCGTCGGGTGGGTGCGGTGGTGTCGGGCTATTCTGGTTGGTGGTTGCTCTTATGGCCCGCCCCTCACCCTAATCCTCTCCCCGCTTGCGGGGAGAGGGGACTGGTCCAGGGTTTGCCGCGAGCTTTTGCCACGACCACAAAACTTAATGAACGCCCTCTCCCCGTCAGAACGGGGAGAGGGCTGGGGTGAGGGGCAATGCCACGAAGGTGGCTTCAACTCTTATGTGTCGAATCGAAACCCGGACCTCTCAAAATGCTCGGAAGGTTAGCGTCGTCAGCGAGCGGATGATACCGGGGATATTGGCGATGTGGTCGTTGATGAACTTGCCGATATCCTGCTCTTCGGCGATGTAGACCTTCATCAGCAGGTCGTAGTCGCCGCTGGTGGAATACAGCTCCGAAACCAGCTCCGTCTGGTAGATTGCATCGGCGACCTCGTAGGTCTTGCCGGGGGAGCATTGGAGCTGAACGAAAATAGGCTTCATGAGTGTGTCCTGCTTTTATCTGCGGCCACGATAGCGGCCCGCATTTTCTCTATAATGGTCGAAAGCGCTTTCACCATGCAAGTTTTTCTCCAGAGCGGATGATTTTAGGTCTGTTCGACCTAAAATCTGAATCCGCTCTTGGACCAAAGAAGTGGAGCGTGATGTCGTCTGAAAACCGATCACACTTTTCGGCATCATGCTCTGTCCACCGGATGTCGTTCTTGCCGCTTCCGCAACTTCGCGCATAGCGCTAGATTGGCGCGATTATCTCTGTCGATTGGACCGATTTCATGCTGAATGACCCGCGCTCCCATGGTCTTTGGGAAAAGACTGCCCCACCACCGCCGGCAACGAAGCCGCTTTCCGGCGAGGTATCCGCCGATGTCGTGGTGGTTGGCGGCGGCTATACCGGGCTTTCGACGGCGCTGCATCTGGCGGAAGCCGGCACGAATGTCGTGCTGCTGGAAGCCAATGAAATCGGCTTCGGCGGCGCCGGGCGCAATGTCGGCCTCATCAATGCCGGCATGTGGGTGATGCCGGACGACCTGCCGGGCGAACTCGGCTCTGTTCATGGCGAGCGCCTTCTTGAGCTGCTCGGTAACGGGCCGAAGCTTGTCATGGAGCTGATCGACAAGCATGGCATCGCCTGCGAGCTCGAGCGCAACGGCACGCTGCATTGCGCCGTCGGCCCCGAAGGCTTGAAGGAAATCGAGGAGCGCGCCCGGCAATGGGGCAAGCGCGGTGCGCCGGTCACGGTGCTCGATGCGCGGGAGACGGAGCGCCGCGTCGGCAGCTCGGCTTATGCCGGGGCGCTGCTCGACATGCGCGCCGGCACGCTGCAGCCGCTTGCTTATGCGCGTGGCCTTGCCCATGCCGTGGTGAAAGCAGGCGTTACAATCCACACCGGCAGCCACGTGACGTCGACGGAAAGAAACGGTGCGAAATGGATGGTTTCGACCGATGGCGGCAAGGTCAGCGCCGATTGGATCGTGGTTGCGACGGATGCTTATAGCACCGGCCCCTGGGAGATGGTGCGGAACGAGCAGGTGCATCTGCCCTATTTCAATTTCGCGACGGTGCCGCTCGGCGACAATTTGCGCAAGTCCGTCCTGCCTGGCCGCGAGGGCGCTTGGGATACGAAGGAAGTCCTCTCGTCCTTCCGCATGGATCAGGCCGGCCGGCTGGTCTTTGGCAGCGTCGGCGCGCTGCGCAATACCGGTCTTGCCATCCATAAGAGCTGGGCGCGGCGCTCGATCAGAAAGCTCTTTCCGCAGCTCGGTGACATTCCCTTCGAATGCGAATGGTACGGCAAGATCGGCATGACTGACAATGCCCTGCCGCGCTTCCACAAACTGGATCAGAATGTCGTCGGCTTCTCCGGCTATAATGGCCGCGGCATCGCGCCGGGCACGGTGTTCGGCAAGGTGTTGGCCGGTCATATTCTCGGGCAGATTTCCGAGGCCGATCTGCCGCTGCCGGTGACCGATATCGTCGAGCCGAGCTTCAGGGCGGCAAAGGAAATGTGGTACGAGGCCGGCGCCCAGGCCGCGCATTTCGTCGGCGCACGGGTCTAAAGCAATTCCAGGAAAAGTGCACAGCGGTTTTCCGTCCGGAATTGCGACAAAATAGATAGAACAATCCAACGAGCCTGCATTACGGGAAGAGGAAACAAGATGACCGCGACATCAGATCTTGCTGCCGAAACCAAAGTTATACTGACGGAGCTTGGCGTATCGGCCGATCGCTACACCGGCGGAACGCTGGCCGTCACCTCGCCGGTCACCGGCGCCGAGATCGGCCGGCTGAAGGAGCATTCGGCCGGCGAGGCGAAGGGCGCGATCGCGGCGGCGCACGAGGCGTTTCTCGCATGGCGGAATGTGCCGGCGCCGAAACGCGGCGAGCTGATCCGCCTGCTCGGCGAGGAGTTGCGTGCCGGCAAGGCGGCTCTCGGCCGTCTCGTGTCCATCGAAGTCGGCAAGATCACCTCCGAAGGCCTCGGTGAAGTGCAGGAGATGATCGATATCTGCGATTTCGCCGTAGGGCTGTCCCGTCAGCTTTACGGTTTGACCATTGCCACAGAGCGCTCCGAGCACCGGATGATGGAAAGCTGGCATCCGCTTGGGGCGATCGGCATCATCTCCGCCTTCAATTTCCCGGTTGCCGTCTGGTCGTGGAATGCGGCGCTCGCCATCGTCTGCGGCAATTCCACCATCTGGAAGCCATCGGAAAAGACGCCGCTGACGGCGCTTGCCGTGCAGGCTTTGTTCGAGAAGGCGCTGAAGCGCTACGTGGCCGAAGGTGGCGAGGCACCCGCCAATCTTTCGACCCTGCTGATCGGCGGCCGCGATCTCGGCGAGCTCTTGGTCGATCATCGCCAAGTGCCGCTGGTGTCTGCGACCGGCTCGACGGCGATGGGCCGCGCGGTCGGTCCGCGTCTTGCCGGCCGTTTCGCCCGCGCCATCCTTGAGCTTGGCGGCAACAATGCTGCGATCGTCTGCCCGACGGCCGATCTCGACCTCACCCTGCGCGGCGTCGCCTTCTCCGCCATGGGCACGGCCGGTCAGCGCTGCACGACGCTACGTCGCCTCTTCGTTCACGACAGCGTCTATGAGCAGCTCGTTCCGCGCCTGCAGAACGCCTATGGTTCGGTGACAATAGGCAATCCGCTTGAGGCCGGAACCCTCGTCGGCCCGCTGATCGATAAGCAGGCTTTCGATCGGATGCAGGCGGCGCTTGCCGCAGCGAAGTCGGCCGGCGGCACGGTGACGGGTGGCGAGCGCGTCGAAAACGGGTCTGCCGACGCCTTCTATGTCCGTCCTGCTCTCGTCGAGATGCCCGAACAGACGGGTCCGGTCGAGCAGGAGACCTTCGCGCCGATCCTCTACGTCATGAAGTACAGCGATTTCGACAAGGCGCTGGCGCTGCATAATGCCGTGCCGCAGGGCCTGTCGTCTTCGATCTTCACCAATGACATGCGCGAGGCCGAGACGTTCGTGTCGGCGCGCGGTTCGGATTGCGGCATCGCCAATGTCAACCTCGGCCCCTCCGGCGCCGAGATCGGCGGCGCATTCGGCGGCGAGAAGGAAACCGGCGGCGGGCGCGAGTCCGGTTCCGACGCCTGGAAGGCCTATATGCGCCGGGCGACCAATACGATCAATTACGGCCGCACGCTGCCGCTGGCCCAGGGCGTCAAGTTCGACGTGGCATAGCGCAAGAGCCTTGCTGCATTGCGATGGAGAGGATGAGGGCGTAGAAAGCCTTTGTCCTCCCATTTGTTTTCAAGGTCTTGTCCCATGCATCTGTCGCTTGCCGAAGCCGAAACATTGATCATGGAGGCTTTGCAGCGAAACAGGGTTAGTGCCGAGAACGCTCGTTCCGTGGCTGTCGCGCTCGTGGCGGCGGAGGCTGCTGGGCAGGGTGGTCATGGTCTGCGCCGCGTACCCGCCTATGCCGGTCAGGCCAAGGTCGGCAAGACCGATGGTTTCGCTACACCGCAGCTGAGCCGGCCCTTTCCGGCCGTGCTGCGCATCGATGCCGGCAACGGTTATGCTTATCCGGCTCTCGATCTCGCCGTTGCCGAGCTTCCAGCCATCGCCCGTGAGCAGGGGATTGCGCTTGCCGCCATCAGCCGCTCGCATCATGCCGGCGTCATGGGCCTGACGGTGGAGCGTTTTGCCGATCAGGGGCTGGTGGCGCTGATGGTCGCCAATGCGCCGGCTTCGATGGCGCCCTGGGGCGGCAAGACGCCGGTCTTCGGCACCAACCCGATTGCTTTCGCCGCGCCGCTTCCGGGTGACGAGCCTGTTGTCATCGACCTGGCGCTGTCGAAGGTGGCGCGTGGCAAGGTGATGGCGGCGCGGCAACAGGGTGCTTCCATTCCATCCGACTGGGCTTTCGACCGCGAGGGGAGGCCGACTACGGATGCCGAAGAAGCTTTGGCCGGCACCATGATCCCGGCCGGCGATGCCAAGGGTGCGGCACTGGCTCTCATGGTCGAAATTCTGGCGGCCGGCCTCACCGGCGCCAACTACGCCTTCGAGGCTTCGTCGCTCTTTGACGACAGGGGTGCGCCGCCGGCGCTCGGCCATACGATCATCGCAATCAATCCGGCGGCGACAAGTGCTGCCGATACGGCAGAGCGGCTGGCCTTGCTGGCGGGTGAGATCACCCACGATCCCAATGTCCGCCTGCCGGGTCGGCGCGGGCAGAGTTCACGCCGGCTGGCGCGGACAGAGGGCATCGCCGTCGAGGATGAGGTGATCGCGGCGATAGAGAAGCTCTGAGGTTGATGGTCGGGCGAGCGTGCGTTTGCCGCGCTTTTAGTTACGACCCCTCACCCCAGCCCTCTCCCCGCAAGCGGGGAGAGGGGTTACTGCGCAAAACAATGCGCGGCATGTATGAGGTCTGCCTGTATAAGAGGATATTTGTTTGGCTCGATCATCCCCTCGCCCCGCTTGCGGGGAGAGGGTTAGGGTGAGGGCCAGGCAGACGGTCGCTACACGGATGAGGGCGCCTGACGGTCACCCATAATCTACGAATCAAGCGATGGCCGGCTTCTCGTCCAGCCAGCCGCCGGTAAAGCCGGCGCGCTCCAGGCCGGTGCGGAGGATCGGCGATTGCCGCATCAGGTTCCAGATCATGCCGGTGCGGGCGTTTTCGATCATCATGACCAGCAGGCCCTGGTCGATGGCGACGGAGCGGTCGTCCACCCAGCCTTCTGGACCTGTGCCCTTGACGCTCGGGTTGAAGCCGCCGGGGAAACGGCCGTCGAGCAGCAGGTTGGGATAGGTCGACAGGAGTGCCCGCGTGCCGTCAAGTGCGGCCTGGCGGTCGAAAGCCAGGCAAGACAGCGGCCCCCAGGGCGCGATGGTGCCATCATCCGGGCCGAGGGGTGCGCCGCGGGCGGCATAGCCGAAGACCTTCGGAGCGTAGCGGAGGCTATGTTTGGTGCCGGTGGGGTTTGGGCCGTCGCAGGCGGAAAGACCCCATATGTCCTTCGCATAGCCGGTGAAATGGCCGGGATTGCGTTCCGTGTAGTCGCGCTGCACCGCAATTGCCGTCTGCGTGTTACGGAAGTAATCGATGTCCTTGTCGGCGACATGCTTGTCGCGGATGCCGCGAAAATCGATCCAGGCATGCGAGAAGAGGTGGATGAACAGCGGCCCGGCATAGAGGAAGGGCGTGTCCTTGAACATCATCCAGGTATAGGTCGAGGCAAAGGCGTCGTAGCTCGATGGCGGGACAGGATGCGTGGGCGAGCCGAGCGCAAGCACATAGAGGAAGATCGCTTCGTCATAGCCCTGGTAGCGCCAGCGCAGGAAACCGCTGGCCGGTTTCCAGCCCATGCTGATGGTCTGGCCCCTGTTCAGCGCCCAATGCCAGTCGCAGCGCTCATAGAGGAATTTCGCCTGCTTGCGGAGATCGCGCTCGACCTGGCTGTTTCCGGTGAAATAGGCAGCCGCCGTCAGGACGCCGATCAGCAGCAGACCGGTATCGATGGTCGAAAGCTCGCTGTTCCAGGCGCGGTTGCCGGTCTCCATGTAGAGGAAGTGATAGTAGAAGCCGCGATGGCCGGTGGCGCCACGCTCGGTACCCTGATCGCTGTTGGCGAAGAAATCGAGGGCGGCCAGCACCCGTTTGGCCGCATCGGCGCGGCTGATCCAGCCGCGCTCGACAGCAACCGGATAGCTCGACAGCGCAAAGCCGACCGCGGCGATGCTGCAATGGCTCGTCTTGATGGAGGTATCCGCCACCAGTCCGTTTTCCGGATTGGTGTAAAGCATGAAATAGTCGAAGGCCGAGCGTTGTAGGCGGTCGATCAGCGCGTCGTCGGTTTCGGTTACCTGCTGCAGCATCTTCTATCCATCTCCTCGATGCTCCCATTCCCTGCTGAACATGGGAGCTTGGATAGTTGCAAATCAAAGATGATTAACGATGACATACTTTTGTGGAGGATTCTTTAATATCAGCGGGTTGTGGGGGCCGTCATCCCCAACCTTGAGGGTCGAAAAATGCCCTTTCCAGGTGATTTTCGGCCATATCGGCAGCAGGGGCGGGCGAATAGCGGCTGGCACGAGTCCGTTCGCCAAGGGCGTGCGTCATTGGCTGTCCGGTGATTCGCGTCGATGAAACGGCTTCAGTCGAGCGCGGTTTCCAGCCGTCGCTTCAGCCGCGCCAAGGTTCTGCCAAACACCGCCTCATCTCCGAGAGCTCTTGCCAGCATCAATACGCCCTGGATGCCGATGATGGCCTCTTCGGCGAGCGCCTTCGCCTCCGAGCTGGGGAGGCCGGCCTTGACCAAGGCGCCGGCAAGCGCTTCGATCCAGCGATGGAAATAGCCGCGGATGGCGGCGGAAAAGCGATCGCGCGTTTCGTCGAGCGCAAAGGCGCCGATCAGGCAGACCCGGCGGCCGGAGCGGAAGTAACTGTCCGTCGTTTCCCACATGCGGGCGATCGCTGCACGTGGCTCGCTCTCCTCCAGCGGCTTGAACATCTCCGTCACGAACCAGGCGTCGATATTGGCCATGATCTCCGCCGCCATCTCTTCCTTGCCGCCGGGAAAGAAATGATAGAGGCTGCCTTTCGACAATTTCGTGCGGGCGGTGATCTCGCTCATCGATGCGCCTTCGTAGCCGAGTTCGCGAAAGACTTCGGCTACAAGGGCAATGGCATCCGGCTTTTCGAAGACGGTACGCACCATCTCAAAGGCCGAGATCGGAGAGGCCGGGATGATCTTCTGGCCGGCGGCCGAGCGGCCAGTGGAATTTCCGGTCTTCTTCCTTGATGGGCATGTCGTTGATGGAGGCGAAACGGCGCTGCATCAGGCCGTCGGCATCGAATTCCCAGTTCTCGTTGCCGTAGGAGCGGAACCAGTGGCCGCTGTCGTCATGCCATTCATAGGCAAAGCGAACGGCGATGCGATTGCCCTCGAAGGTCCAGAGCTCCTTGATCAGCCGGTAGTCCAGCTCCCGTGCCCATTTGCGCGTCAGGAATTCGACGATTTCCTTGCGGCCGCGCGGGAATTCGGCGCGATTCCGCCACTGGCTGTCTTCCGTATAGACCTTGGAGACACGCTCCGGATCGCGGCTGTTCCAGCCATCCTCTGCCATGCGGACCTTGGCGATCGCAGTTTCGCGGGTGAAAGGCGGGACGAGAGGCGTCGGCATGATGTGCTCCTTCTAAACCGATTTGTCGTTAATAGACTGATCAGTTTAGAAGATCAAGTGCCGTGATTTGCCAGCTGATGGCTTCAATGGGCGAATTTTCGCGCTCCGGCGACGCAGGCGACGACGGCGAGGGTTACGACGAGCATCGACCAGCTGACGCTTTCCTTAAGAAGGGCTGCGGCGAGCGCGAAGCCGAAGAAGGGCTGGAGGAATTGCAGCTGGCCGACAGCTGCGATGCCGCCCTGGGCGAGCCCGCGATACCAAAAGACGAAGCCGATCAACATGCTGAAGAGCGAGACATAGATGAGGCCGAGCCAGGCAGGACCGCCGATGCCGTCAATGCTGTGCGGCATGGTCATGAAGCAGAGCGCGATGGTGATAGGCAGCGACAGGACGAGAGCCCAGCAGATAACCTGCCAGCCGCCGAGCCGACGCGAGAGTACCGCACCCTCGGCATAGCCGAGGCCGCAGACGATCACGGCTGCCAGCATCAGGAGATCCCCGACCGGCGAGGCCGACACGCCTTGCGCAAGCGCATAGCCGCAGACGAGCGCGCTGCCGAGCACAGAAAATATCCAGAAGGCCGGGCGTGGCCGCTCACCGCCGCGCAGCACGCCGAAGATGGCGGTTGCCAGCGGCAACAGGCCGATGAAGACGATGGAATGGGCTGACGTGACATGCTTGAGCGCCAGTGCCGTCAAGAGCGGAAAGCCGACGACGCAGCCGAGAGCGACGATGACGAGCGAGGTGATATCGCCGCGGGTCGGGCGCTTTTCGCGAAAGGCGAGCAGCAGGCCAAGACCCAAAAGGCCGGCGATCGCGGCTCGGGCAACGGTCAGGAACAGAGGGTCGAAATCCATCACGGCCACCCGCGTTGCCGGCAGCGAGCCGCTGAAGATCACCACTCCCGTCAAACCATAGATCCATCCCGTCGTCGTCTTGTCCATCGCGCATGCTCCTTCTTGATCTTCGCGGTATCGACGCATTTGTCTGGTCAAGCCAGAGACGGTGCAGTACAATTCATAGGAACTGTTATGGTATGAGGGGCAGTACGGATGGATAGCCTGTTGGTGGCAAGCGCCGGCGGCAGCACCCGCATCGAGGGAGTGATGGCTGCGATTTCCGACCGTATCGCCAGCCGCAGCCTGATGCCGGGCGCACGGCTTCCCTCTGTGCGCAGCTTCGCAAAGACGATGCAGGTGTCTGTTTCCACCGTGGTCGAGGCCTATGAGCGGCTTGCCGCAGAGGGCACGATCCGTTCGCGGCCGGGCGCTGGATTCTACGTTTGCGGCCCGCTGCCGCCGCTTTCTCTGTCCGAGACCGGGGCGAAATCAGATCGCAATGTCGATCCGCTCTGGATTTCCAGGCAATCGCTCGAAGTGGGCGACGATGTCCTGAAGCCCGGCTGCGGCTGGCTTCCACCCTCCTGGCTGCCGCAGGCGGCGTTGCGCCGGGCGATGCGAACCCTTGCGCGCGGAGACATGGGAGCACTTGCCAATTATGGGACGCCGCTCGGCCTGCCGCCGCTGCGGCAGCTGCTCGCCCGGCGCCTTGGCGAGCATGGCATCACGGTGCCGCCGGATCAGATCCTGCTGACGGAATCCGGCACGCAGGCGATCGATCTTCTCTGCCGTTTCCTGCTCGAGCCCGGCGATACCGTGCTGGTGGACGATCCCTGCTATTTCAATTTCCATGCGCTCCTGCGGGCGCATCGTGCCAATGTCGTCTCCGTGCCCTTCACACCGACAGGGCCGGATGTCGAACTGTTCGGGCAGATCCTCGAACAGCATAAGCCGCGGCTCTACATCACCAATTCAGCCATCCACAATCCGACGGGGGCGACGCTCTCGCCCGTGACGGCACACCGGCTGCTGAAGCTCGCGGATGCTGCCGGGCTGACGATCATCGAGGACGATATCTTCGCCGATTTCGAGGATGTTCCGGCGCCGCGTCTTGCCGCCTATGACGGGCTCGACCGGGTGATCCATATCGGCAGCTTTTCGAAGACACTTTCGGCCTCGGTGCGCTGCGGCTTCATCGCGGCGCGTCGGGACTGGATCGACGGGCTCGTCGATCTCAAGGTCGCCAGCAGCTTCAGTTGCGGGCAATTGTCGGCCGAGCTTGTCTATCTCGCGCTGAAGGATGGCAGCTATCGCAGGCATGTCGAGGCCCTGCGGGTACGGCTCGCCAAGACCATGGCTGATGTGTCGACGCGGCTGGAGGCGATCGGCATCGTGCCTTGGCTGAAGCCCCGGGCCGGGATGTTTCTCTGGTGCCGACTGCCGGAAGGGCTCGATGCTGCCGATGTCGCGCGTGCCTGTCTTGCCGAGGGCATCGTTCTTGCGCCCGGCAATGTTTTCAGTCTCTCAGATGCGGCCGGACGCTTCATGCGGTTCAATGTTGCACAGTCGACCGATCCCCGGATCTTCGAGGCGCTGGAGGCCTCCATGCGGAAATTGAGATAGCATTTTTCACCGGTGGGTTGCGGAGCGTTTTCGGCCTGTTTGGAAGATGCAGGACGCCTGCGCTCTTGCCAGACGGAAATGATCCGTCATAGCTTTGCCACATCGCCGCTCCAATTGCGGCCCACATCGACTAAGACATATTCGACTAAATGAGGTCGGTCGTGCGCGTTTTGCTTGTTGAAGACGACAATATCCTCGGATCATCGCTGAAGAAGGCGCTGGAAAAGCACGCCTATGGCGTCGACTGGATGCGCGATGGCGAATCCGGCCTCGAGGCGGCGGCGCATTCCCATTTCGCGGCGATCGTCCTCGACATCAATCTGCCGCTGCTAAGCGGCATGGAGGTGCTGCGCCGCATCCGCCAACGGGGAAATTCCGTGCCCGTGCTACTGCTGACGGCGATGGATTCCGTGCGCCAGAAGGTCGAGGGCCTCGATGAGGGCGCCGATGACTATCTGGTCAAGCCTTTCGATCTCGACGAGCTGCTGGCGCGGCTGCGTGCGCTCATCCGTCGGCGCGACGGGCGGACCGAAAGCGTCATCCGCTGCGGCGACGTGGAGGTCGATCCCTCCGCCATGGTGGCGCGCAAGGACAATGTGCAAGTCCATACCACGGCAAAGGAATTCCATCTCCTGAAGCTGCTGATGGAGCGCAGCGGCCGATATGTGACGAAGAACGATATCGAATATGCGCTCTATGACGCCGAAAACACCGTCGAGAGCAATACGATCGAAGTGACGATCTATAATCTGCGCAAGAAGCTCGGCACCGATTTCATCAAGTCGATCCGCGGCGTCGGCTATATGATCGAGCGATGAACAATTCCACGCTTACCCGCAAACTATTTCTCCGTATCGCGCCCGTCGTCGTCGTGACGATCGTCGTGATCGCCGCGTTCGCCTTCAACAGCGCGACGCGGGAGATCAACAATATCTACGATGCCCAGCTCATCGACGATGCGAATGTGATCTGGAGCCTGCTGCGCCGTCCGCTGGAGAAGAATCCGGACCATGCGGCAAAGCAGATCGACGATATCGACTTCAACATGGACAATCAGCTGGCCTTCAATGAAGACGCCGATGATTATGCCGATGCGCACATGTTTCGCGCCTGGGTCGATGGCAATATCCGCTTCTACAGCAGCACGGCCTTTCTCTCGGACGTGCCGCAGCAGAAGGTTGGCTTCACCACGCTGACCTATGGCGGGGACGAGTGGCGGGTCTATTCGCTGCCGATCCCGAACACGACCATCGTGATCGAGCTTGGCGAAAAGATCGCGCTTCGCGAAACGCTCGTTTCCAACATTCTCCTCAATCTGTTCTTTCCGCTGCTGATGCTGGTGCCGGTCATCGGCTTCCTCATCTGGCTCGGCATCAATAGCGGCCTGCGCACCATCCACGGGCTGGTGCGGCAGATCCGTACCCGGTCGCCGGATGATCTCTCGGCCATTCCCGTCGAAGAGCTGCCGCGCGATCTGCTGCCGCTTGGCCGGTCGATCAACCAGCTGCTGGAAAAGCTCGGCCAGTCGCTGACGCTGGAGCGGCGCTTCTCCGACCTTGCCGCGCATCAGCTGCGCACGCCGCAGGCGAGCGTGAAGCTGCTTTTGCGGATGCTGGAACACAGCGACAGCGACCATGAGCGGCAGGCGATCATTTCCGACCTCGTTTCCAGCAACAACCGCACTATCCATCTGATCGAGCAGCTGCTGCGGCTCGCCAGGGTCAGCCACCATCCCCTCAATCTGACAGAGATTACGCTTTACCACTGGATGGCGTCGCTCATTGCCGAATTAGGCAACATCATCACCAGCCGCGAGCTCGATGTGGTGCTGGAGGGGGATGAGGCAATCCAGGTCAAGACCGACGAGTCGCTGCTGCGGATGCTGGTCACCAACCTGCTCGACAACGCCATCAAATACACGCCTGTCGGTGGGGAAATCAAAGTTTCGATCGCTTCTGAGGATGGTTTCGGCCGCATTTCGATCAGCGACAGCGGCCCCGGCATCCCGCCACATGAGAGGGAGGCGGTGTTCCAGCGCTTCTATCGCCTCAACACGCTTCACACGGAAGGGGCCGGCCTTGGTCTCGCTATTGTTGCAGATACGGCGGACCGTCTTTCGGCAATGGTTGATCTTTCTACTTCACGTTTGGGCAATGGTCTTCAGGTCGATCTAAGATTGCCGTTGAGCTAAAAGTACAACGTCTCGTCGTTTTTCATTTTCGCATCATTTTCCGCTCATACCCGGCTCATCTGAGGTTGTTAGACGCAACTTAGGATAAGGCGAAAGGGTATTTCATGCAGGTGTTTTGCGATTTTGATGGAACCATATCCATCGAAGACGCGACGGATATGGTGTTGTCCCGTTTCGCCGGTTCCGAATGGGAAGATATCGAGCAGCTGTGGAAGCAGGGGCTGATCGGCTCCGGCGAATGCATGCGCCGGCAGATCGCTCTCATCCAGGCAAGCCGGGGCGAGCTCGACCGGTTTCTCGACACGCTGTCGATCGATTCGGGCTTCGAGAGTTTCCTGTCCTTTTGCCATCGCGGCGAATTGCCTGTCACAATCGTCAGCGATGGTGTGGACTATTTCATCCGGCGCATCCTGGCGCGCCACGGCATCGAGGGTCTGCCGATCATCGCCAATGTGCTGACTTGCAGCGTTTCGCAGGGCCGCGAATCCTATTCGCTGTTTCCGCCGTTTACGGCGACGGGCTGCGTATCCGGTGCCGGCGTCTGCAAGTGCCGCGTCGTCGATAGCAACGACCTGCGGGTCTACATCGGCGACGGCCGCAGCGATTTCTGCGTTTCCGACAAGGTCGACCTCGTTTTCGCAAAGGCGAAGCTCGTCGATTACTGCGAAGAAAACGGCATTCCCTATGTCGGCTTCGATGATTTTTCCGATCTGCTTCCGAAGATGGAAGCCGTTCTCCCGAGCGTCGAGCGACGCTCCCGTGCACTGCCGCAAGTCAAGACGGCGTGAACCAGACCAAGAGGCATTGAATGAAAACGAATGTAGCCGAAGCCTTCAGCGGCGAGACCGAGTCCGTCCGCTCCGAAGAGGAATTGCGCGCCCTCGAGGAGCTCTATTGCTCCCATGGTGATACGGTTCACTACACCGACAAGCCCA
Organism: Martinezella multihospitum; assembly: GCF_900094585.1. Lineage (GTDB taxonomy): Bacteria > Pseudomonadota > Alphaproteobacteria > Rhizobiales > Rhizobiaceae > Rhizobium > Rhizobium multihospitium. The sequence goes on from NZ_FMAG01000009.1 coordinate 22,313, forward strand.
AATTCTTCGAAGAATGCGAAGGTTCCTACGTCTACGATCGGACCGGAACGCCGTTCCTCGATCTGCAGATGTGGTACTCCGCCGTCAATTTCGGCTATCGCAACGAGCGCCTGAACGAAGCCGCCCATCGCCAGCTCGACCGGCTGCCGCAGGTCGCGTCGCAATATCTGCATCGCGAGAAGGTGGAGCTTGCCGCGCTGATCGCCCAGGATGCCGAGCGCAAGTTCGGCCATAAGGGCCGCGTGCACTTCAACGTCGGCGGTTCGCAGGCCGTCGAGGATTCCCTGAAGCTCGTGCGCAACTATACGGGCGGCAAGAGCCTGATGTTCGCCTTCGAAGGCGGCTATCATGGCCGCACGCTCGGCGCCTCGGCAATCACCTCGAGCTACCGCTATCGCCGCCGCTACGGCCATTTCGGCGATCGTGCCCAGTTCGTTGAATTCCCCTATTACTTCCGCGGCCCGAAGGGCATGTCGAAGGAAGAATACGGACATTATTGCGTCCAGAAGTTCGCCCGCCTGTTCGAGAGCGAATATAACGGCGTCTGGGACCCGAAGGCCGGCAAGTCCGAATATGCCGCCTTCTATATCGAGCCGATCCAGGGCACGGGCGGCTATGTCATTCCGCCGATGAACTTCTTCGTCGAACTGAAGAAGGTCCTTGACGATCACGGCATCCTGCTCGTCGTCGACGAAATCCAGATGGGCGTCTACCGCACCGGCAAGCTCTGGTCGATCGAGCACTTCGGCGTTTCGCCGGATGCGCTGATCTTCGGCAAGGCGATCACCAACGGCCTCAACCCACTTTCCGGCGTCTGGGCCCGTGAAGAGATGATCAATCCGGAGATCTTCCCGCCCGGCTCCACGCATTCGACCTTCGCCAGCAACCCAATGGGCACTGCCGTTGCGCTCGAAACGATGAAGATGCTGGAAGAGCAGGATTTCGGTGCGGCAATCATGGAGAAGGGCGCGCATTTCCTCGACGGGCTGAAGCAGCTGCAGAAGCGCCATGCCACCGTCGGCGAGGTCGATGGTCTCGGTCTCGCCCTGCGCATGGAAATCTGCAAGGACGACAGCTACACGCCGGACAAGGCGACGTTGGACTGGATGTGCGACGAAGGCATGAAGGGCGACCTCCAGGTCGGTGGCAAGACCTACGGCCTCGTGCTCGATGTCGGCGGTTACCACAAGAACGTCATCACGCTTGCTCCCAACCTGCTCATCACCCGCGAAGAGATCGATCTGGCGCTTGCGCTTCTCGATCAGCTTCTGACGCGCGCTGCCCGGAGATAAGACGGTGCAACTGCTGCTTCTTCATCTCGATGATGCTTTGGAGTTGCAGCCTGACTTTGTGCGCGCCTGCAAGTTTGCTGGCGCGCACCAGTATTTCGGCAAGAATGCGGGGCAACAGGTTCGGCTGTGGAGCAAGCAGGGTGCCCTTGACGATCTCAGTCGCGAGATCGTCAAGAACAGGCCGACGACCGGCAAGGATCCGCAATTGTGCTTCATGGGTTCCGGCGACTTCCACCATGTCACGGCCTTGCTGCTCGACGGCGCACTCGAACGACAATCCGGTGCGGCCACGCTGATCCATTTCGACAACCATCCGGACTGGGTGAAATTCGACGGCGGCATGCATTGCGGCTCCTGGGTCAATCGCGCCCTTGTCAACCCCTGCATCCAGAAGGTCATCACGATCGGCGTCTGCAGCCATGATCTTCGCAGTCCCGAGCGCAAGGGCGCCAATCTGCACTGGCTCGGCGACGGCAAGCTGGAACTCTATCCTTACGAACATCCGCCGAGCCGCGTGGTGGCCGATTACGGCACCGGTGCCAGCTACCGGCAGGAAAGAGGCGCGCTGCACTGGAAATCGATCGTCGAGATCGGCGAGGAAAATTTCATCGACCACATGCTCAGCCGCATTCGCACCGAGGCCGTCTATGTTACGATCGACAAGGACGTGCTGGCGGCCGATGATGCCGTTACCAATTGGGATCAGGGCCGCATGCGGCTGCCCTATCTCCTGGCTCTGATCAGCGAAATCGGCAGCCGTCACCGTATCATCGGCGCGGATGTCATCGGGGATTATTCAACTCCGAGTTATGCTGGCAGCCTTCGGACGCAGTTCATGAAGCGCGCGGAGATCTTCATCGATCAGCCGCGTATGCGGCAGGGTGCCGAAACAATGAGGAATATCAACAGCGCGGCCAATCACGCCCTGCTGGAGGTGCTGGCGGAGTATATGCAATGACTGGCAGCCTGACACTTCCCATGCTTGGGCTCATCTTGTTCTGCGTGGTCGCGGAAACCGCCCGCGAAGTCTGCTTCAAGCAATCGGCCAGTGGGAACGCCCCCCTCAAGGCGCTGGCAAAACCGGTCACCTGGCTCGGCATTCTGCTCTGGGCCGTGGAGCTTTTCGCCTGGACGGCCGTTCTGGAGCACGTGCCCCTGACGATCGCTTTCCCGCTGATGGCGATGAGCTATGTCGTCATCGTGCTCGCCGGCGCCGTCATCTTCAAGGAAAACATCAACCTGCGCCACGCGACGGGCGTGTTTCTCGTCACCGCCGGTGTGGTTTGCGTGGGAGTCACAGGACTATGAAAATCTTTGCGCACACCCGATGGGACCTGGCACCGGTGCTTGCCGCCGTCGCCCATCTCGCCTTCGACGTCTATCTGATCGTCGGCTTCGAAAGCCGGCCGCTTTGGCTCTCGGCCATTCTCGGCTGCCTCTACGCCGTTTCGATCTCCTGGAACATCAACAGCATATCGCACAACTTCATCCACACGCCCTATTTCAAGCCGCGCTGGATGAACTACGGCTTCAGCCTCCTGGAGTCGGTCGCGATCGGCTTTTCGCAGACCTATTATCACTGGGTGCATATGCGCCATCATTCGGGCAACAGCGACCGTCCGAACGAAAAGGGCGAGACGATCGACATGCTGTCGATCTATCGCTATGGCCGCGACGGCCAACCGGAAAACGTCTGGTCCTATACGTTCCTGAGCTTCTTCCGCGACAGTCTCGGCGATATTCACAAGGCCATTGCCCGCAACCGTCCGTTCGATGCTGCCTGGGGACGGTTCGAGCTCTATTTCTTTCTGGGGCTTGCCGCGCTCGCGCTGATCTACGACTGGAAGGCGGTTCTGTTCTTCGTGCCCTTCTATTATATCGGCAATTGCCTGTCGTCGCTGAACGGCTATTACGAGCATCTGAACGGTGATCCGGACGAGCCGATCGCATGGGGTGTTTCCAGCCACCAGCCTTTCTATAACTGGCTGTGGTTCGGCAACGGCTATCACGCCGAGCACCATTATCGTCCCCGCACCCACTGGACGAAGCTTCCGGCGCTGCACGAGCAGATCAAGGAAGAGCAGGAAAAGAACGGCACGCATGTGATCAGCACCTGCCATGCGCTTGGCTTCATGGCCAAGGAAAACCGGCAGTCGGAGCTATCTCATGAAAGCTGATGAATTGAGCTTCTTCATGGAGGGCTCAAATGGCAAGGGCGTCCTTCTGGTCCATGGCCTCACGGGCGCGCCTGCCGAAATGAAGCTGGTGGCTCGGCATTTGAACCGCAAGGGCTACAGCGTCTATGCGCCACTGCTGGCCGGCCACGGCGTCGATGCGAAGACGTTGCGCCAGACCCGCTGGGAAGACTGGCTTGCCTCGGTCGTCGAGGCATCGGAGCTGCTGGCATCCAGAACGCAGGAGGTCTTCGCCGCCGGTATCTGCGTTGGTGGCAAGCTCGCCATGCTGGCTGCCGAACAGCAGAAGAAGACCATCAGTGCCGTCGCAATCTACTCCCCCTGCTTCAGCTATGACGGCTGGGACGTTCCCTTCTACTATCCGCTGCTGGCCTCGCAGATCGGCTGGCTGTCGCGCGTTCCGTTCCTCGATCGGCTGAGCTTCAGCGAGACGACGTCGCTCGGGATCAAGGACGAGCGCATGCGCCGGCTGATCGAAGGCATGGCGAGCGAAGGGGTTCTGGAAAAATTCCCCGGCAAGGGCCTGGTCGAGATGCATCGGCTGGGCAAGACGCTTCGCAGCCTGCTGCCGCAGATGCAGACGCCGACGCTGATCCTGCATGCCGAAGACGACGATCTCGCCAGCCCGAAGCATGCGCGCTATATTTCCGAGCATATCGGTGCTCCGCATGAGCTGAAATGGATCACCGACAGCTATCACATGATCCATGTCGACCGGCAGCATCGGCAGGTGGCCGATTTCACGGCCGACTTCTTCGAGGCGCGTCATGTCGCAGCCGCTGCTTAAAATCGTGCCACAGCCGATGGGGGAGCCGGTGGCCGAAGTTCACTTCAGTATCCGCGCCATCGGTCGCGACGCATGGAACGCGTGCTTCCCGAGCGACGTCGAGGACTACGATTGCCTGCTAGCGATCGAGGAAGCCGGCCTCGAAGGGTTCGAATGGCGCTATATCACCGTTACGGAAGGTGGGCGCGTGAGCGTCGCCATGCCGGCCTTTCTCTGTCTCTACGCTCTCGATACGACGCTGGATGAGGGATTCCTGCGCCGGTCCGTGCGCAGCGTGCAGCGATATTTTCCGGGTTTTCTCAAGCTGCGCCTTGCATGTTTGGGATCGCCCTGCACCGAGACCGGGTCGATCGGCTTTCATCCCGACATCTCGCAGGAGCGTCGTCGCACACTGCTGACGGAGATGTTGTCCTTCTTCGAGCAGGTCGCCGCGACGGAGCGTTGCGCGCTGATCGGTCTCAAGGACATTCCGGAGCAGGCTTCGGCGGAGTTCGGCGATCTGCTTGCCGCACGCGGCTATGCCTCGATCGGCGGACTTCCGACGGCATGGCTCGACATCGATTTCAAGACGATCGACGAATATCTCGCCAGGCTTTCGGCCGGCACCCGCAAGGATATGCGCCGCAAGATGAAATCCTTCGACCAGGTCAGGGTCGAGATGCGGACGGATTTCGGCGAGTTCCTGCCTCAGGTGATGGCGCTCTATCATGACACGCGCAATCGCAGCGAATGGCAGTTCGAGGAGCTGACGCCTGCCTATTTCCAGGGCATTCTCGCCCATATGCCCGGCCGCTCCTTCTGCGCCTTCTATTTCGTCGAGAACAAGCTGCTTGCCGCTAATCTGATCGTGCATGACGGGCGCGTGGCCATCGACAAGTTCTTCTGCATGGATGGGGAAAAGGGACGGCCCTATAATCTCTATTTCATCAGCTGGTTTACCAATCTGCGCTATTGCCTGGAGAACGGCCTGAGCCGTTATCAGAGCGGGCAGGCCCATTATGCAAACAAGGTGCGCCTCGGCAGCAAGCTGACCGCCAATGCGATGTATTTCCACCATCGCAATCCCTTGCTTCAAAGTGTGCTGCGACTGGTATCGCCGCTGTTCTCGACAGACGAGGCGGATGCGTAATGCCCAATATGCGTTTTTTCTGGCTTGCCGTGCCGGTGCTGAGCACCCTGTACCAGGTCCTCATCAAGCTTGGCGCCGGACAATTGCACGATGCGAGTATGCAAGCCTGGCTGTTGCAGGCCCTTTCCTCTCCATGGATATTGGTGGCTATTGCCGTCGAGATCGTCGGTTTCTTCATCTGGATGAATGTACTGGCCGAACTCGATCTCAGCCGCGCCTTCCCGCTGACGGGCATCAGTTATGTGCTGATCGTCGCGACCGGCTGGTTCGTCTTTGGCGAGCGGGTGGTCGCCCTGCAGATGGTCGGCAGCGGCTTGATCCTGACGGGTGTCTGGCTGATTGCAGGCGCGGGTGTCGAGACGAAGGAGCATCATGAGGAATTGGAGCCGAAGCAGGAGGAACTGCGTACGGGGACCGGCAAGGATAGGTGATGTCCAATATGCAAGCTGACAACCGCCCGAAGGGCAAAACCCCCGCCATTTTCTCCAGCCTTGTCGACTGGTGTGTGAAACGCGGACTTTCCTCCATCGTCACGCGTGGCGCGCTGACCGTGACGACGGCAAGCGGTCGTGTGCTGACCTTCGGCGACGGTACCGGCGAGCCGGTCCATGTCCGTTTCACCGATGATCGTGCCGAATGGGCGCTCCTCATCGATGCCGACAAGCGGCTGGGCGAGCTCTTCATGGATGGGCGCTTCATCGTAGAGCAGGGGACGCTCTACGATTTCGTGGCGATGATGCTGAGGGAGGGGCAGAACACCACCCATCCCCTTATTGCCCGCATCATCGATCACCTCAGGACGAAGCTGCGGATTTTCCGTCACCGCAATCTGCCTGGGCGCTCGAAGGCCAATGTCGCGCATCACTATGACCTCGATGGCCGGCTCTATGAGCTCTTCCTCGACCCGGACCGGCAATATTCCTGCGCCTATTTCGAGCATGCGGACCAATCGCTCGATGATGCGCAACTTGCCAAGAAGCGACATCTTGCCGCCAAGCTGCTGATCGAGCCGAACAACAGCATTCTCGATATCGGCTGCGGCTGGGGCGGTTTGGCGCTGCATGTGGCGGAGCAGGCACCGGGCGGCTATGTGCTCGGCGTCACCCTTTCCGAGGAGCAGCACGAGTATGCTTCGAAGCGCATCGCCGACAGGGCGGGCGGAACGCCGGCAGAGGTTCAGTTTGCGCTGAGGGACTATCGCAGCCTGACAGGCCGCTTCGACAGGATCGTCTCCGTCGGCATGTTCGAGCATGTCGGGCTCGCGTCCTATCGCACCTTCTTCCGCAAATGCGCTGAATTGCTCGAGGATGACGGCATCATGGTGCTGCACACCATCGGCTGCTCGGCGACCCCTGGCTTCACCACGCCCTGGCTCGACAAATACATCTTTCCGGGCGGCTATATTCCGGCACTCTCCGAAATCGTACCTGAGATCGAGGCGGCCGGACTTGCCATCACCGATGTCGAAGTGCTGCGGCTGCATTATGCCAAGACGCTCGAGGCGTGGCGGGAGCGCTTCATGGCGCGCTGGGACGATGCCGCCAAGCTTTACGACGAGCGTTTCTGCCGGATGTGGGAATATTATCTTTCGACGGCGGAGGCCGCTTTCCGCTACGAGGATCTCGTCGTTTTCCAGATCCAGATCGCCAAGCGCAACGACATCATTCCGCTGACGCGCAACTACATCGCCGAGAATGAGGCGAAGAGCGCCTCAAAAGTTGATGTTGAAGGTTCTGTTCAGCGTGAAGCCAATGATGTTCTGGTCGGGTGAGCCGAAGCGCGAGGTAATCGGGCTGTCGGCTGCATCGCCCACCAGGCGGTTATATTTCTCATAGACCTGCACGCTCCATTCCGGGGAGATCGTATAGGTCGCAGCCACGGTGAAGCCGACCGATTTCACACCGGCACCGGCATCGAAGGCATTGATATGGCCATGTCTCGCAGCTTCACTCTCCGAGATGCCGAAGTTGGTGCGCATATACACTGAATTGGCCATCGACAGGCGAGGGCCGGCTGACAGCAGCCATTTGTCTCCGACGGGCTGGAACCAGTCGAGGGCGAAATCCCCCACCAGACCATCACCGCCCCAAAGCGATTGGCGTATTTCCGTGCGGAACCGGAGCTGATTTTCCATCAGCCAATATTGGGCGAAGCCGCCCGCATCGAAATTCCAACGCACCCTGCGCTGGCTTTGCAGGTGCAGATCATTGAGATCGAAGCGGTCATCCCGCAGGCCGACCACGGGGCCGATTTCGAGGCCGCCGAGATCGAAAAGCTGATAGTCGAAATTGTCGTCCGGGGCGCTGTGTTCCGGCGTATCACCCAAACGATGAACGTCGAAGGAGGGAAGGGCGCCGAAGGTATAGTGCTTCGAGCCTTCATAGCTGGGGCCGTACTCAACGGTGGCTCCGAGCGTCACGACCCAGGTATTGGATGAGGATTTGGGAGTATCGTCCGCTCTGGAAGAGGCGGGAAACATACCGACCATAAATGCTGCCAGCAGCCCCGTTCCGGCCAGCGCAGACAGCCGGGCGGAGAAAGATGTCCCAACATTTAACACTCTGACAACACCTGATGCCTGATCGCCCCTGCAGCACTACTAGCACAGCTTGCGGCTTGGAAAATAGCGGAAAATTTGAAAGCAAACACGGCGTCTAGCCTGGGGCCTGAACGCTTCTGCATTGCTTGTGGAAACAAAGGCGCGGCTCGCCTTCCATTCATTGCTAACGCCCCATGAACCATCCCTAGGCAGAAAGTGAAGCCAGCCACATACCGTCGTGGCTACCGCAGTGACTGCCATAAATTCCCGTTACGATAGAGACATTTTATGTCACGAACCTGAAGCGCACGCGCCACCGAGCATATCATCCCGGCTTTGGTCGGTTGGAACCCGCACATTTTATTCCTAGATAGGATTTGCCCAATATCGGGCTTTGATCGTGCACGAAACGACATGAGAACAGGCAAGGCGGGTTTTAGCGCATGAAGGATCGGCCGTTAGGCATATCGGGTATCCCTGGATGGTTGAACCGCTACGAGCCCTTGCTGCTTGTGATGTTCGCCGCGCTTTCGGGCGGAATTCTTCTTTTCATCTACCTCACAGGAGAGGTGCTCGAAGGCAGCACGAAGGGATTCGACGAGGCGATCCTGCTGGCGCTTCGTCAGTCTGGCGATCTCTCTGTTCCAATCGGGCCTGGTTGGCTGACCCATGCGGTCAAGGACATCACAAGCCTCGGCGGGACGACCGTGCTTGCGCTGATGACGGCCTTGGTGACGATCTATCTGCTGTTAGACCGGCAGCGCGCCATCGCCATCTTCATCCTCGCTTCGGTGCTGGGCGGATGGGCGCTGAGCGCGGCCTTGAAAGTCGGTGTCGCGCGGCCGCGGCCGGATATCGTACCGCATCTGGTCGAGGTTCACGATCTGAGCTTTCCGAGCGGCCATGCGATGGTATCCGCCGTGACCTATCTGACCCTTGCCGCGCTGATCTCAAGCACGCGAACCTATCGCTCGACACGTGTCTTCACGGTCGCGGCCGGCATCCTGCTGACATTGATGATCGGTGCGAGCCGGATCTATCTTGGCGTCCATTATCCGACCGACGTCCTCGGCGGCTGGTGCGCCGGCGCGACCTGGGCGCTCGCCTGCTGGATCATCGCTCGCCGCTATATATCGTTTTCTAGAGATGGCGGTGGCGCGCGCAGCGATGCAGTGCCGTTGGAGTGAATTTGGCGTTAGGCAGAAGTCCCGGAGGCGGAATCAGCACTGAACTTCGAGGCGCGTTGCCACAAGCAGCGAATAATCCGTGCCCTTCGGATCGCTGAAGAACATACTGGTCAGCGCCGCCTGGTTCTCCGCCATGACTTCCTTGGGATTGGGCCTGACCACCTTGCGCTTGCAGCGGCCGAAGGCTGGTCCTGATGTGGTCATATCGTTGTCGTTGGCGAAATCCACCGCCGTATAGAGCGTCTTGTCGTAGATCCCGAAGATGGTGGTTCCCTTGAGGAAGGTCTTCTGTTCGGGCTTCAGCGAAAAGGTCAGCGTCAGCGAACCATCCTTATAGTCGGCCTGGATCGCGTCCGGCTTGGCCATCGGTACCGCTTTGCCGTTGCTGGTGACGTTCGTATAGTAACCATATTGCGCCAGGGAATCCCGGACCGTCTTGCCGACCGCTTTGAGCTCGCTCGCGCTCAGCGCCTGGTTGCTGCTCTTGCCGTAATCCATGAGTACGGAGGAGGTGAACACCTCGTCAAAGCTCCAAACGTTGCGCAGCTCGCTGATGGAGCCGTCGGGCGCCGAGACGACCTCGAATTTGGCATCGATGAAGATGTGCGGATGGGCAAGTGCGGGAACGGGCAGAAGCGACAGGATCGCAACCAGCAGGGAAATCTTTGTTTTCATGCGAGCAATACCGCGTTCCGTCCGTCTATCCGATGCGCAGACCTGAACGTCAAATGAGACTGATTTGAGACCCTGCGCACATGGGCAAGGCATAGATGCAAGGGAAGGAAACAGGAATACGGCAATTTGCCTTTTCGGCAAAATACCAGCCCCGGCCTGAGCCGTGACTTCTTTTCTTTGCAGAAAGACTTGAGAAACTGGAGCGGGCGAAGGGATTCGAACCCTCGACCCCAACCTTGGCAAGGTTGTGCTCTACCCCTGAGCTACACCCGCTCATTCCCGTCGCGATCCGGGGTAGTGTGTTGGACCGCTGGGCGTCGTCTTGCGGCGACGGGCGCTATATGGCCTAACCATTTTTCAAATGCAACAGGGAAATGACGAGTTCGCGAAGAAAAATTGCATCTTCTTTTCGTGAGCCGTCGGAAAGCCCGGAAACGCCGGGCTTTGTCGTCTCGAAGATTGCAATGAAATTGTGGGCGACGTATCAGGGGCGGACCATTCTTGATTGCGAGACGCCATGACCGAGACCAGCCCGAAAAACCGCGACGATCTTTTCCGCTTTCTGGACGGGCTTGGCATCACCCACAGCACCAAGGATCACGCCCCGGTCTTCACCGTTGCCGAATCGGTGTCGTTGCGCGACGAGATTCCGGGCGGCCATACGAAGAACCTGTTCGTCAAAGACAAGAAGGATAATTTCTTCCTGCTGACCGTCGAGGAAAACGCGACCGTCGACCTGAAGACCGTGCATACGCTGATCGGCGCGGCCAGCAAGGTCTCCTTTGGCAAGCCGGAAAAGCTGATGGAATATCTCGGCGTCATCCCAGGCTCGGTCACGGCCTTCGGCGCCATCAACGATACGGAGAAGAACGTCACCTTCATCCTCGACGCCGAACTGATGGCGCATGACATCGTCAATTGCCATCCTTTGTCGAACGATGCGACGACATCGATTGCCAGCGGTGATCTCCTGCGCTTCATGGAGGCGACGGGTCATACGCCGCTAGTCTTGAAAGTGACGAGCTAACGTACGATTTTAGCGCTAAGATTATAGCGGGCGGCTTGTCTTCGGATTGTTCGCTCGCTTTGGCTCATTTCATTGAGCGTGCTGCCGGGTGAACCTCACGGGTTCGTCCGGGATCATGCTCCTCACAAAATCAAGGATGCCGGCAGGCGGGAGACACTCATGAGCGGTTCGAACAATCCCTATAACGCTTCCTTCGGCGGCCAGATGTCGGCCACGGCATCCTATGGCGCCGCGCCGGCTGCATCGGGAGCTTCGCCGATCAAGGACACGACGACGGCGACCTTCGCCAAGGACGTTATCGAGGAGTCGCGCAACCAGCCTGTGCTGGTCGATTTCTGGGCGCCCTGGTGCGGCCCGTGCAAGCAGCTGACGCCCGTACTCGAAAAGGTCGTCACCGAAGCCCAGGGCCGTGTGAAGCTCGTCAAGATGAATATCGACGATCATCCGTCGATTGCGGGCCAGCTCGGCATCCAGTCGATCCCGGCCGTCATCGCCTTCGTCAACGGCCGTCCGGCTGACGGCTTCATGGGTGCGGTTCCGGAAAGCCAGGTTCGCCAGTTCATCGATCGCCTCGGTGGCCCCGCAGGCGGCGCCGACGATCAGGCAGCCGAGATTGCCGCCGTTCTGGAAGAAGCCGGTGGCCTGCTTGCCAACGGCGATATCAATGGTGCGGCCGAGCTTTTCGGCGCGGTGCTGCAGGCGGATCCCGAAAATGCCAAGGCGCTTGCCGGCATGGCCGAATGCATGATCGCCGCCGGCCAGAGCCAGCGTGCCCGCGAGGCGCTGGCCGATCTGCCGGAGACGCTTGCCAACGACGCCGGCATCCAGGCCGTGGTCAAGAAGCTCGACCAGATCGACGAGGCCCGCAAGCTCGGCGATCCCGTGGCGATCGAGCAGGAGCTGGCGTCCAATCCCGACAATCACGAGCAGCGCATCAAGCTTGCCAAGATCCGCAATGTCGAAGGCAAGCGCGAGGAGGCCGCGGAGCATCTGCTCACCGTCATGCGCAAGGACCGCAGCCACGACGATGACGGCGCGCGCCGCCAGCTGCTGGAATTCTTCGAGGTATGGGGTGCCAAGGACCCCGCCACGATCGCGGCACGGCGCAAGCTTTCCTCTATCCTGTTTTCGTAACGGGCCAGTTGTCCTAAGGGCATGGCGATCGCTTGTTAGACGGCCGTCCTATGTATCCGGCAAATGACCCCATCAGCGTTTTCATTGAAAATGCTCTTGTGTTTTCGGCAGACGGGCTCACATTGTCGGTGACGCGGCGCGAAAAGGGGCGATGACCGCGATGTGTGTCGTTCCTGCGCGGCTCACTGCGGCGCGCAGCGTGTCGCGACGATCTAGCGGGATGGAAAAGATGCAAGTCGGCAATGCCAGATATCTGAAGCCGGGCGATCTGCCCGAATCGGTCGTCGTCTTTCCCCTGTCCGGTGCGCTGCTGCTGCCCGGCGCACAGCTTCCGCTCAATATCTTCGAGCCGCGCTATCTTGCCATGTTCGATGCGGCCATTGCCGGAAATCGTTTGATCGGCATGGTGCAGCCAGCGCTCGGAGAGCCGGCGGAGTCGTCCAATCTGACGCATGTCGGCTGCCTCGGGCGCATCACCTCCATCGCCGAAACCGGCGACGGGCGCTATATCGCCGCGTTGACGGGCATATGCCGTTTCCGGCTGATGGATGAAATCACTGCCCACCAGCCCTATCGCACCTTCCGCATCACGCCCTTCATCTCCGACCTGAAATCCCACCACGAGGAAGGAACGGTCGATCGCCCGGCATTGCTTTCGGCTTTCCGTAGTTATCTGGAGGCCAACAAGCTGGAGGCGGATTGGGAAAGTGTCGAGCGCGCGGACAATATGATGCTGGTCAATTCGTTGTCGATGATGGCGCCCTTCGATCCGGCCGAAAAACAGGCCCTTCTCGAAGCGCCCGACCTGAAGACCCGGGCGGAAACCTTCATCGCCATCGTCAAGATCGTGCTCGCCGGCTCCGGCGACACCGATTCGCTGCTGCAATAGGAATTTTCTGATGGATGTCACGGTCAGCAAGGTGGACCCGAAACTGCTCGACCTGCTGGTCTGCCCGCTGACCAAGGGGCGGTTGAGCTACGACCGGGAAAAGAACGAGTTGATCTCGGAAAAGGCACGCCTTGCCTATCCGATCCGCGACGGCATTCCGATCATGCTTATCTCGGAAGCGCGCCGCATCGAGGACTGAGGCTTTTTTCGGTTCTATCGCAATGCGTGCCTCATTCGCCGATGCAGCAGGAAGAGGCCGAGAAGCGCAAAAAAGGCAAAGATCGAGATCGCAAGGGCCAGCCATAGGGCGGCATGCGGACCCGCAGACGTCATGATGGCAGTGAATACCGGCGGTGCTGCCGCAAAGGAAAGATTGAGCGGCACGCCCAGCCGCGCGGATGCACGGGCATAGGTGCCGGCCGGGAAAATCTGCAATGGCAGCGTGGCGCGGGTGACGGCAGTGATGCCGCTCGCCATACCGTAGAGTGTGGTGAAAAGCATGGCGCCGGCGAAATTGCTGGTCAACAGAAGAACGATGAAGCTCAGCGGAAACAAGGCAGCGGCCGCAAGGCCGGTGACGAAGCCCGACCAGCGCCGACCGCCGAGGAAATCGACCATGCGTCCTGCCCATTGGGCGACACCAATGAAGGCCGCCGCTGCCAGCGCGCTGGCGTGATCGAGACCTGCAGCCTCGAACAGGATGATGATGGTGAGGGCAAATCCCCATGTCACGAAGCCATTGGCGGCGAAGCTTAAAGCCAGCAAAGTGAAGCTCGGCCTGTCGATGGGACTAGGTTCGGCTGTCGCTGTCACGATCGATCGTTCCCTAGGGTGGCGGGCAAGCGCGATCCAATGCAGTGGCAGACAGACAAGCAGCATCAAGGCGGCATAGGTCAGGCTTGTCATGCGCCAGCCCCATTGCGCCTGGAGAAGCCCCGTAGTCGGCCAGACGATGGTCGATGTCAGCCCGCCAGCCAGAATCAATACCCCAAGTGCCTGATGTGTTTTCTCGCAGGCAACTTCGCTCACCGCGATCTGCGCCGGCGTCGTCAGCATGCAGGCGCCGGCAAGGCCGAGAATGATCCACGACAGGACATAGGACACCGGACCGTTGGCCAGGCTCATCAGCAGCAGGCCGATTGCGCCCATAGCAGAGCCGAAAGCCATGATCGGCCGCGTGCCGTGGCGTTCGAAGATTGAGCTCAGCGGCCAGGACACCATCGCCATGACAACAAGCATGATCGTTGGCCCCGCCATGACCGTGGGCAGGCCGACGCCCAGCTCGCGAGCTATGGCAGGCCCAATCACCGCCGGCAGATAGAAGGTTGAGCCCCAGCCGATGAGCTGCGTGAGCGACAGCGCGGCAACGGCACGAGCTGTGGGCGAGCGGAACGGCATCCCGCCAATCGGCGCGGAAAGCGCGATCGGGTCGCGGTAGCGATGTCGAAGGGGAGGCATCAGGGACCTTTATACGGGAGCGGATCTGTTTCCGGCGAAATGCCGAAGACAGGCAGGTTGGGCAGCGGACAAAGCGCAAAGAAAGTAATGCTGTTTTCCACGGGAGCCATGCTTTGGATTTGACATAACTTGGTTTAGCTTCACCATCGGTTCTAGGTGTTTTGCGCCTCTGCTTGTGCTGGATTTTCGTATGATGCTCAAACGAGGAATTTGAGGGGAGCTTGAGGAAAATTCATGCAGGGAAGGCATCGTGTTTCTCTCAATGCCATCCGGGTGTTTGCGATCGTGGCGCGTACCGGAAGCCTGACGGGGGCCGGCGCTGAGCTTGGCGTGACCTCCGGTGCGGTGAGCCACCAGCTCAAAAAGCTCGAGGACGAGCTTGGGGTGAGCTTCTTCCGCCGAGGCAACAACACCGTCTCTCTTACCGAAGTGGGGCGACGCTTCTATCAGGAGGTGGCGCCGGCGATCGGGCTCATCGAGCGTTCGGCCGAGGCTCTCTATCGCGACGAAAACGAAATCAGCGTCCACGCCACAACATCGCTCGCGCTGCGCTGGCTCATCCCGTCGCTGGATCGCTTTCGCGCTCTCTGCCCGCAGGTGCGTGTCCGGGTGGAAACGAGTTCCGCGCGCGGATTTCCGGCCGTTCCCGACTCCGATGTCAGCATTCGCCATTTCCGGATCGGGGAAGTCGCCGAGGGATGGGAATTCCTTGCGCGCGACCTGCGCCGTCCCGTCGTTTCTCCGGGCCTGCTGGCAAGAGACGTCGAGGATCGGGAGATTGCCGTTCCGCGCCTTCCAGCTCTGCAATGCTGCGTGGGCAACTGGGATTGGCAGCTTTGGTGCGAGGCGTTCCATTTTTCGCCGGCAGATCTTTCCTTCGGCCATGCCTTCGATACGGATGATGCCGCGCTTCATGCCTGCGTCGCCGGTCTCGGAGTGCTGCTTGCGCCGACCATCCTCACGGGCCGGGAAATGAAATCGGGTGCGCTGGTAAACCTGCCTGGTTACGAACCGGTCGAAACCGGCACGTATCGCTACCGGCGCCGTTCGGAATCGAGAGCGGTTCGGCAATTCTGCAGCTGGATGGATGCCGAGATGCGGAACCTCGAATAGAGAGTTTCCTCTTCAGAGATTGGCGATTCGACCCCGGTCCCTCAGATCGCCTCGCCCGCAAGCAGCCGCGGATTGTGCTTTGCCGTGGTGCCGGCCGCCTGGCCGATGAAGAAGGATTTGAGGCTGGGCAGCCGGTCGACGATCCCGAGCCCAAAGTCGCGGGCGATGCGCAAGGGCGTGCTGTCGTTGGAAAACAGCCGGTTCAGCACGTCGGTCGTCACGCCCATGCGGAAGGTGTCGAAGCGGCGCCAGGTCTGGTAGCGTTCGAGCGTGTTGATCGAGCCGATGTCGAGGCCGAGGCGGTCGGCCTCGACGATGGTTTCGGCCAGCGCCGCCACATCCTTGAAGCCGAGATTGAGACCCTGGCCGGAGATCGGGTGAATGCCATGGGCGGCGTCGCCGGCAAGGGCAAAGCGCGGCGCAACGAAATCGCGGGCGATCGTCAGGCCGAGCGGGAAGGCGCGGCGTTCGCCGACGGTGGTGAGCGTCCCGAGCTTGTGGCCGAAGCGGCGCTCCAGTTCCTCTTCGAACAGGAGATCGTCGGAGGCGACCAGCCGCTCGGCGTCGGGGGTGCGCTCCGTCCAGACGAGCGAGGAGCGGTTGTTCTTCAAGGGCAGGATGGCGAAGGGGCCGGAGGGCAGGAAATGCTCCTCGGCGCAGCCGCCATGCGGCCGCTCGTGCTCGACTGTCACGACGATGCCGGACTGGCCGTAATCCCAGTTGACCGTCTTGATGCCGGCCATGTCGCGCAGTTTGGAGCGCACGCCGTCACAGGCGACCAGAAGCCGCGTTTCCAACGTGCTGCCATCCGAAAGGGTGAGCGTGGTCTTATTGTCGTCGGTGACGAAATCCGTGGCGCTGAGGCCGTGCTTGATCGTAATGCCCAGGCGTTCGCAGGCGCCACGCAGAGCACCGACCATGGTGAGGTTCGGCACCATATGGGCGAAGGGCTGGCCTTCAGTCACTTCGCCGTCGAAGGTGAGGAAGACGGGGCGGACGGGATCGCCGGTGCGCGAATCGGTGACGATCATGCGGGTGATCGGCTCGGCCTCCGGCGCGATCTCGTTCCAGACGCCGAGGACGTCAAGCATCTTCGAAGCCGCCGCGATGATCGCCGAGGCCCGCATGTCCTTCTTCCAGGCGGTTTCCGGCGCGGCCTCCACGATCATGACGTCGAGGTGGGGTGCGGCCTGCTTGACTGCGACCGCTGTGGCAAGACCCACATATCCGCCACCCACTACCAGCATGTCCAACATAGCGCTTCCCTGTGTCTTACTGTCACGTCCTGCTCTATATAGAGCATCCTGTTCGTGGTTCCTACCATTGGAGTTCAAGCAAAATGTCGCGAGAGACCGAGAAGCTCACCCCGATGGAAACCGTGCTGGCGACGCTCGATCTCGAGACGATCGAGATGAACCTGTTTCGTGGCAACAGCCCGCAGGTCGGCTGGCAGCGCGTCTTCGGCGGGCAGGTCATCGGCCAGGCATTGATGGCGGCGCAGCGAACCGTCAACAGTGATCGCTTCGCACACTCGCTGCACGCCTATTTCATGCTGCCCGGCGATCCCTCGGTTCCGATCCTCTATCAGGTCGACCGCCTGCGCGATGGTTCCAGCTTCAATACGCGGCGGGTGCTTGCGGTTCAGCACGGCAAGGCGATCTTTGCGCTGACGGCCTCCTTCCAGGTCGATGAGCCCGGTTTCGATCATCAGGGCGATATGCCTGACGTGCCGATGCCGGAGGAGCTGATGGATGAGGAGCAGGTCAAGCAGCGCTATCTCGCCCATGCGCCCGAGAATGTGCGCCGCTATTGGGAACGCAAGCGGGCGATCGAGATCCGGCCCGTTTCGATCGAGAGCTATTTTTCGCGCGCGCAGCCGAGCCAGCGGCAGAACATCTGGGTCCGGGTGACGGGGCCGGTGCCGGACGACCGGCTCTATCAGAATGCCGTGCTCGCCTATCTCTCCGACATGACGCTGCTCGATGTTTCCTTGAATGCGCATGGCACGTCGGTTCTGGATCCGACCGTCCAGGTGGCGAGCCTCGACCACGCCATGTGGTTCCATCGCCCGTTCAAGCTCGACGACTGGCTGCTCTACAGCCAGGAAAGCCCCAGCGCTTCCGGCGCGCGCGGATTTACGCGCGGCAGCCTGTTTACGCGATCCGGTGTCCTGATTGCGTCGGTGGCGCAGGAAGGCCTGATTCGTAAAAAGGCAAATGATTAAATAAGCGGCAAACTTATAAATTTGCACTTTATTTGTGCGGCTCTCGCGACGAGAAATGCCGCTTTATTGGGTCTGTGCAATAAATCTGTTTTATTTCAACACGTTATAAATGTGTCACGAATCTGGCACGTCCTTTGAATGTGTATGGCCAGTCGCTGCAGAAACACTCGTCGGCGGCAAGGAGAGTCGGCTCCGTGCCGAGGCTAACAAAGGATGGGAAACCAGATGAAAATTGTGATGGCCATTATCAAGCCGTTCAAGCTCGATGAGGTCCGTGAGGCCCTCACGGCTGTCGGCATCCAGGGCCTGACTGTGACCGAAGTGAAGGGTTACGGGCGCCAGAAGGGGCATACCGAGATCTATCGCGGCACCGAATATGCCGTCAGCTTCCTGCCGAAGCTGAAGATCGAGGTCGCAGTCGCATCCGAAACCGTCGACAAGGCCGTCGAGGCCATCGCGTCGGCCGCCAAGACCGGCCAGATCGGCGACGGCAAGATCTTTGTCTATTCGATTGACCATGCCGTGCGCATCCGTACGGGCGAAACCGATTCAGAAGCTCTGTAAGACACGGCTGATCAGGGAGTTATTTGCATGTCATTTTCCAAGCTTTCCTCCGCCTTGACACGGGTGGGCGTGCTTTCCGCGGCCTTGCTTGCGCCGGCAATCGCCTTTGCGCAGGAGACCGCTCCGGCTGCCGCCGCTGCGACCGCCGCCGCCCCGGTTCCGGACAAGGGCGACACCGCCTTCATGTTCATCTCCACCATTCTCGTGCTCTTCATGCTCGTGCCGGGTCTGGCGCTGTTCTATGGCGGTCTCGTCCGTGCGAAGAACATGCTCTCGGTCCTCATGCAGTGCACGATGATCGGTGCGGTCGTGATGATCCTCTGGGTTCTCTACGGCTATTCCTTCGCCTTCGGCGGCGGCTCCAGCCCCTATTGGGGCGGCACGGCCAAGATGTTCCTGTCGGGCGTTTCGACCTCGACGACGGCTGCGACCTTCTCCAAGGGCGTCGTCATTCCTGAATTCATCTTCATGCTGTTCCAGATGACCTTTGCCGCCATCACGCCGGCCCTGATCATCGGCGCCTTCGCCGAGCGCATCAAGTTCGGCGCAGCCGTGCTCTTCTGCGCGCTGTGGGCGACCTTCGTCTACTTCCCGATCGCTCACATGGTCTGGGATTCCAACGGCATGCTCTTCAAGATGGGCGCACTCGACTTCGCCGGCGGCACCGTCGTTCACATCAATGCCGGTATTGCCGGCTTCGTCGGCGCCATTCTCGTCGGCAAGCGCGTCGGTTTCGGCAAGGACATGATGGCTCCGCACTCCATGACGCTGACCATGGTCGGCGCGTCGATGCTCTGGGTCGGCTGGTTCGGCTTCAATGCCGGTTCCAACCTCGAAGCTTCCGGCGGCGCGATGCTCGCAACCGTCAACACCTTCGTCGCAACCGCAGCCGCCATCATCTCCTGGTCGCTGGTCGAAACCTTCACCCGTGGCAAGGCCTCCATGCTCGGCGGCGCTTCGGGCATGGTTGCCGGTCTCGTTGCCATCACGCCTGCAGCCGGTATCGCCGGCCCGATGGGCGCGATCGTCATGGGCTTGATCGTCTCGCCGCTGTGCTACTTCTTCGTCTCGGTCGTGAAGAACAAGTTCGGCTACGACGATACGGCTGACGTCTTCGGCGTACACTGCATCGGCGGCATCTTCGGCGCCATCGCAACCGGCATCTTCGCCAGCGCCTCGCTCGGCGGTGTCGGCTATGCCGATGGCGTCACGATGGGCAGCCAGGTCGTCGTGCAGCTGACCGCCGTCGTCACGACAATCCTGTGGTGCGGTATCGGCTCCGCGATCCTCTACAAGGTCGTCGACGTCATCATCGGCCTGCGCGTCGCTCCGGAAGCCGAGCGCGAAGGTCTCGACCTCGCCTCGCACGGCGAAGCCGCCTACCACAATTCCTGATCGGAGCTTGCGAAACCGGAGCAAACTCTCCGGTTTCGCTTAACATCCCGTCGCGTCCTATTTCATCGCAAATAGGCGCCCTTGGCCCGGACCTCGGTTCGGGCCCTTTTCGTTTGTGCACAGCCATTTTTCTTCAGATGGCAGGCGATTCGAGGGGTTGGCGTGCATGGTTAACATGCCATTAACCCTCCTCTGATTAGGTATGGCTAACCTGCCGGCGAGTGGGCATAGACCGATTCGTTTGCGCTTTGGACAGGAACGGGGCTGGATATCATGGGCAGAAGCAATTCGGCGGCGTTGAGCGGTCGCCCCGACCGTTTATCGCTTTCGAGCGTGGTTTGGCGTCAGGTCAAGGGCCTGACCGGTTTCGCAATATTGTTCCTGTTGGCGCTTGCGGTTGCGGCGCTGGCGACTTGGAACGTCATGGACCCCAGCTATTCCTACGCAACTGCCAATGCGCCGACCAACCTGCTCGGCTTTCCCGGCGCCGCTTTTGCCGACATCATGATGCAGTCGCTCGGCCTCACTTCGGTTCTGGCGATGCTGCCCGTCGTCGCCTGGGCCTTTGCGCTGATTACCAACCGCAAGCTTCATCGGGTGCCTTCGCGCCTCGGCGCGTGGTTCGGCGGCTGCATCGTCGCGGCTGGCTCCATCGCCTGCTTCCCGGCGCCGCCGACCTGGCCGATCCCCAACGGTATCGGCGGTGTTGTCGGCGATCTTCTTCTGCGTCTTCCAGCTCTCTTCATCGGCACCTATCCGAGCGGTGTGGTGGCCATCATCATCGGTTCGGTTCTCGCCGTTCCGGCCATTTGGCTCATGCTCTTCGCCTCCGGCGCCATCGGCGAAAATCTCGTGGAAGACGAAGGTGATGAGGACGATTACGAGGAAACCCGCAGCCGTGCGCGCCGGGTCGGCGATGAGGACGAGGATGACGACCGGGGTGGTTTCCTCGCCAATTTCATGGCCTATGGCGCGGTCATGCATGCCTGGTACAACACGCAGGCCCGCCTGCGCCGGCTGTTCGGTATGGGGCCGCGCAAGCGCCGCGACCATGCCTTCGACGCCCCTTATGATTTCAACGATGACGAATTCGGTACGCTGAACGAGCCGGTACGCGCCAAGGCGCCGATGGCCCGCGGTGATCGTCTCGATCCGTCGATGGATGGCCCGGCCGCACGCCGTGTCGTGTCCGCGCCATCGATCAGCCTTGGCGACGACGAGGATGAAGACGAGGATTCGATCTATGATCGCGATCCGCGTCGTCCGGCCGATATCCTGCCTGACGACGAGGACGAGGATTGGCCGCTAGCCCCCGCGTCCGCGAAGGGAGCCGTAGCCGGCCATCGCGTTACTCCTGCCGCGCCCCGCCCGAAGCCCGGCGCGCGGGCTGAGCGCGAGGCGCAGACCTCCTTCATTCGCCCCTATGGTTTCCAGCTTCCTGCCGTCCACCTGCTGGCCGAGCCGAAGGCCGTTGCCCGCGACGCGACGCTTTCGGCCGATGCGCTCGAGCAGAATGCCCGCATGCTCGAAGGCGTGCTGGAGGATTTCGGCGTCAAGGGCGAAATCATCCATGTCCGCCCCGGTCCGGTCGTCACCCTTTACGAGCTTGAGCCGGCGCCCGGCATCAAGTCCTCCCGCGTCATTGGCCTTGCCGACGATATCGCCCGCTCGATGAGCGCGATCGCTGCCCGCGTAGCCGTCGTTCCCGGCCGCAACGCCATCGGCATCGAGCTGCCGAACTCGACGCGCGAGACGGTCTATCTCCGCGAGCTTGTCGCCAGCCGCGATTTCGAGACCTCCAAGGCGAAGCTTGCCATGTCGCTCGGCAAGACGATCGGCGGCGAACCCGTCATCGCCGATCTCGCCAAGATGCCGCATCTGCTCGTCGCCGGCACCACCGGTTCGGGCAAGTCGGTCGCCATCAATACCATGATCCTGTCGCTGCTCTATCGCATGACGCCGGAGCAGTGCCGTCTGATCATGATCGATCCGAAGATGCTGGAACTTTCCGTCTATGACGGTATCCCGCATCTTCTGTCGCCCGTCGTCACCGATCCGAAGAAGGCCGTCGTCGCGCTCAAATGGACCGTCCGCGAGATGGAAGAGCGCTACAAGAAGATGTCGAAGATCGGGGTGCGCAACATCGACGGCTTCAACACGCGCGTCGAGCAGGCCGTCGCAAAGGGTGAAGCGATCAGCCGGACCGTGCAGACCGGCTTCGACCGCCAGACCGGCGAGGCGATCTACGAGACGGAAGAATTCGACCTGAAGCCGATGCCCTACATCGTCGTCATCATCGACGAAATGGCGGACCTGATGATGGTCGCCGGCAAGGATATCGAAGGTGCCGTGCAGCGCCTGGCGCAGATGGCGCGTGCCGCCGGTATCCATGTCATCATGGCCACGCAGCGCCCGTCGGTCGACGTCATCACCGGCACGATCAAGGCAAACTTCCCGACGCGCATCTCCTTCCAGGTGACGTCGAAGATCGACAGCCGCACCATCCTTGGCGAGCAGGGCGCCGAGCAGCTGCTCGGCATGGGCGACATGCTCTACATGGCCGGCGGCGGGCGGATCCAGCGCGTTCACGGCCCCTTTGTCTCCGATGGCGAGGTGGAGGATATCGTCGCCTATCTGAAGACGCAGGGCGCACCGCAATATCTCGATGCCATCACCGCCGATGATGACGAGGATGAAGATGGCCACGGCCCGGCAGGTACGTCCAACCTCTCCGATTCGGAAGACCCCTACGATCAGGCGGTTGCGATCGTGCTGCGTGACGGCAAGGCCTCGACCTCCTACATCCAGCGCCGCCTCGGCATCGGCTACAACCGTGCGGCGTCGCTGATAGAGCGCATGGAGCAGGAAGGCGTGATCGGTCCGGCCAATCATGCCGGGAAGCGTGAAATCCTTGTTCCGACCGAGGCCGATATTCTGGATCGCTGAGGCGATCCGTCTTCCGGTATTGCGTATCCAGCCAATGTTCAGCGAAATTTGATCGCGGTCCACAACCGGCCATGGGCCGCCGCGCCATGAAGACGCCGATTTTGCGCGCCATGGACGAAGCATGAAGGAGAATTCGATGACAAAGTTTGATGCGCAGCCGTCCAGCCGACTTTCCCTGACCCGCCGGCACCTTCTCGGCGCCGTGGTCGCGGTTGGCGCGGCAGGCGTTCTGCCGATTTCGGCTTTCGCGCAGGCCCAGACGCAGGCAGCCGCAGCTACCCTCAATCCCGGTATTGCCCAGGCCATTGCCGATCATTTCTCGTCTATCAAGTCGATGAAGGGCGGCTTCCTGCAGATCGGGCCGCGCGGCGACCAGATGAGCGGTGCATTCTTCATCCAGCGGCCCGGCAAGATGCGCTTCAATTACGATCTGCCGTCGCGCATGCGCGTCATCTGCGATGGCAACAACGTACAGGTCATCAACGACCAGACGCAGACAAGAAACATGTATCAGCTGTCGAAGACGCCGCTGAGCCTGCTGCTCGCCAACAAGATCGACCTTTCCGCCGACATGGTGCGTAACGTCGATTCGCAGCCGGATCTGACCAAGATCACGCTCGGCAATCGCACTGTCTTCGGCGATTCCACCATCACGATGATCTTCGATTCGAAGACCTACGATCTGCGCCAATGGACCGTCATCGATCCGCAGGGCAAGACGACCGACGTGATCATCAACAATGTGAAGACGAACGTCGCCTTCGACGACAGCGTTTTCCGCATCGACTACACGCGCTGAACCTCGTTCCAGCCCTTGTAGCGGAGAAGCGCCGAATGGCGCTTTTCTTTCCATCACAGGCGGTCTAAAGCCTTAGCCTGACTGGAGCGTTTAAAGGAATCGCCGAGCCGCTCCATCTGTCTGTTTTGATGCAATTCCGGACGCGAAATCGCTGCGCACTTTTCCTGGAACTGCTCTAAGGGGAAGGTTTGGGCATGGGATTTTCGATTGCGACCTGGAACATCAATTCGGTGCGGCTGCGCATGCCGATCGTCGAGCAATTCGTCATGCAGGCCCGGCCCGATATTCTCTGCCTGCAGGAAACCAAGGTTCCGAACGAGCTTTTCCCTTATGCGCCGCTGAGGGCGCTTGGCTATGAGCATATCATCATTCATGGCCAGAAGGGCTATCATGGCGTCGCGATCGCCTCGCGTTTCCCGCTGACCGAGGATCATCGCCAGGATTACTGCAATGTCGGCGACAGCAGACATATCTCGGCGATCTTCGAGCGTGGCGGCCGTCGTATCCGCCTGCACAATTTCTATGTCCCGGCCGGCGGCGACGAGCCGGATCGGGAAATCAATCCGAAGTTCGGCCACAAGCTCGATTTCATCGAAGAGATGAAAAAGCTGCATGCCAATGCCGAGCAGAACACCTCGGCGATCCTCGTCGGCGATCTCAATATCGCGCCGCTGGAGCATGACGTCTGGTCGCACAAGCAGCTCTTGAAGATCGTCAGCCATACGCCGGTCGAGACCGATGGCCTAATCGAGGTGATGAAGCGCGGTGCCTGGCTTGACCTGATGCGGCAGCAGGTGCCGGAAAGCGAGAAGCTCTATACGTGGTGGAGCTACCGCGCCAAGGATTGGGAGGCCGCCGATCGCGGCCGCCGCCTCGACCACATCTGGTCGTCCCCCGATCTTGGCCCGCATCTGCGGCGGATCGAGATCCTGAAAGCGGCGCGCGGCTGGGATCGTCCGTCCGACCACGTGCCGGTGACGGCGCATTTCGATCTGTAAAAGCGAGCGCCTGCTTTAGGAAAAGCGGCCAAGCATTGCGGCCGCTTGCCTGGCAAGGGCGGCGAAGTTTTCGCGGATACGGTTCTGGATCAGCAGGCCGGCGTCTGGGTATTCTTCGATCAGCCGATGGAAGAGGGCGCGCGTGATGCGGATCACGTCGGATTCCTCGGCGGCAACAGCCGTATATTTCCGCTCTACCAGCGTCACCATTGCCAGCTCCGAAAGCATGGTGCCGGCCTGGACCACCGCTTCCACCTGCGTCTGGCCGTCGGCATCGATGGTGCTGAGCTCGAAACTGCCGCGCGTGATGACATAGGCGCATTCGGCCGGCGATTTTTCGCGGAACAGCGTCTGGCCCTCGTTCACATGGCGGCGATCGGCGCCGAAGGCGATCAGCCGCAGCGGCTCATCGCCCATGCCGTGAAACAGCGGCAATTGCGATAGCAGTCGGATATCGTCGTTCAGCGCCATCGATCGCCTATGGAATGATCTTGTAGCCGCCGTTTTCCGTCACCAGAATTTCGGCGTTGGAAGGATCGCGCTCGATCTTCTGGCGAAGGCGGTAGACATGCGTTTCGAGCGTGTGGGTGGTCACGCCGGAATTGTAGCCCCAGACCTCTTCGAGAAGGATATCGCGGGTCACGACCTTCTGGTCGGCGCGATAGAGATAGCGGATGATGGCTGCTTCCTTTTCCGTCAGGCGGATCTTCTGTCCGTCTTCGGTGGTCAAAAGCTTCTGGCTCGGTTTGAAGAGGTAGCGTCCCACAGTGAAGGTCGCATCCTCGCTCTGCTCGTGCTGGCGCAGTTGCGCGCGGATGCGGGCGAGCAGCACGGCGAAGCGGAATGGCTTCGTCACATAGTCGTTGGCGCCGGCTTCGAGGCCGAGGATGGTGTCGGAGTCCGTGTCGTGACCCGTCAGCATGATGATCGGCGCCTTGAAGCCGTTCTTGCGCAGCAGCTTCACGGCCTCGCGACCGTCCATATCGGGCAGGCCGACATCCATGATCAGGAGATCGACGGGCACGGTGCGCGCGGTTTGCACGCCCTTTCCGGCGGTCGCCTCCTGCAGGACGTTGAATTCCTCGTAAAGCGATAATTGCTCGACCAACATCTCACGCAGGTCGTTGTCATCGTCCACCAGGAGAATGGTGCGTGCGGTCATGCCGTTCGGGTCCTCGTTCTAATCCCACTTAAGTCCTACGCCAAATTGCATTTTTAGCAAGTCGCGACGCGGCTCAGGCTTGGTCGTTTGGTTGAAACTGCTATGATTTCAAATGAAATCACGCGCAAAGCAAAAACATGTGAGGAAAATGCAAAAGACAAGGGCGGAGGCCAGGCGGAGCGCTTCGACGATCGTCGTGCGTGCTCAGCCGGGTAAGAAAACGCGGGCGCTGGTGCAGGTGGGAGGCATGACCGTGCCGGCGGCGATCGGCCGGTCCGGACGCAGTATATTGAAGCGCGAAGGGGACGGCGCGACACCGATCGCGGATATGAAACTACTCTACGGTTTCACGCGGGGCGATCGGGTCCGTTCCCTGAAAACAGCCTTGCCGATGCAGCGGATCCGGAAGGGTATGCTTTGGTGCGACCAGCCCGACGATCCCAACTACAACAGGCTGGTGAAGGCTCCTTTCAGGCCGAGCCACGAGGAATTGCAGCGGGGCGACGGCCTCTACGATATCTGCCTAGTGCTTGACTGGAATGTGAGCTCGCGCCGGCGCAATCGCGGCTCGGCGATCTTCTTTCACCTGATCAGGCCGGGATATGAGCCGACGGCCGGGTGTGTCGCAGTCAGCCTTCGCGACATGAGGCGCATTCTGCCATCGCTGCGAAGAGGTACGACCGTTCGGGTTGTCTGAAATGTCGGTCGGGGTTAAAATCCCAACATTCTCCACTATATGGCATCCAGACTGGTGCATCCATGCGGACCGGTCCGGCCCTTTTCTTTTAGAATTTAAATCACGCCTTCACTCCACCCGCTTCTCATCCTTTGGAGACTTATCGTGACCACGCAACCGACAATCACGTTCAATGACGGCAATTCCATTCCGCAGGTCGGCCTCGGCGTCTGGCAGACGCCGGAGAATGTCGCACCGATGGCCGTCAGCACGGCTTTGAAAGCCGGCTATCGCCATGTCGATACTGCCGCCATCTACGCCAACGAGGATGGCGTTGGCGAAGGCATGCGCCAGTCCGGCGTCGCCCGCAAGGACATCTACCTCACAACCAAGCTCTGGAACGAGGCACAGGGCTTCGATTCCACGCTGAAAGCCTTCGACGAAAGCCTGAAGCGTCTCGGCACCGACTATGTCGACCTCTACCTGATCCACTGGCCATCGCCGCACCGCAACCGCTATCTCGACACCTGGAAGGCTTTCGTGCGCCTGAAGGAAGAAGGCCGCGCCCGTTCGATCGGCGTTTCCAATTTTGCCGCCGCGCATCTCGAACGTATCATCGGCGAGACTGGCGTGACGCCCGTGCTGAACCAGATCGAGCTGCATCCCACCTTCCAGCAGAAGGAACTGCGCGCCGTTCACGACAAGCTCGGCATCAAGACGGAATCCTGGAGCCCGCTCGGCCAAGGCAAGCTTCTCACCAACGCCGCCATCGGCAAGGTCGCCGCCAAGCATGGCCGCACGCCGGCACAGGTCATCATCCGCTGGCATATCGACAACGGCCTGATCGTCATCCCGAAATCGGTGACGCCGAGCCGCATCGAGGAAAATCTCAAGGTTTTCGATTTCAAGCTCGACAGCGACGACCTGGCTGACATGGCCAAGCTCGATTCGGCGGGTGGCCGTATCGGCCCGGATCCGCTGACGGCGAGTTTCTGATCACAGGTTGCCATCCGTTTATGCAAAGAGGCTCGGAGTAAAGATTCCGAGCCTCTTTCGTTTTGCTGGTGCGCCGCGTGTCTTCAGAGCTGAACCCAGGCCGGTGCCACCGTCGGGCCTTTGCCGAGGAAGAAGCCGAACTGGATGTTCATCTCGCCGATCGGCTCGATGAAGCGGGCATTGGTGAGCGGACCCGCATCGACCGCCTCGAAGCCGATTGATTTGACGAGGCGGGATACGGCATTCTTGGCCTTCTCGTCGTCTCCGGCAATGAAGACCTGCAGTACCTTGCCGTTACGTCCTTCGGCGGGCAGCAGCGGCGCGAAAATCGTATTGAAAGCCTTCACCACCGTCGCCTCGGGCACAAGCGCCTGGATCTCTTCGGCCGCCGAGCTCGAGTGCCCGACGACGAGGCCGCGGAAATCTGCGGTGACGGGATTGCTGATGTCGATCAGCACCTTGCCCTTGAGATTTCCGGCTTCCTTCAGCATGTCCGCGATAGCGCCGTAAGGCAGCGCCAACAGGACGATATCGGCAAGCTTGACGGCGGCGGCAACCCCGCCTGCTTCGACGCCCGCGCCCAGTTCGGCGGCAAAGGCGGCGGCCTTTGCAGGATCGCGATGACCGATGACCACGTCAGACCTCGCTCCGGCTAGCAGCCGGGCCAGTCCCGCGCCCATGTTTCCGGTACCAATGACAGCGATTTTCATGTCCGTCAGCTCCTTGTTGTTGCTGACAAACAGATACAATTATCGCCATATCCGGATAAATGAGCTATATGATGCAATACTTGAAACGGATTGTTTCTAATGGATCGCTTCTCCAGCATGAGCATTTTCGTCAGGGCGGTCGAGCTCGGCTCGTTCAGCGCCGCGGCGGAAGCGTTGAACATGTCGCCGCAGCTCGTCGGCAAACATGTGCAATTTCTCGAACAGCATCTCGGCGTTCGGCTTCTGAACCGCACCACGCGCCGCCAGCACCTGACGGAGGTCGGCAGTCAGTTCTACGAGCGCTCGCGCAATATTCTGGCCGAGGTCGAGGCTGCGGAGGCTCTGGCGGCGGAAAGCCGGGCCGTGCCACGTGGCAAGCTGAGGGTCAACGCTCCCGTCACCTTCGGTATTCACGCGCTCGCACCGATGCTTCCCCAATATCTGAGTGCGAATCCGGAGGTTTCGATCGATCTGTCGCTCTCGAACCGCATGGTAGATCTGATCGACGAGGGCTACGACGCGGTCTTTCGCATCGGTGAGCTTGCCGACAGCGGATTGATCGCCCGCCGTCTCGGCCCCTATCGCCTGGTGGTCTGCGCAGCGCCGAGCTATCTGCGCGCCCACGGCACCCCCTCCACGCCGGATGATCTTCGAAATCATGAATGCCTGATCTTTTCGCATACCATGCTGAGGACGCACTGGGATTTCGAGGGGCCGGAGGGGAATGTGAGCGTTCCGATCTCCGGCCGGCTGATGATCGACAATGGCGAAGCGCTGCTGAAAGCTGCAGTCGCCGGGCTCGGCATCGTCCTGCAGTCGTCCGAGCTCATCCAATCCAGTTTGGAAACAGGTGCGCTGGTGCCGCTTCTGCCTGGGTATAGCGTGCCGACGCGCCAGCTGCATGTTCTCTACGCGCCGGATCGCCGCGTCACCCCGAAGCTTCGCAGCTTTCTCGATTTCGTTTCGGCAGAATTCGGCGGCCACGGATCGGTGTGACCGGGTGGCGGCGACCGACGAAGCGATCCTCCCAGCCGCACAACACTCCCGAGCGTGCCGCGCATTTCAGCGTTCAACTCGATTGGAAAGTGTGCGTTCGGCGGGTGGTCGTCACGCTCTTGCTCAATGTCGCGGCCACGGTATTCACCGTTGCAACCCACCACTCGTCGAAAAGCAGCAGCGGAGTTGCGGCAACTAGGCTCACGAGGATGGTGATGATCCCCGCGATCACGGCGGCCCATGCGTAGGAGCCGGACCAGTCGTATATGGTGGTGAAGCCGAAAGATGATGCCGATGCGATCACCAGGAAATGGGCGAGGTATAGGGGGAGGGAGAAGCGACCCAACAGCCGGCCGAGCTTGCCGGACAATGGGCGCGCGAGTTTGGGACAAAAAATGAGGCTGACCAATAGGCCGATGGATCCGGCAACCTTCAGATGCTGATCCAGCGAGCACAGCAGGAGGATCGAAACGAGGCTGATAAAGGCTGCAATCCAGATGTTATTGATGGCCCGCGGCCCGCTCCAGGTAACCAGAAACGCCAGATAGGCTCCGGCGATAAACGGCAGGAAAGGATGGACGTAGGTCCATAGCAGGTAGGCCGAAACGATCATCGATAGAAGCTGCACGATCGACGATGCACGCATGGTCAGGGCGCAGAGCAGAAAGACCAGGAGACTGCCGTAATATTCGAATCTCATCGTCCACAGATTGGAATTGTACCAGAATTGATCCGGCAGCAGGAAAACGAGCAGGGATTGCCTGATTGCCGATGCCGGTGTCGGCGTGAAGCCTGGCGGCAAAGGAGCGTCGCCGAATGTCCTGAGCCAATCCGATCCCGTTATCAGGGCGGCTTCCGCGTTATAGTTGAGATGAAAAAATAAGATCAGAAAGCCGAAGCCGATCGAGATGGCGGCCGGCCCCATCAATCTCGGAAGCCGCTTCAAAGTAGATGCCAGCAACGTCTTGTAGTCGGGTCGTCGATAGAATTTCAAAGCCAGAACGAATCCGGATAGCACGAAGAAGAAGGTGACCGCGGATTCGCCGCGCATAAGCCAGGCGAATGGCGTCGCAGCCAAACCCTTGGGAAAGGGCTCCTTGATCCAAGGCAGAAAGGCCAGGCAAAAGTGGTGAAACATCACGATTATGGAGGCGATGCCGCGCATCGCTTCCAATGGCGTCAGTTTGGTAGGCGCCGTCTTGGGTACCTTGTCCTCTCCGAGGAGCATTTGCGGAAACTCAACCCTGAATATTATTCCCGGCGCTTATGACAATTGACGTCGGTTAATATTCTACGCACTGCCGGGGAAGCGTCAGAAGATACGGTTAAGCATCCTACAATTCCTTAGGCGACAGGACGATTCGTCTTGCATGGGCCATGCTGGTGATGGCGATGGCCAGTGTCGCGACGATGAGCAGGGCGCCGACTGCGAAGGTGATCTGCATGCCCGTTGCAATCGCTTCCGGACGCGCCGTGGTGATGTCAGTTGTTCCCGACCCTAGCGTGAAGACGGCGCCCATGGCGGATGCGCCTGTTATAAGGCCCAGGTTCCGCGACAGGCTCAGCATGCCTGATATGACGCCGCGCCGCTCCGGCGTGATGTTGCTCATGATCGTCGTGTTGTTGGACGCCTGAAACATCGCATAGTTCGAGGTGACAATGACGAGCGGTCCGATATAGCCGGCAGCGCCGAACCTGCCTTGCAGCAGAGCCATCAAGGATAGACCGACAACCATGCCGACAAGACCGATCATGGTCATGCGGTGGGCGCCGAAGCGGTCGACGATGCGGCCGGCGGGCACGCCCGTCAGTGCGGAGACCAGTGGGCCGGCGGACATGATGGCACCGACATGGGCGGCATCGAAGCTCAGCGCCCGGGAGAGATAGAAAGGCCCGACCACCAGCGTCGTCATGATAACAGTGGAAACCAGGGTGCTCATGGCAAGCCCCACGCTCAGCGACGCATCGCGGAACATCGAAAGGCGTAACAGCGGCGACTCCACTTTCGTTTCGGTGACCGCAAAGAGAGCGATGCCGAACGCGGCCGCCAGCAGCAGGCCGATATTCACCGCGCCGAAGCTGCCGTGCCCAAGGGTCATCGCCAGTGCGTAGGCGGCCAGCGTCAGGGCGAGCAGCAAAGTGCCGATCGTATCCAGTCGCCCCTTGCTCGTCTTGCGGTCCCGACGATCTGCCGGCAGGAAGCGGGCGGCGAGCAGGAAGTTCGCAATCCCCAATGGTATGTTGACCAGGAAGATGGTCTCCCAGCCGTACCAGGCGATCAGCAGTCCGCCGAGCGAGGGGCCGAGCGTGGTGCCGATCGCGGACATGGTGCCGAGCAGGCCCATGGCGCTGCCTGTCCGCTCCTTCGGCACGGTTTCGCCGACCATCGCCACCGTCAGCGCCATCATCATGGCGGCGCCGAGGCCCTGTAGGGCGCGTGCCGCGATCAGCAGCCACAATGTCGGCGCGATCCCGCAGAACAGCGAGGCGAGGGTGAACAGCGCTATTCCGGTCAACAGCAGTCGCCGCCGTCCGACGATGTCGCCGAGCTTGCCGACGCTGACGATTAGCGTGGTGCTGGCAAGCAGATAGGCAAGCACGATCCACTGCACCTGCTGGAATGAGGCGCCGAACGCCTCGGAGAGTGTCGGCAGGCCGACATTGGCGATGCTGGTATCGAGCGAAGGCATCAGCATGGAAAGAGAAAGGCTGGCAAGCGCCCAGCGGACCGAGGATGCGGTCTTGTCCGGTTTTTCAGTGATCGGCTTCAACATGAGCTCCAATTCTGGCGACGTATTAAAAAGTCCCGGCGAAAAGGTAGCTCTTTGGCATGTGTGGCGGAATGCGCAGCGTTTGCACTTCATTCGTGCATATGACGCTATATATCGGCGAAATCATGCTATGTTCGCCGGCATGTCCACACCCGATCTCAATCTGCTCGTCACCCTCAATGCGCTTCTCTCGGAAGGCAGCGTCGCCCGTGCGGCGCGGCGCTTGCGGCTAAGCCCCTCCGCCATGAGCCGGGCGCTCGCCCGCTTGCGCGAGACAACCGGCGATCCTCTTTTGGTCAGGGCGGGGCGCGGTCTCGTGCCGACGCCGCGGGCATTGGAACTGCGCGAGCGTGTTGGCCCGCTTGTCGAAGAGGCGGAGGCCGCCCTGCGGCCCGCCGAAACGCTGGATCTGAAACAGCTTGGTCGGACCTTCACGATCCGCACCCGCGAGGGCTTCGTCGAAAATTTTGGGCCGGAGTTGATCGCGCGCATCGCTGAGCAGGCGCCCGGCGTGCGGCTCTATTTTACGCAGAAGCTGGACAAGGACAGCACGCTGCTCAGGGACGGCACGATCGATATGGAGACCGGTGTTGTGGGCGACGATACCGGCCCGGAATTGCGAACGCAGCCGCTGTTTCGCGACCGCTTCATCGGCGTGGTGCGCAATGGCCATCCTCTCAGGGAGAGCGTGATAACGCCGGAGCGTTACGCTGCCGGCCAGCATATCCTCGTCTCGCGGCGTGGCTTGCAGAAAGGGCAGATCGACGTGGCGTTGGAGGAATTGGGGCTGGAGCGGCAGATTGCTGTGATCGTCGGCAGCTTTTCGGCGGCGCTGGCTCTGGCGCGCGCCTCCGACCTGATCGTCAGCGTGCCCGAGCGATATACCGGCAATCTGCGGGTCGACATGCACAGTTTCGCGTTGCCGGTGCCGACATCGGATGTGATGATCTCGCTGCTTTGGCACCCACGCATGGATGCCGATCCGGCGCATCGCTGGCTGCGGGGCTGCATTCGCAATGTCTGCGCCGAATTGCGTTCGGAGCAATCAGTGAGATTCAAAGTCGGCTAAATAATTGCGTAGCAGGCGGTCAAGGGCTTTTCGTTCGCCTTCCGAGAGGGTCGAGATCAAACGCCTCTGCGTTTCGACATGCGCCGTCACCGCTGCGTCGATCAGGTCGAAACCCTTCGGCGTCAGTGATATCAGGAAGCTGCGGCCGTCCTCGGGATTCTGGGTGCGGGCGACGAGGCCGGCCTTTTCCAGCTGGTCGATGCGGTTGGTCATCGTGCCCGATGACACCATCATCGTATCCATCAGGTCGCCGGGAGAGAGGGTGTAGGGCTCGCCGGAGCGGCGCAGCGTCGCCAGCATGTCGAAGTTCGCCGAGTTCAGGTTGAAGCGGCCGAAGGTCTTCTCCATTTCGCGCGAGAGGTGGAGCGTAAGATTGCGCATGCGCCCGAAGAGGCCCATGGCCGTGGTGTCGAGATCCGGCCGCTCACGGCGCCATTGCTCAAGAATTTTGTCGATACGATCCATGTCTGGACATCGCCATGGATTTATCTTGACGTCAAGACATTTCGTATTATCTTGAGGTCAAGATAAATTCTGGGGCCAAGATCATGAACCGCAATTTCGACCTGCTGCTGACAGCCATCGCACCGGCGATCTGGGGCAGCACCTATCTGGTGACGACTGAGCTTTTGCCGGCCGGATATCCTCTAACAGTCGCCATGCTGCGCGCCCTGCCAGCCGGGCTGCTATTGCTTGTGATCGTTCGAAGGCTGCCGCAGGGGATCTGGTGGCTGAAGTCGCTGGTGCTCGGCGCGCTGAACTTCTCCATCTTCTGGTGGCTGCTGTTCATTTCGGCCTATCGGCTGCCCGGTGGGGTGGCGGCGACCGTCGGGGCGGTCCAGCCGCTGATCGTCATCGTGCTGGCGCGGTTGCTGCTAGGCTCGCCAATCCGCAGCCTCTCCATTGTCGCTGCCATTGCCGGTATCGGCGGCGTCGCGCTGCTGATCTTGACGCCGAATGCGACGCTCGATTCGATCGGCATCGTCGCCGGTATTGCCGGTGCCTTTTCGATGGCCGGCGGAACCGTGCTCAGCCGCCGTTGGCGTCCGGATGTCTCGCCGTTGACCTTTACGGCATGGCAGCTGACGGCGGGCGGCCTGCTGCTATTGCCCGCCGCGCTGTGGCTCGAGGCGCCGCTGCCGCACCTGACTGGCGCCAACATTCTCGGCTTCACCTATCTCGGGCTGATCGGCGCGGCGCTCACCTATATTCTCTGGTTCCGTGGTCTCTCGCGGCTCGAGCCTTCGGTGGTCTCGCCGCTTGGCTTTCTCAGCCCGACCATGGCGGTGCTCCTCGGATGGGTAGTGCTCGGCCAACAGCTGAGCCCGATGCAGATCTTTGGCATCGTCATCGTGCTCGGCAGCGTCTGGCTCAGCCAGCGGGCGCAGCGGGGCTTGGCGGCTCAAACTCTCGTACAATCCGTAAGTAAGGCCACTCCATCTTGAGTGCGGTGTGGAATCCAGATGGATACTGGTCGCGGATTCCTTGTGACATATGTCTCAGGTTGTCTATCACGCAGACGCTGATTTCACGACTTGGTTAAGTTTAGTCGCAAAGCCGTCGCTCCAATTCGGATTTTGCGAATATCCGCTGCTAAGAGATATGAAGGGCATCATGGCAAATACCGATATGATCGAGGTCTTGCGAACATCAATGCACCCATATTGGAACCCATCGGAAGCTGGTGGGATATATCTTCTCGGCGCAGTTAATGACGATGAAGCCAACGGCGCTATCCTCTTAAAACTTCTTGCTCTCTGCCCGGACATAGCTGCCGACCGCCCAGATAAGTGGGAGGTATTGGCGGAAAGATTGGCCGATACAGCTCGGCGTTTCTTCGAAACCTATGAGCTTGGTCCAGGGCCATATAAAATCGACAATTATCATGCTGCTGTCGCTGAAAATGGAGAACTTCAGCTCAATGAATGGGGAGACGCAAGCATCAAGGTGCCGACAGAAGCCAGCTTCATTTTCACCGTTACAGAAGAACATCTGTCGCTCATCAAGAGCATGAATATCCGAGCCTATTACGGCTACGTCGAGCTTATGGATTGCAAACGCCCTTATGGCGATATGTCTTATTTCTATTCCGATATGGCCGATGCTTTGGGGGACTCTGTTCAGCGTGACGAAGAGGGGAAGCCAGCGTTCTCATCGGAAACAGAGAAACGGTATCAAGCGCTGCATGGCGAAATGCTGTTCGCGGCACAGGCTTTTTGGGATCATGCTTCCCTCAAAGGTCGCTAAAATCCGAACTTATCGCGATAAAAATGCTCTTGTAATTTTTGTCGCAAAAACTCGAAGTTTCGCGACAGATAAGATATTCCGCAATTGAGTTAGGGCGGCCATTGGCCGCCCTTTGTCATTCATGCCGTCGAGCGGATCAGTTCCACTCGCGGATATCGACGAAGTGGCCGGCGATCGCGGCGGCGGCGGCCATGGCCGGCGAGACCAGATGCGTACGGCCCTTGAAGCCCTGACGGCCTTCGAAGTTGCGGTTCGAGGTTGACGCGCAGCGCTCGCCTGGCTTCAGGCGGTCGTCGTTCATGGCAAGGCACATCGAACAGCCAGGCTCGCGCCAATCGAAACCGGCAGCCTTGAAGATCTTGTCGAGGCCTTCGGCTTCCGCCTGTTCCTTCACGAGGCCGGAGCCCGGAACGATCATGGCGTCCACAGTCGCAGCCACGGTCTTGCCTTCGACGACCTTGGCAACGGCGCGCAGGTCTTCGATACGGCCGTTGGTGCAGGAGCCGATGAAGACACGATCGACATTGATCTCGGTCATCGGCGTGCCAGGCTTCAGGCCCATATAGTCGAGGGCGCGCCACTTGGAGGTACGCTTGGTCTCGTCCTGGATTTCATCCGGGTTCGGAACGACGCCCTGAACGGAGATGACGTCTTCCGGCGAGGAGCCCCAGGAGACGATCGGCGGCAGGCTTGCGGCATCGAGCTTGACGATGCGGTCGTAATGCGCGCCTTCGTCGGACTGCAGCGTCTTCCAGTAGGCAATCGCCTGCTCCAGCGCCTCGCCCTTCGGCGCGCGCGGCTTGCCCTTGATGTATTCGAAGGTGATCTCATCCGGAGCGATCAGGCCGGCGCGGGCGCCGCCTTCGATCGACATGTTGCAGATGGTCATGCGGCCTTCCATCGACAGCGAGCGGATGGCTTCGCCGGCATATTCGATGACGTAGCCGGTGCCGCCTGCGGTGCCGATCTCGCCGATGATGGCAAGGATGATGTCCTTGGCGGTGACGCCCGGCGGCAGCTGGCCGTCGACCTGCACCAGCATGTTCTTCGCCTTCTTCTGGATCAGCGTCTGCGTGGCGAGCACATGCTCGACCTCGGAGGTGCCGATGCCATGCGCCAGCGAGCCGAAGGCGCCGTGCGTCGAAGTGTGGCTGTCGCCGCAGACGATGGTCATGCCGGGCAGCGTGAAGCCCTGCTCGGGGCCGATGATGTGAACGATGCCCTGACGCTTGTCGTTTTCGGAGTAGTATTCAACACCGAATTCGGCGGCATTCTTGGCGAGCTGCTCGACCTGGATGCGGCTTTCCTCGTTCTTGATGCCGAGGTGGCGATCGGGCGAGGTCGGCACGTTGTGGTCGACGACAGCCAGCGTCTTCTGCGGGGCGTGAACCTTGCGACCGGTCATGCGCAGGCCTTCGAATGCCTGCGGTGACGTCACCTCGTGCACGAGGTGGCGGTCGATATAGAGAAGACAGGTGCCGTCATCCTGTGCGTCGACCAGATGGTCGTCCCAGATTTTGTCGTACAGTGTGCGTGGAGCGCTCATGGCTACAGATCCATATTGGCATTGTCGAAGATGGGGGTGACGGATCAGGACCGCCGGCCTCGGGTGTGATCAGCGAAGTCGGCTGTTGAGCGCGCCCGAAATCATCGCAAAGAAACGTGCCGGCAGGCGCTTGTGGTCCTGCAGCACGAAAGCCGTGACGTAACGTCCGTCTTTGCTCATGATCTTACTCATGGCCATGCTCATATCAATTTTCAAAACCTTCGGCAATGGCGACGATAGGCTGTATCGGTACGGCCGGCTTTGGCATTATACCTGCGCCCCCGGTGGCTGGCCCGCCGCCATGCGGGGGAAGGCGGAGCGATCGCTGCCCGAACGCCGGCGCATCCAGGATTCGAGTTGCCTGAGCAACAGCGACAGGCCGATCGTCAGCAACAGATAGATGAAGGCGAGGATCGACAGGGTTTCGAAATAGCGGAAATTGGCCGAGTAGTAGAGCTTGGCGAGCTGGCTGATATCGGCAACCCCGAGGACCGATACCAGCGAACTGTCCTTGACCATGGCGATGAAATCGTTCGACAGCGGCGGCAGGATGACACGGATTGCCTGCGGAAAGACAACGAGGCGGAAGCGCTGGAAGCGGCTGAGACCCAGCGCCTTGGCCGCTTCGATCTGGCCCTGGTCGACCGCCTGGATGCCGGCGCGGAAGATTTCGGCGATGAAGGACGAATAGGCGATCGTCAGCGCGATGATCGTGCGCCAGACGAAGGGCACGTCGCGGGTGATGAGCGGGCTGGTCCAGCCGGCGGAAATCAGCGGCGAAACGATGAAATTATAGGCGGCGACGAAGGCCGGCGTGCCGACGAAAGCAATATAGGCGAGCAACACCAGTATCGGGATACCGCGCACGATCTCGATATAGAGGCGCGCCGCCTGCCGCAGCACGAGGAAGTCCGACAGACCGAGCAGCGCCAGCGCAAGGCCGAGCAGCATCGCGAGCGTAAACGCCACCAGCGTCACGAAGACCGTGACGCCGATGCCGTTCAGCAGAAGAGAGAAAATCTGGGCATAGAGGCCGTTCGCCGCAATCGCGAATGAGGCGGCGATGCCGAGGATGGCGAGGGCGACTAACCACCAGGGAAAGTCTTCCTTGCCGCGGTGCCCGCCCGGGCCTGCAAGCAGTGCCATCAGAGCGGGCTTCCCATATATCGATCTTCAGAGTTCATTGGCCCATCTTATAGTCGAGGAACCACTTCTTGTTCAGCGCCTCGAGCGTGCCGTCGGCCTTGAGGCTGGCGATGGCGGCATTGATCGGGGTGACGAGATCGGAGCCCTTCTGAAAGATGAAGCCGAAATCCTCGGTGCCGAGCGGGCCGCCGACCAGCTTCAGGCCGCCGTTGGAGGCATCGACATAGCCCTTGCCGGCCGTGCCGTCGGTCAGCACCGTATCGACGTCGCCGGTCTTCAGGGCCTGAACGGTGGCGCCGAAGGTTTCGAAGGTCTTGATGCGCGGGTTCTGCTCGTTGCCATCGAGTACCGAATAGACGGCGGTGTAGAAGGGGGTCGTGCCCGGCTGTGCGCCGATCAGAGCGTCCTTCACGGCGGCGAAGCTCTTGGCGTCGGTGAAGCGCTTTTCGTCACCGCGCACGAGCATGAATTGCTCGGAGCGCATGTAGGGGTCGGAGAAATCGACCTTCTGCTTGCGATCGTCCTTGATGGTGATGCCCGTCATGCCGATGTTGTACTGGCCTTCGGAAACGGCCTGGATCATCGCATCCCAGCTGGTGTTTTGATATTCGACCTTGAAGTTCAGACGCTTGGCGATCTCGTTCATCGCGTCATATTCCCAGCCGATCGCCTTGTTCGTCTTTGGGTCGATGAACTGCAGCGGCGGATAGGCATTCTCGGTGACGACGATGACGGTCTTACCTTTGAGATCAGGCAGGTCGGCGGCGAAAGAAGCAAAGGGTGCAAGCACGAGGGCGCTGAGGCCCAGAAGAAACGAGCGACGGAATGCCATGGAAATTTCCCCGATTAGCGTGGCGCGAAAGTGTCATATTTGGAAAGCCAATGGCAAGGCTGTTGCCACGGCGGCGATCATAAAAATAGAAAAGCAACTCTAAGAGGGTAGTTGGCGGAGAAAATTCTTTCCGTCAGGGCTAAGCCAGACAGCAAAAAGGCGACCCGAGGGTCGCCTTCAAGCTTTACGATCCCAAGTGGATCGAGACTTATTCTGCTGCCGGCTCGGCTGCAGCGGCTGCAGCAGCATCGGCGGCTGCCTTTGCTTCGGCGGCTTCGGCTGCTGCCTTTTCGGCTGCGAGAGCCTGTGCGGCTGCAACCTTCTCGGCTTCGATGCGTGCCTTTTCTTCGGCCAGAGCCTGACGCTCGGCATCGTTGAGCTTGCGGGCGCGGGTGCCGGTGTTCTCGACGATACGGGCAGCCTTACCGCGCAGGTCGCGCAGGTAGTAGAGCTTGGCGCGACGGACCTTACCGCGGCGAACGACTTCGACGCTTTCGATCATCGGCGAGTAAACCGGGAATACGCGCTCGACGCCTTCGCCATAGGAAATCTTGCGAACCGTGAAGTTTTCCTGCAGACCGCCGCCGGAGCGAGCGATGCAAACGCCTTCATAGGCCTGAACGCGGGTACGGTTGCCTTCCGTGACCTTCACGTTGACGCGGACGGTGTCGCCAGCGGAAAATTCGGGAAGGGTGCGCTTGGCTTCGATCTTGGCAGCCTGTTCGGCTTCCAACTGCTGAATGATGTTCATAGTATCAACCTCGTTGTTGCTTCAACAGCCAGAGCGCCCTTATCGATCTATCCCTGGTCGGACCTTCAAGGTCTCGCCTCGGATATATGCCGGTGAAGGCAGGGGCGAATGCGTCTGCTTTTCTTTGGTGGTTGATGGGAAATTTCCCATGCCGGGCGCGCACATACCCTATTGTCACGCGTTTGTCACCCCTTGGCGGTGGATTTAAGTGGCCTTTGTTGCGGATTGGGGTGCCCTGGGAGCAGTTTTTGATCCGGCGGCCGGTTTGAAGCTATTTCGCTGATGGGTTTGGCAGAAGATCCGGCCGGCGCTCGCGCGTCAGCTCTTCGGCCTTCTCCCTCTGCCATTTGCCGATTGCCGCGTGGTTGCCCGAGGTGAGGATGGCCGGGATCTCGCGGCCCTCCCAGATCTGCGGGCGGGTATAGTGTGGATGTTCCAGCAGGCCGCCTTCGAAGCTTTCGTGCAGGCCGGAGAGGTCGTTGCCCATGACGCCGGGCAGGATGCGGATAATGGCGTCGAGCAGGATCAGTGCGGCCGGCTCGCCGCCCGAGAGGATATAGTCGCCGATCGAGACTTCCTCGAGGCCACGTCCCTCGATGACACGCTGGTCGACGCCTTCGAAGCGGCCGCAGACGATGATGACGCCCTCACCATCGGCCAGTTCGCGCACGCGCTTCTGCGTCAGCGGCTTGCCGCGTGGGCTCATCAGCAGGCGCGGGCGGTTGTCGTTCTCACTGGCTTTATCGATGGCGCGGGCGAGCACATCCGGCTTCAGCACCATGCCGGCGCCGCCGCCGGCGGGCGTGTCGTCAACGGTACGGTGCTTGTCGGTGGCGAAATCACGGATCTGCACGGTGTCGAGCGACCATTGTCCGCGCTCCATCGCCTTGCCGGCGAGCGACGTGCCGAGATGGCCGGGAAACATCTCGGGATAGAGCGTCAATATGGTCGCCCGGAAACTCATGGTGTGGTCACTTCCCAATGAGGATCACTTCTTCTTCGGCTTGTCCTGCGGCTTCTCAGGCTTTTCCGGCTTGCCGATAAGATCGTCGGGGTTGTTGATCAGGCCGGCGGCCCTCGGGTCGATTAAAATCTTGCCGCCCTCGAGGTCGATTTCGAGCACGGCGGCTTCGGAAAAGGGGATCAGCACGGGGCGCTTGCCCGGCCCCTTCAGCTCCAGTAGATCGCCGGCGCCAAAATCATAGATGCCGCTGACCGTGCCGTAGCCGACACCCTGGTCGTCAACGGCTTCCAGCCCTTCGAGATCGGTGTAGAAGAATTCGTCGTCGTCCAGTTCGTCATCCGGCAGATTGTCGCGCTCGATGTAGAGTTCCAGCCCGTTCAATGCCTCGGCGGCCTTGCGGTCGTTGACGCCGCGGAAGCGCACGATGACAACGTTCTTGGCCTCGCGGATTTCCAGGACTTCGAAGCTGCGGCCATCCATGCTGTGCAGGTGGCCGTAATCGCCGAGCGCGGTCGGATCGGACGTATAGGCGCGGGCACGCACTTCGCCTCGCAAGCCCTGTGCGGCGCCGATAGTGGCCATCAATACCGGATTTTGCAGTTTCGTCATGGTCTCTTCGCCGATTGCCGGGATCCGCTGCAGCGACCTTTGCACGTCACTTCTGACGCGCGGTGCTGTCGTTGTGCTCTCTCATAGGCTGAACGCTAGCCGATGGGAAACAAAAAACGGGCG
This sequence comes from Martinezella multihospitum, assembly GCF_900094585.1. Classification (GTDB taxonomy): domain Bacteria; phylum Pseudomonadota; class Alphaproteobacteria; order Rhizobiales; family Rhizobiaceae; genus Rhizobium; species Rhizobium multihospitium. The sequence goes on from NZ_FMAG01000009.1 coordinate 63,262, forward strand.
ACATGTTGCCATGCCGCCCGTTTTTGACAGTCACAAGGACCGATTATTCAGAAGCAGCAGCAGCGGCGTCAGCAGCCTTCTGCGCCTTTTCAGCAGCGCGTTCCTGAGCGCGCTTGCCCGGCTTTGCCTTTTCCGGGTTGTTCTTGGCGTCGCGGGTAGCAATGCCAGCTTCGGCGAGGAAGCGCAGAACGCGGTCGGTCGGCTGAGCGCCGTGGTCGAGCCAATGCTTGATGCGCTCGGCCTTGAGTTCAACGCGCTTGGCGTCGTCCTTGGCAAGCATCGGGTTCCAGGAGCCGAGGGTCTCCAGGAAACGGCCGTCGCGCGGCGAGCGAGCGTCGGCTACGACAACGTGGTAGTACGGGCGCTTCTTGGAGCCACCGCGGGCGAGACGAATTTTCAGTGCCATGTTAATTCTCCTTAGGCTTTTCTTGACCGCTTCGTTGTGCGGTATGGTTACGTCGCGCTGCTTTTTTCGTACCGCATGATCCCCGTCGAAAACGTCCTGCGTCCCTCGGGATCATGCGGCCAGGGGGTTACCCTTTGAAATCCGCAGCGATCTGTTCATGATGCCGGATGACTTCCTTGATGACGAAGTTCAGGAACTTCTCGGCGAAATCCGGGTCCAGATTGGCGTCCTTTGCCAGGCGGCGCAGGCGCTCGATCTGAAATTCTTCGCGCGCCGGGTCGGCCGGCGGCAGGTCGTATTTGGCTTTCAGCACGCCCACTTCCTTCGTGCAGCGGAAGCGTTCGGCCAGCATATGCACCAGTGCGGCATCGATATTGTCGATCGACTGGCGGTAGTTGCCCAATTGGGCCTTTACGTCTGGATCAATCATGGGGGTCAACGATCCTTCTCACTTCTTCTTCGGCAAACCGGGAAGCCCCGGGAAACCACCGCCGAGGCCTGGCAGCTTGGCGCCGCCGAGACCCGGCAAACCACCGGGCAATCCACCACCGCCACCGAGGCCCGGCATACTGCCGGGACGGCCGAGGCCGGCGGCTTCGGCCTGCTTCTGCAGGGCTTCGAGCTGCTTGGGGTCCATGTTCGACAGGTCGGGCATGCCGCCCATACCGCCGCCGAGACCCATCTTGCCGGCAAGGCCGCCCATCAGCTGCTTCATCATGCCGCCTTTGCCCTTGCCGCCCATCATCTTCATCATGTCCGCCATCTGGCGGTGCATCTTCAGAAGCTTGTTGATGTCGGAGGCGTCGGTGCCGGAGCCGGCGGCGATGCGCTTCTTGCGGGAATGCTTCAGGATGTCAGGATTGGCGCGCTCGGCCTTGGTCATCGAGGAGATGATGGCGAGCTGGCGACCGAAAAGCTTGTCGTTGAGGCCGGCAGCGGCCATCTTGTCCTTCATGCCGGACATGCCGGGCATCATGCCCATGATGCCGCCCATGCCGCCCATTTTCTGCATCTGGCCGAGCTGATTGGCGAGATCGTTGAGATCGAACTTGCCCTTGGCCATCTTGGCGGCCATGGCGGCCGCCTTTTCGGCGTCGATATTCTCAGCCGCCTTCTCAACCAGCGAGACGATGTCGCCCATGCCGAGGATGCGGTCGGCGATACGGCGGGGATGGAATTCTTCCAGCTCGCCCATCTTTTCGCCGACGCCGATCAGCTTGATCGGCTTGCCGGTCACGGCGCGCATCGAAAGAGCCGCACCACCACGGCCGTCGCCGTCCATGCGGGTCAGCACGAGGCCGGTGATCCCGACGCGCTCGTCGAAATTGCGGGCGAGGTTGACAGCGTCCTGACCGGTCAGGCTGTCGGCGACCAGCAGGATTTCGTGCGGATTGGATTTCTTCTTGATATCCGCCATCTCGACCATGAGCGGCTCGTCGATATGCGTACGGCCGGCGGTGTCGAGAATGACGACGTCATGGCCGCCGAGCTTGGCGGCCTGCACGGCGCGTGCGGCAATATCGGTCGGCGACTGGCCCGCGATGATCGGAAGCGTGTCGATGCCCGTCTGCACGCCGAGCTGACGCAACTGCTCCTGCGCTGCCGGACGGCGCGTGTCGAGCGAAGCCATCAGGACCTTCTTGCGGTCGCGACTGGTCAGGCGATTGGCGATCTTGGCCGATGTCGTCGTCTTACCGGAGCCTTGCAGACCGACCATCATGACGACGACCGGGGCCGGGGCGTTGAGGTCGATGCCGACGCCTTCGCCGCCGAGCATTTCGATCAGCTCGTCATGGACGATCTTGACGACCATCTGGCCGGGCTTGATCGACTTCAGGATCTCGGCGCCGACAGCCTTTTCGCGGACGCGATCGGTGAAGGAGCGAACGACATCCAGCGCCACGTCGGCTTCGAGCAGCGCGCGGCGAACCTCGCGCAGTGCTGCGGAAACATCGGCTTCCGAAAGCGCGCCGCGGCCAGTCAGTCCATTCAGAATGGAACCAAGACGGTCCTGGAGGTTTTCAAACATCGTTTCTTCCTTATCGATCGCCTGGGATTTGGATCTTGCGCAACTATGCGCGGTTCCTCGCCCGAAAACGTCGTGCTTTTCCATGACGAAAACAAGACGCAAAGCCAAAAAGCACCCGAGGGCGCATCGCGCTGTCGGGTGTTGACCTCCGGGATCTCTTTATACCTAAATGGGTCCCGGTCGGTGGCTCGGAGGCTTGTGCTCGTCGCAGATTGCGGGCGATAAACAGGAAAAGGCCGGCAAAGTCAACCCAAGGCGGCCGAAATGCCTGAAATGCACGGATGATATCGCTATATCGATGTCGATTTGACCGTACCACCGTCTTCCAATTGTTGTATCGATGCCCGCCGTCAAGTGATTCCCCGAGACAGTTCCGAATGAATGATGCAGCCCTGACCGATCTCCTCGCCGCCTGCCGAAACTATGCCGGTGGCCGGGTCGACGCGCGGTTCAACGCCGTGGCGCAGGCCTTCTATGCAAGTGCCAAGACGCAGCCGAAGATCGCGGCACGGGCGGCGCGTGAACTTGCCCGGCTGCCGCCGCCGGGTGCTGCGATCCTTGCCAACATGCTCGGCACCATCGTCGAAAAGGGCGGGGCGGTGGAGCGCAGCGGTCCGGCCGTGTGGGAACTTTATCTGGCCTGGCTGCCGCAGATCCACCGCGGCTTTGTCGGCCGCAAGGAGCTGAGCCTGCGGCAAAGGCAGTTGCTCGATGCTTTCCAGCTGCTTAGCCAGTCGGCCGTGTCGCATCTTTCCGTCATGCCGGAGCAGCGCAAGCTTGCGGCTGGTGACAAGGCCCTGATGGCGCAGCTTGCCGAGCTGCAGGATTATACGCCGGGTGCTGCCTGGGTCCGCCAGGTGCTCTTGAGCCGAAGCGACGCCCTGCTGGTGCTGCATCTGCCGAGCCGTCAGGGCTTTCGGTTGCGCTACGACAATATCGTCAACAGCTTTCATCTGTTCACGCTGATCCAGGCAGCCTTCGGCGAGACGGTACCCGGTGGCCGTGCGCCCAACAGGTTCATCGTCGATATGGCGCGCTCGGTGACCGTGGCCGAAGAGGGCAATGACGAGCCGTGGTGGCGCTATCAGACGGTGCAGCCGAACGAGCCGGGCCTTGTCGAGATTTCCGGCGAGGCGTCCGTCGAGACGATTGCCCGCATCGATGGCCGCCAGGTCATCCTGCTTTCGCCTCCGGTCGAAGGCACAGCATTCTGGGATACGAGCTTCTTCACGCCGCAGCTTTTCGCCATGCCCGCAAATGTCGTGCTGGAGCAGACCCTAACGGCACAGGAGGTGGCGGAATGGCTCGACCGGATCGGCTTGCCGGTGGGCGAGGCGACGGGTGTGCAAGGAGCGGACAAGCCATGACCAGCTCATCCGGCTCGGCCAAGAAGAATCCCTATTATCAGGGTCCGGTCTCAGATCATTTCGACGGTCAGCGCTTCTTCAATCCCGGCGGCGTCGCGCCGGGCAATGCATTCGATCTTCTGCGCTGGCAGCTCGGTGGCGGACGGGTGCGCTGGCCCAATCCGGTCATCAGCGCCTTTCCGCCGGCGAGACCCGACCGGCATGTTTTCGGCGAGCAGATGCGCGTGACCATGGTGGGGCACGCCTCGATGCTGGTGCAGATTGCCGGGCTGAACATCCTGACCGACCCGGTCTGGTCGGAGCGGGTCAGCCCCTTCCAGTCCTTCGGGCCGAAGCGCGTCGTGCCGCCCGGCATCCGCTTCGAGGACCTGCCGCATATCGATCTCGTGCTCGTCACGCACAATCACTACGACCATCTCGATGTCGCAACGCTCCAGCGCCTGCATGAAGCGCATCGGCCTCACATCGTCACACCGCTCGGCAACGACGCGATCATCCGACGCGCCGTCCCGGACGCCAATATCACCGTGGTCGACTGGGGCGATCGCACCGCCATCAAGGCCGGCGTGACGATCGATGTCGAGCCCTGTCACCACTGGTCGGCGCGCGGCATGGGCGACCGGCGCATGGCGCTTTGGGCGGCATTCGTGCTGACGACGCCAGCGGGCAAGATCTATCATGTCGGCGACACCGGCTTTCACGACGGCATCAATTATCAAGCCGTCCGGGAAAAGCATAGCGGCTTTCGCCTCGCGATCCTGCCGTTCGGCGCCTACGAGCCGCGCTGGTTCATGAAGGGTCAGCACCAGAATCCGGAAGAGGCGGTGAAGGGCATGAAGCTCTGCAATGCCGCCTATGTCGCCGGACATCACTTCGCGACCTTCCAGCTGACGGACGAGGGCATCGATGAACCCGTTCACGCGCTGGATGCGGCCTTGAGGGATGAGGGCGTGGAGCCAGATCGTTTTCGGCCGCTCAGGGCCGGCGAAGTTTTTGATGTGCCAGCTGTTTGAGGACTAGTGGCCGTTCATGGCAAAAGCCCTTCTCCTCGGAGGAAGAAGGGCTTTTGGCGACATCTGCTGCACGAGCAAGCCTTACTGCTTGATCTCAGGCTCAACCAGTTTCGCCAGATTGATCAGCGATTCCTGCCAGCCGAGATAGCAGGCTTCCGGCGGAATGACGTCCGGGATGCCGGCCTGGGTGATATTGACCTCGGTTCCGACGAGAACCTTCTTCAAGGTCACGGTCACTTCCATTTCGCCCGGCAGGTTCGGGTCGTCGAACTTGTCGGTATAGCGCACCAGCTCGCCGGGAACGAGTTCGCGGAAATCGCCGCCGAAGGAATGGCTCTCGCCCGTCGTGAAGTTGCGGAACGACATCTTGAACGTGCCGCCGACTTTTCCTTCGAAATGATGCACGCTGCAGGCAAAGCCGTTCGGCGGCAGCCACTTGGCAAGCGCGTCGGCCTCCAGGAATGCGCGATAGACCTTTTCCGGGCTGGTGGCCAGAACGCGATGCAGGTGAATGGTATTCGGCATGGTCATAATCCCTATGGTTTGACGGAGTGGACGAGCCTAGGACGTGGCAGCTTTTGATAATCCGACATTGATGGATGATTTTTTCTCAAAATGAATTCCGTCAAGTCCAATACGGTCAGATTTGCCGCGAGATCATATAAGGGGACACAATGGGAAGACGCGCCACCCGCCCTCGTGGTTCGAGACGGCCCTGCAGGCCTCCTCACCATGAGGGCTACCTCCCTCATCTGGCTTGCAATTCGCCCCGCCCTCATCCTGAGCCTGTCGAAGGATCGAGGCGGCCCGGGAAAGCTCACTCAATCCTGAATAATATCGCCCTTCACGCCCCACTGGTAATTCCCCCGCATTTCCGCCATATACAGCTCGAAAACACTGACGGACATGACATCATGAGTGATACGGTCGAATTCGCGAGGATGAACGGGCTTGGCAACAAGATCCTGGTCGTCGACATGCGCGGCCGCAAGGATGTGGTGACGCCTGCAGCGGCGATTGCGCTCAATTCCGACCCGGCCACCCAGTTTGACCAGATCATGGCGATCCACGATCCGAAGCTGCAGGGCACCGATGCCTGGATCGATATCCTGAACTGCGATGGCACGAAGGCTCAGGCCTGCGGCAACGGCACGCGTTGCGTCGTGCAGGCGCTGGCGGCCGAAACCGGCAAAAAGGTTTTCACCTTCCAGACTGTTGCCGGCATCCTCAATGCCAGGGAGCATGAGGACGGCACGATTTCGGTTGATATGGGCACGCCCGTTTTTGACTGGGACAAGATCCCGCTTGCCGAGGAATTTGCCGATACCAGCCGCATCGAGCTGCAGATCGGACCGATCGACAATCCCGTCCTGCATTCGCCTTCGGCCATGTCGATGGGCAATCCGCATGCGATTTTCTGGGTGGACAAGGACCCGATGTCCTTCGATCTCGATCGCTTCGGCCCGCTGCTGGAAAACCATCCGATGTTTCCCGAGCGCGCCAACATCACGCTGGCGCAGGTGCTGTCGCCGACGACAGTGCGCACCCGCACCTGGGAGCGTGGCGCCGGTCTGACGCTTGCCTGCGGTTCCGCCGCCTGTGCCGCCGCCGTCAGCGCCGCGCGCACCGGCCGCACCGGCCGCAAGGTGACGATCGAGGTTGCCTCCGCGCCGGCCCCCGGCAAGCTCACCATCGAATGGCTTGAGAGCAACGACCATGTCGTCATGACCGGGCCTGCCGAATGGGAATGGTCCGGCACCGTCGATCCGGTCACGGGCAGCTTCTCGCGCGATCCGGAGCAGGGGGCTCAGGCGCGGTGAGCGGGGTCGAGGTCATTACCTTCGGCTGTCGTCTCAATACCTATGAATCCGAAGTGATGAGGGCCGAGGCGGAGAAAGCCGGGCTCAACAATGCCATTCTGGTCAATACCTGTGCCGTGACGGGCGAGGCCGTGCGCCAGGCGCGGCAGGCGATCCGCCGCGCGCGACGTGACAACCCGCATGCCCGCATTATCGTGACGGGCTGCGCGGCGCAGACCGAGAAGCAGACCTTTGCCGAAATGGCAGAAGTGGATGCCGTGCTCGGCAACGAAGAAAAGCTGAAGAGCGCTTCCTATCGCTCCCTGCCGGATTTCGGCGTTTCGGCCGAAGAGAAGCTGCGCGTCAACGACATCATGAGCGTGCGTGCGACGGCACCGCAGATGATCCGCCATATCGATGGCCATGTCCGCGCCTTCATCCAGGTGCAGAACGGCTGCGATCATCGTTGCACCTTCTGCATCATTCCCTATGGCCGCGGCAATTCGCGCTCGGTGCCGATGGGCGCCGTTGTGGAGCAGGCGCGTAACTTGGTCGAAAGCGGTTATCGCGAGATCGTGCTCACCGGCGTCGATGCCACGAGCTATGGCGCCGATCTGCCGGGAACCCCGACGCTCGGCCTGCTCGCCAAGACGCTTTTGAAGCAGCTCCCCGAGATCCGAAGGCTACGGCTTTCCTCGATCGACAGCATCGAGGCCGATCAGCATCTGATGGATCTGATCGCCGACGAGCCGCGTTTCATGCCGCATCTGCATCTGTCGCTGCAGCATGGCGACGACATGATCCTCAAGCGCATGAAGCGGCGACACTCGCGCGCCGATGCCATCAGTTTTATCGCGGATGTGCGCCGCCTGCGCCCGGAGACGAGTTTCGGCGCCGACATGATCGCCGGCTTTCCGACCGAGACGGAAGAAATGTTTGCCAATGCCGTCGGCCTGGCCGAGGAAGCCGGCATCGCGCATCTGCACGTCTTTCCTTACAGCCCGCGCCCCGGCACGCCGGCCGCCCGCATACCACAGCTTGATCGCGGCCTCATCAAGGACCGCGCCGCCCGCCTGCGCGAAGCCGGGCAGAGATTGCACCGGACCCATCTCGACAACATGGTCGGCACGCGGCAATGGCTGCTTGTGGAGAATGGCGGGTTGGCGCATACGGAAAACTTCACGCTTGTCGCCGCCCCCGGCCTTCGCCCGCGCGACCTTGTGCAGGTCGCAATCACCGGCCACAATGGCAAGCACCTCGACATGCAACTTCTGGCCGCCGCCGCGGCCTAATGCTTCAACGGACATTTCATGGCGCTCGGTTTCATCAAAAAAGTCTTCACCTTCGGCCGTGAAAAGCCGGCTGAAGAGCAGGCGCCTGTGGAGGATTTGGCTCGGGTAGAAGCGCCCGTTGTAGAGCAGGAGGTGCCGCCTCTTGTAGATGCTTCGCCGGCTTCCGAACCTGCGGAGGCCTCGGCACCCCCCTCTGTCCCTTCGGGACATCTCCCCCACACGGGGGGAGATCGCTTGGAGAGCGAGGCGCCGGCCGAGCAAGAGCTAAAGGCTGAGCAGGTCGTAGAGCCAGTTGCTTTCGTTGAACCTGATACGAAGACGCAGGCTGCGGAAGAGCAGGCGGTTGAGTCGGAACGATCCACTGCTACAGAAACCAATGTGGTTTCAGGGGAAGCATCCTCCGAACCGATCTCCCCCCTTGTGGGGGAGATGTCCGACAGGACAGAGGGGGGTGACGCAGTTCCAGCAAGTTCGGAACTATCGTCGAAAGACTCTGAAGCGGCCTCCGAAAACACCGAAACCTCAGCCCAAGCTCCCATCCTCCCCAAGGGCTTCTCCACCGCGGCCTCCGCTCCAAGCCCCATTCCTGAAGCCCCCAAGCAAAAGCTCTCCTGGTTCCAGCGCCTGCGCGCCGGGCTTGCGCGCACCTCGTCGCAGCTCACCGGCCAGATCGCGGCGCTCTTCACCAAGCGCAAGCTCGACGATCAGACGCTGCAGGATCTGGAGGATCTGTTGATCCAGGCCGATCTTGGCGTCGAGACGGCGATGCGGGTCACGGATACGCTGGCCTCTGAGCGCTATGGCAAGGACGTCACAAGCGAAGACGTCGGCCGCATCATGGCGCAGGAAATCGCCAAGGTTTTGAAGCCGGTCGCCAAGCCCTTGCAGCTCGATCTCAGCCACAAGCCGCATGTCATTCTCGTGGTCGGCGTCAACGGCACGGGCAAGACGACGACCATCGGCAAGCTGGCGGCAAAACTCTCCGGCGCAGGTTTGAAGGTCATGGTCGCTGCCGGCGATACATTCCGTGCCGCGGCTATCGAGCAATTGAAGATCTGGGCCGACCGCACCAAGTCGGAATTCATCGGCACCAAGCTCGGCGCGGATGCTGCCGGCCTTGCCTTCGATGCCTTCCAGCAGGCTAAGGCCAACAAGAGCGACGTTTTGATCATCGATACCGCCGGCCGCCTGCAGAACAAGGCGGAGCTGATGGCCGAGCTCGAAAAGATCGTGCGCGTGCTCGGCAAGCTTGATCCGGATGCGCCGCATACCGTGCTGCAGACGCTGGACGCGACCACGGGCCAGAATGCCTTGAACCAGGTGGAAATCTTCCGCAATGTCGCCGGCGTCAACGGACTGATCATGACTAAGCTTGACGGCACCGCGCGCGGCGGCATCCTTGTCGCTATCTCGGCCAAGCACAAGCTGCCGGTCTATTTCATTGGTGTCGGCGAGGGTGTAGACGATCTCGAGCCATTCGAGGCCGAGGATTTCGCCAATGCCATTGCCGGCACGGGGGCTGGAAACGGCCAATGAACGACAAGAACAAACTCGATGACAAATTTGATGACAGGGAAAGTGCCGCAATGACGACCAGCGACAGCGATCTCACCCCAAGTGCCGCCGACAAACACCATCCGATGCTGAAGTTGGTGCTGGAACTCGGGCCTTTGCTGGTGTTCTTCTTCGGCAATCTGCGCGGCGACTGGCTGGTGCAGCATTTCCCGCAGCTGGCAGCGCTCGGCGGTCCGCTCTTCGTCGCCACCGGCCTGTTCATGGCTGCGACGGTGATCTCACTCGTCGTCTCGAAAGTGATGCTCGGCCATCTGCCGCTGATGCCCTTCGTCTCCGGCATCGTGGTCGTCATCTTCGGCGCGCTCGGCATCTACTTGCAGAATGAAACCTTCATCAAGATGAAGCCGACCATCGTCAATGCGCTGTTCGGCGTCGCGCTGCTCGGCGGCCTTGCCTTCGGCAAGTCGCTGCTCGGCTATGTCTTCAACGCCGCCTTCCAGCTGGATGCCGAGGGCTGGCGCAAGCTGACGCTGCGTTGGGGCATCTTCTTCTTCGTTCTGGCCGTGCTCAACGAAGTCGTCTGGCGCGGCTCGAACTGGTACTATTTGCCCGATGCCAAGGCGGCGGACGATCTCTGGGTGAACTTCAAGGTGTGGGCGACGATGCCGATCACGATTATCTTCACCCTCTCGCAGATGCCGCTGATCATGAAGCACACGGTCGAACAGCCGGCGGAAAACGGTAAATGAGCGACGCCATCGACGCCCAAAGCCGATACCGGCAGCAAAGTTTCTGGTTCATCGCCTGCGCCGTCGTTCTGCTCGTGCAGATCGTGACCGAATATATGATGGGCCGCGTGCCGATCTGCACCTGCGGCTACGTCAAACTTTTCGAGCCGGTCGTCAAATCCAGCGGCAACTCGCAGCATATCGCCGATTGGTACACGCCGTCGCATATCATCCACGGCTTCCTCTTCTTCGGGCTCACGCATCTGATCATGCGCCGCAAGCCGCTGTCGATGCGTCTCTTCGTGGCCATGCTGATCGAGTCCGGCTGGGAAATTCTGGAAAACTCGCCGATCATCATCAATCGCTACCGCGCGGCGACGATCTCGCTCGATTATATCGGCGACAGCATCCTCAATTCGTCGATGGACGCCGTGTTCATGGTGGTCGGCTTCCTGTTTGCCTGGCGTGCGCCGGTCGTGGTGACGATCGCCATCGCCATCTTCTTTGAGCTGCTCACCGGCTATCTGATCCGCGATAATCTCACGCTCAACGTGCTGATGCTGGTCTGGCCGGTCGAGGCGGTCAAGACCTGGCAGGGCGGGATTTGAGAGGATTTGAGGCTGGCTCCGTGGCCATCTCGTGGTTCGAGGCCTTGCTTCCGCCGCTATCGCGTCGGCAACAAGGCACCTCACCATGAGGTGGAGCGACCTTAGAGCAATTCTAGGAAAAGTGCATAGAGGTTTTCCGTCCGGAATTGCGTAGAAACAAAAGGTTAGAGCGTTTCCGCGATTCGAAGAAAAGCGGAAGCGCTCTAGCGGCGCGGTGCAGCGATTAGTCCTCATGGTGAGGTGCGAAGACCCGCAGGGCTGGAGCCTCGAACCACGAGGGCGGGTGGTTACGCTTCGATGAAGCCAGGCATTTAGGCTGCCGGTTTCCCCAGAGCCTTCGCTATCGCCGGATAGAGCCCTTCCTTCAGGCTGGTCGGCGTAAACGGACCGACCTGCTTGTAGAGGATCGTGCCGTCGGGGGAGACGAGGTAGGATTCCGGGATGCCGTATACACCCCAGTCGATGGCGGCGGAGCCGTTGGGGTCGATGCCGATGGCGTTGTAGGGATTGCCAAGTTCGCCGAGGAAGCGGAGCGCGTTCTCGCTCGTATCCTTGTAGTTGATTGCGACGATGTTGAGCTGACCGCTCTTGGCGAGTTCCTTCAGCACCGGATGCTCGTCGCGGCACGGAATGCACCAGGAGGCGAAGACGTTGACGAGCGTCAGCTTGCCCTTGATGGCGTCATCGGTCAGCGCCGGCAGGTTGGAGCCTGCAAGCGGCGGCAGGGCGAGCTTGGGTGCCTTGGTGCCGATCAGGGCGGAAGGGATGGCCGATATGTCGGTGCCGTGCACTTCCTGGTCATACATGACCTTGCCGACGGCAAAGGCGATGCAGGCAAAGACGACAAGCGGGATCAGCGCCAGCAGATAGCGCGCGGTGCCGCTGCTCGATTTCGGCTGGTCCTTATTATCGGTATCCACAGTCATTTCGTTTCGCTTTCAGCTGCGCGCTGCGAACGGCGGCGGATGCCGGAGGCGTCTAGTGCCGCAAGTTCGCGACGGCGCAGGCGTCCGTCGATCCAGATCCAGGCGATGATGGCGAGGATCATGAAAGCTGCAAAGCCGTAGGAGCCGAAGACGTAGAAGGGATGCGACATGCTATTCCTCGCGGCTCGCCATGCGCGCGGCCATGCGGCGCTGCGTCGCGATGCGGCGGCGCCAGATTTCGTTGCGGATCGCCATCAGGTGCAGCGTGAAGAACAGCAGTGTGAAGGCGAGCGCCATCACGAAGAGCGGCCAGAGGAATTCGGCGTCGATGGCCGGGCCATCCATGCGCATGATGCTTTCCGACTGATGCAGCGTGTTCCACCAGTCCACCGAGAACTTGATGATCGGGATATTGATGAAGCCGACCAGCGTCAGCACGGAGGCGACGCGGGCGGCCTTCGACGGATCGTCCATGGCGCGGTTGAGCGCGATCAGGCCGAGATACATCAGGAAAAGGATGAAGACCGAGGTCAGCCGCGCATCCCAGACCCAATAGGTGCCCCACATCGGCTTGCCCCAAAGCGAGCCGGTGACCAGTGCGATCAGCGTGAAGGCGGCGCCGAGCGGGGCGGCGGTCTTGCCGGCGACGTCGGCGAGCGGATGGCGCCAGACCAGTGTGCCGATCGCCGACATGCTCATGATCGTGTAGCACATCATCGACAGCCAGGCGGCGGGAACGTGGATATACATGATGCGGACGGTATCGCCCTGCTGGTAGTCGCCCTCGGTCGTAAAGGAGAGATAGAGACCGATCGCGAAAAGCACGGCCGAGATGACAGCCAGCCAGGGAATGAGACGCGCCGAAAGGGCCAGAAACCGCGTGGGGTTGGCGAGGTCGGAAAATCGGCTGATCGCAGTGATATCGCTCATGCGGCTTGTTTAACCTGATATGGCTTTTCCGGCAATCGACCGCGTTGCCTCGGATAGACGAAACAGTATCACCGTTAGAGCCTTTCCGCTTTTCTTCGAGCCGCGAAAACGCTCTACCCTCTTGTTATTGCGCAATTCCGGGCGGAAAACCGCTTCGCATTTTTCCTGGAATTGCTCCGATCAATCAGTCGTGTTCCTGAGGGCAAGGGCAGCGGCGGCCGGGCCGATGACTGCGAAGAACAGCGTGAGCGCGATCAATATCAGGAACGGCGGCAGGAAGGGTTGCGGTCCCTCGACGGCGGCATAGGTGGCGCTGACGCCGAAGATCAGCACGGGAATGGTGAGCGGCAGGACGAGAATGGAAACGAGCAGCCCGCCGCGCGGCAACGCCACGGCGACGGCGGCGCCGACGGCGCCGATGAAGGTGATGGCCGGCGAGCCGACGAGCAGGGTGAGCGCCGTCGCACCGATTGCCGTCTCGCTCATATTCATAAAGAGACCGAGCAGTGGCGAGGCGATGACGAGGGGCAGGCCGGTCGCCACCCAATGCGCTGCGCATTTGATGAAAACGGTGAGGACCAGCGGCGTTTCCTGCATGACGAGCAGATCGAGCGAACCGTCGTCGCGCTCGGCCTGGAACAGCCGGTCGAGGCCGAGCAGGCTTGCGAGCAGCGCGCCGATCCAGACGATGGCCGGGCCGATGCGCGAGAGAAGCTTGAGGTCGGGGCCAACGCCGAAGGGAATGACGGCGACAACGGTGAGGAAGAAGAGAATGCCGATCAATGCTCCGCCGCCGGCGCGGACCGAAAGTCTGAGGTCGCGGAGGAAGAGGGCGGTCATGGGAAATAGCTTTCAAAGTGAGTCGGCGAATTGCCTTTCGCCTGGCTCAAGGCGCGAGAAGCGTTTGCTTCTCGCCACCCCCCTCTGCCCCGTTGGGGCATCTCCCCCACAAGGGGGGAGATCGGTAGTTCGTTGCTCAGCCGGCGCCGAACAATGGCTTGCAGTACCCGCAGATCATATCGAAGTTGCTTTGGGCATGTAGCTGCGGCCCATAATCTCCCCCCTTGTGGGGGAGATGTCACGAAAGTGACAGAGGGGGGTAACTCATCGCGCAGCGATGAGTTTTTCCGAAAGGACAGAGGGTGGCATCGCAGGCTCGGCAAACTCGACATCATCCCCACACCCCCTCGTTCACCCCTGCAAATCCCGTCATCCGCATCTCCTGCACATTCTCCAGCCCCAGCGGCTGGTGCGTCGCAGCAAGCACAACCCCGCCATTCTTCTGATGGGTTGTAATCAGATCCGCAAAGAGTTGATCCGCTGAGCTGTCCAATGCCGCCGTCGGTTCGTCGAGGATCCAGATCGGGCGATAGGCGACGAGAAGTTTGGCGAAAGCGATTCGCCGCTGCTGGCCGGCGGAGAGGTAGCCGAAGGGCAGGTGCGTGATGCCGGCAAGTCCGACGGCACCGACGGCCTCATCGACATCAAGACCGAAGCCGCCCGGCATATCACCGAGGAATGTTTTCCAGAAGGTCAGATTTTCGGCGACAGTCAGCTCGGATTTCATTGCATTGCGATGGCCGAGATAGTGGCTGGCTTCGCCGGCAGGCCGGCCCGATTCGCCGTCATTTCCGTTGAATGTGACAGTGCCTTTTTCCGGCCGTAGAAGGCCCGCCACAACGCGCAGAAGCGTCGATTTTCCCGACCCGTTGCGCCCCGTCAGAACGAGTGCGTCGCCAGCGGTCAAGTTGAAGGAAACATTCAAGAAAATCAGGTCTTCGCCCCGCCTTGCCGCCAGATTTTCAGCGCTTAGATGCATTCGCTCAGGCTTTCCCCGTTTTCGTTGCTGCAACGCGCAAAAAATTGTCCAAATTTGCGCTTTGTCACTCTGGCAAGTCTTTACGAAATTATCTATAAGACCTGCAACCACGCCAGCGGTCGGCGTGAATTCAATCCTTGCGCCGAACTTAAGGTATTTTCCTTACGTGCGGACAGCGGAAATGGCCGTACCCGCATCCTGATGTGCATAAAGTGCATAGGCGTTCGCACGACTGTGTTGGCTATCAGAAACGGGGTATCTCGTGTCTAAATCTCTTGACAGTTTCAATTGTCGTTCCACGCTGACCGTGGGCGGAAAAGACTATGTCTATTTCAGCCTGCCCAAGGCCGAGGCCAATGGTCTGCCCGGCGTTTCCAAGCTGCCTTACTCCATGAAGGTGCTGCTGGAAAACCTGCTGCGTTTTGAAGACGGGCAGTCGGTCACGAAGGAACATATCCTTGGCGTCGCCGAATGGCTGACCAACAAGGGCACCGTCGAGAACGAAATCGCCTATCGCCCGGCGCGCGTGCTGATGCAGGACTTCACCGGCGTTCCCGCTGTTGTCGACCTTGCTGCCATGCGCGACGCCATGGTCTCCCTCGGCGGCGATCCGGAAAAGATCAACCCGCTGGTTCCCGTCGACCTCGTCATCGACCACTCCGTCATCGTCGACGAATTCGGCACGCCGCAGGCTTTCGCCCGCAACGTTGAGCTGGAATACCAGCGCAACGGCGAGCGCTACCGTTTCCTGAAGTGGGGTCAGCAGGCATTCAAGAACTTCCGCGTCGTCCCCCCCGGCACCGGCATCTGTCACCAGGTCAATCTCGAGTACCTCGGCCAGACCGTCTGGACGAAGGAAGAAGACGGCGAAACGATCGCCTATCCCGACACCTGCGTCGGCACCGATTCGCACACGACGATGATCAACGGCCTCGGCGTTCTCGGCTGGGGTGTGGGCGGTATCGAGGCTGAAGCCGCCATGCTCGGCCAGCCGGTCTCCATGCTGCTTCCGGAAGTCATCGGCTTCAAGCTGACCGGCAAGCTCAAGGAAGGCGTCACCGCGACCGACCTCGTGCTGACCGTCGTGCAGATGCTGCGCAAGAAGGGCGTCGTTTCCAAGTTCGTCGAATTCTTCGGCCCCGGCCTCGACAACATGCCGCTCGCCGACCGCGCCACCATCGGCAACATGGGTCCGGAATACGGCGCGACCTGCGGCTTCTTCCCGGTCGACAAGGAAACGCTGAACTACCTCAACATGTCCGGCCGCGCCAAGGACCGCATCGCGCTCGTTGAAGCCTATTCCAAGGCTCAGGGCATGTGGCGTGACAATGACGGCTCCGACCTCGTCTTCACCGACACGCTGGAACTCGACCTTGGCGACGTCGTGCCGTCGATGGCCGGCCCGAAGCGTCCGGAAGGCCGCATCGCGCTCGAAAACATCGCTTCCGGCTTCGCCACCTCGCTGGAAACCGAATACAAGAAGCCCGGCCAGCTCTCCAACCGCTATGCGGTCGAAGGCACGGATTTCGATATCGGCCATGGTGACGTCGCCATTGCTGCGATCACCTCCTGCACCAACACCTCCAACCCGTCGGTGCTGATCGCTGCCGGCCTTCTCGCCCGCAACGCCGTTGCCAAGGGCCTGAAGACCAAGCCGTGGGTCAAGACGTCGTTGGCACCGGGATCTCAGGTCGTCGGCGAATATCTTGCCAAGTCCGGCCTGCAGGCCGATCTCGACAAGCTTGGCTTCAACCTGGTTGGCTTCGGCTGCACCACCTGCATCGGTAATTCCGGCCCGTTGCCGGCGCCGATCTCCAAGACGATCAACGACAAGGGCCTGATCGTATCGGGCGTGCTCTCCGGCAACCGCAACTTCGAAGGCCGTATCTCGCCTGACGTCCAGGCCAACTACCTGGCTTCGCCGCCGCTCGTCGTCGCCTATGCGCTCGCCGGCTCGGTGCAGCTCGACCTGACGAAGGAGCCGATCGGTGAAGACCAGAACGGCAAGCCGGTCTACCTCAAGGACATCTGGCCGACCTCGCACGAGGTTCAGGAGTTCATCCAGAAGTACGTCACCCGCGAGCTCTACGAGAGCAAGTATGCCGACGTCTTCAAGGGCGATGCCAACTGGCAGGCTGTGCAGGTTCCTCCGGGCCAGACCTATGCCTGGGACGACAACTCGACCTACGTGCAGAACCCGCCTTACTTCGTGGGCATGGGCAAGAAGGGCGCCGGCGTTTCCGACATCAAGGGCGCTCGCGTTCTCGGCCTCTTCGGCGACAAGATCACCACCGACCACATTTCCCCGGCCGGTTCGATCAAGGCTGCCTCGCCGGCCGGTGCATACCTCATCGGTCATGGCGTCGGCGTTGCCGACTTCAACCAATACGGCACGCGCCGCGGCAACCATGAAGTCATGATGCGTGGCACGTTTGCCAACATCCGCATCCGCAACCACATGCTCGGCCCGAACGGCAAGGAAGGTGGCTACACCATCCACTATCCGTCCAAGGAAGAGACGTCGATCTACGATGCGGCCATGCAGTACAAGGCCGAGGGCGTTCCGCTCGTCATCTTCGCCGGCGTCGAATACGGCAACGGCTCGTCGCGCGACTGGGCTGCAAAGGGCACGAACCTGCTCGGCGTACGCGCCGTGATCGCCCAGTCCTTCGAGCGTATCCACCGCTCGAACCTCGTTGGCATGGGCGTCATCCCCTTCGTTTTCGAGGACGGCACCACCTGGGCCAGCCTCGGCCTGAAGGGCGACGAACTCGTCACCATCGAAGGCCTAGCTGATATCAAGCCGCGCGAGCGCAAGATCGCCAAGGTCACCTATGGCGACGGCACGGTGAAGGACATTCCGATCATCTGCCGTATCGATACGCTGGATGAGGTCGTCTACGTCAACAATGGCGGTATCCTGCAGACCGTTCTGCGCGATCTCGCTGCCTGATAGGCATTAAACGCTGTTATGGGAGGCCGCCGGAAAACTCTTCCGGCGGCCTCTTGTTTTTCACGGTGATGTGTATGGCGAGACTTCCAGCTCACTTCGGTCTCACCCCATCGTGACTTTGCGTCATCGCGTTAAACTATTATCTCTTGTTTCAGATTTTTCGGGCTTGATGTGGCCTGGTCGCCCCAAGAAGCGTTGATATTGCAGAGCCCGTGCAGGCAGCGGCGCTCAAGATTGGATGCAGAGGTAAGATAGAATGCGCCTTCGGTTTTTGGCTCCACTTCTGGCAGGCATTGCGCTCGCAAGTTCGCTGCATGCGCAGGAGGCTGCGAAGATCAAGGGCGTCGTCGAACTCTTCACCTCGCAGGGCTGTGCTTCCTGTCCTCCCGCCGATGCGGCGTTCCGCAAGCTGATCCGCCAGGGCAATGTCGTGGCGCTCGCCTATCACGTCGATTATTGGAACTATCTCGGCTGGAACGATACGATGGCGTCCAAGGACAATACGGCGCGCCAATATGCCTATGCCCGCACGATGGGGCGCAGCGGCGTCTATACGCCGCAGGCGATCGTCAATGGCAGGGATCACATGAACGGTGCCGATCTCGATGCCATCAACGTCAAGCTCGATGATTTCCAGCGCCTTGGCGAGGGGCTGACGGTTCCGGTGAATGCTGTCATGAAGGGCGACGAGCTCGAGATCAAGATCGGCGCCGGGCAGGGCAAGGCGAATGTCGTTGCCGTCTATTTTGACAAGGAGCAGATGGTGGCTCCGAAGGGCGGCGAAAACAACGGCCAGCAGATCGCGTACATGCACGCGGTATCCGACGTCGAAACAGTCGGCATGTGGGACGGCAAGGCCATGAGCCTCGTGCTGCCGTCGACCGTGCTGGATAAGGCCGGCCGGCGCGGCCTCGCGATCCTGCTGCAGTCGTCGACATCTTCGGGCGATCCGGCTGCTATTCTCGGGGCGACTGTTCTGACGGTCGGCTCGGACGGCTGAGCGGTTTTCCAGCTTTGCCGGAGGTCTTTCATTTCTGTTCGGACCGAAAAGGCTCCCTATTTGGGCTGATGCCAAAAAGGGGTCCCTATTTTGGCTAGCGCCAAAAAGGGGAGGTGCCCGGCGAGGACGCATTCGGGGCTGGGGTTTAATCGAAGCGCCCCGGCCGGGCCGTTTGACGCGGCGGCGCCAAACGGCCCCCTATACTTCCTGTAAATTGGGCGTCGTTTTGTTTGAAATGCGGCACTGCCGCGATGCTTTCAGGCGCAGGAAAGAAATTGTGAGCCGCCAGCCGTCTTGCAATTTGATGTGGCTGAGGCAAACTGTCATTCTCCTGTCATGAGATAGCCCCTGGGGGATTGATGACTGATCAGCCGGATTTGAGACACGGTGAAAGCCGTTCCGTCGATACCAATTCATCCGTCGTCGTTGATCTCAGAGAATACAAACAGAGCAAGGACCCGCTACCGGTGACCTTTCATCGCCGGGAGCTGGATGCGATTCTCTGGATCTATGGCCGCATGGTCGGCGAAGGCGAGTGGCGCGACTATGCCATCGACCACTTGAAGGACAAGGCGGTTTTCTCCGTCTTCAAGCGCTCCGGCGAGATGCCGCTCTTCCGCATCGAAAAGAATCCGAAGCTTGCGGCCAAGCAGGGCGCCTTTTCCGTCGTCAACACCAACGGCATGATCCTGAAACGCGGTCATGACCTGAACCAAGTGTTGAAGGTTTTCGACAAGCAGCTGAAGCTGGTGGAGAAGTAGTTTCTCGTCATTGGCTACGCGCTTGTGGCGAGTGCGGCACCCCCCTCTGTCACTTCGTGACATCTCCCCCACAAGGGGGGAGATTGGTAACTTGTGGCACGCGTGCGCCTAAAGTGAAGATCGGGGTTGCAGAAACTGCAGGTTATTGGTTTGGAAAGACGAGCGTCATACTCCCAACAATCTCCCCCCTTGTGGGGGAGATGTCGCGACAGCGGCAGAGGGGGTATCAGAGGCTCAATAGGGGCGCAGATCTACTCCCCAAAAAGCGTCCCCGGATAGACCGACAGATCCGGATCGTTCTGATCACCGTCCCCAAGCGCCTTCTGCATCAGCATCGTATCCAGCCAGCGCCCATGCTTGTAGCCGGTGCCCTTCAAGAGCCCCGCTTCGGTAAAGCCAGCGGCGCGATGCACGGCGACGGAGGCGGGATGGGCGCCGCCGATGACGGCGATCATCTGGCGGAAGCCGAGCGTTTGGCAGCTTTCGACGAGCGCATCGAGCAGCAGCCTGCCGATGCCGCGACCGCGGGCCTCCGGCGCCAGATAGATCGAGTCCTCCACCATCCAGCGATAGGCAGGCCGCGTGCGGAACGAGGAAGCATAGGCGTAGCCGAGAAAGGTGCGGGCCTCGTCTTCCGCAACGAGATAAGGGTAGCCCTTGTCGCAGATCGCCTGGAAGCGCGCCGCCATCTCTTCCTCACTCGGTGGCGTGATCTCATAGCTCGCCGTGCCGTTCAGGACGGAGTCGCGATAGATTGCCGTGATGTGGGAAAGGTCGTCTGAGGTTGCACTGCGAAGGCTGACGGACATTGCTTCTATTGCCTGATCTGCGAATTTGTGACGGCAACTATCAAATCGCAGGGCGTGTGCCCAAGCAAATAAAAAAGGCGGCCGAAGCCGCCTTTTCGTATCTCATTCATGCCGTGCGATTAACGGCGGTTGCCCATGAATTGCAGCAGGAACATGAACAGGTTGATGAAGTCGAGGTAGAGCGACAGGGCACCCATGATCGCCTTGCGGCCGGCCACGGTCGCATCGTCGGCGGTGTAGTACATTTCCTTGATCCGCTGCGTGTCGTAGGCGGTAAGGCCTGCGAAGATCAGGACGCCGATCACGGAGATGGCGAACTGCAGGGCGGACGAAGCCAGGAAGATGTTGACGAGCGTCGCGATAATCAGGCCGAAGAGACCCATCATCAGGAATGAACCCATCGCCGACAGGTCACGCTTCGTCGTGTAGCCGTAGAGCGACAGCGCGCCGAAGGAGGCGGCGGTCACGAAGAAGGTCTGCACGACGCTCTGGCCAGTGTAGATGATGAAGATCGACGACAGCGACAGGCCCACCAGCGCGGCGTAGACCCAGAAGGTCGTCGTCGCGGCGGCCACGCTCATGCGGTTAATCCTGAAGCTCAGGAAGAAGACCATTGCGAGCGGGGCGAGAATGACCACCCACTTCAGCGGGCTCAGATAGATCGCCTGGCCGAAGGCCGTGATCTGTCCGTTTGCGAAAGCGAGCGAGAAGGAGAGATAGGCGGCAACACCCGTGATCGCCAGACCCAGCGCCATCAGGTTATAGACCTTGAGCATGTAGGCTCGAAGGCCTTCGTCTATCATCGCACCGGATTGCGCGCCGCTCTGCGCCCGGTTTTGGTAATTGCGAAAGTCAGCCATGTTTTCCTCTTTCAAGCTCCGATGTGATTACGGTGTCGGGTCTTTCTAGGCCCAGGCGCCGCTGCGGAGCTCAGCATGCCTGCACAGAATATGAGGCTTTCGGGCCTCATAGACAAGGGTCAAGCGGTCGGCCCCATGTTAAATCGGCGTAATATCGTGCCGATTCATCGTGTTCGGTTAATGCGCAAAGACGAATCAGAGTTCGCGCAGAACGGGCGCTGCTTTCTGCCCGAGAATCCGCCAAGTACCGATCAGGCCGATACCGACCGTCAAAATCAGGGCGATAATCAGCGTGGAGAAGGCGACGTCGGGCAGGAAGGCCGACGGCAGGCGCATGATGCGGCTGACGATATACCAGGCGGAGGCGGAGCCGGCGATGAGCGCGAAGATGGCGGTAGCGGCGCCCAGGATCAGATATTCGTAGCTGAAGGCGCGGATCAATGTTGCACGCGTCGCACCGAGCGTCTTGAGGATGACGGCATCATGCGTGCGGGCACGGTTGCCGGCGGCGAGTGCCCCCGCCAGCACCAGTACGGATGCAATCAACGCCACTGAAGCGGCGGAGCGGATGGCCGTTGCCAGCTGTCCGACCAGCGTGTTGACGACATCGAGTGCATCCTTAACGCGGACGCTTGTTATGGTCGGATAGGTATTGGTGACTTTCCTCAGGATCGCCGCTTCCTGCTCCGATGTGGCGGAGGTATCCGTCAGAGTGGCGAGCCAGGCGTGCGGTGCGCCCTTGAAGGTGTTGGGCGAGAAGATCATCACGAAATTGATCGACAGCGACTGCCATTGCACCTTACGGAAGCTGGCGATCTTGGCGGTGACGTTACGGCCAAGCACGTTGACGGTGACCTTGTCGCCGAGTTTCAGGCCGAGCGCCTTGCCTTCCTCTTCGGAAAAGGAGACCAGCGGTTCGCCGCTATAATCCTTGTCCCACCATTTGCCTTCCGTGACCGAGGCGTTTTCCGGCACTGTATCGGCATAGGTGATGCCGCGGTCGCCGCGCAGGACCCATTGACCTGCGGCTGGCACCTTCATCTTGGTGACATCCTCGCCATTGAAGGCGACGATCCGGCCGCGGAGCATCGGCGCCTCGACGAGCTTGCCCTTGGGGTCGATGTCGAGCACGATCTTGCGAAAGCCTTCGAGCTCCGGTCCCTGAATGTCGACGAAGAAGAAGTTGGGTGCCTGTTCGCTCATACGGCCCATCAGCTCGCGGCGCATATTGCCGTCGATCAGCGTCAGGGTGACCAGCAACGCCAGGCCGAGGCCGAGCGAGAGCACGACGGAAGAGGTGAGCGCGCCCGGCCGGTGGATGTTGCCGATCGCCAGGCGCAGGGCGGGGGAGCGCATGCGCGGGCTGCGGCGGGCAAGCCAGGAGAGCAGGGCGGCCACCAGGCGCAGTACGACGAAAGCTCCCGCAATCGAGACGACGAAGACGACTGCGATAAAGCGGTCGTAGGCGGTGACAATCGCTAGGGCTGCCAGGGCCACCATCAATAGGCCGGCGGCGAGCAGATAGGGCCAGCCGGGTAGGCGGCGCGCTTCGAAGCCCTGTTCACGGAACAGCGCGGTTGCCGGCACTTCGCGGGCATGGCCGAGCGGCGGAATGGCAAAGGCAAGCGTCGTCAGCAGGCCGAAGAGGGCGGCCAGCGTCAAGGCTCCGGGATAGAGCGTCGGCGCGGTCGAAATCGGCAGGAATTCGGCCATGAATTGCGATGCGATCATCGGCGCGATCGCACCGAGCACAAGACCGACCACGATACCGGCGAGCGCGATGAGGGCGATCTGGATGAGATAGATCAGTACGACGACGAAGGCGGGCGCCCCCAGGCACTTGAAGGTGGCGATGGTGGTGCGCTTGGAATCGAGAAAGGCGCGCACGGCATTGGCAACGCCGACGCCGCCGACGATGAGCGCCGCCAATCCCACCAGCGTCAGGAACTGCGAGAAGCGGGTGACGTTGTCGGCAAGCTCGGGCGCCGCGCGGCTGCTGGTGCGGATCGACCATCCCGCCTGCGGGAAGGCGCTATTGGCACGATCGCCGATGTTGCGCAGGCCGGCGGCTGGATCGTCCATGCGAATGCGATAGGCCTGCTCGACGAGGCTGCCCGTCGTAATCAGGCCGGCGGCGGTGAGCGCATCGCGGCTTGTGAGCAGGCGAGGGGCGAAGCCGAAGCCTTCGGAGACGGCATCCGGTTCATTTGTGATGGTGCCGGTGATGCGGAGCTTGGCGTTACCCAGCAGCAGATCGCCGCCAACCTTGAGGTTCAGGCGCTCAAGCAGCAACGGCGCCACGACCGCGCCATAGGTTCCATCCTTGGTGGCCAGCAGCGTCGACAGCGGCTGATTGGGATCGGCCTGGAAGCTGCCGTAGAGCGGATAGGCGTCATCCACCGCCTTGACCTCGACCAGGGCCTGATCGGAGCCATCGGGCAGACGGGACATGGAGCGCAGGTTGGTGGAGCGCGAGAGCTTGCCGAGGCCCTGGAGATAGGCCAATTCCTCTGATGTCGCCTCGCGATTGCGCAGCTCGAAGCGCACGTCCCCGGCCAGCAGGGATTGCCCCTGCGTCGAGATCGCGTCGGTGATCGAACGGGAAACGGAATTGACGGCGGCGATGGCGCCGGTGCCAAGCGCAATGCAGGCGAGGAAGATGTAGAAGCCGCCAAGGCCGCCGCGCAGTTCGCGCATGGCTAAACGGAAGGCGAGCGGCAGGCGCAATCCCGCCACGCTCATGCCATCGCCGCCTGGCTGGCGCGGGTGAGGGCGCTGTCGTTCTCGATTTCGCCGGAGCGGACGCGGATCTGGCGCGAGCAGCGGGCGGCCAGCGCTGGGTCATGGGTGACGAGCAGCATGGTCGTGCCACGTTCGACCTGCTGGGCGAAGAGCAGGTCGGCGATCTGCCGGCCGGTATCGGTGTCGAGATTGCCTGTCGGTTCGTCGGCGATCAGGACGGCGGGCGAAGGCGCCAGCGCGCGGGCGATTGCCACGCGCTGCTGCTCGCCGCCGGAAAGCTGGCCGGGATAGTGATTGAGCCGCTCGCCCAGTCCCACCGCTTCCAGCTCTCGCCGCGCGATATCGAAGGCATCTCTGTTGTTGGCAAGCTCCAGCGGCACCGCGACATTTTCGAGCGCCGTCATGTTGGCAATCAGGTGGAAGGACTGGAAGACGATGCCGATATTGCGGCCGCGGAAATCGGCGATGCGATCTTCGCTGAGGCTATGCAAGGGCGTGTCGCGGATCACAAGTTCGCCGCTGTCGAGCTTTTCGAGGCCGGCCAGCACCATGAGCAAGGTCGACTTGCCGGAACCGGAGGGGCCGACGATGCCGACGGCCTCGCCTTCCATGATCGTGAGATCGATGCCCTTCAGCACATGGACGGATGCGGCGGCGTTGCCGAGCGTCAAATCCGCCTTCTTCAGCTCGATGATGGTTTTTGCCAATGCGAACGCCCTATATATCAGAGAACATCAGAGATAGTGGCGGGCGCGACTGGCCCGAGCAGCGAATTTAGGGAATGGATCATGGGTTTTAAAGTTGCTGCGCTTCAATTCGCTGTCATCACTTTCAGTCTTTTGTTTGGCGCGGTTCATGGCGCCGATGCACGGACCATCCAGCTCGTTGGTTTCGGCGACAGCTTGATGGCGGGCTATCAGCTGCCGCCCGGCGACGGATTTCCCGCCAAGCTCGAGGCGGCGCTGAAGGCCAAGGGGCTCGATATTGCCGTTGCCGATGCCGGCGTTTCCGGCGATACGACATCGGGCGGGCTCTCGCGTATCGACTGGTCGGTGCCCGACGGAACGGATGGTGTCATCCTCGAACTCGGCGCCAACGACGCGCTGCGCGGCATTCCGCCGGAGCAGACGGAAAAGAACCTCGAGACGATGATCGAACGGTTGAAGGACAGAAAGATCCCGATCCTTCTCGTCGGCATGCTGGCGCCGCCGAACATGGGGGGCGACTACGCCGATAAATTCAACCCGATCTACAAGCGGCTGGCCGACAAATACCAGCTCGCGCTCTATCCGTTCTTCCTCGATGGCGTGGCAACGCACGCGGATTTGCAGCTGTCCGATGGGATGCATCCGAACCCTAAAGGGGTCGATGTGATGGTCGAGCATATGTTGCCGGCTGTTATGAGTTTTGTAGGGATGATTGACGCAGGTGCGAAATAGATGCTTGCACCGACTGCAAATGCGTGATTCCCTACCTATACCTGCAAGAGATTCGGGGAGTGCTCGTCATGCCGAGACTTTTTACCGCCCTCGAAATTCCGCGCAATGCGGCCATGAGCCTGTCATTGTTGCGCGGTGGTCTCCCGGGAGCCAGGTGGATCGACGTTGAAAATTATCACATCACTTTGCGCTTCATCGGCGATGTCGATGGCCGCACGGCGGATGAGATCGTCGACCGGCTGGACCGGATAGATCGACCTGAATTCCAGCTTCGGCTGGAGGGCATCGGTTCCTTTGGCTCCAAGAAACCGCATTCGGTTTGGGCCGGGGTCTCGCAGACGCCTGACATGTTCGCCCTTCAGGGCGAGATCGAACGCATCTGCCAGCGTATCGGCCTGCAGCCTGACCCCCGTAAATTCACGCCGCATGTCACGCTCGCCAGGCTGAAGTCCTCGCGGGTCGACGATGTCGTGCACTATCTCTCCGGCCGCGGCAATTTCTATACCCAGCCCTTCACGGTCGGACGCTTCGTGCTTCTTTCGTCGCGCGAATCGGTTGGCGGCGGTCCCTATCTCACCGAAGAGATCTTCCCGCTTCACGAGCCGCGCAGCAGCTTGCCGGCCTTGGGCAGCAATGCGCTGCAGCCAGCCAAGAGCATGGTGTAGACAGCCTCGAAATCTTCGCGGTTGCCGTAATAGGGATCGGGAATATCCTTGTTGCTGCCAAGCGCCAGGGCATTGAAGAGATGCAGCTTGCCGAGGGCGTCTGCGGGTGCTGTCTTGCGCAAGTTCTTCAAATTGTCTTGATCCATCGCCAGGATCAGATCGAACCGGCTGAAATCTGATGGTTCGATGCGGCGGGCGCGCTGGGCTGAAATATCGATGCCATGGGCTGCCGCAACCGCAATCGAGCGGCGATCCGGGCGCTCTCCCTGGTGCCAGCCGCCGGTGCCGGCCGAATCGATCTCGAATTCACCGGCGCGGCCGGCGTCATCAGCCAGATGCCTGAATATGCCTTCGGCGAGGGGCGATCGGCAGATATTGCCGGCGCAGACGAAAAGTATCCTGTGGCGATCCATGCTATCGTTTCACCGCTAGAGAGCAATTCCAGGAAAAGTGCGGAGCGTTTTTCCGTCCGGAATTGCGAGGAAATAACAAAGTAGAGCGGTTCGGAGATTCCGTGAAGAGTTGAGCCGTCCTAGAGAGGAGTGACCTGCCATGAAATACGAGAAGCTGGACCGCGCGGCAATCAATGAAAATCTTGCGGAGCTCGGAGGCTGGGCGCTTGCGGCCGACGGGCTTTCGATTTCGAAGACCTTCAAGTTCGGCAACTTCGTCGAGGCTTTTGGCTTTATGACGGAAGCTGCCCTTGCCGCGGAAAAATTCAACCATCATCCGGAGTGGTTCAACGTCTATTCTCGCGTCGAGGTGAAATTGACGACCCACGATGTCGGCGGCTTGACCGACCATGACGTCAAGCTGGCGAAGGCGATGGAGAAGGCGGCCGCGCGCCGGATCGATTGAATCGCGCCAGGCGATCACCATATGTTTACCCGGCTCGGGCGACGGGCCTCGATTGAGGTGAATGGAATGGATGACATCAAGTATGGGGAAATCCTGATGCCTGGTGACGAAGAGACCCAAAAAGAGCAGGAGAAATCGGTGCGCAGAAAATTCTGGCCGACCTTGCGGAAGGCGGCTCGCCATATCCCGTTCTCCCGCGACGTCGTGGCCGCCTTCTATTGTGCGCTCGACCCTCAAACGCCAACCCGCGTTCGCGGCATATTGCTGGCCGCACTCGGCTATTTCGTCATGCCCATCGATATCATCCCCGATTTCTTTGCCGTCATCGGCTATTCGGACGACGTCGCGGTGCTGACGCTCGCCTTCAGCATGATCAGAGGCCATATCCGCCAGGAACACTATGATGCCGCCGACCGGGCTCTGGAGAGCGAGCCCGAGGCGATGAAGACGGCCTGATGGCCGCTTTGTATGGCCGATCGGAATCCTCTCAGCTTTCCAGAGCTTTATGAGGCCCCCCTGATTTTAGCGAGGTCAAATTCTTGCCTGAATCTTTATGTCTTAAATCGAATCCGTTGGGTGGTACTCCACCATCCGGGTTTTCCAATTCCTTCTTGTGCCTTTCAAGCTTCGTGCGATACCTGGGTTGAAATGACACGGTGCCAGTGGCGGGCGGCGCTCCGTTGACGGTTTGGTAACCTGAATAAAGTCAAAATAAGGCAGCTCACGAGCATCGGCGTGCGTCAAACGAATCGCCATGAGCTCTGGACCGCAAGAAATCGGCAGGAAACCATGTTTGTAAAAAGCTTCGCAATCGCCCTCTCGCTCGTTCTGGCCGGAACCGGCATAGCGTCCGCGCAGACCAAGAAGCAGACGCAGGCAGCGGCGCCAGCAGCGCCGGCGGCTCCGACGCGCATTCAGCAGTTCGACGCCTGGGGTGCCTATTCCTACCAGTCCGCCGGCGGCAAGGTATGTTACGTTCTTTCCGTACCGACGGCCAAGGCACCGCCGACGGGTATCGACCATGGCGACAATTTCTTCATCGTGTCCCAGCGTCCTGGCCAGAACATCTCCTATGAGCCGCAGGCGATGATGGGCTATCCCCTCAAGGACAACTCCAAGGTCAACGTCATCATCGACAACAAGACCTTCGTGATGTTCACCAAGGACAAGGCCGCCTGGGTCGAGAATGCCGCGCAGGAGCCGGCACTGGTCGCCGCGCTGAAATCCGGCCACTCGCTGAAGGTTTCGGCGACGTCGAAGAAGGGCACTGCCACCTCCTACACCTATTCTTTGAAGGGTGTGACGGCTGCGCTGAAGCAGATCGAAAACTGCAAATAAGATCGAGGGCCGAAGGATCACGCAAATGTGATCTTCCCGTTGCCGCGACCGCAATGAGCAAGGCCGGTCCAATCGACCGGCCTTTCGTTTTTGAAGGCCAATCTTTGCTTTTGAGGGAAAGGGATGACGCGAGCGGAAATTAATGCTAAAGGCCGCGCCAACGATAGGTGTGCGGCAGATAGCTTGCCCCGCCACCGCATGAATCTTCAGATTTCCGTGCCTTGCCCGCATCCGCAGCTTTCGTCAGCTTTTGCGGCATCGCCGATGTGAACCGTTGGAATGATCCTATGTCCGCCACCGATGTCATAACCCCCTCCCGGCTCAAGCCGATGCCCGTGTCGCAGCCTGTGGAATTATCGCCGAAGCCGTCGCTGATCGGCCTCACGCGCGAAGAGATGGGCGCAGCGCTGAAGGAAAAGGGCGTCGCCGACAAGCAGATCAAGATGCGCGTCAGCCAGCTCTGGAACTGGATCTACGTGCGCGGCGTTTCCGATTTCGACGCCATGGCGAATGTCTCAAAAGACATGCGCGAAATGCTGAAGACGCATTTCACCATCGCGCGCCCCGAAATCGTCGAGGAGCAGGTCTCCAATGACGGCACCCGCAAATGGCTGCTGCGCTTTCCGCCGCGCGGCGCCGGCCGGCCTGTCGAGGTCGAGAGCGTCTATATTCCGGAAGAGGGGCGCGGCACGCTCTGCATTTCGAGCCAGGTCGGCTGTTCGCTCACCTGTTCTTTCTGTCACACCGGCACGCAGCGCCTGGTGCGCAACCTGACGGCGGAAGAGATCCTGTCGCAGCTGCTTCTGGCGCGTGACCGGCTCGGCGATTTCCCGGATCGCGAAGCGCCGCAGGGCACGATCATGCCGGCCGAGGGACGCAAGGTCAGCAATATCGTCATGATGGGCATGGGCGAGCCGCTCTACAATTTCGAGAGCGTCAAGACGGCGTTGCTGATTGCCTCGGACGGTGACGGCCTTTCGCTTTCCAAGCGCCGGATCACCCTTTCGACCTCGGGCGTCGTGCCGGAAATCTACCGCACCGGCGATGAGATCGGCGTCATGCTGGCGATCTCGCTGCATGCGGTGCGCGACGATCTGCGCGACATGCTGGTGCCGATCAACAAGAAGTATCCGCTGAAGGAGCTGATGGACGCCTGCCGCGCCTATCCGGGCCTGTCGAATGCGCGCCGCATCACCTTCGAATATGTGATGCTGAAGGGCGTCAACGACAGCCTCGAGGATGCAAAGGGGCTGATCCAGCTTCTGAAGGGCATTCCAGCCAAGATCAACCTGATCCCCTTCAATCCCTGGCCGGGCACGAACTACCAGTGTTCCGACTGGGAGCAGATCGAGAAGTTCGCTGATTTCATCAATTCGGCCGGTTATGCCTCGCCGATCCGCACGCCGCGCGGCCGCGACATTCTCGCTGCCTGCGGTCAGCTGAAGTCGGAATCCGAGCGCATGCGCAAGACGGAGCGGTTGGCATTCGAAGCCATGATGATCGCCAATCACGGCGAGGACTGAGATCGATGCTCCTTGGACTGCGCAAGCCGATACGCCTCCTGTGGGGCTATCTCGCTGCCTGCGCTCTGATGGGCTTCGTGCTTGCCTGCGTTGCCGCCTGGACGGTTCCGGAAACCGCGGCGCCCGAGCTTTTCGTTCTGACCATTGCGCTGACGAAGGTTGCGATGATCGTCAGCATCCTGCCGTCCCTGGTGGTCATTCCGATTTTGGAATGGCGCGCCATGCGCCGATGGTACGGCTATGCAATTTTCGGCGCGACCCTTTCGGCGGTCGCATCCATCCTGATCTCGGGCGGCGTCGAACGGCCGCAGACCCTCAATCTCATCACCATCGCCGTCTGCTTCGCCTTCTTAGGGGCCGGCAGTGCCACTGTCTATTGGTGGATCGCCGGTCGATTTGCCGGGCGATGCCCCATCATCAGCGAGCCTGAGTGAAGAAGATTTTCACCGCGAAAATCGAGAACACGCTGGCAAAGGTGTAATCCAGGCCACGCATCACGCCACGGTTCCTTTGCAGCCAGGACGAAAGACCGTCTGCAGCCAGCACGACGAGCATGTTCACCGGCATGCCGATGACGATGAAGAAGAAGCCGAGGAAGAGCAGCTTGTGCGTGACGGCGGGATCGCCTGATGTAACGAACTGCGGCAAGAAGGTCATGAAGAAGATGATTACCTTCGGGTTCAGCAGGTTTACCCAGAAGCCGTTCGAGATGTTGGCGAAGGGTGTTCCGCCGACAGCATCGACCTTCTTGACCGACAGGCTGGAACCGAAGCGGATCGCCTGGATCGCCAGCCACAGCAGATAGGCAGCGCCGCCGGTCTTCAGTACGGTGAAGGCAACGGGTGAGGCTGTAATCAGCGCAGAAATGCCGAAGGCCACCAGGCAGGTATGGACGACGACGCCGAGGGTAGTGCCGAGCACCACAAAGAGCGCCGCCTTCTTGCCTTGCGCGAGCGCGCGACTGATCGATAGCGTCATGTCGGGACCAGGCGTCATCGCCAGCAACAGGCTCGCTGCCGAGAAGGCCAGAAGGGTCGGCAGGCTGGGTATGAAATCCATGAAAGTTGCTCCGAAAGCCGGATAATAGTGCTTGGCGTTGTCTTATCCGGCTTTCGGCTGATTGCAAATCAATCCTTCTTTTCAAGGAAAGCCTTGAATTGATCGGCATAGTCCGGGTGCCAGCGCGATAGCGGCGGCCGGTTCTCGACGATATCGCCGGCAGCCCAGAGCATGCGGCGCTCGTCGACCGGCCGGGCCACATCATTGTCGGGGCAAAGAATGTAGAAATCGCCACGCTTCAGGCTTTCGACCATGAAGTCGACCGTCTGCTCCGGCGTCCAGGCGCCGGCGGGCTTTTCCTTGCGCTCGCCCTTGGTCAGGCCAGTGAAGACGAAGCCGGGGATGAGGAGGTGGGCCGAAATCTTCGCGCCTTCTGTATTGCGTAGCTCATGCTGCAGCGCTTCGGTGAAGACCTTTACGCCGGCCTTCGAGACATTGTAGGCGGGGTTGCCGGGAGGGGTGGTGATGCCCTGCTTCGAGCCGGTATTGATGATGACACCCGGTTCGCCATGGGCGATCATGCCCGGCCCGAAGGCGCGTGTGCCGTTGATGACGCCAAGCAGGTTGACGCCGAGGATCGCATCCCAGCCCGCCTGGGCGCTGAAGATCGAGGTTTCCGGACCGATGCCGGCATTGTTCATCAGCACATGCACGCGGCCGAAACGTTGCAGGACGGCGCGTTCCAGAGCTTCCAGCGCGTCTTTACTGGCGACATCGGTTTCGATGGCCATGACATGCTCTTCGCCTGCGATCGTCTTGAGTTCCGCGCTCGCTTCGGCCAGCCTGTCACCGCCGAGATCGGCAATGACGACGCTCATGCCGAGCGAGGCGAAGTATTTCGCTGCGGCGAAGCCAATGCCGGATGCGCCTCCGGTGATGACGGCAACATTGGATTTCTTGAAAATGTCTTGAATATCGGTCACGAGCGGCGCCCTCCTCAGGCATTGTTCGGTCGCCGCCGAATATGGTACTTTCGGGAGCCAAGTCAAACCAGTCGGAGGCCCCGCGCGTGACAAAGCATGTGTCCGTAGAAATCGACGAGCAGATGGATGCGTTCATCGGCGAACAGATCAGTCACGGCAACTACGCTTCGCCGAGCGAGGTCATCGACGCTGCGCTGAAATTGCTGCGCAGCCGGGCGGAAAGAGAAGCGATTGCTGCCGCGATCGCCGAGGGTGAAGCCTCAGGGGCGCCGCATGAGTTTGATTTCGAGAGTTTCATCGAAAAGAAGCGAATGCTGCGTAGCCGTTGATGAAAAGATTGATCTTTTCCCCTAAGGCCACGCTCGATATCGATCAAATCTACGATTACACCGAGGAAAAGTGGAGCAGCGAGCAAGCGGAAGGTTATATTTTTGCCATTCGCGATCATTGTGATGCGTTGATAGCCGGAACCGCTCGCGGTCGTGCAATAAACGGCATCAAGCCTGGTTATCTTGCGTTGGCCTCCGGCTCTCATTTCATCGTTTATAAAGACGATGCTCAAACAGTTGCGATCATCCGCATCCTGCATCGGCGGATGAATATTGGTAGCCATCTCTGACCCCATCCTTCGAAGCGTCCCGTTTGTGCTTCCCCTTGCGCCGCACGATAATCTCGCTAAAAGTTCCGCGATACAGCTTTGCGGGCCTTTCCCCTGGTCCGCCTCGAAACGGAACTCATCATGGCATCACATAAAGACGTGAAGAAAGTCGTTCTCGCCTATTCCGGCGGTCTCGACACCTCGATTATCCTGAAATGGCTGCAGACGGAGCTTGGCGCCGAAGTCGTCACCTTCACCGCCGATCTCGGCCAGGGCGAAGAGCTGGAGCCGGCGCGCAAGAAGGCCGAGCTGCTCGGCATCAAGGAAATCTATATCGAGGACGTGCGCGAAGAATTCGTGCGCGATTTCGTCTTCCCGATGTTCCGTGCCAATGCCGTCTATGAAGGCGTCTATCTGCTCGGTACCTCGATCGCCCGTCCGCTGATTTCCAAACATTTGATCGAGATCGCCAAGAAGACGGGCGCCGATGCCATCGCGCATGGCGCGACCGGCAAGGGCAACGACCAGGTTCGCTTCGAATTGTCGGCCTATGCGCTGAATCCGGACATCAAGATCATCGCCCCCTGGCGCGACTGGTCGTTCAAGAGCCGTACCGACCTGCTCGAATTCGCCGAGAAGCACCAGATCCCGGTTGCCAAGGACAAGAAGGGCGAGGCGCCGTTCTCCGTCGACGCCAACCTCTTGCACTCGTCCTCCGAAGGCAAGGTTCTGGAAAACCCGGCCCAGGAAGCGCCAGAATACGTGCACATGCGCACGATTTCTCCGGAAGCCGCTCCGGACAAGGCCACCATCATCAAGATCGGTTTCGAAAAGGGCGATGCCGTTTCGATCAACGGCGAGCGTCTGAGCCCGGCGACACTGCTTGCCAAGCTCAACGATTATGGTCGCGACAACGGCATCGGCCGCCTCGATCTCGTCGAGAACCGTTTCGTCGGCATGAAGTCGCGCGGCGTCTACGAGACCCCCGGCGGCACGATCCTGCTCGCCGCCCATCGCGCCATCGAATCCATCACGCTCGACCGCGGTGCCGCGCACCTCAAGGACGAGCTGATGCCGCGCTATGCCGAGCTGATCTATTACGGCTTCTGGTTCTCGCCGGAACGCGAAATGCTGCAGGCGCTCATCGACAAGAGCCAGGAGCATGTTGAAGGCGAAGTGACGCTGAAGCTTTACAAGGGCAATGTCATGGTCATCGGCCGCGAAAGCCCTAAGTCGCTCTATTCCGACAAGCTCGTCACGTTCGAAGACGACCAGGGCGCCTACGACCAGAAGGATGCGGCCGGCTTCATCAAGCTGAACGCGCTGCGCCTGCGCACGCTCGCCAAGCGCAACCTGTCGAAGTAATTCACGACATGCAGAAAGCCCGCTTCCGATCGCCGGAGGCGGGCTTGCTTTTTCGAGGATGGCGGCCTGGAATTAATCCACCGGCCTCAATTCCCGTTCGACTTCTGCAGGGGCTTCGGCCTTCTGAAGATTGCTGCGAAAAGTGCAGAGCGCATCATGCAGTTGCACTTGAAGACCTTCGTCGAAACCCTGTGTCGCATTGCGTTCGACTTCGCAGACCTCACGGTCGATTTGCCTGAGCTTCGCGTCGGCAGCTTCCGAAAGCACGATCCGCTTGGCGCGGCGGTCGAGCGGATCGGGCTGGCGTTCGATCAGGCCACGTGCCTGCAACTTGTCCAGAAAGGCGCTGACCGTCATCGGCTCCAACCCCATGCGGGAGGCGATGTCGAGCTGGCGACTGCCATTGATGGCGGCAACCTGCATCAGCGTTCGTGCTTCACCCGCCGTCAGCCCGAGCCCGGCGACAAGAATGCGTCGCTCGAAGGCCGCCCTGATCAGTCGGGCGCAATCGCTTACAAGAAAAGCGAGTGAGTCCGTATTAATCCTGCTGTTCATAAGCGCTTCCCTACCTACGCTCTTTGATTTTTGGGGCCCCACTACGTTCTTATTGATTTCATCCCACGAACACAACGGCCTCCTGGAACTTAAAACGGCCAGCTGCTTGACCGGGTTCCACAGATTGCTACTCTCGCGCGATCACCAGCGGGATCACTCATCATGACGCAATCGCTCGTTGTCGGCGCCTTCCTCGCCGCGCTTTTCTACGTGCTCATTCCCGGCCCTGCCTTTCTGGCTTTGCTCGGCATAGGTGCCGGCCAGGGCCGCAAGGCGGGTGCATTCTTCGTCAGCGGCCATTTGTTCGGCGATCTCGTCTGGTCGACGCTGGCCTTGGTCGCCATCGTCGGCGCTAAGACCATCGGCACCTTCGTCTTCGATCTGCTCGGTTTGCTGTGCGGCTTTTATCTCGCCTGGATCGGCTGGAGTGCCGTGACCGCCAAGCCGAAGGGTGACGGCAAGGCGCTCGTCAATGTCGACCGTCCCTTCCGCCGCGGCCTGATTTTCGGCGTTACCAATCCCAAGGGATATCCTGTTGCGCTGGCGACATTCACGGCCCTTGTTGCGGGCTCCGCCGGTGCGTTGACCTTCAGCGCTCTGCCGTTGTTGCTTGTGGTCTCTTTTGCCGGCTTCATAACCGCCGACCTTATTCTCATCAGCATCATTGGAGCCGGCGCGGTGCGGCGTTTCTATCGTGCGCACGAACGGCTGATCGTGCGCTGTTCCGGCGTGCTTTTCATGGGTTTTGCGGCGCAGGCGCTTTGGCACGCCACGCCCGGCCTGCTTGGCTGGCGCAAGGCCTGACCTCGCCGCATCAATTTGTTCGCCCCTCGCCATACCAATTCGGCGAGGCTAGCCTTATATCGTGCTTCGGTCAGATGTCTGTCGAAAGGATGCCTCGCATGTCTTCCCAAACCGCCGTCAATCCTGCGCTCACCGAATGGACCGGACATCAGGGGCTGCCGCGTTTCGATGCAGTGAAGGATAAGGATTTTGCACCTGCCTTCGACGCCGCGCTTGCCTCGCATGAGGCTGAGATCGATGCGATCGCCGGCAACAGCGAGGCACCGACCTTCGCCAATACCGTGACCGCGCTCGAAATCGCCGGCGATGAACTCTCGCGCATCTCCGCGCTCTTCTGGAACAAGGCCGGCGCGCACACGAACGAGACGATCCAGGCGCTGGAGCGCGAGATCGCGCCGAAGATGTCGCGGCATTATTCGAAGATCGGCACGAATGCGGCACTGTTTGCCCGCCTCGACGCGCTCTGGGAAGGCCGCGAAACCCTCGGGCTGACGCTGGAGCAAACGCGGGTGCTGGAACGGCACTGGAAGGGCTTCGTCAAGTCGGGCGCCAAGCTGCCGAAGGCGGAGCAGGAGCAGCTTTCGGCGATCAACGAAAAGCTTGCCGGCCTCGGCGCGCAATTCGGCCAGAATGTGCTGGCGGATGAGAAGAGCTGGGTGCTGCTTCTGTCGGAAGAAGCGGATCTTGCCGGCCTTCCCGACTATCTGCGCGAGGCGATGGCCGCAGCGGCGCGCGAACGCGGCGAAGAGGGCAAATATGCCGTCACGCTGTCGCGCTCGATCATCGAGCCCTTCCTGACGTCTTCCGAACGCCGCGATCTGCGCGAGCAGGCCTTCAACGCCTGGGTGGCGCGCGGTGCCAATGGCGGCAAGACCGACAACCGCGAGATCATCCGCGAAACGCTGGCGCTGCGGGCGGAAAAGGCAAAGCTGCTCGGCTATGCCAACTTCGCCGAGCTCAAGCTCGACAACACCATGGCGAAGACGCCGGTAGCCGTGAACGATCTCCTGATGACCGTGTGGGCGAAGGCGGCAGCTCGCGCAGCAGACGAAGAAAAGGATATTGCGGCGCTCATCGCCGAAGAAGGCCGCAATCACGAGGTCATGCCCTGGGATTGGCGGCACTATGCCGAGAAGATCAGGACGCGGAAATTCGATTTCTCCGAAACCGAGCTGAAGCCCTATCTGCAGCTCGAAAAGATCATCGCCGCCTGCTTCGATGTCGCCGGCCGCCTCTTCGGCATCAAGGCCATCGAGCGGAAGGGCATTCCCGCCTATCATCCCGATGTGCGCGTCTTCGAGATCCGCGACCGTTTCGACAAGCTGGTCGCCTTGTTCCTCGGCGATTATTTCGCCCGCAGCTCGAAGCGTTCCGGCGCCTGGATGAGCTCGTTCCAGTCGCAGCACAAGCTGCCGCTGAAGAATGGCGAAATCGGCGAGCTGCCGATCATCTATAATGTCTGCAACTTCGCCAAGCCGGCGGAAGGCCGGCCGGCTCTGCTGTCGCTCGATGATGCCCGTACGCTCTTCCACGAGTTCGGCCATGCGCTGCATGGCATGCTCTCGAACGTCACCTATCCCTCCGTTTCGGGCACCGGCGTTTCCCGCGATTTCGTCGAGCTGCCGTCGCAGCTTTACGAGCATTGGCTGACGGTGCCCGCCATCCTCAAGCAATATGCCGTTCACTACGAGACCGGTGCGCCGATCCCGCAGGCGTTGCTCGACAAGGTGCTGGCGGCGCGCACCTTCAATGCCGGCTTCAACACAGTCGAGTTTACCTCCTCGGCGCTGGTCGACATGGCCTTCCATACCCGCGGCGCTGTCGAAGATCCGATGGCGGTGCAGGGGGAAGTGCTTCATGAGATCGGCATGCCGAAATCGATCGTCATGCGCCATGCGACGCCGCATTTCCAGCATGTCTTCTCCGGCGACGGCTATTCGGCCGGTTATTATTCCTACATGTGGTCGGAAGTGCTCGACGCCGATGCTTTCGCCGCCTTCGAGGAAACCGGCGACGCCTTCAACCCGGACATGGCGACACGACTGAAAGGCAATATCTACTCCGTCGGCGGCTCGATCGATCCGGAAGACGCCTACAAGGCTTTCCGCGGCAAGCTGCCGAGCCCGGATGCGATGCTGAAGAAGAAGGGGCTGGCGGCTTGATCCTTGCTTTCGGCATGTCGCAAAGTCGGTCGCGGATGCTTAATTTCCGCGATTGATCTTTGCGGCAGTGGCTGCTCGGATCGGTCATACACCGCAGATCAGGATTTGCGCGAGAGCAGCGCCAACAGCTCGGTCAGTTGATCGGCTTGAATATCATCGAGCTTGTCGCCGAGGTGACGTTGAAGGGCCGAGGCATAGACGGTCCACATGCGGTCCCGCATGGCGCTGCCCGCCTCACTGATAACCACCCAACGGCCCCGGCCATCCTCTGAAAATACCTCGCGGCGGACAAGGCCGGCCTTTTCCATCCGGTCGAGCAGGCGGGACAGGTTATGCTGGGCAAGCAGCGTCCGCTCCTCGATTTCGTAGGGCCGTAGCCTGCCGCCGGTGGCCCGCACCAGCTCCAGCAACACGTCATACCAACCGAGCGGCGGCAGGTCGGCCGCTTTCAAGTCCTGCTCGATCGCAGCAAGGACGATCTGTTGTGTGCGCATGAGGCCTATCCACGCGCGGGTGACGGCGGGCGAGGGCTGTGGGGTCTTGGCATCTGAACAATCGGACATGAATGCAATTACATCTATATTGACCATGCTGGCAAGCGTGGATATATATGCAATTACATCTATATTGAACAAAGGCTCCAGGAGATCTGATCATGCCCGACGCCATGCTGACCCTCATCAGCCATCACCTTTGCCCCTACGTCCAGCGAGCCGCCATCACGCTTGCCGAAAAGGGCGCGCCATTCGAGTTCCGCTATGTCGATCTGTCGGCAAAACCCGACTGGTTTCTGACCATTTCCCCGCTCGGCAAGGTGCCGCTCTTGATCGTGCGGCAGGACGACGGAGCGGAAGCGGTCCTGTTCGAGAGTGCCGTGATCTGCGAATATCTCGAGGAAACTCAGTCCGGCGCCAAGCTCCATCCGGCCGATCCGCTGACCCGTGCCCGGCATCGCGGCTGGATCGAGTTCGGCTCTTCGATCCTCTCGGACCTGTGGGGATTCGAGACCGCCAGGGATGAAGAAACCTACGAGACCAAGCGCAAAGCGTTGATCGACAAGTTTGTTCGCGTTGAAGCGCAATTGGGCGATGGCCCCTTTTTCGCCGGAGAGGCATTCAGCCTGGTCGATGCAGTCTTTGCGCCGATCTTCCGTTACTTTGATGTGTTCGACACCATAACACCGACCGGCGTCTTCGACAGGCTGCCGCGTGTCTTGGCATGGCGCAAGGACTTGGCTTTGCGGCAAAGCGTTCGAGATGCGGTGGTGAACGACTATCCCGATCGCCTCAAGGCCTTCCTGGTGGCTCATGATGCCTGGCTGCTGAAACGCGCCGCCTGACGGATCAGCAGAAATTCCGAAGAAGGCAACGGCGTGCATCTGATATTGGCGACGCCGCTGACGGGAGGCTTTCGCTATCTCCGCGCGCAAGGTTGGTATATTCGTGGGGCGTGAAGGCGGGCTTGAAGCTGCTTTCTTGCCTCCCCCCTTTCGCAATCGCGAAAAAAAGGGTATGAGCGCGCCAAATGCAATTGGCGTGTTTGCTTTATACCGCGCCCCAGCCTCAGAGATTAAGACATATGGCACTTCGCAACATCGCGATCATCGCGCACGTTGACCATGGGAAAACCACCCTCGTCGACGAGCTCCTGAAGCAGTCCGGCTCGTTCCGCGAGAACCAGCGCGTTGCCGAACGCGTCATGGATTCCAACGATCTCGAAAAGGAACGCGGCATCACCATTCTTGCCAAGGCGACCTCGGTCGTCTGGAAGGATACGCGCATCAACATCGTCGACACCCCCGGCCACGCCGACTTCGGCGGTGAAGTCGAGCGCATTCTCTCGATGGTGGATGGCGCGATCGTTCTCGTCGATGCTGCCGAAGGCCCGATGCCGCAGACCAAGTTCGTCGTCGGCAAGGCTCTGAAGGTCGGCCTGCGCCCGATCGTTGCGATCAACAAGATCGACCGTCCGGACGCCCGCGCTGACGAAGTCATCAACGAAGTCTTCGATCTCTTCGCCAATCTCGACGCCACCGACGAGCAGCTCGATTTTCCGATCCTCTATGGTTCGGGCCGTAACGGCTGGATGAACTATTCGCCTGAGGGTCCGAAGGACGAAGGTCTCGGCCCGCTTCTTGACCTCGTCGTCAAGCATGTTCCCGAGCCGACCGTCGGCGAAGGCCCGTTCCGCATGATCGGCACGATCCTGGAAGCCAACCCCTTCCTCGGCCGCATCATCACCGGCCGTATCCATTCCGGCTCGATCAAGCCGAACCAGGCCGTCAAGGTTCTTGGTGCAGACGGCAACCTCATCGAAACCGGCCGTATCTCCAAGATCCTCGCCTTCCGCGGTATCGAGCGTCAGCCGATTGAAGAAGCGCAGGCAGGTGACATCGTCGCTATTGCCGGCCTCTCCAAGGGCACCGTCGCCGACACCTTCTGCGACCCGCAGGTCTCCGAGCCGCTGATCGCGCAGCCGATCGACCCGCCGACCGTCACCATGTCCTTCATCGTCAACGACAGCCCCTATGCGGGCACCGAAGGCGACAAGGTCACCTCGCGCGTCATCCGCGACCGTCTGTTCAAGGAAGCCGAAGGCAACGTCGCGCTGAAGATCGAGGAAGCCGAAGGCAAGGATTCATTCTACGTTTCCGGCCGTGGCGAATTGCAGCTCGCGGTTCTCATCGAAACCATGCGCCGCGAAGGCTTCGAGCTTGCCGTGTCGCGTCCGCGCGTCGTTATGCATAAGGATGAGAGCGGCCAGCTGCTCGAGCCGATCGAAGAAGTCGTCATCGACGTCGATGAAGAACATTCCGGCATCGTCGTGCAGAAGATGTCCGAGCGTAAGGCCGAAATGGCCGAGCTGCGTCCTTCGGGCGGCAACCGCGTCCGTCTCGTCTTCTGGGCGCCGACCCGCGGCCTCATCGGCTACCAGTCGGAACTCCTGACCGACACGCGCGGCACGGCCGTCATGAACCGTCTGTTCCATGATTACCAGCCGTACAAGGGCGAGATCGGCGGCCGCGTGAACGGCGTTCTGCTGGCCAACGAAGCTGGTGAAGCCGTGGCCTATGCTCTGTTCAACCTGGAAGATCGCGGCCCGATGATCATCGACGCCGGCGAGAAGGTCTATGCCGGCATGATCATCGGCATCCACTCGCGCGACAACGACCTCGAAGTTAACGTTCTGAAGGGCAAGAAGCTCACCAACATCCGCGCCGCCGGCAAGGATGAAGCCGTGAAGCTGACCCCGCCGATCCGCATGACGCTCGACCGCGCGCTCTCCTGGATCCAGGACGACGAGCTGGTGGAAGTGACGCCGAAGTCGATCCGCCTCCGTAAGATGTATCTCGACCCCAACGAGCGCAAGCGTTACGAGAAGGCTCGTCTGGCCTGATTGCTGTAGCGCTTCGATGCATTCGACCCCGGCCATTGTGCCGGGGTTTTTATTTGCATGTTCGGTTTTTGAGCTCTTGTCCTAAAGGTTAAAAAGTCGTTAATTTTTGTTAATGATCCACGGATAAAGCCTGTGGGCAAGTCCGCCATCTTTATGAATGAGGATGGTTAATTCGCGTTGGTAAGACCAGAGTAGACGTTATGAAGACGTTGTCGATTGATGTTCGGCGGGCAGAACCCCATGATGCCCGAGCCATTTCGGAGGTGCACCGCCAGTCCTGGCAGTACACTTATGCCGGCATCATTCCGCATCGCGCCCTCGGCCAGATGATCGAGCGTCGCGGTGAAGCCTGGTGGCGCAAGGCGACCAGCGGTCCGGCGACGTTGCTGGTTCTGGATGTCGCCGGCGAGATCGCCGGCTATGCCACGCTCGGCCTCAATCGTGCCCGCGCTCTGCCGCAGGAGGGCGAGATCTACGAACTCTATCTGCGCCCGCAATATCAGGGCCTTGGTCTCGGGCGCATGCTGTTCGGCGAGGCGCGCCGGCTGTTGAAGTCGCTTGGCTGCAAGGGGCTGGTCGTCTGGTGCCTCGAGGAAAACGAGAATGCCTACCGCTTCTATCGCGGGCAGGGCGGCGCGGATTTCTGCGAGGGTATCGAAACTTTCGATCACAGGCAGCTGCGCAAGATCGGCTTCGTCTGGCCTTGAGCGGCAACTAAATCAGCTCCGTTTCCCGATGCGTTGTTGCGTTGCGGGATGAATCCTATTATTTGGCTGGCGGCAACCATCCTTATCTAGGGGACAAGCATGCGTATCGACGCGATTTCCATTGGCAAGAACCCGCCCGAAGACGTCAACGTCATCGTTGAAGTGCCGGTCGGCGGTCATCCGATCAAGTACGAAATGGACAAGGAGGCCGGCACGCTGGTCGTCGACCGTTTCCTCTACACGCCGATGACCTATCCGGGCAATTACGGCTTCGTACCGCACACGCTCTCCGACGACGGCGACCCGATCGACGTGCTGATCGCCAACACCCGTCCGCTGGTTCCGGGCTGCGTCA
Organism: Martinezella multihospitum; assembly: GCF_900094585.1. Taxonomy (GTDB): domain Bacteria; phylum Pseudomonadota; class Alphaproteobacteria; order Rhizobiales; family Rhizobiaceae; genus Rhizobium; species Rhizobium multihospitium. The sequence continues at coordinate 104,566 of NZ_FMAG01000009.1, forward strand.
TCAATGTTCGCCCGATCGGCGTGCTGATGATGGAAGACAATTCCGGCAAGGACGAGAAGATCATCGCCGTTCCCGCACCGAAGCTGACGATGCGCTACGACAAGGTCAAGGAATATACCGACCTGCCCGAGATCACGCTGAAGCAGATCGAGCACTTCTTCGAGCACTACAAGGATCTGGAACCCGGCAAGTGGGTGAAGATCTTCGGCTGGAAGGGTTCGAAGGAAGCCGGCGAGCTCATCGTCGAAGCCATCGAGCGCGCGAAGAACACCAAGGCCTGATCAGTCGCTTTCAGCGACGGCGCAAAGCCTCCTTATTAAATCCTCCGGTTCGCCCTCGATCCGGAGGATTTTTTTGCGCGCAGTGTCACCGCTGACGAGGGCAAACATGGATTTGGGAACGCCAAGGCTCTTGGAAAGCAGGGCGATCAGCGCCTTGTTGGCCTTGCCCTTTTCCGGCGCCACCGAGACGCGCGCCTTCAGATAGCACTCGCCGTCGCTGCCGGCTTCCAGCCCATCGATTGCATCACGCCCGCCATTGGGCGTGAGCCTCACGGAGAGCCTGACGTGATCCGCAAAGGCCTGCCAGGCTTTGTTCACCGCAGGAACAAGGGCACGATCGAATTCCACATCAGCGAGCGGATGAAGAAGATGATGAGCAGCAGGATGACCGGCGAGATATCGATGCCGCCGAGATCCGGCAGGATGCGGCGGATCGGGCGCAGGGCCGGCTCAGTGACCGCATAAAGGAAGTTGCCGATGGAGCTGACGAACTGATTGCTCGAATTGATGACGTTGAACGCATAGAGCCAGGAGAAGATGGCGCTGGCAATCAAGATCCAGGTATAAAGATTCAAAGCCAGATCAATGGTTTGAAATAAGGCGAGCATATCCGTCTCCAATTCGCGGTTGACAGACATGTAGACATTGGCGACTAAACGGGCAAGTCCCATGCTCCGAAGCATGTTGAATCATGTTTAAAAGGCCGGCATTTGCGCTAGCGGCCGCATCGGAAAGTCTCGTCCCATGTCGTTCGCTGCCAGCGGAGACCGGTTTGCCGCCTTCAGGCACGTTGCTTATACTTATTTCTTCTTCGCGCGATTTTTGACGGCTTTTGCCACGCAGGTCGTCAGCGTCTCCGTTGGCTGGCAGATGTATGAGCACACCGGCCAGCCGATCTATCTCGGTCTGATCGGTCTCGTGCAGTTCCTGCCGTCGCTACTGCTGATCCTGGTGACGGGCACGGCTGCGGACCGCTACAACAGGCGGCGGATTTCCGCGATCTGCATTTTCGTCGGCACCCTCTGCGCGGCCGCGCTGCTGTTCCTGACCGTATCGGGCACCTTCGCTCCGCTGCCTGTGTTTCTGATCCTCACGGTCTTCGGCATAGAACGCGCCTTCATGACGCCGGCCATGCAGTCGCTGGCGCCCAATCTGATTCCGCCCGAAGATCTGACGAACGCCATCACCTGGAACTCGATGTCATGGGATGCAGCCGCCATCCTCGGCCCCGTTGCCGGCGGCCTGCTTTATGGCGTCGGTGCCGATGTCGCCTATACCGTGGCCGTCTTTTTCTTTGCGGCCGGCTCGGTGCTGACATTCCTGATCCCGAAGCCGCAGCAGCGCCTCGCGCATGAGCGGCGAAGCCTGAGCGAGATGCTAGCCGGCTTCCGTTTCATCTGGTCGGAGAAAGTGGTGCTCGGTGCCGTCTCGCTCGATCTTTTCGCCGTGCTGCTCGGCGGTGCGGTTGCGCTGATGCCCATCTACGCGCGCGATATCCTGACGCTCGGGCCGTGGGGTCTCGGCATGCTGCGCGCAGCGCCAAGCTTTGGCGCGATCGCCATGGGCCTTTTCCTGGCGACCTATCCTATCCGCAATCGTGCCGGCATCTGCATGTTTGCCGGCGTTGCCATGTTCGGCGTCGGAACCCTGGTCTTCGGCATCTCGCATACGCCGTGGCTGTCGATAACAGCTCTGGCCATCATGGGCGCCTCCGACCTGATCTCCGTCTACGTCCGCGAGACGCTGATCACGCTCTGGACGCCGGATCACGTGCGCGGCCGTGTCAATGCCGTCAACATGGTCTTCGTCGGCGCGTCGAACGAGCTCGGCGAATTCCGCGCCGGCACCATGGCGCATTATTTCGGCGCGATCCCCGCCGTGGTCATCGGAGGACTCGGCACGCTGACCGTCGCCATCCTCTGGGCCACAGGTTTCCCGCAGCTTCGCCGGATCGACAGCCTGAACGCGCCCGACCGTGACGGCGAGCCGCAACCGGCTTGAGGGCTTGCGCGATGACAAGGAAGCCGGATCGATACAATTCGTTTTCGGCGCTCCGCGAGCGTGAAACCGAGGGCGTCGCCTATCGCATCCATATCGAGGATCGATCGTCGCCTATCGCTGTCATCGCTCCCCATGGCGGCTTTATCGAGCCTGCCACATCCGAAATCGCTCTGGCGATCGCGGGTGAAAGGTTCTCCCTTTATCGTTTCGAAGGGCTCGATCCGGTGAGGCTCCATCATGAGCTGCACGTCACCTCCGAAAATTTCGATGAACCGATAGCAAACGGCTTGGTGGCCAATTCATGGATTGTCGTCGCCGTTCATGGGCGGACGGATCGGGATGATCCGCTGACGAGCTGGATCGGCGGTCTCGACACATCGCTTCGCGACCGGATCGTTAGGACATTGCGGCTCAATGGCTTTGTGGCGGCCGCGAGAGTGAAGGGGGAGGCGCTTGCGGGAGCTTCCGCCGGCAATATCTGCAATCGCGGCAAGCGGCAGGCCGGTGTCCAGCTCGAGATCCCGCGAAGCGTCAGGGACGCTCTCATGGCGGATGCGGAGCAACTGAAGCGGTATGCGGGAGCGATCCGCTATGCGATCGATGAATTCGATCGCGCGTTTTTGTCAGGCTAGGCTTCGCAGGCAGCCATCGCTTGCTTGCCCTCGAAGACGAGATCGAGGAATTCGGAAAGCCAGGCCTTGAGCGCGGCGTCGAAGATCATACGACCTTCCAGGTGCTCGCGGCCCTGCTGGGCGTTCGGCATGCAGAAGCGGTGCTCGCCATGCACGACCCAGCGCTGCATCATGGCGCGCGTGAGTTCGGCATGGAACTGCAGGCCCCAGGCATTGGCGCCGTAGCGATAGGCCTGGTTCGGATAGGTCTCTGCCGTTGCCAGCAGGTCGGCGCCATGCGGCAGTTCGAAGCCTTCGCGGTGGAAGTGATAGACCATTTGCGGCCAGCGCATCAGCAGCCGGCCCTTTTCCGTCGGCTGCAGCGCATACCAGCCGATCTCGGTCTTGCCGTCGTCTCGCGCCTTCACCTTGGCGCCGAGATGGCGGGCGAGCAGCTGCGCACCAAGGCAGATGCCGAGATAGGGCCGGTTTTCTTTAAGCGGTACCTTCAGCCAGTCGGTTTCGGACTTGATGAACTCATCCGGGTCGTTGGCGCTCATCGGGCCGCCGAAGACGACGGCGCCGGCATGTCCCTCAAGCGTCGAGGGCAGGCGTTCGCCAAGCACCGGGCGACGGATATCGAGATCGTAGCCCTTTTCCAGCAGCATCTGGCCGACGCGGCCGGGGCTGGAGCGCTCCTGATGCAGAACGATCAATATCGGACGGCCAGCGCTCTTCGGCGCTTCAATCATCATTGCCTGTCTCCACCCTCGAACCGGGCGCGCGTGCGGCTGCTTCCTGACGCTTCATGATGCGCTCGCGGTCGGAAATGCCCATGAGGTCGGCGATGCGCCAGATCGCATGGTCTTCCATCTCGCTGCGCTCGCCGTCGGCATAGACGATATCCCAGAGGATGCCGAGCAGTTCGAGGCGCTGCGTGCTGTCGAGATGCCGCTTCAGGTCGGAGGTGAAGCGATAATAGTCGACGGCTTCGCTTTCGGCTTCCTCGCCGGCGGCGATCAGCCGGTCGAGCTGGCGGCCATCCAGACCATATTGATCCTTCAGGAGCTTGCGCAGCCGCTTCTTCTCGCTGTTTTCGATCTTGCCGTCCGCCTCCATGACCTGGATGCAGAGCGCTGCCACCGCGACACGTGGGTCGTCGGGGGCGAAGCCGGATCTGGGGTGGTCCTGGGTCAGGTTATGAAGGAATTCCTGAAAGCGTTCGAACATCCGTTTCCATTCTCAAAGCAAGCAGAGCAGGGTTCTTGGGGCACCATGCTCAATCTTTTTGTCTTCCCGCAATTCCGGACGCAAAACCGCTGCGCAGTTTTGCCGGAATTGCTCTAAAACAACTTGAGCCGCGTCTTGGGTTCCGGTTCAAGTTTATGATCCTTCACACCCGGATCATCAGGCGCACCACCGAAGAAGGGCCGGGGCTCAGACTCCTGCTGCGCCGGTTTTGGCGCTGCCTCGGATGCGCTTGAAGCGGGTTTCGCCACGACGGGCTCCAATTCCATGACATAGGTATCGGCGGCCGGCGATGCAACTTTCGGTGAACTTGGCTTTTCCGCCGCGGTTGCGGGAGAGGCGTCGCGCACCGGCGGCAGCGACTTCAGCGCCGCGTCGACCGACACCGTGGAACCTTCTTCGACCGGACCTTCGATCTGGCCGAAGGGCGCTTTCCATTCGAAGGCATCGAGACGGCCCGTGATCGGCGACAGCGGCAGCCATTTCTCCGAAACGAAGCCATCGGCAACCCAGGCCGGATCGCGCGGCGCGCGCAGGGCCTGCGCCATCCAGTGGCGGATGCGGCCCTGATCGCCGCTTTCGGCTTCTTCAATGTCAGCCAGCAAAAGGAAGGCACCTTCGCGCGCATCGATCCTTGCGGCGGCTTCGGCCTTGGCACGGGCCTTGGCAAAATCGCCGGCATCCATCGCCGCCTTTGCGGTCAACAGGAGGGCCTCGACATTGTTCGGGCGGATCGCCTCCAGCCTCTCGGCGCGCTTCAAACGGTCAAGAACGGAATCGCCGCTGCGGGCTCGCACGTAAGCCCGACCGATTTCGGGGTGCGGCTGCGCCTTCCAGACCTGCTCAAGGGTGGAAGCGGCCTTGCGTACCTTGTCTTCGCGGAAGAGTGCCTTAGCGGCGATCAATGCTGCAGGCACGAAATCGTCCACGAGCTTCAGCGCTGCCAGCGCATCGTCGCGGGCGCCTGTCGGATCGCTCTCCAGCTTGTCGCTGGCGCGGGCCGTCAGCAGCACGGCGCGTTGACGATTGGCCGTGGTCTTGCTGACGACCTGGGCGGCCTTCTGCTGGTCCAGAAGTTTGATGGCATCATCCCAGCGGCCGGCCTGGCTGCGATATTCCAGTGTCGCCTGCGCCGCCCAGGGCAGATAGGGCGCCTGGTCGGCGGCCTTCTCGGCATATTGCCGCGCTGCCTCATGCGCGCCGAGGCGCTTGGCTTCGAGATAAAGGCCGCGCAGCCCGAGCTCGCGCGTTTCCGGATCATTGGCCATCTGCTCGAACTTCTGACGAGCCTCGTCATGCTTGCCTTCGATCAGGGCGGCCTGGGCCTCAAGCAGGTTGATGAGCGGCTCCTGATCAGCGCGGATGAGGCCGCGGGTGCGAGCCGCCATCTTGCGAGCCAGCAGAGAATTGCCAGCCCCGGCCGCGATCAGGCCGGTCGACAGTGCCTGATAGCCGCGATCGCGCTTGCGGGCGCGGAAATAGCGGGTGACGGAGTGTGGCGAGGTCCAGATCAACCGCACGAACCACCAGACGATCATCACCGCGGCCACGATCGCAATCAGGATCGCGGCGGCAACGATGAGCTTCGTCTGGTAAAGCTGGCCTTCCCAGACCAGCGAGAGATCGCCGGGCCGATCCGCCAGCCAGGAAAAGCCATAGCCGAGAGCCAGGACGAGAATGGCGAAGATAAGCAGTCTGATCATTGCTGCGCTCCGTCATTAGAGCCGGATGATTTTAGATCGAAACGATCTAAAATCTGAATCCGCTCTAAAATCAAATAGGTAGAGCATGATGTCGTCCGAAAATCGCTCATACTTTTCAGCATCATGCTCTAATTCTGTTTCCCGGTATTGGCGATCGCCTTCGACAGGGCGTCGCTTACCAGATCCTCGACGCGGATGCGGGCCTCCAGCGATTGCTTGAAGGCGGCCGATGCGGATTTGGCCGCATCGGGCAGGCTGTTCCATTCCGTCACCGCGCCGGGCAGATCGCCGTTCCTCACCTTGTCCTCGAAGCGGGCGGCGATGGCATCGATACCGTCGCCGGGGACATTGCCGACGGGGCGGACCTGCACCAGCGATTTGGCGCCCGACATCAGCCGGCTGCTCCAACTCTGATTCGGATCGTCGGTCTGTGCGGTGGCGACGATCGCGGTCGCGACATCGGAAACCTGACGGATCAGGTCGGCGCGGGAGGGCACGCCGGTCTGTGCGAAATTCTTGAGATCGGCAACGGCCGGATCGTCCGGCGCGACATTGGCAAAAGTGTCGAGCTCAGGTTGGAAGGGGCCGCCGCGGTCGATTGCCGCCTTCAGCGCCGCCGCCGCGATGGCGCGGGCAACCGCGCTTTCCTGGCTCGGCCCGCTCAGCTTCTTTTCGGCGTCGTCAAGACGCTTGCTGACTTCGGCATCGGAGGAGGCCTGGCTCTGCGTTGCCTTGCTGAGATCCGATTTCAGCTGCTCGACCTCGCTGGTCAGCGAAGCGATCTTCTGTTCTGAAGCAGGATTTGCGGCTCCACCCGAACCACTTGCCGAAGCGCCGTTGGCAGCGCTCGTTTCAAGCGCTGCGACGCGAGCGGCAAGCGCCTCGTCGGGCTTGGCTGCCGGCGCGGCGGCGAGATTGGCGATGCTCTGCTTGAGGCCGTCGATCTCCGCATTCAATGCGGTGATCTCGGTAGAACTTTCTTTGCTTGCACGGCCGCCAGGCAGGAAGCCCGCATACTGCAAGGCGCCGGCGCAGATGAGGGCGATCAGGCCGCCGGTGATGCCGGCCGCGATAAGGCCTGACGTCGAGCCTTCACGCGATTGCGGCCGCTCCGTATGAGACGGATGTTCGGCATGGGAAGGCGGAGGATCGGCCTGCTGCGCCGCTGCTGTTTGCGGTTCTTCCGGCGCGGCAGCGAAGATAGACTCCTGAGCCTCCTCCCGAAGTGGTTCCTTCTCCGCTTCAAGCGGCATTTCCACTTCATCAGCCGAGGAGCCGCCAAGCTCGCCATGGCTGCGCTCGGTCAAATCCTCGCGAGCTGCGTCCTGCGCAGTTTTTTCGGCTTCCAGATCGATCGTGACCGGTTCGTCGTTGGGCTTCGAATGGTTAGGCGTTTTTCGCGATACCATGAGGTCCTCTTTATCATGCGCTGCAACGAAGTTAGACAGACAAGGCGATTATGGAAAGGCCTTACATCAAAATTGCGACCTTACGCGCGGATCAGAAGCGCCATAAGCCTGTCTTCATTCGGCATGTCGGCAATATCGACGCGGGATCGCATCGGCTCGGGAACTGCGCTGGCGATGGTTTCGCTCAGGCAGAGAAACCGTGTTTCGGCAAAGATGCCAGGGTTGTGCCGAACGAATGGCAGGCTGAAAAAGCGTTTCGCCGTCTCGTGGGAATAAAGCAGTATGGCGTCTGCGCGGGTGTCGGCGAAAAGCCGGCGAAGATTGTTGTCGTCGGGGACAATATTCTGCATCTGGTAGCATTCGACGGTCAGGAAAGGCAGGTGCCGCTCAGCCAATCCGGCTTCGAAACCGGCGGCCCGTGGAGAACCTGCAAGATAGAGGAGGGGGCCGTTGTTCAGGCCTGAAGGGTGGCTGGAGATCATGGCGGCAAGCTCTGCACCGCCGCCTTCGGACATGGCGATATTGCTGAATCCGAGATCAGCCGCTTCCTTGGCTGTCGCCTTTCCCACGGCAAAGAGGCGACGACCAAGATGAGGCACAAGATCGGAACCCAATAGCGAAAGCGCCCGGATCGCCTCGGCGCTGGTGACGGCGATGTCGCCCTGCGTGGCCAGGAGCGCTCGTCTCGCTTCCTCGGCATCGTGGACAGGTTCGGCCAGCGGCAGCAGCAGGGGTTCGTGTCCCATCTGCTCCAGCCGCCGCATGGTGCGCTCACCCGAATGCTGAGGGCGGGTGACGACGACGCGCATCCCTCGTCAGGTCCAGTCTTCGAAAAAGGTGCTGCCGGCCTCGGCGCGGATCGCCTGGCCGGCATTGATCCCCAGCGCCTCGGCATCGCGGCGGTGGCCCTCGATGGTGGTCGTGTGCACCTGCTTGCCATCCGGGGTGAGGATCATGCCGAAGAAGCGCAGATGATCGCCTTCGCAAATTGCGTAGCCGGCTATCGGCGTGCGGCAGGAACCGTCAAGCGCGGCCAGGAAGGCGCGTTCACAGGATACGGCATCGAAAGTCGGCGCGTCGTTGACGGCGGCGAGCAGATCGTTCATCCGCGCGTCATCGATGCGGCTTTCGATTGCGATGGCGCCTTGCGCGGGCGCTGGAGGGAATTCGTCCGGGTCGAGAATATCGGTGATGACCTCGACCATACCCAGTCGCTTCAGGCCGGCAAGCGCCAGCAAGGTCGCGTCGGCCTGTCCCTCTTCCAGTTTGCGAAGGCGAGTCTGGACCGAGCCGCGGAAGGTGATGACGTTGATATCTGGGCGCAGCCGGCGGATCAGCGCCTGGCGGCGCAGCGACGCGGAGCCGACCGTGGCACCACGCGGCAGCTCGATCAGTTTCGGCGCAGTGCGGCCGATGACGGAATCGCGGATATCTTCGCGCGGCAGATAAGCGGTGAGCGCCAGGCCTTGGGGCAGCTTCGTCGCCATATCCTTGGCGGAGTGGACGGCGAAGTCGAGCTCGCCCGAGGCCAGCTTCTCTTCGAGTTCCTCGGTGAACAGGCCCTTGCCGCCGATTGCCGCGAGCGAACGGTCGGTGATGCGGTCGCCCTTGGTGGTGAGCACGACGATTTCGAACATCTCTTCCGGAAGGCCGTGCGCCGCCATCAGACGGTCGCGCGCCTCGTGTGCCTGGGCGAGCGCCAGCGGGCTGCCGCGCGTGCCGATCCGGAAAGGTTTTGTTTGCATCCGCTTTGATCCGTTGTTACCGACAGTTCCCGTAACCATATTTCCGCTTTACCGCAATCGACCTGTAGGCAACGAACTTTCTCCATGGCATCCATTCTTCGCATTCTCGGCATCGAAACAAGCTGCGACGAAACCGCTGCAGCCATTGTCGAGCGCCGGGATGACGGCACGCCCACGGTCTGTTCCGATGTCGTCCTCAGCCAATTGGACGAGCATAGCGCCTATGGCGGAGTCGTGCCGGAAATCGCTGCGCGGGCGCATGTCGAGGCGCTGGATACGCTGATCGACGAGGCATTGAAACGCGCCAATGTGTCGCTCTTAGACGTCGATGCCATTGCCGCTACCTCCGGTCCAGGCCTCATCGGAGGGCTGCTCGTGGGGCTGATGACCGGCAAGGCGATCTCGCGCGCCACCGGCAAGCCATTATACGCCATCAACCATCTGGAAGGCCATGCGCTGACGGCGCGGCTGACGGACGGGCTTGCCTTTCCCTATCTCATGCTGCTCGTATCCGGCGGCCATACCCAGCTGATCCTGGTGCGTGGCGTCGGTCAGTACGAGCGCTGGGGCACCACCATTGACGATGCTCTCGGCGAAGCTTTCGACAAGACGGCGAAGCTTCTCGGGTTGCCTTATCCAGGCGGCCCGGCTGTGGAAGCAGCGGCCAGGAATGGCAATCCCGATCGCTTCGACCTTCCGCGGCCACTGGTCGGCGAAACGCGCCTTGATTTCTCTTTTTCCGGGCTGAAGACGGCGGTTCGGCAGGCGGCAACCGCCATTGCACCCGTCACGGAGCAGGATATCGCCGATATCTGTGCCTCCTTCCAGAAGGCGATCTCACGCACGCTGAAGGACCGCATCGGCCGTGGCCTGCAGCGCTTCAAGACGGAGTTTCCCAAAACGGCGGAACAGCCGTCGCTTGTGGTGGCGGGTGGTGTTGCCGCCAATCTTGAGCTGCGTCGCACACTACAGGAGCTTTGCGATGCCAACGGCTTCCGCTTCATCGCGCCGCCATTGAGATTGTGTACGGACAATGCCGTCATGATCGCCTGGGCCGGACTGGAGCGCATGGCGACGGGTGCCGCCCCTGACGATCTCGATGTGCAGCCGCGCTCGCGCTGGCCACTGGATCAGAAGGCGGAGACCCTGCTCGGACACGGCAAACGAGGAGCGAAGGCATGAGCGGCAACGAGCGGATCGCAGTCATCGGCGCCGGCGCTTTCGGTACGGCGCTTGCGGCAGTTATCGCGCTGACCGGCCGCAGCGAGGTCATTCTCGTTGGTCGCAATGCAGGCTTGATGGCCGATCTCTCAGCCGACCGCATGCATGATGCCGTTCTGCCCGGGATCGCACTGCCGGATTCGTTACAGTTTTCGGCCGAGGCAGATTCCATTTCCGATGCTGGCATCGTTCTTTTCGCCATGCCGTCGCAGGCGCAGGCCGATGCCGCCCGGCATTATGGCCCTTATCTTGCCAAGGATGCGATCGTCGTCACCTGCGCCAAGGGTATCGACAAGGTTTCCGGCGATCTCCTGACCGACATGCTGGAGCGGGAGTTGCCGCTGCATGCCATCGCCGTGCTCTCCGGCCCGGGCTTTGCCGCCGACATCGCCAAGGGCCTGCCGACCGCCATGGCAATCGCTGCCGCAGACATGGCCGTCGCGGAAAGGCTTGCACAGGCGATTTCCGGCCCGACCTTCCGCCTTTACGCCTCGGACGACCGCATCGGCGTGCAGCTCGGCGGCGCGCTGAAGAATGTTCTCGCCATCGCCTGCGGCATCGTCGAGGGCCGGGGCATCGGCGATTCCGCCCGTGCTGCCTTGATCAGCCGTGGCCTCGCCGAAATGTCGCGCTTCGTCGCGGCCAAGGGCGGCAAGGCAGAGACCGTGCGCGGGCTTTCCGGCCTTGGCGATCTCGTGCTGACGGCGACCAGCCATCAATCCCGCAATCTCAGATTCGGTATCGCGCTTGGCCAGGGTGACACCGTCGATCCGGCGCACGGCACGCTGGTCGAAGGCGCCTATGCCGCCTCCATCGCCGCGCGGCTCGCTCACAAGCTCGGCGTCGGCATGCCGATCACCGACGCAGTCTCCGCCATCATCGACGGCAAGCTCGACATCGCATCCGCCATCGGGCAATTGATGACACGGCCGATCACCACGGAATAGCTTGTATAGCTGCGTCGCTCTGGATATATTACTGGATATACAGGAGGCCCCCGATGACCGTTTCGCAGAAACGCGCAGTCCAGAATTACCGCTCCCGTCTTGGCGAGCGCGGTTTGGCACGATTCGAGGTGCTGGGGCTCGATGGTGACAAGGCTCTCCTCAGAGAAACTGCGCGACGGTTGGCTGAAGGTGGCGCCGAGTCGGCCCGTATTCGCGATGTTCTAACGAAGACCGTTTCGGGAGAGCCGCCGAAAAAGGGCGGTGTTTACGCTTGGCTGCGCAGCTCGCCGCTTGTTGGAGCGGATCTCGATCTTGAAAGGGTGAAGGGCAAAGTGCGCGAGATTGATCTTTGACACGCTATTTGCTCGACACGAACATCATCAGCAATACAATCAAACCTGAGCCGTCGCCCCATCTTGCACGTTGGTTAGAGGGTCAGGTGGATGATGATCTCTTTATAGCAGCGTCCACAATTGCCGAAATTCGGCGCGGCATCCTGATCATGCCGGCGGGACGTAAGCGTGATGATCTTGAAGCATGGTTTCTCGGCGGTCAGGGACCGCTGGCATATTTTGCGGGACGCATTCTTTCCTTTGACGAGGATGCTGCTTTGATCTGGGCGCAACTCATGGCCGAGGGCAGGATAGCGGGCAGACAACGCGACCCTATGGACATGTTGATCGCCTCCGTTGCAATTGCGAACGATTGCGTTATCGCGACCCATAATGAAGCCGATTTCTGGGGCCTAGATATCATCAATCCGCTCTGCGCAGAAATATGATGACCTCTCGTGATCGAGGCTTTATCCATCACCATCAATAGTTTTCGATTTTCTTGGGAGAATTAAACAATGCTGTTCGCCTTTGTCTGCAAGGACAAGCCCGGTCACCTGAATGTCCGCATGGAGACGCGCCCGGCGCATGTGGAGCATCTGAACAAGCTCAATGCCGAGGGCACGCTGAAGATGGCAGGTCCGTTCCTCGATGAAGAAGGCAAGCCGAACGGCAGCCTGGTGATCGTCGAGGCGGAAAGCGTCGAAGCGGCGGTCGCGATTGCCGATTCGGACCCCTATACGAAGGCCGGCCTGTTCGAGAGCGTCGAGGTCAAGCCATTCAACTGGGTCTTCAACAAGCCGGAGGCATGAGAGATGGCGCATTGGCTTTACAAATCCGAGCCGTCCTCCTGGTCGTGGCAGCAGCAGAAGGATGCCGGCGAAAAGGGAACCGAGTGGACCGGCGTGCGCAACTATCTCGCCCGCAACAACATGCGGGCCATGCAGATCGGCGACAAGGGCTTCTTCTATCATTCCAATGACGGGCTCGAAGTCGTCGGCATCGTCGAGGTCTGCGCATTGGCGCATCCGGATTCGACCGCCAAGGACGATCCGCGCTGGGAATGCGTCGACATCCGCGCCGTCCGCGACATGCCGAAGCCCGTGACCCTCAAGGACATCAAGGCCAACACAAAGCTTTCGCAGATGGCGCTCGTCACTTCCATGCGGCTTTCGGTGCAGCCGGTGACCGATGACGAGTGGCTCGAAGTCTGCCGCATGGGCGGGCTGGATAACCCTCCGGCCTGATTCGGTGGGTGGGGTTCGTTGAAAACCGATCCGGAAAGCTTCATCCGTGCCAATACCAGCCTGATGGCGCCGCCGCATGTGCCGGAAATCCGGCTGCATCTGGCAAGCGAGGCGCATGAGCTCTGGCTGAAGACGGAAGAGGAGCTGGAAGAGATCGGCCTGCCGCCGCCCTTCTGGGCCTTTGCCTGGGCAGGCGGCCAGGGCTTGGCGCGCTATATTCTCGATCACCCGGGGATCGTTGTCGGTAAAACGGTGATCGATTTTGCCAGCGGCTCCGGGCTTGTCGCTATTGCCGCCAGGCGTGCGGGTGCGCGGCATGTGCTAGCCATCGATATCGATCCCTGGGCAGGCACGGCAATCCGGCTCAATGCCGTTGAAAACGGCGTGGCCCTGGATTTCTCCGGCGACGATATTGTCGGGCAGGCCGTGGATGCGGGCGTCATTCTTGCCGGCGATGTCTTCTATGATCGCGATTTTGCCGCGAGCCTCGTTCCCTGGTTCCGGCGATTGGCAGGCGAGGGAAGGACCATTCTGGTCGGCGATCCCGGCAGAGCCTATCTTCCCAAGGATCGTCTGGAAGAGCAGGCGACCTATCAGGTGCCGGTGACGCGGGCGCTTGAGGATAGCGAAGTCAAGAAAACGACGGTCTGGCGGTTTCTTGCCGGTTGAGAATCATCAGTGCCGGATGACGCAGACGCCCGCTTCATACGAGCAGGGATTGCCGGCATAGCGAACATCGATGACCTTCGCCTTCGGCCGCAGCTGCATCGCAGCGGGCCGGGCATAAGGATTGTAGCCGCCATAGCCGATAACATAGGTGCCGCCATCGGCCCGATAGACGTCGGCTGAGCCGGCATAGCTGCCGGCACTCGCGGCGTCGCGGCGCTCCATCATCACGATTCTGGCTGGTTGCTGTCGTGCGCCACCCTGCGGTTCCGAAATCTGGTGCAGGCGCACGATGCCGGAGCGATCGTGATGGTGCCAGTGGCGATAGTCGCTGGCCGAAGTCGGCGTCGAGGAAAGAGCGGCTGCCGCCAAAATAAGCGCTGCTGCCTTGAAAAGATGCGGCTTCATGATTCGCCCCGCTTCCGATCGGTTAATGAAATCTTAACGGCAGATTGCCCCAAGACTGCCGCGAAGTCCACGCCAGGGTTGCCGAAATGGTAAATAGCCCGGAATGGGGAGTCCGTGGTTGCATGCTCGCTAAAGTGCAGAGCGATCCGAATCGATTAAATTCGATGCAGGCATCAATTGTGCTTGTCGATGGACGTCTGTGTGATTAATGGTCGCAATGATGCAACGCACACTGCGCATCTCTGCGCGCGCGTTGCCCCGGATATCCGGGTTCTAAGCGTATCGTAACGCCGCGAGGTTCTGATGGCGAACGTCACACAAAACCGGCCTCTGTCGCCGCATCTGCAAATCTACAAACCCATCCCCACCATGGTCATGTCGATCGTCCATCGTATCACCGGTGGCGCGCTCTACTTCGGCACGGTGCTGGTTGCCTGGTGGCTGATCGCCGCCGCGACGGGACAGGGCTATTTCGAGCTGGTCAACTGGATCATGGGCACGATCATCGGCCGCATCATCCTGCTCGGCTATACCTGGGCGCTGCTGCATCATATGCTGGGTGGCTTCCGTCATTTCATCTGGGATCTCGGGCATGGTTTTGATCCCGCCGTCTCGACGAAGATGGCCAAATTCACGCTCATCGCCTCGATCTGTCTGACCGCGCTGGTCTGGATCATCGGCATCGCCATCCGCCTGGGTTGATTGGCATGATCGTTCCCGGAAGCGCTCGGGCGCCTTTCGGGATCATGCTTTAAAGGATATTTCTCATGGATATGCGCACTCCTCTGGGCAAAGTCCGCGGTCTCGGTTCCGCCAAGGAAGGCACCGATCATTTCTGGCGCCAGCGCCTGACCGCCGTTGCCAACGTTCCCCTCTTCCTCTTCTTCGTCATCTTCCTGATCATCTATGCCGGCGCGCCCTACGCGGAAGTCGTGCATGCGATCTCGAACCCGATCGTGGCCGTGATCTTCGGCTTGATGGTGCTCTCCGGCGTCATTCACATGAAGCTCGGCATGCAGGTCATCATCGAGGACTATGTCCACGGCGAGTTCGGCAAGATCGTCCTTCTCATGCTCAACACGTTCTTCGCGATCATCATGGCCGGGCTCTGTCTTTTCGCCATTCTGAAGATCGCGTTCGTAGGATAATTGCATCATGGCACCGAACTCATCTGCTCAGAATGGGGCTGCCCAGAACGGGAAAGCCTACAAGTACATCGATCACTCCTATGACGTGATCGTCGTCGGCGCCGGCGGCGCCGGCCTGCGCGCCACGCTCGGCATGGCCGAGCAGGGCTTCCGCACGGCCTGCATCACCAAGGTCTTCCCCACCCGTTCGCACACGGTCGCGGCGCAAGGCGGCATTGCCGCCTCGCTGCAGAACATGACGCCGGACAGCTGGCAGTGGCACCTCTACGACACCGTCAAGGGTTCCGACTGGCTCGGCGACGTCGATGCCATGCAGTACATGGTCATGGAAGCGCCGAAGGCCGTCTACGAGCTCGAGCATTATGGCGTGC
Organism: Martinezella multihospitum; assembly: GCF_900094585.1. Taxonomy (GTDB): domain Bacteria; phylum Pseudomonadota; class Alphaproteobacteria; order Rhizobiales; family Rhizobiaceae; genus Rhizobium; species Rhizobium multihospitium. The sequence goes on from NZ_FMAG01000009.1 coordinate 119,904, forward strand.
CCTTCTCGCGCAACGAAGAAGGCAAGATCTATCAGCGCCCGTTCGGCGGCCACATGCAGAATTTCGGCGAAGGACCGCCGGTGCAGCGCACCTGTGCCGCCGCCGACCGTACCGGCCACGCCATTCTGCACACGCTCTACGGCCAGTCGCTGCGCAACAATGCGGAATTCTTCATCGAATATTTCGCGCTCGACCTCATCATGTCCGACGATGGCAGCCGTTGCACCGGCGTCGTCGCCTGGTGCCTCGATGACGGCACGATCCATCGCTTCGCCGCCAAGATGGTGGTGCTGGCGACCGGCGGCTATGGCCGCGCCTATTTCTCGGCGACGTCTGCCCATACCTGCACCGGCGACGGTGGCGGCATGGTGGCCCGCGCCGGCCTGCCGTTGCAGGACATGGAATTCGTGCAGTTCCATCCGACCGGCATCTACGGCTCGGGCTGCCTGATTACCGAAGGTGCACGCGGCGAAGGTGGTTACCTCGTCAATTCCGAGGGCGAGCGCTTCATGGAGCGTTACGCTCCTTCGGCCAAGGACCTTGCTTCGCGCGATGTCGTTTCGCGCTGCATGACGCTGGAAATCCGCGAGGGCCGCGGCGTCGGCAAGAACAAGGACCACATCTTCCTGCATCTCGACCACCTCGATCCGGCCGTGCTGCATGAGCGTCTTCCAGGCATTTCCGAGAGCGCCCGCATCTTTGCTGGTGTCGACGTGACTCGCGATCCGATCCCGGTCCTGCCGACCGTTCACTACAACATGGGCGGCATTCCGACGAACTATTGGGGCGAAGTGCTCAACGCCGACAGCAACAATCCGGAGCGCGTGTTGCCGGGCCTGATGGCCGTCGGCGAAGCCGGCTGTGCTTCGGTGCACGGCGCCAACCGCCTCGGCTCCAACTCGCTGATCGACCTTGTGGTTTTCGGCCGTGCCGCTGCCATCCGCGCCGGCCAGGTCATCGACCGCAACAGCCCGGTTCCGCCTGTGAATGTCGCCGCCTGCGACAAGATCATGGATCGCTTCGATCGCCTGCGCCACGCCAGCGGCTCGACACCGACGGCAGCACTGCGCGAGAAAATGCAGCGCGCCATGCAGGAAGACGCCGCCGTGTTCCGCACCCAGGAATCGCTGGAATCCGGTTGCCGCCGCCTTTCGGAAATCTGGAAGGAAATGGCCGACATCAAGGTCACCGACCGCTCGCTGATCTGGAACTCCGATCTCGTCGAGACGCTTGAGCTGCACAATCTGATGGCCAACGCCATCACGACGATTTATGGCGCCGAGGCCCGCAAGGAAAGCCGTGGCTCGCATGCCCGCGAGGACTATACTGAGGGCAAGTTCGCCGGCCGTGACGACGAAAACTGGCGCAAGCATACGCTCGCCTGGGTTAACGAGGCAGGCGACGTGACGCTCGACTATCGTCCGGTTCACACCGACCTGATCGCCGAAGGCATCGATCCGCACAAGATCGAGCCGAAGGCACGCGTGTACTGATCTGAGAGGAACTGACCATGGTTGAACTCGCTCTCCCCAAGAACTCTCAGATGCGCGAAGGCAAGGTCTGGCCGAAGCCGGTCGGCGCCAAGAATACGCGCGAATTCCGCGTTTATCGCTGGAGCCCGGATGACGGCCAGAACCCGAGCATCGATACCTATTATATCGATGTCGACGATTGCGGCCCGATGGTGCTCGACGGTCTGCTCTACATCAAGAACAAGATCGATCCGACGCTGACGCTGCGCCGCTCCTGTCGCGAAGGCATTTGCGGTTCCTGCGCGATGAACATCGACGGCACCAACACGCTCGCCTGCACCAAGGGTCTGGACGAGATCAAGGGCACGGTGAAGATCTATCCGCTACCGCATATGCCCGTCGTCAAGGACCTTGTGCCGGATCTGACGAACTTCTACGCCCAGCACCGCTCGATCGAGCCCTGGCTGAAGACGGTTTCGCCGCCGCCGGCCAAGGAATGGAAGCAGAGCCATGAAGATCGCCTGAAGCTCGACGGTCTCTACGAGTGCATCCTGTGCGCCTGCTGCTCGACTTCCTGTCCGAGCTACTGGTGGAACGGCGACCGCTATCTCGGCCCGGCTGTCCTCCTGCAGGCCTATCGCTGGCTGATCGATTCCAGAGACGAAGCCAAGGGCGAACGCCTCGACAATCTCGAGGACCCCTTCCGCCTCTATCGCTGCCACACGATCATGAACTGCGCCCAGACCTGCCCGAAGGGTCTGAACCCGGCCAAGGCAATCGCCGAAATCAAGAAGATGATGGTCGAGCGGCGGGTCTAACCCGCTGCTCCGATCTTTTTCGACGCGCCCTCAATGCCTAGGGGGCGTCGAAATTCGCCGCTCGCGTCTATTTTGCCTCTGGTTCGGTGAGTTGAGCCTTGAAACCACCCGATTCTTGTCCAGCTATGGCCTTCGGCAATTTGTGGCGGTATCGACTTGATTAACCAAAGTGAAATACGATAATTCGGACATCATTAAACATCACTTTGCAGATGTCAGCGGTGGACAATCATTTAGGAGTGTGATGATGCAGTTTAGATATGCAGTGACGGCTGCGGTGATTGGCCTGTCGCTTGCCGGTTGCCAGCGCACGGCATACAATAACGACAGTTATTCGTCTCCGGCACCACTGCAGGCTCAGCCTGTTCCCTCCGTACAATCCAGCCAGCTTCCGCCTCCCGGCGCCGGCAACGGTTCGCAATTCCCGGCGGCGCCGGCGAGCGCGCCGAATGCGGCCAATCCGGCACAGCAGCAGGCAATGGCGGCTTCGGCCATGGATGTCACGAAGGAATCGATGGTCGGCAGCTGGAAGGTGAGCAACGGCGGATCGAGCTGCGACATGTTCCTGACGCTGACCAACCTCGGCAGCGGCTCGCGCGGCGGTACGCGCGGCTGTGCGGGCGAACTCACCTCCATGGGGTCGTGGGAAGTGTCCGGCAAGCAGGTTCTCCTGAAGAATCGTGACGGTTCGACGATCGGTACGGTCTACAAGACGGCCGATTCGCGTTTTGACGGTTCGACTGCCTCCGGCCAGCCGCTCAGCCTCAGCCGATAAGCTTATTTTGAAAGGGGCAGCACCCTTCGGGTGCGCCCTCATTTTGCACAGGCGGATATTTCCCCATGCAGCCCATGCCAGACTATTCGATCAGCGTCTGCGAACAGCTGAAGGCGCTGACGGCGTCCGGATCCCTCCAGGTGGATTCGGCGCAGATGGATGTGGCGAAAATGCTGGACCGCGTGCTTGCCGATCTCAAGCGCAAGCGGCCTGCAGCTAAGAGCAGCGCGCTCGGCTGGATGTTTGCCGCACGCAAGAAGTCGGTCGAGACGATCAAGGGCCTCTATATTCACGGCAGCGTCGGGCGCGGCAAGACCATGTTGATGGACATGTTCTTCTCGATGGCGCCCTGCCAGAAGAAACGCCGGGCGCATTTCTTCGAGTTCATGACCGATGTGCACAATCGCATTGCGGCGCAGCGGCTGAAATTCAAGAACGGCGAGACCAAGCAGGCCGATCCCATACCGCCTGTCGCCGCCGATCTCTATGCCGAAGCCGAACTGCTGTGCTTCGACGAATTTACGGTGACGGATATCGCCGATGCGATGATCCTGTCGCGGCTGTTTTCCGAGCTGTTCTCGCTCGGCTGCGTACTGATCGCCACCTCGAATGTCGAGCCCGATAATCTCTATCGTGACGGGCTCAATCGCGGCCTCTTCCTGCCCTTCATCGATCTCCTCAAGAAGCATGTCGATGTGGTGACGCTGGATTCGCCGACCGATTACCGCATGGAGAAGCTGAACAGTCAGCCCGTCTATCTGACGCCGCTCGACCAGCGCACCGACATGGCGATGGATGCCTCCTGGATGCAGGCGCTGCACGGGCGCAAGGCGCAGCCGGTGGAAATCCCGATGAAGGGGCGCTCCATCCATGTGCCGCTGGCCGTCGACCGCATGGCGCGTTTTTCCTTCGCCGATCTCTGCGACGCGCCGCTCGGTCCTGCCGATTTCCTCGCCATCGCCGAACGTTTTGACACGATCTTCCTCGATCGCGTGCCGAAGCTCGGGCCGGACAAGCGCAACCAGACGAAGCGTTTCATCATTCTGATCGACGCGCTCTACGACCATAATATCCGCCTCTACGTCTCCGCGGCTGCCATGCCGGAAGATCTGCTCGAGGAGCGGCGGGGGACCGAGGGCTTCGAATTCGACCGCACGGCATCGCGGCTTTTCGAGATGCGCAGCGCCGAATATCTCGCTCAGACTCCGGCCAAGCGCGCCGCCGAGTAACAATTCGGTGACAGATTAACTTACGTTTACGTAAGAATTTTTCGATCTAACCGATTGAAATTCCTGATCTCAAAATAATCAATTGCCAATTTCGACCTTTGGGTCTATGCGATTGGCGGCTATTGTGGATGCCTGTCACGGTGTCCCGCCACGGATTTTGATCGCAAAGGATACACCGAAATGGCGCGCAACAAGATCGCACTTATTGGTTCTGGCATGATTGGTGGCACGCTGGCGCATCTCGCCGGCCTGAAGGAACTGGGCGACATCGTCCTGTTCGACATCGCGGACGGCATTCCTCAGGGCAAGGGTCTCGACATCGCCCAGTCTTCTCCGGTCGAAGGCTTCGACGCCAACCTCACCGGCGCCAGCGACTATTCCGCGATCGAAGGCGCTGACGTCTGCATCGTCACCGCCGGCGTTCCCCGCAAGCCGGGCATGAGCCGCGACGATCTTCTCGGCATCAACCTCAAGGTCATGGAACAGGTCGGCGCCGGCATCAAGAAGTATGCCCCGAACGCTTTCGTGATCTGCATCACCAACCCGCTCGACGCCATGGTCTGGGCGCTGCAGAAGTTCTCGGGCCTGCCGACCAACAAGGTCGTCGGCATGGCCGGCGTGCTCGACAGCTCGCGCTTCCGCCTGTTCCTCGCCAAGGAATTCAACGTCTCGGTCGAAGACGTCACCGCTTTCGTTCTCGGTGGTCACGGCGACTCGATGGTTCCGCTCGCTCGCTACTCCACCGTTGCCGGCATCCCGCTGACCGACCTCGTTACCATGGGCTGGCTGACGGCCGAGCGCCTCGAAGAAATCATCCAGCGTACCCGTGACGGCGGCGCCGAGATCGTCGGCCTGCTGAAGACCGGCTCGGCCTACTACGCTCCGGCTGCTTCCGCCATCGCGATGGCTGAATCCTACCTCAAGGACAAGAAGCGCGTCCTGCCTTGCGCCGCTCACCTCGACGGCCAGTATGGCGTCAAGGACATGTATGTCGGCGTTCCCACCGTCATCGGTGCGGGCGGCATCGAGCGCGTCATCGAAATCGACCTGAACAAGGCCGAAAAGGAAGCCTTCGACAAGTCGGTCGCAGCCGTTGCCGGTCTTTGCGAAGCCTGCGCCACGATCGCGCCGTCGCTGAAGTAATTTCCGCGTTCCAACAGGGATAGACCCATGAACATTCATGAATACCAGGCCAAGGCGCTGTTGAAGAGCTATGGCGCCCCCGTCGCGGACGGCGTTGCCATCTTCTCCGCCGATGAAGCCGCCGCTGCTGCCAAGCAGCTTCCCGGCCCGCTTTACGTCGTCAAGAGCCAGATCCACGCTGGCGGCCGCGGCAAGGGCAAGTTCAAGGAACTCGGCCCGGACGCCAAGGGCGGCGTTCGCCTCGCCAAGTCCGTTGACGACGTCGTCGCCAACGCCAAGGACATGCTCGGCAACACGCTGGTCACCAAGCAGACCGGCCCGGCCGGCAAGCAGGTCAACCGCCTCTACATCGAAGATGGCGCCGACATCGACCGCGAACTCTATCTCTCGATCCTGGTCGACCGCTCCGTCGGTCAGGTTGCCTTCGTCGTTTCGACCGAAGGCGGCATGGACATCGAGACCGTTGCGCACGACACGCCGGAAAAGATCATCACCGTTGCCATCGACCCGTCGACGGGCGTGACGGCTGCCAATGCGGCGGCTCTGTCCGACGCGCTGAAGCTCGAAGGTGCTGCCCGCGAAGATGCTGCCAAGCTCTTCCCGATCCTCTACAAGGCCTTCGTCGAGAAGGACATGGCGCTGCTGGAAGTCAACCCGCTGATCGTCATGACCAGCGGCCGCCTGCGCGTTCTCGACGCCAAGGTTTCCTTCGACGGCAACGCTCTCTTCCGTCACGAAGACGTCCGCGCGCTGCGCGACACGTCGGAAGAAGACGAGAAGGAAATCCAGGCGCACGAATACGACCTCGCCTATGTCGCCCTCGACGGCAACATCGGCTGCATGGTCAACGGTGCCGGTCTCGCCATGGCAACCATGGACATCATCAAGCTCTACGGCGCTGAGCCGGCGAACTTCCTCGATGTCGGCGGTGGCGCAACCAAGGAAAAGGTTACGGCCGCTTTCAAGATCATCACCGCCGATCCGGCTGTCCAGGGCATTCTGGTCAACATCTTCGGCGGCATCATGAAGTGCGACGTCATTGCCGAAGGCGTGCTCGCAGCCGTCAAGGAAGTCGGTCTGAAGGTTCCGCTCGTCGTTCGCCTCGAAGGCACCAATGTCGAGCTCGGCAAGAAGATCATCAACGAATCCGGTCTCAACGTCATCTCCGCAGATGACCTGGACGATGCCGCCCAGAAGATCGTCAAGGCAGTCAAGGGCTGATCGGGATGGCTGCTTCCTTCGCTCCAACGGCTGCTCATCTTCGCCTCGGTGCCTTTGCCGGCACCTGGGAAGGAGAAGAGCATGTTGCGACTTCGGCCTGGACGAAGGAAGGCACGGCGACCGCGCAGCTTACGGCCGAGTGTCTGTTCGGCGGATTTTTCGTCGAACAGCGCTATATCCAGACGCGCGATGGCGAAACCTCGTTCGAAGCCCGGAATATTCTCGGCTTCGCCGCTGCGGATCAGGCCTACAAGCTTTATCAGTTCGATACGGTGGGCTTTGTGCCCGCCGCGCCGGCTTCCGGCGAGTGGATCGACGACAAGCTTGTCCTGACCCGGGTCTCGCCGCGCGGTGCGCAGCGCACTCTCTTCCAGTTCGAAAATGAAGACTGCTACCGCATGGGCGTCACGTTCTCGCCCGCCGGCAGCGATACATGGCAGGAGGTCGTCAGCGGCTTGTACCGTCGCGTTGCCTCCGCGTCTTCCAACCTCTCGTAACAAAGGCCTCGCATGTCTATTCTCATCAACAAAGACACCAAGGTTCTGGTTCAGGGCCTGACCGGCAAGACCGGTACCTTCCACACCGAACAGGCGCTTGCCTATCACGGCACGAAGATGGTCGGCGGTATCCACCCCTCCAAGGGCGGTGAAACCTGGACCGGCAAGGACGGCGAAAAGCTGCCGATCTTCAAGTCCGTCGCCGAAGGCAAGGACGCAACCGGCGCCAACGCCTCGGTCATCTATGTGCCGCCGGCAGGCGCTGCGGCTGCGATCCTCGAAGCGATCGAAGCCGAGATCCCGCTCATCGTCTGCATCACGGAAGGCATTCCGGTCGCCGACATGGTCAAGGTCAAGGATCGCCTCATCAAGTCGAAGTCGCGCCTGATCGGACCGAACTGCCCGGGCGTGCTGACCCCGAACGAATGCAAGATCGGCATCATGCCGGGCTCCATCTTCAAGAAGGGCTCCGTCGGCGTTCTCTCGCGTTCCGGCACGCTGACCTATGAAGCCGTGTTCCAGACCACCAACGAAGGCCTCGGCCAGACGACGGCCGTCGGCATCGGCGGCGACCCGGTCAAGGGCACCGAGTTCATCGACATCCTGGAAATGTTCCTCGCCGACGACGAAACCAAGTCGATCATCATGATCGGCGAAATCGGCGGTTCGGCTGAAGAAGAAGCCGCACAGTTCCTCAAGGACGAAGCCAAGAAGGGCCGCAAGAAGCCGATGGTCGGTTTCATCGCCGGCCGCACGGCACCTCCCGGCCGCACCATGGGCCATGCTGGCGCCGTGATTTCCGGCGGCAAGGGCGGCGCGGAAGACAAGATTGCGGCGATGGAAGCAGCAGGCATCCGCGTGTCGCCGTCGCCGGCGCGTCTCGGCAAGACGCTGGTGGAAGTCCTGAAGGGCTGAGCCTACCTATAGCAACGCCGGACGGGGCGGCATTCGCCTTGTCCCGTCCGGTTTCAGAATTCGCAAGTGCATACCTACGGCCTTAAGGGCCGCGAACGAAATACGGTCGCCGGGGACCCGAAAACCGGCAATGCAAACAAGTTGGGAGACGGGCGAAAGCGCCCGCAGATTCACCATGGCAAGGCAAGAAGCCAACGAGCAATTTCAGATCACCTCGTTCCTGGATGGCGCCAATGCTGCCTATATCGAGCAGCTCTACGCGCGCTATGAGGACGATCCTTCATCGGTCTCCGACGAATGGCGGTCTTTCTTCAAGGCGCTCGAGGATAGCCCCGACGATGTGAAGAGGGCAGCCAAGGGCGCCTCCTGGCAGCGCAAGAACTGGCCGATCCCGGCAAAGGGCGATCTGGTTTCCGCGCTCGACGGCGACTGGGGCGTTGTCGAGAAGGTCATCGAAACCAAGCTGAAGGCGAAAGCCGAAACCGCCGGTACGCCGGCGAGCGCCACCGACGTCCTGCAGGCGACGCGCGATTCCGTCCGCGCCATCATGATGATCCGCGCCTATCGCATGCGCGGCCATCTGCACGCCAAGCTCGACCCGCTCGGCATCGCCGCACCGGTCGAAGACTACAAGGAACTGTCGCCGGAAGCCTATGGCTTCACCGAGGCCGACTTCGACCGCAAGATCTTCATCGACAACGTGCTCGGCCTGGAATTCGCGACCATTCGCGAGATGATCGAGATCCTTGAGCGCACCTACTGCTCCACCCTCGGCGTCGAGTTCATGCACATCTCCAATCCGGAGGAAAAGGCCTGGATTCAGGAACGCATCGAAGGGCCGGACAAGGGCATCGCGTTCAATCCTGAGCGCAAGAAGGCCATCCTCCAGAAGGTCATCGAAGCCGAAGGCTACGAGCAGTTTCTCGACGTCAAGTTCAAGGGCACCAAGCGCTTCGGCCTCGACGGCGGTGAATCGCTGATCCCGGCACTCGAACAGATCCTGAAGAGCGGCAGCCAGCTCGGCCTTCGCGAAGCCGTGTTCGGCATGGCCCATCGCGGCCGTCTGAACGTGCTGTCCCAGGTCATGGGCAAGCCGCATCGCGCCATCTTCCACGAGTTCAAGGGCGGCTCCTATGCGCCTGACGAAGTCGAAGGTTCTGGCGACGTGAAGTACCATCTGGGCGCCTCCTCGGACCGCGATTTCGACGGCGCCAAGGTGCACGTTTCGCTGACCGCAAACCCGTCGCATCTGGAAATCGTCAACCCGGTCGTCATGGGCAAGGCCCGCGCCAAGCAGGACATGGGCGCCACCCAATGGGACGGCGATATCATCCCGCTGTCCGAGCGCGCCAAGGTCGTGCCGCTGTTGATCCATGGTGACGCGGCTTTCGCCGGCCAGGGCGTCGTTGCCGAAATCCTCGGCCTTTCCGGTCTGCGCGGTCACCGCGTTGCCGGCACGATGCACGTCATCATCAACAACCAGATCGGTTTCACCACCAATCCGGCCTTCTCGCGTTCGTCGCCCTATCCGTCCGACGTCGCCAAGATGATCGAAGCGCCGATCTTCCACGTGAATGGCGACGATCCGGAAGCGGTCGTTTATGCCGCGAAGATCGCGACTGAATTCCGCATGAAGTTCCACAAGCCCGTTGTGGTCGACCTCTTCTGCTACCGCCGTTACGGCCACAATGAAGGCGACGAGCCGTCCTTCACACAGCCGAACATGTACAAGGTCATCCGCGCCCACAAGACGGTGCTGCAGCTCTACTCGCAGCGGCTGATCAGCGAAGGCGTGCTGACCGAAGGCGAAGTCGAGAAGATGAAGGCCGACTGGCGCGCTCACCTTGAGCAGGAGTTCGAGGCCGGGCAGTCCTACAAGCCGAACAAGGCCGACTGGCTTGACGGCGAGTGGTCCGGTCTGCATACGGCCGACAACGCCGATGAGCAGCGCCGTGGCAAGACCGCCGTGCCGATGAAGTCGCTGAAGGAAATCGGCCGCAAGCTGTCGGAAATCCCGTCTGGCTTCCATGCGCACCGCACCATCCAGCGCTTCATGGAAAACCGCGCCAACATGGTGCAGACCGGCGAGGGCATCGATTGGGCCATGGCGGAAGCCCTGGCCTTCGGTTCGCTCGTCGTCGAGGGCCACAAGATTCGCCTGTCCGGCCAGGACTGCGAACGCGGCACCTTCTCGCAGCGTCATTCGGTCCTCTACGATCAGGAGACCGAAGAGCGCTACATTCCGCTCGCCAATCTCTCGCCGACGCAGGCCCGCTACGAAGTCATCAACTCGATGCTCTCGGAAGAAGCGGTTCTCGGCTTCGAGTACGGCTATTCGCTGGCTCGTCCGAACGCGCTGACCCTCTGGGAAGCCCAGTTCGGCGACTTCGCCAACGGTGCGCAGGTCGTCTTCGACCAGTTCATCTCGTCGGGCGAACGCAAGTGGCTGCGCATGTCCGGCCTCGTCTGCCTTCTGCCGCACGGCTATGAAGGTCAGGGTCCGGAACACTCTTCCGCTCGTCTGGAACGCTATCTCCAGCTCTGCGCCGAAGACAACATGCAGGTCGCCAACGTCACGACGCCGGCGAACTACTTCCACATCCTGCGCCGTCAGCTGAAGCGCGACTTCCGCAAGCCGCTGATCCTGATGACGCCGAAGTCGCTGCTGCGCCACAAGCGCGCCGTATCGACGCTTGCGGAGATGGCGGGCGAAAGCTCCTTCCATCGCCTGCTGTGGGACGATGCCGAACTGATCAAGGACGGCCCGATCAAGCTGCAGAAGGACAACAAGATCCGTCGCGTCGTCATCTGCTCGGGCAAGGTCTATTACGATCTGTTGGAAGAGCGCGAGAAGCGCGGCATCGACGATATCTACCTGCTGCGCATCGAACAGCTCTATCCATTCCCGGCCAAGGCGCTCATCAACGAGCTCAGCCGCTTCCGCAATGCGGAGATGGTCTGGTGCCAGGAAGAGCCAAAGAACATGGGCGCATGGTCCTTCATCGATCCTTACCTGGAGTGGGTGCTTGCCCATATCGATGCCAAGTATCAGCGCGTTCGCTACACCGGCCGTCCGGCCGCCGCCTCTCCGGCGACGGGCCTGATGTCCAAGCATCTGTCGCAGCTTGCGGCGTTCCTTGAGGACGCGCTCGGCGGTTGAGGGGTTGCGCGATGACCGGTTTTCGTTTGAAAGTCGTGTCGTCGCGTCCCAGCCTTCCGCATGATGCGACGGGGGAGAAGATGGCCGCCATGCAGACACGTGCCGCCTGTCGCCACAATCAGGCAAATGCCCGGCCGGCCGATGTCGTCCGGGTGTCTGCGCCGCGGCGTATCACCCGTCCCCCGGCCCTCTGTCGCCGGAATTCCATCTAACTCATAAAGACGAAAATCAGGATTTGAACAATGGCCACTGAAATCCGCGTTCCTACCCTCGGCGAATCCGTCAGCGAAGCGACCGTCGGCACCTGGTTCAAGAAGGTCGGCGATGCCATCAAGGCTGATGAGCCGCTTCTCGAACTTGAAACCGACAAGGTCACGATCGAAGTTCCGGCGCCTTCTGCTGGTACGCTTTCCGAAATCGTTGCCCAGGCCGGCGAAACCGTAGGCCTCGGCGCACTGCTCGGCCAGATCTCCGCCGGTAACGGCGCTGCCGCCGCTCCTGCACAGGCTGCCGCACCTGCTGCACCGGCCCCTGCCGCTGCTGCACCGGTTGCAGCGCCCGCCGTGTCCGCTCCGGCTTCCTCGATGCCGCCGGCACCGGCTGCCGGTAAGCTGCTTGCCGAAAACAATCTCTCCGCCGATCAGGTCGAAGGCAGCGGCAAGCGCGGCCAGGTCCTGAAGGGTGATGTCATCGCCGCTGTCGCCAAGGCTGCTTCGGCGCCTGCCGCCGCACCGGCTGCACCTGTCGCCGCCCGCGCCCCGACCGCTGTCGAGGACGTCAGCCGCGAAGAGCGCGTGAAGATGACGCGCCTGCGCCAGACGATTGCCCGCCGCCTCAAGGATGCGCAGAACACCGCCGCCATGCTCACCACCTATAACGAGGTGGATATGAAGGCCGTCATGGACCTGCGCAACAAGTACAAGGACGTCTTCGAGAAGAAGCACGGCGTGAAGCTCGGCTTCATGGGCTTCTTCACCAAGGCCGTTACCCATGCGCTGAAGGAACTGCCTGCCGTCAACGCCGAGATCGACGGTACCGACATCGTCTACAAGAACTACTGCCACATCGGCATGGCCGTCGGCACCGACAAGGGCCTCGTCGTTCCTGTTATCCGTGATGCCGACCAGATGTCGATTGCAGAGGTCGAGAAGGAGCTTGGCCGTCTGGCGAAGGCTGCTCGCGACGGCACGCTGTCGATGGCCGACATGCAGGGCGGCACGTTCACCATCACCAATGGTGGTGTCTACGGTTCGCTGATGTCCTCGCCGATCCTGAACGCACCGCAGTCGGGCATTCTCGGCATGCACAAGATCCAGGAGCGTCCGGTCGCGATCGGTGGTCAGGTCGTCATTCGCCCGATGATGTATCTGGCGCTCTCCTACGATCACCGCATGGTCGACGGCAAGGAAGCGGTCACCTTCCTCGTGCGCGTCAAGGAAAGCCTGGAAGATCCGGAACGTCTCGTTCTCGATCTCTAAGGGGAGCGTTGGATCATGTCGACATGGCCCATGCGGACGCTGCGCGGATTGTTGTGCGCCGTCGCCGCATGGGTGCCATCGTCCGCCAGTGCGGGTGAACTCGACATTTCCAAGCTCAGCAGCAATCTCGATCTGGCGTCGCTTGGCGACGCCGATCTCGCCGCCCGCTCGATCAATGTCCTGCGTATCGGCAAGGTGGAATTGACCTCCGGGCGCATCGTTGCCAGCGACCCGCTCGTCGGGCCTGACCGGCCGGCGCTTGTCCGCACTGTTCCTCCTGGCGATTATCCCGTCACGCTCTATCAGGCCTTCGGCCGCATCGCCGCTGCCGGCATGCGCTTCGCCGAGGGCAATCCGGTGCGCTGGGAGCTCGCTTTGATCCCCGGCCAGGATATCGACACGCTGAAGGGTGACGAATTCTTCGGCTATCCGGTCGATGCCGGGCTCGGCTGCTACATGGATGCCGATACCTTCGCGCTGATCCAGGAGCGCGAAAAGCAGGTCCAGCTGGAGAAGGCGTCGTCGGATATCAACTATTATGACGATGTCCTTGCGCCGGAACTGAGCGCCAACAGCGACAACTACGTTATGCATCGGCCGGTATCGGGCAAGCGCGGCAATGTCGCGATCTTCTGGAGCGGCTGGGGCGACGGTTTCTATCCGGTTTTCTGGGGGCTCGATGCCAGTGGCCGACCGCTCGTGCTATTCACCGATTTCGGCGTAACCGAGAATGCCGATGGCCGGCATGAGCCAGGAGGGGAATGACCATGCCGGCTCAGAACATGATGGCACGACTGGCCTCAATGCCCTTGGTAACGCTGACTTGCGCGGTTGCTCCCGTCTTTGCCCAGGCAGAAGAATGCGTGCAGGAAAAGGCCGTCTACGTCGATATGGACAATGCCTACGAGCTGCGCTTCGAACCCATGGATTCGGAATCTGCTGTCAGCAATAAGTTCAAGCTTGCCGTGCGCAATACTACCCTTGTCGCCGAAGGCGTTGTCATGCGCAGCGACGATCAGCTACGCGCTGATGGCCGTATCATGTTCGAATGCCCGGAGGGCGACGTGACCGGGGCCGATCTTAGAGCCTGCACCGTGTGGCAAGGCATGGTCTATGCCTCGGATCTGAAAGGCCATATCCGCGCATTGCCGGGAGAAGGCGAGAGCGCGGCCGACCGGCTGTTCCTGCCGGCGCTTGGCCCGTCGATCCAGAAGTCGTCCCTCTGGGGCAAGGGCAAGGCGACCATCGCGCCCTGGGATGTCCTTAGTCTGAAAGGATGCAATCAATGACCGAAGACGCACCTGTTCTTCTCGTGACCGGCGGCAGCCGCGGCATCGGTGCTGCGGTCTGCCTCGCTGCCGCTCAGCATGGCTGGGCCGTGGCGGTCAATTACGCCGCCAACAAGGATGCCGCCGAGGCTGTGGTGGGGACGATCGTTGACGCCGGCGGCGAGGCGATTGCGATTGCCGGCGATGTCGGCAAGCCCGAGGATATCAAATCCATCTTCGCCAAGGTCGATGCGCATTTCGGCAGGATCGACGGGCTCGTCAACAATGCCGGTATCGTCGATAGTGTGCAGCGTGTCGACGAAATGACATCGCAGCGGCTCGATCGTATGTTCCGCATCAATGTGACCGGTTCGATCCTTTGCGCCGGTCAGGCCGTGCTTCGCATGTCGACCAAGCACGGCGGCAAGGGCGGTGTGATCGTCAATGTATCATCCATGGCTGCGATCCTTGGCTCCGCCGGTCAATATGTCGACTATGCCGCATCCAAGGCCGCGATCGATACCTTCACGCTCGGTTTGGCGCGCGAAGTCGCGACCGAGGGCATCCGCGTGAATGCTGTGCGCCCAGGCATCGTCGATACCGATATTCATGCGTCTGGCGGACTACCCGACCGGGCGCGCGACATGAGCCCTCTTATTCCAATGCAGCGGCCCGGTACGGCGGACGAAGTAGCGGATGCCATCCTCTATCTTCTGAGCCCGCACGCATCCTATATAACCGGCTCCATCCTCAATGTGAGCGGCGGCCGCTGATCGGAAAGGGTCGATAAGATGCAGTATATTCTCGAATTTCTCGGCTTGATGGCGGTGTTTTCCATCTTCATCGTCGTTCCGGGCGCCGATTTTGCCGTCATCCTGCGCCAGAGCATCGTGCATGGCCGCCGTGCCGCCATGATGACCGGGCTCGGCATGGGCTTTTCGCTGCTCTTCCACATCAGCTACACCATTCTCGGCCTCGGCCTGATCGTGTCGCAGTCGCTGATGCTCTTCAGCCTGATCAAATGGGCCGGCGTGGCCTATCTCGTCTATCTCGGCATCAAATCCTTCCGCCAGCCGGGCTTTAAGGTGAGGGATGTCGAGATTACCGAGGAGGACCGCAAGCCGGTTTCCGTCTGGCGCTGCCTGGCGACGGGCTTCGTTACCAACGCGCTCAATCCGAAGCCGGTGCTGTTCTTCCTGTCGCTGTTTTCGACGCTCGTCCATCACGACACGCCGGCGCTCATCCAGTTCAGCTACGGCATCGGCATGGCGACGGCGCTGGTCGCCTGGTTCGCCGGCGTTTCTACCTTCTTCACCGTCAAACCGGTGCGCGATCGCTTCATCGCGTCAGGCAAATGGTTCAACCGCATCACCGGAGCGGCGCTTGTCGGCTTCGGCATCCGCCTCGCCTTGGCACGGGCGACTGACTAACAAAGACATAAAACAAGGAAATTAAAACATGTCCTACGATGTGATCATTATCGGAACCGGCCCCGGCGGCTATGTCTGCGCAGTCAAGGCAGCGCAGCTCGGCCTGAAGGTCGCGGTCGTCGAAAAGCGCGCGACCTATGGCGGCACCTGCCTCAATGTCGGCTGCATTCCGTCCAAGGCGCTGCTGCATGCTTCCGAAGTGTTCCATCATGCCGGTCATGGCATGGACGCGCTTGGCGTCGAGGTTGCCGCACCGAAGCTCAATCTTGAAAAGATGCTGGCGCACAAGGATGCGACGGTGAAGTCGAATGTCGACGGCGTCGCCTTCCTGTTCAAGAAGAACAAGATCGATGCCTTCCAGGGCACCGGCAAGATCGTTTCCGCCAGCAAGGTTTCCGTGACCGCCGACGACGGCAAGGTCACCGAGATCGAAGGCAAGAACATCGTCATTGCCACCGGCTCCGACGTTGCCGGCATTCCAGGTGTTCCGCTCGAGATCGACGAGAAGGTCATCATCTCGTCGACGGGCGGCATCGCGCTCGACAAGGTTCCGGGCAAGATGATCGTGGTCGGCGGCGGCGTCATCGGCCTCGAACTCGGCTCGGTCTGGTCGCGCCTCGGCTCCAAGGTCACGGTCGTCGAATATCTCGACACCATCCTCGGCGGCATGGATGGGGAAGTCTCCAAGCAGTTCCAGCGCATGCTCGCCAAGCAGGGTCTCGAGTTCCATCTCGGCGCCAAGGTTGTCGGTGTCGAAAAAACCGGCAATGGCGCCAAGGTCACCTTCGAGCCGGTCAAGGGCGGCGACAAGGTCGTGCTCGATGCCGATGTCGTCCTCGTTGCCACCGGCCGCAAGCCGTACACGGCAGGTCTCTGCCTCGAGGAAGCCGGCGTTGTCCTCGACAATCGCGGCCGCGTCGAGATCGACGGTCACTTCAAGACCAATGTCGCCGGCATCTATGCCATCGGCGACGTGGTGAAGGGTCCGATGCTGGCGCACAAGGCGGAAGACGAGGGCGTGGCGCTTGCTGAAATCCTCGCTGGTCAGGCCGGCCATGTGAACTACGACGTCATTCCGAGCGTCGTCTACACACAGCCGGAAGTCGCCTCCGTCGGCAAGACCGAGGAAGAGCTGAAGGCCGCGGGCATCGCCTATAAGGTCGGCAAGTTCCCGTTCTCCGCGAACGGCCGTGCCCGCGCCATGCTGGCGACCGACGGTTTCGTCAAGATTCTGGCCGACAAGGAAACGGACCGCGTTCTCGGCGGTCACATCGTCGGCTTCGGCGCTGGCGAAATGATCCATGAGATTGCCGTGCTGATGGAATTCGGCGGTTCGTCGGAAGATCTCGGCCGTACCTGCCATGCTCACCCGACGATGTCGGAAGCCGTCAAGGAAGCCGCACTCGCGACCTTCTTCAAGCCGATCCACATGTAAGATCGGACGATCCCGGCGAGACAAGCGCCGGGATTGCAATGCTTGCCTGATGATGCGATGTACGGGGCTCCCGTGCATCGCATCATCCAAACGTTCTCACCAACAAAGCAAGCATGTCACGCCAGATCCCAGCCGTTCACCTATCTCTGAAACTTTTCGTTGCGACCGCGCTTGCGTTCCTCGCTACCGTTGCGGCTCCCGTTCACGCCGAAGCGCCTGATGCCGGCTGGCCGCAAGCGGTCAGCGACCTCCCGGTGGAGCAGGGGATACGCTTCGGTATCTTGCCGAACGGCATGCGCTATGCCGTCATGCACAATGCGACGCCGGCCGGCCAGGTGGCGATCCGCTTCCGCATCGGCGCCGGCTCGCTGCAGGAGCGTGACGAACAGCAGGGTCTGGCGCATTTCCTCGAGCATATGGCCTTCAAGGGTTCGACCCATGTGCCGGAAGGCGAGATGGTGCGCACCCTGCAGCGTCTCGGTCTGGCCTTCGGAGCAGATACCAATGCGTCCACGAGTTATAGCGAGACCGTTTATGCTCTGGATCTGCCTGAAGCCAATCCGGAAACGGTTTCCACCGGCCTGATGTTGATGCGCGAGACGGCGAGCGAACTGACGCTTGACGCCGGCGCCTTCGACCGCGAACGCGGTGTCATCCTTTCGGAAGAGAAGCTACGCGACACGCCGCAATATCGTGGCGGGACCGGTTTCCTCGCTCAACTGCTGCCGGGTCAGCGTGTGCCGCAGCGCTCGCCCATCGGCAAAACCGACATTATCAGCAACGCCCCAGTCGATCTGTTGCGGGATTTTTACCGCACCTATTATCGTCCCGATGGCGCCACCCTGATCGTTGTCGGCGATATCGATGCCGCCGCTATCGAAGCCGATATCCGCAACCGGTTCGGCAATTGGACTACCGCAGCATCTGCGCCCTCCGACCCTGATCTCGGCACTCTCCAAAGCCATGGAGAGCGCGTCGGCACGGTCATCGTGCCGGGTGGCGCGACCCGCGTGCAACTCGCCTGGACACGAGCCTACGATGCTTCGCCGGATACGGCTGCCAAGCGCCGCGCGCAGTTGGTGGAGGATATTGGCCTGGCCGTTCTCAACCGGCGTCTATCCCTTCTGGCGCAGCAACCCAATCCGCCTTTCGTCAGCGCGCAGGCCGGTGCGCAGGATCTGCTGAAATCGGCCCATGTCGCGATGGTTGCCGCCGATAGCGATCCCGACACATGGCAGACCGCCCTTGCGGCTATCGATCAGGAGCAGCGCCGCATTGCGCAGTTCGGTGCCGACCAGAGCGAGATCGACCGCGAAATTGCCGAATATCGCTCCACGCTGCAGGCCACCGCGAGCGGAGCCGCGACGCGCACGAGCCCGGACATTGCCGGTTCGCTCAACTGGAGTGTCGGCGAAAACATGGTCTTCACCTCGCCGGCGGAAGATCTGGCGCTGTTTGATGCCGCGATGAAGGACCTGAGTGCAGATGAGGTCAACCAGGCTCTTCAGCGCGTCTTTGCCGGCAATGGTCCGCAGCTGGTTCTGCAAATCCCGCAAATGCCCGAGGGCGGGGACGCCGCCGTCGAGAAGGCCTATGCCGACACGCGTGCCGTGGCGGTGAAGGCGCCGGAACAGACAGCTTCGGTTGCATGGCCCTACACCGATTTCGGTAAGCCGGGCGATATCGTCGAACGCCGTACGGTCGATGATCTCGGCGTTACGATGGTGCGTTTCGCCAATGGCGTCCGCCTGACCGTCAAGCCGACCAAGTATCGCGCTGACGAGGTTTTGGTGCGCGCAGAAGTCGGCCGTGGTCGGCTGGACCTGCCGAATGATCGACCGTTGCCGATCTGGGCGGCGCCGGCGCTGCCGCTGTCCGGTCTCAAGGCCATCAGCTACGACGACATGCAGAAGGCGTTTGCAGCCAAAACCGTTGGCATCGATTTCGCCATTCAGGACGCAGCCTTCAAATTCGAGGGCGCGACACGGCCGAGTGACCTGCAGACACAGTTGCAGCTGCTGACGGCTTACGTCTCCGATCCGGCCTATCGTCCGGATGTCTTCAAGCGGGTGCAGCAGGCCTATCTCAACATGCTTCCGCAGCTTCAGGCGACGCCGGGCAGCGTGGTCGGGCGTGATCTTTCCGGTCTCTTGCATTCCGGCGATCCGCGCTGGGCATTCCCGGACCGGACACAGTTGATCGATGCGAAGCCGGAGGATTTCGAGGGCCTCCTGCAGCCCGCTCTTTCGAAAGGGCCGATCGAGGTCATCATCGCCGGCGATGTCGAAGTCGATAACGCCATTCGCTTGACGGCGCAGACCTTTGGCGCCTTGCCGGTTCGCGGCGACGGAGAGAAGCAGAGCGACGGTTCCGGCGTGCATTTTCCCGCGCCGACGACCGATCCGGTCGTTCGCCTTCATGACGGGCGCAGTGACAGTGCCGGTGCCGCCGTCGCCATGCCGATTGGCGATTTCCTGTCCGATCTGCCGAGAGCCGCCGCTGCCAATATCGCCGGCGCGATCCTGCAGAATCGTCTGGTCGACCAGTTCCGCATCGCCGAGGGAGCGACCTACAGTCCTCAGGGCGAAGTCGATCTATCGAGATCGATCCCTGGCTATGGTTTTGCCTATCTCTATGTCGAGACTACGCCCGCCAAGGTGGATCACTTCTTCGAGCTGGTGGACAAGATCGCCGCCGATCTTGGTCATGGAGACGTTTCACCCGATGAGCTGACGCGGGCCAAGGTTCCGATCATCGAAGCGGTGAAGCGTTCGCAGCAGACCAACGGTTATTGGGTCCAGAATCTTCGCGATGCTCAGAGAGATCCTCGGCGTCTCGATCGTATCCGCAGGAGCATCAGCGGCTACGAGGCGGTGACTGCCGAGGATGTCCGCGCCATCGCAACGACCTATCTGAAGCCCGATACATCCTGGCGGCTGAAGATCTTGCCGGCTGGCGGATCGGCGGTGCGTTAGCCCATCATCTCCCGGCCAAATTGCCGCAGCCGGCTTTTGTTGGTCGGGTAGCATTGCAATGTGTGGTAGTCTGCAGCCGTCGAATAAAGGCGGATGAAACCATGTCTGCAAGGCCTTTGATGGTGAAGCCCCTTATGCCGCATCCCGCATTGCCGGATGCCGATTGGGCTGACTGCTACGAACTGAAGATCCCGAACTCGGATCTGACGGCAATTGCCGCCGCCCGAACGATGCTCAGCCGCTTTCCGTTCTGGGTGCGGTTGCTGATACGCGTGCGCGATTTGGCAATGGGCCTGTTCGGCGTGAGAGCCAGCAGCGACCATCGGGCGGACGAGCTGGAAAAGATCGGCTTCTTTCCCGTCGTCAGCAAGTCCGACAATCAGGTCGTCGTCGGCTTCGACGATCGGCATCTCGATTTTCGGGTCGTCATCGACGTGCGGAGCGACGAACAGGGATGCCGGCTGGTCGATGCAACGACGCTCGTCCGGCGCAACATATTGCTCGGCCGGATCTATCTCGCAATCATCACGCCATTCCACCGGCTGATCGTCGCGACGACACTTGCCAATTTAGGCAAGCGGATGCGAGCCGTCAGTTCATCGCCGTCACTGTAAAGCCCTGCTTGCGCAGCAGCGCCACGAGACCCTTGTCGCCGACGAGGTGAAGCGCGCCAACGGCGATGAAGGCGTTGCCCTTGTCGAGAACAGGCGCGGCACGCTCGGCCATGACCTTGTTGCGGTCGAGGATGATGCGCTGTTCGAAGGCGGCGGTATCGGCGTCCGTGATCTTCTGGTCCGGCTCGATCACTTTCAGCATCGGGATCATCGCGCCGATATTGCCGGCGAGATAGAGGCCTGTCATGGTTTCGTTGACGTCGTTGATCTTGTCGCCCAGCTCGAGCGTCTGCATCAGCGACTTCAGGTGGAGCGCGATCGGCAGATCGCTCATGGCCTTGGCTTGCTCGGCCAGCGTTTCGAGACCAACGACCTTCTTGCCTTCGGCTGCGGCATCGCCCGCCAGCTTCTGGTCGAGGAATTTCGCACCGGCCGTCTTGCGGCGAACCTCGCAGCCCGTCATCTCGAAGGAGCTCGAGATCAGCCAGGGCTGCATGCGTGAAACCGCGGCGAGCGCAATGCCGCGCGCTTTCAGACCTGCTTCCAGCCGGGCATTGTCTTCGGGCGACAGATGCTGGCTGATGGTCGAGCCGTCGGTGAGCATGGTGAGCGAAGGATTGGCGAAGAGGGCAGCGGCGGCTTTCTTGTCGTCGAGGATCTCATCCGATTCGACAACGATCGTATCGGCTGATGCGACGGCGTCTGCGGCACCCTTCGGCAAGGTGAGCACGCGTGAATCCGAAACATGCATGGAGCCCAGCAGCCATGACGGCTTCAGGCCGGGCTTCTCGATCTTCCAGAAGATGCCCTTGCCGTTTTCCACCTTGTCGCCGGCGGCAATGATGGAGGCGTATTTCGCCGGATCGTTCTTTTGAAGTTCGGCCATGAGATCCTTGCCGCCGCAGCTGTCGGACACAGCGCCTTCGGCATGGGCCGGCTGCAGCGTCAGCATGGTCGCGACCAACAGCACCGCAAGTATCAGCGGAAAGGCGGTTGCAAGCCAGAGCAGCATATCGTCAAGCGTCGGCTTCATCGACCGCATCGTCTTGGACCCGAGGGCAGAAATCATCAGAATCTTCCGTTCGCAGAGAGCATGACCGCTAACGCCGGAAAGCGGCTTTCGGGAGGCATGCCGGGACACGGTTCTGCTTTACGCGAACGAGACGGAAATTCCCTTAACGCGAGAGGTTAATCTTTTCTTATGCGCGTGGGTGGGCACGGTCGTAAACCTCGAGCAGGCGCGAGGAGTCGACGCCGGTATAGACCTGTGTCGTCGAGAGGCTGGCGTGGCCGAGCAGTTCCTGGATGGTTCTGAGGTCACCGCCGCCAGCCAGGAGATGGGTGGCAAAGGAATGACGGAGCGCGTGCGGTGTTGCCGTATCCGGCAGCCCGAACGCGCCGCGCAATTTCTGCATGCCGTGCTGGATGATGCCCGGCTGCAGCCTGCCGCCGCGCGCGCCGCGAAAGAGGGCGTCACCGGCTTCGAGGTGATAAGGGCAGAGCTTGCGATACTGATCGACTGCTTCGATGACGATCGGCAGCAACGGTACCAGCCGGGTCTTGTTGCCCTTGCCGGTGATGCGCAACGATGTCGCTCCTGATGGAAAATCCTGCGGCTTCAGGTCCAGCGCCTCGGAAATGCGCAAGCCGCAGCCGTAGAGCAGGGTCAGCACCGCCGCATCGCGTGCGGCGATCCACGGCTCCTCGTGCAGTTGCGCCTCGTCACTGACGACGGTGATCGCCTGCTTGTCAGAAAGGGGCTTCGGCAGCGATTTCGGTTGTTTCGGCGAGCGCACCGCGGCGGCACCCGCGGCATTCACCAGGCCCTTCTTTTCGAGATAGCGCAACAGCGAACGAAGGCCGGCAAGATTGCGCCCGAGCGAACGCGCACCGGCACCATCCTTGCGGCGCGCGGCCAGAAAAGCGCGAAAGTCGGCGGAGCGGAGCGCATGAATATCTTCGATCGTCGCCGGACCGCCGAGATGGCCGGTGAGGAAGGTTAGGAATTGCCGCGTATCGCGCTCATAGGCATTCAGCGTATGGGCGGCGAGCCGCCGCTCCCGGCCAAGCGCGTCGAGCCAGCGGCTGCGCTCCGCCATCAACCTGGAGTCGGCGATGATCAACAATTCGTTCAGTGGAAAACCCCTTGAAATTCGGATTCCTTCTGCCACTTTGAAGGAAGGAAGGTTATGGAATCGCTAACTTTCCCGCTGCTTCCGGTGCGTTTTCCTTTCGTGCTGTGGGGAGTGGCCGGACTTCAATGAAACTGCATATGGGTCGATTCCGGATCTCGGATGGTTCGCCTTCCATATGCGAGGCGCTTGTCATGCTTCGATCATATTCGATTGCGATAGAATATATCCCAACCATTCAGGACACTTCATGGCGCGCCGCGGCTCGATAACTGCACTGGGACAACTTGCAGAAGCGATCGCTTTGGTGTCTCAGGGCCAGCCCGGACATATTGTCGATACCCTGATCGCCGAGCGCGGGCAGAAGATCGTGCGCAATCCGCTCTGGCCGCTCATGCGCCCGTTTCTCTACACGCTGCTGCGCTACAACAAGGCGATCGAGTTCGCCGATGATGTCGCCAAGCTCTCCGGCTTCCAGTGCTTCGAATATATGAGCGATCTGCTGCGGCTCGATATCGGCGTCACCCATGCCGATCGTATTCCGGCTTCCGGCGGCTTCATTCTCGTCAGCAATCACCCCACAGGCATTGCCGATGGCGTCGCCGTCTTCGATCTCTTGAAGTCGCGCCGGCCCGACATGATGATCTTTGCCAATCGGGATGCGGTGCGCGTCAACCCGCGCTTTGCGGAGATGATCATCCCGGTCGAATGGCGCGAGGAATATAAAAGCAAGCCGAAGACGCGCGAGACGTTGCAGCTCACCAACCGCGCCGTGGCGGAGGGCAAGGTCACGGTGCTCTTCCCGTCCGGCCGCATCGCCTACTGGGCGAATGGCAAGCTCAACGAGCGGCCGTGGAAGACATCGGCGGTGGGTCTGGCACGCAAATACAATCTGCCGATCCTGCCCGTACACTTGACGGCGCGCAATTCCGGCCTGTTCTACTGGTTCGCCAAATGGTCGACCGAGCTACGCGACATGACCGTCTTCCACGAGCTGCTCAACAAGCGCGGCGACCGGTTCGATTTCCTCGTCGGCAATCTCATTCCGGTCGAGCATCTGGATGGCGACGTCAACGAGGTGACGAAGGCGCTGGAAAGACACACGGTCGTCGATCTTGCGGCCGACGGCAATGCAACCTTCGCGCCGCTCGTCCCTCCGAACCAGGATGAGACCTTGGTTTCGCATTCTCTTTAATATGGGAATCGGCTAAACCGCGTGGCATGCAGCTACGCTCCATGTTTGCCCGCAATTATCGCTCCCTGCGCTCGATTCGCATGGATCTTTCCGATGTCAATCTGTTCATCGGCGAGAACGGCGTCGGCAAGTCCAATCTCTATCGCTCCCTGCAGCTCGTGCAGGCGGCGGTCCGCGGTAGGCTGGCGCACGAGATATCAAGCGAAGGCGGCATGTTCTCGGCCATGTGGTCGGGCAAGCGGCGGTCGCATGAATCGGCCCGTATCCGCTTCGATGTCGAGCTGCTCGATATGG
Source organism: Martinezella multihospitum (assembly GCF_900094585.1). GTDB lineage: Bacteria > Pseudomonadota > Alphaproteobacteria > Rhizobiales > Rhizobiaceae > Rhizobium > Rhizobium multihospitium. The sequence goes on from NZ_FMAG01000009.1 coordinate 143,955, forward strand.
AGCGGGCGGCGACCTTCCGCTACTGGATCGAAGCGGGCATGCGGCCGCCCGTGGCATCCGCCGGATTTCCACTGGAGCCGCAAGTCAAGGCCGAGGAGCTTTCCGTCGAGACGGGGCGGCGGCCGGTGACGATGATGAAGCGCGATGGCCCGGGCATTTCCGTGCGCGGCGAAAGCGGCCGTATGCAGGCCTATCCCGAAAACGCCCTGACCTCCGAAACCGCGGTCGCGCTATTGGGCGATGCCGGCTATTTTCCGGAGATCGGCACGTTCCGGCGCGCCGTCGATGCCTGGCGATTCTACCATGGCTTCCGCACCGATCGTGGCTCGCCGCTGCGTGCGCCCTGCCTTGCCGTGACGTCGCCGATGCTGGATGAGGATGGCGCCAATATTGCCGCCGTTTTCGCAACCCTCGTCCATACGCGCGAAGATACCGTCGAATTGGACCAGGTTCTTGCCGCAGCGCTCGGCGGCGCCCGGCTCCTGGTGCCGGAGCCACAGGAAACTGCGGATTTCGGCCTGATACTGCCCGAGTTTCCCAACCGTGTCTTTCAGCCGCGCGAGCTTTCGGATGGCCAGATCCGGTTTCTTGGTCTTGCCGCCGCCTTGATGTCCTATCGCCTGCCGCCGCTGATCGCGCTCAACGAGCCGGAGGCGAGCCTGCATCCCGACATGCTGGTGCCGCTTGCCGACATGATTGCCGCGGCCGCGAAGACCAGCCAGATCTGGATCGTGACCCACTCCGAACGTCTGGCCGAGGCTGTGCGCGAACGCTGCGGCGCCAAGCCGCGCCGCGTGATCCGCAAAGATGGTTCCACCTGGATCGACGGCATGCGGCTGACCGGCGAAATCGATGAGGACGAGGATTAGCCGCCGTGTCGCGGCGCTCTCAATATTGACGGCATGGAATTATCCCAAAAGGAATTTTGAAATGACCTCTGTGAACAGAACCGCGCTGCTGAACGACCTCGCTGCCATGATCGCGAAGCTCAACTCCGCGCGGCCGATCCGTGTTGCGATCGACGGCCGCACGGCTTCGGGCAAGACCACGCTGGCGAACGAACTGGCCGAGTGTCTCAAGACCAGCGGACGGGAGATCATCCGCACCTCGATCGATGGTTTTCATCGGCCGAAGGTGGAGCGCTATGCGCGCGGGCGGCACTCTCCCGAAGGCTATTACCACGATGCGCGCGATCTTCCCGCCATCAACGCACTCCTTCTCAAGCCTTTGGGGCCGGGCGGCGATCAATGGTATCGCACGGCCTCCTTCGATCTGCACAATGACGTGCCGATCGAGCAGGCTCCGCAATTCGCGCCAGCCGATGCAATCCTCATCGTCGACGGCACGTTTCTGCAGAGGCCGGAATTGCGCGAGGGCTGGGACCTCGCCATCTTCGTCGAAACCTCCGAGCACGTCTCCGAGCAGCGCGGCATTGCGCGCGACACGAAGCTTCTGGGCGGAACGGAGACGACCCGCCAGCTCTATGCCGATCGATATCGGCCGGCCTTTGCGCTCTATGAAAGTCTGGCTGCGCCTGCGCTCGTTGCAGATGCGGTTATCAACAATGACGATTTCGACTGGCCGATTCTTCGGGTACGCGAGGCCGGGAGGTTGTCTGGGGTGTTGTGAAGGCTCCGATGGTCACGGAATTTGATGCCAGGTGGCACTAACGGTGAAGAGGGTATTTATGGCAGGTATGCGTCAGCGGACATCGGCTTGCCTACGATAGATGACCGACTTGGAGCCGAGAACAATCGGACCGCTATGAAATGAAAAGATGCGAATAGCGGACGTTTCCTAAGACAAAAAATCCGCTATTCTGAGATTCAGAAGATCGAGCGAGAGTAGACGCGCCTCGTGTTGACTTGAGCTGTTGAATGCTTCCCAGCACGCGTCCGACGCAGAAGCGGGTAAGTTTCCGTCGTGTCTGGTCCGTACGGGAATTACGCCTTGTAGGTGTTCTGTGCAGCCTCGAAGACTTCGCGTGCGGATGTCGTAGCCGATACGTGTTCCGTACCCTCGGCTCCGAGGTCCATCCAGCCCGCATTCACAGCCTCATACATTTCTTCGGCAGGTCCGGTGTGGCCCTTGGGGATACCGAGTTGCTCGAATGCTTCCGCCCAACCTGCACGCGGGATTGCAAAGGCTTTTACGTCGAGCTTCAGGACTTCACCCAATTGCACGGCGACTTCGTCCGCGCTGACCATCGAACCAAGCTCGACGACGCGCCGCCCTGACCAGGCCGGCCCGGTCAGAAGGGTTGCGACCTCAGCGCCGATGTCGTTCGTTGCGACCATGGTCGATTGCCGGTTTGTCGGATTGTAGTAGACTGGCAAAATTCCGCCCTGAGCGACCTGCAAGCCGTAGAGGAAGTTTTCGAAAAATCCACCTGCGCGCACAAATGCGGTTGGCGACATCAGGTTGCGAAACCCTTGCTCCAGAAGCGACAGGCCAGTGATCATCCCAAGCCCGTTGGTCTTGTCCGCACCCATCGACGAAAGTGCAACTACCCGCGATGGCGCTGCCTTGGTGAGCGCCTCGACATAGTTCGCGATCATGCCTCTGGCTTCCGTGTAGTCTTCCGAGGGCATCCAGACAGTCGGCAGCATGACGAACGCTCCTTCGACGCCTTTGAGCGCCTGCTCGATGGCGGCCGTCTCATTCCAATCGCCTTCCAGCAATTCGACACCCCGGTTCGCCCAGCTTGACGCCTTTTCGCGATTACGGACGAGCGCGCGCACCTTCTTGCCTTGCGCCAGGAGATGCCGCGCCGTTGCACCACCGACTTTTCCGGTAATTCCCATGACTAAAAACATGCGTTTTCTCCTGATTTTTAAGGACAGAACAATGCCCCTGTTCGTTCAACGGATGAGCGGCAAAATGGCCCGGATTTGGGGATCGCGCAGATAGAGGCCGCCCCATGTCATTGCGCCCAGAAGCAGGGAAATCAGTTCCGGCGGCGACCCGAACTCACCGATGCGAACATGGGCGCAAATGGCACCTCCCAAAAATCCCGTCACCAGGATTGCGCCGAGAACGGCGGTAGTCGGAATGGCGTAAAGGATGGCGCAGGCGAGTATGATCGGACCCACGACATGGGTCAGGTCCATCGCGAATCCGGTTTCCTGCAACATGCTCGCAACCTGTGCCGGCGCGAAAAGCTGAATGACGCCATCTGCCACCAGGGCGATAACGACAATCGCACTCATCATACGGCCGACCCATAGGGCGCGATGCGAGGTCATGATTCCAGGCACCTGGTTTAGGTTCACAATTTCGGACACTTGTTGTTCTCCGATTGGGGGGATCCCAATATTCGGAGCTTAATGTGTCTGTCAGGTATGATAAACATCGAGGAAAGGAACTCACTGTTCTCTCAAGGAAGAACAATATTGAGGCACGAAAATGCAGAATCTCGAACCCATCCTCATATTCGTAACGGTCGCGGACATGGGCAGCTTCACCCGCGCAGCCGATAGCCTCGGCATCCAAAAAGGCAGGGCCTCAATGGCGGTCCGGAAACTGGAAGAAGATGTCGGTGTCAGGCTCCTGCACCGGACGACGCGCAGTGTGCAGTTGACGGAGGACGGACGTGCATTTCATGCCCGCGCCCGCGATCTGCTTGCTGAAGTCGATGACCTGCACACGATGTTCGCGGACGACCGTGTGGCACTTCGCGGGCGTTTGCGGGTCGACTTTCCGACCGAGGTGGCACGCACAACGATCGTGCCGGCCTTGCCGGATTTCATGGCAGTTCACCCCGAGTTGGAGCTGGAGCTGTCGAGTACGGATCGCCAAGTCGATCTGGTTCAAGAAGGGTTTGACTGTGTATTACGCCTTGGCCCCATCGGGGACGAGACGCTGATTGCCCGCCCACTGGGCCTGTTGCGGATGGCCAATGCTGCCAGCCCCGCCTATCTGGCACACCATGGCATCCCCCGATCGCTCGAAGATCTTCAACGTCAGGAACATCGGACAATTCATTTTTCGACGATTCTGGGCGCAAAATCCTATGGATGGGAATATCCTGACGGCGACGGTTACGCGACGCTTCAGTTGCCGGGTGCGCTACACGTCAACAGCGCGCAGACCTACGACGCCGCTGCCCTCGCCGGCCTTGGCCTGGTTCAAGCGCCACTCCTGGGGATTGGCCAATATTTGGAGAGTGGAGCGCTGGTGGAAGTTCTTCCCGATTTCCGTCGTCGGGCGATCGCCGTGTCCCTAGTCGTCGCTCATCGGAGCAATCTGTCGCGCCGGGTTCGCACATTCATGAAATGGATCGAAGATGTGCTGACGCCTTATCTGGAATAGATGGCCGCTTTCGGGACAACTCACCTTGCCCGGGAACGGCGAGGATGGGGCGCGAAGCCGTCTTTCCGTAATCCCATCTTCAATGTCTGCTTTAGTCTGATAGCGGTCATTGGTCACACTGCTGAATACAGCCGGATATTCATTGCAGCCTCCAGGCCATCCGCATTTTGCGAGCCGCCGGTTACCACTCCCGGGTTTCTTTTTTGCCCGTCCGGTGCATGGTCTGGCGCAATGAATAAAGATTCTTTCGACCTGTTTGGTGCGCTTTTCGAGGCGGCGCCTGCGAAGCCTGTGATGAGCGCAGGGTTCTCGTGCCTATGCTGGCGTCGATCCGGAGAAGCTTCGGCAAATCAGCCATGTGTTCGGTTGCTTGCCGCTCCGTACCGCCCGTCTCCGTGCTTTGCAGCCTTAGGCCTCGTCATTGCATACGGAAAAACGGATTTGTCGCCTTGCCCATGAAAAGGCAACCGTAGGTTAGGGCGGCGTGGGTCCGAGGCATTGAATTACTGCCTATCACACGGAAATCCGAATAGCCTGTAGTTTCCACTCGATGCAAAATCGAATAACTTCTCTCTTTATTGCAGAAGATCAAAGTGAGCATTAGGGATGTCGATGCAGCCGATCTATTCCAGCCTCAAGAGGGCAGTTGCGTTAGGCACGCTGATTGTTTTTCCCGCTATTTTCTTTGTTTCCTGCTCGACGGTCGGCGGAACCGGCGGTCGATCTGGTCCCGTAACCGCGAGTAGATCGACAGATCCCGCCAACGCCAAAGAAAAAGCGGCTGAGCGGCGGCGATGGGAAGAGAGAGTCCAACGAGATAATCAGCTAGATCCAAGCGGGTCGGCACCGGGTTCCTATGGCTCTTTCGGTCCTCGTTTCACCTGGTGAGCGATAGATTTGTAAATTGCTCGGTCAATGCCCGAACCCGCTTGAACGGGTCTTAATGCAGGCCTCGCCCACTTCGACCAAGTGACAGGCGAAGCTTGCATTGAAAGTGTTCAGACCCAGGTGATCGCAAAGGGCCGGAAGGCCTCTTCAGGCCGACAATGGTTATTGGTGGCATTGCTGTATATAGCGGCCGGATAAATCACTGCATCGGGAAGCCATCCCCATTTTGCAAGCCGCCGCACACCACTCCCGGGTTTCCTTTTTTGCCCGTCCGGGGCATGGTCTGGCGCAATGAGTAAAGATTCTTCCGATCTGTTCGGTGCGCTTTTCGAGGCGGCGCCCGCAAAGCCTGTGATGAGCCGTACCGTGCCCGTTCTCGTGCCGATGCCGGCGCCGCGGGCTTATTCCTATGCCGTGCCCGAGGGCATGGCGGTGGAGCCGGGTTCGGTGGTGCAGGTGCCGCTCGGGCCGCGGCAGGTCATCGGCGTCGTCTGGGACGGTGAGGATGACGGTGGCGTCGATCCGAAGAAGCTTCGGCCGATCAGCCATGTGTTCGATTGCCCGCCGCTCGGCAAGCATATGCGTGATTTCGTCGATTGGGTTGCCGGCTATACGCTGTCGCCGCCGGGGCTGGTGGCGCGTATGGCACTCAGGGCGCCCGCCGCCTTCGATCCCGAGCCGATGGTCGAGGGCCTGCGCTTCATCGGCGGCCAGCCGGAGCGGCTGACTCCGGCGCGCGCCAAGGTGATGGAGATTGCCGCCGACGGGCTTTCCTGGACGCGGCTTGGTCTCGCGCATGCGGCCGGCGTTTCCACCAGCGTCGTCGACGGGCTGATCTCGCAGGGCATTTTCGAGACCATTTTTCTGCCGCCGCCGCCCGTCGTCGCCAAGCCCGATCCGGAATTCATCGAGTCCCGGCTGCAAGGGCCGCAGAGGCAAGCAGCCGACGAGATTCTCGTCGATGTGCGCAAGGGCGAATTCGCTGTTTCGCTGATCGACGGCGTCACCGGGTCGGGCAAGACGGAAGTTTATTTCGAGGCTATCGCCGAGACGCTGAGGCGAGGCAAGCAGGTCTTGATCCTTTTGCCGGAGATCGCGCTGACGGCGAGCTTTCTCGAGCGATTTCAGGATCGCTTCGGCGCCAAGCCGGCCGAGTGGCATTCCGATCTCGCGCCGAAGATGCGCGAAAAGGTCTGGCGGCAGGCGGTCACCGGCGAGGTTCGGGTCGTGGCCGGGGCACGTTCGGCGCTGTTCCTGCCTTTCGAGGATCTGGGCCTCATCATCGTCGATGAAGAGCATGATCCTGCCTACAAGCAGGAGGATCGCGTCTATTATAATGCGCGGGATATGGCCGTGGTGCGCGGTCGCATCGGCGATTTCCCTGTGGTGCTGGTGTCGGCGACACCTTCGGTCGAAAGCCAGGTCAACGGCCAGAGCGGGCGCTACACGACTATCCACCTGCCGACGCGGTACGGCGATGCGGCCCTTCCCGACCTGCACCTGATCGACATGCGCCGGCATGCGCCGGAGCGTGGCGGCTTTCTGTCGCCGGTCATGATCCGCGCCATCGGCAAGACGGTCGCCAAGGGCGAGCAGGCGCTGCTGTTCCTCAACAGGCGCGGCTATGCGCCGCTGACGCTTTGCCGCGTCTGTGGCCACCGCTTCCAGTGCCCGCAATGTTCGAGCTGGCTTGTGGAGCATCGGTTTCGCAACCAGATCCAGTGCCATCAATGCGGCTATTCGGAACGCACGCCCGAGGCTTGCCCGGAATGCGGCACGCTCGACCATCTCGTTGCCTGCGGGCCGGGCGTCGAGCGCATCGCTGAGGAGGTGGAGCGGCATTTTCCTGATGCGCGGACGATTGTGCTCTCCTCCGATATCATGGGCGGCGTCAAGCGGCTGCGGCTGGAACTCGATGCCATCGCCAAGGGCGAAGCGGATATCGTCATCGGCACGCAGCTTGTCGCCAAGGGTCATAATTTTCCGCTGATGACGCTGGTCGGCATCGTCGATGCCGATCTTGGTTTGGCGAATGGCGATCCGCGTGCGGCCGAGCGGACGTTCCAGCTGCTATCGCAAGTGACGGGACGCGCCGGGCGAACCGGTCTCAAGAGCCACGGTCTGCTGCAGACCTACCAGCCGCAGCATCCGGTGATGCAGGCGATCGTTTCGGGCGATGCCAGTGCCTTTTACGAGCGCGAGATTTCAGAGCGGGAGAGGGCGATATTGCCGCCCTTCGGCCGGCTCGCCTCGATCATTGTCTCCGCCGACAGCAGGCAGGATGCGGAGACCCACGCTCGCGGCATGCGCAACGCGGCGCCGCAGGTTTCGGGCATTTCGGTGTTGGGTCCGGCCGAAGCGCCGATCGCGCTGGTACGTGGGCGTCATCGCTTCCGCCTGCTCGTGCATGGCCGGCGCAATTCCGACATGCAGGGCTTCCTGCGGGCCATGCTGGCGCAATCGCCGAAGGAGCGCGGCTCCGTGCAGGTGCAGCTCGATATCGATCCGCAAAGCTTTCTGTGATTGACGTTGCAGATATCTTGACTGCGCCTTCCCCTTGCGACGCGGATCATGCCATAAGTCGGCCGTCTCACTTGACCTGATTTGCGCGCGGCTGATTTTGGGGGCGACCGATGGAGCTTTATTTTCCGACCGAATTCGGCGAGCGGCTTGCCTATTGTTCGGCCGCAGTCACGGCGCTGATCGGTCTCTTCCTGATGTTCGCGCCGGGTTACACCTACCGCTTCCTCAAGCTGCAGGTGAAGGAGGGGCGATCCGAAGCCTATGCCGAGGCGCGCTCGGCCGGCGGCTTCATGGTCGGCTTCGGGCTGGTCGCGATCCTGCTGGCGCAGCCGATGATCTATCTCGCGCTCGGCGCCTCCTTTGGCGTCGCGGCGTTCGGTCGCATCCTGTCGCTCATGTCCGATCGGGGCAGCGTATTTTTGAGTCTTCTCCTCCTGGTTGTGCAGGCGATTCTGGCCGCGCTACCTTTTCTCTATGGTCTCGGCTATTTTTGAGCCAAAAAGCGCTTCGGCGCGGCCATTTTTGCCTCCGCTATCCCCATGCTTTTTGAATTTTGACATCATAAATTCGCCCGAATGGCGTATTCGTCGAATACGCGTGTTGCGAGTCTCAATATCCTATGTTAGACGAACCCCGAATTTCGGATGAGGCGGGAGAGCACTCCTGCTGATTTCTGGGGGAAATCAAAACGAATTCAAGGACATATCGCTTCCGTCATCCGGAAGTCTGGTTCTTGGGTTGAAATCAGGGAATTTTGTGCCCGTGGCAGACACATCCCAGCATGTTTCTGGCGTTGCAGAACGATATGCCTCGTCGCTGTTCGAATTGGCCCTTGAAGAGGGTGCCGTACCGGCAGTGACCGCCGATCTCGATCGGTTCCAAGCCATGCTCGACGAAAGCGAAGATCTGAAGCGCTTCGTCCTCAGTCCGGTCTTTTCGGCTGAAGAGCAGGTCGGTGCGATTGAAGCGCTGGCAAAGAAGGCCGGCTTCGGCGCCTATGTCACCAATTTTCTGAAGCTTGTGGCCAGCAACCGGCGCCTGTTTGCGCTGCCGGGCATGATCAAGGCTTTCCGTATCATCGCCGCCCAGCAGCGCGGCGAGATTTCCGCCGAGGTCACCTCGGCCCATGCGCTCACCCCCGCGCAGGAAGATGAATTGAAGGCGGCGCTGAAGGGCGTCACCGGCAAGGACGTGGCGATATCAGTCACCGTCGATCCGTCGATCCTTGGCGGCCTGATCGTCAAGGTCGGTTCGCGTCAGATCGATACGTCCCTTCGCACCAAACTCTCCACCCTTAAGCTTGCATTGAAAGAGGTCGGCTGATGGATATCCGCGCCGCGGAAATTTCCGCAATTCTGAAAGATCAGATCAAAAACTTCGGCAAGGAAGCTGAAGTCTCCGAAGTCGGCCAGGTTCTCTCCGTCGGTGACGGTATCGCCCGCGTCTACGGTCTGGACAATGTGCAGGCCGGCGAAATGGTCGAATTCCCCGGCGGCATCCGCGGCATGGCGCTGAACCTCGAAGCCGACAATGTCGGCGTGGTTATCTTCGGCTCCGACCGCGACATCAAGGAAGGCGACACCGTCAAGCGCACCGGCGCGATCGTTGACGTTCCGGTCGGTCCGGAACTGCTCGGCCGCGTTGTCGACGCGCTCGGCAACCCGATCGACGGCAAGGGCCCGATCAACGCGACCCGCCGTTCGCGCGTCGACGTCAAGGCTCCGGGCATCATTCCGCGCAAGTCGGTTCACGAGCCGATGTCGACCGGCCTCAAGGCTATCGATGCTCTGATCCCGGTTGGCCGCGGCCAGCGCGAGCTCGTCATCGGCGACCGCCAGACCGGCAAGACCGCCATCATCCTCGACACGATCCTGAACCAGAAGTCCATTCAGGATAACGGTCCGGACAGCGAAAAGCTCTACTGCGTCTACGTCGCCGTCGGCCAGAAGCGCTCGACCGTCGCCCAGTTCGTCAAGGTGCTCGAAGAGCGCGGCGCGCTGAAGTATTCGATCATCGTTGCGGCTACCGCTTCCGATCCGGCTCCGATGCAGTTCCTGGCTCCGTTTGCCGGCTGCGCCATGGGCGAATATTTCCGTGACAACGCCCAGCACGCCCTGATCGGCTACGACGACCTGTCCAAGCAGGCCGTTGCCTACCGCCAGATGTCGCTGCTGCTGCGCCGTCCGCCGGGCCGCGAAGCCTATCCGGGCGACGTCTTCTACCTGCACTCGCGCCTCCTCGAGCGCGCCGCAAAGATGAACGACGAGCTGGGCGCTGGTTCGCTCACCGCTCTCCCGGTCATCGAAACGCAGGGCAACGACGTTTCGGCCTTCATTCCGACCAACGTGATCTCGATCACCGACGGCCAGATCTTCCTCGAAACCGACCTGTTCTATCAGGGTATCCGTCCGGCCGTTAACGTTGGTCTGTCGGTTTCGCGCGTCGGTTCGTCGGCTCAGATCAAGGCGATGAAGCAGGTTGCAGGCTCGATCAAGGGCGAACTCGCCCAGTATCGCGAAATGGCCGCCTTCGCCCAGTTCGGTTCCGACCTCGATGCCGCAACGCAGCGCCTGCTGAACCGCGGTTCGCGCCTGACCGAGCTCCTGAAGCAGCCGCAGTTCTCGCCGCTGAAGACGGAAGAGCAGGTTGCGGTGATCTTCGCCGGCGTCAACGGCTATCTTGACAAGCTGCCTGTCAACCAGGTCGGCAAGTTCGAGCACGGCTTCCTGTCGTACCTCCGCTCGGAAGGCAAGGACATCCTCGACACCATCCGCACCGAAAAGGCCATCAGCGACGCGACGAAGGGCAAGCTCACGGCTGCTCTCGACAGCTTTGCCAAGTCTTTCTCGTAATCGGGCCCAAGCTCTAGGACGGACCAAGGATGCCTTCACTCAAGGATCTGAAAAACCGGATCGCCTCCGTCAAGGCGACGCAGAAGATCACCAAGGCGATGAAAATGGTCGCCGCGGCGAAGCTTCGGCGTGCGCAGGAGGCGGCCGAGGCCGCCCGGCCTTACTCGCAGCGCATGGCCGCTGTTCTGGCCAACATCTCGGCTGCCGTCACGGATGCTGACGGCGCGCCGCTGCTGATGACCGGAACCGGCAAGAGCGATGTGCATCTGCTCGTTGTCTGCACGGCGGAACGCGGCCTGTGCGGCGGCTTCAACTCGCAGATCTCGCGTTTCGCCCGTGACCATGCCCGCAAGCTCCTGGCCGAAGGCAAGACGGTGAAGATCTTCACCGTCGGCAAGAAGGGCTATGACGTGCTTCGCCGCGAATACGCATCGTTGATCGTCGAGCGCAAGGAACTGCGCGACGTCAAGCGTATCGGTTTCGACAATGCGGACGCCATCGGCAAGCGCATCATCGAGATGTTCGAAGAAGGCGAATTCGACGTCTGCACGCTGTTCTATTCCGAATTCAAGTCGGTGATCAGCCAGATCCCGACGGCACAGCAGCTCATCCCGGCTTCGGCTCCCGCCGTCGTCGAAGAAGACGCGGCCCACAAGGGCGCCGTCTACGAATATGAGCCGGATGCGGCTTCGATCCTCGCGGACCTTATCCCGCGCAACATCTCCGTCCAGATCTTCCGCGCGTTGCTCGAAAACGTCGCCGGCGAGATGGGCGCCAAGATGAGCGCGATGGACAATGCGACGCGTAACGCTGGTGAGATGATCAACAAGCTGACGCTGAACTACAACCGTCAGCGCCAGGCACAGATCACCAAGGAATTGATTGAAATCATTTCGGGCGCGGAAGCGCTCTGAGGTTAGGGAAAAGAGGGTAAGAATATGGCTGACGCAGCTACCCCCGCAGGTTCTGTCGGTAAGGTTACTCAGGTTATCGGCGCCGTTGTGGACGTTGCTTTCGACGGCGAACTCCCGGCGATCCTGAACGCGCTTGAAACCGACAATAACGGCAATCGTCTGGTTCTCGAAGTCGCACAGCACCTCGGCGAAAATTCCGTCCGCACGATCGCCATGGACTCGACCGAAGGTCTGGTTCGCGGTCAGCCGGTCAAGGACACGGGCGCGCCGATCTCGGTTCCGGTTGGACATGAGACGCTGGGCCGTATCATGAACGTCATCGGCGAGCCGGTCGACGAAGCAGGTCCGCTCAACACCTCGAAGAAGCGCGCCATCCACCAGGATGCTCCATCCTACGTCGAGCAGTCCACGGAAGCGCAGATCCTCGTCACCGGCATCAAGGTCGTCGACCTCCTTGCTCCTTACGCAAAGGGCGGCAAGATCGGCCTGTTCGGCGGCGCTGGCGTCGGCAAGACCGTTCTCATCATGGAACTGATCAACAACGTCGCCAAGGCGCACGGTGGTTACTCGGTGTTCGCAGGCGTGGGTGAACGTACCCGCGAAGGCAACGACCTCTACCACGAAATGATCGAATCGGGCGTCAACAAGCATGGCGGCGGCGAAGGCTCCAAGGCCGCGCTCGTCTACGGCCAGATGAACGAACCGCCGGGCGCCCGCGCTCGCGTCGCTCTGACCGGTCTGACCGTTGCTGAAAACTTCCGCGATGAAGGCCAGGACGTTCTGTTCTTCGTCGACAACATCTTCCGCTTTACCCAGGCTGGTTCGGAAGTGTCGGCTCTGCTCGGTCGTATTCCTTCGGCCGTGGGCTATCAGCCGACGCTCGCAACCGACATGGGCCAGATGCAGGAACGCATCACCACGACGACGACGGGCTCGATCACCTCGGTTCAGGCCATTTACGTTCCCGCCGACGACTTGACCGACCCGGCACCGGCAACCTCGTTCGCCCACCTGGATGCAACGACGGTTCTGTCGCGCTCGATCGCTGAAAAGGGTATCTACCCGGCCGTTGACCCGCTCGACTCCACCTCGCGCATGCTCGACCCGATGGTTGTCGGCGAAGAGCATTACGAAATCGCTCGTAAGGTTCAGTCGACGCTGCAGCGCTACAAGGCCCTGCAGGACATCATCGCCATCCTGGGCATGGACGAACTTTCCGAAGACGACAAGCTCTCGGTTGCCCGCGCCCGCAAGATCGAGCGCTTCTTGTCGCAGCCGTTCTTCGTCGCCGAAGTCTTCACCGGTTCGCCGGGCAAGCTCGTCGCGCTCGAAGACACGATCAAGGGCTTCAAGGGTCTCGTCAACGGCGAATACGACCATCTGCCGGAAGCTGCCTTCTACATGGTCGGCTCGATCGACGAAGCGATCGAAAAGGCCAAGAAGCTGGCTGCCTAATCAGGCCAATCCATCGGCGCGCGGCTTTGCCCGCGCGCCCTTGCCTTGCGAATAAGACAATCGAGAAGTGACGGGCCATGGCTGACAATTTCAATTTCGAACTGGTTTCTCCGGAGCGCCTGCTGCTGTCGGAACAGGTCATCGATGTCGTCATCCCAGCGAGCGAAGGCGAGATGACCGTCATGGCTCATCATGCGCCGACCATGACCACCATCAAGCCTGGTGTCGTGAAGGTGCATTCGGCTTCGGGCAAGAAGCAGGACTACGTCGTTTTCGGCGGTTTTGCCGATATCCTGCCGACCGGTTGCACGCTGCTCGCCGAATCCGCCGTTCCGGTCGAGGACATGAGCCGCGACGAGTTGGACCGCCGCATCAACGCCGCCAAGGCCGAACTCGAAGATGCCGAGCATCACGAGCACAAGTCGCGCCTGGAGCATTTCATCATGGAACTCTCGCATCTGCGCGGCTCGATCCCGCAGGATTGATGTGGTCCAAGAGTCGTGAATGAGATGAAAGCGGTCCTTGTGGGCCGCTTTTTTGTTTGATGGCCCCAGGGCCATCGATTGCCCATCGGCTTCGGCCGCTTACTTCAGGGTGAAGGCGGAGCAATGATAGGGCTGAGTAACATGCGGAGCAAACCGGGGCCACCTCGTGGTTCGAGGCATCACCGTTGTCGCTCCGCTTAATGGCGCTGCACCTCACCATGAGGTGGAGCGAGCCCTATGGCGTGGTACGCAAGAGCCTCAAGGTGAGGCACGCAAGATCAGTCCTCATGGTGAGGTGCGAAAGCCCCATGCGCTTGTCGAATGGGGCTGCAGCCTCGAACCACGAGGACGGGTGGTGAGCGACCGCATCTGTCATTTCTCGAAGCGAAGGCGTTGAGGCGATCCCCCCAAGTCGCCTCAACCCTGCTGTCCTTGTAGTAAAAATCGGTACAGCTGAGCTGCCTCCGGAGACAGCGCGCGAAAGCGCGGTGCGCCAAGATAGTATCCAAAGCCACTCTCGACGCGGTCCCTGCCGACGGTAACGAGCGCTCCGGACTGCAGGTATTCCTCGATGAGGCCTAAACTGCCGAGCGCGATACCTTCGCCCCGGAGTGCGGCCTCCACCGCCATGATATAGGTCGAGAAGGACAGACGCGGTCGCAGCGGCTTGCCCTTCAAGGGGTCGCCGACGCGGCCGAACCATTGGCGGAAGCTGATCCAGTGGGCGTTGGCGCGTTCGTAATCGATGAGATCAAGCCTGGCGATCTCGACCGCCGTCAGCGCCTGCGGGTCGAGGCCGCGGACTGCCAGGTATTCCGGCGAGGCGATCGGCACCAGTACTTCCTTCAAAAGCGGCGTCAGGTTCCAGCGCGGATGTTCGCCGGTGGAATAGATGATGATGAGATCGTTGTTCTCCGAGGCAAGTTCGGAGTGCACATCCGTCGTCAGCAGGCGCACGGAGATGCCGGGGCTCTCCTTGCCAAAATCCCTGAGCCGCTGTCCGAGCCAGAGATGCGAGATCGAGCCGCTTGCCGCGATCGAGATGATTTCACCGGTTCCGGCGCGAAAGGGCTCCAGGCTTTCTTCCAGATATTCCAGCGTGGCACGCACGCGCTGGAACAGCCGCTCGCCATCCGGCGTCAGCGCCAGATTTCGGCCGCGCCGGGTAAAGAGCGTTGCGCCCAGATGATCTTCCAGCCCCTTGATGCGGCGGCTGACGGCGGCCTGGGTGATGTTCAGTTCCCGACCGGCGCGGGAAAAGTTCATCGCGCGCGCGGCCGCGTCGAACACGCGAAAGGCTTCCAGCGGTATTTTCTCGAGCATGGGCTCTCCATAATTTCAGATCATCAATATTCCCGATAATTGCCCGGATTTGAAGATCTGAAATTGTGATGCAGGATCGCAGGCATCATATCAGCTGCTTTTCCAAGGGTATCCCTCGTGTCCTTTTCCATTTCCGCCATCCCAGACATTCATTTCGGCGAGGGTTCGCTCTCCGGCCTTGCCGCTGCGGTCAAATCCTTCGATGGCGTCAGCACCGTTCTGCTTGTCATCGATGCTTTCCTGGCGCAGTCGGGCCTTGCCGCCAAGGTCAGCGCCGATCTTGCCGAAGCGGGCGTGAAGACGCAGGTTTTTTCCGACTTTGCCGGTGAACCGAAGCTTGCGCATCTGCATGCGGCAATCGCAGCCGGGCAGGGCGCCGATATGGTGATCGGTATCGGCGGCGGCTCGGCGCTCGATATTGGCAAGATCGTTGCCTGCTGCATCGCCTCGGGCGAGGACCCGATGCATTATGCGCTGGCCGCCAATCCGCTGCCGAAGAACCCGCTGAAGAAGATCATGATCCCGACCACGGCCGGCACCGGTTCGGAGACCTCGGCGACGAATATCTTCGCCGGCCCTGAGGGCAAGAAGCTCTGGATCTGGGGGCCGGAAACGAAGGCCGATCTCGTCATCCTCGATCCGGCGCTGACGAAGACCCTGCCCGCCAGCCTCACGGCATGGTGCGGCTTCGATGCCTTCATCCATGCCTTCGAAGCAGCGACGAACCGCAATGCACATCGTGGCGCGCAGTTCTACGCGCATCACGCATTGAGGCTTCTGACTGGTGCGCTGGAAACGGCTGTCAAGTATCCTGACGATATGGCGGCGCGGGGCGACGTGCTGCTCGGTTCCTGCTTCGGCGGCATTGCCATCGACAATTGCGGCACGGCGATCGCACATAATGTCAGCCATGCTCTCGCCGGCCTCGGCCCGGTCCATCATGGTCTTGCAACGGCGCTCGGCTTTGAAGCGACGCTGTCGTGGCTCGTTGAAGCCGATACCGCCGATCTCAATGCGGCGGCCAAGGCTTGCGGCGTCGAAACTGCCGCCGAGCTTCCCGCCTTCGTCTCCGACTGGATGGATCGCTGCGGCATCGTGCGGTCGCTGCCGGCCGCCTTCAAGCCGTTTGATGAAAGCGACCTTGCCCGCGAGATGCGTGCGCCTGAAAACCAGCCCATGCGGCGCTCGACGATCCGCGACGTGACGGATGCCGATATCGACCGCTTTGCAGCCGCCGTCATGGCGCTGCCGAAAGGAATTTGAGATGACCAAGAGCTACACGCGCGACTATTGGGAAAGCATTCTCTCCGGCCTGAAGCCCGAAGGACGTCACTTCATCGACGGCGCCCATCGTGCCGCCTCCTCCGGCCAAACCTTCACCCGCATCCGGCCGATGGACGGCAAGCCCGGTGCCGAACTCGCACGCGGCAATGCCGCCGACGTCGATGCCGCCGTCGCCTCGGCCCGCGCCGCCTTCGAAAGCGGGGTCTGGCGCAAGAAGGAGCCGCTGGAAAAGAAGAAGATCATGTTGAAGTGGGCCGACCTCATTCGCGCCCATGGCGACGAGCTGGCCATGCTCGAGACGATCGATGTCGGCAAGCCGGTCATGGCGTCGCTCGGCGTCGATGTGCGCCTTTGCGCCGATGGCATCCAGTTCTACGGCGAAATGATCGACAAGATGTATGACGAGATTGCGCCGACCGGCCCGAATGCCCGCGCGCTGGTCCGTAAAGTGCCGCTCGGGGTCATCGGAGCGATCACGCCCTGGAACTATCCGATGATCATCGATGCCTGGAAGCTGGGACCGGCAATCGCCGCCGGCAATTCCGTCGTGCTGAAGCCGGCCGAACAGTCGTCGCTTTCGGCGATCCGCCTCGCTGAACTCGCGATCGAAGCGGGCCTTCCCGCCGGCGTCTTCAACGTCGTCACGGGTTACGGCGAAGAAACCGGCAAGCCGCTGGCACTGCACATGGATGTCGACATGATCGCATTCACCGGCTCCACCGAGGTCGGCAAGCTGATCATGGGCTATGCGGCGCAATCGAACGTCAAGCGCGTGGCACTGGAGCTCGGCGGCAAGTCGCCGCTGGTCGTCTTCGAAGACGCCGATCTCGATGCTGCGGCCGTCGCGGCTGCCTGGGGCTGCTTCTACAATTCCGGCGAGACCTGCCATGCCTCGACGCGCCTGATCGTGCAGCGTTCGGTGCAAGATAAGCTGATTGCGAAGATCGAGGCGGTGACCCGTTCTGATATCGTGCTCAAGCATCCGCTCGACCCTTCGGCTCAAATCGGCGCGCTGATCGAGGAAGAGCATATGAACAAGGTGCTGGCGATGATTGCAGCCGGCGAGAAGGAAGGTGCGCGCCGCGCTTTCGGCGCCGAGCGCGTCTTGAGCGAAACCGGTGGCTATTATGTGTCGCCGGGCGTCTTCGTCGACATGACCAACGACATGAGTCTGGCACGGCAAGAAATCTTTGGCCCGGTTCTGGCAGCCATTCCCTTCGATACCGAAGAGGAGGCGCTGAAGATCACCAACGACACGATCTATGGCCTTGCCGGCGCCGTCTTTACCAGGGACATGGATCGCGCTCATCGCTTTTCCGAAGAGATCCATGCGGGTACGGTGTGGATCAACACCTATGACATGTCGAACTTCGCAACGCCCTTCGGCGGCTTCAAGCAGTCCGGCTTCGGCCGCGACCGCTCGGTGCATGCGATCGACAAATATTGCGATTACAAGACGATCTGGCAGCAGTTCGGCTGATAGATTGAGATCGGCATGACCCTGTTTGAAGGGTCAGGCCTGGAGGATAAAGGGGAGCCACAATGAGCAAGATCGTTTCCATCGAAATCACCCATCACCGCCTGCCGCTCGATCCGGCGTTCAAGGCGAGTTGGGATGGGCGTCCGCGCAAGCATTTCGATGCGACCATCGTGCGCGTCAGGGATGATGAGGGCCGTGAGGGCATCGGCTCCGGCGACCTGATGAAGGGTTTCGAAGGCCACGAGGATCTGTTCATTGGTCAGGACCCTCGACACCTTGAGCGGCATTATGAGGTGCTCTCGCACATCAACTTCCATTATGGCCGCTGCTGGCCGATGGATCTGGCGCTGTGGGATCTCTCAGGCAAAATCACCGGCGAGCCGGTCTGGCGGATGCTCGGCGGCCGCGCCAGCCGCGTGCGGCTCTATGCTTCCTCCGGCGTGCTGCGCGAGCCCTCCGCCATGGCCGATCAGGCCGAGCGCTATATCGACGAAGGCTTCCCGGCCATGAAGGTGCGCTTCTCCTCCTCTTCGGGCGGGCGTGGCGGCTGGCGCGAGGATGTCAAGGCGCTGGAGGCGATCCGTGCCCGCGTCGGCGATCGGCTGGAGCTGATGGTCGATTGCAACCAGGGTTGGCGCATGCCATGGGATACGACTTTGCCCTGGACCTTCAAGGATGCGCTTGCTGTCGCCAGGGAATTGGAGCGGCTCGGCGTCTACTGGATGGAAGAGCCGCTTTACCGCTCGGACCGCAAGGGCATGAAGGAATTGAAGCAGGCAACGTCGATCAGAATCGTCGGCGGCGAGATGACGCGCGAGCTCTACGAGTTCCGTGACATCATCGAAGAGCGCGCTTTCGATGTCATCCAGCCCGATGTCGCGCTTGTCGGCGGCATTACCGGTTGCCGGCGGCTGGCCTATCAGGCGCGCGAGGCCGGCGTGCAGTTCACGCCGCATTCCTGGACGAACGGGATCGGGGTTCTCGCCAATGCGCACCTGACAGCCGGCGTCGCGGATGCTGCCTGGCTCGAATACCCTTACGACAATCCGGAGTGGAGCGAAACCCGGCGCGATTATCCAATGGCCTCGCCGCTCAAGCATGAGGCCGGCTGGCTGGATCTCGGCACGGCGCCTGGCCTCGGCATCGTTCTCGATGAGGAACGTCTGAAGGCGACGCGTATCTAGAATGCATCAGCAATTCTCGTCGGCGCTGCTTCTTTTTACGATCCGTCACGCCGTGGCGGGTCGCATGACTTTGCTTTCCCGTGTCCGCGCCCACTGAATGACGGGGCGTTCGAGCAGCACATAGCTCAGCGTGCCGATGGCAAAAATGATGGCGGTTGCGATGAGGCTTGAGACCATCCAACCGCCCAGCACGTCGTCCGAGCCTGCGCCGAAGGAGGAGGGGAAGAGCTGCGGCATCAAGGTGAGTACAATATCCTGCCAGATGTAGACGCCGAAGGAGACGGTGGCGATATAACGGCTCACGGGATTGTCGAGCAGCTTTGCCAGCAGCAGCGATTGGGGAAGCGCGCAAAGTGCGATCGCGACCGCGAGGGGAAGCGGCGGGAATTGATAGGGAATGCCGAGCCGGGCATAGCCTTCCGCCGCACCGCCGATGGACTGCGGCAGCTGCCACGCACCCATGGCGATCGCGATCGCGCCGATGATGTCATAGATTACCGAGCGGCGGGCTGTGATGAGTGTCTGGATGCCGGCGGCGAGCGCGCCGATCGCGAATATCGCAAAGAAGCCGATCGGGTTGAAGCGCGGCATCCATTCCTTGGCGCCGCCTTGGAAGCCATATTGCCATCCCCGTCCGACATTATCAGTCGGAAGATAGGTGACGACAAGCCAGTGGCCGACAAGTGCAAGCGCGATGATGCCGATCCAGAGCAGACGGCTGATAAGCATGGAGCGCGATCTCAGTTTCGGATGAAACAACAGCAGGAAGCCGATCGGCAAGAGAACATAGCAGGTCGTCTCAAAGGGTATCGACCATAGAGGCCCATCGCCCTGCACCGGGAAAAAGGTGCGCCAGTGCCATTGGCTCATCAGGAAGAAGCCGGCGACGTAGCGGCCGACCAGTTCTGCATCCAGCGGAAAGCCATAGATCGTGAAGCTGATCAGGAAGCCGACCGTCAGGGCAAACCAGAAACCCGGCAGGATGCGTGCGGCGCGGCGCATGGCATAGATCTTTAGCGAAGGTAAAGGTTGGGCTCTATCCAGCGCTAGCCAGAAGGGGCGGGCAAGAAGAAAGCCGCTGAGGACGAAGAAGACCGAGACGCCGTGGTTGCCGAAGCGCGCGATCATGAAGGTCATGTCCAGATCCGGTGGGATCTTGTAGAAATTCATTCGGAGCACGAGATGGTGAACAAGCACCATCAGGCATGCGACAGCGCGCATGAAATCCGCTCCTCCCAGGCGATTGCTGCTTTCCATACCCAATCCGCCGAAACTTCCTCAACATTGCGTTAGGTCATTGCGAGGGCTTCGGCAAGGCACATGCCGAAAGGCAATCAATGACGCCCGGACGCGTGGTGCGAAATCCGGGCGTCGAACCGCTCTCTCGCACCTGCCAGAAACGAGAGGCCGGATTCGTGTTTCGCGGAGCGGATCAGGCGGCGGCGGAGCGATAGGGGCGTGTCTCGCGAGCCGGTTTCAACGCGTTGCTCCACCAGTTCAACCTGGCGATCATAAGCACCAGCGATTTCCGGGCATCGATCGGATTTTCCAGCGTACCGTCTTCGGCGAACTTGCCCCACGGATTGGCGAAGCTCACCGTATCGCGAACAGTCACGGCATGTAGTTCGGCAAAGACGAGCCGTAACTGTTCCACGGCGCGCAGGCCGCCGGAGATGCCGCCATAGGAAACGAAGGCCACGGGCTTGCCGTGCCAGGGTTCATAGACGAGATCGAGCACGAATTTCAGCGAGGCCGTAAAGCTGTGATTGTATTCAGGCGTGACGACAATGAAGGCGTCGGCATCCGAAAGCCGCTGTGAAAGCGCGGCGACACCGGGATGCTCGCGATTATGCGCGAACGGCAGATCGAATTCGAGGGGATCGATCAGGTCGATGTCGATAAGCGGATAATGTGCCAATTCGCGGGCGACCCAGTTGACCACCCGGTCGCACAGCCGGCCGGGGCGCGTGCTGCCGTAAATGATCGCCAGCCGGGTTCTTTCTGTCATGTCTTGCTCCTGCTTTACGCGGTTCGGAGCCAGGGTTATAAAACCTCAAGCAGAGTTGAGGTCAATAGCAAAAATGGGAAAAATCGATCCTGGTCAATTTTCGAAGCTGCTGACGGTCGGCGAGGTGGCTGCGCGAAGCGGTGTCGCGGTTTCAGCACTGCATTTCTACGAGTCGAAAGGCCTGATAGAGAGCCATCGCAGCCGCGGCAACCAGCGGCGTTATCCTCGCGAAGTCCTGCGGCGGGTTGCTGTCATCAAGGTAGCGCAAAGGGTCGGCATCCCGCTTGCCGAAGTTCAGGCGGCTCTTCAATCGCTGCCGCAAGGGCGCACGCCAACGGCATCCGACTGGAAGGCGCTTTCGGAACTGTGGAAGGATGATCTCGACGCCCGTATCAAGCGTCTGCAGGGACTTCGCGATCAACTGGACAGCTGCATCGGCTGCGGCTGTCTTTCGCTGGATAGCTGTCCTTTGCGCAATCCCTGGGATGCTCTTTCCGAAGAGGGTGTAGGCCCGCGGCTGCTCGACCCCGGAGAGTGAATCGAGCGTTCAGGCGTGGACGTGGCTGTCGGCCATGTAGCTTTCGAGCGCTGCGGCCTCTTCCTTTGACAGATAGAGGCCCTTCTTCGAGCGGCGCCAGAGAATGTCGGCGGCATCGTGCGCCCATTCCTGTTCGATCAGATACCGCACTTCCGCTTCATAGAGATCGCTTCCGAAACAGCGACCGAGATCGGCGATCGTCTTGGCATCGCCAAGGATCATGGCGGCGCGTGTCCCATAGCGGCGGACGAGGCGGCGGGCATGCAGATCGGCGAGGAAGGGATAGCGCGACTTCAGCTTGGAAACTTCGGCATCGTAGCCGCGAACGGGAAAGTCGCCGCCCGGCAGCGAGCTCCCGGCGGTCCAGGGCGTGCCCTTGAGGCTGATCGCTTCGCCGATCTTTTCCAGCGCATGCTCGCTGAGACGTCGATAGGTGGTGAGCTTGCCGCCGAAGACATTGAGCAGCGGTGCCTGGCCTTCTTCGCCTTCGATCTTCAGCACGTAATCGCGTGTGGCTTCCTGCGCTTTCGATGCGCCGTCGTCATAGAGCGGGCGCACGGCTGAATAGGTCCAGACGATGTCTTCGGGCCGTACCGGCTCCTTGAAATATTCGCTGGCGGCATTGCAGAGATAGGCGGTTTCTTCTTCGCTGATCTTCACGTCCTTCGGATCGTCCTTGTAGTCGCGATCCGTAGTGCCGATGAGCGTGAAATCCTGCTCGTAGGGAATGGCGAAGATAATGCGGTTGTCCGGATTCTGGAAGAAATAGGCGCGCGGGTCATCGAACTTCTTGCGGACGATGATGTGGCTGCCCTGGACGAGGCGGACATTGTGCACCTGGTTCTTGCCGAAGGTATCGGACAGGACATGATCGACCCACGGGCCGGCGGCGTTGACGAGCATGCGCGAGCGAAACTCGCGCTTTTCGCCGCTGATCGTATTCTCCGTTTCGATTACCCATAGGGCGCCCTCGCGCCGGGCCGAGACCACCTTCGTCCGCGGCATGATCGTCGCGCCTCGGTCGGCTGCGTCGCGGGCGTTCAGCACGACCATGCGGGCATCGTCCACCCAGCCATCGGAATATTCGAAAGCCTTGGTGAAGAGCGCCTTCAGTGGTTTGCCGGCCGGATCCTTCTTCATGTCCAGCGTTGCGGTCGGTGGCAGCAGCTTTCGTCCGCCGAGGTGATCGTAGAGGAAAAGGCCGAGGCGGATCAGCCAGGCCGGGCGGATGCCGCCCTTGTGATAGGGCAGGACGAAGCGCATCGGCCAGATGATATGCGGCGCCATCGCCCAGAGCACTTCGCGCTCCATCAGCGATTCGCGCACGAGACGGAATTCGTAGTGTTCGAGGTAGCGCAGGCCGCCATGAATGAGCTTGGTGGCGCCTGACGACGTGCCGGAGGCGAAGTCGTTCATCTCGGCAAGCGCGACCTTGTAGCCGCGCCCGGTGGCGTCGCGGGCAATCCCGCAGCCATTGATACCGCCGCCGATAACGAAAATGTCGTAGACCTGCTCGCTCACCCGCCCCTCCGCAAAGGTCAGCCATCCCCTGAAGATGGAAATCGAAACTAATCCATCTAAAGCGAAACAGATACGAATGTCAAACGAACGTTTCTTGACAGAAAGTGCGCCGATCAGGCTGACTTGCGAGAGGTTTCCACGAGATGCACGTCATGTTCCGCGGCGATGGAGCGCACGGATTCGATACTACATTCGTCTGTTACGAACGTATGAACCTGCGATAGATGGCCGATGCGAACCGGGGCTGTTCGTTCGAACTTGGTGCTGTCGGCGACGAGGATGACGTGCCGCGCATTGGCGATGATGGCTTGCGCCACTTTCACTTCGCGAAAATCGAAATCCAGAAGCGCGCCGTCGGGATCGATAGCGGAGGCGCCGATGACGGCATAATCAACCTTGAACTGCTTGATGAAATCGACGGCCGCCTCGCCGACGATACCGCCATCCGAGCCGCGCACGACACCGCCGGAAATCACGACTTCGATGGATGGGAAAATTCGTAACTTATTGGCGACATTGATATTATTGGTGATGACCATCAGTTCGTGATGGCCAAGAAGTGCCTCGCCAACGGCTTCCGTCGTCGTGCCGATATTGATGAAAAGCGAGCTGTTGTTGGGGATCAGGCTTGCCGCAGCACGGCCGATCGCATGTTTTTCGGGCGCGGCGATGGAACGTCTCGCCTCATATTTCACGTTCTCGGTTCCGCCGGGAAAGATGGCGCCGCCATGCACGCGCGAGAGTACGCGCCCGTCGCAGAGATCGTTCAGATCCTTGCGGATGGTCTGCGGCGTGACCGAGAAGCGCATCGCCAGCTCCTCCACAAGCACTCGCCCCTCCGCCTTGGCGATTTCGAGGATCTCTGTCTGACGCCCGGACAGGAACATGGTTTTCGCTCCCTTTCTTTCGTTTTTTCGTCATCATATGATAAAGTGAAAATTCCGCAATTACCGGCGCGCGAATAGTGCGGTTGGGGAGGTCATCATGTTTCATCCGAAGCTATTCGAAAATCGCAACGTCGTGGTCACCGGCGCCGGCCGTGGCATCGGGCTGGAGGTCGCGCGCCAGTTTCTCGATTGCGGCGCCCATGTCCTCGTTCATGTCGGTCGCGATGCCGGTCGCGATTTGCCTGATTTTCTGATGGAGGCCGAGGCTGACCGCCGCGCCTTTCTAATTGCGGGTGACTTCGCCGCCGGTAATGGCACGCGCGATTTCGTCAGCGCCGCCGGCGAGCGTTTCGATCGCGTCGACGTGCTGGTCAACAATGCCGGTACCATGGTCGGGCGATTTCCTGCCGGCGAACTGACGGACGAACAATACCAGCAGATCGTTCATCTCAATCAGACTTCCGTCATGGAGGTGACGAGAGGGCTGTTGCCGCTGCTGCGGGCCGCCGGCCAGGCTGCGATCATCAATACGGTTTCGATTTCCGCGCTGACCGGCGGCAGCCCCGGATCTGCGATCTATTCCGCCTCGAAAGCCTTCGTGGCGACCTATTCGAAAGCATTGGCACGCGAGCTGGCACCGGACGGTATCCGGGTGAACTGCGTCTCGCCCGGCACGATAGCGACTGATTTTCATGAGCGCTACTCCTCAAGGGAGAAGCTTGAGCAGACGCGCAAATCGATCCCGCTTCAGCGGCTGGGGACACCGGAGGATTGCGCGCCCGCTTACCTCTTCCTCGCGGCGCCCCTGCTTTCCGGTTACATCACGGGACAGGTGGTCGAGATCAATGGTGGTCAGCTTATCTGCTGATAAAACGGACCTTTTTTGGTTTTCCATGTCTTTTTTGAATCAGCTTGTGATTTGATAATATTATAAGCATACCTCTGGGGATTTCTTACTAGAGGCTGTGCAATGTCGTCGTCTCTACCGCAGGGCGGTGAAGCGGAACGTGATGTCGAAGAAATGACTGACAGGGCGCGAAAGGCGAGCGCCCTGCTGAAAGCACTATCGCATGAGACCCGCCTGGCAATTCTCTTCACGCTTGCCAAGCACGAGAAAACGGTGATGGAGCTCGAGGCTCTTCTTGATCTGCCGCAGGCCGTGGTGTCGCAGCATTTGGCACGCCTTCGCCTGGACAAGCTGGTCGATACGCGCCGTGAAGGGCGACTCATTCATTATGCCGTCGCACGGTCGGAAATCTGCGCCGTCGTCGATTCGCTGCAGAAAGCCTTCTGTCAGACGGATCGCTGATCCCTGAAGCTGCTTTGCATGTTGCGCTCGCCATGCTGCCGGTCTAACTCTTTCGTTGCGGGAGCGTGGGATGATCGACAAGCTGGAATTCTTCATAGCGCTGGCGAATCAGAAGCATTTTGGCCGCGCAGCCGAAGAATGCGGCGTGACACAGCCGACCCTGTCTGCGGCCATCCGCCAGCTGGAAGACCAGCTCGGCGTGATGCTTGTCAGCCGTGGTTCGCGTTTTCAGGGACTGACGCCCGAGGGGCAGCGTGTCTTGGAATGGGCGCGCCGCATCGTCGGCGACAGCCGCACCATGCGCGAGGAGATGCGCGCGGCGCGCAAGGGCCTTGCCGGCCATATCCGGATCGCCGCCATTCCGACAGCGCTTGCTATGGTGCAGAAAATCACCACGCCTTTCCAGGAAAGGCATCCGGACGTCACTTTCTCCATTTTATCGCGCAATTCGCTGCAGGTTCTGAGCCTGCTGGAAAATCTCGAGATCGATGCCGGCATCACCTATCTGGAAAACGAGCCGCTCGGCCGTGTCACCAGCGTTCCGCTCTATGCCGAACGCTATCACCTGATTACGGCGGCCGGCAGTCCGTTTTCCGAGCGCGAGACCGTCAGCTGGAAGGAGGTCGGCGATCTTCGGCTTTGTCTATTGACCGCCGACATGCAAAACCGCCGCATTATCAATCGGCATCTCAAGGAGGCGGGCGTCGCAGCCAAGCCGACGCTCGAATCCAATTCGATGATCGTGCTGTTTTCGCATGTGCAGACCGGGCGCTGGGCGAGCATTATGCCAAAGAATATCGCCGATTCCTTTGGTTTTCCCTCGGATATTCGCAAGATCCCGATCACGGAACCTGACGCCGAGCATCTCGTTGGTCTGGTCGCCACCCACCGTGAGCCCTTTACGCCACTCGTCTCTGCCTTGTTGCACGAGGCGAGATTGCTCGCGGAAGAGAACGGTAATCGATAGAAAATTCCTATCGAGCGACGGGACTGCCTTATTGATCCTTTGCCGTCTCCCTGCGAGCTTATTCTAGTGGCGTGTCGATCGCACGCCAGGAGGAAATGCCGCATGGGTCTTTTCCGAAGATTCGCCTTCGATCTTCGGAGCTGTGCGCGGGAGGCTGCTAATGAGTTTGAATCAGGCCGCGGGCGATGTCGCAACCCGCGCCGGAACCATCATCGATAGCATGAAATCGATGGAGGGACCGCTTTTGCCGATCCTGCACGGGATCCAGGAAGAATTCGGCTACGTGCCGCAGGATGCGTTGCCGCTGATCGCCAAGGCGCTGAACCTCTCACGCGCTGAAGTACACGGCGTCATGACCTTCTATCATGACTATCGCGATCATCCCGCCGGCCGCCATGTCCTGAAACTCTGTCGCGCCGAAGCCTGTCAGTCGATGGGCGGCGATGCACTTGCCGACCGCGTCAAGCGGCTGTTGGGCATCGATTTCCATCAGACGACGCTCGATGGTAGCGTCACGCTGGAGCCGGTCTACTGTCTCGGGCTTTGCGCCTGCGCGCCGGCGGCAATGCTGGATGGCGAACTCTATGGCCGTCTCGACGATGAGAGCGCGGACGACCTCGTGAAGGAGGCGCGCCAATGACGCTCACCATCTATATTCCTAGAGATGCCGCTGCCCTTTCGCTTGGTGCAGAAAAGGTGGCGAAATCGGTCGCGCAGGAAATCGCCAAACGCGGGCTGGATGCGCGCATCGTGCGCAATGGTTCGCGCGGCATGTTCTGGCTCGAGCCGCTGGTGGAAGTCGAGATCGACGGCAAGCGCATCGGATACGGGCCGGTAAAAGCCAAGGATGTGCCCGCACTCTTTGATGCCGGGCTCGTCGAAGGTGGCGAGCATCCGCTCTGTCTTGGGGAGGTCGAAAGCCTCCCATTCCTCAAAGAACAGACCCGCCTGACCTTCGCCCGCTGCGGCATCACCGATCCGCTTTCTTTGCAGGACTACGAAGCCCATGGCGGCCTCAAGGGGCTGCGCCGTGCCATCGGCATGGCGGCTGGCGACATCGTCAAGGAAGTGACCGATTCCGGTCTGCGCGGTCGTGGCGGTGCAGGCTTCCCGACCGGCATCAAGTGGAAGACGGTGCTCGATGCGCCGGGGACACGCAAATATATCGTCTGCAACGCGGACGAGGGCGATAGCGGCACCTTTGCCGACCGGATGATCATGGAGGGTGACCCCTTTGTGCTGATCGAGGGCATGGCGATTGCAGGCCTCGCGACGGGTGCGACCAAGGGCTTCGTCTATACGCGCTCGGAATATCCGCATGCGATTGCCACCATGACGGAGGCGGTCGAAATCGCCCGCAGGGCCGGTCTTCTCGGCGCGTCCGTGCTTGGCTCCGGCAAGGCCTTCGACATGGAAATCCGCACCGGCGCTGGCGCCTATGTCTGCGGCGAGGAAACGGCGCTGTTGAACAGCCTCGAGGGCAAACGCGGCATCGTGCGCGCCAAGCCGCCGCTGCCGGCGCATAAGGGTCTGTTCGGCTGTCCCACTGTCATCAACAACGTCATTTCACTCGCCTCTGTCCCCGTCATCATGGATAAGGGGGCCGCCTTCTACCGTGATTTCGGCATGGGCCGTTCGCGCGGCACCATCCCGCTGCAGATCGCCGGCAACGTTACATATGGCGGCCTTTACGAGACCGCCTTCGGCCTCTCGCTCGGCGATATCGTCGACAGGATCGGCGGCGGCACGGTGACGGGCCGGCCCGTCAAGGCAGTGCAGGTGGGTGGCCCGCTTGGCGCCTATTTCCCGCGTGCCTTGTTCGACACGCCTTTCGACTATGAAGCCTTCGCGGCCAAGGATGGCCTGATTGGCCATGCCGGCATCGTCGTCTTCGATGATACCGCCGACATGCTGAAGCAGGCGCGTTTCGCGATGGAGTTCTGCGCGGTCGAAAGTTGTGGCAAGTGCACGCCCTGCCGCATCGGTTCGACACGCGGCGTCGAAACGGCCGACAAGATCGCGCAAGGGATCGAGCCGGAGAAGAACAGGGTGCTGCTCGCCGATCTTTGCAACACGATGAAGTTCGGCTCGCTCTGCGCACTCGGCGGCTTTACGCCGTATCCGGTGCTGAGCGCCATGACCCATTTCCCGGAGGACTTTTCTCCGGCTCCCTTGATTGAAGCGGCGGAGTAAGATCCATGTCCCTCGTTCCAGAAATCGATTACGGCACGCCTGCCTCTACCTCCGAAACCATGGTGACGCTGACCATCGACGGTCGCCAGATCACGGTGCCCGAGGGCACGTCGATCATGCGCGCCTCGATGGAAGCAGGCATTCAGGTGCCGAAGCTCTGTGCCACCGACATGGTCGATGCTTTCGGCTCCTGCCGCCTCTGTCTCGTGGAGATCGAAGGTCGCAACGGTACACCGGCCTCGTGCACGACGCCGGTTGCCTCCGGCATCGTCGTTCACACGCAGACTGGCCGGCTGAAGAATATCCGCCGCGGCGTGATGGAGCTCTATATCTCCGACCATCCGCTCGACTGTCTGACCTGTGCCGCCAATGGCGATTGCGAGCTGCAGGACATGGCGGGCGCCGTCGGCCTGCGCGATGTGCGCTATGGCTATGAGGGCGACAACCACCTCAAGGCGCGCAACAACGGCGACATCAATCTGAAGTGGATGCCGAAGGACGAGTCGAACCCTTATTTCACCTACGATCCTTCAAAGTGCATCGTCTGCTCGCGCTGCGTGCGCGCCTGCGAGGAAGTGCAGGGTACGTTCGCGCTGACCATCGAGGGCCGCGGTTTCGGCTCGCGCGTCTCGCCGGGCATGCATGAGCATTTCATCGATTCGGAATGCGTCTCCTGCGGCGCCTGCGTGCAGGCCTGCCCGACGGCGACACTGACCGAGAAGTCCGTGATCTCCATCGGTCAGCCGGAGCACTCCGTCGTCACCACCTGTGCCTATTGCGGCGTCGGCTGCTCCTTCAAGGCGGAGATGCGCGGCGAAGAGCTGGTGCGCATGGTGCCGTGGAAGGACGGCCAGGCCAATCGCGGCCATTCCTGCGTCAAGGGCCGTTTCGCCTATGGCTATTCGACCCACAAGGACCGCATCCTCAACCCGATGGTCCGCGAGAAGGTCAGCGATCCCTGGCGCGAAGTGACCTGGGACGAGGCCTTTGCCCATATCGCCACCGAATTCAAGCGGCTGCAATATCAGTATGGCCGCGATTCCATCGGCGGCATCACCTCGTCGCGCTGCACCAATGAAGAAACCTATCTCGTGCAGAAGCTGGTGCGCGCCGGCTTTGGCAACAACAATGTCGATACCTGCGCCCGCGTCTGCCATTCTCCCACAGGCTATGGCCTCGGCCAGGCCTTCGGCACCTCGGCCGGTACGCAGAATTTCGACAGCGTCGAGCATACCGACGTCGTCATCGTCATCGGCGCCAACCCGACGGATGGTCACCCGGTCTTCGGGTCGCGCCTGAAGAAGCGGCTGCGCCAGGGCGCCAAGCTCATCGTCATCGACCCGCGCCGCATCGACCTGGTGCGCACGCCGCATGTGGAAGCCAGCTATCATCTGCCACTGAAGCCCGGTACCAACGTCGCCATGATGACGGCACTGGCTCATGTGATCGTCACCGAAGGCCTGTTCGACGAGAAATTCATCCGCGAGCGCTGCGACTGGTCCGAATTCGAGGATTGGGCCGCCTTCGTTTCCGAGCCGCAGCACAGCCCGGAAGAAACGGAAAAGTATACCGGCGTTTCTCCCGAGCTCGTGCGGGGCGCCGCCCGTCTCTTTGCGAAGGGCGGCAATGGCGCGATCTATTATGGCCTCGGCGTTACCGAGCACAGCCAGGGCTCTACCACGGTCATGGCGATCGCCAACCTTGCCATGGTCACGGGCAATATCGGCCGTCCGGGTGTCGGCGTGAACCCTCTGCGCGGCCAGAACAACGTGCAGGGCTCCTGCGACATGGGCTCCTTCCCGCACGAGCTGCCGGGCTATCGCCACATCTCCGACGATGCGACCCGCGATATCTTCGAAAAGCTCTGGGGCGTGAAGCTCAACAACGAGCCGGGCCTGCGCATCCCGAACATGCTGGATGCCGCCGTCGAGGGCACGTTCAAGGGCATCTACATCCAGGGCGAGGATATCCTTCAGTCCGATCCGGATACCAAGCATGTCGCCGCCGGCCTTGCCGCGATGGAATGCGTCGTCGTCCATGATCTCTTCCTGAACGAGACGGCCAACTACGCGCATGTCTTCCTGCCCGGTTCGACCTTCCTCGAAAAGGACGGCACCTTCACCAATGCCGAACGCCGCATCAATCGCGTGCGCAAGGTCATGACCCCGCGCAACGGCTATGCCGACTGGGAAGTGACGCAGAAGATGGCGCAGGCCATGGGGCTTGGCTGGAACTACGCGCATCCCTCCGAGATCATGGACGAGATTGCCGCGACGACGCCGAGCTTCGCGCTCGTTTCCTACGACTATCTGGAGAAGATGGGCTCGGTGCAATGGCCCTGCAACGAGAAGACGCCGCTCGGCTCGCCGATCATGCATGTCGACGGCTTCGTGCGCGGCAAGGGCAAGTTCATCCGCACGGAATATGTGCCGACGGATGAACGCACCGGCCCGCGCTTCCCGCTGCTGCTCACGACCGGGCGCATCCTCAGCCAGTATAATGTCGGCGCCCAGACGCGACGCACGGAGAATGTCGTCTGGCATGCGGAGGATCGCCTTGAAATCCATCCGCACGACGCGGAACAGCGCGGCATCCGCGAAGGCGACTGGGTCAGGCTCAGCAGCCGTTCCGGCGACACGACGCTTCGGGCACTGATTACCGACCGT
Organism: Martinezella multihospitum; assembly: GCF_900094585.1. Lineage (GTDB taxonomy): Bacteria > Pseudomonadota > Alphaproteobacteria > Rhizobiales > Rhizobiaceae > Rhizobium > Rhizobium multihospitium. Next base: position 174,743 of record NZ_FMAG01000009.1, read on the forward strand.
GTCGCCCCCGGCGTCGTCTACACGACCTTCCACCATCCGGACACGCAGGCGAACGTCATCACCACCGATTACACCGACTGGGCGACGAACTGCCCGGAATACAAGGTGACGGCCGTGCAGGTCTCGCCGTCGAACGGTCCGTCGCAGTGGCAGGTGGATTACGACGAGCAGGCCCGGCAGTCGCGTCGTATCGCCGGGAAAATGGAGGCTGCGGAGTGAGCCGGAGTGTGGGGAAACATACCCCCCTCTGTCGCTTTCGCGACATCTCCCCCACAAGGGGGGAGATTGTTGGGAGTTTGCCGGTTGTTACTGGCGAGACAATAGGCAGTGATTTCAGCAGACTGGATGTTCGCTTGAGGCAAGAGAGTGCTGCGCGTTACCTATCTCCCCCCTTGTGGGGGAGATGTCACGAAGTGACAGAGGGGGGTATTCCACGCCCCGTCCGACAATGACCAAATTCACGCCCACCACCACCGTCCCCGAAACCGCCCGCCGCAACGGCCTGGTGCGGTCCGGCTCCCGCATCGTTCCCGAGGAAGTGCCGATCGCTTTTTCCTATGGCGGCACGTCGCATGCGGTCATGATGGGGACACCCGCAGATATCGAGGATTTCGCCGTAGGCTTCAGCCTCACCGAAGGCATCATCACCGATATGAATGAGATTGCAGCGATCGAGCCGATCGAAGACGAGCAGGGGATCGATGTGCAGATCACCCTGGTCGACGATGCGGCGGACGCGCTGCGGCTGCGTCGTCGTCATATGGCCGGGCCGGTCGGCTGCGGTCTGTGCGGCATCGAATCGATCGAGCAGGCCGTGCGCAAGGTGCCTGACGTTTCCCAGGTCGGGCTGACGCTGACGCACAAGGACATCGTTCGCGCTGTCGCACTTCTCAATGAGGCCCAGCCGCTGCATCGCGAGACGCGTGCCGTTCATGGCGCGGGCTTTTACATTCCGTCCGAGGGATTGCTTGCCGTGCGCGAGGATGTCGGCCGGCACAATGCGCTGGACAAGCTCTGCGGAGCGGTCATCCGGTCCGGCCACAACGGCTCGGAAGGTGTGGTGGCCGTCACCAGCAGACTATCCGTCGAGATGGTGCAGAAGGCCGCCATCTTGGGCAGTTCTGTCCTTGTCGCCATCTCCGCGCCGACGGCGCTTGCCATCCGTACGGCCGATGAGGCCGGCATGACGCTGGTTGCGCTGGTGCGCGGCGACGATTTCGAGATTTTCACCCATCCGCATCGCATCATCACGGGGAGCATCGCCGATGTCGCCTGACGAAACGCCGCACGGCAAGACCGAAACCAAGCTTATCTATATGGCGAACCAGATCGCCACCTTCTTCAAGACGCAGCCGGCAAACGAAGCGGTACAAGGGGTTGCCACGCACATCAACAAATTCTGGGAGCCGCGCATGCGTCGCCAGCTTTTCATGATCATCGATCATGGAGACAGTGGGCTGAACCCTTTGGTCTTGGAGGCGGCCTCGCTGATCCACAGGCCGGCGCCGGTCGAGGATGTTAAGTCGGCTTAATACTAGCATTGATAGTGCATTGGGATGGGGAGTGGAGGCTTCATCCTCGAATGCGATTCCTGTCGAGTGAATGGGTGCCGGTCTTCGAAACAAGGAGGAGTTGTTCATGACGGCTGCGGATACCAATATTTCCCAAGGTGCGACAACGGCGGGCCTGCTCGATCGTGAGCGCATCATTGCCAAGCCGGGCTTCAACCGGTGGCTGGTGCCGCCGGCGGCATTGGCGATCCATCTCTGCATCGGCATGGCTTATGGATTCAGTGTCTTCTGGCTGCCGCTCTCCAAGGCGCTCGGCACCCCGACGCCGGCTCCGGCCGAATGCGCTAGCCTCAATCTTCTCACTGCCCTGTTCACGACGAGCTGCGATTGGCGCGTCAGCGATCTCGGCTGGATCTATACGCTCTTCTTCGTGCTGCTCGGCTCTTCTGCTGCCATCTGGGGTGGGTGGCTCGAGAAGGTCGGGCCGCGCAAGGCCGGCGTGGTTGCTGCCTGCTGCTGGTGCGGCGGCATCCTGATTGCGGCGATCGGCGTCATCTTCCACCAGCTCTGGATCATGTGGATCGGCGCCGGCGTCATCGGCGGTATCGGTCTCGGTCTCGGCTATATTTCGCCCGTGTCGACGCTGATCAAATGGTTTCCGGACCGGCGCGGCATGGCGACCGGCATGGCGATCATGGGCTTCGGCGGCGGCGCGATGATCGGAGCGCCGCTCGCGAGCCTGCTGATGAACCACTTTCGAACGGATGGCTCTGTCGGCGTCTGGCAGACCTTCATCGTCATGGCGGCGATCTATTTCGTCTTCATGATGGGCGGGGCCTTCGGCTATCGCCTGCCGCCCGCCGGCTGGCGTCCCGAGGGCTGGACGGCCCCTGCCGCCAAGAGCTCGATGATCACCACCAAGCATGTGCACCTTCGCGATGCTCACAAGACCCCGCAGTTCTGGCTCATCTGGGCGGTATTGTGCCTCAACGTCTCGGCCGGCATCGGCGTCATCGGCATGGCCTCGCCCATGCTGCAGGAGATTTTCGGCGGAGCATTGATCGGCTTGCCGGATCTGAAATTCGCCGATCTCAGCAAGGATCAGATCGCGACAGTCGCGGCGATTGCCGCCGGCTTTGCCGGCTTGCTGTCGCTCTTCAACATCGGCGGGCGCTTCTTCTGGGCGTCGTTATCCGACAGGATCGGCCGCAAGAACACCTACTATTGCTTCTTTGTCATCGGCATTGCGCTCTATGTCCTGGCTCCCTGGGCGGCAGGCATCCATAGCAAGATGTTGTTCGTGGGTGCGCTTTGCATCATCCTGTCGATGTATGGCGGTGGTTTTGCCACGGTTCCCGCCTATCTCGCCGATATCTTCGGCACGCAGTTCGTCGGCGCGATCCATGGCCGGCTGCTGACGGCCTGGGCGACCGCCGGCATCATCGGGCCTGTCGTGGTCAACTATATCCGCGAGGCGCAGAAGGCAGCTGGCGTCGAAGGTGCACAGCTCTACACCTTCACCATGTATATTCTCGCGGGCATGCTGGCGCTGGGCTTGATTGCCAATTCGCTGGTCAAGCCGCTCTCGGACAAATGGTTCATGTCGGATGAAGAGGTGGCGGCGCTGCAGGCAAAGACGGCTGCCGCCAATGCAGGCCCCACCGGCTCCTTCGGCATCGGCACGGGCGGTTTCGACGGCAAGGCATTGGTCGCCTGGGCGCTGGTCGGCATTCCGCTGCTCTGGGGTGTGTGGGTGACGATCAAGAGCACTTACGCCCTGTTCGGCTGAACGACGATATCCTCCAAAAAACGAAGAGGCCGCCCCGAGTTTCGGAGCGGCCTCCTGCTTTTCAGCAAGTTTGGCGATCAGGCGGCGCGGCGCATGACCATGTCGCGGATCATCGAGTCGGCCAGGCGGAATTGGGCCAGCAGCATGTGCAGCGCATCCGCCTCGTTGGCGAGCCTGAGGCTTGCAGCCGTGCTTTCCTCGACCATGGCAGCGTTCTGCTGGGTGGTCTGATCCAGTGAGTTGATTGCCGAATTGATTTCCCGAAGGCCGATCGTCTGTTCCTTCGAAGCCTTCACGATGGCGGCGACGTTGGTGTTGATGTCGCCGACCTGGGTGACGATCTCTTCCAGTGCCTTGCCTGTCTGGCCGACAAGGCCGACGCCGTTCCTGACGTGCTCGCTCGAGGCGGTGATGAGTGCCTTGATCTCCTTGGCGGCGCTGGCCGAGCGTTGTGCCAGCTCGCGTACCTCCTGCGCCACGACGGCAAAGCCTTTGCCAGCCTCGCCGGCTCGTGCCGCCTCGACGCCGGCATTCAAGGCCAGAAGGTTAGTCTGGAAGGCGATGTCATCGATGACGCCGATAATATTGGTGATTTCGCGGGAGGACTTCTCGATCTGATCCATGGCGGCGACGGCGTTGCGGACCACCGTGCCGGATTGTTCGGCGCCGCGCTTGGTCTCTGCCACCAGACGCCCGGCTTCCTCGGCCCGCTGGCTGGAATCGGCGACCGTCGTGGTGATTTCCTCCAGGGCTGCCGCCGTTTCTTCCACGGAAGCTGCCTGCTGTTCTGTGCGTCTTGAGAAGGCCTCGGCCGAATCGCCGAGCTCGCGCGAGCCGGCGGCAATGGCGCTGGCATTGTGGCCGACGGTGGTCAGCGTCTCGGAAAGCTTTTCGATCGTCGCGTTGAAATCGCGGCGAAGCTGCTCCATGGAGGGCACGAAGGGGCGCTCGAGTGTTTTTGTGAGGTCGCCTTCCGACAGGCTGCGGAGTGCTGCGGCAAGCTCGCTGATGGCGCTCATGCGCGAGGTAACGTCTGTCGCGAACTTCACGACCTTGTAGACCCTGCCCTCGGCATCGACGATGGGATTATAGGCCGCCTGAATCCAGATTTCCTTGCCGCCCTTGCCGTAGCGGACGAATTCATTGGCGATGAACTCGCCCTGCGCCAGGCTTTGCCAGAAGCGCTTGTATTCCTCGGTGCGGGCATAGGCAGGGTCGCAGAAAATGCTGTGATGCTTGCCGACGATCTCGGCGAGTTGATAGCCCATGGCATTGCAGAAGTTCTCGTTCGCCGTCCGGATTTCGCCGGTCGGCAGGAATTCGATGACGGCTTGCGAGCGCGAGAGCGCCTCGAGCTTACTGGCATCGTCGATCGCCTTCTTCTTGGCTTCGGTGACATCGGCGGCGAATTTTACAACCTTCACCGGTTTTCCGTTGCGGAAGACGGGGTTGTAGGAGGCCTGTATCCAGATCTCGCGATTGCCCTTGGCAAGACGCTTGTAGGTGCCGGCATCATATTCGCCACGGCCGAGACGCGCCCAGAAGTCATGATAGGCAGGGGTTGTCACATAGGCGGGATCGCAGAACATCCGGTGATGATTGCCGACGATTTCCTTCAGCTCATAGCCCAGCGCGCGGCAGAAATTCTCGTTTGCAGTCAGTATCTTACCTTGAAGGTCGAATTCAATGATAGCCTGCGATTTGGAAACGGCGGAAAGAATGCGGCTGGCATCCGATGATAGACTGAACATTCCTATTCCCTCTTAGAAAGCTCGCGTTTGTCTTGCGTCGATTAATGGCATCGAAGCGGGCGGCCGCGCTCGCCGGCGCGCCGAAAGACGACGTTCCGCAAGGGATGGTCGGAATGTTGAGATTGTATTTTCTTTCCTCGCTTCACAATCGATGATGGAGTTGCCTCCTTTAATTTTGAGTAAAAATTAGCTTATTAGAAATTATAATTTAAATAAAATATAATGAACTAAAATTAGGGGATAATAAAAAAACCGCCGCGAGAGGGCGGCGGTTTCTTAAAAGAGGACTATTGCTTGAAGTTACGCAGCCAGTTCGTCTGCCTCGTTTTCCTTGAACATCTTGGCGAGGTTCAGAAAGCAGATCATGCCGTTCTCGGTGGCGATGATGCCTTCGCAATAAGCGCGATCGAAGGAGGCCGTGACTTCCGGAACGGGCTGAACCTGTTCGGAAGCGATCGTCAGGATATCGGAGACGCGATCGACCAGCATGCCGATGACCATATTGTGCACTTCGGCGACGACGATGGCGCTGCGCTCGTTGGCGACCGTGCTCTGCATGCCGAGCTTGTAGGCAAGGTCGATGATCGGGATGACCGAACCGCGCAGGTTCATGACGCCGATGACATCGGCTGGCGCATGCGGGATCGGCGTCGACGGTGCCCAGCCGCGGATTTCGCGGATCGTGGTGGTCTTGACGCAGAATTCCTGATCATGCAGCCGGAAGGCAATGATCTCCAGAGTATCGCCGCTGAAGCTGGTGGAATTGATCGTGGCCATGAACGTTCTTCCCATTGAACCCGTGACGCCGAATGCGGCGCGTTATTTGGCACGATAGAGCAAGAAGATTGCTTAAACCTAAACCTATACAAGCGGCTTCAATAGTATTGGCTGGCAAAACAAGATGCTGGAAGTATGGAGGTTGTAAAGGGAGAGCGGCCACCCGCCCTCGTGGTTCGAGACGGCCCTTTGGGCCTCCTCACCATGAGGGCTGGTCTTTTGAGCGCTGCCGCCAAAGAGGGGCAAGCCATATCAAGGACCGGGCCTCCTCCATCCTCATCCTGAGCCTGTCGAAGGACGAGGGTGGCCCCAGATAGGAATGCCGCCCGCCGGCAATCCACCACCGGATTCCTCTGCCAGACGGACAGCGCCTCAGGCGGCCCGGGTCGGGCGATCGAAGATGCGCCGCCCGAAGAGGCTTGCCGCCATTTCTACCAGCACGCGCGCGCTCTTGCCGCGATCGTCGAGGAACGGATTGAGCTCGACGAGGTCGAGCGACGAGACGAGGTTGCTGTCGGAGAGCATTTCCATGATGAGATGCGCTTCGCGATAGGTCGCGCCGCCCGGCACCGTCGTTCCGACGCCCGGTGCGATATCGGGATCGAGAAAATCCACGTCGAAGCTGACATGCAGCAGGCCGTTGGCGGCGCTGACCGTATCCAGCACCTTGCGCATGATGGCGGCCACGCCCTGCTCGTCGAGCGAACGCATGTCGAAGACGTTGACGCCATGCTCGCGAATTTCCTCGCGCTCGCGCGGGTCGACGGAACGGATGCCAACCTGGAAGACCTTCGTCGGATCGACCAGCGGCCGCCCGGCCGGCAGAACGCCTTCTATCTCCGCCTCGCCGCAATAGTAGGCGACAGGCATGCCGTGAATATTGCCCGATGGCGAGGTGGCGGGCGAATTGAAATCGGAGTGAGCGTCGAGCCAGAGCACGAAGAGCGGACGACCGACTTCCGCTGCGTGGCGGGCCATGCCGGAGACGCTGCCCATGGAGAGGCTGTGGTCGCCACCAAGGATCAGCGGGAAGCCGCCCGATGAGGCGACGTCATAGACCTTCGCCTCCAGCGCACGCGTGAAAGCGCCGACGATCTTCAGATTGTGGGCGTCGGGATGCTCCGGCAAATCCGCTGCCGGCGCCGGATGCAGGTCGCCGCTATCCGTGACACGATGGCCAAGTTCGGTCAGTGTGGTTTCGATGCCTGCGATGCGGAGCGCCGTCGGACCCATGCCGGCGCCGCGGCGGCCGGAGCCTTCCTCCAGGGGAACGCCGATCAGGGTAACGGGAGTGGATTGCGTATTCATCGGCGTTGCTCCGAGGGTTAGAGCGATTCCGGAAAAGGCCGCAGCGGCTTTTCATCCGGAATTGCGAGAAAACAATGAGATAGAGCGGTTCGGGGAATCCGTGAAGAGCCGAACCGCCCGGTATGATGTCGGGCGCATTATCGATTGTCTGCATGACAGCAAAAAGATGGAAAATTGCCGAAAATAGACTAGCTTTTGACAGATTGATCAATTCGATTTAGCAGAATGACAAGCCATATGGATGACCTCGATCGCGACCTCCTGAGTGCGCTGCGCAACAATGCGCGTATCTCCGTTTCTTCCCTGGCTGCTGCGACCGGCGCATCGCGCGCGACCGTGGCCGCCCGTATCGAACGGCTTGTCGAAAACGGCACGATTGCCGCCTTCACCATCCGCACCGGCCACGAGACCCGCGCCGCCGGCGTCAGGGCGATTGTCTTGATCGAGGTGCTCGGCAAGCTGGCCGACAAGGTCGCCGATCAGCTTCGCGGCCTGCCGCAGGTGAGAGCCTTGCACAGCACCAACGGCAAATGGGATTTCATTGCCGAACTCGAGGATCGCGATCTTGCCTCGTTCGACGAGACGCTGCGCCGTATCAGGCTCATCAACGGCATCAACACGACCGAATCCAATATTTTGCTGAAGACCAGCAAGATGGGCTTTTGATTATTTTTCGGGAGGAGTCACCCGCCTTCTTGCTTCGAGGCTCCGGCCTTTCGGTCTACGCACCTCGGCATGAGGGCTGATCTTCTATGCGTGGCGGCAAAACTCTTCCCGTCTCACCCTGAGGTGCTTTGACGATTGAGCGTCGGCGAAAGCGGCAAAGCCTCGAAAGGCGAGGTGGCCGCGCATTGGCTTGAGCAGAAAAGCGCGAGATCTTCTCAGTATTCATGCTCGTAAACGATGCCGGCTTCGCCGGCGCCGTCCGAACCCGCCGCGCCACGCAGCTTTACGCCGCGACCGACATTGAGGTTGATGATCGCCTTGGTGTTGTTGGAGGCGCCCTGCTGCAGTTCGATATAGGTGCGTTTGTTCAGATACTTGCCGGCGCCGACCTGTGCCTGGCCGTTCGCATCCGTCGAGATGTCGAGATCGTCGACGCCGAGATGGCTGCGCAGGCCTTCGAACAGCGAAGTGGAGCGGCCGCCGGCCAGCTGGCTTGCCGCATCGGCAAGCTGGGCGATCTGCATGGCCGATAGTTTCGACATGGACTGGCCGAAGATCAGCTGCGCCAGCACCTCATCCTGCGGCAGGGCCGGCGATGAGGAGAAGCCGATCTGCGGGTCGGTCGCCAGACCGGTGACATCGACCGTTATGGTGGTGGAGCCTGCCGTCGATGTTGCTTCCATGTTGAGCGCCGGCGTCAGGTCGCCGCCGAAGGTGATCTTGCTGGTATCAGTGAAATCCAGCCGGCGGCTCAAGATGGTCAGACGTCCGCGCCGCATGGTGAAACCGCCGGATACGATTGGTTCTGCTGCCGTGCCGCGCACGGTGATGCTGCCGCCGAGTTCGGCATCGATGCCGCGGCCGCGCACGAAAATCTGCGAGGGGGCATCGAGCTGCAGATCGATGCCGAGTGTGGTCGATTTGCTGCGAGGCGCCTCCGGCTTCTGATCCTTGAACTGGGCATTGACCGCAGCGGGGGCATTCTTGTGCTTGATGTTGATCTCCGACAGCGAGGCTGGCAGCTTCTGCGGCACGGTGATCGATGCCTTGTTGATCCTGAGATTGCCCGTCAGCATCGGCGCGGTCATCAGCGGTCCCTTGACGCCGAGCGTGCCGTTGACGGTTGCGGCGACGAGGGTCCCGTCGACATAGGTCGCGTTGCTGAACTTCATCTGGATATCGGCAGGGAAGCCGCTATCCGGGGTAATGCCGACCGTGCCGCTGCCGGAAATGCTGCCGCCGCTGGTGAGATTGCCGCTTAGCCGCGAGATGACGGCCTGCCTGCCGTCGAGTGTTACAGTGACGGCAAGGCCGCTGAGCGTCAGGTTTCGCCGAACATCGACCAGCTTGGCGCCGTCGGTGGTGATCGAGCCGGTAATAGCAGGTGCCGCCGTCGTGCCGCCGATCTGCATGTCGATTTTCGCCGTACCCGTCATGACCAGGCCCTGGGCGGCCAGCTGGCCCGCCAAGGCGTCGAACGGCAGATTACCGGCAAACTTCAGCGCCATCGCCTTGTTGCCGGCAATGGCGACGGTGCCGCCACCATTCAGCGCCAAGCCGCTCTGGCCGGTCAGGTTGGTGTTGATGGTGACGACGTTCTCGGCGAACTTGCCGTCGGCCTTGATACCGAGCGGTGCGAGGCCGGCGGATTTCGTCTGGCTCGTGGCGGCGCCCGACCAATTGGTCTGGAACACGACCGCAGGAGAGGTCGCCTTGCCGGTGACCGCCACGGTGCCCGAGATCATGCCCTCCGCCGCAAGCGTCGGCGCAAAGACATTGGCAAGGCTCGCGGGCAGGTTGGCGATCCTGGCATTGATGTTCAGGGTTTGGCCCGCGGTGCCGTCGACCGTCACCGAACCGCCACCGGTCTGGAGGGTCAGGCCGTTTAGCGAGGCGATGCCGTCCTTGATGACGATCCTTGTCGGCGATGCGAGTTTCACCGGTATCGTGCGCGGTGCGCCTGCAAACGAGTCGAGGTTCATCGTCGTCTGGCCGCCGGCTGTTTCGACGCTGCCGCGTGTCGTCAGCGGTGCGTTGTCATAGGTCGATTTCAGGTCGAAATCCGTGCGGCTGCCCTGCTGGGCGAAGGTCAGGTTGAGATCGGCGATGCGGTTGGCGCCGGAGGCGATCGTATCGGCGCGGATGCTGCCATCGGCGGAGAAGGCCTTGAGATCATCGACGGCCAGCGCCACGGCCGGCTTACTGATGACGAGATCGTCGCGGCGGATGCCGCTGCCGGCGGCATTGACTTTCAGGCCGATCTTGCCGTTAGCGCTGGCGATATCGAGCGAGCCCTTGAGGTCACCCTCGGCCTTCTGCCCGGCAAGTGCGGCCAGCAGGCTGAGATCCGGCAGGTCGAAGGTCAGTGCACCTGTCGGCTCGAAGCTCGATGAAAGATCAAGCTTGCCCTGCAGCTTGTTGGTACCGATTTCGGCTGCCAGCGATGGAATGCTGGTGCGGCCATCCTTGGAAACAGCGTCAGCAGTGATGCGGATCGGCTTGCCGTCGATCGCACCGCTCGCTTGAACCTTCGCCTGTGGTGCCTTGGGATCGGCAGTGCCGGTCACGTTGAGGTCAAGCGTATCCAGCAATCGTCCCGCGAGCTTGACATTGACGGCCTTGACGGTCGCGTCGATGCCGAGCGCGCTCAGCGGCCCCTTGGCCTTGAGGCCGATATCGGCCTGTCCCTGCGCGTTCGGGACGAGCTTGGAAAGGTCGAGCACCTTACCGGATAGATCCGATGTCAGCGATTGCTCGTTGAGTGCGACGTTGCCGTTGATCTCTGCGACGTTGGATTTCACCGCAAGATTGGAGAGCGTCATCTTGGTCGGCACCGTGCCGGCGACCTGGCCTTCCAGGGAGATCGTGCCTTCGAATTTGTCCGAAACGCTGTCCGGCAGAACGCCGGGTAGGGCGAAAAGCTTGAAATTGCCCGTCAGCGCTTTGGACGACAGCGTGTATTTGCCGTTGACGGTGCCGCCGATGCTGGCGCTTTCGAGCGTCGTATTGTTGAAGCCGATCGTATCGGGCGAGAGCTGCAATGGTGCGGTCAGCGCGATCGGCGCGCGGATGAGACGATTGAGGTCGGGGCTGACGAAAGCCGTCTGGCCGACGACGAGACGAAGCTGCAGCGGGCCGGACATGCCGGTGAGGTTGAAGGCATCGCTTCGGGCGCTGAGATTGATCTGTCCGATATTGCCCTGCGGCGTGCTGGCGCTGTCGAGCGCGGCCTTGACATCGATCTTAACCGATTGAGCAGCACCCGTCAGCGCGATGTCGACCCGCGAAATCAGGGCGCGGACTTCGCCGTCTTCCATGGGCCAGCGGAAGTCGACGGGGCCGGAGGTGCCGATTAGATTGGCATTGAGGCTGTTGTTGCCGGCAGGATCCAGCGTGCCCGATGCGGCAAGCACGGCGCTGCCGGTGGCAAGATTGCCGGTCTGGATGTCGATCTTGCCCTTGCCGTCGAAGGTTGCCGACAGATCGATCGTGGTCTGGCCGGCAAAGAGCGCCCGCATGGTCGGCGGCAGAAGCGAATCGACATCGCCGCCGCCCTTGACGTCGATGTGGTGCAGGCCGTCGTTGGAGAGGCTGTGGCGGCCAGTGATGGCGACTGTCGGCTTGCCGTCGAGTGCTGCCTGCAGCTTGCCGGCCCAATTGGAGAGAGGTCCGTCACCGGAAAGATCGATATTGACGGCCGGGCCGCCCGGCAGGTGCAGAAGGCCGGCCAGCATGCCGTCGCGCGGTTCTGAAATCTGCGTTTTCAGCTTCAGCTGGTTCTCGGTCGGTGCGAAGGCGATATCGGCGGAAAGCTTGGCATCGGGCACATCATGCCTGGAGGCATTGAGCGTCAAACCCATGCTGCTGCTGTTTGCCTTGACGCTGCCATCGGCGGCCAGAATGAAATCCTGTCCGGCAACAGCCTGTCCGATGCGCAGGTCAGGCAGGGCGATCTTGCCGATATCGATGGCGATGGGCAGGGAGAAACCGTTGGAGCTTGCCGGCTGCGTTGCCGGTGCGGCTGCGACCGTCGAAACCGGCAGCCGTTCGAAATCGGCGACATCGGCCGCGACACGATCAGCATGGAAGGTGCCGGTCAGCAAAGACAGCGGAGACCAGTCGATGGCAAGGTTCTGTACCTTGGCATAGGAGCCTTTCGTGTCGGACACAGTGATCGAACCGACCCTCAGATTGCCGTTCAGCAGCCCGGAGGGCGCAGCGATGGCGATGGTGCGATCCGGCGTAGATGCGAGCTTCGCCACCTGGTCGACGGCATAACCGGTTGCGGAGGGTACCAGGGCGACGACGAGCACAGCCGCAACCACGAGCACAAGGATCGCCACGACCGCGTAGGCGATCCAGCGCACCAATCTGCCGAGGATTCGAATCAATATGCTCATGAAAGCGACAGTAACCTCAATTTTGTAACCGTGTGCTGAAACGTCCGCGACAACTATACGGTCTGTCAGAAGGCCTGGCCGATGCCGGCATAGATGCCATAAGATGTGCCGCCGTTATATTTCTTCAACGGCATGGCGACATCGAGCCTGATCGGGCCGAAGGGCGTAGCGTAGCGCAGGCCGACGCCAGCGCCAATGCGCAGATCTGAAAAGTCGGGGAAGGCGGTGTCGGTGACGCTGCCCATGTCGACGAAGGGCACAACGCCGATCGTGTCGGTGATCTTCACACGGGCTTCGAAGGAGGCGGTCACGTAGGAGCGTCCGCCCGTTTCGTCACCGTTGGAATTATAGGGCGAGATCTCCTGATAGCTGTAGCCGCGCACCGAACCACCGCCACCGGCATAGAAGCGCCGGGTGGCGGGAATGTCCTCGATGCTGTTTGCGCCCAGCAGCGTGCCGGCGGCAAGTTTGCCGGCAAAGACGACGTTATTGTTGGCGCCGACGCCCTTGTAGCCGCTGATCGATCCCTCGAAGGAGCTGAAGATCGAGCCACCCATCGCCTCGTAGCTCGGCTTGGCGCTGATCGAGGCGCGGTAGCCTTCGGTCGGGTCCAGCTTGTTGTCGCGCGTGTCGCGAACATATTCGAGCGGAATCGCGATCGTCAGATAATTATGTTTTCCGAAGGCGTCGGTCGTGTCCGATTCATAAGACACTTCGCCACCGGCAGATACCGTATCCTGATCGTTGATCTCATAGGCAAGACCGCCGCTCGCCGTCACAGTGTTGGCGTCGTAGGCGTCCGGGTGCAGGCTCTGCATCTTGAGGCCGGCGGTAAAGGTTGCCGAGGGATAGAAGGTCGCCGGCCGGACATAGGTGATGCCGGCGGTATAATCTAGCTGGCCGACATCCGTGGTCTCGCCGATGCGGGATACCGATCCTTCGATGCGCAGCGAATCGGCGCGTCCCGTCAGATTGCGGTGGCCCCAATAACCCTGCAGGCCGAAACCGTCGATGGTGGAATATTGTGCGCCGGCGCCGAAGAAGCGCTGCTTGCCTTCCGAGACCTCAATGGTGGTCGGGATGCTGCCATCCGGCGCCAGCTTGTCGGCCTCGCGGATGGTGACGCTGGAGAAGACACCGAGTTTCCTCAGGCGGTCCGAAGCCTTCTTCAGCTCGTCGGGCGAGTAGGGCTTGCCCTCGTTGATGCGGGCATAGCGCTTGATGAAATCTGGATCGACCGATTTCTGGCCGGTGACGCCGACATTGCCGAAGGGAGCGACGGGGCCGCTTTCGACCTTCAGCGAAACATCGACCGTATTGCTCGCGTGATCGGCGACGACGTCGCGCTTGTCGAGCTTGGCGAGCGGATGGCCCTCCTTCTTGAAGTCGGCGACCATCTTGTCGCCCGCCTTCAGAATAGTCAGCGAGCCGGCATCGCCGCCGCGCACGAGGCCATAATTAGCCGGATTCAGACTGGCGGCGTCGCCAAGCAGGCTGATCCTGCCGAGCTTGAAGACAGGACCGGGATTGACGCTGATCGTGACGGCAACGGGCTTGGTGCGGCTGAAGGTCGGCGTCGGGGGCAAAGCATCGATCGGGGTGCCGTTGACGGCAATGGTGACCACGCCGCCGTAACGGCCCTTTTCGTAAAGCGCTGCGATCAGGCGATCGCGATCGTCACGCGCCTTCACGACGACGCCAAGGTCGCCGGATACCGGCTTCTTTTCGTCGGAGATCAGCATCGAGCTTTCGCTCAATGCGTCCTTGAGGTCCTTGTCGAGATTATCGGACTTGAAATCCACCGTGTAATGGACCGGATCGGAAACCTGATCCGCCGTTTCGTCCTCACCCCAGAGTCTCATGCCGAAGAGCTTGAACGCAAAGGCATTTTGGGCGCACAACGGACCGAGCGCAAGCGCTGCCGCAACCGCTGCCACGGTTCCTGCCTGCCGATACGCAATACTCTTTCTCGGTTCAGTTCTTTTATGCATACGCCGCTTTACGGTTACATGAGAACTTACTCAGTTTGACGTTTCCCGGGAGTTAACGCGCGGCCACCATAGAGGCAAAAGTCTCTGAGGTGTACCGTTTTGGAGTCAAAAACCGGGAAAATATGCCCGTTACTGGGTGAAACGCCAATGTTTCCGCCAGGGTTTTTGTATATTCGATTGGTCTAAAAAATAGTGTCCAAGGGTTGTCCCGGCCATGCGACAGGCGGGTTTGATGCGGGCGTCACTGCTATTTATCGGCCGGAATCAAAAAGTCCCGGACTTGCGGTCCGGGACTTCGAAAACTTCGTGCGAAGATCGATCAGTAGCCGCCGTAACCGCCGCCGTAGCCACCGCGATAGCCGCCGCGCGGGCAATCGTCGATGTAGCGACGACCGTAGCGGTCGCGGTAGTAGCACTGGCCGGGCTGCTCCTGGACGCTGCCGATGACGGCGCCGGAGACGCCGCCGATCGCTGCGCCGACTGCCGCGCCACGGACGTTGCCGGTGACTGCGCCGCCGATGATCGCGCCGGATGCTGCGCCGATGCCTGCGCCCTGTTCGGTCGGCGTGCAGCTTGCGATAGACAAGCCGACCAGTGCGAGCATAAGAACTTTTTTCATTTACTCTCTCCAACGTTAGTTAAGCCGAACCCCGGCCAACGTCGTCCCAATTCTTCAGCTCCACCACGATGGGCTGTCTTGCAGTCCTGCAATGATAGAAAATATCGTGCAAAATATGATTGTCTATTGGTGGGCGTCAGTTTTTTTATTGCTGAACAAAGGCGAGCTCAGCTTCGCAGAATAAAACCCTCGACAGGACGCAGAAAATCCGTTTCCTCTCTAAAGTAGAGGTTGATTGGATTGCGAAAAAGTCAAATGATGTTCCTTGCCTCTGGAGGAGAGGCGAGGAGGAAAATATGGCAAAAGTGACTTTGACGGTGAACGGCCGTTCGGTCAGCAGCGAGTGCGAGGATCGTACGCTGCTTGTCCATTTCATCAGGGAAAAACTCGGCCTGACCGGAACCCATGTCGGCTGCGACACCAGCCAGTGCGGCGCCTGCGTCGTACACATGGACGGCAAGTCGGTGAAGAGCTGTTCCATCCTGGCCGTCCAGGCTTCCGGCTCCAAGATCACAACCATCGAGGGTCTCGCCGCCAATGGCGAACTGCATCCGGTTCAGGCCGCTTTCAAGGAGCATCACGGCCTGCAATGCGGCTTCTGTACCCCTGGCATGGTGATGACCTCTGTCGACATGATCAATCGTCATGGCGGCAAGCTGGACGAAAAGACGGTGCGCAGCGAGCTCGAAGGCAATATCTGTCGATGCACCGGCTATCACAATATCGTCAAGGCGGTGCTTTCAGCCAATGCCGCCATGAACGCCGCAAGCCAAGCGGCCGAATAATTTCCACCGAGACCGTCTGGCTGAACGCCTGGACCATGATCTTGGCGGATTGCCAGGCCCGGAACCCCAATGGAGGATGTGATGGGCGTTGAAGGCATTGGCGCGCGTGTGGCGCGCAAGGAAGACAAGCGATTTCTGACGGGCAAGGGGCGCTACACCGACGACATGGTGACGCCGGGAATGAAATACGCCTATTTCGTTCGCAGCCCGCATGCGCATGCGAAGATCAAAGGCATCGATGCATCGGCGGCACTCTCCATGCCGGGCGTGATCGGCGTGCTCGACGGCAAGCAATTGCTCGATGACGGTATTGGTAACCTGATCTGCGGCTGGATGATCCATTCGAGAGACGGTTCGCCGATGAAGATGGGTGCCTGGCGACCCCTGGCGGTCGACACGGTCCGCTATGTCGGCGATGCCGTCGCCATCGTCGTTGCCGACAGTCTTGGCGAGGCACGCGATGCGGCGGAAGCCGTAGAGATCGATTATGAGGAGCTGCCTGCCGTCGTCGAGGCGGTGGACGCGCTGAAAGCGGGCGCGCCGCAGATCCATCCGGAAGCGCCGGATAATCTGATCTTCGACTGGGAACTGGGCGATGCGGCGGCGACCGACAAGGCGATTGCCGAGGCCGCGCATGTCACCGAGATCGAACTCCATAACAATCGTCTCTCGCCGAATGCCATGGAGCCGCGCGCCACGCTCGGCATCTATGATGCGGCCGAGGACCATTATACCTGCTACACGACCAGCCAGAACCCGCATGTGGCTCGCCTCGTCATGAGCGCCTTCTACAATGTCGCGCCGGAAAACAAGCTGCGCGTCATCGCGCCTGACGTCGGCGGCGGCTTCGGCTCGAAGATCTACATCTATCCGGAAGAGATCGTCTGCCTCTGGGCATCGAAGAAAACCGGCGTGCCGGTCAAATGGACGGCCGATCGCACGGAAGCCTTCTTGACCGATGCGCATGGCCGCGATCATGTCTCCAAGGTCAAGATGGCCTTCGATGCGCAAAATCGGATGACGGCGCTCAAGGTCGACACGATCGCCAATCTCGGCGCCTATATGTCGCTCTTCTCGTCGGCGGTGCCGACTTATCTCTATGCGACGCTGCTGTCCGGCCAATATGATATCCCGGCAATCCACGCCAATGTGCGCACGGTCTATACCAATACCGTGCCTGTCGATGCCTATCGCGGGGCAGGACGGCCGGAGGCGACCTATCTGCTGGAACGCACGGTGGAAACGGCTGCGCGCGAACTCGGCGTATCGCCGGCGGAGCTGAGAAGGATCAACTTCATCCGCTCCTTCCCCCACCAGACGCCCGTCATCATGAATTACGATGCCGGTGACTACGAAGCTTCGCTCAACGCCGCCATGCAGCAGGCCGATTGGGCCGGCTTTCCAGCCCGTAAGGCAGAGGCTGCCCGCAAAGGCATGAAGCGCGGCATCGGGATGAGCTGCTATATCGAGGCCTGCGGTATCGCGCCCTCGCAGGCGGTGGGATCGCTCGGTGCCGGCGTCGGCCTCTGGGAATCAGCCGAGGTGCGGGTGAATGCGGTCGGAACCATCGAAGTGCTCACCGGCTCGCATAGCCATGGGCAGGGGCATGAGACGACCTTTGCGCAATTGGTCGCGGATCGCCTCGGCGTGCCGATCGACAGCGTCTCCATCGTCCATGGCGATACCGACAAGGTGCAGATGGGCATGGGCACTTATGGTTCGCGCTCCGGCGCCGTCGGCATGTCCGCCGTCGTCAAGGCGCTCGACAAGGTGGAGGCGAAGGCAAAGAAGATCGCCGCACATCTGATGGAGGCCGACGAAAGCGATATCGTCATCGAGAACGGCGAGGTGAAAGTGGCGGGCACCGACAAGGCGTTGCCCTGGTTCCAGGTGGCGCTCGCCTCCTACACAGCCCACAACCTGCCCGCCGGCATGGAACCGGGCCTGAAGGAAACCGCCTTCTACGATCCGGCCAACTTCACCTTCCCGGCCGGCTGCTACATCTGCGAGGTCGAGGTCGATCCGGAAACGGGCAAGACCGAGATCGTGCAGTTCGTCGCGGCCGACGACTTCGGCAACATCATCAATCCGATGATCGTCGAGGGGCAGGTGCATGGCGGCATCGCGCAGGGGATCGGCCAGGCACTGTTGGAGGGCGTGCATTACGACGAGAACGGCCAGCTTCTGACGGCAAGCTTCATGGATTACACCATGCCGCGCGCCGACGATCTGCCGTCCTTCCAGCTTTCACACCAGAATACGCCATGCCCGAACAATCCCCTGGGCATCAAGGGATGCGGCGAAGCGGGCGCCATCGGCTCGCCGCCGGCGCTGATGAACGCGATTACCGATGCCATCGGCAACAACGCGCTGACCATGCCGGCGACCCCGCTCAAGGTGTGGGAAGCTGCACGGGTCACGGCCTAAAGCAAGAGGAGGATAGGACAATGTATGCAACGAATTACCATCGCGCCTCCTCGGTCGACGAAGCCGTCAAGCTTCTGTCTGATGCCGACGAAGGCAAATATGTCTCTGGTGGGATGACGCTGATCGCCACCATGAAGCAGCGTCTGGCATCGCCGAGCGATCTCGTTGATCTCAGGCATATTCCCTCGATCAAGGGGATACGCGTCGACGGGCGCAGGGTCACCATCGGGGCGGCGACCACCCATGCGGAAGTGGCTTCTTCGGCTGCCATCCGCGCGGTCTGCCCGGCGCTCTGCGACCTCGCCGGCATGATCGGCGATCCGCATGTCCGGCACATGGGCACGATCGGCGGCTCCGTCGCCAACAATGATCCGGCGGCGGATTATCCCTCGGCGATACTGGCGCTGAATGCCACCATCATCACCGATCGGCGCCAGATCGCGGCGGATGACTTCTTCCAGGGTCTGTTCGAGACGGCACTGGAAGGGGCGGAGCTCATTACCTCCATCGCCTTCGACGCGCCGGAAAGGGCCGGCTATGCGAAGTTCCCCAACCCAGCCTCGCGCTATGCGATGACGGGGGTCTTCGTCGCCAAGGGGGCAGGGGGCGTGCGCGTTGCCGTGACCGGTGCCGGTGCGGACGGCGTGTTCCGCCATGCAGAACTGGAGCAGGCGTTTGCGGCGAACTGGCTGCCGGATGCGGCTACGAGTGTGACTGTGGATCCATCGGTACTGCTGTCCGACCTGCACGCCACGGCCGAATATCGCGCCAACCTGATCAAGGTCATGGCCAAGCGCGCCGTGGCCGCCGCCTAGATTCACGGTGAATAAGCCCGGAGCGGCGGGGTTTACCCTCCGCTCCGGAGAGAGTGTTTCCAGCATGGTTTCGATTGTCAATTTGACGTCAATGGTTATTCTTGTCTGGAATTGTTCAAAATTAGGGGCCATTTGCCGCAGCGGGCGCGAAAGCAATGCGGAGGGGTTGACGTGTGAACCGGCATTCTCGAAAACGGTTGCACGGTACTGGAGCAGATGATGGATTTCGAAGCATTTTTTAAGGGCGAGCTGGACGGTCTTCACAATGAGGGTCGTTATCGGGTCTTTGCAGATCTCGAACGCCGCCGTGGCAATTTCCCCCGCGCTATCAGGCATACGGCCAATGGCCCGCAGGAAGTGACCGTCTGGTGCTCCAACGACTATCTCGGCATGGGCCAGCATCCGAAAGTGATCGAAGCGATGAAGGAAGCGATCGATCACTGTGGCGCGGGTGCGGGAGGCACCCGGAATATTTCTGGCACCAACCACTATCATGTTCTGCTCGAGCAGGAACTCGCCGATCTGCACGGCAAGGAATCCGCGCTGATCTTCACCTCGGGCTATATTTCCAATTGGGCGACGCTCGGCACGCTCGGCGCGCGCATTCCCGGCCTCATCATCTTCTCGGATGCGCTCAACCACGCTTCGATGATCGAAGGCATTCGCTATGCGAAGTGCGACAAGGTCATCTGGAAGCATAACGACCTGCACGATCTCGAAGCCAAGCTGAAGGCTGCCGATCCAAAGGCGCCGAAGCTGATCGCCTTTGAATCCGTTTATTCCATGGATGGCGATATCGCCCCCATCAAGGAAATCTGCGACCTCGCCGACAAGTACGGTGCGATGACCTATCTCGATGAAGTGCATGCCGTCGGCATGTACGGTCCGCGCGGCGGCGGCATTGCCGAGCGCGAGGGATTGATGGATCGCCTGACCGTCATCGAAGGCACGCTCGGCAAGGCATTCGGCGTCATGGGCGGCTATATTGCCGCTTCCACCGCGCTCTGTGATTTCATCCGTTCGTTTGCATCGGGCTTCATCTTCACGACGTCGCTGCCGCCGGCTCTGGCTGCGGGCGCCGTCGCCTCGATCCAGCATCTGAAGGTCAGCCAGTTCGAACGCATGCGCCATCAGGATCGCGTGCGCAGGCTGCGCGCCCAACTCGATGCGGCGGGCATTCCGCATATGCCGAACCCGAGCCATGTTGTGCCGGTCATGGTCGGCGATGCCGCCAAGTGCAAGTGGATTTCCGACCTGCTGCTGGACGCCGGTGTCTATGTGCAGCCGATCAACTATCCGACTGTTCCGAAGAAGACCGAGCGTCTGCGCATCACGCCGACGCCGCTGCATTCGGATGGTGATATCGAGCAGCTGGTCAGCGCACTGCATGCGCTTTGGTCGCGCTGTGCACTCGCCCGGGCTGTCGCGTAAGGCCCAGGCTTTTCGCCCGTCGCAAATATGCCGGTCGCAGTGTGCCTGCGGTCGGCATTGTTGTTTCCGAGTTCGATAATAATACGAAATGCGCAGGTGAAATCCGCTATGCGCTGTTTTCTGGAAGCGGCATTCACTTAGCGAACGCAGGCTGTTCAAACTCTCAAAAATTCGGAGTAATAACACGGCGTCCCATGATCTACGGCGTGGGGATTAGTCGTGATGGTCGGTGGATTGGCTGTTTTGAAGCCTGCAAGAACCGGCGGTCGCGGGGAATATCTTGCGATAGCTCCGGGTGAACGATGTATTTGTACGACCATAGCGGCAAGCGAATAAGAGCTGGTTTGCTTGTCGCGATGGGGCTTTGCCTCAGCCTCATGAGTAACGAAACTCAGGCTTCGGCGGCGAACGGCAATTCGACGTCTGGCAAGGCTTTCCCCAGCGGCGCTGCCATTAACCAGGCCGACACGATCACGACAGGCAGTGCTGCAAGAACATTTGTCCATCCAGGCCTCTTGCAAAGCCAGGCGGATTTCGATCGGATCATCAAGCAGATCGCCGCCGGTTCCAAGCCAACCGTCGCTGGCTGGCAAATGCTGGTCAGCAACAAGCACGCGTCGCTGAGCTATAAGCCCCGGCCGGTTTCCAATATTTTTCGTGGTGATGACGGCGTTCATGCTCAAAACTATGCGCTGATCTTCAATGATGCCGCTGCCGCCTACGCCTTGGCTCTCCGCTGGAAGATCAGCGGCGATGCGGCTTACGCGGCCAAGGCGGTCGAGGTGTTGAACGCCTGGTCGTCGACGCTGACGGAAATAGACGGTACGTCGGACAAGTTTCTCGCGTCGGGGATCTACGGCTATGAGATGGCCAATGCAGCGGAGATCCTGCGAGGCTATGGCGGCTGGAGAGCAGACGACCTGACGAGGTTCCAGGGCATGATGCTCAGGGTATTTTACCCCATGAACCATGATTTTCTGGTCAGGCACAATGGTGCCAAGGTGGACCATTATTGGGCGAATTGGGATCTCTCGAACCTCGCCTCCATGCTGGCGATCGGCGTGCTGACCGACAGAGCCGATATCTACAAGGAAGCGATCGACTATCTCCACAGCGGCGCCGGGAATGGTGCGCTGAACAAGACTTTCTGGAAGGTCTATGATGGGGGCTTGGCTCAGGTCCAGGAATCCGGGCGTGATCAGGGACATACGACGCTCGATATCGCTCTCGTCGGCGCGATCTGCCAGATGGCCTGGTCACAGGGCGACGATCTCTATGGCTACGACAACAACCTCGTGCTTGCCGGCGCCGAATATGCCGCCAAATACAATCTCGGCCATGAGGTGCCGTACACGACCTACAAGAACAGCGATGTCACCCAGACATCGATTTCAGACGCGGGCAGGGGAACGGCGCGGCCGGTCTGGGAAATGCTCTATAATCACTATGTCGTCCTGAAGGGGCTCAATGCCCCCTATGTTTCCGCCTTCGCGTCCAAGCTTCGCGCCGAGGGCGGTGGCGGCGACTACGGCCCGAACAGTGGCGGTTACGACCAGCTCGGTTACGGCACTCTCCTCTATACGCTCCACTGATGGTCTTGCCGGAGCGAGACCGGGCCATTTGCATGGAAGGGCGCCGCCGCCAAGCTTCCGGCAGCGATCAGGATGCTTGCCAGGCCTGCAGCTGGGCGAGGGTCGCGGTCGCGCCGCCGCAGACGATTATCAGCACGCGCTCAAAGTGTGCCAGGCGATCGGCATGGGTATAGGCGACGGCCAGTGCAGCACCGCAAGCCGGTTCCACGAGGACGCGGTGATCGTCAAGGAAGCGCAGGCAGGCATCGACGGCAGCCCGATCACTGACGACAATGCTATCGACCGGCCTGTTTTGAGTAATTTCAAAGGCACGCTCGGCAACCTTGCGGGCGCCAAGCGATGTTGCGATGCTGGTGATGGCGGGCAATTCCACTGGTTTGCCTGATGTCACCGCAGCTGCGAGCGAGGCGGCGCCTTCGGTTTCGGCGGCGATGATCGGAATGTGTTGAAGGCTGTTGCGGTCGAGTCCCTCCGAAACGCCGGCGAGCAGTCCGCCGCCGCCGACTGAAAGAACGACCGCATCGAACTGCACCCCGGCTCTGACGACCTCGTCGATCATCGTTGCGTGGCCGCTCCAGAGAAGCGGATCATCGAAGGGATGGATGAACGCGGTGTCTGCGTCGACGGCCTGCAGCGCACGTTCATTCGCCTCCTGCCAGGATGCGCCGTGCACGAAGACTTCGGCGCCCTCCTGGCGGATCAGCGCTTTCGCGCGGTCCGACGTCGTCGCGGGAACGAAGACCGATACGGGGATCGAAAGACGGCGACCGGCATAGGCAACCGCAATGCCGGCATTGCCGCCGGAGGAAGAGACGAAGCGTCGCTTCCCGTTCTTTGCGTGGTGCTCGCAGGCAGCACCTACGCCGCGGATCTTGAAGGAGCCTGGCGGCTGGAGCGCATCCATCTTCAACCAGATGGTGCGTCCCGATGCCTGGCTGAGCGGTCGGGATTCGAGGAGCGGAGTTTCGAGATGAAGTGGCATGGAATGATCTGTCCGAAGGCGTTGCCGGCGATGAGGTTTAGGCCGCTTTGTCCCGCTGAGCGACGAGTGCTGCCGCGCGGCTGCGGGCTTCCTCGTCGGCGGCAAAGACAGCATCCATGCTTTCGGCGCTGCCGGTCGCGATCATCTCGTCCATGACGGCCTCGGCGATATCGGCCATTTCGAGGAAGCCGATGCGGCCGTCGACGAAGGCATGAAAGGCAATCTCTTCGGCTGCGTTCATGATGGCGCCCTGCAGGCCGCCGCGCTCCAGTGCGGTGCGGGCAAGGCGCAGTGCCGGGAAGCGAACCTCATCCGGCGCCTCGAAATCCAACCGCGCTAGCTTGGCGAAATCCAGCCGGTCGACGCTGAGCCTGGTGCGGGCGGGGTAGGTCAGCGCATAGCCGATCGCCGTGCGCATGTCGGGACAGCCGAGCTGCGCCAGCACCGAGCCATCCGTATAGCCGACCATGGAATGAATAACGGATTGCGGATGCACCACGACTTCGATCTGGTCCGGGCGGACATTGAAGAGATGCTTCGCTTCGATCATCTCCAGTGCCTTGTTGAACATCGAGGCGCTGCCGATAGAGATCTTGAAGCCCATCGACCAGTTGGGATGAGCACGCGCGGTCGCGGGCGTGACATTGGCCATCTGCTCGCGCGTCCAGGTGCGGAAGGGGCCGCCGGATGCGGTGATGATGATGCGCTCCACCGCATGCTGCTGGTCGTCTTCCAGCGCCTGGAAGATGGCGCTGTGTTCGCTGTCGACCGGGATCAGCCGTCCCCCGCCTTCGGCAACGGCGCGCACGAAGAGATCGCCGGCGGAGACGAGACATTCCTTGTTGGCCAGCGCAATATCGGCGCCACGGCGTGCGGCCGCCAGCGTCGGCGCCAGGCCGGCGGTGCCGACGATTGCCGCCATCGCCCAATCCGAGGGCATGGAGGCGGCTTCTATCAGCGCATTCTTGCCCGCGCCAACGGCAATACCGGTGCCGGCAAGCGCGTCCTTCAGATCCTGATAGCGCTCTTCCCTGGCAGTGACGGCGAAGGCGGCGCCGCAGGCCTTGGCCTGCTCGGCCAACAGCTCGATATTGTCATGCCCGGTGATGGCGGCGATATCGAAGGCGTCGCGTCCGCCAAGCTGGGCGATGACGTCGAGCGTATTCTGGCCGATGGAGCCGGTCGAACCCAATATCGTCAGGCGACGACGCGCCGTGCTGCCGGTGTTCATTCAGGTATCCGCATTTGCTGCTGTTCCCCATGGCTCTACAGGGGAATGCGTGGAGCGGCAAGTCTGCAGCCATGCAACGGTTCTGTCGCCGGTGCACGCAAAAGGTGAAATTACTGATTTAGTAATATTTTTCCAGGTTCCGTTGAACCAAATGCAAAGTGCTGCGTTTTCTGACCACTCGAATGCGGAGGGTCACGAATGGTTTTCAAGGCAGCAACGTTTCATGGCATGGAGCTCTATCTGGAAAACGAACAGGCCAGACGCTCGGCCCTGGAATCTGCCGTTGCCAATGCGCTTGCCGTTGCCGGCGGAATCGATGCGTCCGATGTCACCGTGACGGCCGCGGGCCAGGAAATCCGCCTGGATGGCTCGGTCGCGACATATCAGGAGGTGAAGCGGGCAACCGCGGTTGCGGAATCCATTCCCGGCGTGCGGCTGGTCAGAAACAGGATCGCTGTCGGATGACCTCGAGGCGTAAGTGCCATACCGATTTGCCGTGCATTCCATTGTTCAAGGGAAAGCGCATGAGAAAGATCATCGTGGCCGTCTTCGTGACGGGCATCCTCGCCGCCACCGGTGCATCCGCACAAGATCATCCCACAACATTCCGTGACATCGCCAAGGATCCGGTCGCGAGCGCGGCCTTCAAGGCTATGGCGAAAGGCCACAGGCTGCCGGACTGGATCAACGGAAAGACGGTCGAGTCTCCTGGCAACGAACTCATGTTCGGGGGAGACAAGGTTTATGTCATGAGCGCCTGCAAGCAGCATGATTGCGGCGACGAGCAGATCGCGGTTCTGTACGACCCAGACAAGAAGATCATGTACGGTGTGCTTCGGGTCGCCGACCAGAAAACTGTATCCGAAAAACTGACCTGGATGAACATCGGTCCGGGCAATGAAGCGATCGATGGTCGGACTATCCTCTATGCAGCGCTGACCGGCAGTCTGGGGAACCATCCGGATGCGTTTGATTACAAATGAGTCGGCAGATCGAAGAACAGCTTCGATATGGCTGGGGAATCCGATGCGTCGGCGCCTATGTGGTGAAATACGCCGCCCGCTTTCTCGATAACCCGCTTCGATGCAAGGTTATCCTCGTTGCAAATGATGCTTATCCTGGTGAAGCCGGCCTGATCTGCGACCGGCAGCAGAAGCCGCAGGGCTTGCGTCGCATATCCCCGCCCCTGTTTCCAGGGAACAACGGAGTAACCCACATGACCCGGCACATGTAAGGGCAATTGTATCGTTCCGGGCAAATAACGAAATGTGATGTAGCCGCAAAAGGCTCCGTCCCAGATCCAGAATGATTGGATTGTTAGATATTGGGGCTCATGGTTCGATACAGACGTGGCGATGACTTCGCTGGCTGTAAGCCGCGTCAGGAAAGCCTGTCTGTTTTGTCTCAGTGATTTTAGTTCCGTTTCGATGAATGACTTGTCTTGCTGGCGCCGGGGATCGGGCGACCATCCGCGCATGAGCGCATGTTCGAAATCCCGTAAGTTGGGCAGGTTTGGCTCAACGAGGGTCAAAGCATTCGCACGCGCTAAAGTCTGATATTCTTCCAATCTCAATCACGCGGTCATCATTCAGGCTGGAAAATGGTGATCTCGACGCGATTCGAACGCGTGACCCTCAGATTAGGAATCTGATGCTCTATCCTGCTGAGCTACGAGACCACTCGGCATGATCCATACAAAAGCAAAGGCTGGAAGCCAAGCCCTTTTACGTCCTCGGGACAATTCGCTTTGTGGTGCCGTGCGCCCTCGTGAGGCGCACGGGGAATGGTGACGAAGCCTCAGGCGTTGAGGCGCTGTTCGGCAAGCCGCACCCAGTAGGAAATGCCGTGGGCGATGGCTTCGTCGTTGAAGTCGTAGGCCGGGTTGTGCAGGCCGGCGCTGTCGCCGTTGCCGACGAAGATGAAGGCGCCGGGGCGGGCGAGCAGCATGTAGGAGAAATCCTCGCCGCCCATCATCGGATCGATATTCGGGATGACATTGCCCGTGCCGGCGATTTCCTCAGCCACCGCGATTGCGTGATCGGTCTCGTCGGCATGGTTAAAGGTGACGGGGTAGTTGCGCTGGAATTCGATCTCGACCTCCGCGCCGTGGCTCGTCGCGATGCCGGAGACGATCTGCTTGAAGCGCTGTTCGGCAAGATCGCGCATTTCCGGGTCGAGCGTGCGCACGGTGCCGGTGAAGCTCGCATCGTTCGCGATGACGTTATGGGCATTGCCGGCATTGAACGTCGTGACGGAGACAACAACCGATTTCAGCGGATTGGCGCTGCGCGAGGCGATGAGCTGCAGGTTGGAAACGATCTGCGCGCCGATGGCGATCGGATCGATCGTCTTGTGCGGCATGGCGGCATGGCCACCGACACCCTTGATCGACACCGTGAATTCATCGGTCGCGGCCATGATCGCGCCCTTGCGGATGGCGAAATGGCCGACGGGCAGGCCCGGCATGTTGTGCATGCCATAGACCTCGGCGATCTGGAAGCGCTCCATCATGCCGTCCTTGACCATGGCGTCGCCGCCGGCGCCGCCTTCTTCGGCTGGCTGGAAGATGACGGCGATGTTGCCGTTGAAATTGCGGTTCTCGGCGAGGTATTTCGCGGCACCGAGCAGCATGGCGGTGTGGCCGTCATGGCCGCAGGCATGCATCTTGCCCGGCGTTTCGGAAGCATAGGGCTTGCCGGTGATCTCGGTGAGCGGCAGGGCATCCATGTCGGCGCGGAGGCCGATCGTGCGTCCTTCGCCCTTGCCGCGGATCAGGCCGACGACGCCGGTGCGGCCGATGCCTGTCACCACCTCGTCGACGCCGAAAGAGCGCAGTTTCTCGGCGACGAAAGCGGCCGTATTTTCCACCGCATAAAGAAGTTCCGGATGCGCATGGATATGGCGGCGCCACTCGGTCACTTCGCCCTGGAGTTCTGCGGCTCTGTTCAAGATCGGCATGCTGATTTTCCTACTGATCAATATCGATTCTGGTTCAACGCACGAATCCGTGACACAGCCCTGGCCGGTTTCTTGCGGCCTTTGCGGCGTGCCGCTGGGAAATAAAGTCGTCAATCGCCTTTGCCTTCTCCTAGCCATATAGGTTAAATAGACGAAGCTTTCGAGAAAATTCCGGACTTCTGAAGGATAGATCGTGCCGACGAAGCAGAATCGTTTGTATGCCGCCCTGCGGCTCGTTCCTATGGTCGCAGCAGCATCCATGCTTTTCCTGTCGACCGCTGAGACGGCCGGAGCCAATCCGCATATTCTCGTCGATGTCAGCACCGGCCGCGTTCTCGACCAGCAGGAGGCGTTTCGCCGCTGGTATCCCGCCTCGCTCACCAAGCTGATGACGACTTACGTCACCTTCCGGGCGATCCAGTCCGGCCAGATTAGGCTCGATACGCCCGTCGTCATGTCGAAGCTTGCAGCGGCGCAGCCGCCGGCGAAGATGTATTTCAAGCCCGGCCAGAAGATGACGCTCGACAACGCGCTGAAGATGATGCTGGTCAAATCGGCAAACGATCTCGCCATGGCCGTTGCCGAAACCGTCGGCGGCTCGCAGCAGGGCTTCGTGGCGCGGATGAATGCGGAAGCCACCCGGCTTGGCATGCGCGACTCGCATTTCATCAATCCGAACGGCCTGCCCGGCAAGGGGCAGTATACGACGGCGCGCGATCTCGCCATCCTGAGCGTGGCGTTGCGCCGCGAATTTCCGCAATATGCCGGCTATTTCTCGCTCGAAGGCTTCACCAACGGCGTCAAGCAGGTGCCGAACATCAACATGCTCATCGGCCGCTTCGACGGCGCCGACGGCATGAAGACCGGCTTCATCTGCGCGGCCGGCTTCAACCAGATCGCATCAGCGACCCGCAACGGCCGCACGCTGATCTCGGTCGTTCTCGGCACGGACAGCTTGGCGGCGCGCGCCGACGATTCCGCCAATCTGCTGGAAAAGGGCTTCCAGAACCAGCTGTCGACCCGCGACACGCTGGCGACCCTCAAACCCGACGCGCCGCTTGCGGCTGATGTCGCCGATGTCACCGCCGACATCTGCAGCACCAAGGGCGCGCAGGCGCGCAGCGAAACCCGCGATCCCTTTGGCCGCACCAAGGTACAGTCGCCCTATATCCATGAAATGGATCATGAGCCCAATTTCGTCTATGCCGGCCTGATCGGCGGCCAGGACATCGCGACGGCCGCCAAGGGCGACAAGGACGATGTGACGGCCAGAGGCGACAAGGCGACCAAGGACAACAAGATCGCGATCTCCGGTAGCGGGGCCAATGTCCCGATCCCCATGCCGCGTCCCACTTTCTAGAGCGATTCAGCTTTTCACGGAATCGCTGAACCGCTCTGTCTCTTTGTTTTCACGCAATTCCGGACGGAAAACCGCTACGCACTTTTCCTGGAATTGCCCTAGTATCGGATATTAGCCATGAGCGTTTCGCAGCAAAGAGTGCCGGTTGCCATCCTGACCGGCTTCCTCGGTGCGGGTAAATCGACCCTGCTCAACCGCATCCTCAAGGACGAGGCCATGCGCGATGCGGCGGTCATCATCAACGAGTTCGGCGATGTCGGCATCGACCATCTGCTGGTGGAAAGCTCCGGTGACGCCATCATCGAGCTGTCCGATGGCTGCTTGTGCTGCACGGTGCGCGGCGAGCTGGTGGATACGCTGGCAAACCTCATGGACGCCATGCAGACGGGGCGCATCCGACCGCTGAAGCGCGTCGTCATCGAAACGACCGGCCTTGCCGATCCCGCCCCCGTCATGCAATCGATCATGGGCAATCCGATCATCGCGACCAATTTCGATCTCGATGGCGTCATCACCGTCGTCGATGCGGTCAACGGGCTGCAGACGCTCGACAATCACGAAGAGGCGCGCAAGCAGGTGGCGGTCGCCGACCGGCTGATCGTTTCCAAGACCGGGATTGCCGGCGCCGTGCCGGAAGGGCAGCTGGAGAGCCGTCTTCGGGCACTCAATCCGCGTGCGCAGATCGTGAATGCCGATAGCGATGAAGCCGGCCGCGCAAGCATTCTCGTCAACGGCCTCTATGATCCGGCGTCCAAGATCGCCGATGTCGGCCGTTGGCTGCAGGATGAGCTGGAAGCGGACGACGATCATCACCATCACCATGATGACCACGATCATCACGACCACGATCATCACGACCATGATCATGGCGACCATGGTCATCATCATCACCATCATGGGCACCACCATGGCCACCGGCATCAGCACGCTCATGATGTCACGCGTCATGACGGTTCGATCCGGTCTTTCTCGATCGTCGAGACCCAGCCTATCAATCCGATGGCGCTCGAAATGTTCATCGATCTCCTTCGTTCGGCGCATGGCGAAAAGCTCTTGCGCATGAAGGCAATCGTTGCCGTGTCCGACCGGCCGGAGCGTCCCGTCGTGCTGCATGGCGTGCAGAACATCTTTCATGCTCCGGTGCGCTTGCCGGCCTGGCCCGATCCCGAAGACCGGCGCACGCGCATGGTGATCATTACGAAGGATCTGCCCGAAGACTTCGTGAAGGGCCTGTTCGACGCCTTCCTCAGCAAGCCGCGCGTCGATACGCCGGACAGGGCGGCGCTGCAGGACAATCCGCTCGCCGTGCCGGGGATGAAGTTTTAGCTTTATGATATCCGGCAACCCGCCTCGCCCTTCGACAGGCTCAGGGTGAGGCTGATCTTGGCCGCACTGTCGCCCATGATCGGAGAGAAGGCGGCGCGATAAGGGAAACCCGCGGTTGCCCCATTCTCATGGTGAGGCGGGAGCGCAGCGACCCTTGAACCACGAGGATGGCCCCGGCTGTGCAAATGGTCAGCCCTTGCGGATCACAAATCGATGGCCGCTATCCGTCTTCTCGCTCACGAGAAGCGCATGACCGTTTTCATTGCAGAGATGGGGAATGTCGATGACAGCGAGCGGGTCCGTGGTTTCTACGGTCAATGTCGCGCCGCTTGCCATGCCGCGCAGGCGCTTTTCCGTCTTGATCGCCGGATAGGGGCATTTCAGGCCACGCAGATCGTAGATCTCGGTATCCGGACTATTCACTCTTGGCCCAGAACTTCCAGAAGGGCGGCTTCTTGGCCTCGGTCTGCGCGGTCTCGACGGTCGGTGCAGGCGCGTAGGCCAGCGCATCGAGGCCGGGATTCATCGGGTTCGCCGTCGGGATCGGTACGTTTGCCGGAACATTGGCCGCAACGACCGGGCCGGCCGCAGGCTGCTGCGCAGGCGCTATCGGGGCACCCGTCGCAGGGCTTGCCGTGGCCACGCGGATGCTTGCGGTTGCCGGATTGGCCGTAGGGCTGAGGACAGTGCCGCCGCGCGCGACCTGCTGCCCCGACTGGTTGGACATCATCGATTCGAGGTCGGCAACCTTCATCATCTTGCCGGCAGCAAGGGCGGTGCCTGTGGGCGCATAGGCGATATCGTGGCCTTTGCGCTGCTTGGCGACGACGGCCTTGCGCTCGGCTTCGGTCGGATCGTACCAGGCCATACCGTCGAATTTCTTCGAGGCCGTGGCGTAGTCCGCCTGATACTGCTTGTCATAGGTCGCGAGCGCCATCTGCAGGGCAGGCGGCGTGGTCATGACGGGGCATTTGCCGCCGGCGTTGAACGGGCCGCTGGCCTGTTGGTTGAAGACGTATTTCTTCTCGCAGACCTCGACATCAGGCGGGCGCTTGGTGACTTCGAAATTGTCGTAGCCAACCTTCAGCATCTTCCAGAATTCGATATTGGGGCTCAGCCGGTGCTTCCACATGTTTTCCGCCGTCATGCGGAAAGGGAAGGCTTCGAGCTGAACTGCCTTCTGGCCGCCCTTGAAGGCGTCGCGCGCGAAAGCGTAGATTTCCAGCACCTGCTGATCGGTCATCGAATAGCAGCCGGACGACGAGCAGGCACCATGGATCATCAGATCGGCGCCGGTGCGGCCGTTGGCGGCATCATAGCGGTTCGGGAAACCGGTATTGATGGCAAGGTAATATTTCGAATTCGGGTTCAGGTTGGCCGGCGTCAGCATGTAGAAGCCTTCCGGCGCCTGCCGGTCACCTTCCTTCACCTTCGGGCCGAGACGGCCGGACCAGGCGCAGATCTTGTAATCCGCGATGACTTCGAAACGATTGCTCTGGTTCGCCTTCAGGATCTCCATCACGCCTTCTTCCTTGAAGATGCGGATCATGATCGGCGAGTTGCGGTCCATGCCCTTCTTGGTCATGTCGGCAAGGATATGGCTCGGAAGCGGCTGCTCGACCTTGTTCTTGACCGTCGACAGGTCGACCGACGCCGTATCCAGCGCGTCGTTGCAGCCGGCGAGGGCCAGCGCCATCAGGGAAACATAGGCAAGGTGACGGATGCGCATTCTGACTTAGCCCATAAATGCGAAGAGTGGCAGCTCGATCTGTTTCGCCACTCCCCTCGAAGCATGAAACGGAATCATAGACGGCTTATACTTGAAAATTCCTTACCAGCCTATGACGTGCCCGCGGCGCGCCGGCAAGCTTTTCTTTGCCATAACTGCTTCGATAACGGAAATGTGGCCAAGGTTTGGCCTCATTCCCGCTTTCAGCGATCACTTTTTCCGAATGCTGCTTAGAGATTGCGACCGATGTTGAGGAATTTCTGGCGGCGGTCACTGCGCAATTGTTCGCCCGAACGGCTGGAAAGTTCTGCAAGTGCGTTCGCAATCGTTTCGCCGGCCGAGCTTATCACCGCGTTCGGATCGCGATGCGCGCCGCCGACAGGCTCGGAGATGATGCCGTCGATCACCCCGAGGCTCTTCAGATCATCGGCCGTTATCTTCATGTTGGTTGCGGCTTCCTTGGCGCGCGTTGAATCGCGCCATAGGATCGAGGCCGCACCTTCGGGCGAAATCACGCTGTAGATCGAATGTTCGAGCATGTAGACGCGGTTGCCGACGGCAATGGCGATGGCGCCGCCGGAGCCGCCTTCGCCGATGACGATGGAGATGATCGGCACTTTCACGCCGAGACACATCTCGGTCGAGCGGGCGATCGCTTCGGCCTGGCCACGCTCTTCGGCGCCGACACCCGGATAGGCGCCGGCGGTGTCGACCAGCGTGATAACCGGGAGCTGAAAACGGTCGGCCATTTCAAGGATGCGGATCGCCTTGCGGTAACCTTCCGGCCGGGCACTGCCGAAATTATGCTTCAGGCGGCTCTTGGTGTCGTTGCCTTTCTCCTGGCCGATGAGCGCGACCGGCTGGCCACGGAAGCGGGCAAAGCCTGCCTGGATGGCGGCATCCTCGGAGAATTGGCGATCGCCGGCCAGCGGCGTGAATTCCGTAAACAGCGTACTGGCATAGTCGACGAAATGCGGACGCTGCGGGTGGCGGGCGACCTGCGTCTTCTGCCAGGCGTTGAGCTTGGAATAGATGTCGGCCATCGCCTCGCGGACGCGGATTTCAAGCCGCCCGACTTCCTCGGACGTGTCGATGCTTTCGTCTTCGCTCGCCAGTTTCTTGAGCTCGTGAATCTTGCCTTCGAGATCCGAGATGGGTTTTTCGAAGTCCAGATAATTGTGCATGAGGTGCGTTTCCGATCCTTTTGCCCGTGACGAGAGATGGCGGCTTCAGCCTGTATGCCGGTCCTAATCCTGTTTTTTTGCCTGTTTGGCAAGGGGGTGATGCGTTTGGACCAGCTGATGAAGGCGTTCTTCCAGCACATGTGTGTAGATTTGCGTCGTCGAAATGTCCGAATGGCCGAGAAGTTCCTGCACGACGCGCAGGTCCGCGCCATTGGCGAGAAGATGGCTCGCGAAGGCATGGCGCATCACGTGCGGCGAGATCATCGACGGCGTCAGGCCCGCCCGGATGGCAAGGTCCTTGAGATCGCGCGCAAAAACCTGACGCGGCAGGTAGCCTTGCCTGGACGCAGCGGGGAAAAGCCATGGGCTTTCGGGGTCAGGGTTCTTGGCGCTCGCGGCAATCTCGGCCTGCAGCCGTCCATAGGTTTTCAGCGCCGAAATGGCCGACTGCGACAGCGGCACCAGCCGCTCCTTGTTGCCTTTGCCGCGGATCATCAGGAAGCGGCCTTCCTGATCCAGCACCTTCACCGGCAAAGAGATGAGCTCGCTCACGCGCATGCCGGTGGCGTAGAGCATCTCCAGGAGCACCAGCATGCGCAGGCGCTGCAGCCGGTCCGGTCCGTCGGCCGCGGCTTCCTCCTCCGCCTGGGTCAGAAGCCTCGTCACTTCATCGACGCCCATCGTCTTTGGAAGGGCGCGGCCTTTCTTGGGCGCATCGAGGATCCCTGTCGGGTCGTCCGTGCGGAGACCTTCAGCATAGAGGAACTTATAGAATTGCCGCATGGCGGAGAGCCGGCGTGCCTGGGAGGATGGTTTGAAGCCCTGGCTCGACAGGCTGGCAAGATAGGCGCCCAGATCGCTGGAGCCGGCTTCCGTCAGGCGGACGCCCTGCCCGGAGAGGAATGAATGGAGATCGTCGAGATCGCGCTCGTAGGATTGCAGCGTGTTGATGGCAGCACCGCGCTCGGCGCTCATCATCTCCAGAAAGGCTTCCAGATGTACTCGCCCCAGATCCCTCTTGCCCGCTCGTATATTCTCGGCCTGCGCGCTCATGGTTTCAGCGAGCCTGTCGTCGGCGGGTTGAGGCGTTCGGGGGCAATGCGGATCGTCACATCGCGTGGCTCAGGATCGACGAAGAGCACCAGAGCCCACATCGCTCCATAGATCGATCCGGCGATGACCGCGCAGATGACAAGGAAGCGAAACAGGGTCGGCATTCGAAAACTCTCCTTCGCCGTTCATTGGCGCGGCGATGCGCAATAATTATGTCCTTCAAGGGTTAGCTGAAGGATATTGCAGACATGTTTACGACAGCGGCGTCTTGACGCTACCGGTGCATTTGACGATACCGTTTCCAAAGAAATTGTGAATGGGCCGATGAGTGAACAAGTCCTGACCCTTGCCGAAAGTCTTAAAGACAGGGCGCGCGCTGCGCTGGGTCAACGCAATCTCGTGTTCGTGGGATTGATGGGAGCGGGAAAATCCTCGATCGGCCGGCCCGTTGCGCAGCAGCTCGGCCTTCCATTCGTCGATACGGATATCGAAATCGAGCGTGTGTCGCGCATGACGATCGCCGAACTGTTTGCTGCCTATGGCGAGCAGGAATTTCGGGCGCTGGAAACGCGTGTCATCAAGCGGCTCCTCAAGGGCGGCCCGCGTGTCGTCTCGACCGGCGGCGGCGCGTTCATCAACGAAAGCACGCGGCTGCATGTCAAGCGTGGCAGCCTTTCCGTCTGGCTGAAGGCCGATCTCGACGTGCTATGGGAGCGGGTGAACAAGCGTGACACGCGTCCTCTGCTCAAGACCGAAAATCCGAAACAGACCCTCGAAAACCTGATGAATGCGCGCTATCCGATCTATGCGGAAGCCGATATCACGGTTCTCTCCCGCGATGTGAATAAGGATATCATGGTCAGGGAAGTCCTTGCCGCCATCGCCGAGGGAAAGAAAGCAGAAAGCAAAATACCATGAATGCGATCACACCGGCTTCCGCTGAGCGTCTCGTGCGCGTGCCTCTCGGTGAGCGTGCCTATGACATCCTGATCGGTCCCGGCCTGATAGCCCGTGCGGGCCAAGAGATCGCAGCGCGGCTGAAGGGCCGCAAGGCCGCCATCATCACCGATGAAAACGTCGCGCCGCTCTATCTTAATGCATTGGTTGCCAGCCTCGAAGCGGCCGGCATCCAGGCGTCCAGCCTCGTTCTGCCCGCCGGCGAAAAGACAAAAAGCTTCGAGCATCTGATCACCGTTTGCGACGCGGTGCTGACGGCGCGAGTCGAGCGCAACGATGCGGTGATCGCGCTTGGTGGCGGCGTCATCGGCGATCTCTCCGGCTTCGCCGCCGGCATCGTGCGCCGCGGCGTTCGTTTCGTACAGATTCCGACCTCGCTGCTTGCGCAGGTGGATTCGTCTGTCGGCGGCAAGACGGGCATCAACACCCATCACGGCAAGAACCTGGTCGGCGTCTTCCATCAGCCGGATCTTGTGCTGGCCGATACCGACGTGCTGAATACGCTGAGCGAGCGGGAATTCCGTGCAGGCTATGCCGAAGTCGCCAAATACGGCCTGATCGACAAGCCGGATTTCTTTGCCTGGCTCGAGGCGAACTGGAAGGATGTCTTTTCCGGTGGTGTTGCTCGCATCGAGGCGATCGCGGCGAGCTGTCAGGCAAAGTCCGATGTCGTCGT
Organism: Martinezella multihospitum; assembly: GCF_900094585.1. Lineage (GTDB taxonomy): Bacteria > Pseudomonadota > Alphaproteobacteria > Rhizobiales > Rhizobiaceae > Rhizobium > Rhizobium multihospitium. Next base: position 210,061 of record NZ_FMAG01000009.1, read on the forward strand.
CGCCGACGAGCGTGAAAACGGCCCTCGCGCCCTGCTCAATCTTGGCCACACCTTCGGCCACGCGCTGGAAGCCGCCACCGCCTATGACAGCCGCCGGCTGGTGCATGGCGAGGGCGTTGCGATCGGCATGGTGCTGGCGCACGAAATTTCCGCGCGCCTCAATCTGGCAAGTCCGGATGATGCCAAACGCGTCGAGGCACATCTGAAGGCCGTCGGCCTGCCGACCCGCATGGGCGATATCCCGGGAGAGCTGCCGCCGGCCGAAACACTGATGGATGCGATCGCGCAGGACAAGAAGGTCAAGAGCGGCAAGCTCACCTTCATCCTCACGCATGGCGTCGGCCAGTCCTTCGTTGCGGACGACGTGCCGTCTTCCGAAGTCTTAAGTTTCCTGAAGGAAAAGCACCCCTGATGACCGTCGAGGGCACGCTGGCAGTCCTGCTTGAATACTGGCCCGAGATCATCTCGATCATCGTGCTCGTATTGGTGTCGGCGTTCTTTTCCGGTTCGGAGACGGCACTTACCGCGGTGTCCCGCACCCGCATCCATACGCTTGAAGCCAATGGCGATGAGCAGGCTGGCATCGTGCGGCGCCTGATCGAGCGGCGTGACCGGCTGATCGGCGCTCTCCTCATCGGCAACAATCTCGCAAACATCCTGGCCTCTTCGTTGGCGACCAGCGTCTTCCTCGGGCTGTTCGGCAATTCCGGCGTGGCGCTGGCGACGGCTGCCATGACCGTCATTCTCGTCATCTTCGCCGAAGTGCTGCCGAAGAGCTGGGCGATTTCGACGCCGGATCGCTTCGCGCTCAACGTGGCCGGCGCGGTGCGGTTGTTCGTTGCCTTCGTCGGCCCGATTTCGAGTTTCGTCAATGCCATCGTCCGCTGGATCCTCGGTCTGTTCGGTATCAACCTCTCCAGGGAGGTGTCGATGCTGTCGGCGCATGAGGAGCTGCGCGGCGCCGTCGACCTGCTTCACCGCGAGGGTTCCGTGGTCAAGGCCGATCGCGACCGCCTGGGCGGCGTGCTCGATCTCGGTGAACTCGAGCTTTCCGATATCATGGTGCACCGCACGGCGATGCGCGCCATCAATGCCGACGATCCGCCCGAAGTGGTGGTGCGCGCCATTCTCGACAGCCCCTATACGCGCATGCCGCTCTGGCGCGGCACGATCGACAACATCATCGGCGTCGTCCACGCCAAGGACCTGCTGAGGGCGCTGGCGGAGCGCAATGTCGAGCCGGAAAATCTCGACATCGTCAAGATTGCGCAAAAGCCCTGGTTCGTGCCTGATAGCACCAATCTCGAAGATCAGCTCAACGCCTTCCTGCGTCGCAAGCAGCATTTCGCCGTCGTTGTCGACGAATATGGCGAGGTGCAGGGCATCGTCACCCTGGAAGATATTCTGGAGGAAATCGTCGGTGATATCGCCGATGAGCACGATCTCGATATCCAGGGCGTGCGGCAGGAAGCCGACGGCTCGATCGTCGTCGACGGCGTGGTGCCGATTCGCGACCTGAACCGCGCGCTCGACTGGGATCTGCCGGACGAAGAGGCAACCACGATTGCCGGCCTCGTCATCCACGAATCGATGACCATTCCCGAAGAGCGTCAGGCCTTCACCTTCTACGGCAAGCGCTTCATCGTCATGAAGCGGGAAAAGAACCGTATCACCAAGCTGCGCATCCGCCCCGCCGAGACGGAAGAGGCAAAGCCGGAGTAATTCCGGCATCAAGGTGAAATTGGCTTTGAAAGACGCAGAACGCTTCGGTGTTAAGCTGTACATATGCAGCCCTGCATGATCTGTATATTTATAGATATGCGGATTGTTGTTATTTGTATATTTATAGCTATACAAAATATGTAAAGATGTATATCAATAAGTAGGCAAATGGCTGCCTTTGGTGAACCAATGAGCATTAAGAAAGTTGTGCTGAAGCAGTATGTTCGGCTTGTCGACAAGGCCGAAACCCAGCTCTTGAGCGGTGTACCGCCAGAGGGCTGGATCGCCACGGTCAGAAAGGCCTTGGGGATGTCCGTTCAGCAGCTGGCCGATCGATTGGCGGTAAGCCGCAATGCTATCTATCAAGCGGAACGGAACGAGCGTTCAACGGCTATTTCCATCGGGCAAATGGAAAAGCTTGCGGAAGCGATGGGCGGGCGTTTCGTTTATGGCATCGTGCTGAAAGGCTCTGTCGAAGAGATGATCATGGATCAAGCGCGGCGGAAGGCGCAATCACTGCTTCGCCGGACCAATGCTCATATGGCGCTGGAGAAGCAGGCTCTGCCGTCCGATCTACTCGAGGAAGAGATCGAGAGTTTGGCCAGAGAGCTCGCCGAAAAGAGGCCATCGGATCTCTGGGTGGTTTAGTGATGTTTCAGGAGCCGGAGGGAGCGACTCCACTCGACGCCGATGACATCGAGGGGCTGAAATTCAGACATATTACCACGCGTCTTCAACTCGATGAGCTTGAGAGTGCCAACATTGCAGCCGGCCTTCGTTGGGTCGAGAGGCGTCGAATAGGTGATATCTTGACGGCCGAGTTTGTGAGAACACTGCACAAGAGGCTATTTGGCGATGTCTGGATATGGGCGGGGACTTATCGCCTGACCGAGAAAAACATCGGCATCGATCCTCTCCAGATCTCCGTCCAAATTCGGATGCTCTTAGATGATGCTCGCTATTGGGCCGAACACGCGGTCTTTCCACCCAAGGAAGCCGCAGCGCGCTTTCATCATAGGATGGTGCAGATCCATCCGTTTCCAAATGGAAATGGTCGTCACGCTCGCATAGCAGCCGATATTTTTCTTGGGGACTACTTCAGGCACCCGCCGATTGAGTGGGCGAGCGGCGTGGATATACAAGCCGATAACGAGCGGCGGAATGCCTACATCCTTGCTCTTCGGGCTGCGGATGCTGGCAACATGGCGCTGCTTTTCAATTTCGTCGGAGCATGATGCACAGCCGGAGGTCGGTCTGGCTGAGTTATGCGCTGTGCCAGCCTACCAGCGCACTGCCTCTCCCGGAGCGGCGGGCTCTACCGCCAGCGCATGCAGTCCGGCATCCAGTTCCGGCTTCAAGAGTTCGTTGATCGCCCTGTGGCGCGCAAGGCGCGGCATGCCGGAAAACTTGGCGGAAACGATGCGAACTCTTATATGAGTTTCGCCGGTTCCGGTCATGTCGGGCTGATGGCCCGCATGCAGGTGGCTTTCGTTGATGACGGCAAGGCGCTCGGGCGCGAAGGCGTCGGTAAGCTTCCGCTCAATGCGGGATTGCAGTGTGGTTTCCATATTCCCGCGTCGACCTCGCTCATGAAAAAAGGCTCCCACAAAGCCTATAACATTCCTGTTTGTCAATTCTTGTTGTGGGGTAGCCAAGGCCCCATAATTAGGACGCCATGAGACTTGATTCAAAATATTTCGATCGTATCCGCACCCGCCGCAAGCGCGCGCAGGAGCCCGAACAGGGCCCGCCGACATGCCAGTGGGACGGCTGCGACAAGCACGGTACGCATCGCGCCCCGGTGGGGCGCAATGCGGAAGGGCAGTTCTTTTTGTTCTGCTTCGAGCACGTGAAGGAATACAACAAGGGCTACAATTATTTCTCCGGCCTCTCGGACGGCGAGATCGCGCGCTACCAGAAGGAAGCCATCACCGGCCATCGTCCGACCTGGACCGTTGGTGTCAACAAGGCGGCCAAGAACAGCCCTCTGCAATCGGATATCCGCTCCGGCGCCTATAGCCGCGTCCGCGACCCCTTCGGCTTCGTCAAGGAAGGCGAGGGGCAGGGTCGCGGCCCGCGTTTTCCGCAGCAGCGCAAGCTGAAGACGCTGGAAGCGAAAGCCTTCGATACGATGGGTCTTGGCGCCAATGCCTCAGCCCCGGATATCAAGCGCCGTTACAAGGAATTGGTGAAAATGCACCATCCCGATGCCAATGGCGGCGACCGCGGATCGGAGGAGCGTTTTCGCGCGGTCATTCAGGCCTATCAATTATTGAAGCAGAACGGTTTTTGTTAATTCCCGTCCTTGCTCTCCGCCTTCAATCAGGTATGGTCCAAATCGGCTGAAGCTGCGGGCAACCGCGGCAGGGTGCGCATTTGGCTGGCGGCACCTCGGTCAACTTTCCGGACGCGGCGTTTCTTGTCCGGGGACTCTGTTCAAGGATGCTCGCAAGCGATCATATAATCGCGCCGAGATTTTGCTTTAGTCCCGGAGAAGTATCGCCGCTGTTCCGACCGAACGGATGCGGGCAAAAAAGCTGCGGCGTTTCGGACAACACGGCTGAGATTGATATGGCAGGGTGAGAGCCACCCGCCCTGGAGACATGATGAGCAAGATTGACCTTGATATTTCCGAAGTTCCCGACACCACAGTTTCGGTCCGCGAAGTCTTCGGCATCGATTCCGACATCCGCGTTCCGGCCTACAGCCAGGGCGGCGCCTATGTGCCCGATCTGGACACGGACTACCTTTTTGACCGCGAGACCACGCTCGCCATTCTCGCCGGCTTCGCTCATAACCGCCGCGTGATGATCTCGGGCTATCACGGCACCGGCAAGTCCTCCCACATCGAGCAGGTCGCCGCGCGCCTCAACTGGCCGTGCGTGCGTATCAACCTCGACAGCCATGTCAGCCGTATCGATCTCGTCGGCAAGGACGCGATCGTCGTCAAGGACGGGCTGCAGGTCACCGAATTCAAGGACGGCATTCTGCCCTGGGCTTACCAGCACAATGTCGCGCTCGTCTTCGACGAATATGACGCCGGCCGCCCGGACGTGATGTTCGTCATCCAGCGTGTGCTGGAATCCTCGGGCCGCCTGACCCTGCTCGACCAGAGCCGTGTCATCCGTCCTCACCCGGCCTTCCGCCTGTTTGCGACTGCCAACACCATCGGCCTCGGCGACACGACCGGCCTCTATCACGGCACGCAGCAGATCAACCAGGCACAGATGGACCGTTGGTCGATCGTGACGACGCTGAACTACCTGCCGCACAACAACGAAGTCGATATCGTGCTGGCGAAGGTGAAGTCCTTCCGCACCGAGAAGGGCCGCGATACGGTTTCCAAGATGGTGCGTGTCGCCGACCTGACGCGCGCGGCCTTCATGAACGGTGACCTGTCGACCGTCATGAGCCCGCGTACCGTCATCACCTGGGCTGAGAATGCGGAAATTTTCGGCGATGTCGCCTTTGCCTTCCGCGTTACCTTCCTCAACAAGTGTGACGAGTTGGAGCGGCCGCTGGTCGCCGAGCACTATCAGCGCGCCTTCGGCGTCGAGCTGAAGGAAAGTGCAGCCAATATCGTGCTCGAAGCCTAAGGAAAAGCCGACACATCATGTCAGGTCGCGGAGATAATTCCAAAGCGAAGCCGGGTGCTCCGGTGGACATGGAGCCGTTGCGCCGGGCGATCACAGGCTGTGTCCGCTCGATCGCCGGCGATGCCGAGGTCGAGGTGGCCTTCGCCAACGAACGCCCGGGAATGACCGGCGAGCGTATTCGCTTGCCGGAGCTTTCGAAGCGGCCGACAGCCCATGAGCTGGCGGTAACGCGCGGCCTCGGTGATTCGATGGCCCTGCGGCTCGCCTGTCACGACGCCCGCGTGCATGCCGTCATGGCGCCGCAGGGCGCCGACGCTCGCAGCATTTTCGATGCCGTCGAACAGGCCCGCGTCGAATCGATCGGCTCGCTGCGCATGAGCGGTGTTGCCGCCAACATCAACTCGATGAATACCGAGAAATACGCCAAGGCGAATTTCTCCGGCATCGAGCGCCAGGAGGACGCGCCGATCGGCGAAGCCATGGCGATGATCGTGCGCGAGAAGCTGACCGGCCAGAAGCCGCCGGAAAGCGCCGGCAAGGTGCTCGATCTCTGGCGCCCCTTCATCGAGGAAAAGACCGGCGGCCAACTCGACAACCTGCTGTCGGCCATCAACGATCAGCAGAGCTTCGCGCGAGTCGTCCGCAATATGCTGTCGGCCATGGAAATGGCCGAGGAATATGGCGACGAGCAATCCGAGCCCGACAGCGAGGAGCAGGCGAGCGAAGAGGACAAGCCGAACGGCGAGGACCAGGATAACGACGACGTCAAGGAAGACGAGGGCTCCGATGCCGCGCCGGCTGAGGACAGCGAAGCTTCCGACGAGCAGATGGAAGACGGCGCGACCGAAGACGGCGGCGAGATCTCCGACGACGACATGAGCGAAGAGGGTGAGGAAGACTCGGAAACGCCGGGCGAGACCCGCCGTCCGAACACGCCTTTCGCCGATTTCAACGAGAAGGTCGACTACCACGTCTATACGGAGGAGTTCGACGAGACCACGACGGCGCAGGAGCTGTGCGATGTGGCCGAACTCGAACGCCTGCGCGCTTTCCTCGACAAGCAGCTTGCGCATCTGCAGGGCGCCGTTGGCCGGCTCGCCAACCGTCTGCAGCGTCGTCTGATGGCGCAGCAGAACCGCTCGTGGGATTTCGATCTGGAAGAGGGCTATCTCGACCCGGCGCGTCTGCCGCGCCTGATCATCGATCCGACGCAGGCGCTGTCCTTCAAGATGGAGCGCGACACGCAGTTCCGTGACACGGTCGTGACGCTGCTGATCGACAATTCCGGCTCGATGCGCGGACGGCCGATCACGGTTGCCGCCTCCTGCGCCGATATCTTGGCACGGACGCTGGAGCGTTGCGGCGTCAAGGTCGAAATCCTTGGTTTCACCACCAAGGCCTGGAAGGGCGGGCAGGCGCGTGAGAAGTGGCTTGCCGGCGGCAAGCCGCAGACGCCAGGCCGCCTGAACGATCTGCGCCACATCATCTACAAGTCGGCGGACGAGCCTTACCGTCGCTCGCGCGCCAATCTCGGGCTGATGATGCGCGAAGGCCTGCTCAAGGAAAACATCGACGGCGAGGCGCTGATCTGGGCGCACAACCGCCTACTTGGACGCCGTGAACAGCGCCGCATCCTGATGATGATCTCGGACGGTGCGCCGGTCGACGATTCGACGCTGTCGGTCAATCCGGGCAATTATCTTGAGCGGCACCTGCGCGCCGTCATCGATCAGATCGAGACGCGTTCGCCTGTCGAACTGCTGGCGATCGGTATCGGCCATGACGTGACGCGCTACTATCGCCGCGCTGTCACCATCGTCGATGCCGATGAACTGGCTGGAGCCATGACGGAACAGCTTGCCTCGCTGTTCGAAGATCAGACGAGCATGCCGCGCTCGCGCATGCGCCGCGCCAGCTGAGCCCGCTCGGGTCTCCCTTGGCATCGGCCTTACGGCCGGTGCCCTTTCCCGCCGGCGGTACTGCCCCTTCAGGCCGCTGCGCATGCAGGGCATGGGCTGCTTTGATAGCAGCCGTTTTGGCAATGTTGCTTGCCGGCTGCAGCTCCGGCGATGATGGGGAGGAAGGCGGTCCGGCAAATATCCGCGCTACCGTTATTTCCACATTCAAGCCAGGTTCGAATGAAACGCGGTTCGGTTCGCTGGAATTCGTCGGTGGCCTTGAACTCAGTTCGGAAAATGTTCTTCTCGGCGCCATCTCCGCAATTCGCTTCCGTTCCGACCAACAGCATTTTATTTCGGTACTGGATACCGGTCATTGGCTGACGGGAGCGATCGAGCGCGACGACAAGGGCCGGCTGAAGGGTATCAGCGACGCCCGTATCTTGCCGATGATCGATCGTCACGGCGGCACCGATCCCGGCAGGGGCGGTATGGATGCGGAGGGGCTGGCGCTGCGGGGCGATCATGTCCTTGTCAGCTACGAACAACAACATCGCGTCGATGCCTATCCCGACCCGGGTTTCGAGATTTCTCCGCCTGACGGCAGCTTGCCTCTCCCGATCCCGAGATTACAGTTGCGCGCCAATCGCAGTCTCGAGGCGCTGATGATCGCGCCGCAGTCGAGCCCGCTTGCCGGCGGGGCTGTCATCGTTACGGAAGACAGCCGGGATGATGAGGGCAATATGCTTGCCGCCATTCTGGATGGGCCGCTGAGTGGGCACTTCACCGTTCGGCATCATGGCGACTTCAGTGTTAGCGATGGCGTCTTTCTGCCCGATGGCGACCTGTTGCTGCTAGAGCGGCGCTTCGGATTGATGCATGGCCTTGGCGTGCGCATCCGCCGTGTTGCTGGCGCTGATATCAAGCCGGGCGCCGTTGTAGATGGCAATGTGATCTTCGAAGCCAGCACGCGAGAACAGATCGACAATATGGAGGGCATCGATGTTTTCCGCGCTGCCGATGGCTCGCTGCACCTCATCCTGATCTCGGACGACAATCATTCGATCCTGCAACGCAGCCTGATGCTCGAATTTCGCCTGCGCGACGACAATCTCGTCAGCCAGAACTAGAAGCAAGGCCGGCCGATTTATTCGCTGCGCCGGCATTGAGCAAATGTCGGCCGTGGGCTAAGCGACGCCTTTGCTCCAACTATCGGATTCCTCGACATGTCTGCTCCCGACAAACCTATCGTGCTGGTGCATGGGCTCTTTGGCAGCCTGAGCAACCCCAAGATCCTGGCTGCCTTTGGCAATGCCGATGTTCATGCGCCCGACCTGATCGGCTATGGCTGCAATCGCGAGGCGGACGTCAGCAGCCTCTCCCTTCTCGATCAAGCGCGCCATATTGCGGGTTTCATATCTGGCCTCGATGCGGGCAAGGTGCATCTAGTCGGACATTCGGTTGGCGGTGCGGTTTCGGTGCTTGTTGCTAAGCATTTCCCCCAACTCGTCGGATCGCTGACGAGCGTCGAAGGCAATTTCACGTTGAAGGATGCGTTCTGGTCTGGCCAGATTGCCGTGAAACCAGATGAGGAGGTGGCGAGCATCATCTCCGGCTATGAGGCTGACCCCGATGCCTGGTTGGCTGGCGCCGGCGTAGAGATCAACGGATGGACATCATCGCTCGGCAGAAGTTGGCTCGCCAATCAGCCGCCGTCGACGATCAAGGCGCAAGCCAAGGCGGTGGTCGCGGCAACGGGAGAGACTGCTTATTTGGATGCCGTCCGCGGTATTCTGCAATCCGGTATTCCGGTCTATCTGATTGCCGGACGACGTTCTGCGGAAGGCTGGGATGTTCCCGACTGGGCGAATGCCCTCTGCACGGCGCGGATCAATATTGCCGAGACCGGCCATCTAATGATGGCGGAAAGCCCGGATGCCTTCGCATCCGCCGTCCTGACCTGCCTGTCTTATCGATGAAAAACGTTCTCGGCGCGAATCGGCAGCGATTCGCGCCGGGCATTCGATCATTCAAGCCGTGGGAGCCTGCGACATCGGCTTTAGCATGTTCATCAGCGCGCCGTAGGGGAGCAGCATGACGAGGCCGACAGTCACCTTGACCGAGAAATCGCCGATCGCCCAGGAAATCCAGCGCGGTGCCGAGGTCGAGAAGACGCCAAGAATCGGTGCCCATTCGATCGCGAAGGGATCGTTCGGACCGAAGAAGACGAAGAAGGGCGCGAAGGCGAAGGAGAAGAAGATCAGCGTGTCGAGCATCGAGCCGATCAGCGATCCGAACAGTGGCGCGCGCCACCAGGCCATGCGGCGCAGGCGGTTGAAGACCGAGATATCCAGCAGCTGGCCGGCGAGATAGGCGGAGCCGGAGGCGATCGCGATGCGCGGCTGTGCCGTATAGAAGGACAGTGCGACGCCGACGACGAAACCGGCAAACACCACCTTGCGCGCGGCCTTGGGGCCGAACTGGCGGTTGGTCAGATCGGTGATGAGGAAGGCGACCGGATAGGTGAAGGCACCCCAGGTAAGGATATCCGCAAGATTGATGCCGGCGAGCGTCGCTTGCAGCGGATACTGCACGAGGATGTTGGAAGCGACGACGACCAGCGTCATCAGCATTACGTAGATAAAGGTATGACGTAGCGTCAGCATTTTTTTATCCTGGGAGATGCCACCAGTTGACGGAAGCCGGACATGGAAAAAGGCTTGTCCGGAGATGATCCGTGCAAGCCTCTTAGCCGGTATGAAATCGCGAAGTGCTAGGGCTGCTTAGGCAGCAACGGCAGCTTCAGCGGACTTCTTGACGATCTGACGACGCAGCAGGCGAGCGCGCATGCTGAGTTCGTTTTCGCTTGCCTTGATGAGGAAAGCGTCGAGACCGCCACGATGTTCGACAGAGCGAAGCGCTGCAGCGGAAACGCGCAGACGATAGCGCTGGCCGAGAACGTCGGAGATCAGCGTGACCTGGCAGAGGTTCGGCAGGAACCGACGCTTGGTCTTGTTGTTGGCGTGGCTAACGTTGTTGCCCACGAGGACGGCCTTGCCGGTCAATTCGCACATGCGGGACATGGTACACCTACTTTTGTTTTTCTCGGCCATCGGATAGACGTCCCAGGCAAAACCCGGCGCGCAATCCAACAGGCCATAATTGGAAAGTTGCGGTTCTATAGTCAGAGAGGCTGGCCGCGTCAAGCCAAACCTTGTGTTTTCCCGCAATTCGGTCAAAAAGCTGCTGTTGTCTGACGCTCGAAGCAGGCAAGTATCGCATCTATATATCTTGCCTGATCCTCGTTGAAGGCCTTGATCATGGTTCAAATTCGGAAGTGGCTTATCATTTCAGCGATCGTTGCGTCGATGCCGTCGCTGGCACTGGCCGACGTGCTGCGGCATGAAACGCGCTATCGCGTTTCGCTGGCGGGCCTGCCGATTGCCCGGGCGGATTTCAAGACCGAAGTCAGCGGCAAGCAGTTCACCATCCGTGGCGATATCACCTCTGCGGGCCTTGCGGATCTCGTCACGTCGATCGACGCGAAGACCGATGTGACCGGCGTCGTCAACGACAGCAAGCTGCAGGCGACGCACTACACGCTCTTCTACAAGAGCGGCAAGAGAGAGCGCACCTATGATGTCGCCTATGCCAACGGCAATGTGACATCGAATACGATCACGCCCGAGCCGAAGCGCCCGGATACCTGGGTTCCTCTGACCGGGGAGGACCTGAAGGCGGTGCTCGATCCGATTTCAGGCATGATCTTCCCGATTACGCCCAGCCTCAATCTCTGCAACCAGACGCTGGCCGTTTTCGACGGCGAGATGCGCATGGATCTGAAGCTGTCGCCGAAGGGATCGCATCCGTTCTCCACTGATGGCTTCAAGGGCAAGACCATTGCCTGCGGCGTGCGCTTCACGCCAAAGAGCGGCTATAAGAGCACGCGCAAGGACTATGTCTACCTCGCCAAGAGCGACAATATGGAGATCTGGTTCGCCAAGGCCGATACGATGAATGTCTATGCCCCGGTCTACGTTCGGATACCCACGCAATACGGGACGGTGACGATCACGGCCGTAAAATACGGCAGCTAGACCGGCCTCTGCTTCACAGAAGCGCTTGACGATTCCCGTAGTTATTTCTACGCAATTTCCAGTGGAAAATTGCTGTGCATTCTTGATGGAATCGCTTTAGCGGGCTGGGGACGTCCGCGGCAAGGGGCTAGGGGCAGGGATGAAATTTCGCGCGACATTGACAGGTTTCTCGGCGATCGTGATGTGGTCGTTTCTGGCGCTTTTGACCGTGGCCTCGGGCAAAATGCCACCCTTTCAGCTGCTCGCCATCTGCTTTGCCATCGGCAGCATTCCCGGCATCGTCGTACTGTTGCTGCGGCCGGAGCGTTTGCAGCTTCTACGCCAGCCCGCCAAGGTTTGGATAACAGGCATCGCCGGCCTGTTCGGCTACCACTTTCTCTATTTCACGGCGCTGCGTCACGCGCCTGCGGTGGAGGCGGGCCTGATCGCCTATCTCTGGCCATTGCTGATCGTCGTCGGTTCGGCGCTGCTGCCCGGAGAGCGGCTACGCTGGTATCACATCGTCGGTGCGTTGATGGGGCTTGCGGGCACGATGCTGATCGTCGGCCGCAATGGCTTTCATTTCGAAGGCGCCTACGCCGTCGGCTATGGAGCGGCCTTTCTCTGCGCTTTCACCTGGTCCGGCTATTCGCTGATCACGCGCCGTTTCGAGGCCGTTTCCACCGATGTCGTCACGATATTTTGCCTCGCGACCTCGATCCTCTCCTTCTTCTGCCACATCGGCCTTGAGGAAACCGTCTGGCCGGAGAACCCGGCCCAGTGGATTGCCGTGTTTGGATTGGGTCTTTTTCCGGTCGGGGCGGCCTTCTATGCTTGGGATTATGGTGTCAAGAACGGCGATATCCAGATCCTCGGCGCGGCAAGCTATGCCGCGCCGCTGCTGTCGACGCTGATCCTGACGCTGTTCGGTTTTGCCGAGCCGAGTTGGGGCATCGCGCTCGCCTGCCTACTCGTGACCGGTGGGGCGGTACTGGCCGCTCATCGGATGATCCTGCACCGGGACGATGGCGTGCGGACGCAGGCGGAAGCGGCGGAGTAGCTCCGCCGCGGATCACTGCCGCTTATTTCTTGAAAACCTCTCCGAGGAATGCCACGAGCGACGGGCGCCAGACATCCATCTCATGCTGGAGGTCGGGATATTCATGGTATTCGTGCTTGATCTTCTTGGCGTCGAGCGTCGCCTTCAAGCCGGCTACATCCTTGCCGACGACCTGATCCTTACTGCCGACGGTCACCGTGAAGTTATGCAGAGCCTTGTTGATCTTTTCCGGCTCGTTCAGCACGGCATCGACTGTCTTGTTCGGAACGGTCGTCGTGCTGACGCCGCTGAAGGTCGCGACCCAGCCGAAGGTATCCAGATGCGAAAGGCCTGACACGAGGGCCTGATAGCCGCCCTGCGACAAGCCGGCAACGGCGCGGCCGCTAGCCTCGTTTCTCACCCGATAATGCTTCTTCATGTACGGGATAAGATCTTCCGTCAGCTCACGATCGGCCGCCTCGGCGTTCGCCGGATAGAAATTCGCGCGACGATCGGCGGCGGGGAAGTTTTCGGCGATCGCGTTCGGTACGTCGGTTTCCGTATCCGGGATGACGACGATCATCGGCTCAATCTTCTTTTCGGCAAGGAGATTGTCGAGGATCTGCGGCGCGCGGCCCTGGAGGACCCAGGACCCCACAGTATCGCCGAAGCCATGATAGAGGTAGAGCACGGGCAGCGGCTTGGAGGAATCGGTGTAGCCGGGCGGCGTGTAGACATACATCTGCCGTTCCGAATCGAGTGCCTTCGAATGCAGGGTCACCAGCCTCAGGTCGCCATGCGGCACGTTGCGGATATCAAGAATGCTGCCAGGCACCAGGATGAGGCTGGTATTGACCTGCCGTTGCGGCTTCGGCGCATTGGTGCCGGTGTCGACGCTGCGGAAGCCGTCGACGTTGAAGTAATATTCGTAGAGATTCGGCTTCAGCACCTCCGTCTTCGCGCTCCATGTGCCATCGTCGCTGTGTTGCATGGCGATGGGATCGCGCGAACCCAAGGTGACGGAAACCGCCTTTGCCGCAGGCGCATAGAGGCGAAAGGTGATCGAGCCATCCTTCTCGACCGAGGTCACGAAGTTTTTCAGCGGCTTTTCGGCCGGCGGCGAGGCCGGTGCATCAAGGGCAAAGACAGGAGCGCTCATGACACAGCCTGCCGCGACGAGCAAAGGAAACAACAAACGCACGAAAAAACCTCCTCCAGATGAATCAATTTTCACTTCCCCCGTGTAAAGCTGACACAGCGCGTCGCTTTTTCAAGACCGTCGCGGCGCGCTGTCTGGCCGCATCCTGTGCGATGTCAATGAAAGGTAAAATAGGGTCAGTCGGAAGCCGGCTTCCAGTCAGGTGGCGCCATCTCGAAGCTTGAAAATTCGAAGCCGGGGGAGACCGTGCAGCCGACAAGCGTGAATTGCCCGAGGCTTTCCGCCGACTGCCACCAGTTGGCCGGAATGATCGCCTGCGGGCGCTCGCCGTTTGCCAGATCGAGGCCGAGGACCAGCCTTTCGCTGGTCTTACCATCGGCCGAGCGGTGCAAAGCAAGCGGCGCGCCGGCGTAATAGTGCCAGACCTCGGCCGCATCGTGCACCCGGTGCCAATGCGAGCGGTCACCGGCCTCGAGCAGATAGTAGATTGCAGTGGAATGGCCGCGGTCGCCGCCATTTTCGTCGCGGAAGGTCTGCACGTACCAGCCGCCTTCCGGATGCCGCTGCATGGAAAGCGTTTCGATAATCTCTTTTGCCTGCATCAGAAATTGTCCTTGCGCTTGCGGATCTCGGCGAAGACCTCGTCGTTGCTGCGGCTTTCCATCAGCAGGTGGCGGCGGATCGAGGGGTCGGCGGCGCGCAGGAAGGGATTGGTTTCCTTCTCCAGCGCCAGCGTCGTCGGGATTGTGAACTTGCCGGCGGCCCGCAACGCTTCGATATCGGCCACACGCGCCTTCAGCCGCTCGTTGTCGGGATCGATGGTCAGCGCAAAGCGGGCGTTGGAAAGCGTATATTCATGACCGAAATACACGGCCGTCTCATCCGGCAGCACGGCGAGTTTCTGCAGCGAGGCCCACATGTCGGCGGGCGTGCGCTCGAAGAGGCGGCCGCAGCCGAGCGCAAACAGGGTGTCGGCGGCAAAGAGCAGCTTGTCGTCGACGAAGTGATAGCAGATATGGCCGGCGGTATGGCCTGGTGTTTCGATGACGTTGATCGTATGGCCGGCAAACTCGAACACGTCGCCGTCGGCGACGGCGCGATCGAGACCGGGAATAGCGACAGCCTCGTTGATCGGGCCGATGATCTCGCAGCCGAATTGCTCCTTCAGCGCCAGATTGCCGTCGACATGATCGGTGTGATGATGGGTCGTCAGAATATGGCTGATGGTCCAGCCGCGGCGTTCGGCGGCCTTCAGGATCGCCTCTGTCTCCGGGGCATCGATCGATGCCGTCAGCCCGGTTTCGGGATCATGGACCAAGACGCCGTAATTGTCGGACCGGCAGATAAAAATCTCTAATTCCAATGGCTTCATGATTGAAATCGTCCTTGTCTTTTCGGTTGGTACAGAATGTAAGCCGTTCGGCCTTGAAGTCCAACGCTCGGCTGATAACATTTGTTCGATGCACGCCGATATTGTCGATCTCCGCCAGTTCTATCATTCCGAGCTCGGTCGCTTGGCGGAGCAGTCGATCGCCATGGCGCTTGCCTCCATCTGGGCGAGGATGCCCGAGGAGCGGCTTGTCGGCCTCGGCTATGCCGTGCCCTATCTCGATCGTTTCCGCGCCGATACCGAGCGCACCTTCGCCTTCATGCCAGCAGGGCAGGGGGCGGTGAACTGGCCGTTGGGCTCAGCATCGTCGACGGCGCTGATCTTCGATGAAGAACTGCCGCTCCCGGACAGTTCGATCGACCGCGTGCTGATGGTGCATTCGCTGGAATTTGCCGAAAGTCCGCGGGAGACGTTGAAGGAGCTGTGGCGTGTCTTGGCGCCCGGGGGGCGGCTTGTCATTGCCGTGCCGAACCGGCGCGGCGTCTGGGCACGCATGGAACACACGCCGTTCGGTTCCGGCCGCCCCTATTCGCGCGGTCAGCTGACCTCGTTGCTTAGGGAAACAAATTTCACGCCGGGTGCAACGGCCGAGGCACTGTTCTTCCCGCCTTCGAAGCTGCGCACCGTGCTGCGGCTGCGCCGCGCTTTCGAGCGGGTCGGGCGGACCCTGTGGCCGGCCTTTTCCGGTGTTATCATCGTCGAAGCGCAGAAGCGGCTTTATCAGGGGTTGCCTGTTGCCGTTCGCGCCTCGCGCCGCGTCTTCGTGCCGGTGCTTGCGCCACGCGGCATACCGACGACGCGTGATGGCACGTGATATGCTCGGTTGATCCCTGACACTCGACAAAACCGCGTTTCCGCATTAATGCGACGGGGTGTCACAAACCGGATTTTCCGGTCTTTCCCAAGGTCGATCCCATGAGCATGGAAATGAGCAAGCCCCTCCCGCGTCCCGGCATCCTCGATATCGCTGCCTATGTGCCGGGCAAGGAGCATGCGCCGGGCGTTGCGCGCGTGTTCAAGCTCTCCTCGAACGAGACGCCGCTCGGCGCCAGCCCCAAGGCCATCGAGGCCTTCCGCAGTGCTGCCGGCAACCTCGAGCGTTATCCGGACGGCCAGGCCAAGGAATTGCGTCAGGCGATCGCCGACGTGCATGGGCTGAATGTCGCCAACATCCTTTGCGGCAACGGTTCCGACGAATTGCTGGGCCTGCTCTGCCATACCTATCTCGATACTGGTGACGAAGGCATCATCACCGAGCACGGCTTCCTGGTCTACAAGATCCAGATCATGGCCGCCGGCGCGACGCCGGTGACGGTCAAGGAAAAAGACTGCACCGTCGATGTCGATGCGATCCTCGCGGCCGTTACCGAGAAGACCAAGATGGTCTTCATCGCCAATCCGGCCAACCCGACGGGAACCTATGTCCCGGTCAGCGAGATCCGCCGCCTGCAGGCAAGCCTGCCGAAGCACGTCCTGCTCGTGCTCGATGCCGCCTATGCCGAATATGTCCGCCGCAACGACTATGAGGCCGGCCTCGAACTCGTTTCGTCGAACCAGAACGTCGTCATGACCCGCACCTTCTCCAAGGTCTACGGCTTAGCCTCGCTTCGCATCGGCTGGATGTATGGTCCGGTGGATGTCATCGATGCGTTGAACCGGACGCGCAGCCCGTTCAACCTGAACGGCGCCGCCATTGCCGCGGGTGCCGCCGCCATTCGCGATCAGGCCTTTACGGAAACCGCCGTTGCGCACAACACGCATTGGATCGACAAGATGACGGCTGCGCTTGAAGCGATTGGCCTCAAGGTGACGCCGTCGGTCGCGAATTTCGTGCTGATCCATTTCCCCGACAGCGACGGCAAGCGCGCGGCCGAGGCGGATGATTTCCTGACGAGCCGCGGCTATATTCTGCGCGCCGTGCGGGCCTACGGCTTCCCCAATTCGCTGCGCCTGAGCATCGGCACCGAAGAGGCCAATCTCGGCGTCATCGACGCATTGACCGAATTTATGGGACGCAAGGCATGAGCAGCATCCAGTTCGACCGTATCGCGCTGATCGGCATCGGCCTCATCGGCTCTTCCATCGCCCACGACATCAAGCGCCTCGGCCTTGCCAAGGACGTGGTGATTTCGACGCGCAGCACTGACACGCTGAAGCGTGCCGAAGAGCTGAAGCTCGGCGATCGCTATACGCCGTCCTCGGCCGAGGCGGTTAAGGATGCCGATCTTGTCATCGTTTCGGTGCCTGTGGGCGCCTCGGAGAGCGTCGCCAAGGACATCGCTGCGCATCTGAAGCCGGGCGCCATCGTTACGGACGTCGGCTCGACCAAGGCGTCGGTCATCGCGCAGATGCAGCCGCATATGCCCTCCAACGTGCATTTCATTCCGGGCCATCCGCTCGCAGGTACGGAGAAATCCGGCCCGGATGCCGGCTTTCCCGGACTGTTCCGGGGCCGCTGGTGCATCTTCACGCCGGTTCCCGGCACCGATGAGGCTGCGATCAAGACACTTCGCACGTTCTGGGAGGCTCTCGGCTCGCGTGTCGACGAGATGGATCCGGAGCATCACGACAAGGTGCTGGCGATCGTCTCGCATCTGCCGCATCTCATTGCCTATAACATCGTCGGCACCGCCGATGATCTGGAGACGGTGACCGAATCGGAAGTCATCAAATATTCCGCTTCCGGCTTCCGCGACTTTACTCGCCTTGCCGCGTCCGATCCGACCATGTGGCGCGATGTGTGTCTGCACAATCGCGATGCGATCCTCGAGATGCTGTCGCGCTTCTCCGAGGATCTGGCCTCGCTGCAACGGGCCATCCGCTGGGGGGACGGCGACAAGATCTTCGAACTGTTCACGCGTACGCGCGCCATTCGTCGCTCGATCGTCGAAGCAGGCCAGGACGTCGACGTGCCTGACTTCGGCCGCCATGCACTGGATGCGAAGGAATAGGCATTTTCACGCAAGGGAGGGGCGCTCATGATCGTCAGACGCGGGCGCTCCGAAGACCTGACCTGGCTCGTCTCTCACGACGATGTGGGTGAGGATTGGGCCAGGCGCTGCATCTGTTATGGCGAGTATTTCGTAGCGGAGCATGATGGCGAGCTTATCGGCTTCCTGCGGTTCAGCCGTTTCTGGGGCAAGATACCCTACATGGACATGATCCGCGTGCTGCCCACGCACCGGCATGCCGGCGTCGGCACGGCTCTGTTCCTCGCCTGGGAAAGCGCCATGATCGACGAGGGCGCCGAGCATCTGATGACATCGAGCGAATGGGCGGAAGCTGAGCCGCAGGCTTGGCACCGCCGCAACGGTTTCAAGGCCGCCGGTAGCATCGACCTTCGCATCATCCAGTCGAGCCCGGAGATATTCTTCGTGAAGGATATCTCCGGCGTCCGCAAAGGATAGGCTCTCAGATCGGTGGAATCTTGCCGAGCGGGATGAAGCCGCTGAGCGAGAGACGGCCGCGATCGGCCGCCAGCGGGACGGAGACCTTGTCACCGCCATTGGCGAGCGCCTTCAGCATCTTCGTGGCCGTCTTGATGATGTTCTTGGCAGCGGGAAGCGTGGTCGTCAGGCTATCGCCCCAGGGGCCGATCTGGTTGATCTCCAGCTTGAACTGACCGGACAGTAAACCTTCATCGTCGAAATTGAAGGGGCCGGAAAGCGTCATGATGCGGCCATCGCCGATATCGATGACGGCCTGATGCAGCACGCCCGCGGTGCCGCGAAGGCCCTGGCGATCGCTGCCATCGAGCAGGCCGGCCTTGCCTGACAGCGTCACGTTGGCGCTGGTCGATGCGGTCGGCAGCGTCTGCGGAAAGTCCTTGATGACGGCATTGGCGTTTTCGACGCCGATGGCGAAATCCAGATCGCCGCCATTCTGGCTGGCATGCATCTCCGTGTGGGCAGCGGTGACATTGAGGCTCTGGCCGGTGGCGGAGGAGACGATACCGGCCTTCAGCCCTTCGATGACGGTCTGAGTCTGCGCGACGCCGCGGCCCTTGGCAACAAGGTTCGATTGCAGGTCGGCCCATTCGGCCGACACGGTCAGGCCCTCCGTCGTCCGCAACTCGGCGGGGGATTTCAGGCTCCAGCTGACGTGGTTGGGTTGAAAGACCGGTGCGGAGGCGCTGAGCCTGTCGAAATTGGTGGAGACGCCACGTGTCTGGTTGTCGACCGTCACCGTGTCGCAGGTGAGGCCAATGGAGAAGGGGAAGCCGTTGAAGGCCATGTTCTCGCATTTGCCGGCAACGCCGGCGCTGTTTTGCTGGCCGAGCGCCTTCAGGACATTGGCCCTGACGAAACTGGTCGCGTAGTACCAGCCGCCGGTATAAAGACCGGCCAGGACCACCACCAGCCCCAGAAGGATGAGCCACAGACGCTTGCCTCGACCGGTCGTTACGCTCTGGCTTGACGCTGCCATGTTGTTCTCCAATGGTTGGACTGAAGCTTCACAGTGATTTGGCGTTGGATATGGACGAATTTTGGGTGTTTGGCTACGGATCCCTCATGTGGAATCCGGGCTTTGGTTATGGAGAGCGGGCCGAGGCCCTGATTTTTGGTTATCGTCGTTCGCTCTGCGTCCGTTCCTGGGTCCATCGCGGCACGGAAGAAAACCCCGGTCTCGTCCTCGGCCTCGACCGCGGCGGCTCCTGCCGCGGCATGGCCTTTCGCGTGCCGGCCGCTTCCTGGGATGAGGTGCTGATCTATCTGCGTGAGCGCGAACTCGTCACCAACGTCTATCTGGAAAAGACCCTGCCGATCCGGCTCGCCGACGGGCGACGCGTGACCGCCGTCGCCTATGTCGTCGACCGCAACCACAGGCAATATGCCGGCTCGCTGGATGCGATCGAGGCGGCGCATGTGGTGGAAGCTGCCATCGGCCGCTCCGGCCCGAACGATGCCTATCTCTTCAATACGCTGACGCATCTGCGCGACATGGGCATCCGCGATCATTGGCTCGAAGAGGTTGCCGGCGAAGTGGAGCGGATGCGAAAGGCATCCTGAGTGTAATTCCTCGTGCCGAGACGCTTCGTGTAGGCCTAGACTGCGGCGGTAACGGGTTTTGCTTTGGCGATTTCGGCCAGACGCCGCGCCGCCGTCGGCGGGACCGGCAGGTTTGGGTTGTTGGCGATCGTTTCGACCAGCAGCTCGTCGCTTGCTCTTTCCGTCTCCTCGATCAGGCGCGCGAAAAAGGCATCCGGGTCCATGCCGGGCTCGATCGGCGGCAGGATGCGCACCTTGATATGGCCAGGATACTTGCGGAAGGTGCGGCGCGGCCAGAAGAGGCCAGGATGCATGGCAACGGCGACGACGGGGATGCCGAGATCGCGATACATGCGGGCAATGCCGTATTTATAGACCGGCTCGGCGCCCGGCGGCCGGCGCGTACCCTCAGGGTAGATGATGAGCTGGCGGCCCGTGGCAAGTTCTTCGCGTGTGCGCTTCAGGACATCGAACATGACCTTGCCGCGGGCGCTGCGATCGACCGGGATCATGCGCTGCTTACCGGCATACCAGCCGAACAATGGAATCCACATCAGCTCGCGCTTCAGGATATAGACCGGGTCGTCCAGATAGGGCAGCAGTGCGAATGTATCCCAGAAGGATTGATGCTTGGGCGCAAAGATGAAGCTGCCTTTGGGGAGATTCTCCAACCCCTCGATCTCGAAGGTGGTGCCGACGATTTTCTCCATCAGCCAGGTGCTGGATTTCGCCCATGCCTTGGGGATTGCATAGGCCGCCTTGCGTGGCATCAGGAAATAGATCGGCGTCAATACGATCATGCGAATGATCAGATTGGCATAGAAGACTGTGTTGAACAGGATCGAACGCAAGATAATCATCGAGGCTTTCCCAATGCACCGGCTTGCGCCGGCATCCGAAAATTTGCCTACACGATTACAGCGTCAATAAAAAGTCGGTGTTTGCGTGGTTTTCGCGTCTTCAGGCGCATCGCTCTCTCCGACATTCGCTCTTTGCGGGTGAAGCTCTCGATGTCATGCAAAACCGCTACGCAATCCGGCGCGGCGAGCCTCAGTCGTCGTCCTCGACCGGTTGTCGGGAACGCAGGCCTACCGGCCGCCCGAGGCCGGTCAGGTTGCGGGCGCCGGCAAGGAGGACCTTGGCATATTCCGAGATCATCGTCCGCAGCGCGTTCGGGTCCGTGAACCAGTTCTTGGTCTTCAGATCGGAGTTGACGACCGGATAGGGGATAAAGTCGGTCGAGGGATCGACATATTTCAGTTCGGCGAGGCTGCGGGGCATATGGTAGTTGTTCGTCACCACGAGAACGCTCTTATAGCCCCTGGCGTGAATCCATTTTGCCGCTTCGCGTGCATTGCCGATCGTATCGAGCGCGTCATAGCCGATATCGACACAGCAGCTGAACAGGCTTGCGGAACTCTGCGTCAGCTTGCGGATCTGCGTCGGCGTGGTGGTCGGATGCGCGCCCGATATCAGCAGGCGGTTGCCGGCACCGGTGCGCAGCAGCTCCACCGCCTGATCGATACGCTGATAGCCGCCCGTCAGCACCACGATGGCATCGGCCTTCGGGTCAAGCGGCGGCTTCAAGGTGGTGATCGAATCGGCGAAATGCAGGAAGCCGCCGAAAATGATGGCGACCAAAAAAATGAAAGCGAAGCCGCCCCAGCGCAGGAGACGGCGGAACAGGCTGCGGCGCACGGGTCTATCGCCGCGGGGTTGTGCCCGCAGCGACTGCAAACTCACGGACTTGCGAGTCGTCAGATCCATGCTCATGATTCGGTATTATACGCCAATTGCGGCAAGGAACGGGCTGGCAAACGGTAAAAAAACATCGCTGAAGCGTCAATTCTGTACGCTATCCGTCCGCCCGGGATCGGAACGGATCAGATCGATCTCGTAGATCGTGCGCATGACGGTGAATCGCGCCGTCAGCGTCGTCAGCAGCGCGATGATGATCATGGTGGCGAGAATGCCGATATAGCCAAGCGCGCCGACGGAGAAAGTTCCGAACAATGCCGTTGCCTGATCGGTCTGCGGCGTGGCGATCGTATGGCTCTGCAGAATGCCGGCTGTCGCGAAAAACAAGGCGGCGAGCGCGCTGCCGGCTCCCGACCCTTTGAGGCTGATCTTCAGGAAATGCTTCTGGAATTCATTGGCGACAAAGGTGCTTTCGGCGCCGACGAAATGCAGAACTTCGACGATATGGCGATTGCCTGACAATGCGCCACGCGTGGCGAAAACCACCGTCAGGACCATGGCGGTGAAGACGAGCAACAGGACGCCGGTGCCGATGAGAACGGTGGTATGCGCCATCGACACGAGCCGGTCGACCCAGGTGCGATGGTCGTCCAGGGTTGCCTGCGGGATCTGCGCCTTGAGCAGGCTGCGCATCGCCTCGAAGTCAGGCGGATGCGTCTCGTCGATGGTGATGATGACGAGGCGCGGAACGGGCAGTTCCTTGATATCGAGGCCGGCGCCGAGCCATGGTTCGAGCAGGCGCGCGGTGGCCGCCTCGTCGACGATCTGGCCCGATTTGGTGCCGACAAAGCTCAATGCGATATCGCGGGCGCTCGCGAGCGCCTTTTCCATGTCGAGATTGTCATCCGGCTTGATCTGAATGGTGATCTCGCGGGAAATCTGGCTCTCCCAGCTTGCCGCCGTCGAGCGCACCATGCTGACCGCGCCGAGCGTCAGGCAGGCAAGAAAGGCCATGATGGCGATGACGACGATCAGCGCATTGCCCTGAATGTTGGAGGACGGCACGATCGGTCCCGTCGGGCGCACGCGCATCTCCGGGCGCTTGCGCTCCGTAGGTGCAGCGGGCGCCTGCCGTGCTTGCGGAGCTCCGGTGTTCGGGGCTGTCCTGCGGGGGCGGGGGTCAGTCATAGATATCGAGATGCCCCCCCGATAAGATCATGCGCCTCGCCTCGATCTGGTCCATCAGGGCGAGATCGTGCGTGGCAATGACGACGGCGGTGCCGAGGCGGTTGAGTTCCAGAAAGAGATTGAGCAGGCGGCGTGCCATCGGCGGGTCGACATTGCCCGTCGGTTCGTCGGCAAGCAGGATTTCCGGGCGGTCGATGAGGGCGCGGGCGATGGCGGCGCGCTGCTTCTCGCCGCCCGAGAGAACCGGTGGCAGCACGTTGATGCGCTCGCCGAGGCCAACCCATTTCAGCAGTTCCAAAACGTCGGTGCGGTAGGAGCTTTCCTCCTTGCCGCGCACGCGCAGGGGCAGGGCGACGTTTTCGTATGTCGTCAGATGCTCGAGCAGCCGGAAATCCTGAAAGACGATGCCGACACGGCGGCGCAGCAGCGGCAGTTCATTGCGCGGGATCGAGGAGATCTCCCGGTCGAACATGCGGATCAGCCCACGCGTCGGCTGCAGCGACATGAAGAGCAGCCGCAGCAGCGTCGTCTTGCCGGCGCCGGAAGGGCCGGTCAGGAACTGGAACGATTTCTTCGGTATGTCGAAGCTCAGGTCGCGGAGGATTTCCGGACCCATGCCGTAGCGCAAACCGACGTTCTCAAAATGAATCAACGGGCAGTCCAGTCTTCCGCAGGGTTCAATCAGGCGACTTGTTAACCAATGGCATTAACAGCCGGTAAATTTTTCTGGAAAGGCGCCCCATTCATGGCGATCTTTGCGAAGCATTAACCAATAAAATTTACGACTGGGCAGGATTCGTTTCAATGCCCAGATTGGCAATGGGCGTCGAAACCATGTGGATCACCGCAACGGGAGGCCATCATGGGCGCTTTTCGCCACCGTCAACAACAGACGGGGCTGATTTATGACCTCATTCCGCCCGAACGCGGAGCGGGGTCGGGCCAGGTGCATTACGTCATGCCGAAACCCGATATCGTCGATGCCGAATTCGTGACTGTTTCCGTCCCGCGCGGGCGGGCGGCATCGGGCGTCAATATGCGTTATGGCGGGCGTGCCCAATCAAAACCGCAGCCGGTGACGCGCACGACCGCCTTCTCGCGCATCCTGTCCGTCCTGCGTGGTGTCGAGGAGGTTTTGCAGCAGGCATCGCGGCGCAGCTTCGTGGCGCTCATCGTTTGCCTCGCAATATTGATTTTCGGTCTTTCCGGCGGTTTTTCCGGCCTCTCCGGCGCGCCAGCCGATGCGGCGGCCGACCCGCTGCAGTTCTCGCATGTGACGCTGACCCCGCGGGATGAGAACGGTCTGCCCGTATTGAGATTGAATGGCATCATCGAAAATGTCAGCGGCGCCACGCTTTCGGTCCCACAGGTGCGTGCCGATCTTTTCGCCGGAGATCAGCTAGTCAGAAGCATCGTAGTGGATACGCCGGTCGATCGTCTTGCGCCGCATGAAAGCCGCGGATTCTCGACGCGATTGCAGCATCCCGGTGGAAAAACGCCGGAAGTTCGGCTTTCCTTCATGCCTTAGGGGGTGTGTCGGGCTTGCCGATTGTGCTACGGGCTACTGCATAGTTCCTTAAATCGATTTCGATTTAAGGATAAAATTATGCAGCAGATTAAAAGTGCTACAGCGACCTTTGCGCGTCATATATGACGCGCGGCGCTGTAGAGCTTGATCGGCGGCCAGGGGCCGCTTAGCCATGGAGCATGCCAATCAATGCCTGTCGTACGCGGGAAGAATATCGAGCCGCTTTTCACTGCCGAGCAGATCGCCGAGCGCAATCATGCCCTGGCGAAGGAAATCGCCAGTGGGCCGACGAAGGACCTCCTCGTCATCGCCATCCTCAAGGGCTCGTTCATTTTTGCAGCCGATTTGCTGCGGGCGCTGCATGAGACCGGGCTTGCGCCCGAAGTCGAATTCATCACCCTTTCGAGCTACGGCGCCGGCACGACGTCCCAGGGCGTGCGCATCGTCAAGGATATCGACAGCGATGTTAAGGACCGCGACGTTCTGCTGATCGACGATATTCTGGAATCGGGCCGCACGTTGCGTTTCGCCAAGGAGCTGCTCTATGAGCGTGGCGCCCGCAACGTTACGCTGGCCGTGTTGCTCGACAAGAGCGTCAAGCGTCAGGAAGAGCTGGAGGCCGATTATGTCGGCTTCGAATGCCCCGATTATTTCGTTGTCGGCTACGGCATGGATGTCGCCTACGCCTTCCGCGAACTGCCCTTCGTCGGTGTCGTCACCGGCGACGCCGAGGCCTGATCTTAAGTTAATGCAGGCGGGGCCTCCGCCTGTCTCACTCTGCTCCAACGATGACGAACCGTTAACCACGGAGCCTGATCGCCTGTCCCTTGTTTACCTATCGCAAACGGAATTCTGGTGATTTCGGTCGCGGAACATGACGGACCAGGAGCACGGACCATGGCAAAAATTCTGATCACGGAAGACGAAGATTCGCTTCGCACCTTCGTCGCCCGCGCGCTGCGCTTGGACGGTCACGAGACCGAAGAGGCAGCCGATGGCGCGGAAGGCTTGGAGAAACTGAAGCAGGGCGGCTACGACCTGCTGCTGTCGGATATCCGCATGCCCGTGATGGATGGCATCGAACTTGCCCATCAGGCGCATTCGACCTGCCCGGGGATGAAGATCCTGCTGATGACGGGCTATGCGGAGCAGCGCGAGCGCGCTGACGACCTCATGGAAAAGATCGTCGACGTCGTCGCCAAGCCCTTCGCGCTGCCCGATATCCGCAAGGCTGTTGCGCGGGCATTGGCTGCCTGACATCGATTTCTGGTCAGCACGGTTGTTCCCGTGCTGGCTCCATTCTGGTCATATGCGGATAGCTTCAAAGCAGCATTACTGACCCAAATTCAGCAAACGTTCCAGATAGCGCCGTTCTTCGCTCAGCGTGGGATTGTTGCTCAATCGTTCGCGAATGGCATCGAGAATTTCGCGAGCGCGCTGGGCGTCGATGATCTTCGGCACCATGTCCCTATCGGGCGCATCCAAGGGGCCATCCCGTAGCCGGCCGAGCGGATCACGGCCGTTTTGACCGCCCTGGCCCATCTGTCCCGGCATCTGGCCTTGGCCCTGACCCTGACCCTGACCTTGGCCCTGCTGCTGCATCTGGGCCATGAGCTGGTTCATCATCTCGCGGGTGCCCTTGCGCAGGGCATCCAGCGCGCGTCCCTGGCCCTGGACGGCGCCTTCGCCATTGCCCTCGGCAAGCTGGCCTGAGGCGCCCTTCATTTCCTGCTGCGCCTTGCCGTAATTCTGGTTCGGCTTCATGCCCAGAGAGCCAAGGTTTTTCTGCAGTTCGCCGAGCTGCTTGCCGAGATCCTCCTGCTGCTGGCGCAGCTGCTTCAGCGCGTCACGCAGCTGATCGGCCGTCATGTTGTCGGTGGGGTCCTTGCCCTTCTGGCCTTGCTGGTTCTGGCCTTGCTGCTGATCCTGCTGGCCCTGATTGCGCTGGCCCATATCCGGACGCATCGGGTCGTTAAGGCCGGGCATGGGCTGATCCATCAGGCCATCGCCGTCCTCGTTGGGATCGCCGCGCTGCATGCGGTCGCGCATGGCCTGATCGAGCTTGAAGGTCTGATCCATCAGCTTTTGCTGATCGCGCATGATGCGGCCGAGCTTGTCCATCTGCTCGCGCATCTTGTCGTTGGCCTGGTTCTGCTGTTGCTGTCCGGGCTGCGGCCGCCCGGCCTGGAGGCTGTTCATCAGCTGCTGCAGCTCGGAAAGCATCTGCTGCGCGGCCTGGCGGTCGCCGGAGCGGGCGAGATTCTCGATCTGATCCATCATGCGCTGCAGGTCCTGCTGGCGCAGGATATTGGCGGAGCGCTGGTTCGGCTGTGCCGGCATGTTGCGCATACGCTCGGCCAGTTCCTTCATGTAGGCGTCCATCGCCTTGCGCAGCTCGTCGGTGAGCTTCTTGATCTCGGCGTCGGAGGCGTTGCGCTGCAGCGCGTCGGAAAGCTTCTGCTGGGCGTCGCGCAGCGCTTTTTCCGCATCGGTCAGCTGTGCGTCCTCCATGCCGAGCGCGATCTGCCAGAGATAGTCGGCGGTATCCTTCAGCGAGGCCTCGTTGCTTGCGAGCTTCATCCGCGTCAACGCGGATTTGATTGCGAGATAATTGCCGAGATCGGGGATTGTTTCTTCCGGTCGGATGGTCAGCGACTTGTTGAGTTCGATCGCCTCCGGCATCTTCCGCGTGTCGAGCGCAAAGACCTGGCGTTCTTCCGCAACGGCTGCGGCAAGCGGCTGGCTGAAATTGCGGGACGGCAATACCATCTCATAGGGCGCGCTGCGGCCGGTCTGGCCGGCACCGTCCTTGGCGACGAGGGTGATGCGGACGCGCTTGCCGGCAAGCGGATCCTGCGTCAGATCGTGGCTCGCCAGACCCTTGCCATTGCGGCGGTCGCGACGCGGAAGCTCCAGCTTGTATTCGGGCAAGCCATATAGGGGTTTGGCGGCCGGATCGGATTCCACCGGCACGATCTCGGCATGGGCTTCCTCGACGCCATAATCATCCTTGACCTTGAAGCCGAGTTCCAATGCGCTGCCGGTCGTCGCATGCGGAATGCCGTCGAAGGTGATCTCCGGCGGCTTGTCGACAACCACATTGAAGGACCAGGACTTGCCGTTGACGGTCAGTTCGCCGCCCTTTTCAAGCTTGAGAACATGGGTGCGGGCAACCATTCCGTCCGCGGCCGGGATATTGCCGGTGCCGTTTGCTGCCGGCGGCACGGCAGGAGGCGTTGCAGGCTTCGCGCCGGCAGGGCCTTGCTTATCGGCATCAGCGGTCTGCTCGGGGATTTCGACGCTCTTTTCCGCGCCAGCCGCCTGGAACAGCACTTTCTCATCCGTCGCAGCACCCGAAACACGCACAGTGAGCTCGGAGAATTGCGGTACGTTCAGGCTATTGCCGGCATTGTCGACATTGCCTGTCAGATAGACCGGCGCTTCGCCGGTGTAATAGGGTGGGGTAACCCAGGCGTCGACACGGACATCCGGGTTGCTCGATGTCGAGGTCGATGCCGTGAAGGCATCACTGAGCGCGCCGCCGCTATTGGACATGGAAAAGCTGAAGGCCGTTACCAGCAGCAATGCTGGGATGGCGCGCAATGCGAAGCGATCGTAGCGCGTGATATCCGGCCTCGGCAGACCGGCATCCAGGGCGGCGATGCGTTCGGCCATGCGCGTCTGGTGTTCGCGCCAGAGCGCGCGGGCAAAAGGGGTGTCGAGCGCCGGTTCGTCTTCCTGCACCGTGACAGGCTGGTGGGCGAGACCATTGCGCTCCTCCAGCAGTCGGTCCGCCTCGATGGTGTTCGGCCAGCGCAGGCGGCGCAGCGGATAGAGGGAGACGGCGAAGCCGACTGCGAAGACGGCAAGCAGCAGAAAGCGCAGAGCATCCGGTGCAATGCGGAAAATGCCGAACCAAGCGAAGGACAGGAACAGGGCCAGAATGGATGCCGGCAACAGCAGCCGTGGCAGAAGCTGTTCGCTGACGAGCACCAGCCGCGCGAAGAGACGTTTGACCGCAACCATGCGCGCCAGCGCCGGACGGGTGGCGAAAGCGCCCTTCTTAGGGTTGCTGGGGCTGGTCATCGGTCCGGTTTTCTCCCGATCTGACGTTGATGGCTAGTGGCCCGTTGGAAATGGCCGGACATCCCACATGTCCGAACTTGCGGCGCCCGGCGAGACGCCATTTCATCAAAGATAACATTCTTTGTGGCGAAGACGAGGGCAGTGGGCGCCAAAGGCTGTTTTTTCATCGGACTTCGCTGAAACGTGATCGGGTAGGGCGGCTATTCTACCGTCCCGCCCGAAATACATGGATTGAAGCCGATTACCCTTCGAGCCAGGCCGGGATGGAATCCAGGCCGATCAGATCCTCGTAGGTCGCGCGCGGGCGGATGACGTGGAATTCTTTACCCTTGACCAGCACTTCGGGAACCAGAAGCCGGCTGTTGTAGGTGCCGGCCTGCACGGCGCCATAGGCGCCAGCCGAACCGACGGCCAGGAGATCGCCGGGCTTCGGCAGTGCCATCTCGCGGTCGAGTGCCAGATAATCGCCCGTCTCGCAGACCGGGCCGACCACATCGGCCTTGATGCGCTTGACATCGGCAGCACTCGTCACAACCGGGCGGATCTCGTGATAGGCTTCATAGAGCGTCGGCCGTATGAGATCGTTCATGGCGCCATCGACGATGACGAAGCTCTTGTCGCCGCCATCCTTCACATAGATGACCTCGGTCACGAGAATGCCGGCATTGCCGACGATCAGGCGGCCGGGTTCGGTGACGATCTGGCAATTGAGGCCGCGCAGCTGGTTCTTGACGATCTCGGCATAGGCATCCGGCAGTGGCGGCGGATTGTTGTCGTCGTGATAGGGAATGCCGAGGCCGCCGCCGATATCGACGTGATGGATGTCGTGGCCGTCTGTGCGCAAAGTTTCCACGAGGTCGCGCAGCAGCTTGAAGGCGTCGTCGAACGGCTGCAGCTCTGTGATCTGGCTGCCGATATGCATGTCGATGCCGGTGACCTTGATCCCAGGCAGGCTAGCGGCGCGGTCATAGACGGCGCGGGCGCGTTGCCAGGAGATGCCGAACTTGTTTTCCTTCTTGCCGGTCGAAATCTTCGCATGGGTGCGGGCATCGACATCGGGATTGATGCGGAAGGAGACCGGGGCGACCTTGCCGGCGCGGACGGCGCGCTGGTTCAGCACCTCCAGCTCCGGCTCGGATTCGACGTTGAAGCAGTAGATGCCGGCTTCCAACGCCACGTCCATTTCCTGCGCCGTCTTGCCGACGCCGGAAAACATGATGCGGCTTGCCGGAATGCCTGCGGCCAGTGCGCGGCGCAGTTCGCCGACGGAGACGACGTCGACACCGGCGCCGAGGCGGCCGAGCGTCTTCAGCACCGCCTGATTGGAATTGGCCTTCATGGCGTAGCAGACCATGGCGTCGACATCGCCGAAGGCTTTCGCGAAGACGCGGTAGTGGCGTTCGAGCGTTGCCGTCGAATAGACGTAGAAGGGTGTGCCGACCGCCTTGGCGATCTCGGGAACAGGGACATCCTCGGCGTAGAGGATGCCGTCACGATACTGAAAATGGTTCACGGCCGATGCCTAATCAGAGAAGCGGATCGAGGAAGAACTTCTTGTCCGGAGAGGGCTCTTTGGTCGGCTTGGAAACGTCGCCACCCTTGGTCGCATGAGCACTCGGCGGATCGAGAGGGCCTTTGCGGCCACATCCGACGACGGCAAGGCCGACGACCGAAAGCACGACGGTCAGGCGGATGATGTGCGGCATGTTGATCTGCATCGAAATCCTCTTGGGCGACAAAACGCGAAAGCCACTCTTATTAGCGAAGTTTCCGTGTCTTGTGCACCCTGATTGTTGAAGTGCGTTTTCGTCAGTCTTTTCAGTTGCGAGCGCGCCAGAAGGCGATCTGCTTGCGCACTTCCGAGGGCGCCGTGCCGCCGAAGCTCTTGCGGCTGGCAACGGAGGCTTCGACTGTCAGCACATCGAAAATCTTGTCGGTGATATCGGGATGGATTGCCTGCAGGTCTGCAAGCGAGAGCTCCGCCAGCTCGCAGGACTTGCTTTCGGCAAGCGCCACGGCGCGTCCGGTTACGTGATGGGCGTCACGGAACGGCAGGCCTGCCTCGCGCACAAGCCAGTCGGCGAGATCGGTGGCGGTCGAATAGCCTGAGCCGGCGGCAGCCTTCATGCGGGCGGTGTTGATCGTCATGTCGCGCATCATGCCGGTCATGGCGGCAATCGCCAGTTCCAGGCTCTCGGCGGCGTCGAAGACCTGTTCCTTGTCTTCCTGCATGTCCTTGGAATAGGCGAGCGGCAGACCCTTCATGATAGTCAGCAGCGCCACCAGCGAGCCGTTGATGCGGCCGGTCTTGGCGCGCACAAGTTCGGCCGCATCCGGGTTCTTCTTCTGCGGCATGATCGAGGAGCCGGTAGAGAAGGCGTCGGAGAGGCGCACGAAACCGAACTGCGGCGTCGACCAGATGACGATCTCTTCGGCAAGCCGCGACAGGTGCACGCCGGCGATGGCAGCGATCGACAGGAATTCGAGGGC
Organism: Martinezella multihospitum; assembly: GCF_900094585.1. Lineage (GTDB taxonomy): Bacteria > Pseudomonadota > Alphaproteobacteria > Rhizobiales > Rhizobiaceae > Rhizobium > Rhizobium multihospitium. The sequence goes on from NZ_FMAG01000009.1 coordinate 240,919, forward strand.
AAAATCGCGGTCGGAGACGGTATCGATCGAATTGCGGGTCGGCTCGCGGAAGCCGAGGGCCTTGGCCGTCATGTGGCGATCGATCGGGAAGCCGGTGCCGGCAAGGGCCGCGGCGCCGATCGGCGATTCGTCCATGTGCTCGATAGCGTGGCGGACGCGCGAGCGGTCGCGGCCGAACATCTCGACATAGGCCATGCAATGATGGCCGAAGGTGACGGGCTGCGCGGTCTGCAGATGGGTGAAGCCGGGCATGACGGTTTCGGCATGTTCCTCGGCGCGGTCGAGGAAGGCTGCGATCAGCTCGGTCAGCGCCTGCTCGCACTTCTGCAGCTCTTCCTTGACCCACAGGCGGAAATCGAGCGCCACCTGGTCGTTGCGCGAGCGGGCGGTGTGCAGGCGGCCGGCGGCCGGGCCGATCAAGGTCGCAAGCCGCGCCTCGATGTTCATGTGGATGTCTTCCAGGCGGCGCGAAAACTCGAAATTGCCGCTCTCGATCTCTGACAGGATCGTGTTCAACCCGTGAACGATCTTGTCTTTATCCTCGGTTGAAATGATGCCTTGATTGGCGAGCATGCTCGCATGCGCGATTGAGCCGCGGATATCCTGGGCAAACAGCTTCTTGTCGAAATCGATCGAGGCATTTATCTCCTCCATGATCGCCGCGGGGCCGGAAGCAAAACGCCCGCCCCACATCTGGTTGGAGGATTTGGTGTCCGTGCCGTCAGTCATGAGATGCCCACCTGGAGAATGAAATGACAGCAAAGAAGCCGTTCGGTCTGCCGTCCATGAAACTCGTTATGCTTGCTGCCGTCGCCGGGGTTATTGCCGGTGCGGCAGCGGTATACGTGAAGGAGGCAGGGTATGGCAATGGCATTGGTGAAACGGCCTCGGCCGATCAGTGCGGGACCGCCAGAGATCGCGCGGCTGCGCTGACGCCCTTTACCAAGGGCCAAGTGGCCGCCATGAGCGTGCCGCCGGCGCCGATCTCGCTTCAGGGCGTTTCCTTCAAGGGAGCTGACGGGCAGCCGCTGTCGATCAGCAGTTTCGCCGGCAAGACTGTGCTCCTGAATGTCTGGGCGACATGGTGCGTACCGTGCCGCGAAGAAATGCCGGCGCTGAATGCGCTTGAGAAGAGCGTCGGCAGCGACAAGTTCGAGGTGGTTGCCGTCAATATCGATACCGGCGACGACGAAAAGACCAAGGCCTTTCGTGCGGAATATGCGATCGACAAGCTTGGCTACTATCGCGACAATACGATGGGCGTGTTCAACGTACTGAAGAAGCAGGGGCTGGCCTTCGGTTTGCCGGTGACGCTGCTCATCGACAACAAGGGCTGCCTGCTATCGGCCATGAATGGGCCGGCCGTCTGGGACAGCGAGGATGCCAAGAACCTGGTGAAGGCCGCAACGGCGCTGTAACGCGTTCGTTCGTCCCGGCCGTCAGGCGTCAAGATCTGGCATGGATCGAAGCAAGGTCATCCTCGGGTAAGCCCCAGTTGAGAGGCTGGAATCACCCCAGGCACTTTTTGAAAATCGATCCAGATGAACCAGTCTCCTGCGCATGCTTCAGCCGATGCATCAGCGGCTCCCCATGTCTTGGCTCAGGCCGAGGCCCTGGCGGGTGCCGGTCGTTATGAGGACGCCATCCAGCTATTGCTATCGGCCCGCGAGCTTGTCAGCCGCGAACCGGTCATGTGCAATATGCTGGGATTTCTGCTGCTGCAGGTCGGCAGGCCGCAGGACGCGGCCCTGTGGTTCGAGGCGGCGCTTGGTCTCAAGCCCGATTATATTCAAGCGATATCCGGTCTCGGCACGGCATATCAAAGCAGTGGCGACCTTATCCGGGCGCTGCGGTGTTACGACAAAGTGGTTGCCGCGCAGCCGGACGACGCGGCATCCTGGTACCATCAAGGGTTCGTGCTTCAACAGCTGGGGCGGTCGGTCGAGGCGCTTTCGAGCCTTGATAAGGCGATCTCTCTCAAAAGCGACTTTAGTCCGGCCATTGCCAAGCGCCTGGAGGTCATCGAGTCGCTGAGCAATATGCCGGAGGCTATGCAGGCAGCCTTGCGCAGCTGCCATCAGTCGCCCGACGATGTGAGATCGTGGTCGCAACTTGGCGATCTTCTCCAGAAATACCGCGATTTCGACAAGGCGATCGCAGCCTATGACAAGGGATTGTCGCGCTTTCCCAATGATTTCCGCTGCCTCTGCAACAAGGCGCAGGCGCTGGAGGCGATGGGGCGCTACCGCGAAGCCCTGATGACGGCCCAACAGGCGCTGCGCGTCGAACCGAGCGACCGCGATGCGCTGGTGCTTTGCGGCAAGCTCGAACTCAGGTTCGGAAATCCGGCGGCCGCGCATGTTTGTTTTCAAATCGTTGCCGAGATGGGTGTGGTTCGCAATTACCCGGCGGCGAAGAAGCCTGCCAAGTTTCGAACGCTCCTGCTCTTCTCGCCCGAGGCCGGCAACACACCCTACGAGGATCTGATCAGAGATAGCTGCTTCGATACCGAAGTGCTCTTTGTCCTGCGCAATTATCGCAACGATCCGCAGGACTGCAGCGATCGGGTCGATGTCGTCGTCAATCTCGTCTCGGAAACCGATTTCGGGCTTGATGTCATGGCGTCCGCCATCGATGTCGCCGATTCCCTGCACAGGCCCGTCGTCAATCATCCGCGGCTGATGCTGGCGACGGATCGCGAATCCATCTCGCGGCGTCTGGCCGGCGTTGCGGACGCAGTCATGCCGACGACCGTTCGGATCGAGGCCAAGGATTTGCGGCGGCGCGTGCGTGATGGCGATACCAGTGCCTTTCCATTGATCGTGCGTCATGCGGGCAAGCATGGCGGCGATATGATGGAACTGGCCAGGGATGCCGACGCATTGCTGCGCTTTGCCGAGGAGGCTGGAGAGCAGACCCTCTATCTGACGGATTTCGTCAACTACAGCTCACCCGATGAGCTGTTTCGCAAATATCGCTTCATCTTCGTCGGAGACCAGATCCTCCCCTATCATCTCGCCATCGGCGATGGCTGGAAGGTGCATCATGCCTCGACGCGCATGGCCAGTGTCGAATGGATGCGCAGGGAGGAGGAGGGGTTTCTCAATGAGCCCGAATGCGTCTTCGGAGCGAAAGGCATGGCTGCCCTTGATGCCATCCGCCGCCAGATCGGGCTCGATTATTTCGGTATAGACTGCTCGCTCGATTCCGAGGGCAAGGTGGTGATCTTCGAGGTCAACGCGTCGATGCTGATCCACCTTCACAATGCGGGCTTCGAATACAAGACGCCGCATGTACACAGGATCAAACAGGCGTTCGAGCTGCTTCTGGAGCGGCGGGCGAACGAATACCGTTCCCGGATTTCGGCGGCTGGCGCACCTTGGACGCGGAGCGCATAGGCCCGCTGACCGATTTTAATTTCTGATGACGTGATGCTTGACGATTACCGCGTCGGGACGGGCACTTCGCCGCGGTAGTCGTAGAAGCCGCGGCCGGACTTGCGGCCGAGCCACCCGGCTTCGACATATTTCACCAGCAGCGGGCAGGGGCGATACTTGGAATCGGCGAGCCCGTCATGCAGCACCTGCATGATCGAGAGGCAGGTATCGAGGCCGATGAAGTCGGCGAGCTGCAAAGGGCCCATCGGATGGTTGGCGCCAAGCCGCATGGCAGTGTCGATGGCGTCGACGGTGCCGACGCCTTCATAGAGCGTGTAGATCGCCTCGTTGATCATCGGCAGCAGGATGCGGTTGACGATAAAGGCAGGGAAATCTTCGGCGACGGTAATCGTCTTTTCCAGCGAGGAGACGTAGTCCTTGGCTGCGGAGAAAGTCGATTCGTCGGTGGCGATACCGCGCACCAGCTCCACGAGCTTCATGACCGGAACCGGATTCATGAAGTGGATGCCCATGAAACGTTCCGGGCGGTCGGTGGCGGAGGCAAGACGGGTGATCGACAGCGACGAGGTATTGGTAGCAAGCAGCGCTTCGGGCTTCAGCACCGGGCATACCTGCGCATAGATCTTGCGCTTGACGCTTTCATCTTCCGTCGCGGCCTCGATGGCGAGGTCGACCTGGGCGAGATCGTTGAGGTCGGCAGAGCCGGTGATGCGGGAGAGCGCTGCCTTGCGTTCCTCGTCCGTCATCTTGCCGGAAGCGACGTGACGGGCAAGATTGCCGTTGATGGTGGCAAGTCCGCTTTCGATGCGATCCTGCGAGAGATCGTAGATATGGACCTTGTAGCCGGCCATGGCGGATACATGGGCAATGCCGCAGCCCATCTGGCCCGCGCCGATAATCCCGATCGTCTTCAGCGAACTCATTGCCAACTCCCCGGCGCGCTCCTGGCGATGCGCTATGCTCTTAATTCAAATTTGCCGGGCCATTTCTAGCCCGGCAAAGATTGATAGACCTATAAAAGACGATTTTCCAGTCTCTCGCAACTGCGAGAAACCTAATCGGCGCGATCAGAGCGCCTTTTGCAATTCCGGCAGGGCTTCGAAGAGGTCTGCGACGAGGCCGTAGTCGGCGATCTGGAAGATCGGGGCTTCCTCGTCCTTGTTGATGGCGACGATGACCTTACTGTCCTTCATGCCGGCCAGATGCTGGATGGCGCCGGAGATGCCGCAGGCGATATAGAGCTGCGGGGCGACCACCTTGCCGGTCTGGCCCACCTGCCAGTCGTTCGGCGCATAGCCGGCATCGACGGCAGCGCGCGATGCGCCGACGGCAGCACCGAGCTTGTCGGCAACCGGAAGGATGACTTCCTTGAATTTTTCCGCCGAGCCGAGCGCACGGCCGCCCGAGATGATGATCTTGGCAGAGGTCAGCTCCGGACGATCCGAAGACGACAGCGCATCGCCGACGAAGGTGGAAAGACCAGGATTGGCGGCCGCAGACACCGTCTCGACCGAAGCCGAACCGCCTTCGCCAGCCGAGGCGAAGGAGGCGGTGCGCACAGTGATCACCTTCTTGGCATCGGTCGACTGCACCGTCTGGATGGCATTGCCGGCATAGATCGGCCGCTTGAAGGTGTCGGCGGACACCACTTCGATGATCTCAGAGACTTGGGCGACGTCGAGCAGGGCGGCGACGCGCGGCAGCACGTTCTTGCCGACCGAGGTCGCAGCGCCGATGATGGTGTCGTAGGAGCCGGCGAGCGATACGATGAGGGCTGCCAGCGGCTCGGCCAGATTGTTGGCAAGGCTAGCGTCCTCGGCAACCAGCACCTTGGAGGCACCGGACAGTTTTGCCGCCTGCTCGGCTGCAGCCTTGGCGCCCGCGCCGGCAACGAGAACGTGAACGTCGCCGCCGATTTTTACGGCCGCCGTCAGCGCCTTGGCGGTCTGGTCGGAGAGATGGGCATTGTCGTGATCAGCCAGAAGAAGAATGGCCATGATGTCTAACTCCTCGTTCGGACTGGTTTAAAGCACGCCGGCTTCGGTCTTGAGCTTTTCGACCAGCTCGGCAACCGACTTGACCTTGACGCCCGCCTTGCGGCCACCCGGCTCTTCCGTCTTCAAGACCTTCAGGCGCGGCTCGGTCGACACGCCGAAATCGGCCGGCGACTTCTTGTCGAGCGGCTTCTTCTTGGCCTTCATGATGTTCGGCAGCGAAGCGTAACGCGGTTCGTTGAGGCGCAGGTCCGACGTAACGACGGCCGGAAGCTTGACCTCGATCGTCTGCAGGCCGCCATCGACTTCGCGCGTCACCTTGGCGCTACCATCACCGATCTCGATCTTCGAGGCGAAAGTTGCCTGGGCGGAGCCGAGCAGGGCTGCCAGCATCTGGCCGGTCTGGTTACTGTCGTCATCGATCGCCTGCTTGCCGACGATGATGAGGCCCGGCTGTTCGGCGTCTGCAACACCCTTCAGGATCTTGGCAACGGCGAGCGGCTCGACTTGATCGTCGGTCTCGACCAGGATGGCGCGATCCGCACCCATGGCGAGCGCCGTGCGCAGCGTTTCCTCGGCCTTGGCCGGCCCGATCGATACGACCACGACTTCCTCGGCCTTGCCGGCTTCCTTCAGACGCAGCGCCTCTTCAACCGAGATCTCGTCGAACGGGTTCATCGACATCTTCACGTTCGACAGCTCAACGCCAGAACCATCCGGCTTCACGCGAATCTTGACGTTGTAGTCAACTACCCGCTTAACGGGGACGAGAATCTTCATGGAATCCTTCCTTCAACATGACCGCCCGAGAACATGCGCTGTTTAGCGCCATTCCATTTGTCGAATGGCGACATGGATACGCGTTTTTTTCCCAATTACAACGCTTCCAGGCCGCCGAGAGACGAATTGCTTAAAAGGCATAAATAACGTTTACGTCAACGTCAATATGTATGCCTTCGGTGATCGAATTCGCGCTGCTATCGATTCTTGCCGGGAACCCAGAGAACATCGGCCTGGCCACGATCATTGGCATGCCGTGCTGCAACAAACAGAAAATCGGAGAGGCGATTGATATATTTCAGCGCGGCCGGACTAACGCGTTCGCCCTCGCTGCGCGATAACGCCACCATGAGGCGCTCGGCGCGTCGGGCGATCGTGCGGGCAAGGTGCAGGTGGGCGGAAGCCGGGCTGCCGGCGGGCAGGACGAAGGATCGCAACGGTTCGAGATCGGCGTTGAGCCGGTCGATGTCGTGTTCGAGGCGTTCGACTTGATGGTCGACAATGCGCAAGGGCTCGTAGGCCGGCGGCTCATCGGTTTCCGGCGTCGAAAGATCGGCGCCGAGATCGAAGAGATCGTTCTGGATCCGTATCAGCATGGCGTCGATCTCCGGCATGTCCGACGTATGCAGCCGGGCGACGCCGATGGCGGAATTGGCCTCATCGACCGTGCCGTAGCTTTCGACGCGCAAATCGTGTTTCAGCCGCCTCGGGCCGGCTGCAAGGCCTGTCGTGCCGTCGTCGCCGGTTTTGGTATAGATCTTGTTGAGCTTGACCATCGTCTTCCAGTGGTTAGGCCGGGCGGCCGCCGCCCGTCAGCCAGAGCGTCAGCATGATCAGGATGACCGCGACAGCCTGCAGCAGCACGCGCAGCTGCATCAGCCGGTTCGAAAGGTTCGGGTTGTCGCCTTTCATCATGTTCAGCAGGCCGTGAATGAGAACGATCGCGACAAGTCCCATGACAATGATGGCGGCAACATAGGTAACGGTCGACATGGCTCCTCCACCCTTGTCTTCAGAATGGCCCGGCGTTCCAACGGAAGCTCCAAGTCACTCAATGTCATCACTTCAAGCAATCCCGAGCGGAAAAGGCGCTGCGCGCTTGTCCTGGGTTGCTCTAATCCAGCCGGCGCATCAGACGATAGAAAAGGTTAGCCGGCAATAGCCTTTTCAGAAGAACACCCTGCTTGGCGGGCGTCGTGACCAGATAATGCGGGCGTGGATTGCTCACGTTCAAAGCGGATTTTAGCACATCATAGACCGCTTCCGGGCCTAATTTATGTTTATTGATCGGGCCTGATCCATCAAGCCGTTTCAGCTGCCTGCGGTATTCCACCGCATGGGGCGAGCCTTCGAGGTCGATGTGCTCGTTGATCTTGGCGAGCGCATTGGCGGTAAAGCGCGTCGCGATCGGGCCGGGCTCGATGAGGCTCACATGGATGCCGCTATCCTGCAGCTCCATTCTGAGCGTGATCGTCAGCCCTTCGAGGGCGAATTTCGAGGCGGTATAGGCGCCGCGGAAGCGATAGGGAACCAGCCCGAGAATGGAGGAGCAGTTGACGATGCGGCCATGGCCCTGTTTGCGCATCAGCGGCAGGATCTGGCGGGTCAGCTCGTGCCAGCCGAAGAAATTCGTCTCGAACTGTTCGCGCAGCACATCGGTCGTCAGATCTTCTACCGCGCCCGGCTGCCCATAGGCGCCATTGTTGAAGAGGGCGTCGATGCGGTCGCCCGTGCGCTCGCGCACCGTCGCCACGGCGGCGGAAATGGTCTCGGACTTCGTATAGTCGAGGAGCAGCGCTTCGATGCCGTCGGCTGTGAGGGGCACGAGGTCTTCCGGCTTGCGCACGGTTGCAAAGACGCGCCATCCGTCGGCTTTCAGCGCCCGTGCGCAATAAGCGCCGATGCCGGAGGAGCAACCAGTGACGAGGATCGTGCGTTGTTCCGTCATGGGAAGATGATTCCTGTACAAACCGGAACTCGTTTCCCATATTCAGGAACCCGATACAATCGACAACCGGCGGTATCAGCCGGATGAATGCCGACGCCAAGCGGAGATGGAATGCCGACAGCCCTGCGGACGATTTACAAGGTGATCTACGACGCAGTGTTCCATTTCGTCGAGGATGACGGGTTCGCCATGGCGAGCCATGTAGCATTGTCGACGCTGCTGGCGGTTTTCCCCTTCCTGATCTTCGGCACGGCGCTGGCAAGCTTTCTCGGTGCCAGCCAGTTTTCCTCGACGGCCGTGCATCTGATCTTCGATACCTGGCCGGAGGCGATCGCCAAGCCGCTCGCCGATCAGGTCGTGCAGGTGCTGACCATTCCGCGCGGCGGGCTCTTGACGATCTCCGTACTTGCAGCCGCCTATTTCGCCTCGAACGGCGTCGAGGCTCTGCGCATATCGCTGAACCGCGCCTATCGCGTGCCCGAGACACGACCGTGGTATTTCAATCGCCTTGCGAGCCTTGGCTATGTGCTGATTGCGGTGCTGATCTTCGCGATCCTCAGCATCCTGCTGGTCGCCGTGCCTTTGGCGCTCAACTACACAAGGCAATGGCTGCCGAAGCTTGCCGATATCCTTGAGATCGTCTTCAGCTGGCGAATCTACGGCACGATCTTCCTGCTGCTGGCCGGCCTGATGATCCTGCATCTTTGGCTGGCGGCCGGCCGCAGGCGTGTGCTCGACGTCATCCCCGGCGTGATCCTGACTCTGGTCTTCTGGTCGATCGGCGCTCTACTCTTTGCCTATTATCTCTCGACCTTCGCCAATTATACCGCCACCTATGCCGGCCTGGCTTCGGTGATGATCGTCCTGATCTTCCTCTATATGCTGGCCGTGATCTTCATCATGGGGGCGGAGATCAATGCGGCGCTGATGAAGTTCCGCGTGCGTCGTCTGCTGTTCGGCAAGGCGGCGAGCCGTTCCCCTGTCGAGGCATCGACGGAGAAGGCATCGGCGGAATCAGAGGCCGATGCGGCGGCGAAGCTCCGCAGGTGAGAGGCCCTGCCGGCGCCATTCGGCAATGCCGGTATCGCCCATGGTCTTGGAGAGCTTTTTGCCGTCCTCGCCGAGGACGAGACGATGGTGATGATAGAGCGGCTCCGGCAGGCCGAGCAGTCTCTGCAGCAGGCGATGGATCGAGGTGGCGTGGAAGAGGTCGAGCCCGCGCACGACATGGGTGATGCCCTGGGTGGCATCGTCGACGACGACAGAAAGATGATAGCTGGAGGGCGCGTCGGAGCGCGACAGCACGACATCGCCCCAGGCGGAAGGGTCGGCCGCAATAATGCCCGTTTCGCCGTCGCCGCTTTCCTGCCAGTGCAATGCTTTGCCCGACGTGGCCAATGCCTTTTCCATGTCGAGACGCCAGGCATGCTTGATGCCTGAGGTCAGCAGGCGCTGCCGCTCGGCATCGCTGCGCTCTCGATCGTCGGAGGGATAGAGCGGTGTACTATCGGGGTCGCGCGGCCAGGATCTGCCATCCGCCTCGAAAGCGGCGACGCGTGATTTGACTTCGCCGCGCGTCAGGAAGGCGGGATAGACGAGGCCGCGCTCGATGAGTCTCTGCAACGCCTGCTGATAGGCCGGAAAATGTTCGGACTGCCGCCGCACCGGCTGCTGCCAGCTGAGGCCAAGCCAGGAGAGATCGGTGTAGATGCCTTCTTCGAAATCGGGTGTGCAGCGCGCCTGATCTATGTCTTCGATGCGCAGCAGGAAATCACCGCCGACCTTTGCCGCCATCTCGTGATTGAGGATGGCCGAGAGCGCATGGCCGAGATGCAGTGGGCCGTTCGGGCTCGGGGCAAAACGGAATTTCTGCTTTTGACGGGGAATCTCGATCATGCTTTCTTCTGCCACGAAATCGAACCGGGGACTACGAGACACCATGCAGATCATTCGCGACGAGCGGGATATCGAACAGGGGCTGGCTGCCCTCTTGGAGCTTGATCCTCGCCTGCGGCCCGTTGCCGCAGAGGCTGGTCCCTTGCCGCTGCGCCTGCGCGAACCGGGCTTCGAGGGGCTTGCCCATATCATCGTGTCGCAGGTCGTCTCGCGCGCTAGCGCCGACGCGATCTGGGGGAAGATGATTGCCGGGATGGGGCAGGTGACTGCTGGGGGTTATGCCGGGCTGGAGCCGGAGGCATGGCGCACCTTCGGCCTGTCGCGAATCAAGCACGACACATTGGCCCGCGTCGCCGATGCCGTCGCCGAAGGCGGCCTCGACCTCCATGCGCTCAGCGCCGAATCACCTGAGAAGGCGCTTGCCGAGCTGACGTCGATCAAGGGAATCGGCCCCTGGACGGCCGAAGTCTACCTGATGTTCTGCGGCGGTCACGCAGATGTGTTTCCGGCTGGCGACGTCGCGCTTCAGGCGGCCGTCGGCATGGCTTTTGGCCATGAAGTCAGGCCCTTGGCCAAGGCAGTTGCCCGGGAAGCCGCGGTTTGGGCGCCCTGGCGCTCGGTCGCGGCCCGGCTTTTCTGGGCTTATTATGCCGTGAAAACGCGGCGGGACGCACTGCCTATCGTTTAATCGGCCGCGTCCTGAAATCGCCTTTATGCACTGAATTTATTGGACTTCACAATCCTGTAACAACCGGCCTAATATACAGGTGCAGATGCCGAATCGATCAGGAGGGTTCCTTGACGATTGCAGTCTCCCCGCAGTCCCTGCCAGCGCTCGTCCTGAACGCTGACTACAGACCGCTGAGTTACTATCCCTTGTCGCTCTGGTCCTGGCAGGACGCGATCAAGGCGGTTTTTCTTGACCGTGTGAACATCATCGCAGAATACGATCAGTGCGTGTCCTCACCGAGCTTCTCGATGCGGCTGCCGAGTGTCGTATGCCTGAAGACATATGTGCAGCCGTCCCGCAATCCCGCCTTCACCCGCTTCAATGTCTTCCTGCGCGACAAGTTCGAATGCCAGTATTGTGGTTCCCATGACGACCTGACCTTCGACCACGTCATCCCGCGCGCCCATGGCGGCGAGACGACCTGGGAGAACGTGGTCGCAGCCTGTTCGCCGTGCAACCTGCGCAAGGGCAGCAAGCTGCCGAAGCAGGCCGGCATGTTCCCGGCGCAGAAGCCATACCAGCCGACCGTGCAGGACCTGCACAATAACGGCCGGCTCTTCCCGCCGAACTACCTGCACGACAGCTGGCTCGACTATCTCTACTGGGATTCCGAACTGCAGCCGTAGAATTGATTTTCCGGGAAAGTCGGGCGAGCTTCGCTTTGCCGCGCCTATGTGCACGGCCCCTCACCCTAGCCCTCTCCCCGCAAGCGGGGCGAGGGGACAACAGTGCAAGATAATCGGCCTCACAACATGAACAGAAGCGGCGTTGGGCATTGTAGAGCTCCCTCTCCCTGCATGTGCGGGGAGAGGGTTGGGGTGAGGGGCCAGGCACGCGGCGACGACAATCGATCGTTCGCCTGACGGCTTCAGTTCAATCACGCAGCCTTCTTCGCCCCAACAAAAGCAATAGCCGCCAGGATGACGCTGGCAATCACATTCCAGCCGGCCATCGACAGGCCGAGGACGCGTAGCGCTGCTTCCGTGCAGGAGGGGCCTTTGATGGTATTCAGCTGGCCGAGCAGGTCGCCGGCATTCTGCGTGACGCTGCTTGCCGTCGTCGAGCAGGTGGTCGGGCCTTCCCAGAAATGCCATTCGACGCCGGCGTGATAGACACCGATGCCGCCGCCGACCACCATCATCAGGCCGGCGATGATCAGCAGCCCGCGGGTGATCCAGGAGGGCAGGCCGGCAACTGCCGTGAGCACCGCGATGATGGCGACCGGGATGCCGTAATAATAGGGCTGGCGCTGCTCCAGGCAGAGCGCGCAGGGGATGTAGCCGCCGATATATTGGAAGCCGAGCGCCGAGCCGATGACGACGATCATGCCGATCGTCAGCAATGCGCCATAGCCGAGGCCGGCGCGGGAGGAGGGCGAAGTCGTGGACATGCGTTGAAGGCTCCTTGGATCAGCTCGCCAGGGCAAAATGGAAGACGGCGTAGAGAGCAATCAGAATGGCGGCAACCGCCATGGTGATCTGGCCCAGACGCTTTTCGATGAAGTGGCGGATGGACTCGCCATAGCGGCGCAAGAGGAAGGCCAGGAAGAAGAAGCGCGCGCCGCGGGCGACGATGGCCGAGATGATGAACAGGCCGAGATCGATATGGGCGACGCCGGAGAGGATCGTCACCACCTTGATCGGCGGCAGATGCGCCAGCCCCGATGTGACCAGCAGCAGCAGTACCCATTCATAGGTGATGCCGGCGCTCATCTGGTTGAAGGCGTCGAGCTTGCCGTAGAATTCGAGGATCGGCTTGGCGATGGTCTCGAAGGCGTAGTAGCCGAGCGCCCAGCCGGCAATGCCGCCAAGCACGGAGGCAACCGTCGCCGTCAGCGCATAGCGCCAGGCACGCTCGGGCTTGGCAAGCGACATCGGCAGGAACAGGACGTCAGCCGGCACGAGAAAGATGGAGCTTTCGACGAAAGCGATCACGGCCAACCAGATTTCGGCCGATTTGCGGCCGGCGAGCGACATGGTCCAGTCGTAAAGTTTACGAAGCATGAAGGCCCCCTTTTTGCTGCGTTGCAAACCTTTAGGGGGCAGGATTATGGCTGTAAATGGTCGGGGGCTGACGGAAGTGGCGGAAAGGCAAAATTTTTCGTGATGGTGGGGCTGTTGAAGGGAGATCTTAGTTATGAGGGTTTGAAGTGAAGGAAGATCGCCCAACGCTTTGGTCGCGATATGCCACTATCAATAAATGCGGGGAAGCTATCCTCATAGCCGCCACCTCGCTACCCAAGCAAACGGAGGAATAATATTACCCTCTTTGCGATATTTACTGGTTGGTATATCAACTAGAGAGTCTGAACCGAGTGGGGATCATAGAAACGGAATGGCGACACAGATAGCGTTATTCAACCATAAAGGCGGTGTGAGCAAAACAACTACCGCGTTTAATCTTGGCTATAAGCTTGCGCAAAAAGGAAAGAAGGTCCTGTTAGTGGACTGTGATCCCCAGTGTAATTTAACGGGAATGTTTTTAGGTTTTACAGGGGCTGATGAAATTTCGAAAATTTATGATCAGCCGGGTATACGCAATATTCGAGCTGGGCTCGCACCCGCATTCGAGTCAAAGCCAATTCCATTGGCACCCGTAATCTGTGAATCGCTGCCAAACGAGCCCAATCTGTTATTGTTACCGGGACACATCGGACTTGCGGAATATGAGACAACACTCGGTATCGCTCAGGAATTGAGCGGCTCTCTTCCGACATTGCAAAATCTTCCTGGTGCGATGTCGCATTTATTTCAGATTACTGCAAAACATTACGGCGTCGACTTAATACTTGTTGATATGTCACCAAGCTTGGGCCCAATTAATCAAAATCTTCTTACAACAAGTAATTTCTTTCTTGTTCCTATGGCGCCCGATTATTTTTCGGTTATGGCAACCGATTCACTCGCTGCAGTTTTGCCAAAGTGGAAGGATTGGCTTGTCAAAGCTCTGAACACAAGAGTGCTTCAAGATGCGACGTATCCGCTTCCTCATGTTTCTCCAAAATTCCTGGGAACAATAATTCAAAAATATAGACTGCGCAGTGGCAACACGCCGTCGACCGCTTTCCAAAAATGGATCGATGATATCGAGAAAAAAGTGGTCGAAGTGCTAATCCCTGTTCTTCGCGAAAAGGACATGCTTCTTCCTGTGGAAGCATATGCTAAGGCCGGCTTAAAGGTAGGCGAACCTCTGTTACAAATGTCGGATTTTAATGGTCTGATTGCTCAGTCTCAAAAACATAGCGCGCCTGTTTTTGCCTTGACCGACGAGCAGTTGGAACAAACAGGGATTGTTCTCGAACGAACTAAGAGGTCTATGGAGCAGTTCGATAAACTGTTCTCGGAAGCGGCTGACAGAGTTATTGCGCTTGTAAACTATTGATAATGCAAACCGCACTTGATCAATTTTATGCCAATATTACGCGTGTCAAAGCACTAGTCGGACTCCATAATTCGCTTAAAAAGCAGACAACTGCCGCGCTGGACGTGTCTGACTTGCTACGTGCATGCCATGTTATGTGTGTGAGCGCTGTCGATCATTATATTCATGAGGTAGCGCGAATTGGCATGATGGAAACTTTTGATGGGCTACGGGCGCCAACTCCAGCTTTCAATCGTTTTCGATTGGGTATGAGTTGTATCGTTTTCGCTACCTCGCCCACTGTAAGTCGCTCAAATATAGAAAGTGATATTCGCGAGCAACACAGTTATCTCTCCTTTCAGCAACCTGACAAAATTGCCGACGCGATAAGGCTTGTTACCGAAAGCAAACTTTGGGAGCAAGTAGCAGCACTGGTTAGCAGTGACGCCAAAAGCGTTAAAGATCGTATTACTCTGATCGTCGATAGGAGAAATAAGATCGCGCATGAAGCAGATCTTGACCCAACATATCCTAACAGCCGTTGGCCAATAGACACCACCGACTTGGAGGCCACAATCTCATTTGTAGAGGATATTATCCTCGCTATTCATCTCATTGTAGAGCTGTAACGTCGAAAAGTGGTGCCCCATGCCGGAGTCGAACCAGCACTTCTTTCGAAACTCGATTTTGAGTCGAGCGCGTCTACCAATTCCGCCAATGGGGCAACGGATCATGACGAGGCGGCTGTCTAGCATGTGATCGGCGGGGCGCGCAAGCCGGGGATGGCAGATATTGCGAGTGTTTCCGCAGGGTTGCGGTTTGGCCCATGGCGCGGGTGGGCGCCATGGGCTTTTTGCCGTGGGATGCTCAGTGAGCCATGGCCGGGCCTTTGGTGGTGGAGCCGGACTTTTGCAGGGTGATCGCGAGAATCGCGGCGAGGAGGCAGAAGGCGCCGGCGACGAAGAAGGCGGGGAGGTAAGTGTTCAGCTCCGTGCGGGTGAGGCCGGCGCCATAGGCGGCGGTGGCGGCGCCCAGCTGGTGGCCGGCGAAGACCCAGCCGAAGACGAGGCCGGCCTTTTCGCGACCGAAGCGGTCGGCGGCGATCTTGACGGTCGGCGGCACGGTGGCGATCCAGTCGAGGCCGTAGAAGACGGCGAAGATCGACAGGCCGTAGAAGGTGAAATCGCTGAAGGGCAGGTAGACCAGCGACAGGCCGCGCAGGCCGTAATACCAGAAGAGCAGCCAGCGATTGTCGAAACGGTCGGAGAGCCAGCCGGAGCCGATCGTGCCGAAGAAATCGAAGATGCCCATGACGGCGAGCACGCTGGCGGCGGCTACCGGCACGATGCCGAAATCGCCGCAAAGCGTGACGAAATGCGTCTGGATCAGGCCGTTGGTCGACAGGCCGCAGATGAAGAAGGTGGCAAAGAGGATCCAGAAGGTCGAAGTGGTGGAGACCTCCCGCAGAATGGCGATCGGCGAAGCAAGGGCGGCCTTCAGGTCCTTGGTGGCGGCGGGCGGCGGGGTGATGTGGATCTCGCCGACCAGCGGCAAATTGAGGTCCGAGGGCCGGTCACGCATCAGGAGCAGCACGACGAAGGCGGCGACGACGATCATGCCGCAAACGAAGAGTACGGTGGTGCGCCAGCCATAGCGCGTCGTCAGCTCCGCCATCAGCGGCAGGAAGACGAGCTGTCCGGTGGCCGAGCTTGCCGAGAGCATGCCGATGACGAGGCCGCGATGCTTGGTGAACCAGCGCGTCGAGACGGTTGCGGCCAGCACCATGGCGGTGAGGCCAGTGCCGAAGCCGATGATGATGCCCCAGCAGAGCAGCAGCTGCCAGACTTGCGTCATGAAAAGCGAGCCGATGAAGCCGACGCCGATGGTCGCCAGCGCGAAGACGATGACCGTGCGCACGCCGAAATGGTTCATGAAGGCGGCGGCGAAGGGCCCCATCAGGCCAAACAGCAGCAGGCGGACGGCAAGCGCTGACGAAATGGAGGAGGTGCTCCAGCCGAACTCGTCCTCCAGCGGCTTGATGAGCACGCCGGGCGCACCCATGGCGCCGGCCGTGACGAGCATGGTGAGGAAAGTGGCGCCGACGACGACCCATCCGTAGTGAATGTTGCGCCGGGCGAGCGTCGAAGCAAGAACAGTGGAAACCATGAGGTGCGTTCCGATAAAGTTGCGTGTCTTGGCGTCTGGATCGGGAGGGCTTGGCAGCGCTCGATCGCGGACGGTCTGGGGTATCCTGTCCGCTTATAGCGCCCCGCCGTTCTCCCGGCTTGAACGTTTGTGTAAAGGCATTTACATGATTGTTATCATATTTGTTGCGTATTGATGATGGTCATCATATAAATTGTCAATACAGATTTATTGATGCTCTGATGGAGTTTTTTGATGAGAGTGAGCCGGGAAAAATTCGCCGAGAATCGCGAGAAGATCCTTGCCGTGGCGGGGGAGCTCTTTCGCGAGAAGGGTTTTGACGGCATCGGCGTCGCCGACATCATGAAGGCGGCCGGGCTGACGCACGGCGGCTTCTACGGCCATTTCGATTCGAAGGACGAGCTTGCCTGCGAGGCGAGCAAGGCGCTGGTGGCGCGCTCGCTGGAGCGCTGGAAGCAGGTGGCCGCAAGCTCGCCCGATCAGCCGCTGGAAGCACTGCTCGCCCATTATCTCTCGCATCGCAACGTGGTCGAGCATGCGACCGGCTGTGTCTTTGCGGCGCTGACGCAGGAGGTCAGCCGTCATGGACCGGAGATGCAGTCAACCTTCACCGGTGGGTTGATGGGGCTGGTCGAAGTGCTTGAAGAGATCGTTCCCGGCGAAACGCCGGAGGATCGCCGCCGCAAGGCTTTTGCCAGCCTTTCTGCCATGGTCGGCGCCGTCATTCTGGCGCGGGCGATGGACAATGCGGAGCTGTCGCAGGAGTTTTTGTCGGCGACTAGGCAGGAGCTGTCGCCGCTGCCGGAAAGTAGCGAGGCTTAAACCTGAATCGGCCGGGTAGTTTCCCGGCCGCTCCATCTCAGTTGCCGGCTATCTTAGTCGCGGAAGGCGAGCAGCCCGTTCGCCTCGACGATCTCCTTGAATTTGCCATCGGGTGCGGCCGCAAGCAGCTCCGCACGCAGAGCCGCTTCGAAATCGGCCGCCTTGTCGCCCAGCGCCTGTGGCGAGGTCGACGACATCGAGAAGATGCGGCCGATGATCTCCTCGATATCCCGCGTATATTCCGAGACGATGCCGATGCGTTCCAGATTGCGGAAGGGCGAGGCGAGCAGCATGGCTTCATGTGGCGCCCATTCCTTGCTCCTGCGCATCTGCCGTTCCGCGCTGCGCTCCGGCGAATAGGTCTCCATCAGCGGCTCAAGGATGCCGCGCCAATTCGGCTCCGACAGGACGCCCTTATCGTGGAAGAGGACGACGGCGCCGCCCGGCTCGATCAGCCTGTCAAGCGCCTCAAGTGTTGCCGGCCTATCCATCCAGTGGAAGGAGCGGCCCATGACGCAGAGGTGCAGCCTGCCGATATCGGGACCGAGATCGTAGGAGGAGCCCTGTCGTATGTTGATATCGACGCCCGCCTGCTTCGCACCGATCTCGACTTCGGCGAGCATTTCCGGCTCGGGGTCCATGGCGGTGACGGCCGCACGCTGCAGCCGGGCGAAGGCGATGCCGAGCTGGCCAGGGCCGCAGCCGAGGTCAAGCACATGATCGCCGGGCTTGAGACCACTGCGTTCAGCGACACGGGTAATCAGCCTGTCCGGATAGGGGATGCGATAGCGTAGGTAATAGGCCGCGGTCGATTGAAATCGCCGCGCTTCGAAGGGAACTGTGATCATGGGCTGTCATCCTCGGGCTGGGAACCTCGATCTGTTAAGCCTCAACTATGACCTGTTCGTGAAGTCACTTTTGCGCGATTTGCCGCGGGGTCAATCGGCTTCAGAGGGTTGGATTGCCCCTCACCCTAACCCTCTCCCCGCTTGCGGGGAGAGGGGACGGCCTAGAATCTGCGGCTCTGTCCCCGGTTCTTTCGATTGGCTCAGAAGAGAGTCATTGAACGCGATAACCCCCTCTCCCCGCATGGGCGGGGAGAGGGCTGGGGTGAGGGGCCAGGCACATCTGTTGCAACAGCGATGAACGCGCCTGACCAGCTCTAAAAATCCCCGATCACTTGAACCCGGCAACCCCATGCGGAACATAAGGGCTCTCCAACGCCGCGATTTCCTCCGGCGTCAACTTGACTTCCAGGGAGGCGACCGCATCGGCGATGTGGCCGGGTTTGGAGGCGCCGACGATCGGGGCGGTGACGGCGCTCTTCTGCAGGATCCAGGCCGTTGCGACCTGCGCGCGCGGGATGCCGCGGGCCTTGGCGATGGTGCCAACGGCATCGACGATCTTGCGGTCGGATTCGAGCGCCTGGGTATAAAGCGTCTTGCCGAATTCGTCGGATTGGGTGCGGGCCGTGGCTTCGTCCCAGTCGCGGGTCAGGCGGCCGCGGGCAAGCGGGCTCCAGGGAATGACGGCGATCTTCTGGTCCTCGCAGAAGGGCAGCATTTCGCGCTCTTCCTCGCGGTAGAGCAGGTTCAGATGGTCCTGCATGCTGACGAACTCGGTCCAGCCGTTCAGGCGCGAGGTATAGATCGCCTTGGCGAATTGCCAGGCATACATGGAGGAGGCGCCGATATAGCGGGCCTTGCCGGCCTTGACGACATCATGCAGCGCTTCCAGCGTTTCCTCGATCGGTGTCGTGTAGTCCCAGCGATGGATCTGGTAGAGGTCGACATAGTCGGTGCCGAGGCGGCGCAGGCTGTTGTCGATCTCGTCGAAGATCGCCTTGCGCGACAGGCCGGCGCCGTTCGGGCCGGGGCGCATGCGATTGAAGACCTTGGTGGCAAGCACGATGTCGTCGCGGCGGGCGAAATCCTTGATGGCGCGGCCGACGATCTCTTCCGAGGAACCGTTGGAATAGGTGTTGGCCGTATCGAGGAAGTTGATGCCGGCCTCGATCGCCTGGCGCAGCAGCGGACGGCTGTCCTCCTCCTTCAATGACCAGGCATGCGTGCCCTTGTTGGGATCGCCATAGGTCATGCAACCCAGGCAGATGCGTGAGACTTCAAGACCGGTCCTGCCGAGCTTTACGTATTCCATCACTATTCTCCGTCCATTCGATCATTCGCTACAAGGAGGCCCACCGTCAGAAGGGCGATGGGATGGGTGCGTCGCGAAAAGCAAATCGGCGGGCAAAGTCGCCGCCGGTCGACGCATGAATTCGTGAAGAGCTTCGAAGTACTCCTCAATAAATAAGGCGATTCGCGTCCGGGGGAAGACGGCAACTTCAAATGTTTCCTTGAACCCCAGGGGCGACAGGTGTTAGCTGCACCGCACCATTTTCTGGAACTGCGCATGAAATTGCCCCCGCGTGATACTTATGAAGCCCTCTATCGCGACTTTCGTTGGGAGATTCCGGCGAAATTCAACATGGGACATGCTGTTTGCGATGCCTGGGCCGAGCATGAGCCGGATCGCATCTGCCTTCAACATTTCAATCCGGACGGCAATCACTTTTCCATGAGCTATGGCGAGTTGCGCGATCGCTCCGCCGCTTTCGCCAACGCGCTTGTCGCGCTCGGCGTGCAGGCGGGAGATCGGGTGGCGCTGCTGCTGCCGCAGAGTTTCGAGACGGTCGTGGCGCATGTTGCGATCTACAAGATGGGCGCGATAGCGCTGCCGCTGGCCTTGTTGTTCGGTGCCGAAGCGCTGGAATACCGGCTGAAGGCAGCCGGGGCATCGGCCATCGTCACGAACCGTTTTGGCCTCGAGCGGCTGCGCCCGATCCGGCACCGATTGCCGGAGTTGGCGCAGGTGATCAGCATCGATGGCGGCGAAGAGGGTGTTGCGGGTTTTGCCGATCTGGTGGCGGCACATCCGCCGCTATTCGAGGTCGCCGATACCGGCCCTGATGATCCGGCCCTGATGATCTTCACTTCGGGCACGACGGGGCCGCCCAAGGGCGCGCTGCACGGTCATCGCGTGCTGCCGGGGCATATTCCCGGCATGCAGTTCGCCCATGAAGGATTCCCGCAAGCAGGTGACCGGCTCTGGACGCCGTCGGACTGGGCCTGGGCCGGCGGTCTCCTGAATGCTCTGCTGCCGAGCCTGATGCTCGGCGTTCCCGTCGTTTCCTCGCCAGCGCAAAAATTCGATCCGCATATGGCCTTCCGCATCATGGCCGAGATGGAGGTGCGCAACGCCTTCATCCCGCCGACGGCGCTGCGGCTGCTGAAGGCCGTCGACAATCCGCGGACGCGTTACGATCTGAAGCTGCGCACCATCGGTTCGGCCGGCGAGGCGCTCGGCCGCGAAACCTTCGAATGGGCGCGCTCCGCGCTCGACGTCAGCGTCAACGAATTCTTCGGCCAGACGGAGTGCAATTTCGTGCTTTCTTCCAGCGAGGCCTTCGGCGTCAGCCGCGGCGGGTCGACGGGCAAGCCGGCGCCCGGTCATCGGGTCGCGATCGTCGATGCCGATGGCATCGAGGTTACGGTGGGCGAAACGGGGCAGATCGCGATCAAGCGCCCCGATCCGGTGATGTTTCTCGGCTACTGGCAGAACGAGGCGGCGACTGAGGCCAAATTCGCCAATGACTGGCTGCTGACAGGCGATATCGGCCGGCAGGATGCGGATGGCTATATTTCCTTCGTCGGCCGCGACGACGATGTCATCACCTCGTCCGGCTATCGCATCGGCCCGAGCGAGATCGAGGATTGCCTTGGCGGCCATCCGGCCGTGCAGCTTGCCGCCGCCGTCGGCAAGCCGGATGCGGTGCGAACGGAAATCGTCAAGGCCTATGTCGTTCTCGTGCCCGGTCGCGAGCCGAGCGAGGCGCTGGCGGTCGAAATTCGCGAATGGGTGAAGACCCGGCTTTCGATGCACGAATATCCGCGCGAGATCGAATTCGTCGACGCCCTGCCGCTGACGACGTCGGGCAAGGTCATCCGTCGCTTTCTGCGCGAGCGGGCAATTGCGGAAGCTAACGCTTCGTAAGCGACAGGATCTTTTCGCGCAGCAGCTTCGCCATGTTGCGGGTGCTGCGATACATATGCAGCTGCGTGGTCACCTGACGGACATCACGGTCGCCGTTCGGCGTCAGCCCGATGATGAGCGTGCCCATCTCCTCACGTTCGTGCCAGAAGCGGCTCATGATCGGATGATCCGGGACGGCGCAGGAATCGGAGCGGACGACGTTGGCGTCGTCGAGATGCCATTCCGTCAACTCGCCCATCAGTAGCTTGCCAGGCGAATAGCGGGCATAGGCCTCGTCGAATGCCGTCTTCCATGTATAGGCCTCGCCACCCATGATCAGCACGATCATCGAGGCGACGGCCTTGCCATTGAGATCAATGGTGTGAATGCGCACGGCATCGATGGCTGCAAGATTGGAAATCGCCTCGCGGGCGAAGGCGGCATGGTGGCGGTCAGTGACGAGCGCCGAGCGCTTCTTGCCCTTCCAGCCGCTTGCTTCCAGCGCCAGGAACTCTTCCATGCGGAGATGAATGTCGCGGGGTTGGCGGGCGACGTTGTAGCCGACCTCGCCCTGATTTTCCAAAAGCCGCCATTGCCGGCGCATTTCGCGCAAATGGCTGTTGGAGATTGTCCGCTTGAGATAGGTGAGCGCGTCGTCGCTGCTCTGAAGCATCGGGCGTTGGAACGGATTGGCGACGGCGATCGGCAGGTTCCGGCCGATGGCAATGACCTTGGCCATCTGCACGAAGTGACCGTTCAGGCGCACATCCGGCAGCACGAGCGTTGTTGGCAGGTGCAATTCCGGCCGGGCCAGCGCTTCGAGGAGATTGTCGAGCGTCTCGCCGGCATCCTCGGCGTCGAGGAGCGGCGTGCCGAGCGGGCCGAAGGAATTCGACCAGACGCGGACGATCGACGGGCCGATCGCAAAGCCCGGCTTGTCGACGGTAAAGGGCATCAGCAGACGCATGCGGCTGCGCGTGCTGTTATTGTCGCGCATCAGCGCCAACCGCACCTGCCGGTCCTCGAGGCGAGGCATGGCGGGCGCGAGGAAGCGGCCGGAAAAGAAGACATTCGGCTCCATGGCGCGGTTGGACAAGAAGTCCAGCTCGTCCTGCAGCTCGTAGCCGAGCTTGCCGGGATAGAGGCACAGTTCGCGGCCGGCGCGGCCGATCTCGACGCGGGCCTCGGCCTTCGGCGTTTCGAAGTGCAGCGCTGCGAGCGTATGCGTGAGGGCGTTCACTTGGCTATCGGTGGTTTCGGTGTAGGGAGGACGTGCCATGATCAGAAAGCCCTCGTTGCCGGTGGCGCCGCAGGGCGGCGGATGAGGGCGAATAGAGTGATGCCGAGCGCACGGCGGACGGCGATATGCAGGAGCAGGGCTTCGATCGCCATGGCGGCCGCGCCGGCGATAGCAGCGCCTTCGATGCCGAGATGCGGGATGAGCGCGATGTTCAGGCCGACATTGGCAACGAGCGCCACGGCATAGAGGTAGACACAGAGCATTTGCTTGTCAGCCATGGTCAACAACACTTCCGCGGGGCCAACAAGCGCTCTTGCGAGAATGCCGGCAAGCAGGATCGCCATCACGATCTGGCCCTCGATGAAGGCGGCGCCGAACAGCGAGAGCAGGAGTTGCCCCGCCGCCAGCACCACGAGACCGAGGGCAAGTGCTGGAAAGAAGGACCAACGCGTCGCTTCGGTCGCAAACGCTGCAAGCTTGCTTCGATCGCCTTCGGCCAGAATAGCGGCGAAACGCGGCCCGATGGCTGCCCTGACGGCAAAGGAGACAAAGAGCACCAGCGCCATCGTCTTGGCGGCGGCGAAATAGACGGCGACTTCATCCGGATCGAGGAAAATGCCGACAACGATGACGTCGGAATTGGTCAGCAGGTAGCCCACGCCTTCGACCAGGAAG
The DNA here is from genome assembly GCF_900094585.1 of Martinezella multihospitum. Lineage (GTDB taxonomy): Bacteria > Pseudomonadota > Alphaproteobacteria > Rhizobiales > Rhizobiaceae > Rhizobium > Rhizobium multihospitium. Next base: position 263,960 of record NZ_FMAG01000009.1, read on the forward strand.
ATCGGCAGGGCGACCGCCGTCCAGGCGCTGAATTCGATGGCTTTCGGGCCGCCTGGATAATGGCGGCGCAGACGGAGCGTCACCGCGAGACACTGTAGCAGGACGCTGGTGAAGGCGCCGGCGAGCGCGGCGGTCATGGCGGTGACGGCATCGCGCGGCGCGCCGGCGAGGATGGCGGCCACCATGAACAGCAATATCAGGGTCGGGCGGATGAGGAAGGTCGGGCTCAAGGCCATGATCGGCCAATGCTTGGCGCGCGCCGTGCCGTCCAGAACGTCTCCCAGCGAAATCATCGGCACGGCAATCAGGCCGAGGAAGATCGGCATGACATAATAGTGCTCGACCATGCCGCGGAAGGCAAAGAGCAGCAGCGCACCGATCAGCGCCAACATGCCCGAGACGGCAACCACGAACAGGCGTGCGGTGGCGTTCAGGCCGCGAATGGCATCGTGATTGCCGCTGGCGTCATATTGCGGCAGGAAGCGGATGATGGCGGTCGGAAAGCCGAGGCAGGCGAGATTGCCGAACAGGATCATCAGCACCCAGACAAAGACGAAGATGCCGTATTCGAACCGTCCCATCAGGCGGGCAAGAATGATCTGTGAGAGGAAGGCGAGAGCTGCACCTGCGACGCGGATCGAGAAGGCGATCAGCGCCATGCGCTGCGAGACGGCCTTTTCATCCTGGCCGTTGAGCAGGGTGGCGACTTTACGCAGATACGGCGATAGCGCGGCCCGCAATGCGGACGGCAACATTCTTTCCGCTGTTTGAAAGACCGCCATGATCGATACGCAATACTTTAAGTATGATCCCAAACTCGCGCTAGTCTTGGCAGAGGAGAGTTAAGAATCGGTTCTTTCAATACCTAAAAGTGACGTTTCAGATGCGAAGGGTTGTTTATTGATCTTGCCGGAAAGCAACTGTTGGATGCGACAGGTCGGCGGCAGGCCGGGGGTGAAAGCGACGCAGGAAACGGGTGGCAAAGGCCGCAGCAGCGATGCAGAGTCGGTGGGCTGCTGGAGGAGGTTGCCGTGCTCAAGCTTTACGATTATTTGCCGTCGCAGAACGGCTGGAAGGCCAGGGTTCTGTTCGGGTTGCTCGATATTCCGTATCAGACTCACCTGGTATCGATCTTCGAAGGCGAGGGGCGCACGGATGCCTTTCTCGATCTCAATCCGGCAGGCGGCATCCCCGTTCTCGAGCTGGAGGACGGGCGCACGATCGCAGAATCGAACGCTATCCTCACCTACGTCGCCGATGGTACGCGATTTCTCCCGGAGGACCGCTATCAGCGCGCTAAGGTCATGCAATGGCTGTTCTTCGAGCAGTATCATGTCGAGCCGGTCATCGGCACGCTGCGCTTCTGGACATTGACGGGACGGCTGGAGCTCAATCCGGCTATGGTCGAAGCCAAGCGCGCGGGTGGCCTTCGCGCTCTCGCCGCATTGGAGCGCGGGCTGAAGACCACGCCCTTTCTGGCAGGCGAGGTGTTTTCGATCGCCGATATAGCGGTTTACGCCTATGCCCACAGGGCGGCGGATTGTGGTTTCGCTCTCGACGACTATCCGGCGCTCACCGCATGGTTCGATCGCGCGCTTGACGTTATCGGGCCTGGCTATCCGGTCCATCTCTACAGCGAAGATCCGCATACCGCCGTTTGAGGGTGCTTGGAGTTTCGATCGCTGCTCAGCTTCAACGTAGTGTAAACAAAAAATGCCGCCCGGAGGCGGCATTTCGTTCAGTTGGCATCGGGTCGAAGACCTCAGACGACTTCGCTGCTTTCGAAGGCGCCGTGGCAGTGCTTGTACTTCTTGCCGGAGCCGCAGGGGCAGGCCTCGTTGCGGCCGACGCGACCCCAGGTGGCCGGGTTGCGCGGGTCGCGGTTTTCCGGAGAAATGAAGTTTTCGCTGGCGAGAGCGAGCGGCGAAAATTCGTCCTCGCCAGTTGTCGCGTCGATATGACGGGCCTGCATCGGCGGTGTTTCCGGCTCGGCCGGCTGCTGCACCAGTTCGACACGCGAAAGCTGCGCGGTCACGGCCTGGCGCAGATTGTTCAATAGCGCCTGAAACAGCTCGAAAGCCTCGGCCTTGTATTCCTGCAGCGGATCGCGTTGCGCGTAGCCGCGGAAGCCGATGACCGAGCGCAGATGATCGAGGTTGACGATGTGCTCGCGCCAGAGATTGTCCAGTGTCTGCAGCACGATGGAGCGCTCGACATAGGTCATGATCTCGGGGCCGAAGCGTTCGGCCTTTTCGGCCGCAGCCTTCTCGGCGGCTTCCGTCAGGCGGGCGCGGATATCGTCTTCGGCGATGCCTTCTTCCTTGACCCAGTCATGCACGGGCATGTCGAGATCGAAGAAGTTGGCGACAGCCGTCTTCAGGCCGTCGGCATCCCACTGTTCGGCATAGGCGCGCTCTGGAATATGTCTGGCGACAAGATCCTCAATGACGTCGTGGCGCATGTCGCCGACGAATTCGGAGAGGTCCTTCGATTCCATCAGCTCGACGCGCTGGTCGAAGATGACCTTGCGTTGATCGTTCAGCACATCGTCGTACTTCAGAACGTTCTTGCGGATGTCGAAGTTGCGGGCCTCGACTTTCTTCTGGGCGCGTTCAACCGCTTTGTTGATCCAGGGGTGGACGATCGCTTCGCCTTCCTTGAGGCCGAGCTTCTGCAGCATGCCGTCCATGCGGTCGGAGCCGAAGATGCGCATCAGGTCGTCCTGGAGCGACAGGTAGAATTTCGAACGGCCCGGGTCGCCCTGGCGGCCGGAGCGGCCACGCAGCTGGTTGTCGATACGGCGGCTTTCATGGCGCTCGGAGGCGATGACGTAGAGGCCGCCGGCAGCGATCGATTTCTGCTTGAGTTCCTTGATCTCCTCGGCGATGCCGGCAATGGCCGCGTCGCGTTCCGGACCCGGCTCCATCTCGTGCAGGTCGCGTTCGACCCGCATTTCCAGATTGCCGCCGAGCTGGATGTCGGTGCCGCGGCCGGCCATGTTGGTGGCGATCGTCACCGCGCCGGGAACGCCGGCCTGGGCGACGATGTAGGCTTCCTGCTCATGGTAGCGCGCATTCAGAACCTGGAAGTTGCTGAAGCCGCGCTTGCGCATGAGGTCGGCAAGAAGTTCGGACTTCTCGATCGACGTCGTGCCGACCAGCACGGGCTGGCCGCGCTTGTGGGCGTCGAGAATCTCGTTGATGATGGCGTTATACTTCTCGGCATGCGTACGATAGACCTCGTCGTCCTCATCGATACGCTGGATCGGCAGGTTGGTCGGCACCTCGATCACGTCTAGGCCGTAGATGTTGCCGAATTCCTCTGCTTCCGTCGATGCCGTACCGGTCATGCCGGCGAGCTTTTCGTACATGCGGAAGTAGTTCTGGAAGGTGATCTGCGCCAGCGTCTGGTTTTCCGGCTGGATCTGCACGTGTTCCTTGGCTTCCAGTGCCTGGTGCTGACCGTCCGAATAGCGGCGGCCCGGCATCATGCGGCCGGTGAATTCGTCGATGATGACGACTTCGCCGTTGCGGACGATATAGTCCTTGTCGCGCTGGAACAGCTTGTGCGCCTTGAGCGCGTTGTTGATGTGGTGGACGATCGCGACATTCTCGACGTCGTAGAGCGATTCACCCTTCAAGAGGCCAGCTTCGCGCAGCATGTTTTCCAGCTTCTCGGTGCCGTCTTCGGAGAAGTTGGCCGAGCGCTGCTTTTCATCGATTTCGTAGTCTTCCTTCGCCAGGCGGGGAATGAAGGCGTCGATGGTGATATAAAGATCGGAGCGGTCGTCGAGCGGACCGGAGATGATCAGCGGCGTGCGCGCCTCGTCGACGAGGATCGAGTCCACTTCGTCGACGATCGCGAAGCTGTGGCCGCGCTGAACCATCTGGGCGCGCTCATATTTCATGTTGTCGCGCAGATAGTCGAAGCCGAGCTCGTTGTTGGTGGCGTAGGTGATGTCGCAGGCATAGGCGTCATGGCGCTGTTCATCCGACAGGCCATGGACGATGACGCCCGTCGTCAGGCCGAGGAAGCTGTACAGGCGGCCCATGGTGCCGCTGTCGCGCTGCGCCAGGTAATCGTTGACGGTAACGACATGCACGCCCTTGCCGGCCAGCGCGTTCAGATAGACCGGCAGGGTCGCAACCAGAGTTTTACCTTCACCGGTCTTCATTTCGGCGATGGCATTGGAATGAAGGATCATGCCGCCGATGAGCTGCACGTCAAAAGGTCGCATGCCGAGAACACGGCGTGACGCTTCACGAGCAACCGCAAAGGCCGGCACGAGGATATCATCCAGCGTCTTGCCGTCCGCGAGCTGCTGGCGGAACTCAACCGTCTTGGCGGCCAGAGCTTCATCGGACAGCGCGCGCATCTGCTGCTCGAGCGCATTGATTGCAGCTACTTGCGGCTGGAACGATTTGACCCGGCGGTCGTTGGACGAGCCGAACAACTTGCGGGCAATTCCACCTAGGCTGACCATGTGACTGGTCCTTTCTGAGATTTCATCCGGCCGTTTCCTGCTTGATCCCTTCCCGAAAAAAACGGGAGTATAGCATAAAACGGCCGGAAACTGTTCTGGACGCGAGGTTGCGTGACAGATAAGAGGGGGGTCGATTGATGTCAACGGGATTTGGCCGATACAGAAAGGCCACATTCTCCTGCTGAAGGCTTTTTCACGCCGGATTCACATCTGTCGAGCCGGTCGAGATCACCGAAGGGTTATTTTATGTTGAAGTACAACAAACTTGCTGCGGTTGCTTTCGCAACAATCTTTACCTTCCACGGGCCGGTCTTCGCGGCTGATGCCAAGGATCCCGTTGTCGCCAAGGTCGGCGATGTCGAAATCCATCAATCCGAACTCGATCTGGCAATCGCCAACCTCGATCCGCAGCTCGGCCAGCTTCCGGATGACCAGAAGAAGGTCGCAGCACTTTCGGCCTCGGTCGATGTGAAGCTGCTGTCGCAGAAGGCTGCCGCCGAGAAGCTCGACCAGACGCCGGACTTCCAGGCCCACATGGCCTATCTGCGCGACCGCGAGCTGCACAATGCCTACTTCAAGGCTCACGTTGCCGACTCCATCAAGGATGACGAAGTCAAGGCCCGTTACGACAAGGAAGTCGCAGCTCTGCCGAAACAGGAAGAGGTTCATGCCCGCCACATCCTCGTAAAGACCGAGGATGAAGCCAAGGCGATCATCAAGGAACTCGATGCCGGCAAGGATTTCGCCACACTCGCCAAGGAAAAGTCGACCGACCCGAACAAGGCCGACGGCGGCGATCTCGGCTATTTCGGCCATGGCCGCATGGTCAAGGAATTCGAGGACGCGGCTTTCGCGCTTCCTGTGGGAACCTACACGAAGACGCCGGTCAAGACCGATTTCGGCTGGCACGTCATCAAGGTCGAAGACAAGCGCAATGCTCCTCCTCCGCCGTTCGACCAGGTCAAGGACCAGGTTCGTCAGCTCGTCATGCGCGACAAGTATCTTGAACTCCTGAATCAGGCCAAGCAGGATACCAAGGTCGTCATCAACGACCCGGCTCTCAGCAAGGCCTATGACGATGCGCAGAAGCAGCAGGACGCAGCACCGGCCGATGACGCCGTTGCGCCTGCCGATGGTGCAGCAGCGCCTGACGCGCAGCCGCAGCAGTAAGTAGTCGCGAATAGAATCATTCAGGGCCCGGTTTTTCCGGGCCCTTCACTATCAGGGTGGCTCTCATGTCCGGTTCCGTTTCTCCGCTCGCTCCTAAAACCTTTACTGCCATGCCCGCCCTTCGCGGCGTGCGCATGACCACGGCATCCGCCGGCATCAAGTACAAGAACCGGACCGACGTCCTGCTGATGGTCTTCGATAAGCCCGCGGCCGTTGCCGGCGTCTTCACCCGCTCGAAATGCCCTTCGGCTCCGGTCGATTTCTGCCGGAAGAACCTGGCCCACGGCAGCGCCCGCGCCGTCGTCGTCAATTCCGGCAATGCCAATGCCTTCACCGGCCTGAAGGGGCGCCAGGCGACGGAATTGACCGCCAAGTCCGCGGCTGCGGCCGTCGGCTGCAGTGAGAACGAAGTCTATCTCGCCTCGACAGGCGTTATCGGCGAACCGCTTGACGCCACCAAGTTTGCCGGCGTGCTCGACACGATGGCGAAGGATGCCGTTAGCGACTTCTGGTTCGAGGCCGCCAAGGCGATCATGACCACGGATACCTATCCGAAGGTTGCGACCCGCACAGCCGAGATCGGCGGCGTCAAGGTGACCATCAACGGCATCGCCAAGGGTGCTGGCATGATTGCCCCTGACATGGCGACGATGCTCTCCTTCGTCGTCACCGATGCCGATATCTCCTCTTCAGCTTTGCAGACGCTGCTGTCCGAAGGCGTCGGCCCGAGCTTCAATTCCATGACGGTCGACAGCGACACGTCGACTTCGGACACTCTGATGCTGTTTGCCACGGGTGCCGCCGCAGCTGACGGTCAGGCGCATATCGACCGCGCCGACGATCCAAAGCTTGCCGGCTTCCGCGCCGCGCTCAACGAATTGCTGAAGGATCTCGCCATCCAGGTCGTGCGCGACGGCGAAGGCGCGACCAAGATGCTCGAAATCACCGTAACCGGCGCTGAAAGCGACGCGGCTGCCAAGCGCATCGCCCTTTCGATCGCCAATTCGCCGCTGGTCAAGACCGCGGCTGCCGGTGAAGATGCCAATTGGGGTCGTGTCGTCATGGCGGTCGGCAAGGCCGGCGAAATGGCGGATCGCGACAAGCTCGCCATCTGGTTCGGCGATGTCCGCGTCGCCGTCAACGGCGAGCGTGATGCTTCCTATTCGGAAGAAGCTGCGTCTAATGTCATGAAGCAGCAGGATATTCCCGTGAAGGTCGATCTCGGCCTTGGCAATGGTCGGGCGACGGTCTGGACCTGCGACCTCACCAAGGAATATGTTGCCATCAATGGCGACTACCGGAGCTGATACCTAGCTGATGCATGCGCAGTCCACGATAAACAAGTTGCCCTTGGTGCGCAGGCTGGAAGCCGTCGGCTTCCGGGCCTGGCCCGCCTCGTCGGTGCAATATGATGGCAGCTGGCAGATCCGGCTAACGGCGGGTCATCCGTCGAAGCGGCTGAATTCTGTCGTGCCGCTCGATCCCTCCGATCATCGCGATCTCGAAATCCGGCTGGCGAAGGCGCAGCGCAAGTTCGAGGCCTATGGCAGGCCGATGGTCGTGCGCGAGACGCCGCTCGCCTCGCGGAAGCTCATCGAGCTCTTGCGGGAGCACGGCTGGACGTGCTTCGACGAGACGATCGTCATGACCGCCAATCTCGTCGATCTTGAATTGCCCGACATGCTGGATCATCTGCCGAGCCACGATGTCGGCCGTTTTGTCGATGCGAGCCTCATCGTCGATGAGGCCGATCCGGCTCTGAAGCCGGCATTGGCCGAGGTGGTTAGCGGCATCAAGCCGCCATCGGGCCTCTTTGTCATCGAAAATGATGATGCCGGACCGGTGGCGACAACGCTCTGCGTACAGGATAATGATCTTGCCGGCATCATGTCGGTTGCCGTCTCGCCGCAGCATCGGCGCAAGGGCCTCGGAGCCGAGATCCTGACTTCGGCGCTTCGCTGGGCCCGCATGCGCAGCGCCAAGACCGCCTGGCTGCAGGTCAGCGCCGACAATGCGCCGGCTTTGGCGCTCTATGTCCACTTCGGCTTCCGCGAAGCCTATCGTTATTGCTATTGGCAACCGCCGGGGAATGTATGAGCGAAACTGGCCGAAAGATCGTCCTCGTTGCCGCCTGTGCGCTCATCGATGTGGATGGACGTATCCTGCTGGCGCAGCGTCCTGAGGGTAAATCGCTCGCCGGCCTCTGGGAATTTCCCGGCGGCAAGGTGGAAGCCGGCGAAACGCCGGAGGAGACCCTGGTGCGCGAACTCCAAGAAGAGCTTGGCATCCAGACGAAGATCGCCTGCCTTGCGCCCCTGACCTTTGCCAGCCACACCTATGAGACCTTCCATCTGCTGATGCCGCTTTATATCTGCCGGCGTTACGAAGGAATCCCGCATGGCCGGGAAGGACAGGCGATCAAATGGGTGCGGCCGCAGGCTCTGCGTGATTACCCCATGCCGCCGGCCGACGAGCCGCTGATCCCCTTCCTGCAGGATCTGCTTTAACGGCGCTCTCGCTCAGGTTCGGTACTTGGCCGGCCAGAATCGCCTTCGGGTCAGATGTCTTTGAAACGGAAGTTCGACTTGGTGAGCTGATCGAGGCTTTGTGCCATCGACTCGCGGTGAGACGGCTCTGTTTTCGGTGTTCTCCGTAACAGCTCCGTCAGCATTTCCGATTGTCTGGCTGAATCCCGGCGGATCACCTCCAGATGTTCGAGCATCAAGCCAAACGTAAAGATCACGGCGCCACAAAATCCATATAGAAGGATGACGACCAGCCCCGCGACAAGGCCGCCTATGCCGCCGACGGCAACCATCCAGACGGCCATCGCGACCGCCAGGGCTATAACGAGGCCGCCGACGACTTTAAACAATCCCACCATATATTAGCCCAGATGCAACTTATGATGACAATATCTCGCGGATAGATTGCGTCAATGCGAGCAAATATCAACCTCAATTTATTGGAGTGGAAAGTACTCAATATGTTCTTTAGCGTGTGCTTGTCTGCGCGATCTGGCGCCTGATGCGAAGCTTGAACCTTCTGGAGTTTTTGCAGCGCACATTTGGTGCATCGAGAGACGACACATCACAAGTATGGTTAACGGGAATTAGCCATTTAATATCAGGCCGATAGTGCGAATCACGAACTGTCCCAGAACTTTACGTCTCATTAATTTGCATGTGGATATTAAGGGATCGTTTATGACCTTCTGGCATTGAATTCTCTCAATCAAGCGGTTGTTGGGTGCGTTAAAGAAGGCTTGACATAATGGACGACGATTTCTGGAAAGCTGTTCAGGAAAAAGAGCAGTCCTATTCCACGTCGCGCAGGACGGGCGCGTTGAATATCGCTTTGCTGTTCGGTACGGCGGCGGTCGCGCTTTCGCTTATTCTCACGCCGATGCTCTCCGACAAATCAAAGTCGCGCGTGCTTGCAAGCGCGCCGGATATTGACAATATTACGACGGGTTCGATCCCGCAGACGGAAAACGGCAAGCGTTATACGATCCGCCGCAGCGTTCTGCAGCAGGAACCGGGTTCGGTCTGCATCGTCCAGGGTTATGGTGCCGATAGCGGCTGCCAATAGTGCATGAGCATAGCCTGCCGGATGCCATGACGAGCATCGGATTCATCTGTTGTCCAATGCTGGGAGCCTCGAGCCTATGCGTTCCGTTCGGCGTATTTTCACCGACAAGACCGGTGCCACGGTCATCGAATACGGCCTCATCGCCGCCTTGATGTCGGCTGCAATCATCAGTGGTGTCGGTGCCTTTGGCGGTAGCCTCTCAAGCACATTCAATATTCTGTCCAATACGATCCAGAATTCCGCCGCCTCCCAGAACAACTGACGCGGCTGGCAAACCTCCGGCTATTGCTTCAGCTTGTGCTCTTCGACCTTGAGCGCATCGGCCAGACGCGCCTTGGCCGAACCAGGCCGCAGCGGCTTCTGCTGGCTCTCATGCGGCGTCCAGCCTGAGACATAGATGATCGAGAATGTTGCCCTGATCCGCCCGTCCGGATCGGAGTAGCGTTCGGCATAAAGTTCGGCTGCGCGCAGGAAGAAGGTGCGGGTCAGCGGCTTGCGGCTGCGATCGACAAGCGGATTGGTCATGCCCATGGCACGCAGGTCGCGCATCAGGGCAAAGAGGTTGTCGTAGCGCACGGTGTAGTTTTCGGCGTCGATGACGGGCAGGGTAAAGCCGGCACGCTGCAGCAGACCGCCGACATCGCGGACATCGGCAAAGGGGATGACCCGCGGGCTGGCGCCACCCGTCAGCTCGATCTCGGTCGCGAGCAACACGTCGCGCAACTCCTGCAGGGTTCCGGAGCCGGGGATCGCCGCCAGGAAAAGGCCGTCGGCCTTCAGCGCCCGGCGGATCTGGATGAAGACGCCGGGAGTGTCGTTGGTGACATGCAGGCTGAGTGGCGAAAGCACGAGATTGACCGATTCCGCCTCCAGCGGCAGTTCCTCCGGCGGCGCCTCGATCAAGGTTTCGCCGGGGGCGGCAAAGCCCATTTCGTTTTCGATCCTTTTCAAATGACCGATCTTGCCGGTTGCCAGAGCTAGGCGCGCAGCGATGCCGGTAGCGCCATGCAGTTCGACGGCTTCGTCGAAATGGCGCTCGGTCACTGTAAGCCGCTCCGCCAGTTCGCTGGCGGCGATATCGAGCAGGAAAGCCGCTTTCGCGTCACCTTGTCTTAGTGCCCGGCGCTTGCGGGCCGAAAGCAGCGGTTGATCGAACACGATTTCCATGGTGGTTTCCTGCGATATCATCAATTCGGCGGAGCGTGCCGGGCACGCGCGTTTTCTCTTGCGCAATTCCGGACGGAAAACCGCTATACACTTTTCCTGGAATTGCTAGTCTCAATCATATGGGGATGATGGGACGCGAAATCACCTTGTCTATGCTGGGCGCCGGGCTGAAAAGACCCTGGGTGGCGCTCGCCGACCTTGTCTATCCGCCGGCCTGTCCGGGTTGCGGCGTTTCCGTTGGCGCCCATCGCGGCCTTTGTCCGGCATGCTGGTCGGGCATTCGCTTCATCGAGCGGCCCTATTGCGAAGTACTCGGCAGCCCGTTCTCCCATGATCTTGGCGCTGGCATCCTCAGCGCAGAGGCGATTGCCGATCCGCCAGTCTTCGACCGCCTGCGTTCTGCTGCCGTTCATGACGGCATCGTGCGGGATCTCGTTCTCAGCCTGAAATATCGCGATCGCACCGATCTCGCGCCGATGATGGCCGGCTGGATGCTGCGCGCCAGCGATGGCACGATTGCGGATTGCGATGCGATCATTCCGGTGCCATTGCATCGGGCACGGCTGTTTGCGCGCAAATACAATCAGGCTGCCGAGCTTGCTCGCCACATCGCCCGCCTTTCGGGCAAACCGCTGCTCGCCACAACACTCCTGCGCGTCAAACGCACCGCCCAGCAGGTGGGCCTCGGGCCCAAGGCACGGCAGGACAATGTGCGTGGTGCGTTCGCCGTCTCCGAGCATCGGGCTGCCTATATATTCGGGCGGCGCGTCGTTCTGGTCGACGACGTCTATACCACCGGCGCCACGGTTGCCGCGGCCTCGCGCGCTTTGAAGAAAGCAGGTGCGGCCGATGTCACGGTTTTGACCTTTGCAAGGGTCGTCGGCCATCTTATATGACAATCGATATAGGCTTTTCCGGAGTGGATCATGGCATCCGTCGTCATCTATACGCGTGAATTCTGCGGCTATTGCGCCCGTGCGAAATCCCTGCTCGAATCCAAGGGCGTCGATTATGTCGAGCATAACGCCACCTATTCGCCCGAGTTGCGGCAGGAAATGATCGCCAAGGCGAATGGCCGCGCGACCTTCCCGCAGATCTTCATCAACGGTGAACATGTCGGCGGCTGCGACGACATCCATGCGCTCGATCGCGCCGGCAAGCTCGATCCGATGCTGGCTGCCTGACCCATATTGACGAAGGAGAAACCGATGAGCTTCAAGGCTGCTGCCATCCAGATGTGTTCCGGTGTCGATCCGGTGAAGAACGCGGCTGACATGACGCGCCTGGTGCGTGACGCCGCTTCCAAGGGCGCTGTCTATGTGCAGACGCCGGAGATGACCGGGGCCGTGCAGAAGGATCGGCCGGGCCTGCGGGCAGTGCTGCGCGACGAGCCGAACGATATCATCGTCAAGACAGCTTCCGAGCTGGCGAAAGAGCTCGGCATCCATCTCCATATCGGCTCGACCGCCATCGCGCTCGATGACGGCAAGATCGCCAATCGTGGCTTTCTGTTCGGTCCCGACGGCAAGCTCATCAACCGCTACGACAAGATCCATATGTTCGACGTCGATCTCGACAATGGCGAGAGCTGGCGCGAAAGCGCCGTCTATCGGCCGGGTTCGGAGGCGCGCCTCGCCTCGCTGCCCTTCGCCGAGCTCGGCTTTTCCATCTGCTACGATGTGCGCTTTCCGCAGCTCTTCCGCGCCCAGGCCGTTGCCGGCGCCGAGGTGATGACGGTGCCTGCCGCCTTTACGAAGCAGACGGGCGAGGCGCACTGGGAAATCCTGCTGCGCGCCCGCGCTATCGAAAACGGCATGTTCGTCATCGCCGCTGCGCAGGCCGGCAAGCACGAGGATGGCCGCGAGACCTTCGGCCATTCGATGATCATCGATCCCTGGGGCAAGGTGCTGGCGTCCGCCGGCGGCACCGGCGAGGCTGTGGTCATCGCCGAGATCGACATTGCCGCGGTGAAATCGGCCCATGACAAGATACCGAACCTGAAGAATGCGCGTGAATTTTCGCTGGAGAAGATCGCGACGCCGACGTCTGGAGGCGTCGCTGCTTGATCCGTTATTCGCTTAGCTGTGACAATGCCCATGAGTTCGAGGGCTGGTTTTCCGAAAGTGCCGATTTCGACCGCCAGGTCGCAAGCGGCTTCCTTACCTGTCCCGTCTGCAATTCGGCTGCGATCTCCAAGCTGCTAATGGCGCCTTCTGTTTCGACCGCACGCAAGAAGGACGAGATGCAGACGGTTGCCATGGACGCCGCTCGCAAGGAGGCGATGGCTAAACTCAAGGAAGCCGTTGACGCCATCAAGGCGAATGCGGAGGATGTCGGCGTGAAATTTCCCGAAGAGGCTCGCAAGATCCACTACGGCGAAGCAGATGCGCGTGGGATCATCGGCAAGGCGACACCGGACGAGGCGCAGGCTCTTGTCGAAGAGGGCATCGAGATCGCCGCCATCCCCGTGCTGCCAGACGATATCAACTGATGCCGGCAGGCGCTGGCAAGCATCTCGCCATGTATAATTTCGGGCTGCATGTCGCGGCCTATGAAAGTGCTGCCGTCGAGGGGTTTCGCTTGCGGGAAGCGGCGAATTTCGAAGCGGCCGCCCGCGCGCATGGCTTTATCGGCCGCTCGGGCTATGCCGGTGAGCCAGATACCCCTTGCTGGGGTCAACAGGTCTTTCCGCGTTTCATCGAGGGCAGCGGCTTTCAGACGGCGCCATCGTCGCTGTCGCTCTGGGCCGATCTCGAATCGCTGATGGCATTCAGCTATAGCGGTGTGCACGCCGAGGCCTTGAAAGGCGCACGCCATTGGAACCTCAGGCAGAGCTGGCCGCCGCTTGTCCTTTGGTGGGTGGATCACAGGACCATTCCGGAATGGAAGGATGGCGTCGAGCGCCTGGAACATTTGCACGATCACGGTGCCGGCCCGGCCGCCTTCTCGTTCAAGCAGCCCTATGGGCCGGATGGTCAAACCCGTGAAATTGATCGTCTTCGCATCAAGGAGATCGTTGCTCGGAACGCTATTGGCCAGGCCGAGTTGCTGGCGCATGTCTTGACACTGAAGGTTTGAGGCGAGTTCGCTGATGTGCGATCAGCTCAAATTGGCCCGCTTCGCCAGCAGCATGTAGTTGACGTCCATATCCTTCGACAGATTCCACCGGTCCTGCAGTGGTGAATAGAAGACGCCGGTGCGGGCGATGATGTCGAGGCCGTTTGCGGCAAGCGGCTTTTCGATTTCTTCGGGGCGCACGAGCTTTTCATATTGGTGGGTGCCGCGCGGCAGCCAGCGCAGCACGTTTTCGGCCGCGAAGATGGCAAGGGCGGCTGCCTTCATGGTGCGGTTGATGGTCGCAACGAACATCAGGCCGCCCGGGCGCACCATTTTTGCACAGGTCGACAGGAAGAATTCGACGTCGGCGACATGCTCGACCACTTCCATGTTCAGCACGATATCGAAGGTTTCGCCGGCTTCGGCCAGCTGCTCGGCGGTGACGGCGCGGTAGTCGACGGGAACGCCGGAGGCTTTCGCGTGCGTCGAGGCGATGCCGATATTCTTTTCGGAAGGATCGGCGCCGATGACGGTGGCGCCCATGCGTGCCACCGGCTCGGACAGCAGGCCGCCGCCGCAGCCGATGTCGAGCACGCGCAAGCCCTCAAGCGGTCGGCTGCTCTTCGCATCGCGGTCGAAATTCTCGCAGGCGCGGTCGCGAATATAGGCAAGACGGACCGGATTGAACTTGTGAAGCGGTTTGAACTTGCCGGTCGGGCTCCACCACTCGGCCGCCATGGCGGAAAAACGGTCCACTTCGCTCTGGTCGATCGTGCTCTTTGCCGTTTCGCTCATGGTTTACTCCGTGGTTTGCGTCGTTCTGCGGTTCGGACCACCGCAAGCAATAATTTTACCTGAAGGGTGAAGTCGGACGATCGATGCGCGATGTCAAGGGCCTGCGACCTTCGATCAGCTGTGGGGTATCTCGATCGCGCGACGCGAATTGCGATGCGGAGGTTGACATGGAGGTATCTTATGGCCGATCAATCGCCGGGCTGTGAAATGGACTTTCGGAACCGGGATCGATTGCGATCGACTGGCCTGTAGAGGAGTTCCTCATGAGACCACTCCGTCTCGCGACGGTTGTCGCCATGTGTTGGTTTGCGGCCAGCCATGCAAATGCCGGGGATGGCAAGGGGTTTCGCCTGACGATCGATGGAGTCAGCGTCAGCATCAATCCCGGCGATACGCTCGAAGTCACCATGAAGGATGGCCGCAAGGTCCCGGTGGAGCTGCAGCGCAGCGAGACGGTGACCTTCACCGGCGGCAAATTCTCCTTCGATCATGACGGCAAGTTCACGGTCGCAAAGACGGATCTCGGCGACGGCGTGCAGCAATATGCACTGATGACGCCGATCGGCACGGGCATCATCGTGCAGGTCTATAAAGGTCTCAACCCTTCCAGCTATACCGATGTCGTACTCCAGCAGATGGTGCAGGAGAGCATCAATGGCGGCGCGAAAATCAGCAAGCGGGCAACCCAGCGCACATTGCCGAGCGGCACCGTGCTGAAGGGCGTGAAGGCCGAGACGACCACGGACGACGACGTCATGGAGTATGAGATCGTCGCGACCGGCCGGCCGGAAGGCGGCGTGCTCGTCGCCACGTTCCTCAACAAAGAAAATATCCCCAAGGAAGGGGGCGTTCTCGACAAGCTCTGGTCGACGTTAAAAGTGGATTTTTAGAGTAAACTTTTAGTCGCCTCTGGTGTCCGATGCTATTGCGCCTGCCCGACAAACTCGCTAAGAGACGGCCCCATTGAGATCACGCTTTTCCGGCTACCGAACCGGGAGGGCGATTTTGCATGTCGGGCTATCCGCATTCGGCCGCCCGGCGCAGGGTACTGGTAGAGGCACATGGCACGCATCGTGATGAAATTCGGCGGAACCTCCGTCGCGGATCTGGACCGTATCAAGAACGTCGCACGCCATGTGAAACGCGAGGTCGATGCCGGTCACGAGGTGGCCGTCGTCGTTTCCGCCATGTCCGGCAAGACCAACGAGCTGGTCGGCTGGGTCCAGAACATGCCGAAGGTCGCCGGCGCCGAACACTCGATCTACGATGCGCGCGAATATGACGCGATCGTTGCCTCCGGTGAGCAGGTGACTTCAGGCCTTCTGGCAATCGCGCTGCAGGCGATGGGTATCAATGCCCGTTCCTGGCAGGGTTGGCAGATCCCGATCCGCACCGACAACGCCCATGGCGCGGCGCGTATTCTCGAAATCGACGGTGGCGAGATGATCCGCCGCATGGGCGAAGGCCAGGTGGCTGTCGTCGCCGGCTTCCAGGGGCTTGGTCCGGACAATCGCATCTCCACGCTCGGTCGTGGCGGTTCCGATACGTCTGCGGTGGCGATTGCCGCTGCCGTGAAGGCCGACCGCTGCGACATCTACACGGATGTCGATGGCGTCTACACCACCGACCCGCGCATCGAGCCGAAGGCGCGCCGCCTGAAGAAGATCGCCTTCGAGGAAATGCTCGAAATGGCCTCTCTCGGCGCGAAGGTGTTGCAGGTGCGCTCGGTCGAGCTTGCCATGGTGTTCAAGGTCCGCACGTTCGTGCGCTCTTCTTTCGAGGATCCCGATGCTCCGGGCATGGGCGATCTGCTTAACCCGCCCGGAACGCTGATTTGTGACGAGGAAGAAATCGTGGAACAGGAAGTAGTCACCGGCATTGCCTATGCCAAGGATGAGGCCCAGATCTCGCTGCGTCGTCTTGCCGACCGGCCGGGTGTTTCCGCCGCGATCTTCGGGCCGCTGGCCGAAAACCACATCAATGTCGACATGATCGTCCAGAACATTTCCGAAGACGGCTCCAAGACCGATATGACCTTCACGGTCCCTTCGGGCGATGTCGAGAAGGCGCTGCGTGTTCTCGGCGAGAACAAGGAAAAGATCGGCTACGACGTCGTCCAGAGCGAATCAGGTCTGGTCAAGGTTTCGGTCATCGGCATCGGCATGCGCTCGCATGCAGGCGTGGCCGCGACCGCTTTCCGGGCACTTGCCGAAAAAGGCATCAACATCAAGGCCATTACGACGTCAGAAATCAAGATTTCCATCCTGATCGACGGTCCTTATGCAGAACTCGCAGTCAGGACTTTGCATTCCTGCTACGGTCTGGATAAGAGTTGAGTCACGACTGCTGACGACGGACCGTGACGGAGGCGAGTTTCGGCCGGCCCTGACGTGGGCAAGACGGGCATGACATCTTGATTCGGGAGCTAGTGGCGCAATGAGAGACCTATCCGGCGGTCCACGCGTTCTGCTCAAGCGGCTACGCGAATTGATGGCGGAGCCGCTGGAGCCGCAGGAGCGCCTTGACCGGATCGTCCGCCAGATTGCCAGCAACATGGTTGCCGAGGTTTGCTCGGTCTATGTGCTGCGCGCCGACGGTGTCCTTGAACTTTATGCCACCGAGGGCCTGAACAAAGAGGCTGTCCACCTTTCGCAACTGAAGATGGGGCAGGGCCTCGTCGGCACGATTGCGGCTTCCGCCCAGCCGCTCAATCTTTCGGACGCGCAATCGCATCCCGCCTTCCGCTACCTGCCGGAAACCGGCGAAGAGATTTATCATTCCTTCCTCGGCGTGCCGATCCTGCGCACCGGCCGCTCGCTCGGCGTTCTCGTCGTCCAGAACAAGGCGAGCCGCAATTATCGCGAGGAAGAGCTGGAGGCGCTCGAAACGACGGCCATGGTGTTGGCCGAGATGATCGCAACCGGCGAGCTGAAGAAGATCACCAAGCCCGGCCTGGAACTCGATCTCACGCGCTCCGTCACCATCGATGGCGACACCTACAATGAGGGCATCGGCCTCGGCTATGTCGTGCTGCACGAGCCGCGCATCGTCGTTACCAACCTTCTGAACGAGGATGCCGACAAGGAAATCGGCCGTCTCGCCGAAGCGCTCGGCTCACTGCGCATTTCGATCGACGACATGCTGTCGCGCCGCGACGTATCGATGGAGGGCGAGCATCGCGAGGTGCTCGAAACCTATCGCATGTTCGCGCACGACCAGGGGTGGGTGCGCAAGCTCGAGGAAGCCGTCCGCAACGGCCTGACCGCGGAAGCCGCGGTCGAAAAAGTGCAGAGCGATACGAAGGCGCGCATGATGCGCCTGACCGATCCCTATCTGCGCGAGCGCATGCATGATTTCGAAGATCTGGCGAACCGGCTACTTCGGCAGCTCATCGGCCATTCGGGCCGCACCAGCGCCGAAGGTTTCCCGAGCGATGCCATCATCTTTGCGCGCGCCATGGGTGCGGCAGAGCTGCTCGACTATCCGCGTTCCAATATTCGCGGCCTTGTGCTGGAAGAAGGCGCGGTCACGAGCCACGTCGTCATCGTGGCGCGTGCCATGGGCATTCCGGTCGTCGGACAGGCGGTAGGCGTTGTTGCGCTGGCGGAAAACGGCGATCCTGTTATCATCGATGGCGATGGCGGTCACGTGCATCTGCGGCCGATGGCCGATCATCAACGCTCCTATGAAGAGAAGGTGCGGTTCCGCGCCCGTCGGCAGGAGCAATTCCGTGCGTTGCGCTCCGTCGAGCCGGTGACCAAGGACGGGCAGCGCATTTCTCTGCTGATGAATGCCGGCCTTTTGGTCGATCTGCCGCAGCTCTCCGAATCCGGCGCCGAGGGTATCGGCCTGTTCCGCACCGAGCTGCAGTTCATGATCGCCTCGACCATGCCGAAGGCGGAAGAGCAGGAAGTCTTCTATCGCAATGTCATGAAGCAGGCGGGTGGCCGCGTTATCACCTTCCGCACGCTCGATATCGGCGGCGACAAGGTCGTACCCTATTTCCGTGCGCATGAGGAAGAGAATCCGGCGCTCGGCTGGCGCGCCATCCGTCTCTCGCTCGACCGTCCGGGTCTGTTGCGCACGCAGCTGAGAGCCATGCTCAAGGCTGCAGCCGACACCGAATTGAAGATGATGGTGCCGATGGTCACGGAAGTCTCCGAGATCAGGGCGGTGCGCGAACTCCTGCAGAAGGAAGTGCAGCACCTCTCGCGCTTCGGGCATAGCCTGCCGCGCAAGCTGCAGTTCGGCGCCATGCTTGAGGTGCCGGCGCTCCTGTGGCAGCTGGATGAGCTGATGGCGGAAGTCGATTTTGTCTCGGTCGGCTCCAACGACCTGTTCCAGTTCTCGATGGCGGTCGATCGTGGCAATGCCCGCGTTTCGGATCGCTTCGATCCGCTCGAGCGGCCGTTCCTGCGTATCCTGCGCGATATTGTGCGCGCCGGCGAACGCAACAAGACGCCGGTGACGCTTTGCGGCGAACTGGCCGGTAAAACGATTTCGGCCATGGCCCTGCTCGGCATCGGTTTCCGCTCGGTTTCGATGTCGCCGGCCTCGATCGGGCCGGTCAAGGCAATGCTGCTCGGGCTCGATCTCAAGGCCTTATCCGAGGTGATGGAGGCTGCGCTGGACGACAAGCAGCCGACGAGCTCCATGCGGGATATCCTTGTGCGCTTCGCCGAGAGCCACAATATTCCGCTTTAGCGCGTGATCCTGAAAAACACGAAGCGGTTTGCAGGCGGGATCATGCGCATCACAACATCAAAGCAGAGATAATAAGAAGAATTGGAGTAGAGGGTGGCGAAGCTCCCCGTTGAAAAAATGCGCGAATTGGAACGCCGCTTCGGCGAGATCGAGGCGCGCATGTCTGCCGGTCCGGCAGCAGATGTCTATGTGAAGCTTGCGTCCGAATATTCCGAACTGCAGCCGGTCGTGACCAAGATCCGCGACTATGAACGCGTGCTCGCTGAGGCCGCCGATCTCGAAACCATGCTCTCCGACAAATCCGTCGATCGCGAGATGCGCGATCTTGCCGAAATGGAGCTGCCCGAAGTCAAGGAGCGGATCGAGACGCTGGAAAAGGATATCCAGATCGAGCTCCTGCCGAAGGATGCGGCCGACGAGAAGAGCGCGATCCTCGAAATCCGCGCCGGCACCGGCGGCTCCGAAGCGGCGCTTTTCGCCGGCGATCTTTTCCGTATGTATGAGCGTTTTGCCGCCAGCAACGGCTGGAAGGTGGAGGTACTTTCCGCCAGCGACGGCGAAGCGGGCGGCTTCAAGGAAATCATCGCCACCATCAGCGGCAAGGGCGTGTTTTCCCGGTTGAAGTTCGAATCCGGCGTCCATCGTGTGCAGCGCGTGCCGGAAACCGAAGCCAGCGGGCGTATCCACACTTCGGCGGCGACTGTCGCCGTGCTGCCGGAAGCCGAGGAAATCGATATCGAGATCCGGCCCGAGGATATCCGCATCGACACCATGCGCTCTTCGGGTGCCGGCGGCCAGCACGTCAATACGACGGACTCTGCCGTTCGCATCACGCATCTTCCCTCCGGCATCGTCGTCACGAGTTCGGAAAAGTCGCAGCACCAGAACCGTGCCAAGGCCATGCAGGTGTTGCGTTCGCGCCTGTTCGACATGGAGCGCCAGCGCGCCGACAGCGAGCGGTCCGCCGACCGCAAGAGCCAGGTCGGCTCAGGCGATCGTTCGGAGCGCATCCGTACATACAATTTCCCGCAGGGGCGCGTCACCGATCACCGCATCAACCTAACGCTCTACAAGCTTGACCGGATGATGGTCGGCGAGATCGATGAGGTGGTCGATGCGCTCCTGGCGGATTACCAGGCGAGCCAGCTCGCCCAGCTCGGCGAACAGGCATGAGCGGCGGGCAGGAGGCCACCATATCCGGACTCCTGCAGGAGGTGCGCGCCCGCTTTGCCGAGGCTGATCTCGACGACCCCGCAACAGAGGCCCGCATCCTCGTCGGCGGCCTTCTGCATCTTTCCGCCACCGAGCTTGTGATGCGGGGGTCCGAAGCGGTATCTCCTGATGATGCGGCGGCCGCGCAAGCGGCAATTGCCCGCCGGCTCAACCATGAGCCCGTCCACCGCATCCTCGGCGAGCGGGAGTTTTACGGACTCTCCCTAAGGCTATCGGCGGCAACGCTCGAACCGCGCCCGGATACGGAAATTCTCGTCGATACGATGCTGCCGCATATGCGCCGCCTTGAATCCCGGTTCGACAGTATCCACATATTGGATCTAGGAACGGGAACCGGGGCCATTTGTTTGGCGCTTCTCCACGAATGTCCGAAAGCAACGGGCGTAGGTTCCGATATTTCCAGCGAGGCGCTGGAAACCGCTCGCGGGAACGCTGAGCGAAATGGCCTGGCGGCGCGGTTTGGTACTGCGCAAGGAAGCTGGTTTGAAGCCATCCACGAATGTTTTCACGTGATTGTCTCAAATCCGCCCTATATTGCGTCCAGTGTCATTTCCACTCTCGCTCCAGAAGTAAAGGATTTCGATCCTCCCGCGGCCCTTGACGGGGGCCTTGATGGGCTGGATGCATACAGGGCGATCGCAAAGGATGCGGCTCGATTTCTATATCCGAATGGTATGATTGGTGTGGAGATCGGCTACGATCAGCGTGAAACGGTGACTTCGATTTTTGAAGGAGCAGGATTTTCCCTTGTTGAGGCGGTTCGTGACTACGGCCAGAACGACCGGGTTCTTGTGTTTGAATTTCAACATTAACGCGACGTTTTGCAGCGGATTTGTGGGACCCTGTTGTTATCGCAAAGAAAAAGCTTGGATTTCCTGAGGAAGCAATATAGGTTGCGCTCACGCGTTGGGCGGCTGGGAATGAACGAGACGATTCGTTTATCTTGGACAGCCTCGGGGATCCGCTCTTTGGTAAGAGTGTCAAAGGTTGAAGATAACCCAATGCGTGATCAGTTAATCTGACGTAGTCGAGCGGCAGACCGGCGCTAAAGCGCAGTTTGCTTGCGGCACGAAAGCCCTGGTTTGGAAGTGTCCGAACCGCGGCGGCAGGTGTCGTGTATGATTTTATCCCAACGAAGAGAATTCAGGTGAAGGATCTATGAGGCCAGGACAGCAGAACAAGCGCGGTCGGGGGCGTGGTAATAACAACAACGGCGGCGGCGGAAATAACAACAACAATTTCAACCGCAAGGGCTCGAACCCGCTGACCAGGACTTACGACAGCTCCGGTCCCGACGTGAAAATCCGCGGAACCGCACAGCATATCGCCGAGAAGTACGCAGCTTTGGCTCGCGATGCTCAAAGCTCTGGCGACCGCGTTATGGCGGAAAACTACCTGCAGCATGCCGAGCACTATAATCGGATCATTGCCAGCGCCCAGGCGCAGATGCAGGAGCGCTACCAGCGCGACGATCATCACAACTACAATGACCGCGATAATGCCGAGCGCGACATCGACGATATGGATGCGCAGGAGATCGACGATCAGCCGCAGATGGCTCAGCCTCACGTTCGCCAGCAGCAGGCTGCTCCAGCCGTTGCTGCCGCTCCGGCAAGCGAGCCCGAAGTCATCAACGGCACCGGCCCGCAGCCGGTGATTGAAGGGATTCCGGCCGAGGTCGCGATCGAAGAGGAAACTCCGGCAGTCGCCGCCACCGAGCGCCAGCCGCGCCGCCGCAGCGCCGGCGGTAACCGCCCGCGCCGCCAGCCGCGCCGCAGCGCTGCCGCTGGTGACGGAGAAGGTGAAGGCGACGCCGCTTCGGGTGAAGCTCCGGCCTTGGCTGACGCTACCTCCGAATAAGACTTCTGCGCCGTCTGGCGCAGGTGGTCAGACTATTGAAACGGCAACGGCAATGCTGCACGCACCGCCGTTGCCGTTTTAGTTTCATAGATGCGGTGACAATTTCAACGATCTCATAATTCATTTCATGGATGGCGGCGGCGAGCTGCTGGATTGCCGGGAGAGGATTTTCCATGCTTTCGACCGCTGCGGCCGATTGCCGTTTCTGCCAGGGGAACGGCCTGCTTGCCGACGAGCCTCTGGGCGGCAATCGCTTCTTTTATATGCTCGGCAGCATCGACCCGGACATGCCGCACGCGGTGATGATCATCCTGCGCCGGCATGTGGAAGATCCTTTCGAAATCCGACCCGAGGAATGGGCGGAGCTTGGCGAGATGCTCGTCATGGCAAAGGCTTATCTGGCATCGAGCGGCCCGGATGGATTTACTCTTGGCTGGAATGTCGGTGCGGCTGCGGGTCAGCATGTGTTTCACGTCCATCTGCACGTGGTTGCCCGCTTCGCCGGCGAGCGCAACGCAGGCAAAGGAATTCGCGCCGTCATTCGAGGATGATGGCGGGCAAAATCTCACGCTTTTTTCGCATTTTGCACCCTTTAAACTCTCCAGATATCCTCCCATATTCTCCTCAGTTGCTTGGCCGCAAATCTCAATGGCGGTTAGGCGGGCCTGCCTCTTGAGGGGGCTCAATCTCAATCATCGGTCTGTGCCGGTCTGGGCAGGGCGATTCATGGAGGTATCATATGAATATTGAAAAATACTCCGAGCGGGTGCGCGGTTTCCTGCAATCCGCCCAAACCTATGCGCTTGCGCAGGGTAATCAGCAATTTGCGCCTGAACATGTGCTGAAGGTGCTTCTCGACGACGATCAGGGCATGGCTGCCTCGTTGATCGAGCGTGCCGGCGGTGACGCCAAGGCTGCCCGCCTTGCCAACGATGCCGCACTTGCCAAGCTGCCGAAGGTTTCCGGTGGCGACGGTCAGGTCTATCTCTCGCAGCCGCTCGCCAAGGTCTTTGCCACTGCCGAAGATGCCGCGAAGAAGGCTGGCGACAGTTTCGTCACCGTCGAGCGCCTCTTGCAGGCTTTGGCGATCGAACCCACGGCTTCGACCTCGGCAACCCTGAAGAATGCCGGCGTGACGCCCGTTGCACTCAATCAGGTCATCAACGATATCCGTAAGGGCCGTACGGCCGACTCCGCAAACGCGGAGCAGGGCTTCGATTCCCTGAAGAAATATGCCCGTGACCTCACTGCCGAGGCTCGCGAAGGCAAGCTCGACCCTGTTATTGGCCGCGACGACGAAATTCGCCGCACGATCCAGGTCCTGTCCCGCCGCACCAAGAACAATCCGGTTCTCATTGGCGAGCCCGGCGTCGGCAAGACGGCGATCGTCGAAGGCCTGGCGCTCCGCATCGTCAATGGCGACGTGCCGGAATCGCTGAAGGACAAGAAGCTGATGGCGCTCGACATGGGTGCCTTGATTGCCGGCGCGAAATTCCGCGGCGAATTCGAAGAGCGGCTGAAGGCCGTGCTCAACGAAGTGCAGTCGGAAAACGGCGAGATCATCCTGTTCATCGACGAGATGCACACGCTGGTCGGTGCCGGCAAGGCCGACGGCGCCATGGATGCGTCCAACCTCCTGAAGCCGGCGCTTGCACGCGGCGAACTGCACTGCGTCGGCGCGACCACGCTCGATGAATATCGCAAACATGTCGAGAAGGATCCGGCCCTTGCCCGCCGCTTTCAGCCCGTCATGGTCGAGGAACCGACGGTCGAAGACACGATCTCGATCCTGCGCGGCCTGAAGGAAAAGTATGAGCAGCATCACAAAGTGCGCATCGCCGATGCCGCGCTGGTGGCTGCCGCGACCTTGTCGAACCGCTACATCACCGACCGCTTCCTGCCGGACAAGGCCATCGATCTGATGGACGAGGCCGCAGCGCGCTTGCGCATGCAGGTGGATTCCAAGCCGGAAGAACTCGACGAACTCGATCGTCGCATCATCCAGCTGAAGATCGAACGCGAAGCGCTGAAGAAGGAAACCGATCAAGCCTCCGCCGACCGGCTGAAGCGGCTGGAGACGGATCTTGCTTCGCTGGAAGAGGAAGCCGATGCGCTGACCGCCCGTTGGCAGGCTGAAAAGCAGAAGCTCGGTCTCGCTGCCGATCTGAAGAAGCAGCTCGATGATGCCCGCAACGAACTTGCCATTGCCCAGCGCAAGGGGGAATTCCAGCGTGCAGGCGAGCTTGCCTATGGCGTGATCCCCAATCTGGAGAAAGAGCTTCACGCCGCGGAAGAGCAGGATAGTGCCCGCGATTCCATGGTGCAGGAAGTCGTCACCGCCGACAACATCGCCCAGGTGGTTTCCCGCTGGACCGGGATCCCCGTGGACAAGATGCTGGAAGGCGAGCGCGACAAGCTGCTCAGGATGGAAGACGAGCTGGCAAAGTGGGTCGTCGGTCAGGGGGACGCCGTTCAGGCTGTCTCGCGCGCCGTTCGCCGCTCGCGTGCCGGCCTGCAGGATCCGAACCGGCCGATCGGCTCGTTCATCTTCCTCGGCCCGACCGGCGTCGGCAAGACGGAACTGACCAAGGCGCTTGCCCGCTTCCTCTTCGACGACGATACCGCGATGGTGCGCATCGACATGTCGGAATACATGGAGAAGCACTCCGTGGCCCGGCTGATCGGCGCTCCTCCCGGCTATGTCGGCTATGAGGAAGGTGGTGCGCTCACCGAAGCCGTCCGCCGCCGGCCCTATCAGGTCGTGCTGTTCGATGAGATCGAGAAAGCGCATCCCGATGTCTTCAACATCCTGCTCCAGGTTCTGGATGACGGGCGGTTGACGGACGGGCAAGGCCGCACGGTCGACTTCCGCAACACGATGATCATCATGACCTCCAACCTGGGCGCCGAATATCTGACCCAGTTGAAGGACGGCGATGATAGCGATCTGGTGCGCGAGCAGGTGATGGATGTGGTCCGGTCGCATTTCCGGCCGGAATTCCTGAACCGTATCGACGAGATCATCCTGTTCCACCGCCTGAAGCGCGATGAGATGGGCGCGATCGTCGATATCCAGCTGGAGCGGTTGCTGAAGCTGCTGTCGGAACGCAAGATCACGCTCGAGCTCGACGACGACGCCCGCCATTGGCTTGCCAACAAAGGGTACGATCCGGTCTACGGTGCAAGGCCGCTGAAGCGGGTGATCCAGAAATATGTCCAGGATCCGCTCGCCGAGCAGATCCTGTCCGGGCAGATTCCGGATGGCTCGCTCGTCAAGGTCACCAGCGGTTCGGATCGGCTGTTGTTCCGTGCAAAGCACGCTGTGAACGAAGCAGCCTAAGCGGCAGCTGGTCAATGAATAGGGATGGCGGTCTTCGGGCCGCCATTTTTCTTTCAGGCCGAACAGTGATGGGCGGGCAAGGCAATATCCGCGACAGCCGCTACTTGCTGGCGATCTGCTTCGACTTGTCGTCGGTGAGCAGCGTATCGATGCGCTTGCGCTCTTCCTGGAATTTGGCGAGCGCATCGCCTTCCAGCGACTTGCCGCCGGGAAGGCGGATACGCAAGGGGTCGACCTTGGTGCCGTTGACGATCAGCTCGTAGTGCAGGTGAGGGCCGGTCGCCAGGCCCGTCGAGCCGATGAAGCCGATCACCTGTCCCTGCACCACTTTCGCGCCGGGCACGACACCCTTGGCGATGGCGCTCTGGTGATTGTAGGAGGAGACGTAGCCATTGGCATGGCGGATCAGCGTCTGGTTACCGAAACCACCCGAATCCCAACCGGCTTTCTCGACGATGCCGTTGCCGGCCGCGATAATCGGCGTGCCGCGCGGGGCTGCCCAATCGACGCCGGTATGCATGCGCGCAAAACCGAGGATCGGGTGGCGACGCATGCCGAAGCCGGACTTGAAGACGCCCGTCGGAACCGGGTTGCGCAGCAGGAACTGCCGGATACTCTTGCCGTTCTCGTCGAAGTAATCGATCGAATGATCGGTCGGGTCCTCGAAGCGATAGAAGCGGGTGACGTTGTCGCCGAACCTCGCATTGACATAGAGCAGTTCGGAATCGGCCGTCGCCTGTCCCTTGTCGTCCGTCACCGAGAAGAAGGCTTCGAGCGAGTCGGTCGGCTTCAGCTGCGCCTGGAAATCGACATTGCTGGCGAGCAGCTTGACGATCTGCGCCACCATCTCCTTGGTCATGCCGTAGGAAAGGGCGGCGCGATAGATGCCGTCATAGACGCTCGGCAGGTCGCGGCCAGCCGCTACAGTTGGTAAGTCGTTGTCGAAGGCTGTGGCGATGGCATCGAGCATCGGCGGTGCACTGCCGGCGACGAATTCGCCATGGTCGTTCTGCGCGATCGTGAGCAGATGTTTCGTGCCGCGATAGATGCTGGCGCGGATGATTTTGGCCTGTTCACCCTTCTGCAGGATGCCGATGCGCAGCACGTCGCCGGCGGAGACGTCAGCCGAACCGAAGAGCGGCTGGATCTTGCCTGCGACATCATCCGCGTCGGCCTTGAGGTAACCGGATCCGGTCAACGCAACGGCAATCGACATGTTTTCGCGGACGGGAATGATGTCGTCGGCAAATTCTTCCGTCTGCGCGGTCACGGCTTCCGGAGCGGAAACGGACATGTTCTCCTCGACGATGCGGGCAGCAAGGCCCGCCGTCAGGTCGACATCGGAATCGTCATTGGCGAAACGGCGCGGGTCGACATAATAGAGCGCCGAAAGCTGGGTGTTTCCATCGGCAAGGACCGAGCCGTTGGAACGGACATTCTCTTCGACCTCATCAAGCGACATGGAGCCGGCGAGCTGGAAGGGAATATCCTTGGTGGGAAAGGCAATCGTTTTCAGGCTGACTTCGGATTCGACGTCCGATCCGTAGATGGCGCCTGTCTTGTTGGCGGGCTGCGGTATGTTTTCGTCGGCGGAAAAGATCGCCAGAGGATCGAAAGGCGGGTAGCTCTCACTGGCGATGCGATTGGTGGCGAGCGCGATCTTCACATGGGCGAAGGGCTGACGGCGCACCACTTCCTTGTCACCGTCGCGTACAACGGTCGAAACTTCGAGAATATTGCGGTCGGACGGCTTCGAGGCGATCGCGGTGGAAATCAGCCGGCTGCCGCGAGTGACCTGGTCGTCGGTGGCATTATGATTGTCGATCGTCGCATAGGCTTCCGCCGGGATCGCGAGCTGCTGGCGGCCGTCAAGTGCGGCAAACAAAGCCACGCCCATTAGGATGCTCGAGGTCAGGCCCGTCAGGAAGGTGCCGGAAAGCCAACGGAGAGACACTTCGCGCCGATCCGGCGCCCGCCGGCCATCGGCCAGGATAGGCGGCTCGTTGCCGAGCGATCGGAGCATCATCTTGTCCGTCATCATGCCGATCGTGATCCGCTTCCTTCATGCGAGCCGTAGGCTGGGGGCGAAGATGTGCATATTTATGACAGGGGTGTCAAATCAACCGGGGGTTTTTTGCGGTGATCCATGTGCTGTTTCCCATAAAATGGCAGGGTCGCTGAGGAGGATAGGGACGCAGAAATGCGGTTTGGCGGCTTGTTCTGCCATCATGCGGGCGGTCCGACGCTCTATCGGGGATATCTGCGGGTGTTTTTGCAGCTTATTTTCGAAGATTACAGCGGATGTTCACAAAACTCACATAAGAATCAATCAGTTATTTGTTTTTTGATTTTTTTCAAAATAGGCCTGTTGACTAGTTCGGGGTGGGGGGTCTATAAGCCCGATCACTGACGAGGGCGGCGGCGCTGCTGGCGACGAAGTCCTTCGCTCTAGTGTTTCCTTGATTGGCTGCGATGCTGATTGTTGGTTCTGGGCTTGGCCTGGGATTGAAGGAAGTTCTGTTTCGACTGGGTTTTTCTGGTCTGTTATTTGACAATTGAAGATGAGAAGAAAGAGAAACGTGGGCGGCGAAGCTTGCGGGACCTGAAGAGATTTGGGTCCTGGAAAGAGACTTCGACGGTTACGTTTTGAACAAGAGAATACACCTCATTATTATCGCAGTGATGCGGATGATGATGGGTGTG
>NZ_FMAG01000010.1 GCF_900094585.1 Martinezella multihospitum
ATCCTGGAACTGCTGCATGCTGGTATCGCTGCGCTTGCGGATCAGCGACATACGCTTTGCAAATTTTCCGGATCGGGGCGGCTCGACAACGACATTCTGGAACGCCGTCAGGATCGCAATTCCTCCGAGGAAATTCTCTTCGTCACTCTGGAGAGCCCTGATCTTGGTCTCATCCGAAAAGCCGCGTGTCTCGGCCAATGACGGAAAGAAGAGCTGGGCCATGCCGTCGACTTCGATCGCAACACGCTGGTAATCTATACCCTTCTGGCTGCGATCCACGACATGGTTCTGGATGTACCCATTCAGTTCGGGCAGGGTCGATCTCACGACCTCTGCATGCGTTCCTCGCCAATAGGAGCTGAATTCCTCTGGCGAAAGATCCTGTCGCCGCGTCAGCAGGCCGAAACGTACAATCATATTGATACTCCTCCTTGCGTAAGGCATCTCCCATGCCTTCGGACGTACGCACAGACTACGTCCGCACCGCAATCGATGTTTGCCTAAAACAAATCGATGTGTCAATAACGCATTAAACATTCCCTGAGGAGGCAAGAGGGCTCGGGCGCGTCGCCAGCTGCATTCATCGCAGCGGAACGTGACCGTGCTCGAAAGAGAGCCGTCTCGTCACAGCGAGAAGCTTTTTCACAGTGGGGCCATTTGGGTCTATGTCGAGGTGTGTCTCCGGTCCGATCAAGGTCACCGCCATTTGAACCTGCCCGGTGTGATCGATAACCGGCGCGCCGACTGCGGCGATACCGGGCACCGGACGAGGAAAAATCGTCGCGAAGCCTTGCGATTTTACCTCTTCGATTTCATCGACGATGTCGGCATAAGCGCGTGTCTTGCCGACCCGGAGCGTCTTTCCGCCTTCACGCATTTCTGCGCGGATTGCCGCCTTGATCGTCGCTTCCGGCATATTGGCAGCAAAGACCATGCCAGCTGCCGTGCCTGAGACCGAGTAGACCGTCCCGACGTTGGTGTTGATATAGTTTTGGTCGATACCCTTGCGGATCTGGACGACGGTCGGCCCGAACGAGCCCCATACGCTTACGGCAACGGTAAGGCCCGTTTCTTCGGATAACGCTTCCACCGCAGTTGCGGCAGCCTTCATAGCATTGAAGCTACGCATCCTGCCTATGGCGAGAAGTAGCGAATAGGGACCAAGCCGATAGCGACCGCTGGCCTCGTCCTGTTCGACCAGGCCCATGCGTCTGAAACTGACAAGGTAGGCATGAGCTTTCGTCGGTGGCACCCCTGCACGTTCTGCGACTTCACGAAGCTTCAGCGGCTCCGTAGCTTCGAGAAACGGCAGTAGAATTCCAAGGCCGACCTCGACGGATTGCACGCCACGGGCATCGAGGCCATTGCGCGCTTGTATCTTGTCGCTCATTTCAGTTCACCCCGCGACAACTGCTCGGATATGCGCAACAAAGCTAGGATGGGAACCCCAGCCGGATTGAGGTCGAGGTTGCTTGAATCGCCAACGACGGTGATGACGGCGATGACTTCGCCATTCGGCAAGCGGACCGGCGCCGCAATCGTATCGATATCGGGAACCGGCTCACTTCTGGTTACAGCATAGCCTGTCTTCCGGACCGTCTCGAGCTCGTCGTCAAATGCCTTGCGCGCCGCTTTCACAGCCTTCTTGTCGCCCGTCGTCTCGGAAAACTCGCCATCGATGATGCGATCGATACCTGCCGGGCCACCAAAAGCTGCAAAAACGCGACCCGCGGCGGACCCGAGGATCGGCAGCGCCATTCCAGGCCTGAGGTTGACGTTTAACGGATAATTTCCCGTCTGCACTTGTAAGGCCGTCGGCGCTCCTACCCCCCAGACCACAAGAGCGACCATCAACCCAAGCTCAAGTTCTAGCTTAACCGTTGCATCGCGCGCCGCGCGCAATGGCGCGAAGCTCGCAACACGGGCAAGGCCCAGACGAATGGCAAGTGGGCCAAGCTGATACCGGCCGGTCGCGCCGTCCTGCTCGATCAAATCGAGGCGGCGAAAACTTGAAATGTACGCATGCGCCTGCGCTGGCGGCAGATCCGCGATTGCCGCAAGGTCTTTGAGCATCATCGGGCCGTCCGCATCGACCAGCACAGACAGCAGCCGACCGCCGATATCGATCGACTGGATCCCACGCCCTTCCCCCTTAGCCATTAAAGTCCTCGTTCTTCAAGAATTTCCCTTGCTCCCATGAACCTCTTTTAAACCGCAGCTGACGGTTTGGGTCAACTCGACGGCGAGACGATCAAAAATTTCCTATTGACAAATCGGTTCGTTATCAAAGAATGTGGGGGTCGAATGAGGCGAAGAATTCCTTCTCCTCATGGGTGGCGCGACGGGAGTGTGCCGCGAGAAGATGGTTTGGAGCAGAGCGCTTTGAACCGAAAGGGAGGAAAATTATGCACCGAAGTCTTCACCCGCTCGCGGATGATAACGTCCCAATTTCGGGCTGCGTCGGCGAATTCGACTCGTCATGGCTGCGCTTCGAAGGCTTGGACGGTTTCGCGGTCTGCTTCCCCAATCACTCTCCCCGCTAAAATCCAGATTGTGTCGCGCGCGCCGTTGGTGCCGTGAACATCGGACGGCTCTTTTCCCGCGCAGCCTTTGCCGCGCGCATAGCTTAACGAAGGATCATGTCATGAAGCGTTACGATTGTGATGTTTTGGTTGTCGGCTCTGGAGCGGGCGGCCTCGCAAGCGCTGTCGCAGCCGCCCATCGCCGGCTTAAGGTTCTCGTAGTCGAAAAGGAGCCCGTTTTCGGCGGCACGACCGCGCGCTCTGGCGGCTGGATGTGGGTTCCCGGCAACGCCCCGGCGAAGCGGGCCGGCGTTGTGGACAGCGCCGAAAAGGCACGCATCTATCTGCAACACGAGACGGGCACACATTTCGACGCCCCGCGCATCGACGCCTTTCTAGAGGCGGGTCCTGTCGCCGTCGACTTTTTCGAGCAGAAGACCGCGCTGAAATTCGATCTTGGACCGACCTTCTCGGACTATCATCCTGATGCACCCGGCGGAATGCCCGGCGGTCGCTCGATCGTTGCCCAGCCTTTTGACGGCCGTGAACTCGGCAAGGAGATCAAGCGGCTACGCCCGCCGCTCTGGGAGATCACCTTCCTCGGCATGATGATCGGCTCCGGCAAGGAGCTGCTGCATTTCTTCAACGTGACCCGTTCGCCGGTCTCCATGTGGTATGTGGCGAAGCTTTTCGCGAAATTCGTCCGTGACATGGCTTTCCATGGCCGCCCGATGCGGCTTCTGAACGGCAATGCCCTGATCGGCCGCCTGGCAAAGTCCTGCATGGACAAGGACGTACCGATCTGGACATCTAGCCCGGTCAAGGACCTCATCAAGGACGATAGCGGCCGCGTTATCGGCGCCCGCGTGGATAGCCCAAACGGGCAATACGAAGTCTATGCGGCGAAGGGTGTTGTTCTGGCTGCGGGCGGCTTCCCGCAGGATGCGGTTCGCCGCAAGGAACTGATCCCGCATTCACCTTCCGGGCACGAGCATGTGTCGCCCGCCCCTCCCGGAAATACAGGCGATGGCCTGCGGATGGGCGAGCGCGTCGGAGCCATTGTCGATACCAGTCTTCCGAACGCAGTGGCGCTCGTCCCCATTTCTCGGCCGCTAAAGCCGGATGGGACGCTTGGAACTTTCCCGCATTTCGTCGACCGGTCGAAGCCGGGCGTCATTGCCATTACCCGCTCGGGCCGCCGCTTCGTCAACGAGGCGAATTCCTATCACGATTTCTGCCAGGCAATGATCAAGCGCTGCGCGGAAGAAGGCGGCGAGCTTGCCGCCTGGTTCATCGCCGATCACCGCACATTCCGCAAATACGGCCTCGGTTTTGCCAAGCCCGCTCCCGTTCCCTATGGAAAGCTGATCGAGAACGGATACCTGATCCGTGGCGAGACCCTGCAGGATCTGGCGGAGCAGCTCGGCGCCGACGCCGCCCAGCTAGAGCGCACCGTTTCGGAGTTCAATAAGCATGCGGAGAAGGGGGAAGATCCTGAATTCCACAAGGGATCTACGGCTTACAATCGCTCGCTCGGCGATCCAGAACACAAGCCCAATCCCTGTGTCTCGCCTATCGCAAAGGGCCCATTCTATGCGGTCCGGCTTTACGTCGGCGATCTCGGGACCTATGCGGGCCTGAAGACAAACGAGAACGCGCAGGTGCTCAGCGGCGACGGCCGGCCGATCACCGGTCTCTACGCTGCCGGAAACGACGCCGCCAGCATCATGGGCGGCAATTATCCGGGCGGCGGCATCACGCTCGGGCCGGCAATCACCTTCGGTTACATCGCGGCACGGCACATGGCGGGCGCAAACGAATAAGTTCCAGCAGGGAAAGCCGTGGCGCGACCGGTCGCGCCACGGCTTCATTCTCTCATTTTGGTGACGGAGAGCACAGTGCAGAAAATTTACAGCGGTGCCGAAGCGGCCCTCAAGGGGCTGCTTTTTGACGGCATGACGATCGCCGCCGGCGGATTCGGCCTTTGTGGCATCCCGGAGCTTCTGATCGCCGCCATCCGGGATGCTGGCACGAAACAGCTGACGATCGCCTCCAACAATGCCGGCGTTGATGGTTTTGGCCTCGGCCTTCTTCTTGAGACGCGTCAGGTCAGGAAGATGATCTCCTCCTATGTCGGCGAGAATGCCGAATTCATGCGACAATATCTGAGCGGCGAACTGGAACTCGAATTCAACCCACAGGGCACGCTTGCGGAACGCATGCGGGCGGGGGGCGCGGGCATTCCCGGTTTCTATACCCGCACCGGGGTTGGCACCGTTATCGCCGAAGGCAAGGACCATAAGGAATTCGATGGCGAAACCTTCATTCTCGAGCGCGGCATAGTAGCCGACCTGTCGATCGTAAAGGCCTGGAAGGCGGATACGACCGGCAATCTCGTCTTCCGCAAGACAGCGCGCAATTTCAATCCTCCGGCGGCCACATGCGGGCGGGTCTGCGTTGCCGAGGTCGAGGAAATCGTTCCGGCCGGCAGCCTCGATCCGGACCTTATCCACCTGCCGGGGATCTACGTTCACAGATTGATTCAGGGCGAACACGAGAAGCGCATCGAACAGCGCACCGTCCGCAAGCGCGTATAAGGGAGAAAGCTGATGTGGGACCGCAATCAGATGGCTGCACGGGCGGCCAAGGAACTGCAGGACGGTTGGTACGTCAACCTCGGTATCGGCATTCCGACGCTCGTCTCGAATTACATCCCGGAGGGCGTCACGGTGACGCTGCAGTCGGAAAACGGAATGCTGGGCATGGGCCCCTTCCCGTTCGAGGGCGAAGAGGACGCCGACCTGATCAATGCCGGCAAACAGACGATCACGCAGCTCGCCCATACGAGCTATTTCGATAGCGCGACCAGCTTCGCGATGATCCGCGGCGGCAAGATCGCCATGGCGATCCTCGGTGCTATGGAAGTATCCGAGGGCGGTGACCTCGCAAACTGGATGATCCCCGGCAAGCTGGTGAAAGGCATGGGCGGCGCCATGGATCTTGTTGCCGGCGTCGGCCGTGTCGTGGTGGTTATGGAGCATACGTCGAAGAGCGGTGAGAGCAAGGTTCTCCGTCATTGCTCGCTTCCGCTCACTGGCGCCGGTGTGGTGGACAGGATCATCACCAACCTCGGCGTCCTGGACGTCGTCGAGGGTGGGCTGAAGATTGTCGAGCTTGCCGATGATGTGTCCGAAGCCGATTTGCGGCAGGCAACCGAAGCAACCATTGTCTGATCGAGGAGCGACAGCATGACCAGCCATCCGATCGTCATCGCGAGCGCGGCGCGAACTGCCGTCGGCTCGTTCAACGGTGCCTTTGCAAATACGCCGGCCCATGAACTCGGCGCTGCCGTAGTTAGGGGCGTGCTGGACCGCGCACAAGTCGACGCGGCCGAAATCGACGAGGTCATTCTCGGGCAGGTGTTGGCCGCGGGTGAAGGACAAAACCCCGCCCGGCAGGCCGCAATGAAATCCGGCGTTCCGCAGGAGGCAACCGCGTGGGGCATGAACCAGCTCTGCGGCTCAGGCCTGCGGGCCGTTGCGCTCGGCATGCAGCAGATCGTCGTCGGCGATGCCGCGATCGTCGTTGCTGGCGGCATGGAATCGATGTCGATGGCGCCGCATTGCGGCCATCTGCGCGCCGGCGTCAAGATGGGCGATTTCACCATGATCGACACGATGATCAAGGATGGCCTTACGGATGCGTTTCACGGCTATCACATGGGAATGACTGCAGAGAATATCGCAAGGCGATGGCAGTTGTCGCGCCACGAGCAGGATCAGTTTGCGCTCTCATCACAAAATAAGGCTGAGGCCGCGCAGATGGCCGGCCGGTTCGCTGACGAGATAATCCCCTTCGTCGTCAAGGGACGGAAGGGCGACGTCACCGTTGATCAGGACGAGTATATCCGCCACGGCGCCACGATGGATTCCTTGGCGAAGCTGCGTCCTGCGTTCGACAGGGAAGGAACGGTAACGGCGGGCAACGCATCAGGATTGAACGATGGCGCTGCCGCCGCGCTTCTGATGCGGGAGGAAGAGGCCGCACGACGTGGGATCGAACCGCTTGCCCGCATCGTCTCCTGGGCGACGGCCGGTGTCGATCCGCAGATCATGGGCACAGGCCCGATCCCGGCCTCCAGGAAGGCGCTGGAAAAAGCCGGATGGTCCATCGGGGATGTCGAGCTCGTTGAGGCCAACGAGGCATTTGCCGCACAGGCCTGCGCCGTGAACAAGGAACTGGGCTGGGATCCTTCCATCGTCAACGTCAATGGCGGTGCCATCGCCATCGGCCATCCGATCGGCGCATCCGGGGCTCGCGTGCTGACGACGCTTCTCTTCGAATTGAGGCGTCGCGGACTGTCGCGGGGGCTGGCAACCCTTTGCATCGGCGGCGGCATGGGCGTCGCGATGTGCGTCGAGCGGCTGTGAGCGGAGCCGACGTGCATGATGGACAGCCCGTTCGAAAATGGTCTGAAGATCCGGCGCGAAGTCGTCGGTGCAGCACGGGTCGAGGAGTCCCTCGACCAAGCCGATGCGTTCAGCCGGCCGCTGCAGGAGCTGACGACATCCTTCGCTTGGGGTCAGGTATGGTCCCGCGACGACGATCTCGACCGGCGGTCGCGATCCTTGCTGACGATCGCCATGCTGATCGCCCTGAACAGGCCGGATGAACTCAAAGTACATATGCTCGGCGGACTGAACAACGGGCTGACACCGATAGAGCTTCGTGAGGCGGTCTTGCATGCCGCCGTCTATTGCGGCTTTCCCGCCGCGCTGGCCGCGATGAAAACGGCCCAGCAGGTGCTTGCCGAACGGCGCGACTGATCCGCCTTCCCTTGCCGAATGAAATGCCGCGGCCAGATCGAGGCCGCGGCGCCGTTCGATCTATTTGAAGACGGCTTTCAGTTTATCCTCCGAAAGCGTGGAGGATAAGTCGGCATCCGGAGGTGCCGCGCGATTGCAACGCGGCGGCTTGCCGGCCTCGGTATCAGCATAAACATAGGGGACGATCACGGTTGGCTCCGTGCTTGCGGTTTCCTGATAGGCTGCCACGCCGGCGCGGACGGCAAAGCGGACCATCGACGTCGCTCCGTCGACAGCGAAGTGCTTCCATCCCTTTCCCGCTGCTTTCAGATCCTCGTATCTACATCCCATTTCGTTGATGCCGTTTATTGTCGCTTCCGGAGGGATCGGCAAACCGGCCTGCTCGTAGGCCTTGGTCGCAGCGATCGTCGCCATGCCGGAATCAGAAACGATCGCGTCGATCTGCGGATATTTGGCAATCAATCCGGCCACGGCCCGCTGCGCGTCGGCAGGGTTCCAGTTGGTGACGATATAGTTCTCATCTAGCATCTTGATACCGGGATAGGGCTTCAAGCCTTCTTTCAGCCCATCTAGAAATTGTTCTGAAGACGTAGCGCCCGGAGTTCCGCCTAGCATCACGATATTGCCCTTGCCTCCGAGAGTCTTGTTCACCCAGTCGGCCCAGAGTTTTCCGATGAATGCCTGATCCTGATAGACATTGACGCTGAAATCCTGTCCCGGCGTTCCGGATATCTTTGAATAATAGGGCACGACGACAGTTGATCCTCCGTCATAGGCCGAGCGATAGGCCGGAAGCGCCGCGTCACCGTAGTCGGTGAAAGTCACCAATACATTCACGCCCATAGACGCCATGCTGTTGAGGTCACTGTTATATTTCTGCTGGTCGCCAAGCGAGTCCGCATAAAGGACATCGGTGACGTTCGAGCATTTGCTCAGCTCGTCCTTGAATTCCGCAACCGCGATTTTTCTCCATGTATTGCTTCCGACCCCGTCGACCAAAGCAACCTTCATAGGCTTCTTGCCGCAAAGCGGTTTTATATCGGCGCCCTTGTCAGACACGACATAGTCTGCCGCTTCTACCGCCGTAGCGCCGACGAGCATCGGTGCCATGCCAGCCGCGCCGGCGATAGCCAACAACTTGAACAGTTTTCGCATTTTTTCCTCCCGAGGGCTGCGATGCCCGTAGCTTTGAGCCTGCTGCCTACCAGCAAAGCGCCTGTTCCTCCGGAGGACACGATATCAATTAAATTCGCTAATGGAAATCAGATTCGGCATTGCTGAACTATACCGGCGACAGAAGTCGGGACAACACGTTATCCGCGAGATCTTCCATCACCTCGAGATATGGACGCCGACTGACCTTCGGATTGAGCGCTGCATGGTTGATCCCGGCCGCCCGGCCCGAATGGAGGAACTCGGCAAGCGCGCGCGACCCGATCCTAATGCCACCGCGGATCTTCTGAAAGGGATGATCCTTGTCGTCGACAAGATCGAGAAATCCGCCAATGCCGACCGGTTTAAAGGCGTTTTCGCCGCAGGTCGATCGCACGAGATCGTGCCAGTCTTCGGCGAACTGCTTGAGATGTTCGCTCGCCGGCGATGCCCCGATAAGCCCATCCATGTTCGCGGCGATCCAGTCAATCGATTGCTGCGCTCGCCCGATCGCGATGGTCGGCGTTTTACCAAATGGCGGCTTCGGCAAGAGATCGAGATGGCCGCTCGATTCGCCGAAGCGGTTGGACTTGAAGGTCGGGAAAGACTGTTGACTGACTTTCCGGTAGACTTCGTAAGCATCCCTGAAACGCTCGCCACGGCTGTCGAAATCGATTCCGAACAACGGATATTCTGCCGGCCTGTCGCCCGAGGAAAGCCCAAGTATCATCCTTCCGTCAGACAGTTGGTCCAGCGAAGTGACCTGCTTGGCGAGGATCATCGGCTCCCTGAGCGGCAGCACGATGCCCGCCGTGCCGAGAGCGATAGTCTTCGTCGCCGCCGCGAGCGTCGCGATGTAGACCAAGGGCTCGAATACTTGGCCGCCGGACCTGATCGAAGAGACATGGGCCACCGCCGATATACTTCTCTTGGAAGCTGGACAGCTGCGGAAATGGTTCGGTGAGCTGACCGGCTTCAGTGCCGGTCGCCAGAACAGAAGCGCTCGCACTAAAGCTCTTGAGCCAACTCGAACCATTGACCTGTTGAAAGGTCTTCGATTAGCTTGCAAAAGTAGGAAGACAGGCCGTGCACAGCGAGAAACACTGCCTCAGCCAATTGGGTGACAGTTCAGCAATCTGGGTCAAAGCAGCAATGGCGCCTCAGGTGCCGATTTCTTTTTCGCCCAGAGCTCGCTTGTCCGCTCCATCGCCACCAACTCCGGCGGAAATGTTCGCTTTTGAAATGCAAGCGCGTCATCGAAGCTGCCGTGAAGCCATTGTTCGTATTCGTCTGCATGCAACAGAACCGGCATGCGATTGTGCACCGGCTGGATCGCTTCGTTCGCGTCCGTCATGACGCCGGAGTAGACCGGACCCCATTCATCGCTGATCCGCCACAACCCCGCCCAGGCGAAGATCGGCTCGTCTTTTAAGGAGAACCAGGTCCGGGTCATCCTGCCCTTTTCACCCTCGGCTTCGGCAAAGCCGGTCACGGGGATCAGGCATCGCCATTGCGGCTTTCGGGCAAGCCCGATCCACATGCCTTTCGCGAGGTCAGCGATGTTGTTGACCGGCTTCGGTTTGGCTTCCGGTTTCATTCCCTTCAGGCGCAACGGGAATCCCCAGACCATCGAGCGAAGCTCGCGAACACCCTCATTCTCCGTCACCACCATACCAGGCGTGCCCGGATACACTTCCTCCGACGCATTCGACTGCACCGGGTTCGGCACGCGAAAGTGCGCGGCGACTTCCGCAGCGGACAGACGGACGGTGTACAAGTTACACATTCTGCAGACCTTTCGACTGGAAACCGAGCACGAGACCTCGGTTACATAAGCATGTTGTCCCGGCGCGGTGAAGCCTTGGCAGGGGAGACTCCGCTTTGCCAGCGGTCACGACTATGCAGGATTTCAAAATCGTCGGATGATGGTGGCTTGCGGAACTGGAAGGCGATGACGTCCTCGATCGGGCCATGAAGCCAGCGGTCGTATTCGTCCGGATTGAGCAAAACCGGCATCCGGTCATTGAACGGCCTGATCTTCTCGTTGGCGGTCATGGTCATGCCGGCAAACACGGGGCCGAAGTCGGGGGTATTTTTGCAGAACCCGGCCCAGGCCATCAAAGGCTGCCGGTTCCTCGAAAACCACGATCGAGTTTTTGACCCTTTGACGCCGTCAGGATTGGCAAAATGCGTGAGCGGGATCAGACAGCGGTATCTGGGGTCGACAACGATGCGGTCCCAGAGCGGATTGGTCAGATCGGCAACGAGGCCGATGCGGCTCGGCGGCTCGCCTTCACGCCGCATGTCGCGTGTCTGTCGAGGAAAGCCCCATGGGATCGACTTCAAGAGCCGCAATCCGTCCTTCTCAAGGACGATCAGTCCCGGAGTGCCTTCGACAGTTTCGCTCGGAACCTCAAGCGTCGGCGCCATGTCGACCGCGAAATGGGCGACAATCTCCTCCAGGCTTTTGGTGACTGCAAACAGGCGCGACACTGTGCTTTCCTCAATGGAAGTTTCTGGATTTGATCTTCAGATTATCGATATGGAGATCAGGGATATAGATGTCACGTGCCTGCACGGCAGGCTTGGGATTATCCCGTGGGTCGGGGCCTCCGCCATGCTTGACCTGATCGCCGCGACCATGAGGAAGCGGGAATTCACCGAGGCCGCCGTCCCGGTTGCCAACGCTTGCGAGATCGGCCGAGAAATCGAACAGGCGCTGGGCAACGAGGTGAACGACCTCGCCTTCCCGCTGGATACGGCCGTTGATAGCCATCATGCTCGCGGTCATCAGGACCCGCCGCTGGCGTTCGAACAGCGATGGCCAGACCACGGAGTTGACGATTCCCGTCTCGTCTTCCAGCGTGAGAAACATCACGCCCTTCGCTGATCCCGGTCGCTGTCGCACCAGAACCAGGCCGGCAGTCCACAGCCATCTCCCGTCGCGTTGTCCCATTGCCTCTGCGCAGGTGACGATGCCTTTGCGGTCGAGGTCCTTTCGGAGAAACGAAACCGGATGCGCTCGCAGGGTAAGACCCGTATGCGAGTAGTCCTCAACGACCTCCCTGCCCTCCGTCATCGATTTCAGGGCTACTTCGGGCTCCTGTATTTCGGCGATCACCTGGGCTTCGCGCTCAGCGGCCGCCGCCCAGAGTTCCAGCGGTCCGTCCCGGAGCGCTTTGATGTCCCAGAGTGCCTGCCGCCGCTCCAGTTGCAGCGATGGCAGGAAAGCGTCAGCTTCTGCCAGCTTGACTAGCGAAGACGGAGATACGCCGGAACGTCGCCACATGTCGTCGGCCGATGCGAACGGCTGGTCTGCCCGAGCCAGGATGATCCGGGCGGCATCGTTGGTGGACAGTCCCTTCACGACGCGCATGCCAAGCCTGACGGCAAACCGGTCTGAATTGCCGATACGTTCCATCGTGCAGTCCCAGCGCGAGCGGTTCACACAGACGGGCCGAACCTCCACACCATGGTTTCTTGCATCCTGGACGATCTGCGCGACGCTGTAGAAGCCCATCGGCTGGCTATTGAGCAGCGCAGCACAAAAGACGTCGGGGTGATGGCATTTGACCCACGAGCTCGCATAGGCGATCAGCGCAAAACTCGCGGCATGACTCTCTGGAAAACCGTAACTTCCGAAGCCTTCGAGCTGGGCGAAGGTCTTTTCGGCGAATTCGCGCGTGTAGTCGTTCTTGACCATGCCGTCGACCAGCTTGTCCTTGAACTTCGAGACCCCGCCCGTGAACTTGAACGTCGCCATGGCGCGACGCAACTGGTCGGCCTCGCCGGCGGTGAAACCCGCACAAGTCATCGCGACCTTCATCGCGCTCTCCTGAAACAGAGGCACGCCGAGCGTTTTGCCGAGAACGGCTTCGAGCTCGGGCGTCGGATACTCTACCTTCTCCTTGCCTTCGCGCCGCCTCAGATACGGATGCACCATGTCCCCCTGGATGGGTCCCGGCCGGACGATCGCTACCTGTACGACGAGGTCGTAAAACGTCCGAGGCTTCAGGCGCGGCAGCATCGCCATCTGGGCCCGGCTTTCGATCTGGAAGGTGCCGAGCGTATCGGCCTTGCGGATCATCGCGTAGGTCGCCGGGTCTTCCTGCTCGACATCGGCGAGACCCATCGGAATGTTCTTTTGCTCCTTCAGCAGCTCGAAGGATTTCGCCATGCAGGTCAACATGCCGAGCGCGAGCACGTCGACCTTCATGAATTTGAGGGCCTCGATATCGTCCTTGTCCCATTCCACCACCTGACGATCTTTCATGGTCGCGGGTTCGATCGGCACCAGATCGTCGAGCCGGTCCTGGGTCAGCACGAACCCCCCCGGATGCTGGCCGAGATGGCGGGGCGCGCCCATCAGTTGGGCCGAAAGGTCCAGCGCCAGCTTCAGGCGGTAGTCGGCGGTATTCATGTTGTTATCGATGAGCTGTTTTTCACCGACGCCTTCCGACCAGCCCCAGACCCCCGAGGAAAGCTGGGTGAGCAGATCTTCAGGCAGCCCCAACGCCTTTCCGACATCACGAAGTGCGCCCTTGGCGCGGTAGCGGGTGACGGTGGAACAGAGCGCCGAGCGTGAGCGGCCATAGGTCGCGTATATCCACTGGATGACCTCCTCGCGGCGGGCGTGCTCGAAATCGACGTCGATATCCGGCGGCTCGTCGCGTTCCATCGAGACGAAACGCTCGAACAGCAGGTCACCCGTTTCCGGGTTGATGCTGGTGATGCCGAGACAATAGCAAACGGCCGAATTGGCCGCCGACCCCCGCCCCTGGCACAGGATGCCTTGCGACCGCGCAAACCGCACGATGCTGTAGACGGTCAGGAAGTAC
This sequence comes from Martinezella multihospitum, assembly GCF_900094585.1. Classification (GTDB taxonomy): domain Bacteria; phylum Pseudomonadota; class Alphaproteobacteria; order Rhizobiales; family Rhizobiaceae; genus Rhizobium; species Rhizobium multihospitium. The sequence goes on from NZ_FMAG01000010.1 coordinate 13,339, forward strand.
GGGGCGTATTTCATCACGCGGATGAGTTCGAGTTCGTGGAGGATCGCCTTGCGGACCTTGTCGGGGATCCCCTCGGGGTATCGGTTAGAGGCGCCCTCCCAAGCAAATTTGGTCAGCGACTGCTGCGCGTCGAGCCCTGGAACCAGAGCTTCCTCGGGATACTGGTACTGCAGCTCGCTCATGTCGAAACGACAGCGGTCGACGATTTCACGCGTTCTTGCCAACGCCTCGGGATACTCCGAGAACAGCCTGTGCATCTCCTCCGGCGCCTTCAAAAAGCGATCGGCATGCCGCTCGCGGTCGAAGCCGACGCTGTCGATGGTCGTCCGGTTGCGGATGCAGGTGACGATGTCCTGCAGCTGCCGGCGGCTGGGGTCATGAAACAGGACGTCATTGGTGATGACCGTTTTGACCTTGTGGCGTGCGGCCATGTTCGAAAGATTGTGAAGCCGGAGGCGATCGTTGGGGCGACGGCGCAGGCAGAGCGAAACGTAGGCCCTGTCTCCAAAGATCGCAGCGAGCTTCCTGAGCTGGCCCGCAGTGGTCTCGTCGGCCTCATCAGGGATAAGGATGGCAATCAGGCCAGCGCTATAGGCTTCCAGGTCCGACAGATCGAGGATGCACTTGCCCTTGCCGCCCCGGCTCTTACCGAGTGAAAGCAAGCGGGTCAGTCTCGAATAGGCTGGCCGGTCGGTCGGGTAGACCAGGATCGACAAGCCATCGGAAAGATCGAGCCGACAGCCGACAACAAGTCTCACGCCCGTGGTCTTTGCCGCTTCCCAGGCGCGCACGATGCCGGCAAGCGAGTTGCGATCGACAACGCCCAAAGCATCAATGCCAAACGCTGCCGCGGTCGCGAACAGTTCCTCCGCGGAACTGGCACCGCGTAGGAACGAGAAATGCGTGGTGACCTGAAGCTCGGCATATCTCATCCGAACACTCCATGCAGAAACCACAGGTGCGAGCCCGTGTCAGTGTCCACCCCGTCGCCGGCGCGATAGACCCAGTAGCGTTCGCCGACCTCGTCCTCGACGACAAAATAGTCCCGGACGGCGGCATGTTCTCTCGGACGAAGCCACCACTCCCCGAATATCCGCTCCGGCCCGTCCGCGCGCTTCACCCGGCGGCGCTTTCCCCGCCAGGTGAATACGGCCGGGGGCTGATCGGGGAGCAAGGAAGTTACGTCGATCCGCTCCGGGTTCGCCAGTAGCCGCGACGGCCTCGGCCATTTTGCGGCCCATGTCGCTCCAGTCTCGTCTGCCGTCGGGCCGATGCGCATCACCGACCGTTCGGGAACGTCGGAGGCAACGGGCGTGACCCTGTATAGACGCTGACCGCGGTTACCGAGAATGTCCACAAGCGGCGTCACGTCGACGACGGGCTCTTCGATCAGAGAGGAAGCGGCCTGCCGCTCCTCGAGTGGCTCTGCCATGATGGCGACAAGCACCAGACGTTCAATGCCGAAGCCCGGGTCGATTTTCTCGATGCGGTCGCAGAGAAGTTTTGACAGTCGGGCGGGGTCACGCACCGGTTTTGCTAAGCCGGCTCGGATGCATTGGCGGGTGTTGTCGACGCGGTGGATGACGAGATCGGAACGCCTGACGCCGAGACCGCGTGTCTCCAGCTTGGTGGTCAGTTCGCCGACCAGTCGGCGCACATATTTGGCGATCGTTTCCGCCGCGCCGATCGGCTCCTGAAAGTTCTTCGCTGCCTCGACAAGCTCCGGAGTGCGCAGGGGTTCGATGGGTTCCGCCATCCGCCCAAAGAGCTGATCCAGCCGCCGACCGACTTCGGGGCCGTATCGCAGCGTCACGGGCGCGCGCGGCATTGCGGAGAGTTCGCCGACCGTCTCGACGCCCATCACCCGCAGTCCATGGATTGTGTCTGGTGGAAGACGCAGACAGTGGATCGGCAGGCCAGTAACCGCTTTCGCAACGCCGCCAACCGGGACAACCGTCGTTTCCGCCGACGTCATGCGGGTGATCGCATGCGCTGCTCCCCAGGTATCGGCAACGGCGGCACGAGCGGTTAGGCCCCGTCCTCTCAGGCCGTTGACCAAGCCGGAAATCAGCAGATCTTCGCCGCCCTGCAAATGATCAGCGCCTTCGGTATCCATGACGATACCGTCCGCGCCATCGACGGCAACGACCGGGCTATACTGGCGTAGCGCCCACAAAGCGAGGCGCTCAAGGGCAGCTGCGTCGGCGCTGGGGTCAGCATCGATCATCGTGAGGTTGGCGACCACGGCCTGGGCCTTGCTCGCCGGCATGCCGACCTTGAGGCCGAGTTTGCGCGCGGCGGTATCGGCAGCCGAGATCCAGCGTTTCGACCCCGATTTGGAAATGACGACGAGCGGCTGATCAGCTGGCACGGCTCCCTCTCCATGCCGACGTATCCGGTCTGTTGGCAGAGTGGGGAAGTAGACACACACGACCCTTGGCATCACAGGCTCCTATTTCAAACTCAGCACACTCGCCTGCTTTCACGCGCATCAATTCCAACAGCCATCGGGCCCGGCCAACTCCTGCCACTGGCAGTTCCTCCGACGGAAGCACGCTCACCCTCCACCGTGTCGTCGAGGCCGTTGGATTGCCGAAGTCCGACGCTTCCGTCTGACGCCGCCATCTGCGGACAACGAGCCCCATGGTTCCTGTCTTTTCGGCAGCCAGCTGCAGCCGCCGGGATGCCACCATCGGCAATCGCACGAGCTCCCCGACCACTGCTGCCAGCCCACCAAAGGAAAGTCCCTCTTCCATGGAAGCCAGGACATCCTCCTCCTTGTCGCCTTCGCAGAAGATCACGCGGTCGGGATGTAGGCCGGCCTGGGCGACGGCGGGGAAAAACAGGTCAGGTCTCGTCAAGCACCAGAGCACCTTGCCTTTCGAGCGCGCGGCAATGCCGGCGGCGAACAACGCTGCCGCCGCGCCATCCACAGTGCCAGAGCCGCCACCGGCAATTTCATGCACGGCGCCATAGGCCAGCCCGCCGCCCGGTAGCCGTTTGTCCATTTGGGGAACGCCGAAGGGAAGCACGACGGCTTTTCTTGACGCACTCCCCTCCAGATGCGCGATCCGGTCTCTGAGTTCCTCGATCATCCGAGGATTGTAGGCGCGCGACATCGTTCACGGACCTCCTCGGTTCGCGTTGCATGGACCTCATGTCCCCGAAAATTGTTGACGTTCTTCTTTTGTTCCGTGTTCTTGAAGGAGTCAAGCCGGTCTTAATGAGCTTATTTAGCCTCCGCTAAAGCGGTGTGGGCGAAATGATGAAACGAATCAGGAGCCTAGGCAGTGGGAGCCAAGTGACTCTGCGGCCTCATTTTTTTCGCGTTTTGCACAAGGACCTGAAAGATGCCGCGGCTTGACACCGGCCGAAACGAAAAAGCCTGCCGCGGGAGGAGGTGCGGCAGGCCTTCCGAAAATATCCGAACAGCAACTGGGAGGAGGAGTGTTGCTGTTCCCGCAAACGCCCTTGGGAGGAGGAGAGGACGTCTGCCTATCGAACCGACGCGGGAGGAGGTGCATCGCTTCGATGAGCACATCATACGGGTTCTCCCCGCCTATTAAATAGACTTTACTGCAGCGCAGTTATGCCGAGAGCGCATACCAATTCCGGCTGGTAAGGTCGATCATTCAGAAGAGATGGCGCTCCTGTCCAACTCCCCCTGCTCAACTCCATGGAACAAAACGATTATCTCTTGCCTTTTGATTGTTGAGGTCGCGTGCTGTGTCAACCGGACGTGACAGAGATGACGAACGCGATGATTTTTCCGGTTTCTCATCGCGGCCAACGAAACGGCAGCCGAGCGTCTTACCTGTCCGGCCCGCGCCTCGTCCCGTCTTCATCCGAGACGGGAGGCGGATTTTTCCCGGGGACAGCCATGGCCAGCGACAAGCTCTCGACCTACAAGCAGAAGCGCGATTTTCAGAAGACGCAAGAACCGAGCGGCGCAACGAAGCTGAAGGCATCGAACCGCAGGCGCTTCGTCATCCAGAAACACGACGCCACGCGGCTGCATTACGATCTGCGGCTCGAACTCGATGGCGTCTTCAAGTCCTGGGCCGTCACCAAGGGACCATCGCTCGATCCGCACGACAAGCGGTTGGCGGTCGAGGTCGAGGACCACCCGCTCGACTACGGTGACTTCGAAGGCTCGATCCCCAAGGGACAGTATGGTGGCGGCACGGTGATGTTGTGGGATCGCGGCTATTGGGAGCCGGAAGGCAACAAGACGCCCGACCAGGCCCTCGCCAAGGGCGACTTCAAGTTCACCCTGGAAGGCGAGCGGCTGCATGGCAGCTTCGTTCTGGTGCGGATGCGCAACGACCGCGACGGCGGCAAGCGCACCAACTGGCTGCTGATCAAACATCATGATGATTTCTCGGTCGAGGAGAACGGCGCGGCCATTTTGGAAGACAACGCAACCTCCGTCGCCTCGGGTCGGACGATGGAAGCGATCGCCGCCGGTAAGGGCAAGAAGCCGAAACCGTTCATGATCGAGAGTGGCGAAGTCCAGGCAGACGCGGTCTGGGACAGCAATCACGGCCTTGCAGCGGAAGAGCGCAAAGCCGAAACCACAGCCAAGAAGAAAGCGCCGGCCAAAGCTGCCAAAGCAGCGAAATCCGCAATGCCGGACTTCATCGCGCCGCAACTCTGCGAAACGCGCGAGCGTCCACCTTCGGCGGACGGCTGGATCCATGAGATCAAATTCGACGGATACCGCATCCAGATGCGAATCGAGAATGGCAAGGTGACGCTCAAAACCCGCAAGGGCCTCGACTGGACGGCAAAGTACCCGGCAATCGCCGAATCCGGCGCCGCGCTTCCGGACGCTATCATCGACGGCGAGATTTGCGCGCTCGATGACAACGGGGCGCCGGACTTCGCCGCGCTGCAGGCGGCGCTGTCGGAAGGCAAGACGGATGCGCTGGTCTATTTTGCCTTCGACCTGCTGTTTGAAGGCAATGAGGATCTTCGACAACTGCTGCTGACCGAGCGAAAGGATCGGCTGCAGAAACTGCTCGATGACGCTGGCGAGGATCCCCGCTTGCGCTTCGTCGAGCATTTCGAAACCGGCGGAGATGCCGTCCTGAAGTCAGCCTGCAAGCTGTCGCTCGAAGGCATCGTCTCGAAGCAGGCGGATGCTCCCTATCAATCCGGCCGCACCGAGACCTGGGCCAAATCCAAATGCCGGGCCGGCCATGAAGTCGTCATCGGCGCTTACGCCACGACCAACGGCAAGTTCCGCTCGCTGCTGGTCGGCGTCAACCGCGGCAGCCATTTCGTCTACGTCGGCCGTGTCGGCACGGGCTATGGCGTCGGCAAGGTCGACGTCCTGCTGCCCAAGCTGCGCGCGCTGGAAACGGCCAAGTCACCATTTACCGGTATCGGGGCGCCGAAGAAGGATCCTAACGTCGTCTGGGTGAAGCCGGAACTGGTGGCGGAAATCGAGTTCGCCGGCTGGACCGCCGACGGGCTCGTCCGCCAGGCGGCCTTTAAGGGACTGCGGGAAGACAAGCCAGCAGGGGAAGTCGTCGCCGAGAAGCCGGTCGAACCAGCTGAGGTGGAAACGCCCGATCCGGAGACACAGGCCAAACCCAAACGGCCCGCAAAGACGCCGCGCAAAGGCGGCAAGGAAGATGTCATGGGCGTGTTGATCTCCAACCCGGACAAGCCGCTTTGGCCGGACGCCAATGATGGCGAGCCGGTCACGAAAGTGGAACTGGCTCGTTACTACAAGGCTGTCGGCTCTTGGCTGATCGATCATATCAAGGGCCGGCCGTGCTCGATCATCCGGACGCCTGACGGTATCGGCGGCGAGCAGTTCTTCCAGCGACATGCGATGCCGGGAACGTCGAACCTGCTCGAATTGGTAACGGTCTTCGGCGACAAGAAGCCCTATCTGCAGATTGATCGCGTCGAGGGTCTTGCGGCCATCGCCCAGATCGGCGGCGTCGAGCTCCATCCCTGGAATTGCGAACCGGGCCAACCGGAAGCGCCCGGTCGTCTCGTCTTCGACCTTGATCCCGGTCCGGACGTCCCCTTCTCCACCGTGGTCGAAGCCGCTCGGGAAATGCGCGACCGGCTGGAGGAACTGGGCCTTGTCAGCTTCTGCAAGACCACCGGTGGCAAGGGTCTGCACGTCGTAACACCGCTGGCGGTGGCGAAGGGCAAAAAGCTCACCTGGCCGGAGGCGAAAGGGTTCGCCCACGATGTCTGCCAACAGATGGCACGCGAAAACCCTGATCTTTATCTGATCAAGATGGCCAAGAACCAGCGCAACGGCCGGATCTTCCTCGACTACCTGCGCAATGACCGCATGGCGACCGCTGTTGCGCCTTTATCTCCGCGTGCCCGTGCCGGTGCCACCGTATCGATGCCGCTGACATGGGCTCAAGTGAAGACAGATCTCGATCCGAAGCGTTTCACCATCCGCACCGTGCCGGCTCTTCTTGAGAAGACGAGCGCCTGGCAGGATTATTGCGACGGACAGCGTTCGCTGGAGCAGGCAATCAAGCGGCTCGCCAAGTCGATGAAGCAGGCCGCCTGAACGCGCAAGCCATCAAAAACCGTAGCGCCGATCGAGCTCTCCCAGCGCAGCCTGCACCTCATCGATCGAGACTGGAGTTGTTCCCGGTAGCTGACGAAGGGCAGGCTTGGAATCGACGGCGTAAAAGTCCGAAGCCCAAGCGGCGAGGACCGCACGCTTATCGTCAACTGAAAGAGCACGCACTCTCACTACGTCGATCGGTCGCCGAAGCTGCATGCCCTGAAGCAGGACCGTCGGTCCCATCGCCATCGCATTGTTGGTGGCCTGCTGGAGCAAATCGTGCATCATCCCACCACCTCACTGCACATGAGGATCTTTGTCTCGCCGCAAGCGCGTTGCGGCGATCACATTGGTTTCAGGCGCAAGCAGATCATGCTTTGCGGCAAAAGCTGCGAACAAGCCCCGCGCGGTTTCCGCTTCGATCTCGCCGCGCAGCGCGGCACTGCATGCCTTGAGCGCGATCGAATGCGCGGTGTCCCGGCTTGAGGCCGGCCACTCTGAAAGATGCCGGTAGGCGTCCATCACGCCGCGAACCTCTGCCGGAAAGCCGAGGCCGACTAGAATGGAAACTGGCTGTCTGAACATATCGGGTTTCATCGTTCTCTCCTTCCCAACCCGGAATGTCGATGGGCGCCGTCGCGACGGCGCCCCTGTTGAGGGACAGTGTCGATTAAGCCGCCTGCTGCGCTTCGATCTGTGCCGGAGGTGCAGATGCCAAAGCTGGGGCGCTTTCGATGGTAATTTTTCGCGGCTTTAGTGCCTCCGGGATCTCGCGAACCAGATCAATCGACAGTAGACCGTTGCTCAGGTCCGCTCCGTTTACCCGGACATGGTCGGCAAGTTCGAACCGGTGTTCGAATGGACGGCCGGCAATACCGCGATGCAGATAGCCGTCAGCAGCCGCCTCCTGCTTCTTGCCCGCGACGGTCAGAAGGTTGGACTGGAAGGTGATGTCGAGATCGTCCTGGGCAAAGCCTGCCACAGCGATAGAGATCCGGTAGGTATCATCGCCCGTCTTGACGATGTCATAGGGCGGCCAGTCACTGATCGAGCGGGCGCGCTGGGCATTTTCCAGAAGGTTGAAGACCCGGTCGAAGCCGACGCTCGAGCGGAAGAGAGGTGCATAGTCGTAAGATGTTGCCATAGCCATATCCTCCTTGAAGCAACATGGGTACAGAAGCGCCGAAAGCGGCGCTCCCAGCAAGGCCAGCCCTGTCATCAGCGGCTGGCGGCAAAAGATTTGGTTTTGGAGAATTTGCGATTCAAGAGCGGACAGAGAAAAAATTCGGCACTTTTTTCGTCACCAACACTGGCTCAATCAAGCTCATGGACTGCGGCATTATCCTGGACCTCGCGCAAGCCCTTGTAGGACGCATGCCGAAGGTTGCCGTCGTCGGTCCAGCCGCGGAATTCGATCTCGGCGATCAGCGTCGGCTGCGCGAAGACATAGTTCTTGCCTTTGAGCGGAACGACCGGCGTCCTCGTTTTCAGCATGTCGAGCGTCTTCTTCAAATAGGTGGCGTCCTTTTCCTTGAAGCCTGTGCCGACGGCACCGACATAGATCCAATCATGGCCGCGCCGGGCAGCCAGCAGCAGGCTGCCGATCCCGCCGCGTGCAACGGCTGACTGTTCGTAGCCGACGATCATGAAGCTTTCACTCTGAATACATTTGATCTTCAGCCAGTCGCCGGTCCTGCCCGAGCGGTAGGGACGATCCCGGTGCTTGGCGATGATGCCCTCCAACCCAAGCGAGCGAGCGTTCTCCAGGAGCTCGGCGCCGTCACCCTGCACCTCCTCGGAAAGCTGTATCGCGCCAACGGCTCCGTCGAGCAGATCTGTCAGGAGATGCCGGCGGACAGAGAGTTCGGTCTTCGTCAGATCATGTCCGTCGAAATACAGGAGATCGAAAGCAAAGAGAACGGACTCGGTAGAGGTTCGTTTACCGCCACGTCCGCCGAGCGATCGCTGAAGGGCGCCGAAGTCGGAGCGGCCTTGCGCATTGAGCACGACGGCTTCTCCATCGAGAATCGCGGTTCCAACCCCGAGCTCTTTGGCAGCTGCCGCAATCGCGGGAAAGCGATGTGTCCAGTCATGGCCGCCCCGCGTGATGATCCGCACGCCCTTCGGCTCGATGTGGATCGCCAGACGGTACCCGTCCCACTTTATCTCGTATGACCAATCCGGTCCGACCGGTGGAGCTGCCTTTAGCAAGGCCAGGCATGGCTCAACCCGATCGGGCATCGGATCGAAGGGAAGGTTCGGCTGCGCCGGATCGCGCTTTCGACGCGGCTGCGATTTGGCGGAAAGACTGTCGTCCTGCAGGAGGGGCTTGGAGGGTCTTTTCATTTGCCCGTCCGGGCTTCAGCGGCGACCGACTTCTTCAAGGCATCCATGATGTTGATGACGTTACTCGGGGCGGGCGCCGAGGCCGGTGCTTTCGCCTTGGCCTTTGAAGGCTTCTTCAGCGCCTTCTTCTTATCGGCAATGATATCGAGCAACCGATCCTGCACCGGATCGATCACCATCTTCGGATTCCAATGCTGGGTCTGCTTTTTGATCAGTTGCTGCACCAAGGGCATCATCTCGCTGTCTGCCGTCTCATCACCGATCCCTCCAAAATAGGTGTCCTCGTCACGGACTTCATCCCCATAACGTAGCGTCCAGAGAACGATACCCTTGCCGCGTGGCTCCAGCATGACGGCGCGCTCCCGGCGGGTGATGACCAGCCGGGAGATGCCCACCATGTCCTGGGACTCCATTGCATCGCGAATGACCGAGAACGCCTCCTGACCAACCGGATCATTCGGGGACAAATAATAGGGAGTGTCCAGCCAAATCCACTCGATGCTGTCTCTCGGTGTGAAGGTGGAAATATCGATGGTCTTGGTGCTGTCGAGAGCGACGTTTTCGAGCTCCTCGTCTTCCAGCATGACATAGTCGTTCTCGCCGCGCTGGTAGCCCTTGACTTCGTCCTCGTCCTTGACCTCTTTGCCGGTCACGGAATCCACGTAATGGCTGACCACCCGATTTTGAGTTTCCCGATTGAGGGTATGGAAGCGAACCTTCTCGTTTTCGGAGGTCGCCGGCATCATCTGCACCGGGCAGGTGACCAGCGATAGCTTGAGATAGCCTTTCCAGTAGGGACGGACAGCCATCGTATCCTCCGATCAGCCGGCGCGGCGGGTTGGCGCAACGGCCTGTTTCGCCTTGGCCGCGGCAGCAGGCTTTGTCGCCTTCTGCCGGCCAGCACCCTTGTTGACGTTGGCGGCTGTGGGTTTCGATCCCACCTTGCCGCCGATACCGGCGCTCTCGCGCAGGGCCTGGAGCAGATCGCTCTGTTTGGAAACCGCCGGCGCCTTTTTCTTGGGAAGCGACCGACCCTCGATCTTGGCCTTCACTAATTCCGCGACGGCGGCCTCATAGCGGTCATCGAAGGTGCTGGCATCGAAGCTTCCCTTCTTGGTGCCAATGATATGCTGGGCAAGCTCCAGCATTTCGCCTTCGATCTTGAGGTCGGGCAGTTCCTCGAAGGCCTCCTGAGAGGAGCGAACTTCATAATCGAAGTTGAGCGTCGTGGCGATCAGACCTTTGCCGTGCGGCCGGATCAACACTGTGCGCATGCGGCGAAAGAGTACTGTGCGCGCGATCGCCGCGACCTTGGCCTTCTTCATGCCGTCGCGCAAAAGCACGAAGGCATCGGTGCCCATTTTGTCGGGAGCAAGGTAATAAGGTTTGTCGAAATAGACGTCGTCAATTTCGTTGCAGGGGATGAAGGTGTCGATCTTGAGCGTCTTGTCGCTATCAGGAACGGCGGCCGCCACTTCGTCCGGCTCGAGGATGATGTACTGGCCGTTTTCGATCTCGTAGCCTTTAACCTGGTCGTCGCGCTCGACGGGATCGCCGGTCTCGCTATCGACGAACTCGCGCTTGACGCGGTTTCCGGTTTTGCGATTGAGCGTATTGAATGCAATGCGTTCCGACGAAGAAGCCGCGGTGTAGAGGGCCACCGGACAGGCAACCTCTCCGAATTTGATGAAACCCTTCCAATTCGCACGCGGGGCAACCATGACGCAGGCTCCTGACACAACCAATGCGATTCAAGCGAATCGGCATGTAATTGTTCCGAGTCGAAACGAATCATTTTTCAATGACTTAGCTCCTCGGGCACACCCGTTTTGAGAGTCTTCCCTAGAGTCCTGATTCACATGCATCTTTTGGAGAAGACGCGCGTTTCTTCCAGCAGCAACCACAAAGGAGTCCTGCCATGACTAAGCGCGAACTGATCGATACCGGTACCGACAGACGTTACGTCCGCCGCGATGAAGAGGGTAAGTTCAAGGAAAGCGTCGACGTTTCGCGGTCACTATCGGCCGATGCTCGGCATGACGCCAAGCATGATACGAAACCCGGCCAGGGTGACAAGGGCGATCACAAGCGCGGATAAAACCGGTGAGGCTTGCCACCTACAACGTCAATGGCATTAATGGCCGCCTCGAGGTGCTGCTGCGCTGGCTTGCCGAGGCAAAGCCTGACGTCGTCTGCCTGCAGGAACTGAAGGCCCCTGACGAGAAGTTTCCTCGCCGCGAGATCGAGCGCGCCGGGTACGGTGCTATCTGGCACGGCCAGAAAGCCTGGAACGGCGTGGCCATTCTTGCACGCGATCAAGAGCCGCGCGAGACGCGTCGCGGGCTTCCCGGCGATCCCGACGACAGCCACAGTCGCTACATCGAAGCGGCGATCGACGGAATGGTGATCGGCTGCCTCTATCTTCCGAACGGTAATCCGGCCCCCGGTCCGAAATTCGACTACAAGCTCCGCTGGTTCAAACGCCTGAAGTCCTATGCCACCGAACTGTTCGAACTCGAGGTGCCGGTCGCCCTTGTCGGCGACTTCAACGTCATGCCGACCGACCTCGACGTCTACGCCCCGGAGCGCTGGCGGGATGACGCCCTGTTCCGGCCGGAAGTACGGGCCGCCTATGCCGAGCTCATTGCCATGGGCTGGACGGACGCCGTCAGGCTGCTGCATCCGGAAGAGCGGATCTATACGTTCTGGAAGTATTTCCGCAACGCCTTCGCCCGCGATGCCGGGCTGCGCATCGACCATTTCCTGCTCAGTCCGGCCCTGCGCGAACTTTTGATAGCGGCTGTCGTCGACAAGTTTGCGCGCGGGTGGGAGCACACCAGTGATCACGCACCCACCTGGATTGAACTCGATGACCGATAACTTATCTCATGATCAGACATCTTGGCTATGAGCGCCTCTGTCGGGTGACTGTGCTGAAGATATCAATTGAAGGAGTGGCGGCGTGCCCGATCAGGCAGACTTCGATGCCGGTGATTTCGCCAATCGTCTCGCGGCGATGAGCGAAGATGAACTGTTCGAAACTATGCGGGGACTTGAAGAGGACAGCGAAGGCATCCGTCCCGACGAGCGCGCCGGTAGCGATGTGTTCGCGAAAATAGCGTTGGTCGAGACGGTTATTGAGGATCGGTTTCCGGGGCAGCTCCTTGCGCCGTACAGAGATTGGCTACAGCGTCGAGCCGCAAGCTGAGGAGCGCCTATCATGACGGAACGATCCGAAAGTCCGGAACGGCTGTTTCAGCAGCTTGACGATCTTATCGCTGACATCATCGACCAGTTCGCAAGCCAGGGACATGGCACTGCGGTCGTCATCGAAACGCTACAGGACGTTCTGGCAAAACGTCAGCTTGCCTATCAGCGTGATCCCGATCCGGCGGAAGACGCGGTCGATGAGCCCGCCAACGACTGGCCGAGCGCCGATGACCGGACCGGGGCGGAGGAGTAGCCGGCATGGGCCCATTCCCGGATCATCGCGGAGCAGACGATACCGCGCTAAGCCTCACCCGCAAGCAGCAGGAAGCCCTGAGAGCGATCGCGTTTTTCCGGTGGCAGAAGAAAGTCGGCAAGGGCTGGCTGGTCGGTGACAGGCGCCTCTCGGAAAAGATCGTCGAGCGGCTCGAGCAGCTGGAATTGGTAGAAGAACGTTTCGTGCGAGGCGAGCCGGTGCTGCAACTGACGATCATCGGGCAAGCGATCAAGGCTCGCCCGCTGCATTAGCTGATTAGACCCATCATCGCCTTCGAAGGCCCCATTCCTTCTCAAATTCTGACTCGAAATCTTGATTTAGCGCAGCCTCACGCCGAAACGCCTTTGGCTTGGAAAAGATCGACAGCCCTTCGGCAAAGACTTTTCCGTTCCGGGAACCGATGGAATACTGAAGCGCAGTGCCGCTTTCCAAGGTCGGTAAATTGGCCTCCTCAACCTTCGAGAGATGGAGGAAGACGTCGGCAGTGCCATCATCGGGCGTGATGAATCCGAACCGCTTAGCTGCGCTGAACCATTTCACCTTGCCGGTGGGCATATATGACTTTCCTGTGAGAAGAATTTGCTGCATTTTGGCAGCTGCCATTTAAAAACACAATTCGGAATGGTTAAGCGACACACAATATTGACCCAGGCCATCACGCCATATCGCGGCGATGGAGTGGCCGCCGTTGAGCACCAAAAATCCAGTTCGGCACGCTCAACTGTCTACGCGTCTCCCAGAACGAAGTCGAAGACCGGGTCAGGCTGTGCCTTGGTCGTCATGCGCGATGCCGGCATGGCCTCAGCTGTCGCTTCGGCGAGATCAGCAAGTTGTCGAGGCGATATGCCTATGGCGCTCGAGAAATGGCCATGCGGCGCCGTTGTGAGGTATCGCAACAGCGCGCCGGCGCGTCCAGCATGACGCATCGCTGGCGTCCGTTTGCCTTCCCGGATCTTTACCCCGGCTGCGGATAGCAAGATCAATCCCTTCAGGAAGGCGCGCAACCGGCTTCCTCTCTTTGCAGTCTGCCAAAGTCCCTCCCACGCCTCGTGGGCTTCCCAATAGTATCCGTGATTGAAGAGGTCCTGGCCCCAGGCGAATTCCTCAGAGTCGAGAGACGCACTGACCAAAACCGGCTGAACACCGTAGCTGTGTCCTCTAGGATCACGGACTGGATGTGGACCCTCACCGGGCAAGTAGGCGTAGTGGGGGAATGATCTATTTGGAAGTAACCGACGACGTCCCATAGCCCAAGTCCTTTGCAAAGCCTTGAAACAGCATCCTCTTAGCTAGCCCGATGGACAACCCTCCCTCTGCGTTACCTGGCTTGAGAGCTGAAAGCATGAGCCGCCTTGACAGGATCCGAACCATGGACCTGTCTTTATCACGACTTATCTATCTGATAATATTGGGACGTCCAGCATTTGCTCGCGGATTCGTCGATCGATAGCGAACTTTGATCACGGTCTACTACGACAGCGCCCCGGTCCAAAGGTTGCCCTAGGGGATCTACGACCATCCAATTCATGTGTCCCAGCCAGCCTCCTTTTGACGCGCCACTTTAATGTCTGCTCATGCGTCTCCCCTATAGAAGCGCGGGATCTGATCCACGTTCCAAAGCGGCTCCTCGGCATCGCTGATTGCTCGCTGACGGGCACGATCAGCCATCCAAAGCCGGTACTTCTCTTCCGGATGTTCTTTTGCTAGCTGCTTGAGAGCCAGATATGTCTCTTCGCCCGGCATTTCAGCGAGAAGGTTGAAAAGCTTGTTGCGAGCATCCTGTGCGTTGTCGCGCAGGGTCGGCGAATAAACACCCGTTCCTGCGCGCTCGATGTCGTCTTCGGCCCGAATGAAGCGATGCATAAGCACATAGAGGGTCTTGAGGTGAGCGGCGCTTCGATAGCCGGACGACATCGCATTGCCTCCAAATCGCGTTCCCATAAGCGAAACAGCAAAGTTCTGAGCAAATTCCGATGCCAAATCGCCGAGCGCCTCAAGCTCGGCTTGCAGAACCGGAATTGCCGCTTCAGGGTCATAGGCAACCCAGAGCGCATACCAGCGGGGACGATTGTCGCTGTCACCTGAGTTAAGCCGGGCCTTCGCAAGGTCGGCAAGGCCTTCCCACTGGACATCCTGAAGGATTTTCAGGCTGTGCCTAAGAGTATCACTCGTGACGGGGCGGCCGGTGAGGAGCCATTCAACCAGGATCGGGGCGATATCGGCCTGGAGCCAGGGCGCCCGATTGTCGATATCACTGAGAATGTGGTGAAAGCCAGGCCGCTTGCTTGCCTCAGCGAGTTCCCAAAGAAGTTCCTTTGTTACGGCGGCAAGTCCCTGCTCATGATGGGCGCGATAGAGGCCCTCGAACCATCGAGGAAAACCGTTCAGCTCCCATGCAATATATCGGAACGCGTGGGCGGCTTCCTCTTCGGAAAGACCAACCCCAAACGAACCATCCTCTGTCGACTCGATCTCCAGCCCGATTAACGCAAAAATCAAAGCGTGGGGTATAGAGGATCCATCAGCACCCTCCGACTGGAGTTTTGGGTCATAGTGGCGCCAGTGTTTGATAGCAGCGTCGCGGAAGGCTTCAGCGACCTCCGACCCGAATTCTGGCACCAGAGACTGCCAGTTCGAGCGTGCGTCGTAACGGGTCCAACCACCCTCGCCTTCGATGCTCATCATCAGGTGATAGTGATCGCCCGTGATCTGCCCCGGCTCAGCTCCGCTCGGGTTACGGATGCGGTCCGGGTTCTTCTTGAGTTCACTGATCCATGCTGCCCGATCGCGCGCGGATTTGCGCTCGCGGCGCGCATGCCTGCGCTCGAAGCTCCGATGTTCGATTTCCCAGTCGGCGACTTCTCGCGCCGGCGGATGGAGCCAGAGATCGAGCTGAGCTTTAAGCGCCGGTTGGCCGGCGACTGCTTCGATGAGCTTCCTGGTCCAATCCCCTCTCTTGCTGTTCTCAAGATACAGCGCGAAGCACCGCGAGAGCGCAATCCGCCTGTCGTCCGGATTTTCGCGTGTGGATACCCACGAAAGGCAGCGATCGAAATCATCGGCCGAGAATGCCCAATAGCGCTCATACATCGTCAGCTGCCAATCGTCGGTTAGTTCGCCGCCCCTGGACTGCTGGCGGGCCCTCCGCTCCTCGACATTTTGCCAATAGAGTGCATCGTTGAGATCCTTCCAACGAGGCACCACCTCGCGAAGCCGGCTCTTGTCCTGATCGTCGCTGTCGTGGTCCCAGAACTTCGCCGCCTGCGCCTTTGTCAGAATGCCGATGGAACGACCGTCGAGGGCGGAGGCAGATTTCGCTCCAACAAGCCGTTCAACGGCGCGCAGCGCCGATGGGAGCAGCCACGAATACTGCGAGGACACAATGCATTCGCCGCGCTCGATATGGGGTTCTCGGCCTAACAGCTCGTCAAAACCCACGATGAGGGCCAGCAGTGGTTGCTCGGGCACACTGTCGGCCATGACCGGCAAGCCATCGACAAATTCATGCAAGGCTTGGCTCAGCCCCGTAATTTCGAAGCGGCGTTTAGGCTGCGTTCGCTCGATTGCACGCAGGACAGAGCCAACGGAAGTCAGCGTTGCGGGAAGATTGAGGATGATCTCTGAAGCTACTTGCCGATCAAGAGGTTCTGTGGATGCAAGCAACCCTGCCACGAGACTGTCTTTCTCGGCCTCTTCCGCGACCGCCATGACGGCCCTGATAGCAGCGATTTGAGTGTGGACGTCGCGTGAGCGATCCAGCGCGATTTCTGCGAGGATGGGTACGCCGGCCTTGACTTTCCCTTGCCAGACAAAACGGGCGAGGAAGAAAATTGCATCATTATTGTCTTTGTAGCGCGCCAAGAGCTCTTCGGTTTCGGCG
Source organism: Martinezella multihospitum (assembly GCF_900094585.1). GTDB lineage: Bacteria > Pseudomonadota > Alphaproteobacteria > Rhizobiales > Rhizobiaceae > Rhizobium > Rhizobium multihospitium. The sequence continues at coordinate 29,599 of NZ_FMAG01000010.1, forward strand.
GAAAGCTCGTTGGTGGCAATGCGGGTGATGGCAGCATTGTCCATCCAGGGACCGGTTTCATCATCGGCGGCGATCCGTCGGACGATATCCAAAAGCATGCGGCGTTTGATATCCAGCGGAAGGCGTGAGGGATCGCCTCCCTCGGTAGCGATTTCAGGGCTGATAGCCAAAGCCTCATCGCGAATTCGATCATCAAAGAGGATCAGCCAGGCAAGCGTCGGCCGTAGCCTCGGAACTATGACCTTTTCCCCGTAGCTGTTACGGAAGAAAAGGTTCTGTATCCGCTCTCGGCCCTGCGGCTGAACCGCGATCGAAGCAGCCCATTCTGCAGATAGAAGTTCGCGCATATCGCGATGTCGGAAGCGGACGCTTCCATAGACGATATCATCGAACACACCCGTTTTGAGAAGAGCGGCAATCTCTTCCTCTGACCAATCGGGCAGAACGACCGAGGGATCAATTCGATCGACAGTCACAAGCTCACCTGGGAGAGAGATTACGCTCTTTCCGGTCAGTGTCGCGGCTGCAGCCAGTGCACGCAAACCATCTCGCACGCGATCTTCCGGAATTCGGATAGTCGATCCATGAAAAGAGAGTGGCTTGATTTGAAGTTCAATGACGCGCTGGAGGACATCGCGGCGATTGTCGAGCTGCCGATCGGCTTGCCATTTTTCGATCAGAGAGCGCAGGTCGAACGGCTTCTCGGCAAGCGACATAAGATCGGCTCGCTCGATCGCGTCGAGAAACGCCTCGATATCACCGACGGAATAGTAGCTTGCAAAGAGCCGGATTTCGTCCCTTTTCAGGGGCCCCAGGCGAAAGACCTTCAAGGCGCTCTCAGGTTCCCGCTTCGGAGCCGGCTCACCAGAAGGGACATCTTCCTTTTTGAGCGCGTCCTTGTCTACGTACGGCAGATGCTGCTCAATGAGGCTCCGATCTGGCAACGCTTGCCAGGCATCTTCCCGGCTGGTGATATAGACATGCGCTCGCTCACGCGCCATGCGGATGCGAGAACCGAAGATTCGGATCGCGTCTTCGAAAGCCCGCGGCGTCTCAAGTTGCGCCTCGTCAACAGAATCCAGAAAAAACCAAGCCTCCTCGGTCGATGCAAGCCAGCTTTCAAACGCCTCCGCGGTGCCGATTTCGAACGCGGTATCGAAGGTGTTGTTAAGCTTCTCGATCCGGATGAAGAAAGCCTTCTTGCCCTTTTCAGAGAGCTTGCGCGCTTGATGGCGAGCTTCAAAGGTCTTACCGGCACCAGGCTCTGCCAGAATGAGGACGCGATTAAGGTTCTCCAAAGCTCGCCAATGTTGGGGAGTGCCGCCGGCTACCGGGTTGAGAAACTCCCAATCCCCGCGCTGTGGTGCCGCGGGAAAGAAACGCCTGAGGAGGATGACTGTCTGATCCTTCATTTGCCTGACCCCGCATTGGCTGGATAGAGGTTTGGAAACCACCGCTCGGCCGTGTCCGCCGAGAAGGCGAGGCGTAGCGGCGATCTATGCGAGGTCGCGGAAAGCATTCCCCGCTCGACGAGCGCCGATGTGACGTTACGCGCCGCCCTCTCCTCGTAGCCGGTAATCATTTGAATTTTTGACCGCTCCACCTCGCCAGCCAGAACAGCCTCGCGAAGGACCTGGAAACTGCCCTTGGGGAGCTTCTTGGCGCGTATTTCTTCCTCGATGTGGATTTCGATGCGCATGAGCAGCTTGTCGGTCTCGATTAGGCCGCTCATAAACCGGATTTGGTCGATCGCCTGGTCAAGGAAGAAGTCACAGAATGCGACCAGCCCCCGGTGGGTGAGATTACCTCTCCCGTCGCGATCGCCAGCACGTGGACCGTCGGCAGCCATGAGCAGCGCCTTATATTTCTTTTCTTCTCGCGCAAGACCCCGGGCGACCGACCAGAGGCTCGTCCCGACGCCAAGGCGCTTCAAGAGCGCATGCGACATCAGACGCGCCACACGGCCGTTGCCATCAAGGAAAGGATGGATCCAAAGAAAGCGATGATGGACCGCACCCACGGATTGGAGTTGCTGCGACCGGGTTAATGGTGGACTCTGATAGGCCTTATCGAACCGGACCATAAAACGCGGCAAATCGATTGGTTCGGGCGGCAGATGGCGGCCTACTTGGACGTCCCGGTTTCGCCACTCTCCAGGAATGATTGGCACACGTTCGCCAGTCGTGCGATTAGACACCCAGAGCATCTCTGGGGGAAGGCGAGAGCAGAACTCCTCATGGAGCCAAGATGCATAGGCGGCTGAAGCCGGCCAGACATCTGGATCATCACCTATATCGATTAATTTCTGAACATGAATGTGGGCGACAGCTTCCTGTTGAAGCTCCCGCCGCTCAGGCTCCTCAGAGAAGTCGTTCGCGAGCGCCCGATCAATGTCGCGTGGGTGCGTGTCGTGCCCCTCGATAAGATTGGAGTAATAACAATTCATGGAACGTACGAGGTCACCAATCGAACTAGCCAAAATCGGGTGAACACGACCAGCCAGCTGATTGGCCTCGCCGACCAGCGTTAAAACTTTATCTCCAAGAGCGCCCTTGTCGTCCGAGGGCACCATCGGTTCCATAAATGCGATATCCATACCGCCTTTAATGCCGGTTTCTCTGCCGCTTGTAAAGCGATGAAAATCAACACTCTACGGCTGTGACGATGAACATAATTTGCCGCTTCCTTTGCCGGTTCGGGATGTTCACCACCACAGAAATGACTGCGATGACAAGACCTGCCCTACAGATCGCCAATTTGCTTCAGCTTAAGTCTCGCAGTTGGTATGCCAATACTCTCCGCCGAGGACCGTGCAGCAACCTCATCGTTGTAATAGCTGACATTCCAATTGGCTTTCGGGTCCACGCGATCGAGTACCGCACCGAAATATGGTTCATCGACATGAGCCAGTGAATGTCCAAGAACGAAAACCTCCGTGACACGACCCAAGTCATCGAAAAAGGCTTTATTCCGCTCGAGGATTTCTCTCGTCGGCTTATATGTTGCCGCTAGCAGGTCATCGATCAGCTGAAAACCTCCGGCGACCCGCACATCGGTATCCTCGTCCGTAAAACGCGAGCGTAGTTCGGAGCCTTGCCGATTCCAAGCGTGGCCGAGAACAATCTCGGAGTTGGTGTCCATCGCGGACCCATGAATATGCAAGACATGATCGTTGGGAACGCCGTATATCTGCTGCAGGGTGGGCGTGTAGTTGAAATTCAGGAACACGGCGCTCGGGTCGATACATCGCACCGCGGCCGCAACATGGGCGGGGATTTCGAGCTGACGAACCCAGTCGGCGAAATGCTTGCGCAATGTTGTGGAGATTGCATCACAGATCTGCCCGATTTCGTACTCGTAATCATGATGTCCAGAGTCGCTCCAGTCCTGGGCGCCGTAAGAGGCCAGGAAATTCTCCGCGTAGTCTTCGATCTGGTCTACGTCGACCTCGGCAAGCCGCTCTTCAAGAACGCTCCAGAGGTCCTTGTCTGGCACGACATACTCCTCAGCAATGCGGAACGCATGCCGGTCTACTCGTTCGAGATAAAAGGCAAAATCGGAATATCTGGACTCAATTCCATGGTGCAGATCGAAGCCATTTCCGATGATGAAAAGTTTGCGTTCCACCAGCTTACTCAGGCTTTGTTTCCACTGAAGCACATTTTCACAGACCTCGAAGAAAGAGTCTAAACCGTCTCGATGCCGAGTGCCGTGTCAACTGCATTCAGAGCGGCGTCGGGTGTCTCGTCCTGCCTGACCCAGAGCATCGCGTTCGAGTTCGGAGCGGTGCTCGCGACATCGGCCACAGCCCGCGTAACCGCCTGGACGACAACGCTATCGGCAGTGATATATCCGATCGGCAGAGGAAGCCCCGATCTGGATTCACTTGTGTGAATGAGCACTAGAGCCCAAGAATCCGGCTTTAGAATAACCTCCAAGGATTTTGGCAAATCGCTAGAGATGCCGACGCAACGGTCAAAGAGTGAATTATGTTTTTCACTTCTCCCAAACGTTCGGCGCCACCAATTTGCATCGCGTGTCACAAGTCCGTTGCGCGCCATTAGGACTATACCATCGGTTTCCTGGGCCTTTAGTTCACGAACGACCGCCGCGAATGCAAGACTCTTCCCCCAGTAGTCGGCATGCGGTGGAATCCAGAAGAGGGGCGTTGGGTCGGTTGGACCTTGAAGCCTGGTCCATTCGATCAGAGCATTTCGCACAAACATGCCCGAAATAGAGCCGGCCAAACGCAGACCGGGATTGAAGGGATGGGACAACTGTCTCCCAGTCTCGTCTTGGCATCTCGCCATCCACGACCGAACGTCCGACATTTCATTGAATCCAGCGCGGGATAACAGGTCCCCATCTATCTCGCGGAGCCATCGAAAGGCTAAATCGGCGTCCGGCGGGGCACGCATGCTCGACAAGCGAGCACTGAGTGCCTCGATCAGCGGTTTTCTGGACCCCGGCCTGCCCTTAGTTTGCAATGGCCGGAAATCCGGCTCCAAACCGACTGGATCTTCCTGATGGTAATGAATTGATATGTGGAAGGGGGCAGCAAACGTCTTTATTTGCTGAACGTCATCTGCTGCTTCGAACTTAAGGTCATCAGTGCGATTGCGTGTCCCGTTACGCTGTCTCCACTCGAGAAAATGGTCCTCGAATGCGCGACCGATCTGAGAGGCGGCGTTGGCCGCTTTTTCCCGGTCCGGGATACCTATCTCCGGAATCCTTCGCGCGATACTAGGGTCGATCGAAATTTCATCCACGGGTGCAAGGGCAATCAGGTCGAAGGATTGAGACGTTCTAATTTCCTCGCGAGCGAAAATCTCTAGTTCCTCGGAAACCGGTGAGATTGCCTCATATCCGCGAGCGGACAAGGTTAGCCTCCCGGAATTCTCCAGCACCAACCCCGTTTCCAAAATATCCTGCAGGAGCACACGGGTTTCTACGTCCTCGAAACCAAAGTACTCACCGATTGCCTCCGGTCCAATTTCGGGAACGAGATGAATCAAGCGAATTGCATACTCGGTCGCCAGCGAGATGGGGGAGCGCCTCATAGCGGTAGCGGAAATCCGAAACTTCTGTGCGCGAACAAGAAATGAAACTTCATCAATCTCTATTGGCGGAAGCGAATTGCTTTGCGCTGCGGCGTCAACCTTCGGTGAACCGGACATTTATGCACCGCCCAGCGCTGTGATCGGAATAATCCGATTCTTGGCCTTAAGGTGACGCACGATCGGTTTGAGAGAGTTGTTTCCCTTTTCGAACATCGCAGCTGCCCCGATTATCAGGAGCCGATCCATCGCGCGAGAAATGGCGACGTTGACACGGTTGCGGCTCTTAACGTGCCCCATAGCATCCTCACTATTGTTGCGCACCACTGACAGGATCACGATCCGGTTCTCCTTTCCCTGATAAGCATCGACGGTGTCGACCTTGATCAAAGAGCGAAAATCTGAGGGCAGGTCCGACGCCACGATCATGTTTTCGATAAGCTCCGCTTGCTGCGCGTAGGTGCAGATGACGCCGATCAGTGCTTCCCCGTCTTTAAGTTCGAGTGTATTGGGCGCTTTCGCCAGAAATACCTGAGACGCGGCGATTTTCTTCAACAGACTTATAACTTCGATCGCTTCACGACGGTTGATGAAGCTTGTGCCCACTTCGCTGTCGTTGCTTCCCTTTTTCGAAAGGCCAGTGTCAAGCCACACTACCTGTTTGTCGAACGGCGCGGGCAAATGATCGTAGATGTTCGATGGCGGCTCACGATCGGTTTCCAGATCCTCGCCAGGGTAGAATGTTTCCGACACGAGAGAGCCGATTTCCGCAGCCATCCGATACTGAGTCTTGAGTGTTCTCGCGATCGATTTACCGTAGCTTGAAGAGAAGGCGCGTTCAAAATCACTCTTTTTGAAGTCTTCCGCTGCAAAGCCCGGTAGTTTTTTCGCCATCGCTTTGAGTGCATCGTGCTCAAAAAGCGGAGGTAATTGTCTATGGTCGCCAACCAGTAAAATCCTCTTTCCGGATTGCATCCCGACCGCCAGTTCCCCCGGCGTGCACCGTGCCGCCTCATCGATGATTACCAGATCAAAGACGCCTTTTTCCAAGCCAAGACCGTGCCGGCCAATGCCCACACAGGTGCCACAAACCAGATTTCTGCTGCGGGCCAGGAATTCTTCGAGATTTCTCGATCGAGCGCTCAGGACAGATAACCAGCTCCTCGACAGATCGAGCAGCCTAAGTAGTCGGTCCCGCGCATCGGGATCGAAAACATGGTGGCGCTTTGCAATCTCGTCGCGGACTTCATCCAGTATTTCGAAGGGTGTCCCTTCCCGCGGAACAATTTCGTCGGCCAAGAATCTCTCAAGCGTCCGGTTCAGCGTCCCGAGACGCCTTCCCGCGGCGGCCACAACGTCTGCGTCGAGGTCAGTAGATCCTAGATCTTGTTCCGCCAGCTCTATTTGTCTGACGATGGAGCCTATCGACGCCTCAATTTCGACGGCCTCTCTGACGTAACCTCGGTCCAAACCTAGCTTTCTTGCAACGGTCGAGACGCGATCCTTTAATTCCGCCCGGAAAAGCTCCCGGTATCGGTCCTGGACAGACTGAGAGTGATAGCGCCGCAACTGCGGGGAGATCTTGTCGTATTGCCCGACGCGAAGAAGATCCACCTCACCGCCGCGGTCGTTGAAGACTTTAAGAACGCGTTCGGCGACTGTGTTGACGGCCTCATGAGACTGAGACAGGACCAAGACGTTACGAAGCTTTCCGTCGTTTAGTGCCCAATGCACAAATGCCGACGTAAAATATGTCTTACCCGTGCCCGGCGGTCCTTGAAGAAGCCCAACGGGTCCATTAGCCCAAAGATGACGGAACGCCTCTTCCTGCTGCGGATTAAGCCCGTACTTATCGAGTGCACCGGCAGGGATAGGTTCCGCCACCACGGCTGGCTCTATCTTTGCAACGGGATTGAAATAAGAGATGAGATTGGCGATCTGTGCCTGGCCGCGCAGGATCCTGTCTACTGCCCTTGATCTGCGCCGAAAGCTGGACCGGTTATCGGGAGATTGGATCTTCAAAACGTCGTTTGGCTGAAGGCGCCGGAACGACCTTGCGTTTCGAACGAGCACCTTCCCGTGGCCCGCCCGTGCGGTATCGAGATCTCCAATGCGCTCGCCGTTCCAAGTGACGGTGGCGAACTGCCCCGTTCGAACGTCAACGGCATCGACCGCCGGAACTTCATTACAAGTCAACAGAATCGTCCCAGGCTCGTGGGTTTCGCGCGGCAGTTCGATAAGTTTAATTTCGGGAAGAATCTCCTCCTCGGCGAGGATCGTTTCCTCCCAAAACTTCGCAACGGGGAATACCGCCTTCGCCGCAGGGCCACCTGGCAGCGACAGAATCGGCTTCTTTGCCGGCTCAGCTGCAACACTGCCTTCCGTTACCGCGTCAACAGGTTGCGATTGTTCCTCAGTCGATTGGAGTCGAGTGGCTACCTGCCCAAAGATTGATTCGAACCCTGCAAACCTTGTGGTCAAAGCGTGGGCTATCCGAATCTCCCCTTGGAACTGCATCACACTGTTCGACCCGGCCCAATTGGATTCCTTCGCGCCAACGCTGTACATAGCCGCCTTGTGCGGTTTCATGTCCTTTCGATCGAAATCGATTTGCAGTTTTTGGTCGAAGCCATAGATCTCGATCTGGTTCTTCGCCTCACGAAGAACAACGTAGAACCTCCCGTTGTCCGCAAGCATTGCGCCGGGAAACTTTGGATCGCGAAACTCGACAGAGAGGTCCAGACCAACGCTCTCACTGGTACTCTTTGCGGCAGACAGCGAGTCCCTTAGCGGCTGAAGCGTCGACCAATAATCCCCTTCCTCGTTCGATTTCAGCACCCCTTCAGCAATTCTTTGCTGAAGACGAGTTTCGTGTCTGCTGTTCTGCACCCAGGCGTCAATCAGCTCGACTGCTATTTGTCCTGCTGCAAATCGGTCACGGAGTTGCAGGTCATCATTCTGATAAGGTGGACAATAGGCTGGGGATAAGCGCTCACCGTCGTCCGGTCGGGAAAAATCAAGAAGATCGATGAAAACCGGTACAGATGCGCCTTCCTCGGTTTGGGACACAATGATGTTCGCTGGTTTTAGATCACCATGTGACAAGCCGGCGGCATGAAGTTCATCAACGGCGTCAAAGAGCTTCTTCAAGAAGGCGGTAATACTACCTTCGTCATGGCCGCTCCAATCGACCTCCAAAAGTTTGCTGCCGTCAACCCAGTCCTGGGCTAGGAACAACCCGTCCATGCAAAGGCAACATTGGCGAACCCTCGGGGCCCACGGTGCTGCGAGGCCCTCGAGTCTGGCCCCGCGCGAGAAAAATGCGAGGAGGGCGAGAGCCGACGTCTTGAGGTCTCCGATGTATTGCTGGGGCCAGTTTTTGATCAGTAGCGGCCCGGATTTCAGCACACGGTACGGCGTGCGCTTGAACCACTCGTCGACATTAGCGGCATAGTCCATTAGGTCGATTTCTCGACGATACTGGGCCAACTGTTTTTCAACGTTGAACGATGGGCTCCGTGAAATGGCATCGACAAACGCGCTGCTAGCTTCAATCCCATCGTTGAAGCGCTTCGACGGGTCCCAATCGAGCGCTCGCTCGAACCAGGCCTGAAAATGTCGATATTCGGTCATTTCAGCCGTTTCCAGCAGCTTCTCTGACCAGTAGGGTACATCGTCCACAAGCTCGATACGGCGGGCCGTCAATATCCCAAATACCGCTGCGGCAGACAGGAAAACATCTTGGCGGAACGGAGACGCCACAGATCCTTGCGCCGTATCTTCCGGCGTTCGAACACCGCCGGCCAGGAGCTTGGCGCGCTTATCACCGATAGTATCTACATCAGGGAAATGCGAGGCGCCGAAGCCGGAAAGGACGACGCTGCTTCGCCTCTCATCGATCCAAATGGAATGTCGGTCGAGATCTCTGTGAGCTAGCTTTACACGATGGAGTTCCGCAACCCTGTCCAAAAAGAGCTTTGCGATGTCTACTCGTCTGTCTGTCGGCAGCTCCGAGATGGTTCCCACGTAACGGGTAAGTCGTACCAGATCAGGATGCTTCTCGAAAACCTCCGAAAAATTCAGTCCGTACTCGCGGTCATGAGCTTGCGACCTTAGGACGAAGTTATCGAAGTAATGGGGGTTGGTTGCGCGGATATGGCCAAGCGCGGTTCGCTCCCGCTCAGCTACAGGGCGTCGAAGTTCCTCAACGGCAAAGGCCTCTGGGTCTCGGCTAAAGTCCCAGAGGCGGAGCAATCCAGTATATTTTGGATTAGCTTCGTCCTGGCAGGAAAATTCTTCATACAAGGGATGGCGGAATTCCGGGGTCCCTGTTGGAATGAATCCGTGGTATTTCGCGGGCGTCGCACCGACGTGTTTGTCGTTCGTGAAAAATCGTTGAAGCCCGAACAAGTGCTGACCGGCGGCCAGTGACGCCGAGCCCCCAAAATCTGAACGCGTTGTGAAGTAGGTCCGAAAGATGCTCTCGTTACCGATGCGCGTAAAGTCATCGATTGTGAAGCAGCGGTCCTTTTCATGTTGCTCGAGGCCGGAAAAATCGGCTTGGGGATTTGTAAATACCACAGCGCTCTCTACCGGAGGCGCTCCTGGTATCTGTTGAACATGCTTCCGGATAGTACTCGCGAGCACTTTGGCGTTTTCCCGGATCTTTGTCGCCGCCGACTGACCAATCGGTTCACCATTTTGAAACCAAGACCCGCTGCGGCTCTCGAACTTTCCACGTCCGTGCTTGAGATCAACGATGATCAACCGGTCTGGAGTGATCAGGACAACATCGACCTCACGATCCTGGCCTCGACGCTTTTCGTTTCGTAGATAAAAATTCGCATACCCTTTCCAACTGGGCGGGAGCTTCGAACGAAACTCATTCAAACCGATCTGCTCCGCGGGTTGCGGGCCTTTTGGGCTTAAGAAATCAATCTTCATCTAAATCTACCCTGCACCCGCAAATCACAACTTAGCGTTTCGTGGTAATATGATAGCTATACCGGTCGATCTTCAACAAGATTGAATGAAACGGCGACTGTTATGAACAGATCAGCCCCGGATTTTTCGAAGCGAACTGCTCATCAAAGCTCACAGCGAGCTGCGTCAGCGATAAGCCATCCCCCAAGGCCCCGACATCCTCACCGTCAACAATCGCGAGCCGCATGCGGAGCATCAATCAATGGAACAACGTCGCGCTGCGGCAAAGTAGGTCTTAGTCTCAAGTAATGGCGGCAGCCAACGCGCTTTCGCGGTGGACAACATCTGTACATGTGAGACATGTGAGCGGATTTCATTTAATGGTTGTAAGTGCGGATGGAGTTGTAGTGGCCTACATTGTAGAAACAAAGAAACCTTATCGTATTCTCAGCCTTGATGGTGGCGGCGCCAAAGGTTTCTATACCCTTGGAGTCTTAGCCGAGATCGAAGGCCTTATCGGGTGCCGCCTCTGCGAAAAATTCGACCTGGTGTTTGGGACGAGCACCGGCGCCATAATCGCATCCATGATCGCACTCGGCATGACGGTCGATGAGATCCACGACAACTACAAGACTTACGTCCCGGACATAATGCGACTGAAGAAGGCGGAGCAGAAATCCGCTAAACTGGCCGCGCTTTCTGAGAAGATTTTCGGAGAGGCCAAGTTTGACGACGTTAAAACCGGCGTTGGCATCGTCACCACGAAATGGGTGATTGAGCGCCCCATGATTTTTAAGGGCGACGTAAAGCAGGCCCATGGCCGCAAAGGCACGTTCAAGCCCGGCTTTGGCGTCAGGATTGGTGACGCTGTCCAAGCTTCTTGCTCCGCCTTCCCCTTCTTTTCGCCCATGACTTTGACCACAGCAGGCGGCGATGAAGTGAAGCTGGTAGACGGTGGTTATTGCGCCAATAACCCTACCCTTTACGCCATCGCGGATGCCACTCGAGCGCTTGGATTGCCTCACGAAGACCTTCGCGTCGTCAGCGTCGGCGTCGGCGTTTATCCCAGCCCGAAACAGTCGATGTTCAGCAAGATGTATTGGGCGCGATATCTACAAAGCGTTCAGCTTCTTCAGAAGACACTGGAAATTAACACGCAGTCAATGGACCAGCTCCGCGTGATTCTTTTCAAGGACGTGCCGACCGTCCGCATATCAGATACGTTCGAACAGCCGGAAATGGCTACCGACCTTTTCGAACACGACCTCAAGAAGCTCAACATCCTCCGTCAGCGCGGCCGTGAATCTTTTGCGAACAGCGAAGCCTTGCTGAAGGAATACCTGCTCTGACGGACCATCCATGGCAATCAGCGAAGCTCAGCTCACAACCTGGTCCTCCATCGGCGCCACCCAGCAATCTGCAGCGACCTATCAGACCATCCGTACTGTGCTCAACGACACCGAGTCGCCTTATTATGCGAAGTGGTTCAGCAATTTCTTGCAGGGCTCTTACGGCAACGACACCAATGTCTGGCGTGACAGCGATGTTGATATCGTCATGCGCCTATCATCCGTCTACTACTCGGACACCAGCAATCTCAATCCCGTCGAAAAAGCGAATTTCGACCGGGGTTGGAGCGCAGCCGATTATTCCTTCAATCAATTCAAGCGCGAGGTCGCGGCGTGGCTCACGGCCAACTACGGTAGTGGCGTAGATGCGTCAGGCAAGGCAATCTTCGTTCCCGGAAGTGGCAATCGCCGTGATGCAGACGTATTGGCTTGCGCAGAACATCGCCTTTACTTCACGTACCCTTCCGTCGGTGATCCGACCTATAGGGAGGGAGTTGTCTTCTGGAAGGCCGATGGCACCCAGATCGTCAACTATCCAAAGCAGCACTCCGAGAATTGCACTATCAAGCATCAGGCCACGAATAGCTGGTTCAAGCCTACCGTGCGGATCTTCAAAAACATCCGGAATAGAATGATTGATGATGGCCTGTTGGAGGAAGGCGTTGCACCGTCCTACTTCTTGGAGGGCATGCTCTGGAACGTACCCAACAATCTATTCGGGAAGAGCTACTTTAACACCCTGGTGGCCTGCTTTAACCACATGTACTTCATGGAGGATAAGTCGCAGCTTAAATGCGCAAACGACTATCATTGGCTTCTCCGCCATGAATTCCCGACGAGCTGGTCGCCGACCGACCACAACACCTTCATGGAAGCATTTAAGCAGTTCTGGAATGACTTCTAAGCATAATGGCCGGTCTTTCCACCTACGTGTAATTGAAGCCCTGTTTGCTAGGTCGTCGGCTGCGGACCTGTACCCTCATCGTGAGGACGCGATTGCTCATGTTCGACATTCAGACGGCGAGAGACTTCTACGCACTGCTGGTCCAAGACTTTGACGAGTTCGTCGAAGAGCCACATTCGGCGAGACGCGCGATGCATTGCGCCATCAGCGCTTACCACCTCCACGAATGGGTGTGGGGTGATTGGCTTTCCAAGGATCAGGCAGCTCGCGACGCTCTGGGGCTTACGGGCCGTAAGAAGGATCAGTTCTTGCAATGGATCGACCAGCACTGCGTGTGGTTTGTCTTCGTTCAGGATCTTGCGAACGGCACCAAACATTTCTCCAGGGAGGCCGCCTTGGAGACCTTGCTCGTCCAGGGATATGGAGAAGGTGGCTTCGGCATGGGTCCTTTTGGAAAAGGATACCTGGTCATCGACCTGGGTGAGGATGCAGCTGAACAGAGGTGGCTTCCAGCGGCTCATTTGCTTGAAGTCGTCGTGAGATTCTGGCGAGACTTTTTCCGAAAGTACCTACCTTCAGACAATCAGCCGGTCAGTCCGCATCACGTCGACTAAGTCCAAAGTTCCGATGGTCGTCCCATGCCTAACTCGGCGCGGCCTGTAAATGGGGAAGTGGCTTTCCCGCCCGACACCTCAATTAAAACTCCGCGCTTTAATGCGTACCGAGGAGAAGATCAGGCACGAACGCGCGGGGCGGCAATCGGATTCCTACTGCAACGATTCAAAGTTGTATTTCGCGCTTGCTTGCCATACGTTCCCCGGAGGGGATTTGTGGGGCCAAGTAATGCGCACAATGATTGTGACGCTGAGCGCGACCGCGCTCATGCTAAGCGGCTGTGTTAGCGCCGAACGATCGGCCGCATCCTTCAACGAAAACCAAGGCGTCACTATTGCCGACGTTGCCGGTTCTATTAAGTGCGCGTTCTCGGAAGCGTTGCGCCGAGAGCAGGGTAAGGATAAGCGCCTTCAACGCCTGAACGGCCGCGTCGCCGCTATCGAATTGACCCTAAAAGTAATTGATACGTCGGCATATGGTGGGAGTGTTGAGGCGAAGGCCGCAGGCCCGTTCCTCGTAACCACTTCCACAGGGGTCGGCAGCATCACCCCAAGCATCGGAGGATCTAGGACGCTCACCAACACCATTCAGACCGTTGTCAAATACAGGCTTGGGCTGGAGTATGCCACCGAAGACCATCTCTGTGAGGCCATCGCGAAGAATCAAAAGATCGACTACGGATTCTCCACTTGGCTTTCTACACTGATTGAAGGCTTGGACAGTTATGCACTCTACAAGCCCGCAGGCATCGTTGACAGCGCCGAATACGATGGAAACTTCCAGATCGTCAGAAAAACCAACGGAGGGGTCAAGTTCGACATTGTGTTCGTCGGTGGGGACGTGACTGCTTCCGCAGACAATGACTACACACAACACATCAAGATGACAATCCAGCCGGCGTCAAACGCTGTACCCTTCCCTCATCCCGGTGATCCAGGCGTAGGCCCGAAGATCATCATACCAAGTCGAGGTTTGGGGCCTGCGCCGATCTACATCTACTAACGGCTCTGCCTAACCTGACGATACCCAAGCGTTGGGACGAGGCCACCATTTCCCTCCGCAACGATGTCGTTACAGAACTAAATCAACCCCCACGCCCGGAACCTCCCCCTCCCCGTCATCTCCCTCAGCCCGAGTCCCAAAACAATCCGCCGCGCCGCCTGCGGCGTGACGTCCAGCGTCTTCGCCACCATGCCGGCCGATACGAGCGGTTTCGCCATGACGAGGTCGACCAGCTCCGGCATTTTTGAAGACGTCCGCCGTCCTTCGAGTTTTCTCTCGAACAGGGTTCGCGCCAGCACCAGCCGGTCATGTTCTTTCAGACCGAGCTCGGCGGCCGCTAGAAGCCCGTGCGCGATCGCGAGCAGCCGGGTCTCCCGATCACGATGCCGACGCCGATCGACGGGAATGGTTTTGAGGCCAAGGTTGATGGCGGCCAGATGGGCGCCTGACGTGATGCCGGCCTGGCGCAGGATAGAGGCGCAAAACAGCCGGCCAAGCCAAGGCGCGTGCTGCAGGACGGAGAGTTCGTTCCAGGCATCGAGGGCAACGATCGCCTGCAGCACCGCCGGCAACTCGTTGGCCCGGCGCAGCACGCCACGCCATTCGTCGAGCCGGGCATCCTCGTCCCAGTCGAGGTCATAGACGAAAGGATCTCGTTCGCGGGTATCACCGCGACCGGGCCGCTTCGCCTGCTCGATCGCTGCCTCCGATCGGGCGAGCACCGCATCGATGGCGGCATAATCGACACCGGGGAGATTTCCGATGTCGTCGGTATCTTCCCCCTCCCCTTCCGGATCGCTTGCGACCGCGCGTTGGACGGTACCGATCGCCTGCGCATCATCCGCATCGGCCGATGTAATCTCCGCGGTCTTTCTGAGAGTGCGTACGCCATCGGCGGATAATGCCCAGCCAGGGGACTGGCCAGAAATGCGCCGGCGGGTGCGCAGCACGTCGCGGGCGATTGTCAGTTCGTGGGTCGGCGTGCGAATATCGCGGGTCGCGTCGTGGAGGACGAGATCTTCGAGATGGACGAGCTCGCCGTCGATCCACAGCGAGGCGCACGCATCGGTAAAATGCATGCGTTCGATCCAGCCGGCGCCGACCGGTGAACGGGCGATCCGCTCGTCCAAACGCGTCAGAGCAGCACCCGCGTCGAAAGCCGGTCGCATCAGGGCTGTCATGCTGATTTTCGCGAGATCGTAAGCCATTGAAATCATGATAAATGATTTTCTAAAAGAACTCTATCTGAATATTGCAGTTCCTCACATGGTACGGTTTTGGGTTGGCATATCTACCATCGATAACAAACGTTTATCGATGGTAGATTGACAGAGGCTCCGAATCCCTCGAATCTGAGCAAATACCGCTCCGCAAAGGCCTTTTTCCATGGAAGACCGCGTCCGCTTCGCCCTCGAAAAGCTGCTCAACGTCGCGCACGGCGATACCGGGCAAAGCCGCCGTGTCGCCAACTTCTTGCTGGCTTGGTGGAATGCCGAGGTGCATGGCGGCTTCGACCTAACCGACCTGGCCGATCTCGATCCGGAGATCTGCGAGGACATGATCACCGTTTTCACCTTCATCGCCCGCGAGGAGACGCTGTCCTATCCGGATGCCTACAAGCCGGAGATTATCCAGATCATCCGCCGCTGGCGGCCTCATGTCGAGATCGACTGATGGCAGTTCCAAGCAAATCCGCCACCCAGTCCGCCGTCGAGCGCCGCGCCGAAGAACTCGACACTATCGCCTCTGTCATGCCGATGGAACGCCGCGACGAGCTCGCCGAGCTGCTCACCGACCAGGATGTCGAGACGCTGCGCCACCTCGTCAACCAGGGCATGGGCGACAACACGCTGCGGGCCCTCACCTCCGATCTCGCCTATCTCGAAGCCTGGGGCTTGGCCGCGACAGGAAAATCTCTGCCCTGGCCGGCGCCTGAAGCCCTGCTCCTGAAGTTCGTCGCCCATCACCTTTGGGATCCTGAGAAGCGCGCGGCCGACCCCGATCACGGCATGCCGGCCGAGGTCGACGATAAGCTCCGCCACCAGGGCTTTCTAAAAGCCGTCGGCCCGCACGCGCCGGCTACGGTGCGCCGGCGGCTGGCAAACTGGTCGACGCTGACGAAATGGCGAGGCCTCGACGGCGCCTTCGCCTCCCCTGCCCTCAAATCAGCCATCCGTCTGGCCGTGCGCGCGGTCCCGAGGACCCGGCGTCGCAAGAGCGCCAAGGCGGTTACCGGCGACGTGCTGGCAAAACTGTTGGCCACGTGCGCGACCGACAGCCTGCGTGATCTGCGCGACCGGGCGATCCTGATGGTCGCCTTTGCCTCCGGCGGCCGCCGGCGTAGCGAGATCGCCAAGTTGCACGTCGAGCAACTGACCGTCGAGCCGCCGATCGAGGTGGCCGACGGCCCTCCCCTCCCCTCTCTGGCCATTCATCTCGGACGTACCAAAACGACGAACGGCGAGCAGGACGACGTCGTCTATCTGACGGGGCGGCCTGTCGAGGCGTTAAATGCTTGGCTGGCGGGGACGAAGATCGACAAGGGCAGCGTGTTTCGGGGGATCGGGCGTTGGGGAACCGTATCAAGACGAGCGCTCGATCCGCAGTCGATCAATGCGATTCTGAAGCTGCGGGCAGAGATGGCTGGGTTGGAGCCTATGGAATTCTCCGCACACGGGCTGCGGTCCGGATACCTCACCGAAGCTGCCAACCGCGGCATTCCCCTTCCCGAAGCGATGGAGCAGTCAAGGCATCGCTCGGTTCAACAAGCCTCGAGCTATTACAATAGCGCGACTCGGCGCAGCGGCAGGGCAGCTCGGCTTCTCTGATGGCCGAAATCGCCCACGAACGATCCCTGGCCGTCGGAAAATTGGGCGCAAAACCGCGACTTTTCGAGGTGGATGCCGAGCGACCTCGGCACTTCTGACGTTCAGCAGGCTCAACGCTGTGCGAGCCGCCCGGCCGCGTAGTCGCGCGCAAGCCCGATGAAGGCCTGGAAGGCTGCAGAGGAATTGCGCCGATTATAATAATAGAGGCACAGCGGCACGAGCGGCGGTGTCCAGTCTTCGAGAATGCGTACGAGTCGCCCCGCAGCAATGTCTTCGCGGACATCGGCTTCCATGAAATAGCCGATCCCCACGCCGTTCATCACCGCGATCCGCGCCAGGGATGCCTCGTCAAGAGTGATCGGCCCCTCGACGTCGAGCTGCAGTTCTTCGGCGCCCTTCTCGAACCGCCATCGGAACAACGAGCCATCGGGAAGCCGCACGCGAACGCAGGGGTAAGAAAGCAGGTCCTGCGGCACTCGGGGGATAGCCCTGTTTTCGAAAAAGGCGGGCGATGCCGCAACCGCCATGCGTCGCATCTGACCCAGCGGTATGGCGATCGCGTCGCTGGGCACCAGATCCGCGCTGCGCACGCCCAGATCGAAGCCCGCTGCCACGACGTCAACAAGCCGCCCCTCCGTGACGATGTCTATATGAACCTGCGGATATAGCTTCAGATAGCTCAGGACCAGCGGCGCCATAATCTCGCGCGCCGCGGTCGCGAAAGCATTGATGCGTAAGATCCCAGACGGCGTGTCCTGCTGGGAGCGCGCCGTGTTCATCGCTTTCTGGATGCCATCAAGCGCTGGCTTGATCTGTGCGACGAAGATCCTCCCCGCATAGGTGAGCGAGACGCTGCGCGTGGTGCGATTGAATAACCGCACGTCAAGCTCCCGTTCGAGCTTGCCCACCGCGTTGCTGATAGCAGTGGTCGACATGCCGAGTTCGAGCGCCGCCGCTCGAAACGAGCCGCACCGAACAATGGCGAGAACGGCCTCAAGTTCGATCAGCGAATAACGAGTCATTGTCCCGATTTTCGTAATGCCCCATGCCGGTTTGTCTCGCTTATCGGGCGAAAAGTCCATGACTAAGTTTGCCTCATCACCATCAAGGAGATGAAGATGTCAATGAACCTACCCAAGCCGATTGCCGACTATGTCGAGGCAAATGCCCGTCTCGATATCGACGGCATGATGAAGCCGTTCCTGCAAGATGCCGTCTTCATCGACAACGGCAAGCGCTACGAGGGGGTGGCTGAGATACGAAAGCTGCTCAAGGATGAAGCAATCGCGGTCAAGGCGATCTTCGAGCCCGATGCTGTTCGGGAGGAAGATGGCGATGTCGTGCTCGAAGGCCCCGCCCATGGAGACTTTCCCGGCAGCCCGATCCGCTTCACCTATCGCTTTGAGCTGGCCAACAACGCCATCAAGACCCTGGAGACGACAGTATGAACATCAAGGCAGATCCAACCGAATTCGCCGGCAAGCGCATACTCGTCAGCGGGGCACCAAGGGGCTGGGCCGCGCGACGGTCGAGCGCTTCCTTGCCGGCGGCGCCCGTGTTGTCACCGCCGCCCGCACGATCAAGGATCCCATCGAGGGCGTGGAATATGCTCAGGCCGACTTGACCACTGCGGAGGGTAGCGAAGCGCTAGCCAGGGTGGCAATCGAGCGGCTGGGCGGCATTGACATCCTTGCCCATGTTATCGGTGGCTCGGCTTCGCCGGCGGGTGGTTTCGCCGCGCTGACGGATGACCACTGGCTCGCCGAACTGAACCTCAACCTGCTGGCGACCGTCCGGCTCGATCGCTTGTTGATCCCGCAGATGCTTGAGCGGGGCAAGGGCGCTGTCGTGCACATCACCTCAATTCAGTCCGTCCTGCCGCTGCCTGAATCCACGACAGCATACGCCGCGGCGAAGGCGGCGCTCAGAACCTACAGCAAGTCGATCTCGAAAGAACTCGGTCCCAAGCGCGTCCGCGTCAATTCCGTCTCGCCTGGCTGGATCATGACCGATGCCACCGGAGACTTTCTCGAAATGCTTCGGAATGCCAATGGCGGCACGATCGAGGATGCGCGGCAGTCGGTGCTCGATGCCTTAGGCGGGATCTCGATCGGGCGCGGAGCCGAGCCTGAGGAGGTGGCCGACCTTATCGCCTATCTCGCCTCCGACCGTGCGGCTGCGATCCACGGCGCTGAGTTTGTCATCGATGGCGGGACGATCAAAACGGTATAAGGGCGGCTCCTCGGCGCTCGCTCAAGCGCGGACGCCGGGAGCTGGCCTGGCCTTGCCAACGGATAAAGTCGCCACGGATTGGCCGCCCTCCTGACCGGCATTTGTCAACAGCTGCTATCAGGCAAGGCTGATCGGAATATCCCGGCCAGGCAGTCGATCAGGGGCTGGTCGAGGGCGTGCCCTCGGCCTCACCGAGACCGCGATCCCTACTGTCGCATCCAGCCGCCACCGACGACAAGCGTCTGGCCGGCCACAAAGCGGGCGCCGTCGCTGGTTAGGAATGCCACCGGTCCGGCGATATCGGCAGGCGTGCCCAAACGCTTGATCGCCTGCTGCATGAACGGGAAGCTCAATAAAGCCTAGCGTGGACGCGATGAGCGCACAGCACAGGCCGTACAGCGCCTCTATAGCTGGTTCTCAGCTGAGAACTTATCGGATTTTCTGTGAGCCGTTGCATGAGGCGCGGAGGTTGTTGAACCCCGACTCTTCGACTGCCTATAAAAGTTCTTAGCTGAGAACTTGCAGGTGCCCGCACGATGTGCCCGTCGATGAAAAAGGAAGAGCTGACCATGGGCGCCGCACCATCACATGGAACCGCTGTGGTATTTCCCGCGGTCCGCCATCCGACTTAGCCCTCAGCCTGGCCGAAGACCCCACACACACGAGACATTAGCATCAGACAATGGCATGCCGCAGCATCACCTGGAGTTTAAATTAATCACTCCACCGTACCACATCGTCAGGTTAATCCTGTCGCCGCAGCCCCATGCAACCAAGCTGGGTTCCCACATTTCTCCCAGCCAAAAGTGTAAGAATGTTAATGCGGCGGAGAGAACTCATCACGAAAAAGGCCATCACCGTAGCCGAATCGACAGAAACGAAAGAGCCGGCCGCCGCCGCCATCTACTCAGAACGTGCCAAGCAGCCCCCGCGTTGAAAAAGGTCTTGACTGGCGTTCACTGAATTTTCACCGCGTAAGGCAAAGCTGGCCTCCGCCGGCTCACGTGCGCTGTATCGGAGGTGAACCACAATCGCCGTCACAATACATCCAGTCATTGTAGTCATCATATGCTCTGGAGCGCCAGCCTCCTAGGACCCACCACGTCCGTTAACCCATTGCTTGGCCACCGGCGCCCGCTCGTTGCTGCGAGCCGCGATTGCAGGGAGCCGCGTATTCGCAGAGGCACTCGTTTCGGCGAGCCGCTCCCGCCAACGGACATGGACACGTTATGTCGGCAACTTGACC
Organism: Martinezella multihospitum; assembly: GCF_900094585.1. GTDB lineage: Bacteria > Pseudomonadota > Alphaproteobacteria > Rhizobiales > Rhizobiaceae > Rhizobium > Rhizobium multihospitium. Next base: position 49,755 of record NZ_FMAG01000010.1, read on the forward strand.
GGCTAGGCTACCTTTTTGCCGCCGATGTCGTTGCAACCGAACCTCGGGCTTCGCTACCGAGCTCGCGGGTACTTCACAAAGATTTCCATGATCGCGCCATCCGTTTCCTGAGGATCCAGCGCTGTAGCCGATTGATTTCTGCTCTTATCTGCGGGGAGGGGAGGGAAATCAGCTAAGAATTCTGGGATGGTCTGTGGCGATTCGGGCATCTCAATATCTAGCTCACCGTTAAGCGATTGCGTTAACCTTCCGTTAACCCAATTTCCCTTGACCGCGATACCGACTCGGATCATTTTTACGCTCAATTGTCGATTTCACCTGATTGAGCGTTTAAAATGAATTCAGTCGCAACTCACTCTCTGGCGCGTGCATCGGCTGTCCCGTCGCTAACCCGCCTTATCGAGGCCGACGCTGATCTCCTCAGCGCCCAACTCCAGCAGCTGCGGGCGCGCGCGTTTCCGCCGACCGCCGAAAAGCAACTTCGCAAGTTCATGGCCGGAGAAGCTGCAAAGCTGATCGGAATCAGTGATGCCTACCTTCGCCTTCTGGCGTCGGAAGGCAATATCCCAGACGCGGAAAAGAACGGCGCCGGACGGCGCCTCTACTCACTTGAACAGATCCATGAAATCCGTCGTTACTTGAGCGCCAACAAGAAAGGGTATTCACCGCAGCGAACGGACAACGAAGCCCTGCAAGTGATTGCGGTCACCAATTTCAAGGGCGGCTCCGGCAAGACCACTACAGCCGCGCACCTTGCGCAATATTTTGCGCTTCGCGGCTATCGGACGCTGGCCATCGATCTCGACCCCCAAGCGTCGCTTTCCGCGTTGTTCGGCATCCAGCCCGAATTCGATCTAGCCGCCAACGAAACCATGTACGGCGCCATTCGCTACGATCAGCACCAGCGCCCACTCAGCGATATCATCCGGAAAACCTACTTCACCGGCCTCGATATCGTCCCGGGCAACCTGGAACTGCAGGAATTCGAGCACGACACCCCTCGCATGCTGAGCGAGAGGTCTCGCAACCGCGACCAGATGTTCTTCACGCGCATCGCGACATCACTTGCCTCCGTCGACAAGGACTACGACGTCGTTATTCTCGATTGCCCCCCGTCACTTGGATTTCTGACACTCTCGGCGCTTTGTGCGGCACGCAGCGTTGTCGTCACCATCCATCCGCAAATGTTGGATGTCGCCTCCATGTCGCAATTCCTGCACATGACAGCCGGCCTATTCAACGTTGTCGAAAACGCCGGCGGCAATGCGGAATACGATTTCTTTCGCTACGCCGTGACGCGCTATGAACCCAGCGACGGTCCTCAGGGCCAAATTGTTGGCTTGCTGAAGAGTCTATTCGGCGACCGAGTACTGACCAATGCCATGGTGAAATCCGCTGCGATCTCCGATGCCGGTATCACCAAGCAAACGCTATACGAGGTCGGTCGGGAAAACTTTACCCGCGCGACCTACGACCGGGCGATTGAATCTCTCGACAGCATGAACGGCGAAATCGAAATGCTCGTCAAGCAGGCATGGGGGCGCAAGACATGAGCAGACGAAGCGACCAGCTCAAGAATTTCCTCGAGCCGATTCAGCCCGTTTCCGCCGCAGAACCTGCTACGCGCTCAAAGCCGGCTGTACAGTCGGGCGCGCTTAATTCGATGAATCGGGCCATTGCCAACCTTGCCACTGAGGCCGAAGAGGCGGAACGACTGCGCGCCCAACTCGAAGCGGGCGAAACGATCGTCGAACTTGCACCGGAAGTCATTCACCGATCGTTCGTTAAGGACCGCCTTGACGACTTTACGGGCCCAAGTTTCATTGAGTTGCGCGAGAGCATCCGCACCAGCGGACAGATCGTCCCTGTTCTGGTTCGCCCGCATCAGGACAAAGCTGGCGAATATCAGCTAGCGTTTGGGCATAGACGCTTGGAGGCTCTACGGCAAATCGGGGCCAAGGTTAAAGCCATTGTCAGGCCCCTCTCAGACGAAGACCTTATCGTCGCGCAAGGCAAGGAAAACACAGACCGTCTCGATCTGTCCTTCATCGAAAAGGCCCTCTTTGCGCTCCGTCTTGAAGAGATGGGGGTTCGCCGCCAGGTGATTATGGACGCGCTGACGACAACATCGAAAGGTGTGCTGTCAGGAATGATCTCGCTTGCAAATTCCATCCCAGCCGAACTGATCGAAGCCATCGGACCGGCTCCCTCCATCGGAAGGCCGCGCTGGGAAACCTTCGCACGGCTTCTCACGGACACAAGAAGCGACAAGGTTTGGCGTCAGCTGATCGACCAGGAAGCTTTCCGCGCCCGCTCAAGCGATGCCCGTTTCGAGACTATTCTGAAGGCTTTGGCCCCGCAAAGGTCTACCGAGGGCGAGGAGCTTGTCGTCGAGACCAAGGAGGGTCGCAGGATTGCAACCGCGCAGTTCGCGAAGCGTGCCGTGAAGGTGACAATTCAAACGAAGGATGCTCCGAATTTCGCGGAGTTTCTTCTGCGCAAGCTGCCGGACATTTACGCCGCCTACGTCTCGGAAGGGACAACAGGCACCGTTGAAACAGAAAAACAGGAGTAGGATGCAAAAGAAAAAGGCCCCCAAGCGGTGAACCGTGGAAGCCTCTCTCGTATTCCGTGACAAGATCGAGAATCGCATTTCCATGAATCCTAGTCAAGAGTCTTGGCACCGATTTTGGTGAGCGGATTTCTTTTGCCTTTTTTAAGGTGAAGAAATGGATCGTGGACATATCACAACGCCGTTTGGGCGGTCGATGACGTTTGCCTTATTGGCAAGGCAGCGACAAATTGACGAAGCACCACCGGAAACCAAGCGCAACAAGTGGAAGCTTTTCAGGGCTGTCTGCGAAGCCAGAGAGGAATTGAATGTGTCGGACCGATCTCTCTCGGTCCTCGACGCTCTTCTGTCTTTCTACCCGTCCGATGATCTTGTGCCTCAGAACGATCTGATCGTCTTTCCATCGAACGCACAGCTTTCAATACGCGCAAGGGGAATGACAGCAGCAACCTTGAGACGCCATCTTGCCGCGCTCGTCGACGCGGGGCTCATCCTTCGTAAAGACAGCGCTAATGGAAAACGCTTTGCTCGGCGGAGCAGAGCAGGCGAGATCAACGAAGCGTTCGGCTTCAATTTGGCCCCACTCCTTTCGCGCGCAACGGAAATAGAGACGATTGCAGCGCAAATCGCGGCTGATCGAGAACTTTTCCAGTCAACGAGAGAGCGGATCACTCTATGCCGGCGCGACATCATCAAGTTCATCCAACTCGCAAAAGATGGGTGCGTCGACGGTGACTGGGAAGGTCTTCACGGCCGGTTTCGCTCCTTCCTTACAACCTTGCCACGTCGGCCGTCCCTTGAGGAACTCGAGCTCTTGCTGAACCGCCTAAGCGAGCTTCGCACGGTAATCGTCAAACTCCTGAACGATCACGATAAAACCCAAAATTTGCGCGCCAGAGAGTCCCAGAATGAGCGCCACATACAGGATTCACAAACACATTCCTTTTCTGAATCTGAAGCAATCCATGACGCGGGACCTTGCATGACTTTTCGGTCTGGGCATCTGGCTGACGCAACCTCGCCAGAGCAACCAGCCTCCAGCCCCGCCGCAGACGAGACGCAGTTCAAAAAACCGACCCTTCCGCTGGATATCGTGCTTCGCGCCTGCGACGAAATTCATGCCTATGGGCCGGGCGGAGCGATTAGAACCTGGCGAGACCTCCTGACAGCCACCTCTGTCTTACGAACGATGCTTCAGATTAGTCCGTCGGCCTTCCATCAAGCCTGTGCTGTCATGGGGCACGAAAACGCCAGTGCGGCGGTCGCTTGCATCTTCGAACGGGGAGGAAACATCGTCTCAGCCGGCGCTTATCTGCGCGATCTCACCAGACGTGCCGCACAGCGGCAGTTTACGATTAAACCCATGGTATCGGCGCTTCTCCAGTCAAAGGCTAGGGCAGCAGCGTCTTGCGCATTGGCGGTCAGCAATCCTGATCTGACGAGACCCCAATCGCCAAGTTCTGGTTCCACGGGATTAAGCACTGGGTACATGGGATGAATGCAAAACCGTTCAGGCGAGCCCGAGATCGGTTTTCGCGTCGGAGCCAGTCCGGTCGCCATCCGCAGGCGCGTGTGTTGCAACTTCAAGTGAGTGGCATGTCCATGTGCGCCAGCATCTCGCGGGCCGATAGGATCTGCGTTTGGACGTCATCTGTTCCATTCGTCAGCACCTGGATCCGCGAGCGCGCCAATACCGCCTTTTTTGGACATGGATCGTTGCCTCAGCAAGGTATCGTAACGATCCCGCATACCATCGGCTTCGATCTCGCCGGCGATCCACAGTTCTACTACCGCCATGAATTCGAGATCGTCGTCGATTGGCGTGCCCCGAGCTCTCGCCCTGGCGATCACTTGCTCGGCAATCGATCTTCGTGATGTCATCTCGTCCCCTCGCTCCAATGAAGAGCCCCGACGACGAGATAGCAATCGTCGGCTTTTCGATCCACTTTAAACAAGGTTACTGACACGACATATGCGCACAACTCCCTGCTTCGATGAATTCGAGCGCGTGTGAAGGGGTGCTCCCCAACGGTCGAGCCCCGGGTCATAGGGCAGGGACCCTTTATCGGTCCATCGTCGTTGGCTGACGCGACCGCGTCGCCTTCGCCCGGAGCCGCTGAAAGGCCCACGCAAGCTGTTGTTGACACTGTACCAGAGCTTGACCGAAATGGATTCGGCCGCAAAGGAGATCATAATGGCTGACGCCGACAATTAGACTGACCAGACCGAGACTGCAGGGGCTGCAACCCAGGCTTCGCCTGTCAAGAAGACGCGTGCCCCGCGGCAGAAGAAGATTACCGCAGCGGCTCAAGATACTGGCACGGAAATGGCCACGTCGCCGGCGGGCGCGGTCAAGTCAGGTCGCGGTCGTGGCAAAAGCGCCAAAATCGTCGCTGCCAAGCCCGATGCTGCTGCAAAAGCCACGCGAACGGCGCGCGTGCCAAAGGCTGGCGCGCCCTCAGAGCCGGCCCCTGTCGCAGCCCTTGATGAGCTCGAAGATCTCATCAAGCTGGAAGAAGAAAACCGGGATCTGCGCAAAAAGCTCGAAGTAAGCCATCCACTAAAGAGTTCGCGCTTGCAGCGGTGACATTTGACTAATAAGGGGCGGGGAGACCTGTCAGCAATCGTCGCCATGCCCCTGTTTGCTTGAGGTTGAATCCTATGAGATCACCATGGCGTTTCCTCGCCGATTTGACGGCACGCCCCAAGCCGAAGCAACCGCTTCTTCCCGCACCGGTCCCCGAGTCGCCGACAGACGAGGCGAATGACGGACGCGCGTCAGTTTCAGCAGCCGGCTCGCTGGACCAGACCGATACGGCCGAGATAACCCAACTGGACGAAGCAGATCAGGCAGCGCCACCGGAGCTCGTCGCTGTGGTAGATGACAGAGCGCCCACTGCCGATGCCAGAGTATCTAATCCTCATCCTGATCCCTTGGAACTGGCAATGGACAAGCCAGCCACGGATGCGACGTCGACGCGTAGTGATGAAGCCATCGTGTCGAAGGCTGGCAAAAAGCGGGCAAAGCGTATAGAGCAAGGCCACGTCGAGCGGCCATCTTCGTCGGTCCTCCGACCGGATGACGTCAGCGAGCAGCCAGCCACTTCGGCGCGGCCTGCCTTCTTGGATGAGGTTTTGACCCTCGATGTCGAGATTGCCGATCTGAAGGTGGCGCTGGCTCAAAGGTTGAAACAGCAGAACGCTCAACTGCGCAGAATGCTTGAGCGGTTTGAAAACCGATAAGCCTGCCAGCCGGGCTTTCTAAAAGTGGAATTTTATGAAGACCCAGCAAAGACGTTTCGTTGTGGAGTTCAAGTCGAAGGGCCGCCGTTCTGTCGCGACCTCGGGATCGATCTGGGGCACGACGGACTTAAAAGCCCTGGCGCGCCAGGCTGCCAGCGTTGCGCCGCAATTGTTCGATGACGCCGGCGCGACCATTGACATCGCCACCGCTACGCCGACGCCTGTTTTGGCTCCCGTGCCGGTGGTGCCTACCGCCACCGGCGTTGAAAACATCGGATCCGCATCCGTTGGGCTTCAATCTGTTGAACCGATCGCGATCGCCCCTACGCCGGTCGAAGAACCTCGTCCATTTACAGCAGGAAACGCTGCCACTAGGTCCGAATCGTCTCGTGCCGTCAGGCACGTCGAACACAAGCTGCGTTCGCTTCAAAAACCTGTCACGACAGCGTTCAAGAACCCTGTCACGGCCTACGAGCCTTTGACCGATGAACTCGCCCTGCTCGAGCTCGAAAATCGACGACTAAAGTCATTGCTGATCGAGCGCCTTCGCCATGAGAACCGGCAGCTTCGGACAATGCTTGAGCGTTTCGGCGGCATTCATTGACGCGAGGGCGGAGGGTGTCATCGCTCTGACGCCTTTATCGAGGACGACTCGTTAAGACCCGGCCAGATCGTCCGTGGAGGCGAAAAGCCTCGCTTGTTAGCAAGCCAGGTGTTGTTTTGCACGTAATCGTAAGTATATGGCCGTTTATCCAGGGTTGGCAATTAACTTGACCTGGGAACCTACAATCCTTTCGCAGTGGTCAGGATCCAGTTCCTAGATTGGACTAAGATACTCCGGCAGTCAGATATTCAACGACGACCTCATTGTAGTCGCCGAAGGTGACTTCGCTCGGGTGCAACTGACGAGCCGCATAAATATCGGGAAGAACAGCATTGAAGCTTTCGAACTCCTCCGCGATTGCAATACCGCCCGGAACCTTCTGATCTCGGCTTTGCGTTCTCAACCACGTGGCGAGCTCGGTAATCAACCGTCGCGTATCTCCGCCATGCGCGTGGATATCCTGGCCGGCAATGTCGGATATAAATCGCTGAAAACGATACTGCTCGCGATCGAAAATGATGCAGGACTTGGAGCGATGCGCCGGCCCACCGTATTTTTTGGCCCCCAGAAAGACACCCAGCTCCAGCGGCATATTGAACCGCGGTAGCGGTGGATTGCCGTCCGTCTCCGTCCGAGAAATATCGTGGATGCCGTAGCGACATTCCTTGATGATCTGGCAGATCTTGTCGAAGCGGTTATCGGCGGAGTTGTCGGTTTCGAGCGCACATCGCGCAACGAAACCCGAGCGGATGACCGTAAAGACGATAGCGTAGAAAAAGTCGCGGTATTGGGCGTCAAACGGGCAGTTGACGAAGACGTCGCGGTTCACACCAGCTGCCATGCTGACTACTTGCTAGCCTGCGGTTCTGCAGCTTGGCCAGATATACCCTTACGCAGCTGCTCAATTGTCGCCTTGATTTCCTTCGACGTGAAGTGCGTCGGTTTTGTTTTCGGCGATAGGATGGTCACGCCATCAGAAAGCTTCCCGGCTGCCTTGTATGGAGCGGGTGCCTTGTTCGATTTGGTAGTCGTAGCAATGGCGCTTCTTTTCGTCATTGTACTTATATGAGCTTTCGGGTTCTGGAAGGCAAGCCGCTCATCACAGGGTAAGGCCGAAACTTTTGCGTTAACCGCCAGGCTCTAACCTCCTAGCTGAATTCAACCTGTCCTGCATCTCCTTGCCTGCCTTGAAGAAGGGTACCCATTTTTCTTCGACGAAAACTGACGTGCCGTCTTTTGGGTTGCGGCCCGAACGGGGTGCGCGATTGCGGACGGTAAATACTCCGAACCCGCGAAGCTCAACTCGGCCGCCTTGTTCCAGGGTTTCTGTGATTTCGTCGAGGATAGTGTCGACAATCCGCTCAGCATCGTTGTGATAGAGGTGAGGATTCCGACTGGCGATCAATGCAACGAGCTCGGACTTTATCATGTATGACCTCATCAAAAATGCATGGTGGTCGGCGCCTGAACGGGCAAGAGAGATAGAGGGTAAAACAGGCCCGATCAATTAGGCGGCGGAGATGATTTACGTTGGGGTCCAAGCGGGCGGCATAGAGGGAGAGGAGGGAAGGGGGGGGTTGTGGCGGATTAAGAGGGTTGGAGAGAGGCTCCAGCCGGTCCGTCATGGAGAGACGACATGGCTCAGGCCATCCAGAAAATCACCCTCAGTGCAGCCCGGGATATTCCCTTCAACAAGCTGGTGCTCAGCCAGCAGAACGTCCGCAAGATCAAGGCGGGCATCTCGATCGAGGATCTTGCCGAAGACATCGCCCATCGCGGGCTGCTCACCAGCCTCAACGTCCGCCCCGAACTCGACGGCGATGGCAACGAGACGGGCATTTACCGCATTCCCGCCGGCGGTCGCCGATATCGAGCCCTTGAGCGGCTGGTTGCGCAGAAGCGGCTGGCAAAAAACGCCGGCGTTCCCTGCATCGTCAGCAAGGGCGAAACCCTCGAGGTCGAGGACTCGCTCGCCGAAAACGTCCAGCGCGTGTCCCTGCATCCGCTCGATCAGTTCCGCGCCTTCCAGACCTTGCGCGAGCAGGGGCTCGGTGAGGAGGAGATCGCCGCACGTTTCTTCGTCTCGGTTGCAACGGTCAGGCAGCGGCTGCGGCTGGCCTCCGTCTCGCCGCGGCTCCTCGATCTGTATACCGAGGACGAGATCACGCTGGAGCAGATCATGGCGTTTTCAATCACCAACGATCATGTTCGCCAGGAGCAGGTCTGGGATACGGTCTCGCGCTCGCATAGCCGGGAGCCCTATTACATCCGGCGCTTACTGACCGAAACTGCGATCCGCGCCAGCGACCGCCGCGCCGTCTATGTCGGCATCGAAGCTTACGAGGCGGCGGGAGGCGTCACCATGCGCGATCTGTTCGACCAGGATCAGGGCGGCTGGCTGCAGGATCCGGCGCTGCTTGAGCAGCTCGTGATGGAAAAGCTGAAGGCCGACGCCGAGGCGCTCCGCGTGAGCGAAGGCTGGAAATGGGTCGAAGCGGCCTTCGACTTCCCATACGGCCACACGTCCGGCCTGCGCCGCTTCTTCGGCGAGCAAGCCGAAATGACGGAAGACGAACTGGCTCGCTATGATGCCACGCGTGCCGAATACGATAAGCTCGACGCAGAATATGCGGAGGCAGATGAGTACTCCGAAGCGACCGAACAAAAGCTGGAGGAACTCGGCAGCGAGCTCGACCGCCTCAACGACCGCCCGTACGTGTTCGATCCGCAGGAGGTGGCCCGCGGCGGTGTCTTCGTTTCGCTCGGCGTGGGTGGCGAGCTCAAGATCGAGCGAGGCTTCGTGCGGCCCGAGGACGAACGGAAGGATGAAGCCGATCCCTCGAGTGATGTCGGTCACGATCGCGACGATCATGGCAGTAGTCTCCCGGCAACCGGGGCCGCCGGCGGTGAGAACACCCAACCGGACGACGAGGACGAAACGGTCAAACCGCTTCCCGATCGCCTTGTCCTCGATCTGACGGCGGCGCGCACCGTTGCCTTGCGCAATGCGCTCGCGAACGATCCTGTCATCGCCTTCATCGCGGTCCTGCATGCCTTCGTCCTGAAGACCTTCTACGTCTACGGCTCGGATTCATGCCTCGAGGTGACAGTGCAGAGCGCTCGCTTCAGCCAGACGCCCGGCCTCGGCGATACGGTCTGGGCGAAGGAGATCGAGCAGCGGCAGGAAGCCTGGGGCCAGGATCTCCCCAAGGATCCGAACGATCTCTGGGATTTTCTGATCACGCTCGACGAGGTCAGCCGCCAGGCGCTGTTTGCCCATTGCGCCTCGCTATCGGTCAACGCGGTGATCGAACCATGGAACAAGCGCACCCGGGCGATCGCCCATGCCGAGCAGCTGGCCCGCTCGATCGGCTTCGACATGGTGGAAGCCGGCTGGACACCGACGGCCGACAACTATCTCGGCCGCGTCACCAAGGCGCGCATCCTGCAGGCTGTCCGGGAAGCCAAGGGTGACCAGGCAGCGGAGCTCATCGGTCATCTCAAGAAGACCGACATGGCCCGCGAGGCCGAGCGGCTGATGACAGGGGCCGGCTGGCTGCCGGAGCCGCTTTGCATGACGAGTGACGAGAGCATCGGCGAAAGCGAAGTCGTCGGAGATGATACCTCCGTCGGGTCCGACGAAGGGGAGATCATCTCCGGAACTCAGGACCTGCCGGCCTTCCTGCTCGACCAGCCGGAAACGTCGATCGATGACGCCGGCGATACCGAAAGCGGGATCGACGGCGAGCATCTCGCCGCCGCCGAATAGGTTCAACAGCATCCCATCAATCTGACCCGATCGCCATTGCGGTCGGGTCTTGCAAAACAGCCGGGCCATCGCGCCGGGTTTTCCCGTTTCAGGAGGCACCCATGCCTGACTTCATCATCGAGACCACCTACCATCTGCCGATCTTCCGGCGCCGCACTTACGCGGCCGATACATTGGACGCGGCGTGCCGCGCCGCCATCGACGACGACAGCTGGGATGTTGCCGAGAAGGACTTCGATTCCTCCGGTCCAGTTCATGTCACCGGGATCTGGGACGGCGCACATGCGGCCTATGCCGGTCCGCCGATCCAGATCCCGCAGCAGTTCGAGGAAACTGTCCAGCGCCGGGCGCGTCATTTCGAGATCTTGCTCGGACTGTTGAAGATGCTATTCGACGACATCCGCGCGGCCCGCCCACCGTCGCCCGAATGGCGCGCCCGAGCTGCCTGGGCGATCGCGCGAGGAGAGGCCATTCTCGCGGGGGACCCGGATCCTGAAGAGCCTGTCGACGCACCTAAGCCTTCCCACGTCCTGGTCAGGCTGCAAGAGGCTGGTGTGCGCGACGCAATCGCGGCGGTGCTCGAGGTGGACCCGAGTTTTAGGGGTCTAACACCCGAGGCAGTGACCGACGACGAGGTCCATGCCGCATGCGTTTCCATCGCCACCACGATGGATTTCTCCGATGTGGTCGGAAGCGCCGAGTTCCAGGCCGCGCTCTCGGCGATTAGGTCGGCGCACCGCCGGCTAATGTCCGATTGATCCTTCTTCTTCCCCAGAATCCCTCAACCTCGCCCGGCCGTCGCGCCGGGTTTTCGTTTTCAAGGAGACATTCAATGAGCACTCTTGCTTCCACCACTCAAACCGTTGCTTCCGGCTTTAAGGTCGACCTCTCTCGCGGCGAGCGGATCGGCCGCGTTTCGTCCGAATGGTTTTCGCGCCCCGATGACGAGCGTTTCCTGTCGCTGAACGATCTCTACGACACCGTTCGGCCCCGCGCCGAGCGCGCCCATGCCCGCACCATCGAAAGTGCCGCGATCCGTGTCGAAGCAACACGCGACAATGCGGAGCGGCTTGAGCTTCTCGTTCCGGGTCAGCGTCAAGCGATCGCTCCAACCCACTGGAGCTACGGCCAGCTCTGCAGTCTGGTCGGCGCCCCGGCCACGTATATGCGGCAACTGCCGGCGCCGCTTGCAGCGATCAACCTCCAGCACGGCCTGCTCAACCACCGCGCCGAACTGGTCAAGACGCTGGAGATGGACGATGGCCGGCTCGAACTGCGCGCTGTCACCGGGCCGGACTACGGCCGCATCTGGGATCATGAACTGGTCTCCGCCGTGATGAAGATCGCCGGCAATGGGACCGGCGACACGATGTGGAAAGTGCCGGGTGTCCTTGATTGGGCGAGGATGACCCACAACCCCTTTGTCGACATCACCAAGGATACGACGACGCTTTATGCCAGCGACCGCGACGTTTTCCTATTCCTCGTCGACGACACCCATCCGATAGAAGCCGGGCGTTTGCCGAACGGCGATCCCGACCTCTATTTCCGCGGCTTCTATGCCTGGAACTCCGAGGTCGGCTCGAAGACGCTCGGCATCGCGTCCTTTTATTTACGGGCGGTCTGCGCGAACAGAAACCTCTGGGGCACGGAGAGTTTCGAGGAGATCACCATACGCCATTCGAAGTTCGCGGCCCAGCGCTTCGCGCATGAGGCAGCACCCGCGCTGACCAGCTTTGCCAATTCCTCGCCGGCACCCTTCATCGCCGGCATCAAGGCGGCCCGCGAACGGATCGTCGCGCGCAAGGACGATGAGCGCGAGACCTTCCTGCGTCGGCGAGGCTTCTCGAAAGGCGAGACCGGCAAGGTCATCGAGATGGTGCTGTCGGAGGAGGGGAGACCGCCCGAGTCGATCTTCGACTTCGTGCAGGGCATCACCGCACTCGCGCGCACGAAAACCAATCAGGACACGCGGCTGGAGCTCGAAGGCAAAGCGAAGAAGCTGCTGGAGAGTGCCTCCTGACATGGTCATGCGCGCCTGGCTCAGACCCGGCCGCGTATACAAACCCCATCGCAGTCATCCCAGGGCCTGGGCAAGCGCCGGGCCTCATTTTGTCCGGAGAACCCCAATGGCTATCCCCGATCATGCCCGCGCAAACTTCGACACGCTGCTGCGCGCCGCGTCCGACGGTAATCTTGCTCTTATGGAATGCCTCGATGCGTCTACACGCGAGCCGCGTTACGTACTTTGCGCCGTGGCCCGCAACAGCGGCGAATACGTCTTCACGCCATTCGGCCATCTCGCCGACGGCAACCCCTGCGACGCCTATCTGCCGCCCGATCCCGACGATCCAACCGGTTTCATTGCGAGTCCTGCAACCTGACCGCTGACGATCGCCGACAGTTTCAGCTGGCGATCCTCGATCCCTCTCTGGCCGCCCCGATTTCGCTCCTCCGAACCTTTGGCAGGACGCTGGGCCCCGCTGTTCTTTCCTCACTCCTGGAGCATCCTTCGATGAATATCATCTCGCATCCTCGAACCGTTTCCGCCCCTTCGCGTCTTGAGACCAAAAGCCGCGCTGACGAACTTATAGAAGCTGCCGGTCGGATCGCCTCACTTTTGGAGCAAGGCAAAGTCGTCACTTCAGGTGACCTGCGACAGATCATGATCGAGGCCCTTGGCGGCAGCGATGCCGAAGGCATCTGGCTTTGGAAAGACGCCTATGAGGCGACCGAAGCCGCTCAGGTGCTGTTCCTGCGCAAGTTCGGGCCAGCGATCGTTTCCCGCACCCATTCGCCTCAATTGGCACTCGCGATGCTGATGAAAGTGGCGACTCTCCTGCCTATCCATGCACGCCGATCCGAGGAGAGCCACGCGTTGCAGCAGTTCTCGACACCGATCCCGCTCGCCTACGTCGCATCTCGTGCTGCCGGCATCACGGCCGCTGACGTGATTCTCGAACCGTCGGCTGGAACCGGCCTCATGGCGATCTTCGCGGAACTCGCGGGCGCGCCACTGGCGCTCAACGAATATGCGGCTGCTCGGCACTCGCTATTGCAGCAGCTTTTTCCCGGCATTCCAATATCGCAGCACGATGCGGCGCATATCGACGATTACCTCGAGCGTTCCATTCGGCCTACCGTGGTACTGATGAACCCGCCGTTCTCGGTTGGCGTCCATGTGGAAGGCCGTGTCGCTGATGCCGCGTGGCGGCATCTGACCTCCGCCTTCGCTCGTCTCGCTCCCGGTGGCCGACTTGTCACGATCACCGGCTCGAGCCTTTCTCCTGACAATGCCACATGGCGTGACGCCTTTGTTCGGCTGCAGCGGCAGGGCACGCTGCTATTCACTTCGGCGATCGACCGCAGCATCTACGCGCGTCACGGAACGACGATGGAAACGCGCCTCACCGTGATCGACAAGGTTCCGGCGGGCGATCCGTCGAAGCTCGTAATGTCGAGGGGCACCGGATCCGATCTGGAAACGCTTCTCACTTGGATCGCTGACCTACCACCTCGCACCCTCGCGAGGGCGCCAGACTCCATTGGAGCGCCCTCCAACGGCATCCTGCGCGCGGACAGGATGCGTCCAGCAGCAGTTGCCGCGCCGCGGAATCGCCCTGCACCTGTCGATGATGAGGTCATCGAACTCTCCTACGAGCTGCGGGACGCTCAGCCGAAGGGTGAGGCCAACGCAGTTGACGACATCTACGAATCCTACCGGCTGCAGTCGATTCACATCCCGGACGCGAAGCCGCATCCCGACAGGCTGGTGGAATCCGTGGCGATGGCCTCGGTGGCACCGCCGAAGCCGAGTTATCGCCCGCATCTGCCGAAGTGCATCGTCGTAAGCGGCGATCTTTCCGCCGCCCAACTCGAAAGCGTCATCTATGCCGGTGAAGCGCATTCCGGCTATCTCACCGGACACTGGAGCGTCGATACCTCCTTTGACAATCTCAAGGCGGTCGCATCCGACGCGGAACATGCTGTTCGTTTTCGTCGCGGCTGGTTTCTCGGCGACGGAACAGGCGCCGGCAAAGGTCGCCAGGCTGCCGGCATTATTCTAGACAACTGGGTGAAGGGTCGCCGGCGGCTTGTCTGGATATCGAAGTCCGACAAGCTGATCGAGGACGCGCAGCGCGACTGGTGCGCGCTGGGTCAAGAGAAGCTCCTGGTCACCCCCTTGTCGCGCTTCCGGCAAGGCAAGCCCATCAAGCTGGAAGAAGGTATCCTCTTCACCACCTTTGCAACGCTTCGTACCGATGAGCGTGAGGGCCGACGCTCACGCGTGCAGCAGATCGTCGACTGGCTCGGCGCCGACTTCGATGGCGTTATCATTTTCGATGAAGGCCATGCCATGGCCAACGCCGCCGGCGGCAAAACCGAGCGCGGCGACAAGGCGGCATCGCAGCAGGGCAGGGCAGGGCTCCGGCTGCAACGCGCTCTTCCCGATGCCCGCGTCGTCTACGTCTCGGCCACCGGCGCGTCGGAAGTGGAGTCGCTCGCCTATGCTGAGCGCCTCGGCCTTTGGGGCAGCAGTGACTTTCCCTTTCCGACGCGCTCTGAGTTCATTGCCGCGATCGAAGACGGTGGCGTTGCCGCCATGGAAGTGCTGGCGCGCGACCTGAAGGCCATGGGCCTCTACGCATCCCGCTCGCTCTCCTTCGAGGGCGTCGAATACGAGATCCTCGAGCACGAACTCACCGAGGAACAGATCCGCATCTACGACTCCTATGCAGAAGCGTTCCAGGTGATCCACAACCATCTCGATGCCGCGATGGAAGCCTCCGGCATCACTGGTGCGACCAGCGCGGCCGGCAAATCCGTCACGCTAAACAAAAATGCCAAGGCTGCTGCGCGCTCCGCCTTCGAAAGCTCCAAGCAGCGCTTCTTCAATCACTTGCTGACATCGATGAAAACGCCGGCCCTTCTCGCGGCGACGGCCGCCGACCTGGAGGGCGGGCATGCTGCCATCGTCCAGCTCGTCTCGACGGGGGCAGCGCTGACCGAGCGCCGGCTGGCACGGATCCCGACCGAGGAATGGGGCGATCTCCAGGTCGACGTGACGCCGCGGGAGTATGTCATCGATTACCTGATGCACTCCTTCCCGGTGCAGCTTTTCGAGGAATTTTCCGACACTGACGGCAATCTCAGTTCCCGACCGGTTCATGACGCGAACGGCAACCCCCTCATCTGCCGGGAGGCCGAGCGTCGCCGCGACGAACTGGTCGAAACGCTCGGCAGCCTGCCGGCGATCCCGACGGCGCTCGATCAGATCGTCCAGCACTTCGGAACCGGCAAGGTAGCCGAAATCACCGGCAGGTCACGTCGCATCGTTCGCCTGGAGGACAACACTTCCATCGCGCGCTTTGCCGTTCAGAACCGACCGGGCAGCGCCAATCTCGATGAGGCCCGCGCCTTCATGGACGACGAGAAAGGCATTCTCGTCTTCAGCGACGCCGGCGGAACCGGCAGATCCTACCATGCGGATCTTGCCGCCAAAAATCAGCGCCTGCGCTTGCATAACCTTCTGGAAGCTGGATGGCGAGCCGACGTGGCGATCCAGGGGCTCGGGCGCAGTCATCGCGCCAACCAGAAGCAGCCGCCGCGCTTTCGGATGATCGCCACCAATGTTAAGGCAGAACGGCGCTTCCTCTCGACCGTCGCCCGGCGTCTCGACACGCTCGGCGCCATCACCCGTGGTCAACGCCAGACCGGCGGGCAGGGCATGTTCCGGTCCGAAGACAATCTCGAATCGCAATATGCCCGTGACGCGCTGCGACAATTCTATGGACTGCTGCATGCCGGCAGGATCGAAGGCTGCTCGCTGGAAACGTTCGAAAGCATCACCGGCCTGTCCCTCACATCGGAGGAGGGCGGATTGAAGGATGAGCTGCCGCCGATCCAGACCTTCCTCAATCGCATGCTGGCATTGACCATCGCCATGCAGAACGTGCTGTTCGAGGCCTTCGAGCAACTGCTCGCCGCCCGCATCGACGGGGCAATCGCCGCCGGCATCTATGACAAGGGCCTGGAGACGATCACCGCCGACAGCATGACGGTCTCCGAGCGCCGGCTGATCTACACCCATCCGGTCACCGGGGCGCACTCGCATTTGCTGACCATCGAACGCCGGGATCGCAATGCTCCTATGCAGTTCGAGGAGGTTCAAAGCCTCGTCGGGCAGGATGCACGCGCGAAGCTGATGATCAATATTAAGTCGGGCCGGCCGGCGTTGATGGTCCCGACCCGCTCGATCATGCTGGACGATGGATCTATTCAACCGCGAGTGTCGCTGATCCGGCCTATGGACGAGCTGCGATTCGAGGTGCGGCAACTTGAAGAGACCAACTGGGAGGAAGCCGACGAACAGGCGTTCGCCCTCGCCTGGAATACCGAGGTCGCGGCGGTGCCGGAATTCTCGACGTCGACGATGCACATCGTCAGCGGGTTGTTGCTGCCGATCTGGAAATTGCTGCCGCATGATTTCTGCCGGGTGCGGCGGCTGCAGACCGATGACGGCGAGCGGATCGTCGGCCGCATAATCACACCGGATCGGCTCGCCGGCCTTTGCCGCAACTTCGGGATCGATCAGACGCAAGTGCTGAGCGCCGACCAGACCTGGGCATCGCTTGTCGATGGATCCTCTGTCGTCGGGCTTGCCGGCGACATGACGCTCCGCCGCGTGCGCGTCATGAACGAATACCGCGTCGAACTGACTGGCTTCACGGATGGCATGCGCGACTGGTTGCGGTCGATCGGCCTCTTCTCCGAGATGATCAATTGGAAGCTGCGCTTCTTCGTGCCTGTCACAGATGAGGGAGCAGTGATCCTGTCGAAGCTGATTGAGCGTCATCGCTTTGTCGATGTCGCGCGTCGGTCATGAGGGAGGCCTGCCATGCTTTCCGCCTCCGATCTGGCAGATCGTCTCGCGCAAGACGCTGAGGCGGTCTGCCGCCACTATCTCTCGGCCGGCCGCCGTGTGGGCAACTACTGGCTGGTCGGCGATGTCGGCAACAACAAGGGCCGGTCCCTCTATGTCCATCTGGTCGGTCCTCGCGCCGGCCGATGGACCGATGCGGCGACCGGCCAGTTTGGTGATCTGCTCGACCTCGTCCGCGAGACCTGCGGTTTGGTCGATTTCCGAGACGTGGCCGAGGAAGCGCGTCGTTTCCTCAGCCTGCCTCGACCCGAGCCGGTATCGTCTCTCAGGAGGCACGCCCAAAATTCTGCGGCGGTCGAGCGGCCGGCGTCTGAGCGGGCCAGGCGTCTGTTTCGGACAACGCAGCCGCTGGCCGGCACATTGGCCGATGCCTATCTCCGCAAGCGCGGCATTTTGCGGGCATCCACCCATTTGGCGCTGCGGTTTCATCCGTCCTGCTACTATCGCGATCTCGTGACCGGCCGCACGAGCAGCCATCCGGCCTTGATTGCCGCCGTGACCGACTGTGCCGGGGCCATCACCGGCGTGCATCGTAGCTGGCTTGATCCCGAGGGCGACGGCAAGGCGAAGGTCGACGATCCGCGCCGCGCACTTGGCGGGCTCCTCGGTAACGGCGTCCGCTTCGGCTTTCCGGTCAATGCGCCTGTGCCGGTAATGGCGGCAGGCGAGGGGCTTGAGACCATGCTGTCACTCTCACACGTGATGCCCAGCATGCCGATGGTGGCGGCGCTCACGGCTAATCACCTTGCCGCCTTCCGCTTCCCGCCGGAATGCCGGCGCGTTTACATCGCAGCTGACGCGGATGCCGCCGGCCGACACGGGATCGAAGCGTTGAGCCGCCGGGCACAGGAAGAGGGGATCCTGCCGCTGGTGCTGTCGCCTGAGCTCGGCGACTTCAATGAGGATCTTCGCTGGCTGGGCCCGGACCGGCTGACCGCTAGCCTCAGGGCGCAACTCACTCCGGAAGACGCGATGGCATTTTTGCCTACGTGAAGCGGGTCGGAACGGCGTGGGGGGAGGTGTGGCGGCATTCGCGAAGGGCGGCGGTCCACGGGTCTCATAGGATGAGCGCGCGCCCGCGGGCCTGCCGAGAGGCGACCCTTACCACGCGGGCCTCGGGCCTTCAGCGGGTCGGTCAGGTTTCTTCCCCTGCCAGACCGCAGGCGCGGTCCGTCATTCCTCGCGGATCAAGAAACCCTCCCTCCGCCGCCCGGCGCTTCGCTGGGCCGCGGCACTTCGCTTGCGGTTCCGGCCTCGGCCCCCTTGATCGGGTTCGCCGTCAGGCCGCGACAGGCGCGGCCCAAACCCACGGAGACCATCATGGACATGATCCTTCACCCCGACGACACCTTCGAGCCCCACCACGCGTCCTCGCCGACTGATCGCTTCATCTACGAGATGCAGGTCTTCGGCTATCGCCCCTTCCAGGACGAGCCCGACCCGCGGCCATTGCCGGAGGAACCGCAGGTGCAGTCTTCGATCACCACGATCTTCGATGCCCTTGCCGAAATGCTCGGCGACACCCGGCTGGAACCCGATCTCGAAGATCTGTTCTGGTCGATCCCCAATCTTTTCCATCGCGCCGGCGAACGCATCCAGCGCGAACTCGACCGCAACGAAGAAGCGCAACGCACCGGCCAGCGCGAGCAGGACGGCTCGGAGGTGAAGAGTGTCGAGCTCGAACGCCTCATCGCCGAGGGCATCACGCTCCTGGAGCGCAGGAATAGCTTCGAGTTCATGCGTGATTACGCAGCCGACCTGTTCGAGGCGCAGACCGGATCGTCCTGGCGACCGCGCACCGGCTCCAAGGTCAACCACGCGACCATGACGGCGGCGATGATCGACAGTCGGGACTTCCTCTCCGCCCGACGGCGCGCCGAGACCGAGGTGCTGATCCCGGTCGGCACCAAGGTCGCCTTCTCCGGTGGCATGGACTACAACGATCATGAGCGCATCTGGGCCAAGCTCGATCAGGTGCATGTCAAACACCCTGATATGGTTTTGCTGCACGGCGGCTCGCCGAAAGGTGCTGAACGCATCGCCGCCTGCTGGGCGGAAGCCCGCAAGGTGACGCAGATCACCTTCAAACCCAACTGGACCAAGTACGCGAAGGCCGCTCCGTTTCGACGCAATGACGACATGCTGTCGGTCATGCCCGTCGGATTGATCGTCTTTCCCGGAAACGGCATCACCGGTAACCTTGCCGACAAGGCGCGTCGCCTCGGCATTCCAGTCTGGCAGGCTTCAGGAGACGGCGCGTGAGTGCCGTTTTCCTTGAAAATATGGAAAACATGGAATATATGGAAGTCCATTGGAGACCATAGCCATGAAGCAGTTCACCACAGGCGACCTGAACAAACAGATCGGCGATATTACCGATGCGGCAAGCCGCGAACCGGTCATGCTCACCCGCCACAAGAAGCCTCGCTTTGTGCTGATGAGTTACGAGCACTATGAGCGCATGCGCACGGGCGGCGACCCGCGCCGCGCCTATTATATTTCCGAAATGCCCGCCGACCATGCGGAACTGTTCGACGAGGCGATCGACCGGCTGGCGCGCGGCGAAGGCTACGACGATGAGCCATGAATTCCGGCCCGGCGAAGTCATCACCTATCCATATCTCTGGGCCTGGCAGCAACAGCGCGGCGAGACCGAAGGCCGCAAGCAGCGACCGGTCTGCGTCGTCATCGCCATCCGAAGCGCCTCCGATGGGAATACCCATTTGGCCCTTCTCGCCATCACCACGCAGCCGCCGCAGACAGGTCGGGCCGCTCTGGAGATCCCGGAGATCGAGCGCAAGCGCGCGGGCCTAAGCGATCTGAAGCAGTGCTGGATCATGGCCGACGAATACAATTACGACATTGTCGAACGCTCCTGGTACATCGAGCCGGGCCAGGACATTCTCGGCCGCTTCAGCAAACCCTTCATGATAAAGATCGCCAGGCTGTTCGCGGAGGTCCGTGGCCGAACAGGCCGGATCAACCGCCTCGATTGAGCGGCGATCGAAACGGTCATCATCCGGGACATCTCGGGCAACTACATCGTCGGCGCCATCAACGTCGGAGGCCGTCCTCAGGAAGCAACTCTCCGCCTGGCGGCTGTTTTCGGCTGGTCTCATTTTCCTGACCATCGGGGCGGGAGCGACGCCCGGCAATCAAGCCGGTGTTGTGACCTCTATTCAACCGAGCTGCTGTCGCGCCACCGCGTACGGAAATTCGAGCGCCACACCGAGCGAAGCCATTTCTGACAATGACGATGGGATTAGGACGGTGCTGATCTCGGGCGTCGCGTCAGATGATTGGCGGCCAGCATCCGTTGACCCCAACACTCACCGACGCAATCGACGAGCGTGGCACTCGGCGGGTCCGCAAAGGGCAGCCAAGGCGAGGTCTCGCGGCGACGTCGCAATCAAGGACCATTCCCGTTCTTTATGTCGCCTTTCTAAGGGACCGGCCGCGATCAGCGTCAACCCCGCAAGGGGGTTCCCCTTCGCTAAAGCTTCGGTGACGCCTGCGGCTCAGCCCCTTCTTCGGGCGCCATCGGGAATGGTCCCGATGCAACGAAGGAGACAATCCCATGGCCACCACGATCGCAGCCCTCACCGAAAAGACCGACGGCACGCTCGAAGGCGTCTTCGCCACCATCCGGGTCAACGCCCCGATCGCCCTCATCCCGAACGCCAGCAAGGCGAGCGAAGAAGCCCCGGACTACCGCATCATCCACCGTAAGACCGGCTTTGAGATCGGCGCAGGCTGGAACCGCATCTCCCGGCAGACCGGCGAAGAGTACATCTCCACGAAGCTCGAAGCGCCCGAGATCGGCGTGATCTTCGGAAATGTCGCCCCGGCACCCGGCGGCGAACCCGGCAAGAAGGTCATCCTCTGGAACAGCCCGGCCTGAACCGGACCGCCGGCCCCGAAATCGGGGCCGGCGTCCCCTTTCCAAAGGAGGCCCCTATGAGCCGCTACACAATTACCGTCACCAGGACCGCATCCCGCCACGCCGACCCGGATGCCATTATCGGTTACGACCGTCCGCTTCAGACGTTCTTCCTTCAGGCATTTTCAGATGCCGAAGGCGAGGACCTGGAACTCTGGCTGGGGACGGCCGCCCGGGAGTTCGAGACACTGTCCCAACTGCGGACCGCGGCGATCGCACTTGGTTTCGACTTCATACCCTTGGCATCCGGCGTTCTTCACAAGCTGCTGGACGACCATGCCCGTGAAGCGCATCACGCGGTCAGCGACACGATCATCCAGGATCTCCTTGAGCGGACGTCCGCGCGCTGACGCCATGCCAGAACGAAATTAGCCCGGCTCGGTGCCGGGCTATTTTTTTGCTTGGCTCGGCAAGATTACTTGTTCAGCGCGTCTTTCAGCGCCTTTGCCGGCGTGAACGCCAGCTTCTTGGCCGCGGCGACCTTGATCGTCGCGCCGGTCGCAGGATTGCGTGCCTCGCGCTCCGGGGTGGCTTTCACTTTAAACTTGCCGAAGCCCGGCAGGCTGGTTTCATTGCCGGCCACCGCCGCCTCGGTAATCGAAGCGATGACTGCTTCGACGATGGCCTTGCCCTGTGCCTTAGTAAGGCTGTGAGCTGCTGCGATCTTGTCGGCAATTTCATTGGTTGTGGTCATTTTCTTCTCCGCATCGTTTCAGATGCAGAATACCTGTCATTGCCGATCGTCGCTGTCATCGACACGCTTCGGCAAATGCCGTTGAAAGCCCGGATCTCCACAGCTATTCACGTGCGTGCGCGTCCAGTAACCCGAGGACGGGCATCGAGCCCGCCCTCGCGTTCGGGTGCGATACGGAGAGGAAATGTCTGCTCAGTCCGTCCGAGGATGCCATGGCGCCGTGCCGGCCTCAAGGACGAGCGGTGCCCCCAATTTTGCCTCCGCTCCGGTTCCCTGCGCTCTGACAAAATCGGCTCCCCCACTCGCCGGCTCCGCCGGTCGCTGGCGCGATCCTTGACCCCGCCACGCCTCCATGACCGCACGCGTCGTCTTTTACAAACGTCAAGGAGACGACGATGCTTCTGGAACAACACATTGAAGAGCTGCGGGCCGAGTTGCGGAATGCCGTGTACCGCGAAGAACGCCGTGAGAGCGAGATCGAACTTGAACTTGCCTGCGCCGAGCTGGCGGTGATCATGGCCGAGCAGGAGGGTGTCATCGACGTCGAGCCGCCCTTCTGAGGCGGCTTTTGCCAAATCGTCTGGTCTGACGCGCCGGATCGTCCGGCGCTTCAAACCCAAAGCTTCGCGCCGTATCGGCAGTTGCCGGAACCTGTCGCCATAACTGCGGGGAGGTAGTGGTCGGAGTCCGATTCCTCTTCAGCCCCATGCCATCCGCATAACGAGGGTATCGGCCCCGCGGCGCACCCTTCGCTATCTGTCAGCCGATTCAGCTTGCCGGGCATGCGGTTTCGGCCTGTATCCGCGCGATCGTCTCTTTCGCAAAATCTGAAGGAAGAGCCTGATGGCCTCTTCCTCACGCGCAAAATGATGCTCCCGCCTTTGGCCAGTCGCGCCGATGCGGCCCCATCGGCGGATGAGACAGGTCTCGCCGAACAGGTTGGGCTCGATCGACATGGCATAGTAGCGAGCCATGTTTTCCTTGGGGTCGGTGCGTTCGACGTAAAGCTGGTAAGACTGCGCAATCATGGTCCGGAGAATCGGACAACGCCGACTCTGCGTCCAACGACATATTTGAATCGGTCGGTCTCGATTGATTCGTAGTGATTATGGGTTCGACGGATAATCCGGGCGAGCCGCCTGCGGCGGACCGTGGCTATTCGCCGTCGCTCACGGAGCCCGCAAGCGGTCTCCGCCCATTTGGGTCACGCCCCCTCTCGCGCCTGGCGCACTGGCGGCGCGAATTTTCCGCGACCGTGCGCGATGATAGGCTCCACAGCCCGCTGGACGCCGGATATGGGCACGGCGCCTGGGCGCCGTGGTCTATCTCTCTCTGACGTCCCATTGTGCACCCGCCACTCCGGCGTCAAGGACGGCGCGGCCCCCTCCAATTTTCAGCCGCCGGCCCTTCGGACCATCGCCAGAAAATCGGCTCCTCCGCTTGCCGCCGCTGGCGGTCGCGTACCGCGATCCCTGACCCCTCGCGGCTAGGGTGCGGCCTCCTTTCGTCAGAGACGGAAAGGAGACACTGATATGTCCGATGACTGGCATTACGTCCATCAGCTCGCGGTGCTTGCGGGCTTCAAGCTCATCGTGCTTGCAAATCGCATCGGTTGCGAGGACAAATTCTTGCTGGAACTGCATGACGAGCTCGCCGAGGGGTTGGCAGCGGCAATTGCGCGGCTGCGATCCATCATGGCGCTGGAGCGCCAGCTCGCCAGCGAGCCCGACGAGGAAGGTCTCGTCGCCTTCCAGCTTCATGGCGAAGAGGAATGCTTTGCGCGTTTCCGGATCACACTGCTCGATGACCTCGAAATCGACTTCGACACACACGAGTACCGTGTGAACGGCGGCGAATGGCACTATGCGCTCTCGGCCGATTGCGACGGCATCGAGGTCGACTATCCGACACTCGTCGCACTCACCGATGATCAGTTGGGCACTCTCGCCCCGATCGTCCGTGCGATCCGTAGCGAGACGGGCATCGCCATCAGCATCGCACGCGTCGTCCACGATTGATACGCAGGCGAGAGGCGGCTTGGCCGTCTCTCGCCTGTTCCTATGGCATGATCGCTTGCAGGCATCGAGCCTGCGTGCGCTCTTGAGGGGAGAGACTTGCCGCCTCTCCCCTCAAACACCCCTCTCCCTGTGGTGCGGGTCTCGACCCGCCCGGCCTTTCGGGCCGGTAGGCGGACGCTGCCGCGACTTCCCCAAACAACACGGAGAGGAGGATCACCTTACGCTGCGCCCTCATGCTTCAGGCATTCGCTGCAGGTGATCCTCCTCTCCTGCCGCGCGCTCGCCGTCTCATCGCTCGTGCGCCATCGACGTCTGTTCCCCTTCGGTCACGGCCATCCCGGCGCCTCGCGACAACGGCTCGCTTCAGCATCTATCACCAAACCAGTCTGTCCACCGCGCTATTCCTTCGGCGCGGATCACTGGCCCGAGCCTGTGATCGCTGTTGCTTTGTCTGATGACGCGCAACAGCATGGGCGCCTCGGGCACGGCGGTCAGACTGGTTTGGTGATAGATGGCAGGATAGGCTATTGGTATACCAATAGCCGTTTTCGCCCGAGGGGCGAGTCGCCTCAGAGACCAAGGGTTTCCCGGTCTTTCATTTTTCAGACTTGACGATGCCATGAGGGAGAGGCGTGGAAGGGGGGGCGGGGAGCGGACTCTTTCGAACAAACAGCCTTCGGCCGAAATGCAGCGACTCGGCGGTCAGGTGGTTACGCAAACGAGCGAATGGGAGAACCCGCCGATCGGTGGTTCGCCGATCTAACGGGCTTGCGAATGTGCGAATAGGCGACTGCGCGTATACGCAAATAGGTGCGTCGACGTCTGAGCGTATCGGTTGGTCGGCGAATGAGTGACGCAGTGATTGGGCCTTTGAGTGAAACAGCAGATCTGCAATTAAGCAAATCCGCGAACCGGCGAGACACCGATCCAGCGAATGGGTGTTCAGGCGATCCTGTTAATCGGTGAATCGGCGAATGCGCGGATCGCTGAATGGGTGGTTACGTGGACGCGCGATTGGGCGGATCAGCGAACAGCTCATTCCGGGAACGAGCTATTGAGCGATCCGGCGCGTCGGTGAATGAGTGATGCACGCGCCTGGCGAAAACGGTGAAAGCGTGTCCAAGCGGCCTTCGCCTTTTCTGATAAGCCCTCAATTGGCAATTTGTGATCGCAGTCGCGGTCGCTGCGGTTATCGCAACAAACCAGACGGTGACGATGCCTCTTTCACAAGGGTCCGCGTCAGCGGAGCAGCGTGATCACCGCATCCTTTAAATGCCTAGGGAATCCAAACGTGTCCGGTCCCTCGTCTTTCCCGCTTGAGCAAGCCATCTGCTGCTGGTAAATTATACCGGAGTATAAGTTGGAAATTTGGTCTCGGCTGCGGGCCGGGCGGTACTCCGTCGTTCAAGAATAAGGTTTTACTCTGATACACAATCGATCCCTCCTGACGAAGGAATGGTACATGGTGCCGTTCACTGCGGACTGCCATGACTGTGGTGCACAGACACGGTCCGCAGCTGTTGTCGTTGGCCCTTCAAGCCTGGTGGGGGACGCCGGGTCTGAGCCGGAAAGCGATATACTCGCGAAACCGCGCAGAAGACTTGATGGGTTCGCACTCATTGAGGCGCTAGGCGGTCAGACCGAACATGTCGAGCGATCCGTCATCAACCGGTTCCACAGCACCTTCGCCTTTCTGGACGGCCAACTGACATCGATCTGTGAACACTGCGGGGAAAATCTTCCACCCGCTGCGATCCGCTCCGCCGTCATGAACGTCTTTGTACGGCTCGGGCAGAAGCGCCTTCTGGTGAACGAGCGCTTGATGATCTTTGCGTCTGACGTGTTGCTGACGGAATTTCGTGGGGAGACCTCAATCGAAGAAAGCGCGATGCGCGATCCGGATTTCGCCCTCCTCCTCGTCTGCGACACGGAAAGCGTGGTCGGCGAAACCGGCATGATCGAGTTGTGGCACAGCATCGCACGTGACGACTACGCGATCGTGGTCAAAGGCCACGATGGCCGCGAGATGTTGCGGGACGCGTTCAACTGCGACCTGAAGGAGGTCGTGACAACTATTTTCGATCTCGGGCTGGTGCTCACCCAGCTTCACCTGGCCCAGGCATCGTCACCCTATTGCGCGCTCGCCCGCGATCTTTTTCTCGAAGCCCTCGAACATGCCGGTTATCAGCAGGCAAGCTAGAAAGCGATACTATGCGTCTGTTCACGAAGCTCTTAGGATCTCTGGCGGCAATGACGGTGATGGCAGGATGCGGCCATCAGATCGATCAGCCGCGCCGACAGCCGCCGGCACCTTTTGCGTATCTCAGCCTGGCGGCCTGTAAAGGCTATTCCAGCAACATCATCGAATGCCAACTTGAATATGGGACCGACTTCGGACGCCGCCGTCTTGGGCCCGTCCAAGACAGGGGTTTGTCGATCGAACTTGATGGCGGGCGCTATCAGGTGGAGTCCTGTTATCCGGTGGAGAGGATACTGAAGGAGTTGCCCAATTTTGTGTGCCGAATCTCTGTCACGACTTCGGGCGCCGACGCCGGTTCGGTACTGGTAAAGGGCGGCACTGCCGTCCGTCTTGCTCGCATTTTGGGAGACCAAGAACAGATTCAGTATCGCTGGACCCGAGATAGATGGTCACGGCTAAACGATTGAAGTTCTTGATGATTATCTCCTGCTGACGAAGCGCGCTAACGCGTTAATTATACTCCAGTTAAAGTTTAGGGTTGATTTCCACGGCTGAATGCGGTTCAAAATCTTATACCGCAGTATAATTTTGCATTGGTTCAGCCATGGATAGCGTTCCGCTTTCGCCTGTGAACAGACCGCACAAGATATCCTCGCGGAGCGTGCTGTGGCTCGCCGGAACGTCGGCTTTTCTGCTCACCGGTTTCGCCTCCGGCCCATCCGGCCCAGATGACAGTGGCGGTCGCATCGTCTCGGAAAAGCCGACGCACATTGGGCACATTGCCGACCGGATGGAGCTGAAGGCAGACGAGGCGGCGACCATACCGCCAAAACCGGAGCCTTCCGCCTATGCTACCTCGACGCGGGATATCCCAACGATCGATTCTGCCAGCTTCAACGAGCGATTTAGTGGGCCGGTCATTGATGCGCTTCGGACCAGCGCTCGCCCGTCGGAGTTCACCGCAGGGTTTAGTGACAGTGCTGGCCGATCATCAGGATCAGCGGCTGGAAGTACGAATGACCGGAGGGAACGCGCTGTGCATTCGCTGGTCAGCGTATACTCGTTTGATCAGGAAACAGCCGATCCCGAGCTCGCCGAGCCGGCAACCGCACCTCAGGTCAATGTCAGCGAGCCACCAGTACAGGCCCGACCGGATCTTCTATCCGGTGTCCCAACGGACTATGCCAGACTTGCATTGAGGGTTGCAGGCAACGAGGAGGTTGATCCGAACTGGGTGCTTTCGGTGATGCGGGCCGAAAATGCCGGCTTCGATCCAGACCTGGTTAGCTCCGCGGGCGCCGTCGGTTTGATGCAAGTCATGCCACGGATCGGCGAAGCCTTCGGTGCGACCGATCTGACCGATCCCGAACAGAACATCCGCGCCGGCACGCGATTTCTCCGCGTCTTGATCGCCAAATACAAAAATCCCGTGTTGGTCGCGGCCGCTTATAATGCCGGCGAGCCGAACGTCGACCTTCGCCATTCCCTGCCACTGATCCGCGAAACCGCCGACTATGTCACCCGTGTCGTTGGATACTATACCGGCACGGCGGCCACACCGGTCCTATCGACCGTAAGTCGGACGTCCGCCCCCCGCAGCACCGGGCGGGCCGCCCGGGCCAAATCCCCCATGCTTGTGTTCTCAGTTGCAAACCCGTCCCCGTCAGACGTCCGTCCTCACCGTGATGAGGCTCAGAATGATGCTGGCGGGCCGGTCAAAATTGTCAAGGAAGAGGTGTCTCAATGAATCCCATCGCAATGGCAGTCCAGACAGCCGTTCTCTACGGCAGCGTAGCCTGGTCCTCATTGGCCAAAAGGAAATGGGTCGGAAACCCCGCCATCGTGCTTGCCGCGAGCTTGATCCTGCTCGTCAGCCAGTACGAGCCGGCGGCGGCGCAGAACCTCGACGCGCTGCAAAACGCTGCTGACCGGCTCGTGCAGTTCTTTACCGGCCCGTTCGGCCGTTCGGTCGGAGCGATCGCCTTCATCGGCATGTTTCTCGCCGCAGCCTTCGGTTACTGGTCCTGGGGAGCGCTGCTTCGGGTTGGAGGAAGCCTTGCCGGCATGTTTGCCGCCGCCGAGCTCGTCGACTTCCTCGCTGGCAGCGGGTCTTAAGCCATGGCAGGAGCAGGGAACACCGCCGAGGGTGGCGACGAATATATCGAATCCCATCCCGTCATATTGGCTCTCACACGACCGCCGACAGTGATGGGAATTCCCTACACGTACTTCCTGGCGGAATGCTTTGTTTCGCTGATGGTCTTCATGATCCTGGGATCCATTCTCTGGTTCCCGGTCTCATTCGTTATCGTCCACAGCATCCTCTACGTGCTCACCGTCAAGCTCGATCTCTGGTTTTTCGAGATCGTCGGGCGCCTCAGCATGTGTGGTGTCAACCCCCTGGGCCGGAAGCTCGGTGGCGGCGTCAGAACCTACGGAGTGTAAGCGATGAACACGATGGCGAGATCGCTGAGAGGCAGTCTGTCGAAGGGTTGGGAGATCTTCGCGGATCGCAGTGTTGCGACGCATGTTCCTTTCTATGTCCCGATCGAAAACGGCATCATCCGCCTGAAGAATGATTGCCTCGTCTCGACCCTGAAGCTCACCGGCTTTTCCTTCGAGACGGCCGATATCGAAACGATCAACATGTTGCAGCGGCAGCGCAATGCCGCCTTCCGTGCGATCTCCTCGATCGGCAGCTTCGCACTTTATACCCACGTGATCAGACGCAAGGTTGCGCCGTCGTTGCCATCAGCCTTTGCTGATCCCTTCATGGAGCGTCTCGATCACGTCTATCAGTCGAGCATCTCGAAGAACGAGATGTTCGTGAACGACACTTATGTCTCGGTGGTCGTGCGCCCCATGTTCCGAAAGGGATCCGCGCTCTCCCGCCTCATGGGCGCAGGCGGTACGATCGTGCGGAAGGAACAGTTCCGCGCGATGCGCGACAAGCTGGTCGAAGCAACCCGAGCACTTGAGAAATCGCTTTCTGTCTATGGGCCAAAGGTCCTCCGCGACGTGCAGCGCGTCCAAGCTGACCTCGGCGAGAACAGAAAAGTCTTCCGCGATGTCTCTGAAGATATGGTCGTCGACGAAGCTGCGCGAAAAATTTGGTTCTCCGAACAATGCGAGTTCTTCTATACGCTACTGAATGGCGGACGTGTCCGGCCGATCCGGCTTGGGAACATCCCGATCGATGAGATGCTACCCGCCCGCCGAACGTCGATCGGCAACCGCATCATTCACCTGCAGGGCGACATACCGGACGACGACCGCTACGCGGCGATGGTCTCCTTGAAGGAATATCCACCGGAGACCGGCGCCGGCATGCTTGACTATATCCTTAAGCTGCCGTTCGAGCTGGTGCTGACCCAGTCGATGTCCTTTGTCGACGATATGGCGGCGCGCAGCCGGATCGAACGACTGGACCGGCAGATGTCGAAGGCCGACGAAGGTGGCTCGAGTGTCCAGGCCAATCTCGATATTGCCCGGGACGAACTTGCCCGCAAGCGGGTTGCCTTCACCGAACATCATCTCACGGTGATGCCGGTCGCCAGGACCACCGCCCAGCTTGACGATGCCGTGGCGCTGATTGGCAACGAACTCGGCGCGCTCGGCGCCTCCTATGTCCGCGAAGACCTGAATGCGGAGCCGGCCTACTGGGCGCAACTGCCCGGCAACCAGGCCTATATCGCCCGGCGAGCGCTGATCTCCACGCTGAACTGCGCCGGTTTGAGCAGCTTTCACGCCTATCCCTATGGCAAACCCGACGGCAACCATTGGGGGCCGGCGATCACGATCTTCGAGACGACGTCAGGCACGCCCTTCTTCTTCAACTTCCATCAAGGCGACGTCGGGCACACGACGGTCTTCGGCTCGACCGGATCCGGCAAGACCGTCATCATGGCCTTCCTGATCCTGCAGGCATATCGTGTCAGCCCTCGGCTGAAGACGATCGTCTTCGACAAGGACCGTGGCCTCGACATCATGGTTCGCGCGGCAGGCGGAACCTACATGTCGCTGGAGCCCGGCCAGCCGTCGGGATGGAATCCGCTGCTGCTCGACGACACTGAGGAGAACCGCGTTTTCCTCTATGGGCTCCTGAGCTTCATGCTGAAACCGTCCAGGGAAGGCGAAAGCCTGACTCCGCAGGAAGAAGCGATCATTCGCAACGCGATCAAGTCGGTCCTCAAGACGAAGGATAGGTCGTATCGCCGTCTTTCGTCACTGCGGGCGCTGCTCGCTGGTAGCGAGCGGACCGAAGGCAGCCTGATCGCCCGGCTCGACAAATGGGTCGACAAGGGACCCTACGCCTGGCTCTTCGACAACGCTGCCGACGATCTTGATATCTCGCGACCGATGATCGGCTTCGACATGACGTCGATCCTTGATGATCCGACGGTTCGCACAGCGGCCCTTCT
This sequence comes from Martinezella multihospitum, assembly GCF_900094585.1. Classification (GTDB taxonomy): domain Bacteria; phylum Pseudomonadota; class Alphaproteobacteria; order Rhizobiales; family Rhizobiaceae; genus Rhizobium; species Rhizobium multihospitium. Next base: position 80,159 of record NZ_FMAG01000010.1, read on the forward strand.
CTACATGTTCCACCGCCTGGACGCGATCTACGACGGCAAGGCGCCGATCATCAATCTGATGGACGAAGCTTGGAAGCTGCTCGATGACGACGAGTTCAAGCGCACCATGAAGGACTATTTCAAGACCATCCGAAAAAGGAATGGTCTCGTCATCTTCGGGACGCAGTCGGCCGACGACGTGGTGCGTTCGAGCGTCAGCCGCACGATCATCGAACAGACGTCGACCAACATCTTCTTTGCCAATCCTAAGGCTGACGAAAACTCCTACATGGAGCATTTCGGTCTCTCGCGAGCGGAATTCGATTGGGTCAAGAGCGGCGATCCGAGTTCGCGCTTCATGCTGATCAAGCAGGCAAAGAGCAGCGTGATCGCTCGCGTCGACATGTCCCACATGCCGGAGTTTATCAAGGTGCTTTCGGGCCGCGAGGAGACGGTGCGCGAGGTCGAGATACTGCTCGACGAGTATGGTGACGATCCTAAGAACTGGCTCTCGAAATTCTGCGACTGGGATGGGGCGACGGTCGATGAAGCACGCAAAGCACCTTGAGGGAGCCGCGGCCGGCGTGTTGGCCTTGGCGCTGGTCTTTCCCGTTGGCACAGGTCATGCCCAGGTGCCGGTCATCGACCAGGCCCGCCAGAAGATCCAGGAGGCGACCGAGAACTGGTATCAATCCTATCAGGCGGATACGCGCAAGGTCAAAGGCGCCTCGGGCGGAACGACCGATAGCGTCGCACCTGGTCAGGGCTCTGGCGCGCCGGCCGATTGCTCGGCCGACGGCATGGGGGGAGCAACCGCGCCCGCAGCGCCATCGTCTCGCACGCCAAGCCAGCAGGAAGTCGCCAGCATGGTGCAACAGGAGGCGATCCGGCAGGGCGTCGATCCAAATTTTGCGATGGCGATCGCCGAGCAGGAGTCGCGCTTCCGCCAGTCGGCGCGCTCCGCGGTCGGTGCCACCGGTGTCATGCAGCTGATGCCGGGCACCGCCGCACAGCTCGGCGTCAACCCCTATGACACGCGTGACAATATTCGCGGCGGCGTCAAATACATCAAGCAGCTCCAGGGAATATTCGGTAACCGCTATGATCTAATCGCCGCCGGCTACAATGCCGGGCCGTATCGGCAGTCGTTGCAGAACGGTCAGATCCCCAACATCCCCGAGACGCAGGACTACGTCAAAAAGGTCTCCGCCTACTATGCCCGTAACAAGGCCCAGAACGGTGATAATTCTCCAGCGGAGGCTAATGCCGAGCCGGAAACTGCGAGCTCTGCAAACGGCTGCGGCGAGCAGCTGAAGAAGGCGGTCGACCGAAACACGCAGGCACAGATCGAACGCGGTTCGGTTTGGAACGAACTGCTTGGCAAATCGCTCGCTGCGAACCAGCAGCACCTGCAGCGGCTTCAGTCCGGCCTGCAATCCTCGTCGGCAAGCCTTCGTGGCACTGGTGGCGGAAATTCGAAAGACCATGACGGCTCGCTTGTCATGGCTGAGATCCGGTGCCCGACCAATATCATCGATACAGGCGGCACCCGTTGCTTCGCTGTCCCGTCCAACGCCACCACCGAACAGATCCAGCACTGGCTGTCCGACCTGCAGGATGAGGCACGTGCAAATGGCGCGGTCGCGACATTCACGGCATTGCAGGACCCGGCACTTGGCCTCGTCACGGTGGTCGATTCCAGGCCGACGGCAAATTAGCACAGGAAAGGTTATGCAAATGAAAACAGCAATGATCGCAGCGGCGCTTTCCATCGTTTCCGTCGCTCAGGCCTATGCACAGGTCCCCGTCAAGGACTCGGAAAACATCTCGATCAGCGAAGAGATCAAACGGCTTTCTTCGGAGATCCAGCAGGACACGTCAGTCGTCAAGGACAACACCACAAAGACCTTGGCGGCGATCACTGGCGACCGAACGCAGGATGCGAGCCAGTTTGCCAAGCTTGCGACCGGCAATGGCTTCACCATGGGACAGGCGCCGGATTTCAGCACTGTGCTATCGAGCAACGCAGCCGTGTTCGGCGGTATTAACGGTCAGTTCCAGAATACCGCGGCCAAACTGATCAATGGCCTCAACCTCGTGAAGATGGTGGTCGATACCGTCAAGGGCGGTGAGCTCTCCGGCGCCAATCAGGCCTATTCGCAAGGGATCAATGCGCTGACGACGCTAACTGCGCTGACCGACGCGATGAACAGCGCCACCAAGGACCGGCAGAACTCGTTCATGCAGGCCACCCAGCAGATTGGAACGGCGAAGGATCTGAAAGGGGCGCTGGAGCAAAACACCCAAATGGTGCTGCAGGGCAATCAGACTGCCAACGAAGCCGTCGGCTCGCTCAACAACCAGGTCATGCTGCTGAACCAGCAGTATAAGGCCGCCCTTGCAACCTCGTCGCAGAACCTCAAGACCTTCGCTCCGCTTCCCGACAGCGTCATGCGAGACGGTGGCACGCAGCCGCAGGGGACGTCCGTTCGCGATCAGCTGAAAGCATTCGAGGATCAGAACCAGTGAGGGCGGTTCTGGTCTTGGGGTTGAGCGCTGCAGTGCTTGCCGGTTGCGCTGGAAAATATGAGCAGCTTGCGAAATGCTCGGCCGACGAAAACCCGGTTCCGGCTCTTGGCCTCGTATCCGAACCTTCCGCTACGGCCGCTGAGAATGTGCTCGCAGGCGCCGTCAAAGACGATTGCGGTCCTATGCGACCGGTCAACAATTTCCAGGATGAGACATGGATCCCGTCAGCTACGCGATAAACTTCTATGGCGATGCGCTCCGATATTTCGACAAGATCAATGAGGCGTCGCTGGAACGGGCCTGGGGGCTGTTTGCCGAAAACAGAAACCTCGTTTCCGGCGTCCTGGCGATCTTCCTGACCCTCTATTTCCTCTGGGGCGCGCTCGGGCTATCGAGCGTTTCCCTTCAGGACATGGCGATCACCGCCTTCAAGATCACGCTCGCCTATACACTCATCATGTCCTGGGCGCTCTTCTACGACAATATTGGCCAGTTCGTGCTGTCGGCGCCGCAGGATCTCGGATCGGCCATATCCTCGGCGATGGGCGGTCAATCGGCGGGAGCCGATATCGCCCAGCAAGTCGCGAGCATGGCGCGAAAGGTCTACGACTTTGCCATGCAGCTCTTCAATTCCTACGAATCCGGGTGGCTGCCGAATGTGACCGGCGCCGTGGTTGTCTTCATCGTACTGGTGTTCGGCCTCCTGCCGATGCTGCTGATCCTCACCGGCGTCACGCTCTTTGCCAAGATGATCACCGCCGTCATGTTGGCAATCGGTCCGATCGCCATCCTCTGCTATTTCTTCGGCATCAGTCGCTTTGTCTTCGACGCCTGGGTGAGGGGCGTTGCCTACGGCATGTTCATGCTGCTCTTCACCTACATCATGGCCGGTCTGTCCTTCGGTTTTCTCATCGGCATGATGGACACGATCAACGGTGACATGGCGACCAAAGAGAATGCACTGGCGATCGTGCTCGCCATGGTGCTCTACCTCGCGCTGATCTCCTATTTCATTTTCCAGGTGCCGGATTTCGCGCGGAGCTTTGCCTACGGGGCAGCCTTCTCTGGCGTCCCGGGCGGGGGCGGCGTGGACACCGCCTACTATACCGCACGCCGGCGCCTCTCTTCGAGCACTTCCCGCGCCGGGCAGGCCACGGCCATAGCACTCAGCACGCTGGTCGGACCGAGGGGCGCCGTCACTGCTGCAGCGCTTGCGGGCCGCAGCAGTGTCGCTGGCGTCGGTGCGCTTGGTCGGATGCTCACCAATCGTCGGCGCAACAGCGAATGACGCGGAGGCGGCAAGGATCACCGATTTTACTCATTGCGACTTCGAGGTTTGAAACTTGGCATTGTTCAAAAGGCAATTAAAGGCGGCGCCGGCCGATCGCGCGCCGGGACCACAAGAGATCTACGATCAGCACCTCTCCTGGGGCGAGAAGAACCGGTCGCTGCGGACGCTGATCGGTCTCATCCTGCTCGTCTTTGCGGTAGCGGGATGGATGGTTGCCGGCGTCCTGTCCTTTTCTGTCGCGCAGCTCTTTCCGCTTGTTCGTACCGAGGTCGTGCCGCTCATTGTCGACAGGAACACCGGCTACATGGAGACGGTGACCACACTCGACAAGGACCGGTCGAACGTTTCGGAAATCCAGGCCGTCCGCGCCTCGTTCGTCGGTAACTACGTCATACGTCGTGAAACCTATGATCCCCGCTATCTGTCGGAGAACTTCGACATGATCGCTCTTTGGTCGGACCCGGATTCCGCGGCCTTCAAGGACTATTCGGAGTGGATGAACCCTTCTAATCCAAGAGGTCCGGTTAAGACCATGGGAACGACGGGCGAGATCCGACCCGAAATCCTGTCCGTCAATCCGCTCAATGCGACCACGATGTCGGTGCGCTTCGAGACCCGGGAACGGCGCCGCGGCGGCGATGTCGTCAATCGCTGGTCGGCGACAATCCGCTACCGCCAGATCAATCTCCCCGCCAGCAACCGGGTCCGGCTTTATAACCCCCTCGGCTTTGTCGTCACCGAATACGTCAAGGTTCCCGAGACGATGCCTTCGGGGCTCACCCCATGAGGCGGGTGAGGGTCGGAATAATGCTGTCACTGCTGCTGACGGCCTCTTCGGTTCATGCGGAATTGACTGCCCGGCCCGGCAGGCTCGATCCGCGCGTACGCACCTTGCCCTATTCTGCCGAACAGGTCTTCGTCGTCACCGGGACTTACGGAATGGTGACGACGATCCTCTTCGGTGCCGACGAAGAGGTTACCCAGGTGGTCGCAGGTGACACGGTTTCCTGGCAGATCCTGACATCGGCCGACCGGCGCTCACTCACCCTGAAGCCGATGGAAAAAGACGCGCCGACAAACCTCTCCGTGGTGACGACGAAACGAACCTATTCGTTTGATCTTGAGGTCAATGACAGCAAGTCCATCCAGAACCAGACCTTCAAGCTGCGCTTCATTTATCCCGAAGACGCCGGGTTGAAGGGCACGGCCGAAATGTGGAAGCAGGCGCAGGATGCAGAGCGCAATCCCAACATCAAGAATATCCGCCGCGACAAGGTCAATTACGACTATGGCTTCAAGGGCAGCGATGCCGCCAAGCCCTTATGGGTGTTCGATGACGGGTTGAAGACCTTCATGAAGTTCACCGGGGACGTGCCGGCGATCTTCATCGTCGATAACAAGCGGCGAGAGAGCCTCGTCAATTATCGCCGTGAGGCCGACTACATCGTCATCGACACGGTCTCGCGGCAGTGGACGCTTCGTTACGGTACCGAGAACGAGACCTGCCTGTTCAATCTCAGGACCGCTCCCGCCGATGTGCCGGCGCCGATCGAGGGTGCTGTGGCGCCGAAGCGGCTCGGCTCGTCAAGTGCTGGCTCACCATCAAAATCACGATAGGGAGGCACGATGTCTGATCCGAACTATCATTCGATAGACAATGACACTGCCATCGGCGGTCAGGTAAGGCGCTCCGGGGTTGGGTTGATGCGGCCGATCGCCGTGGTGGCGGCGATCGCCGGCGTTGGTGTCGTCCTTTATTTCCTTCTCTCCGGCGGCGAGCGGGAACCCGCGGTCGACAATACGCCGCATGAAGAGTTCCGCCCGGTGCAGGCGCCAAGAAACGAGGGCTTCAATCCGCCAGCGCCGCCGCCTTTGCCGACGGTGCAGGTGCCGGAGGCACCACCTCCTCCGCCACCCCCGCCACCGGCGCCCGTCATCCCGGCCCCGGCCCAGGTCGCGCCGCCGGTCGATGTCGATTGCTCGAGGGGAAAAAATCCTGACGATCCCAAATGCATTGAGCTTGCGAGGCAGGCTAAGCTGCTTGAACGCGTGCGCTCCACCGCTGTCGTTTTCGATCAATCGGAACGCGCAGGCGGGGCCGTAAGCGCGTCGTCAGACGCCACGGGAGCCGGCTTGTTCGGCGCGAACGGCTCAACGGCCACGGCCGGCGCACCGTCTGACTCGGGCGGTGCTGTCGATGGCGATCGAGCCTTCCTGAAGGCCATGGGAGGGCAGGGGGTACAGGTGTCGGTAGCCGCCGAGAACCGCCGTATCGATGCCTGGATCCCACAGGGGACGATGATCCGCGGCACATTGGAGACGGCAATCAATTCCGACCTCGCCGGCATGGTGAAAGCGATTGTCCGCGAGGATGTCTACTCCTTCGACGGCCGGCGCATCCTGATACCGGCCGGCTCCTCGCTGATCGGCGATTATAAATCCGGTGTTGAACGCGGGCAGGAGCGCCTGTTCATCGTCTGGACGCGGATGATCCGTGGCGACGGCGTTTCGGTCCAACTCGGCTCTTATGGCACGGATCGTCTCGGCCGCTCCGGCATGACAGGGGTCGTCGACCGGAAATATTGGGAACGGTTCGGCCCGCCGGCGCTGATGACGATGATCGGCGGGGTCACGCAATATATTGCTCAGCTTGGTCAGAAACAGGATCGAAATATCACGATCGTCAATACAGACGGAACCGTGACCAGCATCCCCCAGGATAACGGCACGACCTCGCAGGATCGGGCGCGCGAGATCGCCGCCGAGACGATCGCATCAGGGATCCAGCAACTTGCAACCGAAGCCTTCCAGGACACCCGCAACATCCGGCCGACGATCCATATCGCCCAAGGCTCCGACATCACCGTCTTCGTCACCCGGGACCTTGATTTCTCGGATCTTTATCCGGACCCGGTGCGTGAGGAGTTCGACCGCCTGCGCCGAAAGAGGGCCGGAAAATGAACGCGCATCCATCAATCTCAGCCGAACAGCATTTTCTCTCCGAGGCGCTCGAACCCATCAGGCAGTTTCTCAACGATCCCGCTGTGGTGGAGATTTCATGCCAGCGCACCAACGAAATTTGGCTCGAGCGGATCGGCCAGCTCAGCATGATCAGGCAAGAGGTCGATGGGCTCGATCAGGAGGCGATCCGCCATATGGCGTCGCGCGCGGCCTCGTTCACGAAGCAGACGATCAATGCTGAGAATCCGCTGCTGTCGGCAACGCTCACCAACGGCGAGCGCGTCCAGTTCGTGCTCAACCCAACCTCCGCCACCGGGCATGCTTTTTCGATCCGCAAGCAATTCATCCGGCGCTTCGATCTCGATGACTATGAGAAAGCAGGCGCCTTCCGCTTCACCAAGGTAACAGGTGACGACTATATCGATGACGTCGATATTGAATTGTCGCGCCTGCTGAGGGCGGGACAGACGCGTGCGTTTCTGCAGCTCGCGGCGATCAACCATCGCAGCATGCTGATCTCCGGTGGCACCTCCACCGGCAAGACGACCTTCCTCAATACGATGCTGACGGCGATCCCCGACCATGAGCGCTTCATTCTCATGCAGGATACCGCCGAGCTGGAACCGCGCCAGGAAAACGTCGTCTCGCTGCTGGTCTCGAAGGGCGCCCAAGGCGAGGCGCGGGTGACGATGACGGACCTTCTGGCTTGCGCACTGCGTCTCAGGCCAGACCGGATCTTCATGGGTGAGCTTCGCGGCGACGAGGCATTCGACTTCCTGAATGCGATCAACACCGGGCATCCGGGATCGATGTCGACCATCCACGCGAACTCGCCGCATCACGCCTTCAATCGGCTCTCGACGTTGGTGCTGAACAGTAACGTCCGCATGGAGCGCGACGATATCATCCGCTACATCCGCTCGATCATCCCGATCGTGGTTCAGTTGAAGAAGAGCGATGCCGCCGGCGGCCGCGGTGTCAGCGAGATCTATTTTGCCGACGAGGTGGACGAAGATGGCAAGCGTATCCACGGACGCAGAGGCTGAACGCCCGAAGTGGACGAGGCTTCAAGAGGTCTCGGCCTTTACCTTCCCAGTCGTCGTTCTCGGCGCCGTGCTGGTGTGGCTGATGTTCTTCACGCTGATCTACGACGCCTATGTCACATCCTTCGAGTCGACCTCCTATTACGACTATGTCGGGCAGGCGCCTATTCCAGAGGGCATGGCCTACACATGGTCGATCATTCGCACGCGGAACACCATCGGGCTCTCAATCCTGGCGTTTGTTCTGGCTTCGCCGTTTCTCTTTTTCCTGCTGAGCCTGTGGATGCTGAAAGCGGGCAGGGCGCTATCGCGCAAAATCCTCTACCTCCTGCATGTGAGGTCGATGTTCACCCTTATTGCCCATACGGCGCTGATATTCGCTGCCGCCTATGCCGCTGTCATTGTGTACGGCACGGCTTTTTATCTTGTTGCAAGCAAGGCCGGTGGGTTAACCGGCGTAGCGGACTATTATGGCGCTCACCTCGCGGCCATGTATCAGGCACCCTTTGGAGCCACCGATGCGGCCGGGACGTTTCAGCGGCCCTCACGGCAGACTGTGTTCGCCGCTCTCGCAGGTCTGGCAGCTGCCGGCGCCCTCGTCGGATTTCCAATCGGGGCGGCGATCCAGAAGCGCCAGCGCATGGTCATGGGCAAGGCACGGCTGGCGACGCTGAAAGATGCCGCTGATTTCCGGCTGCGCGATAAGCACGGCATCGTTCTCGGCCTCAAACAGGGCCTTCTTCTGCGCAATGACGGCGATCAGCATGTGATGGTCATCGGCTCACCGGGACAGGGCAAGTCGCGTGGGTTCGTCATTCCCACGATGATGAGTTTCAAGGGTTCACAGATGGTTCTCGACATGAGCGGTGAGCTGTTCGAGGAGACTTCGGGTTATCTGAGGGATCAGGGCTACGAGATTTTTCTACTGGCACCGGGATCGAAGTTTACCGACGGCTATAACCCGCTCGATCTCATCAGTACCGACCCGAACCAGCGGATCACCGACCTGCAGAAGCTGACGCAGATGCTGCTGCCCGAGCGTCTTCGCTCCGATTCCTCCGACTTCTGGGAAGAGAGCGCCAGGATTTTGCTGACGGCCATGCTCGGTTTCGTGCTCGAATGCCCGGATACCCGAAAATCGCTCAGCGAGCTCTACCGCATCCTCAATTCGATGTCGGACGAACGCAAGGCGATCATTCAGCTCCTGGAGAACTACGAAGCCGTTCTTTCCGATCAAACCAGGATGCAACTTACCAAATTCGCAGGCCGACATGAAAAGCTGGGAGAGGGGATCGCGGCGGAGATCGTCGCCAAGCTCAATTTTCTCCAGAACCCCCTGGTCGAAGCGCTGACCTCCATCACCACGATCCCGATCGACACGATCAGAAGGCGCAAATTAGTAATCTTCATCCAAGCCGACTGGAATGCGATGCAGATCTACGAGCGACTGATTTCGATGTTCGTCCAGCAGATGGCCGACAAGCTCGTGCAGATGGGAGCGCTGCGGAACGGGGAGCACGAAGTGCTGATGATGCTCGACGAGTTTGGCAATGGCGGGCGCATAGACACCGTGCTCACGCTTGCGCCATTGATCCGCAAGAACGGCGTTCGCTTCGTCTTTATCCTGCAGGATGGTGCGCAGCTCGAACGATTGTATCAGCGCTCCGGGCAGAAGATCCTAATGGGCGCGTCCACGATCAAGCTGTTCATGAACTTCCAGAACCAGGAAGACGCAGCCGCCGTCTCTGCCGCAGCCGGCAGGACGACCGAGTGGGTCGAGCAGTCCTCTTACTCCCATCGCCATGGTCGCAGACAACGATCCATCTCGAAGGTGCCAGTGTCGGTGGATCTGCTTCCCGTCAACACGCTGATGATGATGAAACCGGAGGAGGCAATCCTCCAGGTCACCGGCATGCCTCTCATGCGCATCATGAAGCTCGACTCCGGCGGCGAGCGAATGTTCTCGAAGGTACGGAAGTTCAAGCCGGTGACCAGACCCTGCATCCAGCCGGTCGAATGGACGGTGGCCGACAGCGAAACCTTCGGGGCACCACAGCCTGAAACAACTCCATCAGCTAGAACGGAGAGCCGGTTGCCGGTCGTTGGGATGGACATCGATCTGGGCGCGGTCAACCGGCCGAACCGGCCACAGAGCGTTCGGTTTATCGTCAAAGAGGGTGTGAGACACGTCTATATCTCGTCGCTCGACGAGCTGCGTCAGCGTCTGGATCTCGACGAAACGCGCCCGGCCGGCCGCACAGAGGAACAACTGCGAGACGCAGAGCAGACTACGGTGCAGAAAAAGCAACCCTTTGCAACAGGCGGCCGCGAAGCAAACCCCGGCGCAGCGCGCGGTTCTGGCGCCAACCGGGTCGACGACGCCGATATCGAGCTGGATCAGGCAAAGTTGGACCGCAGTGTGTATCCAGGCTCGCCACGAGGAAAACGGGATCGAGTTCAACGACCTTCGGAGGTTCAGGATGAGGCTGGAGATCCCCCCACCTCAGCTGTTCTGCGGCGACAGGATGTCCGTGGCGCATTCGGTACGGACATCAAGGCCCTGAACGACGCAATCTTTGAGCAGGCGGATGCAGGCTCGTTCGACCCGATAGAGTTGAATGCAGATGTCGAGCTCCTGATCGGAACCCTCTCCGAGCAACTCACGGAAGATAGCTCGAAAGCATTTCTGCGCGAATTTGTCGATCGCGCTCGCGATCCGCTTCGCGAAGACGGTTCGCAAAACGACGAGGCCAAAGACTCGTTTGCGTAAGCGGACAGCATGGCCTGAAGCGCGGCATATCACTCGGGTTTGGGAAGCGGCATTGACTCAGTTTCAATTGGAGCTGACGGAAGGAGGAAAATACCGTGGGTGAAATCCGATACCTCCCCAATCGAGGTCTTTTGAAAGACGAGAGTATCCAAAGAATTGTTGCTGCGGCCAAGGCGAACGCTGGTCTCTGGCTGATGGTCAAGGAGCGTGCAGTGGAAAAGCGCGCCATCAAAGCCGAACTCGAACGCCTAGGGGCGGATGCAAAAGACCTGGACCGGCTCTTTCCGACAGGCCTGGCGCCCACGATTGCCGAACTCGCAGACGAGCTTGTATGCACCATGTTCGGGACCTGCCCGCCGGAGATCGGGTCTCGTGTTCAGAGCGCTCTGCTCGAGGCAGCCGAATCCGAGCTTGATGGCGGTTCGCAACAGCCATAGCAAAGGGCATGAAAATCTAGCCGCCCAACCATTTTGTTGCGCCGATCATGTCCATCTGCGCCGCCGCAGTCTCAGCCATTGCCTATTTTGTCGACGACCCACGCCTGCAGCCGGCGCCCGGTCCGTTTAGAATTCGCCTCGGTAAGATCCTCGGGAGAAACAGCAAAGATCGGGCCGAGATGTTTCATTCGCGGGATCGTTTTTTCCTTGGCGTCCCGATATTCCTCGGTCTCCATCCCGAACGCCTCGACGAGCAGTCTTCGCGGTGGCTTATCTCTATAAGTAGTTTCCAAAACGAAGTCCGGCCTGCACAGGCCGAGCGGTGTTTCCATGGCGAAGAGGGGCTTGATAATGGAGATCCGAAGTTCTGGCGCAGCATCGAAAAGCGATTGCTGAAGCCAGAACAGCAGGTGGGAAACGTCACGCTCAAATCCGGACTCGACTGGGAAGAGCGTATCGCCATTGTAGACCGGCTGGGCGTAGGCTTGCACAGCCCGAGCCGGGCCTTCGTCGTCCTCCTGAAAATCCACGTTCAGCAGCGTCAGGAACGGTCCTCGGCTTGCCGGGTCGCCCCGAAGCGGCTGGCGCACCTTGGAGAGGATGTCGATTGTCCGCGAGGTGGATGCCGGCATGATGGCTTGCGTGGAAACGCTGGTTGAAAACAGCAGCATGAACCCGGTGCGGCGAAGCCCCTCGGACCAGTCGCGTCGCGAGGTCGCAAGCAGTCGCTGCCAACGGCTCTCCGGATCCCAGTAGTCGGGGCCCCAAGTCGATAGTAGCGCGTTCAGCGTCCAGGTCCTGAGCACCCTCAGTTCACGCGCGGCGGAACGCAGCCGCGACAACTGCTTGGCGAGTGTGTAATCAACGCCATCCTGCAACGGCGGGATCACGTTCGTACCCGCCCTATCAAGCATCCGCCATAGCACGCCACCGAGTCTGGACGGCCGGTCGTTTCGTTCGCTCGGTCGCGCGGGATCCTGACCTGAGACGTCGGCCAGGCGATCAGGAATGGCGGGAAGGGCATCGATGTACGAGCGGTCGGATTTGGGCAGGGGGCGAAGATGATAGCCGCGGTCAACGAGGGCGGGGCTGGCGTCCTTGTCAACATGGAACGGGCAGGCAAGGGCGTGGTTTGGCCGCTCCTCATACCGACCAGGGTCATTATCCTTCGGCGTCAACCGCCGCAGCGTGAAGGTGCGTTCCTGTTGGATCGGGGCAAGCAACGGCTGATGCTGTGCCTCCAGGCAGTCGCATTCGATCCAGCCATTCATGACCTTGATGCGTCGGATAACCGAAAGCGCAATTGCCTCATCGGCGCTTGAGGCAGCGTTGCCGTACCAGGCGCGCAACGCGACGGCCTCGTTGTCGGGTAGGTCGGCCAACACGTGCGTCGGGCTGTTGCGGACCACGATGCGCATCGGTCGCCGTCAGTACCCGATCGACCAAAGGCTGAAGCCGAGATATCCGACGCCCGCGGCACCAGCGGCAGCCACGACCGTCTCTGCCCAGCCGCGAATGTCCCAGAAACTACCGCTCACGGTCCGAGCGCCTTCAATCACGACCGCCAGGAAGACGTAGGACGGGACGACCATCGCGTAGCCCAAAGTTAAACTGTCCCTAAACGCCATCCGCGCAGCAAAGAACGCGATCGCCAGAAATAGGATCGCTATCGCTAATCGCTGTAGGTTGATCCGATACCCAAACCGTTCGAGCCATACCATCCGTGCTCTCCACTATAAGAAACAGAGTCAAAAATTTAACTGCAGTTAAAGTTTTCAGCAATCGGAGATTTGTCTACAAGGTGGCTAGGGCTTGCCTTTCGAAGGGCGCCGGGGTCGCTTGCACAGCCTGCCTGCTGCGGTGTATTGAAGTCGCACACGAAGATGAAGAATAGAGCGTTGATGCTTAACTTTTTTGGTCTCTGGACAGCCTTATGCATCGGATGAGCGGTAGAACTTTGAAGCATCCACGGGACTGTCGGCGCGCCCATTCGGCTGGTTACAGGCCCCCATCGCTTGGGAACGCGTTGATGGAGCCTCCGGGTAAGGGTGTCGTTCGATGTCGCGGTTGAAGGACGATCACACCGATCAAGTTTCGAATGTGATTGACCTGGCGTCTCTCTCCTTCCAGGAACGGCTCGCCATCGGTCTGATGCGGTTGAAGGCTCAACGTCGGTTGACGAACAAGGATCTGGCCGACCAACTTGGCGTGTCGGAAGCATACATGTCGCAAGTCACCCGCGGCATGCGGGATGTGAAGCTGTCGACCCTCGACAAGATGCAGCGCGAGTGGAATGTCACGATCGAGGATTTGTTCAGAGTTTCGGACAGTGACCTTGCTCGGATAGCGGCATGGCGAGCCCGTCGCAGGAAAAAGAAAGCCACCGACGAGCCGACGTAAGTTCTGGCGCGTGACACGCATTCGACGTGGGCTAGTGATTCAGGTTGAACCAGAACCTTTGCTTTACGCCTTGTTCGTCAGGAATATCGAAGAAATAGGGGTCCGCGCGGCGCGGCCGCGGCGTCGCGATCTGCTCAGTGCAGCTATCGCCTCGATCGCCGAAGGTCCGCCGTATCACGGCTCCCCTTAGGTCGGCGTCAGAAGCGCGCTGACCGCCAGACCGGCAAATATCGACGGTCTTGATGCATTGATCGGGCTCGCCTCCCCCGCCGTTGTTTCCTTGCGAGCTAAAGCCCACCGTCGTTCCTACCGGGCAGTCTTCGTAGGTTTCGTGACCCGGCTTGCCGGCATTGGCCTCATGGCAGATTGGCCACGAAAACCCCGGCTCCTTCATGGCCGCAATGAGCTTTGTCATGGGCGGAACGCAGTAGGGGACCCCGTTCCAGGACGGGCTCTGCGACGCCGCGCAAAGGAGAACCTGGCATCCCCAGGATGCATCCTCGGCATTCGCCGGGGTCGCCGATGGCGCAGAGGCCGAACCAACTATGATTGCGGCCAATATCAGCATCGGTCTCATTGTTCGCTCCTTCAGAATGTTCATTGGATCTGCGTCCAGGCGCCGTCAATTTTCGCAAAGGAAAGGACGCCTGGTTGCCTGGCCCCGCAAATGACCCCGTGGTCGTTGTAATGATGCCAGTGCACGTCACACCCGGCACGGCCTGACGCGGTTTGCATTCAGAAATCCGCATAGACCGCCCGACTTCGCAATTGCTGCGCTCGCCTCCTCGTCGTTGGGAGCGTCGCCGCTCGTCTTCTGTAGCGCTTCGTCTTTTAGCCGGGTGATCTCCTGTTCGAGATCGATCTCCTTGCCGCTCTTCCTCACTTCGCTGATCGCATAGCCGCCGAATGCACCTACCAAGAAGGCGATTACCGCTGCTAGGATCGTGCCACCGGAAAACTTGTTCATCGCCAGATTCAGTATCCCTCGATCCCAAGGCGTTTCAGGATGGCGGCCGGATCGGTCTCGCAGTCTCTCTTCCACTCACTATGCTTTGCACAGGCATAGGCGTACTGGCTGAGATCGGCTGATGAGAGATCGGCAAGCCTGTTGCCGACAGCTTTCCACCGTTGCACCTCGGCAGGATCGCAACCCGCCCCTCCGGCCCCGCAAAAGCCCGGATCGCGCTGCTCTATCTGGTTCTGTGTGGCGCCGTCCTGCGCGATCGCTACCGAAGCGGATCCGGACAGCAATATGAGCGCTACAGCGGTTCCAATAATGCGGTTCATTCAACCTCCATGTGCTTCATTAGGCGTCAGTGACTTGGCGGGGCCCACGAGCAAGGGCAGGGGCAAGTCGCCGTCAGGTTCCAGTGAAGAGGCCCTCGCTTTGTCCCCGGTCGCCACCGACGCGGTGTAGAGCCAAGGAGGAAGAAGATCCGGCGACGACCAGACGCCGTATCCGAGCCCGCGGGCCTTCCTCTCGATATCGAAATAGGCGGGGACCTGAGGTTCGCCGCGGTAGTTGAACGCGTAGCCAATGCCTTCTGCAATCGCCGTGGCGGCGAGGTTCGTCTCACCAACAAAGCAGTGCGCGAGGATCAGACCGTTCGCGTCGCGAGCAATGGGTGCGCAGTTGACGTCCTGCCCAAGTGTGCGGAGGATCATCCAGGCCCGCGAAACTTGACCTGCCGGCCAGTCGACGCCATCGCTTGTTGCTGTCTGTTCGAGGCGAGGGGCTTCGTATCCTGCAAGCCGCACGGTTTGTCCGTTCTTCCTGAATTCAAAGGTTGTGGCATCCACGACCTGGACTTTTCCGAAGATCTGCCGGGGGATATCGGCCGGTCGGTTTTGCGCCGAAGCGGCGGTCGCCGTCATCATCATCAGCAACATCGACAATGAAGCACCTCTCATCGCTGCGCTCCCGCTTGGCCGGCCAAGACTGCGACGGGATGAGGCATGTCGGAGTAGGCCCAAAGGCCTGCGCGTGCCGATCTTGCACTTTCTTCAGCCACCCTGTAGCCGGGAACGATCAAATGGCCACTGGTGTCGACGGCGGCGAATCCCCACCCCGCGGCAATCATATAGGTCGCCAGATCATAACGCCGCTGGCCTGATGTCGTTTGGCAGGCCACCACAGCATTGTTCTGGTCGAGATCCTTGATCGTCGCGCAGACGGGCTTCGTGTCCTTGATCAATGCCTGTGCCATGATCAGGTTGAGTTCTCCGCAGTCCCTGATGACGCCGGGAGAAATCGTAACAGAGGTTCCGCGGAGACACGTTTGCAGGCCGTAAAGACGATATCGCCGCCCGGCGGAAAGCCAGGTGTCGCCGGTTTCGAATTGTGCCTGAACCGGAAACGGGACAAATTGGCTTCGATCGCTTTCCTGGCTGCCTGCGGTGGCCCCTTCGCTCTTAAGCGCCTGAATAGGGATGATCGGAGCCTGGAGGCGAGGAGGTTCTGGGTGGTTCGTCCCGGCGAGCATCGGCATCATCGAAATGCCTGCAAAGAAGCCGGAGGCTGCGAGCGTGGAAATCAACATCAGGAACCTCATCGCGATCAGTTCATGGAAGGATTGGCGCGATAGCGCTCACCGTAGGGATGCGTGAAGTGGGCGTTCGCCCAGATTCCAGTCTTCGTTCTCTTCGCGCGTTCCTCTGACTGCGCATATTCCGGGAATATCGCGCGGCCGGCACGATCACGGGCAGCAAACGCCAATCCCTTGGCGATAAGCACCTGCGAGAGCGATTGTGCGTCGCCGTCTTTCACGAAAAAGCACTCGGCAAAGCGCACAGTCGGCGTGCCTGTGTTTTGCCCGAGGAAATGACACGGAAATGCGTTGCCAGCGACCGCCTTGGCTTCGCCGAGCGTGGCGGTCAACCCGGCGAGTGAAACCATCGCGCATGTCGTCCGCAGGCCAGCGAATTCCACCTGCTCGACCGACAGACAACCTTGGACACCCACCAGTTTCACGATGGTCCCATCGGAGGCAAGAAACGCGCTCCCGCTCAGGGCGCCCTCAGGCATGATCGTTTGCAGGTCGAGCCGCTCGGCTATCGATGACGTATCGAGGATTGTTTCGGGAGGAGGGATCAGATCGCGCCCCTCTGCGTAAGCCTTCTGATAGGAGTTGACGATTCTCGAAGCAGCATCGTCCTCCGCGGCAATCGCCAGGGCGTTCTGCGTGCATGCAATGGTGCAAAAGAGGAGGCGAATAAGCCGCCGCGCGCCGGGGTTCATGCGTGAATCCGTCATCAAATTGGCTGTCGCGAAGCATGCACAAAATTATACTGCAGTGCAAGTCTGGAAATACCGCGAGGATTGCGATATGTTTGGTCTGACACTCAAATGTGCGCACGGAGAAGGTAGATGTCAGCACATCGAAAGGCCATCAGGGTCGTGACTTTTCCCGTCAGGGCAATGTGGTTTCTGGTCTTAGTCGCCAACCTTCTGGTCGTCGCGGCTGCCTGTGTGGTGATCGCCGCCTTCCTGGCCTACGGCCTTGCGCTGACGCTATCTTACCTCTTGCTACCGACGGAATGGACGCGGGCGCTCTGGCAATGGGCGGCGGACCTTTACGAGCAGTCCCACTGGTTCAAAGGCGCGACGATCACCTTCTTCGTGCTCCTTTTCCTGCCGATCCTGAAGTTCTGGCCGGGGAGCGATCCCAAGGCAGATGCAGCCCGGGAGCGCGAAGCCAACAGGCTCAACGATGATCTGGTCGCGGCCCGCCAGCAGGCGCAGAGCCAAGCGAATCTTCGAGGCTGAGGGCTCCATGACAGGAAAACCACTTTCGCTCGCGATCTCGACCTTCAAGGGTGGCGCCGGCAAATCAACCTTGAACGTCAATCTTGCAGCCGAGTTCGCCCAGCAGGGCCACCGGACACTGCTCATCGATTGCGACGAGCAGGAATCGTCGACGCGGTGGTACAATGTCTCCATGAAACGGGGATTGCTCCCCACCGACGGCACGCTGCTGCATCTGCGGGTCGCGCCGGATGACCGGTTTGCAGATCGCCTCGCGGAGGCACCTGCGGCGGATATCCGAATCTACGATGTCGGCGGATACGTTCACCAGCGGGCGATCGAGGTCTATCACGAATGCGATGCAGTCCTCATTCCTGTCATACCCGAACCGACTGCCGCGACTTCAGCCATCAAGGTGGCGACGATCCTCAAGGAGATTTCCAGGAAGCGGGTGCAGGGTCCAATTCCATATGCGGCGATCTGGAACTACGTGGACATGATCGCCCTTAAGCACAATCGCTCCCTTCCGGAAGTCCATGCTATCCTGACGAGCGGCCGAATTCCGATGGTCGACACGGTCATCCGGAAGAGTAATCATTTCAGCGATGTCGGTGCCGGCTTCGGGTCGCTCTATTCCAAGCTCGCCAGCATCGAGAGCAATCCGGCGCTGACGCCGTCGGCCAAGCGGCGCGCCTCAGAAAGCGTGCTTGACGCGATAGATCTCGTAAAAAAAATCAATAACGAATTCATCGGCCTTCTGCAGGCGGAGGCTGCCTGAGCGCGATGTCGAGGGAAAGAACGCCGGCTGGCAATATTCTCGCCCTTGCCCGATCGAGAGAGGATCAGGCGAGGGACGTGGAGGAGGATGCGACCTCCTACATGCCCACAAGCCTCGATCTCAACAAGCTCATGCCGGAGGATCCTCCTCAGGCGCAGGAGCCGAGCGTCGATAGGGAAACGAGGTCAAAGCTCCGCCGTCCTCCGGCCAAAAGCGAAATTCCAGAAGAGCAGCCGATAGAAGCCGATGTAATTACGGGATCCATGAAGAGGAAACGTATTTCCCTCTACCTCGACGATGACGTGCTGACGAAGATTTTCCGCGTATCGCTGGAACGACATGAGCAGCTCTCATCGGCGACCCACAGACTGATCCTCGAAGCGCTGAAGGCGAGGGGGCTGTAGGCAGATGCGCGAACCGGCCGTCATGTTCCGTTTACCGGCCCATGTCCTCGGCAATATGGAGCTGCTTGCCGGCCGGCTCGATATTTCCGTCAATCTTGTCGCAAAGCTCATCGTCACCAGAGAGATTATGCATATACCTGCGATCCTCGAAGAGCACGAACGGCAGCTGGCAAACATGCACCAGTTCCTCCGCGAGCTCGCCTTTCGCAACGAGGAGTTTCTGTCGGAAGAGCGCGACCAAGCCATCCTCGCCGCCGCCATCATGACCAAGCTGGGCGAGGTGATGGCCGCCGTGGATTCGATCCGCGATGCAGCCTTTGTGAGACCATCCACATTTATCGCCGACCTGATCAGGAAACACGATGAACGACCTCTCCAGAAGTCGCTCGGGGTCTAGGCCTGAAGGCCGCAGACTACCGAGCTATTTCGAGCTCATCGAGGATGAGCTTCGACGCCGCGGCGGCGGTGGCGGTGGAACGAAAAAGGCGCCGGTGAGGGCAAAGGTGGGGGTCCCCTCGCTTGGGCGGAACGCCGGCGCGGCGACAGCCTTAAGTCGGGCGAGTGGCAATAACGCCGTCGTCGTCAAGGTGTTGTCGTATGGAGCAGGTGCGGCCTCGGCTCGCAACGTGCTTGCCTATCAAAGCAAGGAGGAAAAGGCACACGATCAGGATGGCCGTGAGGTCACCGATCTTAGCGAAGAAGTCCGATCCTGGGAGCGGGAGTTCGGAAACAGGAAAGGAAGCAAGGACGTTTTACGGTTGACCTATGAGCTGGAGAGTACCGACCGGGAACACGTTGCCCGCGCATTGAGCTCGCTTGCGTCCGACGGGTTCCGCGAGGTTGGTGATTCCGATCGGACCTACGCGTTCAGCGTTAGCGAGGGCGTAAAGGGACAAACCCGTCTGAACCTGGCGTTGGTGATCGCGCACGAGAAGAGGGACCGATCCGATCGGGGGAGCCAGAATCGCATAGCCGCCGAAATGGATGACGTGCACGCGATCGATGCGCGTGTGGACAGAGCATTGCGGATGGAAGGAGTGGCGCCAGTCTCGCGCTATCCGGTGGAGTTTTCGAGCGGTCCGAAGGGGCTGGCCGCGACGCTCCATGCGATGCAGCGGCAAGGCGCGGAGGTCACGCTTTCGACGAAGGCCCAAATCGAGGAGCGCCCGGGCAGGAGCGGCCGCTACTATCAAGCCACCGACCGACGCGAGGTGACGACAAGCGATCATAAGCAGCTTACAGTCGAGGGTAAGATTGTCGGTGCGCTGATGCAGACCCGGCAGCCGCGCGATTTCATGCATCTGTTGTTGTCAGGCCCAGCCAATGTCGATCGTGATCGGTTTATCCTGGCGGGTCGTGACTTTCTAAAGGAGCAGTTCTCCGGCCACCGATATGCTTATGCTGTCCACAATCGCAACGACCTCGAGAAGCATCCGCATCTGCACGTGATCGTCGCGCTGCGCAATGCCAGCGGCAAGATGCTCAACCCCAATATCCGCGATTTCACCGAGTGGCGCACCCGCTTCGCCGAAAAGGCGCGGGAGCGCGGAATAACGATTGATCGTCAAAAGCGTGTCGAGCGTGCTGGTCCACCGCCCATCAAACGATGGGAATGGGAGATGTTTCACCGCATGGGTGCGAGAGCACCGACTAATGTTGTCGACAAGGTGATCTCCAAGCTTCGCGATACGCCCACCGCGCCGAAGCTGGAAGACGCGAGGAAACGGTTTGATCAGACCCGACACTCAGTTCGGCGCGTCATCCAAATGCTGGAAGGCATTGCTAAGGACCGAAGTGCGCCGAGCACGGCGCGGGAACTGAGCCATGATCTGTCGCTCGGCCTGCAGCGCGAATACCGTCGGTTGGAAGTAGCCGTGCGCGACGGACATGATCCCACCAGAATAAAAGGAGAAGAACACATGCTGCGATCCACACCCATCAGCGCCGCTCAGGCGAAAGCGGCGAAGGAGACGCTAGCCACCACAGCCCTCAGCGTTGCGGCAAAGATTGTCAATCCCACCGATCGGCTGCTCTTCGAGCAAGCGACCAATGTCATCGGCAAGGTCGTCGGGCTGCAGCTCGACTCTCGTGTAACCAAGATTCGAGATCGCGCCGAGGTCGGCAAGGCGAAACGCTCTTCGGATAGCTTGGGAACGAAGTCGGCGACTGGTCGCGACCACGTTGCGGAGCAGGGACTCGATAACAAGACTTCGAGCAACCGTACCGTCGATCAATCCCGCATAGCACGCTCAAATGCCGACCACGACAGCTCTGAGAAAAATCGCACGGAACGCCAAGGTAATCAACGGCGTGACCGCGATCAGTCAAAATCGATCAAACTTCGCCCACCACAGTATAAGGATCGGGATCGAAGCCGGTAGCTGAGTGGCCTGCTTGAGCAAGGCCGCTTTTGTAGAACTAGCCCTGATTGCCGAAAAAAAAGGAATTACGGCAGTTTCAAAACATGCTTGATCGTCGTCTTAAGCCAGACCATTGTGGCCTGGGTATCAATGACGGAGGTGCCAACGGCATTTGATCCTGGATAAAGAATTTCCGTGAAAGAAGGCGTCTTTTTGCTAAAGCGAGAGAAATTTCCTTTGCGCACCACGACCGTCATCGTCGGATCGACTTCATACCATTCAGTCAGCTTCAATATCACGTCGAGGTCAGAGGTCGCGGGCCAGTGCCGGCTTTGACCTTGGCTCGGTGAATGGATCGCCTCCATCCAGAAGTCGGGTACGGCGCCCGAGACCTTCAGAAGATCGTCGAGCAACCTCGTAAGCGTTGCATTATCAATGCGCATGCCACGATCGAATGGGGAAACCGTATGGTACGAAATGAACCCGAAGCGGACGTGGAGGTTGCGCATGTCCTGAAGCATCGCCAGGAATTTAGTGTCGATATCTCCCAGCGTCTGGTCTCCAAACTCCGGCCTGTGCCGTAGCAGGATGCCATCACGCTCAAAAATGACTAAGCCAACTGAACCCTCTCGTCTTTGAATGCCGTGAACGTCGAGTATGTCAGTCTCCATATCTGCTCTCATACCGGCTTTGCTTCCTTCAAATGCTGTAATCCGCAGTCGGTGGCCGTGGAACATTGGGTAAGTTCGAACCGCGACTGAGTTGCGAGACGCCTTCCAGTTTTTGATAATTGATAAAAACGACGATTACCGCAGATTGCGCGATATGATGCGAAACCAACCGAAACGAAACGAAACGGCGCCGACAAGTCCTTGTTTATATTTTGAATTTTTGTTGAGATGGCTCGGGGCGCGTACCGTAGCAGGGAACGTCGATTTCCTTTTTGGGGCCTCGAGTCAGACCTCTCCACTGAAATTGGCTCTGGGCTTGGGCAAGAAAGGCTGCGGGTAAGCGACCCTCCAAAAGGTTCGACGGGTCGCTAAATCCAACCGGCTCATTCGTGGGCGTCTGGACGTCTCAATCTATGACGTAGCAACGCCATTTTGGGCATCTGCGCGCGAAAGAAAACGCTTCAGGCTCCAACCTGCCAAGAAAATGTACGGGGGCATCGCGAGCGAATAGTGACCGCAGTTCAGCTTCAGAACGCTCGGCTTGGCTCCTGCTTGTTGCAGTTTTCGGATGAAGCTTTGCGTTAGCGCGGGCAACACTACTTTGTCTCTAGTTGCGAATACCACTTGAAGCGCGAGTTCGGGCCGTGCCAATTTATGCGCGAAATTCTCCAAATTCAGCGGACCCCATGCCCTCCGCAGATCCGTGAGTCCAATGGCCGGTTCTAAGCTCTCGCGGATCGAGCGCGTCGCGCGTCCCGTCCAAACCATGTCTGCAAGACTTCCAGCCGTCAAAAACAGCGAAGCCTTCGATACGGCCGGTTCATGCGCTGCGATCAGACCCGCCACCCACGAGCCAAGACTCATGCCAAGAACCGAGACCTCTCGGTAACCTTCGCTCTTCAGCCACCGGACGAGCTTTCGCCCATCCCATACGGCCTGCCTCACCGATTGGATCGTGCGGCCGAGATTTGAACTGAGCATATAATCGGCGTACAGCGCGCCGGGTCGACTCCGTTCGAAGTGATAGGGCATAGCAATCTCCACGACCGTGATGCCACGTTTCGAGAAGAATCCGGCGATCTGGCGTTGTCGGGCGCTGGCATTCCAATGATGGAAAATCACCAGAACCTGATCGCGCGAGCCGCTTTCGGTGAGTTTTGCCCAAACGGTGTTGTTCTCGTCCACGTCGGTGGCGATCTCCGAAGGAAACGTGAGCCACCCGTCGTGCCTTTCAAAGCCTTTGGCCTTACGCCCGGGCTCGTCGTAAAAGCCTAGATCGGACACAGCGTGGTCCGCAAGAACACAAAACTCCTCGAGAGAGTTTGCCCTCTCCGCGTCGGGGAAGGCGCGGCCGGCGTCGAGGATGAATTCCGTCGCTTTCTTCACTTCTTCACCGCGTTGGGCTCGACGTTCGTCCCAACGATCCAGCCACCTATGATACACTCTGATTGCTCTCCGATTTGCGCGATCGCAGCAGCGCGAACTCTGGATCAAAGAGTCCATATGTCGCGACCAGCACTCCCGCGATGAGAATGATTGAAAAGCCGTCAAAGGCATCGATCAATAAATAAGTGGCGAAGAGCAGGCCCACGACCGCCGACATCTTCCACAAAGCCTCACGAAATCGCAATCCGACATTTAGGCGGATGGAACCGTAAAGAAAAACGACACAGGCCGAAATTGCCACAAGGAGACTACTGTAATGGGTTGGCATCCTATAGCCGAAGCTGTTGGCGGCATGATGGTCACGATAAACCACCGAAACGCAATCGTGGAAGAACCAGGTTACGATATCCTGTTCGTTCGAGGTCAGGTAGGAGCTCTGAACCTTCATACAAATGGCAACAAAAACACCAACTATGGTGCACCGGAATATGCCCCGCATTACCCTCATGCGGATTTCGCCGCCCTCACGACGATGTTCGCCCTCAAGCCTCCGCATCAATGCTTCTTCGATGCTCCAGAAATCGTGGATGATCGTGTGGAGCAAAATGAGACCTGCGAAAAACAGATAGAAGCAGACGCACATGTATAGGTATGCTAGCCCGGTGAAAACGATCTCCACTGGCACTGATATAAGGTCGGGTTGCACGATGGCTATCGTGCCCCAACTTGTCGCGTAGTCATCACTGCCTTCCATCAGCGGGATCAAACACACGCCAATCCACTGGAAAACACCGGCAAAGAGCACGCAAATTACGAAAACTGCCCAGTAGCTATGAGAATACGCCTCAATGTTTCGCGTCCAGCGGGCGTTGATTTCAAACCGGTCGGCCTGTGAAAGCAGCCTGAAGCGCCCATCCCGCTTCCAAAAAAGCAGCAGCTCGATCACAAGCCAAAAAAATAGTGGTAAGAGTATCATGAACAGGAGCGTCCAGTTCGGCGCCCACAAGAAGCCGACCTGCTTCAGGATCCCATCGGGTCGACGATATGTGACGCTGTGGATTCCCACGATATACGACAAAAATCCGAGGGCAGAGGCGCCCGCGAATGTGGACGCGGGGAGGTTCAAGGGAGATCCGCTGCTAAAAAGCAACTCGGATCGATTAGCCAAGCTGAAGCCCTTCTTTGGCGGAACGACATCGCCTTCTTGTGCCAAGTCTTCCGCAAGCTGCATTTGAATTTGCCCGGTCACCGGGCCCGGATTATCTGGTGCCGCTGCAGCAGAAGTCGCTTTCTTTGAATCTCGTCTCTTTGCAGTGAGGCGAGCTTGAGCCGCGCTAAGCTCCAGGAGCCATTCGCTCGTCGCTTCCCTATCATCGCAGCCGAAGATCCGAGCCAACCAGTTGATATTGGAAGGGCTGATCCCCTTGTCGTTCTCTTGAAACCATAGTTGGACCGTGCGTAAATCGACTCCGGCCCGATTGGAGTCGATCTGCGTAATCGCCTCCGCCAGGAGCTCCGGAGTCCATGGTCCCTGTGGAAAGCCATCAATGCCAACCGGACGACCCGCACCCACAGCAGCTAACTGCTTAAACAATTCTTTGAAGTCGCTGCCGTCCTTGGGCGGGGCGACAAAAATCTTCCCGTTCTTTTCCAATGGTTCAGACGCTCAAATGTGTTCAGTTTTCCCATACGCGCGGCGGGCCCCCCGCCAATGTGAAGTCCTTCCGATCGATGCAGTGGAGTCCCTTCTCGTCTTCATCCGAGCCATGGCGAAACTGCCACAGAACGATGGTTAGTCTCCGCGTCCGTCAGGCCGGCGTCTGCGATGCTTCCTGACAACCTTATAGACGGAAAATGTCCGCGCGAAAAGAAAAAAACAGCTCTTGCGTGTGGCGAAATGCGCGGAAAGTCTGACGCAAAAATGGCAAGAAAATTCTGATTAAAGAGTAGCTTACGGCGCAAACGGAATTCCGCTTCGCTGGGCCATAAGCGAATCGGTATTCAATCTAAGATTGAAATCGCATAATGCGATTTATGGAACGTCTATGTCTGGGGAAGATTTCGCGTGTAGACCGCGTCCAGCGCCGTCAGAAGGTCTCGCATCCAATCGTGTTGAAGCGAATAAAAGTGTTTTTGCGCGTCACGCCGCGTCGCAATTATCCCGGCCTCCCGCAACTTAGCCAGATGTTGCGACAGTGCAGATTGGCTTATACCGATCTCCGACACCAGCTCTCCGACAAACATCTCGCCTCTCGACGCCAAGAGATAAATCGTTCGCAGCCGAGTCTCATTGGCCAAGTTGGAGAGAAGCTTGGCGCTATTTTTCAATCGCGCTCGGAAATCGTTGTCGATACTCGCATCGACGTTCTTACTCGAATTCAAGTCTGAGATTTCCATATAACCACTCACCCCCAAATCGTTGAGAATCTATAGCCATATGCGGCCGGGCTGCGGTGTCTAATCGGTTAAACGGCACTATTTAGACAGTCCTGCGAAGCGATGGATTCCGTATTCGAACACAATTTCTCGAGCTTGCGACAGCGCGGATTGGCTTATGCTAATCACCCAACAACCATCTCGCCTCTAAAAAAGCTGGCAGATAAAATCGTTCGGAGTGGCGTCTCATTCGCGAGAGCGGAGATAAGCTCAGCGCCGCCTTTTGTGGGCCTCAAAAAATCTTATTGCTGTTTGCACCCGGTTGCAAGACGAACGATGACCTAGGATAAGGCCTGTAAGTGCTGTTACTCGGAACGACGGACCGTTCTGATGCAAATGTACTGGAAGTCGGCCGGAGTTAGTTGATCCCGCCTATAATGAAGGACCGATAATCCGCCCCGAGGAAACGGTGCTTCACGGCAGCCTGGTATTCGGAACTGTCATAGAAGGCGCGGGCCGCCTCCATGGAGGGAAAGCTGACCATTACTACGCCTTCAGGAGCAGCACCTTCGAGGACATCCTGAGGGCCGTGGACGGCGAGTACGGTTCCTCCAGATTTCCCTAACAGAGGTCTTAACAGTTCGACATATGTCTGCATTTCAGATGCGTCGCGGGTCCGCTCTTGAATGAAAATGGCATAAGCAATCATGCTATAAATCTCCTTTAGAGCTCAAGGCCAAGTCGGGTGCGATGACGACCTTGAGACGTTTCTGTTCGAAGCCCAAGACAATGCCGACAGCGTGCGGATTTGGAGCGACGCCAGCCGTCGTTGGGCGATGAGCGGAAGGCGGATTGGGACTTAGAGCACTATCGCCCTCTTCCGTCATATCCGCCTTCCGCGACGACATCAGGTGGTCCCGACGGCCAGTGAAAGAGCAAGAAGACCGTCCTGGCTGCGGACAGTTCCGCTGCGGCCGCCAATCGCGGTAACTTTGTGCTGTAGAATGTGCTGATCGCACTGATCCTGTCAAAGCATGCTCGACATGCCGAACGCGATGAGCATGTCGTTTTGGATCGGGCTCACGGCCTCGTTCAGTCGTTGGACACCGAAGTCCATGCCTTCTGGCATCACCACTGTCCGCAAAGGACGTCGCTCCGTGGCCTCAACAAGTTGCGCGATCGCGTCGGCCACCCGTTGGGGTCGCGGGGGATTGGCCTCGTCGTGTCCGGCGTTGGCGTTGGACTTGATCTGACCCGGGATTGCCGCGACTTCGCCGTAGGCTGCAAGCACGGAATGATCGGACGGCTCCGGGCTCGACGAGATGAGGTTGCTCGGAAATGGCCCTGGCTCGACGATCACGGAGTCGATTCCGAAGCCCTTTAGTTCATATCGATAGGCTTCGGCAAGCCCCTCAAGCGCGAACTTGCTCGCGGAGTAGGTGCCGAAGAACGGAAAGACCACTCGCCCCATCAGGGATGTCACATGAACGAGCAGCCCGCTGCCGGCGGCTCGCATATGCGGCAGAACGGCGCGGTCGGCCCGCACCGCGCCAAAGAAATTGACCGCAAAGAGCCGTTCGACATCTGCCACAGTGTAGGCTTCCGTGATCCCGACGGGCATCAGACCGGCATTGTTGACGAGAGCGTCGATTTTTCCGTGCTGCTTGATAACTACGTCGATTGTGGAATTGACAGAGGCTTCGTTGGAGACATCCATTTCAAGGACTTGCAACTCATGTCCTTCAGCTTTCACCGCGTCGATAAGTTCCTTTCGGACTGTTGCATTTCTTCCTTCGATGTCACGCATGGTCGCAACCACCGTATGACCCCGCCTCGCGAGTTCCTGCACCGTGAGATTTCCAAAACCACTGCTCGCGCCGGTTACAACAACGACTTTTCCGCTCATCTCGAGACCTTTCTTTGAAATCCAATGGGCGCGAATATCAATAGACAGACCTGTATGTATTTGCAATCCCAAAATTTACAGAATAGTCTGTCTACACGAACGAAGAATTTGGGGTTTGGAAAATGCGATCGCGCAGCGCGCTTGAAATTTTGGATGTGGAGGCACAACCGCTTAACGCCCTCGCCCCGCGAGAACGTATATTAAAGACGGCATCGGACCTGTTTTACCGGTTCAGCATTCACTCTGTCGGGATCGATCGCATCATCGCCGAAAGCGGGGTGGCCAAGATGACGTTCTACAAACACTTTCCGTCGAAGGCCAACCTGATCGCCACCTATTTACGTTACAAAAGTGATATCTGGTTTCAGATGCTCGCAGCCGCGACTGAAAGAACCGGACTATCGCCGCTGGAGCGCATCCTCGCTATTTTTGACGCGCTAGACGAACCATTCCGTTCGCCCTCTTTCCGTGGTTGTCCGTTCGTGAAAGGGCTGGCCGAATTCGGACCGGAGGCTAACTCCCCTGACGTACAGGCGACCATAGCCTTCTATTTTAAGGGCTTGCATGAATTTGTTGCCTCACTCATCGAGCCCCTGGCACTGAGAGACCCCGAAAAAGCCGTGATCCAGATCCTGTCGCTCATCCAGGGCTCGATTGTGATGGCACAATCGACGCCCGCTCCTGGACTTGTTAAGACAATTCGCGATGCAGCCAAAGTGTTACTCGAGGATGCGTTGATCTCGTCGTCTGAAACCTGAAGTTCGTGAGGTGGCGGGGACGGCCCCGCCACAAGCGCAGATCTGAGCTAGTGCTATCGATTTCAATCACCTCTTCTCCGGGAACGTAGAGACGGTTCCGAATCTGCAACGCCATCGCCGTATCGTTTCTTAAGATACGATAGTCCCCGAACCGTTAAGCTGCAGACAGCGTGACATCGCCACTTCGTCTCATGTTATCGATTCCAGCGGGGCGCTCGACGCGGCGAGCCCATTGTCCGCATTTTTTAAAAGCGCCCGTCCGTCTGTAAGTGTGGGCCCGCGTCAAACCATTGTTGCCGACACTCAGAGTCATTGACGCGATGCGTGGAGGAACAAGGCATGACAACGTCGACATTTCCCGTTGACAACGTTGTCAGGCGGAGATTATGTTCGCGCCGAGATGGAGCCTTAATGCGAATGCAACGAGCCGAATGGGAGAAATCGAGGACAAAAAAGCTTTTTGCCAGCACTCGCGCTTCCATTGATGGTCGCGTGAGCCAACGCTGAAACCATCGATATTTTCCTGGAAGGGGGCGGCGCCCACGTTCCCGCCCGGAGCAACTTTCGCCTCCGTGATTTGGCCCCGCGCCTCGATAGGCGCGGAAAATTGAACTTCTTCGATCCGCAAACCCGAAGCTATTGGTAGGCAATTAATGGAGCGACCGCACATGACCAGCCCGCATTCATCGACCTACGATGTAACGAAGTTTCATGGCTCGGTGCCTGCCTCGCAGGACATTGGGAAAGTCATCAACGAGATCATCGCGGACATCAAGGCTCATCAGACCAGCCAGACCGCGAAACCCGGTGGTGACATTCTCATACCGGTTGGTGACTATGATCTGCTGACTCAGGTCGTTATCGACATTTCCTACTTGACGATCCGAGGCGAAGGCCATGGGTTCACCTCACTCAGCATTCGCGACAACACGCCCGATACTTCCAACTGGCGGGAAACCGTGGCCGGCGGTAGTCATGTCAAGGTCAAGTTGGCCGGCACTCCGGCGATCGTTACGCGCCGCAACGGTGTTCAACCGCGTCTCGCCAGTCTCGAATTCCGCGACTTCTGCATGGACGGACTGCATTTCAGCGGCGACGGCAACAGCTATATCAACGGCAAGACCGGCATTTACGTGGAGGGCGATTGCGATTCCTTCGTCGTGCGAGGCATGGGCTTTGTGTACCTTGAGCGAGCACTCGCGATGGAGGGCGCAGATGCTACGACGGTAGATGGAAACTTTATCGCGGAGTGCGGCAGTTGCGTGGAATTACTTGAGGCCTCTCAATCCTGCAAGGTGACGAATAATCTGGTCGGTGCCGGCTACAACGGCAAATCCATCGCGGCGACCGGCGCCGATGGGCTGCTGATCGCGGCGAACAATGTTTTTCCGCGCGGCGGCAGTCTGATCGAACTGACCAACAGCGCACGATGCAGTGTCACCGCAAACCGCTTTGCCGGCTTCTATCCCGGCTTAATCAGGCTCATCGGAACGAATGAAACGCTTGTCGCTGCCAACTTGATCCGCAGGCAGAACGAAACCTATCCTCCATTTCAGGGATACAACAACAGACTCCCGGAAACATACGGAATCCTTCGCATCGAGGGCGACAACAACAAGATCTCAAACAACCACTTTCTGGTCGATCCTCAGGGCTACACCTCGGATGATGGGCCGATTGTCGTCATCAATGCGGAGTCCGGCGTCTTTAATTGGATCAGCGACAACGCCTTCGTTCTCGCGGCGATTCCCGATCTCCAATACATCGCCGTCCGTCTCGGTGCCGCTCTGACGCAGAGCAAGGTAATCTACAGCGGCTCCAGTGCGCAAATCTCCGATCTCGGAACTTTGAATGCCATCGTTCCCAACCCCTGAACCGTTACCTTGCCCCTGGCAAGGCGCGCCTAGGTTTTGCGACCGCAATATCTGACGCCGGCGAGCGAACCGTCGCTCGCCGGCTGCATGGCAAGATCGTCCTGACCGAACGGACTCGCAGCGATACAGTGATCGATGTGGCGCTGGAGATCAGACACCGCCCCGATCTCGGTGGAGTTAGCCGCTCGGCATCGAAACGTCCACCAAGCTAAACATGGTATCTGGTGTAATAACCAGATCAGCTCGTGATTCTCTTTGTCAATGTCACCGATTTCCCGTCTAGGTGACGGCCCTTGCGGATCGGCTCTATTTCAGGTGTCCGTTGGGCCCGAGCTCATAGCTCCAGGGCGGGTTCGCTCCGGCCCGAGAGACCGTCACGGCTGCTGCCTGGGCACCCAGCGTCAAGGCGTCGCGGACGGCGTCTTCGCTCAGGCGCGCGACGTGCGCCTTGGTCAGCAAGTTGTTGATCTTCAGAGAAGCAAGAACGCCCGCGTCGAACGTGTCGCCCGCGCCAACGGTGTCAACCACCGTCACCTTCTCACCCGGAACGAATACCTTGCCGTGCGACGTATAGCCATCGGCGCCTTCTGCTCCCTTGGTGATGACGACGAGCTTGGGTCCGCGCTGCAGCCATCTGCCGACCAGTTCGTCGTGGCTTCCCTCTTCGTCGAACCACTTAAGATCCTCATCAGAGAGCTTGAGTATATCCGACATTGCCACCATGCGCAGCATGCGTGCCTTGTGGGCCTCCGCATCCTTGATGAAACCGGGGCGGATATTGGGATCGAAGGAGATGACACGCTTTTGGTGTTCTCGCGTCATCAGGGCTTCATAGGTCGAGCCGCACGGCTCCGGGATTAGACTGATAGCGCCGAAGTGCAGCGCCTCGCAGGAATCGCCGAGCGTCGGTAGGTCAGCTTCCGTGATCATGCGGCCGGCGGTGTTCTCGTCGAAAAAGGCGTAGGTGGCAGAGCCGTTGGTGAGCTTGACGAATGCCAGCGTCGTGTGAAGATCCGAGGTCGCGCTGGGGCCGAAATCGACATTGCCGGATTTCAGCGTGGCGCGCAAGATATCGCCGAACATGTCGCTCGACAGGCCGGTGAATAGCCCCGTGGCAATGCCGAGTCGACCGAGCGCGATGGCGGTGTTGAAGATCGCGCCGCCGGGATAGGGTGCGAATGCCATCTCTCCGACCGCTGTCTCGCGCGGTAGCATATCGATCAGCGCTTCTCCGCAGCAGATGATCATACCGGTATCCTTCGATGAATGTTTGCGGTAAGTGATTTTGCACATGAGGCAAGAAACACCGTTCACCCATTGCTGAAGACGGTTTTTCGATGCGTTACGGCGGATCGCACGCTCGTTTGTTTCCTTGCTAGTTCAATTAGGCAACAACGCCACAGGTTGAACCGATGCCACACCCATACGCGCGAATAGACAAGCCGCATCCATTTTTATTGTGTTCGACAGACGGAAGCGCGCTCGACCAATTTACAGGGAACGACACGGCTGCTGGGACGAATCATGGCGTCGGAGAGCAAGCCATTCAACCACTTCGCTCCTTCGAAGCCGAGATCATAATAAGGTAATGCCGCGGTGGTCAACTCCGGCTTGAGTGCCATGGATACCGTGCGAAAATCGTCAAACCCGACGATGCTGAGGTCCTGCGGAATGCGCAGACCCAGTGTCAAGGCTGCAATATAGATCTGGATCGCCATCTCATCGTTGCCGCTCATGATTGCGGTGGGGCGGTCTTTTTGCTGGAGCAGCTCTGTTGCCGCCTCAAAAACATAGTTCTTCTCAGCACCAACCGGCCCTTCCATACCGAGACGGATGGACAGGTCACTCTCCGAAACGCCGAATTCCCACGTGGTCTGGCGGAATGCGTCAAGGCGCATTTCGGCCCCCAACAAAATCGGGTTGAGCCGTATGTAGCCGATCCTTCGATGGCCCTTTTCAAGCAGATAGCGCGTAAGATCCTGCGCACCCTGGTAGTCATCAGGTTCGATCGAGGGAAACAATTCGTTCGTTTGAGGCCTGCAATTGATCATCACCGTGGGGATGCCGACATTCCCGGTTTCTGGGTCCACGATGCGATGATACATCGTGACGTAAAGAACGCCGTCAATCCGATGGGATTGAAACGTTTTCCAGATTTCCGCTTCCCGTTCGGAAACGCCGCCGGTGTTTGCCATCAGGATGGTTTTCCCGTTGGCATTTGCCCAATCCTGGATGCCGCGAACGATATCCACCGAGTAAGGCGTCGTCGACACATAGTCGGTGATGATGCCAAATGTGTTGGACCGGCTCGAACGGATCTGGCGCGCCGCCATATTTGGCACGTATCCGAGGTCTCGAATGGCCTTTTCCACCCTCTCCCTGGTTTCCTCCGTCACATACGGTTCGCCATTAATGACGCGAGAAACAGTTTTGTTCGAAACCCCAGCCACTTTCGCGACACTGACTATACTGACCATGCCCACCAATCTCCTTATGATATTTGTTGTAAACCAGACGCATGACAACGTCGACATGTTTTTATGACAACGTCGACATTGGACGTTGACAACGTCGTCATACGGGGATTATGTTCACCGCAAGAAGGAGGGCTCAATGCCAGTGCGGCGAGCCGAAGGGAGGAATCGATGAAAAAATTGCTCTGCGCCAGCGCACTTTCGCTGGTTTTCATGGTCGCGACTGCCAATGCCGAAACCATCAACATCCTGGTGGAGGGCGGCGGCGAGATGCTGCAGAAGAGCGTCGCCGAAAAGTTTACCGCTGAGACCGGCATCAAGGTGAAATTCACCGTCGTTCCCTACCAGGGTGTCTTCGATAAATTTTCTGCCGAAATCGCCTCAGGCTCTTCCGCGTTCGACGTCGTGACGATCGACGTCGTATGGAATGCGAAGTTCGCGGGCCATGTCGAGGACCTCTCGGCACTTTTCACCGATGCCGTTCGCGCGGATTTAGCACCTGCCTTGCTTGCGGACGCAAAGGTCGGCGACAAATTGATTGGCATGCCTGCCTGGGCCAATGCCGAGATCGTGTTCTATCGCAAGGACCTGTTTGACAAGGTGGAGGAAAAGGAAGCTTTCCAGGCAAAGTATGGCTATCCCCTCGCGCCCCCCAAGACCTGGCAGCAATGGCGCGATATCGCAAAATTCTTCACCCGCGATACCGACGGTGACGGCAAGATCGACTTCTGGGGGACTGACACCATCGGCACCTTCTCAGAGGAATGGATGGCGCATGTGCTGCAGGCGGGTTCCCCAGGCGTAATCCTCGACAAGGATGGGCAGGTTATCATTGACAACGATGCGCACAAGAAAGCGCTCGAGTTCTATATTGCGCCGCACTGTACCGACCATTCCGTCCCGGAAAACGTCAATGAGATCGGCTGGGGCGAGGCCCAGAACCTGTTCTACCAAGGCAAAACGGCGATGATGAAGTTCTGGGCGCATGCCTACAAGATGACGCCTCCGGATTCAAAGGTCAGCGGCAAGGTCGGCGTAGTGCCGATGCTGGCCGGTGACGCCGGGATCGCCGCTGTTCCCGGGCCTTGGTACAACGTCGTCCCCTCGGCGTCCCAACACAAGGACGCCGCGAAAAAGTTCATCGCTTACGCGATCGCAAACAACGCCTTGGGCATCGAGGCCCCGCTCGGCCTCGCCGCGACGAATTCAGCCTATCGCAGCTATGCCGGCAAACAGGGTTACGAGCACTTCCCCCCGCTTCTTGAGACGCTGAGTGCTCCTGCGACCCAAGGTCGGCCGCTAAACGAAAAATATCAGGAAATCGTGGATGAAGCTGTGCTGCCGGCGCTCCAGCAGGCGCTCACTTGCAAGGCCGATATCGGGCAAGTGCTGACCGAAGCCAAGGAAACGATCGAGGACATTCTCAACTAGCCTCGTCCATTCCTCAACATTTCGGGGGTGAATTTCACCCCCTTAGCTTTCGGAGACGGAGATGTCGGGTGAAGACCGATTTGTACTCTACATGCTCGCGCCTGCACTCGCCATCCTCGGCGTGCTGGTCGCTTACCCGGTCGGGCTCCTGGTATTCGACTCCTTTTTCAAGGTCGATACAATCACGCCTCATATACGCGAATGGGTTGGACTTAAGAACTATGTCGACGCGTTGACGTCGAAACGGGTCGCGGAGAGCGCTCTGCGGACACTTCAGTATTCGGTCTTCGCCCTGTTCTTCGAGTTCACCTTCGGTTTTGGTGCCGCGCTGCTGTTTTCAGGCATGACGGGGGAGTCGCGGTGGCACCGTACGATCTTCGCTCTACCGTTGATGGTCCCGCCCATTGTCGCGGGCCTGCTGTGGCGGTTTCTTCTGGTCGGCAATATCGGCATTTTGAACTACGGGCTGACTAGCCTGGGGTTGATCGATGATCCCGGTCAGATCGCCTGGCTGTCGAACGAGGACATCGTCATATACGCGGTCTCGTTCGCCGACATCTGGCTGACGACGTCCTTCGTCGCGCTTGTCTCTTATGCGGGCCTGACGAATATCCCGAAAGACCTGCTGGAAGCGGCTCGCATCGACGGGGCGAACGCACTCAAGCGGTTCTGGCACGTCACCGTGCCGCTGATGCGTCCGGTGATCGCTGTCGTCGTGATCGTTCGTGGCGTTGATGCAGCCAAGACGTTCGACCTGATCTGGATACAAACGCAGGGTGGGCCCCGCCACGCTTCGGAAGTGTTCTCCATGAACATCTACCAGCGCATGGTACGTTTCGGCGATCTCGGCGAGGCTTCAGCATCTGGAACGTTGTTTCTCATCGTCATGATGCTTCTGGCGGCGGTCGCCTATTGGAAGATCTGGAGACCCGTCCATGCTTAGAAGTCACCGCCTGAATATGAGCGGCGTCGTGATCAACGCAGCTGCCCTCGTGCTCGTTCTCTCCTACGCGATACCCTACATTTATTTGCTCATGACTTCTATCAAGCCAGCGGCCGATGTCCAGCAGATCCCGCCAAGCTTCTTTCCAGCGGTTGTATCGTTCGAGAATTTTCGGGAGGTCCTGCAATCCTCCACATTACCGAAAGCCTTCGTCAATTCCCTCACCGTAGCGGTGCTGACGACTGCTCTATCGCTATTGGTGGCGGTGCCTGCCGCATATGTCGCGACCCAGTACCGGCGCCGGATCACGACGCTTTTCCTGCTCTTTGCCCTGGTCACCCGCATGGTGCCGTCGGTGTCGCTCGGTGTGCCGCTGTTCCAGCTTTTGAAGTCGCTGGGTCTGCTCGACACGATTCCTGGCTTGGTTCTCGCTCACACGTCGGCCGCCGTACCGCTGGCACTCCTCCTCATGTCGGCCTTCTTCGAGGGTGTGCCGAAGGAGCTCGAAGAGGCGGCGCGCATGGACGGCTGCACACGCTTCCAGGCGTTTCGAAAGATTATCCTGCCGGTGATGACAGGGGGGATAGCGGTCACCGCGCTCTTTACCTTTATCACAAGCTGGAACGAGTTCCTCTACGCACTGCTGTTGACGTCGGAGGCCACCAAGACAGCTCCGATCGTCATCGCCGAATACAATTCGGTCTATGGGCTTGCCTGGGGGGCGATGACAGCTGCAGCCGTCCTCTACTCGCTGCCCGTCATCATCGTAACACTCGCACTACAAAAACAGATCGTCGGCGGCCTGACTTTCGGCGCTGTAAAAGGATGAGGGAGGCAAAGGCATGGCCGGTATAGAGCTGCGCAATATCAACAAGGTTTATGGAAACAGCTTTCATGCCTTGCATGATCTGAGCTTCGATATCAGGGATGGCGAATTCATGGTTTTCGTGGGTCCGTCGGGATGTGGAAAGTCGACGGCGCTGAGGACGATCGCCGGCCTGGAGAGCATTACGAGCGGTGAACTCAGGATCGGTGACAGGTTAGTCAACGATGTGGACCCCAAGGACCGCGACATCGCCATGGTCTTCCAGTCCTATGCACTCTACCCGCACAAGACTGTGCGGGAGAACATTGCTTTTCCCTTGCTGATGGCGGGTCTGCCGAAGACCGAGATTGCCAGTCGCGTGGAAGAAGCGGCAGGCATCCTTGAACTAACAAGTCTGCTTGACCGCAAGCCCGCACTTCTTTCCGGGGGTCAGCGTCAGCGTGTCGCAATGGGGCGAGCGATCGTTCGCAAACCGGCGGCTTTCTTGATGGATGAACCGCTGTCGAACCTCGATGCCAAGCTGCGCGTGCAGATGCGCGCCGAGATCGCCAGTCTCCAAAGAAAACTGAATGTCACGACGATCTACGTGACCCACGACCAGGTCGAGGCGATGACAATGGGCGACCGCGTCGCTGTCATGAAAGGCGGCGTCTTGCAGCAGGTCGATACACCACAGAACCTGTACAATCGTCCTGACAATATTTTTGTCGCCGCCTTTATCGGATCGCCCTCAATGAACTTGTATGAGGCCGTTCTGAATGGGAGGACGCTGACACTGGGTAGCAGCAGTTTCAAAATCCCTGATCGGGTTTTCGAAGACCGCCCCTCGCTCCACGGCGCGTCCAACCGTCAGGTCATTGTCGGTATCCGGCCGGAGCATATGAACGATGCCGCAACCCGGCCCTCTTCGGCCGAGATCTCGGCCCCGGTCGCCCTTGTCGAGGCGCTCGGTTCCGAATCCATGGTGCATCTGAATATCGACGCGCCCTGGGTGGATGCCGGCGACCCTGACGCCAGCGCCGATATCGGAGTCGAAAGAGCTGCTGTGGCCCGTTTTTCGCCGAAGAGCACGGTGCGCTCAGGTGATATGGCGCGCATCGCTGTCGATGCCGAAGAACTTCACTTCTTTGAACCGGCAACCCGCACCAGCATCTGGTGATGGTTCGGCCACGAGCAGACTCAACGGGAGAGCCGGTTAAACGCATTTTCCACGCGGTTTGCGAGAACAGGCCAATCGAGAACATCAGTCTACTCTCGCTGCGGAGTAAGCAATGTCCAAGGAGACATTAACAATGGTTAGCGAAAACCGGTACGATGTAACAACATATCCCGCAGGGAACCCTCATGAGGATATCGGCGCGGTCATCAACAGCATCATTGCCGATATCAAAAGCAGACAGCAGGTTAGCGATCTGAATGATGGCGGAAAGCCCGGCGCAGTTATCTATATACCTCCAGGCGATTATCGGCTGGTCACTCAGGTTGTTATCGACGTCAGCTATCTGAAAATTGTGGGTTCTGGCCACGGATTTACGTCCTCGAGCATCCGGTTCAACACCCCCAAAAACGAGCTGGCACACTGGCGCGAAGTATGGCCCGGCGGTAGCCGCATTCTTGTGGACATTTCTCCTGAGACCGCTGGCGGTGAGGCCGCTGGAGCTGCGTTCTATGTCAAGCGCCCCGGAAATCCTCGCATAAGCTCCGTGGAGTTCGCCGATTTTTGCATCGACGGCCTACACTTCATTGACGATGGTTCGGGGCAAAATGATGCGGAAAATACATACAGGAATGGCAAGACTGGGATCTATGTAGGTAGCGCCAATGACTCATTCCGAATAACGGGGATGGGTCTTATCTATCTGGAGCATGGCGTTACTGTTCATGATGCAGATGCGCTGGCAATAGATAACAATTTTATTGCAGAGTGCGGCAACTGTATCGAATTGAAGGGCATGGGCCAGGCCTCTAGAATAGCCAATAACTTTGTCGGAGCCGGATATCAGGGATATTCTGTTTACGCAGAAAATTATGGGGGCATTCTGGTGGCCTCAAACAACGTATTCCCACGAGGATCCAGTAGCGTCCATTTTTCTGGCGTAGTGCGTTCCTCGATTACGGGCAACAGATTCCATTCCTTTTACCCAGGGATGCTGGTCTTTACTGATAACTGCTGCGAGAATCTTGTGTCCTCAAATCACTTCTTGCGAGATCGCGAGCCGTGGGCGCCCATGCAGAAGTACGATAACGGCCTCGATGACCTGTTCGGACTTTTGCACATCGCTGGCAGCAACAATTCGGTCATCGCCAATCACATTTCAGAAACGATCGACACTCAATATCTCAAGCCTCTCGGAGTAAAGCCGGTGATCATTAATGTGGTTTCCGGGAGTGGCAACTACATAGCCAATAATCACATTGTGGCCACAACCGAAATCTCGCAAATCAGTGATGCACCGAACAGCGCCTGTTTTTCCACGCAGGTGGGAGCGTTGCTTTCAACAAACAATTTGGAGACGCTCGAAGTAACGGCAGTGCTGGTCCAAAAGGGGTCGGTACGGAACACGATCCTGGATTCGGGCAATGACGAACAGGTTGAAATTGACACAACGATGAATGCATTCCGGGGCACTCCAGTTCCCCACGCAATAGTCGGCAAAGTTTCAATTTAGATCGACCTTCGCAATACAGTCTGAGAATTCAACGACTATTCGGAGTTCTGTTCATGACGAACCAAATGGAAAACGGGAAGATGGCCCATTGATGAAGCAAAGCCTGTTCCTGCCTTCAGGGTGCCGCCTGGAATTTTGGGCCGCCGGCGACGGCTTTTTTCGTATCGACATTGATGGGAAAGCAGTTTGGCAGGCCATGTCATTTGCGTCCCATCCGGAGTTTTTCACGTATCATCACAGGGAAGCCTGCGAGGTCACTATTGTCACCAATTCGCCGGACGCTATTCTTTGGGCCTATGCCTATCAGCCTCACATCGTGAACGAGACTGGTATAACAGTTCTTGAATTTTCCGAAAAAGAAATACTTCAACGCACCGGTGCGGAAATTGAAGAATGGCTTCGGTCAGATACGGATCGGCCCGCGCTTCATTTTTCGCCAATCCGGCATTGGATGAACGACCCCGTAGGTCTCTGCAAGATCGGCGAGCTATGGCACCTTTTTTATCAATTCCATCCCTGCGGCAGTGATTGGGGGCCAATGCACTGGGGACATGCGACCAGCAGCGATCTGATCAAGTGGCTTCACATGCCGGTATTTCTGCATCCAGAACAGAACCTGTGGCGTCTCGGCGCAACAGGCGGCGCGTTCTCCGGCAACGCCTTTCGGGATCGAGATGGACGCTTGATGTTTTTCTACACCGAACGCCTGCCAGCCTACGACCTTTTCAAGGGTTATCGGGAAATTCAGAAAATCGCCCGCCCAGATCGGTGGATGATCAAGGCGGAAGGCATCGTGACCGTATTGGAAGATCGGCCTGAGGGAGTCGAGCACGACTTTCGCGATCCGAAGGTTTGGTGGGATGACACCGCCGGGGCCTACCGTATGGTGCTCGGCGCTTCCCTGCACGGCGACCCGGCCGTCTTGCTTTACGGTTCCGGCGATCTGTTGGAATGGAGCTATTTGGGCCCGCTCTATCGGGCACCCTCGCATTTTCGTGCTCAAGGTGCCAGGGCGGTTGAGTGCCCGGACTTCTTTCCGATCGACGGCAAATGGGTACTGATCATGGGTTTCGTCGGCCATCTCGAACCCGAAAGCGGACGACATAATCTTCTTTACGGCCTGGTTGGCGACTTTGAAGACGATCGTTTCATTCCTGGCTCTGGTACGTTGCAACTCCTTGATTTTGGGACTGACTTCTATGCCATGCAAAGCTTCTCGGCGGCCGGGAGGCAGATTGCCTTCGCATGGCTCTTCAACTGGGAATTCCGAAAGCCTGTTGGCTCGCCGTACTCAGGGGAACTGTCCCTGCCAAGAGAGCTATTCCTGGATGACCACGACAGGATTTGCATGAAGCCGGCAAAGGAGTCCGAATCTGCGTTCACGCTTTTCCTAACCGAATCTCTTCAGTCGGCCGTCTATAATCTGCCAGCACAACCTGTCGACATAAGGCTACAAGGCGATCTAAGCGATATCGAGATTGTCGCGACGCAATCGGGCGACCTGTCGTTTGTTGTTTCAGTCAGGGAACAAAAGTTGTCGGTAAGACTACCACAAGATGATGGGTCCATCCAATACGGGGTTGCGACACCGATTCTAACGGACCTGCGGATCATCCATGATCGAGGCATCATCGAAATCTTCGCCGATGGGTGTGCCGTGGCCGGCACGCGGCGTAATTACGTGAATACCATACCCGACTTGATCTCCATCGAAGCAATTCGACCAACGCATGTCTCGTTTTTTGTGGCCTCGGGCGATTGGGGTGAATAGAGGAAATAACTAGGATCCAGCTTCGTCAGTTCAGTTTTGCCGTTAGCTGGTGTGCCCGCCATAAACCGAGGAACGTCGAGAAGCTGTGTTATTCTCTTCTGAAGAGCTGGCCTATCGAAACCGTTCACGAACGGTTGCCGCATCTAAGCGATGGAGACACAAATATTCGCAGCTAGACTGGGATCTTGCCAGCGTCCACTCGCCGAAAGCGATCGTTGCCTCAGGCGGTTTCAATGGATCGTCCGAACCTGTGTTCGTGTGGAGTATGGATTTGACGCAGTCTTGGTAATGGAACATACCGTCACGCCGCGCCGATTAGGCGAACTTTGAGCCGCTAGATCTCGGCTCTGCCGTACATGCCTTTCGACCATTTTGAGCGTGTTGACCTGTTCCTCGAACTGACCATTTGACCACGGTTCCGCGATCGCCGGCATGACGGCATTGCTGACCTCGTACCTGCACGAAGGATCGATCGACAGCACAAGTTCGCCTGCGGGATTAGATCGTCTGGGAGGATTGTCTCCGCCTTCGGCTCAATGGCGATAGCGGTCTGGAGTAAGCCGCCGGATTGGGCGATCTCGGATCGCATTGTTGGTACCAATGCTGGTTGAACGCTGGGCATGAGTGCGGACAGACAGGCCTGTATACTTAGTTGCCTAGGCAGACAGAACGGTATAAAGTTTTGCCATTATCCGACGATCAAGGGATCTGTGATGCGCAATAAGGGAGTGGCCGTGACCGGCGCAAGGAGCAGCTTCCCGAAGCGCTCGGTGCTGTATCTGGCCCGGCTGGGATAAAATGTCGTGGCGGCTATGCGCGACACCGTCGGTCGTAACAGGCAGATCCTCAACGGATTGATCGCGACAGCTCGGGCGGAAGCTGATCCAGTGCAGGCCTTCAGTCACAGGAGCTACTATGTATAAAGGCAGTTGCCTCTGCAGCACGGTGAAATACGAAGTTCGCGGAGATCTTGGTCCAGCAATCTATTGCCACTGTTCACGATGTCGCAAAGCGACTGCAACCGCGTTTGCGACCAATGCAGCCGTTGCGGCCAGCGACTTTGTGATCATCGAGGGCGAGTCGTCGTTGAAGGCCTTCGATTCTTTGCCAGGTGTCCAACGCTTCTTTTGTTCCAATTGCGGTTCACCGATCATAAGTCGCCGCGATACGATGCCGGAGGTGGTGCGTTTGCGGTTGGGGACGCTCGATACGCCGCTGCCGGCGCCGCCGGCCGCACATTATTTCGTCGCCTCGAAGGCTGAGTGGTACGAGATACACGACGGGTTGCCACAGTTTGCGTAACGTCAACACGATGCTGCAGGCGGAAGTAGCTAGACGAACCATTCCGTTCGCCCTCTTTCCGTGGTTGTCCGTTCGTGAAGGGGCTGGCCGAATTTGGACCGGAGGCTAACTCCCCTGACGTACAGACGACCATCGCCTTCTATTTTAAGGCCTTGCATGAATTCGTTGCCTCACTCATCGAGCCCCTGGCATTGAGCGACCCCGAAAAAGCCGTGATCCAGATCTTGTCGCTCATCCAGGGCTCGATTGTGATGGCGCAATCGACGCCCGATCCTGGACTTGTCAAGATAATCCGCGATGCAGCCAGAGTGTTGCTCGAGAATGCGTTGACCGCGTCGTCTGAAACCTGAAGTTCGTGAGGTTATGAGTAAACGGCCCCGCCGTGAGCATAGCTCCGAGCTATTTCATCTCCTGGCATTGATTCCAACCGGGGCGCTCGACGCGAGCGCCTAGGTGAGGATCAAGAATAACGGAATTGGACTTCGAGGCTGACGCGTTCGCACCCATCGTTGATTTTCATAGGCCGATGACAGTCGTGCTCGTGACCAGCATCACGATCAGCCAATTTCTAGATCAGCTCCCAAAACGCCTCCGCAATAGCGGTCATCCGCTTTCGAGGGCGGATAAGAACGATCTTCACGCTAACGGCCCATTCATCCGACGCAGCCTTCGTCAGCCGGCCTTTTGGCCCCAGTTCGTCCGCAGCAAGGCTTTCGGGTATCCAGGCCACACCCTTCCCATCGACTGCCAACGCTTTTAGCACCATCGCAAGATGGGACGTAAAGACTGTTTTGAGATGAAGCTCGCCGAGTCTGGACGACAGGTTCGAGGCAAGGATGCGCCCCATGCCGGACTTCTCTTCGAATGCAATCTCGGCAACCGGAGCCTCCTGCGTACCGGGCAGATGATGAAGCGCACCACCTTTCCCATCCTTGCCACAGACGGGAATTAGCCGATCTGTCGACAGCTCGACATGTTTGAAGTCCGCCGCGTCCAGGCGAATTTTGCTGTTCTCGTGGTAATGGCACAGGAGAAACTGGGCTCGCCCCTCCAACATGATCTTCTCGCATTCGTTCATGTTATCGGACAACAGTCGAATAGGCATGGTCGAGGTGACATGCCCGAGGCCTTGTATCCAGCCTGGGAAGAACACGAATGACAGCGCGTGGGTCGCGGCGAAGGTCACTGTCGAAGAATCTACCCGTGTACGATCCAGGTCTTGCCTCACCCGTTCCAGTCGGTTGGCAACATCGTTGGCCGCATCCAGCACTATTTCTCCCGCTGCCGTCAGCTTCAGGCGGTGCGTGGATCGATCTACCAATTCCAACCCACACCATTCTTCCAGGGCTCGAATACGACGGCCAAACGCTGGCTGCGTGACGTTGCGATTTTCGGCCGCACGGGAAAAATTCAGTGTTTCTGCCAGAGCCTGAAGGTCGGCCAGCCAAACAGTCTCCATCCTGTCATACCTCAGTGAGCCATGCCGCCACCGCACCGAGATACATCCAGTTCCCCCACGAAATCAAG
This sequence comes from Martinezella multihospitum, assembly GCF_900094585.1. Taxonomy (GTDB): domain Bacteria; phylum Pseudomonadota; class Alphaproteobacteria; order Rhizobiales; family Rhizobiaceae; genus Rhizobium; species Rhizobium multihospitium. Next base: position 122,770 of record NZ_FMAG01000010.1, read on the forward strand.
ATGAATGCTGGCGCCCGAGAGCAATGTTCAGTTTTCGCTATGCCAAAACGGCACCAATAGAGCCCGTATCGGCATTGGACGAGGTGCCTCCCTTGTCCTTATGACATGCCCCTGTGCGGAGGAACGCATCTAAACAGGGAGGAGAGACCAATGGCTAAACGTCTGTTGAGTCAGCTTTACATACAGGTGTTGATCGGCATCGGGGTCGGTATCATCCTCGGGCTTTTTACTCCCGATATCGCCACGAAATTGCAGCCTTTGGCCGATGGCTTCATCAAACTGATCAAGATGCTGCTTGCGCCGGTCATCTTCGGCACTGTCGTCCTCGGCATCGCCAAGATGGGCGACATCAAGGAGGTCGGAAAGATCGGCGCACGGTCTCTGATTTACTTCGAGGTCGTTTCGACGATCGCGCTCGTTATCGGGCTGATCGTCGTCAACATCATGCAGCCCGGCGTCGGCATGAACATCGACGCAAGCAAGATCGACGCCAGCACGATCTCAATCTACCAGCAGACTGCCCAGCAACAGGGCGGCGTCATCGAGTTCTTCATGAACGTGATCCCAACAACGATGGTCGATGCATTTGCAAAGGGCGCAATGCTTCAGGTCATCCTGATCGCCGTGCTGATGGGCTGCGCACTTGTCCAGCTCGGCGAGAAAGCCAGGCCCGTCGTCGATCTCTTCGATTCCCTGCTCCAGGCTCTGTTCCGGATCGTCGGCATGATCATGCGCCTGGCGCCGATCGGCGCCGGCGCCGGGGTCGCCTATACGATCGGAAAATACGGCGTCGGCTCGCTCTGGGCTCTCGGGCAGTTGATGCTGGGCGTCTACCTGACGTCGGCCCTGTTCGTGATCGTTGTCCTCGGATCGATCGCCCGTTGGTCGGGGTTCCCGTTGCTGCATTTCTTCCGGTACTTCAAGGACGAAATCCTGATCGTGCTTGCGACCTGCTCGTCGGAAGCCGTACTGCCGCGGATGATGGCGAAGCTGGAGAAGCTCGGCTGCAAGAAATCCGTGGTCGGACTGGTGCTGCCGACCGGATACACATTCAACGCCGACGGCACCTGCATCTACCTGACGATGGCCGCCGTCTTCGTCGCCCAGGCGACCAACACGCCGCTCGGGATCGAAGGCCAGCTTGTCATCCTGGGCGTTCTGCTGCTCACCTCGAAGGGGTCGGCAGGCGTCGCGGGAGCGGGTTTCGTCACCCTCGCGGCAACTCTCTCTAGCTTCCATGCCATTCCGGTCGCCGGTCTTGTCCTTCTGCTTGGCGTCGATCGCTTTATGAACGAGGCCCGCGCCGTCGTAAACCTGATCGGCAACGGCATCGCCACCATCGCGATCGCAAAATGGGAAGGCGCTCTCGACCAGGAGACGGTCGCCGCTGTCATCTCCGAGCAGCGCGGCGAACGTCCCCGAAACATCACCGCATCACCCGCCGAACTGGCGTCCCGATAACAAACACATCGAACAAGTACCGAACGGAGAATGCTATGCGTATCCTTGATGTTTGCGAAGTTACGAAGCCAATCGCTTCGCCAATCCGTAATGCCTATATCGACTTCAGCAAAATGACGGCTAGCCTGGTTGCCATCGTCACCGACGTCGTCCGTGACGGTCGCCGTGTTGTCGGCTACGGCTTCAACTCGAACGGTCGTTATGGCCAGGGCGGCCTGATCCGTGAGCGCTTCAAGGACCGTATCCTCGAAGCCTCCCCGGAAAGCCTGATGAATGACGCGGGCACCAATCTCGATCCGCACAAAATCTGGGCGACGATGATGATGAACGAGAAGCCCGGGGGGCATGGCGAGCGGTCTGTCGCCGTCGGTACCCTCGACATGGCGATATGGGATGCGGTTGCAAAGATCGAGGGCAAGCCGCTCTTCCGCCACCTTGCAGAACTGAAGGGCCGGGAAGCCAATCCGAAGGTTTTCGTCTATGCGGCTGGCGGTTACTACTATCCGGGTAAGGACAACAGCGCGCTTCGCAAGGAGATGCGCAGCTATCTCGACCGTGGCTATAACGTCGTGAAGATGAAGATCGGCGGGGCATCAATCGATGAGGATCGCGGTCGTATCGAATCTGTCCTCGAAGAGATCAGCTCCCAGGCCCGGCTAGCGGTGGATGCCAACGGTCGCTTCGATCTTGAGACCGGCATCGCTTATGCCAAGATGCTGCGCGACTACCCGCTCTTCTGGTACGAGGAAATCGGCGATCCGCTCGACTACGCCCTGCAGGCGGCAATTTCCGAGTTTTACGACGCCCCGATGGCAACCGGCGAGAACCTGTTCTCCCACCAGGATGCCCGCAACCTGCTGCGTTATGGCGGCATGCGTGCCGACCGCGACTTCTTGCAATTCGATTGCGCCTTGTCCTACGGCCTCGTGGAATACCTTCGGACCCTTGATGTCCTGCGCCAATTCGGCTGGTCGCCTTCTCGCTGCATACCACATGGCGGCCACCAGATGTCCCTCAACATTGCGGCAGGGCTTGGTCTCGGCGGCAATGAAAGTTACCCGGACCTGTTCCAGCCCTATGGCGGCTTCCCGGATGGCGTGAAAGTCATCGACGGACACATCACCATGCCGGAACTGCCGGGCATCGGCTTCGAGGGCAAGTCCGACCTCATCAAGGTCATGCGCGAACTCGCTGAGTAAGATCAACGGAGTGGGTGAAAACTTTCGCCCCCTCCAGCTCACGCTTCATGGGTGCCTGCCAAGAAGCCGCAATCCCTAGACGCATCCAACGGAGGCGCCTGTCAGCTCCGGGCTATATCTACGTTCGGCCCAGGCGACGAACGACGCATGTCACGCCGCCTGAAAACCCAATCGATGAGTTCCGCCATTGATGGACCTAAGGCGACCCCTATCTCACTGAGTGCATATTCGACCCTTGGCGGAACCTGGGGATAGAGTGGCAAACTCGCGGGCCTGACACAATCGATCATCCGGAGGTGGTTGCCTGAGGCGGGCAGGCTTCATTGCATTTCGATTAGCTGGACTTCCGGAAGACATGGTGGTGATCGATACGTTTAACCACTACCCATGCGTGACACCGAGATTGCCGATATAGAAGCAGGCGAGGTCGAGAGTGTCTGAGTATTTCAGACAACTCGGCCGACCTGTTGCAAAGGCTTGGTGCGCTATCGGCTCGGATACTCTCGCCCGATTGGGAAACCTGCCGGCCACCCGGGTCCGGTTGCAACGGAAATGAACGTGATCGACATGTCGCCATGGCGCTTGTTGGCGATAGGGGGTTCGACGCCGTCGATGATGGAGCAATTTCGGAATCGTGGTGCCAACAATCGGGCTCGCCCGTATACTCTACGGACTTCACTAGAATTGGCATGCCCGATGCACTCGCCTCCGGGGAAAGATCAAAATTGCCAAAGCGGCGAGACCTTTCCGCCGCTGCGGTTCAAAAGAAGCCTGGCGATACGAAGAGCAATCGCATTGCGGAATATCTCGTGCGTTTGAACAGGGCCTTGTTCATGTAGATCGCAACCTTCTGTATCCGTCGTTCTAGCCCCTAGCGATGATTTTCGGAAATCTTGCGAAGATGATCTCTTATAATCGCGCGAAACTCTCCAAATGTTTGAAACCCAATGTGCTGTGCAAGTCGGTGAACCGTCGTTTGAGAAACCCTGCAATTGCGCGCAATCGCAGCGGCACTTTCGAATGCAATCATTTCCGGCCGTTCTATGATCTGCCTCGCGACCTGCTCGAGACTGCTGGGAAAGACGATCTGCCGTTTGGCGATCAGGTACTTCAATTCCTGCAGTGTCGCGGGAGGACGGCGATTTCTATCCTGCAGCATTGCGCTTCACCTTCCAAAGAACCGTCTTCAGTAATCCCGGTGCGATCCAGACGCATGTCTCGGGGCAGCACGTCATCACCGGTGGCGATGCGGCGATGTGAGAACATGGCCGCATCGCATCGAAGCTTGTTAATCGACCTGCACCGGTCTGCCCGTCTGCCAGCTCACGGTGGCGGCCTCCGCCAGTTTCTGAGCCTGAAGCCCGTCAAGTCCGCCGGGCTTCGGCGAGCGGTCGCCGCTGTCGATCGCATCGATGAAGGCATTGATCTCGTAGGCGTAAGCCTGGGCGTAGCGTTCCAGGAAGAAATATTGGACGGGATCGCCGCTGACACCGCTCGCATTGGAAAGCTCGACGCTGGTTGCATGGATATTCTTCGCCGCAAGCATGCCGGCAGCTCCATGGACTTCGATGCGCTGGTCGTAGCCGTAGGTCGCCCGGCGCGAATTGGTGATGACGGCAATGCGTCCGGAAGCCGTCTGCATCTGTACGGCCGCGGTATCCACATCGCCCTCGGCCCCGATCGACTTGTCAACGAGCGACGATCCGAGCGCATTCACGACGACGAACTCTTCCCCTATGAGGAAACGGGCCATGTCGAAGTCATGGATCATCATGTCGCGGAACAGACCACCGGAGGATTTGACGTAATCGGCCGGCGGCGGCGTGGGATCTCGGCTGGTGATCGTCACGATCTCGATGTCGCCTATATCGCCGCGGCGCAGGCGCGTCTCGACGCTGGCGAAGTTTGGGTCAAAGCGGCGATTGAAGCCGATCATCAAGGTCGACTTGTTCTTCTCGACGACATCGAGGCAGGCATTGATGCGCTCGACCGACAGGGACACCGGCTTCTCGCAGAGGATTGCCTTGCCGGCCCTCGCGGCCGCCTCGATCAGATCGGCATGGCTGGGCGTCGGCGTCGCAATGAGGATCGCATCGACGCTTGAGGATTTGATGACATCCTCCGCGTCGGCAACTTCGGCACCCGTCTGTGCCGCAAGCGCCTCTGCCGATGCTTTGAAAGCGTCGGCCACGTAAGCGAGGTTCGCCTTCGGGTTCGCCGCGATGGTCGCGGCATGCACCTTGCCTATCCGGCCGGCGCCGATCACTCCAAATTTGATCATTGTTATCTCTCCATGATATGTAAGTGTTGACTATCGAAATCTTCAAACCGTGAAGGCGTCGCGGAAACGGGCAAGCGCCGTCTCGTCATCGCCGGAGGCCCAGGCCTCCATGCCGATCGTGCCGCGATAGCCCATGTCCTTGAGCGCGCGGGCGATTGCCTTGTAGTTGATCTCTCCGGTGCCCGGTTCCATACGGCCGGGAACATCCGCCACCTGGATTTCACCGATATAGGGCAGAGCGCGCCGGCATAATTCGATCAGATTTCCTTCACCGATCTGGGCGTGATAGAGGTCGAGATTGAGCTTCAACGCCGGTCGGTTCACCGACGAAACGAGAGCAAGCGTGTCTTCCGCCTTGGCAAAAGGTGTCTTAGGGTAATCGACGGCTTCATTGAGGTTTTCGAGCACGAAGGTGACACCCTCTTTTTCACCGAGGTCGGCGATGCGGTTGAGCGTATCGCGCGCCTTGAGCCACATGGCGCCCGTCACCTTGTCGGCCTTGACCAGGGGCAGGCCCTGACCGTCGAGACCGGTCCCATGCAGGTTGAGGCGTGGGCAGTTGATTTCCCTGGCGATCGGGATCGATCGCTTCGCGGTTCGCAGCAAGTCGTCGGCGCCCTCGTCATCGGCGAGCGTGCCGGTCACATAGCCCGTCATCGACGAGAAGGTCGCTCCTGATCTTGCAAGTGCGGCGATGTCATGTTTCGTCCAGTCCCAGATCTCGGCGTGAAAGCCGAGTTCGGTGATGCGCTTGAGCCTGTCGACGACAGGAAGCGACTTGAAGACCATCTCGGCGCAGACCGCGAGCGTGAAGGGGGATGAGGCATTCGACGAGCCGTCGTTCATGACCGTATTCCATGTTGATGATTGAGTGAAAGGCGGCGGTCTTTGAGAGCCGGCCGGTCGCCGCCTTGGAAGCGTGCGGATTAGATCGTGCCGCCGAGCTCTTCGGAAAGTTGCTGCAGTTCCTTGCCGCCGGCCATGAGGTTTTGCAGCTCATCCATCGCGATATCAGCCTTGGCAAAGGTGCCAAGCGTCTGGCCGCGATTGAGGATGGTGAAGCGGTCCGCCACCGCATAGGCATGTCGGACGTTGTGGGTGATGAAAATGACGCCCAATCCATTCTGTCGAACCTGGTGGATGTATTTCAGCACCATCGAGGTTTGCGCTACACCGAGCGCCGAAGTCGGCTCATCGAGGATGAGGATCTTGGCGCCGAAGTAGACTGCACGTGCAATGGCAACGCATTGGCGCTCGCCTCCGGACAGAGTACCTACTGCCTGATTAGGGTCACGGATATCGATGCCGATTTTGCGCATCTCTTCACGGGTGACATTGTTGCAATGCGTGAGGTCGAGGTGGCGGAAGGGGAAGAAGCCTCTGCGAGGCTCCCGCCCCATGAAGAAATTGCGAGTAATCGACATCAGCGGGATCATGGCAAGATCCTGATAGACGGTCGCGATCCCCGCATCGAGCGCATCGCGCGGACTGCGAAAATTGACCGGCTTGCCATCGACGAGGAACTCGCCTCCGCTTGGGCGGACAACGCCGGAGAGCGTCTTGATCAAAGTGGATTTACCCGCGCCATTGTCTCCGAGGAGACAAAGTACCTCTCCGGCCGACACTTGCATCGATACGCCGTTGAGCGCAATCACGGAGCCGTAGTGTTTGATGATGTCGGTCACTTCGATGATCGGCGTTTGCTTGTGGACATCAGACATGATCAGCGCTCCCCGGTAACCTTGCGGCGAATGAAATTGTTGAAGAGAACGGCCAGCAGCAGCATCGAGCCCAGGAAGACCTGAAACCAGTCGGAGTCGAACTTGGTATAGGTCAGGCCAATCGAGACCGAACCGAAGATGATCGCGCCGAAGAAGGCGCCGATCGCCGAACCATAGCCGCCGGTCAGCAAGCACCCGCCGATGACGGCGGCGATGATCGCCTCGAACTCTTTCTGAAAGCCGCGTCTGGCGTCAGTCGAGCCGGCATCGAGCACAGTGATGATGGCGACCAGCGCCGCCGCGCATGCCGTCAGCGCAAACAGGCCGGTCTTGACCCTGTGGACCGGGACACCAGAATTTCTTGCAGCGTTGGGATCACCACCGGCGGCAAAGATCCAGTTGCCCATGCGGGTACGCAGCAGGACCCAGGTTGCAGCCAGCGCAAGCGCTACGAACCATAATACCGATACCGGAATACCCGTGACCTTCGGCATGCCGTTAGGGAATTTGTCGATAAGATCATGATCGGCAAGCCAGACAAAAGCGCCCTTCAGCGCATCGCCGGAAAAGAAGCCAAGCAGCGGACTGTCGCTGACCCGGTCGCCGATGCCGCGAAGCTGTGTCGAGCCACCGGTCGCCCATTTCAGGCCGACGAGCGTCAAGCCACGGAGAATGAAGAGGAATGCCAAGGTCACGATGAAGGACGGAAGGCGCGTGTGAATGACGATCTGCCCATTGATCGCCCCCATGAACGCGGCAAAAAGCATCGTCATGACGATGGCAACCGAAAGCGGCTGGCCGAAATTCGTGAGGATGACGCCGAAAATCAGTCCCGCAAAGGCCACCATCGAGCCGATCGAAAGATCAAACTCGCCGCCGATCATCAGAAGGGCCGCCGCAATGGCCAAAATCCCCAATTGCGATGCTGGCGCCATGATGGTCATCAGGCCGGAAAGCGAGAACATGGTACGGTCGGCGGTGAGAAAGAAAAAGACGATGACGAGAACAAGGCCAGCCACGGCACCAAGCTCAGGCCGCCGCATCATATGTGTCAGAAAACTTACTTGTTTGACGCGCTCATCGGCCTTCGGCGCAGCCGCCGTTCTCTGCTCAAGCGAAGCCATAACTCCTCCCACGGATCATAATTTAGGGTAGCGTTGGCGCTGCTCGGCAGCGCGGTCAGACAGCCAAACCCCCTCCCCATCAAGGGGGAGGAGATTCTGGGAGAATGCCTTTCGGCAATTCCGGTTAGCGAATGCCCTTGGCGGAAAGATCCACGACTTGGGCGGCCTTTTCCTTGGTGATAAGGTTCGGGCCGGATGGAACATTACCCCCGGGAATAAGCCCGTATTTGGCATAGTTGGCCAAGAATACGACCGGCAGATAGCCCTGCAGGAACTGCTGCTGATCGATCGCGAAGGCAGCCTTACCATCGGCCACGGCCTTCAGGAAATCAGCTGAAAGGTCGAATGTCGCCACCTTGATCTTGCCGGTCATTCCGACATCCTCGACCGCCGCCAGAGAGGGCTCGCCGGCGGTACCGGAACCAAGCGCCATGACAGTGTCGACAGCCGTATTGGAACTCAGCGCCGCCTTGACCTTCGCGCGGACATCAGCCGGATCGTTGCTGACCGGAAGAACCGTAACCTTGCCGCCGAAACCATCGGCAAAGCCTTTGCAGCGCAGGTCGAGCGAAACGTTGCCGACCTCCTGGTTCACACATAGGCCTTCCTTGCCGCCCATCTCATGCAGCTTCGCGCCGGCTGCCTTGCCGGCGGTATATTCGTCCTGGCCGACATGAAGAAGCGCTCCCAGTTCCTTGGAAACGTCGGAACCGGAATTGATGGAAATAACCGGAATGCCGGCGGCGACAGCCTTCCTGATCGACGGTCCGAGCGCGGAGGCATCGGGAATGGAGACGATGAGCCCGTCGGGCTTCTGATTGACGGCCGCATCGATGAGCTGCCCCATCGACACCATGTCGAAGGTTTCCGGAGCGCGGTAATCGACGCTGACGCCCATGTCCTTCGCCGCTGAATTGACGCCATTCTTGACGACGGACCAGAAAGGATCATTGGCCTGGCCGTGGGTGACGGCAACGATGTGAACGTCCGCGGCATTGGCGATTGCCGAAGAGCACATGAGCGCGGCAGCGATGGCTGCGCTCGTGAGAAGCGATTTCAAACCAAATTTCATTTTACCCTCCCAAAAAACAGTCCGCTCTACGCGAACCTCCCAGTGCTACCGGTTGCAACTCCATTTTGCACCCGGTAGCAAGCTCGATAAAACTACTTTATTGTCGACAAAAATCAAGCATCCATTCCATTTTTATTCTTTTGTGGAATATTCATTCCACTCAGGAGGAGACGGTCATGCGCAAACGGGCGACAGCGAAAGAGGTGGCGGAGGCTGCCGGCGTATCGAAGTGGACTGTTATCCGTGCATTCACACCCGGTGCCTCCATTACGGATGCCAGCCGACAAAAGGTGCTTCAGGCTGCCGAGGCCCTGAATTATTCGCCCAACCTTCTCGCCCGCAGCCTTGCGACCAACACCACCCATCAGGTCGCCGTCTTCGTCGACGACTTCGCCAATCCGCACAAGCTTCCGGTTCTGGAGATGTTGACCGAGCGCCTGCAGGCGGAGGGTCTGCTGACCGTATTAATCAACATCAACCGCCATTTCGATCACGTTCACGCGTTGATCAACGCAGACCAGCGGCAGTTCGATGCGGTGATCCTCTTCGGCACGGCCTTTCGCGAGGAAACGCTGGGTGATCGACGTCTTGGCCCAGGTTTCCCGCCGATGTTCGTACTTGCGAGGGACAGCCAAATCCCCGGCGTCCCCGCCATTGCCTGCGATGCCGAACTCGCTCTCAGCGAAATCGTCGACTATCTGTTCGACAAGGGCTATCGCCGTCCCGGCTTTATGACGGGGGCGAGAACCCTGTCGACGGCGCTCGGCAGGCGCCATCATTATACAAATTTCTGGTGGGCGAAAGGTATCGAAGGCGTGACAGAATTGGCTGCGGAGAGATATAGCGCGCAGGCCGGCGCCGAGGCGGCGCGTACCTATTTGAGCGCTACTTCGCCCGCATCGCGCATCGACGTATTGATGTGTGAAAATGACATATTGGCAATGGGAGCGATGGATGTCGCCCGGAGCGAATTCGGGCTCGCAATCCCGAAAGACCTGGCAGTCGTCGGCTTTGACAATATCGAGCTCGGAGGCGCCCCTGCTTATGGATTGACGAGCTACGAGCAGCCGGCCGTCGAGATGGTGGACGCCGTTGTCGCAATGATCGCCGGAAAGCGCGATGCCGAAATGGTTGTCATGCCGGGGCGGCTTGTGCCGAGGTCATCAGCATGAAATGTCGTGCCGGTGCTGCCAAGCCGATCAAGCATTCCCAATTTAACCGACCTAGGTGCTTCTACACTGATGGCGATCACATCGTACGAGCTACGTTCTTGGCTGAGTGCGCTCGTGCGAAATGGAGTTGATAGCGCTGCCACTTCATGCTGGCCCGATCGCTAGGTCACTACCATGTGCAACGGTAAACATGGATCGCAAAAAGTTCGACAGAGTTATTTTCGTGAAGCCGGCCGGCCGGAAGGCAAGCTGCAATAAGTGGGCGAAATGCCTGGCGGAGAATTCCTTTACGAGCACCCTAGCCAAATGCCCCAAGGCCGGGTTCTTCAGAACGATGCGCAATTTAGGCAATTTGCCGGCCGCCGCTCAATGGTATGACCACCCGTGAACCATGGTTGGCATTACGGACCCGGTCACACGAAGATCTAAGTCAAGCTTGAACTTTGAGATAAGTTCCCGAAGACGCCCACTTTCACTTGCAAGCCGTGCGCCTGCTGCGCTCGTCTCCTCGACCATGGCTGCGTTTTGCTGAGTGACGTAATCCATCTGGTTGACCGCCGTATTGACCTCATCAAGACCCACGGATTGTCCTTTCGATGATGTGGCAATCGAAGCCATATGCTGGTTCATCGCTACGATGTGGTCCTCAATTGTCCTCAATGCATCGCCCGTCTCGCGCACCAATTGGACGCCGTTTTGAACTTCCCTCGAAGCGTTGCGAATCAGCTCTTTGATTTCTTTCGCGGCCTGAGCCGAGCGCTGTGCCAATTCGCGCACTTCCTGAGCAACCACAGCGAAGCCCTTTCCTGAATCCCCAGCGCGCGCGGCTTCAACGCCGGCGTTCAGTGCGAGCAGGTTCGTCTGAAACGCAATCTCATCGATGACCCCAATGATATTGGAGATCTGGTCCGATGATTGTTCGATTTTTTGCATCGCATCTACCGCATCGGCGACAACCCTTCCGGATTGACTGGCGCTTTCGGTTGCCTCCATAGCCACCTGGCGCGCTTCCTCGGCGCGTTTGGAAGAATTCGCCACATTCACTGTGATCTCGTCGAGGGCAGAGGCAGTCTCTTCAAGAGACGCTGCCTGCTGTTCCGTCCGCTTGGAGAGATCGTCGGAGCTGGCACTGATTTCCCGGCTCCCAGTGTCGATTGCGTCAGCTGCTTCAGTGACAGCGCGCAGTGTCTCAGCCAGTTGAGCGACAGCGCCGTTGAAGTCGGCCCGAAGTGTCTCGAATTCGATCGCAAACGGGTTTTCCAACTGGAATGTCAGATCGCCACTGGCCAGATGCTTTAAGCCTTCTTCCAGCGCCCTCGTCGCCTGGGCCATGGCCTCGCCCCTTATCCGTTCGGCTTCTGCGTTCCGATGACGCTCCAGTTCAGACTGGTTTCGGTTCGTATCCGCCTCCTGTTGAAGCCTCAAATTTTCGACGGCATTCGCGCGGAAAATTTCGACTGCTGCGGCCATCTCACCCAGTTCATCCGATCGACCGGCATAGGGAACCGGGGAATCTGTATTACCCTCCGCGAGCCTTTTCATGGATACAGTGATAGTTTGGATTGGCTTTGCTACGCCAACGATTGCGAAGTATATCGCCGCAACGATGACCGCAAGGCAGAGCGAAATTATCAAATAAGTGATAGCCAGGGTCGATCGATAGGTTTCCGCACTGGCTCTTTGAGAAGCTGCCGCGCCGTCGGTATCCACGACGACGATCTCGCCAAGTAATTTTCGGATCTCGTTCTCTAGAGGCTGCATCCGCGTTTGCTGCAACTCGGTCGCTTGAGGGAGTTTTCTGGCCCGGGCGAGGGAAATTGCCATGTCGCCGAGTTTGTTCAAGTCGGCAAACAGCGCCTTGACCTTCGAGATCCGATCTCGGCCATAGTCGTCGCTGATGAGAACTTCATATTGAGCCACAGCTCCAAGGAACGCCGAATTTGCCGCCGAAATGCTTTGCTCCGAGGATTTCAGCGAGTCCAAGGTCAAAGCCATAATATAATTGTGATATCCAAGGCTCGCGTTGGAAAGTTCAATATTCATGTCCTTCGACAGCGCGACCTTTGGAAGCCACCTAGAGGTAATATCCTGGGTACGTTTATCCAAAGCGCCCATGCTCGACACCGAGACGATCGAAAATGCAATCACTGTTGTCGCAATAAGCGTTAGCGCACATGTGAGCGCGGCTTTGATGGTTGGACGTTTCATAAATGGCTCCCAGGCGACAAAACTGCTTGATCAAGGTGTGGCTGGAACAAGTTTGTTCCGCCGACGGCAAACGAACACGGCCTCATGCCGTCAGATGGCTTAGGAGAACGACGAAAGATCCAAACCGGCTGCATCTCGAAACGAGGCTGGGAAAGCATCCCTTCGCTGTCCTGCGAGACACAATAGAGGCCCCAATTGGTTGACAGAATTATACCGTCTACCAAAGCCGTTAAACTGCATTGCGCAGATAGGACGAACTTGCGCAATTTGAATAAATGGCAGCCGATCTACTTCCCACGCGCAGCGATTAACTGGGAGAGGCCGATCTTACTTTCGCGGCAAAGCCGCCTTACGTATAGCTAGCGGATTTTGGCCGTAGCGAAGGCGTATATGCGCGGCAAACTTGCCCGGATTTGAAAATCCCCACCGTCTTGCGATCTCATCCACGGTAACTGAGGGTGCTTCCGTCAGGAGATCCTTATGCGCGCGCTCAAGGCGGATTGCAAAAAGATAAGCCATCGGGCTGACACCAAGATATTTCCGAAACCCAAGCTGCAACGTACGAACGCTCGCTCCCGCAGCCGACGAAAGGTCCTCCAGAGTGATCCTCTGTAGAGCTCGGGCATTCATCCATGCGATGGCCCGCTTGATGTAGTAAGGTCTTGCGACATGTTGATGTGAGCGGGCATTATCCGTTGGCCAGCATTCTATGAACAGTGCGAGGAATGCTTCAATGAGCAAATGCGTGCCAATTGACACCTCCCCCTGCCGCTCCTCGCTTCCGGACGTTACCAAAAGTGTTGCCAACTGCCTCAGACGCTGAATCTTGATCTCATTGCAATCAACCACGGATCGTAACGCGGTTAGGTCGGCAGACAGTATGGAAAATTCGTCGGCAATAAGTCTAGAAAGGCGTGCTTCCTGAATCGAAACAACCACCTGTTTGGACTGTGGGCTCCAAACGGTGTGGTGGGCCTTATAATTCCGCAAAAGATAAGCTTGGCCGGCACTTGCCGCTACCGTTTCACAGTTCGTCGTGGACGTACATTGGCCCGCATCGATAAAGTGCAGCTCAAAGCGCTTGTCTGGAGTTTGCTCGGCACGGAACGCAAATCCAGATGAAGACCATTCGTTCCAAAAGTGGAGTTCTCCCACTCGCACAATCTCGACCGAATGTTCAAACCGCGTGACACCGTCTAGGAAGGAGTATCGCACCGGCATCAGTACGTCTGAAATAGCCTCACTCGAGAATCCGGGATCGGAACTTGAAAACGCGAACAAATTCGGGGCAGATTCGGGTTTTCTCGAGTTCACCGTCGGCCCCCCTGATTTTGGACAAATGTACCCTCAAGCCGCCGAGCTTTCGCTCGCTGCCTTGTAAGCGCGCAAGAGATTTTCTGGCTTACAGTCTGTGGCGATATCGAGGTCTCAAGCCACCCTTCTTCAGAACTGCAGCATAAGCCGTCATCACGCCATCTTTTCCCGCAGGAAGATGTCTGACTCTACATGGTCAGTCGCGATCAGTTTCCTTTGTTGCAACCAGTTTCGCCGCGGCCTCATTCGCTCTGGCCAAGGCGTTCTTCATTGCTGTTCCCACGGCCAGTTCGGCTGCAAGAACGCCGATAAATTCGTCACCTGCTCCGTGTGTGCTTTCTACCTTGATCTTCAAACCCTCGATCACAATCTCGCTTCCCTCACTGTTGGCATAGGCCACACCCGCGCCGCCGGCGGTGACCACGACCTCGGGGAAGATCCGCACAAGTGCGCGCGCAGCCTCAAGCGCGCCACCGAGTGTCTCGACCACGGGGACTCCTGCCAGCGTTTCGGCCTCGATGGCATTCACGACGATGATATCGATAAGTGGTTGTAGCTCGTTCGACAGGGCGCGCGCGGGTGCGGCATTAATCAACACACGACCGCCAGCAAGTTTTATAGCTTTTGCTGCCGCGATATTGGCCGCATCCGGAATCTCGTTTTGCAAAACCAGAATTGTTGTCCTACCAAGCAGTTCGCCCGCTGCCTCGACATCTTGATGGCCGAGCGTCAGGTTGCTCCCCGACACGATAACGGCGCCATAGTCCCCCTCGGCGTCGAAAATTGCGACGCTCATGCCCGTCGACTGTGATGCGTCACGCCGGACGAACGTGTGATCGACATGTCTTCGATGAAGGTTGGAAATCAGGAAGCGTCCAAAATCGTCGTCGGCGACCGCTCCGATCATCGAGGTGGGAACCCCTCTCCGAGCAGCCGAAACGGCTTGATTGCCTCCCTTCCCGCCGAATTTTGGGTGCCAGGACGTCCCGGCGACGGTTTCGCCCTTACGAGGGCGAGCCGGCCCAAAGACGGCTATATCATAGTGAAGGCTGCCGAAAACGGTGACGAGGGGCGAAGATGTCATGGAAGGCGATCTTTTCGTTTGGATTTGACGGCTGACATTGTGCGTTCGAGGTTGCGTTCGGCAGCTTGGTAGTCGCGCTGGGCAACGGCTACGAAGACCGCATCAAGAATGTTGAGCTGGGCAATACGTGCCGCCGCATTTTCCCCCATCAGCGGCGACCCTTGCGCCGTAGAACACAGAACCACGTCGGCGGACTGGGCGAGCGCCGAGGAATCGTAATTGGTGACGGCGATGGTCCTCGCACCATTCCGGCGGGCAAGTTGGAGCGCTTCGATCACCGCGGTCGTATTGCCGGAATGGGAGAAGCCGACAGCGATATCACCCTCGCCCAGCAGCGACGCCGACATCAACATAAGATGCGAATCGTCGAACACGTTGGCGCGAACACCGATTCGCAAGAATTTATGCGCCACGTCGCGCGCGATCTGGGCCGAGCCGCCCACCCCGTAAAAATCGCGGGTCACCGCTTTACGGATGAGATCGGCAGCACGGTCGAATGCTGCCATGTCGAGAATGGCAAGAGTTTCCTCGAGCGCGTGGATCGAGGTTCGAAAAACCTTCTGCACGATTTCCAGCGATGTATCGTCTACTGACAGCTCCTGATGCATTTCGGCCGTCGGTTGCTGGTTGTACTGGCTCACCGCGAAGCGAAAGTCCCGGAAGCCGGAAAAGCCGAGCTTCTTGGTGATCTTCACCACCATGGCCTCCGACACTCCGGCATCTTCAGCGATCTGCTTAAGCGAGGTTTCGTCGCTGAAGTCGCGCATGGCGAAGACGGTATCGACCACTTTTGCTTCGAGCGGCGTGAGCAGCGGCATCATCATCCGGATGCGTGGGCCCACTGCTTTCATGTCGAAGCTTTCAGTGTTCATTCTCGTCCCCTTATTCCCGTCCGCGTGTGGCGCGATCGATCATCATCGCGACGAGGATTATAAGGCCGGTTGCGAGCAGTTGATAGAAGGCTTGCACGTTCATCAGAGTCAAACCATTACGCATCGCGCCGAGGATAATTGCACCAAGGATGGTCCCGAAAATGCTACCCTTGCCGCCCATCAGAGATGCTCCACCGATCGCTGCAGCTGCAATCGCATCAAGCTCCCAAAGATTGCCGAGGATTGGCTCTGCGGCACCCAGACGACCGATCAGAATCAATGATGCAAGAGCTGCCAGACCACCGGAGATGACATAGGCGGTGATTTTTGTACGGGCGATTGGAACGCCTGCCACATATGCGGCCTCCTCGTTGCCGCCAACAGCCATCAAATATTCGCCAATGGGCGTCTTCTTGAGCAGGATCCAGGCAGTGAGGGCAACAACGGCCACGATGGCGACGGGCGCTGGAATACCCACAATGCTGCTATTGAACAGAGACCGGAAATCTGCCGGAATGCCGAGAACCGGATTGCCGCCCGTGTAAATGAGCGCGATGGCGCGATAGGTGCTCAGGGTCCCAAGCGTCACGATGAAGGGCTGCAGGCCAACATAGGCCACAAGCACGCCATTGATGAAGCCGCAGACGACCCCGATGCCCAATCCTGCAAGGATGGCTAGCGGGACAGGGGTGCCGGCAAGCAGAAGGGTCGCGGTGATGACGGCGGAGATGGCTGCGGTCGGGCCAACCGACAGGTCGATGCCGCCGGAAATGATAACAAGCGTCATGCCAAGCGCCAGGCACGCGTTGATGCTCGACTGTTGCAGGATGTTGACGAGATTGCGCTCTGACAAAAAGCCTGGAACTAGTGTGGCGAATACCGCCATAATGACGACAAGGCCGATTAATGTTCCCGCATCGCGCAGCGAAAATGAGAAGCGGTGGAAGACCGTCGCGGAGGTGATTTCGGAAGGCGAAGTGGTCATGGAATGTCCTAACAAATTCACGCAGGCTGCGCTGTTTGGCTATCGGCCGCAGCCGAGCTAGCACCCGGTATGGCATGTGCAACTATCTCGGCTTCAGACAGTCGATCGCGAGGAATATCGGCAGCAATCCGCCCCTCCCGCATCACAAGTACGCGGTCGGAGAGCCGGATCACTTCTGGAAGTTCTGAAGAAACGACGATGATCGCGTGACCTTCGCTGGCGAGATCCTCAATCAGGCGGTAGATCTCGGACTTGGCGCCGACGTCGATGCCACGGGTTGGCTCGTCGAAGAGAAGGATCTGCGATCTCGCAGCCAGCCAGCGAGCGATAATCGCCTTCTGCTGGTTGCCGCCGCTGAAAAGACGGATCGGGCGATCCAATTGGAATGGCCGCAGATTGACGCGCTTCAACAAGGTTTTCGCTGCTGTGCGAAGTTTTTCAGTGCCTATCATGCCGCCGGACGAGAAACTCGGCAGCGAGGCGAGAGCCATATTATGGGTGACGGAACGCAGAGGAATTATGCCTTCCCGCTTGCGCTCTTCGGGCACCAGACCAATGCCGGCGGCAATCGCCTCCCTCGGACTGGAAAGACTGACATGCTTGCCGTCAATCGCAAGGGAGCCCGCGCTCAGGCGATCGGCACCGGCGATCAATCGCAACAATTCAGTTCGGCCCGAGCCGACAAGGCCAGCAATCCCGAGCACCTCACCTTTGTGAAGAGAAAACGAGACGTCGCGAATCTTTGCCGACGAGGAAAGGTTCCTTGCTTCCAGCTTGATCGTCTTCGTGGCGAACGAATGATGCTCCTCCTGCATCAGCTCGCGTCCGACCATCATGGCGATAACGTCCTTTTCGGAGGCCGCTTTGAGATCGACCATCCCGACAAGCTTGCCGTCACGCATGACGCTGGCTCGCTGGCAGATGTGGAAAACTTCGTCCATCTTATGTGAGACGTAAATGATCGAGACGCCGCTGGCGGAAAGGCTTGCGATGACCTGCGCCAAACGGTCGAATTCGCTCGGCGTCAGGCTCGAGGTTGGTTCGTCCATCGCGATAACCTTCGCCTTGTCGAGCAAGGCGCGGCCGATTTCGACAATCTGGCGCTGTGCCACCTTCAAAGAGGAGATCGGCGCGGCTGGATCAATGCTCTTGTCGAGCATTGACAAAGCTTCGGCCGCGCGCATTTCCTGCTCACGGCGCGAGACGAACAGGCCGCCCATGCGGGTCAGCGATTGTCCGAGGAACATGTTTTGTGCAACGCTTAGATGCGGCACCTGCTGCAATTCCTGATGGATCATCGCGATGCCAGCTTGGCGGGCATCCATAGGCTTCTTGAAGGCCGCAGCCTCACCATCAACGAAAAACGTGCCGGACGTAGGGCGAAAAACGCCGGAGAGGATCCGCAGCAACGTTGATTTTCCGGCGCCGTTTTCGCCAAGCAGCCCGTGAATCTCGCCGGAAGCAATGTTGAAGGAAACATCTGTCAGGGCATTCACCCCCGGAAAGCTCTTCGAAATCGCTTCGAATCTCAGTCTCGGCACCATTTTTTCACCTCCTGGGGGAGAGAGATGCCGACCGGTCGCGGCCGGCATCTGCAACCTCTATTACTTGGCGGCTTTGGCGTCTTCCATAAGAACGGCGCGGACGTCCACACCCTCGCCCTTGTAGCGGTCGAGATTGTCCTTGGTGATGAGCGCCTGAGGGGTTGCAACGACGCGGGGCAACTTCTGGCCGGCGACAAGGCGGAGTGCTGTCTCGAGCGCAACTTCGCCCGTCAGCACCGGGAAGCTGTCGACCGTGCCGGTCAGATCGCCGGCCTTGATCGACGCATAGGCATCCGAAATGCCATCCGTGCCGAACACCGCGACCTTGCCTGCAAGACCGGCGGCCTTGACCGCCTCGACGATGCCCAGCGCCATGCCGTCATTATTAGCATAGAAGCCGATCAAATCGGGATGCTGGTTTAGGATGTTGGTCGCTGCATCATAGGAGGTCTGGCGATCCCAGTTTCCGGGAACGCTGGCCACGACTTGGAACTTGCCGTTCTGCGTGATCGTTGACTTGAAGCCGTCGGTGCGCTGCACGGCAGCGTAGACGCCAGCCTGGCCTTCGACGATCGCCACCTTGCCGCCCTCCGGACGATTTTCGATGAACCACTTGGCGACGCGCACGCCGTTGTCGCGCTGGACGTTGCCGACGTAATGTTCCGCCTGAGGAATTACGGCGTCGTTGACGTTCACGACCGGCACATTGGCGGCTTTGGCCTGCTCGATTACCGGCTGCAGATTGGCGTCCGTCTGCGGTGAGACCAAGAGGACATTGTAGCCCTGAGTGATCAGGCCTTCAGCGATCGTAAGCTGGCCGAGCTGGTCGCCTTCACTTTGTGCTGCTTGATAGACGACAGGCACGCCGACCTTTTTGCCGAACGCTTCGTAGCCTTCACCGAGCGAACGCCAGTATTCGTTTGTCAAGGTCTTGGAAACCGCGCCCGCCTTGGTGCCTTCGGGAAGCTTGGGGAAAGCGCCCAGCTTGGCTTCAAGCTGTGACCAATCCATCCTGTCCTTTTCAGTGTCGGAATTCAACGGGGCGAGGTCCTGTGCCAAGGCAGCACTGACCAGAAAGCTTGCCGCGATGCTGGCAGCGAGGGTCGTCTTCAAAAAGTTCTTCATCGGTTCCTCCCGGGTGTTCAACAAACACGCCTCCGGCGTGCCTTAGGTTACAAAGGGTCTTGGGCTCCAACAAAATCAGGCGTTTGGGCAGCTCAGCCGAGCATCAACTCTTGGATGACGGCCTGAGCGGACACTGCGTCCTGTCGGGCAACCGCGCCGGAAAGCCGATTGTCCTGCTCGAGGCGCTCCACGACAGCAAGCATCCGCTTGACGGTCTGGATATTCACCTCGCATTCGTGCACCGGATCGAGACCGGTCATGTCAGGGAATGTGTCGAAATAGATCGCGCCGTCATAACCATCCTTGCGGATCTGGCGGAGAAGCTCGATCGTTTGCTGAGTATGCACAGCACCGACCATAAGGCCGTCATCGCGCTTGGCGTAGCCATCGTTCAGATGAACGCCGAGGACACGGCTGTGGCGGGCGATCAGTGCCGCGGCAAAGGCAGGCTGTTCATCGGCATAGAGCACATGCGCGAAGTCGAGGGTAACGCCAAGATTGGGCATGTCCACGTCCTTGATCGCCAGAAGCGTTGTGGCCGCATCCGGCATAAGGCTAAAGGAGCGTGGCTCATTGGGCTTGTATTCGATACTAATGAGGCAATCCGTATCATGGGCGCAAACTTCACGAATTCCTTCAACTTCGTGTTCCCACAACAAATGGTAGTCCGCCTGGAAAGCATAATCGAAACCGTCCTGACCAAGCCAAAGGGTCATCAAGTTGCTGCCGGCGGCGCGGGCTGCATCAATGCCTTTTTTTGTCAGGTCAATTGCTTCGCGACGAACGATTGGGTCAGGATTGGTGAAGGCACCGATCTTGAAGGCCGGGTTAGTATAATAGCGCATGGCGAAACCATTGATCGCCAGTCCTAGGTCGCCAATCTGGCGCGCCAGGAGCGCTGGATCCGCCGTAACGTGGTCTGGATAATTGAGATCAAGGTCGGTCAGGCCGTCGACCTTTGCAGCACGCGCCGCCATTTGCAACATGGTCGGTTTGCCGGACAGGTTCGGCCACTCGGCCTGTGGCTTGGAAGCAAAAGAGTTCAGGCGGGTAGCGAATTTCAAATTGGTCACGATTTTCAGCTCATTTGGTCGATGGGTTATTACTTCACAAATTAATCCATGTTTGTAAAGTTATAAATGTTGTGCGGTGCACCAATTCGTGAGGACAAGATGCCCGGTGCATGAATTTTCGACTTGCTGCTCGGTGCTGTAGAACTCGTCAAAGCAGGCCCCGGAATCTTGAAAAGTCCGTGGTTGTTTGATCGACCTGCGACAACCGAAGAGGTCGTTGGACATGACCGCTTTGACCTAGGCTCGAGCGGCATTCAGGCTGCTAACCGCTAAGTTTGACGACCATGCCGAAGTAATTGCGGCCTAAGCGGCCGACGCCAAAGAATGGTCAGCTCAATCGAGCGCACAAAAAGTTGCCGACAGGGTATCGCCGGCACCCGTCGTGTCGATGACCGGTCGTCGGGAACGGTCGACACCACGACTAGCGCAGCGCCCTCTGCAGGCATGCGGCATGTCGATATTTTTCGTCCTATGGAAGGTCTTGGTATGGCGGCTCCTCCAGGCTTCTATTTGACTGCGCCCGCAGTCAGGCCTTTGACAATGAAGCGCTCCAGGAAGATTCCGACGAGCACAAGGGGCATGATCGCGGCGGTCGCGATCGCTGCCATCGACCACCAGTTGATCCCCTGCGACCCGGTCTGGCTCGCCACCATTACCGGCAGAGTCTTTGCATTGGAGCTCGTCAGCAAGGCTGCGAAGAAATATTCATTCCAGCAGAGGATCACCGATAGGATGAAAGCCGCCACCATGCCCGGCAGTGCAATCGGTAGGACAATGCGCACAAACGCGCCCCAGATCGAGCATCCATCGACCAAAGCCGCCTGCTCAAGCTCAACCGGAATCGTGTCAAACTGGTCGCGCATGACCCAGATGACGATCGGCAGCACCATCAGCGTATAGACGAGCACGAGGCCGATCAGCGTGTCGAGCAGCATGAGGTTCTTGTAGAGAACAAGAAACGGCATGGCGAGGACAACGGGTGGCAGGATCAACTGCGACAGGAAGAAGAACGAGATGTCCTTGTTCGTCATCCAAAGAAACTTGTATGAAAACCGGCTGAGCCCGTAGGCCGCAAGCGAGCCAATGACGACCGCCAGGAACGAGGCGCCGGCAGAGGCGACGATGCTGTTGAGAAACCGGCGTAGGAACTCGTCGCGCACGGTGGATGGGGAAAGCAGAGTATCGGGCGAGAGGCCGAGCGAGCGCCAGCCCTTCCAGTCGGGCGTAAAATCGATAAAGGGGATGAGGTGCCCCTGCGTGACGTTGACCGCCGTCTTGAACGAGGTCGTGATCGTCCAGTAGATCGGAAACAAGGAAATGAAGGCCCAAAAGATCAGCGCAGCGTAGATCAGCAGGCTGGGCGTCAGGAATCGTGGTCGGCCGGGCCAAAGGCTTCCGTACCGCGACAAAGGGCGCCTCACGGAAGGGCTGGCTGAGGATGTGTCGGTGGCGTTGACCATAGCAGGTGCCTCAGTTGGATCGCTGCATCCATCGGCTGGCACCTTTGAGGATGAGCGCGACGACGATGATGATGACAACGAGGTAAAATTCAGCGAGCATGGTGCCGTAGCCCACGTTCGAGCGGTCGCGATATTCGCGGAAGATGAAGCTCGACACGGTGTCGGTCGCGCCACCCGGCCCCCCTGCCGTCACGTTGATGACGATGTCGGCGAGCTTGAGCTG
Source organism: Martinezella multihospitum (assembly GCF_900094585.1). Lineage (GTDB taxonomy): Bacteria > Pseudomonadota > Alphaproteobacteria > Rhizobiales > Rhizobiaceae > Rhizobium > Rhizobium multihospitium. The sequence goes on from NZ_FMAG01000010.1 coordinate 144,688, forward strand.
GAAAATGATGCGCAAGATGACGACGGTCAAGCTGACCGGCAGCATTAGGGGAAAGGTGATCTCCTTGAAACTCTGCCAACCGGAGGCGCCGTCCACCTTCGCCGCTTCCTTCACCTCCGCCGGCAGCGCCTGCAGGCCAGCCAGGAGCAGGATCATCATGAAGGGGATCGATACCCAGGCATCCATCGCCATGATGGAGGTCCGCGCCAGCCAGGGTGTTGCAAAGAAAGCAGGATTGTCCCAGCCGAGGTGGCGGGCGAGCGTGGCCGCCGGACCAAAGCGGTATTCCATCAGCGATTTGCCGATCATCCAGCTAACGGCCACCGGGCTCAGCATCAGCGGTAGCAGGAAGGCCACGCGGAAGAACTTGCGCGCACGGATCTCCGCATTCAGCAATAGAGCAAGCCCGAAGGCGATGGCATATTGCACCAGCACCGACAGGACATAATAGACCATGTTGAGCAGCGCGTTCCAGAAATAGGTGTCCGAAAATAGTGCGCGAAGATTGTCGAGCCCGTTGAAACGACGGCCGGCGACAGCACTCAAGTTCCAGTCCGTGAAGGCGATATAAGCGCCGAAGACGGTAGGAAACACGACCATTGCCACTGTGAAGAGGACCGCTGGCAGCACGAAGACAGCGCGCTGCCCGTCTTCACCACGGATCATGACCTGCGCGGCACATAGCGCACTCGCCCATATAATATAAGCGAAGAGCAGCGGACGCCAGTTGACAAGGCCAATTGATGTTGCACCGGTGGCTTCGAGAACCTGCAGGACGAGCGTCGCAAACAGCAACGTGGTCGCGGCCCACAGTAGTATGCGGCCGCGCCGCGCGCCGCTGATCTGAACCGCCGTTTGCTCGGAACGCGTTGCAGCGGGTGGGATGCCTGCTGGCATTATGGTATGGGACATTGACAAACCTTCGACGCATGCTCTTCAGGCATGGATGAGAGCCAGGCGTCGCGGGCGACGCTTGGCTGTTCAGCTTAGGCCCCGAGCGAGGCCTTGTAGAGCGCGATCTGCTTGTCGCGGCCGAGCTGCTCGGTGATCTTTTCCCAAGCGGCAGCGATTGCATCGGCTCCGGCTTGTGCGCTCGCCTGACCGGCAAAAACCTTCGCCAGTTCGTCTTCGGCCACGCTGTAATACTGGAAGATGCCCGGTATGCGCGGTTCGATGGCCGCATTCGGATGGTTGTAAGAATTCGACTGGGAAGCAAGATAGCTCGAGATGAATGCTTCGTCGTAACCGGCTGCCACCCATTCCTTGATATCGAACTGACTCTTGCGGTAGCATTGGAAGCCGGATGGATACGCCGCAGTCCAAAGAGCAAGATCCTTTCCACCGAGATGGGCTGCCGCACTCCAGGCCGCCTTCTTCTTCTTCTCGTCGCTGTCAACGCGCGCCATTACGTAAACGCCCCAGCCGAGATAGGCCATGTTCGGCGCGTGGTTCGGACCGCTTGCGAGCTTGTCCCACTGGCCGGTCTTGGCGTTGTAGACGTCGTCTGAACCCGGCAGGATATCGAATCCGATTGTATCGCCAACAACCGAGCTGTCGCTGGTGCGGGCGCTGGAGCCTACATCGCCCCACCAGGAGACCATGGAGCCCGTGCCGGCCAGAAACTGCTGGAAGGCGGTCGTGCCCGGATCGGCATTAAGCTGGTCGCCGGCTTCCGACGGCAGGGCGTCGATGACGTCCTGAATTGCGCGAACCCATGCCGGATTGTTGATGCGCGGCTTCATAGTATCCACGTCGAAGAGCCAAGCTTTGTCGTCTGGGTGTTTAGCGTAGGCCGTGGCCCTTGAGCCCAGGAAGTAGAAGCCAAATCCGCCCCACGCCTTTGGTGCATCGAGATAACCGATGGCATCCGCGCCGCCGATCTTCTTGCCTTTGAGAAACTTGGTGGCCTCCTGGACCTTCTGCCAAGTCTTTGGCACCCCCCATTCGCCCTCGTGGCCTTCGTCTTTCCAGGCCTTAGCGAGTGTCTCGTCGGTAAAATAGTCAGTGCGATAATTGAAGTTGTGACAATCGCCATCGACCGAGATGCGGTAGGTCTTACCGTCCCAGGTGCCGACGGGCGCTTTCAGGTAATCGACATAGTCATCCATGTCGATCTGCGCCTTGACCCAATCGGGCATTTCCGACGCCAGTCCCTTGCCACAAACATCGCCCTCAAACGGAGCGCCCATTTCCAGGATGTCAAAATCGACGGTACCCGTGGCAATTGCCTGCTGCAGGCGCGGATTGTAGTCGGCCTGGGCCAGATCGATCCATGTGATCTTGGCACCGGTATAGGCCTCCCACGGCTTCAAGAAACCGCGGAAAAGGACGTTGTGGAGATTCTGGTTATTCAAGCCCATGAAGGAAAGTTCGACGCCCGAGAACTCGCCCTGCTTGACGTTCTTCTTGGTGGCCTCCAGGCACATCTCACCAACTTTCTGCCAGTCGGCGTCCGTTGGCGATCCTTTGCCCACGCCTGGAACCTGCAGAATTTGACCCCGCAACGAGGTGTCCTGTGCGAAGGCTGTGCCGAACGGGCTGATGACACCACCCATGGCGGCAACGGCACCAATACTGGCACTGGTCTTTAAGATAGCGCGCCTGCTCAGGCCGATTGCCATCATTTTCTCGAAATCACTGACTTTCACGTGGTTCTCCTCCCGTTGTTGAACAAATGCCACGGTGTGGCTAAGCCGCTTTCTCCAAAGCGTCTGCAAAATTTACCCGAGCCGCGTTCCGCTCTGTGCATCGAATAGATGTACGCGATCGGCGTTGGGCGTCATCGCGATCAGGTGGTCTGAGGGCTCTTTGACCCGGTCGCGAAATACGCCGATGACCTTCTGCTGTCCGAGCCTGGCAAAAACCTGAGTTTCAGACCCGGTGGATTCCACCACCGACACTTGAGCTTTGACATCACCGCCAAGCGTGAAATGCTCTGGTCGTATGCCATACCAGGCGGGCCGCCCATCTGACCCTGCCGGCACGCGGGCCAGCGGCAATCGAATCCCGTCGTCGGTCTCGAAAAATGGCTGCGCTGCAGCGCGGATGTGGCCCTTGATCAGATTCATCGATGGCGAGCCGATGAAGCCGGCGACAAAGGTGTTGGCGGGATTGTCGTAAAGCGTCATCGGTGCGCCGATCTGCTCCACGTGGCCATCTCTGAGAACCACAATCCGGTCGGCCATGGTCATGGCCTCCACCTGGTCATGCGTCACGTAAATCATGGTTGTTGCTAGCCGACGCTGCAACTCCTTGATCTCAGCGCGCATCTGCACGCGAAGCTTGGCGTCCAGATTGGACAGCGGCTCATCAAACAGGAACACTTTGGGATCACGAACAATCGCCCTGCCCATCGCTACCCGCTGACGCTGGCCGCCGGAAAGCTGCCGGGGATATCTGGCGAGGTAAGGTGCCAGATCGAGGATCTCGGCAGCCTTGCGCACGTGTTCGTCAATATAAGCCTTCGCTTCACCTCGCATTTTCAGTGCGAAGCCCATGTTCTCGGCCACCGTCTTGTGCGGATAGAGGGCATAGCTCTGAAAGACCATAGCGATGTCGCGATCCTTCGGCGGCAGATCGTTAACCACTCTGCCGTCGATCTTGATGTCGCCAGTGCTGATCTGCTCAAGGCCGGCAACCATGCGAAGCAGCGTCGACTTCCCGCAACCGGATGGTCCAACAAGAACGACAAACTCGCCGTCAGGGATTTCGACGGATACCCCATGAATCACCGTCAGGCTGCCATAGGCTTTGCCGACATTGTCGATATTCATTGATGCCAAATTATTCTCCTCAAACGGCGTCGCGCTCTCCTCGCTACTTCCCCTTCCAAAATCCCCTCAACGACGGCGGTGGGAAGCATACGCTTCACCACCGCCGTTCCGAAGATCCTGGGAGGATACCGCCGTACATGAAACTTCACATAATATTGTGATGTTGTAAAGTGTTTCGGCTGATAAGTTGCGTATTTTTTGTGAGCGGTAATCAGTCGCTAATGACAAAGGCAGGCCGGGGGGCATACCGCCGCACTCATCCCCAAACCGGGTGAGAAACCCGAGTCTCGCGTGGCGTGTGATTGCCAACATTACAGAAATGCAATAATTCGTAAAGAATAGAGTGTTGTCGCTCGGGAGGAGAATTGAGTGCTGAAGGGAATTGATCCGGTTTTAAACGCCGAACTGTTGTACGCCTTGATGCTTATGGGACATGGCGATCAATTGGTGCTGTGCGATGTCAATCACCCGGCCCAAACTATTGCTCGGCATACAACCTACGGCCGCCTTATCGACGTTTCCGGATGTGGTCTCGAACGTACTGCGAAAGCTGTTTTGAAACTGTTTCCTCTCGACACGTTCATCACCTCACCGGTCAAGCGCATGCAGGTTGTCGATGACCCAGCTGGTCATATGCCAATTTTCGAGACTATTCAGTCAGTCGTCGATGAGGCCGAAGGTAGGCCTGTGCCCATGGAAGCCTTGGAACGCTTTGCATTTTATGAAGCTGCAAAAGAATCGTTCGCGATTGTAAGAACGTCCGATATGGGGCCGTATGGGTGCTTCATTTTTAGCAAAGGCGTCATTTAACTTACGGCCCGCTAAAGATAACAATCTAAGCGATCTGATAGCGTCGGTAGATGCCTAACCCCCCGGAGATGCGAAGATTGGTGTTAGGCGTGATCGCGTGGATCGGATCGGCTGCCGGGTTAGCATGAGACAGAGTTGTTCCGGGATTGGCGCATGGAACAGGGTGCGCTTGAGGAACACACAGTGGCGCGCCCCGGCCGGCCGTCGACGGCTGATCAGCGGAAGGTGCCGCGTTCGATGCGGTGACCTTGTGCAACGTTCACATCGATCCGAAGTACGCGCGTCGCGATCGCAGATGGGGCCGGTACAGGCGGAAGCCGATCATCTCAAGCGTATTGCCCTACCGGAGAATGCTTTGGCGACTTTAGCCAATCTCATTGACAATGAGCAGTCTCGGTCTGCAGAAGAAGCGAATGCGTTCTTGCAGGCTGCCTCCCTTCCTGACCAGGGCAAGCGAACCGGTCAGTTCGGCTAGCGTGTAAAAGTACACACTCTGGCTTTTGGGGCCTCGACGGCCGAGCGCCGTGGCGAGATAGCGCTTTAACGTTCCCGGTAGGCCGAGGAAATGAACCGCTCGTGACGATCGATGAACCCGAGCTGGGTCGGTGTAAAAACGGATCGCCGATCCTGCGCCAACGATCACCACGTCCGCGGCAATCGCATCGGTAAGTTCGGCAGTTGGCGGCGGCGGCGGCGGCGTAGTTTTTTCCCATAGTCCGTGGATCGCGGGTCATTAAGCGTTGTCACAATCCCTTGAGCACAGGAAGGTCCTAGCCAAGGAGCCCACCTCATACGCTCTGCGGCAGAAAATAATGATTTCGAACAAACTTATTCCCAATCGGAATGACCTACAGTCCGTCGCCACGAGATCTCTCGCAGGCAGCGACAACCCATCGCTTGGAGCGCGTGACATGAGACGCTTCCGGTCGACCTTTTCGGATGAGAGCATAATGCGCGCCGCTACTCGGCATTTCCTCAATCGACGGGGTACCAGCGCACCTTTTTGCAAATGCTTCTCGATTATCGCCTCCCAGCCGAGGCGAACACCCTCTCCTTCAAAGGTGGTGGTGACAGCATCCATTCAGTAGTTGCTATGGGTACGACTGCGCATCGATCTGCTCCCCGAACGCGTAGTTTGCCCAATCAGACCAGCTTGCCAGGATTCCCGCCCCTGCTGTCATCCGTGACGAGATGGCGATCGTTGTCGGAAGGACCTTGCAAATGGTCTCTGCGTGTGACCGTCTCTGGCGGGATCCTAGTATTCTGGTTTGCTGGCGTTACTCCTGAGCTTCCGCGGATCGGCAACTGTGCGGTCGAAGTAGCGTGACGGTGTTGTTCCCAAGGCCTTACGAAACATTGTTATAAAGGAAGTCGCTGACTCGTAGCCAAGGGCGTCGGAGACTTGCTGTACGGGCACTCCGTCGGACAGCTTAGAGAGCGCAACAAGCAGATGGAGCTGCTGCCGCCATCGCCCGAACGACATCCCCGTTTCCCGGACGACCAAACGGGCTAGCGTTCGCTCACTGGTCGCAGTCCGTCCGGACCATTCGGCCAGCGTCGTTCGGTCGGCCGGATGCGCCATCAACGCCTCCTGGATAGCCACCATCTTGGGATGGGATGAAACAGGGAGTCTCAGTCCGCCCGTCGGCATCCCCTCCAGCTCTCTCAACAGTACCTTCATCAGAAGAAGTACGTGCTCGCCGGTGTCGTTTCCTACGGTCGTGCCAGCAAGGCGCAGGACTATCTCCCTCACCAGTGGGGTGATCTCGAGGGTGCAACAGTGCTCCGGCAGGCAGGCGGCATCCTGCTTGACAAACAGGATGCATAAGCGCGAGTGCGGAGATGCGGGGCTGCGATGTCGAAGGCCGGCCGGAACCCATACGGCGCATCCGGAGGGGACGATCCATATCGAGCCGGGAACGTGGCACATGACTGCACCGCTCAGGGCTATAATGAGTTGCCCACTCGCGTGCTCGTGCAGCGGCAGCTCAGCCCAGTGCTGATCGTACCCGACAAGCAACGCCATCGCGGGTGTTGCGAACTCGACATCCCATGCGGCTGCCGACGGCGCCCGAAGAGGTATTATTGGCATATTTTCGATATCAGTAGTCATTCTGGAGCGTATCACGCCAACGATGGAAGCAGTACTAACGACGTCTGCGGGTATCTTCAACCTTAGCGCCGTCGAATGGAGAGAATGACATCATGCGTATTGTTGCTTTAGAGGAGCATGTAATGCTCCCCGAAATGACCCAACGGATTCCAGCTTCGATTGCCGTAGACGCTGGCTGGGTGCCATCGGGTGGGCATTGGGGGCCTGGACCTCTCAACGAGGCACTGGGCGATATACAGGATGGGCGCATCGATGCCATGAATCAGGCAGGGGTAACCCTGCAAGTGCTGTCTGTCATAGGTCCGGGTGCCGAATTGCTTGCCGGAGAAGAAGGCATAAGCTTCGCGCGTGATTACAACGATCGACTTGCCGCGGCGGTTGAAAGGCATCCAGATCATTTTGCGGCATTCGCTCACTTGCCTATGAAAGAACCAGCCGCTGCCGCGGACGAACTGGAGCGGTGCGTGGAAAAGCTCGGTTTTCGTGGTGCCTCTATCAATGGGACCACGGATGGTCTGTTCCTGGACGACCCGCGGTTCGCGCCGATCCTGTCACAGGCCGAGGCGCTCGCCTGTCCGCTATATATTCATCCCGGCCCCCCTCCACGTGCAGTGCGGGACGTTTATTATGGTGGATTGCCAAGCGAAATCTCATCATATCTGCTGTCGAACGCCGGCTTTGGCTGGCATTCAGAAGTAGCGATTCAAATTCTTCGCCTGGTGCTGTCCGGCGCACTCGACCGGAATCCAGGACTGAAGCTGATCATTGGTCACATGGGCGAGTTGCTGCCGATGCTGCTCAAACGCGTTGACGAGACTTTCGGAACGGTAGCGGAAACAGGACGGCAGCGTACCGTATCTGAGACTATTCTGGATCAGGTGTGGATTACGACCAGTGGCTTCTTCGACACGTCTGCTTTTCTTGCCGCGCTGACCGCATTCGGCACGGATCGCATCCTGTTTTCAATCGATTATCCCTACGCCACGAACGGCGCTGGCGTGGCGTTTCTGAACAACCTACCTGTCTCCAAGGCCGACAGAGCACGAATCGCCCACGGAAACGCCGACTCTCTACTCGGCCTATGAAACCCTCGATCAAGGAGCCGAACCGGTCGGCCCTTGATCAAATATGACGACCCGAAGGGGCCGTTGTGTGCAACAGTAGACGAGATTCGCGTATCTACCTCCAGCAAAGGAAGTCGACAGATCTCTCCTAAAACACGAATATCACAGAGGTCAGCATGGGACGCTAACGTGCCAGCAACCTAGTCTGATCGCCATTGCCGCACGTCATGCCGCGCGGGATACGATCGACCGTCCACATGGTATCCGTCATGAAGCACCTCTCGATGGAAATTGATTAGCGGACGACCGATTGTTATTTTCGCTCCAGCCAGCCGTTTCGCAGAACGTCGCTAAGCACGTCCCGCGTATCTTCCTCTGCGAGCGAGGCTCCGCTTGCCCACGCAATCGCCAGTGCCCCCAAAAAAATATCCCGGCCGGTCACCGTTCGACGTGCGACCCCGCTTTGCTGTGCAGCATTCAGGATGCGCTCGGTCGTGGCGGTGACGGCATGGCAGGTAGGGGTGAGCGGAGACTCTTGACGGCACGCCGCGCGTAACGGCTCAGGCAATCCCTCATAAGCCACCATCCAGTCTCCCAAAGCGTCAATCCAGCGCTCGAGCACACGAGCTGGATCCGAATCCTGCGCTTCTATCTCGACGCGACGACGGTCCAATGCTTCATAATGATCAACCAGGAGCGCGGCGAGTAGAGCGTCCTTGTTCGGAAAATGGCGGTAGAGCGTGCCCGGCCCCACCTCGGCCAGCTTTGCGACAGCATCCATCGACACGTCAACACCGTTTGTTCGAAACGCCTGCCTGGCCACGTCGAGTATGTGAGCCCGGTTGTGTCGGGCGTCTCTGCGAGGCGCAGACGATTTCGGCAACATTTCCATATTTAACCTATAACACTTGATTATCGGAGACACTCTCCGTATATGACAACGGAAGCGGAGATACTCTCCATATAGCGTACCACAGACCTATTTAACAGGTTGTTCGGCGGGAACGAGGATAGAATGACGAGACAGATGATAATTGGGATGCATCTGGGCAACGGTTACGGGAACCTCCCTGGCGCCTGGCGCGCATCCTCAGTGGATCCCACGAGTTATACAAGTTTCGATGCTAAGGTAAGGCACGCTCAGGCTGCTGAGCGGGGCAAGCTCCAGTTCCTGTTCCTTCCAGACGGCCCCACCCATGTCGCGGATATCGCCAATGAGCCGCCGAACTTCAACCTCGATGTGATGCTGACCTTGGCGGCCGTCGCGCGCGAAACCAGTCGGATTGGTCTCATCGCCACCGGCTCGACGACGTTCAACGAACCGTTCAACCTGGCGCGCCAGTTTAAAGCGCTGGACATTATGAGCCACGGACGGACAGGTTGGAATGCTGTCACTTCGAGCGGCGAAGACGTTGCTGCAAATTACGGAAGACGCCTGCCGTCCAGCTCGGATCGCTATGGACGGGCACATGAGACTGTCCAGCTGGTACAAGCGCTTTGGGGCAGCTGGGGCAAGGATGCCTGGGTGCACGACAAGGCAACGGGCCGGTTCGCGAATGCCGAACAGGTGGTTCCAATCAACATGGGGGGCGAGTTCGTCGCCGCGCGTGGGCCCTTGCACATTCCGCCTTCCGAGCAGGGGCAACCCGTCATTTTCCACGCCGGCGGCAGTCCGAACGCTATTGAGTTAGCCGGCCGTTATGCCAGTGGCGTCATCGGCGCTGCGTTCACGATCGATGACGCGCACGCACAGCGCGCTGCTTTCCGTACTGCGGCCGAACGCGCGGGGCGGGATCCGGACGAGCTCAAGTTCTTCGCCGGGCTCATGACGACGATCGCCTACGATCGACGGGAAGGTCTCGATCGCCGAATTGCATTGAGTGAACGCACCTTCCCTCAACGGGCGGCGTATCTCGGTCATATGCTCGGCGTGCGCCTTAATCCTGCTCGGCTCGACGAGCCATTATCGCCCGACCAGTTGGCCAAGGCGCGTCCATCGCCTGGCGATCCACGCTCGGCCCATGCGCTGAAGGTTGTACGCGAAGGTTGGACTATACGCGACGTTCTTGCACACGGCGTTATCGACTACCATCCGGTCATTGTTGGACCCGCCATCGAGGCCGCTGACCACATGCAGGAGTGGTTCGAAGCAGACGCCGTCGATGGCTTCTGGGTTTCACCGGACATCTATGACGACGGGATAAACGCCTTCGTCGACGGTGTGGTGCCGATCCTGCAGGATCGCGGGCTGTTCCACCGGGATTATAACGGCGTCACCTTGCGCGAACATCTGGGCGCTCCGGCACAATACGGAACCGACCCGCGCGTTACGCAGTGACGTCAATAACTATCGACAGGCACACATTCATCGAAAGGATATGGACATGAAAATCGGCATTATCGGCGCTGGAAACATCGGTGCTACAATAGCGAAAAAACTGGCAGGAGCCGGGCACACGGTCAAGCTGGCGGGCTCGAAGGGGCCCGAGGACATCCGCGAGAAAGCTGAGGAGATCGGCACTATTCCGGTCGCCGCTGAGGATGCGGTCAAGGACGTTGAGGCAATTATCCTCTCGATCCCGTTCGCGCAGATCCCTAATATCGCTGGCCTGTTTGCACATCTACCGGCGGATGTCGTCGTGATCGACACCGGTAACTACTATCCCTTCCGCGATGGCAACATTGCGGTGATCGATGAGGGCAAGCCGGAAAGCGTCTGGTCGAGCGAACAGCTTGGTCGGCCGGTGATCAAGGCGTTTAACGCGCTTCTCGCTGAAACGCTTACCAATGGAGGCACCCCAGAGGGCACAGTCAACCGCATCGCGATACCGGTTGCGGGCGATGACGCACGTGGAAAAGCGATTGCAAGTAAACTGGTGAACGAAACCGGCTTCGATGCGCTGGATGCCGGAGATCTCGCAAATTCCTGGCGCCAGCAGCCAGGCACGCCCGCCTATTGCACGGAACTAGCGCTGCCCGAACTCAGGGACGCGCTGTCCAAAGCCAACCAGGCGAGCGCGCCGAAGAACCGCGATGTGCTCATCAAGAGCTTTATGGAAGAGACGTCGCCGCTCAGTCACGGGCAGATTGTTGCCCGCAATCGTGAAGTCACTGCCCCAAAGTGATCCCCTGCGCCGATCGGGAGGCAGCGAGCGCCCCCGCCTTCCCGATCGTAAATCGAGAGTAAGGTAGCAGACGTGTAAATCGGGCCCCCTGCCTCCGGCCGGGCCTGTTGCAAACTTTCAGTGATGTCCGCATGACCCCAAAGCGGCGGAAATTTCTCCGGTAATCGTCAACACGCGGTTAACCAAGAAAATTTGCGACAGGGCCCCCCGCCTTCTAGATAATGAGGAATGTGCCAATTGTTCAGCCTGTGATCGCGCGCCTCGCCATCGTCCAATTCGGGGCTTCGTGAAACAGCTTCTTATATTCGGCCGAAAACCGACCCAGGTGGTAAAATGAATAGTCCATCGCAACCTGAGTCACGCTGGAGCAAGTTCGGTCCCTCAGCGCCTGCCGTACGGCGTTGAGGCGTGCCATGCGCAGCCATTTGATTGGCGGCATCCCCATAACCTCCTTAAAGGCTTGCTGCAGGACCCGAAGACTGACACCCGATGCCTCGCACATGGTGCTCAGCGATGCATCTCCCAGGCCTGAAGCGTATGCGCTGGCGCAAGCCTTCGTCACTGCGGTCTGTCGGTCAGCCCGCCAAGAACTTGCTCCTGCAAGCAAGGCATCTGCGTTGCACACTGCTGTCGCGAAATAATCGAGAATTGTTGACTGCGCCGCGGCCGCCGATTGCGTGTCTAAACCATCTTTAGCGGTGTCGATAACCCAGAGGCCGTACTCGATGAAATCCGACGAAAGGACGATCTGGTGCTGCAAAAGCGGACCTGCGTCGACCTTGAGATCATGTAGATGCGATCGCAATAATTCGATCGGTACGCTGTAGATGACAACGTCCGAATCCTGCGTGGTCAGGCCGTGATAGATCTTGTCATGAGTCATCACCACGCTTTTCGACGGCATGCGATGACGCCAGTCGAGGTAGCGTAGTTTGTCACGGTCGACAGGAAAGGTGAAACCGACCCAACCATCCATCGGTGTTGCCACGTGATGGACACTGACATTCATCCGCTCGCGCGCGAGCTTCATGCCGCCGACGTCGACTTCGACAATCGTTCCCTCAAATCGACCTGGCGACATCTGGGTATAGGTCTGCTCCCAGGCGCTCAATAGTCCGGCCTGCTCCATGACATCGGCGGCGACGGAATGCCTCAGCAATCTAATCTCCAGGCGAACGCTTGTTTTAGTCGAGACTAAAAGTGGTGAGCCATCTAAGTCAACATGATCGAGCGCTTATTTTTTAAACATTGCGAAAGGTCGCCTATAATTCAGGCGCCAAAGAGAGCCTAGCGTACGCTGGTCAGCGTCATCGTTCGTCAAATGGATATTGCATCCCGCGTACGGGCATATGATGTCCGGCAGATGCAGCCCTTGGCGACAGGGATGGGCTGCAGGTCTGGTTGTATGGCCTGCGATCTGCTCTGTCGAACAAATTGAAGAGAATGGACATGGATCATCTATCCGGCACTAACCCGCTTTCCAATTCCCTGCGTGACCGCGATATCGGACACCTCATTCATCTGGGCACAAACCTGGCCGCCCACCAGCAGGATGGACCATTTGTCATTGCAAGGGGCGAGGGCGTCCATATCTTCGACGAAGCCGGGAACCGTTATATAGAGGCGATGAGCGGCCTGTGGTGTGCGTCCCTGGGCTTCAACGTGCCGCGACTGCGCGATGCTGCCGCCCGACAGATCGACACGCTCGCCTATTCCCATTTGTTTTTCTCCCGCTCCCACGACCAGGCAATTCAACTCGCCGAGAAGCTGGTAGAACTGGCGCCGGGCAATCTCAAGAAAGTCCTGTTTTCCAACTCTGGATCTGAGGCCAACGACGCCGCGATTAAGCTTGTCTGGTATTACCAGAACGCTCGCGGTCTTCCTGAAAAGAAAAAGATCATTGGTCGGATGGGCGGCTATCACGGAACCACGATCGCAACCGCCAGTCTTTCGGGCATACCGACAATGCATCGCGGATACGACCTTCCGCTTTCTTTCGTCGAGCACGTCGATTGCCCGCATTACTGGAAGTATGGTCTCCCAGGCGAGAGCGAAGAGGCCTATGCGCAGCGTCTGGCCGAGGATCTCGAAGCGCGAATCCTACGTGAAGGTGCTCATACCATCGCAGCGTTCATTGCCGAGCCGATCATCGGCTCCGGTGGTGTCATCATTCCGCCCAAGGGCTATTTCGACCTCATCCTTCCGATCCTGAAACGACACGACATCCTGTTTATCGCCGACGAAATCATCTGCGGTTTTGGCCGCACCGGCGAATGGTGGGGGTGTGACGTCTTCGGAATAAATCCCGACATCCTGACATGCGGCAAGCAATTGGCTGCAGGAGTTCAGCCAATATCCGCCACCCTGATGACGGAAGAAATCTTTGACACGGTTTCACGGCAGTCTGCGGAAATCGGCGCCTTCTGGCACGGCGTCACCCACGCCGGGCATCCGGTATGCGCGGCCGTCGCCCGCGAGACTATCAGCATCTACGAGGAAGAAGACACGATCGGCCATGTTCGTGCAATGGCGCCGATTTTCAAGCAGGGGCTGGAGGCGTTCGCTAGTCACCCGCTCGTCGGCGAAGTACGCGCGATTGGCCTGATGGGGGCCTTGCAATTGGTGTCCGACAAGGCGTCGAAAGCAGGGTTCTTGCCGAAAACTGCGATCGGCCCGGTCGTGAGGAAGTCCGCGCTCGCCCATGGCCTCGCCTTGCGTGAAGCCGGCGATGCGGTCGTGCTGTCGCCGCCCCTGATCATTTCAGCAGATGAGATTCACGCCATGCTTGACCGGCTCAGAGCCACTCTCGATCAAGTCTATTCCGAGCAAACGCTTTGATCGAGACCGTCTGGGCGACGCCTGCGGGAGCAAAAGCACTCGATCGACGAAATCGAACGAGTTCGCATATCACGAATAAATTCGCGAAGTGGATAGTTCACATCGATGAAGCGCACTATCGTCTGATCATTGAGCAGAAGTGCTGAAACAACGGTCCGATCGGAGCAAGGCGCCCCGAAAAGAAGCCAAGACGGCATGATTGCACTGGTCGCGTAGTTTAGAAGAACCAGAAAAGGGGATCAAATATGAAACTAGCACTGCTAACCGCTGCCTTCGGCTTTTTGATAACCGCTTCCGCCAATGCCGCCGACGGCGACAAAATCAAAGTGGCGGTCGAAGGCGTCTACCCTCCCTTCAGCTTCGTTGAAGGCGGAACACTGAAGGGTTTTGACGTCGATATCGGCAAGGCGCTTTGTGAAAAAGCCAAGCTGAGTTGCGAATTCATTGCACAGGAATGGGACGGAATCATTCCTGGCCTGCTGGCAAAGAAATATGACGCCATCGTCTCCTCGATGAACATCACCGAAGAGCGCAAGAAAAAGGTCCTGTTCGGGGACAAGTATTACGACACGCCGACGATGTTCGTTGCAGCCAAATCGGCCAAGATCACCGACACGTCACCGAAGGGCCTCAGCGGCAAGATAGTCGGCGTCCAGGGCTCGACGACGGCGCAGAACTACATGGAAGAGAAGTACAAGGGCCTCGACTTCAAGACCTATAGCACGATCGACGATGCTCTGAACGACCTGGCCGCGGGGCGGATTGATCTGATGATTTCCGACAAGATACAGATCAACCAGTGGCTCGAACAGTCTAAGGAAGCCGCGGAATGCTGCGAGTTTGTCGGCAAGGAAATCCGTGATCCGATCCTTGGCGCTGGCAAGGGCGTCGCCTTCCGCAAGGAGGACGAGGCGCTGAAGGACAAGTTCAATGTCGCACTGAAAGCGATCCTCGCGGACGGCACCTATCAGAAGATCAACGCGAAATATTTCCCGTTCTCGATCTACTGAGCACGTCATAGGCCAAGAAATCGGGCCCCGGAAATCCGGGGTTCGCAGTCCAATCTGCTAAGACGGTGTTGCGAAATTGAGCGATCTACTTTCCCCTGACGGCTGGGGCTGGCAATTGCTGAAGGGCTTGTGGCTGACGATCAGGCTTGCCCTGACAACCCTTCCGATCGGGCTGGCATCCGGCCTCCTCCTTGCCTTGCTGATCAACGGCGGCAATGTCTGGCTAGCCAAGATCGCGGTCCTCTTCACTACAGTGTTTCGCTCTCTGCCTGAACTGCTGACACTGTTCATTATCTATTTCGGTGGCCAGCAGGCTCTTCAGTACCTGTCTCGCCTCGTCACCGGGCATGAAATCGGTGAAATCAGTGGGTTTCTCGCCGGCATCATTGCGCTCGGGATCGTGTTCGCGTCTTTCTCCTCGGAAATCTTCGTCGCTGGTCTCCGCGCCATTCCACGTGGCCAGCGTGAGGCTGCTGCAGCGCTTGGCCTATCGCGCGGGCGCACCTTTCTGAGCGTGATCCTCCCCCAGCTGTGGCGTCTGGTTCTCCCGGGCCTTGGCAATCTATGGTTCGTCCTTTTGAAGGATACGGCCCTCGTCTCGGTCATCTCGCTCAACGACCTGATGCGCCAAACTCAGTTGGCGGTCGCTAGCACCAAGGAACCACTGTTCTTCTTTGCAATCACCTGCCTGATCTACCTGGCCGTCTCACTCCTCTCATCTGGCGCGATCTCCCGGATGGAAGCCAGGGCGAACCGCGGTTACGTTGGAGGCCGAACATGAACTTCGAGCTCTTCGGCACCTATGCACCTCGCCTCCTTGGTGGCCTGTTCGTCACCTTGCAACTTGTCTTCACCTCGGCAATCATCGGCTTTATGCTCAGCGTGCCGCTGGCTTTGGCGCGCGACAGCCGTTTAACAATCACCCGGTGGCTGGTGAAGCTGTACATTGTGCTGTTTCGGGGGACGCCTCTGCTCGGTCAGCTCTTTCTCGTCTACTATGGCGCCAGCCAAATCCGCGACGAACTGTCGGCTCTTGGTCTGTGGTGGTTCTTTCGCGATGGCTATAACTGCGCCGTGCTCGTCTTCACTTTGAACACCACCGCTTACCAGGCTGAAATCGTCCGGGGCGCGATTACTTCGGTCCCGAGGGGGCAGAAGGAGGCCGCAAAATCACTTGGCCTTGGACCGATCGTGACCTTCGTGAAGGTAATCTTCCCGCAAGCGGCGATTATGGCGGTCCGGCCCTTGAGCAATGAGCTGATCTTCTCTCTCAAGGCTTCAGCGCTTGCCAGCGTCGTGACGGTTCCAGATTTCATGCAGGTAACCAAGCTTGTGTTCTCACGGTCGTTCGAATTCCAGGTATATCTGTGGGCAGCTGTCGTTTACTTCGTCATGGTTGAGACCATCCGAAGGGCATGTGTTATTCTTGAACGTTACCTCTCTCGCCATATCGCGGCCCAAACCCGCCCAAGCAGCGAAGCATCGAGCCGGATGATGACACTGCGGAGGGCTGGTGCCCGTGTATCGCCGATAGTGCCGAAAGGGGCTGGCTGATCCGATCCGAGCGCGAGATTGCTGCCCCTTAGTTCTTATTCCAGGGCGGTTCGGGCAGGAACCTCGACACGAGCTCGTCGATGACGACCCGGACTTTCGGAGCTGTCAGACGTGATCTCGGCCAGATCGCGTGGATCGGGAAGCCCCGGGTCTGGATCTGGGGAAGAACCTGACATAGCCGGCCTTCCCTCACATGGTCGGCAATCAACCATGTCGCGAGTTGAACTATTCCCTGCCCTGCGATTGCTGCCTCACAGATGGCGTCGGAATCGTTGGTGGTTATTCGCCCGGAAACCGGCAGGGCAATCATGCCTCCGTTTGGGTCGGCGAACCACCATGGCAGCGGCTGCCGCCCACTGGCAAAGACGATGCAGTCGTGACGAGAGAGGTCATCGATCGATTGTGGCGATCCATATCGACGGATATAGTCCGGTGAGGCACAGAGGATCGACTGCTGGATACCCAGCTGCCTGGCAATCAACGTTGAACTGTCCTCGAGATCTCCAATCCGAACCACAAGATCGACGGCGTCATCAACGGGATCGATGCGACGGTCTGTAAACTTGATTTCAAGCGATAGGTCGTGATGGCGCGCGGCAATCTCCAGAATGACGGGCAAGAGCCAGCGTCGACCGAAGACGACGGGTAGATCGATCCTCAGCAGGCCCCTCGGACTGAGGTGATGGGACGACAGGGCATCCTGGGCACCTTCCAATTCACCGAGAATTCGCGAGCACGTCTCGTAAAATGCCTGCCCGTCGGCGGTCAAAGCGAACCGCCGTGTCGTTCGGTTGAAGAGACGCACGCCAAGGCGCTCCTCAAGCCGCATGACGGTCTTCGCTACCCCCGATTTCGAAAGTCCGAGCCGCAACGCCGCCTGTGTAAAGCCGCCCGCATCGGCAGACTGTACGAAAATGGAGATACCTTTCAGGTGGTCTTCAGTGATCATATGGTTCCAAATTGACGACTCCAGGTCGTCTTAGTTGCGAAGTTGAAGGACTTTATCACGATCTTGATCGACAATAAAACGGCACCAGGGAGGGTTTCGACCGAAAAAGGGGAAATCCATGTCGGCACAAGTACAAGCGCTGTCGCGCCAATCCGAACTTGAGACAATCGATGAGGCGCAGCCGGCAGGCCGAGCTGTCATCATGCTTCTCGCAGCTGGCGCCGGTGTCGGCGTTGCAAGCGTCTATTACAGCCAGCCGATATTGCCGCTCATTCGTCAGTCGCTTGGTGCAACATCAGAGCAGATGATCTGGGTTCCGGCCGTCGCGCAGGCAGGCTATGCCGTAGGCATGCTCTTGCTGGCTCCCCTTGGCGACTTTGTCGAACGAAAGCGCCTAGTACTTGTGAAGTCGACCTTGCTTGTCATCACATTGACGATTGCCGCAGTCTCCCCTGCCCTCTCCGTCCTGCTGATAGCAAGCCTCGCACTCGGAATACTTGGCAGCCTGGGGCAGGACTTTGTGCCGATGGCGGCCCATCTTGCGACGGAAGAGCGGCGCGGCCACACGATCGGCGTCGTTACCACGGGATTGCTCTGCGGAATTCTTTTGTCGCGGACCGTTAGCGGCGTGATCGGATCGGCTTTTGGATGGCGCGCCATCTATGAGATCGCAGCGGTCGCAGTCGCCTTGGTCGCGCTGGCTGTTTGGCGATGGTTGCCGTATCAGCCGGCCACAGTGAGTGGATCCTATGCAAGCCTGCTCAAGAGTCTTGTCGTTCTGTTCCGCAAGCACGCGGTCTTAAGAAAATCGCTTCTCACACAAGCGTTTCTGGCTGCCCCGCTTGGCGCATTCTGGTCCGTGCTCGCTCTGATGCTTGCGGGCGCTCCATTTCACCTCGGGCCTGCGGCCGCGGGTGAGTTCGGACTTGCCGGAGCTGCGGGAGCTCTGGGCGCGCCGCTTTTCGGCCGGCTCGCCGATAGCAGAGGACCGAGCGCAGCGATACGGATAGGTGCTACGCTTGTTATCGTCGCCTTTCTACTTCTGCTGGTGTTCCCGCAGTCTTTGCCGGTTCTAATTGTCTCTACCGTTCTTTTCGATCTCGGTGTCATGGCAGGATTGGTCTCGCACCAGTCGATCGTCACCTCAATTGATCCTGCAGCGCGCAGCCGCCTAAACGGCCTCCTCATGAGTGCCGCGATGATCGGCATGTCCGTCGGCGCCACAGTGGGCGGTTTTGCCTGGAACCTATTCGGCTGGACCGGCATCTGCGCGCTTTGTGCCCTGTCAGGATGCTTGGCACTGCTGCGATCGATCCTGCCGCCCTCTTCCAGTCTTGCCAAGCGGAAGGCTTGAGCTCCAGCTTCTGCCTTCTGCCTTCTGCCTCTGCGTCGCGACGACCGTCGCGGCGCAGCCCGGCTTTGCTGGATTTGGTCTTCCGACTAGAGAATTGTCAGCGGATCACAAAGGTAGACCGACGCAAGTCTGGAGACGCCCCTCACCGCATCATGAAGGGAAGAACCAGGATTGAAGGCGCCGCGCGCATGGTTCGAGCTTTCGAACCAAGCGACGAAAATCATGGTTGGTGCCACCGGCTCCGACCACAGACGCGGGCGCGCATGGCTCGTCGTGACATGGTTGAGCGAGATGGCGGTAGCGCCTGCGGCTCGGGCTGCATCGGTGAGGGCATCCACAACCTGTTCTGTGGTCAATGTCTCACGGGCCGCGAGAGGGATCATCACCTTCGCTCCGACACCGTCGTTCGGCCCGTCCACCTCCACGATATTCAACGACCAACCTTTCAGGAACAGCAGCTCATCGTCGGGTATCATGACATTGCCCGTGTCGGACGCTTGGGCAGTCTTCATCGTTTCTGCATCAGTGAAATAAAGTTCGACGATACCTTGCGCATTGAATGCGCCACCCTGCGGTATCGTCAGCAGTTCTTCATCGATCCGGTTCTGGCTGTATTTGCATACGCCCGGTAGCGAAAGGGCGAGCTGCGCGTGGTTTCCAGCCCAATGGGTCCGAAAGGCCTCGATGCTCAGATCTTCCCTCTTCGCCAACAATGTCATTCGCTTCAGCACGGCAAACCTCCCTTACGCGATGCATTCCTGGGAACGGTCGGTGGGTGCGGTCCCGCAACCATTGACCCTGAGCTGCAACCCGGCTCAAACGGCCAAATAGCCGCCGTCCACGACGATCGTTGCACCAGTCATGTAGCTGGACATGCTCGATGCCAGAAAGAGGGTAGGACCGACCAGTTCTTCCGGCTCGCCGTATCGCCCCATAGGAATGCGTGCCAGAAACTTTGCGGAGCGCTCGGGATTGTTGCGGGTTGCCGCCGTCATTGGTGTAGCAAAGGTTCCCGGCGCGATCGCGTTTACACGGACTCCATCTTTGGCAAGCTCTTGGGCGAGGTTCTGGGTGAACATGCGCACGGCAGCCTTGGAGGTCGAATAGCTGACCGAGGTCGCGGTCGAAACGAACGAGGCAATAGAAGCCATGTTGATGATCGACCCTTTGGTGGCACGTAGCGCTCCAACAAAAGCCAGAGACACATTGAGCGTGCCTTCCAGATTCACTTTCATCGCGGCATCCCAGGAGGCCCGAAGATCAGGGCTGTCGATCGTGTTGCGTGGGCAGATGCCAGCATTATTCACCAAGACGGAAACGTCTCCGATGGAAGCGGATATTTCACGGGCCAATTCCATGCATCCGGCCGCATCGGTAACATCGAGCGCGAAGGACCAAGCCTCGCCGCCACGTTCCTTGATCTGTGCCGCCGTCGCAGACGCGGCATCGCCATTGATGTCTGTCGCAATAACGCGAGCGCCTTCAGCCGCCAGCCCAAGGGCGATGGCGGCGCCGTTGCCCTGGCCTGCGCCCGTGATGAATGCAATGCGATTCTCTAATAACACGAGTTTCTCCTCCCCGTATGTCAATCAATACCAGTTTCAATTTGCTGGCAGCGTTGCCTTCTAACGAATGAATTCGGTTATGGCAAAATTTTTCTACCGCATTTTCGGGCCAATAGACAAGTAGCTGCAAGAACCTGCACCGACGTGAATGATGTAACTCCTTTCTTCTAATCGTTTTAGCTTTGAGCTCTTCCCGATATACCGGGGGATAGGAAATGCGCGCGACGGGCGATCAATAAAGGCACCCAAGGACGCTCAGCGCGTCTACTAAGGAAACACAGCTCTTTCTATCCAATTGATTTTGCGTTTTTTCCGTCTAGGAATTTTGAGCTTCTCCTCTTTCCTTAAACGCCTTCTGGTTGTGTTAAATTTTTCTCGACTTGCCACTGTCGTGGCAAGTTTTTCCGCTGTTTGGCGGTATGCGAGTTCGAGATAAAATATTATATTGACAAATCTCTTCGTTATCAAAGAATATGTCGCGACAGCCAAGGACCTTTTTTTGCCGTGAGGTCAAGCGTATCGGGAGTACGCTGCTGTTAGGAGGACGGCGGCTATTGTCGCCGTAAAAGTTTGGAGGAGACAGCGTGTCCACGATTGCGCCTATTCGTGCGTTTGCACAGCTTTGCCTGAAATTCGAGGAGTTCGTTTTCGTCATGGTTGTGCCGGAGGATGGCTATCATGTCGAAACATAACAGCCTCCTTCTTGAAATGTCGGGTGTCTGCAAGGTCTTCCCCGGCGTCCGGGCTCTTCATGAGATTACCTTCGATGTCCAGGCGGGAGAAGTCCACGGCCTTGTCGGCGAGAATGGAGCTGGCAAGTCGACGTTGATGAGCGTGGCGTCTGGCGCGCTGTCTGCGGAGGCCGGTGTCGTCAAGATCGCCGGCGAGGAAGTCCGCGGCAATCCGCAGCTTGCCCGCGACCTCGGCCTGGCCATCGTGCGGCAGGAGCCGTCGTTGATGCCGGATCTGACAGTCGCGGAAAATCTCTATCTCGGCCTGCCCGAATCGAAGCGGCCGCCTTTGTCCTCGCTGGTGCGCTGGGCAAGACAGCTTTTGAGCCGCTGGAGCAGCGACGTCACGATCGATGTTCGCGATCATGTTGCCACACTCAATCCGGAACACCGGTTTATCGTCGAGATCGTCAAGGCGCTGGCTTGCGAACCCAAGGTGCTGGTCCTCGACGAGCCGACCGAGCATCTCGCGGCCGAAGATGTCAGCCGCCTCTTCGCCAGAATCCGGGAAGTGACGACGCGCGGCGCTTCCGTCATCTATATCTCTCACCGCATTCGCGAGGTGCAAGCCATAGCAGACCGCCTGACCGTACTGCGCGACGGCGAAGGTCAGGGGACCTATAATGCGGCGACGCTCTCCGAAGACAAGATCGTTTCGCTGATCGTCGGCACGTCTCTCGACCGGACTTTTCCTGAAAAGGCCGGTAGCGGCGTCGGCGAGGTTATTCTCGACATCCAGAATTTCTCCGGTCCCGGCTTTTCGCATGTGACGCTTAATGTTCGGCGCGGCGAAATCCTCGGTCTTGCCGGGATCGACGCGAACGGACAGCGGGAATTCATGCGCGCGCTTGCCGGATTGACCAAGGGCCACGGCGATGTCTCCCTCTCGGGCAAGGAAGTTTCGATCGCAACATCCAAGGATGCGATGAACGCTGGCGTTTCCTACCTGCCCGGAGATCGCCACCGCGAAGGCATTTTCGCGGAATTGAGCGTTCGGGAAAACTTCTCCGCGCGCAGCCCTGCCGCCGATATCATCGGTGGCGTCGTTAATCTCGGCTCGGAAGAAAGCCGCGCCCGGCAGGCGGTCCATCGCTTTGCGGTAAAGACGCCCAGCATCGAGACGCCGATCCGCTCGCTCTCGGGCGGCAATCAGCAAAAGGTGGTGCTGGCCAGCGTTCTTGCCTCCAACCCGTCTGTGCTTCTGGTCGACGAGCCGACACAGGGCGTCG
Source organism: Martinezella multihospitum (assembly GCF_900094585.1). Taxonomy (GTDB): domain Bacteria; phylum Pseudomonadota; class Alphaproteobacteria; order Rhizobiales; family Rhizobiaceae; genus Rhizobium; species Rhizobium multihospitium. The sequence goes on from NZ_FMAG01000010.1 coordinate 166,803, forward strand.
ATGTCGGCGCGCGCGCCGAGATCTACAAGATCCTACGCGATACGGCTGCCAAGGGCGTTGCGATAATCGTGGTCTCTTCCGACGCACAGGAAGTTGCCGGGCTGAGCGATCGCGTGGCGATCTTTTCGCGCGGCCAGATCGTCAAGACATTGACGGGCGACAACGTCAGCGAAGACAACATCACGTCTGCCGTCCTCAAGTCGACCACCCAGCGTGACAAGGTGCATCGCCAGGCGAACGCATTCTGGAAATGGGCCGCAGGCGATGCGGCGCCGCTTGTGATGGTCGCAGCCGCGATCCTTATTCTCGGCACGGCCGCGGCATTCTGGAACCCCTTCTATATTTCCCCGCGAAGTTTGTCGGGGATGATGACGCTGGTGGCCACGCTTGCCCTCGTTGCCTATGGCCAGCAACTGCTGATGCTGGTCGGAGGGATTGATCTTTCGGTCGGACCGCTGATGGGGCTGTCTCAGGTCGTGGCCTCGTTTTTCCTGATCAAGGGAATGCCGATCGAAATGCAGCTTGCCGGCTGGGTGCTGGTTATCGCGGTGGCCGCCTTGGTAGGTGTCATCAACTGGGTGCTCGTCGAGCCTCTGAAGCTTCATCCGATGATCGCTACGCTGTCCACCTTCATGGCCGTCCAGGCGGTCGCGCTTCTGTTGCGCCCCGTTCCCGGCGGCATGATCGACGGTGCCATTCTATCGACGCTTTCCACCCGGCTTGGCTTCGTTCCGATTACCTTCCTGGCGGCGGTGGCACTCGCCCTGCTCCTGGAGTTCTGCCTCTACAGGTTTGCCGTCGGCGTTTCCATTCGCGGTCTCGGGTCGCGGCCGGAGGCAGCGCGTGTCGCCGGCGTGAGCCCGCAGAAGATGCGGTTCCTTGCCTATGTCGGATGCTCCGTGCTTGCCGGTATCGCCGCCATCACGATGATGCAGCAGGTCGGTATCGGCGATCCTCGCTCCGGCCTCGGCTACACGCTGTCTTCTATTGCCGCGGTGGTGATCGGCGGGGCGAGCCTGTTCGGAGGACGCGGTTCGTTCATCGGCGCATTGCTCGGCGCGATCTTCATTACGCAGATCAACGCGGTGACCTCGTTCCTCAGCCTTGACCAAGCGTGGCAGTCCTACCTCCTCGGAGGCCTCATTCTTGCAGCAGTAGCACTTTTCTCGAAGAGCAGGCAGAAGGTGATTGCGGCATGAGCAGCACATATATGGAAAAAGCAACAATGACCTCTGCGGAGCGCATCGGCACGAAAGTTCGCGAGCTCACCAGCCATGAATTCGTATGGATTTGGGTCGGCACGGTAGCGATCTTCGCGGCTAGCGCCATTCTTGCTCCGGGAACGGTGCGCGCAGCCTCGATCTACTCGATGCTGCCCTTCGCGGGTATTCTCGCAATCGTCGCTGCGGGACAGACGATCGTCATCCAGCAGCGTGGCCTTGATATGTCGCTCGCGGGCATGATGACGATTTCGGGCCTCCTGCTCGCCAAGCTGGGCTTCATGACGGGATCCCTGTTGCTTGCCGCGCCGATTACCCTTGTACTGGCCTATCTGTTCGGCGTTCTGAACGGATTGTTGGTGTCGAAGGTTAATATCACGCCCATCGTGGTTACCCTGGCGACGAATGCCATCCTGCTCGGCGCGGTACGGACATTGTCTGGGGGCAGCCCGATGGCTGCTCCTGCGGCACTGGCGACCTTCTCCCACCAGACCGTGTTCGGCATGCCGATGACCTTGATCCTGGCCCTGCTGTTCATCGCTTTCATCAGCTTTGCAACCAAACGAACCGCATTCGGTCGCCGCTTTGTGGCGGTAGGTGCCAATCCTGCCGCGGCGGCAGCGGCAGGTATCCCAATTCTGCGATATCAGGTCGCGACCTATGGCATCGCGGCGGTCTGCTTCTCCGTGGCCGGCATGTTGTTCACCGGCTTCATCGGTTCGGCATCCCAGACAGCAGGCAACGACTACCTCCTGCCGGCGATCGCCGCGGTCGTCGTCGGAGGGACGCCGTTCACCGGTGGCCGCGGAAGCGTCGTTGCGAGCGGCGTGGCGGCACTGTTCATGGTGCAACTGGGCCAGATGGTCCTAGCGCTCGGCGCGGGCACGGCCGTCCAGCTTCTGGTTCAGGCACTTGCTATCATCCTGGCCGTGACCATTCGGCATGTCCCGGGATTGTTGCGCCTGAAATGACGTAACGCCCGAACGTCAAAGAGCCGGGCGACGAATCGACTGCATCCATTCCACGGCCGGCGCTTTGTCGGGTGTTTCCGGGCCAGCGATGGTTTGCCCGCCGCCCGCGAACGTCTGCGCGATCAGTTCAGAGGAGCCGGCAATATCCAGAACAATACGGATGCTTGCCGAATATGAGGGAGGACTACATGGCCATGAAACTTCTATGTCGCTTGCTGGCATCCGCCACTGCGATCTGCACTTTGGCGGCGACGGCCCACGCTGCCGACTTCGTCTACACGAACAAGCATGCAGACATTACCAAGATGTGCGGCACCAAGCCGACCCGCGTCGCGATGATCGACGGCCAAGGCGGCGACACCTGGCGCAAGACCTCGCTTGCCGAACTTCGCGACGAAGCCTCCAAGTGTAAGAACATCACCGAGGTCCAATACACGGATGCTGGCGGCGACGCACAGGCTTACAATTCGGCAATCAACGCTTACACGGCTCAGGGCTTTGATATCATCATCGCGTTCACGGATTTCGGCGATGCGGCCATCCCCGCCTATCGGGAAGCAACCAAGGCCGGCGTGATCATGGCGCCCTATTTCAACAATCTGGGCGGCGAAATCGGCGTTGATTATTCCGTCAATACCTATGAGGACGCCTTCACCGAGGGAAAGATGTTCGGTGACTGGGTCGGCAAGACGGTTAAGAAAGGCAACACAGTCTTCCTCGGCGGCATCCCCGGCGCAGCTTCTTCGACCGCCTATTTCGAGGGTTACAAGGAGGGGCTAAAGGCCTATCCGAACATCAAGCTGCTGGACGAGAATTTCATCGTCACGAACTGGAACCCGGCAGACGCTCAGCGCGCCGTAACAGGATTGATCGCGCGCTACCCCAAGATCGACGCCATCGGTGCCGATTACGGACAGAGCAGCCTGGCGGCGGTCAAGGCTTTCGAGCAGGCCGGCCTTGCCGTCCCTGCCATGGCCTATCCGGGCACCAATAACGAATATAGTTGCAAGTTCATCGACCAGAAGGCCGCCGGCAAGGCATGGAAGCAGTTTGCCGTCAGCGGCAACACGGCAGATATCCGTTTCGCATTGAGAGCAGCACTCGCCAAGTTCCAGGGCACGGAGAACAACGAACCCCGCGCTGCGGTCGCCTACACCTTCTCCGACACGGAAGCCGGGCTTGATCCTCTGTGCGACAAGAACGCTCCGCCGGATGCCGACCTCGGTTCCTCGCTGCCGCGTGAGAAGCTGATTGAACTCTTCAAACATTGATCAAGCGGAAGTCGTTTCCGGACCGAACAACGCAAGACAGGCTTTGAAATGACCCTACCGAAATATCACGAATTGCCGGTCGATCCCTCCAAGCCCCCACGCTCTGCGTGGGGTGTCTGGGGCGATGACGATGAACTCGGCTCGCTGAACCTGCTCGGCGAAGAGCAGGTTCGCCGCGCCAGGGATTCGATCAAGAGCTGCGAGACCTTCTCGCTCAATTGGCATCTCGAGAAGCCAGACCCGCCGCTCTTCGGGCGGCACGCACTGGAGCATCATCCGTTCCCGATCGAGGGCGTTGGCTTCGATGATTGCTACGACAACTTCTCGACACAGGCATCGACGCAATGGGACGCGCTTTCCCATATCGAGCATCCGAAATACGGTTCCTACAATGGCCGCACACGCGAGCAGCTGTCGGTCGAGGGCGGAGCCCACAACGGAATCCATCACTATGCCCGTAAGGGCATTGTCGGCCGAGGCGTTCTTCTCGATGTCGCGGCCTATCTTGCCGAACAGGGGCGTCCCGTCGATTGTAGCAAGCGCCAGGATTTCACGGTGGCCGAGCTCGAAGCCACCCGCGAATGGGCGGGCATCCGCTACGAGGTCGGCGATATCTTGATCGTACGCACCGGCTGGATCGGCTGGTACGAACAGGCTGATGGGGCAACGCGTGTGGCGATGGCCGAGGGTACTCCGAAGACGCCGGGCCTCGCCGGTGGCGAGGACATGGCGGAGTATCTGTGGAACAGCCATTTTTCCGCTGTCACCTCCGACTGCCCAGCTGTCGAGGCTTGGCCGCACGAATTCGAGGTCGACAAATATCTGCATTTCCGATTGATCCCGCTGCTTGGCTTTGCGCTCGGCGAGATGTGGGCCGTCGACGGGCTGGCCAAGGCCTGTGCCCAGGACCGGCGCTACGAATTCATGATTACCGCGGCACCGCTGAACAAGCTTGGCGGTGTCGGTTCTCCGGGCAACGTTCTCGCGATCCGCTAGGACAGCTGCCCGGCGCGCCGGCGGCGCCGCTTCCGCTTCAGGCTGGCATCGGGAGGATGCCAGCCGACGAATATGGCATCGGACGCGACGGCCGATGCGTTGAACCCGACGTCGCATGGGAGGAGTAAATCATGTCACGACAAAAGTTTCTGAAACCTGCCCTGCTTGCCGGTGCTGCGGTAGCGGCGATCTCGACATCGGCGTTTTCCGCGGATTTCGCCAAGCTAGGCAAGGGCGCCGACATCTCGACGATCTGCGGCGAAAAGCCCGCGAGCGTTGCCATGATCGACGGCTATGGCGGCAACACCTGGCGAAAGATTGCCTTTGCCGAGATGAAGGACGAGGCGAGCAAGTGCCCGAACATTAAGCGGACCGTCTATTCCGACGCCGGTGGCGATGCGCAGAAATACAATAGCGACATCAACAGCTTCGTCGCGCAGGGCTATGATATTATCATGACCTTTGCCGATTTCGGCGACGCAGCGCTCCCAGCCTATCGCGCTGCGATGCAGGCCGGCGCGGTCGTCGTGCCCTACAACGCGAAGCTCACCGGTACGCCGGGTGTGGATTATACTGCCAATCCACATCAGGAGATGACCGAGGTCGGCAAGGAGATGGCCCGTTGGGCCGGAACGAACGTCAAGAAAGGCAATGTCGTCTTCCTTGGCGGCTTTCCGGGCGCTGCAACCTCGCAGGCCATCATGGAAGGCATTCGCGATGGCATCAAGGATTACCCCGATCTCAAGCTGCTCGACGAGAATTATGTCGTCACCAACTGGAACCCGGCCGATGCGCAGAAGGTCGTGGCGGGACTGATCGCCAAATATCCGCAGATTGACGTCGTCATGTCGGACTATGGCGTCATCTCATTGGCGGGCATCAAGGCCTTCCAGCAGGTAGGATTGCCGGTGCCGGCGCAAACGGTCCTTGCCAGCCAGAACGACATCAACTGCAAGTATCTTGCCGACAAGGCCGCGGGCAAAGGCTGGCGGTACATGTCTCTCGACAGCACGAGCACCATCGTCCGCTTCGCGCTACGCCAGGGCCTCGCGGCGTTCGAAGGCACGAAGCTCGACGAGACGACAAATCTGGTGCCTCTCACCTATGTCGACAGCTTCAAGTCGCAGGATCCGAAGTGCGACGAGAACGCGCCCCCGGATGCGGACTTCACGTCGTTGCTGACGCAGGACGAATTGATGAAGGCGATTCGATAATACCGAGCCAGCCGTGCCGGGCGGTGGTCGCCGCTCGGCATGGTCAAAATCATATCCGCCAACACGTTGTCTGGCGGCACGTTTCAGAGGAAGAGCAATGATTATCCGCAGTGGCTTGATACGCAACCGCGACGGCGTCGACTTCGAGACGTTCACGGCGCATTGGCGAAATGTCCATGCGTCACTTGTCGTAAAGATCGATGGTCTCCGTGCCTATTCGCAGAATCATGTCCGCAAGCGGCTGGCATCGAACACCGAGACGGAGTTGCACCGCGTGGACGGGATATCGCAGCTCTATTTCGATGATGTCGAATCCATGAAAGTCTCCATGGCCTCGCCTGAACAGGACGCCTGCATCGTCGATCTGCGCGGCTTTCTGAGCGACGTCACATTGCTGATCCAGCAGGCGGCCGACTTCAACATCTTCGGACGTAACACCGCCTTGCCCGTAAAGCTTCTTTATCTTCTTCATTGTCATGCAAGCGATGCGAATGATCTCACCACTCGGATACAGGCAGAGTTCGGGACGTCGGGGGCAAACTGGCAGTATCGCATAAATCCGATCATTGCCCGGGATGTCGTGGTCGATCAGTCCATTTCGGCTGGTGAGCAGATCGTCGATCTCGTCATGGAAATCTGGACGGAAAACGAGGCCGATTCCGCGACGGCCGCCGGTCTGGTTGAGAGCAGCACGACCATCGGTATCGTCGCGGGCTTCCAGGTCGACGAACTCGTGATCCTGCCGCCGCGCTGAATTCGGGTTTAAAGGAGGAGAAATTATATGAACAAAGTGATAGCAACGGGCATCATCGAGGGCGAAGGACCGGTCGTCAAATCGGACGGTACCTTCTGGGCGGTCGAGATGGCCGAGGGCCGTGCTTGCGTCTCGCGGGTCAGCGTCGTAGACGGCATCGTCCCGACGATCAACGTCGGCGGTCGGCCCAACGGGATGACGATCGATGGCGACGATCGGCTTTGGGTCGCCGAAGCGAGACACGGTGCGGTGATCTGCTATGACGGAAGCGGTGAAATCGTCCGCAAGATCACCCATCCGACCAAGCGCTTTCTTTGGGCGAACGATCTGCGCTTCGGGCCGAACGGTCTGCTCTACCTGACCGATTCAGGCGTGCTCGACACCAAGTATATCACCGGCATCTCCATCGATCCGGGCTATCGCGGCTTCGATTACGAAGGATGCATTTTCGAGATCGACCCGGTCGCGGGAACGATCCTTCGAACGATCGACGCCGGTATGATCTTCGCCAACGGGCTTGCATTCGATGCCGACGGATTTCTTTATGTGAACGAGACCCTGTCCGGCAATGTGTACCGCTACGATCTTAGCGAAGCCGATCCGGCCCGCAGCCTCTTCGGAAACGTGTATCAGCCGGGCGACTATCCGGATTGGTCCGGGCCTGACGGCATGGCCTTCGGCGCCGATGGAAGGCTGTACTGCACCGTGTATGGCCAGGGCGGAATATCGGTTCTCGACCGAAGTGGAAAGCTGGTCGATGTCGTGAAGACGAACGGGGTGCGGACGACAAACATCGCCTTCGTCGGCAACACATCGACGGCGATCATCACTGAAGTCGAAAATTCCGCGGTCGAACTGGTCGAGATGCCCTGCCCCGGCCTGCCGCTTCACCGGCCGTCGCTGGCCCTGTAGGTCGCACTCCCGCTTCAAAAGAAAAGCTCACCGGCGGGCAAGGCCGCCTGTGAGCAAGAGGTCGACAGCGGTGTAACTAAGCCCAGGAGCGGTCAATAGCCTACGGTAAAGCGCTGCTTGACGTGTTTGGGATTTTCGAGCTCGTCGACAAGGGCAATGGCATAATCTTCAAACGAGATCTTGCTGCCGTCGCTTGACGAAAGAAGAGTATTGCTGCCGATGCGGAATTTCCCCGTCTTCTCACCGGGAACGAACAGCGCCGATGGCGACAGGAAGGTCCAGTCGAGGTCGTCGACGGCCTTGAGGTAGTCGAGAAACTGGCTGCCTTTCGCGGCTTCCGCCTTGAATGCTTCCGGAAACGAGGGGGTATCGATCAGCATCACGCCCGGCGAGACTTCCAGGCTGCCCGCGCCACCAACGACGAGATAGCGGCGCACCCCGGATTTTCGCACCGCGCCGACGAGCCTGTGCGGATCGCTGGCAACGAATTTGACGGCGCTGATGACAGCATCGTGTCCCGCAAGAATGGTGGCGAGCGCATCCTCGTCAACGATGTCGCCGGCAACCTTCGCAACGCCGTCAATCTCTGCGATTGCTTCAGGATTGCGCGCAATGGCGGTGACATGATGCCCGCGGGCGACCAGTTCCCTCAAGATACGTGAGCCCGCTCGTCCGGACGCACCGATCAGCGCAACTTTCGACATAAAATCTCCCTGTATCTTGTCTTTATCCGTTGTGAAGGACGGAAAGCATTCACCAGCGAGTAGTGAATGCGGTCTTCATTCCGGCTCTGCCGTTATCGCTTGGCCGGCAGGATCGTCGACCGGCACTCGCCGAAGCCGATGGTGACATAGCCGTCGCGACGGCCGCGAGCCTGAAGGATGATCTCGTCGCCATCTTCGAGGAACCGTCTTACTTCGCCGGTCACTAGCTCAATCGGATGCTTCCCACCTTCGGTCGCTTCCAGGATGCTGCCGAAACCGCTGCGGTCCGGCGCAGATATGGTGCCGGAGCCAAGGAAATCGCCCGGTTGCAGGTTGCAGCCGTTGACGGTGTGATGGGTGACCATCTGCGCCACCGTCCAATACATGTGCCGGGTGTTGGACAGCGACAACCGGTGCGGCGGCAGTCCTTTGTCCCGCATCGTGGGTGTGAGGAGCAGCACTTCCAGTTCGATATCGAAAGCACCTTCGCGCTGGTCCGTCTCATCGGAAAGGTAGGGCAGCGGCGCCGGGTCACCCTCGGGACGCTTGGGTTGGGCAATGCGGAAGGGTGCGAGAGCTTCCGGCGTGATAATCCATGGAGATATGGTGCTCCCGAAACTCTTGGAGAGAAACGGGCCGAGGGGCTGATATTCCCATGCCTGGATGTCCCGCGCCGACCAATCGTTCAACAGGCAAAATCCGGCCACGCTCGCAGCGGCTTCGCCGATAGCGATAGGCTCGCCCTGCGCATTGCCGGGACCGAGCCAGACGCCAAGTTCAAGTTCATAATCGAGCCGTTCTGTTGCAGCGTGCCGCGGCATCTCGGCATCAGGGGACTTGAGCTGGCCCATCGGCCTTCGCGTCGCCACGCCGGAGGGCCGGATCGAGGATGCGCGGCCGTGATAGCCGATCGGCACATATTTGTAGTTCGGGAGCAGCGGATTGTCGGGGCGGAACAGCTTTCCGACATTCGTCGCATGATGGATCCCGACGTAGAAATCCGTATAGTCGCCGATCTGTGCCGGAACATGCAGGGTAACGTCGCCGAGATCGTGCAGGCACTTCTCGACCTTGCCTTTGTCAGTCGCGCCAACGGCAAAAAGTTCAGAAAGCCGGTTACGCAGGGCGCTTCGCGCTCCCTGCCCAAGTCCCAGGAACGTATTTAGCGTTTTCTGCGAGGCGGCTTCCGCCGCCTCCGCCGCCTGCCCCGGGAAAAGACCCGAAGCGAAACCTGCGAATATGTCGAAAACCTTGTCGCCGATCCGGACGCCGCCACGCGGCTCTGCGTCCTTGTAGGAGAAGATACCGATCGGAAGATTCTGGATCGGGAAGTCCGATCCCTCATTGGCACTTGCAATCCAGCTTTTCAGCTTCGGGTCATGGGTATGATCAAGTCTATTCATAATCTCAGCGCTTGTTGGGATCGAAATGCTTGGTGAGCTTCTTGCCGTAGTGACCGTAATCGCTCTGCAAGGACGGGATTTCGGCCGCGAACGAGGTCACCTTCTGCGGGAACCTAGTCTCGAACATGAAGGCGAGCGTCCCTTCAAGTTTGTGAGGCTTGAGCTCCGCATTGCTCGCCTTTTCGAAGGCGTCCATGTCCGGACCGTGCGGCAGCATCGTATTGTGGAGCGAGATGCCACCAGGCACGAAGCCACCGCCTGTCTTGGCATCATAGACGCCGTAGATCAGGCCCATGAACTCGCTCATGACGTTCATATGGTACCAGGGCGGGCGGAAGGTGTTTTCCGCGACCAGCCACCGGTCCGGGAAGATCACGAAGTCGATATTCGCGGTGCCGGGTGTTTCCGACGGCGAGGTCAGCACCGTGAAGATCGACGGGTCGGCGTGGTCGTAAAGCAATGGTCCGACCGGCGAAAAGCGTCGCAGATCATATTTATAGGGCGCATAGTTTCCATGCCATGCGACCACGTCGAGCGGCGAATGGTCGATATCGGTTACCCAAAGATTACCCGACCATTTGACATACATTTTCGAGGCAACGTCCTTGTCCTCGTAGGCGGCGACTGGAGTCAGGAAGTCGCGCGGATTGGCGAGGCAATTGGCGCCGATCGGGCCGCGTTCCGGCAGGCTGAAGGCGCCGCCATAATTCTCACAGATGTAACCACGGGCAGGTCCGTTGGTCAGCTCTGCACGGATTTTCACGCCGCGCGGGATGATGGCGATTTCGCCGGGCTCGATATCGATGATGCCGAATTCCGTCCACAGCCGCAGATCCCCGTGTTCGGGGACGATCAACATTTCGCCGTCGGCATTGTAGAAATATTCGTCGACCATGGAGCGGGTCGCGAGATAAACATGGGTGCCCATACCGGCCTGGCTGCCGGCATCGCCGGCCGTGGTGATGGTGCGGACGCCTTCGATAAAGCTCAGCTTCTCTTCCGGCAGCGGGATTGGCGACCAGCGCATCGGAGCAATCGGCACATCCACCTCGTGCGCCGGCGCCGTCCGCCACAGCCCGATATCGGCTTTTTCGAATCTGCCCCAATTGGCGACCGTTGGCCGGATGCGATAGAGCCAGGACCTTTCGTTGGTGGTGCGCGGCGCCGTGAAGGGCGATCCGCTCAGCTGCTCGGCATAAAGGCCATAGGCACATTTCTGCGGCGAGTTGCGGCCAAGCGGAAGAGCGCCGGCCAGCGCTTCAGTTTCGAACCCGTTGCCGAAGCCGGACATGTAACCTGTCTGGATCGCGCTACCGCCAAGGGCGCTTGTTGCATCAAAGATTGGATTCTGGACATTCATGACGATTCCTCCTAACAGTAGTTACGAGCGTAACTGTCAATTTTGTAACTATCAACAATGGCCAAACTCAAACTCGAGAATTTCCTCCCCTATCGCCTGAACCGGATTTCGGCCGCCGTTTCGGCGGAATTCAGGACCGTCTATGGTCCCCATCACGACCTTACAATTCCCGAATGGCGCGTTCTCGCCACGCTCGGCCAGTTCGAAGAAATGGGAGCCAAAGCAATCGGCACCCATTCGAAAATGCACAAGACCAAAGTCAGCCGAGCTGTACGAGCGCTCGAAGTGCGGCGCTGGCTTGTCCGCCGTGAATCCGAGGAGGACCGGCGAGAAGAAATTTTATCGCTCACGACAGCTGGCCGAAATGCCTATGACGATATCGTCCCCCGCGCCATCACATTCGAGCAACGTATTCTTGCTGCAGTCGGTGCCGACGCGAGTGATGTTCTTCTTCTCCTGACGCGCCTGGAAGACGCTTTGCATGAAGCGCCCGAATGACCTTTTGGTGGTCGGTCAGGCGGCATTGTGCGTGACACCGAGATAAGCGGCGCGTACCTTCGGATCGTGCAAGAGCTGCTGTCCCGTGCCCGACATGGTGACCCGTCCGGTCTCCAAAACATAAGCGCGATCGGCGATTGCTAGCGCGAGATTGGCCATCTGCTCGACAAGTAGAATCGTGATGCCGGCCTTGCGCAAGGACACGATGATCTCGAAGATTTCCTGGATGATCTTCGGCGCAAGCCCGAGCGACGGCTCGTCGAGCAACAGCAGCTTCGGCTTGCTCATCAGCGCACGGGCGATCGCCAGCATCTGCTGTTCCCCGCCGGAAAGCGTCTCGGACAACTGATCCTTCCGCTCGCGAAGCCGCGGGAACAATCTGAACTGTTGCTCGATCTCCGCCTCCAACTCGGCTTTCGACAGGTTACGAAAATAGGCACCAAGGGTCAGATTGTCGTAGACTGTTTGATCCGAGAAGACCTGTCGGCCTTCGGGAGACAGGGCCAACCCGCGCGCGACACGCGCATGCGGCGGCACGTGGGTAATGTCGCTGCCGTCGAAATGAATTTCGCCGGTGTCGGCCCGCATCAGGCCCGCGATACCTTTGAGCAGCGTGCTCTTGCCGGCGCCGTTGCCGCCGACGATAGCGACGACTTCGCTCTGATCGACCTTGATGGAAACACCGCGAACGGCGGTGATCGGTCCATAGGCAAGATTGACGTTCCTGAGTTCCAACATCGCTATTTCTCCTATGCTGCTTCCACGGCTGCACCGAGATAGGCTTCCATGACGCGCGGGTTCGACTGCACTTTGTCTGGGCTACCTTCGGCGATCTTCTGGCCGTAATCGAGAACGACGACGTGGTCGGAAATGGTCATGACGAGATCCATGTGGTGCTCGATTAGCAGGATCGTCACACCCTCTTCTCGGATGCGCACCAGCAACTGGCCGAGCTCGGCAGTCTCTTGCGGATTGAGGCCAGCCGCCGGTTCATCGAGAAGAAGAAGCTGTGGCTCTGATGCCAGGGCTCGGGCGAGTTCGACCCGACGTTGCAGCCCATAGGCAAGACTGCCGGCGGGCGCCTCAGCATACTGGGTAAGCCCGGTGAAGCGCAGCACGTCATCCACCTTCTTCATGGCACTTTCCTCCTCGCGCTTTGCCAGCGGCAGACCGAGGAGCGACGAAAAGAAGCCGTTCTTCATGCGGGAATGCTGGCCGAGCAGGACGTTTTGCCGAACAGACAGATCCTGGAACAGCCGCAGGTTCTGAAACGTCCGCGCAATACCGCGCCGGCAAATATCATGGACCTTGTGGCCGGTAATATCGCGATCCCGCAATTTGATGGAGCCGCGATCGACGCTGATGATGCCGGTCAACATGTTGATGAACGTGCTTTTGCCAGCCCCATTTGGCCCGATCAGCGCGTGAATATGACCGGTTGTAAGACGCACGGATATGTCCTTTGCCGGGACGACACCGCCGAAAGCCTTATGGAGGGAATCGATCGTCATCAGCGCGCTGCCGGGCACGTCCGCTTGAGTGGTGGGCAGGCAAATTTTTTGGTTCAAGGTCGCGGGCGTTTCACTGGCTGCCACGCTCTTGCCGGAACGCTTTGCCAGTTTGGCAATCACGCCCGCAAGCCCCTTCGGCATGGCGAACAGTGCGAAGAGCAGCAGCGCGCCATTGACGAAATGCTCAGCCCATGTCCAGCGGGCCAACACAGCGCCGATGATCACAAGGCTGACGGATCCGAGAAGTGGACCAGAGAGCGAGCCACTACCGCCGAACAGGACCAGAAGCAGAATGAAGATGGACAGATTGAAGTTGATGAAATCCGAGTTGATGTACTGGTTCTGCTGCGCGACGAGAGCACCTGCCAGACCGCAGGTGACGGCGGCGATAACGAAGGCGAGAACCTTGTAGCGATAGACCGGTACGCCGACCGCGCCGGCCGCTATCTCGTCTGCCTGGAGCGACAGGAAGGCGCGCCCGAAGCGCCCCTTCAGCAGGTTGCGCAAGAGGATGTGGGTGACGAGGCAAAGTGCAAGCCCGAACCAGACCCATTGGAGCATGGTGAAGGGAACGCCGTTAAAAGTCAGCGGCTGGATGGCATAGATGCCCATCGCCCCGCCGAAAATATCGGATCCTTCCGCCACGAGCTTCTCGATAACGATGCCAAAGGCGAGCGTCACCATGGCAAGGCTCGGGCCGCGGACACGTAAGGAGGGCACAGCGATCAGCACGCCGAAGATGGCGGAGACAAAACAGGCGATCAACAACGACGTCCAGGGGCCGAAGCCGTAAAGCGTCGTCAGCAACGCAACCGTATAGGCGCCAGCGGCAAACAGGCCGGCTTGGCCGAGGGATTTCTGTCCGGCAAAACCGAGAAGCACGTTCATGCCTGCGGCACAGAGGAAATAGATGCAGATCATGAACAGGGTGCGCAGGTAGAACTCGTTCTGAATCAACGAGGCAGCGCAAGCGAGGATGACCGCGAGGCCGATGGCTCCAATCAGATGGCGCATGAACTAAACCTTGTCGATTGCGGCGTGACCGAACAGTCCTTGCGGACGCAACGCCAGAACGAGAATGATGAGGCTGAAAACGACGATCTCCTTCCACTGCGCTTGCCAAAGGCCGACAGCGGATTCCAGAACGCCAAGCATAAAGCCCCCATAGATGCAGCCGCGCGGGTTGGTCAGGCCGCCGATGATCGCGCCGGAAAACGCCTTCAGCGCAAAGGCCAGCCCCATGAATAGCGATGCAGATGCGATCGGAGCGATGAGAACGCCGGCAAGCCCGGCAAGGCCACTTGAGAGAGCAAAGGCGCCGATCATCATGGCGCTGACATTGATGCCCATGAGGCTTGCCGTCTGCGGATTGTGCGCAACCGCCATCATCGCCTTGCCGATCTTCGAGCGGCGCATGACGAGATCAAAGGCGACCATGATCACGACGGCGGAGACGAGAACCAGAATCTCCTGAGGACGTACGCCAGCGCCAGCGATTCGAATGACCTGATCTCCGAATGGCGACGGCACCATGACTGGGGCCGGCCCCCAAATGGTAAGGCCGATGCTCTGCAAGATGACGCCGAAGCCGATCGTGCTCATCACCCAGTTCATCCCGCGCTTGCCGGCGAAAGGCCGAACCGCAAGAAGGAAGATGAGGACACCCATCAGCCCGGCGACGACCGTCGCGATAATCGCGGCTGCCGGGTATCGCCAGCCTGCCGCCGCCTCACCGGGGACGGCCGTCAGCCCCCCGGCGAGACCCGACAGTATCAGGAGTGAAGCCACACCGATGAAGGCGCCAAAGGAGATGAATTCCCCCTGGGCGAAGTTCATGGTTTTCGTCGTCGTAAAAGTAATGCTGAAGCTCAGCGAAATGAGGGCGTAAACGCCTCCGATCGCCAGGCCACTGACGAGAGTTTGTATGTATGTTGCCAGCATGACTGCTCCAAACGTGGTCTAACTTGAAAGGCGCGATTGCTTGCGCTTATTCCTGAAAGTCCGAAGGTTTCAGAGCATCGACGGTCGCGTCGGTATAGGTGACTAATTTGCCGTCCTTCCAATGGGTCCATCGATAGTCCGATGCCGTCAGCGCTTCGTGCTGATCGACCGTGAAGGGCTTTTCGTATGTCTTCATAATGCCCTTGACCGGGGTCTGAAGGTCGTCGAGCGCCGCATGGAGCTTCGCGCCGTCTGTGCCGTTTGCCTGCTTGATGGCGGCAGCAAGGATCATTGTCGCATCATAGCAATGTGCTGCGAAGCTGAAGGCGCTCTTCGACTTCAGATTCGGCCCGAGGCGATCGAAGAGCTTTTGCTGGTCCGGCGTCCGATCTTCGGTGATCGTGCGCATGAAGATCGGCCGCTCCGCAAGCGTCTTGCCGGCCGTGTCGAAGAAGCTGGCGTTGTCGGCGGCCCATGAGGTCAGCGTAACTGGCGCGTAGTCGATCTTTTCCATGCTGCGCAGAAGCTGGGCGATCGGCGTACCTTGTGCCCAGACGAGAACGGTATCGACACCGGCAGCCTTCATCTTGTTGAGCTGCGAGGTCATATCGGTGTCGTTGACGCCGAATTTTTCCGTCGCCACCGGCTTGAGTCCTTTGGCAGCCGCCAGCGTTTCGAGATCCTTCAGCCCGCCCTGACCATAGCCAGTCGTCTCTACCAGAAAGCCTACTGCCTTCGTTCCCGGGCGGTTCTTGGCATAGGCCACCATGCCGGCGATCTGAGCCCGGTCAACCATCGACACACGGTACATGTAATTGTCGACACCCGGCATCGCCTTGGTGATGTCCGTCGCAGAGCCGACGCACCCGAGAGACGGGTTCTTCCGCTGGTTGGGGATATGCTTCCAGGCAAGCGCATTGCCGGAGTTCGTCGGGCCGAAAACTGCGGCGACCTTTTCGCTGTCGATGAGGTCGCTCATGTTCTGGATTGATTTTGGCGGCTGGGACAGGTCGTCTCGTACGACGAGGGAAAGCTTCTGTCCGAGCACCCCGCCGGCGGCATTGAGGTCCTCGATTGCGGCCTGGATACCCAGAACACCTGCCTGTCCGCTTTGGGCCGACGGCGATGCCGAAAGATCGCCGTTGAAGCCGAGCTTGATTTCCTGTGCTGATGCCGCCGTCGCCAGCGCCAGCGCGCTAGTCAAGATTGCGGATCTAAAAAGCTTTTTGTTCACTGCCATAGTCCTCCTCCACTTCAGAAAACGGTGTTTTCATTCGGGTCTTGTGGCCCGGAACGTGAAGGAGTTCGCGATTTTCCGGTGCGTGATCATCGCCACAACCGGTCGAGACTTCTGCTCGAGCCGCTGCTCTCTCCTCCACTAACCCTTGCTCCTCCAAGCCTGCCTCGTCGCTATCGCTTCGTTAGCGAGTTAGGGAAAAAGCAATACCTCATGACGAATTGATTAGCAATAGACAAACAAATGCATGCTTCCGAAACAAGTGTCCCCCTGAGGCGTGACAAACCGAGACGCGGCTAAAATGCTGTTTTCGCGCGATTATTCGTCATGAGAATTTTGAGTTCGCTGTTCACAAGCTCCAAATTCTTGGAACTATCTTCCGACTAAACGGGCGCCCAGAGACAATATTTGCGGTTCAAGAAAAATTGTTGAGGAACGAAGCGATTTGCATATAGCGTCATGGACGTGAGGAAAATTCGCTGAGCTTCAGGAGGAGGAGCAAATGAGGCAGCCGTCCAATCGCCGTATGAAATTATGGATTCTGCGCCTGGGAGCCACCCAGGGAGATGTAGGTTGGTTCCTGCGGGGAAGAAATTCGTCGACGGTGTCAAACCCTACACCGGACCATGACCGCCGGCGCATGATGATGTTCGCAATGCTGATCGATCATCCTGATAACGGGCTGGTTCTCTACGATTGCGGCTCCGTGCCCGATCCGTCCACAGCCTGGGGGCCGGACTTTGCGGATGGATTCCCATGGATCGAATACGCCGACGAGCATCGCCTCGATCGGGCAATTGCGCTGACGGGTAACAGCATCGACGACGTCAAAGCAATCGTTCTGAGCCATCTTCATCTCGACCATGCCGGCGGTCTTCATTATTTCGAGGGTAGAAAAATCCCGATCTACGTCCATGAGGACGAGTTGCGCCAAGCGTTTTATGCCGTGGCAACGAAAGAGGACTACGGGAACTATCTCCCGGACTACCTGTCCTTCGAACACAACTGGCAGCCTTTGACGGGGTCGACTGTCGAGATCTTCCGGGGGATGACCCTTCATCTGCTGCCCGGCCATGCGAACGGCCTAATGGGTTTGATGCTTGACTTGCCGAACACGGGACCCGTTTTTTTCACATCCGACCAATGCGTGTTCAGAGAAAATCTCGAAGACTTCGAACCACCGGGCTGGGGGCTGCGCAACCAGGATGCCTGGTATGCCTCGAACCGGCGCATTCGCCGCATTGTCGATCTTGCTGGAGCGCGCGTCTTCTACGGTCACGACGAATTCAATCTGACAACGTTCGAGTGTGCCCCACATCACTACGACTGAAAAGATGCACGGAATTGAGCGCACCTAAAATTCGTTAAATGCGAATGTGTTGACGACTGGCGAATATAAAATTACCACATGATCGCCAATGAGCGTGAAGGATGCCCGCCTTTTTCAGAGCGTCTATTCCTATGGCTTGCAAAATTCGCTCAGAAGAAACGGCGTTCGCATCGATCGCGGCCGCAGCGACCTTCAGGCTCAAATCCAAAGTCATATACGCATTAGGAGGAACCCGAAATGACAATGGCAGCCGGTAACATGGGACTGGTTCGTCGAATGGCGACCATATCACGAATTGCAGCAGCTTTTTTTCTGGCGGGATGCGCGCCTTTGGCCGTTTTGCCGGCCGCGGCGCAGGAGGAGAAAGGTCCTTCTGCGGCGTCTCCGTGGCCCGGGGGAACCTGGACGCCCGGCGAGGCCGGCTATGGCGTCAAACTGGAAAAGCAATCATCCGTTCGCATGAGCGATGGAACCGTGCTGCGCGTCGACATTGCCTATCCCACTGACTTGGCGACGGGCGGAAGGGCAAAGGGTCCCTTCCCCGTGTTGCTGACACAGACACCCTATCTCAATACCGAGCCGACCGCAGGCGACTATTTCGTCCGGCGGGGCTATATTTTCGTGACAGCCTACATTCGGGGTACGACCACATCTGGCGGCGAATTCGGATTCTTCGACGACCGTGAAGCGAAAGACGGTGCCGAGCTCGTCAGATGGGCCGCTGAACAGCTCGAGAATTCCAATGGCGTTGTCGGTCTGAATGGGGGGTCCTATGCCGGAATCAACCAGTTCCTGACGGTGGCAGAGCTCGGTCCGAGCTCGCCGGTCAAGGCTATGGCCCCTTATTGCATGGGTGCAGAACTCTACAGGGAGCCCTATTTTGCCGGTGGCATCCCGTCACAGACGTTGAATTTCCAGCGCGTCATCGGCAATGCCATGGGCGGCAAGACCGCGCAGACAGGCGTCGCTTTCCTGGATGACGTCACCGCTGGCGGGCCTCGTGCCTATGACGGCACATACTGGCGGTTAAGGACAGTCGGAAACCTAGCGCAGAAGGTCGCCGATACCGAGGTTCCGATTCTTCTGTGGAGCAACGAGGGCGACATCTACGCGCAGAGCTCGCTTGAACTTTACACTTATCTGCAGAATGCAGGCCAGAAGCGGCCCGTATTTGGTCAGATGGCCAGGGACCAGGCTGCTTCCGGGCGATACCAGATCGTTATGGGGCAAGGCGGCCACTGCGAAAACAGCGACGAACGCATCACGCTCGAATGGTACGATACTTGGCTGAAGGGCGCCAAAACGGGAATGGCGGATACCCGCGCACCGATCCATGTCCACGAGATGATCTCCAACCGATGGTTCAATACCGGCACCTATCCACCGGTGGCGACCTATACGCGCTACTACCTCTCAGCCGGCAGGACGCTGTCAAAGGAGCCTCCAGGCAACGAGAGCCGCGACGGCATTGTCTGGGCACAACCCGGAGCTGGCAGCGTTCTGCAATTCGATTCGGAAAGCTTCCCCGACGGCGCCACACTGGCAGGCCCGATCAGCGCCTCGGTCTACGCCTCCTCGAACACCAAGAATCTCGAATTGATCGCAACCGTTCAGGTTGTCGATCGCGACGGCATGGCGACGAAAATCTCGTCGGGAACGCTGTTGGGCAGCCTTGCGGAGAACGATCCGGATCGCTCGTGGAGTGATGCGAACGGGATACCGGTGCGACCCTATGGAAAATATGATGCCGAGAAGCCGGTCGTTCCAGGCGCGGTCGACAAATATGACTTTGCCGTCTCGGCAAGGTTTTCGTCTATACCGCCAGGCAGCAAGCTGCGGCTCGTCCTGACCACCCAGACGCCGGCCGACAAATGCGGGCCAGCGCTTGGTCTTGACCCTTGCTTCCCCACGGCCCCTCAGGCGGCATCCCTGGCCGGGAACACGACGACGCTGCACTATGGACCGCAGACCGCGTCTTCGCTGAACCTTCCCCTTGCGCCCGCCAAATGCTGGGTTTCCGGCGATAATCCGGGCATTCCCTTCTGGAAGAACGATCCCGAAGTCGCCGGAGACGGCCCTTGCCAGGTTCGGCCGCAATAGGCTCTGGCGAGCACCATCAGCACGGCAGCTTTCCGGCATCGAATACTTGAAACGATGCCGGGAGCGGCTGCAACCGCTCGTCGTCGCTTAGGATCTGAAATGGTCGGGGTGTGCGGCGGCAACTTCGGGAAGCTGCTCCAACTCGCCGGAGATGCGAGCAAGCCGCGGCCAAACCGCAATGTCCACCCCCCATCTGCTGGCGTTGTAGACCTGAGGAACGAGGCAAATGTCGGCGATCGAAAGATCGTCGCCATGGCAGAAGCGCCCGGTAGCGCGATCGTCGAGCATTGCCTCGAACGCAGTCAGGCCCTTCTCGATGAAGTGTTTCATCCAGGCCTGCGTTGTAATCTGTCCTGTAGATGCTTCGACGGCGTGCTTTGCCACCGAGACATTGCAGATCGGATGAATGTCCATCGAAATAGCGTAGGCGAGCGCCCGCACCCGGGCGCGGGCGCCCGCGTCGCCGGGCAGCAGACGAGCCGCCCCGCTATCGTGCAGATATTCGAGGATCGCCACCGACTGGGTGAAGGTCTTGCCGTCGAGTTGCAGGGCAGGGACGAAGCCCTGCGGGTTTAGGGCGAGATAATCCTCGGATCGCTGCTCGCCCTCCAGCAGGTTCACGCTCTTCGTTTCGAACGGAATTCCAGCCAGTTTCAACCCGATGCGAACGCGATAAGACGAAGAGGATCGCCAGTAGTCATACAAAAGAGCGGACATTCATACCTCCCATTGATTGCTTCGATTCCGAGACCTTGACCTCTCCCCGGAAATGCCGATATGTTTGTTATAGGCGAATTCGTTTGTCAAATACGATTTCCCCGATGCGGCGGGAGGGCGATCATCGAAGCTTTGGGCGGCGCGAGTTGGGAGCTCAAGCCCTGTCTGCTGCGATGGTCTCTCTTTCGTTCAACAGCCTCCTCGATTGCCGCAATCGACATCGAGCAGGTGAATTTTGGTTTGCGCGGACCCGCGCGCATGCCGGTCTTGGGCCGGGATTTTAGCCGGCACGGAATGCAAGTCAGGAGAAACACCAATGGAAAAGAAATTCGCGTCGCAGGGCGATCTCACCGAAAAGAAGGTTACTTTCAGTGAGATCGGGAGGGATCTTTACGCCTTTACCGCAGAAGGAGATCCGAATTCGGGAGTGATCATTGGCGACGACAGTGTCATGGTCATCGAGGCGCAGGCCACGCCGCGCCTGGCCAGGAAGGTCGTCGAATGCATTCGCTCAGTAACCGATAAGCCGATCAAGCATGTCGTGCTGACCCATTACCATGCTGTCCGCGTTCTCGGCGCATCGGCATTCGGCGACACAGAGATAATCATGTCGGACATTGCCCGCGCGCAGGTCGAGGAACGCGGCCAGGAGGACTGGGATTCTGAATTCGGTCGCTTCCCCCGTCTCTTTGAAGGCCACGAGGAAATTCCTGGCCTGACTTGGCCGACGACCACTTATTCCGGCAAGATGACCGTCTATCTCGGAAAGCGTAAAGTCGAGATCATGCATCTCGGTCGCTCGCACACAGCTGGCGATTCGGTTATCTGGGTGCCGGATGAAGAAGTGATGTTTACCGGCGATATCGTCGAATATCATTCCGCCTGCTATTGCGGCGATGCGCATTTCACCGATTGGCCGCAGACCCTTAAGGAGATCGCCAAGTATAATCCCAAGTCAATCGTGCCGGGTCGTGGCGACGCGCTCGTCGGCCACGACATGGTTGCCAAGGCCATCGCCAGCACCACCGACTTTCTCGAGAGCACCTACAAGCCGATCGCGATGGTGGCAGCGCGCGGCGGAAGCCTCAAGGAAGCCTGGGATGCTTGCCGCGCGGCCTGCGACGAAAAGTTCGCGAAATATGCAATCTACGAGCATTGCCTCCCATTCAACGTCGCCCGCGCCTATGACGAGGCACGCGGCATCGACACCCCTCGCGTATGGACCGCGGAGCGCGACAAGGCGATGTGGGCATCATTGCAGCAGTAGGATGGCGCTGCTATCGGTCACGTCGCATGGCGTGACCGATAGTGCGACGCTTTAGAGGCGCCCGAGCAGGCCCTGGATAATGAGCGTGATACTCACGCCGATCAGGATGATCGTGATGACGAAATTGAACCGGACGACGTCCACGCGCCGAACCAGATGAACCCCCAACCAGCTGGAGCCGATCGCGATCGGCGCAAAAGCGAGGGCGGACAACAGGTGCTGCGGACTAAGCTGCCCAAGCATCGCGAAAGCCGGGACCTTCATCAGATTCAATAGGGCGAAGAAAATGACACTGGTGCCGATATAGGCATCGCGGCTGAGTTTCTGCGGCATGACATAGAGCTGGAACGGCGGCGTTCCGGCATGGGCGATCATGCTGGTGAATCCCGCTCCTACCCCACTCAGAACACCGAGGGCCGCGGCCGGCGGTCTGGGCTGACCCTGCATATTGCGCAGCGAGATGACCAACTGTCGGGTCGCGAAGACCAGGGAGATGACGCCGAGAGAAATTTCCACAATCCATTCGGGAACCGTCGACGCCAGTTCATACGCGAGCCAGACGCCGATCGCCGCACCCGGAACCATGATTGATACGATGCGACGGTCCCATTCCCGCTTGTACATCCAGACGGCCACTGCATCTTGGATGATGAGGATGGGAAAGATAAAACCGGCCGCGTTGACCGGTCCGACGACAAGCGCCAGCATCGGTGTGCTGATCATCCCGATCCCGGCGAAGCCGCCTTTCGACAAGCCGAGAATGATGACGGCCACTCCTGCGACCGCGTAAAAGAGCCAGTCCAAGGCAAAAATCCTTTGATTGCCATCCACGGAAGCATCCCGCCGGCGCACCGGCGGGATGTTGCAGCCGATCTTGGGAGGATCAGGCTTTGGGCTCTGGAATGATCTCGGTGACGTCGACCATGTAGGTGGAAATTTCGCCCAGGAACTCCTTGGCATGGCTCATGGCGGTGACGCCACGCGGCGATCGGAATGCTGCTTCGGTCGCCTCTGCGCTTTCGAACCAAAGTTCGACCACACCATCGATATGGACGTCCGAGCCCGATGCACCCGGGTTCAGGCGATCGCTTTGACGATCGATCACGAGGTTCTGCCGATAGCCGAGAAGGCCGGGCAGCCGCTTGACGAGAAGCGGATGCATATTCAACCACTCATCCTGGAACTGCTGCATGCTGGTATCGCTGCGCTTGCGGATCAGCGACATACGCTTTGCAAATTTTCCGGATCGGGGCGGCTCGACAACGACAT